>CAKAHN010000001.1 GCA_916439105.1 uncultured Lachnoanaerobaculum sp.
CTCAATCATAGCACAGAGTGCATGATACACGGGTAAATGAAGCTCTTGAACCTTATATGTCTCGGTTTCCGGCACATGTATTATCACATCACATAATGTGTCAAGCCTGCACTCCTTTTGCCCCACCAAAGCCATGACCTTAAGTCCCTTGGCTTTTGCAAGCATAGCAGCCTTGACTATATTTTTTGAATTCCCGGAAGTACTTATACCCCAGAACACATCACCCTCAACTCCTATGGAATTAAGCATCTGAGCGAACATCACATCGCTGTTAACATCATTTATTATAGCTGTTGAAAGAGATATTAAAGAAGGTAGGGAAACTGCCCTGAATCCACCTTCAAGATCAAGGCTTAATTTTTCACCCTCTTCACCGTACAGGGATTTTAATTTATCGGCAAGTTTTTCATCTATCGGTCTTTTTGCCATAAATGATTTCATAAGTTCACCGACTATATGCTCACTGTCCGAAGCACTTCCTCCGTTACCTGCCAGATACAAAATATTCTGTCTTAAAACAGTTTCTTTTAAAAGCTCGAAAGCCTTATATATACTGTCTTTGCAAGCTTCCAATACAGGGTATCTTATAAAAAGAGAGTCAAATATCTCTTCCCTTGATTTAAATAATTTATCCATAGATCTCCTCTCGGTACAGATATGCTTATCCGCATGACTGATTGCTTACTATATTACATTATAAATACTTTTAAAATAGATATGACTGCCATTTTAATAAAGTACTCAAAATCAAAATCTATCAGCACTTTATTTTGAGAATGACAGTCAAAATATCTACTCTTTTTATTGACCTTTTGATATTTAATATAAGCTGATACTAAAAGATCAGTTATATCCCGATCTTCATATCTTTACTCGTATTATTTATTGGCAGATCCCAATATCTCACCTATATTGCCGCCCGGATGATTAAGACCGAAGCTTTCCCTGTCTATCTTAAATCTGTTGGCAAGTTCTATAGCTATTCCTTGTAAAACGATCAGGAACACGGTGGTTGAATTGTTGGGAACTATATCCCACTGGTCACCCTCATGTTCAAGGTCTATAAATAAATTCTCATGTGTCAAAGCGTATGACTTGGCATTTTTATTACATGACAGAGACCATGTATCGCATTTTCTCTTTTGTAAATTATGGCAAAGTACCAAAGTCTCTGCAGTATTACCGCTTTTAGACAGTAATATCACCACATCCTCGTCTTTAACTATACCGAGGTCTCCGTGCACTGCGGTATTCGTATGTAAAAAGCTTGCAGGCAAACCGTATGAATTCATAGTTCCTACGAACTTTTCGCATATAGGCACGTTTTTACCAAGTCCGGAAGCTATTACTTTTCCACCCTTTTCTATGGCTTTATAACAATTTTCGAGAAGTTTTTCATACTCTTTTTCATCTATAGAAGCTATAGCCTTTTCAAGTATTCTAAAATTCTCCTCATAATATTTTATCATCTTTATCCCCTTCCTAACTCAATATTATATTACATATTTTATCCACATCACATGGATCTAAATCAGAATACAGCGGTAAACACAAAACATTATTTGAAACAGCCTCTGCTACGGGAGTTTTAAAATGATCGTATTTTCCGGCAAAGCTCTTAAACCTGTTGGTCAAAGGATAGAAATATTTCCTTGCGGCAATATCATGTTGATCAAGTTTTTCCAATACCTCATCCCTATTATACTTACCTGAAATACCACCGGATAATATGAATAATTCCTTTCCAGACCTTCTATATCGGGGAATATCTCTATTCCGGGAACACCTTTCAGGTGACTGTCATATCTGTCCGAAGCCGCCTTTCTCTTAGCAACGGACTCCTCAATATGTCTCAGATTACACAGACCCATTGCGGCATGAAATTCACTGAGTTTAGCATTCATTCCGACTTCGTCGGCTTCTTCACCGCCCGGACACAGACCGAAGTCTCTAAAATGCCTTATCCTTTCGGACAGTCCCTTATCATTAAATACCAACGCTCCGCCCTCTACTGTATGGAATACCTTAGTGGCATGGAATGAATACATTGATATATCCCCGTAACTTGAAATCGATCTACCCTTATAATTAGCCGCAAATGTATGTGCGGAATCATATATCACCTTAAGACCGTACTCCTTTGCTATACTTTCTATAGCCTCAACATCACAAGGTATACCGTATACATGTACGGCAAGTATAGCCGAAGTTTTCTTTGTGATCATTTTTCTCAGCTTATCTGTATCTATTGTCCATCTTTCCCTGTCTATATCACAAAAAACAGGCTCAAGTCCGTTTCTGACTATTGCATTTGTAGTTGAAATAAATGTAAACGGTGTGGTTATAACTTCTCCTTCAAGTTCTAATGCCTGCAACGCTATCTCCAGTGCCAAATGTCCGTTGGCAAAAAGCTCTACTTCCCCGGCTTTTAAATATTCTTTCAAATTATCCGTTAATTCCTTATGCTTTTGACCTGCATTTGTAAGCCATCTGCTCTCCCAAAGTTCTCTTAACTCTTTTTCGTATTCTTCTATTGACGGAAGCGTAGATCTTGTAACCAATATCTTAGCCATATTACCTCCTTAAGTACTATCTTATCTCCATTTAACAAGGAATTTGATCAGTTTTTTGTTCTTAAACAAATGTCTGTGTCTGTCATAAAATCTGTATACGCTGCCAGGTATTCTTACGACACCGAAAAGCAGCGGTGTATCCGCTTTCTTTGCCACATCCTTGTCCAAACTTATATGTGAAAGTTCAAGCACTATCTTTTCTTTTACCACATCTTTAAGTCCCGGTATATTCATAGAATATATAAAATGTGTACTGTGAGAAGGATAGTATATATGAAGATTCAGTCCTCTCTTAAATAACAATTCACAGAAGCCGTTCCGCATAGCGTAAACAGCCGCACAATTCATACCCACATACATCGCTTCTTCAGGTGTAAGGTCTACATACCTTGTACCCTTGACCGTAAACTTTTTGTTAAAAGGGCAGGATATAACTTCGTAACCCTTCTCCTTTATATCTTTAGCCTTTTTCTCCCACACGGTCTCGGAAATATTGGCAAAATCCTGGGTTTCCGGTAAGAACAGTACTATCTTACTTAAATCACTAACTTCTTTATCTTTTCTGTACTCTTTGTATTCAGTTCCGGAGCTCTGTCTGGATAATTGATCTTTGTATCTTTGGAAAGTCCCATAAATTTTAAAAGCCAAGGCAGGTATCTTTCTGTTGAATACAATTTATACATTGGCTCATAATATGCCGATGCTTCCTTATGTGCAAAAGGATGTGTGACATATAATTTCCCTTTTTCCGGATAAGGTGCATTATCACTTATATCTTCCATATTGGCACCTGTCATATCCGCAACTATGTAGTCATCTATATCGTATAACTTAGGTATGAATTCCTGTTCTTTAGTAACAAGGAAAACTATTTTTGCCCCGTATTTTGACTCAAGTTCGTTCTTTAACGCGCACATGGTCATTGTATGCCCCAAGTTACCGTTACAAACAAAGTAATATTTGTCCTTATCGAAATAACTTTCTTTAAATACTATGCTTTCATTGTTTGCCATATTGATCATATCGATTTTTTCTCCGCTCTCAGTATTCGTCTTATCAATAGGAAGTACCTTCTTAATAAACCTGTCTTTATACAATCCGAGTCTGAAATCGATCTGAAGCATACAGTCTCTGTATATTTTGTCAGCTATAACGTTATTTGTCTCTTTATTGAAATCTATTGCATTTTGAACAAAGGTATTAAGGAATTCCATAGGTGTAACACCGGGAGCACACTCCGCTTCCGGTCCTTTGATAAGCACTCATTGGCATATCAATATAATAATAACTTCCTTTTAGCAATAAATAATAAAACTGTGTAAAATCAAATAAAACACTTTCTTTATATTTTATCTTCTTAAAGTCTATAGCTTCCGTCCTTATAAGTCTTGCGGAAACATAAGGTATATAACCTCCGTCATGTGCATTTTTAAAATCTTTGAGAGTAAATATCCTCTTCTTTTTCAAAAACTTTTGAGTGCAACATACGGAACCTTCCGAATACTCCCTGCTGCCACCATCCAGTGCAAAAAGATAGGTGTTATGTCCGCAGAAAGAACATTCCGGATGTTTTTCCATCGCATCTATCTGATATTCAAGCTTTTTATCATTACACCAATAATCATCCGCTTCCAATAAAATAAAATATTTAGTATCTACCGATGTGACGGCATTCCATATATTGGTCTGCGCCCCCTGATTCTTCTCGGCAATAAATGCCTCTATTTTATCGGGATATTTTTCTTTATAAGCTCTTATTATATCCTTGGTATTGTCTTTTGAAGCATCGTCAAATATCTTGATGATATAGTTATATTTTGTATTCTGAGACAGAATCGAATCCAGTGCTCTCGTTATATACTTTTCATGATTATAACTTATAAGTAATACCGTGCATATTTTATTACCTGATCCCATTAATAATCCCCTTAATATAATAATTTATTTCTCTATCAATATTCTTTCATCAATATCGGTTCTTCTGAACATGCTGTTTAAAGAATATATAAAGTATGAACTGTGTGTAGGATAATACACATGTAAGTCCTTGCCCTTTGAAAAAATCAGATCACACAAACCGCTTCTGACAGAATGTACAGAATGACAGTTAAGACCTAAAATAACAGCCTCTTCCGATGTCAGATCTATGTATATACTGCCTTTGACCGTTTTTTCTTTCTTTATGACATTTGAAACTACTGTATATCCTTGTTCTTTTAATTCGTTTACGAGGTTTTCCCAAAAACGGTCGGATAAAGGCAGCATGGAAGTCGCTTCCGGACTTAACATTACAATATTATCCACTTTATCAAACTTACTTATCTTACTCTCCAATGTGTCTGTCATAGGAGGATAGTAGGTAGGCTCCTTAAGCTTCTCTCTATATTTAACTCCAAAGAATCTGTGTATCCAGGGTAAAAACCTCTCGGTAGAATCCTGATCATATATAGGTCTGAAAAAAGTCCACATCTCCGGGTGCAATGCCGGATGTGCGGCATAAATTTTACCACTCATTACTTGTTTGGATAAATCTTTTTCAACGAGTTCCTGCATTTCCTTATCTTTAAGGATTATACAGTCTTTATCCTCGTACATTTTTGCTACAACTTCGTGAGTCTTTTTTAATATAAAAACAACCTTTTTCCCCAGTTTTTCTTCAAGAAGATCCCTTATACTTAAAGTTATCAGGGTATCTCCGAGTCCCGCACAACAATAATAATAATATTTATCGTCGCTAAGATCTAAGTTATTGTTGATATAATCAAACTCCACTTCTATATCCTCCAATCTAAAAGTACCTCTATGGCATCCACATCAAAAACAGGTATACCTAACTTAGTTATGACACTTTTTCTTTCAGCATACATATTATCTATAAATATAGCCTTTTCTTTTTTAATATAATCCTCTTTATTTTCTTTTGGTTTAAGCAAAATTATCTCTTCAAATAAACTCTCAGGAAGATCGTATTTCTTCAGATCTTCATATATATCTGTTTCATGTTTTGTTATAAGAAAGATCTTCTTGCCCTTATTTTTGCATTGATATAAAAATGATATCGCAGGTAGGTGGACCTTTTTATTGATTATTAATGTATCATCAAAATCAAAGTATACATTTTCATATTCATAATCTATCTTGTACCTTGATATAAGACTTCTATCAAGCTTGATATGATAAGGATTTATAAAAACTTCCACATCATATCCTAAAGCATCATACACGCTTAAAAGTGCAAGGTTAACCCCCCTTGCCCTTGCCATACACATAGTACCGGCACATCTTGTTGATATTTCAAGAAGTTTAAGCTTCTTATCACTGCTTTCCTTAAGCTGAAACCACCAAAGACCTCTGAATTTAAGCTTTGAATTTATAGTATCAGCTATATACTGTATCTCTTCTGTAAGCTCTTCATCCTTTGCCGATACGGATATTCCGGCAAGCAGTCTGTCTCTTGAACGTGGTAAAACAACTCTTAGTTTACCGTGCTTATCAGTAAGACAGTCTACGGTGATCTCTTTTCCCGGCAAGTATTCCGTTATCACATATTCACTAAGATCTATATTATCGGTCACGTCACCGGCACTGCGTATAAGTTTTGCTCCTACCGAGCCCTGTCCTTTTCTCGGTTTTATAAATACCGGGTAGGTATCTATATCTTTATATACCTTAGGACAAAAACTCTCATTTTCAAAAACCTCATAGGTTATCTTTTTGTCTCTGCATACTTGTGCAGTACGACTATCCGCCACTATGATACCGGCTTTTATCTTGTCTTTATTCTCGGCAAAAAAATCCGCTACCGTATCATGTGTGGGGAATACCACATCTATATTATTTTCTTCGATAACTTTATTAAATTCATCAAAGAAGTCTTTTTCACTTATCATGGGCAATCCGCCGATATAGTTCTTAAATACATATTCACCGTGTTTATCCACAGATGAAGCACCGTATAATTCTATATTTACGCAGGTAGCCAGTGCATCATGCAATTCGACCGAATTTATTTCTCCGGCCGGAAATATTAAAACTCCTATTTTTTTTGACATCACATTACTCTCCGATAAAATTAAATTAATTTTTTTATCTTATTGACCATATATTCCATTTCTTCAAAGGAATATCGTTGATCTATAGGCAGCGGCAGCAAATATTTCTCAAGTCTGTCACCGTATCCTCTATCCTTTTGCCCTGCCCAATATCTTGCTATATATATATTATCTTCGATCAATTCGGATCTTACTTTTTTGTCGTCATCCATGCTTTTTACCAGCAGCGGATATACCATGGCAGGTCTGTCCGTATCTTCGATTTTAAAACAATTTATATCTTTTAAGCAGTTATGTAAATATTTAAAATTAGATATTCTTGTCTTTTTGCAATTTTCATAATCAATTGATGAAAGTATTCTTTGTGTCAGTTTAGACATCAACTTAATATCCTCACTGTCAATTATACTTTCGTTACGTCTGTAGACTTCATACGCCTCTGACGCACTTTTATCTATTCTTCTTAACAAATGCCCTGCCCTCTCATACGAATGATCGTATTCCAATTCGTCATCATACGGCAAGCTTGTAGAAAGATAGCCTCCGTCGGGCACTCCGAAGAATTTTCTTGAAGAATTAAATGAATCCACGGCATTTTTCCCGTTATCAAAAAAAGCCTGTGCATTATCTATTATTACTTTTTTATACTTGGAACTTATGTACTTAGCCTGTTCAAAACATACGCCGAAATAATTTGTATATAACACATATACATCTTTATCAAGTTCAACACCGGGCAGCATATTCTCATCTATCTCATAATATATTATCTCACATCCCTCGTCCTCTAAAACTTCCCAAACGACAGGACATGTATATGCCGGAATCTGTATCTTCTTTATATTCCTTTTTCTTATCAGATATCTGAGACAATTCCTGGCAGAGTTAAGTCTTATCTCATCCGTATATAACTCTTTACCGCACCCAAGCTCCAGTTCAAGATAGCCTCCTATTTCTCTCATCATCTTCCCTCTATTCAAGTGAATATAGTTCTAAAAATTCTTTTACTTTATCACGACTGTTAAACATAAGTACATCCAGTATGGACAGTCCCGGTACAAACTCATCGGAAAATTGTTTATAAACTATCTCATCCATTTTTATAAAGTCAAGTTCAAGACCGTTTTTTGCAAACTCGTCTTTATCATATAATTCTTTTCCGCCTATAGGGTTGATATATTTCGTACCGCCGAGTCTTTTACAGATGTCCATAACTCTTTGTTCCCTTACAAGCTCTTCATCCTTAACTATATCCGAAGATACTATTATTTCAGTATCTATATCAAGATAGTCAGAGATCTTTCTTATGGAATATTCAATGAATTTAGAAAGATTATTTTCCTTATAATTCAATATTTCTTCCAAAAGTCCTGAAACCTCAGTAAAATAAGGTGCTTTCTTATATGCCATCTCGAAAGTCATATATAATTTTCTCATCGGATTGTATTTTCCGTCACCGCCCATTAATTCTATTTCATTGATTTTTTTAAATGAGCTGGAATTCTTCATAATTATATTAAAGACTTTTTGCTTCACTGTTATACAAATACCTGTTTCTGTTGATCCAACCTCCCTTTATATAATTAACATCATCATATATTACAAATTTATCAACAGCATTTATTAATTGCCAATAACCCAAATAAGGCAAAAAGTAAGGTTGCATAATGCCAACTACCATGATCTCTCCTTTTTATGTCTTCCCACACACCATTTCGTATGCAGTATAGCCACTTTTTTAAAATTATCCAATGAACCCTCAGAGAGTTTAAGTAAGGTCTTTATCCCAAGTTTAATAAAAAGCTTCCATCTGAATCCCGCAAAACTTATTCTTTTATGAAGCTTTGTATATATATATTCTTCTATCTTCTCATTAAGTTCATAGTCTATCAAATACGACCTTAAGTTGTTATATATACTGTTAGTCATATTCGTTTTATTACTTGAATGAAGTCTGTATGCTGCCATTTTTCTATCAGCTCTGTAGATCTTTCCACGCACCGAAAGCATCACTGCCAATGTTCTGTCAGCTATGGATGTATGGAAATCAAGTAATATGTTCGGATCTTCCTGCGTCTTAAATATATTTCTGAAAACAAGTGCTACCGGATGCCCGGGAAGCATGATCCCCTTATAGTCTTTAAGGCTATAATGCCTATTGGGACTTATCCAGTTGATCTTTTGCTTATCCGCTGATGTTCCGTCTTCATTTACTATCTCTATATCATGACTGCAAGCTATATGATCTTTTCTTCTTTCTAAAAACCTAAACTGTAGCTCCAGCTTTTTGTTGTCCGTCCAGAAATCATCTCCCTCACAACCTGCTATATATCTGCCCTTCGCCATTTTTAAAAGCCCGACCAGATTAGCTACCGCACCTACATTTTTTTCTCTCAGTACAGGAACGACTATGTCAGGATACTTAGCAGCATACTCAAGTATCACTTCGGGTGTCCTGTCCGTTGAAGCATCGTCTCCGACTATCAACTCGTACTTAAAACTTGTTTTTTGCAAAACTATGCTTTCCAGACAGGTCCTTATATATCTCTCATGATTATATGTGAGCAGCACAACACTGAGTATTACCGCTTCGCTATCTTCCCCTGCTTTATATATATTTCTTTATTAAAGGTCTTCATCTATATAAACAGAAAAATTCAATCCCTCGTCTCTTTTAAGATTAACGGCATAGGCTGTCTTCAGACCCGAACCTTTCATGTCATTAAGTAAAATCCTCTCTCCGAACGGTATATCAGCCAATATATTATTATATCTTATCCCGTTATCTTTAAGAAACTCTATCGTGGATTCAAGAACTTCTTCCTTTCTTGCTGTAAGAATCAGTATATGATCTGTCTCGGGGATATTATCAAAAAACTCCTTTACCCCGGGCAATATCCTGTCTCCTCCGTTTTTATATCCGTTATGTACAAGTATCGTACCGTCCAGATCAAAGATCCATGTTTTAGGAAGTGATGACAGTTTAAGATCCTCCATATACTACCTCCTAATTATCTTTAAGACACTCATCCATAAGCATCACACCTTTATAGAAAGCTCCGCAGATAGAATCATAATCTTCCCATGCATAGGTCGTAAGTGATAACCATATAAGGGCATGTAAAAATTTGATTTTTTGAGCATCCACACCTTTAAGCTGTGACAAATAATAAGGTGCCAATTCTTTCCAACCGTTTGTAGCTATATCAAGTCTTACTCCGTTTTCTTCAATGTAGAGTTCAAAATTCTTATTGTTAAACTGATCGTAATCTCCGTCTATGGAATAATATAATTTCGCCCAGTCATAATCCACATCACCGTATAACTCCGTGCTTCCGAAGTACCCTCTCGGATCCAAGAATATAACATTAAGTTTATCATCTACCATAGTATTGGAAAATGTACAGTCTCCGTGTATCAATGAAAAGCTCTTACAGGTATACAGGCACCGGTTTCTGACATCTTCTTTTATCTTTTCTCTGTAGAAGAACGGATTCTTATAGTCCTTGCCGTTAATATTTATGGTCTTTTCAAGTGCAAAAGGAACCAGATTCCTTATCTTGTCCAAACGAGTGAAAGTCTTGTAAAAATATGTATCCATTATACTGTACGGATCCGCTTCTTCTTTGGTAAAACCGTGCAGTTTTTCCAAAGATGATATAAGGTTGTCTATGACCTTTTTCTTTTGCTCGGTATCCAGCTCTGCTTTGTATATGTTTTGTCCGTTTATCTTTTCCATGGTAAGCGGATTTAATTCATATATTATAGGTATTTGATCGAAGTTGTATTTTTTAACTTCGCTGTACCACTTTACTTCATTGACTGCTAAAGCCTTTCCCTGATCGTCTATAGGTCTTTTTATAAGTATATTGTCATGCACTTCTATACTGTTGAACGGTCTACATCTATACTCGCCCTCATGTCCCGAGATGCGTCTTATCGCCTCTAAGGTACCGGTTTCAACCGTATCCAGTAAGGACATTTCCTCAAACCCTATATTCTGACCCTGTAGCCATCTTACGAATTCACCCGACTGCGGAGCCTGTGCCAGTATCTCCTTATCCGAGAATATGAAAAGCCCCGCCACTCCGTGCTCCATTGACGGCTCTTCAAAAAATCGCCCATCCTTATAAGACCATCTGCACTCGAAGTCTCTGGATATACCTATGACATTGCCCCTTGTCTCATCAATATTTACTTCTTCACCCAGTATAAGATCCGACCATACGAACATAAACCTTTTACCTGCCGGTATATGTTCAAGTGCCTGATGCAGTCCTGCAGAAGTACCCTGTCCCTGTGCCTTAACACTTATACAGGTGGTTCCACCGAAAGCTTCGAGGTATTTTTCAAGGACTTCGTTTTTATAGTCACCTATTATTATATATTTCTTGTCCGGATATTTCTTGAACATGTGGAAAACTATAGGCAGATTATTTACCGGTACTATACCCTTGGGTTTGTTTCTGGTAAGATGTCCAAGTCTCGTACCCTTACCGCCGGCTTGTATGATTATATAATCCACATTTTCACCCTCTACCTTAGCCTTTATCTCACCTATCTGATCTTTAATATAAGCATCACAGACATCTATTGCTCCACCTTTCATAACCACTCTCCCCTTATTCAACCATAATGCATGGTCACATAATCTTTTTACGGATTCCGTTGCATGAGATACATAAAGAAGTGTCGTTCCTCCGTCAAGAAGCTCCTTCATTCTCTTTTCACACTTTAGCTGAAACGCATAATCACCTACCGCAAGCACTTCATCACATATCAGTATGTCAGACTTTACCATTGTCGCTATCGCAAATCCAAGACGTGCCGCCATACCCGATGAATAGTTCTTGATAGGCATATCAAGAAAGTTTTGAAGTTCCGCAAATTCAACTATCTCATCAAAATGTTCTTTCATGAATTTTTCATTATATCCGAGCACCGCACCGTTTAAATATATATTTTCTCTTGCTGTAAGGTCGTAATCAAAACCGGCTCCGAGTTCGATAAGCGGAGCTATACTTCCGCTGACCGTTACCTTACCCTCGTAGGGTTTTAATATACCGCATATAAGCTTAAGAAGTGTGGACTTACCGGATCCGTTTACACCTATAAAGCCCCATGCCTCTCCTCTTTTTATCTCTAAAGATACATCTTTAAGAGCAAAGAATTCCTTGAACATCAGTTCTTTTCTTATGAGTTTTATAAAATATTCTTTGAGATTATCTATTCGTTCGGAAGCTATATTAAATCTTACACTTACATTGTCGACCTTTACCACCGTATCTTCTATAGCTTTCTTTTCATGCTCAGAATCTTCATTTGCATTTACATCCCTACTATCATGCTGATCATTTATTTCATCGATCAACTCTTCTATTATTTCATCATCTTTTCTTACATCCATAAAAGATCGCTCCGTCCTAATAAATTAAATATAAAGTATAAACTTATCCTGTGTTTTTAAAAATATTACCGTACCTAAAACAAGTGAAAACAATGACCATGCAACACCGTTTGCAATAAGTTCAACCGGAGGGAATACTCCTTGCAACACTATTGTACGAAATTGTTCTATATACAAATACAGCGGATTAAAATTCTTAACAAAAAAAAGCAATTCCGGATTGGATTCAAGCATGCTCAAAGGATAAAATATCGGTGTCAAATACATCCAAACCATAAGTATTACACCGTAAATGTATTGAATGTCCCTGAAAAACACTGTGGCCTGTGCAAGTATAAGACCGACTCCGACACATAAAACATAAACCTGAAGCAATATTACCGGTATAAAAAGCATAAACCAGTTGAATTTGATATTGCATACTATGAACACGATAAGCATAGCACCCAGTGCAAATAAAGTATTAACAAAAGAACTTGAGATTTTTGATAATGTGAAAATATATTTGGGTACATAGGTTTTCTTTAACAATGCCGCATTGCCGACTATAGACCACATAGCATGATTGGTTGATTCAGAAAAGAAATTATAAATAGTCTGACCTATTATAAAATAGACAGGATAGTTAACTATATCAAATCTAAACATATTGGAAAACACGATCACCATTACTACCATGATCAAAAGAGGACTCATGATACTCCATATATATCCCAGGAAGCTTCTTCTGTACTTTAATTTTATATCTTTTTATTATAAGCTGCTTTTAACAGTGGCTCATAATGTTTATAGGTATTTATTCTATCAATAAGTTTTAACATATTATTACTCCATCCTCATAACGGTTTTATTTATAAAATATCCTTACCAAAAAGCTTATAAAAGAATAAGTCATGTAGTTTGTCGCCCTTAAGATCTTGATCGCCGGGTTTATATTTTTATTATAAATATCCCTATACTCCTCTTTAAGTTTATGCTCGAATTTTATAAATTCACTTTTTCTTGAATCTTTCATACTCAACATGACCTTGTATTTACCGGAAATAACTCTTGCGATAATTGCGGCTATGTAATATTTTTTAGCCTCGGAACATATCTTTTCTTTGTAAAGATCTGAATAAAATCTAAGTAAGGAATCTATCACCAGGCTGTAATTATTCTCATTCTTTTGCATTTTTTCGATCGATACGCTCTGACCTTTTCTCCCTATCCTGTAGTAATAAACTATATCCTTTATAAAAAGGATAGTATTGACATAGGGTATGGGATACAGTATGTATTCCGCATCAACATAATACGAGTTCTCATCGATCTTTATGCCGTTATCATAAAGTATTGCAGTCTTTACAGTCATGTTATGCATCTTTATATACAGTTTTTTTGCTATCTCATCAAACTTATATTCTTTATTATATTCAACGCCGTCAAAAGCAACTTCAAACTCCTGTTTGAGTTTAAAATTCGACATGTCACCGCTTCCGTCATCATAAGCCCAATAAAATCCCGAATAAACAATATCCGCATCGCAAGAACCTAGGCATTTTACAAGGTTTATAAATGCCTCTTTACCTACAGTGTCGTCCGCATCGACCACTTTAAAATATTTTCCTTTTGCATACTTTATCCCGTAATTGATACCCGAACCGTGCCCACCGTTTTCCTTGTTAAATAACCTGAAGTTATCCGGATATTTTTCAACATATTCAGAGGATATCGACTCCGTATCATCAACAGAGCCGTCATTGATTATCAACACCTCAATATCATCCATGATCTCGGGTATACAAAAAGAATCCAGGTTTTCCCTTATATATGCCTGTGCATTATATGCCGGAACAACGACCGATAATACCTTCGACTTTTCCTTAAGTTCCATAAGTATTCTTTGTTACCTCAAAACTTTCCGGTGAGTAATGTATTACCTTGGTACCTGCATTTTCGAACTTGAACGGTACATATAAAAGATTACTGAGTGCGTTCTGTACTGCCGCCTGTTTATCTTTTTCAACATAAAAAAGCAAAAAGCCTCCGCCGCCGGCTCCGAGTAACTTTCCTCCCAGTGCCCCTGCATTCGTAGCTTTTTCATACAATACATCTATGTCATTGGTAGATATCTTACTTTCTATACCTCTTTTTAATTTCCATGTATAGTCAAGCATTTTTCCGAATTCACTAAGATCGGCATTCGAGGTCAGGATCTTATGAGCCTCATCGACCAATCCGAGCATCTCGATAAGCTCTTTTTTCTTGTTTTTAATAGCTGTTTCGGTACCTTTTTGTATATCGGAAGAAAACCTTGAAAAACCTGTAAAAAACAACATCAGATTGTCATTAAGCTCTTCTTTTTTATTTGGAGATATAATTATTGGCTCCACCTCATAGCCGCCCTGATTAAAAATAATTCTGTTAAGTCCTCCGAACGATGCCGCGATCTGGTCCTGAACTCCGCCGCTTTCATTACAAAGTTCTCTCTCAAGATATATAGCTTCATCAGCCAACCTTCTCTTGTCCGCATACTTACCCTTTAACGCATAAAAAGCATTAAGCAATCCTACCGCAAATGAACTGCTGGTACCTAAACCGGAACGTGCCGGAAGGTCCGCATCGTAAGTGATCCTAAGTTCATGCATGTCCAAATATTTCATCGCCTCTCTAACAGCAGGATGTTCTATTTCGTCTACGCTCTTAACGGATTCGGTTCTTGAATACACTATTTGAGAACTGTATTCAAAAAATCTCGGAAGATGCCTTACGGTCAAATAACAATATTTATCAAATGTTGTTGAGATGACAGCTCCTCCGTTTTCCATATAAAATCCCGGGAAGTCTGTGCCTCCTCCGAAAAAAGACATCCTGAAAGGAGTTCTTGTAATTATCACTATTTTTGCTCCTTATATTATCTTTGTAAAAATCATCCCTAGTTTGATATAAACAAAACTAGGGACTTTTATAAAACTCTTTTACTTCCTGCGATTATACTATATTTTTATTATATAATGCAAATATATATTCTAAATTAATATTTAATATTAAGATGGGGCAAGGCATTATATTCTCTGTGTAAAAAGTCTCATATCACCCAATATAAAAGCAACTTTCAAGGCTTGTCCCCATTTTTATTTTTTTAAGTAACCTCCCTTACGTATATACGGTTAATGGTTTTTGTTTTTCATTCTTTATAAAAATAGCATTTATATTACTTCTTTTTATACTTTTCGTTATAAACATTACAGGCTTGACTTAATGCCCGTCACTTCGTTTTTATATGCAGTAAAAAAATACTTTCTAAAATATCTTGCTACCGGATACTTAATAAGATATAATCATAAATTGACTTAGTATTTATATAATAAAGGTCGGTAGTAAACTTTTCGGAAAGGAGTCCGGTGTACATACTTATACACACCGGTATTACATTATGAAAAATAAAGATGGACAAGCAAACGACCGTATTGAATATATCGATATATTGGCGGTCCTTTCATGCTTAGCTGTGGTATTCTTACACTCAAACGGTATATTTTGGTCATTTGAAAAAAGCAGATGGTGGATATATGCCGATGTTATAGAATCGGCTTGTACTTTTGCGGTTCCGGTTTTTTTCATGCTTACCGGAGCGACTTTACTGGATTACAAAAAGAAATATTCAACCGAGGAATTTTTTGCAAAAAGGATCAATAAGATTTTAGTACCATTTATATTTTGGAGCATAGTTGGAATCGCTATGAAATTTATTAACGGTTCTGTGGATGCCGGGATCTTTACACCCTTGAATATATTGGACTCCGTGATCAACACAAAAGCGAACGGCGGTACTTATTGGATATTTATCTGCTTATTTACAACGTATTTGACAGTTCCGGTCTTTACTCTCATACCCGATGAGAACAAAAAAGAAACATTTTTATATATAATATCGGGCTTTGTACTGTTAAATGTAACCCTTCCCTTGATATCTTCTTTGACCGGTTATGTGATACCATGGAATATAGGTTTTATTATGCCTATGGGAGCCAATTATGTTATTTATTTACTGATCGGATACTGTACGGACAGGTATGATGTTAAAAAAGGTACCCGAATATTTATTTATATTTTGGGGATTTTCGGGCTGCTGCTTCAAATGTTGGGAACACTGTATTTATCATTCAGAGACAACTCTTTGAACGAAACTTTTAAGGGTTATATGGGCTTACCTTGTATTTTATATTCAACGGCTCTGTTTTTATTTTTCAGGAATTTACAAGCTTCCGGGATAAGGACCGTATTATATAATGCAGCTTCGGTATTCAGAAAACAGGTGCTCGGCATATATCTGTTACATTATTTTGTTATGGCTGTGGTTAGAAGATTCATTACCTTTAACGATCAAAATGTTAAATACAGAATATTACTTGGATTGATTGCGTTCTTCACTTCATGGATAATAGTAAAGATCGGTCAAAAAATTCCTGTTTTAAAAAAGTTTTTACCCCAATAATACATATTTAATTACAATACTTCTTCCATACCCAGGTATACTTGTTTGCGTTTGCTTCAAACTTGGAGCCGTCGATATAGGCAAGTTAATTTTACCACAAAAATAGGACCTTTCGCATGAACGAATGGTCCTATTTCTTTTAGGGACTTATTTCACAGCCCCTTTTATTCTCCAAGATATGCTTTCTTTACACTGTCATCATCCATAAGTTTCTTTGCATCGCCCTCAAGTACTATATTCCCTGTTTCAAGAACATAAGCTCTGTCAGCAATGCTAAGAGCTTTCTTTGCATTTTGTTCAACCAAAAGTACAGTTGTTCCGCTCTCATGGATTTCTCTTATAATATCAAATATCTCATTTACATACAAAGGTGAGAGTCCCATTGAAGGCTCATCCATTACTATAACCTTAGGATTACTCATAAGAGCTCTTCCCATTGCAAGCATCTGCTGCTCTCCACCTGAGAGTGTTCCTGCAACCTGAGTTTTTCTTTCAAAAAGTCTTGGGAATCTCTTATATATTCTTTCAAGACTTTCCTCTATACCTGCCTTATCATTTCTTATATATGCGCCAAGTTTAAGATTTTCAATTACTGTCAAATCTCCAAAAACTCTTCTGCCCTCCGGTACATGTGCCATTCCAAGCTTTACTATATCGTGCGCCTTTGTTTTTGTTATATCCTTGCCGTCAAATTCAATACTTCCTTCTTTTGCACTTAGAAGTCCTGTGACAGTATGTAGGATAGAAGTTTTACCGGCACCGTTGGCACCGATAAGAGCAACTACTTCACCCTGATTCACACAAAAGCTTGCTCCCTTTACAGCCTTAATCATTCCATAGTTCACGACAAGATCTTTTACTTTTAATATTTCCATCGTTCCTCCTACTCTCCCAGATATGCTGTAATTACATCAGGATTATTAAGTACTTCACTCGGTGTTCCGCTTGCAAGCTCAGTACCGAAATTAAGTACTGTAAGCTTTTCACATATTCCTGCCACCAGTTTCATATCATGTTCAATCAAAAGAATTGTAAGACCATACATATCTCTTATTTTTCTGATAGTTCCCATAAGCTCTTCTGTCTCATTAGGATTCATACCTGCTGCAGGCTCGTCCAGCAGCAGTAGAGAAGGACTTGTTGCAAGAGCTCTTGCTATCTCAAGTTTTCTCTGCTCACCATATGGCAAATTCCCTGATAAAACATCCTTTAGAACTAAGCGAAAATACATCCAGTATCTCCAAAGCTAAATCATCCATCTCTTTTTCTTTTTTTGAAAATCCGAACATATGAGTCATGGATGTAAGTAAAGGATATTTCACCTTTTCATGTAATGCCACTTTTACATTATCAAGAACCGACATATTTGAGAAAAGTCGGATATTTTGAAATGTTCTGGCAATACCCATATTGTTAATCTGTGTAGGTGTTTTTCCGTTTATCAAATTTCCGTCAAGTCTTATTGTACCTCCGGTCGGCTTATAAACTCCTGTCAAGAGGTTAAAAACTGTAGTCTTTCCTGCACCGTTCGGTCCGATAAGACCGTATAACATTCCTTTTTCAATATTAAGATTAAAATTATCTACCGCTTTTAATCCACCAAATTGAATACCTAGATTCTTACACTCCAGCATTAATCCTCCTTTCTAAGCTTTCTAAAGGTTTTATTCATTGATAAATTGGCCTTAAACTTACTGTTATTAAATATCATCATCAAAATCAATACAATTGCATAAAGCAACATTCTTAAATTATCCGCACCTCTTAGGAACTCCGGCAATATTGTAAGTATGATTGCTGAAATAATTGAACCCGGAATATTTCCCATACCGCCGAGAACTACGAATACAAGTATCTCAATTGATTTATTATAGTCAAATATACTTGGTTTTATAATTCCTACATTATGCGCATATAATGCACCTGCAAGTCCTGCAAATCCTGCAGCTATAACAAAAGCACTTACCTTGTACTTACTTATCTTTATTCCGATAGACTCCGCCGCAATATCATTGTCACGAATAGACTTTATCGCTCTTCCGTCTCTTGAATTGATAAGATTTGAAATCAACACTATGCATATTACCATGATAATAAATACAATGGTAAAATTATTGTAATCTGAATATAAAGGAATCTTACTGAGGCCCTTTGATCCTCCGGTAAAATTCAAATAATTTATAATAGACTTTATTATCTCACCGAAAGCAAGTGTTACTATGGCCAAATAGTCTCCCCTAAGTCTAAGTACAGGTACTCCTATTAAAAATCCGAATACAGCCGCCAAAATACAACCGCATACCAATGCTATAAAGAAAGATAGCACAGGTGGCAAAAAGCTTGTATTTATAGAAATCAAAGCGCTTGTATATGCACCTATCGACATAAAGCCTGCATGACCTAAGGAAAGCTCTCCTAAAAATCCCGTTACAAGATTTAATGAAACCGCCAACATGATATTTACACATATCGGAACTATCAATGATTTATATTGTCTGCTGAGCAGTCCTGAGTTTATCAATACAAAAACCAATGCATAGGCCAGCAACATTATCGCTATATTAAATATAGTTTTTTTATTTAATATCTTCATACCACACCTACACCTTTACAATCTTCTTCTTACCCAAAAGTCCTGAAGGTCTGAATAATAAAACGACTATCAAAACTCCAAATACAATAGCATCAGCAAGCTCTGTAGAAATATATGCCTTTGACACACTTTCAATAAGTCCCAGAAGTATTCCTCCAAGCATTGCACCGGGTATACTTCCTATACCTCCAAGAACGGCAGCCACAAACGCCTTTATACCCGGAAGTGCTCCAAGTGTAGGCTTCATAGACTGGTACTGACTTATGTATAAGATTCCTGCAACTGCCGCAAGTGCCGAACCTATTGCAAAGGTCATGGAAATAGTGCTGTTTACATTGATTCCCATAAGCTCTGCCGCACCCTTGTCCTCTGAAACCGCTCTCATGGCCGAACCAAGCTTGGTTTGTTTATAAACAATGTAAGCAATACCATTGCAACAGCAGTAACCACTAAAGTGACCAAAGTAATACTTGAAATCACAACCGGTCCCAGCTTTATATTTTCATTCGGAATTACTGATTGAAACGGTATCGGTGTAGAACCGAAGAATAACAAAGAGCTGCTTTGTAAAAGGAAACTCATACCTATAGCTGTAATAAGCACTGCCAAAGGTGGTGCCTTTCTAAGCGGCTTATACGCTATCTTTTCAATCAAAACGCCCAAAACGGAGCATACAACAACAGTTATTAAAAGCGCTACCCGGAACAGGTAAACCCAATACCGATATACTAAAATAAAGAGCATACGCTCCCACCATTATTATATCTCCATGAGCAAAATTTATCATTTTCGCTATACCGTATACCATTGTATAACCGATAGCTATCAATGCATAAATGCTTCCGGTTCTCAATCCGTTTATTAACTGTTCAATAAAGTTAATTAACATTTTTTTACCCCTCTTTACCTAAACTACGGAAAACTCCTACCACATGCTAGAAGCTTTCCGAGGTCTATGTCAGAAAAAGAGGATGGGACAATAATCCCGTCCTCTTTAAAATTTCATAGATTACTCAAAAAGCTTATACTCGCCATTTGTTATAGTAACAAACTTCGGCTCTTTATTTGGCTCACCATCAGCATTAAATGATACCTTTCCTGTGATACCGTTTACCTCTATCTCAGTTATAGCCTTGATAAGATCATCGCTCTTGATGCTTCCTGCCTTCTCCATTGCAGCCTTGATTACATATACTGTATCATATCCGTCAGCTGCGAACTGATCAGGTGTTGCCTTATATGCAGTCTCATATGCCTTTGTGAAATCTGCCGCAGAAGGATCTGAAGCCAAGAACGGACTTAAGAATACCGCACCCTCAACAGCGCTTAGATCTGTAACCTGAGATAAAACTCCGTCCCAACCGTCAGAACCTACAAATGCCGCATCGATACCCTGCTGCTTTGCCTGCTGTACAATATATGCTGCCGCTTCATAATATCCAGGTACAAAGATAGCTTAGCTCCTGATGCCTTAATCTGTGTCAACTGAGTTGTAAAGTCTACATCATCACTTGTAAATGACTGATCATTTACAAGTAAGTCAGACTTTCCGGTAGCGTTAAGCTCCTCTTTGAAAGCCTCATATACTCCTGTTGAATACTCGTCAGAGTTATTGTAAAGAACGGCAACACTCTCATATCCCTGATCTACGACGAAATCTGCAATCATCTTTCCCTGAAGCGGATCTGTAAAGCAAAGTCTGAAAACATTAGGATTTTCTGTGATTGCCTTAGCTGAACCTGAAGGTGTGATCTGTAAGATATTATCCTTAGCAGTTAAATCTGTAAGCGCAAGTGATGAACCGCTTGTTACAGCTCCCATAAATACATTAATTCCACTGTCCATCAAGTTGTTATATGCGTTTACCGCCTTATCTTCCTTAGCTTCATCATCCTGGAAGTTAAGTGCCAATGTATATGTCTTATCTCCAACCTTTACACCACCTGCAGCATTGATTTCATCAATTGCTATAGTAGCACCGTTCTTTACCGAGTTACCGTAAGATGCAGCACTTCCTGTAAGTGGTCCTGTAGTTCCTATTGTAAATACATCTCCGTCTGCAGAAGCCGCTGCAGTTTCAGCTTTTGAACCTGAATCTGCCGCCTTATCTGAACCTGAGTTTCCACAAGCTGTTAATGCCAATCCGAATGTCAATGCCATTACCGGCAATAATAATCTTTTTTTCATAATTCCTCCATAAATTAAATTTTATAAAACTCGTTTCATTATATTTATTTCATATGGCTCTGTCAATAAACAGATTACAAATGTATATATATTTTTTTTATAACAGATATAACCTAAGGATATAACAAAGCCTTTATAACCAAAACTTTTTCACTGATTTGGTTATAAAGGCTTTAATAAATTACATTATTTTATATTTATTTTTCTGAGAGATACTCATGTATTCCTTTTGCTCCGGCTCTTCCGGCCTCCATGGCAAGAATAACTGTAGCCGCACCTGTTACGGCATCACCACCTGCGAAAACTCCCTTTCTTGAAGTTTGTCCGGTTTTCTCATCAGCTTCAATACATTTCCACTTATTGATCTCAAGACCTTCAGTAGTTCTTGAGATAAGTGGGTTTGGTGAAGTACCAAGTGACATGATAACAGTATCACAGTCAATAACGAATTCACTTCCCTTTACCTCTACAGGTCTTCTTCTGCCGCTGGCATCAGGCTCTCCAAGTTCCATTCTGATAACTTTCATGCCCTTTACCCAACCCTTTTCATCCTCAAGGATCTCAACAGGGTTTGTAAGTATATCAAATATAATACCTTCCTGCTTTGCGTGGTGAACTTCTTCCGCTCTTGCCGGTAATTCAGCTTCACTTCTTCTGTATATAACATGTACTTCAGCTCCAAGTCTGAGTGCGGTTCTTGCGGCATCCATTGCCACGTTTCCACCACCTACAACACATACCTTTTTACTCTTTATAATAGGAGTATGGTAATCTTCCTTAAAAGCTTTCATAAGATTGTTTCTTGTAAGGTACTCATTAGCTGAGAACACACCGTTTGCATTCTCACCCGGAATTCCCATAAACATTGGAAGACCTGCACCTGAACCGATAAATACGGCATCAAATCCCTCTTCTTCCAAAAGCTCGTCTACTGTAACAGTTTTTCCGATGATAACGTCTGTCTCAATCTTTACTCCAAGATCTATAACATTTTGAATCTCAGGTAAAACAACCTCATCCTTCGGTAATCTGAACTCAGGAATTCCATATATCAAAACTCCGCCCGGCTCATGTAATGCTTCAAATATTGTAACTTCATATCCAAGCTTTGCAAGATCTCCCGCACAGCTAAGTCCGGCCGGACCTGAACCGATTACAGCAACTCTCTTACCGTTCTTGTTCGGGTTTGCCTTTGGCTTAATTCCCATACTTCTTGCAGTGTCGGCAACATATCTCTCAAGCTTACCGATTGAAACAGCCTCACCTCTGTTTCCTCTGATACATACACCCTCACACTGTGTTTCCTGAGGACAAACTCTTCCACATACAGCAGGAAGTGAACTTGACTGCGCAATAACATCTGATGCACCTTCAATATTGCCCTTTAATATTTCCTGTATAAATGCAGGAATATCTATAGAAACAGGACATCCCTGTATACATTTTGCATTTTTACAATTAAAACATCTGGCAGCCTCAGCCATAGCTTCTTCCTTAGTATATCCAAGGCATACCTCTTCAAAATTTCTAGCTCTTACTTCAGGCTCCTGCTCAGCAACAGCAACTTTCTTCCACATATCCTGTGCCATTATTTGTCACCTCCACATACGCCACATCCGCCATGATGTGTATCACCTTCTACTATCTTCAAAAGTTCCTTGCCTTCTTCAGACTTGTAGATCTGTAATCTTTGAAGTGCTTCGTTGAAATTGATCTCATGTGCATCAAACTCAGGGCCGTCAACACATGCAAACTTAATTTCATCACCGACAGATAATCTGCAGGCACCACACATACCTGTACCGTCAACCATGATTGTGTTCATACTTGCAATTGTAGGTATACCAAGTTCCTTAGTAAGAAGTGCTACGAATTTCATCATGATCATAGGACCGATAACTACACAATGGTCATACTTCTTGCCTTCATTTTCAACAAGATCTTTTATCTTATCTGTTACAAGTCCCTTAAATCCGTAAGAACCGTCATCTGTACATACATATAAATTGTCAGATACAGACTTAAGCTCATCTTCAAGTATAACAAAGTCTTTGCTCTTTGCACCCTGAACTACATCAGCCTTTATACCTCTCTCAAAGAGCCATTTAACCTGTGGATATACAGGAGCTGTTCCAAGTCCACCGGCTACAAAAAGAATTTTCTTCTTCTTTAATTCCTCTATATCTTCTGATATAAGATCACTTGGATTACCAAGTGGTCCTACAAAGTCCATAAACTCATCACCTTCGTTTAATCCCTCTGTAATCAGCTTGGTTGAGCCACCAATAACCTGTATAACTATTGTAACAGTTCCGGCTTCACGGTCATAGTCACAAATTGTAAGAGGAATTCTCTCTCCCTGCTTATCCTGCTTTACTATAACAAACTCTCCCGGAAGACATTTTGCTGCTACTCTTTTAGCCAAAACATCAAACAAATATATGTTTTCAGCCAATTTTCTTTTCTTCACAATAGGAAACATATTGCTTATCCCTCCAAATAGATAAAATCTCAACTTTAATATTAACACAAAAAAACAAAAAAAACAAACTAAATAAAAGCAATATATCAGAACAGTTCGTTATTTTTTTAGCTAATTTGACCTTAAATGTTATTATTTGCTACCTGTTCATTTCAGACTTATAGCCTTCAGTCATATTATGATCCGATATAATACTGTCGATATCATGTAGATTTGACGAAGGCACATCACCCGGTATAGTGTTTTTTACAGCCGAATATGCATTACCGTAAGTAACGGCTTTTTCACAGTCCAGCCTATAATGTAAAAGACCATATAATGCTCCCGCAATATAAGCATCTCCACTTCCGATTCTGTCAACAACATCTATAGCCTTATAAGGCTTTTGTGTATAATACTTATCTTGATACGCATTGTATATTACAGAACCAAAGTCATGCACCTTTGGCGAATGAACTGTTCTTTGTGTTGATGCAACTATCGAGATAGGGTAATCTTCGGTAAATGACTTCATCATTTCTCTTACATCTCCGGTCTTACCGAATGTGAGTCTGGCTGTATCTTCAGAACAAAAGAAAATATCAACATATGGCAATATCTTCTCTATTGTTTCTCTCGCCTCATCACCCGACCAAAGATTTGCTCTGAAATTTACATCAAAAGATATTATTGATCCTTTTTCTTTGAACCTCTTTATCATTTCTATGGCTGTTTCTCGGGACTTTTCACAGAGTGCCAATGTTATACCTGTTGTATGAAAACATGTGGTGGACTGATACATATCTTCAGGAAACTCATTCACACTTATACTTTCAAAACAGGTGTTTTTTCTGTCATATATTACATTAGGTTTTCTCGGATATGCGCCATTCTCATAGAAATATATTCCCACTCTAGCATCTTTATTTGTATCATAAATTATATAATCATCACTTATGCCATAGGATCTGATGGTATTCTTTATATAAGCACCCATTTCATGGGAAGGCAGCTTTGTGATAACACCTGTCTTTAAACCAAGAAGTGAAGCCCCTACCGCAACATTTAACTCTGCACCGCCAACCTGTCTGATAAGAGTATCTCCCCTTACAAGTCTGTCATCTCTTACAGGTGAAAGTCTTAAAAGTGCCTGACCAAAAGTCAATAAATCAAATTTCTTATCCATCTTTTTGCCTTTCAAAATTATACTTAACTAAACCCTCTTGTATAATCTGAATGTATAAGGTATATCAAAATATGTCTCTTCCTCTGTTTCAAGGCAAAGACTCCATTCCTTATCCATATCAAGATTCAGAAAATGTCTGTCAGCCTCATATTCGTAATCAATATATGTAACATGGGCAACATTACAATAGGGCAAGAAATCCCTATACACGCTTTCTCCCCCTATCACAAAAACATTCTCATCCTTTATATTCTTTTCTTTAAGGTACTCCATACATGACTCTATACTGTGCAATACTGTAGCCCCTTTTATTTTCAAATTTTTATCTTTTGATAAAACTATATTCTCTCTTCCTGAAAGCGGCTGAGCACCCGGAAGTGATAATAATGTATTATGTCCCATTATTATCACCTTTCCGATAGTCTCTTCCCTAAAAAGTTTCATATCTCTGGGTATGGAAACCAGAAGCTTTCCTTTATTTCCTATCCCCCATTTTTTATCTACAGAAACAATTATATTCATTCTACTCCTCAGCTATAATAAGTTCCTTTGCATAAGGCAATGTCTCTATCCACGCACAAAAACTTCTCCACTCATCAAGTTTATGATGTTTTCTTGATTTATAAATATTAATGAGTGTTTCATAGTTTAATGTACAAGTTCTCATTTGATTATAACTTGAAGGTAAAAGCTGTATAAGATCATACCAAAGTGCTTTATCCTTAGTCTCCACATATTCAAGTCTTATCTTTTCCATTTCATCTACAAGACCTTTTAAAACTTTCAGACCGTTCTCGCTAAGATGATCATGTGAAAAATCATCTATTCCAAAAGGCTTTGAATGAATCTTATGCATTGTGGATGTGGAATTTGCCACTGTAGCCACCTTATAGGTATCATATTCTTTCCACCAATACATAGGTGCTGTTATATCGACAGAAAGCATTACCTGTCTTAAATATTTTCTGTGATCGCTTGTACCTGCATTTCTAAGTCTCTTAGCAAGAGAAAGGTCATTTTCTCCCAAAACATACTGACCGTTTTCATCATAATAACTGTCCGATCTACCCCATGAATTCATAGGATTTCTTGCGCCTCTTATGGCATTTTCCAAATTCATTACATAAACTCTTTTAAAATCTATCATCCCATCTCCCTATTCTTTTTAAGTCCATATACATATTATACCCTCTTTCAAGCATCATTCTTTCATTTGAAAACTTTAATAGATGAAAAGATTCATGATATTTATAATATCCGGAATCCACAAAATACTCTTCTCTTTGAGGTCTTGAAAAATAGCTGTCGGCCTTCATCAAGAACCAATGTACTTTTTTATCAATGACTTCCGTACTTGTGTTAAATGTATAATGGCTAGTTCCTATAAATTGTACTATTTTTACCTTTGCTCCGGTTTCTTCATAAACCTCCCTAAGTGCAGTCTGTTCGAATGTTTCACCCGGTTCAACAGTCCCTTTTGGTAAAACCCAGCCCTCATATTTATTTTTATAATTTTTAAACAAGGTCAATATCTTACCATGATATATGACTACACCACCGCAGCTAGTTGCTTCTATCATTCCACACCTCCACTTTAGTGATACCTAAAAGAAGTATAAACCAATGCTTGGCTATAGTAAAGAACATATCACTCTATACCTCTTTTTAAATGTCCTCTTGTAAAATCATCAATATTTTCAACATCAAGGCCTTTTATAAAATAATCTATATATTTTCTTATAACCGACTTTGTTTCCCGGGCATTCTCTGTTGTAAACCAAAGTCTTAAAGTTCCGGGTGCAATCTTTTTTATATCTTTTTCCATTCCTATAACAGAAAGCGGCTTTGAATTAAGTATAGTATTATAGCAAAAATCACAATGTGTTTTTACCTGCATCTCACTGTTTTTTCTATCCTTTAGTACAAGCACTTCCCTTTTATGATCACAGCCCTTTGTAGTCTTTTTTAAGCACTGTGCCGAAACCATCATAGGTATCTTTCCATAGGCAATCATTTCATTTCCGCTGTTTTCAAGCTGCTTTATTTCACCCAGATTAAGTTCCAAAGGATATGTAAGTCTGTTTACATTAAACTTTTCATTATAAAAAAATCTATAGTGTTTTTTTATTATAAGCATAGATATTATAATCAATTATAATACTTGCCACACTGTCTATATTATCATTTATAAAAAAATCTCTTCCAAACTTCTGACTATAAAGTTATCAAATTCAAAATTTTTAATCTCTTTTAGATGCTTTGTAAAAAATCTCTTCGCCTCATCTCTAAAGATATGCGGCATATATAAATTGCAGATATTTGAACAAGACTTTATTAAGTTTATTTTTTCAGCAATACCTTCACATCCAAGCAGTTCACTCTCTATACTGATTTCATCAAATATAAAATCTTCTTCCTTTGCAAATTGTATTGCAGCATCTATCTGCTCCATATTTTCGCAAAGAATATTGAGCTTTATTCTATCAGATTCTTTTTTTCGTCCACTTATAATCGGATGTATAAATCCTTCATATTCCTTTATATCCGAGTCATCTCTTGTATATCTTGTTAAGATTTTCTCTTCAAGCTTATCCAAAGCCTCTCTTCTTATCTCATTTAGAGACTTTAAAGGAATAAAGAGATTATCATCCATATCTATAATAAGATTTTCAAAATAAAACAAGCTGTTACCGGTCTTTTTAAGTTGCTTATCCACATCCTCCAAAGAAACAGCCTTGTTCTTTGCCGGCTGAGGTATCTCACCGAGGATCTCTACAGATATAAAGTTATCGAATTCTTCATCTCTGCCATAAACTTCATTCAAATTATTTATACTTACATCAAATGTTATAGGCATATTTTCTTTTAATTTAATTGAACCTGAAACAGCCAGTTGCTTTTTGCCGTCAACAAAAGTCTTATCCAAATAATTAAAGTACTCTGTATTCACCTGCTTACTACTTGGCTTTTCACGCAAAGCAATCATGTCCTTACCATTATGCTCTTTATAATATCCGTCAGTTTGTCCTCCTCTGTCAAAGAGATCAAGCAAAAGTTTTCTATCCGCTTTCTCCACCCTATATCCGGCTCTTCCTTTTTCATTATAAAGATCCAGATACTTTCTCCAGATACTTACCACACCTGCGGTATATCTTGGCGCTTTCATTCTTCCCTCTATTTTCAAAGAATCGATTCCGGCTTCTATAAGATCCGGCAAAATATCCAAACTACAAAGGTCTTTACAACTTAAAAGATTTCTCTCGTCAGATTTATTAAGTTTTTTATTATCATCATATACATCATATGGAAGTCTGCATGTTTGAGCGCATCTTCCTCTGTTTCCGCTTCTTCCACCAATCATTGAACTCATAAGACATTGGCCGGAATATGAATAGCAAAGTGCACCATGAACAAAGCATTCTATCTCAATATCACTCTTTTTATCAATATCTTTTATTTCTTCCAAAGATATCTCTCTTGCAGGAACTATTCTGCTTGCTCCTTGATTTTTTAAAAATATAGCTCCATAGCTTCCGGTTATTGTCATCTGAGTACTTGCATGTACAGCTAACTTCGGAAAATGCTTTCTTATAAATTCAAATACACCAAGATCCTGTACTATAACAGCATCAACACCTGCATTATAGTAAGTCTTTATATAGTCGAAAAGCTCCCCTATTTCATTTTCCTTTAAAAGTGTATTCACTGTCATATAGACATTTACACCAAAAGTATGGGCATATTCAATACCCTTTATTAAAATATCCTCTTCCGGATTATCAGCATATGCTCTGGCCGAAAACTTTTTCCCACCTATATATACCGCATCCGCTCCCGCATTGACCGCCGCCACCAGACTCTCATATGAGCCTGCAGGAGCCAAAAGCTCTACATTATTCATTTTTAACCTTCCATTTCAATACCGAGATGAATATATGCATTCTCTGTAGCAACCCTTCCCCCCGGCGTTCTGTTTATGAGTCCGTTCATCAAAAGATAGGGCTCATATACCTCTTCCAAGGTACCCGCATCCTCACCCAATGCGGCACTCAAAGTATTAAGCCCTACCGGGCCTCCGGCGAATTTTTCTATGATAGTAAGCAAGATCATTCTGTCATTGTTATCAAGCCCAAGTTTGTCAACATCGAGGATATCCAGTGCATAATCGGCAACCTTCTTATTAATCACTCCATTGTACTTTACCTGTGCAAAATCTCTGACACGCTTTAAAAGCCTGTTTGCAAGTCTTGGGGTACCACGACTTCTTCTGGCAATTTCCACAGCTCCGCTCTCATCTATTTCCACGCCCAAAACTATTGATGAGCGCTTTACAATCTCTTTTAACTCGTCTGTTGTGTAAAATTCAAGTTTTTGTACCACACCGAACCTGTCTCTAAGCGGTGCTGTAAGAAGTCCCGCTCTTGTGGTTGCACCCACCAAAGTAAACTTCGGCAAATCAAGTCTGATACTCCTTGCTCCCGCTTCCTTTCCTATCACAATATCAATCGCAAAATCTTCCATTGCCGGATACAGCACCTCTTCTACCTGACGGTTCAGCCTATGTATCTCATCCACAAAGAGTACATCACCCTCATTTAAATTATTTAAAATAGCAGCCATATCCCCCGGCTTTTCAATAGCAGGTCCGGATGTTACCTTTAAGTTTGTACCCATTTCATTTGCAATAATATTACAAAGAGTAGTCTTTCCAAGTCCCGGAGGACCGTAAAAAAGCACATGGTCAAGGCTTTCTTTTCTAAGCTTTGCCGCATCAATGTAAATCTTAAGATTATTCCTTATTTTTTCCTGACCTATATATTCATTTAAATATTGCGGCCTTAAGCTTTTTTCTATTTGTTTATCTTCTTTGGTTATCTCAGTTGATATTATTCTCTTTTCCATTTCCATGCCTACTATATTTTTCTAGAAGATTGCCATCTTTTTCAAGGCAATTTTCAGTATATCCTCAGTTGTATCAGAATCATTTATTTCAATACTTCTTAATACCTTATAAGCCTCACTGCTTGAATATCCCAAAGAGGTCAAAGCTTCTGCCACTTCAGCTTGCACCCCGTTATTTATGGTGTTTTCACTTTCTATTGATGTAATATTATCCAAATCAACCTTTTCTTTTAAATCAAGAATTATCCTCTTGGCAATCTTAGGCCCGATTCCCTGCGCCGCACTGATAGCCTTATGATCATCCGATACTATAGCCATCTTCAAATCAAACGTACTTAATGTTGACATTATACTAAGTGCCGCTTTAGGTCCTACTCCGCTTATACCTATAAGCTTTTTAAACATAGTCAAATCGGCTCTGTCTAAAAATCCATATAATGTATGTGCATCCTCTGAAATTTTTAAATATGTATGTATAACAATGTCTTTTCCTTTTGATATATTCTCCAAATCTCTGCTACAAGCAAATACTTCGTATCCCAGACTTGCGCATTCTACTATTACATTGTCAATATTTTTTTCTACAACAATTCCTTTTTATATATGCAATCATATTTCTTCCCAATAATTTTTATATTTAGACTATAATATCATATTGCTTGATTACAAATCAAATAAAATCGAACACACTTTCGCAAATTATTGATTAAAAACATACCGAGATATTATAATACAGTTATGAAAGAAATAACAAAGATTTTTCCAAACAATATAAAATATGATTTATCAAAAATAGGAGATCCTGCTAAGATACTTTTTTTTGATATAGAAACAACGGGACTCAGCCCTAAAAATTCAAAACTTTATCTTATAGGCTGTATAAGTATCGAAAATGATAAACTGCAATTTAAACAGTGGTTTTCTGAAAGCATGTCTGATGAAACGGCTATGTTGCAATCTTTTTATGAATATGCAGGTAATTTTGATACCTTGATTCACTTCAACGGTGACGGATTTGATCTTCCTTATATAAGAGAATGCGCAAAGCAGTACTATCTGTTTAATCCTCTTGATGACTATACAAGTATTGACATTTACAAAAAAGTAAGGCATTTAAAAAATCCTCTCGGGCTTGAAAGAATGAACCAGAAGTCATTGGAGGAATTTCTTGGGTTGTATAGAAAGGATAAATATACAGGAGGCGAGCTCATAGATTTTTACTATGACTATACACAAAACAAAGACTCACGGATTTTACAAGATCTTCTTTTACATAATGAGGAAGATCTGCTTGGCATGCTAAAAGTCGTTGAAATGCTCTCCTACCCTGATTTTTTTAATTCAAATTTTACTCTTGATTCCTACAACATAAATGATGATACACTATTTTTATACTACAGCTGTAACGAAAGATTACCACATGATTTGAAGATTGATAATGATATATCCCTATATATTTCAGAAAATAAGGTAAAAGCGGCTATACCTATATTAAGATATGAGTTGAAGTTTTTCTTTGAAAATTATAAGGATTACTATTATCTGACAATTGAAGACTATGCCATACATAAAAGTATCGGTGAATTTGTAGACAAAAACCGTGAAGAAGAAAGCCACCAAACAAAACCGCCTATATAAAACAGTTTTTCCGAATATATACCATGCTTTTAATGCGCCATACATTGGCGAAATATTTAAAAAAAGATTATAAAACTAAAGATAAATATATTAATTTAGCAAAAACTAGGCCTTGATAACAAAGAGTTTTTTTCAGTAAATATATTGTCGAAATATTCAAACATTTTTAAACTATTAAAACAATAATTATATTATTCAGAAAATAGATGCAAAAAAATATCAAAAATATTTCTTAAATTTATAAAGTCCTTATAATTTCTGATTATAAGGACTTTATGTATTAACTCAATATATATTTTCATTTTTTTACACAATTTATAATATAAAATCAATATATATATGGATGTTTTAAAAGCCATCTCATATATGCCAAAGCCTTCTTTTCACCCTCATTCTTATTCATTAGAAGAATTTTTTCCAGCAATGCTCTTGTATCCTCATGCAGATCAATATAGTCTTTTCTCTTACAATAATAATTCCAAGGCACATCTGTTGTGTAATTATCCCCTGAATACACTTTCGAAGCAGCGATTCTGTCACAACACATCTCAAGCACGTATTTAAAGGCATTTTCATACCCATAAGTCCGTCTTTTTCGTCAGGACCATAGTCAATCCAATACTCAAAATGATGTTTATTTCTTCCCTTATGATGCAACCACGCACTTGAATATCCTTTTTCAAGCTTCTCTACAGCATTAGGACTTCTGTCTCCCTGATAGTATTTTATACCTATAATAAACTCTTCCGGTGAATATTTGCTTAAATCGTGCATGAATCCCTGCTTAATTAAGCCTATTTTAAAACAAAGGTCCATTACGGTGAGCTTATGTTTATTTATTGTCTTTAAATGATTAAATACACTGTTATTATGCATAATTATCTATCTCCTCTAATTAAATATTTGACAATCTATACATTCCATGATAATATACTATTACAGATAAAAATTACCACTTGAATTTTTCTGTAGTTACACTTTTTTATTTGGAGGCATTATTATGAACAGAGGTACAGTTAAGTGGTTTAATAACCAAAAAGGTTACGGTTTCATCTCAGATGAAGGCGGAAGTGACGTATTCGTACACTTTTCCGATTTAAACATGGAAGGATTTAAGACTCTTGATGAGGGAATCTCAGTTGAGTATGATTTGACAGAAGGTGCTAAGGGTCCACAGGCTGTAAATGTTACAGTAGTCAGATAATCGGATATGTTTAAAGAGCTCTATATAGAGCTCTTTTTTTATAGCACTTTCTGTCTTAACTTTAAAACGACTAGGATTTAGCTTTTTTTAGCATCTCCTCAAGCTCATTCACATCAAAATCATATGCTTTATTGCAGAAATGACATTTTACCTCTATAGGCTTACCGTCATCTATCATTTCCTGCAAATCCTTCTCACCCACACTGATAAGAGCCTTTTCAATTCTTCCCTTATCACAATTGCATTTAAAACAAAGATCAAGGCTTTCATTAAATTCAAGATCCATATCTCCAAGAATATACTTAAGTATATCATTTGGGGACATTCCCTCACTAAGCATTGTAGTAACAGGACTTAAATTATTTATTTTGGCCTCCAACTTGTCTATTATCTCATCTGGACAGTTTGGCATAAGCTGTATAATGAATCCGCCTGCTGCATTTATTGTATTATCTTTATTTAAAAGTACACCAAGACCAACACTTGAAGGTGTCTGCTCACTTGTTGCATAGTAGTATGTCAAATCTTCCGCTATTTCTCCTGAAAGAAGAGCCACCTGCCCTACATAAGGCTCCTTCATTCCGGTATCCATTATAACACTCATAAGTCCTATACCTATAGCCTCAGCTACGTCAAGCTTGCCCTTGGCATTTGGAGGAATAATAACAGTAGGATTGAAAGGATATCCCTTTACCTCACCTTTATTGTTTGCCGTTGCAATTACTCCTCCCAGAGGACCGTCACCCTCTATTTTAAAGTAAGAAGATCTTTCTCCCCCTTCATCATGCTTCCCATCATAGCCGCTGCAGTAAGCATTCTTCCCAATGCCGCAGTAGCTACAGGCGAAGTATTGTGGTCATTTTTTGCTTCCTCAACCAAATCCTTGGTATTTGCAGCAAAAGCTCTGATATATCCGTTTGCTGCAGTGGCTTTCACCATATAATCCTTCATTTACTTACCCCTCTCTCTAGCTATAAAAAGTATTCTCTCAGTCTTTTCACTCACATCCCCATATGTATCGGCATCCAAATATTTTTCAAGAACCATATTACTTTCATCTATTGCAGATACTATCTCTTCAAAGGTATAAGACTTTTGTACATGTCTTTCTTCAAATCTTTTGTAATTATCACCTTCAAGCTTTATAAAGATGTTCAAGTCATATTCATTAATCCTTTTATCGCTGTCATATGTATTTTCCCATATAAAACTTGCCTGATCTCTTACTTCCGCAAAAGTATTGTCTCCCAGTATGTTTTGATATTTATATACAGTATTCATATCAAAAATAAAAAGACCTTTAGGATCCAGATAATTATTCACCCAAGCAAAGACTTCTTTTAGCTCGGATAAATTCTTTATATAATTTAAACTGTCACATCTGGATATTATTGCCCTTACTGTACCGTATAGCTCAAACTCTCTCATATCCTGGCAAAGATATAATATATCATTGCCGGAAGCGTATTTTTTTTCCATAGCGACATCAAGCATATCATATGAATTATCTATACCGATCATATCATATCCGAGATTTGCAAGCCTTTCGGTAATTGCTCCGGTACCGCAACCCAAGTCACATATCAAACCGTCTTTAATATCTTCTTTATATAATATATCTTTTATCTGCTCCACCCATTTATCATAGGGTACATTATCCATGAACAAATCATATACTTTTGCAAAATTTGTATATTGCTCCATCATTTTTCCTTAAAATTTTAGGTGACGTCAAACCGCCACCTAAAACAATACCATTATTTAGTTCTTTCCACAGCAGAATTTATATTTCTTTCCACTTCCGCATGGACATGGATCGTTTCTGCCGACTTTCTTCTCTTTTACAACTGTACCGCTCTTCTTTTGAGTCTTGTAGAGTTCTTTTCTCTTCTCCTCGTCCAAAAGACTGTCCCATTCAGGCAAATTGTAAAGCCAGTCCGCCTTAGCTTCTACCATGTTGTAGTAAAGCTTCTCCAAATCAATATCAAGACTGATTTCTGTATCTTCCTTCATCTCCTCGATAGGATTAGGCTTATTAAGTGAATCATTTATACCGTCCAAAAATCCGGTAATAGTCTGTATATCAGTATCAAACTTTGTTGCCAATTCAGCCACAGTGCATTTGATAACATCTTTAGGGTTCTTTAAAATACTCTCATAGATACCCTTTTCAACTATAAAGTAATTTTTCCAAATTTCCTCTTTTTGCTGGTTATCTGTTGCATCACCGTAAGCTTTATTTCTCCAATTTTCCAATAAGGTCATTGTAACTTCCCCTTTTTTCTTAAACTTGATTAAATATTATATACTAAAACCTTTTTAAAAGCAATATATGAGGTTTATAGAATATTCAGATTAATATACCTCATTGTATAAATTGTACACTAAGTAAGGTAGTACTAACTTGTATTTTATTCAATACATGCAATTTTTCTCTTGTTATTTTACATTAAATAGATTAGAATATCCTCAAGTAAGAGAAACATATAAATTTAGGAGGAAATTTCAATGGCATATACAATTACAGATAAGTGCGTTAGTTGCGGAACTTGTGAAGGCGAGTGTCCTGTAAGTGCAATTTCACAGGGAGATACTCAGTTCAATATCGACGCTGATGCTTGCATCGATTGCGGTACATGTGCTTCAGTTTGCCCTACAGATGCTATCATAGCTTAATTATTACTTGCTCAAAGTAATAATACTTATCATAAGACCTGCTTTAAGCAGGTCTTTTTTTATTAACTAAATATTTAGAAGCTAAATATGGCGAGATAGATATCTATCTCGCCATATTTACAAACTTTGTTATATCAGGTTTCCAAACAAGATTTATTGTTCCTATTGCACCATTTCTTTGTTTTGCAATAATTACCTCCGCTTCATTTGGATGTTCTGTATCTTTATTGTAGTAATCATCTCTGTACAAAAACATTACAACATCCGCATCCTGCTCTATAGCTCCCGACTCTCTCAAATCCGAAAGCATAGGTCTATGATCAGTTCTGGTCTCACATGCTCTTGAAAGCTGCGAAAGTGCAATAACGGGTGCTCTCATCTCTCTTGCCAAAGCTTTCAAGCTTCTTGAAATATCCGATATCTCCTGCTGTCTGCTTACATTTGCCTTTCCGCTTCCTGTCATCAACTGCAAATAATCAATTATTATTATATCCAGTCCCTTTTCAAGCTTCATCTTCCTGCACTTTGATCTAAGCTCATTTATAGAAATACCCGGAGTATCATCAATTGCCAAAGTAGAAGATCCTACACTTACCGCACCTTCTATCAAACTGTTCCAATCATTGTCATTTAAGTTTCCTGTACGGAGCTTTTGTGAATCCACATTACTCTCCATACTCAAAAGTCTGTTTACCAACTGCTCGGCACTCATCTCCAAAGAAAAAACCATGCAGGATATCTTCTTTTTCATAGCAATATTTTGAACTATATTAAGGACAAAGGCGGTTTTACCCATTGAAGGTCTTGCCGCTACCAAAACAAGATCCGAAGGTTGAAGTCCGCTGGTCTTAAAATCCAGATCCACAAAACCTGTAGGAATACCTGTAACAGTGTCACTGTTTTTAGATGCAGCTTCTATTTTGTCCAAAACATTCAAAACAACATCATTTATGGGTACTATATCTTTGGTTTCTTTAGTCTGGAGCAATTTAAATATCTCATTTTCTGTCTTTGCAAAAAGTTCATCAACTCCCTTTTCGCCAACATAGCAATCGTTTACTATTTCTTCGGATATTTTAATAAGCCTTCTGACATTGGATTTATCCTTAACAATTTTTGCATAATTCTTTATATTGGCAGATGTAGGAACCGAGTCCATAATCCCTCTAAAGAAATCCAAACTTGTTATATCAGGCGGAACCTGCTTTTCAACAAGCTTATTTTGAATAAGTACCAAATCTATAGGTTTTCCCTCATTAAAGAGTTCAACCATGCATTCAAACACAATGCCGTATGCCTTACTGTAGAAATCATTTTTATCGAGAACTTCTATAGCGCTTGCTACAGCTTCTTTGTCAAGCAGCATAGATCCCAAAACCGCTTTTTCGGCATCTATACTGTTTGGCATCACTCTCTTAACCAGAGCTTCTTCCATTACTCTTCTCCAACTTTTACCTTTAACGCAGCTGTGACATCCTTATGTAACTTAACCTTCACTTCATGATTACCAAAAGTTTTTATAGGCTCCGCAATAACAAGTTTTTTCTTATCTATCTCAAGTCCAAGCTGACTCTTTATAGCCTCTTCTATTTCTTTTGATGATACAGAGCCGAAAGTTCTTCCGTCTTTTCCACCTTTTATTGTCAATGATACACTTGCTTCATTAAGCTTGGCAGCCAATTCCTTTGCAGCCTCAAGTTTTTCCTTTGCAATTTTCTCTTCATTAGCCTTTTGAAGCTTTAATGTATTTAGGTTTTCCTGATTCGCCTCTACACCCTTCTTTTTAGGTATGATAAAGTTTCTTGCATAACCTTCACTTACTTCTACAATATCGCCTTTTTTCCCCAATGATTTTACATCTTCCAATAAAACAACTTTCATTATATTTCTCCTTTTTCAGTCATTTCTTTAAGCACTTCTTTCACACGTTTTTTCGCATCTTCTATTGTGCCCTCTTTTATCTGTGCTCCGGCAACGGATCTGTGTCCGCCTCCACCAAGTTTTTCCATAATTGTCTGTACATTTACTTCATCCATGGATCTCGCACTTATATATATTATATTATTATATAATGTCAAAACAAAACTTGCCTTTATCCCCTTTATATTAAGAAGATCATTTGCAGCCTGTGCACATACCAAAGTAGGCGATGCCGTATTTGTGAGTCACACTCACTTATAGCATAGTACTCCTTAAAGATCTCGGCATTGTGAATCGCCTCAGCCTTTGCAAGGTAATCAATAGCGTCTTCTCTAAACATCTTTCTGACTCTGGTAACATCTGCACCGCAGCGCTTCAAAAATGCCGCAGCCTCAAATGTTCTGACTCCTGTTTGCACATTGAAATTTTGAGTATCAATAACTATACCTGCATACATTGCATCAGCTTCCAAAGTTTTCAACTTAATATCGTCAGATATATATTGCACAATCTCAGATACCATTTCACATGCCGATGATGCAAAAGTCTCCACATAAGATAATGTTGCATTTGTAATTATCTCAGAGCTCTGCCTGTGGTGGTCAAATACCACAATATTTTTTGCCTTCTTCAAAAGTGAAGGTCCCTCTGTAATACTTGGTCTGTTTACATCTACAACTACCACCAATGATTCATTGGTGAGAATATTTGCCGCCTTCTCTTCTGTTATAAACATATCTTCAGGATACTCTCCGGCTTAAACTTCTCTACCATAGGCTTTGCCGAAGGATTTACATCTCCCATCAAAATATGAGCCTTCTTATTAAGGCTTGTTGCAATTCTCCAGATACCTATTGCAGCCCCGAAAGCATCCATATCAAGTATCTTATGCCCCATTATTATAACTTTGTCTTTATTCTCAAGAAGTTCTCTGAATGCATGAGCTTTTACTCTTGCCTTAACTCTTGTCTGCTTTTCAACAGTCTGAGCTTTCCCTCCGAAATATTTTATTTCTTTTTCAGTCTTTACAACGGCTTGATCTCCACCTCTTCCAAGTGCCATATCCATAGCCATTCTTGCAAGCTCATAGTTTCTGGAAAGGTATTCACTTCCATATCCTATACCGATACTTAAAGTGATACTCATTTCATTACCTATATTTACAGTCTTTACATCCTCAAGAATATCAAATCTTACATCTATAGCAGAATTAAGATTCTCCCTCTTTATAACGAAGAAAAATTTATCTTTCTCGAGTTTTTTTACAATACCGTTAAAGCCGTTTATATACTGATTTATCTTTCTGTCAATCAATGCTTCAAGTAAAGATCTTCTGACTTCTTCTACACTTTCCATGGCCTCGTCATAATTATCCATATAGATAAGCCCAACCACCGGCATGGAATCATCCTTTTGATTTTGTAATTCCACCAAATCCGTCTCATCAAAAAGGCAAAGTGTATAGACAAAAGCTTCCTCAACATATAATCTTGTTATTCTGATTCTGTATTTTCTACCCTGATATTCACCATGAAAATCCGCTTTATCTGCAATCTCTTCTATGTCACTTTCCGTGATATTTTCAAACATTGCATGGATATCTTTTTTGGACAACCTGTCTTTTTGCACCAAAGCATTAAAAGCTCTGTTTCTCCAAGCTATAACACCTTTTTTATCCATTAATGCATATGGTATATCCAAGTCCTGAGAAAAAATATTTTGCGTACTTTCGCTTGCCATGGCATACTCTACCATGTAATTTGACAGATTTCTTGAAATCATAATATTCCATACGACAATATATATAATTGCAAAAAGTGCCAGTAAAAAAATTATTGCACCACAACCTTTCCCCGGTGCAACAAATAATATTCCAAGCAAAAATACCAAGACTATAAGCGAATACCACAAGTTTTTCCTTAATATTGCCTTTGTATTTTTTTTATTTTTCATTAGCATCTCCATTATTTTTAAAATGGTATCCTATTTTTATATTTGATATATAAAACAAAAATATTATCACTTTTTATTATAAAAGTTTTTAAATGATTATACCAAGAAAAGGATAATCTATCAAGCTTACCTATATTTCAAAACTCCGGAAATGTTCAAATTTAAAACTTAAATAAGGGCTGTTTACACAGCCCCCAAAAACTTTTCATAATATAAATTTCACACTCATCAAATTATACATTCACATCTGCTGCGTCTTCAAGCAACATTGCTTCATACTTCCCTATGACCGTGTCTGAAATAAGTTCTCTGGTTTGAGAGTTTATAGGATGTGCTATATCTCTATATTCACCATCCGCCGCCATTCTACTTGGCATAGCTATAAACAATCCTTTTTCACCTTCAATAACCTTGATATCATGAATAACAAATTCATTATCCAAAGTAATTGATACAACGGCCTTCATCTTACCTTCTTTATCAATTCTTCTAACTCTGACATCAGTAATCTGCATTATTTGAATCCCCCCTTAATCTCATTAAAGATTATATCTTTCGTTTTTTTCTATTACTATTCTGACCTGCTCTGCTGTCCCAATATAAGTCGAATTTGCACGTATTGTATCACGACTTTCTACAATACAGTTTTCAATAACTGTGTTGTCGCCAATGTATACATCATTCAAAATAACAGAATTCCTAATTATACAACCGTTTCCTATGTACGATTTATTAAAAAGAACTGAGTTTTCAACTGTACCGTTTATGATACAGCCACTTGCAATAAGTGAATTTGACACCTTAGCCCCCGGATTATACTTTGCGGGCGGCAAATCGTCAACCTTAGAATATATACCCGGATACTCTACAAAGAAATGATCTCTCACTTCCCTCTTCAAGAAATCCATATTTGTTTTGTAATAAGATTCAACCGAAGCTATATTACTCCAATAAGAGTTAATCTTATATGCATATATTCTCTTCAAATTTTTGTATCTGATCAAGATATCTCTTACGAAGTCATATCTGTCCTCCGCAATACTTCTTTCAATCAGCTCAATAAGTTGTCTCCTTCTTATAATATATATCCCGCAGGATATATTAACAGAATCAGTAACTATCGGTTTTTCTTCAAAACTGACTATTCTACCATCATCATTTATTGAAACCATACCGAATCTAGTCAAATCTTCTGCATCATTTGCTTTCTTGCATACTACAGTAATATCTGCTTTCTTTTCAATATGATACTCCAATACTTTATTATAGTCAAGTTTATATATACCATCACCTGCACTAATAATAACATACGGCTCATGAGATCTTTTCAAAAATATAAGATTTTGATACAATGCATCAGCGGTACCTCTATACCAATCTGAGCTTTCAGCGGTAATGGTCGGTGTGAAAACAAACAAACCACCTTGCTTTCTTCCAAAATCCCACCATTTTGATGAACTCAAGTGTTCATTCAATGATCTGGAGTTGTACTGTGTAAATACAGCCACTTTTTGTACATGTGAATTTGACATATTGCTGAGTGCAAAATCTATACTTCTGTAACTTCCGGCGATAGGCATTGCTGCAATAGCCCTCTTGTTGGAAAGTTCTTTCATTCTTTTTGAGTTTCCGCCCGCCAACACTATTCCTATTGCTCTCATATCTTGCCACCTACCTTTACAATGAAGTCGCCACTTAAAAGTTTACCATCCACATAGTCGTCTTTGGTTGTCTTTCCTAAAATAGCTGTATTTTTCCCAATAACAACACCGTCAGGGATAGTTGTCCTCTCCCCGATTACTGCCAGATCGCAGTTGTAGACTTTTTTATCATATTTGCTTTCACAAAATTCAAAAGCCCCAATCTCGCAATCTTTTCCAACCTCGGAATTTTCAGCAATAATAGCTTTTGTAACCTTAGAGTTTGCTCCTATCCTACTGCCCTTCATAACTATAGAGTCAGTAACCACAGCCCCCTCTTCGATAACCACTCCGGCACCTATTACAGAGTTGTTTACTTCTCCGTAAACCTCTACGCCTTCACCAATAATACTCTTATTGATAGTCGAAGCCGCTGAAATATATTGTGGAGTGATAATATCGCCCTTGGTATAAATCTTCCAGTATTCCTCATACAGGTTGAATTCAGGTATTATATCAACAAGCTCCATATTTGCTTCCCAATATGTTTCCAAAGTACCTACATCTTTCCAGTAGCCGTTAAACTCATAGCTGAAAATCCTGCTGCCATTGTTAAACAAATAAGGAATAATATGTTTACCAAAATCACATCCCGGTTCATTTGATAATGCAATCAAAGATTCCTTAAGTGCCTTCCATGAGAAAATATAAATTCCCATAGATGCAAGGTTTGACCTCGGAACTTTAGGTTTCTCTTCGAACTCGGTTACTCTGCTGTTCTCGTCGGTTATAAGTATTCCAAATCTTGATGCCTCTTCCATCGAAACAGGCATAGCCGCAATAGTGATATCGGCATTGTTTGCCTTGTGGTAATCAAGCATTACCTCGTAATCCATCTTATATATGTGATCACCTGAAAGTATTAAAACATAGTCAGGATTGTAACTTTCCATATATTCAAGATTTTGGTAAATTGCATTGGCAGTACCCGAATACCAGTCACTACCTGCAGCATTTTCATACGGCGGCAACACAGTGACCCCTCCCATATTCCTATCCAAATCCCACGGAATTCCGATTCCGATATGGGTATTCAGTCTAAGAGGCTGGTACTGAGTCAAGACTCCAACCGTATCAACACCTGAATTGATGCAGTTGCTCAACGGAAAATCTATAATCCTGTACTTACCGCCAAATGAAACTGCTGGTTTCGCCACATTATGTGTCAACACCCCAAGGCGACTGCCTTGTCCTCCTGCCAACAGCATAGCTATCATTTCCTTTTTAATCATGTACACACCTCGTTGCTAATGCTAATTCCTTATGTTTACACTTGAATTATAGCACAAATATACTCGATTGTGAATAAAAGATTTTATTTTAACATTAAATTTTCTATGTTTTGATGAAATTTAATATTTGCTCTCGCCAATTTTGATACAATTAACATCTTTTGCTCTTTTGAGTTAAAAAAATGCACAAAGTTTTTTTGAGTATTTTTTTAGCTACTTCTACCAAAGCGTAAAATGTTGCATAAAATTTGAAATATTATTTGTTCTTAAGTTGTCCAAACAAATGAATGTATGCTATAATTAGATGTTACTAAATCTATGCCTAAACGGTATTAAGGAGGGATTCTAATGAAGCTGACAACAGTAAAAGAAATATACAAAAATACGTCTAAGTATATTGATACTGAAATTACAATAGGAGGATGGGTAAGAAGCAACAGAGACTCAAAGTCTTTTGGCTTCCTTGTTATAAGTGACGGAAGTTATTTTGAACAAATTCAAGTTGTATACAATGATAAATTATCTGATTTCAATAAATTAACAAAGGTGAATGTCGGTGCCGCACTTATTATAAAGGGTACCCTTGTAGCTACACCGGGTGCAAAGCAGCCTTTTGAGATCCAGGCTACACAAATTGATATCGAGGGTGAATCAAGTTCAGATTATCCTTTGCAAAAGAAAAGACATACTCTTGAGTATCTGAGAACAATCTCTCACTTACGTCCAAGAACAAATACATTCCAGGCGGTATTCAGAGTAAGATCTCTTATAGCATATGCTATACATAAATTCTTCCAGGAAAGAGACTTTGTATATGTGCATACTCCAATCATTACAGGAAGTGATGCTGAGGGTGCAGGTGAGATGTTTAGAGTGACAACTATCGATCCTCAAAATCCTCCTCTAAAAGATGACGGCAGCGTGGATTATTCCAAGGATTTCTTCGGCAAAGAAACCAACCTTACCGTTTCAGGACAGTTAAACGGCGAGACATTGCCATGGCATTCAGAGATATTTATACATTCGGACCTACTTTCAGAGCTGAGAATTCAAATACTACCAGACATGCTGCAGAGTTTTGGATGATAGAGCCTGAGTTTGCCTTCGGTGATCTTAATGACAATATGGATCTTGCTGAAAGCATGCTCAAATATATAATAAACTATGTACTTGAAAATGCCGCTCCCGAGCTTGAGTTCTTCAATCAGTTTGTAGATAAGGGACTTTTGGACAGACTTAAGAATGTTGCCGAGTCGGACTTCGGCAGAATTACATATACCGAAGCTATAGAAATACTTGAAAAGAATAACGAAAACTTTGAGTACAAGGTTTCATGGGGTTGCGATCTTCAAACAGAGCATGAGCGTTACCTTACAGAGCAGGTATTTAAGAAGCCTATATTTGTTACTGATTATCCAAAGGCAATCAAGGCGTTTTATATGAAGGAGAATGAAGATAAAAAGACTGTTGCCGCTATGGACTGTCTTGTTCCGGGAATAGGTGAAATAATGGGAGGAAGCCAAAGAGAGGATGACTATAACAAGCTTTTAGCCAGAATAGAAGAGCTTGGTATGGACACTAAGGACTATGACTTCTATCTCGATCTTAGAAAATACGGTTCAACCAGACATGCAGGTTTCGGTCTCGGATTTGAAAGATGCGTTATGTATCTTACAGGAATGTCAAATATAAGAGACGTACTTCCATTCCCAAGAACAGTAGGAAATTGCGAATTATAATAAAGGGAGGTAAACTTTAGCCATATGAAATTTATACATACAGGTGATATTCATTATGGTATGAAGCCTGATTCAAATAGACCATGGGGTAAGGAAAGAGCCGATGCGGTAAAATCTTCGCTTCACAAAATCATTGATGTTGCAAAGAAAAAAGAAGTTGATCTTCTTCTTATTGCAGGCGATCTCTTCCATTCCCAGCCCTTCAGTCGTGATTTAAAAGAAGTAAACTTTCTTTTTTCCACAATACCTGACACAAAAGTTGTTATCATTGCCGGAAATCACGATTGTTTAAGAGAGAACAACAATATACTTACCTTTCCTTGGGCAAAAAATGTGGTTTATTTGTCCACTCCCACTATCAGCAGTGTATATTTCAGAGACATAAATACAGAAATCTACGGCTTTTCATATCATGACAGGGAGGTTAAGGAAAATATTGTTTCCGGACTTTCCATTCGTGAAAATGACAGAGTTAAAATACTTCTTTTACACGGTGGTGATGCAACTCATTTACCATTTGATAAAAATGAATTAAATAAGATTTCTTCATCTTATATAGCTCTTGGACATATGCATAAGCCTGAGGTGCTTTTTGACAGACATATGGCTTACTGCGGTTCACCGGAGCCGCTTGATATGACTGAGACCGGTGAACACGGAATTTATTACGGTGAGATAGATAATGAAACACGTCTTATGAAAGACTTTGAGTTTATCAAGATTTCAAACACTTCATATATCTCACTGACAATAAATGTAACTCCTGAGACTACAAATGCAGAGTTACATACCTCTTTAACAGAAACTATTAATATCAAAGGTAAACAAAATATATACAGATTTAAAATAAAGGGACTCAGAGATCCGGATATTGAATTTGACTTGGATTCACTCACCTCTACCTTAAGGGTTGCAGAGATAATAGATGATTCCGAACCGAAATACGATTTTGCCAAGCTCTTTGCCGAGCATCCTTCCGATATGATTGGATTTTTTATTCGTGAACTTGACAGGCCTAATATGAGTAAACTTGATAAAAAGGCTCTTTATTACGGAATAAACGCATTACTTAGAACTACTGATGAAAGGGGGAAACCATGAAACTGCTAAGCTTGCATATTGATGGCTTTGGCAAATTCAAAAACAAAGATTTGCAATTTGCCGATAATATGAATATTGTGTATGGCTATAATGAAGCCGGAAAATCAACAATATTTATGTTCATCGAGGCAATGTTTTACGGTCTTGAAAGGGCAAAAGGCAGAGCCAGCAAGAGCGATACCTGGACCAAGTTTAAACCTTGGGGTAATGGCGATATATACGGCGGAAATTTGCGTTTCTCATATCATGACAAAAATTATCGTATTGAAAGAGATTTTACAAAGACCGCAACAAACCCTTTTACTGTAGTAAATGAAACTGACGGTAAGAATGTTGACAATCCCGGAGAATTCTTAAAAGAAGCTCTATGCGGACTTTCACAGACAGCCTACTCAAATACCGTAAGTATTTCACAGCTGAAATCAGCCACTGATGCAAAGATGGTTATTGAGCTTAAGAACTATATTGCCAATATGAATACTACAGGTAATATGTCTTTAAATATCAATAAAGCTTCGGATTTCTTGAAGGAAAAGAAAAAAGCATTTACAGCTTCGCTTGATCCTGATGCCGCTAAAACCTATAATCAGAACTTGACTGAAATAAAGGCTTTGGAAAAGAAGATCTCCTCTCCCGAGTTTTCAACACATTTGAAAACTCTAAAAGAGGCTGATGCCATCACCGAAAAGCGAATTATAGATTTAAATATTCAAAAAGAAGCTTTAATTGAAAGTATCGCATCCAAGCGTCAGCATCTTTCAGACCTTGGATTTAATGACAAAAAAACAATTATAGATTTACAAGAAGCTCTCAATAAGAGCTATAATGATTATCTTGCAGCATATGAAACAGAAAAAAAATCTATAAACAAGTTATATTCCACTATATTCCTTGTGCTGTCGATTGTAACTGTAATACTTGCAGGTTATATATTCAAAACCGGTAAAAATAATTTTATTACAACCGCTACCGGTATCAGCTTTCAATTTGCAATGGTGCTTTTTATAATTATATCTTTAGCATCCTTGATTTTTGCAAGTTACATATATACCATTCACAATAAGGAAAACAGGCGTTTGACCGAGCTTAAGGTAAATCTTATTACACTTATGGCAAGGGTTGGTTCATTTGACTATATATCAGAGGAAAATATCAATCGTGCAAATAAAACATTGGCCACAAAGTTACGAATTTTTGAGGCTATGGAAGCAGATATAGCAAGAAGTGAGGCTTTAAATGCCGATATCGAAAATCTTCGTGCTAAAAAGGCGGCATATGCAAGCGGTATTGATGCAAAAAAGCAAAATGAGTGGGAACTTGAAAAGCTCATGGAAAAGCTTGCACAGTTGAAGGAAACAAATACTTCATTAAAGAATATTATTACAGAAAATGACAAGATTCGATTTGAAATAGACGCAATAGACCTTGCTATCGATACTCTTAAGAATCTGTCGGAAACCATTAAAAATTCATTTGGACTCTATTTGAATAAAGATGCCTCGGAACTTATTGAAGGTATAACAGGTGGTGTATATGATTCTATATCAATTGATGAGAATTTTAATGTATTCCTAAATACACCAAACAGACTTGTACCGATAGAGCAGGCAAGTTCCGGTACTATGGATCAGGTATATCTGGCTCTTAGAATTGCAGCCGGAAGACTTATGCAGGGTCGTGCAAAAGAATTGCCTTTTATATTCGATGACAGCTTTGTAAACTATGATTCGATCCGTCTTAGAGCAGCTTTACTTTGGATAGCCAATAATGTTCCTGAACAAATCATTGTATTCAGTTGCCATATGAGAGAAGCTCAATTAATGACAGCTACTATGCAAGATTTCAATCTGATAGAATTGTAGGGAGTTTATGCGTTTTATCAAACAATTTTCAATTATACTATTTGTAAGTTTTTTGGGGGAAGTGTTAAAAGCTATTTTACCACTTCCCATACCTGCAAGCATATATGGCCTGGTCATTATGCTTGCATTACTTGTTTTACAGGTTGTAAAGCTTGAGCAAGTGGAAGGCGCTTCTATGTTTTTAATAGATATAATGCCTCTTATGTTCATACCTGCCTCGGCAGGTCTTATTGATATCTGGCCTACTCTCAAACCTGTACTTATACCGCTTCTTATTATGACTTTAATTTCCACTGTTTTGGTAATGGTTGTATCAGGTAAAGTAACCGAATTTGTTATAAAATTTGACAATAAAAAGCAAAAGGAGAGCAAATAGATGAGTGATTTTTTAAGCAATTCCATATTTTTTGGAGTTCTCCTATGCTTACTGTCATATCAAGCCGGAGTGTTCTTAAGACGAAAGACAAAAATAGCCGCCTTTAATCCGCTGCTTATTTCCATCATTATAGTAATTTTTGTACTTGTTATGTTTAATATTAAGTTTGAAGATTTTTATAAAGGTTCAAAATATATCAGCTATTTGCTTACACCGGCAACTGTAGCTCTTGCAATACCGCTGTATTCAAAACTGACTTTACTAAAGGCCAATTTTAAAGCTATAATGTCCGGAATTATTGCAGGTGTTTTAACATCCTTGATATCAATACTTATAATGTCTCTGCTATTTGGATTAAGCCATGAGCATTATGCTTCCATGTTGCCAAAATCCATAACTACAGCTATAGGTATCGGAGTTTCAGAGGAACTTGGCGGTATATCTACAATTACTACTGCTGTAATCATTGTAACCGGTGTTTTCGGCAATGTATCGGCTGATATTGTTTATAAAATTTTCAATATAAAAGATCCGATTGCAAAGGGTATAGGACTTGGATCATCCGCGCATGCCATAGGTACTTCAAAAGCTCTTGAGATGGGCGAAACTGAAGGTGCTATGAGCTCATTATCCATAGCGGTTGCAGGTATTATCACAGTTGTATTTGCTTCATTCTTTGCAAATCTTATATAATTGACATAAAAAAGCTGTATATTTAAAAATTTAATCTTTAAATATACAGCTCTCTTTTATTTTATGAAACTGATAAAATTTCATTTATCTGTGATACCAATGTGTCACAGTCAATTCCATGTACCATGCAAGCCTCTTCCAAAGTCTCCATCTGTGATGAAGGACATCCAAGGCAATGCATACCTGTTCTCATAAGTATCGGTGCAATCATTTCATTTGTCATTAAAAGCTCACCTATTGTCATATTCTTATTTATTGTCATAAAATACTCCTTTATAATATATTTTTATTTAGTATAAATCTTTCTGCTAAAATCTTCTATACCTTTTTTTATTTCATCTATAGTCAAGCCGGCAAAACCGACTAAAACAGTGGAGCTACTTATATTTTCGCCGGTATAAAAGACTGAAATGGGATATAGCTTAATTCCTGCAAGCCTTCCGTAGTTTATTATCTCTTCCTCACTCATTTGTTCCAATGTAAGTAAGATATGCAATCCTGAGTTGTTTTCAAAAACCTTTGCTTGTGGCAGATTACTTCTTATACTTTCAATAAGAGCATCCCTCTTTAGCCTGTAGTTGGTTCTCATTCTGTTGAGATGTCTTTCAAAATATCCCTCACCTATAAATATTTCAAGAATATTTTGGTCGGACCTTGGAACAGTGCATGACAGAAATTTAAGTTTACTCTCATATTCTTCCATCAACTTTTCGGGAAGAACCATATAGGCCACTCTTATCGCCGGTGCAATAGCCTTTGAAAATGTACCCATATATATTACCCTTGAAGGATCAAGTCCCTGCATAGCAGGTATGGGTTTGCCTACAAATCTAAACTCCGAATCATAATCATCTTCTATTATGTACCTGTCGCTTTTCTTGTAACACCATGAAATCAGCTCTCTTCTTCTGTTTATAGGCATTATGACACCTGTAGGATATTGATTGGCAGGCATCAGATAGCATATATCGGCATCAGTTGATTCAAGTATATCTATATTCATACCCTCATCATCCATATCAATACTTAATACATCCCATGACATTGATTTGAAGATCTCTTTAGCCCTAATGTACCCCGGATTTTCAAGTGCAATATTTCTTGTTCCGAGCAATAATCCAAGAAGCAATATCAAATACTCGCTACCTGCTCCGACTATTATATTAGAAGGAGAACACACCACTCTTCTTGCCGTATGAAGATAATCTGCTATCCGGGTTCTAAGTCCGAACTCGCCCTGCTTATCTCCTGCAATAAAAACATCTTCCTTTTCACTTGAAAACACCTTTCTTGCAATACTTCTCCAAGATGCATAAGGAAAACTCTTTGAGTCAATTCTTGTCGGTGAAAAATCAATCTTTATATCATCTTCAATCCTAAAATCTTTCCTTTTAGCTTCCCTTTTATATTTCTTTCTTTCAATATTTAAAACATCCAGACGATTTACAATATAGCCGCTACCGCCTCTTGATTTTAAATATCCTTCAGCCAAAAGCTGTTCATAGGCATTAACCACAGTGGTTCTTGATATCTTTAAACTCTGAGCCAAGCTCCTTGTTGAAGGGAGCTTGGTATCGGGCAAAATATGCCCGCTTTTTATCTCATTCTTTATAAATTCATAGATTTGCTCATATATAGGGCAATCACTATTTAAATCTATAAGAAGTTCCATCAGTCATTCTTAGGAAGCTTAAATGAGCTCTTAAGAGAAACTATTCTGTTAAATACCAATGCATCAGGCTTAGAATCCTTTGCATCCACACAGAAGAATCCGTTTCTTACAAACTGGAAGCTGTCATATGCCTTTGCATCCTTAAGACATGGCTCAACATAGCAATCTTAAGTATTGTCAATGAATTTGGATTGAGGTTCAGATTTCCGTTCTCGTCAAGCTTACCCTTTTCCTCATCAACTATATTCTCATAGAGTCTCATTTCAGCCTTAATTGCTGTCTTTGCATTTACCCAGTGGATAGTTCCCTTTACCTTTCTCTCACTAAAACCTGAACCTGACTTTGTCGCAGGATCATATGTGGCATGAACTGCAATAATTTCGCCGTTTTCATCCTTTTCCACAGATGTACAGGTTACAAAGTAAGCTCCCATAAGTCTTACTTCATTTCCAGGGAATAGTCTGAAATACTTCTTTGGAGGCACTTCCATAAAGTCCTCTCTCTCAATATAGAGCTCTCTGCCAAATTCTATCTCTCTTTCTCCAAGCTCAGGATTTTCAAGATTGTTAGGCATTGTACATAATTCAGACTGACCTTCAGGATAATTATCTATTATAAGCTTTATAGGATCAAGTATTGCCATTATTCTTGCCTTCTTAAGCTTTAGATCCTCTCTGATACAGTACTCAAGCATTGCCGACTCTATAGAAGAATCTGCTTTTGAAACTCCCGCAAGTTTTACAAAGTTTCTGATTGCATCAGGAGTATAACCTCTTCTTCTGAGTGCGGCTATTGAAACAAGTCTCGGATCGTCCCATCCGTCAACTATTCCGTCTTCTACAAGTTTTTTGATATATCTCTTACCTGTTACGACATTTGTGAGATAAAGCTTTGCAAACTCTATCTGTCTTGGAGGGTTCTTGTACTCACATTCTTTTACAACCCAGTCATAAAGCGGTCTATGATCCTCAAACTCCAATGTACAAAGGCTGTGTGTAATATTTTCTATAGCATCTTCTATCGGATGTGCAAAAATCATACATAGGATAGATACACCATTTATCTCCTGTATTGTGATGAGTCATTCTTGCAACTCTGTAGATTACAGGATCTCTCATATTGATGTTTGGTGATGCCATATCTATCTTTTGCACGAAGTACACGACTTCCGTCCTCACAAAGTCCGTTCTTCATATCTTCAAACAGCTTTAAGTTCTCTTCAACGGATCTGTTTCTGTATGGACTTTCTTTTCCCGGAGTTTTAAAATCTCCTCTGTACTCTCTGATCTCATCGGCACTTAAATCACAAACAAATGCCTTACCTTTTTTTATAAGAAGAACAGCCTTCTCATACATCTCTTCGAAATAATTTGAAGCAAAGAACAATCTGTCTTCAAACTCTCCTCCAAGCCACTTTACATCTTCAAGTATTGAGTGTACGAACTCCTCTTTTTCCTTTGTAGGATTTGTATCATCAAATCTCAAGTTGAACTTTCCGCCATACTCTTTTGCGATATCATTATTTAAAATAATTGACTTTGCATGACCTATATGAAGATATCCGTTAGGCTCCGGCGGAAATCTGGTCTGCACGTGGTCAAATCTTCCGGACTCAAGGTCCTTATCTATCTCTATCTCAATAAAATTCTTTGAAACTGTCTCAGTATTGGTATTTTTAATTTCTTCTGACATAAGTTTCCCCCATCTATATCGGTTTATTCACTAAGCTATTATTATATCATTGATATATCTCTATCGCAATCCCACGTGAACCCCAATATCACAAAAATACCCTTATTACCATGTACTGATAATAAGGGTATGAAATATTTTTTATTCTGTAAATAAAGGTGTTGAGAAATATCTGTCACCGCTGTCAGGTAAAAGAGCAACTATAGTCTTTCCCTCATTCTCAGGCTTTTTAGCCTCCTCGATAGCAGCAAAGAACGCCGCACCTGAAGATATACCTACAAGGATACCCTCTTTTGATGCTATAAGTCTGCCATACTCAAATGCTTCCTCGTTTCTACTGTGATAATCTCATCATATATCTTTGTGTTAAGTGTATTAGGGATAAATCCGGCTCCGATACCCTGGATCTTATGAGGACCGCTCTTTCCTTCAGAAAGTATAGGAGAACCTGTAGGCTCTACTGCGATTACCTTAACACTTGGCTTCTTCTCCTTTAAGAACTCTCCTACACCTGATATAGTACCACCGGTTCCGATACCTGAAATAAAGATATCCACTTCACCTTCAGTATCATTCCAAATCTCAGGACCTGTTGTAGCCTTGTGAACTGCAGGATTTGCCTTATTCTCAAACTGTGCAGGTATAAAACTTCCTTCAATGCTTTCGGCAAGCTCTTCAGCCTTTGCAATAGAACCCTTCATTCCCTTTGATCCTTCTGTAAGCTCTATAGTAGCTCCATATGCCTTAAGAATATTTCTTCTCTCAACGCTCATTGTCTCAGGCATTGTAAGAATAACCTTATATCCCTTTGCTGTACCTACTGATGCAAGTCCGATTCCTGTATTGCCTGATGTAGCCTCTATAATAGTAGAGCCGGGCTTTAATTTTCCTTCCTTTTCTGCCGCCTCGATCATTGCAAGTGCTATTCTGTCCTTTACGGAACCTGCCGGATTGAAATACTCAAGCTTTACCAAAACTCTTGCTTTAAGGCCAAGCTCCTTTTCAATATTTGAAACCTCTACCAATGGTGTATTACCGATTAACTCACTACTGCTCTTATAAACTCTAGACATACAAACCTCCGTTTTTTATGTATTCCTGTTTTCCTACTTGTTTTATGGGTTTATAATAATCTATTTATTTTTATTTGTCAAGCAATTTTTTATTTTTCTTGAAATATATTTTTTTCTTTGTATAAAAAAACAAAAACACTCTTGCATAATATTCTTTTTTTAATGTATATTTATAAACGTATTTTCATAGCTTTTAAACATTTGATAGGCTATATTTTAATATTTATGCGTATTTTTATACATAGGAGGTCTTATGGCAAAGGAAAAAGTTGTATTGGCATATTCAGGTGGTCTTGATACCACCGCTATTATACCTTGGTTAAAGGAACATTTTAATTATGATGTAATTTGCTGCTGCATAGACTGCGGTCAGGGAAATGAACTTGACGGACTTGAGGAAAGAGCAAAATTATCGGGAGCGGAAAAGCTTTATATCATAGATATGATTGATGAATTCTGTGATGATTATATTGTTCCATGTGTACAGGCAGGTGCAGTATATGAGAACAAATATCTTCTGGGTACTTCAATGGCAAGGCCAGGTATTGCAAAGGCTCTTGTAGATGTAGCAAGAAAAGAAGGCGCATCTGCAATCTGTCACGGTGCAACAGGAAAAGGAAATGATCAGATTCGATTTGAACTCGGTATCAAGGCTCTTGCACCGGATCTTAAAATCATTGCACCTTGGCGTATGACTGATATATGGAAGATGAACTCACGTGAGGATGAAATAGCTTACTGTAAGGCACATGGTATTGACCTACCTTTCTCAGCCGATTCAAGCTATAGCCGTGACCGTAACCTTTGGCATATCAGCCATGAAGGACTTGAGCTTGAAGATCCTTCTCTTGAGCCAAACTATGAGCATGTACTTATGCTTGGAGTAACACCTCAAAGGCACCCGATAAGGAAACCGAGCTCTCTTTAAGCTTTGAAGCGGGTGTTCCTGTGGCTTTAAACGGTGAGAAAATGAAAGTCTCAGAGATAATTACTAAATTAAATGAGCTTGGCGGTGCCAACGGTATCGGTATCATCGATATAGTTGAGAACCGTGTTGTAGGCATGAAATCAAGGGGTGTTTATGAGACTCCCGGAGGTACAATACTCATGGAAGCTCATGATGCACTTGAGGAGCTTGTACTTGACAGGGCCACTTTTGAAGTGAAAAAAGATATGGGAAATAAATTTGCACAGATAGTTTATGAAGGAAAATGGTTCACACCTCTTCGTGAAGCTATCCAAAGCTTTGTAGAGTCTACACAACAGTATGTAACAGGTGAAGTAAAACTTAAGCTTTATAAGGGAAATATTATAAAGGCCGGTACAACATCTCCTTATTCACTTTATTCAGAGTCGCTTGCATCATTTACAACAGGTGATTTATATGACCACCATGATGCTGACGGATTTATCACATTATTCGGTCTGCCACTGAAAGTAAGGGCTATGAAGATGGCTGAAGTTAATAAAGAAAAATAAAACTAAAGGGGCTAAAATCAGCCCCTTAATTTTATTTACTCTTATTATTTACATAGTTTACAAGTCCGCCCGCATTTATGATATTTTGCATAAACTCGGGGAAAGCCTGACCTTTATAGGTCTTACCTGTTGTAATATCAGTAATAAGTCCTGTATTAAAGTCTACCTTAACCTCATCACCTGCTTTTATCTCTGCTGCGGCTTCCGGGCTTTCAATAATTGGCAAACCTATATTTATAGCATTTCTGTAAAAAATTCTTGCAAATGTATCCGCAATTACCACACTCACTCCGCTTGCCTTGATGGCGAGCGGTGCATGTTCTCTGGATGAACCGCAGCCGAAATTCTTTCTTGCTACAATGATATCTCCCTTTTGAACCTTATTCACAAATTCCTTATCAATATCTTCCATACAATGCTTTGCCAGCTCTTCACCTGTAGTAGCATTAAGATATCTCGCAGGAATTATAACATCGGTATCTACATTTTCACCATATTTAAATACATGTCCTCTTGCTTCCATATTAACCTCTCAATCTTTAAACTGTCGGTGCTACTATTTTCCTGCTATCGCACTTGCTGCAGCCACTGCAGGAGAAGCAAGATACACCTCTGATTCCACATGTCCCATTCTTCCGATAAAGTTTCTGTTGGTAGTAGATATACATCTCTCACCTGCCGCCAAAACTCCCATATATCCACCAAGACATGGACCGCATGTAGGAGTTGAAACTATTGCACCGGCATCTATGAAAATATCTACCAGTCCTTCTTTTATAGCCTGCTTGTAAATCTCCTGTGTTGCCGGAATTACAATACATCTTACATTCTTTGCAACCTTCTTATCCTTCATCTGTGCAGCCGCACTTCTAAGGTCTGAAATATGTCCGTTTGTACATGAACCGATTACCGCCTGGTCAATCTTTATATCACCGAATTCACCGATTACCTTTGTATTCTCAGGCAAATGAGGGAATGCAACAGTAGGTCTTAATGCAGACAGATCAATATCTATTACTTCATCATATACAGCATCACTGTCAGCTTCAAATATCTTAGGACTTCTGTTTGAATGCTCCTTAATATAATCCAGTGTTATATCATCTACAGGGAAAATTCCGTTTTTTTCCACCGGCTTCGATTGCCATATTGCAAATAGTAAATCTGTCATCCATAGATAAAGATGCAACACCTTCACCGACAAATTCCATTGATTTATACAGTGCACCGTCTACACCAATCTTTCCGATAATATGAAGTATAACATCCTTACCGCATACATCACTTGAGAGTTTACCCTTCAAATTAAACTTAATTGCACCCGGCACTTTAAACCATGCTTTTCCTGTAACCATTCCGGCAGCCATATCCGTAGAACCTACACCGGTTGAAAATGCGCCAAGCGCACCATAAGTACATGTATGGGAATCCGCACCGATAATACAATCACCTGCAACAGTAAGGCCCTGTTCGGGTAAAAGTGCATGTTCAATTCCCATTCTACCAACATCAAAAAAATTAACTATTTCATTTTCATCTGCAAAATCTCTACAGGTCTTGCAGTTCTGGGCAGACTTGATATCCTTATTCGGAGCAAAGTGATCCATTACCAATGCTATTTTTTCACCATCAAACACTTTTTTATTTTCAAATTTCTTTATCTCATTGATTGCCACAGGTGATGTGATATCATTTCCGAGCACAAGATCCAAGTTTGCCTCAATAAGCTGGCCGGCTTCAACAAAGTCCAAGTCTGCATGGGCAGCCAAAATCTTTTGTGTCATTGTCATTCCCATATTTTTTTCCTCTTTTCTTTTAATTAATGTTGATTGTAACATATCAGATGATATAATAGCGATATGAATTTAATATATCAAGTATTACATATAGTTATATTAGTTACAGATCAACTATAAATTCTACGAATAATAAATATAACTAGGCGGAGGAATATGGAACAGCATTTATCACAATATAGAATATTTTTTGAGGTGGCCAAGGCAGGCAGCATATCAAAAGCCGCAAAGCTACTGTATATCAGCCAACCGGCTATATCCAAATCAATTCTTAGACTGGAGGAAGGTCTTGAGATAGCACTTTTTGTCAGAACCTCAAAAGGTGTGAGCCTTACACCTGAGGGGCAGATCTTTTATGAATATTTACAGAATGCATTTTCAGCTATAGAAGCCGGCGAAAATCATCTTACAAAAATAAAGCAGTTTAATATCGGTAAAATAACTGTGGGAACAAGTAATACACTTTGTAAATATATACTGCTCCCACATCTCAACAATTTTATGAAGGAAAATCCACATACCATGGTAAGTATCTTTACCCAGTCATCGGATGAAACAAATTTCCTTTTGTCAGAAAATAAAATTGATATCGGACTGGTTGCAAAACCTTTAAAACTTCACAATATGTCCTGTATCAGTATAATGGAGATACATGATGTCTTTGTGGCTACTCCAGGATATATAAACAGCCTTAAGCATATATTCAACAATAATTTCGATCCTTTCAGAGACGGAAATATTATGCTTCTTGATAAAAACAATGCTACAAGAAAGTATATTGACAGTTGCATAGAAGGTTCAAAACTGCAACTCAATCAATCCATTGAAACAAGCAATATGGAACTTCTTATAGAGTTTGCAAAAACCGGCATCGGAATCGCCTGTGTAATAAAGGAATTTATACAAAAAGAGCTGGAGGAAGGAACACTTGTAGAAATAGAGATGCCTGAAGGTCTTACCATACCAAAAAGAGAGATTGTATTCCTTTATGATGAAAAGAATATCAATCCCTCACTCGGCAAATTTTTAGACCTTTTAAAACCGGAGAATAACTGATCCGGGCTATATGACCCGGATCTTTTTTATCTTTCTTTTACTATATCAAGTATCTCACTAGGTGTATTTATAATATAATCAGCCTTATTTTCTCTCAGCTCATCTTCATCTCTAAATCCCCAAAGTACACCTATACTTGTAACTCCGGCTCTAAGGGCGGTCTGCATATCTGTAGCTGTATCACCAACATAGAGTATCTCCGGTTTTGAGAGTCCAAGCTCTTCTATTATCATATTCAAAGAAGTAGGATCAGGTTTTTTGGGGATACCGTCCCTCTCTCCATATATCAAATCAAATACTCCGTCTCCGAAAATCCCGTTTACATTTTTCTCCACACCAAGTTGTGATTTGTTTGATAATACCACAGACTTTATTCCCATCTGCTTTAGAGCTTCAAGAAGCTTGGTAATACCTTCATAGGGCTTAACATCCTTTAAGCAGTCTACGGCAAAAATCTCATCATATACTTTGTAAGCTTCATTTGCAAGTTTCAAATCCGTATCACCATTGTAAATCAGGGATCTGTCCACAAATTTCTTTGCACCCTCACCCACAAAATATTTTGTATGCTCTATATCTATCTCTTTTAACCCGAAATGTTTCATTGTTTTACTTATACAAAAAGACAGAGCATTTAATGTATTAAGCAATGTACCGTCCAAATCAAAAATAACAGCCTTTATCATCATTACACCTCAAACAAAAGATCACCATAGCTTGGCATCGGCCAAAGATCCTTATCCACTATCATTTCCAAGGTATCAATAGGTCTTCTGAGTGCTTCCATAGCCGGTACCACTACTTCATGCATATATTTTGCATGATCTGTTATATCCTCAATTCCGCCCACGTTGTCCATATATTTTTTCAGGTTTTCAAGTGCAAGCTTTGACTCTTTTAAATGCTCATTCACTTCTATTAAAATAGCATTTTGTGCATAAGGCTCTATACCTGAAATTGCAGATTTTAACTTAATTATAGAATCCGCAAGTCTTGTGGTATATCTTATAACCGCCGGTATAATAGACTTACCCGCAATATCTATCATAGTCTTTGCCTCGATATTTATTGCTTTTGAATATGCTTCGTATTCTATTTCTACTCTTGATTCAAGCTCGGTTCTGGTAAACACCTCAAATTCTTCAAAGAGCTTTATAGAATCCTCAGATACAAGAGCCGGAATGGCGTCTATCATACTTGGAAGATTTGAAAGCCCTCTTCTCTTTGCTTCTTTTACCCATTCCTCAGAATACCCGTTTCCATTAAATATAATTCTTCTGTGAGCGGTAAACAGTCTCTTGATTATATCATGAACGGCTTCATCAAAATCACTTGCACTTTCAAGCTCATTTGCCGCCTCTTTAAAGCTTTCAGCCACTATTGTATTTAAAACAATATTCGGTGATGCGATGGAGTCGGAGGAACCCACCATTCTGAATTCAAATTTATTATTTGTAAAGGCAAAAGGTGATGTTCTGTTTCTGTCTGTAGCATCTGTTTCAAAGTTGGGGAGTGTTGTTACACCTGTCTTTAATGTACCGCCCTGAATAGAATGTGTAGCCTCACCGGTGGAGCAAAGCTGATCTATAACATCCTGAAGCTGATCTCCAAGGAATACAGAAATAATAGCAGGTGGTGCCTCATGCGCTCCAAGTCTGTGATCATTACCTACGCAAGCGGCAGATTCTCTAAGCAAGTCCGCATGCTTATCAACCGCCTTTAAAATACAGGCAAGTACCAGCAAGAACTGAACATTCTCATGTGGTGTATCTCCAGGATTTAGCATATTTATTCCGTCATCGGAAGTCAAAGACCAGTTATTATGCTTTCCCGAACCGTTTACACCTGCAAAAGGCTTCTCATTCAAAGGCATGTCAGCCCATGCCTACCCGCCACTTTTTTCATTGTCTCCATAGTCACCTGATTGTGATCCACCGCCACATTTACCTGCTCATAAACAGGTGCCAGCTCATGCTGAGCAGGTGCCACCTCATTATGCTGTGTCTTTGCAGGAACTCCAAGCATCCAAAGCTCGTGATTAATATCATTCATATAGGAAGCTATTCTCTCTCTGATAGAACCGAAATAATGGTCCTCAAGCTCCTGTCCCTTTGGTGGCATTGCTCCAAAAAGAGTCCTTCCTGTATATATCAAATCCTTTCTTTGCAGATACTTCTCCCTGTCTACAATGAAATACTCCTGCTCCGCACCTACCGAAGGTATTACTCTCTTAGTTGTAGTATTACCAAAAAGTCTGAGTATTCTAAGAGCCTGAGTATTTATAGCCTGCATAGAACGAAGCAGAGGTGTCTTTTTATCAAGTGCCTCACCCCTGTAAGAGCAAAATGCTGTAGGAATATATAATGTAACTCCCAAAGAATCCTTTTTTATAAATGCAGGAGATGTACAATCCCATGCGGTATATCCTCTGGCCTCAAATGTTGCTCTAAGTCCGCCTGAAGGAAAACTTGAAGCATCGGATTCACCCTTTGTAAGCTCCTTTGCGGAAAATTCCATTATAACCTTGCCGTTTTTAGGTGCAGAAATAAAAGAATCATGTTTTTCGGCGGTTACACCTGTCAAAGGCTGAAACCAATGTGTATAGTGAGTAGCTCCTCTGTCAATCGCCCACTCTTTCATTCCATGAGCTACAGAATCCGCAATATCATTATCCAGTTCAAGTCCATCTTCGATAGTCTTTTTTAACTTTTTAAATACCGCCTTCGGCAAATATACCTGCATAGCCTCATCATTGAATACATTGGCCCCAAAAATCTCTGTGATAGTATCTCTTTTTTCCATATGCACCTTTCAAAATTATAGGTAAAACCTAATACATAAAATAAACTTTTATAGGAATTTCTCTCCCTGTAAGTTTTCGCAAAAATTATAGCATATAAAATATATTTTTGCATCTTTGAATATAAAAAAGCGACCGGAATTTCAGTCGCTTAATAATATTTAAAATAAACTTATTATCCTATTCTTTTTTAAACACATGACATGCAAAACAAAGCGCTGCAAATACTACTCCCACTATTGCGATTATAAGCTCTATATTTACAATAAAAGGCATAACAGATCTGATTCCGCTTTGAATATCCATTTTTGTAAGAACAGCATTATATTGCTTTGCGGCAATAGCACTGATAACAAAAGGGAATGTAATTCCTGCAATACTGGGATAAAATTTAAATTCTCTATTCTCTGCAAAGTTTGCAAAAAGGTCTGCCGCAACAAATAATCCAAGCAGATATATCAACAATGAAAAAAGATAAAGTCCGGTCAAAAATGATATATTCTTTTGCTCAAAAGAACTTATATATCCTGCCACACATAGACTTGCAGGTGCCGCATAGATACATGCAAGCGCCTTGGCTTCAATCTTCTTATTTCCAAGTTTTACATATCTGAAAGATACATAAAAGAAAAGCGGAATATAGAGAATAAATCCTATCAGGAAGCAGATCTGCCCAAGTGATGTATTATTAAAAGCCGGTGCAGTAACAGAAGCAACCACAATTCCCACATATACAATAAAATAGCTTGCAACAACCTTCATCAAGTTATCTGGTATTTTAATCTTTAAATAAAATTCAAAGTAAAATATATTATCAATACAAAATGTAAGACAATAGCTACATACCAAAGAATCATTGCAAATGCAGGTAGTATAGGCTTTATATAGCCGGCAAGAAGCATCAAAGTCATGGTATATGTTCCCGATACACTTGCAGTCACCGGATTTTTCATATCTGCTACAAAAGCATCAGGCATAGTCAAATACTTACACGATACGAACAATATTCCGACAAATGCCAAAATTCCGCAAAATATCTTCAAATAAGGACTGTAAACCGCCAGAAGATTTCCAAGCGCAGCAAAACCCAATGCCACTCCACATAAAGGCAATGGTACCCTTTTTAAAAAACTCATAACTACCCCTTATAAATCTATATTCTTCAATCCCTTTTCTCTAACAATGATTTCTGCCACCTTCTTTGCGGCAATTCCTGTAAATCTGATGCACTGTTCCTTATGTTCTCCTGCACCCATATCAAATTCTCTTGTAAGAACTCTGCAGCAGTTTGAGTGCTTTCCGTTTGCATCTCTGAAGTAGTCATGTAATTCATGTGTGAGCTCCATGCACTTTACTACCTTCGGATCCTTCGGACCGTTCTGCTCGGTTCTTCCGAAAATCATACCAAGAGCCATAATACCTCCGTTTAGAGCACCGCACATACAACCGCTCTTACCGGCGCCGACAGCCATACCTGATGACATAGCTATGACTTCTCTCGGTACATCAAGTTCAAAATTGTCTACAACTGCCGCCATGAGCGCTTCGCAACAGAAGTATCCGTTTCTGTAATTGTCCTCTGCATCCTGTCTAACCTTGTCCACACTGATTTCATTTTTGATATTCATAATTTCCTCCTGAAACATTTTCTATGATTTTATCACTAAAAAAATATTTTTTTGTATACTAAAAAAAGCATAGATTTTTGTACATCTATGCTAAAAAAATCAATAATTTTTATAGTTTTTTTATATTAATCATTATGATTTATTCATTTTATCGATAATATTATAGGATTTTTAAATATATCTATGCTATATATTTATTTCCCCAATATATGTCTTGCTACAAACACACCGCTTGCTGAAGCATGTGAAAGTGAGTGAGTTACACCACTACCGTCACCTATTACATAAAGATCCTTGTGAAGAGTCTCAAGATTATTATCAAGCTCTACTTCCATGTTATAGAACTTAACCTCTACACCGTAAAGTAAAGTCTCATCACCTGCTGTTCCCGGTGCAATCTTATCAAGAGCGTAAATCATCTCTATGATATCATCAAGAATTCTCTTTGGGATAACCAAAGACAAATCTCCAGGTGTTGCACTAAGAGTAGGTGTCATAAATGACTTGTTAATTCTTCCGGCACTACTTCTTTGACCTCTTATAAGGTCTCCGAATCTTTGAACCATTACACCTCCACCCAGCATATTTGAAAGTCTTGCAATACTCTCACCATATCCGTTACTGTCTTTAAACGGCTCTGTAAAATGCTTTGATACAAGTAAAGCAAAGTTTGTATTTTCAGTTTGAAGTGCAGGATCCTCGTAGCTATGTCCGTTTACTGTAACAATACCGTTTGTATTCTCATTAACAACGGCACCCTTTGGGTTCATACAGAAAGTTCTTACCAAATCCTGGTACTTCTCTGTTCTGTAAACTATCTTACTCTCATAAAGCTCATCTGTAAGATGCCTGAAAATCTCTGCCGGAAGCTCTACTCTCACACCGATATCCACACGGTTTGACTTTGTAGGGATATTAAGTTCCTTACAGATTTGCTCCATCCATTTACTTCCGCTTCTACCTACAGATACTATACATTTGTCTCCGGTAAATTCATCACCTTTTTTAGATACTATTTTATAGCCTGTATCCTGCTTTTCTATTTTTACAATAGGTGTGCTAAAGAAAAACTCCACCTTATTCTTTAAGTCCGCATAAATATTCTCAAGCACTTCGTAGTTGATATCAGTTCCCAAATGACGAACACTTGCATCCAATAAGTGCAAATTATTTTGTAAACAAAGTCTCTTAATATCGGAATTCGCTGTAGAATAAAGCTTGGTCTTTCCGCCTCCGTACTTTACATTGATTCCGTCTACATAGTTCATAAGTTCAATGGCTTTTTTCTTCCCGATATATTCATGCAAAGTACCTCCAAACTCATTGGTAATATTGTACTTTCCGTCAGAAAATGCTCCTGCACCACCAAAACCGTTCATGATTCCGCAGCTCTTACAATTGATGCAAGACTTAATCTTGTCTCCATCTATTGGACAATGTCTTTTCTCAAGCGGATTACCATACTCAAAAACCGCAATCTTTAGTGAGCTGTCTTGATTTATGAGTTCATAAGCCGAGAAAATACCTCCGGGACCTGCCCCGATTATCATTACATCATATTTCATATTTTTCCCTTTCACAAAAGCAATAACCATTACTTACATAAAAACGGCGATATCTCATTCGAAACATCGCATGCAACATTCCTATTATAATATTTCTTTTGAATACTAGCAATACACATTTGTATTAAAATATATTATTACAGTTATATCTACAGGTTATCCCTCCATATTATTATATACTACAAATATTACTTTTAAAAATTTCATAATTCTTTACTTTACTATTTTTAATCATTCAAGGCATAATATAGTAATGAACGCAAAAATTAAAAACATTAAAAAGATAAAAAAAATTACTCTAACAATTATATTGACAATTATAACCGTATTTTCTTTTTCGATTCAGTCGTTTGCATATGTGGACTGGCCTGTAGATACAAATGTATTATCTGAAGGTGCCATACTTATGGATGCCGACTCAGGAGCTGTACTATACGGTAAAAATATTCACGAACATTACTTTCCGGCAAGTATAACAAAGATATTGACTGCCCTTATAGTAGTGGAAAATTGTAACCTTGACGATATGGTTACATTCTCAAAAAATGCTGTATTTAATGTAGAACCCGGTTCATCAAGTGCCGGTATAGATGTGGGTGATACCCTTACCGTACGAGACTGCCTTTATGCAATGCTTTTGCAATCAGCTAATGAAGCCGCAAATGCACTCGCTGAGCATACAGCAGGGAGTATGGAAGAATTTGCAAATATGATGAATGAAAAAGCTGCAAGTCTTGGCTGTACCAACTCACACTTCGTAAATCCGAGCGGACTAAACGATCCTGAACATTATACCTGCGCATATGACTACGCTCTTATAAGTCGTGCGGCTTTTAAGAATGCTACCGTTACAGAAATAGATTCAGCAACATATTATAATTTGCCACCTACAAACAGAGTGCCTACAGGTCAGACCTTGTACAATCACCACTCCATGCTTAGAAAAACATCCGGCAATTATTATCAGAATGCTATCTGCGGAAAAACCGGCTACACTTCACTTGCAGGAAATACACTGGTAACTTATGCAAGAAATGACAATATAGGGCTTATTACTGTAGTATTAAACGGAAATAAAACACATTATACAGATACCCAGGAATTATTGAACTTCGGATTTGCAAACTTCAAAAATGTTAAGTTGAATTCGGCAGATATTACCACTAATTTTTCAAGTAATATCTCTCTTATACCAAACTTCAACGAGTATACCATAGAGCCTGATGAGAATGCATCCATATCACTACCAAACGGTGCCGATGTGAATGATATTGAATCTGTTATGAACTTTGAATTAGACTCCGAGTCATCTGCACTATGTAAAGTTGATTACAGTTATAATGAATACCCTATCGGCTCTATTGATATTGTAGCTAAGAAGAATGAAAACTATGTGGCTGACGAAAAAAAGATTGAAGAACATTCTGTCACAGATACTACTCAATCAAATAAGAACAGCTTACAGAATACAACAAAAAATTTTACAAATATAATATTTAATATTCCAAAGATAAACTTTATTATCATTGGTGCCTGTGTCGGAGGATTGATACTTCTTATTGTGATTATTTCTTTAATTAGAAAACTTTTATCCGGTAAGAAAAGCGGTTTGACCGACAGAGAGCTTCGCATATACAGTCTTTTTAAAGAATGGCTGGAGCGCTAAAGATTGCGGAATAAGTGACGAAGAGGCTAAATATATAATGGAAAAGCACTGATAACGGTGCTTTTTTTGTTTTTTTCTTCAATAAATTGTAATATCTGTTTTTTATAATTCGCTTGAATTATTTTTTTCATATAACTATACAATCTATAGACGAATCTTAAATATAACGCAATTTAATTTTTAGGGGACATTATGAAAAAATTACATGAAATATTAAAGAAATACAGACATGCATGGGTTTTCTTATATTCATTCATATATCTGTCATGGTATATGTATCTGGAAAGAACTGTAACACATGAGTATCATGTCTTACATACATGGGTGGACGATATTATCCCATTCAACGAATATTTTATTATCCCGTACTTTATATGGTTTTATATATGTAGCATCCGTACTGATTTTTCTTCTTTTTTTCAAAGATGTGGATGAATTCTACAGATTCGGATTATATCTGGCACTCGGAATGAGTATCTCTCTTTTTATATGCCAAATATTCCCAAACGGAACAGACTTAAGACCTGTCAACCTTGATCCGAACAAGAATATTTTTACACATATGGTAGCATTTATATATAAAACCGATACCAATACAAATGTGTTCCCAAGTATTCATGTTTTCAACTCAATCGCAACACATGTAGCCATACTGAGGTCAAGATTCTTTTATGACAATATGAAAGTAAAAGTAATCTCATTCATCATTATGATTTCAATATGCCTTTCAACATTGTACTTAAAGCAACATTCATTCATTGATGTTGTAGGAGCTACAATACTCTCATATGTTATCTATCAGCTTATCTACGCTAAGATACCTTGGCCGATCAGCCATGATAGTAGAGAGAATATAAGAGTTTAAAAATAAGGACATCGTACCGTTTTTGAGTATGATGTCCTTGTTTGTTTTATTTATCTTCGGTTTCATGCTCAGTCAATTCCTTTTCACCATCTCTTACCTGTCTAATAGACTCTCTAAGTCTTGACATATTTGCATCTGAATAAAAAGGATCGGCTGATAGTTCAAAAGGTATACGATTTTCACATGTATCCTCTGATAGCTTTTGTCAAGGGTAGTTAAGAAATTTATTTGTCTTTTTTGTAACTCATATCTTCACATTCTTTCTGAATGAGTCTATTTATTTTATCTGTAATTATTTCATCACTGGTTTCACTGAAATGTACTGTAACTTTATAGTTTGTTTTTTTCCTATTTTTTTACTGAATGTGTTTTCAACTTTGTTTTTTCTCATCTGTCATCTGCACTCTCCTTTCATTGCAATAAAAAGCGATTAGATTTTTTTACTTTTTCCAATCGCCTCAAATATTTTTATTTCTGCTATTAAATTCTTATTTTTTTACAATATTGTTCCCTCTGAAAGAATGTCTACATATTTTTTTATACATATTGTCTGTACCTTTTTTTATCCTCTACAAGCTCTAATATTTCCATATCCATTAAATTCTCAAAAAGTTTATTGACAGTAGGCTTTACTAACGCTCGCTAAATTTTTTTAATATCCTCCGATTCTACAAAAGGGTGTTTCAATAGATATTCATATACTAAAAGAAGATTTGAAATATTACCACTTGAAAACTGTCGAATTTTTCTCCATATCATTCTTCTTAAGCTCAACAATCTTTTGGATGGAAGTGATTGCATCCTCAGATATTTCACAAATTCCATCTATAAAAATTTAATCCATTCTTCAAATTCCCCTTAATACGAATGTTATTGAGAAGTTCATAATATTTATTCCTATTTTTCTTGAAAAAATAGCTCAAATAAAGAACAGGGTATTCAATCAAGCCTTGCTCTCTTACGTATAATATTATGAGTAGTCTACTTATTCTTCCGTTACCATCTAAAAATGGATGTATCGTTTCAAATTGATAGTGGATTAGAGCTATCTTTATTAAGTTTGAAATATCACTATCTTCATGTATATATTTTTCTAAATCACTCAAGCAAATATCCATCTCATCAGGTGCAGGCGGAATGAAACTTGCATTTTTTAAAGTCGAACCTGCGTGTCCAATCCAGTTTTGTGATTTTCTAAATTCACCCGGCATTTTTTCTTCTCCTCTAACATTAGACAAGAGAACCGAGTGGGTTTCTTTAATCAATCTCATACATAAGGGTAATTCATTTAGTCTTTTAAATGCGTAATGAGTCGCTTTGATATAGTTTACAATTTCTTCAGTATCTTTTATCTTTTCATTTCCCTTATCTTTTTGCAGTACATCAACAAGAGAGGCTTGTGTCCCCTCTATTTGAGAACTTATAACAGCCTCTTTTTGAACATACATAGATACAAAAAGATCAATATCCGGTAAAGTTATTGCCATGCCATCTAATCTTCCCAGTAATAAATATGCTTTATTGATTAAAGCATTTATTTCACTATCAAGATTTAATTTTTATATCTTTTTAAATTATGCGGAACAAAGCATTCGTAATCGCTTTGCATTTTCTTTAATTCTCCAGCTCTATTATTTTTCTAATCTCAAAATATCACCCCCTAAGTCAAATCTATTTTTACTTAGAATAAGTATAACTGTTTTTAAGTAAAATTTTCAAGCGCATATTTTTACTTATATTCTTTGAAAGTTCTCTAAGTAAACCCTATTTTCACTAAAAAAACGATTAGATTTTTATTTTCTAATCGCATTGACTGTTTTTGTTTTATTAAGTGGTGAAATGTGTTTTAAGGCTTGTCTTTTATCTTAGGCATATATCTGAGCTTTAACACTCTAAAAACACCTTTCTTAATATCCAATATAGATAATATTTCTTTCTCCTAAAAAACAGAGAGGTTTTATCCTCTCTGCTTGCTTTAATGCTCCACCTTTAACGGTAGCGGGACACCCTCTTTATCGACCAAAGCATAGCCAATATTTTTAGAAATATCAAATCTGCAATTTTCTAAACGATATTCTGTTGTCATTGATATTATACCCGATTTCTTCAAAAAATCACTACCTTTCCTCATTCCTATAATAATCTTTTGTTTTTCCTTTCCTCTGCTCATATTTTTCCTGCTGCTCTTGATACTTCTTAATCTGTTCAATTACACTTGGCTTTTCTCCTCTCTTAATCGCCTTGTCAATCTCAATAGATAAGTCTATACCATAATCATCATTTACAGTCTTAGCTGCATATTTGATATGATTGATATTTTCGTATTCTTCCTTAATAGATTGAGCTTGTTTATCTAGCTTAGTAATTTCAATTTCAAGACTTTGTATATCCCTTTGCCAATTTTTAGATTTAATAGCTGATGAGCCTGTTATTTTTTCAAGAATTACCCTTGCCCTTTTATACTTGTCTATCTGTTCTTTATGTGAATTATAGAAGCTGTCTTTGAATAATGATTTGCTGTTCCATTCTTCAAAGATTTGCTTATTATCCTTGATGATGTCTGCATAGACAAAGCACTTATTTAGACTTTCAATTCTTGTAGTTTTGACCTTAATATCTTGACTGATTTTCTTATTGTTTGCTTGAATTGTGCTTATCTTTTCTTGTAGGTCGGCTATGGTTCTAAGGTTATTGTCTTTCAGGTATATACTTGCCTTTGAAAATCGTCTTAGGTCTGCTCCTATCTTCTTATTGCTTGCATAGGGATTTAACTTTCTTGCTTTTTCTCCTTGCAATTCATGATAAATAGAAATGTATTCATAGAGATTAAAAAGTTCTGCTTTATTCTCATATTCTTCTTTCTTCTCCTGTTTGTATTCATCATATTCTGATTGCAAGTTTACGAGTAATGAGCTTATCCAAGATGTAAGTTTTGATAGTTCCGCTTTAAACTTCTTAAACTCTAAATTAAAGGCTGTGATTTTTCTGTTATGATTTCCTCTTTCTGTCTGTATTCCTTTTTTCTCCATCTGAAAGCTTGCTGTTCCTAAATGAACCTGTGGAAGTTCTTCTCTTCCCTGTTCTCCAAAGGTACGAGGATCTATTCTTTTATCTATGTTATTCCTTGCTAAATATTCGTTTGCTTTCTTTGAAAAGTTTTCTCTCCACTCTTTTGCTTTGTCAGGTTCGTTCCAATCGTTCAGATTTACTTTATTTCTTTACAAGGGCAATAAATTTATCTGCTCTGATAGTATCTTCCTCAAAATATCTTAATGTTTCTTCTGCTTGTTCTATTGATTTTTCTAATACCGCCTGTTCTTTTTCAAAATCTTTTAACATCATATCAAAATGCTTGTTTGATAGTTTTCCGCTTACATTATCTTCATATAGCTTTCTGATTAAGCTGTTTATTTCAGATATTCTTTTTTCCTGTTGTTCTTTTGATGTAGAATAGACCTTTTTAATAAATTCTTCTTCGTTTAACTTCACATATTCGCTTACTTCCTGTATGGTTTCCAATACTAACTTTGTCAGAACCTCACTTCGGATATAGTGAGATGAGCATTCTTTTTGAAAATTTGTCCTTGCTAAGTTGTATTTTGAGCAAATATATTCATCTTTCGGAGAACGCCTTTTATCTGTTTTTCTTCCTAACCAATCTCTTTTATATCCGGCTTTCCCACGATGGTTATACATTTTTGCTCCGCAGTCAGCACAATACACAAGTCCGGTTAACGGATTTGCTTTTCCCGTACTGTCTGTTCTTCTTGTTACCTTTCTAAGCTTTTGAACAGTATTAAAAGTTTCTTCATCAATAATTGCTTCTTGTATATTCTCAAATATTATCCAATCTTCTTTTGGAGCTTTTTTATTTCTTTTGCTTTTATAGGACTCTTTATAGGTACGGAAATTCACAGTATGACCCATATATTCCTGTCTGCTTAAAATATTGCTTACTGTTGTTCCTCTCCAAAGGTACGGCTCTGCGCTGTTATAGTTAGATATGTGGTTTCCCATTCCCCTTTGAGCAAGATAATATGACGGTCTTTCAATTTTTTCTTCTGTTAGAATTTTAGCTATTTGATACGGTCCGTTTCCCTCTAAACTCATTTGAAATATATGCCTTACTATTTCGGCTGCTTCTTCATCAATAACCCATTTGCTTGGATTGTCTTTATCCTTACGATAGCCATATATAGCATGGTTTGATGTATGATGTTCCCCCTCCATTCCTCTTGACTTTAATACCGTCTTTATCTTTTTACTGGAATCTCTAATATACCATTCGTTCATGATGTTTAGAAACGGAGCAAATTCTGCACTTTCCGTTTTATTGCTATCAACACTGTTTGCAACAGCTATAAAGTGGACTCCCTTTTCTCTAAACATCACTTCTGTATAAAATCCTACCTGAAGATAATCACGACCGACACGACTCATGTCCTTAACTATCACAGTATCTATGATATTATTTTCCACTCCCTCAATGAGTTTCTTCCAAGATGGTCTATCAAATGAACCTCCTGAATATCCGTCATCTGTAAAGTGCATAATATTGGTATAGCCGTTTTTATTAGCGTAATCTTCAAGCATTTTCTTTTGGTTTATAATTGAGTTACTGTCCCCTACCATTTCATCATCACGAGAAAGTCTTTCGTAGAGGGCAGTAATTTTTTTGTTTGTTGCCATTGACTGTTCCCCCTTTTTATTTTTCTAATCTACACTTCATAGAATATAACCTCTGTAAAATGCTTGGTTGGTGTCGTATATTTTTCTTTTATCTCCTTATCCTTAATTTCAAGTACATCTCCCACATTTAAATCAGGTAATACAACATCTTCATTTTTCTTTGAACCGTACTCTTTAAGATATTTTGTAAAACCTTCACCTGTAATGACCTTACCGCTTGCCTTAAATTCAAATACATCCCCCTGACTTTCATATACCGCAACAATCTTTGTTATATTTTCAATTAGGGGATAGCCTACACTTGCATGTAGTTTATTTAAGATAAGGCTATATATTTTCTTTCACTTTCAGGAATTGTGGAAATATCTTCTTCTAAAGAACTTACTGTAGGTATGATTGCATGGTGATACATTACCTTAGCTGAGTTGAAATAACTTTAATTCTCTCAGTATCAAAGTCATTTTTACAGAGTATACTATTTACCGTATTTATAATCATATCTTTCGAAAGATATCGGCTGTCCGTCCTAGGATATGTAATCATTTTCTTTTCATAAAGGCTTTGAGCATAGTCAATCGTCTGTTTTGCACTGTATCCGAAGTACTTGTTACATTCTCTTTGAAGTGTTGTTAAGTCAAATGGCAAGTCAGGTTTTGTAAGCTTCTCCTTTTTCTCCACATTTTTTACTGTGATTGTACTTCCTACTACATTTACCAAATCTTCTACGATTTCAGGACTGTCTATTCTGTCTGTTGAAAGAGTAAAACCGGTAAAATAAAGCTCGCCTATATAATATTTTTCTTTCTTAAAAGCTGTTATTTCATCATCCCTTTTTACAATCATGGCAAGCGTGGGTGTTTGTACTCTTCCAACAGAATAATTTTGATTGTAAATAAGAGAATAAAGCCTACTCATGTTCATTCCGACAAGCCAATCCGCCTTACTTCTGGCAAGGGCTGATTGGTATAGATCTTCATACTCTTTTCCATCTTTTAGCTCCTTAAAGCCTTCTTTAATTGCCACATCTTCCATTGATGAGATCCAAAGTCTTTTGATATTCTTTTTACAACCTGCCTGCTCATACACAAGACTAAAGATTAACTCTCCCTCACGCCCCGCATCGCAGGCATTAATAACCGTTTCAACCTCTTTAGAGTTCATCAGCTTTTTAAGAGTATTAAACTGACCTCTAGTTTCCTTTACCACTTCGTACTTATACTGTTTAGGGATAATCGGTAAATCCTCCAATCTCCACTTGGCATACTTTTCATCATAAGCCGAAGGACTTGCCATCTGTATTAAATGCCCCACACACCAACTTACAATATATCCACCTCCTTCATAGTATCCGTCCTGTCTGCCTGTTGCACCGATAACCTTTGCAATACTCATTGCAACACTCGGCTTTTCACATATCACTAAATTCATTTATAAATCCTCCTTTTTTGTATTAAAAAAGGCAACCGGAAGTTATCTGATTGCCTTTTGATTTTTGGTATTTAATTTTTATATTATTGCCTATTTTAAGGCTTCTATTTGAGATACATAAGTTTTCACTATCTTCAGCTTTGTATGAAGTTTTTGTGGTTGTTTCAAGTTTGAACTTACATTTTATATATCTTTACAACGATTTTAATTTGATTTCCAATAATCCATCAAACTCAGTAATTTAGTACTTATAGTAGTATTATATCTCTCATCAAATTTATAATAATACGCTCTATCACACCAATATTTTTCACAAATAACAACATCACAGTAAGGTATAGCAATTCGCAAATAAGCCAAATCATTAAAAATCATGCCGATGAACATTTTTTATTAGGATTATTATAAAGCTCAAATATTAATCTGTTATGAATATTAAAGCCTGGTAATTCTTCTAAATTAGCAATAGGTGATGTCATCTTATTATTTTTGCTCAAATAATTTTTCTAATATTTTCTTTCTCTATTGGTCGTAAATTTGTAATTTTATTTCTATAAACTTGCTCAAAAACCGTCCAAAGATATGCCAGGTATAAATATTTTTTTCTTTATACTCAGTCAAACCCTTAACTTCATTTTTACATAATAGAAAACTTTCCCTTCCCTTTTTTTATAACATTCATAGTAATATTCTTCATCTTCTGCAATATTATTATTTATAATATTGCAGATCAAATCAAAAATTTCTCTATCACAAAAAAATGTTCCCTCATCATTCCCTCTATTGCCTTTAATTCATTTATCGAATAAAAAGCTTATTATCAAGCTTAGTATTAATATTTTCTGAGGACAAACCAATAATATTTATCCACTCTTGTTTTAATTATTGTAGACTTTAACTTGGAAACATCAACATTTTTATTATTAATCCAATAATTAAACTCAATAGCATCAGTAGTCATATAATCATAAATCCCATATCCTCTAGAAATAGAAAACATTAGATTTAATATTTTTTTCCTAGAAATTTCATCCTTTCTCTTCATAGTTTCAGTAATATGAATAGATGATAATGGAAACGCCCAATTACCATTATCTATGTTTTTCAACAATAACTTCATACAGTTTAATATAGTCAGGAGCTTTTTCTTTGATTCCTCTTGCTAACTCAATCCATTTGTTTTGGTCTAAATAAATATATTTCATAGCTATGTGTCCTTACAATTATATTTAAAATCAATTTATTTGTATCTTTGTCCGTAAATATCATACTATATATTAACGAAAAAGGCACTATGCCCTTTATCATTTTCTACGCATCCTCCTCCTCGTAGGCATCTATTACCATATCATCCACTTGTTCCTGCTCCTCTTTCTCTGATAGTTCTTCTATATTATCATCGCTTTCATAATCATCCTCAAGCTCATTATAATCTTCATCATCCTCACTTTCTTCCTGCTTTTTCTTGTAAATTTTAAAATAATATCCTGCCCCGACAACTGCCATGACAAGCAATCCTAAAAATACATAAAGCCCTGCTCCTTTACTTTCTTCCTTCTTTTTAGGCTCTTCCTTTACCGATTCTTCTTTTGTTGCTTCTGTTGGTGGCGGTACCTCTTCTACCTTTTTTACTTCCTCTTTAGGTTTTTCTTTTGCTTCAACCATATTTAGTAAATCATCTTCGCTTACCTCTGTAAGCAGCATGACATTTTGCCCTTCTTCATCATAATTAATGATTATACGAAAGGTCTTTCCGGACTTTGTTTTAAATGTAATAAACTGTCTGGCATCGGCAAAATATTTTCCACTTTCATCCCCAGTACTTTCTCCATGATGAATAGGATAGTCCTGATTAGAATTATTTACATTTTCTATAAGTTCCGCCTTTGCACTGCCTTCTGCTGTGGGAATACCTTTATTTATACTATCATTTTGGCTGCCTACTTGATTATCACTTGGAGGCTCTTTTTGCCTCCAGCTTATTCGAAACAGTACTTCCCTTTCCCCGTTATCTTTTTTCTAAGGCTGTTTCTCGAGTCTCCTCACTTTCTATTTCACTTTCATTGACCTGTGCAAAAACATATGTAGGGTAAATACTCCCTATAATAAACATCACAAGTAAGCAAATAACTCCTACCAATCTTTTCACCCTGTTCTTTTTAGATTTCATTTTCTTCATTCGTATCCTCCATGATTTTTTCTCTGTTTTCCTCTACTTCTTTAGAATTTTCCGGCTCTTTCATTTTCTTTTCACTTCGCCTTTCCTTTTTGTAATTTCTCATCATTTCTAAGAACTCATCAAGTGAAATATCAATGCTTCTGTATTCTTTTAGAACCTCGACTTGCTCCATTTCCTCCTGCTCTTCTTTAAGTATTTCCTGCCTTAGCCTAAGTTCTTCTATTTTTTCTTCTATTGCCTTTTGATTTTCGATATTCTTTTGATACTTTTTATTCAACTTCTTCCTCCTATTATTTAATCATCATAATAAGGTTTGGCAGTAACTCCTTTTCACACAATCATAGACATTACCCCCACTCTGTTTTAGGTGCAAAAAAGGATGCATCTGCTTTTGATAGTTTTTGCATCCGTTAACTTCTTGCTTACACAAGATATTATTTACTTTGGCTCTATAATTAATGTTGGGGTTTGGCATTTGCCAATCTCAACATTTTTTATTACTATAAATAAAAAAACCTCCAAGTCCCCAGTTCACAACAACTACACTTGGAGGAGGTGTTCATATGAACGACCTAGCTAAAATTTTAGGCATTTATGATGCGAAAGTCAAGCTTAAATCTATAAATGATCATACTATTTCATTTTATATTTACACTGATACAAAGCCTCATATATGCCCACACTGTAACCTATACACTTCTAAAGTACATGACTATAGGATGCAAAAAATTAAAGATATTCCTCTTCATAATAAATCATGTATTTTATTTTTGAATAAGAGACGCTATCATTGTTCCGAATGCGGCAAGCATTTTTATGAATCTTATGATTTTATTGCTAAGTATCTACATAGAACCAAAAGGTTAACTAAGTTTATTGCCGGTTCATTCTTTGATACACTTAATATTAAGCAAGTATCTATCCGAGCTAATGTTTCTTCTCATACAGTTTATAAGGTTCTTTCTACACTTAATAATTCATCTTCCAAAATAGGTGAATCTATTTCAATAGATGAGTTTAAAGGTAATGTAGGTATTGAAAAATATCAATCTATAATTGTTGATCCTATAAAACATAAAGTTTTAAATGTCTTGTATTCAAGAAAAAGTACTTGTCTGGTTGAATATTTTAAATCACTTGATAAGTCTAGACGCATGAAAGTTAAATATTTCTCTTGTGATATGAATAAAACGTTCATAGATATGGCTAAGGTATATTTTCCTAATGCTAAGATTGTTATTGATAGATATCACTTCATAAGGCAAGTATACTGGGCTCTTGAAAACGTTAGAAAGAGAATTCAAAAGAACATGGCTGCTCCCCTTAGGAAGTATTACAAACGTAGTAAGAGCTTAATTACTAAGAGAATGGCTACTTAAGGTAGAAAGTTCTGGCATTAAAGAATTTAAAGCAGCAATAACAGCATTCAGAAACAACTATTCGTATATCTTAAATGGTCTTAAATACAGACATATCTCAAATTGACCAACAGAAGGCTTTAATAATAAGATAAAAGTACTTAAAAGAATATCTTATGGTGTACGAAACTTTAAATACTTTAGGAATAGAATTTTAATGGCAATGACTTAAAAAGAACTGGGGACGAGGTTTATTTGTTGTGCAAAAAAATATCAGATCACTATTTATATAGCACATCCCTTATATTAGTAATATAAAACCATGAAAAATCATAAAAAGAGTGGATTGAAAATCAACCCACCCCAACATTTGACAAAGAACCTTATTTATCTCTGTAATGAGAGCCACACTGCCAAATCTCCAAGTAATTTTCTCTTATACAAAATACAATTCTATTTTTATTATCAATTCTTACGCTCCAATATCCTGATAAGTCCGCCTTTAAAGGTTCCGGCTTCCCGCTACAGTTGTATCCATTTCTTTCAATATCCTTTATTAACTGATTTATTTTCTTTAGAGTTTTCTTATCCTGTGATTGCCAGTATAGATAATCTTCCCAAGCCTCTTCACTCCACACCTTTTGCATAAATTATACCTCTATAATTTCATGCTCAGTTAATTTCTTTTCACCATCTCTCACCTGTCTAATAGACTCTCTAAGCCTTGACATGTTTTTTTCTGAATAAAAAGGATCTGCAGATAACTCAAACGGTATGCGATTTTCACGTACTACAGCTTTTAAATAAATATTAATTGCTGTAGACATACTGATACCTATATCATTAAAAGTTCTTTCTGCCTTCTTTTTTATTTCATCATCAACTCTAAAACTAACCTGTGCCATAGCAACACCTCCTCATATACTTATAATATCACGTTTGTAATCATTTGTATAGCATTATGCTATACATTGAGGTAAAATGTTTTTATATGAATAAATACTAATCTCTTCCAAACAAATCTCTTGTATATACCTTTTCCTTCACATCTTCTAAGCAAGCATCATATCTGTTGGCAATTATTGCATCACTATTTTCCTTAAAAGTATCGATATCATTTATAACTCTGCTTCCAAAGAATGTCGTATTATCATCAAGAGTAGGCTCATATATTACAACCTTTGCTCCCTTTGCTTTGATTCTCTTTATAACTCCTTGAATAGAAGATTGTCTGAAATTGTCTGAATTTGACTTCATTGTAAGTCTGTATACACCTATAACAACCTCTTTTTCCATAGTCGGATCATATGCACTTCCTTCACCATAGTTATAATATCCTGCCTTCTGTAATACCTTATCAGCGATAAAGTCCTTTCTTGTCTTATTGGATTCTACTATAGCGGAAATCATATTTTTGTGGCACATCTTCATAATTTGCCAAGAGCTGCTTGGTGTCCTTTGGCAGACAATAACCACCATATCCAAAAGACGGATTATTATAATGCTCTCCGACTCTAGGATCCAGACAAACACCTCTTATAATTTCCTTGGTATTAAGTTCTTTCATCTCTGCATAAGTATCAAGCTCATTAAAAATAAGATACTCTAAGTGCAAGATATGTATTTGCAAAAAGCTTCACAGCCTCCGCCTCTGCAACACCCATAATCAATATTTCTATATCATCTTTGAGTGCACCCTCTTTTAAAAGATTTTGCAAATTTATCTGCCGCCTTCATAAGCCTTGCATTCATAGTATCTGTACCTACAATGATTCTTGAAGGATAAAGATTGTCATAAAGTGCCTTTGACTCTCTCAAAAACTCCGGAGAGAAAATAATATTGTCACAGTGGAATTTACTTCTGATGCTTTCCGTATAACCTACAGGAATCGTAGATTTTTATAATTATAATGGCATCAGGGTTATACTTTATAACCTCTGTGACCACATCCTCTATTGCCGATGTGTCAAAAAAATTCTTCTGAGTATCGTAGTTTGTCGGTGCCGCCACCACAACAAAAATCAGCATCACTGTAAGCAAACTTCGTGTCTAAAGTGGCAAGCAGATTAAGCTCTTTTTCTTTAAAATACTTCTCAATGTACTCATCCTGAATTGGGCTTATTCTTTTATTTATCTTCTCCACCTTTTCAGGAATAATATCCACTGCCACCACTTCATTATTCTGTGCCAATAAAGTGGCGATTGACAACCCCACATATCCTGTACCTGCTATTGCTATTTTCATATGCCCCTCCTAGGATTATATTTTATAAAAATCTTTATACCAATGTGCAAACTTTCTAAGTCCATCTCTTAAACTTGTATGTGGCTTAAATCCAAAGTCTTTCTCTAAAGCACTTGTATCCGCAAATGTAATCGGTACATCTCCGGGTTGCATCTCAACAAGCTTTTTATGACTTTCAAAATCATAATCAACTGGTAATACTCCTGCGCTAACCAACTCTTGCTGTAATATATCTACAAAATCAAGTAGATTTTCCGGTTGATTATTTCCAATATTGTAAACTGAATAAGGAGGTATAGGTAAACCGTCTTCTCCATTTTTCCTTTCAGGTGCAGTCTGTATAACCCTCTTTACACCTTCTACTATGTCATCTACATATGTAAAATCTCTTTTGCAGTTACCAAAATTAAATATCTCTATTGTCTTATCCGCAAGCAATTTATCAGTAAATCCAAAGTATGCCATATCAGGTCTTCCTGCCGGTCCGTACACAGTAAAGAATCTAAGTCCTGTTGACGGTATATTATATAGCTTACTATATGAATGTGCCAATAATTCATTTGACTTCTTTGTAGCAGCATAAAGTGAAACCGGATTGTCTACTTTATCATCTATTGAATAAGGAACTTTTTTATTTGATCCGTATACTGATGAAGATGAAGCATACACCAGATGTTCCACTCCGCTTTCACCATTATCATATGAGTGGCGACATGCCTCTAAAATATTGTAAAAACCAATAATATTACTCTCTATATATGCATCCGGATTTGTAATAGAATAGCGAACTCCTGCCTGTGCAGCCAGATTTACAACTACCGAAGGCTTATATTCATCAAATATTCCGGTAATAAGTTCTTTATCAGCTATATTCCCCTTTATAAATGTCCATTTTGAATCTGTATGTTCTAAGGCTACTTTTTCTATCTGCTTTAATCGCCATTCTTTTATAGATACATCATAATAGTTATTCATATTGTCAATGCCTATGATATGAATTGAAGATTGAGTTCTTAACAGTTCAATAACCAGGTTGCTACCGATAAAACCTGATGAGCCGGTGATGAAAACAGCTCTATTTCCTAGTTCTATACTTTTCTTTTTCATAAACTTTCCTATTTATTGTACACAACTTCTTTAGCTGATTCGTCTTTCTTTTAAATCATTTTTTATTTGTGTGGTACTTATTTCTTTTGTCCTTGATAAATACACGACCTCACAACCCTCTTCTTTAAGGAAATCAAACTTGCCTTCCCAATCATCACCTATAACAAATGTATCTATACGGTATTCATGTATATCTGTCTTCTTTTGTTCCCAGCTTTCCTCCGGTATTACAAGATCAACATATCTGATTGACTCCAACAAAGCCTTTCTTTGTTCATATGAAAAATAAGTTGTTTTATGCTTTTCATTCCAATTAAACTCATTTGTAGACAGGCAAACAATCAAATAATCCCCTAATGCCTTTGCTCTTTTTAACAAATTTATATGTCCATAATGTAGTAAGTCAAATGTTCCATAAGTTATTACTCGTTTCATATTACTCTCCCTCATGTTCTCTTCTTAATTATTATATTTTTTTAACATCAATACTGTTTCATTAAAATAAGGACTTTTAAATGAAAAACAATATTATAAATAAACCTGATACAGCAAGCGAAATAATACCTTTTTAAAAAAATATTGCAGATACCGGAGTTGTAAAAACTATATGATTACATATAATGCTGACTGCTACAATAATGGTTATTCCACTTAACAAATCCCTTCCAATATCTTTTAAATATTTATAAGCCTTTATTTCAAATGCCACCTTACTTATAACAATTCCCTTATTAATAAGCGTAAAAATAACGGTTGGAATTATAAGTCCAAGCAAAATCCCCTCCATTCCCCAAACTCTTCCTGCTCCATATCCACATATAACAGCTGATATAGTTTGTACAATCATTACCTTGGCATCATATCTATGAAGTCCCATTGCGTTTTGAACTGATATAATCGGTATATTTAATAAGTAAATCAACATACTGAATGCCAGAATCAAAACACTCTCAAAATTTAGTACAAATTTCATACCAAATATAAATTCTATAAAATCCTGAATGCAAGCAATAAATCCTGCACAACATATAAAGGCTATTGAGTTCATAATAAAGCATGTCTTCCTATACGCCCTATACATCCTATCTTTATTATTTTCTGTAGCCAGATTGCCGAAACTTGTTGTAAATGCACCTCCCATTTGACTGAATAAAAGCTGTACAGTGCTTATTACAAGTTGATAATTACCATAATATCCTACAATAGATATATTACCCAAAAGCATACTTATTAAGATACTGTTGGCAGAATTTTGAACTGTCAATGATGTCTGATTTACAAAAAGGGGTTTTATCGTTTTAAAAATGGCTTCCTTCTTTTCTTTTTCAAGTTTTATACCTTTGAGTTTTTTTAAATATGGATGATGCCTGTCTACATAAATATTGCAAATCACATTACTGCATATCTTTTCACATATGATAAATATTAAAAAAATATAGATATTCATGTGTCAAAACTGCAGATATAATAGCCATTCCTCTAAAAATTACTTGGCTTATCGTAGTTGACATTATACTTATTCTATTGTTTTGTTCCGCATACAATATACTTCTTTTGTAATATATTAAGTAATTGGCAAAAAGGATAATGAAAAAAACAAAAAAATAAATATGTACAGCTTTCATATCAATTGTTGTTGATACGATATTGCTTAAAAAAACAAATATTTACAATCATACCTACTGTAAGAAAAAGCTATTGCTATTCCAAAATAGATATTTCTGTAAAATGATATAAGTTTTTTTATATTCTCTATATCTTTATTTTTTTATAGGTGCATAAAGGTGAATTATCATTGCCGAACTTACGCCTGCTTCCATAAGTGCCATTACATTTTATTGTATTTTGAAAAAGATTATGTAATCCGTTTATTTCCTCTCCCAAAGCATGTACAATAAAAAAATTCTTACTGCAAAATTCAATACTATATTTATAATTGCAGATAACATACCCCCAAATGCTGTTTGTAATAGAATTATATGTTCTTGATTTTTTTCTTTCATTAAGCAACCCCTGTTTAATTACACAAGCTTTTATTCATATAAATTATTGTTTTTTTGACATATTTCCGTGTGAAAATCAATATAATCATAGTTACAATTACGATACAATAAAATGGATGATTAATCACATAATAAAAGTTTCTTCTAGGAAGCGTAAAAAAACTCAAACATTAAAACCATTGAAGTGTACCTTGAAAAAAAGTTTTTTCTGATGTAGCCAGTAGCTTTATAACAATTATTCCAATAATAAATAAAGAAAAAAACCCCCAATATCCAAAAATTAGCATATGCCTCGGCACATAAAGAATAACCTGTTCCATATGTATAATCATATTCTGTAGTAATCCAATTTAAAGGTTCAATAGCCTTTGCATTCCACATTCTAATTATCCCTGTTGGATCAAGACTTGATGGTATAAATCCTGATAAAACTGAATATAAATATGAACTTCCATATAAAAAATTATGGTTTTGTGGACAAATACGCATAATCAGTATTAATGGAAAAAAACTACTTCCCAGCTCGCCGAGTACATCTGAAAAGATACCCAAAGCACCTGATGATGAAAAAGCATTCCCCTCTCTAAATGCTTTAATAAAGTTAATCAGAAATGCCACTAAAAAAACAATTATAATACTCATCAAATATTTCTTTGCCTTTTTCTTTTCATTACCTTTAAATCTAAAATTAATTATCATGACTGTTAGTATTCCTGCTAATCCACTGGTTCTATCTCCAAGTATAGCAGTAATTAATGACCATATAATCACAATTGTACTAATAATCTTATCTTTTTTACACGACTCGGAATATATTAATGTCAATATAGCAAATGGAACAAAAATATTCAATTAATCCTATAATTGATGGTACACGAGCATCGAATTGCCGTACTCCTTCATAATATCCTGTAGCAAATGCCAATACTTTTTAACACAAGTAATAAAAAAAGCTATTAAGCCTGTAATTAACATGAAAAAAAATTTGCAGTTTTAAAAAAATTATATTTTTTTAGGTATCATATTCATTTTATTGAATTCAAACGGTTTGATTCTTCTAACCCATGCTCCGGCAATAAAAAAATGCTCCGACACCACCGAACTCATATTGTATTGTTTTTTTAAAACTGTAATTATTTCATAGCGTTTTTAAGTAGAAGAAATTATATTTCCCACCTAAACTAAATACAAAAAAACAGTCCAAAAATGAAATACCATAAATGCTATTAAAAAAATAGCATAATTTGAAACAAAACTTCCTGAATATTTTTGCAAATGTTATATACTGAAATGCCATCAATACAACAGCAATCATTGTACACACTTGTACTGTAGTATATGAGACATCACCGTTATTTAAGTATCCTATAATGTGATATCCCAATATTGTAATTATTAGTGTTATAACAAAATAACAAAAGCCCTTTTTTTGATACTTTAAAAGGAGATTTATATAAATCCTTATAACCATAGTATTTAAGCATTCCCCATACCAGCCTTTAATATTATATCCGCCTTTTTAATTCGCTCTTTCTTATAAAATTTTTCCTTTGAAATCTCTGCCTGTTCCTTCCACTTTTCAATTTGTCCTTTATTCTCCAACACTTTTATCAGTTCAGTGTAAATACTTTTGTCTTCATTTTTTATAACCATTCCACAATTAGAACTTTCAATAAGTTCTTTTGCACCGTCCACTTCTACAGAAACTACAGGTATTCCAAGAATTGCCGCTTCTTGGCATGAAGTGCTGAATCCCTCTCTATATGAACAACAGAAATATAAATCTGCCGCTTTCATAAATTTATATGGATTATTTTGTTTTCCTGCCATTTTGACAAATTCCTCCAAGGAATTATCTGCTATATAATGGCGCATTTTTTCCTCATCGCTTCCGCCACCTACAATCCAAAACTCTACATCTTTATTTTTTTTAACAATCTCTTTGATGCAAGACAAGTAACGCAAAAATGCTTTATCAGGTGCCAGTCTTGCAACAGTGACAATACTATATTTATGTGTTTTTATAATAGGACAATTTTCTTTTGATGCCTCTTTAATAAAAGTTTCGTCAATAATATTGTAGCAATAGTTGCATTTTTCTTTATCAAATCCTGCCTCTATCATCTTATCTCTTCCTGCCTTTGCCACATTAATTACCTGAGGAAATTTTTTATAGTATTCTCTAAGCTGCATTTTTGCATCATATGTATGCATCCAGCATAATTTATTAGGGTTCTTACTCAATGCTATAATTTTTGGTAGGCATACCGAATTGAAATGCCACTTCCAAATCATATTTTTTTCTTTTATAAAACTCTTATACATTATCTTAGGAGGTATAAGATTTATCAATTTATCAAATCCTCTAAAATAAAAAAATTATATCCCTGAATGACCTTAATCTTATTCATTATGGGTTCAGCAAACTCCTTATTAAACTCATATATTGCCAATAAGGAGATATCATATTCATTTTTCATCTAAATTTAATATCAGATTACGCAATACTGTTGCTACACCATTTGAGAATCTAAAATGATTAGTAACAAATAATACTTTTTTTTTCATAAGTATATCCCTTATTCTTATATTTTCACTTTGCCTAATGAATCATCTGCAAACATCTTTTCTCTTTCAGGTTTTCTATCGTATGGAAAATCATATAATAGATCCGGAAGTAATTCGGCAATCCGCTTCGCTTCCTTTTCCCACTCCGTATTAACTCTAAATACTTGCGTATTTTCAATTGAGTCTTCAGGCTCAAAATATTTTTTTGCCATTGAATGTTGTTCTTTTTCCAACCCCAAAAAATCTTCAATTCTTTTTACAGTGTTTTCGTAATCATATACTAAATCTTCAAAATGAACCATCATGGCATTTGGATTGTCATATTTATTTACAAATGTTTTTTTCCATTCATTAGAAAAGCTTTCTATATCTTTCGGAAAGTGAATTTTGCTTTTTCTGAATTTATTCTTTGACCATATATGCTGATCCAAAATATATAAATCTCTCGGATCTCTATCCACTATTATCATTTTAAAATTATCATCAAAGCAATCACTAAAAGCATCTATTTGTCCGGGCCAAATTATATGGTCAAATATTTTCACTTCATTTTCCTGATTCCTGTCAAATAATGAAAAATATCCCGATGTGAACTTTCTTGCAGCTTCATATAATTTTGCTTCGTCGGGTAAGGCACAGTACGCATCCTCTTTATCATAGATATATTTCACTCCATAATTGGAAAACCTTCTATTTTTCATTATGCGAAGTGCAATCTGCGCTGCCAACTTTACCGGAGAAAATCTTGTTTTCACTATGTGATTCGTAGTCTTATCCTCTCTTTTTTCAGAAATACTATCCACAAATTCATTAACCAGATCCATGAATTTATTTCCAAACATTTTTTTATATGAGCCGAACCATACATAATTATAATCGTTCAGTCTCTTCATCTCATTTATAAAGGTACTGATTACCTTATCGGAAGTATATAATGTATTTCCTCTTGATAATAATGCGCAAACATCATATAAGCCTCCATGATGGTATAAAACATTATGCTCATAGGATTTATTATTGAATGGTGCTATCCTTACATTTTTATATTCTTTTAATAAATCCACAACTGCCGAAGAACCTGTACCAAAATATCCCGTAACCGCAACATTAACTTTTGATCCCATATATGTACCTTTCTATTTTATATGACGTATTTTTTTATATTTTTACCAGCAATTTCTGCGGTATTATTATGGCTAGAAGCTCCTTATAGGCATATAAATCATACTTTATAGATAATCCCATTTTTTTACGCCATAACTTATGTGTAAAATAGTTATTTAGTCTATATTTTGCCTTTACTTCTTTGATTCTATTCCTGTCCTCATAATAATCAAACAATATATCTTCCAAAACATAACCTTTATAACCACAGGCATACATCTTGCACCAAAGGTCAAAATCCTGACCTCTCATTGTTCTCTCGGACACCGTGTACTTACCTGAAGAAATCAAATCCTGTTTTCTTATCATCACTGTCGGATGGGTGAAAATATTTCCCTTTATAATATCTTCTGCTGTAAGCTCTCCTCCTTTACCATAATTGTTCCAGATTCCATCTTTGTCGAAAGTATTTCTACATGTTCCTACAATTGCATATTCAGGATGCTTATCTAAAAATTCATTTTGTTTTTCAAATCTTTTAGCATGAGATATATCATCATCATCCATCCTGGCAATATACTCTCCCTTCGAGATGCTTATACATTTATTTAAAGAGGCTGCCAGACCAAGGTTGGATATATTCTTTATCAAAACAACCCTATTATCTTTTTTTAATATATTCTTCCACCACTTTTTACTGTTAAATCAGATGAAAAAAATCATCACATATAATTAATTCAAAATCTGTAAAAGTCTGATTTAGTATAGAGTCAATTGCTCTTGGCAATGTTTTTTCTCCATTATGTACTCCCATAATTACAGAAATCTTTGGCATTTTTAAACCTCACCCAGTCTATATCATCTTCTCACATAAAATATCTCTATGTTCGGTCAATCTTTGAAATAGTTTATTTTGCTCGTATTTATCTTCTACCTTTTTCCTTGCATTTATACCATATATTTCTACTTCCTCGGGATTTTCAATACAATGTTTTATACGGTCAACAACATTCTCAATATTTTTTGCATGTACAAGCCAACCGTCAGTATAAGGTTCCACGGTATCTATTTGTCCCGGAACATCTGTAACAATTGCCGGTAATCCCATAGCTGCAGCCTCTATAACAACAAGTCCAAACCCCTCTCTATAACTTAATGAACAAAATACATCCATAGCACTGTAGTATTTTTCTACCTTATCAGTCCAATCTACAAACTTAACATTATTTGACTTTTCTGACCATTTTTTAAGTTCAGTATCAATCGTATTTGCATCATCAAACATACCTATCATTAGCAAGTATGTTTCTTTTTCTTTTACAACCTCTTTAAATGCCGATAAGAGCTCATTAGCCCCCTTATCTCTCGTTATTCTTCCTACATAACCAAATACCGTCGCATTTTTAGGAATACAAAGTGCATCCCTTATCTCATTTCTCCAAAACTCTTTTTTTTCTATCAGATATTTGTTTAAATCAACACCACAGGCACTACCGTTCCAAATAACAGATGCTTTTTCTTTTGGATATAATTTCTCATTTATACTGAATCGATATATTGAATGACTTTCACATTCAATAGTAGTAGAATTTCTGCAAACAATTTTTTCAATTTCCTTAAATAGCATTCGCTTTATACCGCCATCAAATCCCATATATCTAATACCCCATTGACAATATAAGCGATTTTTACATCCGGCTCTCTTTGCGGCAATAGATGCATATAACGCGGCATTGGGAGTTGAATATTGAATAATATCAAATCTATTTTCTCTAAAAATTTCAGTAAGCCTGAAAATCACGGATAAACCATCAAAACCCACTCCTCTTTTCATAACTACAGGTATATAATGTACCCGTTCATTACAAAGCTCATACAGGCTTTCATCCGTATTACAGATAAATGTCACATCATAATTATTCTTTACAAGGAAATCCTTGAAATCCAGTAAAAACGACTTTATAGTTATAGAAACTGTAGTAACGAAGCATATTTTTTTCATTAAACTAATCCTCCACAGGTCTTGCAGGAATACCTATATAAACACCCTTATTTTCTATACAATGTGTCACTACAGCCCCGGCTCCTATTATAGTATCATTGCAAATACTTAGATTATTAAGAACAATTGCACCTGCTCCGATCCAAGTATTTTTACCTACAAATACATTTCCTGCCAAATGTGCACCTACTGATATATGTGAAAAATCCTGTATTTTACCATCATGATCCACAGAAGCACAAGAGTTTATTATGCAGGCTTTACCAATCATTGTATCTGAATTTATTACGCATCCTGCCATAACTACAGTTCCCTTACCTATATCTACTCTTCTACTTATTACAGCATTCGGATGAATCAATGACACTATATTAAAATTTGTTTTTTCAATTTTTTCAAAAATTGCTTTTCTTTTATCTGAATCACCTATTGCAATTATAAAATCCCAATCAATATAATCTTTTGCTTTTTCTACAGTTCCTTTTACCGGTAACCCTGCACATTCATATATATTTTTATTATCATCCAAAAAAACTATATCAGTATATTGATTTTTAAAAGCTATATCCGCAATAACCTTCCCATGACCTCCGGCTCCGATAATTACAAGTTTTTTCAATACGGTGCCCTCCAAGCAGACTTAACTCCATCCGGTGTACCCATAAAAACCTCCATTGTAGAAGACGTTTTTGAGCTTATACCCTCTCTTCTAAGCACTGTCATTATGGTATTTATAATAATACGCACATCCCCTAAAAAACTGATATTTTGTGTGTACCAGACATCCATTGCAAATTTATCTTCCCATGAAACACAGTTTCTGCCATTTGCTTGTGCATAACCTGTAAGTCCCGGCCTCACATCATGTCGATGCATCTGCTCTTCATTGTATCTACCCAAGTATTCAACAAGTAATGGTCTTGGTCCTATAATGCTCATATCACCTTTTATTATATTGAATGCCTCAGGTAATTCATCTAAACTTGTCGCTCTTAAAATTCTTCCAAATTTAGTAAGCCTTTTCACTATCCGGTAGCAGATTACCGTTAGCATCTTTTTCATCAGTCATTGTCCTGAATTTATATAGTTTAAAAAAATTTTTCTCATCTTTTTCCCGGTCTGTCTTGGGTAAATATTACAGGTGAACCAAGCTTTACTCTCACAAGTATTGCTACTAACAAATATAACCATGAAAAAAATATTATTGCACTTAATCCACAAAATAAATCTAATGGTCTTTTTATGTATTTTTCATATATACCATAAGGTTTATGTTTTAATGATTGCATTACAAACTCCTTTAAACTTACTCAAAACACGCTCTTATTACCTCAATTATCCTATCCTGCTCTTCTACAGTCATCTTATTATCACTTGGCAGGCACAGTCCTCTTTCAAATATGTCCATGCTTACGTCCTGTGCTTTTCCTGATATATATGCGTTAGTTTTTGCTCTGCCATTTCCTTCATGTGTGATAAACGGATTCATCCTGTAAATCGGCTGCATATGCATAGGCTTCCATATCGGTCTTCCTTCAGCATTTATTAAAGCTAATGCTTCCAATATTTCAGTAGGACAACTCTTTTTAGTTTCTTTGATATAGCAAGTTTCATTCTCGCTTCTTACTTGTTTACACATTGCATCTCTATCTACAAGTAAACATGACAGCCAGAAATTAGGCTCTGAATTATTTTCGTCAAAAGGATTCATTGATACAGGCAAACCTTTAAGACCTGCTTTATATCTTTCGTATATCGCTTTTTTCTGTGCTATATGTTCATCTAAAAATGGCAATTGCCCTCTCACCACTCCGGCTATCACATTACTCATACGATAGTTATATCCGAGTTCTTCATGCTGATACCATGATGCATTTTCTCTGGACTGAGTTGACCATTTTCGGACTTTCTTTGCAGCTTCTTCGTCATCTGTAAGTAAGCAACCTCCGCTGCTTCCGGTAATTATTTTATTTCCGTTAAATGATATAATATTGTAATCTCCAAATGTTCCTGTCTCTTTTCCTCTATAGCTTGCACCCATTGATTCTGCCGCATCTTCTATCAAAATAGCATTGTGCTTCTTTATAACGGAAATAAGTTCTGCCATCTTACCCGGTGTTCCATACAGATGTGCCATCACCACTATCTTTACCTCGGGGTATATTTCAAATGCTCTCTCAAGTGCCTTTGGATCCATATTCCAGGTATCGTATTCAGTATCTATAAATACAGGCTCTCCACCTTCATATACTACGGGGTTTACAGTAGCGGCAAATGTCATATCTGAGCAAAAAACTTTTCTACCCTTTAAAGCCCCTACTCCGGGGTTGGCATACCATATGCCTTTAGCCCTGCCAACTTCATTGCCATATGAAGAGCCGCAGTACCTGATGATAATGCTACTGCATGTTTAACTCCTATATATTCTGAAACCTGACTTTCAACTTCGTCAATATTTTTTCCAACTGTCGACATCCAGTTTGTATTGTAGGCTTCTGACATATATTCAAGTTCTTTTCCATGCATGGTAGGACTGCTTAGCCACACTCTCTTATCAAATTTTTCATATATTTTATCTGTACTAAACATATTCGCTCTCTTTTTTTAATTATATATACTTATGATAAACAATAAACTTGATACAAAGAAAAAAGCCTACAAGACTGCTCCTGTAAGCTTTTTAAGTTGATAAAATCAATTCGCTGCCTGTGGTAAGTCTTCATGATGTAATCCGTTTGCAATTTCATTTTTGTTATGAAATAATTCACTATTTATACTGTCAACCTGCGCTGTATGATATGTTGTGACTATCTCTTTTATATGCTCACGAATATTTCCGTTATTCTCTCCCATATATACGGATAATAACTTAAGCTGTTTTAAAAACTTATCTTCATTAAAATCAAGGGGCTTACCGATACTTATCAGCTTATTAGGTGTAGTCTCCAGACCTTCCTCAGACATAAGTCTCTCTTCAAAGAGCTTCTCACCCGGGCGAAGTCCTGAATATTCTATCTTGATATCAATATCCGGGCGAAGTCCTGACAGTCTGATAAGGTTTCTTGCCATTGTGTCTATCTTTATAGGTGTACCCATATCAAGGACAAATATCTCACCGCCCTTTGCATAGTTACCCGCCTGCAGTACCAATGAAACAGCCTCCGATATTGTCATAAAATATCTGATAATATCAGGATGTGTAACTGTGACGGGTCCTCCTGCTTCTATTTGCTTTTTAAACTTAGGTATTACCGAGCCGTTGCTTCCAAGTACATTTCCGAATCTAACAGCCGCAAACTCTGTAGTAGGATTTTCTACCGCACTGTAATACTCTTCCATCTCAATGATAAGATTATCCTTCATTACCTGAATAGGTCTAAGCTCACTTGCTCTTTTTTCCTTTACTTTTCTTGCAAATGTCTGGATAATCATTTCACACATTCTCTTGCTGGCACCCATTACATTTGTAGGATTTACCGCTTTATCTGTAGAGATAAGTACAAATCTTTTACATCCGTAATGTAATGCCGCAAGTGCGGTATTATATGTTCCCATTACATTGTTTTTGATAGCCTCACAAGGACTGTCCTCCATAAGCGGAACATGCTTATGTGCCGCCGCATGATATACTACATCAGGTTTAAATGTTGCAAATACCTGTTCAAGCTTTCGTAAATCTCTTACAGATCCTATTATGGTATCGAGATTTAGCTCCGGATAGTTCATCAACAGTTCCTGCTCGATCTCATATGCATTATTCTCATAAATATCAAATATTATAAGATGCTTAGGTGAATGTGCGGCAATCTGTCTGCAAAGTTCACTTCCTATTGAACCGCCACCACCTGTTACCAGGATTGTCTTACCGTTTAAATAATTAAATATCTCATCAAGGTCTACATTTATAGGAGCTCTTCCCAGTAAGTCCTCTATGTTTACATCTTTAAGTCTTTAACTTGAACTTTTCCGTTTGCAAGCTGACACATTCCCGGAAGATTTTTCAGTACACAGCCTGATTCCTTACAGATATTCAAAATTTTACTGAGTTCCTCAGGAGAACTTCCCGGTATTGCCACATAGATCTTATCTATTTTGTAATGCACTACATTATCAAGTATTCGGTTTCTTCCGCCGACTACAGGGATATTGTCAACTGTCTTACCCCACTTTAACTTATCATCGTCTATGAAGCAGACTACGCTGTCATTAAAATCTACCGACCTTTTAATATCTCTTAAAAGTAATCTTCCTGCATTTCCCGCACCTACTATCATCACTCTTGACATATCTCTTTGTGACTTTTTTATATTTTCCCTATCTGAACGGAGTAAAAGCACAAAACGGTAGGAAAAGCGACTCCCTAAAACTGCCAAAAACTGTATTAAAAAACCAAGTAAATAATACGCAATCGGCATTCTTTCAAACATCAAAGTAATAAGTAAAGTATGTAAAAGTCCTGTTATAATGCTTGTATACATTACATGTTTCAATTCTGTATAACTGGCAAACTGCCAAATACTTTTGTATAGCTTGAAAGCAATAAATGTTATCAAGGTTATGAGGGTATATATCGGAATAAATTTTGACCACGCCAATATATATTTACTCTCAATATGTGAAAATTGTAAATCAAAGCGTAGCCATAGTCCTACAAGATATGACAAATTTACCGCAATCATATCATAGATAACCAGCATTATAGCCGCACCATGTAAGTATTTTAGTTTAAAGTCCTGTTCTTGCATTTTTTCCCCACCTGCTCAATTTAGTATTTATTATTTATAAATCACGCAAACTGTTGATGAACCGTTCAATAAAACATCTATTGTTTTTGCCTGATAATTTATTCCAAGTATTTGTACCGGTGCCCATGTACCTGTAATATTGGCATAGGCAAGTACCTTTATATCCTTACCTTCCACTATATTAGGCACATATATGGTAACCTTTGTCTGCACATCCGCAATCTTTCCACTTGCATCTGTAGTAAGTATTGCCAGTGTCTTATCCATTGCTTTATATTCAGCATAATCTTTTAGTGTGGTTGCTTCATTTATATTTCCACCTTGATTTAAGCTGTTGATGCTTGCGACTGTCTTTTCAGGAAGTCCTGTGGTTTCACTTCCTGCTACCGGAGTTGTGGCATGACCGTTCTCAAGTGCGGCTACAAAACGAATTGCAGTAGATGCTACCTGTGTGTTTGTTGCTGAACTTTGAGTATTTGTCTGGTTATTGGTTTGAGTACTTGTACCGGCACTTGAATGTGAGCCTGATACTCCTCTGCGAACACTGCCGCCGCCTCCGCCGCCGCTTCCGCCTGAACTTCCGCCGCCGCCTCTTCTGTGGCTTCCGCCGCCTCCTCCGCCGCCGCCACCACCTCTTCTGTGGCTACCTGAGCTTGAACCGCTTCCTCCTTGTATACTGGAAGCACCGAATGCACCGCCTGCCATTGAAACTGCCAATATGCATGCCAACACTACTATACCTTTTTTCTTCATATCTCTATCCCTTTCCTTATTTTTTATTCTTCTGTATAAAACAATTCAATGATTTTATCCATTGCTTTATCATGGTCTATATAAAACTCATCATACAGATCCGTTTTTTTGTTTTCGCCCTCCGGTACATAAATTCTGTCTTCATTGAAGTCATCATCTGTCATGGCACAGGCACCAAGTTTTAAAATCATATCCTTTTGCATATCTGTATAAAAATATGGATCGATATCCCTTAATATATTTTCAATAAGAGAATCTCCCTTAAATTTTTTTAGCTTATTTTGATATGCTTCCAGATATACCTTATGTGCCTCTATTCTCTTCATTGCTGAAAAATCCTTATTTGTATCTCTATATCTCAAAAACTTTTCCGCCAAATCCCCCTTTAGATTAACCTTTGCTCCTTTTATGAATAAAGGATCTGCCGTTTCCATACCTTCATAAGGTATTATCACATCCACTCCTCCTATTGCATCATTGATTGTCTCAATTGCAACCGTATTCATAGCAAAGTATTGATCTATATATAATCCTTCGAAAGTTCACTTACGGATTCTTTCATAAACTCTGAGCTTATTTCATTCCCGTCTCCAAATGCATATGCCATTGTGATATGTTGTAAGGTCTTTCCTATAATATCTCCATTCACATCTGTAACAGGTATATCCGTCATAGTATCTCTCGGTATGATTATCATATTTAATTTATTGCTGTTTGTATCCCAGGCAATAAGTCCTATACCGTCTGCCTGCCCACCCGAGCCGGCATCCTGTATATAATACATGTCTACATTTGAGTCTATTCCAAGTGCAAGTATAGCCTTTACATAACTTTTTCTTTTGTAGTTTTTTCCCTTCCAATTCAAATGATTGCCTGTATCATATACATCTGCATTGTGCATTAATGTAGTAGCTATCGCCTTATCTTTGTTATTTTGCCAAATATTTATAGCTATAATTAATATTGCGAGTATCAGCAACACAAAAAGTCCAACTATTTTTTTCTTTATATGTGTTCTCATTTTTTATAACTATAGTAATCTCCGTAGTATTTATAGTGATAGCTGCTCTTTTTCATCTCAAGCCCGTTTAATACTGCTCCAAGTATTCTGCAATTCACCTTTTCAAGCTGATCTTTTACTTTCTTTACCATCCTTTGGCTGACTGTTGAACTCTTTACCACTATCACCGCACCGTCAACGCATCTTCCGATAATCGCCGCATCCACTATATTTGTAAGTGGTGGTGTATCTATTATGATATAGTCATAAACTTCTCTCTGTGCTTTTATGAATTCATCAAGTCTTGACTCATACAAAAGTTCTGCGGGATTCGGTGCATACGGCCCTGCAAATACAACATCAAGGTTTTGTATATTTGTTGTGTATATTATGTCCTCAGTATTCATTCCGCTTAAAAACTGGCTCAGTCCTTCCACACTTTCCTTTATCCGGTATCTTGTGGTAAGCACCGATTTTCTCATATCCGCATCAATATACAAAATCTTTTTATCTATCTGTGCAAGACTCATTGCCAGCTGAAAGCTTGTCTCCGACTTTCCTTCTGCCTGTATTGAGCTCGTAAAAAGTACAACCTTGATATTTGCACCTGAGAATTGAAGATTGGTTCTTAGCATTCGCATAGACTCTTCATACAAAAAGCCTTTTTCCGTTCCGTCCAGATTGAATAATATTTCCATGTCTCCTCCTCTCAAGTTATTTACTCTTTTTATATTCCGGTAAGCTTGCAAGTATAGTAAGTTTAAGATTTTTTTCAAGATCTTCTTCACTCTTTACACTGTCATCTAAAAGTTCTATTGCTATGATGATACCTGAAATAAGGAATATTCCTAAAATTGCCCCCATCAAGGCATTTTTCTTTATACTTGGTCCGGATTTTTCTTCCGGTGCTATTCCAAGCTCTATGATTTTTGGCGGTACCACCTCCATCAAATCACCTATATATTTTGACGAAGAAACCGCTATTTGATTTACGATTTCTTTTGCGTTTTCAGGATCGGGATCTGTTACTGTAAGTGAAAAGGATTCTTGTATCCAAAGGATTATCCACTTTCAGCTTTGTTCTGAGTTGCTTGTAATTTATATTAAGTCCAAGCTTTTTCTATAACTTCCTCAAGTACAGGTCTGCTCTGAATCATCACCTTATAATCTTTTGTCAGCTGACTTCCTATTTGAAGATCTGCCAAAGAGTTTAGTGTAGTCTCTTTTGATAAAACATACATCTGAGATGTGGATTGATACTGCGGAGTAATAAAAAATATACTGAAAACCGCCGCCAATACAAACCCCAGTACTCCTGCCGATAAAATCATCCACCACTTTTCTTTTAAGACAAAAATAAGTTCAAGAAGATCTATTTCTGTCTCTTCATTTATCATTCTTTCCCCCATTTATCTACTCCATTCTATTTCTGCAATATAGCGTTTGCATTTTCATAGGTTATCGCCTTCAAATACTTTGAGGCATTGTTTGAAATCCATGATAATGCATCCGCAACTTTAGGTTCCCTGCTGTCAATTCTATGCATATCTGTAGCCATAAAAGAAATATTTCCTTCCTTTATCTGTCTTTTGCACCAACATGCATTTGTGTTAAAAATTCCACCTTTCAGACTGCCATAATTCATTTGAAATAAAGCTCCCATGTCTCTTATTTCTTCAAGTCTTTTATTCTTTCTTAAAGATAAATAACGTTCAACATGAGCAAATATCGGAATATATCCCGAAAAAATTATCTCCCTGGTTGCCATCTTCATATAATTGAAAGTCGCTTCCGGATCAAACTCCACCAGAATATAATTGCTGTCCGCCAGTGTAAGATACTTTTTCTTCTTTAAAAGATCTATGGTATCTTTTGAATAAAATATCTCCTGTCCTGTATAAATATTACATTCGATACTCTCTTCTTTGATTTTTTCATTAAGGATATTTACTTTTTCAAATATCTCTTCACATGTCAGATTCGGTATATTATGAGGTGTTGCAATTATTGCTTTTATCCCCTGCCCTACAGCCATATCTATTAATTTCAGAGATTCTTCCAAAGTTTTTGCTCCATCATCCACCCCATAAACTATATGAGCATGAATATCTATCAAATAATCATTTCCCTTCATATTCTTTCATTTTTTTGTTCTCTTTATTATGATGAAAAAGCACTTCTGCCTTTATACTATTATACATCCGGATATGATTTATTCAACGAAAACTTTAAGATTACTTTAAGACTACTTAAGAATTTTGTTAACTTCGTTAAAATTTTGTTTTTTACTTTCATTCATTTTTTCACTAGACTCCTTTTCATAAATAAACACATGTATTTTTTTATCCTATATATAAATATTATGTTTCTTTTTCATTCATAAATTTTGTGTGTTTCTTCACTCTTTTGATGTTGATATTAGTGTAATTTCATTGTATCTTTATACTTACAAATATTTTAGGAGGGAATATGCGACTTTTAATATGTGAAGATGAAGAGGATATTTTGAATGGTCTTGCAAAGGGACTTCGCAAATTGAACTATTATGTTGACACTGCAATGGATGGTGAAGAAGCTTTGAGCCTATATTTTGAATCTGAATACGATCTTATAGTTCTTGATTTGAATATTCCAAAACTTGACGGTCTTGAAGTATTAAAAGCTATAAGAGAAGATAATCCTGATTGTAAGATTATTATTCTATCGGCCAGAGATACTTTAAATGACAAGGTACTGGGGCTTGATCTTGGTGCAAATGACTATATGGTAAAGCCTTTTCATTTTAAGGAGTTGGAAGCAAGGATAAGAGCATTACTGCGTACTTCATCAGCTACAGGCAGTGATTGTATTAAGCTTGAATCTCATGATATTACATTGTATCTAAATAAAAAACAGGTTCAAAAGGATGGTGAGACTGTTGCTCTTACTCCAAAAGAGTATGCAATTTTTGAATATCTATGCCTAAATAAGGATACTTTAGTTTCTGCCGATGAACTTCTTGAACACAATATAGATATGAATGCAAATGATGCATCGGGAGTTATAAAGGTGCATATAGCGGCTATCAGAAAAAAACTCGGCAGCGATGTTATAAAAACAAATAGAGGAATGGGCTATACTATAAATGACTAGTATGCCCATTCCTCTTTTTTATCCTATATATCTAAATCCTGCATTATTTAAGTGTAGCAAGTACACTTTCAACAGCTGATGTAAACGCTTCAAGATTTCTTGCACCCTGTATTACACCAACTACATTTCTATCGGAATCTACAAGAATGTTGTAGGGAAAGCCATAAGGCTCATTACAAAATCCTCTGTTACACCTTCAGGTATTATATTCTGATATGTTACTTTGTTCTTATCAATAATTTCCTTAACGGAATCTAAATCTGTTCCTGCATCCTGTGCCAGACCGATTACATTAACATCCTTTTCCTTCATGCTTTCATAGAGCTTTTGTAACTCCGGAATTTCCTGAACACATGGACCACACCAGCTTCCCCATACATTTACAACTGTAAGCTTACTGTCTTTGAATACATCACTGCTGATTTCTTCACCTGAAACAGTCTTTGCACTAAACTCCGGAAACTTCTTATCTTCTTTATTTGAATCAGCTTCTTTTGAATCTTCAGCCTTGGCATCAGCCTGCTTTGACTCTGTAGTTGTTGTCTCATTTGATGCAGTTTTGCTGCTTGCATTACAAGCACTTATTCCGGCTACCATCATAATAGCCATACCTAAAATCAATATTTTCTTCTTCATAATTACTCCTTATCTATAATACTGTGGTAGTATACCATAACTTAGGTAAAGCTAAGGTTAAGAAAACAATATAAATATATTATTATTTATTGAATATTGCTATCTCAATATTACTACTCTTGTTGCCTTTATCTTCGGTGCTTCTTTAGTATCGCCTGTAATCATAAAGTTTTCTGACCAAATCAGAACTTTGTCACCCTTTTTAATATCTGAAAACTCTACTTCTTCTCCTGTTGAGGATAATATCGGTTTTACATTATTTTCAAAACTCCACTTGGCATTATTAAGCGTATCCTTTAAGTCTATTCTACCGTCTGATTCCTCAAATCCCTCAATACTGTCAGTATACATAGGCATATGGAACTTCTCTGTAACATTTGTTAATACCACATATGAATTTACCTGTGGCGGCATACTTGTCATATACTCAGGTGCTACCCATGCATAGATTTCATCACCCTCCTTTGGAGCATCACTTACAAGTCCTGTAGATATATCTACAAATTTTATACCTGAATTATCAAGCAAAAGATCAACTTCCTCCGGAACATCCTGCTCATTCTTACTGTCACTGCTTTGTACTTCATTACCCACATATGATATTCTCTCTATACGGATAACATCATCTGAGATTGATTTTATCTTTCCGTTTTCTGCACCCGGTAAATATGGCATATCTGTAGGCATGTCCGAGCCTGCCTCAATACTCATACCGGCTTCTCCTGCCTCTACGCTCTCTGCCACTGCTTCTTTTGTTTCACTTGTTTTTGCATTGTTTCCACATGCCATCAATACTGATGTAGCCGCTACTGCAATAATAATTTTTTTCAAATTCTTCTTCATAATTTTAACTCCTTTAAATTTATATTTTATGGTCTGAACATTACTGTTCATACTCATAAATATCTATAAAATAATTTTTTATTACAAAATCAGTACCATCCTATATCTATATACTAATATATCCTTGGTTAAGTCTAAGTTAATATACATAGCTCTCTTTTGTTTTTAACAGCTTATAAAGCATAACTAAAAGTGGTAAACACATAATTATTGTAAATGCTACCCAGATAGAATTCGATGTAAGCTCGTATGTCGCTACCACATTTATAATTATATGTATTAAGATGGACCATCTGAGTTTGCGTGTCTTCATATATACAATACCTGATATTAATCCCATAATAGTTGCATATACCGACTGGACAAAAGATAAATGTATTATTCCGAATAACAAAGACGAAACTATAAGTGCATATTTGGTATTCACCCTTTTTTCAAGGAAATTAAAGGTTACTCCTCTATAAATAAGTTCCTCATTAATAGGTCCAAGAATTCCTGCCACCACCAGACTTATAATAAATGAGTTGAGCGGTTTATTTACTGATGATGCATTCAAATACTCCAGACTACTCTTTATAAAACCTATATTTGACAATTGTGTGTTTTTTAAAAACATTACCCACACTGTAGATATGCCTCCAAAGGCAATACCGGCCAATATACTGCATATCACTCCGGTCTTTATATCCCAGTTCACTTGCGCTCTAACTTTATCCTTGTTTATACATTTGAAAAATATAGCAGCATATGCCAGAATTGATAAAGGATAAACAACAAGATAAAGTCTATCCATCTCCTGTGGAAAAGTCAGCCATTCAAATACAGCATTTCCTGTCCTGTTATAAGCAATATTTAAACCTATTGCTGTAAAATCTGTGATCACAAAAAATATTAATCCAAGTAAAATAGCTATAAACGTAGCTCCTGCAATCTTTAATATTTTCATTCCTTCGCCTTAGCCTATTCCTATACATTCCAAACATATATTTACAGCTTTTTTTAGTACTACCAAATGCTCATCTCTTATAACTCCGGTTACTACCATTACAGCTCCGACTCCCAAAGCTACAAAAGGAACTATTCTGCTTTTTTCAAACTTTTTTATAAGTTCTTTCATATATTTTTATCTCCTGTAAAATCTATTAAAAGCTCTACAAATTCATTTTTCATACTGTTTGCTCTTATAGCAAAATTATGCTTGTCTATTATTTCTTTTGCTATTGCAAGCCCCAGACCGCTTCCCCCGTATTTTTTCGATCTGGATTTATCCACACAGTAAAATGCATCAAATATTTTTTCCAAATCATCTTCAGGTATTCCAACACCGTAATTTTTTATACTGAATATATTGTTTTTCAATTTGATTTCAATATTTGCCTCTTTATTTGAATACCTTATCGCATTGTGCATAAGATTAAATATTGCCTGCTTTAAAAGTACTTTGTCTGCGGATATACTAAACTCATTATTATCAAAATTTATATTTATTTTTTTGATTTTTACTTTCTATAGCATTTCCTAAATCTGCTATTATTTCATCTATAATTGTATGTAGGTGCACTCTCTCAATATTAAGTTCTTCACCACTGCTTAAAAGTCTAAGTCCCTTTACTATGGAACTCATCATTTCAACCTGTCTGTTTACAACGCTTACAAAATCTTTATAATCTTCAATACCCGGCTCATCGTCCATATTTAAAACTTCCAGGTTGGTCTTTATAGCCGCAACCGGAGTTTTTAACTCATGTGCCGCATTTCCGGAAAAACTTTTTTGCCTGATATATGACTCTTTGATATTTTTTAGCATGTAGTTAAAGGCATTTTGCAGCTCCCCAACTTCGTCCTTGGTCTTAACCACATATACTTCTTCGTTTATTTTATTTATATCAAGATCCTTTATTGTATTTGTAAATGTATCAAGCGGTTTTAAAACTTTTCCGCTTACATACCACATAAGCGCAGTTCCTACTACAGAGCAGAACATTGTTATATAAAGACAATTTATTCTAAATGTCTCCTGTGCCACATTCATATCGATTTGAAAAAAATTCTCACCGGCGACCTCTGTTATATTGGCATTATCCGGCAATATAAATATAGTTGAAGCATTTCCTATATTTATAAGATATGACACTAAAGATATTGTACAAAGCACCGCACCTGTAACCAGAGTCAGTTTTGCTCTTATAGAAAGTCTATTCCACATGGGCACATCCTCTGCAACTTCCACTGCATGTCTTAGCTGCTACAGGCTTATCTTCCTTTTTCTTTCCGAGTCCTGCATATGTCATTACCAAAGCATCATGTCTGCAGGCTGCTGTACATGCACCGCATCTGATACATTCCAATGAGTTTGGATTGGCTCTGACATTAATATCCATCTTACATGATTTTTCACATAATCCGCAATTTACACATTTATCAGGAACAAACTCCATCTTATAGAAGCCTATTTTATTGAAGAATGAATAGAACGCTCCAAGCGGACATATATATCTACAAAAAGGTCTGTATGTAAATATTGATAATGCTACTATTACTATTAAAATACTGAGTTTCCAAAAGAATAGAAATCCGATTGCTGCTCTAAGTCCTTCATTTTTCGCAAGTAAAGGTAGGGCTCCTCCAAGAGTTCCTGCCGGACAAATAAGTTTACAAAAATAAGGTGCTCCGAGTCCGAACGGATTAGTCAAAAACATCGGAAGCAGTATTACAAATACCAAAAGTATTGCAAACTTCAAATATCTGAGCGGTCTGTCTATCTTATCAGGTACTTTAAACTTTGGTGTAGGTATCTTATATAAAAGGTCCTGCACAAATCCGAACGGACACAAAAGTCCGCATACCAGTCTTCCAAAAAGTGCTCCTATAAGAATCAATATTCCAAAAACATAATATGAAATACTGAATTTCTTGCTGCCTATTACCGCCTGTAAGGATCCTATAGGGCATGAGCCTACAGCCCCCGGACATGAATAGCAATTAAGTCCCGGCACACATGCCACCTTGGTATTTCCGGTATATATTTTACCTTCAAAAAAACCTTTTAAGTTTGCATTTGTTGCCAGCGTCGCCAATGCCTGTATAATATTCTTTTTTCTCTCTTGAAATCTCGTGTACTTGTTTTCGAAATATTTCATCTTACTCTCCTACGTTTAAGCTTTCGTATATACTACCATGTTTTAGGTTAAGATAGAGTAAATTTTTGCACTACAAAAAAGGAAGGTTGAAAATCAACCTTCCCTCAGCATTTAATGTAAAACTGTTTTATAAAGCATCAGAGGTCATTTTCTTCTGAAACTCCTCGACTTTAATGATACATTCTAAAAATGTTTCTTCATATACAGATTTAAAATCCACTAACTGATCTTTAAGTAATGAAATATTTACGACAGTTTGTTTATGTGTTCTTAAATAAGAATTTTTATGGAACAATGGATTTATAAACTTTTCCTATCATCATAAATCCTCGTAATCTTCGAATTCATCCAGATACATATCCCATATATGATCATATGGTCTAACCTTTTTTGCATCCTCTTCAATATCTTCCAAAGATAATTTATTATCTCCATTCTCATAAACACTCAAGCCTTTGCGTGCATTTTTCCATGAAATCTCATCATGTGAAAGTTTGCTAAGTTTCCATGATGCCAGTTCTCCGTATTGTGCTATTACATTAGAAATAATATATACTGCTTCATCCGATATTTTTTCTACTTCCTTAGAGATAATTTCTCCTTGACAAAAGCTTTTTCTGACTGCAACACAAACAGGACCATAGCGCCATCCTTCAAATTCATCAGCAAAAAGCGGCTTTCCTGTTACAGCAAAACTTTCTCGCTGTGAAAAATAAAGCAGCTTATGCAGCTTCATCTCATCAATTGCTTCCCCTGACATTTTTTGATATTCATCACAAATATATCGTGCAACATCAATCACTCTTTCCATAGTTACCCTCCATTCTTTTCTTGTAAAAATTCGCCATATAAAATGGCACCAATAAAAATGCCGACAAGAAAAGACTTCTCTATGAATATATGATAACACAATTGTAGCCTTTTATATGTTAAATTTCAATGAATTTTAATATGTAGAATTATCATCCCCCTTATTCCATCAACTCCGGTTGGCCTTTTTTTATTTTAAATTTCTGCTCCTGTATATTCACATTGTTTTTTTTATCAATGCTAATTCTTAGCATAAGCCCCTCGTCAGTGCCCTTTGGTATCTGCTTATCAAATATGCAATTACCCAGACTGTAATAAATATATTTTCCCTTATAAAGCTCACTCTCCTGTATTACATGAGGGTGGGCTCCCACCACAAAGTCCGCACCGTTATCTATGGCATATCTTGCAAGATTTTTTTGCATCTTGCTTGCAAATCGTTCATATTCAATTCCCCAGTGAAAATATACTATTTTAAAATCGGCTTTCATATTTTTAAGTTCAGTTTTTATTTTATCGGATTTATTTCCGTCATAATCTAAAAGATAATTTATATTGGCTTTATCCGCATTGTATACAAAACCCTCCGGCGGAAATATGCTGTATGCCAAAATCCCCAGCCGAAAACCGTCCTTTTCAAAAATATAACTCATATCCTCACCGGCATTTTCGCCGGCTCCCACATATGAGATGCCGGCTCTTACCAGTTCATCCATAGTATCTTTTAAACCCTCGGATCTATAGTCCATTGTATGATTATTTGCGAGGTCACAGAGGTCTATACCCGCTTTTTTCATAGCTTTTGCATTGTCGGCTGAGGCTTTAAACACAAAGCGACTCGCCTTATTGGCTCCACGGCTGTATTCGGTAATAGGACATTCAAGGTTAACTATTGTAATATCATCCTCTAAGAAAATATCTTTCATATTCTCATATAGATGATCATACCCTCTCTTTTTTATATAGCTGTCCACCCCTCTTGAAAGCATAATATCACCTACAATTGTAAGTTCTATACTCTCATTTTTTTTGCTTCGATAAGAGCAGACAGCTATACCGGATACGGACATTATGATTAAAATCAATATAAAAATATTTTTTTTATTTTTTAACATCCTGAACTGTAAGGAACTTCAGGAGTTATTATCTCCTCTCCCTCCTCCTCTTGCATATAATCTTCTACAAACGGAGGTCTCTTAGGCGGTCTTTTAACCATATTCTGCCATGCCTCATCCGTCAGTCTTTCATTACCTATAAATTCAAAATAATCAAATACCGCACCTCTCGTCAAATAAAGCTTGCCATCTATAGGTACAACAACATATATTTCAGCGGCATTTCCCACACCTACTTCAAGATATTCCATACCGCCGCTTGTACTTGCAGAATGAATATCCGCTATCTGTGCCATATTCTTATCTGTATCGGACGATACCTGATACCAGTCTTGAGCCTCTGCAATGCTGCTGCTTAAATACTCAAGTGTACCTCCATATGTCATTAATGTATCATTCTCTTCATATGTAAGACTTTCTCCCTTAAGTTCCTTTATAGAGCATTTCTTTAAAAATTCCAGCAATTCAACTATATTTTCACATTTATTTTTCATGCTGTCACTTATTCCGTTTCTTTGTGACAGTCCATCCATAGTTTGCTTTGTAAGCCATATAAGTCTGTTATAAAATTCAGGATTCGGCTCCACATATCCTGTAACTTTTGGAGGTTCCTCTTCTTCTCCGCCACATTCCACACTGCTTTGTGCACCGTATAATATGGTATCATGTCTAAGCTCAGCCCAGCTTCCCAGTGCTGTGGCAAGTGATTTGCTCTCCCATGCCTTATTTCTCATAAAACTCGGATAACCTTCAGGGAATCTTTGATTTAAACTCTCAAGACTGTAAAGCCATGTAGTATATATATTACCCGTCTTATCCTTAATGCTTCTTCATCAAATTCGGATTTTACCTTATTGTATTCTTCTTTATAACCATCCCATTCCTTTGAAGGATTATAAAGTGAATCCAATAACTCTTCAGCTCTTTGTGAACCGAATACAGCCATAACATCAAGTCCGCTCGGGAAAGGTCTTTTTTCATTTGACAGTCTGCTTAAAATTTCCGAATCAGGTATATATCTTTGTCCCATAAATCTAAAACTCAAATCTATGAAACTGTTCTTTATCTTTGCCTGACTTACTTTATCAAGCTCGGCATAAAGCTTATCCATACCGCCCGCTATATCTTTAGGCTCAGGCATTTCCCCATAAGCAGCTTTAACTATGGCGCCAAACTCCAAAGGATTTATATCATTTGTACTTCCCACAAAGAACTCTGTGATCGTATATATATCTTCCCACAGATCCATTCCTTTTTCCTTTGGCAGCTCCTCCAAAGCCTCGGTGGCAATGATTGACATATAGGCTCCGTCTTCATTTCTTTTGCCTACTGAGTCGGATAAAACAAATGGTACAACACCATACACACTCATAGCGCCAAAATATGCCTTTAATTCATCACTTCTGCTATAATGTCCTCTTACTTTAAACAAACTGTAGTCAACATCACTGCCGGTGATTGAAGATACAGTTTTGCTCTCCGCCTTTACATTTGCATAATCCTCTTCTACAAGTGTTTTTATTTCATCCGGCAAACTGCTGCCTTCTCCCAAAAGCTTTTCACATAGGGCAAAATATGCCAATGTCTTTCCGACAAGTTCTTTATCCTTTTGATTTTTGGTATCTTGATATTTTTGATTTAAAATATCCACCATATTTTTATTCAGCTCTTTAAGTTCTATATAAAGCTTTTCAGCCTCCGTCTGCCTGAGAGTATAATCATAAAAAATATGATAGAGCTGTAAAACGGAATCTGTAGTTATAAAGCTAGGTATTCTATTATATGTATTTGCCTCATATATGTAAAACAACTGTTGGCTGTCCGTAGGATTTACAACAAAACCGTTTTTTTCGATCATTTCTTTTTGCACATCATTCAAATTCCCGAACTGACTTAGATTTTCAATATTTGAAAGACCGCTCTGTATCTTAATATCAGGAATATTTGCCTCTATTTCAAGAGGAGTATACTCGCCTCCTGTAGAATAAAATTCCTTTGGCTTTGGCAATTCATAGTCAAGATTTTCGACTGTTATATTGCTGTTTTGACTGCCATTATCTACACTTTGATTTTCTTTATCCTTTCCGTTATTATGTACCTTTATATTGATACTGTATCTGCAGGAAGTAAAGATCAATAAAATAACTATCATCACCGATAAAAATCGTTTTTTCATAAATTTATCCCCTTTTTTATGTTTTTACCTCTTTATTCCAAAAATAAATTTCCTTTTACTATTTTCACCTCTCTTTCCTTTCCGTCCGCTATAACATTTATTCCATCCTTATTATTATCAAATTTTATTTTTTTAAATTCTTCACTGCCCTGAATAAACAGGTTAAATCCGAAGCCCTCCCATTTATATACTGCCAAAATCCTGTTTTTATTCTCAAGTTCTTCTATCGCTATAAGCTCAGCTATACCGTCATTATCTGTATCCGCCAATATAATATCATCAAAAGGTTTTGACAGTCTTGAACCCAGCCAGAGCGGTATAAGTTTTTGTGAATCAAAATTATAGAAAAAAGGTCTTTTTGCCAATGCATTGTGAAACTTTACCTTTTTATACATTATAATATTTATATCAGCTCTTTTATCGCCGTCCACATCACCAAGCTGTACCTTTGAAGGCTTCATATTTGAGAAATCAAAGCTGTAATCGGGCTCTTCCCCCAATACTACATTGCCGTCCAGTAATTTAAAATCTCTGTATATTTCTATAAATTTGCCATATGGCTCTCCGCTTGGCAGCCTCTTTCTTTCTCCACCGTCATTTATCGCAATAAGTTCATCATCACCGTCCATGTCTATATCTCCGATACTGTATGAAATGATATCTTTATTTGATATATTTGATGATTCTACTTTACTACAGGATGAAAGGATAAAAAGTATAGAAATAAATATGGCTGTTTTTATTATACAATCTCCCATATATACCCCTTACGAACTCTTAATATATTATTATTATAATTGCTGTAATACATTTTTACAATCAGTACCACCGGCTTAGCCGGTGGTTTATTTGTTCTCTTACGAGAACAGGGCCTTGCCCTTACAACAAAAAACAGGCTCCCAATGGGAGCCTGAGCAAAACATAAGCCGGGTTATGTATTAAACGGTCATCTATCTGGTCCTTATGTTACCACAAGGCTCTAGCAACCTACCTGAATTACGGACGGGCAGCCCTATTCGCTTCGGTCTTGCTTTGGATGGGGTTTACACTGTCCCCATATGTTACCATATGAGCGGTAGTCTCTTACACCACCTTTTCACCCTTACCTTTCGGCGGTTATTTTCTGTTGCACTTTCCTTGGAGTCGCCTCCACCGGATGTTATCCGGCATCCTGCCCTATAAAGCCCGGACTTTCCTCACACTTGTGCGACCGTCTGTTTTACTAAATGATACTTTAACATTAGGAAAAAGATTTGGCAAGGTAAAATTATACCATTACCACATTCCTTCTGTACGGATTACAAAGCTTTTCTCCGTATTTTTCAAAGTAAATTGAATTATATAAATAATCCGCATAAATATTGTTTTCAAATATGTTAAAACTTACAGGACTTAATATATCCTTGGCATTGCTTGTTTTACTTATGATCGGAAGCTCGCTTCTCTTTTTTAGTTCTGATAAAAGCTCGCCTGCCTCTTTTTTGAAACCTAAAAGAAGAGGATAAGCAGCCATATTTTTCTCCGACTTTATATCTTCCAACATATTCTTTTTATGATTTAAGAGCAGATGAAATATGGCTCTGCTTATTCTTGTATAAGTAAAATTCTTACTCTTCAGTTTTAATATAAAATCGCTGTAGCTCTTATTTTCAAGTTCGAATATGTTTTTTTCTACAGTATTGGCAAGTTCTTTTGAAACATCACAATATTCTGATAGATCTTCACCCTTACTTAGCTTTTCCAGTATACTTCTTTGAACAGTAAATAAAAAATCATCATCAAATATAGACTTGCTGTTTTTAAACAAATCAATATTTTCATCCGGTATGACTGATTTAATGCTGTCGTTAAATATATCAAGCTTTGACTCGCTTACAAGTCTTCTTATAGCTGTAGCGGATGAAAACTTGTTTTCTTCTATCTCCTTTTCATGATAACCGCTACCGCTTCTGCTGATTATGACAGGCTTTATACCTACATTATTCAGTCTTATACTTTTTAAATACTCGATTGCAAGTATGTTGTTCGGAGAGGCCAGTAATTTTTTTATTTCATTTATATCTTCTTTACTTTCTTTAAGTTCCTCAAGTATTGCATTATGCCTTGCTTTGGCATAGTTAAGACCGGCTTCCATATGTTTTTTTACTGCAAGCTCCTGCTCTTTATCTGTCAAAACTTTGGCAACAGTATCCAGAAGTTTATAATTGTCATTTTCCGCACCGAATGATATAAAGTCTGCTCCAAGTATTTTTAGAAGGCTTATTCCATATCCTGCAAAATCATTTGCACTTGCTCCGCTAAATAGAGCCCGGAATTTCAAAAACTGCATCAATTCCGGCATTTAACGCCATCTTTGTTCTTATGCTTTTATCAAATATAGCCGGTGCTCCTCTTTGTACATAATTTCCGCTCATAATTGCGATTATGTAATCGGCGCCCGAAATTTCTCCGGCTTTCTTTATTTGATACTCATGTCCGTTGTGGAAAGGATTATATTCCGCAATAATCCCCAATATCTTCATATTCACCTCTATAAAAAAGGCAATCAGTCACCTGATTGCCTGCATATTTTTAAATCACATCGCTCATATCATATAGTCCTGCGGTCTTTCCCTGCAAGAATTTTGCCGCTAATATTGCACCGTTTGCAAAAATCTTTCTGGAATATGCCCTGTGACTAAATGTGATAACCTCATCTTCACCTGCAAAGATTACATCATGATCTCCGACTATTGTACCGCCTCTTACGGCAGAAAGCCCTATCTCATCAGCTCTTCTTGGCTCATGTCTTTCACTTCTGTCATAGGTATAAGATAACTTTTCTTCCATATTTTCATTTACGGCATCTGCAAGCAAAATAGCTGTACCGCTTGGAGCATCCAGCTTTCTTCTATGATGTGCTTCCACTATTTCTATATCAAATCCGGCAGCTCTTAGTGTAGGAGATATCTGAGCCAAAACTTTTGATAAAGTATTTATGCCCAAAGACATATTTGCGGAACGAAGTATTGCACTACTTTTTGCAAGTTCATTGATTCTTTCAATCTGTTTTTCACTGAGTCCTGTAGTACATATGACGGCCGGTATTTTTTTCTCCTCAATAAAATCAAGAAGACTATCTACAGCCTTAACTGAAGCAAAATCAATTATAGCATCTGCTTCTATATCTATCTTTCTTATATCATCAAATACAGGAAAACTCAGGGTTACACCTGTATTTAAGTCTACACCTGCAACTATTTCAACATCAGAATCCAAAGATATAAGCTCAGTAACCACTTTGCCCATAGCACCGTTGGCACCGTTTAATATTATTTTAGTCATTATAAAATACCGTACTCCTTCATAGCCTTAGCCAGAGCATCTTCATGTGCTTTTTCCATTTGAGTAAGAGGAAGTCTAAGCGGTCCTACATTCTTTCCCTGTAAGTTCATTGCAGCCTTTACAGGTATAGGATTTACTTCTGTAAAGAGATTCTCTATAACATCAAGTGCCTCTATCTGCATCTTTCTTGCCTTATCAAAGTCACCGTCAAGTGCTGCCTGACACATATCATGTGTCTGTCTTGGCGCTACATTTGATAACACCGAGATAACTCCCTTTGCTCCGATACTCATAAGCGGAACTACCTGATCATCATTTCCTGAATACATCTCTATTTCAGGACATAGTCTCAAAGTCTTTATAGCATTTGAAAAATTACCGCTCGCCTCTTTTACGCCTGTTATGTTTGATACATTCTTTACCAGGTATGCAATGGTTTCAGGCTCGATATTTACTCCTGTTCTTCCCGGAATATTGTAAAGAATTACCGGAATATCAATAGCATTTGCTATGGCACTAAAGTGCTGTATAAGCCCTTTTTGTGTAGCCTTATTGTAATATGGTGACACTACAAGCACGCCGTCCGCACCGTATTCCTGTGCCTCTTTTGAAAACTCTACAGCAGTTTCTGTAGAATTCGAACCTGTACCTGCAATTACCGGAATTCTTTTATTTACTATCTCAATTGTTCTCTTTATAACGTCTAAATGTTCTTCTACTGTAAGAGTTGACGCTTCGCCTGTTGTACCGCATGCTACTATACAGTCTGTACCGCCTGCTATCTGCTCCTCAATTATTTCCTCTAATTTATTATAATTTACACTACCATCTTCATTCATAGGTGTAATAAGCGCAACACCTGCTCCTTCAAATATAGCCATAAAATAACCTCCTAACTATTTTGCCTTTTCTTTCTTATACCCAATGCATCCGATCCGACATATCTTGCTTCGGTTTTTGAGTAAGCAAACTTTTGTGAACTGTATAATCCGTAATAACCCGATAATACAAAACTGACTCCAACTACTATAGCATAATAATTTAGTCCCATACTACCGCAAAATTCTATACCCATAAATATTGAGGCTATAGGGCAATTGGTTACACCTACAAAGCAGGCAATCATACCGCATACCGTACATAAATCAAAAGGAAGTCCGAAAAGCTTTGCAAAAGCTCCGCCTAAGGTTCCTCCGATAACAAAGGTAGGTACAATCTCTCCACCTTTAAATCCCCCTCCAAGGGCTACCGCTGTAAAAAGTATTTTCAAAAGAAATGCTTCATACCTTACATCTCCCTCCATACTTCTTTCTATCAGCCAAAATCCCCCTCCGTTATAATCTCTGCCTCCCGAGATAATAGTTAATATTATAAATAAAATTGATGCAACTACAATCCTAATATAATTATTTTTAAAGTATTTTTTGTAAAGATCTGCACTTTCATGCATCACTACTGAAAATAATATTGCAACCGTAGCACTTAAAGCCGCAAGCAACATCATAAACAGTACCATTTTCAGACTCCACTCGGGTGCAACCTCCAATATAAATTTTTCTTCCGGTGTGTTCAAAAGCTTTGCCACATATACCGCAACATATGATGAAAGCAGACATGGAATAAGCGCCGCATGATACATGACACCTACACTGAATATCTCCATACTGAATATGGAAGCTGTGATCGGCGTTCCAAAAAGTGCTGAAAAGCATGCCGCCATTCCACACATTATTGCAATATTTATATCGGCCTTATCTGAAAATCTGCTCTGCCCAAGCTTTAATCTTCTTCCGATGAAGCTTCCGATACTTCCGCCTATCTGTAATGCGGCACCTTCTCTTCCCGCACTTCCCGAACCCAGATGTGTAAGGAATGAAGATATATAAATAGCCGGTGCCATCTTTAAAGGCAGTCTTTCACCGGATGATATTGAATCTATTACATAATTCGTGCCCCTTGGATTGTCGGCATTTATAAAATGATAAAGTGCCGCAATCAAAAGTCCGAATACCGGCATAAGATAAAGTGTATAACTGTGAGTTTTCCATATCTTGGTTGCAAAATCTATGGCATGTCCGAAGCTTGAGCCCGCAACACCTACAACTACGCCTATTATAACTGAAACTATCCCCCATTTTATGCAATAGATTATATTGGTCTTAAAATGAAATTTATTTAAAAATCCCCTGAAATCTACTTTTACTTTTTCATCAAGCATTATAAGTTCCCTTACTCCTTACAAGTTTAGGTCTGTACCCCTCTTTATTTAATCTCTCAACTATCTGACCCTTATGCTCTGTTCCATATGCTTCGATAGTGATTCTAAGCTCCACTGCAGCATTTCTGTTTATACTTATAAACTGATTGTGCTCGAGCTTTATAACATTTCCTCTCTCATTTGCCAAAAGATCTGCCACCTTGGCAAGTTCACCCGGTTTATCAGGTAAGAGTACCGACACTGTAAATATTCTGTCCCTTTCAATAAGTCCATGCTGTATCAAAGATGCCATTGTTATAACATCCATATTTCCACCACTTAGAATTGAAACTATTTTTTTACCCTTTACATTTAAATGCTTTAGCGCCGCCACAGTAAGTAAACCTGAATTTCAACTATCATCTTATGGTTTTCCACCATATCAAGGAATGAAACTATAAGCTCATTGTCATTTATTGTTATGATCTCATCTATATTTTCCTTAACATAGTTAAATAACTTATCCCCGGGTGTCTTTACTGCCGTACCGTCTGCAATTGTATTGGCAGATTCTAAAGTTACTATATGACCTTCTTTTATAGACGCCTTCATACATGCCGCATTTGCAGGCTCAACACCTATAACATGTATATTCGGATTTAACATTTTGGCAAGAGTTGCAACTCCTGCACATAAGCCGCCACCGCCTATCGGTACCAGTATATAGTCTACAGTAGGAAGTTCTTTGATTATTTCCATCGCAATACTTCCCTGTCCCGTCGCCACTGTCAAATCGTTAAAAGGATGCACAAAGGTTGCCCCGCTCTCTTTAGCATATTCCATGGCCTTTGTAGCCGCCTCATCAAATACATCTCCGTAAAGTTCCACATTTGCACCATAGTTTTTGGTTCTGTTTATCTTTATAAGCGGTGTTGTGGTAGGCATAAATACCGTAGCTCTTATCCCCGCAAGTTTTGCCGCATATGCCACTCCCTGTGCATGATTACCTGCCGATGCTGTTACTATTCCTTTTTTCTTTTCTTCTTCCGATAAAGTTGATATTTTATAGTATGCTCCTCTTACCTTATATGCACCTGTATACTGCATATTTTCAGGCTTAAAAAATACTTTATTTCCTGATTGCTCAGAGAAAAATTCGCTAAAAACCAGCTTAGTTTCTGATGTAACTTTTTGTACCAGCTCACTGGCCTCTTCAAATTTTTCCAATGTAAATTCCTTCATGATTGCCTCGCTTCTATTTTAAATAATTTGTAATAGCTTTTTATTACTCATTACTAAATAGTGCATCTACAAATTCCTGTGAATCGAACTTGTGTAAATCGTCTATTTTCTCCCCCACACCGATATACTTTACCGGAATTGAAAGCTCCGCCTGTATTGCTACGGCAATACCTCCCTTTGCACTTCCATCCAGCTTTGTAAGTATTATTCCTGTTATATTTGCGGCTTCATTGAATACTCTTGCCTGCTCCAGTGCATTTTGTCCTGTAGTACCGTCAAGTACTACAAGAGTCTCTCTGTAAGCATCCGGATACTCTCTTTCAATGATCTTGTTAATCTTTTTTAACTCTTCCATAAGGTTTTTCTTATTATGGAGTCTTCCGGGCTGTGTCTACTATCATTACATCTGTATTTCTTGCCATTGCGGCCTTGCAGGCATCAAATACCACAGCACCCGGGTCTGAGCCCTCGTTTTGGGCAATTATATCCACACCTGCTCTCTTGGTCCATTCCTCAAGCTGCTCTATTGCCGCGGCTCTGAAAGTATCCGCCGCTACTACAAGTACTTTCTTTCCGTCATTTTTAAGTTGACCGGCAAGTTTTCCAACAGATGTGGTCTTTCCAACACCGTTGACACCGATAACAAATACTACCGACTTTCTGTTTTCAAATTCATAAGCATTCTCACCCAGATCCATTCTTTTCTTTATGGTATCTATGAGTACATCCTTACACTGTGAAGGTGAAGTCAAATGATCTTCTTTTACTCTTTTTCTAAGCTCTTCTATGATATCTGTGGAAGCTCTGATTCCGATATCACCCATGATAAGTGTTTCTTCCAGTTCCTCATAAAAGTCTTCATCTATTACATCATATCCCAAGAAAACATTTTCTATTCCGCTTACAACGGCATTTCTTGTCTTTGTAAGGCCCTCTACAAGCCTCGAAAAAAATCCTCTTTTCTTTTCTTCCATATCAAACTCCTAATTATCCAATTCATTCTCTATAAGATTTACAGAAACAAGAGTTGAAACTCCCTTTTCCTGCATAGTAATTCCATAAAGTCTGTCTGAAGATACCATAGTACCACGTCTATGTGTAATTACTATGAATTGTGTATGGTCTGTCAGTTTATGTAAATACTTTGCAAATCTGTCTACGTTTGAATCATCCAGAGCAGCCTCTATCTCGTCAAGAAGCGCAAATGGTGAAGGCTTGAGGTTTTGTATTGCAAAAAGCAAAGCAATTGCTGTGAGCGCCTTCTCGCCTCCTGAGAGCTGCATCATATTTGCAGTTTCTTTCCCGGCGGCTGTGAAATAATTGCAATACCCGCCTCAAGCATATCATCCTGCTCTTCAAGTACCAGCTTACCGCTACCTCCTCCGAAAAGCTCCTTAAACACTTCATCAAATTCTTTGGCTATCTCTTCAAACTTTTCAGCAAACTGTTTCTTCATAGCTATATCAAGCTCTTCTATGATCTTTATTAAAGTCTCTTCAGCTTCTAAGATATCTGAATGCTGTTTCTTCATAAGTTCATATCTTCCGGAAACTTCATTGTAATCTGAAATAGCATTTACGTTTACATTTCCCAGAGCTTTTATTTTTGTTCTGAGCTCCTGTATCTTTGCTCTGATCTCATTTAAACTAAGGCCTGTGTCCGTCTTAAGCTCCAAAGAAGAATTATATGTGAGTTCATATTCATTCCACATATAGTTTGTGCGCTCCGAAATTCTTTCTTCAGACTTTTCTATCTGACCTCGTAACCTGTAGATATCTCTGTCAAGAAGAGAAACTCTGTCACTGTAAGTATCTCTGTTTTCAAATATCTTATTCTGTGACTTACTCTTTGCTTCTTTTAATTCACTGAGTTCTTCTTCTTTTTTCTTAAGCTCTTCGATTTTTTGAGCCAATTGTTCACCGGCTCTTTTCTCTTGTTCAATCCTTTGATTTTTCTCAGTTATATTTCTTATGATATCTTCGGCCTTACCCTTTAATCCTGCCTTCTCGGCTATAAGGGTCTCCATATCAGCCTTTGTTCTGTTTACATTCTCATCACTGAATTCAAGTCTCTGTGAGATATTTGCAAGTTCAAGTTTTGCAAAATTGAGTCTTTCCGATACAGTTTCTCTTTTGCTTCTATAACTTTGGATTTCTCTTTCGATATTTTCCATATCTTTACCTATTTTCCCAAAGTCTTCGCCTACATTAAGAAGTGTATTATCAAGTCTCTTAGTCTCGTTTTCTATCTCTTTAAGTTCATTATCAATATTTTCAAAATCGGTCTGAACAGAAATGGATGAAGACTTTAATTCCTCAAGCTTTTCTATAAGGCTTTTTCTTCTATGATCTATATTATTCTTTTCAATAATAAGTTCTTGAACCTGTACTCTGTTTTCTTCAAGTTTCTCGGTTATTTTATTTCTCTCCGACTTGAATGCTTCAACTTTGTCATTTGCCTCTGTATAATTTTTCAAAAGCTCTGATATTTCAGCTTCAAGTTCATCTATCTCACGCTTTCTACCAAGCAGATTTCCTGCACCTTTAAATGCACCACCGCTTATAGAACCTCCGGGACTTAATGATTCACCGTCAAGTGTAACAACTCTGTACTCATATCTGAATTTCTTTTCAAACGCAATTGCATTATCTATATTGTCAATTACGACAATCTTTCCGAGAAGACTTCCTACCAAGTTTACATATTCACTGTCAAATTCTACAAGTTCTGAAGCTATTCCTATAACACCTTTTTCTTTTAAAAATTCTTTATTTGAAAATGTTGAATTTCTGACAGAAGACAATGGTAGGAATGTAGCTCTTCCGTATTTATTTTTCTTAATATAATCAATAAGAACTTTTGCGGTGTTTTCCGAATCTATTACTATATTCTGAATTCTTCCGCCGAGAGCTGTCTCTATAGCTGTCTCATACTTTTGTGATGCCTTTATAATATCCGCAACAACTCCGTGAATACCTCCGATTCTGTCTCTGGTCTCCATGATTTTTTTTATGGAATTACCATAGCCTTCATATCTTTCGGCAATATTTTTCATTGAGGTAAGTCTTGCCGACTCTCTTTGGTATTTAATCTGTAAATCTGATGCAACTTTTGAAAATCTTGTTATCTCTGTACGAATCGTTTCGATTTTATTTTCAAGCTCTTCCTTTGCCGCATTTACATTACTTATTGAATTATTTATATCTGAAAGATTTTTCTCCTCTTCGGATATCTTTATCTCTAAAGTATTTTGACCTGTCTTACTCTCCAAAAGTCTTTGAGTCATCTGGGACTTTCTGAGTCTTACCTGCTCAAGTATACCCTTATATCTTTCCTTCTTAGCTCTAAGATCGGCATTTTTTGAAGTAAATTCTTCCGAAGCATTTCTCAAGCTTTCGAGTTTTTCGCTGAGCTCGTTGATAGCCTTATCAATATTTCCAAGCTCTTCGAAAACACTTATTTCCCTTTCACGTGCCTCATTCAAAAGCTTTTGTAAAGAGCTCTTTTCCTCTTCCAGTTTATCAAGTTCTCTTTGTTTTTTCTCGATATCACTGTCTATATTCTCACCCCTTGATGAAAGGCTCTCATTATTTCTGTTTTCGGAATTTATCTGCTCTTTTAAAATCTCAATATGTGAATTTATCTCCTGCAAAGTAATACTTGTGTTACTTCTTAAGTTTTTTACTTCATCAAGCTCTTCGTCTATCTTTTTTAGATCTGAAGTGATATTTTCATAATCAAGCTTTGATTTTTCAAGTGAAGCTTTCGCATCGTTCAAATCATCTGAAAGAAGTTTTTCTCTCTTTTTATATTCATTCAGATTTTGTGAAATACTGTCATACTCCATTATATAGCTGTTTACATCAAAGGTTTTTAATTCTTCACGCAATATTAGGAACTCTTTTGCAACCTTTGCCTGTCTTTCAAGAGGACCTACCTGCTTTTCCAGCTCTGTAAGTATATCATTTACTCTCACAAGACTTTCTCTTTCAGACTCCAGCTTCTTTAATGCCAGACCTTTTCTTCTTTTAAACTTTGTGATGCCTGCAGCCTCATCAAAAAGTTCTCTTCTTTCTTCGGGCTTTCCGTTGAGTATCTTATCTACCTGTCCCTGTCCGATAATGGAATATCCGTCCTTACCTATACCTGTATCAAAGAAAAGCTCACTGATATCCTTTAATCTGCAGGCGGAACCGTTTATCATATATTCACTTTCTCCGGATCTAAACAGCCTTCTTGACACTGTAACCTCTTCAAAGTCAATATCAAGCTTATGATCGGAATTATCCAAAGTTATGGCAACATAAGCAAATCCAAGCGGTTTTCTAAGCTCCGTACCTGCAAATATGACATCCTGCATATTTCCGCCTCTTAGCTGCTTGGCACTCTGTTCACCGAGTACCCATCTTACCGCATCCGAAACATTACTTTTTCCTGAGCCGTTTGGTCCTACAATACCGGTTATTCCATTGTGAAAATCAAATACAATTTTATTTGCAAAGGATTTGAATCCTTGAATTTCAATACGTTTTAAATACATCCTTCAATTTTCCCCAGTTTTTTTAATGCTTCATAAGCTGCCGCCTGTTCTGCCGCCTTTTTGCTTACACCTTCTCCCACTCCTATGGTTTCACTGTCAATTTTTACCGCAACTACGAACTTTTTAAATGATCCGGACCCTCTTCAGATAATAGGGCGTATTCCACAGGTTTAGAATCCTGTGACTGAATTACTTCCTGTAAAATAGTCTTGCTATCATAAAAGAAGACTTTATTTTCATATTCATTCAAAATGAATTTTAAAATCACCTCTTTTGCATTAGCAAAACCACCATCCAAATAGATGCTGCCGATAAGCGCCTCAAAAGCATCACTTATAATGCTTGGTCTCATTCTTCCGCCTGTATGTTCCTCGCCTTTACCGAGCTTTAAAAACTCACTAAGCCTTATATTTTTTGCACAATCCACCAAAGCCGGCTCACAAACAAAGCTTGCTCTTATTTTTGTCAGCTCACCCTCAGGTTTATCAGGGTAAACACCATAGAAAAACTCACTGCTCACAAGTTCCAATACCGCATCACCCAAAAACTCCAGTCTTTCATTGGATCCGTTTTTACCGAGCTGATGCTCATTTGCATATGAACTATGTGTAAGTGCCTGCTTTAAAAGCTCCTTATTCTTATACTCATATCCTAATAATTTTTGTAGCTCATTTAAATTATTATTCATACAAACCCTCTACTATCTCTAATTTACAAAAGAGGCTATTATCATGATAATAGCCTCATTATCTCTTATCTAAAGGAGTCAGTTGCCTTCTTTATCTCTTCTACCGCATCATTTACAGTGTGAATATTCTCTGCAACTTCCTGAGGTATCTCAAGCTCAAACTCCTCTTCAATTCCTGTGATAATCTCAAACAAGTCAAGTGAATCAGCTCCAAATCATCTACAAAAGCAGAACTAAGCTCAATTGTATTCTCATCAATATTTAAAACCTCAGCGATAATCTTTTTTAATTTCTCAAACTCCATTTTTTTCTCCATTCTAATTTTTTGTCATTTTTTCTCTTATAATATCACTCAAAGCTTCTTCTTTAAAGCTCTTGCATTGCAAAATTGAATTGCAAATTTCATTTGCCTTTGAATTACCATGTGCTTTAACCACAAGTCCGTTCAAACCAAGAAGTGGTGCACCGCCGTATTCACTCGCATCAAAAGACTTCAATGTCTCTTTCAATGATGATTTTATCATCATTGCTCCTATCTTTGTAAAGATATTTTTCATCAAAGCATCTTTTATCTTACCAATCAGTGTAGAGCCTACACCCTCATAAAGCTTTAAAATCACATTGCCTACAAATGCTTCACATACTATGATATCTGCACCACCCTTAGGTATCTCTCTTGCTTCCACGCTGCCGATAAAATTAATATCGTCACATTCCTTCAAAAGAGGCATGGTCTCTTTTACAAGAGCATTTCCTTTTTCTTCCTCAGCACCTATATTTACAATGCCGACTCTCGGATTTTTGATACCGATAACCTTTTCCATATACAAAGAACCGATTCTGGCAAATTGCACCAGATGTTCCGCTCTTGCATCCACATTTGCACCGCAGTCTATAAGCAAAGACACACCTTTTTCTGTTGGTAACAGTGGTGCCAATGCAGGTCTTAGAATTCCCTTGATCCTGCCGACTATCAGCTGTCCGCCTACCAGCACCGCTCCTGTGCTTCCTGCACTTACAAAGCCGTCTGCCTTGCCTTCCTTTACAAGGTTCATTCCCACTACTATGGATGAATCTTTCTTGGATCTGATAGCTGCCACCGGTGCTTCCTCATTGGTTATCACCTCTGTTGAGTACACAGCACTGCATCTATCCTTATACTCTTCAGTTATCTTCCCCTCTAAAACCTCCTTCTTACCCACTAAAATAACATTAATATCTTTATCTTTCTTTAAGGCGTCAAACGCCCCTTTTATTATTTCCTCGGGTGAATAATCTCCACCCATTGCATCTAATGCAACTGTAACCATAATACACCTCGAAAGTAAGTTTTAAGTTTTACCTTGATACCATTGTATCATATATGAATAGAAAAGTATTCGCAATATAAAATTATTAATATGGAAAAATATTTTTTTATTATACTTGGTATAACCAATATTTATAGTCTAATAATTTTTTTAAGTCACTTTTAATACTATAAGCTCTTCATCACGCCAAAGATACACCGCCTTTGCGCCTTCCAGCTTCTTTTTTATAATTCTACCCTTTTCTTCTAAAGCTTTCCCCTCTTTTCCAAGCGGAGTAATAACTCTATTGTCCTCTATGATACATTCCACATTATCTTGATATAGCTCCAGCAAATAATTTTTTTATAAAAATTTATTTTATCAATTTCATTTTCATTTTTTTTATCGACTATCAGATATACCATATCAATCTCTTCCTATAGCAAGAGTCATTCCGTCTCTTGCCGTCTTTCCCATTATCAGATTATTGCACTGTATAAGAACCGATCTTTCACATACATTCCCGACACCTACAGTCTGTTTTACAAACTCAGACTCATTAAATTCTCCTTCAACTCCGTTTAATTCATCCTTTGAGAATGTGTTAAAAGGTACTGAGAGTTTACCGGCAAGTTCTTTGATTGCATTTTCATCTTTCTTTATATCAATGCTTCCGACAGCCTTTACAGCTCTTATATCAATGCCTGCCTCTTTAAGTGTTTCATTTACAAAATCCCACATTTTTTGTGCATCAGTATCCTTTTTACATCCCACACCAAGATATATATCCTTGGGTATAAGAGTCAGTACCTCATTTTCGTATATTCTGTCGGTAATCCTTACTTTAAACTCACAGTCTAAATTCACCGGATTTAATTTCTTTTTGATATCGGAAACATCTATCTTCACTATTTCGCTCTCAATATCCACCGGTTTTCCGTCAAGTAATGCCGCACTGACATCCTTTGCAAGTTTTCTTGACGATATTATTAAATCATGCTTTTTTGCAAATACATCCACTGCAAATGCACCGTTTATATCTGTGGCTGTAGTAATAATAGGAGTGGCACCAAGTACCCCTCCTATATATTCCGCCAACTCATTGGCACCACCCACATGTCCTGAGAGCAAGGGTATAACAAATCTACCAAGCTCATCTATAACCAGTATTGCGGGATCGCTAAATTTATCTTTTACATATGGTGCAATGCTTCTTATCGCAATTCCCGTAGCGCCGACAAAAATAATTGCATCATCATTAAAATGCTCCTTTACAGTTTCTTTCAAATCTGTAAAAGCTTTCATTCTACTGTCTGTAAGATACTTTGACATTGTATATGAGGAAATATTATTATTCTTTAATATATCCATCAATCTGATATTTAAATCTTTACCATTTTTTGTAAATGAAAAAATAGTTATATTCATATCTGTCATAGTCCGTATGTATATGTTTCTTCTTCAACTTCTTCGCTCTTAGGCTTCTTTAAACATAAAATAACAAGTAATATCAGCGCCGGAATTACCATCGCATACGCAACATGATTTATAGCTGTATTTACCAAATCGGTATCAAGTGCTGAAGGCAGTTTCCTATGGTATTATTTACCATATGTATAAATATTGTGTAGAAAATATTTCTGGTCTTGTAATAAATAAGTCCCATAATACAACCCATTATTGCTGTATAAACACTCTGAACAAATATCATATGCCAGATACCGAACAGAACTCCGGATACAATTATTGCAAACCATGGACTCTTTGTTATTCTCTCAAGTGAATTAAAGATAAGCCATCTGAAAAGTATCTCTTCAACTATAGGTCCTATAATTGATATTGACAGTAAAGACCAGATATATGCTCCCGACTCGAGGTCATCATATACACCTGAAAAATATTCAACATTTTCAGCTATAAAAGGAATTGATACCAAAAATCTGTCAACAATTTCAAACCAAAGACCTGCTATTCCATAGAATGCAAATCCCATCACCAAACAGAAAATAAAACCTTTTACTAATCCAAGTTTAACTCCCTTTTCATGCTTTTTAACTATAAAAACAGCCAATATCAGGTAGATAACAATAAGTACCACAGATATCAATGTATCCACAAAAGCATTTATACTCGGCAAAAGTGCAGCAGGTACTATCATATATTTTACATCCAGATAATTAAATCCCCTGAATATGACATCACTCAGCCATTCATAACTAAAGTATAAAAGTGCAACAACAATGCACCAAAATACTGCATTTTTATAATTTTTCTTCATATAACTCCTTATTTTTTCAGTTAAAAAGGTCGCAGATGAAAACACCTACGACCTTGTATCAACTAAAGTATTTCTTATTCTTCGCTAGACTCTGAATTTCTTGCATTCTCTTTTTCAAGCTCTTCATTTGCCTGTGTCAAAGCCTTGATACTTAATGAGATCTTCTTATCCGCCTCGTTGAACTCAACGATAACTGCCTCAACCTCATCTCCTACCTTAAGTACATCTGAAGGTTTTTCAACATGGTCGTGTGAAATCTGAGATACGTGCAACAATGCATCAACACCGTTTGAAATCTCAACGAATGCTCCAAAATCTGTCATTCTTGCAACTTTACCCCTAACAACATTTCCACGTGCAAACTTCTCTTCAGCATCAAGCCATGGATTCTGATCAGGGAACTTCATTGAAAGTGCAATCTTCTCACCTGAGATATCCTTAATGAAGGCTGTAACGGTATCACCTGACTTAAATACCTTCTTAGGATTCTCTACTCTACCCCAGCTCATCTCTGAGATATGTAAAAGACCGTCTGCACCACCAAGGTCGACAAACGCACCGAAATCAGTAACATTCTTTATTGTACCTTCAATTACATCACCCGGTGTTATCTTCTCGAATAAAGCCTTCTTCTGCTCTTCTTTCTTAGCTACAAGAAGCTGCTTTCTATCACCGATGATTCTTCTTCTCTTCGGATTGAACTCTGTGATAACGAACTCAATCTCTGTATCCTTATATTTGGATAAATCTCTTTCAAATGTATCTGATACAAGTGATGCAGGTATAAATACTCTTGCATCCTCTACAACTACACTGAGACCACCCTCAACTACCTGTACAACTTTTCCTGTGAGAACCTCGTGGTTGTTGAAAAGCATCCTCAAGCTTCTTATTACCTCTATCCTGAGCCAATCTCTTGTATGAAAGGAGAACCTGGCCTTCTCCGTCATTTATCTTTAAGACTTTTTGCTTCCATGTCATCACCGACATTTACAACTTTTCTTAAATCTAAACTGTTGTCATTACTATATTCACTTCTTGTGATGATACCATCTGACTTAAATCCGACATTAAGAATGATTTGATCTTCCTTAACATCAATTACCTTACCGTTGACAACTTCTCCCGTGTGTAGAGTCTTGAATGACTCATCTAACATTTGTTCAAAACTTAGATCTGACAATATTTTGAACCTCCTCAATGATATGTTTTGGGGTTGACGCCCCTGCCGTAATACCTACACTATCCACAGAAAGTAAAGCACCATGATCTAGGTCTTCAAGAGTTTGAATAAAAACTGTATTCTCACATTCTTCCTGGCATATTTCCACAAGCTTGCCTGTATTGGAGCTTTTTTTGTCTCCGATAACTATCATCGCATCCACATTTGATGCTATTTTTTTTGCCTCAGCTTGTCTTTCCTGTGTTGCATTGCAAATCGTATTAAAACATCTTACATCATAACCCAAATTTGATATTTTATCAATGATTTCTTGGAATTTTTTATGATTAAATGTCGTTTGAGCAACAATTATAATTTCTTTATCTTTTTTTAATCCTAAATTTATAAATTGTTCGATATTTTCAACCGCATAGGTATTTTCATCTCCCCAGCCTCTTATTCCCATTACCTCAGGATGCTCGGGATTTCCGATTATTACCACAGTTTTTCCTTTTCCGCTCTGTACGGAAACTATGGCATGAATTTTTTTTACAAACGGACAGGTTGCATCTACCACCCTATGTCCGCTTCTTTTTACAAAATTAAATATATCTCTGCTTACCCCATGTGAGCGTATGATTACAGTGCCCTTCTTTAGTGAAGCCAAATCTTCTATCTTCACAGCCTCCACGCCCCTTTTTTTCATATCTTTTACAACTTCCTCGTTGTGAATTATGGGTCCCAGAGTATAGACTATATCATTACCTTTTTTTGCTTCTTCATATACGGTATTTACCGCTTTCTCAACTCCAAAGCAAAAGCCGGCACTTTTTGCTAATTCTACTTTCATTATTCCTCTTTTACCATTGACAGTATCTTTGATACCACCTCATCAATTGTCATATCTGATGAGTCAAGATAGTAAGCATTATCAGCCTGTTTTAGAGGTGATATTTCCCTGTTCATATCGGCCTCATCTCTTTTTATTATCTCATCCTCTATCTCATTTATGTCCAAATCTGTATGTCCCTTTTCTAAAAGTTCCAGATATCTTCTTTTAGCTCTGACTTTTGAACTTGCACTTAAATATATCTTTAAATCGGCATTTGGAAGTACCACGGTACCTATATCTCTGCCGTCCATTACCACATTTTCTTTTTGTGCCAGTTTTCTTTGAAGTGCTACCAGCTTTTCTCTTACACTGCCGATGGCACTGAATTTACTTGCCAGTTTACCTATCTCTTCAAGTCTTAGCTTACCTGTGACATCTTCTCCGTTTAGAATAACTTTCTGTGCACCGTCTTCGTATTTTATACTTATTTCAAGCTTTTCCAAAAGACTCTCTATCCTGCTGTCTGTACCGTCCTTTACATCATTATCCAAAAAGAAAAGTGCTACAGCTCTGTACATTGCACCTGTATCTATATAAATATAACCAAGTCTTTTACTTAAAGCCTTTGCTATACTCGACTTACCCGCTCCCGCAGGTCCGTCAATCGCTATACTGTTCATTTCCTGCTCCTTCTCCTGCCGCATATCCTGTTGACCATGCTATCTGAAGATTATAACCGCCTGTGAATGCATCCAAATCGAGTACCTCACCTGCAAAGAACAATCCCTTTATTTTCTTTGATTCCATAGTCTTCGGATTTATTTGTGAAACTTCAACTCCGCCCTTTGTTATTATAGCTTCATTAAAGCCTCTTGTAGAGCTTATCACATATTCGAGATTTTTTGTAGCACAAACAAGACTATGTCTTTCCTCTTTTGTAAGTAAGTTCACCTTTTTATCGGGATCGAGTTTACTTTGATATATGACTTCATCTATCAGCTTTGCGGGAAAGAGCTTGTTTAGAGAGTTTTTCAAACTTTTATTTTTTTGCTCCGTAAAATCTCTAAGTATTCTTTCATCAAGTTTTTCCTCGTCAAGAGCCGGTTTTAGATCGATACTTAGTCTGTAACCTTTTATATTTTTGTTTCCGATAACTGCAGATGCGGATATTATTACAGGTCCGCTCACTCCAAAATGTGTGAAAAGCATTTCACCGAATTCGTCATATACAAGCTTTTTGTCATTGTATATATAAGCATGAATATTCTTTAAAGAAAGTCCCTGCAACGCTTTTATTCTCTCTCCCTCTATGTTAAAAGGTACTAAGGAAGGATAGAGCTTACTTACGCTCAAACCGGCCTCTTTTGCAAATCTGTATCCGTCACCGTCGGAACCCGTAGCCTGATAGGACATTCCTCCTGTAGCCACTATTACGGCATCCGCCATAATTTTATTTTTACCGATTACTACACCGATGCATCTGTCATTTTCTATTATCAGTTCATCCACCTTTGTATTAAGTCTTATATCCACATGCAGATCTCTTATTGCATTTTCAAGCGACTTTATTATATCCGAGGAATGATCGCTGACAGGAAATACTCTGTTTCCTCTTTCAATTTTAAGCTTTGTGCCGTTGTTCTCCACAAGATTCATAATATCTTCATTTGTGAAGTTTTTAAATGCACTGAATAAAAATCTTTTATTACTTACAACATTTTCCATCACTGTATTCATGTCTGAGGCATTTGTAAGATTGCACCTGCCCTTGCCTGTAATAAAAATCTTTTTACCAAGCTTTTCATTTTTTTCCAATAATATTACTTGCTTTGATGTTAAAGCAGCGGAGTATGCTGCTATCATTCCTGCCGCACCTCCGCCTATGATTATTACTTTTGCCATTTTAAGATACCGATTTTACAAACATGTCATAAATAGCTTTTATAGTTGTTTCAAAGTCGTTTTCCTTTACACCTACAATGATATTAAGCTCTGATGAACCCTGATCTATCATCTTTACATTGACTCTGGCATGTGCAAGTGCAGCAAAAATTCTTCCTGCAGTACCTCTGTTTGCCTTCATACCTCTACCAACTATAGCTATAAGTGCAAGTCCTGATTCCATTTCTACAGTGTCAGGACCTACAGCTCTGTGTATACCTGAAACGATCTGCTGCTCATGCTCTTCAAATTCCGACTGATGTACAAGTACAGTCATAGTATCAATACCTGAAGGCATATGCTCTATAGATATATTATTCTGTGCAAAAACATCCAATACTCTTGCGCAGAATCCTACTTCCGAGTTCATCATTGCCTTATCTACATTTATGGCACAAAATCCCTTCTTTCCGGCAATACCTGTGATAGTAAATTTAGAACTCTTGCAAGTACTCTCTACGATCATTGTACCCTTATCTTCCGGCTTGTTGGTATTTCTTATATTGATAGGAATGCCCTCTTTTCTTACAGGGAAGATTGCATCCTCATGAAGTACTGAAGCACCCATATATGCGAGCTCTCTAAGCTCCTTATATGTTATTGACTCTATAGTCTCAGGATTTGGTATAATTCTTGGATCTGCCACTAAATCCGGATACATCTGTCCAGTTCTCATACATATCTGCCTTGATACCTCTGGCAATTATAGAACCTGTTATATCAGAACCGCCTCTTGAGAATGTTCTGATTTTTCCTGAGTGATCACTACCGTAAAATCCCGGTATTACGGCTCTTTGAACTTTCTCAAGTCTCTCGGAAACTTCCTTGTTTGTAGCCTCGGCATCAAATGTACCGTCCTCAAAGAAGAAAATCATCTCTGCAGGATCTACAAACTCAACTCCGAGATATTTTGCCATTATAATACCGTTTAAATATTCACCTCTTGAAGCGGCGTACTCTCTTCCGGCTTTATTTAAAAACTGTTCTTCTATTTTTGCAAACTCATGATCAAGATTTAAGTCAAGTGAAAGTCCGTCTATAATTTCTTCATATCTTGCTTTGATCTTTTCAAATTTTTTCTTATATGAACCGCCTTCTACAGCCGCATCATATGTCTCATATAAAAGGTCTGTTACCTTCTCATCCTTGGAATTTCTTTTTCCGGGTGCGGACGGAACAACAAATCTTCTTGATTTGTCAGCCTTTATGATATCTCCCACTTTTTTAAATTGATGTGCACTGGCCAGTGAGCTGCCTCCAAATTTTACTACTTTTATCATTATCTTCTCCAAAACTTTTTATCTGATTTATCTGAAATATTTTACACCAGATTCAAAGATTTGCAAGTCCTGTTTTTCAAAAACATTTATAGCAGCACCATTTTCTCTTATTTTCTCCTTAAGGAAAACCGCTACTTTAGACTGATTATATGACTTTGTATTCCGTCGCAAACAATATTTGAGAGCTCACCCATGATAAGCGGCTTTGCATACTCAATAAATTTTTCATTAACTCCGAATCCATCCTCGCTTATCCAGCCTCTTGGAATCTCTTTTTCTATATTTGCAACCAAATTTATATCACATTTTCTGACAACAGACAAATAGGGGGCGTCATTTACTCTGTCAAAATACATCATTACTCCGGTCTCACCTTCAATTCCCGCTTTCACACCCAAAAAACCGATATTGAAAGCTTCATCTATATCGGTTTTGCTTTGAAGATGTGCTGCCGATCTTTGCAATGTATTTATCTCTACAGCTCTTGTTTTTACTCCAAGTTCACTCTTTATTTTTTTAGCAAGGTAATCTGCAGTTCCGGGAGAGCATCTTATGTCCGAATGCATCCACATTTCCCTCATCCTCACTTATATAATTTCCGTTTTGATCCTTTATACCTTCAGATACGGCTACAACTATATTGTTTTTTTCATTGAGCCTGTTTCCAAGTATATTTATGAATGCTTTTAGATTTAAACCTATTTCAGGTAGAAGAATAAAATCTGCTCCGTCATTAAAGCTGTTCTTTGCCAAAGCTGCCGCAGCTGTCAACCATCCTGCATTTCTTCCCATTATCTCTACAAATGTAACACTCTTTAAATCATATACATTTGAGTCTCTTACCACCTCCGATATACATGTAGCTATATATTTTGCCGCACTTCCATATCCCGGTGTATGATCCGTAACAGGTAAATCATTATCTATAGTCTTTGGAATACCTACAAACTTTATCTGACTTCCTATGATCTTTGCATACTCAGACATCTTCAGTATTGTATCCATAGAATCATTTCCGCCGATATAGATAAAAACATCTATGCTGTACTTTTCCAGCATTTCAAATGCTTTTTGGTAAACTTCATTGCCTGCTTCCGGCTTTGGAAGTTTATATCTGCAAGATCCCAGATATGAACTTGGTGTTCTTTTTAAAAGCTCAATATTAAGCTCTGAATTAAGTGTTTCATCAAGGTCAACTATCTTTTCATTTAAAAGCCCCTCGATTCCAAATCTCATTCCATACACCTTTTCAAATCCAAAATGCTTTGCACCGGAATAAACTCCCGCCAAAGATGCATTGATAGCCGCCGTAGGTCCTCCCGACTGACCTACAATCAAATTTCTTCTCTCTTCCATAAGCTTCTCCATATTCTAAATATTCTTTTCAAGATCCATTGCATTAAGACTGATTTTTAAAAGTTCTTCCACTTCATCTTTTGGAATCATAAGCCTGTCGGAAAGCTCTTCTACACTTGCCTCTCGTCCATATTCCTGTGCCAAAGTCCTTGAAACTTCCATCAAATCGTTCAATCTTTGTGCCAACACATTTGAAGCATTCTTTACCTTTGTTTCTTCATCAATTATCTCATTGAGTCTTTTTTCCACGGCTTTTCTTATCTGCGCTTTTAAATCTCCCGATTTATACTCTGCCACAGCCATTGTAAGAGCCAAATGACTCTCACTTATTAAATCTGTTATTTCCTGACCACAACCTACAAAAGGTTGTATAAGCTCTGTAGCATACATCATATGACCTTCAATAAGCCTGTTTTTTACACTGTTATCACCATTAGACAGTGCTTTTATTAATGTATCAAGCTCTGATTCGTCAATCGGTTTTACTCCCTTCATATCCTCCAGATACATCTCGAAAATGCTTTTATCCTTCACTTTGTGCTCCTGTTTCTGCCATTGTAATATTTATTTTTTTAAACATATCTTTTACATATGCATCAAAGGTATGTAAAATCTCTCTGTCAAGTAAAAAAGATTTCGGTGAAAATGAACTTATCAAAATCAGTTTTTTATCCGAATATCTTATATTCAAATACATATCCGCATCTATATCTTTTGTTGTATTTTGATTAATCCACTTTCTTGTAAATTCTTTTGAGAACTTTAAAACCAGCTTAAAAGCCGTAGGTGTTCTCTTACCCTTTATTATTTCAAAGCAAATAGGCCTTATTTCACTCCAGGTACAAAAATCTCTGTTTTCCTCTTCGTCAAAATAAGACTTATTCAGTTTACCGTTGATATCAAATTTTACAAATGTATGAAACTCGGCTTCCACTACAGTGAATTTATCAAATAAATCCGTCATAAAAAGCCCTTTTGTAAATTCCTTAACTTCTAAAATCTCAAAGGCCTCCATTTGCTTCCTCCGACCAGAGTGTAAAGAAATCTCTTCCCGAAAGACGAGCCGATGAATTTTTACAAACCTTGTCAAATTCATACTCGTTTATTTCTATAGGGTTTTCTTTTACAAATTCATTATATAAATTCAAGAGATATGCTGATTCTCTCTCCTCTTTTATTCTTTGCTTATTCTTCTTTGTAGCTTCTTCGTTATAGCTTTTCACACATTTATAGAGCACATATTTACCCTTGTTTGTAACTATGGGACTTATACCTCCGTCCTCCATTACACCAAGTGCGCTCTTTACTTCTTCGTCTTCATTGTTTAATGCTATACTTCTTAAAATACTGTCACTTTCTGAAAATTGAGTAGCCAGTTTTACGCAGTTTTCACCGTTTTTTAACCTGTCCAAAAGAGTATTTGCCAGATCAAAATCCGAAACTTCAATAACGTGAAAATCCATTATTCTGGCTTCACTCTCACTGACTTCTTTTACATTCTCTTCTATCAAATCTTTTTTTGTTTTATTAACCAAAAAATAGTCTATGAAAACAGTGTCACATTCTTCTCTTGACAGTCCCGGGAAATTCTCACTGTTTACTACATTCTCATCATAAAATATATTTGAAAGCTTCAATGCTTTCGTTTTATCCTGCTCAGATAAACTTATATTATTATTTGCCGCTATCTTTTTAAGTACCACAAGTTCTTTATAATAATTTTTTAAATCATTATAAAAGTTATCTCTGAATGTAAATTTTATGTCCCTGTCAACATAGCTGTCCCATATCGCTTCAGTATATGTATCCGTCATTATCTGACTCTCCGATATGGCAGGTATAAGCATTTGGCTGTAATTATAACCCAGCTTGTTTTCCGCTAAATTTTGTTTTATATTTTCACTGAAGCCGGCTGTCTTTATTCCACATCCCGAAATACAAAGAGCCATTATAAAACCGGCCAAAAATTTCTTCTTCAATTCTGTCTCCTAAAGCAGATAATTTACTATCTTCAAAACACCAAGATTTTCATTGCTGTCCGCCATAAATCTTGCCGCTTCCTTTGCTACCGGTGCAGCATTTTTTACTGCAAATGAATAGTAAGCGACTTTGAACATTTCCACATCATTATCCTGATCACCGAAAACCATTGTTTCATGTTCTGTTATATCAAAAGCTTCCTGAAGCTTCTTTAGTGCATTTCCCTTACTTACACCCTTTGTGGTACAATCAAGCCACATCTTTCCGGCATAATTTAACAAAAGCTTATCCGAGTATTTTTCGATAATATCATCTGCCTTCCCATATATATTTTCCGAATATGCGGAAATCTTTATAATATCCTTAACATTGCTCAGATCATCCACAAGTTTGATCCTGCTTTTATAGCCGTCTCTGATCCAGTTGATCAAATCCTCTTTATTTTCCTCAATGTAGTAAGAGGATTCATCCGCAACTATTGCAATTAAATCCTTATTTTTTCGTATATCCAGAATCAAATCTTTTGCTGTATGCTCATCCATTTTATTTATGAACAGACTTCTGCCGTTGATCCCTATATAAGCTCCATTATCTGAAATATAAAATATCTTGTCCTTTACTTCCTCAAAGACATTTTCTATACTCACCCACTGCCTTCCTGAAGCAATCACAAAATGAATTCCTTTGTCATGTGCCGCTTTTATCATATTGACTATTCTTTTGTCAAGATTACCACCGCCGTCACCTACTAAAGTTCCATCCACATCCGAGGCAATAAGTTTTATCATTAATATATTCCTCCAATTACAAATGCTATCACTATACCTAAAATTGCACCCATAAACACCTGTAGAGGGGTATGTCCGACAAATTCCTTAAGTCTCTCTTCAAAATGTTCAAAATTGTCTTCAAATATATTATTCTCTAAAATCATGTTTAAAAGCTTTGCCTGTTTTCCGGTCTCCCTTCTGACACCCATTGCATCATACATAACGACTAATGCCAGAATAAATGTCACTGCAAACTCAAAGCCCGAAACTCCATGCTTTAGAGCAGTTGAAGTGGCCAAAGAACAGACTGTAGCCGAGTGTGAGCTTGGCATTCCTCCGCTTCCCCAAAGTCTGTCCGGTGAAAATGATTTATTATACCATATATCAATTATTGTCTTTAGAAGCTGAGCTACCAGCCATCCAAGAGCCGCACTTATGAGCACCTGATTTGAAACTATCTCTTCTAAAACACTCATACAGCTCCCTCTCCTGTTCTGTGAACGCTCTTCATATTTTCCACTATCTCGTTTATGGAAATGGACTTGTCAGCCATAGTAAGCACCCATCCCTCCCTTGAAAGTGGAGGAATAGGTGTTAAAGGAAACATATGAGTTTTGATCATACTTGCTTCTTTATTTGTTATATTAAAATACTCTTTTGCATTTTTGCCGCCCTGTAAGGATGTGTAAAGCCATGTAAAAATGCTCCCGTTTCCTTTGTCGGTCTATGCCAGTCATATAGGTAAAAATCATGTAAAAGTGCCGCTCTTGCAGCAGATCTGTAATTTAAACCAAGTTTTTTGCACACTAAATATGTTGTATATGAAACGTCTATACTGTGCTCCATTGTGGATGTGCATCCATGTTGAACAAAACCGTCCAGTTTTTTAAAAATCTCACTTTCAAGTATATCTTTCACACATTCCATATACTCTATATTATTTAAATATTCTTTCATCCTATTAACCAATCATACAGAGCCTGATACTCAAGGGCAGACTGTTTCCATGAAAAGTCTACTGCCATTGCTCTGTCAATCATCTTATTCCATTCTCTTTTTTTTTATCATAATAAATATGCTTAGCAAAATTTATTCTGTCAAGCATCTCATGTGCATTGTAGTTTGCAAATGAGAAGCCTGTGCCCTTTGACTCAAATTCATTATAGCTTTCTACTGTATCACAAAGTCCGCCTGTCTCACGAACTATCGGAAGTGTTCCGTATCTTAAAGACATCAGCTGACTGAGACCGCATGGTTCAAACAGTGAAGGCATAAGGAAGGCGTCCGCAGCGGCATATATCTTATGTGACATCTCCTCGGAGTAATAGATATTTGCAGATACTCTGTCAGGATATTTCCATGCATAATGTCTGAACATGTTTTCATATCTGTCATCTCCGGTTCCGAGTACCACAAGCTGTACATTCTCCTCGCAGATCTCATCCATCATATATTCTACCAGGTCAAAACCCTTTTGATCTGTAAGCCTTGATATAACCGCAAGCATAAACTTATTGTCATCTACAGGCAGTCCGAGTTCCTTTTGCAAAGCTCTCTTATTTTTAATTTTCTCTTTTCTGAAATTCTTGCTGTTATAATTTTTATAAATCCGCTTATCTGTTTCAGGATTAAACTCATTATAATCTATACCGTTTACAATACCTCTAAGATCATTACTTCTGGCTCTTAAAAGTCCGTCCAATCCCTCACCATAGAAAGGATTTTGAATTTCATTTGCATATGTCTTTGATACTGTTGTTATAGCGTCAGCATATACAAGTCCGCCTTTTAAGAGGTTCGCATCCTTAAATGCCTCCAACTTATCAGGTGTAAAATAATAATCACTTAAGCCTGAAAAATATTGTATTGTCTTCACATCCCAAGTTCCTTGGAACTTAAGATTATGTATTGTAAATACAGACTTTATTCCCCTAAAGAAATCTCCGCCTGCAAATCTGTCCTTCAAATATACAGGTACCAAACCTGTCTGCCAGTCATGACAGTGAATAAGGTCCGGTCTGAAGTCTACAAAAGGAAGTGCACAAAGAGCGGCCTGTGAGAAGAAAATAAACTTTTCAATATCATAAAGCCAGTCTCCATAAGGCTTTGGACCTCCGAAGTACTCTTCATTATCTATAAAATAAAATGTTACTCCTTCAACATCCTTCTTTAATACTCCGACATACTTACTTGAGCCGGCATAATCAATATAGAAATCACCTATATATTCCAGAGAATTTCTTACCTCTTCCTTCATACACATATATTTCGGCAAAATAACTCTGGCATCAAAATATCTCTTATCCAAATATTTTGGTAAAGAACCGACTACATCCGCTAAACCACCGGTTTTAATAAACGGTACTGCTTCCGATGCAACAAATAATATCTTCTTCATATGTGATCCCTCCTTATCTCCTTGAGTCAGCTTCCTGTATCATTTCCATTGCGGTTTTAAGTACAACTTCAGTCAAATTATTTCCGCCGATCAATCTGGCTATCTCTTTTATTTTACCATCCTTATCCAGTAAATCAATATTCGTTTGTGTAGACTTTCCGTCTGTAGACTTTGATATAAAGAGATTTTGATCCGCCATTACAGCTATCTGCGGCAAATGTGAAATACATAAAACCTGATGACTTCTTGATATATGACTGAGTTTTTCTCCTACTTTTACCGCAGTCTTTCCGCTTATACCGGTATCTATCTCATCAAATATCAAGGTCTGTATATCATCATTGTTTGCAAAAACCGTCTTTAATGCAAGCATTATTCTGGATAACTCACCACCGCTTGCTACCATTTGCAAAGGTTTAAGAGGCTGTCCCGGATTTGTACTTATCAAAAATTCAACTATGTCAAATCCGTCTCTTGAAATTTTTTCTCTTTTTGTGAATTTGATTTCAAATCCTACTCCAAGGAAATTTAAATCTTCAAGCTCTTTTTTTATCCTTTCGGTCAGCGTAACTGCAACAGCTTTTCTGATCTCACTTATTTTTACACAATCTTTTATTATACTTTCTTCAAGTTTAGCCGCACTTTCCTTTAATATAAGTACTTCATCTTCAAAGTCTCTTAAAAATTCCAGTCTTTTTTCTTTTTCTTTTAAAAGTTCTTTGAGTTTATTGTAATCACTTGAATATTTCGACTTTATATGTCGTATTGTATCAAGTCTTTCTATAACCCTGTCATATTCTTCTTCATCATACTCCAGATTGTCAAGATATCTTGTTGTATAATGCATTGTTTCGGATATCAAGTCCTCTATTGTGTTCAAATTCGATAAAACAATATCGAGACTGTCATCCAATTCCGCTATTTCCGAAACAGACTTGATATTGCTTCCTATATCTTCGTTTTCAAGTTCTTCAAGCAGATCCGAAAGCACATCATTTATCTTTGATATACTCTTTCCCTTTTTAAATACCTGCTCCAACTCTTCCTCTTCATTAGGCTTTATATCAGCTTTTTTTATCTCGGATATTTCAAAATCCAGAATATCGATTTCTCTTTTTCTGAGTCTTTCATCAATTCCTTCTTGGATTCTATGATTAATCTTTTTTAACTCACCGTAATTTTTTGATAAATTCTTTTTTATTTCCGTCAACTTCTCTGAGCAAAAGGAATCTAAAAGAGCCAAATTATTGCCGGCACTTAAAAGTGACTGATGTTCATGCTGTCCGTGAATATCAATCAATGTGTCGGTAACTTCTCTCAGCTTGGCAAGAGTAACTGTTTCATCATTGATTCTGCATACACTTCTTGTTGAGCTGATTTTTCTTGTTATTATTAGCAGATCGTCTTCAAAAGAAATGTCCAGTGTTCTAAGTTTCTCTTTTCGTTTATCATCCAATATGAAAATAAGCTCTACTATGCCCTCATTTTCACCTATTCTTATAATATCTTTACTGGCCTTTGCACCCAAAGCAAGATTTATGGAATCTATCAAAATAGATTTTCCGGCACCTGTTTCACCGCTAAGTACACTAAGTCCCTCTTTAAAGTAAATATCCGCTTTCTTTATAAGTGCAAGATTTTTTATATGTAACTCTATCAGCATAATTCTCCTTTTTAGATACTACCCTGATATATTGCTATACTTATTCATTTTTATAAACAAGTTTTCTGATTCTCTCCATGACAACCACTGTATCCTCTACACTTCTTATAGCCGCCATAATTGTATCATCACCTGCAATACAACCCACTATCTCACTCATTTGCATAGAATCAAGAGCCGCCGCCGCCGCCATGGCCATACCCGACACAGTCTTTACAACAAGTATGTTTTGTGCCATATCCATTGATAGAAAGGCTTCTCCAAGTATTCTTATATATTTTTCCGATATCCCGTCTTGCTTCGGCATCAGAGAATACTTTTGCTTTCCGTTAGGCATTACAACCTTTGAAAGCTTTAAATCTCTGATATCTCTGGAAACCGTAGCTTGAGTTACTGCAAAACCGCCCTCTTCCAGTTTTTGAGCAAGTTCTTCCTGGGTCTCGATATCATATGAGTTAATGAGTTCCACGATCTTTGAATGTCTTTTTGTTTTCATATCAAATCCTATTCATCTTATTTCTGATATTGTCCAGAAAACTTCCCTTCTTTAATTTTATAAGTCCGGCATATATTTCCGACTCTCTTAATTCAATCACGTCCTTATTTTCCAGGATCACACTCTCATCACCGTCCACTACCATTTCCCTGTTGGACTTTACATTATCATTAAATGAAATGCGTATTACTTTTGAAGATGAAAGTACTATACTTCTTTGACTGAGGGCATGAGGACAAATTGCCGTTATAAGCATCATCTTAGAGCTGGGCTCTATTATAGGTCCTCCCGCGCTCAAGTTGTATGCGGTTGAGCCTGTAGGCGTCGCTACAATTATACCATCAGATGAATATTCATTCAAGAAATCCCCGTCAATATAAACATTGCATCTTATAGTTTTTAATCTTTCAAGCCTCGTGATAACCGCTTCGTTTAATGCATTCAAAGTACGTATTTCTTTCCCGTCTCTTATGACGGTGGCGGATATCATCATTCTTTTTTCTATAAAATATTCATCATTGATAAGTATGTCCACCATATTCTTTATATCACCTGCTTTATTGATACTTGTAAGATAACCCATATGGCCCATATTTATGCCTATGATCGGTATTCCCAGATGTGATATATCCCTTGCAGCTCTTATAAGAGTTCCGTCACCACCAAGTGTAATAACGCAATCCACAGCCGGGGAAGTCATTTGTATCAATATAGCCATAGGATTTAAAACATACTCCACCCTTTGACTTTATCTCATTTTCCAAATTGGAAAGTGCTTTTTTGATTCCATCCTTCTCACTGTTTCCAACAAGAAAAAAACTTTTCATTCTTCCTCCCCGTTCTCTTATAAGCTCTCATGAGCTGTATTTACTACCGCCTCTATGTCTATATTGCTTTCTTCTTTTTTGTTTTTTACCAGATGATATAAGTACTCTATATTTCCTTCAGGACCCTTTACAGGTGAAAATTCAAGTTCTTCTACTGAGAAATTATTTTCTCTTGCATATTCAAAGCAATTTTCTATAACTTCTATATGTGTGGACTTCTCTCTTACCACACCTTTTTTACCGACTTTTTCTCTTCCTGCCTCAAACTGTGGCTTTATAAGTGCAACTATCTCTCCGTTTTCCTTTAAAAGATTGAAAGCTGCCGGTAAAACTTTTGACAATGATATAAAAGATACATCTATACTTGCAAAATCTATCTCCTCACCTATATCCTCGGGTTTTACATATCTTATATTTGTCTTTTCCATGACTACTACTCTTTCGTCATTTCTAAGTTTCCATGCCAGCTGTCCATGTCCCACATCCACAGCGTACACTTTTGTTGCACCGTTTTGCAACATACAGTCGGTAAAGCCTCCGCTTGATGCTCCTATATCCATACAGACTTTATTTTCCACATTTACATCAAAGCACTCCATTGCCTTTTCAAGTTTCAGTCCGCCACGGCTCACATATTTTAATGTGTTGCCGCGCACCTCTATGTTTACACTCTCTAAAAAAGTCTGTCCGGCCTTATCTTCCTTTTGTCCGTCCACATATACAATGCCCGACATTATTACAGCCTTTGCTTTTTCTCTACTTTCGGCAAGTCCGCGCTTTACCAAAAGTATATCCAATCTATCTTTCATTTTTCATCATCTCATATTTGTCTAAAACTTTTTTCAGTATGGAATTTGAATCTATCTCAAGTTTTTCTCTTAGAAGACTCACATCTCCATGCTCCACATATCCGTCAGGCAGTGCAATGTTTAAAACTTCCACATCCCTATGATTTTCATGAATATATGCTTTCACCTTTTCTCCCAGTGATCCGTTTATCACATTTTCTTCCATTGTTACAATAAGCTTATGTTTTTCACATAATCTATCCACCAAATCAAAATCTATGGGCTTAAAGAATCTGGCGTTTGCAACAGATACATTCAAATCATTTACCTTCAACTTCTCTCTAAGGTTTTTAGCGGTACTTACCATACTTCCTATTGCAAGCAAAGCTATATCGCTTTCCTCATAGAGCATTTCACCCTTTCCAAACTCAATAGGTGTTTCAAACTCATTTAAACTGTCATAGGCAATACCTCTGGGATATCTTATAGCAACGGGTCCGTCATAATTTATCGCAAACTCAAGACATGCTTCAAGCTCTTTTGCATTCTTTGGTGCAAGCAAAGTCATGTTCGGAATACAGCCTAGGAATGAAACATCAAATATTCCCTGATGCGTTTCGCCGTCCGCACCTACAAGACCTGCTCTGTCAATTGCAAATACCACATGAAGATTTTGTAAACATACATCATGCACTATCTGATCAAATCCTCTTTGTAAAAATGAGGAATATACGCAAACAACAGGTATCAAACCTGATGCCGAAAGTCCGGCAGCAGATGTTATTGCATGCTGTTCCGCAATACCGACATCAAAGAATCTTTTCGGAAACTTGTTTCTAAAATCCAAAAGTCCGCAACCCTCCGGCATTGCCGCCGTTATTGCAACTATATCTTTATTATCACTTGCAAGCTCTACTATTTTTTTAGAAAAAATATCCGTATATGTAGGCTTTTTGCTTCCGGACTTTGCATTACCGCTTGCAATATCAAATGCACCTATTCCGTGGAAATTTTCAGGGTGATTTTCCGCCGGCGAATATCCCTTTCCTTTTTTGGTAAGTACATGTACAAGTACAGGTCCTTCCACCTTTTTTGCCTCTTCAAATACTTTTAAAAGTGCTGTGATATTATGTCCGTCTACAGGTCCAAGATAAGTAACACCCATGTTTTCAAACAACATTCCCGGTATCAATATTTGCTTTATACCGTTTTTTGTTTGTCTAAGGCTGTTTATTACAGGTTTTCCTATATAAGGCAAACGTTCCAATGAATTTACAACTCTCTTTTTTAGATTATTGTATCCGTCACCGGTTCTGATATTGTTAAGGTAATCATTCATACCTCCCACATTTTTTGAAATAGACATCTCATTGTCATTTAAGACCATGATAAAGTTTTTCTTTATCTGAGCGGTATTATTTAATGCTTCATAGGCCATACCACCTGTAAGCGCACCGTCTCCTATCACTGAAATAACTCTGTAGTTTTCACCCTTTATATCTCTTCCAAATGCCATTCCAAGTCCTGCAGACAGACTTGTTGAAGAATGTCCGGTATTAAAGACATCAAATTTTGACTCACTGGTCTTTGGAAATCCTGCCATTCCTCCGAATTTTCTAAGATTATCAAAGGCATTTTTTCTGCCGCTTAGTATTTTATGAGTATAAGACTGATGTCCCACGTCCCATATTATCTTGTCTTTTGGCAAATCAAATGCAATATGTATAGCCATGGTGAGCTCCACAACTCCAAGATTGCTTGCCAAATGTCCGCCTGTTATACTTATTTTCTCAATAAGAAAATCTCTTATCTCTCTTGCTAATATATCTAATTCTTTTTTCTTTAATTTTTTTATATCACTTGGCTTTTCAATATTTTCAAGTATCATATTTCTTCTTATGAAGTTCTATTTACCATCATATCAATGATTTCAAAAATAGAGTTCATATTTCCCCTTACTTCTTTCAAGCATTTCTTAGCGTCAGCACTAAGTAATTCAACTCTTCTTAAGCTTTCATCAATACCAACTATATTTACATATGTTGTCTTTTCATTTTTTTCATCTGAATGTGTAGGTTTTCCAAGTTCCTTTTCATCCGCCACTATATCAAGATAATCATCTCTTATCTGGAATGCTTCACCTATATAGCTTCCGGCTTTTTTAAGCATTTCGGTTTCTGCATCATTTGCACCTGCAAGTATACCTCCGATAACAAAGGATGCCTGTATCAATGCTCCGGTCTTTAATGCATATGTGTATCTCATCACATCTTCACTCATTTTTTTACCGCAGTATTCCACGTCCACACATTGTCCGCCTATCATGCCGTAGCCTCCGGTTGCTCTTGCCAATGTGTATAATGCTTTTGACATTCTTTTTAACACAACTGCATCTTCAATATCCTGCATTTTTTCGGATATGATTTCAAACGCCTGCACAGAAAGCATATCTCCTGCAAGTATTGCCATATCCTCACCATAGCTTACCCAAGTGGTAGGTTTACCTCTTCTTAGTCTGTCATTATCCATTGCGGGAAGATCATCATGAATCAAAGAAAATGTATGTATCATCTCAATTGCGGCCAAGAAAGGTGCAATTATGTCCTCATCATATTCCTCCCCGGCAACAGCCTTATAAGTTTCAAACATTATAAGAGGTCTTAATCTCTTACCGCCGTTTTTGATTGCTTCATTTGCAGCTGTAATAACCTTTTTATTTAAATCATCCTCACTAAAAAAGAAGGACTCTATTATCTCTTCTATTTTCTTTAAGTTGTCCTTATTCATCTTTTGCATCCCCCGACAGTATCTCCATCTGTCTCTCTACATGAGCTATTCCCTCACTTGCCTGTTTCACCAACTTTATACCCTCTTCATAGAGTACAAACGCTTCTTCAAGTGTAGTCTGCGGCTCTTCAAGTTTAGCTATTACATTTTCTATATTTACCAGATTTTCCTCTATACCAAGCTTTTTTTCTTCTTTTTTCGGCATTTTTCTCCCTCTATTATAAGACCTTTGCTCTTACCTTACCATCGGAAAAATATATATTTAACTCATCTTCAGGCTTTAGACTTTCGGCACTTAAAACTTTGTTATTTTTATTATCACTTATATATGCATAACCGCCTGACAACCTTTTAAGAGGTGATACCGTATCAAGCCTCTTACTTAAGTTTATAAGTGCAGTCTTTTTATTTTCCAAATTATTTTTAAAAGTGTTTTGTAATATCTTTTTGAAGTTTTCCAATCTTTGCTTTTGTTCTCTTATACGTATCTGCGGACTTAGAGTATTCAGCTTTATAAGAAGCATATCTAAATCTCTTTTTACATAATCTATCTTTCTCTCAACTTGCTCTGTAAGCTTTCTATTATAGACGTCCAATGTATACATATAGTCATTATAGATAAAGTTTGCAATCTCCGCAGCCGCACTTGGTGTTGGAGCTCTTAAATCCGCCACAAAGTCAGCTATTGTAAAATCGGTTTCATGTCCCACAGCACTTATTATAGGCGTTTTGGCATTAAAAATAGTAGTTGCAAGTTCTTCATCATTAAAGCAATAAAGATCCTCTATGGATCCTCCGCCTCTTCCCACTATCAAAACATCCAAATTCATCTTATCAAGTTTTTTTATGGCGGAAATAATACTTTTTGCTGCCGCATCGCCCTGTACAAGGCATGGAGCCAAAACTATTCTGACATAAGGATTTCTTCTGTAACTTACATTTTGTATATCATTTATTACGGCTCCGGTCTGAGCTGTTGCCACACCTATACTCTGTACAAACCTAGGTATTTCTTTCTTATATCTTTGATCGAACATACCCATATCTTCAAGCTTTTCCTTAAGCTCCAGATATTTTTCGTACAGATCTCCCTTTCCTGCTTCCTCTATCTTATTTGCATAGAGCTGATACCTGCCCTCTTTTTCATAACAGGATATAGTACCTGTAACGACTACCTTTTGCCCTCTTTTCATATCAAAAGAGAGACCTCCTCTCTGACCGGCAAACATAACCGCAGATAAGGTCCCTCCTTCATCCTTTATGGTAAAATATATATGATTAGAGTTAGCATATGTGCAATTGCTTACTTCTCCTTCTACTGATATCTTATTTAGTACAAAGTCCTGCATAAACATATTTTTTATATATGCATTCACTTTTGATACGGAATAAACCATATATCCTCCGGGTCTTTACTACTCTACTTCCACCTTTGACAATATAGCATTTACAAATGAATAAGACTCATCTCTACCGAATGTCTTTGCAAGCTCTACCGCCTCATTTATCGCTACGCTTACAGGTATATCGCTGTCGTATTTCATTTCAGCTATAGCAAGCCTCAAAATATTTCTTTCAACTCGTCCTATTCTCTCAAGCTTCCATCCCTGTGACAAATCACTTATTATTTGGTCAATCTCAGGACGTCTTTCTATTACAAGCATTGCCTTTGACTTTATATATTCTATATCTCCATCACTGTAATTTGCATCATGAATAAGTGCATCTTCTTCATCCTCTAAAGATGGTGATTCAAAATAATTATCTGTTTGAATCTCTACCTCTTCTTCCGGATAAAAATCTAAAACAAATAATATTTTAAAACAATGTTCTCTTAGCAAATGCCTTGTCATATGATCCTCCATATTGTCTACATTAATCATATAATTATAGCTTATAGAAAGGTTAAAAGCAAATTAATTTATATTGATATTTACCTTATCCGATATTACATATATAATAGGCACATTAAGTATTTTAAGGAGTATATATGCCAAGGGAATTAAATTTTTACTCTATGATAATTCGCATTATACTGTCCGTATTGATAGGCGGAATATTGGGTTTTGATCGTGAAAGAAAAAACAGACCTGCAGGCTTTAGAACCTATATTTTGGTTTGTCTCGGTTCAACCCTTGTCATGATGACAAATCAATATGTATATCAGGTGTTTAAAAGCGGCGATCCGGTAAGACTGGGCGCTCAAGTTGTAAGTGGAGTAGGCTTTTTAGGTGCCGGAACAATAATACTTACCGGCAGAAATCAAGTCAAAGGTATTACAACTGCTGCCGGTATATGGGCAGCCGCCTGCTGCGGTCTGACTATAGGAATAGGATATTATGAAGGTGCTGTTGCAGGTGGAATAGCTATTTTTATTGTAATGGCATTGCTTCAAAATTTGGATGGTTTTTTAAGAAAAGACTCAAACTCCGTCGAATTATATATAGAATATGACAGAAAAATACCTTTAAGTATTTTCTTAAGCAATATCAGACAAAATGAATTGGATATAGTTGAGCTTGAATTATCTAAAAACAATTTAATACCCGATACCTGCGGTGCCGCCACTCTTACAATAAAGGGAAAACAAAAGAACAGCCATGACATTATATTGGATCTTGTAAAAAATACAGCCGGAATAATTTTTTATGGAATTATATTAAAATACCTGTTGAAATGCTATTTTTAAATAGCTATAATACCCTAAGTAAATGTTTTAGAGTTTGGAGGAATATGAAGAGGATTATACCATTCTTATTACTATCATTAGGTATAGGTAGTAGTTTTTTAATAACAGGCTGCGAAAATAAGTCTTCCGTTGAAGAAGGAAGTCTTACAGCTGTAGACAATTCGGTTAAAACCGGTGTTGTGAGAGAATTGATCAGTTCTACAGATATTGGAGATGTATACAACAGTATCGGGATTGACTATGAAAATGAATATGATGTTGATTCCATTGAAAAGAAAATGACAGGCCTTGCAATGGCTAATACCGGTTCAGACTCATCCGAAGGATTGGAAAAGCATCTTATTGTAGCTCCCACCGAGATGGATATGGAGCTTAATTTTAATGTTGATACAAGTGCGATATTTTTAGAAGGCGGCATTTACACCAATGTAAGCCAATTTGCTGTATGGAGTTCAGAGGATCCCGATATTGCTGATGTAAATCAAGGCGAGGTACATGCTAAAAAAGTTGGCGAGACCAATATCAATGTTACATACAGAGATATCACAAAATCTATTCATGTAAATGTCGTTGAGAAAACAAATTGGGAAGAAAAAGACGGATATTGGTATTATTATGATGCCAACGGTAAAAAAACCACAGGTTGGAAAGTTATAGACGGTAACTGGTACTATTTAAGCAATAACGGCTCAATGCTAACCGGTTGGCAGAAGATAAAAGACAGTTACTATTATTTCCACTCAAACGGTACTATGGCTCAAGGTGAATGGGCTCAAAATCCTGACAACAACGAGTGGTATTATTTCAATTACAATGGTAAGATGGCTTCCCGTAAGTGGATACAAGACGGTAATAATACTTACTATGTGCACTCAAACGGTACTATGGCTACCAATGAATGGGTACCTAGAGATGACGGCAGCTGGTACTATATGCTTCTTGACGGCAAATGGCCAGAGACCGCTCCATTGATATAAAGGGTGTAAGCTATCAATTTGATAAAGAAGGCAAATGCCTAAACCCTGAAGGAAACTAAACACATATTTAATTTATAACAGCTTTTATTTTACAATCCGTTTTAATATATGCTTAGGATTGTAAAATTTAAAAGCTGTTATTTAATTTTAAATGTAATTTCTTAGATGTTCCCTGTAAAGTCTTCCTATCGGCAGTCCCATTACATTGTAATAATCACCTTCTATTCCTACTTCACCGCCCTGATTCTTTATCATATTCCGGAGAAGAAGTTAGGTGAGAGTTATTATTGTTTTTAAAAAAGTGGCTGTAAAAATAGAACGTTGTATTGAGCTATTTTCTCTTTGGATTTTTCGGGAACCATCCTTTTTCCACTCTTTTTTCCTGCTCATATAATTCATGGATACTCCAAAAGCAGGAAATGCCAAAGATGGCCAAACTTCCGGAGAGGAAAAGAGAATGGAGAAAAATGCTGGCTACACAAGCGAATAGACCTATTATGAAAAAAAGCCAGGCTATTTTTTTACTAAAGTAATACTCCGCATAGACCACTATGGGGTGAAATATCCCTATGCAGAAAAAGCAAACCAAGCCTAATAGTAAACCTTGAAAGCTCATAGTTTAAAATACCCCCGAAGCTCTCGAAGCAGAGTGTTCAGATCCACCTCTGCCCGTTCACTCATCATCTTTACTGTGGCTTTCGGCATCATAATACGAGCAAGAGGAGTGTCTAAGGCCTTAAAGCGATCGCTTAATCGGAAAAGGAGAGTCTTTACATTGGGATCTGCTTCCAAAATATCTTTTAACAGAGTGTCTTCGGTGATTTCTGTCAGCTTGCCGGCTGTCAAAGACTCTGTACTTTCTCTATTTTCTTCGTCTCCCAAAGTCCCTGCGTTTTCTTTATTGCCTACATCTTCAGAAGTCTCTGAGTCTTCTCTCTTGTCTTCGTCTTCAGCAGTCTCTTTGCCTTCACCCTTTTCCTGCTGCTCCCAGGTCAGAAGAGTTTGAGAGCCCTGTAGGGAACGGATATGGGTGCAGTCCTGCATCATTTCCAGCACACCGCGGAACTTTCCCTTTTCATCTCGAACCGCATAGTAAACGATATAAATAAAGAGGTCCGGCTTGTTGATCCAAAACTCCGCCTTGTCCTGCTCTCCGGAACGAAACTTTTTGATGATTTCCTCAACGATATGTACAGAAGCCTTTGGATGACAGTTTTTCACATCTCTTCCGATGACATTTTTACTTCTGGGAAAAACTCTGTGCTTGGTGTCGGTGTAGAAGCACACCAGTTCATTTTCGTCCACATAGGAAAGGTCTACAGGCATGTGCTGATAGATCAAATTAATCTGCTCCAGAGTAAGCTGACCGGTAGCAACATTCAACTTTTCTTCTTTATTGTTAAAGCCGTATTTTCCCAGAAGACCGGCAAGCTCTTCCGCAAAACCGGGAGCGGAAGAAAGTCCGGATAGAGGAGCACCGGATGTAGAAGCTGAATTGTCGGACTTATCTGCTTGCACGCTAATATAGGCAAAACCGATTTCCCGGTCTCCCTCGGCCATATAACGGAACTCTTCTTCATTAATCATTTCCAAGGAGGTGGGGTAGAGGATATTTTCTTCCTTGTCCATCAAATCCCGAACATCAGCCACAAGTTCTGCCTGCTTTCCGATAAATTCCTCTTCCTTATCCTCTAAAAGAAGATTGTAGCACTCTGAAATCTCATCCCGGATAAAGTCATCCAAAGTCCACATGGTGGTGGTAGGGCGGGTAAAGCCTTTCTTTTCCAAAACCGGGTATAATTGGTTTTGCTTTCTGGACAAATGAATCTTGAATTTCAACAAGTCTTCATAAAGCTCCAGCCATTGGTTTTTAATGAGAGGGTACTGCACCAAATCCTCAACGGAAAGCAGTAGTTCCTTCATTTTGGCATTTTCTCTACGGTAACAGGAGATGGGATGATTTTCCGGAAGCTCTTGATCCTTTGTGACTAAAACATCCTGGAAGACCTCCAGCATAGCTTGAATATCTTCCTTAATGCACTCATCTTCGGTTTCTTCCACCATTTCCTGCTCGATAATGGCGATTTCATAGGGGGCAAGGTGCTGTACTCTATCTTTAAGGGCTTTTCTTGCTTCTTCCAAAGAAATCTTTCCCTCATCATAAGCGGATTTTATTTCATGGACAATTTCTAACTTCTTGCCATCAATATTTTGAAAATTCTCTCTCATAGCTTTCTCCTTCAGGGGATATTCCTATCTGCTATCCAATTAGATTAGAAAGGAAAATATAGTATTGTATAGTTGGTTAGAATAAACTAACTTATAATATTATAGCAAAAAAGAAGAAATAAAAACAGTGAAATTTCCATATCCTAAATGTAATTTCTTAAATGTTCCCTGTAAAGTCTTCCTATCGGCAGTCCCATTACATTGTAATAGTCACCTTCTATTCCTACTATATACCTTGAAAAATATCCCTGTATGGCATAGGCACCCGCTTTATCATAGGGTTCTTTTTTATCTAAATAATCTTCTATTTCTCCATCTGAAAGTTTGGCTACTTCCACCAAAGTATCATCTACAAAACTCTCATAGCTTTTCTTTATAGAATTATAAACACATACCGCCGTATATACTCTATGCTTTCTACCGGAAATATCTTTAATCATCTGTTTTGCATCTTCCCTTGATTTCGGTTTCCCAAGTATTTTTCCTTCAAATGCCACTATGGTATCTGCGGCTATTACTATAAAATCATTTTCCTTGTATTTTAGTTTCGCCTGCTCTACGATATCCTCCACCTTTTGGCAGGCCTGCTTTTCACAGGCCTCCCTCGGGTCTTTACTGTCTATCTCAGTTTCCTTATCCGAAACCATTATATAAAAATCAAGTCCGATCTGACTTAATAATTCCTTTCTTCTGGGTGATGCCGAAGCAAGAATTATTTTTATATCTTTCATTCTGTTTTATCTCCTTACCAATTTTTTTAAAATATTATTGTTTTATATTTTTTTAAATATAACAATTAAATAACTCCTTATAAAGCTATTATATAATAACATTGACTGAATAATACAGGTAATTTTGCACATGTGTTTTTTTGTATGTTGTTACGCATTGAAAAAAAGATTATTTTTTTATGATAATTTAGAAGAAATTCAATATTATTTTTTGTATAATATTGTTGTTTTTGCTAATATTTACAAAATTTAATTTAAATAATATTGATATTTTAATATTTTATAAAGGAGAATGAGTTAATTATGTTCGAACAAATCAAATTATCTTATGCATTTGATGCATTAGAACCACATTTCGATACCCTTACTATGGAAACTCACTATTTAAAGCACCATGCTGCTTACACCAAAAACTTTAATACTTTGACTAAGGAAGCCGGTATTGATAATAAACCGGTGGAAGTTATTCTTGCTCACTGGAAGAATAAATCAGAAGGTAAGTCTGATGCGCAAGGCATACGCAATAATGGTGGGGGGTATTTTAACCACAACTTATTTTTCGGACAATTTTCTGATACTCCGGCTCATGAACCGACAGGAGAATTTGCAAATAAAATCAATACAACTTTTGACAGTTTAGACTCTCTTAAAGAAAGTTTAACTAAACTTGCAACAGGTCAGTTTGGTTCCGGCTGGGCATGGTTAAGTACTGATATATCCGGTAATTTAAGTGTTTCTTCAAGCCCTAATCAGGACAATCCTCTTCTTGAAAGTGAGGGCAAGATTTACCCTATTCTTGCAATAGATGTATGGGAACATGCTTATTATTTAAAGTATAAAAATTTAAGGGCTGATTATATAAAGGCTTTCTTTGAAGTACTTGATTGGAACAAAGTTGCCGAAAATTATGATGTAGCTAAGAAAGCTCTGGCAAATTTACAAAGATAAACTTTAATTTTATATATTGTATCGGGTACTATAACTTGCAATAGTACCCTTTTTATAATAGTATATCCTCTTAATTTCATTATGTGATATTATTATCAATTTAAGCATAAACGTGTTATTACAGTATGTATTTTTGTATTTTTTTGACAAATTCGCTCTTTTTAGTATATACTATTTTACAGATATATATTTTTAGTTTTTTAAATATTTTTTAAAATATATATTGTATATTTTGGGAAAGGTGGTTACTTTATGATTTGGTCTATTATTGTAGGCGGATTTATAGGTTTCATTGCAGGTGCACTTACTAAAAAAGGTGGTGCAATGGGGATTATTGCTAATATAATTGCAGGTTTATTAGGATCATCTGTAGGTCAATCACTATTTGGTTACTGGGGACCTACTATGGCAGGAATGGCATTGATTCCATCCATACTTGGTGCCGTAATTGTTATTGCTGTGGTTTCACTTTTATTTGGCAAGAGGGAATAAAGTCTTTGCATTTAAGAGTACAATTTAATAACTATATTTTATGCTAAGGGGGTTAGATTATGACATTTAAAAAAACAATTGAACAAGCTAAAGATACTACAAAAGAGAGCTTAGATAAATTAAAAAACAATAAAAATATAACTGTAATATCATTAGTTTCCTCTATAATAGTTGCAATCGTTGTTATAGGTGTTTTTTTCCTTTTTTTCTTTTTTTGAGAATGAATAAACATATTTAGGATTGAATACACATTTTTTTAATAAACTATATAAAAACATAATTTATACAGAAGGGGTTATTTCTATGGCAAAAGAAGAAAAAGTTGAAGAGAAAGTAAAAGATACTGCAAAAGAAGTTAAAGAGAAGGTTGAAGATAAAGTTGATAAGGCAAAAGATGCCGTAAAAGATGTTAAAAAGAAAGCTGAAGATAAAGTTGACAAGGCAAAAGATGCTGTAAAAGATGTTAAGGAAGATATAGAAGATAAATTAGAGGAAGTGGCTGATGAGGCTGAAAAAGAAAAAGATGAAATTTCAGAAAAAGTAAAAGAAGTCGCTACAGATGTAAAAAATAAGGTGGAAGAAAAAGTTGAAGAAGCTAAAGAAGCCGTAAAACAAGGTGTGGATAAAATATCAACAGATAGAGATGTAGCTATAATAGCTTTAGTCTCTTCTGTAATATCTTCATTAGTTGTTGGAGTAGTCATATCATTTTTCTTTACCAGAAAAAAATAAACAATCTTTTTTTCAGTAAAAAATACGTTATGAAAATGATTGACAAAAATGCTTTTAATATTTAAGAACATCAAATAATATAATTATATGAGGAGGTTATTATGTCTTTAGAAGAAAAAAATTGACCAGGCTAAAGGTGCGATAAAAGAGAGTGTAGGTAAGGTAACCGGCGATAAGAAAATAGAAAAAGAAGGTGCTGCGGAAAAGGCTGCTTCAAAAGTTAAAGAGGTTGCCGAGGATGTTAAAGACGCCATAGAAGGAACTGTTGAAGGTGTAAAAAAATATCGTTAATAAAGATAAGAAATAATTTTTTTATATTATTTAAAAGAGTATGGCACGTAGATTTTTAAAAATTTACGCGCCATTTTTTTATAATATTTTAATTATTATTAGTAAATTGTTTTTTTGCAGCTCATTTATATTTTTATTTCCTTACCAAGTGCAAATGAATATATGAAAATATCACTTACTCTTTTACCTGTACTCATTTCAAGTGATTTTTTATAAAGCATGAGCTGGGTTTTATACCTCTTTATAAGTGTTTGTGCATCTCTTACATTATCAGTTTTATAATCAACCAGAATAATACCATCCTCCCTTTCAATATAGGCATCTATTATTCCCTGTATAAGTATGGTCTCGTCGCTTTCTCCCATGCCTGCTTCCTTAGCTGAGATTCCCATAATAAATTGATTTTCTCTTTTTAAGCACTCATTATACTTTATAAAATCAGCTCCAAGTTTACTGTCTAAAAACTTTATTATATCAAGTGGATCTATAAGTTCTCTGTATACAGGATTATTTAAAAGTGAAATTTCTTCTCTTACAAAGTCCTCTCTGCTGCTGAAATTATCAATATTTTCATAGTGAATCTTTTGCATCAACTTATGATATGCATTTCCCCTCTCACTTGCATTTCCGGCATTTATACTCGGCTTTTTATTTTCTTTCACCTCAAACTCTTCACTCTGTGACATTCTCTTTATCTCAGATACCGAGAACTTCGTCTTTAAATCAATATTTTCAACATATGGATAGCTGTATTCGAGTCTGTTTTTTAAATCCTCATACTCATTTGTAAGTGGCTCTTCAAACAACTTATGAAGATCTCTTACCTCTTTTTGAGTTTCTACCTCTTCTTTTAAGAGCATATTATAATCATATGTTTTAATATCAAAATGTACATTGTCACGTCCTAAAAGTATCATATCCAGGTATGAATTACAGGATCTTATATCAAGAAAACTTGGAGATTCTTTCATTTTATCAAGTTCCTTTTCGGCATCACCACAGCTTCCTGAAATGATCATCTTTTCCATAGCTCTGGTAAGCGCCACGTACAATACTCTCAGCTCCTCGCCCATAAGATCTACATTCAGTTTATGTTTTATTACATTCTGCTTTATAGAGCTGTCTTTTATATTGTTTTTACTGTCAACATATTGCACACCCAGTCCGAAGTCGGTATCTATTACCATACCCTGCTTTAAGTCCGTTTTATTGAATTTTTTATGTGCACATGCAAGGAAACATACCGGAAATTCCAGTCCTTTTGACTTATGTATGGTCATGATTCTTACTATATCGTCATTTTCAGAGAGAATGCTTGCTTCACCGAAATCATTGTCAAAGTCCTTTAACTTTGCAATATATCTGATAAAATTGTAAAGTCCGCTATATCCCGAATTACTGAATGTCTTTGCCTTATTTATAAGCAACATCAGATTTGCTCTTCTGACCTGTCCTCCGGGCATTGCCGCTATCAGATTTAAAAAATCTGTCTCATTATAAATATCCTGTAAGAGTGAGGCAATATTCATATATGCGGACTTTTTCCTGTATTTATCTAAAAATTTTAGCGCAGTCTTTATTTTTTCTCTTGTTTCAAGCTCAATATTGCTTTCGCTTCCCTCATACAAAATGGCATCCATCATTCTTATCTTTGCCGACTTTTCAATATTCTTTGATTTTCTGTAAGATGAAACAATATTTGCAAGCTCCAAATCGGTTATTCCAACCAAATTTGAGTTGAGAAATGCTGTAAGATCCACATCTGAATAAGGATTGTCGATTGCCGCAAGTATAGCAAGTATCTTTCTTACCTCAAAGGTCTTAAAATATCCCTTATTATTTTCAGCATATGCGGGAATATTTTCATCATTTAACACCTTTGCTATACTTTCACCAATATTGTTGCGAACAAGGATAACAATATCACTGTACTTTAAATCTCTGCCTTCACCCACTTTAAGCTCCGTCTTAAGCTCCTTAATACGCTTTGCTATGGCCCTCGCCTCAAGTTCTATAGCATTGGTATCATCCTCAATATCCGAGGTCTGTGTCAGCATTATCTCACTGATATATTCTTTTCCCTCTTTAAAATCCGCACCGAGATAGAGTGCCGCATCATCATCGTACTCAATTCCGCCTGTATTTTCTTTCATAATCTTTTTGAAAATAACATTGGCAGAACTGAGCACATTACTGCGGCTTCTGAAATTTTTGCTTAGAATTACCTTCTTTTGTGTTTCATCATCAAAATCAGCCTTCTCAAAGTGTGAAAACCTCTTATACTTGTCCATAAAAAGCACGGGCGAAGCCTGACGAAAACCGTATATGGACTGTTTTACATCACCTACCATAAATACATTGTTCTTTTCGATAGCCGCCACAATGGCTTCCTGCAAGTAGTTTGAATCCTGATACTCATCAATATATATTTCACTGAATTCTTTTCTATAACGAAGCGCAATCTCTGTAGGATTTTTATTCTCATCCAAGAGTATTCCCAGTGCCATATGCTCTATATCCGAAAAGTCTACGATATTTTTATCCCTCTTCTTTTCATTGAAAAGTGCAATATATTTCTTTGTCAAATCTACAATTGCTCTGATTTTCGCTTTTTCTTTTTCTTCCTCTTCCAAAAGTCTTTTTTTATCAAAACAATACTCCTCTGAAAGCTTTGATATAGCTTTTTTATATGCATCTCTAAGTCCCTTGGCTCTTTCTTTTAGCTCCTCATTTCCGCCCTTTACAGCCTTCAATCTTCCGAAGCTTACATTGTTCAGCCTTTCAGACAGCTCAAATATATCTTTAGCATTTTTTATATTGCTGATGCTTGTTTGTTCTTCCAAAATATTTTCAAGGTACTTCTCGGGGCCTTCATCTTCATTGCAGATAGAAATTATTTCTTTTATATCATCCAAAATAGAGTCGATACTTCTTCCTATCTCATCAAAAATGTATTTCTGCCACTCATCTCCCTTTTCATTCAATGAATCAAGCCATTCAATGGGCCATGGCTTGCTGATTGCAAAGCGATACAGCTTTTCGATAAACTCCGATATGCTTTTATCTCCTTTGGTATTTGCAAAGGCATCTGAAAGTTCAATAAAGTCTTCACTTCCTACTTCATACTCACTTTCCAAAAGCTCCTCCATCGTGTCGGCTCTTAAAAGTGATATTTCGCTCTCATCAGCCACGCTGAATGCCGGATCTATATCTATTTTATCTATGTTTTCCTTTAATATTGAAAGACAAAAGCTGTCAGTGGTCATTATCTTCGCTGATGAAAGAAGTATTGACTGCTCCTTTAATCTTTTAAATTCTTTGGAATTATTATCATGCTTTTCCATTTCCTTTAAAAGAGCATTATAGATTTTCTCCTTCATGGAAGCCGCTGCGGCTCTGGTAAATGTCATCACCAAAAGAGTATCCACGTCTATAGGATTTTTACTGTCTGTAATCTTTTTTATAACTCTCTCGACCAGTACTGCGGTCTTTCCGCTTCCGGCAGCTGCAGATACCAATATACTGCCTTTTTTTATATCTATTGCCGCCTGTTGTGCCTCAGTCCACATTTTTTTCACTCTCCATTTTTTCCCAAATTTCATCATCCTTTATCGGTATCAAGCTATTGTATGAAAATCCTTCTATTCCCTCATCAAAACCGCATATGGCAGTATATGGGCAGTAATCACATTTTGCTAAACCTCTCCTTAATGAAGGCTTTATACTTATCTCACCGCTTAAAATATTCTCAGCTGTATCCTTTGCTTTTTGTCTTACATACTCTCTAAGAAAATTTATTCTCTTTGTACTTGCAACACTTGCAGATTTTGAAAAACTTCCGTCTTTTTTAGTTGAAACAGGTATTACATCACTCTCTGTTTCAAAACTTCTGTCCAGATTTTTTATTATATCAAGATCCGTATTTACTATACCGCTTGGCTTTAGCTTGTTTAAAACGGCATTCTCATTTTTTGCTTCATCTCTGGTAAGGAAAGGTGTATCTATATGATAATAGAAAAATGCTGCAGGTAATATCTCTTTACAAGACTTTGAGAGCTGCTCCATTACAGCATCCAGGTATATCACCAGCTGCAACGCTCTTCCGTAATACGGCATATCTGTTTCCCATTTTGTATTTCCGGTCTTATAATCTATTATTTTTACAAGGGTTTTTCCATCCGTATCACAGGTATCCACTCTGTCAATCTTTCCTCTAAGGTACATTTTAGCACCGTTTTTCAGATCGATGTTTAAGGCTTCAAGCTTGTCCTTTTCTCCGAAGATTCTTTCAAAATCAAAAGGTTTAAAGTTTCCGGCAGCAAGTTGCTTCGCAAGTACCACCATTGTAAGCTTTGTCATTCTTACTATCTTTTCAAGCTGAAACTTTGACTTTTTACTCTCTTCAAAGATAGTACTTTTCTCCGATGCCATGCTTTCTTTTACAGCTTCATCCACAAGAGAATAAAGTACTGTCTCATCCATAGTTGCAATTGTTTTCTTTCTTGCCTTGGCATATCTGAAGCATCTTTCAAGCATCTCATGTACCAGAGTACCTATATCGGAAGCCTTAAATAAATGTACCTGCCTTTCTTCAACTCCCAAACCGTAGCTGATAAAATGCTCAAAAGGACATCCGTTATAGTTTTCAAGTCTTGTTACACTTACACGAAGCTCCTCACCGAACAATTCCCTTGCGGCACTTTCTCCGATACCGGAGTCACGGTATATGTACATAGCGCAAGATGTAAGCTTTCTGATAAACTCCTTATCAAAAAATGTAGCAATATACCTTAAAAAATCTTCATCAACATTCTCTTTAGCTCTTAGTTTTCTAAGATTATCGGTCAAATATTCCTCGGCTTCAAATCTTGAGTATATTTCAGTCTCTTTTTGATTTTTTATTTCAATATTCGGGAAAATATTCTTAATCATATTTATAAGTATTGACGGTCTGCATGTCTTACCGTCAAAATCCATGCCTGTAAGACTTACAAAAAGCTTGTTTGAAGGCTTTGAAAGCACCTGATATAAATAAAATCTTCCTGTATATAAATCTTCTCTGACAGTATCTGAAAGATTAAATCCTATAGACTTAAGCTCTCTTTTTTCCCTGTCATTTATAAGTCCGCCCGCATCCTTTACTGTGGGCAAGGAACCGTCATTTGCTCCACATACAAATAATGCCTTTATACTGCTAAGTCTGGTTCTTTTTAAATCACCTATAACCACCCTGTCAACCCTGTCAGGTATCATACCGAGCTTTATCTCCTCAAAGCCTGTATGCAAAAGATCTGAGAGCTCCTTTTTTGTTATATTTTCACCTTCAAGTATCAGCTCAAGCCTCTCAAAAAGACTTAGTACCTCATCAAGTACACCCTCATACTCTCTGGCTCTTTTTACATCATTACTAAGTTCAAGCTCTTTTTTTACATTCTCAAGCTTTTCTTCTATTCCAAGCTCAACAAATATTTTCCTGAATGCATCACATACATCATTTATATTTATTTTACTCTTACTCATCGCCTTATAAAGCGGAGATATCTTTTCAAGTGCAGTATTTTTAAACTCGTTTATCTCTTCAAGTTCAGTCTCTGAGAAACTCTTCGGCAGATAAGTAAAATCCGTATGCAGTCTTTTATATCCTCTTATTCCGGTTTCCAACAGATAATTATCAAGTAATGATACCATCCTGTAGCCAAAATTTAAAAGTCCAAGTCTTAAAAACCTGTTGACCGCATCATATGAAAAATTCTCACTTATTAAAGCAATAAAAGCATTTATAAGCTCCACCAGTTCATTATTGTTTATATCCATCTTTTCATCAAGATAGTACGGGATTTCAAGCTGATGGAATCTGTTTGCAAGTGAGCCTGATACACCTTCCAAATCTCCGTATATTATCGCAATATCTCTGTATCTGTAGCCCTCATCCTTTACCATTTTTAATATCTTATTTGCCACAAAATCTATCTCAGCCGTCGGGTTCAGCAGATGATTTATCTCAATATCTGAAACTTCTTTTGCTCTCTTACCGTCATATCTTAAAAAATGCTCTTCAAAAAATGCCAGATCCTTTGAATTTTTGAACCTATGTACTTCACCTATATTTAAATTTATATCGGGCAGCCTTTTTATATCACATCTCTTAGCCATATCATTGATTTGAGAAATCATCTTTGTACTGATAAAAAACAAATCACTTTCAGATGTCTTTACATCAGGATTTATGCCCTTTCCCAAAGTTATCGAAAATCTCACTTCTTTTGCCACCTTCATAAGATTTTCAACTATGCGATTTTGTACCGGAGTAAATCCGGTATAACCGTCAAATAATATGACAGATTCCTTTAGTAATTCACTGTTTTCGATATTTTGATTTAATATATCAAGTACCTGTTCATTGGTAAAATACTTTCCGGCTATATATTCTCCAAAACCCTTTTTCAACTTATAAATATCTTCAAGTTTTTATTTTTTTAATAAGGAGTTTACTTCATTATTTTCCTGTTGCTCTTTTATAAATTCATCACTGATATCATATTGCATAAACTCCGATATAAGAGATTTTATATTGTCTATAAAACCTGCTTTTTGAAACTGCTTCTTCCATGCCTTTAACTCTACCCGATTTGCTATCTTTCTCAGTATAAGTGCCTTATCAAGCTCGTCAAGAAGCTTAGGATTTTCTATATCCAGCTCTTCAAAAATTCTGTATGCAAGTCTGTTAAAGCTTAGTACATCTATATTATTGCTTGCATGATTCGGATGCATCTGCACTATATCTTTTTGAGTCTGCATGGTGAACTGCTCAGGTACAATAATAAAATATCTTTTTTCCCTGTTCTTTATAGACTCATTTATAATATCGCTAAAAGCTCTATAAGTTTTCCCGGCACCCGATGCTCCAAAGTAAAATCTGTATCCCATATTTCTCCTAAAAATGGCAGCTTCCATAGGAAACTGCCATCCATTGTTATGTATGAGGTAAACCCTCAGTCAATACCACATTATTGCAACTTCTTTGCAATCTCATGTATAAATTCTTCACTGTTTAAAACTTGTATATTCTCTAAGCTTGAAATCGCACCGAGATCACCTGTCATCTTACCTGACTCTATAGTATCAAGTGTTGCCTTTTCAAGTCTGTTTGCAAAATCCACCAAATCAGGAAGATTATCAAGCTCTCCCCTCTTTCTTAGAGCACCGCTCCATGCAAAGATGGTAGCCACTGAATTTGAAGAAGTGCTCTCACCCTTCAAATATTTATAATAATGTCTCTGAACCGTACCATGTGCCGCCTCATATTCATAACATCCGTCCGGTGAAACCAGTACAGAAGTCATCATTGCAAGTGAACCGAATGCAGATGAGAGCATATCGCTCATTACATCTCCGTCATAGTTTTTGCATGCCCAGATAAATCCACCCTCAGATTTCATAACTCTGGCAACCGCATCATCTATAAGTGTGTAGAAGTATGTGATATTTGCCTTTTCAAACTTCTCCTTATATTCCTTTTCGTATATTTCTTCAAATATGTCCTTAAAGGTATGATCATACTGCTTTGATATGGTATCCTTTGTAGCAAACCAAAGATCCTCTTTTTGACTAAGAGCATATTCAAAGCAGGCTCTTGCAAAGCTTTCAATAGATGAATCCAGATTGTGAACTCCTTGTGCAATACCGGCAGATTTAAATTCATGTACAAGGCTTCTCTTTTCATCGCCCTTGCTGTCTGTATATACCAGCTCCACCTTGCCCGGTCCGTCTATGATCATTTCAGTATTTTTATACACATCGCCGTAGGCATGACGTGCAATGGTAATAGGCTTTTTCCATGTTCTGACATTAGGCTCAATACCCTTCACCAATATAGGCTTTCTAAATACTGTTCCGTCTAAAATAGCTCTGATAGTACCGTTTGGAGATTTCCACATCTCCTTTAAGTCATATTCCTTAACTCTTGCGGCATTCGGAGTGATGGTGGCACATTTTACAGCCACTCCAAGTCTCTTTGTAGCATTTGCCGACTCCACAGTTACCTTGTCGTCTGTTTCATCTCTGTGCTTTAATCCCAAGTCATAATATTCACTCTTTAAATCTACAAATGGAAGAATAAGCTCGTCCTTAATCATCTTCCACAGAATCCTTGTCATCTCATCTCCATCCATCTCAACAAGAGGAGTAATCATCTGTATCTTCGCCATATTTACCTCTGATTCTATAAAATTTTATTTTTTAGGTACTATCTCTATCCAATATCCGTCCGGGTCGCTTATAAAATATATTCCCATGCCAGGATTCTCATAGCATATTACTCCAAGCTTTTCATGTAACGCGTGAGCCGCTTCCATATCCTCTGTTTCAAGCGCAAGATGATATTCAAGCTCTCCTAAATTATATGGCTCTTTTCTGTCTCTCAAATAAGTAAGTTCAAGCTGAAATCCTGTTTCCTTATCACCAAGATAAACCAAAGTGAATGATCCGTCAGCCGCTTCCTTTGTTCTTACAGGCTCAAGGCCAAGTGCTTCCTTATAAAACTTCAAACTTCTCTCTAAATCAAGTACATTAAAATTGAAATGTGCAAATGAAAATTTCATTTTCTATCCCTTTCATTACAATATACACCCTGTATATTCTACAGGGTGTAATATTTTTAACCTTTTATAACTTCTTTTCCACCCATATAAGGTCTGAGTGCTACCGGTATTCTTATGCTTCCGTCTTCATTGAGATTGTTCTCAAGGAATGCGATAAGCATACGAGGTGGTGCAACCACTGTATTATTGAGTGTGTGTGCAAAATATTTATTTCCGTTTTCATCTTTTACTCTGATTCTAAGTCTTCTGCTCTGTGCATCTCCAAGATTTGAGCAGCTTCCTACCTCAAAGTACTTCTTCTGTCTTGGTGACCATGCCTCTACGTCACATGATTTCACCTTAAGATCTGCAAGATCTCCCGAACAACACTCAAGTGTTCTTACAGGAATATCAAGAGATCTGAAAGATCTACTGTATTTTGCCATAATTTCTCATACCACATCTTTGACTCTTCAGGCTTGCAGACAACTATCATTTCCTGCTTCTCAAACTGGTGGATACGATAAACACCTCTCTCCTCAATACCATGTGCTCCCTTTTCTTTTCTGAAGCATGGTGAATAAGATGTAAGTGTATATGGCAACTTAGACTCATCATTTAATGTATCAATAAATTTTCCGATCATAGAGTGCTCACTTGTACCGATAAGATAAAGGTCTTCTCCCTCAATCTTGTACATCATGGCATCCATTTCCGCAAAGCTCATTACACCTGTAACTACTTCAGATCTGATCATGAAAGGCGGTACACAATATGTAAATCCCCTCTCGATCATAAAATCTCTGGCATAAGATATTACTGCTGAATGAAGTCTTGCAATATCTCCCATAAGATAGTAGAATCCGTTTCCTGCTACCTTTCTTGCACTGTCAAGGTCTATTCCGTTAAGTTTCTCCATGATATCTGTATGATAAGGTATTTCAAACTCAGGTACAAAAGGCTCCCCGAATTTCTCGATTTCCACATTCTCACTGTCATCCTTACCTATAGGTACACTCGGATCAATGATATTTGGAATGGTCATCATGATTTTCTTTACTTTTTCTTCAAGCTCAGCCTCAAGTGGCTCCAAACCTGCCAATGTCTCACCGATACTTGCTACAGAAGCCTTTACCTGTTCAGCTTCTTCTTTTTTGCCCTGTGCCATCAAAGCTCCGATCTCTTTTGAGATCTTGTTTCTCTTTGATCTGAGCTCATCAGCCTCAGTCTTTGCCTTTCTAAGCTTCTCGTCAAGTTCTATAACTTCATCAACCATTGGAAGTTTGAAATCCTGAAATTTGTTTTTTATATTCTGTCTTACAACATCCGGATTTTCTCTTAAAAATTTAATGTCAATCATGGCTTTCCCTTCTTTACATATCTAAATATTTAGACGATATCTTTTGATATCTTATATAGAGAAAAGTATACATCAAATGAGCTTTTATGTCTATTCCAAGTTGGTATTGAGTTGCACGCAATATCGGCTTGATAAACCTTTTTCGATATTGTATTATTCATTTATTATAAATAAACGGAGGTTTTCATGGATACACTAAAAGAATTCCAAAGAATCATGACTACACAGACTGACCTTGCTTTGTCAACCGTCGGAACAGACGGCAATCCAAATGTCAGAATAGTCAACTATTATTTTAATCCTAAAAATAATGTCATATACTTTGCAACCTTTAAAGATAATAAAAAAGTACAAGAAATAGATCAAAATAGAAATGTAGCCTTTACAACAATCCCCACAAATGGCAATGAACATATAAAGGCAAGAGGAATTGCCGTAAGAAGCAAGCAAACTGTTTTTGATTTGGCAGATTGCTTTTGTAACAAGATACCCGATTACAAAAACACGATAGAACATGCAGGAAATTTATTGTTATTATATGAAATACACTTAAAACAGCTACTGTTACTTTAGATTTGTCCAATATTCAAACGATTACGTTATAAAAGAGGGGCTGACTGTCAGCCCCTTTTTTACTATTCTACATATTTGCTTATATAAGCATAAAATATTTATTATTATTCTCCAAATTGCTTTAAACTGTCGCTGACTTGGTACTCGTATAACTTTGTACGGTTGCTTATTATTTTATTGTACATCTCATTACCGTCTATAAAACCTCTTGTCGTATCGTAGGTATTTGGAAGAGTTGTGTAGTTGAGGAAAACGCTTGTATTATTGGCTGCGGTAAAATCGTTATCACTTAATTTCATTATATAGGTATATTCTATAGGATAATAAATTGTGGTAGTAGGGAATTTACCGTTTGCGTCCGACAAATTAGCCTTAAACACTACAAAGTATATATTTGTACCGTTAAACTGACGCTTGTCATCTGATGTATACTGTAAATACTCTCCGGCAAACTCAATATCGCTCACCTGCATGTTCGGCTTATAATCTTTTGCAATATATGCATCCAAAGTTACTCTTGCCTCATCTTGCAATGCTTTTCTGTATTCGTCGGTCATATCTTCAAGTTTGTGTACATAGGACTGTTCCTTAAACTTTTCAAAACCGTCTCCGGCTTCTATGACTGTATTCTTATAGTTGTTGTTATAAAGCTCACTTGGGAACTTAAATCCCTTTGTATCACTGTTATCTCCGACTCCATAGGATTTGCCGACCAACTCCGGTCCTGCCTTATAGCTTATCCTATCACTAATCATTAAGGTCCTAAATGCCACAGGATAGTACATCTTAGTAGTCACATATTTATGTTCCACACTTGTAAGTATTCTGCTGTAAATGATGTATAATACATTATATCCGTCCACATTTGTTTTGAAAAGATAGCCTTCATACTTTAAATCTGAAAGTGTAGTACCCTCACCGTATGCACTGTCTGTATATTCTTTTATAGCCTCTGTTGCTTTATCATTTGCTTCTTTTATAAAATCTTCCGGAAACTCGCTGTATTTTGTTACATAAGTTTCCAGTCCCGATACTGTGTAACTTTCGCTCATTTTTTCAGGTACTCTTCCATATCTTGTTGCCAAGAAGCTGATTTCATCTTCATTAAGATTAAGACTTATTGTCACAACATCATCATTTTTTAGGTTATCATGCTTATCAATTTTAAACTTGTTTTTATGTATTATATCGTCACCGCTATAAGTAAACTTAGCTTCTCCCCTAGGTGCAATCCCTGAAAATTCCAACTTTATATCTTTGAAAGGATCAAACTTTCCAAGCTCATATAATTTGGAAATTTCATATTCTCCATCCTTATATTTTAACTTGTAATTCATATATTTCACAGTTTCATCATTTACCAGCCAGGTATACTTAACCTTTTCACCATTGCTTAGCTTCTCGGTCTTATCAAGTTCTACTCCCGATACGGCATCATGAAGTACATACACCGGCTCAAATGCATAGGTCAAAACTCCGTACTCTTTCTTTCCCTTACTGCTGAACTTTATCTTTTTGCCATAGTCCTTTTCAAGCTTTTCCCAATCAATACTTATACTTGCCTGTCCATAACCGTCATATCCGCTTGACTCAAAAGTGATATATTTATTTAAATCAATAACTTTGCTTGAATTCATAGCCAAAACGGCTATCAGAATAATAAGAAATGCAGCCATAGCACCTGCTATACCGAAGATAAGATTTTTCGGTAACTTTTTTTGACTGCCGGGGGTACTACCGGTATTAGATGTCTTTGTTCCGGTATCATTTTGATTCTGCTTCATGTTCACGTCCTCCCGAAATATTTTATTGTTGCCAATACCTTAACATATATTGTATTGTTTTTCAATCTATTTTGTTGTTATATGACAATAAAATATTTATCTAAATGTGAGTTTCTTCTATATTAAATGTAATTATTGTGTTTTTCTTAATCATTATTAAGGTTGATTTAATTCGTATTTTTTTGTATACTGGAGCATGGAGGTGTATCGAAGTGGTCATAACGAGCCTGACTCGAAATCAGGTTGTCACTTTTTGTGGCACGAGAGTTCGAATCTCTTCGCCTCCGTGAAAAGAACTGTAGTAGTAACAGTTTCAACAAAGGGAGTATGTAACTCATAGTAAGTCACATACTCCCTTTATTTTTCTTATTAGATTAGACACTTTACACTCATACCTATGTCTCAGCTTTGTGATTATTTAAGTAAAATATCCTGAAAGCTATAATTGTCCTTACCTCCAATTTTAACAGTTATACTATCCTTTTTCCCTAAATCCTTCCCGGGAAAAATAAGTGTCATACCTTCATCCATAAACATTGTATTGGCAACCGTTTCTTTTCCTGTATCATCATCTACCAGAATAAAAGCTTCGTGAAAAGCATCCTTATCATTGGGGTTTGATAGATATAAAACTATAGAATTTGGGTAAATCTCACTTTTATCAATTTTTGCAGTATAAATATCATAGCTGATATCGTAATTTAAAGTAATTGTTTTTGGAGAAACCTTGGTTGGTGAGTATAAATATTCATATCCGTCAAAAATTATACTAATCGGAAAATTTTCCTCCAATGTATTCAATTCCATTACAAGATTTCCATCTTCAAAATTATATGCAACTAAATTTTGTACTGAAATATCCAGCTGATGATCTTCTCCTTCAATTTTAATTATCTTCCCATTAGTAGTGTCCTTTTTTTCTAAATGTAAGATAATGCATCGGTGTCATATCTATGTCTGAAATAAGTTCAAGACAAACTCCATCCTTTATTATTCCTTGAGATAAATTAGAATCCTGTTTAACATTTACACCGCAACCTACAAGTACAGCTGTTATTACAACTAAGCTTAACATATACTTTTTTTATGATTTTTCATACTGATATTTTAACTTTAATTTGTTCCAATTTTTTTATATCTCATAGGATTTGAATCATTCATAGCTCACACCATCCTTTAATACTTATATATTTAGTTAAAACTTGTACTTTACAGGATACTTTTTATTTTGTACTGAAGAAATTACAATGATTTTCTACTTACAGTACATTTAATATAAATCATTTTTTTCCATATACTGAGTAGCTATTCTATTCTCCGGATGAACATCGCTCATATAAATCACCATCAAGAATATCCATTCCAGCGGCTTCATCATAATATATATAATATCTGCAATCCATTTGCTCTTTATAAGCCTTGCAACAGGGAAGCCGTAGCGATCATATATTCCTCTGACAAGTTTGTGAAAGCGTGGTGTTTTTTCTTCTAAGATCTGTTCAAAAGCATTTGCTATACATAGCTGTCTGTTTACAATGACCTCATGTCCATGGCGAATTCCCTTTCGTATCGGCTTTACAATCTTTATGTCCGCCTGCCGCTACAGTGCAAAGATAGTGCTCATCATATTCGATATTTTGAGGTGCTTCCTTTAGAGAAAATGTCCAATCCGCAGTTTCGGTCCATGCTTTTATAATAGAATCAGGTGCCTGACCGAAAAGCAGTAAAATTCCTATTATTATTCCAAGTAAAGGAAACATAAAGATAATTGCATATATAGGCCAAAGTTTTGAGTTTGACAGTATTTTATCTGCAAAATTTAAAAACGGGTTGCTTTGTATTTTTGTTCTTTCCATTTCATATTCCTGCCATTCATGAACCTTTGAAATTACAGTTCTTGCAACAATGCAGATAATACAAACAGGATAAACAAGCAGATACAGATCAAGCAAATTGTCACCCGATAAATCACCTTTAAAAACCTGTACTGTGAAAACAAGAACTTCAATTACCCAAAGATACATTGCAGACATTGAAATAATCGCCATCAAAGGCGGTATTTTCTTTAACGACCTGACTCTCAGATAAAAATACCCTGCAATACCTATTGTAAAAATAAAAATAATTGTGGGTGCCGCTTCTGAAAAAATCGGTGTATGCACTTCCAGATTCTTCAGCTGTACACTCCAGTCAGAACCTGTGACATATTTTCCTTCTTCAAGGTAGAGAAACTCCAATATCAAGCCATACCATATAGCCACCTGATCAAATCTGATAAAAGGTTTTAAAAGCTTCTTATTTGTCTCAAGATACAAAAGTACAATATGATACCCCGTCAAAACTATCGGGTACACAAATATTATAGACACAAAGAAACTCCACATAATTGAGGTCAGTGTAAATTCCGGTATACTAAGCCTATTTAAACCGTAACCATATGGTCTTAAAGACTCCGCCAACTGATACATTACCAAAAGTATCACTGCGATTATATAACTTATACCTATGCTTGATATTAACGAAATTCTAAAAAGATATTTTTTCATCTATCTACAACCTTTCTGTTATTACAGCTTATATAGTACCTTGTAATTAATCGCATCTTCCTATAATTGTTCCTCCACCAAGCACAAGTCCGCTCTCATCATATAAGACTACCGCCTGCCCGGGTGTAATAGCTCTTACCTTTTCATCAAAGTCTATTCTTATCCTGTCTTCTCCAAGTACCTTAATGGTGCAGTGTTCACCCTTATGTGAATATCTTATTTTTCCTATAGCTCTCATGCCGTCAAAAAAGCTTTCCACCGCCATTGCATTAAGATTATTTGCCTCCAGACTGTATCCGAAAACATCATCATTTTCACCTATAACAACTTCATTTGTTTCAGGCCTTATCTCAGTAACAAAGATAGGATGCCCCAGCGCTATGCCAAGTCCTTTTCTCTGCCCGATAGTATAATGCAGTATCCCCTTATGCTTCCCGAGTACCTCTCCGTCAGCAGTCACAAAATTTCCCTCAGGCATTTTTTTTCCTATTTCATTTTCTACAAATGAGGCATAATCATTATCTGAGACAAAGCATATCTCCTGACTGTCAGGCTTATTTGCCACTCTTAGATTAAACTTTTTTGCAATCTCTCTTATCTCATCTTTTTCATAATCACCTACAGGCATCAATGTTTTTGAAAGCTGATCCTGAGTAAGATTATAAAGTGCATAGGTCTGATCTTTTGCACTCGTTTTTGACATTCTGAGTGCATATCTTCCGTTCTCAAGTTTTTCTATTCTCGCATAATGGCCTGTGGCAATATAATCTGCTCCAAGCATCATACTTCTCTCCAAAAGAGATTCCCATTTTACATATCTGTTGCAGGCGATACATGGATTAGGTGTCCTTGCCTGTACATATTCATTTACAAAATAATCTATTACCTTATCTTTGAATTCATCTCTGAAATTCATTACATAATAGGGTATGCCGATATCCCTAGCCACTCTTCTGGCATCATCTACTGCAGACAGACCGCAGCATCCTCCACTGCCTGACATATCCTCTTCATCTTCACTTTGCCATATCTGCATGGTCACACCTGTGACATCATATCCGGCCTCTTTTAAAAGATAGGCAGCCACTGAGGAGTCTACTCCTCCCGACATTCCTACCACTACTTTTTTCTTTTCCATATATTCTCCGATTTTTTAAATTCCATGACAGACAGTATACCATATACTTAATTGATTTGTATTAATATACTATAAAGTTTTCGGATCAAGACAATGCCATATCTCTGACCATATTTCTTTTTCATATATCCTGTCAATATCTTCTTTTGTATATAAATAATCTGCTGCACCGGCGAAAATATCATCCGGAAACAGTTTGAAATACTCATGTAAAAAATTCAAATACATAAAGGCTCTGTCTCCGTACCCTTCAATATATATGTATCTGTAATAATCTGTTTTGTTCCCTAAAGAATCCTCAATTGTACCGTAATATGAACTGTCATCTTTTATTATATGTACATACATAACCGCCCATGAAGAAGCGTCATCCAAATACCATCTTCCATCATCATCATAACCGGGTTTATTTACGGAAAACAAATAATAATCACCATGATCACTCAAAAATTCATTGGTAAATCCTCGCGACATCAGTATGTTTACAATATCTTTTATATCTCTACAACAATTATCACCTTTTCTTCTTAAAATTTGTACATCTCCTGCCATTCTACCGACTTAAAATTGCTCCTCTCTCTTTCTTTAAATATCCATCTTTCATTCTTGTCTTTATTGTTAAATATTTCATCAATCTGTGCTTTTGTAAAGAAACAACCGTTGTCAATATAAAAAATATCCTCCGGAAACCTATTTAGATAGTTATGTACTATTTCAAGCACTGCCATTTCTTTGCCGATAAGATCTGTAAATCTGAAATATGTCTCAAAGCCCGTCTGCATTATTTCATCTGTAGGTATATCTATCATCTGTGTATTACAGTATATTTCAATTACCTTGTCCTCATTATAAAAATAATCATCCTTATTGAATTTTGCATAGACTATATTATAGCTTTCTCTTTTGATATTAAATGTTTCTCTTTTATTCATTGTTCTCAATGTATGTATCATTCTGTAAGGAAGCCCCTGCTTTGAGTTAAGTCTTTTTCCGATTATTCTTCCTTCGTATCTGAGTTCTACACCTTCAATAATATTTTTAGAGTACAATGTTTTTAACATATCGCTTGTAAAAGCCGCCATTGTAGTAATGCATCTATCTATATAATAGTCTATACTTTTTATACTGTATGACGATCTGTATATCCAGTTTTTATCAGGCTTTCCGTTATAAATACTGTCAATCATCGCTTTATTATAATATCTTCCATTGTCCACATAAAAGATATCATCAGGGTTCTCATCTAAATATCTATGCAACAGTTCAAGAATAATCAGTTCTTTCCCATATATATTTGAAAAACGATAATATGTTTCAAGCCCCAGTTCATTTGCTCTTTCAGTAGGTATTTCAAGATTTCTTTCATAACTGTACACCTCTATCATATGCTCTGCATCATTAAAGAACAAAATATCATTCTCCTCTTTCATATATAATATACTGTACACATATTTATCAAATGAAAATCTCATGCTGTAGCCCATATCCATAAGGATATAGCCCAATATATATGCTGTCTGCAGCTTATTAACACCGGCTTTCCCCAGTATTCTACCTTCATATCTCATAATCACCTCTATATCAAACTCTCATCCGGATCGGTATATATCCAATCAGGAGTCCACTCTTTTTATTATAGATTTTTTATACAATACTCATATTGTACTTGTCAATTCAAATTCAATCATTTACTATTTTATTGTTGATACTATTTATAGCAAAAGGATTGCCAAATACTTTCGCAATCCAAAAAACAGGAGTACTATGATATATATGGACAATGCCTCTACCACTGTGGTTGATTCTGAGGCTTTTGATATAGCAAAAAAATATTTATTTGAAAACTATGCAAATCCTTCATCAAGCTATTCTCCGGCAAATGATGTAAAGGCTGATATGGAAGATGCCAGAGAAATGATAGCAGAGATACTTGGAGCAAGATATAATGAGATCTATTTTACCTCAGGAGGCAGTGAAGCAAATAACTGGGCAATACTAAAGTCCTGTGAGTTGATGGAAAATAAGGGAAAGCATATCATCAGTTCAAAAATTGAGCACCACTCTGTACTTCATACTCTCTCCTACCTTGAAAAAAGAGGATATGAAGTCACTTATATAGGTACTGATGAAAAAGGGATTATTGATATCAATGAGCTTAAAGCTGCTATAAGAGAAGATACCGTCCTTATCAGTATAATGTTTGCAAATAATGAGATAGGTACAATACAACCTATAAAAGAAATCGGAAAGATTGCAAGGGAGCACAATATCTTATTCCACACTGATGCGGTACAGGCTGTAGGACATCTTGCTATTGATGTAAATGAGCTTAATATTGATTTACTAAGTGCAAGCGGACATAAATTCCACTCACCTAAGGGTGTAGGATTTTTATATATAAGAAGCGGTATCAAGCTTACATCTTTGATACATGGAGGAAGTCAGGAGAGAAATCGCAGAGCCGGTACAGAAAACACTTTCGGTATAATTGCTATGGCAAATGCTTTGAAAAGCTGCTATAAGTCCTTAGAAAAGGACAGATTATATGTAAAATCTCTTAGAGACAGGTTGCTTTCTCTAATACTTGAAAATATAGAAGGCTCTCATATAAACGGTGATATGGAGAACAGACTTTTTAACAATATAAATATCTACTTCGAAAATATAAGCGGTGAGCTGCTCCTGATTTTATTAAATCAAAACGGTGTCTGTGCTTCTCTTGGCTCTGCCTGTACCACAGGAAGCATAGACCCCTCACATGTAATTATGGCTGTTTCAAATGATAAAAAAAGAGCCTCATCCTCCCTTAGACTCACACTTAGTAAGTACAATACGGAAGATGAGGTCAACAAAACCTTTGAAGTATTAAAATCAAGTATTGAAAAACTTAGAGGATAAAGGGGCTTTTGCCCTTTTATCGTTTCTCACAAACCTCTTTTACAGTCTTTATAAGTCTTTCCATCAAATTTACCCTGTTTAAAACTGTTATAAGATAATATCCGTCTACCAGATCATAGATCTCATTTACGATCTCTTTTGACATCTGCAGTGCAATTTCTTCGGCTTCTTCTCTTTCCTTGCCTACATACTTTTCTACGATATCATCAGTAATATATATACCGTTTACTTCACTTTGCATATATCTGGCGTTTCTTTCACTTACTATAGGAATGATTCCGCCCATTATCTTAACATCCAGATTTTCTCTGGCTTCTTTAAGATTATCAATAGCTCTTTTTGTCAAAACAGGCTGAGTAAATAGTACCTTTACACCATTTTCCTGCTTTCTTTTTGCCTTTCTAAGCTCTGCACTGAAATTCCTTGAATTTACATTTAAAGCACCACAGATATTCATAGGACTTTCAAATACTTCATCATTCAAGGACTTGATAAAGTTTGCAAACTTCACTGAATTGAATTCAAATACCGATCTTATTTCATCCCTTTGGGCGTTTGGTATCGGATCGCCTGTGATAACAAGTACATTATCAACTCCCATTGCACTTGCACCAAGTAATAGTCCCTTAGCCGCATTTACATTTCTGTCTCTGCATGTCATATGTGGAAGTACATCAAAGTCAAGTTCATTTCTGACCTTGCAGGCAAGTAAGCAGCTGTCCATTCTTGCTCTTGCTATAGGATTGTCTGCTATAGTTACAATATCCGCTCCGGCTGTTTTTAATTTACCTGCATTTTCTATAAATTTGGAAACATTGGTATCTATCGGTGAATCAAGTTCTACAGCTATAGGCTTTTCTCCTGATAAAAGCTTTTGTTCAAATCTATTTATTCTTATATTCTGTGAGATATTTTTTTCTTTCTTTACAGATTTTCTAGGCTTTATAAGCATTCCGCTCATGCTCTTTTTTAGAAGTTCAATATGCTTTGGAGTAGTTCCGCAACAGCCTCCTACCATATTTACACCCATATCAAGTATATCTTCTATCTGAGCCGCAAAATAATTTGCCAATGAACCGTAGTGTATTTTATTATCTCTGACTATAGGATATCCAGCATTCGGCATAGCCATAAGGAAAAGCCCGTCAGTATCAACATCTCTTAAAAGCTTTGCCATATGATTTGCACCTGAAACGCAGTTTAATCCCACCGCATCGAAAAATCCTGATTCGCAGATTTCTTTAAACATTGACTTATAGTAATATCCTTCACTTGAATACCCGTCAGGCATCACTGCAAAAGATGCTATTATAAAAGATTCCGGTGATCTTTCTTTGATATATTCGCCTATTGCTTTTAATCCTACAGTGCTGTTTCTTGTTTCAAACAGAAAATGATTTATGCCTTTTTCAAGGAATATATCTGCCAAGATTTTATACTCTTCAAATGCTTCATGATTGCTGTCAACGCTTAATACACCCATATCGGCAAATACATATGCCCTGTCCTTTGCGGCTTCAAGCGCTATGTCTACACCTGCACTTATTACCTCTTTTTGTAATGCTCTGTCACCAAGGAATGCATCTATACCTGTAGAAAAGGTATTTGTAATTATCGCCTTTGCACCTGCCTCAATATATTCATTATGAATCCCTCTTATAAGCTCAGGATTTTTGATATTGGCAAGTTCGCATCCGATACCGTCGTCTGTAAGTTCATCATAATATGTTCCCATCGCTCCGTCAAAGAGCAATATATTTTTCTTTAAATATTCTCTTATATTTTCCATAATTTATTATCCTAAAACTGTCTTTGCAATGTCAACTGAGCTTCTGGCATCAGGTGCATAGAAGTCTGCACCCATTTCATCCGCATATTCCTTGGTAAGCACGGCACCGCCTACCCACACTTTGCAATCGCTTGATATCTTTCTAATCTCTTCAATAGTCTTTTTCATAGCCGGCAATGTTGTAGTCATAAGTGCTGAAAGTCCTACAAGCTTTACATCCTCTCTTATTACCGTATCCACCACTTTTTGAATATCTACATCTCTTCCAAGATCGATCATTCTGTAACCGTAGTTTTCCAAGATTACCTTGACTATATTTTTACCGATATCATGTATATCACCTTTTACGGTACATACCACTATCTTTCCCTTGCTGACATTGTGCTCACCCTTGTTTGCTATTCTTTCTTTGATAAGCTCAAAGGCGGAACTGGCAGCATTTGCCGCATTGATAAGCTGTGGGAGGAATATTACCTGCTTTTCATATAAATCTCCTACCGTATCAAGTGCCGGTATAAGGTATTCATTTATTATTTCAAGCTCTCCGTGGTCCTCCAAAAGCTTCTTGGCATTATTATAAGTTTCTTCCTTAAGCCCTTTTAATATTGCATCCTGTACAACTTCTTTTGTAACTTCTCCATTGTCGGATACCGCTACCACCTTGGTCTCAGCCTTTACAGTCGCAAATCTCTCAATATATTTTTACAGAGTCCTTATCCTCACCTGAAAGTACTTTTAAATGAGTATATTGCATTCATAATGCCTTCAATATTCGGATTTACTATAGGCAGGTCAAGTCCTGCATACATTGCCTGTATCAGGAAATTCTCTGTGATATGACTTCTTGCCGGAAGTCCAAATGAAATATTGCTGACACCAAGAGTTGTATGAAGTCCAAGTTCATTTGTCACTCTTCTTACAGCCTCAAGAGTTTCTTTTGCCTGGTCCTGCTGTGCTGAAACTGTAAGTGTAAGGCAGTCAATTATAACATCTTCTTTTTTCAGTCCATACTCCAAAGCCTTTTTTAGTATATGCTTTGCATTGTCAAATCTTTCCTGTGCCGTGGTAGGTATGCCGTTTTCATTTAGAGCAAGTCCTATCACCGCCGCACCGTATTTTTTTACGATAGGAAGTATCAGATCAAGTCTCTCATCCTCCGCATTTACAGAGTTTACTATAGCTCTACCATTGTATACACGTAGTCCCGCCTCTATAGCTTCAGGATTTGATGAGTCTATCTGCAAGGGAACATTAACTACAGACTGTACAGCCTTTACAGCCTCTATCATAAGTGCAACTTCATCACCGCCCGGAACACCTACATTGATATCCAGTATATCAGCTCCCGACTCTTCTTCCTCTATTGCCACCTTACATATATATTCCATCTCATGGTTTAAAAGTGCTTCCTGAAATCTTTTCTTTCCGGTAGGATTTAATCTCTCACCTACAACTCTTACACCATTAATCTCCACCATTTCATTGCCCGAACATATACCTGTTTTTGCCTTTGTGGGCTCTATCTTTTTAAACTCTCTGCTTTCAAATGCTGACTTTAACTCACTGATAAATTCAGGTGATGTACCGCAGCATCCGCCTGCATAATCTATACCTATTTCACCAAAATCTGCCATCAGATCCGCAAAATCACTTGCACGCAGATCATATTCTCCTGTAGAAGGATTTGGAAGTCCGGCATTTGGCTTTATTATTATAGGTAAATTGGTCCATTCCTTAAGTTTTTTTGCAAGAGGTAATATCTCCTTTGGTCCTAAAGAGCAGTTAAATCCTACAGCATCCACTCCAAGTCCTTCAAGTGTTACAGCCATTGATTCTATCTTTGTTCCTGTAAAGGTTCTTCCTGTGGTCTCATAAGTCATGGTAACCCAAACCGGAAGATTTGTATTTTCCTTTGCGGCAAGTACACCTGCTCTTACATCATAGAGATCTGTAAATGTTTCAAAGATAATAACGTCAGCACCGTATTTTTCACCGGCTATTACCATCTCTTTATATATTTCATAGGCATCTTCAAATCTAAGTACGCCAAGCGGCTCCAAAAGCTCACCTATAGGTCCAATATCAAGAGCTATCTTTACATCCCTTTTACTCTCGGCTACTGCCTCCTTTGCAGAATTAATTGCAGTCTTTACTGCCGTATCCACATCTATCTTACAGCCTTCAAGCTTATGTGCATTTGCTCCGAAAGTATTTGTATATATTACATTGCTACCTGATTCTATATATTTTAAATGTATATTTTTTACTATATCCGGATTGTCAAATCCGAAGACCTCAGGATGTTCTCCGGCCTTCATACCGGCAGCCTGAAGCATTGTTCCCATTGCGCCGTCAAGTATCAATAAATTATGCATAACATCTGACTCCTATCTTTCTATATCTGCAGGATTTTAAAAGATTACATCCTGCACAGGTCTTTTTAAGTGTCTCAAGCTTTTGATCACTGACACCTATTATAGCAGTCACCGATTTTCTTGGTAACATTATTCCGCTGTCACTGACATTTACTCCTATTCTTCTTGTCGCATTGACCACATTTACAAACTGTCTCTGTATGCTTATAGGTAAATCACCGTATCCAGGTGAAAATCTGAATGTCAGATAATTGTTTTCCTTTAAATACTGCTCTCTAAATCCTGCTTCTATACTGTCACATACAGCTTCTATAAGTGTCGAACCGCATGAGTCCATAATAAGTGCATTTGCTACATTCTTAAGCTCTTCTTTTCTTATAGCGTTATCAACTCCGACTCCTATTGTAGCAGCCATCAAAATAAGCTTATGGCAATCTTTTATATGCTTTTTTATACTGTTTCCCACAAAAAAGTCAAGCTCTGCCGGAAATTCTCCCTTGTTTTCAAGATCCCACTCTCTGAAAACAAAGTTCGGCTTTGCAACGGCATTTATTTTATCCATGCATTCGAGCACCTGTGCATGCAGGTTTTCATCTATTTCTTTACCATTGTGTTGAAGATACCTAAGTACCTCCGACTCATCCTCCGGTGTAAGTTTTACATCTATATTAAACATTTCTCTTCTCCCTAACATATATATTAAAAGTCTGTCGACTTGTTTCGTTTTACTATAGTAAGATAATTTATAAAAAAAGTAAAGTTTTACATTATACATATAGCTTATAACTGGTTATTACTATTTATAGCCATGTACTCTCTGATGTAAGAAAATTTTAAGTGGCATTTTTATTTATATATGTTAGAATATCATATGTAAATTTTTTATTTACATATGATTTGGGGATGTACCGGTTTCGACAGGGAACATGCAGCTGGTGAAGCTATTCGTATGCAATGCGTTAAATGGCAAAATTAAATATAAACGCTGAAAATAATTTAGCATACGCTGCCTAAGGCAGTTGCAGACCTGTAAGCACTCACACTTACAGAATCTGTATCGACTTATGTGAGAAACCTTATATACAAAGCTTTGAGTATATAGATGTATCATGAAGCTACTCTTTTCTACAGTTTGTTGTTTGACTGTTTTAAAGGGGAATTTTGACAAGCAACTATAATAGTAGAAGAACAGGGAATTGTTCTTTGGACACGGGTTCAACTCCCGTCATCTCCACTTTAAAAGTCTTGATTTTCAAGGCTTTTTTTATTTACCCGGCTTTCAATCGAACTTTTGTTTGCTTTTTAATCGAACATATGTTAGGATAGTAGTAGAATTATATCTAAAATAAAGGAGATTCTATGGATACATTGTCAGCAAAACAAGAAGAAATATATAATGTCATCAAGGATTCCATCTTAAACAAGGGATATCCACCGTCTGTTCGTGAAATTGGAGAGCTTGTGGGACTTAAGTCTACTTCTTCAGTACATGCCCATTTAAACAGTCTTGAAAAGAAGGGATTTATCAGAAAAGATCCTACAAAGCCAAGAACTATAGAGATTACGGATGATACTTTTAATCTTACCAGAAGAGAAGTGGTTAATGTACCCATGGTAGGTACTGTAGCTGCAGGTATGCCTATACTGGCCACTGAAAATATTACGGACTACTTTCCTATTCCAAGTGAATTCCTGCCAAATACGGATATATTTATGCTGAGAGTCAAGGGTGAATCTATGATAAATGTAGGCATACATGATGGTGATCAGATCATTGTATCAAAACAAAATACAGCTAAAAACGGTGATATTATTGTAGCATTGGTCGAAGATTCCGCTACAGTAAAGACCTTCTATAAAGAAAAGAACTTCTATCGTCTCCAACCTGAAAACGATTCCATGGAGCCAATTTTGGTAAAAGAGGTCACTATTCTCGGAAAGGTTATCGGATTATTTAGATTTATGTAAAAAAATGGCTGCTACATATGTAGCAGCCATTAAAAATATTAAGTTCAGATTATCTTGCGCTTGCTTCTTTAACCTTAGCAGCCTTACCGACTCTGTCACGAAGATAATATAATTTAGCTCTTCTAACTTTACCTTTTCTTACAACTTCTACTCTGTCAACAGATGGAGAGTGTAATGGCCATGTCTTCTCAACACCGATACCGTTTGAGTTCTTTCTAACTGTGAAAGTCTCTCTTGCACCACCGTTTTGTCTCTTGATAACTGTACCCTCAAAAATCTGGATTCTCTCTCTGTTACCCTCACGGATCTTGTTGTGTACTCTTACTGTATCACCTACAGCAAAATCATCAACACTTGCCTTAAGCTGCTCAGCCTCAATACTTCTTATTAAATCGTTCATGTGAAACCTCCTATTATTTTGATGTTCTTAAAATTTCTTCCAGAGGACCATCGCCTTATTCACAACTACAGTATTGTATCATATGTTCTCTTACAAAGCAATAGATATTCTCTCTCAAATGTTTTTAAATAATCATCGGCTTCCGTTATTACATTATTCTTTATAAAACTTTACAATTATATTTATAGTATTTACTATGTCATATTTTTGTTAAAATCTTCTCGAATTTAACAAAATGGTACATGTGTGTTTGATTTCTCTAACAAACTTACATGTAAAAATACCATTATCTTGAAAGGAGTATTTTTATGAGTAGTTTACAAAGTAAAAATATTGTCACATGTATAATTTTATCTATCGTAACATGCGGTTTCTACGGTCTTTATTGGCTTTATTGTCTTGTATCTGATATCAATGCCATATCAGAGGATCCTAATGCAATGTCACCTGTACTTGTCATTATTCTTAGTTTTGTTACTTGCGGACTCTACCTCTTCTACTGGCTTTATAAGGCCGGTAGCCTCTTGGATCAGAAGATGGTAGAGACAGGAAGAACAGCAGAAAGTCGTTCTGTTCTTTATGTTGTACTTGCATTATTCAGCCTTATAATTGTAACATATGCTTTAATGCAGGATACTATCAATAAGCTTGCAGAAAGTAATATAAGCAAGCCTTCATTCTAATATGCAGGGAAGGATTAAAAGAGTAATAAAAAATACCATTGCAATTTCTTGCCTTGGTATTTTTTTATATGTACTGTATTATATAAATATTCGTATTCCATGTGCATTTAAAACTATAACTCATCTGGATTGCCCCAGTTGTGGGGTTAGCAGGATGTGTGTATCCCTATCGCATGGTGATATAAAATCTGCTTTTTACTACAATCAGATACTTGTATTTCTTTGTCCATTAATAGTTATTTACTATATATTTTTTCAATTAAGATATATTAAAACAGGTCAAAGGAAAATAACTGAACTTGAAAATAAAATAATGATAGTTATATTGATAATATTATTACTGTATGGTATTGTAAGGAACTTACCTTTCTATCCCTACAGATTACCGTAAAAAAGTCGGGAAAACCCCGACTTTTTTATATTTCACCATCTCTGAATTTATGAATCATCTCATGTCCCACGCTTATATGGAAAGGAAGTACAGGTACGTCTTCTCTTTCAAACCACCTTGCTTCAGATAATTCTTCTTCCTGCAATGTGATAGTGTCATCCCCATCCAAATCCGCAATAAATGCAAGCATTATTGTATCTGAAAATGACCACGGCTGAGATTTATAAGGTCTTATATTTTTCACCTTAAGACCTACCTCTTCTCTTACCTCTCTTGCCACCGCCTCTTCAAGCGTCTCCCCGACTTCCACAAATCCTGCAACCAGGGCGTAGTACTTATACGTACCTTTGGCATTTTTTGTAAGAAGAAGTTTATTTCCATTTCTGATTGCAACTATGACAGCAGGAGATATCTTTGGATATTCTATATTCCTACACTTAGGACATACCAAGGCTCTCTCCGTAGTTGACTTTTCGGTCTTTGTACCGCAGTATCCGCAGTATTTTCTACTCTGCATCCATCTGTATACCTGCGAAGCACTTACACTTGCAAATGCCTGATAACGAGGCTCAAACTCACGTAAAGCCTGTATGCCTTCCATATAGAATCCGCCAAACTCCGGAATACTCATATCATCAACCAGATAAAACTCTTCATCATCCACTGCATTCACATAATAGGATTTTTCATATATATTCTCATCATCTTCTTCCAGATCTTCAAATCTTGGAATGCTTAGCTTTCCTGTCAATGCATCCTTTATAAGCATTATTTTATTGTACTCAAAATGTAAAACAAATGATTTTTTATTATTTTCCTTTCCGGCTTTTTTTCTCCTATATTCAGGATAAAATACTTTCGGATATATTTCCTGTATCATACTACTCTTTCTTTTACTCTTTAAAACTATAACTCCTGATAATTATACTTTTGTAACAGCTCATATCTCATATCCCAGAGTTTCTGTGAGAGATCCACATATGTCTCATGAGGATATGCAAGTCTCTTTGACTCATCCCAAAGGGTGTCAAGCTCTCTCTTACAAAATTCTCTTATCTCCAAAACTGAAGGTGACTCATATACACATTCACCATTTTTAAATATTGGAACCAAAAGTTCCTTAGTCTCAAATGATCCTGCATTAAGCTTTGTTCTCTTCCATGTCTCAACCGGATCAAAGAGCATCAGTGATTCTTCCGTGGACAGATTTTCTTCTTCCAAGCAGATGTAATCGGCTACTATTTTACCAGTCTTCTTATTATAGATCCTATATATTTTCTTGTTTCCCGGGTTGGTGATCTTCTCCGCATTTTCAGACAGCTTTATCTTAGGTATAAAATCACCTGTCTCCTCATTCATCACAGCAGCAAGCTTGTATACTCCTCCAAATGCCGGGCAGTCCTTTGAAGTAATAAGGTTTGTACCTACGCCCCATCTGTTTATTGTAGCACCCTGTAATTTCAATGATGATATAATATTCTCATCCAAATCATTTGATGCTGAAATGATTGCATCACTAAATCCCGCCTCATCAAGCATCTCCTTGGCTCTCTTTGAAAGATATGCAAGGTCACCGCTGTCAAGTCTGATACCGTAATTCTTTAAAGGTATTCCTGCCTCCCTCATCTCCTTAAATACAGTTATTGCATTCGGCACGCCTGATTTTAGGGTGTCATATGTATCTACCAAAAGTGTACAGGCTGTCGGGAAAGTCTTTGCATAGGTTCTGAAAGCTGAAAGCTCATCCGGGAAGCTCATTATCCAGCTGTGAGCATGTGTTCCAAGTATAGGTACGTCAAACATTCTTCCACAGAGTACATTACTTGTTCCTACACAACCTCCTATCACAGCCGCTCTTGCTCCGTAGATACCTGCATCAGGTCCCTGTGCCCTTCTAAGTCCGAACTCCATCACTCCGTCACCGTCTGCGGCTAAAACCACTCTTGCAGCTTTTGTCGCTATAAGTGACTGATGATTTATAATATTTAAAAGTGCTGTCTCAATAAGCTGTGCCTGCATTATCGGTGCAATTACTTTTACAAGCGGTTCTCTTGGGAATATAACACTTCCTTCGGGTATAGCATATATATCTCCTGTAAATTTAAAATCTCTAAGATACTCCAAAAAATCATCTCTAAAAAGCTTCGTCTTTCTCAGATATTCAATATCTTCATTATCAAAATGTAAATTTTTAATATAATCTATCACCTGATCAAGCCCTGCACAGATAGAATATCCGTTTTTATTCGGGTTTGATCTATAAAACATATCAAAAATAACAGTTTCGTTTACATTGTTTTCCAAAAAGTATCCCTGCATCATTGTAAGTTCATACAAGTCAGTCAATAATGTCAAATTTCTTTTATCCATTCTCTTATTCCATCCTTTTTCCGGCAAATACACAAGCCTTTTCTATATCAATCTATGCTTTATTCAATATATTGTCAAGCTAATTAATTTTAATCTAAGACAAATCAATTGTTTTCATTAAATAATATAAGTCCGCCCTTTCTTTTATGCCCTGTGTTCCACAATTCTTTGAAGTCAAACCATCTGTAACTTCCATAGCTTACAACTTTAACCATAAATTTTTCGCCGTCTTCCTCATAGCCTGTAAGTAAAAACCAGTGCCACACAAAATCTTTGAATTTCGGGTTTTTATGCATCAGTACAAGCATGGGCACAGGCATTTTATTATCTATCCGCTCTTTTACAACTTTGATAGCATCCTCTATAGAATTGTCACCTGCAAATTCTGATAAACTTATACTGTGTTCATCAATATCTTCTAAAAAATCACTGATTCCGTCAACATAGATTTCAAGCCTGTCTATACCTGTCCATCTGGGTCTTAAATAGGGCTTTACATCATTTGAAAAATCAACGTATTCAAGTGCATTTACATTTTCTATATCATATGGGTAAAGCTTATCCTTACCCAAATACTTTCTCATATAAACAAAGCTGTCACTAGCTGTTACACAGGCACATCCGCCTTTATTCATCCACAGATTTTTGAAATCTTCCTGATTCCATCCGTATTTTCCGTCAATATAAAAATAATCCAGTTCTTTTTTCATATTCTCTCTAAAATTTTAGAGCAATATAATACTCTAAAGTACCACATTGCTCCAACTAAAAATTTATAAATCTTCTTCACCAAGCAGATCTTCAAACTCTTCTTCATCAAGAAGCTCGTCAAAAGCATCTGCAACTATCTCATATTCTTCATCAGTCTCTATATTTGTAAGCTCAGGCTGTCCGTCTTCGGTCTCGGAGTATCTGTAAAGATATACTGTACCTTCATCATTGTCATCCTCAGGCATTACAGCAATATACTCTCTGTCTCCGGCACTGAAGATATTGAGTACAACACATTCAAGTACTGTATCATCCTCAAGTGTTATTGAAACAGATACATTGCCTTCTTCTACAATACCGTTTTCAAATAAATTCTTATCGTCCATAGTTCTCCTTTATTTCACTTGACTGTTAAGGAAGTTTAAGACCTCTTGTTTATCCATCTTTAGTTGATTCTTCAACTCTTCAAGATTACCAAACTTCATTTCCGGTCTTATATATTTGTAAAGATATACCTCTATTTCTCTTCCGTAAAGGTTTGCTTCAAAGTTATAAAGGTATGTCTCAACTCTTGAAACATGATTCTTTTTATCGTTTCAATACTTGGATTTGACCCTACATTTGTAAGTCCCAAATAAAGAGTATCATCATCACCTATTCTTACTCTGGATGCGTAAACTCCGTATTTTGGCAGATGCTTCTCATTTGAAGGAAATATATTTAAAGTCGGAAAACCTATAGTTGCTCCTATCTTATTTCCCTCTTCAACAACACCGCTGATAGAGTATATTCCTCCAAGAAGCTTATTTGCTTCTTCCATATCACCCTCATCAAGCTTTGATCTGATAAGAGTCGAGCTGATATCATTTTGGAAATCATCCTTTTCTTTTTCGATTATCTTTACATCAAATCCCAAAGTTTTTGATAATCTGTTCAAGAGCTCAACATTTCCGCTCTTTTTATATCCAAAAGCCGCATCATCTCCTGCAACTATCACAGCCATACCAAGCTTTTTGATAAGAATATCTGTCAAAAACTCTTCACCTGTCAACTTTGCAATATTCATATCAAAAGGGTATTCTATATAATAGTCAATCCCAAGTTCTTCTAATTTTCTTTGTCTTTCCACATTTGTAAATATCTGTGTGGTATGATTATTTCTTACAATATTTGACGGTAAAGTTTTGAAAGAAAAAACTACAGTCTTTAAGCCCTTTTTATTGGCCTCTTCCTTCAGTGTTCTGAATAATTTTCTGTGTCCTCTATGCTCACCGTCAAATTTTCCTATAGTAACAGCTGTTCTCTCTGTTATATTTATGTCTGTAGTATTTATAAATGTAATCACATTATCACCTATCTATAAAAACATCTTGAATGGCTTTAATTCATCCGATTCTTTTTTATATATTGCAATAAATATGTCATTAGAATCATAGACTCTATATAAGTCACTGTCTTCAAAATCTTTTTCAAATTTTAATTTGTTTCCATTATGCAGATATTTATCAAAGTCAGGGGAGGTATTTATTTTTGGCAGGAAGGAAAAATATTCTTCCACGCTCATTATCTTTTTGTCTATACTATCTCTCTCTGATTCCAGTTGTTTTAGGGTAATAGCCCCGTCTATATCAAATCTGTCCACTCTCTGTCTTATAAGCGACTCCATGCAGCCGCCCACAAAAAGTTTCTCTCCTATATCATTACATAAGGTTCTGATATAAGTTCCCTTAGATACTTTTGCCTTAAATTTTACTCTAGGCAGATTAATATCTATTATTTCAATATCAAATATATTGACTTTTCTCGGCTCTCTCTTTACTTCCTTACCTTCTCTTGCCAGATCCACAAGCTTTTTCCCACCTACCTTTAATGCTGAATACATAGGTGGGAGCTGCATATATTCACCAAGAAACGAAGCTATTACCTCCTTAACTTCATCTCCTGTTAAATTTGAAGTGTCTTTTCTTGATAAGATCTCTCCTGAGGAATCCTGAGTATCCGTAGAAACTCCTAAAAGAAGTACCGCCTCATATTCCTTTGACTTATCAGTCAACATATCCGACAATACAGTAGCATTTCCTAACAGTACCGGAAGTACACCGACGGCATCCGGATCCAATGTTCCGGAATGCCCAATCTTTTTTTGCTTAAGAATCCCTCTCATCTTTGCTACAACATCATGAGATGTGAATCCCTTTTCTTTGAATATATTTATTATTCCGTTATAAGCGTTCTTAGCCATTCAATTCTTTCTCGATCATAGGCAATATAGTATTCTTTAGAATTTCGTCAGCCTTTCCATACACTGTAGCGCCTGCGGCTCTGATATGACCTCCGCCTCCAAGTGCTGCGGCTATGCTGCTTACATTCTTATTTATAGAGCGCAGACTTACTTTATATTCATCTTTTGCTGTACCGTACATGAATAATGCAATCTCTACACCGTCTATATTTCTAAGATTGTCTATGAATCCATCCATTTTCTTCTTATCTGAAAGATACTGATTCCATGTGTCATATTCCAAAACTCCGTAACAGCACTGTCCGTCAAATTCCAGTTTGGCATTTGTAAGTACAAGCCCCAAAAGCTTACTTGCATTAAAGTCTTTTTTGAAATATGTATCATCTATGATTTTTGTGAAATCAAATCCCTTTGATATAAGTTCACCGGCTATATCCATAGTTTCCTTTGTTGTGGATTGATATTTAAAAACTCCGGAATCATGAACTATGCCTGTGTATATACACATTGCAGTATCTACACTTACTTTATCACTATCCAGCAATGTATACAAGAGTTCACATGTAGAACTTCTAAAATCTTCCACAATATTGAACTTTGCAAATCTTGTATTGGTAATATGATGGTCAATACAAATACTTTGCATTGCACTGTCAAGCATTACACCTCTGCTGCCGAGCCTTTCTCTGTCTGATGCATCCAGAGAAATGAGCAGATCAGCCTCCATAAACGGGTCTTCACTTATCAGTTCAAACCCGTTCATGAATGCAAACTTTGTTGAAGGCTTTTCAAGACATACCTTTACCTGCTTACCTTCAAAATTCTCTATTATATAGTTATACAATCCCAATGAAGAACCTGTACAGTCTCCGTCAGGGCTCACATGACCTGTTATAGCTATATTTTTTGCATTTTCAATAAGCTCTATTAGTTTATTCATTGCCCTTCTCATCTTTTTTCATAACTTCATCTATCAGCCTATCCATTTTCATACCATAAGCCAAAGACTCGTCCAAAACAAATTTTAATTCAGGAGTATTTCTTAGGTTCAATCTTCTTGCAAGTTCTTTTCTTATAAATCCTGAAGAAGATTTAAGTCCTTGTAATGTCTTCTTAGATTGCTCATCATCACCCAATACGCTGACATAAATTGTTGCATACTTTAGGTCTGTAGTGACTTCTGCATCTGTTACACTGGTCATGGGTGCGACTCTCGGGTCCTTTACATCACCTCTTATAATTTCAGATACAGTTTTCATCACCTCTGAGTTTATCATAGTAGACTTTAAACTATTCTTTCTCATACATTCCTTTCTCCGTTATGATCTTGGAACCTCTACCATAGCATATGCTTCTACCCGGTCAAATTCCTTGATATCATTAAATTTCTCAAATACAAGACCGCATTCATAGCCTGTAGCAACTTCCTTAACATCATCCTTAAATCTCTTAAGTGATGCAAGATTTCCGTCAAATATCTGCTCTCCGTCCCTTGTAATTCTAACCTTACAACCTCTTACAAACTTACCGTCAAGCACATAGCTTCCGGCAATGCTTCCGACACCTGAAGCCTTGAATATCTGTCTGATCTCTGCATGTCCGATAACCTTCTCTTCGTATATAGGCTCAAGCATACCGTTCATAGCGCTCTCAATATCTTCAATCGCCTGATAAATAACTCTGTAAAGTCTAAGGTCCACATTCTCTCTCTCAGCTGTAGCCTTTGCCATCTGATCAGGTTTTACATTAAATCCGATGATAATTGCATTACTTGCAGCCGCAAGCACAACATCACTCTCATTAATTGCACCTACACCGCCATGAATAACCTTTACAGCTACCTCATCATTTGAAAGCTTTGTAAGTGACTGCTTAACAGCTTCTACAGAACCCTGAACGTCTGCCTTAACAACTATAGGAAGTTCCTTAACATTTCCGGCCTTAATCTGGCTGAAGAGATCGTCAAGTGAAAGTTTAGCCTTTGTATCTTCAATAAGCTTATTCTTGCTCTCTGAGATAAATGTTGCCGCAAATGCCTTAGCATCCTTATCGTTTTCTGTAGCTACAAATACTTCACCTGCATTCGGTACACTGTCAAGTCCCAAGATCTCAACAGGTGTAGAAGGTGTAGCCTCTTTTACCTTAACGCCTCTGTCATTCATCATGGCACGAACTTTACCTGAGCATGCTCCTGCCGCTATGAAATCTCCTACATGAAGTGTACCCTTTTGAACAAGAATTCTCGCTACAGGTCCTTTACCCTTATCAAGCTCCGCCTCTATTACAAGACCTCTTGCTTTTCTGTTTGGATTTGCCTTGAGTTCCTTAACTTCCGCTGTAAGTATTATCATCTCAAGAAGGTTTGAAATACCCTCTCCCGTCTTTGCTGATACCGGTACGAATATAGTGGAACCGCCCCAATCTTCAGGTATAAGCTCATACTCTGAAAGCTCCTGCTTTACCTTGTCAATATTTGCGGCCGGTCTGTCTATCTTATTGATAGCAACTATTATTTCAACTCCTGCCGCCTTTGCATGGTTTATAGCCTCTACAGTCTGCGGCATTACGCCGTCATCTGCGGCTACTACAAGTATTGCGATATCTGTAGCCTGCGCACCACGCATACGCATTGCCGTAAACGCCTCGTGTCCCGGTGTATCAAGGAATGTTATAGGCTCTCCGTTGATTTACCATATAAGCACCGATATGCTGTGTAATACCGCCGGCCTCTCTGCTGGTAACATTTGTCTTTCTTATTGCATCAAGAAGTGATGTTTTACCGTGATCGACATGGCCCATTACAACCACTACAGGCGGTCTTGGTACCAATGTCTCTTCCGGATCCTCAGCCTCCGCCAAAAGCTCTCCGATAACATCTACCTTCTCCTCCATAGTACAGATTACATCATACTCAAGAGCAATCTCTTCAGCCTGCTCGAAAGTAAGCTCGGTATTAAGTGTAACTATCTGACCTTTTAAGAAAAGCTTCTTAACAATTGTTGACGGCTGAAGCTTAAGCTTTGAAGCAAACTCCTTGATTGTAATTGTCTCAGGAATGATGATTTCTTTGATATCATCCTGTACCTCTTCAACCTTTTGCTTTACAGGCATTATGAACGGATGCTTGCTTACCTTGCCCTTTGCAGGACCGTCCTCTGTTCTGTGCTTCTTATCGTTTTTATTATTCTTGAAGTTATTCTTATTGACTCTGTTTGAAGTCTTCTTTCCTAATCCGTCAAGTACAGGAACTCCCGCTGCAGAATCATTTTTCTTAAATCCCTGCTGCTTATTGTTTCCGAAACTTCTGCCGGTATTCTCATCCTTTGAGAAATCTTTATTTCTGTCATTTCTGTTGTTTCTGTCATTTGAACCTTGGAAGTTTTTATTGTCTTTTCCGGCAAAGTTTCTGTTTCTGTCATTGTTTCTGTCATTACTTCTTTCGCCGTCCTTACCTCTGGCATTTCTGTCATTCTTGAAATTGCCCTTTTGATCCTTATCTTTATTGAAAGGCTTTTTATCTCTGTTTTGCGGACGGGAATCCTTGCCTCTTGCCTTATCTCTTTCTTCTCTTTCCTTGAAGATATTTCTTATAGGCTGTACGCTTTCCTTAGCCTTTTTAGCCGCTTCCATCTCTGCATATACATTCCTTGGCTTAGCAGGCTCAGCGCTTTCCATAACAGGTGCCTCTGTCTTATTCTCCTCAGCAACAGATGCTGTGTTTTCAACATGGGCTACAGGCTCTTTTGCTGCAACAACCTCCTCTGTCTTTACTGATTCTACTGCTCTTTCTTCAGCCTTTGTTTCTTTTGCAATATCAGATTTTATCTTCTCCTCTGAAGCTTTCTTTACAGGCTGCTTTGTAGCCTCTGCATCCTTTTTTGTATTCTTCTTAGGTGCCGCCGAAGACTTTGAGCCTGACTTTTTTGTAGCCATCTGCTGTGCATTCTGTGGTCTGAATACTACAACCTTTTTCTTCGGCGCTTCCTCCTTCTTTCCTTCTGATACTTCCTGTGTGGTCTCTACCGTTCTATTGTTTTCCATATTTTCTTTATTACTCACTGTTTTATTTCCATCTATATTATTGAATTTTTCTCTAAACATTTTTTCTTCATCAGCTGATATATTTGACATGGCCACTTTAGATATGCCCTTCTCCTTCAAATATGCTATCAACTCATTATTATTTTTGCCTATTTCTTTTGCCAGATCGTTTACTCTCAATTATCATTCCTCCGTGATTTTTAATATTGCATTTTTAAATCCGTCCTCAGTCAATGTTATTGATGATCTAAGCCCTTTGCCCAAAATCATTCCCAAAGCTTCCTTTGTAGAATATATTAATATCGGTATACGATAAAATTTACATTTATCCTCGAATTTCTTTTTAGTGTTTTCAGATGCATCTGCTGCTATTATTACCAGTTTGGCTTTGCCCGACTTTATACATTTTTCAACCGAAAACTCTCCTGACACCACCTTGCCCGCTTTCATTGCAAGACCAATTAAATTTAGTACTTTATCTCTTGTCAAGTTCTGCCATCTCCTCACTAAGCTTTACTAAAACATCTGTATCCACATTCATTTTAAATGCTCTGTTAAGTCCCTTTGTTTTTATGGCCTTTTGCAGACAATCTATATTGTTGCATATATAAGCACCTCTACCGTTTGCTCTGCCGGTACTGTCAAGAAGCATTTCTCCATCCGGTGTCTTCACTATTCTTATCAATTCTTTTTTAGGCTTTGACTCATTACATCCGATGCATTTTCTTTGAGGTGTTTTATTCTTTAATGTCGTTGTCATCTTCTGTTTCTGCCTCAGCATCTAATTCATCATTTTCATATGACTCATCATCTATGAGCGTATCCTCATCAGACATATCATCGCTTCCATCCAAAGAATCAAATACTCCCAACTCTCTTGCCTGACTCTCACTCTTTATATCTATCTTATATCCTGTAAGTCTTGCTGCAAGCCTTGCATTCTGTCCTTCCTTACCGATAGCAAGTGAAAGCTGATAGTCAGGAACTATTACATCTGCTTCTTTTGTTTCCTCATCTGCTACTACGGCAATTACCTTTGCAGGTGAAAGAGCATTCTCTATCAAATATCCCGGATTGTCGTCCCAGTTTACTATATCAACCTTTTCGCCTCTAAGCTCTTCTACTACAGCATTTACTCTGACACCGTCAACACCTACACAGGCACCTACCGGGTCAATATCTGCCTCATGACTGTATACCGCAATCTTAGTTCTGGATCCGGCTTCTCTTGAGATTGACTTTATCTCTACCACGCCGTCTCTGATTTCAGGTACTTCAGACTCAAAAAGTCTCTTTACAAACTCAGGATGTGTTCTTGATACTGAAATTCTTGGCCCCTTTGGATTATCCTTTACTTCAAGTACAAACACCTTTAATCTGTCTCCGAGCTTTAACTCTTCGCCTTTTACCTGCTCACTCTCTGCAAGTACGGCATCTATTCTTCCAAGATTTATTGCAATATTCTTACCCATAAATCTTGTTACCGCACCGCTTACTATATCTCTTTCCTTTGTATAGTAATCGTTGAATATAACTTTTCTTTCTTCTTCTCTTATCTTTTGTAAGATAACATTCTTTGCAACTCCCGCCGCTATTCTTCCAAATTCCTTTGAAATCACAGGTACCAGCACTGTATCGCCAATACTTAAATTTGGATTTTGCATTCTCGCATCAGCAAGTGAGATTTTTGTTGCCTTTTCTTCAATAGTAGGTTTGCTTCCCAAAGTCTCTACAACTTCTTTTGCCTGTATGATTGAATAATCGCATGTATCCGGATTTACGCTTACCTTTACATTATCCGCTGTTCCGAAATTATTTTTACATGCGGAGATTAAAGAATTCTCAATTGCTTCCAAAATTGCTGCTTTGCTTATGTTTTTTTCTTTTTCCAAGAGATCAAGTGCCTCCAGTAATTCCTTATTCATCCTTAGTATTATCCTCCGTTAAAAATCTATTTTTAATCTAATGTTTGCAATTTCTTTCTTAGTAAAGACTTCATCATTATCTTCGGTTTCTATGGTAATATTTTCCCCGTCAAAGTCTTTTAATATTCCCTCGAAATCTTTTACACCGTCTCTTGCCTTGTAGAGCTTAAGTTCAACTTCCTTTCCAAGTTCTCTTAGGAAATCCTTATCCTTTTTTAATGTTCTTCCGAGCCCCGGAGAGGATACCTCCAAAATATATCCCTCTTCTATAAAGTCTTTTTCATCCAGCCAGTCACTAAGACGCCTTGAAATATCGACACAGTCATCTATTCCTATGCCACCTTCCTTATCCATATCACAGTATGCTCGTAAATAGTACTCGCCCGCCTCTTTGACAAACTCTACATCCACTACCTCAAATTGCAGCTCATCGCTAAGTTTTTCCAAGAACTCTTCCGTTCTTTTTACATAAGTTTCGCTTTTACTCATTTCTATCCTTTCATATGCATAAAAAAGTGGACCAACCGGTCCACTTTCCTGTCAAACATATTTTAATAACTATAGCACATTCCTTACATAAATGCAAGGGGGAAATCAGATTTTATGCTTACTTGACCCAATTACATACTCCTAAATTTGGTACTCTCATAAACTCTTTAATGTTGTCGGTTACTATAGAATAACCTAGCGACTGCGCATGAGCAGCTATCATCATATCAAGAGGACCTATCGCTGTTCCTTGTTTTTCCAAATATGTCCTTATCTTTCCATAATTATTTGCTGCGTTAATATCAAAATCCGACACCTCTATATTCGACAGCAGTAATGTCAGCGCAAGTCTGTTTTTATCAACTGCCATACTTTTCTCGACACCGTGTATAAGCTCCGCATATGTTATAGCGGAAATACATATTTCCGTAGGATCATGTCTTTTCAGTTCTTTTACTACACTCTCCGGTTTGTTCTTTATTATATATATGCATATATTTGTATCCAGCATATATCTCATAGTTCTTCTCTCTTTTGAACCGGGTTTTCTCCTCTGTCAACCATAAAATCATCTGAAAATATATCTATGGCTGTAATAAATGAATCCCACTTACTGTTTTTCGGCAATAAAATTAACACATCGCCAATTTTATTTACCATAACTTCATCACAGCAAAATCTATACTCCTTAGGCAATCTTACCGCCTGACTTCTACCATTTTCAAAAATTTTTGCTGACAACATAAAATCACCGTCCTTTCACAAATAGTATATATCAAGATATATATCACATCAACAAGTATATTATTCCCTTATAAAGCATCCTTACTTTGTATATCCCATCTCCTTTTCAAAGGCGATTATCAAATTTCTGTTTTGTATCTCAATATCACTCAGCATATTGTCGTTAAATTGTTTTGCAGGTATGGTTCCGTAATACCAACTGCGTGAATTGAAATAGTTTTGCAATCCTGCATCATCAAACATCCTTCCATGTCTTGCATAGATTTCATTTCTTGCAAGGCGACATTGCTCGGCACTAAATCCTGCCAATTCACCTTTATCAAGTACTCTTAAGCTGCTGTCCGGTAAAATAAATTCATTGTTTGTTGCAACTGTACTTGGCACTGTAGCAGGTTGTACAGTCTGTGTAGTCGGGGCTTCTATCTGTGTTTGTGTTGTTACATCCACCTCCTCGCTTTCTTTTTCCTTAGCTCTTCTCTCCTTTTCCTTTTCTCTTTTTGATGACTTGCTCTTTTTATCAAGTACACTTTCCTGATTCGTATTATCATCAATTGATATACTGATAACTCCTGTCTGAATCAATGCAAACAAAATCAAAAGGAGTGCAAGGATAATACCCGATATTGTAATAAATACAATTTTTATACCCTTATTCTTCTTAGGTTTTTCAGTCTGATTTGCACCTGTTATCCTGCCTTCATCTTTTTTTAGATTTACACCGGCCGCAGTATTGACATTTCCTCTACTTTCATCCTTCTTTACAGGTTCACCGCAGTTTGTGCAGTAATTCATTCCATCTCTGACTTGCTTTCCACATTTTGAACAAAACATGCTCATTCTCCCTTATCTTCTTTATATAATAATTTTATCATAATTAATTTACGATTACTATATAATCGGACTTTATTCGTGATTTACACTTAATATTTTAAGATGTATAATATTAATAATAAAGTAAGGAGTTTATTGGATATGAAGAAAGTCGTAATCGCTGTTACTTTCCTGGCTCTTTCGGTTTCTATGACTGCATGCGGACTTGGTGACAAGGGCAGTCTAAAGAAGATAACTGAAGGTCAGGAGTTCAACGCATGGGAAATGGACCTGGTCGAAAAGCTTGAATCTTACGGTCTGGAGGACAATGAAAAAGAGAGACTTCTAAATATTGATGCCGAATGTGATAATATCGGGGACAATGATTACAAGAATCAACTTTTGATAGCAAAAAAGCTCGTCAAACTCAACTCACAAATAGAAGCAAGAATCGAGACTTCAGCTAAAGAGATTATAGAAAAGTTTGAAAAAGCTGATGTACCCTATGCTTCAGAAGATGAAAAGAAAAAACTTACAGAGTACAAAGAGATCATTTCCGAGATGTTAAATAATCATGATTTTGTCAATTTCAAGGAGGTTTCAGAAAACTGGAGCCGGCTTGTAGAATACTCAAGCACAAAACTTACCGGCCTTGATGTAAATATAGTACAGTTTGATTATACAAATTATCCTACTGTACGAATGTATGTGGATGTAAAGGACTCATCAGGAAATGTTGTTACAAATCTCTCACCAAATATGTTCTATGTCTCTGAAAAAAATGTTGCAAACGGCAATTTCAATCTGTTGATATAAAGCATATTTCAATGCTGGATGAAAAACAGGCACTGAATATTGATATGGTAACAGATACCAGCGCAAGTATGGAGGGCGAAAGGCTCTACAGTGCAAAAACTGTAATGTCAACCTTCCTTGACACAGTACAATTCAATGTCGGAGATAAAGTTAAACTTACCGAGTTTAATTCATATATTGACAAAAGCGGTGTCTTTACATCAGATAAAAATGCATTAAACCAAAAGATTTTTTCCTATATAGCTTCAGGTCAGACAAAGTTATATGATACATTGATTTATGCGGTTCAGGATGTATCCGGTATTTCCGGAGCGAAATGTGTGTTGGCATTTACAGATGGTGAAGATGTCGGTAGCTATAATACAGCAAATGATGTCATAAACATGGTGTCTTTATATAAAATACCGGTCTACATAGTCAGAATAGGTGATAATTACAGTGCAAACGATTCCGATCTGATTCAAATTACCTCTGCTTCCGGCGGTGAATTTAAATATTTTTCATCCTTCGGAATGGATATGGGGAATTTCTATAGCAGTATCTACAAGGGTATGAAGCAATACTATGAGATAGAATATGAGATGCCTGATGCAACAAATTATACTGATAAGAGAGATATAGATGTGTATGTAAAGGGGGATGGCGTAGGCGGAAGTTCAAATGTTGAGACAAGTGCCCGGCACAGATTTCTTTAATACTCTTCTGGGAAATTTCTTAAGAAGCTATATTGAAGACATGAATAATCACAGCTATAATCAAATGGCAAATAAGGTTGATGAAAATGTGTCTCCTACAGATACTTCAAGTATCAAATATCAGATGACCAAGCAAGTGACAGGAGGTTTTGCAAATGTACTTAGCGAAAGTCTTATGTCTTACAATATAACCTCTATCACTGTAGTTGATGAAAACACAATAAAACTTGCAGCAAATGAAGACTATGATGTTATACTTGATAAAAAATACTCTTCATTTACAGGTGATAAATTAACACAGGTCAATACAGCCCTATATAGAAATTCATGGAATGTGAATGCTGACAGTCAGATACGCATCTGGGAAAGAGTAAACCAAAAGCCTGAATATATTTTAAAGAAAGGCAGTGACGGTGTATGGAGATTTTCGCAATACTCTGTTGACCCGGCTTCCAATGCTACCATAGTAATATATGATGCCATGGTAATCTACTAAATAAAAAAAACTCCTTAGCAGCTTTTCCTTACTAAGGAGTTTTTTATATTTATATTATTTTAAAAACCGAAACCTGCGGCTATCGCTTTGGCATCCGCATCTGCCCATTTATTTATCAAATCAGATTGCATAGCCTTTTTTCTAACCTCAGGTACTGAGTGAAAACCGTGTTCTACTATCATTCCCGGCACTCCTGCAAGGTTTGCACCTCTAAGTACTCCGTAATAGTCTCCGTTTTCTCCCATTCTGTAGTATACACTTCCGTTTATTGTGATACTGTCATTCTTAGCAACAGACCACTCACTTAAAGAACCTTTCTTTACAGAATCAAAATCCTTGCTCTTTGAAAGCCCTTCATTGAAATTTACAATTGATAGATTTTCACCTGTCTTGTTTGCTATATTTATACATAGCTCACTTTCTTTTGCAAGAGAATTTAATATTATCAAAGGCTTATTTATTGCAATAGGCTGTGTATTTGTAGGATATCCGTTTGCATGTGAATTATTGGAATTGGTATGCAATGATATGAACAAATCGGCACCTGCTCTGCCTGCCATATCTCCTCTGAGTGAAATATGTCCTCCGTCCAGATTTTTATCTGTAAAGCCGTCAATTGTAATGCTTTCTGTTGTTCTGGTAAGTACACAAGATATACCGTAGTTTTTCTTTAAGCTGTCTCTTAAAGTAAGACCCAGCTTTAATACCGCCATAGATTCTGAATAGCCATAGCCATCCTCTCCCTCTATCGCATTATTTGTTTGGAAATGTCCGGGATCAATACATATAAGTACATTACTTGCAAATATTGATTTTCCCCTTATCTGTTTTCCGTTTTTTAAATATGCATCTACTCTGTACTCATATCTGACATAACCTTTTGCATTGATTTTATCAGTATAGGAAATATTTCTCGTATTATTTGAATCCTTAGATGATATTCTCTTTATTTCTTTGAAGTCCTTTGCAGTTACATCCTTTCTAAGAATTATATATCTGCTCACTTCATTTATACCGTTACTGCTAAAGACCAGATTTATCTCATTTTTTGATTTTCTTTCAAAATCCAGACTGTCGAGTGCGGCTTTTACATTTGCCTCTGCAGCATATGTTGCCCTTCCGATAAACAAAAAGGCAAATATGCATGCGAACAGGACAAATATAATTCTATTCTTATTTGATACATTCATAGATTAGAACATTGGTACAACCGCACCATCGTACTTGCTTTCTATAAACTTCTTTACATCATCACTCTCAAGAGCCTTTATAAGTGCAAGGATTGCATCTGATTTCTCATCACCCGCTCTTACTGCTATAATATTTGCATATGTAGTAGCGGCAAGTGACTTTGAATCCTCTATAGCGAGTGCATCGCTCACCTTTAATCCGGCTTCAATAGCGTAGTTTCCGTTTACGACAGCAACATCAACATCTTTAAGTGTTCTTGCAACCTGTGCAGCCTCAATCTCCTGAATATCAAGATTCTTTGGATTTTCAACAATATCCTGCTTTGTAGCATTGATACCTGCACCCTCTTTTAACTTTATAAGTCCGTTTGCCTCAAGTAAGAGTAATGCTCTTGCCTCATTTGTAGCATCATTCGGCACTGAAATTTCGCACCGTCTGCAAGAGCATCAAGTGATGCAGTCTTTCCGGCATAGATACCGAAAGGCTCATAATGAATTGCACCTGCTGAAACAAGAGTTGTATTGTGCTCCTTGTTGAAGTTCTCAAGATATGGATAATGCTGGAAGTAATTTGCATCCAATTCCTTTGTATCAAGGGCCACATTTGGCTGAATATAATCATTATACTCAACTATCTTTAAATCATAGCCTTCTTTATTTAAAACTGTTCTTGCAGCTTCTAAAATCTCTGCATGTGGTGCCGGAGTTGCTCCTACAACTATTGTCTGCAAATCCTTGCTTGCGCTCTCACTTGCAGCCTCACTCTTTGATTCTGCCACAGTCTCACTTGTATTTGTATCTGCAGCCTTCTTTCCACATCCTGCAAGTGCAAGAAGTGATACTAAACCTAATGCTAATAATATTCTTTTTTTCATTTATTATTCCTCCTTAAATTTCATATACAATTTATAGACCATACTGTATGTTCTGTCAATGATTTAGCTCACAGATGTTTATAGTCTTTTTTTATAACCTGTTATATTACCTGATTCTCTTATCGGAGCTCTTTGAACTTCTCATAAAGATTTCCTGTATTATTTGAACAAGAATTACAAGTATTGCAACCGTTATAAACATTATATCGGTCTGGTATCTGTAATATCCGTAGTTTATAGCGATTGTTCCAAGACCGCCACCTCCGGTAAATCCGGCCATTGCCGAATATCCGAGTATTGTTGTAACTGATATTGCAGCCCCCACAAGCAGTGAAGGTTTAGACTCAGGTAAAGCACTTTAAAAATTATCTGAGCATTACTTGCTCCCATTGACTTTGCGGCCTCTATTACTCCTGCATCCACCTCTTTGAGTGAAGACTCAACCATTCTGGCTATATAAGGTGCCGCAGCTATTACAAGCGGAGGTATAACTGCAACAGGCCCTATAGATGTTCCCACTATAATTCTTGTTAGTGGTATTACCATAATAAGCAGAATCATAAAAGGAACGGATCTTATCAGATTTATGATCATTCCCAAAACTCCGTTAAGCTTCGGCATAGGCTTTATACCTGTATTATCTGTAACAACCAAAATAACTCCAAGCGGTATGCCTATTACATATGAAAAGAATGAAGAAGCAACAGTCATCAACAAAGTCTCAAAAAGACCTTTTATAATCATTGCAACCATATTATATCAGCTCCTTTCCTTCCAAAAATTCATGGTAAACCACGCCTATACTGTCAAGATATCTCTTCGCCTTTGCGGCTTCCTCTTCACCTGAAATCTGAACTATCATATGTCCCACAGCTGAACCGCCTATATCTTTAGTCTGAGCATATAGTATATTTACAGGAATCCCACATGACAATATCATATTTGAAAGCACAGGTTCAAATGAACTTCTTCCGTCAAACTCTATTCTCAGTTTAACTCCGGATACAATCTCCCTATTGGGCAATGCATCACCGAGTATAAGCTTCTTTCCGATATCAGACTGAGGATTGGCAAATATATCCTCTACTTTTCCCATTTCGGCAATTTTACTGTTCTCAATGATTGCAACTCTGTCACATATGCTTTCTATAACTTTCATCTCATGGGTAATCACTATAACTGTGATCCCCATTTTTTTATTGATATCTTTTATAAGATCAAGGATCTGCTGTGTAGTGTTTGGATCAAGTGCTGATGTGGCCTCATCGCATAGTAACAGCTTTGGATTTGTGGCAATTGCTCTGGCAATAGCCACTCTTTGCTTTTGTCCACCTGAAAGCTGTGCCGGATAAGCTTTTTCCCTGTCTGAAAGACCTACCAGTTTAAGAAGTTCTCTCGCTCTTTTCACTGCCGTGACTCTTGGAACACCGCTTATTTCTAAAGGAAAGCACACATTATTCAGTATATTTCTCTGTGAAAGTAAGTTGAACTGCTGAAATATCATTCCCATATTCCTTCTTACACTTCTTATACCGTACTCACCCATCTTCTTTAGAGGTTTACCTTCAAAGTAAACATCTCCTTCTGTCGGTACTTCAAGATAATTGATACATCTTACCAAGGTTGACTTACCTGCACCGGATAGACCTATTATTCCAAATATCTCTCCTCTGTTTATATCAAGATTTATATTGTCCAGGGCTTTTACATCTCCATTTTTTGTATGAAAGACTTTGCCCATGGCTTTTAAGCTAACAATAGAATCCATACTCCCCTTACTCACACAACTCCACAATTGACTGTGCAAATATTTTTTTGCTGAAGCTATAAGTTCATCTATTACAACAAACTCATCAGCTCCATGCATTTTTTTGTATCTGTTCCGGGAACACTGCACCGAATGCAACACCGTTTTTGAATATTGTGGACATAGGTACCGCCTCCCATGGCAATACATTCTCCCTTAAGACCTGTGTAGTCCTCATATATTGAGAGCAATGTCTTTACAAATGGCGAATTTCCATCCACCTCATGCGGTGCTATTACAGAGTTATTTAAAAAAATTCCACATCAATATCACTAAACTTATCTCTAACAGTCTTTAATATCTTATCACCGTCACCACTTACAGGAATTCTGCTGTCGAAGAAACCGTGCATTATATTATTCTTTAAGCTGAGCATTGAAAAAGCAAGTGTAAGTGCACCACTTCTCTCATCCTCTACAGCAATTCCCATTGCCTCGCCCTTTGTATCTCCATGCGGCATAAGAGAGTACAATTTCTTTATTGTCTCTATCTTCTTTGAAGGTGAGAAATCAAGTCTGCAAAGCAGTTCCAAAAGTCCTGTAATCGCATTGTTACCATTGTCAGGTGTGGATGCATGTGCATTGGCTCCAAGTGCTGTGATTTCAAAAACAGGTACCAGGTCATACTTAAACTGTATACCTGTTTCTTTGGTTACTTCTTTAGCTTTAGCTTCAACTTCTTCTATATCGAATCCTTCTATAACTGCTTTAGCCTTTGGTGGAACCACATTTACCTTTGTACCTGCTTCGATACTTACAAGTCTTTTTTCACCTGCATCTTCAAGAGCGGCTGAAAACTCACCATGTAACTGTCCTTTTTCAATATTCACTACCGGAAATTCTCCATCCGGTGAGAATGTCATAGGTGCTTCCTTTTCTTTTGTATAATAATGCTTTATGCAGCTGCTGCCACACTCCTCATCTGTACCCAAGACAAGTCTTACATTTTTACTTACAGGTATATTCAGATCCTTAACCGCACGAAGCGCAAAAAGTGCCGCAACTGCCGGACCCTTATCATCAGAAGTTCCTCTTCCGTATATCTTTCCGTCTATTTCCTTAGGATCAAAAGGACCTGTAACGCTCCAGCCTTCACCCTCCGGTACGACATCCAAATGTGCAAGTATATCAAGCCCCTTTTCCTTATTGTTAAGATCTATTGCACCTACATAATTATCATAGTTTGTTATGTCAAAACCGTACTTTTGTGCAATACTGAGTGCCATAGTAAGTGCTCTTTTAGGGCCTTCACCAAATGGTGCACCCTCCACATACTCTCCTTTTGTACTGTTGATAGAGCAGAGCTTAATGATATCGGCTACCATCTCATCTCTGTGCTCATCTATATATTTTTCTATTTCCTGTCTGTATTTTCTCATAATATTCCTTTCTTAGTTCTTTCCGAACTCACTTAAAACCAGTCCTTCATTTCTTTCCTCAACCATTCTCACACTCCAAGGATGTGTAAAAATAAGAAGCGGACGGTCTTTAAGATCTTTGATCTTTTTCATATCACTTGTTCCCTGTATCTTATCTATATCTACAGTAGATGTTTCATCTATCCATCTTATATGCTCGTAAGGCAGTTTATCAAGTTTTACATCTACATTATATTCATTTTTCAGTCTGTAAAGCAATACTTCAAACTGAAGCACACCTACTACTCCGACTATTATCTCTTCCATTCCGGTATTGTACTCCTGGAAAATCTGGATTGCACCCTCCTGAGCTATCTGATATACACCTTTTAAGAATTGTTTTCTCTTCATGGTGTCTACCTGACGTACCCTTGCAAAATGCTCAGGTGCAAAAGTAGGTATACCCTCAAACTCAATATTATTTACAGTTGCAAGTGTATCACCTATACCAAATATACCCGGATCAAATACTCCGATAATATCTCCGGCATATGCCTTTTCAACTATTTTTCTCTCATCCGCCATCATTTGAGTGGACTGATTAAGCTTTATTTTCTTATTTCCCTGTACATGGAAAACATCCATACCTGCATCATATTCACCGGAGCAGATTCTCATAAAAGCTATCCTGTCTCTATGTGCCTTATTCATATTTGCCTGAATCTTGAATACAAAGGCTGAGAAGAACTCATCCTTCATAGGATCTACAAATCCCTCATGAGTCTTCCTCTTAAGCGGTGAAGTAGTCATTTTTAGGAAATGCTCAAGGAAGGTCTGCACTCCGAAGTTTGTAAGAGCCGAGCCGAAAAATACAGGGCTCAGTTCACCTGCGGACACTCTATCCATATCAAGATCATCACTTGCACCGTCCAAAAGCTCTATATCTCCCCTAAGTATATCAGCATAGTCAAATCCTATATAATCATCCAGCTTACTGTCCTCAAGGTCAATAACCTGTGTATCAACTTCCTTCATTCCGGCATGATTTGCAGTAAACTTATTTATAAGTTTAGTCTGTCTGTCATATACTCCCTTGAAGTTTTTCCCCGATCCGATCGGCCAGTTCACGGGACATGTTCTGATACCGAGCACATTCTCTATCTCATCCAAGAGTTCAAAAGGATCTCTCGCCTCTCTGTCAAGCTTGTTTATAAATGTAAATATAGGTATCTTTCTCATTACACAGACCTTAAAAAGTTTTATAGTCTGTGCCTCAACGCCCTTACTTGCGTCTATCACCATGACTGCAGAATCTGCCGCCATAAGTGTTCTGTAGGTATCCTCGGAGAAGTCCTGATGTCCCGGTGTATCCAAAATATTGATACAAAATCCCTCATAGTTAAACTGCATAACAGATGAAGTTACAGATATACCTCTCTCCTTTTCTATCTCCATCCAGTCACTTACCGCATATTTGGCCGTCTTTTTTCCCTTTACACTTCCTGCTAAGTTTATGGCTCCACCATAGAGCAAAAACTTCTCTGTCAATGTGGTTTTTCCGGCATCCGGGTGTGATATTATGGCAAATGTTCTTCTCTTACTTATTTCTCCAAAGTTCACTTAAAAATTCCTCACTATCTCATCAAATATCTTTTCTGCCACTTCCAGTTTTGACAGCTTATCAAGTATTATCTCTTTATCTTTTGTAAATATGGTAACTACATTTGTATCGGTTCCGAATCCTGCTCCCTCAACCTTTACATTATTTGCAACTATCATATCCGCGTTTTTCTTTGCCAGTTTATTCTTTGAGTTCTCTTCCATATTTTCGGTTTCCATGGAAAATCCGCAGATAAACTGCTTTTTAGGATTATTTTCTTTTCTCTCACCAAGTTCCTTTAATATATCTTTGGTTCTTGAAAGTTCAATAGAAAGATCTCCGTCTTTTTTCTTTATCTTTTCATCACTGTAGTTTGCAGGTGTATAATCCGCAACGGCCGCAGCCTTTATAATAATATCCTGTGAATCTGAAATCTTCATTATCTCTTCATACATATCCTCTGCCGATTTTATATCTATTCTGTTTATAAAATCAGGTACAAAGACATTTGACGGCCCCGTTACCAGACTTACTTTTGCGCCTCTGTATGCAGCCATCTTTGCAATCTCCACACCCATCTTACCGGTGGAATTATTTGATATATATCTTACAGGATCTATTGCCTCTCTTGTCGGTCCGGCACTTACACATACTTTCTTTCCTACCAGATCCTTTTTAGCATATACTCCTCTTTTGATATATTCTATGAGCATCTCAGGTTCCGGCATCTTCCCGGCTCCGCTATCTCCACATGCCAGATGACCGCTTGCAGGCATAATGATATCCATTCCATAGGTTCTAAGTTTCATAATATTGTGTTTACAACCTTGTTTTCAAACATGGTTGTATTCATGGCAGGTGAAACCACTATAGGACATCTCATTGCTAAAGCTGTTGTAGTCAGCATATCATCCGCAATACCGTTTGCAAGCTTTCCTATAACATTTGCGGTGGCCGGTGCAATAAGGAATACATCCGCCCACTTTCCAAGCTCTATATGATCAACCTTAAATTCAAAATTTCTGTCAAATGTATCGGTATATACTTTTTGTGCTGTCAAGGTTTCAAATGTCATAGGAGTAATGAACTGACATGCATTTTCAGTCATTATCACTTTTACATTGGCCCCCTGTTTTTTTAACATACTGGCAAGATTTGCAATTTTATATGCAGCAATCCCTCCGGTTACACCAAGTAATATATTTTTATTTTTCAGCATAAAGCCTCCACAATTCTTAATTTTTGTTTAGATATAACGCTTACACGATTATACGCTATTTTATTATTGCAAGCAAGAACAGAGATTAGTATACTTTATATAAAATAAAGCTTTTATTGATGAATACTGCAACACTTTACCTGTCCGGTATATATACTTTAAAAGCCTTAAATCTACTTACTTAAGAAGGATAATTTTATGATATTAGCAATCGATATGGGTAACACAAATATTGTCATAGGCGGTATAGACAATACAAAAACATATTTTCTTGAAAGAGTAACCACCTATACTACCAGAACCGACCTTGAATACTCAATGTATATCAAAGGAATACTTGATATACATGGAATAAAGCCTTCAGATATAGAAGGTGCAATTCTTTCAAGTGTAGTTCCTCCTCTTAATGAGACCATCAAAAATGCAATCAAGAAAATAATCGGCATTGAATGTATGCTTGTAGAGTCAGGTATGAAAACAGGATTAAATATCTTGACTGACAATCCCAAAGCGGTCGGATCAGATATGATAGTTGATGCTGTAGCCGCAATGGATGAATATCCTCTACCGCTTGCAATTATTGATATGGGAACAGCCACAACCATATCTGTAGTTGATAAAAACGGTAATTATGTAGGTGGAATCATTCACCCGGGACTTCGTATCTCAATTGATACATTAAGTTCAAAAACCGCACAACTTCCTCAAGTCAATCTTGATATGCCTAAAAAAGTTATAGGCAAGAACACCATTGACTGTATGAGAAGCGGTATTTTATTCGGACATGCAGGTATGATGGACGGCATCATCTCACGTATGGAAGAAGAAATCGGAGAAAAGTTAAATGTAGTTGCCACCGGAGGTCTTGCTCCTTTTGTGACACCTCTTTGTACACATGATATCATCGTAGACGACAACCTTTTGCTCAAAGGACTGCTAAAATTATATATCAAAAATCATGTATAAAGCACAACAAAGCCTTGGAAAGTCTCCAAGGCTTATTATTTACATTATTTCTTTCTCTTTAAGAAGTCAGGTACATTTATCTTAGCATCACCTGTTCTTACAGGTCTTACGCTAGGCTGCTGTCCAAATGAATAGTTTCCGTTGTAACCCTGATTATTCGGATTTTGATTATTCATACCCTGATTGTTTGTAGTATTCAAATTCTGATTATTAATCTCGGTTTGATACTGACCGTAATTTCCTGTATATCCGCCGTTATAACCACCTTCTGAATAGGTCTCTCCCATATGGCTTGCAGTAGGATTTATATAATTATTCTGCTCCTGCTGATTTTGAACAGCTCTATCCATACCTGCCGGATTTATTCCCTGTAAATACCCATCATTTCTCTTAGGCATATGATCGTTTTGATGCTTATTGTTTACATCTCTGATCAGTTCTCCTACAGGAGTGTCATTTATTGCATTGGTTACACCTGTCGCAATAACTGTTATCTTCACAGTATCAGGCTCATTATCATTACATGAAGCACCGAATATAATATTAGCCTCTTCGCTTACAAGCTCACGAACATAATCTGTAGCTTCATAAGCTTCTATAAGGCTTACATCTCCTGATACAGATATGAGTACATGAGTAGCATTATTAATGCTTGTCTCAAGAAGAGGTGAAGAAACTGCAGCCTTCACAGCATCAAGAGCCTTATTATCTCCTGAACCATATCCTATTCCGATATGAGCAAGTCCCTTATCCGTCATTACTGTTTGCACATCTGCAAAGTCAAGATTAATTATAGCAGTCTCACTTATAAGATCTGTTATACCCTGTACGCTCTGCTGTAAAACCTCATCCGCCTTTAAGGGCATCAGGCATAGTGGTCTTTCTGTCTACAATTTGAAGTAATTTTTCATTAGGTATTACAATCAAAGTATCTACAAACTGCTTTAACTGCTCAATACCTTCAAGAGCATTCTTCATTCTCTGTCTACCCTCAAAAAGGGAAAGGCTTTGTTACTACACCTACAGTAAGTATGCCAAGTTCTCTTGAAGCCCTTGCAATAACCGGTGATGCACCTGTTCCTGTTCCACCACCCATTCCACATGTAACAAAAACCATATCTGCATTCTTCAGTTTATTTGTGATATCCTCGATATTCTCTTCTGCCGCCTTCTCTCCAACTTCAGGCTTTGCTCCGGCGCCAAGACCCTTTGTAAGCTTCTCTCCTATCTGTATGATAGTTCCCGCTTTACAATTAACCAAGGCCTGTTTATCGGTATTTACTCCAATAAATTCCACGCCTTCAACATTTTCATCAATCATTCTATTTACGGCATTATTTCCGGCACCTCCGACACCAACTACGATAATCTTCGCTGCATTCTCATTTACCGGCTTATTTATTTCTAACACAGATATATTCCTCCTGTACCCCTACACTTAAGCAAACTCTCATCTTATAATAAATGTTTTTTGTCTAAATATCAACTTATTTTTCTTTAAAGTATCCTGTAATATCGGAATAAAATAAAAAGAATAACTTAAGTATAGCATATAGTTATCTCTTCTTAAAAGTATATGTGGTATTTTCTTTTATAGGATTATAATTATCCAAATAAAGTATTCCCGACAAATCTTTTATTTTTATCCATATATCTCTCAACTCGCTTATTTTACCATTTAATTCACTCGAATCACCCAGATAGACCTCTATTTTTCCTATATATAATGTTATATTATTATCTGAAGAAATTGTGATCTTATCTACTGTTATACCGTAACCCACCAAAACCTGAGTTATATTGAGCATCTCTTCAAAGACACTCTCATTTGATATTGGCAGCTTCTCATAAAGTACTATCCTTCCAAAATCCAAACCGTCAATTACCGGTATTTCGTCTAAAAGATTGTTTGAACTCTCCACAACAATTCCGTCTTTGTCAAAATACATATATGAGCTCATATATTTTACACAGCCCACAACACTCTTTTCATAAACTATAATGTCGGCACTGTTTATTCCTGTCACATATATGTCCACATCCTGTATGAAGGGAATATTGTAGTCTTTTTTTATTTTGCTTCTAATAAAATTATAAAGAGTTATCTTTGATAATTCACTGGGAAAAAGCATATCCTTCATTTCCTGATCGGTATATCTCGTATTTCCTCCAAAGTTAAAATCAGTTAATCTTATGGAATAAATTCCTGCAAATATAATGGCAATACAAAATAAAACAATGTAAACTTTCTTCATATCAATAATCCATCTTTATAGATCTTGCTACGCTCAGAACAATTCCCATTTCTGCCAATAGTATAATAATAGATGTACCTCCGTAACTGATAAACGGAAGTGAAACTCCTGTATTTGGCAAAACTCCGGTTACAACCGCAATATTAAGTATAACCTGTAGTGATATATGTATTAAAATACCGACTACGAGGTATACACCTTCAAGATCTTTTATAGAAAAAGCTATCTTCACCATTCTATATATTATAAAGGCAAATGCTCCAAGTAAAAGTGCCGCACCGAAAAGTCCAAGCTCTTCTACTATTATAGCAAAAATCATATCATTTTGTGACTCCGGAAGAAAAAATTTTTGCATACCTTCTCCCAGTCCCTTACCGAATATATTTCCCGATCCTATAGCATAAAGTCCCTGCATTACCTGATATCCGCCATCTCTGCTGAACTTTTCAGGCTCGGCCCAAACAAGAAGTCTTATCAAATGATAATCCCTAAACCCTTTTTCATACAAAATTCTGACAAAAGGTTTTGAGAAAATCAAAGCAAATCCGATAATTATTGCACCAAGCGTATGTAGTTTCCTATATGATGTTCCAAGAAAGCTTATACAAAAAGCAATCAGGAATATAATTATAGCTGTACTCATGTTCTCCAGCAATACTAAAACTGTAGGAACCATTACCATGCCAAATAAGAGCCATAAATATTTTTCCGCGCGTTTTTTGTCATCTCCATGCAGCACATCCTTATATTTTACAAGATAATATGCCATCAGTATAATAATTGAAACCTTTACAAGCTCTGAAGGCTGGAATTTTACTCCGGCTATCTTTATCCACCTTCTTGCTCCATTAGCATCTCTTCCTATAATTAAAACTAATCCGACTAATCCTGTTGCGACAACATGAATAAAATAAGGGATTCTGATCTTAATAAATTTCCCTGTCCATACTTTATATGGTATAAACGATATTATAATCATCGCCACAAATCCCATTAATACATTTTTCATCTGTTTCCATACAAAGTAGGCAGAGTTTTTAAATTTTAATTCTGCTGTATATGAACTCGCTGAATAAATCATTATAAGACCAAATGCAATCAAAACGAAAATGATAAATATAAAGCTGTAATCATAGAATACACTTTTTTTCTTTTCTTTCTCTTTATCCTTTGTGTCGTCTTTGACCGATTTTTTTACACGGCTTTTTTTATTTTTTTCTTTTTATCTTCTTTCGGTTTAATATTATTATTTTTTTCAACCTTGATATTTCTTTTTTGAGCTTTCTTTTGCAGTTCTTTTTTTGCTGCTTCTTTATTTGTGGCCTTTTTATTCTTTATATCATCAGCCATATTATCCTAATTCCCTAACACAGTCCTTAAATATTCTTCCACGATCTTCATAATCTTTAAACATGCCCCAGCTGGCACATGCCGGTGAAAGAAGTACATATTCTCCCGGTTTTGCTTCATCTGCACATATTTTTACAGCTTCTTTCATGCTTTCAACTTTTTCTATAGCATTAAAGCCATGTTTATTTGCACATTCAGCAATCTTATCTGCTGTAGCTCCCATCAGCACAAGTTTTTTTACCTTTGTACCGAAGTTCTCTATCCACTCGTCATACTCAGATCCCTTGTCATATCCACCTGCAATAATATATGTTGCACCGGGCATAGCCAGTACAGCCTGAATTGCCGCATCAGGATTTGTACCCTTTGAGTCATTATAATATCTGACTCCATTTACTTCTTTTACAAATTCTATTCTGTGTTCAACAGCATGGAAAGAATAGCATGAATTTACAATGCTCTCCATCGGTACACCATATGATGAAGCTATTGCTATTGCCGCCATAACATTCTCATAATTATGTCTGCCAAGTATATTTAACTTTTTTGTATCAAGTATCTCTTTTGTGACACCGTTTTCACTTTGCATTATCACATCTTTTTCCAGATAAAATCCGTTCTCAAGCTTTCTCCTGCTTGAGAAGAATACCACCTTAGCCTTTACATGATCTGCAAATGTTCTCAAAGCCTCATCTTCATAATTCAATACGCAAAAATCTTTTTCTGTCTGATTTTTACTTATATCTTCTTTTACTTTTATATAGTTTTCCATCGTATGATGTCTGTTTAAATGATCCGGAGTTATATTTAAAACAGCTGCTATATTCGGTCTGAAATCAATGATGGTTTCCAATTGAAATGACGAAGTCTCAAGTACCGTAACACAAGTTTCATCTGTTTTATCGGCAATATCCGTATATGGTATTCCTATATTTCCTACAGTAAAACTCTTCTTCACAAAATCAGACATTATCTCCCCGACAAGTGATGTTGTTGTAGTCTTACCGTTGGTACCTGTAATTGCTATCAAACTGCCCTTAGCGTATTTAAACCCAAGCTCAATTTCGCTCCATATAGGAATGTTATTTTCTTTAAGTACCTGTACAAAATCAGTCTCCAGATCTATCCCCGGACTTATAACACAGTATGACATATCCTGCAAATCGGATTTGTTTAATTCTCCTAGAATTATCTTTACCTTTTCATGATATCTTTTATCAAACTTTGCAAGCACTTCCTCTTTATTAAGTCCTTTATTACTGTCAAAAAGTATTACCGCTTCATTATTTTTCAAAAGCAAAGTAGCGGCTGATATACCGCTCTTTCCTAAGCCCGCAATTCCAATCATATTGCCTCCTACATAAACAGATAAACTAAAATACCCAGTATTACGGTAACTATACTAAAAACTGTCACAGTCCTTGTTTCTGACCAGCCGCAAAGTTCAAAATGATGATGTATCGGCGCCATCTTAAAAAATCTCTTACCCTTTGTAGCTTTAAAATATCCCACCTGGATAATTACAGATATTACTTCAATCATATATATAAATCCGATTACGGCAATAAATACAGGTATCCTACACATAAGTGCATATGATGCAATAAAACCGCCCAAAGCCAAAGATCCTGTATCACCCATAAATACTTTTGCGGGATAAGCATTAAATATCAAAAATCCCATAAGACTTCCTATCACCGCACCGGTAAGAGGTGTGACCGAAAAACCTCCCTTAAATCCTATAAGCATAAAGAATAATGTAACCGCTATACTCACTGTTGAACATAATCCGTCAAGTCCGTCAGTAAAATTCACTCCATTATCTGTACCAAGTATTACAAAGAGTGCGAAGGGAATCCATATAATACCAAGCTTTAATATCAGTCCGGTCTCAAATGATCCGGTAAAAGGAATAAGCACCCCATAGTCCATGCCGTATATTTTATACAGATATACTATGAAAACAACACTGACTACAAGTTGAAGTATGAATTTTTGTGATGACTTAAGTCCTTCAGACTGCTTTTTCTTTATTTTCAGCATGTCGTCCAAAAAGCCTATTATACCATAGGATATAGTAAATAAGAATACCACTACCACTTCTCTATAATTCGGTATCAGAAAAAGACTTCCTGCCAATATTCCGACAAGAAACGATATTCCGCCCATGGTCGGAGTGCCTGTCTTTTTCAAATGTTCCTTAGGTCCGTCGTCTCTTACCATCTGTCCGAATTTCAACCTGTGTAAAACAGGTATGAACAAAGGACAAACAATTGCAGTAACAATAAAACCTATCAATAATGCAATCAATGTATCTCTTAACATAATATCTCCAATTTTTATTCTTCTGCCTCACCTGCAGGTACTCCCGGAAGACCGTTCCCACTGTCATCAGGTATTACCTCTTCTGTGGAATAACTCTTTGTCTCAGCCTCTGCAGGAGTATTATTGTCTGTAATTCCCTCTGATGAAGGAAAACCGCTGACATCTATGCTCTCATCCACATTTGAATATATATTCATATACGGTAATACTTCTGTCATAATTCTTGAAAACAGAGAACTTGCGTATGCCGATCTTGCCTGATCCGCCACATGTGGGGTATCCACAAGCACGTAACAAACCACTTCAGGTCTCTGTGCCGGTACACTTCCTATAAAAGAAACAAGATAGTTTCCATTTCCTCTTGGGTATTTTTCTGCAGTACCTGTTTTTCCTCCAACATCATAACCTGCCACTGCAGCCGCACTACCTGTTCCCTCTGCTACCGTTCTTCTTAGAGCTTCATTTATAAATGCTGTAGTATGTGCAGAGACTGTTTCTCTTACAAGTTCAGGTTCTATATTTTCTATTACAGCACCTTTTGAGTTTAAAATCTGCTTTACTACATGCGGTCTGTAATAAGATCCACCGTTTACTACGGACGAGTATGCCGCAGCAAGTTGAATCATAGTTGTATTAAAATTTTGCCCGAAAGAATTTGTTGCCAAATCTGTTGCACTTGCATTATCTGCAGTATGTATAAGTCCGCTTGTATCAGCTTCTCCCGGAAGATCTATAGAAGTCTTTGATCCGAAACCGAATACTCGTTGATAATCATAGAATTTCTTACCGCCCTCAGCCCTGGAAATATCCATCATCGCCACATTACATGACTCCATCAAGGCTTCGGTAACATTAATCACTCCATGTCCGTTTCTGTTCGCACATCTTATCTTCCAGCCGCCTACCTCTTCAAATCCGCCACAATTATAACTCTCATTTCCTGTTATTATACCCTCTTCCATAGCGGAAGCTACTGTAAATACCTTGGCAGGTGAACCGGGCTCATATGTGTCACTTACAGCATAGTTTCTCCATATATTGCTGAGTGCTTCAACCTTTGACTTGTCATCCATTTCAGCCTGTTGTTCAGGTGTTATATAATTATTCAAATCTCTCGGATTATTTAAATCGAATGCTCTGCTGGTTGCCAGGGCAAGTATTTCACCATTATTAGGATTCATCACTATGGCCGCAGTCATATTTGATCCCGTAGAGCTTTCCCATTCCGCAATATGTTTTTCAACAATTTTTTGAATATTTAAATCAATAGTTGAAACCACTTTATTTCCGTCTGTAGGATTTTTAATAACTCTTTCAAGTGATGATTCATCGTTAAGATAGCCATACTCTCTTCCCGATACTCCGATTAATTTATCATTATAATACTGTTCTATTCCCGAGTTAGCACTCAAATCATCATTATTAGCAAAACCTATTACATTGCATGCTGTGGAGCCGTATGGATATTTTCTTACATAGCTTTCTTCAAACCATATACCATAAACTCTTTCAGAGCTTTTATGTTCTTTATACCACTTGTTCCACTCTTCTTTTTCTGCTTCAAATGCTGTTTTTTGCTCATAGCTGATATCTTTGGCATACTTTACATATGAACTGTCCGACTTATCTGCAATCACACTTCTCAAATCGTCTTCACTGTATCCGAAAACTTGACTGAGTATTGAAACGGTTGCCTTCAAGTAATCGTCCTGATCACTGTTTATTTGTCTGGGGTCAATAATCAAATTATAGACCTTTTCACTCGTAGCAATATATGTACCGTTTCTGTCCAGTATATCTCCTCTTTTGTAAGGAATATCTCTGGAATCATATCTTTGCTGCGACAGAATCTTTTGATTGTACTCCTCGGAGTTATTTTTTTGTAACATTATAATCTTAAAAAACAATGCAGCGAAGGCAAGCATAATCATAACCAGGATCATTGCAAGCCTTAGCTGCAAAATATCTAAAGGATTGGAAGTACCTCCACCCTTACTCTTTTTATTATTTCCCTTCTTATCTTGGGATATCTTCGAATTGTCTGACATATTCACTTTCCGTTTTCTCGTATGTTATAACTTGATTTTTCCTAGCATAAATCATACCCAACTTATTTGTAGCTACATCATATATATGATCCAAATCGACATAAGTCGCAATCATATTCTCCATAGAATCATTTTCATTTCTTAACTTTTCAAGATTTGACTCGTTTTTTTGTGTCTGTTTTATAGTAGAAGTCAGCTTAGACTGTATTGCTATATAGTTTACACACAAAAGCAGCATCACAGCCACAGCTGCAGACATCACAACGAGATAAGGTAAATCCATGGATAAAGCTCTTTCCCTGTTTCCTTATCATCCTATTTGTCTTTGCAACTTCACCTGCAGAAGTTTTCGGTGCTTTTTTGGGAACACTCGTTTCTACTTTTCTTACAACATTACCGTCTACATAGTATTCCATTTCTGTATTGGTCTTTTTCTTTGTCTCTTGCCTTTTTCTTTTGATAGTTTCTTTCATTTAGACTCCCTTTTCAAATACTCTAAGTTTTGCACTTTTTGATCTGGAATTTTCTTCCAGCTCCTCCTCACTTGGCAGTATTGCCTTTCTCGTAATAACTCTTCCCTTTGATTTGTTTCCACAGACACATACCGGAAATTTCTTCGGACAGACACATGGCGATTCTGCCTTTTTAAATGCCTGCTTTACTATTCTGTCCTCTAAAGAATGGAATGTAATAATGGACAATCTTCCACCCGGTTTTAACAGATCAATCATTACATTTATTGAAGCGGTCAAAACCTCCAGCTCTTTGTTTAATTCTATTCTTATGGCCTGAAATGTTCTTTTAGCCGGATGACCGCCTGTAACCTGTATCTTCATAGGAATAGAAGCTTTTATGATATCTACCAACTCAAAAGTTGTTTCTATTCTCTTTTTATTCCTATACTCAACTATATGTTTTGCAATATTCTTCGCAAATCTGTCCTCGCCATAGTCTCTGATAATATGAAAAAGTTCGGATTCTGAATAGTCATTTACAATATCCGACGCCTTAAGCTCATTTCTGTCATCCATTCTCATGTCAAGTGGCGCATCATATCTATAGGTAAATCCTCTCTCGGCAGTATCAAGCTGATATGAAGACACACCAAGGTCTATATATATTCCGTCAACCTTGTCTATGTTTTCTCTTTTTAATATATTTTCTATATTAACATAGTTGTCTCTTATAATAATAACACTATTACTGTAATCATTCAATCTTTGAGTAGCAGCCTTAATAGCATCCGAGTCCCGGTCAATTCCTATGAGTTTACCGCTTCCCAGTCGTTTAACCACTTCTAAGGCATGTCCTCCACCACCTAAAGTGCCGTCAACATAGTAGCCGTCGGCTTTTATATTCAAAGATTCTATCACTTCATTCAAAAGCACTGATTTGTGATTGAAAGTCATAATAAATCCCATCCCTATAATCTATGTAGAGCATATGCATGAGCATACTTCTACCACTATAAGAATATTAGACTACTCCGGTAAAAATCAAGTTTTTATATTATTAAAATTAAAATGCACCCGAAAAATAAACTTTTATTCTCAAGTGCATCTTGATTAAATATTTAAAAATCCCACAGTTGACATTAAAAGCATAAACAAAAATAATATAAACATTGCTATAGCTCTTATAAAACCGTACTTTAAATGTTCCTCATTTTTAAAATATTTTATGGCATCCAACAGACAACTTATTGAAAACAATAAAAATATCAAAGGGAAAAATATCGCATACTTACTTGGTGATAAAAATGCAAATACCACCATTACTATAATGATAATTGCAAGTATTACATGCATTACATCCCTAAACAAAAGAAAACCCTGCTTCCTTCTACCTGTCATCTCCTCTACCCAATGTAGCTACCATCACCGCCTTAATAGTGTGCATACGATTCTCTGCCTCATCAAATACCACCGATTTTGCACTTTCAAATACATCCTCAGTCACCTCGTATCCCTTCACCGCCGGCAGACAGTGCATAAATATTGTACTTTCCTTTCCTGTTTTTTTCATTAGTTCAGTGTTCACCTGATATGGTTTTAAAAGCTCTATTCTCTCCTTAGCCTTATCCTCTTCTCCCATTGAAGCCCATACATCTGTATATATTACATCAGCATATTTAACAACATCTATATTTTCACTTATGGTAAGTTTTGCTCCTGAACTATTCGCATATCCTTCACATAATTCAACAAGATCATTACTCGGATGTAGAGATTTTGGTGCAAGTACTGTCATATTTACACCAAGCTTGGTCATTCCTATCATAAGAGAGTTTGCCATATTGTTTCTGCCGTCACCGACATATACAAAATTCAATCCTTTTATATTTCCGAAATGCTCTTTCATAGTAAGTAAATCTGCCAAGATTTGTGTAGGATGATATTCATCTGTAAGACCGTTCCATACAGGCACACCTGCATATTTAGCCAGCTCTTCAACTGTAGAATGTTTGAATCCTCTAAACTCTATACCGTCAAACATTCTTCCCAGCACTCTTGCAGTATCCGCAACATTTTCTTTATGTCCAAGCTGTATATCATCCTTACCGAGATACTCCGTAAATGCTCCCTCGTCTCTTGCACCTACTACAAATGCACATCTTGTTCTTGTTGAAGGTTTTTCAAATAACAATGCAATATTTTTCCCCTTCAATCTGTCTCCGGTAATGCCTTTTTTCTTATCTGCCTTGAGCTTTGCAGAGAGCTCCAATAAATACTCTATCTCTTCTCTTGTAAAATCTTTTAAAGTCAGAAAATGTCTTCCAAATAAATTCATACATATACTCCTTTCTCAAATCTTTCAACAGTATATCATATAAATATAAATTTGTCTGTATAAAAATTCGTCTATTGTCTTCTTTGTCTTGCCGCCTCATACATAAGTATACTTCCGGCAACTGCCGCATTCAAAGACTCCACATCTCCAAGCATAGGAATTTTTACCTTATTTTCTACCGCTTTCAGCACTTCATTTGATATTCCTGCAGCTTCATTACCTATTATAAATGCAATATCTTTTTTATAATCAGGGCAGTCATATTCAATCGCTCCTTCTAGACTACTTGCATAAATATCAATCTTTTTTGAATAAAGTTTTTGTATCACTTCTTTAAGATCCTTTACATAAATAAAAGGAATTCTAAAAATCGAGCCCATAGTAGAACGTATTACTTTTGGATTATAGATATCCACCGTAGTTTCATTCATTATAATACCGGTAATTCCCGCTCCTTCTCCCGCTCTCACCAAGGTACCGAGATTGCCCGGATCTTGGAGACTGTCTAGAATAAGTAAATTATGCAAAGTATCTCTTTTTTCCAATATGCTGTCCAAGGTATATTCTTTTCTTTTTACAACAGCCATTACTCCCTGTGGTGTTTTGGTATCAGATACCGATTCAAATATTCTGTCACTTACTGTTTCGTATTCCGGATATATCTCTTTTAACAGCTTCTTATTTTCCGATTCAAAACTTTCGCTGACAAATACATCCAGTATTTCTTCTTTTTTCAGCTCTCTAAACATCCTAATGCCCTCTATAATATAGGCATTATTTTTTTTTCTTGCACTGCTCTTTTTTATAAGGGCGGCAAGATCTTTTATCTTTTTATTTCCTGCTGAAGTAATCATTAGTTTCTCCTATATATCTTAACTCAGCTTTTAATACTTTCCAAATCTTTCATCCACAAAGTTCTACTCGCATCACTTGGCATTCTAAGATCCCCTCTGGGAGATATTGCAATGCTTCCCACCTTAGGTCCGTCAGGCAGAGCCGATCTCTTAAACTGTTGTGAGAAAAATCTTGAATAGAAAATATTCAACCATTTTAATATAATCTCACTATCATACTGATCCTTAAAAGCTTTCTTTGCCATTCTGTATATCTTTGACGGCATAAACCCGAAACGCAATGCATTATATAAAAAGAAATCATGCAGTTCATACGGTCCCACAAGATCTTCTGTCTTTTGCGCTATCTTTCCGTTCTCAGGCGGTAAAAGTTCCGGTGATACAGGTGTATCAAGAATATCATATAATATATTTGCTATTTTCTTATCCTTAGTGGTATCTGCATAGTAATTTACCAAATGTCTTACCAAGGTCTTTGGAATTGATGCATTCACACCATACATTGACATATGATCACCATTATACGTTGCCCATCCAAGTACAAGCTCAGACAAATCACCTGTTCCTACCACAATACCATTGTCTCTGTTTGCTATATCCATCAGAATCTGAGTTCTTTCTCTGGCCTGTGCATTTTCATACGTAATATTCTTTACATTTATATCATGCCCTATATCAAGAAAATGTCTCTTTATAGATTCTACTATAGAGATCTCTTCCAAAGTTGCACCAAAGCTTTTTGTAAGTTCACAGGCATTATTATATGTTCTGTCTGTAGTTCCGAATCCCGGCATTGTAATAGCCTTTATACCGCTCTTATCAAGTCCCAGCATATCATAAGTCTTTGCGCATACAAGAAGTGCCAGAGTGGAATCCCAGTCCTCCGGAAATTCCAAGTATAACATTTTTTGTACCGATATGCATGAGTCTTTTCTTAAGTCCAAGCGCCTGTATTGTGAGTATCTCCTCACATCTTTCATTTCTCTTTGACATATCATCAGGTACAAAAGGCTTGGGGTCGAAGTTTCTCTCAAGTTCAAGCTCATCATTCTCGATCTCAAACTCCATAACCATGTAATCTTTACGATCGTGCTCTTCCCCTTCCTTTATTTTAAATGTAGTCTGCTTTCTTCTTTCTAAATTAAGTCTGTTTACATCTATCTCTATTCTTACAGCTTCATTTTTAAATCTTGTACTTTCAGCGAGTATCTTTCCGTTTTCCGCTATTATTCCCTGTCCTCCGAATACCAAATCCTGAGTCGACTCTCCCTCTCCTGCATTTGCATAGATATAACTGCATATAAGCTTCTTTGAATGATTGCTTATCAAGCTGTCTCTGTATGCCTTCTTACCAACTATATCATTTGATGCCGAAGCATTGATAATAACATTTGCACCTGCAAGTGCATGTCCTATACTTGGCGGGTCTGCAACCCAAAGATCCTCACAGATCTCACCTGCTAAAACAAGTCCGGGAATATTTGTACATTCAAACAAAATCTTTGAACCCATAGGAATTACATCATCAAATAGATCAACCCATACAGCATGTTCAAATCCTCTGTTAAAATATCTTTCCTCATAAAATTCGCCGTAATTTGGCAGATTCATTTATTTATAAGGCCTAAAATCAATCCGTTTGATATGACCGCCATAACATTATAAAGCTTTCCCTTATAATCCCAAGGTAGTCCCAGGAAAATAACCGATTTATGTCCGGCCGTAAAATCAACTATTTCTTTCAATGCTTTCTTTGCTTCACTTATCAGTGTATCTTGAAAAAATAAATCATTACATGTGTATGCAGTCAGACAAAGTTCGGGAAATACTATAATACCGGTTTTGTTTTCCCATTCCTTTTCTATTGCCTTTTTTATATTTTCCTTATTATATTCCACATCACACACCCTGATATCAGGTGATACACTTGCAACTCTTATAAAACCGTCTCTCATACTTTCTCTTTCACATCTCCAAAAACAAAATCACAAAGTTTCTCATATTCCTTGTAAAAATCATTATCTTTTAAATCTTTCAATGCATCCAATATACCGTAGTAATACATTGCCTGCTTTACTTTGTCCTTTTCATTAAATCTCGATAAAAAATCGTCACCAAGACTCAAATAATCTCTCGCTGATGATCTTATATTTGATAATTTATCAGCCAGAGCTATTATTTTCACCTCTATAGATTCATCTTTCAAAGTATTTAATGTATGCATTTTCCTCTCAATCCATGACTTAGATTTATCCTCAGACTCAAACTCTACAAGATTTGCAACTCTCTTGGTGAAATTTTCCTCTATATCTTCTATAGTCACAGATGTATCCTCTACTGTATCATGCAAAATTGCTGCACATCTTACCTCTTCATCATCCGTAATCAGAGATACTATAGTACATACTTCAAGAGGATGTGTAATATATGGTATGCTGCTCCCTTTTCTAAACTGGCCTTCATGTGCCTTTATCGCAAATTTCACCGCTTTTTCTATCATAGAGACTCCTTTATTTATTATATTTTTCTTAAGTCCATTTTTTTAACTTGAAGTTTTTTTTTAAGTCTGTTATTCTAGTCAAAGATTGCTTGTATAAGTGAAAGTGAGGAAAATACATGTCTGATGAAAATAATGTAAATGAAAAACCCAAAAAAAGGAAATTTTCAAAACTCAAATATATAATAGCATTTATATTCATAAATGTAATCATATTTTTTGCTGTAACCTCACAGCCTCATTTTGAAATTTCTACAGTGGCTGATCCTGATTCAAAATCCGTGGAAATTAGAGTGACACAAAAGAGCATTTTTCCATTGCAAAGTTTTACAATGACTCTTGATGACTCACCACTCTCATATACTAAGAATGGTAATACATATGTGGCTACGGCAACTAAAAACGGAACTCTCGAAGTGGTTGCTACAAATATCAATACAATGTCTCAGACTATATATGAAAGAATAGACAGTATTGATTCAACAACTCCGACTATATTTGCTCAGCTGGTGAAAAAAGGAATTCTAAATATTACATTTGAAGACGGTCATTCAAACATTGATTACGACAGTATTTATGCATTAGACAGTAATGATAAAAGATTAAAACCTACGAAAATAAATGAAGAAGAAGGTAGAGCTACATTTGAATTTGATACCTATTCTATAAAAGCCTTTGTATCCGATACTGCCGGCAATGAAGGAGAAGTGGAATTCAACAACAGTGAGATCAATCAAACAAAACTTGTTTCCGCCGAGGGGATGGAAGTGAATGATATCCCTGTGGAAGAACCGGGAAACAATGAAAATGATATCTCCGAGGAGACCACATTTGATGTAGGTAATCTTGATGAGAAACCTTCAAAACAAAATGATGATTATCTGTACGAAAAGCATTAAAATTAAATATATCGAAATAACAAAAAACTCCATTGAAATGGAGTTTTTTGTTATTTCTTATATGATAATCTATGTAGCTCACCTGTGAGCTGCATTTTTTCAAATCCGTTTTGTGACAATGCCTCATACAGTATAATAGCTACCGAATTTGACAGATTCAAACTTCTGATATCTCCCCACATAGGTATTCTTATACAGGTATCTTCGTTTTCCGAAAGGATCTCTTCAGGTATTCCGGCACTTTCTTTACCAAACATTATATAATCATCCGGCTTATACTCTACTTCCTTATATGTATGGTGTGCTTTTGTAGTCGCAAAATACATATGCTCCTTTGCCGCAGGATTTTTCTCATAGAAGTCATTTATATCAGAATATATTGTGACATCCAAATTCTTCCAATAGTCCATACCTGCACGCTTTATCTCTTTTTCATTTATTCTAAAGCCCAAAGGTTCTATCAAATGAAGCCTTGTATTTGTTGCCACACAACTTCTTCCTATATTTCCTGTATTAGCAGGTATTTCAGGTTCAAGTAATACTATATTCATGAAAGACTCCTTACAAACTTCTCAATTCTTGAGATTGCTTCCTTTAATCTTTCCATAGAATATGCATATGATACTCTGACATATCCCTCTCCGCTTGCTCCGAATGCAGTTCCGGGAACTATGGCAATCTTTTGCTCTTCCAATAATCTTGTTGCAAATTCTTCCGATGTCATATTAAAACTTTTTATACTTGGAAATACATAGAATGCACCCTGAGGTTCAAAACATGTCATTCCCAAGTTCATCAAACTTATGCAAAAGGAATCTTCTTCTTTGATTGTATGATTCCCTCATATTTGCCACCTCATCATCTCCATGTGCAAGTGCTTCAACAGCCGCATATTGGCTCGTAGTAGGTGCACACATAATTGCATATTGGTGAATCTTAGTCATCTGAGCAATGATTTCTTTTGGACCTGTAGCATATCCGAGTCTCCATCCCGTCATAGCATATGATTTTGAAAAACCGTTTATTAATATAGTTCTTTCCTTCATTCCCTCTATCTGAACTATTGAAGCATGTTCCCCTTCGTATGTAAGCTCACAATATATTTCATCAGATATTACATACAAATCTTTTTCGATACATACTTTTGCTATCTCTTCTAACTCAGTTATATTTAGTATAGAACCTGTAGGATTATTTGGGAAAGGCAGAATAAGTATCTTTGTCTTATCCGTTACTTTTTCTAAAATTTGGCTTGCCTTTAACTTAAATCCGTCTTCCGCCTTAAGCTCAATTATAACAGGCTTACCTCCGGCAAGAATTGTACATGGCTCGTATGAAACATAAGAAGGCTGTGGTATCAATACTTCATCGCCTGCATCAAGCATAGCTCTGAGCGCAATATCAATACCCTCACTTCCACCTACTGTAATGATCATTTCATCCTTCGGATTATATTCAACATTGATCTTTCTGAGCAGATATTTTCTTATCTCTTCTCTAAGCTCCATAAGGCCTGAATTTGATGTATAGAAAGTCTTGCCTTTTTCAAGCGAATATATACCTGCATCCCTTATAAAATAAGGCGTATCAAAATCCGGCTCACCCACACCGAGAGATATCGCATCTTCCATAGTATTTACTATATCAAAACTTTCTGATGCCTGAAGGTTTTATTGACGTTATTGTTTTTGATAATGGATCTCTCATGGTGTTATAAGCTGCCTCTCATCTTTCTTCTTTGCAGATAGTATTGTTCCATGGTCCTTATATTTCTTGAGTACAAAATGTGTAGCGGTTGAAAGTACTGAATCCATAGGTGCTAACTTATCCGAAACAAATTGAGCCACTTCTCTCATTGTTCTGCCCTCAATAAATACTGTAAAATCAAATGAACCGCTCATAAGGTATATCGCACTTACCTCTGAGAATTGATATATCCTTTCAGCAATATTATCAAATCCCATGCCCTTTTGTGGTGTAACTCTTACCTCAATAAGTGCATTCACCTTTTCATTGGCTGTTTTTTCCCAATTAATCAAAGTATGATAACCACATATCACACCTTCTTTTTCCATATTTGCTATTTCATTTGCAACCGCTACCTCATCTTCACCCAATAAAATAGCCAACTCTGCAATATCAATTCTGGAATTTTTTTCAATTACCGATAATATCTTCTCTCTCATCTCTTATCACCTTAAAAATTTCATCCTGCACAGTTTTATTCACATACTCTACATTCTCTTTATCGACTATCAACTTATCAAGACTGTCCGTAATATGACCTATTACCTGCGCAGTGATGCCGTTTTCCTCCAAGTATTTGCAGTCGGATATAGGATCTTCACTAAGAAGTATCTTTCCTTCACTTAAAAGTCTGTATATATTAAGTCCCAGATATTCACAAATTTCAATACATATCTGGATAGTACTTACTTTTTTGATTTCTATTTCAAAGCCGCATCCACGTGACTTTGCAAAATCGTACACAGCCTTTAAAATACCACCTTCTCCAACATCTACCTTTTCACCACTAAAGCCTGCAAATATAGTATTTATATCTACAGGCCCGTCTTTTGGTCTATCATTATTTATGGGAGATAAATATCTCCCATAATAACCGCTTTCTTTGATATGCTTTTCAATACCATTTAAATAAACATTATTGAAATATCTGTTTAACTCTTCTCTGTAATTCTTTATTAACATCAAGGAGCCCTTTAGTCCGGCATACCCACAAAATATTATATATTTTTTCATTACTGTCCTGCATTAAGATTTGGATCAAAAGCCGGTCCAAGGCTTACATCAGGTGCCGGTCCTGTATCTGCAGGTGCATCTGCCGAGTCACCCGGAACCTGCATCAGAATTTTCCACAGGTGCAGGCGGTGGTGCATCCACTCTTGTACCTCTTATATAGATGTCATTTGACATCATGTAAGTATCACTTGATACCAATTCTCTGCTCACTTCAACACCGTCTTCTTTTATGACTTTCCAAAGTTTTGAAACTCTTCCCTTATGTCCGTCTGATTCTTTTATAACATATCCTACAGGCTTTGAAAGGTCATCCTTATAAGTCTGACCTTTTGGAGTTTCCTTTATCACTTCTGAAACAAATTCTATTGTCCTGTTAGTCGGTCTGTCTTCTTTACCCCAAATAGTAAATGTAACATTTCTTCCCGAAGTAACAGCCTCTACATATATAGGTGTGCTTCTGTTATTCGTAACCTTTATATCTTTATAATCACCTGCGATAGCCGCATCACCGCTTGGTTGTACATATCCTACTATCATAGAATGATTCTTTCTCTCTGCGATATCAGTCTCCGCTCTTAGCGCCGCCTGATACAATGTTGTAGCTATCTGGCATGCACCACCTCCGACACTGTCAACAACCAATCCGTTTTGATATGCTTTTGCCATCTTATATCCGTTTTTTATTGTAAACGGATGCATTTGTTCATAGCCTGAGATTGTCTCTCCGGGCATTAACAATACTCCATCCATTTTTGCAGTTCCTACAGCTATATTTGTAGCTCTCTCAGATGAAGATGATGAGTAATTTGTAGTATATGTACCAAGAATATCTTTGATATCTTTCAAATCCTCAGCCTTTATAGTAGCAGCCTGCTTTGTAACCTCAGCTTCTATAATTGCATTATCATCATTTAATACAGCATCCTTCATCTTTTCAATTGTAGACTCTTTATCTATGGCATATCCGTCATGTTCAGGAGTTATCTCAAAAGCACCGTTAACTCTTTTGATAGTTGCATTTACCGGTGCACTTGGATTCTTTGCATTTACAGTATCAAAAAATGCGTTTAAAGCCTCCTCATCAAATGCTATATCCGGGGTGATATTTTCAGGATTCTCTGTGAGAGCTGTACTCTTTGCAAATCTCTCAATAATATTTCCGGAAGTATACTTTTTTGCCTCCTCCAATATGAATTCTTTATTATCTATATTGGTTCCCAGTTCCGAGTAGCTTTTTTCTATCTGCTCTCCATTCACTGAAAGAATAAAACTCTTTTCATTTATTTTAGTCCGGAGTCTTTCCAAAGCTTCATCCAATGCATAAATTGTTTTAACACTGTCATCCAGACCGTTTATAACAAAACCTTCAGGCAGTCTTCTCTCCGCTTTTATACCTGTATCTGCAACGGTTACTACCGATTCAACAGAGCTCTCCCCAGTTGAGGCCGTATCGCCTTCAACGGCATCACTGTCTGTGGACTTATTATCTTCTCCTAATTTTGCTTCATTGTTCGTAGCTTGAATGTCAAAACTTCCTATTCCGCTACCTATACCCAATCCCGCAACAGCCATAAAAACAGCCATTGCCGCAGTTATATTTCCTATATTCTTCTTCAACTTTCCCTTTGTCCTCTCTAGACCGGCCTACCTACATTGACAATGCTGAAACTACTACAGGCACTACCATAGCCAGAACTAAAATTGTAACTATAACTATTGAAATAATTTGCCTTTTCTTATTCTTCATATAAACCTCTTTTCTTTATGGGATAAACTATACTTGTATGATTTTAGTGAAATCTTTTCAGTCTACAGACTGCAGACTGTAATATTTGCGCTCTATCAGGTAAAATCCTTGCTTCCTAACTTGATTTTATCCATCATCCTTTTAGCTTCGGATTCTGAAAGCAAGTCAATATTTACCTTGCATACAATTCTATGACAGTTTAGTAATTTCTGCAAGTCCTCTTTTGTTCTTTTTCTGATCGGAACGAACTTTTTTATCTTAACTTTCATAGCTTCAGAGTTTATTTCAAGTGTTTCAAAGTTTTTAACGATTTCTTGAAATAAAACATGAGTATAATATGCATCGCTGAACGCTCTGTGAGAATTCTTTCTTTCGATACCGAAATATTTACATGCATCAGTAAGATTTTTTCTCACATCCTCGGGAAGTACCTTCTTACATAACTTATATGTATCAATACCTCTTTTCTCAAATTCAAAGCCTGCTCTATTTGCTTCTTTCTTTACAAAACCGTAATCAAAAATCGTGTTATGGCCAAGTAAAACATAGTCTTCACAAAAGTCGACTATATGTTTTATAACATCTTGGATTCTCTTGGCATTTTCAATCTCTTTTTCACTTATCTTTGTCAGTTCAAGTATCTTTTCATCTATCTGCATATCAGGGTTTATAACACAGGAGAAAGTATCAATTACATGGGAATCCTTTACCTTTAAAAGTCCCACTTCTATTATCTTATCTTTAGACAGTCTGATTCCTGTAGTTTCCAGGTCAATTGCTATGTAATCGGTAATCATCATACTTTAGCACTTGGACAATCTTCTCTTAAGAAACATATATCACATTTTTCTCTTCTTGCAATACATATAGTTCTTCCCAAAGTTATAAGATCGGTATTCCAAACTATCCAATGATCTTTGGAAGTATCTCCATAAGTTCAAACTCTATTTTTACAGGGTCATCACTTTCGGTAAACCCGAGTTTTTTTGTGATCCTCTTTACATGTGTATCTACCACTATACTCGGCAAATCAAATATATTGCCTCTGATCACATTTGCAGTCTTTCTCCCCACTCCCGGAAGAGTTAAAAGGTCGTCCAAATCGCTTGGCACCTCTCCCCCAAAGTCAGTCAGAAGCTTCCTTGCACAGGCAATTAAATTTTTAGCCTTATTGTGATAAAAACCTATGGAATGTATGTCTTTCTCCATCTCGGACAAATCGGCATCAGCAAACTTCTCCAAGCTGTCATACTTTTTAAACAAATCTCTTGTCACCATATTTACTCTGGCATCAGTACATTGTGCACTTAGTATTGTAGCGAACAGAAGCTGCCAAGGAGTATTATACTCCAGATAAATTATTTTTTCTGTACCATATGTTTCATCCAATTTTTTTAAAATTCGTTTGAGTCTTTTATCAATCATACCATTATCTCTATTTTTCTTCCGCTTGGCTGATATTCATAATATCTTACACCTGCCGCATTCAACATTCTCTTGCTGGCTCTGACAGACGGGCTTGAGGCATATTTATCCTCTTCATATATTATAGTCTTTATTCCTGCCTGTATTATAGCCTTAGCACATTCATTACATGGAAATAAAGTTACATATATCTTGCTGCCTTCCAAAGAACCTCCTCTGTAGTTTAGTATCGCATTTAATTCACTATGTGTAGAATACAGATACTTTGCATTATAAGGATCTGTAAGCTCGAACTCCTTGCCCCACGGGAAGTCCTCATCGGAACAACCTCTTGGAAACCCGTTATATCCCATAGAAAGTATCTTATTATCTTCACTTACTATACAAGCACCCACCTGAGTGTTCGGATCCTTTGATCTTCTTGCACTGAGTTTTGCCACACCTATAAAATATTCATCCCAATTTATATAATCTTCTCTTTTTTCGCTCATAATCCACCTAAATATCTATTATGTTAAAACCTGCGGCTTTCTTTAATCTGTTCATCACCGCTCTTCCTATACCGCTCTCATCAAATGACTCTGAGAGTATATTCTTTACTCCAATCTCATCACATTTTCTAAGTACATCAAAAAGATTGTGAGCAATACTACTCATATCTTTTGAACTGCCAAGGCTTAAAAGCTTTACATTATCTTTTTTATTTTCTTTGATAAATGATAAAAGATCACTTTTATGTTCATCCACAGTAAGTATAGCCATCTCAAGTTTCGATTCTATTACCTGTGATTTCAAATAACTTAATACTTCCCATTCTTTGCCTCTTAGTATCTTCATATCCGCCTTTGGTGCATAATGCTTGTATTTCATGCCCGGAGCCTTAGGAGCCTCTTCTGTTGATAAAAGATGCTCTATTGCGGGATCTATATTTACATTTCCGCATACATCCCTAAGCATTTCAAGAGTAATGGCACCCGGCCTTAATAGTATCGGGGTATTTTCTGTCAGATCCACTATTGTAGACTCCACACCTATTCCAACTTCACCCCCGTCTATTATCATCTCTATCTTGGAATTCATGTCTTCAAACACATGAGAAGCTTTTGTTGGTGAAGGTCTGCCTGAAGTATTTGCACTTGGTGCGGCTATCGGTACTCCGGACACTTCTATCAAAGCTCTTGCAATATTACTCTCCGGCAATCTGACAGCAACTGTATCAAGACCTCCGCTGGTTGTATCAGGTATAATACTCTTCTTTTTTAATACGACTGTCATAGGTCCCGGCCAAAACTTGTTTGCCAAAGTGTAAAACAGCTCCGGTACATCATTTGCAATATCTTTTACATCTTCTGTTTTTGAAATATGTACTATTAAGGGATTATCGCTCGGTCTGCCCTTTGCGGCATAGATCTTTTTTGCAGCTTCAGGCATCAGAGCATTTGCCCCAAGTCCGTATACCGTCTCTGTCGGAAACGCCACCAGACCTCCACTCCTTATTATAATCGCAGCCTCTTTAATATTTCCGTCTTGATATAATTCATTTATATCTTTTTTTTCTATTTTCTTTACAATAGTTTCTTTGATTTTCTGCTCCAATTATGCCTCTTCCGTATCTCTTAAGAGCCTTCTTTTGCTCTTAATCAATCTTTTTTTCTTGCTCTCTTCGTACTTTTCTCTCAGCTCTTCATAAGTGGCCGTATCCACCACCTTGGTTGTCTTTATTACATAGTATTCATCATCACTTTTTCTGACTCTTATTTTTCCCTTTACAAAGCCATGTTCCGGACAGGTTCCTATACAATAATAGTTTCTTTGATTTGTTGAGAACCACTTTATTTTTTTCTTCAACATTCTATTACATCTGTCACAAATAAGATCTGAATTATGCTTATCGGCTATCGCATCTTCCTTTGTGGGAAAAAGTGTAGATACAAACTTTGAATATCCCGAAAAATGCAGATATATCTCTTCTTCACTACTTCTTGGTACACGATAATAATCCAGTGAGTAGTACTCACTTACAGATTTAAAATCCATGTTTTTCATTACTTTAGCTGTATAAAATGCATCTTCCAATGCATGGTGAAAAGGTCTCTTGCTCTCTATACCGAGCATATTCACAGCTCTTTCAAGTGGTATCCTATCCTGCTCTCCGTTTGGATATCTTATGTTGAAAAGCTTTTGTATATCGTAGTAAAACAATGGGTATTCAAATTTATTATCCACCTCATAAAATTTCATATTTCTTTGAAGTTCTACAAGATCCAGATTTCCCCATGTACACAGTATGGTCTTTTTTTTTCTTTATTGTCAAGCTCACAAAACTCAAAAAAGTCCTTTATCGCCTCTACAAAAGGAACTCCTTTTTTCTTAAGCTCTTCGATTCCTATCTGAACCACCTCATGTACCTTAAAATGCATTTTTTTATAAACCGTGGGCTTTATCACTCTATGAAACTCATCAACTTTTTCAAGTTTTGAATTAAGCTTTACCGCTCCTATTTCTATTATTTCAAAGGGAAGATCTTTATTACTATATTCTCTACCGTTTGGACTCTGATTCCACTCCAAATCCAGTACTATATAACTATCCATATCTACCTTTCCAAAAAAGCACATCCGAAGATGTGCTTTGATTTTGCTTTATTTTATAATGTCATCTTTTCGTTCTTTACGATAGCATCTTTTCTCATCGGAATGCGGCAATTTTTGTTGTTTCCAAATTCCACTATTACAGTATCATCTGTAATATCTATCAAAACACCATAAAATCCTGATGCAGTCTCTACTGTATCGCCAACCTCCAAGCTTGCAAAAAGCTCAGCCTGCTTAGCTTTTTCCTTTTTGTTAGGTCTATAAGCCATAAAATAAAATATAGCCGCTATAAACACTACATACATTGCAATCGCACCTACTCCAAAACCACCACCTGCATTTGCAGTTGCCAAAATATTCATAGTCCTCCTATTTAGAACCTTCAAGCATAGTTCTTATTTTGTTATTTTTATATTCTGTATACCTATTTTCGCGTATAGCTGTGCGAATCTCACTCATCATTGTATTATAGAAATATAGATTGTGCAATACACAAAGACGCATACCAAGCATCTCATTTGCCTTAAGCAAATGTCTGATATAGCCTCTTGAATATGATCTACAGGCCGGACACTGACACCCTTCTTCTATAGGTCTTTTATCAAGCTCATATTTCTTATTGAAAAGGTTCAGCTTTCCATGGTTTGTGTATACATGTCCATGTCTACCGTTTCTGCTCGGATATACACAGTCAAAGAAATCCACTCCCCTGTCTACCGCTTCAAGAATATTTATAGGGGTACCTACACCCATAAGATATGTAGGCTTATCCTTTGGCAGATGTTCAACCGTTACATCAAGTATATGATACATCTCTTCATGGCTCTCACCGACAGCCAGACCTCCTATTGCATATCCGTCAAGGTTCATCTCGCTTATTTCTTTTGCATGTGAAATTCTGATATCATCAATAACCCCACCTTGATTTATACCAAAGAGCAACTGCTCTTTATTTATGGTATCCTCCAATGAATTAAGTCTGTCCATCTCCACCTTACATCTTTGCAACCATCTGGTGGTACGGGCCACAGATTCCTCTATGTATTTTCTTTCCGCAAGTGCCGGAGGACATTCATCAAATGCCATTGCTATTGTAGAGCCTAAATTTGATTGTATTTGCATACTCTCTTCCGGTCCCATGAAAATCTTCTCCCGTCAATATGTGAATTGAAAGCAACGCCCTCTTCCTTGATTTTTCTGAGTTTAGCCAATGAAAACACCTGAAAACCACCCGAATCGGTAAGTATAGGTCTATCCCAGTGCATAAACTCATGTAGACCGCCAAACTCTTTTATAAGCTTATCACCTGTTCTTACATGCAGATGATAGGTGTTTGAAAGCTCTATCTGACAACCTATTTCCTTAAGGTCATCCGTTGAGACAGCTCCTTTTATAGCGGCTACAGTGCCGACATTCATAAAAAGAGGTGTCTCTACGGTACCATGAACTGTTTCCATGGTAGCGCTTTTTGCTCTATTGTCTACAGCCTTTATCTCATATTTCATAAAATACCTAAACTACAGCACCCTTGCTGTCTTTATTTATTTCAACCTTTTTTTCTTTTTTCTTCTTATTCTTAGCTTTTTGTGCCTTCTCCTCTTCCTTCTTCTGCTCGAGTTTCTTATCAAATCTGTTGCTGAAGATATACCAGAAGATACTTGATAAGAATACGGAAGAATATGTACCTGCTACAATACCTACCATAATTGGTAATGCAAATTCTCTGATAGAAGAAACTCCCATTATGAAGAGCACAAAGATCATGATAAATGTTGTGAGTGATGAATAAATACTTCTTGTAAGTGTTTCAGTAACACTTGTATTTATTATCTCTTCCTTAGTAGCTCTTGGCAGTATTTCCTTATTTTCTCTTATTCTGTCAAATATTACGATAGTAGCATTGATAGAGTAACCGACTATTGTAAGGATACATGCAATAAATGTTGATCCTACACTCCAACGAAGCAATGCATAGAATGTAATAACAACCAATACGTCATGTACAAGTGCAAGCACTGAACTTGTTGCAAATCTAAAGTCTTTAAATCTGAACCAAATATAAAGAAGCATGAGTATTGTAGCAATTACTGTAGCTACAACAGCATCTTTCTTCATCTCGGAACTTACAGCACCTGATATTGACTCTGCTGTAATCTTCTCCGCATCAACACCGAACTTTTGGGCAAGAGCGCTGTTAAGTTTCTCTCTCTCATCCACTGAAAGTGTACGTGTCTTTATGATAACCTCATTTGAACCTTCCACCTTTTGTGTCTGTGTTCCGGCTTCACCTGTTATAGATTCCACTACAGGAACAACCTCTTTTGAAATTCTCTCAAGTGAATAGTCCTCATTAAATGTAACATTTGTTGATGTACCGCCCTTGAAGTCTATACCGTAGTTAAATAAATTACCGATTTTTACCTTATTGTAACCTGCTCCTATGGCACCTGCCAATATAATAATCACTGATATGGCAATTGTTATATTCTTCATTCCGACAAAATTGATAGGCTTTTTTGCAAGCTTCTTACCATATAATTTAGGATTATCAAGCCCTATATTATAGAAGGCCTTCATAATAAATCTTGTAACGAATAATGCTGTAAACATTGACAGTATAATACCGAGTGCAAGTGTCTGTGCAAATCCTCTTACTGTAGCCGAACCACGAAGATAGAGCACCGCAGCCGCTATAAGTGTGGTAACATTTCCGTCAATAATAGCTGATAAAGCTTTCTTAAAACCTGTATTTATAGCCTCATTTACACTCTTGCCAATTCCTATCTCTTCCTTGATTCTTGTAAAGATAATAACATTTGCATCCACCGCCATACCGATTGAAAGGATAATACCCGCAATACCCGGCAATGTCAGTGTAATTTCAAATGCTGACAAGAGTAAAATCTCAAGTATAATATATAATGAAAGTGCAAGTACCGATGCAAATCCCGGAAGTAAGAATACAACTATCATAAATACTGCAAGAATTGCAAAACCTACAATAGCAGCCTTCATACTTGTAGATATAGCTTCCTGTCCAAGCTTTGCTCCTACCACATTACTTCTGAGCTCTTCAAGCTCCAGTGAAAGTGAACCTATACGAATAGTAGATGCAAGATTATTTGCCTCATCATATGAGCTCATTCCTGTAATCTGTGCTGTTCCACCTGTAATAGCGGTTTGAACAGTAGGATTTGAATAAATTATATTATCATATATAATGGCAATTCTCTGACCGATAAGTCTTGCAGTAGCTTCTTCAAAGGCTTTTGAACCCTCATCTGTAAATGTAAGTGAAACAACATACTCACTGTTACCGTTATTATCTATAATACCGGCTTTTGCTGTTGCCACCTGATCACCTGTAAGTACAGTATTTCCCTGAGGATCCACAAAAATCAAAGAACCCGGCTTTCCAAGTTCGTCAAGTATTGCATTTGCATCAGATACACCCGGGATATCAATATTAATTCTATTGCCGCCCTCTCTGTAAACTTCCGCCTCTGTTGAATAATTCTGTACTCTCTGCTGCAACTTGTAGATAGTATCTGCCATATCCTCATCTGACGGATTTGGTTCCACTGTCTGATAAGTAATACTTACACCACCCGCCAAATCAAGTCCAAGTTTTATTTTACCTGTACTGAATTTAGAGTCACTGTTTGATTCTTCAGCCACATCACTGTCTGTTGCCGCATTTTCAGTCACTTCACCGCTCTCGTTTGATATTGTAGTCTCACTTGTTGCTATTGCATTTTTTGTGCCGTTACCTGCTGACAAAACATTGTAAGCAAGAAAACCGAAAAACACCAAAACCACAACAGTGATAAAGAGAGAGGCTAAGCCCTTTTGCTTATTGTCCTTCATTATCTTCTCCTATTTTACCCAGCTAACGCTGCTTTTATCATTATTGCACATTCAATTCTCTTTTTTTGAAGTTCGCAACCGATATCATAAGTATCTGTAATAGAGCCGTGGAAGCTATAAGAATTAGCCGCACATCCTCCACTACAATAAAATCTTGCATAGCAATCCTTACACTTTGGCTTAGCATAAACATTACACAGCTTAAACTCATTACTGATGTCTTTTCTCTTCAACCCGTCGAATACATTTCCCAGCAAGAACTCATCTTTTCCCACAAATTGATGGCATGGGTAGAGATCACCCCAAGGTGTAACCGCCAAGTATTCCGTTCCCGAACCACATCCTGAAAGTCTCTTTGCAACACATGGTCCCTGAGTTAAATCTATATTGAAGTGGAAGAAATTAAATCCTCTTCCCTCCTTCTTCCTCTTGATATACTCTACCGCAAGCTTATCATACTCTTCCATAATCTTTGGAATATCTTCTTCTCTGATTGCATAAGCTTCACCATCTTCACCTACTACCGGCTCCATACTTGTCTGCTTAAATCCAAGGTCTGCAAAATGCAGCACATCCTTTGAAAATTCCAGATTATTTCTTGTAAAAGTACCTCTTATATAATAGTCCTTTGTGCCTCTTGACTCAGCAAATTTTACAAACTTAGGAACAATAACATCATAGCTGCCTTTGCCTCCTCTTGTAGGACGCATAGCATCATTGACTTCTTTTCTGCCGTCAAGACTTAGTACTACATTTGACATCTCCTGATTGCAAAATTCCATAATTTCGTCATTCAAAAGCATTCCGTTTGTAGTAATTGTAAATCTAAATTTCTTATTATTAGCTTCTTCCAAGCTTCTTCCATATTTTACAAGGTCTTTTACTACCTGCCAGTTCATGAGCGGCTCACCGCCAAAGAAGTCAACTTCCAAATTTCTTCTGTTGCCGGAATTGGCCACAAGGAAATCAAGAGCTCTCTTTCCGACATCATAACTCATAAGAGCTCTTCTGCCATGGTACTCTCCCTCTTCAGCAAAGCAGTACTTACATGCAAGATTACAATCGTGAGCAATATGAAGACAGAGTGCCTTTACAACTGTTTCTCTCTCTTTAAAATCATTGATGTAGAGCTCATAAGTATCCTTAGTATAAAGCTCCTCAGCATTAATAAGCTCCTGTATATCGGAAATAGCTTCATCTATTTCCTCATCACTATACTTATCCTTCAAACCTGATTTAATATCAGTTTTTATCTCTTCACTTAAGGTTATAGGAGCATCAATCTCTCCTATCAGCTTCTCACCAAGTTCCATTGCATCATACATAAGCTCATCTACTACATGAACAGAACCTGAATTGACATCTAAAACTATATTGTATCCGTTATTCTTATATTGGTGTAACAAATTATTCCTCTTTCTATCATGAAGCAAATTTTACAACATGAAAAGCCCCCTTAACAGTCTATGACCGCGAAGGGGGGTTTTTGATACAAGCGTCTTATCTGTTAGGATTCTCACAACCCTGATTTCCAACTGTGCAAGATGTCTTGCAAGCTGACTGACAAGAAGTTTGGCACTCGCCACAACCACCACGCTTTAAGCTCTCTTTAAGAGTTTTCTCATTTAAAGTAACAACATGCTTCATATACATTCTCCTTCTATGTCGTGCTACGACAACAAGCTTTATGCTAAATCATTTTAGCATAAGTAAATATCTTTTTCAATAAATATATTTTTTGAACATCTCAACACTCATATTTGCTCTTTTGGCGGCATCTTCAATACTCAATATTCCGTCTTTTACTAAGGATGCAAGAGTAGTTACAGCACCTTCCATCTTGCCTTCTTTTATACCTTCGCGTCTTCCTTTTTCCATTCCTTCGATTCTTCCTTTCTGTATTCCTTCCAGTCTTCCTTTCTCTACTCCTCTTGCCTCAACTCTATCAAGTACTTCGCACATATTAACATTCTCCTTTCCCTTCAGCTCATTTATAGTTTCTTCTTAAAATATATTCTACCTTTGTTTTACTTTTAACATAACTAATGTATATATTTATATGCTAAATATACAATCTTTAAATATAAATTTTACGTTATTAATTATTTTTAAAATAAAAATACTATTTAATTATAGTTTTAATGCCTTGTTTTGACAAATTTATAGAACTTGTGATTTGTACTTGAAAGAGCTGTTACTTTTGTAACAGCTCACATAACTTAATCTTTTTTCTCTTTTTTCTTTTTGTATACAAAGACTATACCTAAGCCAAGTGCAATACCTAAAGTTATAATTGCCAAAGGAATATAACCTGCTGATAAAAGTTTTGCCTGTGGCGCTTTTATTTCAAAGCTTACAGAAGCAATATCACTTAAATTACCTGCCTTATCCTTTCCCTGTGCCTTTACGGTGTGCTTACCTTCTGTATAAATACTTAAGTTTATTGTACCGTCATCCTTAATTGTATACTCACTCTTATCAAGTAATTTATCATCAAGCCAAACTGATTCAATAAAATCTCCCGGAAGTTCCGTACTTAAAATAATATTTACATTACCCTCATAGATTTGACCTTCTTCAGCGCCCAGAATCATGCTTACAGGCTTTGTAGCATCATATATAACTTCCACGGGTTTCATTGAAGACTTATTTCCTGCAGTATCTATTACCTCAAGATTGAAAGTATATTTCCGTCTTTATCTATTGACTTTGAAAACTTCAACTCACCGTTTACAAACTCAAACGGCTCATCCATTCCGTTTATAGTTGCCGACACAATAGAAATTTCATCAGTGTTCCACACCTCAATACTTGGTTTAAACGGCTTGTTTGTATACTGTCCTACAAGTTCTTCAGGCTTAAACTTAAATGTTGCGCCTTTTTTATTTACGGAGAAATTCACCTTCTTCTCGGTAACATTACCTGCCATATCATATATGGTTACGGTAAGTATATAATTATCATCAATGTAAATAGGATCAAGATTTAATATATAACCACCATCCTGTTTCTTTGCCTTATATATAAGGTCTCTTGACTTTCCGTCAGCAACAGCTGTAAGAGTGATTTTTGATTTTGATAAGTCAATATTTACATCACTGTATTTTACTACAGGTGAGACTGTTCTTGCATTTGCGGTCAAGTCTTCCACTCCGGTAATAGTAATATGTGGTGCTGTAGCATCGACATTAACCTTTTCTTCAAATCTTACTTTTCCGGAGCCCGAACCCTGATTATTTTTGACAACTGCGATTCTATACTCTCCGTCATCATCAAACACTATATTAGCTCTGTGATTTCCACCCTCTGAGCTCCATGTATATCTTGCATTTGACAATACTTCTTTTCCGTCTACTTTTTTATAGACCAATACAGAATAATTATTCGCATTAAAATTACTGTCTTCAACACTTACAGATGCTGTTCTCGTATTCAAGAATCCGTTTACCCTATTATTTACTATATCCGTATTGATATTAACTCTAGGTCTTACATTTTCTGTACTCGAGCTATTGCCTGTACCAACACTATTTGCTGTACTTACACCATTATCATCACTACTACTATTTCCGCTTCCCAAAGGCTGGAAAAGTCTTTGTTGCTGATTTGAAGTATCTGCACTTGTATTTGTCTGATTATTAGTGGATTGAACGTTATCCTGTACCTGTGCTGTGGAAGACTGGGAATTAGTATTGCTTGTAGATACATTATTTACAGCACTTGCACTTTGTGTATTCCTATCCGGGGTCGGAGTCGGATTAACGTCATCATTATTTCTTCCTCTCGTTTCAGTACGAGTTGAAGTATCTACTACTACAGTATTATTATTGGAAGTTCCTGTTTCATTTGTGGTAGTAGTATTTGTTCGTGTATCAACAGGTGGCTCAACTACAGGCGGTTGCACTGCTAAAAAGAAGATTTGATTTCTATCTCCATTCTTAGATACAAACTGCAACATACTGTTATTTACAGCATTCAAGTTATCAGCTCTTGCAATTTGCACATTACTTCCAATACCATAATATACATTACTTCTATAAAGAGTAATGCTTGCATTACTACTTTCCTCTCTTGTCATTGTATGAAATCCGTTTCTTATAACTAAATCTCCCCTTCTCGGGTTTGAAGATGTAGCTATTGAAGGGGTTGCAACAGATGATGTGGCAAGAGTTGGTGGTCTTGAAATATCATAATCCTGTATCTCAATATTTCCATGATTCAATATAACATTTTTTACATTTTCAAAAGAGTTTTCTATCAGAACAGGACTCCAATTAGAATAACTCTCATCATTTGTATCCCCCAAATCTCTTGGTGTAGGCAATGTCAATGTACCATCTGAATTTAGAAATAATGAAACATTTCTTATATGGTATCCATTACCATCTCTAAATATCAGCCCTACTACCGTACTTGAGGGTGCCGCCATAGAATCAAAAGAAAAAGATTGGAAAATAATTTGAAATAAAAAACACAAACAAATCACTATTGCAATTATTTTTTTGTCTTTACCTCGGACATTCATAATACTATTTACCTCCCGCAATTAAATTAATTTCTTCAATAATCTCAAAAATCCATATTTTTGATCATATTTGTTATAATCTGACCATGGTAATTTTTCTAACAGCACGGTGTCATTACTATAATCAGAGTTATTTTTTACTGATACTTTCTGTATTGTTTTTATTACATTATCAGTTGTCAATCTACCTGAATGTGTTTTTCTAAGTGGCATAGTTTTATTTTGCATTCTTTGATCAACCGACCATTTCTGCTTTGAGCCATAACTTAAAATATCTCTAAAAGCCTTTCTTACACCCAATTTAAACCAAATCCAAATACTTAGTATCAACATGGTACCGCCTGCAAAAATCCCACTAAAATATAATATTTTATGCATTAGATACCTCCTACATTTTGTAATTTATTCTTTAAAGAAACAAAATTTGAATTTGATTCAATATCGGGCAATTCACTTGCCTTCGTATAAATCATAGCTGATGTATTCACATCTTTCATATCCATCAACAGCATAGTTGCAAGGCTTATATATGCAGTAGCATCATCCGGATATTTCTCAATCAACCTATTATACTCATCTGCCGCTCTGTTATATTCACCTAATGTTCGATAAATATCACCTATTCTATTTCAAATAAAATAGATTGCGTTGCTGTTGCAAATGTCAAATACTGTTCATAATAAGATATAGCCTCATGCAAGTCATCCTTAGAGCTCTTTTCACGTATATCGACATTTCCTCTTCTGTAATAGGCATCTGCCAGTCCAAAATATACCTCAGGTAAATATTTATCCTTCAAATCCTTATCCATATATGGACTTTTCAATATCTCATCTGCCTTATTTAAAAGCTCCATTGCTTTATCAAAAGGCTTTTCGCCCACTTTTTGTATAGCAAATGCATTAGCCCTGTAAATTTTTGACAATGTAATATATATTTCTATCTTTTCTTCTTCATCAACCTCTGTATTCAGATACTCATCAACATTATTCATATCCTTAACTATCATGTTCCAGTCTGTACCTATCTCCGAAAGAGATCTTGACAATGAAGAATAATACTTTGCCTGTGGATATTTTTTTGTGTCTACCTTCTCAAAATATCTTGCCGCTGTACCGTAGTCAACATTGAACTCAGCATCCTTGCTGTTACCAAGAAAATATATCTGTCCTATTTTCATCATAAGATCATCATTTTTACCGAGGTCTCCTCTTCCAGATGCAATCATTGCAGAAATCGCCATAAGACCGTTCCTTGTCTGTCCAAGATCACAATAATAATCAAGCATCCTTACATATGCTTCCGTACTTTGTGGTGATATATTTATTGCCTCTTGGAAAAGTTTTAAAACATTAGCATCAACTACATTTTCACTTCCTGAGGAAGCAATTGTAAGAGCCGCTTCTGATAAATAATTATTGTAGACCTTTGAGATTTCCCTTTTCTCCATTCCATTTACAACAATAGCCATAGAGAAAAAAGTAAAAGATAGAATAAGACTTGCCGCAAACATCAATATTTTCTTTTTTTGAGTTGCTATGTATGAATCATCCAAGTCCCTAAAGTGTTGCAAAGCATATGACATCTCCTTACAGTCATTAAACCTTTTTTCAGGATCTTTTCTTGTAGCCCTAAGTATTATCTTTTCAAGTCCGTTTGACAATCTCTCATCCCATCTTCTTATCGGATAAAGCTCATATGGTGGCTCCGAAGGATTCACACCTGTAAGTAGATGATACATGGTAGCACCAAGATTGTATATATCAGTCCTTGCATCAGTTTGTCTCAATGTTTCTCCTGCAAACTGCTCAGGAGCCGCATATCCTATGGTACCCAGACATGTAGTATCCGATACACTGTCATAGTTATATTTTCTCGCCGTTCCGAAATCTATCAGAGTAATCTTACCGTCCGGCTTTAACATTATATTTGCCGGTTTCAAATCTCTGTATATTATCGGTGGATTTTGTGAATGTAAATAATCCAGTACATCACAAAGCTGTATGGCATAATCAACAACTTTATCTTCCTCTATAGTTCCCTCTTCCAGTAAAATATCAGACAGTGGCCTACCTTCAACATAGTCCATTACAATTATAATGGTATCATCATTTTCAATTATATCTGCGATACTCGGTAGATATGGATGCTTTAATTCTTTTAAGAGATTTGTTTCCGTTATGAGACTTTGTTTCATCACCTCATAATTTCTATTTTTCTCTTTTCTCATCTCCTTAACAGCCCATTGTTTATTTGCTTTCTCATTCATCGCCAAATAAACAACACTCATACCGCCCTGTCCGATCTTATTTAGAATCTTATATTTCCCGTCTAAAAGGCTACCAATCTCCAACATATTACCCCTATTATTGCACCTTGACCAATGCTACTGAAATATTATCCAGTTCCTTCCTTTTTAGATTTAGGTCTATCAATGCCCTAAGTTTTTCATTAAATTTGGAATTGTCACATTTCAACAGCATATTTAAAATCTCTTTTTCTGATACTTCATGTCTGAAACCGTCACTACAAAGCAATAGAATATCACCTTTTTCTACTTCTCCGCAAAACATATCAGGATTAACATCACTTGTAGCCCCAATACATTGTAAAAGTACATTTCTCCTCGGATCTTTTTTTGCTTCTTTCTCAGTAAGCCTACCCTCTGCTATCTCTTTAGCAATAACGGTATGATCATCTGTAAGTTTATATATTTTAGACGATGATATTTTATACAGCCGGCTGTCTCCCACATGCCATACAAAAAAACGATTTTCAACTAAAAGAAAAGCTGTTACGGTTGTACCAAGATATATACCATGTTCTTTACCATAGTGAAGTAAACCTTCATTTTCAGAACTTATGATATTTCCTATATCTTCCCTCATTCTGCTTTCATCCCAGACACTATCATATTTACTGTAACTGTATAAAAACCAATCCGAAAATGCTTCTACAATACTCTTACTGGCAAACTCACCACAGGACAGTCCACCCATTCCGTCACAAATTATCCCAAGACAAACTTCCTTGCCTTTAAATTTTGCTCTTTTTAAGATTACACTGTCCTGATTACAACTTTTTTTTTCAATCCGACTTCAGTTTGCGCCGCTAAAAAATACTTCATATATTATCCTATGTGAAATTCAAATTCTTCATTTGCCAAACTTATGACGTCATTATCCCACAGTTCGACCTCGACTGTTGATGAGATTTTTTCACCATTTACCATAGTCGAGTTTAATGACTTTAAATCTCTAATAAAGAACGAACCGTCTTTTTTAATAATTTCCGCATGATTTCTACCTACTGAAGTATTATCACTTATACAGAAATCCACATAACTTTTCTCTCTTCCGATTCTAAAGTTTGACTTATTTATAAGTATTTTTTCACCGGTTCTCTTCCAGATCAAAAATCCGTTTGCAATATTTTGAGAAAATCCCAACAGTGTGGTTTCACCCATATTAACCGGGCTTTGTAAAACTGTTGTCTCCGCAAAAGAATTACCCTGTGGCTTAGATACCTGCACAGTATTTTCAACCTTAGGAGCCTGTTTTTCTTTCTTTTTTCCGAAAAGTGAAAACTTCTTTTTATCCTTTGTCTCTTTCTGAGCCGTTGTTCCTACATTTACAGGTTCTTCTCTACCCGGAATTAAAAAGCTGTTTCCGGTACTAAAAGTGCTTTCAGGTACCTTTGTTATTTCCTGTTTCTTTTCAGACTTTCCAAACCCAAACAAACCTTTTTTCTTTTCTTCTTTTGCAGGTTTAGCATTTACGTTGACATTTGATACCGGCTGACTGTTAACAGGCTTAAATGTACTGACAGGGGGCTGAGTATTTACAGGAACCTGTGCTCTATTACTATATCCTGAATAATCAACTGCCGGAGTTACCGGTCTAACAGGTTCTTCAATGCTATTTATTTTTCTTTCTTTAAATTCATTTACGGCTTCCATCTTTGGCCTATTTGGCGTTTCAGAGTATTTTCTGTGCTTTAACTCTGATATCAACTGTAAAAACTTATCATAAGAAAGAGAATCTTGTTCTGAAATCTGTTTACTTATATCTGCCGCAAAATATGCCGCCTTATCATTCTTTACCATCATATCAAGAAGTAAATTTTTGAAAAAAGTAGGAATACTTATACTGTTTTTTTCTGTCATATATTGGTAAAAGAACCATCTTTATAGTTTCATTATCAACAAATATGTATTCATTTTTCCAAAATAATTTGAGATTCACTTAACATATATTCTTCAATGTCCATTACCGCTTTACAAATATTTCCGAATATATCTAAAAGTTCCTCTTTTGTAAGATCTTCACTCAAATATTCATTCAAATTCTTTACTGTTGCAGTTTTATACTTAAATTCCGTCATGGAATCATGCATGACTATATCGATGGGAATAAGATTTTTAATATCATTATTTCTCATCATTCCTATACTTACATTGTCAATTTTTTCATTTTCAGCAACATTATATATAAGCTCAATATCCTTTTCAGTCTCGTTCTTTTTCAACATATGGGCCTCCTATCTCAAATTTTCCAAAAATGAAACTTGTGACAATATCTCAGTCAAATCTCCGCTGTCTGCATTATAATTTTTAACAAAATCTCTTACAGCCAAAGTTTGAGGAATGGAAACATTATTCACATCTCTTACCTTATTACATATTAGTGAGAGCTTATTTGTTATATCAATACTTCCGCTATTCTCCATAATCTGCAGTGCCTCATTTAAATCAGACATTTTCTTTATTCCCTGCCTTGTATCATCGAAAACAAATATTATCTTATATGCAAACTTTGCAAATACCTTCAGTCTGCTTCCCGGATTTAAATTACTGTCTATGATTATATGTCTATACTTACCCATTCCTTGTAATTCCTTAATAAGTACAGATATATCTTCATCACTCATTTCAAGCATATCAAGAGCCGTTCTTGATTCATTGAAGAAGTCCAAGCCTTCACTTGTCTTTAAAACACTGCTTTCTATTTTCAAGGAAACACTCTGCTTTTTACTCTTTATTGCATATATTATCTCATCAAAACCGACATTTCCTTCTCCGTTTAAGAAAATATTGGATGAATTCAGCATCTCAAAGTTTAAGTACAATGTAGGTATTCCCTGCCTTGCCAACCTTTTTGCATAAGCAATTGCAAGAGAAGTAGCTCCTGCACCTCCGTTTACCGGCATAAAGACCTCAACCAAGGTATTATTACCGTCATTGAATTTATATGCAATATCACCGTTTGCACCGTCTGCAAGTACATTCAATATTTCCTTATATATCTTCTCCGGCTTTTTAAACTTGTTGATTGTCTTTATATTATTTTTACGTTCTATCAAATCTCTATCCGACAGATACGCAAGACTTATCTTCTCACTGTATGAAGATAAGTCATCTTCTATATTTTCAGAAACAAGCATAACATCGATAGCCTTATTTCCTCTGTTATTCTCAAATGAATCTAATGAAGAAAAAGTCAATATTTCTATCCTGTCCTGATAATTTTTAATATAAAAATCTGACAATCTTTTTCTGTAATCCTCATCACCATCTATTAAAACAAGTCTGATTTTCATTAAAAACCTCCTATTCTACAAGCTTTATAAATTTCCAGGCTCCCTTATTTACAGAAGCTACTCCTCTACTGTTGAAGCAACCTGCCTCATTAAACTCAAAATCAATAACAACTGTAGCGTTTTTATTAATATATCCCCAATTTTTACCGTCATATACCGCCGCAAACCCGTTCGCAAAAGGCTTTGCGTCCTTATATTCGGTCATCAATTCAATTTCACCATTCTTATTTGCAAATCCCCATTTATCATCTACCTTAACAGCCGTAGCATCGTCAGACATAAATGCCTTTGCCTCATCAAAACCTTCACTTCCAATCATATTTCCGTCCAAATCGAAAATATGATATTTACCGTCAAGCTTTGCTATATATACATTCTGTGAAGTGGCAAATCCGAAATCATCAACCAACACATCATCATATATAAAATCAGTAACCTGTGAAAAATCATTCTTTATAACAGCCCATTTGCCGTCTTTTTTTACCGCAGCTCTCTTATTAGCAAATCCGCCTGCATAATCATAGGTCAACTCAGTCGCCTTGTTTGCATACTCATCTATATAAGAATAACTTTCAGCTGTTTTATAAGGAGCCAGTTTGTTCCCAAATACACCAAGTGAATCTACTTTAAAATCAGGTACAAGCTTCTTATATCCGTTTTTATCTACATAATACCAAGCACCGTCCCCACACACTGCAGCATAATTCGGCTCCTTACCATATGGTGAGATTTCATCATATGTAGCTTTTATCTTTTCAGTGCCGTCAGACTTCATTAGTCCCTTTTTCTCATCATTTGTGAATACATAAAATCCGTTATAATACTCATCTATAGAAGCTCCTGCAAAGTAGACTTCAGTATATATTCCTCTCAGTTTACCCTGAAGTTCCAAAAATCATCATCCTTAGGTTGTCTTTCAAGATAGGCATTTACAACTTTAAGAGCATTTGCACTTTGTTTCCTGTCTATATAATAGTCTACGATTTTCTTTGCTATATCTCTAGGATAATTATAACTTTCCAAAATCATACTGCCCTGCTTCTCAAAGTCACTGTACTTCTTTAAATTAAGATAATCATCAAGAATCGCCACTTCCACAGGAAGCTTATCATCAGTATATTCCAATGCACTCTTGTACTGATCAAGAGCATCTATATAAATTTCTTTTTCATCCAGAGCTTTGGCTTTTGCCATATAATCATTATAATTTTTAAGTTTGCTTGCATTGCCGCCTATTATATTGCCCCATCCAAGTACCAACAGTAAGATTATTACAGGTACCAGTATTTTTTTCATCGTCATATACAGCTCCTAAAATCCCAAAATCATACAGGTCGTTACACCGAAAGCAATAAAAGGTGCAAAGGGTATCTCATCCTTTGTAGTAGCCTTTTTGGTAAACACCTTAAACAATCCATACAATGCAATTGATACAAGTGATACTATCAGAACTCCCATCAATGTATAAGTTCTCAAATAAAATCCCAATGCTCCTACGAGCTTTACATCTCCCATTCCTACACCGTTTTTACTGACTGCCTTACTTAGTGCAAAAACTCCGGCACCTATCAGGAGCGCAACAGTTGAATCTATAAAAATAGCCAGCGCTTCAACGGAATTTGTAAAAACATTAATTAAAATAAATATACAGGCAATGCCCAGTATAAATACAACTGCCTCATTCGGTATTATCTTCTCTCTATGATCAATACCTGCAATAATTAAAGATACAGATATTATAATCAAAGCCTTAAGTGACTTGATAAGACTATAATCATATACCCTATATAAGATACCTATAACAATTCCTATCAACAAATAAGTGATTATAAAAAAATATATTCTGTTTAGAATCTACTTTACCATATCTTTCTTTGTATATATACAGTGTAATTGCGTAAGCTATCAACATAAACACTACGCAAAAAGCCAAATTTGCCATCGCCTGCATCTCCTATTCTGTGGTATATAGTTTAAGCACCATACCGTTTTCTCTTGCATATTCCGTTGCAAGTATTATTGCCTTTTGTTGATCAACACTCAGGTCTTTATTTTTGACTACAAGATAATAGTACTTTGTATTATACTTATCCGGTGTGATATCTCCCTGCTCACTGAAGTTTTTAAGTTTCTTCATATCCTTTTTTATAGCACTCAAAAACTTCTTACCGTCCTGATATTCTACAAGGTCGGTATCCATACTATGAGTTCTTGCGATATAACCTTCGGATGCATTATATATACTTATATCTTTAAATTCAGCGGAATCCAAATTTCTCTTTACGACTGTATTGTCGTAATTACTTATCTCTTCGCCTCTCTCTTTGGTATTCTTATCCCATACGGAAGCAGGAATACCCAGTCTGTTGCTAGGTGTCACTACCGGAGTTACATTGTCAAAATTGTCTTCTTCTCCGGGTACTTCATCTGCACCGTCTTCAAGTGCAGCACCTGCAGCCTCTCCACCTGTCTCATTAGGCTCATTAAAGCTTCCGTCCCCAATCCAGGCTCTGGTGGATGCAGTATTTTTCAATGTGAAATCAAACTTATCTATAAACGGAAGAGGAATTCTTATCTTATATGTAGCACATATTTCAATGCTTTGCATATCTAAAAAGAAACTTGATCCCCAATAATTTATTCCATTTTTTCCACCCTGTACTCCAAGTTTTTCCAAATATCCATTTGGAAAACCCTGTAAGTACTTATTGGTAACGGCTCTGCTTATCGGCATTGCAACCGCCAGCTTTACCGCATCGTATGCTCCGTCTTTTATGACAGCCAGTATACCGTTGAAAATTGCTTTTTCATCAGAGAAATAGTCGCTGACAGAAGTGTGCATAGCTTGTCCTGCATCATATATCTCCTGTGCACTCTGTCCCACACTGTCCATTTGAGATAATATATCTTCAGGATATTGTTCAGATCCTTCATCCAATATATTTGTAGTCACATTCGTCGCATTTTCAAGTCCGTTTGCGCTGGCATTGAAGAATACCTGTATAGTATTTAACATTTTCTTTGTCTTATCGGTAAACTCACCCGACTCATCCGATGCAGTCTGCCCTATATTATGTACTCCAAGTTTCTTGGCTATATAAGCATATTCGGACACCTGCTTTGCGGTCTGATCTATAGCATTCTGTATACAAGTATATGCCCTGTATACATTCATCATACTTAGTAGTGCTATATACGCCGCAATAAATATCATAAGTATAAGACTGGCTTCTACTGTAAGAATACCTCTTTGCCTATCTCTATCCATTAGTTTGCTCCTTAGTGTGGTCAGATAAAACTGCTTAATCAAGACTATTTGTCCCGGATATTTTAATAGAATTTTTTATCAATCTTCCAGTAGTCATCTAAGCTTATCAATGTCTCCATAGAAGCTGTTGTTGATTTTTTCAGTTTTTCATAGTTTTCTTCCATAGTCTTTGCTTCAGCTTCATCCGACATATCTACAGGTCTTACACCCCATATTGCCATTCCCATTCCATAGCCTTGGTTATCATCCGCAGGATTTGAACCCGCTCCCTTAGGACTGAAATAATAATATGCTATATATCCGGCTCTTACAAGTTCAGGATATCTTGTATTTGATGGATCCTTCCTTGTTACATCTATATGCCCTTCCTCTTTTATAAAGTCTACACCGTTATAAGTAACCTTTTCACTATTGTCTACAATCACTTCATACTGTTGCTCAGAATACATAGTATACATTCTTCCATCTTCTAAGAATGAATCCCAAATATTCTTCAAACCCTTCATTGATTCCGGTATTTTTTCAAGTTCTTCACTGTATTCTACATGCCAAGTTTCTTCTGCTGCTCGTTTAGAAGTACATTCACGTTGATAAAAACAAGAAGCAAGTTCACCTTTATTCTCCTCAAACCCAAATATCAGTCTGTTTGTCTTAAAATACCCCGCCTTAGGAAACTCAAGGTCTGCCATAAGGTCCATTCCACCTATAGTTCCAAGTGTTATACCATATTCAAACTCACTTTTCTTGGCAGACTTTTGTGTGGTTTCTTCCACCTTACTTTCTTTTGCCGTAGTCTCACCGGTTGCAGTACTGCCTGTACTTGTATCAGACTTGCCACATCCGGTTCCGATAATACTTGCTGTAGCCAATACACCGATAAGCAACATTCTTTTTACATTCTTCATCTTCTTAACTTTCGCCTAAACGGCTTCCTCCATATTTAGTATCCTAACGCACTCTTACATTAGTATCCTAACACACCCTTATAATTTATAGGATAACCGAATTTACCGTCACCCACTATAAATTTCTCATTATTATTGTTAAAAGCCTCCAAATTCATAAACACCGGCTTTATTTGTGCATCGGCTTTTACCTGCAAAAGCACTGTAGCATTTTGCATAGAGAATCCTTCTCCCGCATAGTATAGTGAACCTTCCTTACTTGCATTGGTCTGTATAAGATTTCCCATCCTGCAGATTACACTCTGCTCGTCTATCAAGTACTGTATAGAAAGGAATACCATAAGATAATCTCTGTAGCTCATCTCAAAGGTGCTTGCCTTGGTCTTATCAAAGCCGTTAAGCTCAAGCTTATTATTTCCGTCTCCTATAGCAAGAGCATCACCGCCTGCACCTTCAAATTCCTTATTGAACTCATTTATCTTATTATTTATCGCCTCCTGTGCACTACTGTTTGCTGCATCCAATGCACTTCCTACACTGTTCTTAAGCTTATCTTTAAGTTGAGTTTTATCAATAACAGAATGTATTGCGACGTCTAACTCTTCTCTTTTAGCTTCAAAGAACAACTTGATATTATTATTTATACTATCTGTTAATTGATTGACATTTTCACTTGTAATACCTGCTGTCTGCATAACAGTGCCAACAAGCTCATCTATAGTTTCACTATTGTTAATAGTCTTAAACGCCTTAAGTTTTGCCTGTGCTACCAATCCCCCTGTTGCCACTTCAGCTTCCATATCCGCCTGCATCTTATCAAAGCTTTCCTTAAGTGCAGTTTTCAGTCTTTCTTCCAGTCCGTCTCTTACATCTCCTACCTGTGCAGTACACCAAAGTACTTTTTCCTGTATAGGCGTCTGTATGGACGTTATAATAGTATCTGTAGATGTATCTACCATATTATTAACGTAACTCTCCAGAGTCTCATTAAACTCCTCTTTTGCATCATCCGTATACTCATTCATCTTTTTATACAGAGTATTTGCCGCCGTCTTAGCCGCCGCCTGTACTATTCCTCTGGCATATCTCGCTCTCCATACACTTGGATTCTTATACAACGCTACAGTCTTTCCCGACACCAAATCATCACATCCAATACACTCTCAGTAAGTGCCGATGCAAGCAACAATACATTTTGTACTATCGGAACTCCGAATCCTGTCCAACCGGCTATGGCAGTAGCCATTGCAAATGTCTCATTTCTTAGTTCATTGTCGCTGGTATATGCATATATGGCGTTCAACAAAAATCTCACACCGAATATTCTCATCTTTACCCCATCAACATTAGCTTTTAAGTCGGGATTTCCAAGAAGTATATACTCCTGCTCCGCCCTGTAGGCTTCATTGTTTTTTTCGCTGAAAGGTACACCTGATAATGTCTTTTCACTTGTACCTCCACCTTCTTCTCTGTTGGTGGTATAGCAGCTGAACATTGTAGTGGTGTATGCCATAAGGTAAAGCTTATCTCTTCCGCCAACGAGAATATCGCCTATTTTGTCAAATCCTGAAATAGCTTCCTTTGATGTTTTCAAAGCATTATCCGCCAGCTTATCCGCACCGCCATTTTGCAATGACTCCATAGAGTTTGCATCCATTATCTGAGCAGCCTGTGCACTTGTATTCATTACATTGGCAATTTGTGCACTACTTATTTCTACGGGTTCCGGTGTATTATCAATACCGGAGCCTTTAATCATATTATCTCTCTGGCTTTTCTTCTCCGAATCACCGTCAGGCTTTGTAGCCATACTGTTTTTCTCAAGGAAAGCAAAAAGCGGGTCTACATAGTACTTCCCGTCAGTTCCGGTTGTTCCACCTAATGTCGACTCAACATCATAGCATTCCACTCCAAGAAAATTTCTAAGCTGAGGATCCTTGTAGTCAAATTCCGTGTCTACCAGTTTATATCCCTTGGTATTTTCTTTTGTTTCAACAACTTTTTTTATCTTCTCAGGTATATTCCTTTCAAACCCCATAAATAAAAGGCTACTATCCTCTGTAGGTATATACGCTCCCAAAGTATGTAATGCTTCCTGCTTTGAAACCACCTCCTCAGTAGTAGTAAGATTATCCTCTTGTGTCAAGTTTGACGCATAGGATATTATTCTATCTATCCACTGTTCGTTCGATTCCCCGGAAGTCGCAGGTGTTATACCTGCATAATTAAACTGTTGAAGATTTGTAATAACCTTATTTGAATAGTCTATTGAATACTTAAATGTTTTAATCATTTCGTCGACATATCCCTCTATGACCGCCTTAGTCTTAGTGGAATAGTCCTGATGCATATCATTTTTTACACCGGACTCTGACATATTATTAATATCTGTATTCCAGGTATCAGCTATCTTTTGTAATTCTTCCGAGGCTGATTTCAATTCTTCAAGTTTTTCTTTTATAACCTCAGCCTTGTCTTTTAATTCTCCAAACCACACATAATAATCTCTTGCTTTTCTCATAGGCGGTATAGCCAAAATTTTAATGTCCGCCCTAAGGTCTTTTAGATATTTATCTCTAAGATTATTTACATTGTAATTCGGTCCAAAAGGAACAGGACCTGCTTGATATGCTGTTACAGTTCCATACTCTGCCGGAATTGCCTCTTTTACACCATTTGCACTCCAATTACCGACAAAAACCTCCCAATACCATTTATACAGTTTTGTCCATTCGTCAACTTCTCTGGCTCTATCAGCTAATATAGAAGACGCGTCATCATCTTCGTCTAATTCGTCAAGTTGTGTTTGAAATTTTTCCATGAGTTCTACATGTTTTTTTTCACGCAACCTGTAATTTTTATTAACACGATGGAATTTTTCTTTCTCCTCATCGTATTTTTTATAATATGTTACATAATCTTTAAATCTATTATACTCTAAAGAAGATTCATCCCGTATACGAGCGCGATGTTTTTCATTATGTGAAAGCGGACTATAGACCGCATAGAAATCTGCACTCAATTGAGCAATATCACTTGCAAAATATTGTTTAGATGACTCCAAACTGTCTCCGAGACGTTCATCATCATTTCCATCATCATAACGCCAGTACTTATCTGTCCCAAGTTCCTTAAGCTTTTCCACCTGAACATATGCTATTGCATCTCTTGTGGCATGCATAAAGTTATTGTCACCATCGATATATATATCTTCCCTGATTCCAAGCGGAGCTTTAAACTTCCATGTCCCTGTCTCAGGATCAGGTTCTATAAGATAATCCTCGTATTCCCTGGAAAGCTTATATATTTCTAGACACAGATTCTGAATATCCTTTAGCTTTTTTTCGTAATCCTTTTTATCTTCCAATGCCTTTTGTTGAGCCGGCAATGATTTTAGAATATTCATCTTTTCTAAGAATCCATACCCTATAACCGCCGGTGCTCTAAATTTCATATAATCAAGCACCTGTGCCCTTAATATATTTGCATTGGAAAGATTTGCACCTGCCGCTTGACTTACTTCAAAGCCTCCATCGGCAAGTTTCATTTTCATAATATCTGAGATTTCATCTCCATTACTTCCTGATAATGCTATATCAACAAGTTCTTTCACTAAGCCTTGGTCATGCAGGCCGCTGCTTTTTAATGTAGCTTCAAAGTATACTTCCAGATTTTTCTTTAACTCATCCATATCCTTAGAAATCGCAAAAAGTCCATATGTATCCTGAAGTACAGAATTATAATATGTCAACCCTGCATTAAGTGCCATATCTCCTGCACCCGACACTACATTTCTGGCAAGTATTATTCTGCCGCCATCTATTAAAACAGTAGTAAATATTATAACTGCTGTTAAAATAAGTGACATAAATACGGTTAGTGAGCCGTGTTTGTTATAAAAGATTTTCATATTGTCACCTGCCTGTTCCGCCCAGTTTATCTCTTAATGTCTTTAGTTTATTTACATAGACATCGACCCTTTCTTTCAGATTAAATTTCTCCAAAAGAAAGTCTATAAGGTCAGCCCCCAGGTCGATGTCTCTAACAAATTCTGTTGCATTGGAGGAGAATGCGTAGCTTGATTCCTGAAGTTCAAGATTTGCCGGAGCACCTATATGCTTGAGTGCCTTTCCCAATCCGTCAGGTAATCTGATACCGTATTTGATATTGGCCTTCACTGTAGGTGTTATTATTCCCGGTAATCTCTATGTCGGAATCTACGGTCAAACCGCTAACCATAGTATACTTAAGTAAAAGTGCATTCAGTTTTTCCTCAAAACCGTTTCCAACTTCATCCTTACTCCTGAAAAAACCTGCATAAAGTTCTCTCTCTTTATAATAACTGTCAACGCCGTCTGTTCCCGGAAAACCCATAACATCTATATCTATCCCGCTGCTGGCAGGTGCAAGATATTTTTCGTAACCGGGATATGCAGCTTCTCTTGCCGCCTGTGAAGCAATCTTTGTAGTAGCAAACTGTACCAGAGTCTGCTCCAACTTCAAAAGCCCCAATACCAGCATTGCAATTATTGTAAATATGAATAATGGATATATTAATGCCGCTTCTACCATCAATGTACCACGATTATTTTCGCCTCGCATATCTCCTCCTTATACCAACATATTAAGAACCAACGAATTCACTGAGTTTAGTAAATATTTGAGTAACTATAGCCTCAAGCTTGCTCTTGAATAAATAGCTACTGCAATTATAATAACTATAAGTACCATAACCGCAACCATATCAGATGCTCCGCGCTCCTCTTCCTTGAAAGCATCAAAAGCACCCTGAATTTTCATTGCCTGTGATATAAAGAACAGGTCAATAAGTTCAAACATTTTTTCCATTTTGTTTCTCCTCTCTTTGAAACTTTTTAAAATATTTATGTAAAAGCTTTAGTCGACTTCAGCTTCAACATCAAAATCTAAGGCTACTAAACATAGGTACAATTATCAGAATCAACACTCCCAAAAATATAAGACCTATAGGCATTATAAGTTTACTGCTTGCCTTTTCACCCTTTCTTTTTACTTCATGCTTTTTCTCTTCCCATGCTTCATTACTCATATCTCTGAGAAAAACCACAACATCACTACTACCCTTTTGAAGGTTCTGTATCATCATTGTAGAAAACTTTCTAAGAGACTTTATAGAACATCTCTCTCCAAAAGCCTTATAAGCTTCCACCTCTTGAATACCGTTACTTAGCTCCATAGCCGTATTTTTCATTTCTTGGTACAAAATTCCGTCATTCGTAGCTGCAACCTTTGTCCATGCCTCTCTTATAGGCACACCGGCATTTACAAGTAGTGTAAGTTTTGATAACATACCCGGATAATCTCTTAAAAGTTCATCTCTTCTTGAATTTATTTTATCATTCAAAAGTTCATCCAGATACCATATCATCATAGCACTTACAACTATTCCCACAATCAGCAATTTGAAATTTCCACTTACTCCCGTTATCATAAACATAAGTAGTGTCAGTACTATTCCAAATGTGATTTGTCCGCCTCGCAGTATATAAAAATAATACGGTCCATACTGTTTTCCATATATTTCCGAAATGAGCTTAATCTTTCCTCGTGCATTTTTGCTGTTCATATCAAAATGTATCAGCTCCATAAATCCAAATCCTATATAATATATATCCGACATCGGATATTCCCCATCCGGTATACCCGATAATACATCATCAAATTTTTTATTGAATCTGAAATGCAAATATAGTACAAACAATGCAAATATTGTTGCCAATATCATAAGTATCATATTTTTACATCCTTATATTTACTATCTTTCTTCCCATCATATAGGCTGCTACAAACAGCCCTATTGCAACTATTTTTACTATCACCGTGAAAGACGTATTAGCTACTGCCGACATACTTCCCATTCCGCTAAGTGCTATCATTATTATGATAGGCATTACCATCATAATATTCAGCTCATTTTCTTTCTCTGTGAGCATAGTCTTTATTTCCATCTCTATTTCTATCTTGTCATTGATTATCTTTCTGCTGTCCCATACGACCTGCTTGATATCTCCACCCTGTCTGAGTCCCGACTCAAAGTAGTCGCAAAGCTTTCAACATCATCAAGTCCGCATCTGTCTGCAAAATCCTTCAGTAAATCCTCAATAATTATATTATTTGTCATTCCTGCTATGATTATTCTGGTTTCATTTACGATATCAGATTTTTCACCGTATAAACTTAGTAAATCCTGATAGCTTTCGGCAAATGCCTCCATAGTATTCTTTCCGGAAGAATAAGAGGTCGTAAGTGCCTCAAGCAAATCTCTGAACTCGATAAGCAAATCCCTTTGTCTTTTTTCTTTTCTGTACTTTTGATAAAGACGTATCGCAGGTATACCACAGATAATTCCGGCAATTGCAGAAACCGTAAATATTCTAAAGAATACCATCATTACTACAAATCCAAGTGCAAATCCAAGTGCAAATCCCACAAGATAATCTACCAATCTCATGTGATATACATGGTAGTCATCGGCATTTCCCATAAGACCGTGGTTTTCAACGTAAGTCTTAGTCTTACCCTTAAATATTTTTTTAAACATTAAATATCTCCTTTATATCCCATGAGCCTTAGTTTAAATGTATTCTTTAAAGGATTCTTTGTCCTCTTAAGTTCACCTACCACCTTATCCATAGTGCTTTCTTCACTCTCCTCAAATACATACAGTGGGTTTAATTCTATCTCACCGTCTTTTAATCCCATAACCTCAGATATCTCCATAGTCTTTCTACTATGATCCCTAAGTCTTGAAAGATGAATAATTATATCTACAGCTGAAGATATCTGCTGTCTTATAGCTTCAAGTGGCAAACCTTCTGCCCCCATAAGTACCATAGTCTCCATTCTGCTAAGCATATCTCTTGTAGAATTGGCATGTCCTGTGGAAAGCGAACCGTCATGACCTGTGTTCATCGCCTGTAACATATCAAGTGTCTCAGCACCTCTTACCTCTCCGACTATTATTCTCTCAGGTCTCATACGGAGCGAAGTCTTTATCAGATCTCTGATAGTGATCATTCCCTTTCCGGAAGAGTTTGAGTTTCTGGTCTCCAGTTTTACCAAATTATCAATACCTACAATCTGAAGTTCGGCAGAGTCTTCTATTGTGATTACTCTTTCGGTCTTCGGTATATAATTTGACAGTGCATTTAAAAAGGTCGTTTTACCGCTTCCCGTTCCCCCGCTTATAAATATATTGTATTTTGCTTTTACCAATGTTTCCAAAACAGCGGCTATTTGTGGTGTAATGGATTTATATTTTATGAGTTGCTCCACCGTCATAGGAGTCTTTGAAAATTTACGAATGGTTAAAGTAGGCCCTTTTAATGCAACCGGAGGTAAAACCACGCTTACTCTTGATCCGTCAGGTAATCTTGTATCAACAATAGGATTGGATTGATTTACCTCTCTACCGGCTCTTCCTACAATACGTTGTATGATATCTTCCAGTTTTCTTTGACTTTCAAAGCTTTGATTGAGTCTCTCAAGCTTTCCCTGTCTCTCAATAAAAATCTCATCCGTACCGTTTATCATAACCTCTGTGATGTCATCATCCTTTATGATCATATCAAGTAGCCCCAAACCCCTTATTGATGAATAAAGTTCATCTGTCAGATTTACTCTTTCCTGAATTGAAATATAGATATCACCTAATTGCTCATTGACCAGCTTTTCTATCTTTGAATAAAGCTCTTCGTCCTTTAACCTACTTAAATCGAAATATTTAGATATGTATTCTCTTGCCTGATATAAAAAATCCTTGCGTTCTAAATCATTCATACTGCACTCCTTTAAATACACTATATACTTCTATACTAACAAAACACATTTGCCACCACTTATTACGACAAACATTATACGCCGATTATATACACCCAACCTTTTTACTGTCAATATTACATTATAATTTTTTTACAAATATTTTTTTGAAACTTATTTTCATTAATATTGTATAAAAAAATACTCTGACAATCTGCTAACATTGCTTTTTCTTAACAACTATTATGTGGTATATGATTACTGTTTTTCCCTATAAATGCATATAATATTTTTCTATTAATACGATTAATTTCTTTTTGTTTCAAAAAAATAAATACGTAAGACTGTATATACCTATATGTATATATATTTGTATACTAGGGTATTGAATTATTAAATCAACATTTACCAAACATTATATAATCATAAACTTATTTGACAGTTGCTTAAATATTTTTAATTTTTTTACATCTTCCATTCTACAATCTATTAATATGCTATAATAAACATAAACACGGAGGTTAAAATGAATTTAATATTTGAACTCAACAATGAACAAAGAAAAATATCTTGGACTTATTCCTGTAGAAGAGCACTGGGAACTTGTAAAATTTGATGACAATATTTATCACTATTTTTGAAGGTGATAATATTAAAAAGAGATAACAGTCAGTGAAAACTATTATCATGAATCTGAATTAAATGAAAAACAACAGAAAACCGTACAATGATACTTCCAAAGACTAAAAGAGGTAAAATTAAAAAGTTTAATTATACCGCAGTTCAATCTTTTTCACCCTATGGAACTTATTTTACATTTTCTACAAATCAGGTAATCATTGCAAACTATACTACACAAAGGACTTATTATTCTGAAAGCTTTCCTGAAAATAAGAATATAACAATTGATAACTTAAAGAAATGGCTGAATAAATGGATAGAAGAAACTACTGAAGATGATTTAAAGGAAATAGAAGAATTTAAAAGCACCAAGAGAAAACATTGTAAATTCAAAGAAGGGGATTTCTTTGCTTTTAAGCTCCCAGAAGAGAATGGGGATTTGGAAGAATTTTACTTGATGTCGCCAAACTGCGCAAAGATGAAAATTTTTTTAAAAGGAATAAGAATTACGGATTAGCCCATCTTATGGGAAAGCCCTTAATAATCAAAGTCTATCATAAGATAAGTGATACTAAAAATATTGATTTAATAGAATTATCAAAATGTCCGGCTCTACCTTCACAGGCTGTTATGGATAATATTTTTTACTATGGTGAAGCCGTTATTTTAGGGAATTTACCTTTGAGACCGGAAGAAAATGATATGTTTATTTCAGTCAGCGAAAGTATAAGTGCTACAGATCCCGATATTGCATACCTGCAGTATGGTCTTATTTATAAAGAAATTCCGCTATCCGATTATCTGAAGCTTATCAAAGAATTAAACATAGGTCCTCAGACTCTCAGAAGAGAAGGTATAGGTTTTGTAATAGATACCTATAAATTAAACGAATGTATCAAAGCAAAATCCAATTCTCCTTTTTGGGAGAAATACAATAAGAAGAATATACCTGATTTAAAAAATCCCGATCATATAGAACTCAAAAGAAAAGTATTTAAAGCTTTCGGACTTGATGCGGGTAAAAGTTATGAGGAAAATTTGAAAGAATCTAAATTTAATGATGAATTGGAAAATGGTTATGCGGATATGCAAGCCGGTCGAACGAAAATATAAATGAAGTCTTTACAGAAATTCGAAAAGATTATGGAATATGATATAGAAAAAAATATCCTGACAAATCTCCAAAGCTAAATGCCTTGTACTTGTCAGGATATTTTTATTTTATTCTATGATAAGTGAAATCGCTTAAATCAAAACTATTTATCCGGAATATTTTAATAGAATTTTTTATCAATCTTCCAGTAGTCATCTAAGCTTATCAATGTCTCCATAGAAGCTGTTGTTGATTTTTTCAGTTTTTCGTAATTTTCTTCCATAGTCTTTGCTTCAGCTTCATCCGACATATCTACAGGTCTTACACCCCATATTGCCATTCCCATTCCATAGCCTTGGTTATCATCGGCAGGATTTGAACCTGCACCCTAGGACTGAAGTAATAATATGCTATATATTTGCCCCTAACCAACTCAGGTTCATATGTATTGGAGGGATCTTTTCTTGTTACATCTATATGTCCCTCCTCTTTTATAAAGTCTACACCGTTATAAGTAACCTTTTCAGTACTATCTACAATCACTTCATACTGTTGCTCAGAATACATTTTGTACATTCTTCCATCAGCTACAAAGTCATCCCATAAAGTCTTCAACCCCTTCATCGAACTAGGTATTTTTTCTAAGTCCTCACTGTATTCTACATGCCAAGTTTCTTCTGCCGCTCTTTTAGATGTACATTCACGTTGATAAAAACAAGAAGCAAGTTCACCTTTATTCTCCTCAAATCCTAATACAAGCTCATTTGTTTTAAAATAACCCGCCTTAGGAAACTCAAGGTCTGCCATAAGATCCATTCCACCTATAGTCCCAAGTGTTACACCATATTCAAACTCATTTTTCTTGGCAGGTTTTTGTGTGGTTTCTTCTACCTTACTTTCTTTTGCAGTAGTTTCACCGGTTGCAGTACTTCCTGTACTTGTATCAGACTTACCACATCCGCTTCCGATAATACTTGCTGTAGCCAATACACCAATAAGCACCATTCTTTTTACATTTTTCATTTTTCAACTTTCGCCTAAACGGCTTCCTCCCAATTATATTAAAAGAGCAGGAGAAGCTTTCCTTCTCCTGCTCCCGATAATTTTATATTTCACCTCGATATAAAGTATCGAATTATTTTACCCATCTTCCTGAAGCATCAAGTCTATAGCCGTCTGCGGTAGTGGTATTGCTTAGCATTGCTCCTGATGGGCTCATATAGTACCAATCGTTTCCTGACTGTACCCAGCCTGTAGCCATAGCACCTGAAGGATTCATGTAATACCAGTCATTTCCTGACTGTACCCAACCTGTAAGCATTGCTCCGCTTGAATTAAAGAAGTACCATGCTCCGTCTATTTGTCTCCAGCTTGTAGCAATATGTCCTTCTCCGTCAAAGAAGTACCATATACCGTCAACCTGTTTCCATGTATTGGTTACATAGCTTCCGTTAGACTCTTTATACTTCCATCCTCTATCAGTGTTTTCCCAACCCTGAGATGATGTATTTGAAGATGAACCCATATCCACATAAAAGTAACCTACTCTATTTGCATTTTTTTCATTGAAGTAGCTTCCCTCAAATCATATGGGAGTGCAAAGTTACTACCTGAATTCTTGGAAAAAGATATTATAACATTCTGCCCGGTATACGCTTTATGTGTTCTTCCACTTAACACCGGATCACCGGAATTATAACTGCTTATTGTAAGCGGTGAATACTCTGTTGCTCTTTCCATAATCAATGTAGGAGCTGCAAAAGCTGAATTTTTGTAGTTAAACATAACAATATTATTTTCTTTATTAATTGCCCCTGAAGGATCATAGAAATATGCCTGCATATACTGTGAGTCACCTTTATTCATGCTTAAAACAGCATCTTTTGTAATAACCGGCATGGTTATCTCTGTTCCGAGCGGTGAGGTCCAAGTGTAAGTCCTTCCCGTATCTCCGCTCTTTATTGTGACATCAGGATTGCTTGACGTAAAAGCAAATGCATTAAAGCTCATAATCACTGAAAAAGCAGCTGTTAATAAAAATAGTTTCTTCATAAATACTCCTCTCAGTTCTATCCTGTTTACTGAATTCTCATAACTATATCTCAACTATTGACTCTATTAAGCCATATACCCAAGACTGATAAAACAGAAACAGTTAAAACTAAAAAAATATTTTTCTAATAGTTTTTTTCAAACTATAGAATACAATTATGTACTTTGAATCTTTGTATTGTCCATCATTTCACAATTATTTACATCTTCTATACAAAGGACTTTCTATTCCGTTCTTAAATATTTACATTGTGATTATATACATGAATGTTTTTTTCATGTCAATCTAATTTCATTTTTAATATAATTTTTAAAAAAATCGAATTTTTTTAAATTTGTTTAAACCTCATCAGCAATGATATACTTCAACCAAAAACACTCCCGGACTTTTGTCCGGGAGTACCTTCGTATTAATTAAGCAGCATTTACTGAGTCTTCTTTATATGTAACTTTCTTTATAACAAAGAGTACTGCAACCATCAATACTATTGCTATTATAAGTGATAAAACTGCGTTCTTTACAAAAGCTGCGATTATATAACTTACAAATGATACAGCTGCAACCAACATTGCGTATGGTAACTGTGTATTTACATGGTTGATATGATTTGACTGTGCACCTGCACTCGCCATGATGGTAGTATCTGATATAGGTGAGCAGTGGTCACCACAAACAGCACCTGCCATACATGCTGAGATGGAGATTATCATCATCTGTGAATCTTTTCCTGCAAATACAGCAACAACTATAGGTATAAGGATACCGAATGTTCCCCATGATGTTCCTGTTGAGAAAGCCAGACAAACTGCTACTACGAATATGATTGCCGGAAGGAGTAATTGCATACCGTTAGCTGAGTGCTCCATCATTGTAGCAACAAATTCCTTTGCTCCAAGTACATCTGTGATAGACTTTAATGACCATGCAAATGTAAGGATAAGAATTGCAGGTACCATTGCCTTAAATCCTGCAGGTAAGCAATCCATACACTCTGTAAACTTAAGTGATCTTCTTACTATATAGAATGCCAGTGTGATAATAAGTGCTACAAAGCTACCCATTGAAAGTCCTACAGAAGCATCGCAGTTTGAGAAAGCTTCAACGATGCCTGCACCACTGAATATTCCACCTGTATAAAGCATTCCGATAACGCAGCAAATAATGAGTGAAACGATTGGGAAAAGCATATCTATAAGCTTACCGTCTTTATGCTCTCCTCTGTCAAGGTCCTCAAACTTCTCTTCTCCGGTTGTAAAGAGATCACCCTTCTTTGCATTCTCTTCATGAAGCTTCATAGGACCGAAGTCAAACTTCCATATTGTAATAACAAGCATCATTACGATTGTAAGAAGTGCATAGTAGTTAAATGGGATTGCCTTTACAAAAAGTGTAAATCCGTCTTCACCGTCAACGAATCCCGTAACTGCTGCAGCCCAGGATGAAATTGGTGAAATAATACATACAGGAGCTGCCGTAGCATCTATCAAATATGCTAACTTTGCTCTTGAAACCTGATGCTTATCTGTAACAGGTCTCATAACACTACCAACTGTAAGACAGTTGAAGTAGTCATCGATAAAGATAAGACAACCGAGAAGGATGGATGTAAGCTGAGCTCCTACTCTGGTCTTAATTCTCTTTGATGCCCATTTACCGAAGGCATCTGAGCCACCGGTCTTATTCATAAGGGCAACAACCATTCCCAAAATAACAAGGAAAATCAAAATACCTACATTGTAAGCACTGGATAAAACTGAAACAAATCCGTTTTCAAAAATGGTCTTCATTGTTCCTTCAAAGTTAAATCCTGATGCCAAAAGTCCACCGAAGATAACTCCGATTGCAAGTGAGCTATATACTTCCTTACTGATAAGAGCAAGTACAATAGCTATAAGTGGTGGTACAAGTGACCAAAATGTTGCATACAGCGCAGGCTTCGGTGCTTCAGCTTCAGCTCCATACACTATCATCGGACACATAACTAAAATTAAGATTGCTAAACATAGCAAGTATGATTTTTTATTTCTAAAAAATCCGGGATTATAAGTGTCTTTACCACTATTCATACCTTTTCCTCTCTTTTACATTTCTATTCCGACACGGGCTCTTATACCCTTGTCAAACGGATGCTTAACCTTTTGAAAGTGTGTCAGATAATCAGCAAGTTCTACTATCTCATCTTTAGGATTTCTTCCGGTCATAACCACTTCCAGATTTTTGGGGCGGGATTTCAAAAAATCTGTCAGTACATCATGCTCCACCATATTAAGATTATAAGCATCTATTACCTCATCCATTACTACCAGATCCACTTCCTTCTCGATAGCCAGATGAATAATTTCTTTTAGATGATTGGTGAAAAATTCTTTTGCCAGAACTTTTTCTTCATCAGTCATATTGAATGTAAAACCGAAACTGTTTTTCTTTGTATACAATTCAATGTTTTCTATATTTTTCAAAACTTTAAGTTCGTTTGAAGTATCACTTTTTAAAAACTGCGAAAACAGGACTTTTCTGCCACTACCTGCACATCTTACTGCCAATCCTACCGCTGCAGTGGTTTTTCCTTTACCGTCGCCTTCGTATACATGAATAAGTCCTGTCATAATATCTCCTTTACTTACCTAAGCCTCTTCTTAACATCTCTGTAACTGCAAATGTAGCTACATCATCCGCAAACTTACCGGTTCCAAATCCTGCATCATAACCAAGCTCTTTAGCAAGCTCATGTGTGATTCTTGCACCTCCGCAGATAAGCACATATTTATCTCTAAGCTCATCAGCTTCCAAAAGTTCCACAAGATTTGTAAGATTCTTTATATGAATATCTTTTTGTGTAACTGTCTGTGACACCAGAAGTACATCTGCCTTTAACTCTTTTGCCTTCTCTATGAAATCTTCATTTGCCACCTGTGAACCGAGGTTATAAGCTTCAATCATCTCATATCTCTCAAGTCCGTAATGTCCGGCAAATCCTTTTCTGTTCATTATAGCATCTATGCCTACAGTATGAGCATCAGTACCGGTAGAAGCTCCTACCACTACTATCTTTCTGTGGAAGTTTTCTTTGATAAATTCATTAACTTCCTCCATGCCCATTGTCTCCTCTTCGACAGTTTGTACATGAATATTTGTATAATCGACACTATGTACCAGACTACCATAAAGCACGTAAAATGTAAACTCTGCATCAAGTGACATTCTGTGTGCGATATTCACATCTGAAAGTCCCATTTTCTTTGCAAGTATTCTTGCAGCCTCTTCACCTCTCTCATCGTTCTTGACAGGAAGTGTGAAACTGACCTGAACCTTGCCGTCATTCATGGTATCTCCATAGGCTTTAAGCTTTGTAAGGTCCAGAGTCTTATCAAAATCGGCTTTATTAAGATTATATAAACCGCTACTCATCTTTCACCTCCTTTTTCATAAGAGGAATGAATGGGTTGAAGTATACATTATCTTTAACAACGACTCCGTCCAGTCCCTTGCCTCCGTTAAAAGGTCTCTTTATATCTGCAAAGGTTCCCTTTTCAAGTGTAGCAAACAGTCCGTTTGTTTCTATCTCCGAGAGCAGTGCTGCCGCCTTATTTAAAACTTCATTTGCTCTGTTTCTTATAATACCGTCCTCTTTAAACTCTATCTCATCTCCAAAGTCCTTCATTGTTCTGAAGATATACTGTGCATTCTCTATTGCAAGTGCTCTGTCTGACATAAGCGGTGTATGTATAGCCTCTGTCATCATTCCGAGAAGATGTATCTTTTGACTTGTAAGTATGGTTACCATATTAAAGAGTGCATCCTGTACATGACCACGGAAAATATTTCCTGTCATAAACTTTGTAGGAGGCATGTATTTTAGCGGTGCCTTAGGGAAGATCTCTCTTGCCATCTGTGCCTGTGCCAGCTCAAATAAGAATCCGTTTTCAACATCAGGTGATATCTCAAAAGCATGACCAAGCCCCTGTTGTGCAGGTGGGAGACCTGCTTCTATAGCAAACTGCTCATTTAAAAACTGTGATGCAAGTACTGTATGCGCTTCTTCTATAGCATCTGCTGTAGTAAGGTAGTTGTCCTCACCGGTATTTATTATAACTCCTGCAAATCCGTTTATTATTCTTGAAAAATACTGGTCAACCAGAGTTCTTTGCATATTTATGTCTCTGAAAAGAATTCCGTAGAGTGCATCATTAAGCATTACATCAAGTCTTTCCATTGCACCCATTGCGGCTATTTCAGGCATACATAGTCCTGAACAGTAATTGCAAAGTCTGATATATCTGTTTTCTTTTTCACCGACTTCATCCAAAGCTTTTCTCATAAGCTTGAAGTTTTCCTGTGTCGCATATGTTCCACCGAATCCCTCGGTTGTAGCACCATATGGAACATAGTCAAGAAGGCTCTGGCCTGTAGTTCTTATAACGGCAATTATGTCTGCTCCCTGCTTTGCCGCAGCCACCGCCTGTGTTATATCCTCATATATATTTCCTGTTGCAACTATAAGATATATATAAGGTCCTTCTTTATCTCCGTATTTACCCAGGTATTCATTTCTCTTGTCGACATTTTTTTGAATTCTTTCCACCATAGCCTTTGCTACCGGTGCAATTGCCTCTTCTATCTCTTTAGATGAATGAATCTTAAGTTTGATAAATCTATTTCACCCTTATCAATACCCTCTGCTATTTCAAGTGGTGAAAGTGATAATTCAAGCATTGCGTTTCCAAGCATAAATGCCGCACCCATCGGAAGAAGTTTGTTTTCCACAAGGTGATCAACCACCACATTAGGTAATGGCACTTCCACACTGTTTACTCCGTCAATCCCCAAAAGTCTGCATACCGTTCTCTCTACAGCTACTGTAGTATGATCATCAATAAAGGCTTGGACATCCAGCGCAACATTTCTTGCACTGTTTCTGGCTTTAGAGATTAAACTTTGATCAAGTCCAAGTTTACTCATGTTTTTATCTCCTATTTTTTCTCATGTGATCTTCTAAATCTTGCTAAATCAGCCGGCTCAATTGTCATAGCATTTCCTTGCTCAAGTCCTGCCACTCCGCCTAACTGCTTTTCTCTCTTGCCCTTGCAAATATCACAATTGCAATGATTTTCATAGTGCTCAGGCTCTGTATATGTGGTGATAACACCCTCATAGTTTCTAAGTATAACTTTGCCCGGACTTTGTGAAATAACATAATTCGGCATAACAGGTGTCTTTCCGCCACCTCCCGGTGCATCAACTACAAATGTAGGAACGCAATATCCTGAAGTATGACCTCTAAGTCCTTCTATAATCTCTATACCCTTTGATACCGGTGTTCTGAAATGCTCAAGTCCCTGTGAAAGGTCACATTGATAAATGTAATAAGGTCTTACTCTTATCTTTACAAGTTCATGAACCAAATCAGCCATTACATGTACACAATCATTTACACCTGCCAAAAGTACTGTCTGATTTCCCAGAGGAATACCTGCATCCGCAAGTCTTGCACAAGCCTCAGCCGACTCTTTTGTAATCTCGCTTGGATGATTAAAATGTGTATTGAGCCAGATCGGATGATACTTCTTTAGCATATTTACAAGTTCAGGTGTAATTCTTTGCGGCATAACAACAGGTGTTCTTGAACCGATTCTTACTATCTCAACATGCTCTATTTTTCTAAGCTCCGATATAATGTATTCAAGCTTTTCATCGCTTATAAGCAGTGCATCACCACCTGAGAGCAGTACATCTCTTACCTCAGGATGTCTTCTTATATAATCAAGGCATGCATCCACCTGTGATGTAGGTACGCTTGTATCATTTTGTCCTGCAAATCTTCTTCTTGTACAATGTCTGCAATACATTGAACACTGGTCTGTTACAAGGAATAAAACTCTGTCAGGATATCTGTGTGTAAGACCGTGAACAGGTGAATCTGTATCCTCATGTAAAGGATCCGCAAGGTCCGCTTGTGCTATATGAAGCTCCGATACTGTAGGTATTGCCTGCTTTCTTACCGGATCGTTTTCATCTTCAAGATCGATGAGTGAAAGATAGTATGGTGTAATAGCCATTCTTAAGTTTTCCAAGCATCTCTTCACACCTTCTTCTTCTTTTTCGGTAAGCTTTATATACTTTTTTAAACTTTCCACCTTTGTTATTCTGTTTCTAAGCTGCCATTTCCAATCATTCCACTCATTATCGGGAACGTCTGCGAATAAACCGTTTTCTCTACTATTTCTCATATTTTTTTCCCTCTTACTTACTCTAAATTACACGTATTTTTTCTCAAATACTTCTCTAATTGCCGGATTTTCACGAATTTCCTGCAATGTTATCTTATCATGTCCCTTTGTATATCCGTTTCCTATGATCATATCAATATCTTTTCCTACGCCCTCTGCTCCCAGTGCAGCCTTTGTAAAGCTTGTAGCCATTGAGAAGAAGTATACACATCCGCCGTCACGAACAGGAAGGATTGCACTCATCTCACAGTTATTTACATTTACGCAGCATATTGAAACATCATATTCTCTTCCGTCATTAAGCTCCAAAGCCTTATCAAGAACTTCTACAGGAAGTGCGGCACTTGCCTGGAATGCTTCATGGCAAAGTCCCATCTTCTTTAGCTCTTCCACGCCTTCTTTGCTGTAGTCCATAGCAACTACTTTACCTGTAGGTCCTACTCTCTTCATTGCCTCATAGCAAACAAGCATTCCGCTCTTTCCTGCTCCTCCAAGTACCAGTACACTCTGTCCTGATTGTACAAGTTTTGCTGTCTGAGCCGGTGCTCCGGCTACATCCAAAGCTGCAAGTGCAAGCGGCTCAGGAAGGTCTTCCGGAAGCTTTGCATATAATGCACTTTCAAATAATACAGCCTGTCCTTCAATATCCACTCTGTCGATTTCAGGATGAATAGCCTTTATCTTTTCAATCTTTAAAGGTGTCATTGAAAGTGATACTAAAGATGCAATCTTATCTCCAACCTTAATATCTGTATCAAGCTCTTCACCGATATAGCTTACCGTTCCTATAAACATTCCGCCTGAACCGGTTACAGGGTTTTGCATTTTTCCTCTTTCATTTACTATATCAAGAATCATCTGTCCGATTTTTTCAACATCTTTATTACAAGCTTCTTCAATCTGTGTAAATGATGCGGAGTCGATATTTAATGAAATAACATCGCAGATTATCTCATTTGAGTATCTCTTTGTCATATCATTGTCTATCTTCTTTGCCGCCTGAGTTAAAACTCCCTGTGGCTCAATAACTCTGTGAATACCATACTTATTTCCCTTTAACATAAGTCCTCCATTATTTATTTCAAACCCAATATTTCTCTTGCTTCATCCGGTGTTGCTATCTCTCTGCCAAGTTCTTTTGCCAGTCTCACGACCTTTTCTACCAGCTCACCGTTTGACTTTGCCATAACACCTTTACTGAGATATACATTATCCTCAAATCCTACTCTTGCATGACCGCCCATAAGTATTGCCATGGTCACCATAGGAAATTCCGCTCTGCCAACTCCCGACGCTGTCCATGTGGAGCCTGCAGGTATACTCTCTACCATAAAGTTTAAATCTCTCGCTGTTCCTGAGATACCGCCGTTTACACCCATTACAAAGTCAAAATGCATAGGTGACTTTATAATACCTTTTTTATTTAGACGTATTGCCATATCCACCATTCCCTTGTCGAATACTTCAACCTCAGGTTTGATGCCAAGCTCATTCATTCTGTTTGCAAATTCTATAATTGTGTTCTCGGTATTTACAAATATATCGTCTCCTCCGAAGTTGCAGGTTCCGCAATCAAGTGTTGCCATCTCAGGGCGCAGTATTGTAGGTGAGAGTCTCTCTTCATTGCTCATACCCACCGCTCCACCTGTTGAAGGTTGAATGATAACATCAGGCAATTCTTTTTTTATAGCATCAATACATTCTTTAAATCTGTCTGCGCTCTGTGTAGGTGTACCGTCATCCTCTCTCACATGAAGATGTATAATAGCGGCTCCCGCATCATAAGCCGACTTTGCTTCTCTTACAATCTCTTCCACTGTATAAGGTACATTCGGATTTGCTCTTTTGTAACCTCTGCACCACATATACATGCCGTAATAATAAGTTTTTCCATAGTATATTCTCTATTTATTGTTTCTTTGTCTGTCTTTTAATACCACGCAGGTTCCACTTGCTCTGCATACCACTACAGGCTCTTCCAATACATCACATGCTGAATCATTGATATCTGTTCTTGGTGTAATAACTTTTCTTGCCTCAAATACCATCTTTCTTGATGTATTTCCTACAGAAACGATTTCACCTGTTGCTTCGATGAAATCTCCTGCATGAACAGGTGCCAAAAATTCTACACTGTCATAAGCTTTAAAAAGTCCCTCATCTCCATCATTGATAATCAAAAGCTCAGTCGCCACATCTCCGAATAAACCCAACATTCTTGCTCCGTCTACCAATTCACCGCCATAATGTGCATCATGAGCACTCATACGGAGTCTAATTGTTGATTTAACCATATTATATTTTCCTCCTCACGTAGATAAATCTTCTTATCCTTTTAATGTATCTATATATTACAATAAACTTACCATTTTTATCACTGACTAAATGTATATAAAAAAATACAAGTTAATGGACAAAATGTATATTTACACAAAAAAAGATATAGACTACATGTATTTTCTTATGTAATCTATATCTTTATTCTCTTAAAAATATTAATCAAAATAGTCATTCAATATCAAGGCCAAAGATAAATCCAGCCTTTCATAATAATCATCAAAATTAAAACCTGTAAGATCTTTAATACTCTCCATTCTGTTTATAAGAGTATGCCTATGTATAAAAAGTCTTTTTGCTGCTCTTGTAACATTTCCGTTTTCCTCCAAGTAAAATCTTACGGTCTTTATATAGTTGCTGTCCGACTCCCTGTCTTTATCAATTAATAATCTTAATACCCTATTCTCTTTTGAATACAGGGTATTTGTTCTGTAAATTGAATATAATTTTTTTAAAAATGACATATGCTCATAGAGGCATGTACCTCTTATAGCTCTGACACTGTGCAAGGTCTGAAGCGCTTCCATACAATGTTTCATTGCAATGTCCGGACTGTTATTATCTGTAAGCATATCTGCCGCAGCAAAGAGATTCAATCCTATTTATTTGACATTTTTATAAGTACGACCTGTATTTCCGCCAATAAATCCTTTAGCTTTGTCAAACTCTCCACACCTATACAAAATATCATCTGTACACCCTTTTCAAAATGACAAATATATGTATCACAGCTAAATACCACCAAAGAATTTATATTTTCAAAAGCTTCTGTTATATCAGGTCCCACTTCATTATATGCATTTACCGAGGAGATTGCTAAAATTGCAATTTCACTTTCATTTCCTATTCCTCTGGACAGGCTCTCTTTAAGTTTCTTTTTTATTTTCGGATAAAAATAATTATAGTCAAGATAGCTCTGGTTTCCAAGCACAGACTCTCTGTTTATCTCACTTATCAAAGTCTTTAAAACTTCTGAAAAAGAAAAGCTTGCAGGCAATTCAAGCACCGGAAATTTGTATTTTCTGGCAGACTCAAGTATATAAACCGGTATGCTGTCCACATAATATCCGGTCTGCACCATAAGACCTACCACACCCTTTGCTTTCAGCCTCTTTATCAAATTAAAGTACCTTGTATAATCCGCCAGATCAAATCCTGTTGTTATCAAAAGTTCACCGCTTCCTACCATATCAACAGAATCCAGAATTTCCTGAACATTTACCCAGCTGATTATATTTCCGGCACTTTCCCTTCCGGTTAAAAGTTCCGTTCCCGGAAAGAAGTTATTCTCAATGATGTCTCTAACAGTAAGTGGCATAACCCGCCCTTTCTAATTAATTTCAACTAAATATCCATAAGTTCTTCTTGCAATCCTAAAAGTCTGCAAATCATAAGTGCCTCTTTTGGAGGCTGTGCCTGTTTTTTTACTTTAAAAATACCGTAGTTCATAAACTGTGCTATTGCTGTAATCTTTGCATCATCACTTGACTTTGTAAGAAGCGCTTTTGCTATTTTATCTTCCGAAGTTCCCTGTAATCCCCTTACCTGGTAATGGCTTCCCGAAAGCTCGGCAACATGATCAAAATGTGTTACCAAAAGACTTATTGCTCTTTTTTTATTTAAAAGTGCTACAAGCCCTCTTACTATACTCTCACCTTCTTTAGGATTTGTTCCTCTTGCAAACTCGTCTAAAATTGCAAAGATATATCTTCCTTCGATATCATTAAGCAAATTTTTAAGTTCCACTATCTGAGCTCCGAAACTGGATAAGCCCTTATCTACAGACTGAGACTCTTCGGATATCATTATTATTTCATCAAACACCGGAATACTTGCCTGATTTGCATATACAAAGAAGCCACATAGTGCAAGATATGTATTCAGAGCCACCGTCTTTAATGTAACACTCTTTCCACCCATATTGGCACCTGTAAGCACTGTTGTGCCTATTGTCATATCTATAGTTATAGGCGTAAATTTAAGTCCTTTTCCTTCCAATATATCACAGATAAAAGGATTTATTGTTTCTTCCAATACAAGTACATCTTCAGTGATTTCCGGTAAACATGAAGGATATAGCTTTGCCACCCTGTATTTTTCCAAAAGTAAATCAAATCTGCCTATTACATCTATATTTTTTAATGCTTTATCAAAATAAGGTCGCAGTTTTACAGAGAGGTCTTCTCTTATCTTTCTCTCTTCCTTTTCCTCTTCCACAATGGCTGCAAGTCTTTCATACTTAAGCTCTTTAAAAGCTGTATCGCTCTCCTGCATTTTGATTTCTATATCACGTTTTCTCTTTCTGATTAACTTAAGCTCGGGGGAATAGTCATCATATATTGCAAATGTGGGTATTCTTCTGCCCTCAGGATCAAGTATATCCACCGCATCACTCACAGGCTCCATATCAAAACCTGTTAAGCCTATTTCTTTTGATACTCTTTCAATAAGAGGTCTTAATTTTTCCATATGCATCAAAAGAGTTTTTATTTCAAAAAGCTCTATATCCGACAATGTATTGTCCCTGCCGAATTTAATAGAACCTCTTACATCCTTCATATGCATGAATATTCTTCTTATGGCATTAACATCTGATTTTACGTTATCATATTTTTGATATAAATTATTCAGATTTTTAAGTTCTTCTTTAAGAGTATCTCTTTTGTCCCTGTCAAAAGGATATATGTTTTTTATAAGCTCGGCTCCGAAAGGTGTTGCAGGCAGCATCTTGCTTTTTATATATTCAAAACCGATATTTTCTCTTTGCCAAAAGTCCATACTACCCCCTATAATTGCTTTCAATATTTATAACCGGTAAATCGGTACATTTTTGCATATATTCAAGAAATTTCTCACTGTCGTAGTGATGTCCATAGGCTGAAAAAGGATTTATTGTTATAGCAACAATATTTATTGTATCAATGCATGAAAATACCAAGCCTCTTTGTCTGAGTTTTTCAAAATTTTCGTATTTGATTAAAATTCTTGAACCGTCAAAAAATACCAATCGCTTTCCGTCAAGTTTTGCATTGGATAATAACAAAGAGTTTATCATGGCATCGCTTAGCGCACCGTTTACAAATATACTCTCTACTTCACTTTCCTTTGCCCATACTTCTCTAAGCTCAATCTTTTTATCACTCTTTTTTATAGTATTACCTTCTATTATATAATACTTATCACTGTAATTTTCTCTGTTAAAATCATCCGGAAGATTAAGCTTATATTCCGGAAGTGAAAAAAGCATGGATGTATATATTGTATCCCTGACAGTCTTTTCCATATCAACACTGTATGAAGCACCGCTTGAAAGTATTGCCACATTACTTACCTTCCCTGTAGCAATACTTTTTCGCTCCAAGGCTCCGTCTATCAGGATCTTTCCCTTGCTGTATTTTTTAAAGCTCTCACAAACTGTTGCCATTTGTGTAGCAATAGACGGACCCGCTATTTGTACAAAGCCGTCACTGAGGGCTTTTATTATTATTATTTCTCCAATCGGAGTATATATTCCGGTGCTCTCTACTATTTCTTTTGTTATATCACAGTACTTTATCAAATCTCTTGCCGTTGCGATATAATCATCCTTATAAATATATATTTCCGGCTTTTTGGTATTGGTTACCAGATCAAGCTCCTCGCCATCTCTTCCTATGGATGTAAGCAGAATACTTTCTTCATTTTCATGAAGTTTTTTTATTACTTCATTTAAAACTGTAGTTTTTCCTGCATTCTTACACATTCCGATAAAAGAGACTCTTTCCTCATCTTTTATCAAATCATAGATATCCATTATTCTCTACTCCTAATAGGAAGCTGTGCCAAAATTATAGCAGAAAACATAAGTATTGCCCCAAGCATCTCACGACTTCTAAGCACTTCCCCCAATATTATCCCTGCAAATATTGCACTGAACACACTTTCAAGACTCATCAAAAGGCTTGCAATACTCGGTCTTACATATTGTTGTCCCACATTTTGCAATGTGTAACCGCAGGCACCGCTGAAAATTCCCACAAATAAGAGTGCAGGCATTGCCTTAATTATCATATCTACTGACGGCTTTTCAACAGCAATCATAACTATGCTTGAAAAAATTGCCACCACCAAAAATTGAAATATAGATAAATCCAAAACGTCTACTTTTTTTACAAAATGTGCGACTGTAATTATCTGCAGCGCAAATAAAAATGCGCAGAATAAAAGAATTGCATCTCCGTACTCTAAATTGAATCCGTCATGTATACATAGTAAAAATAATCCTACTACACTTAATACAACACTTATCCAAAGTCTAATTCCTTCTTTCATCTTAAAAAATATAATTGAAATAATCGGAACAAAAATTACATACAATGCTGTAATAAATCCGGCTTTTGAAGCATTGGATTCTTTTATACCGATTTGCTGCATAGCGCTTGCAATGAAAAGAAAGAATCCTGAGCACAGTGAAGCTATAATCAATGTCTTTTTTTATATGAAATATTTTTAGTATTTACTTTTTTTACTGTTTTTTTATTTTTTTGAAAAAAATAAACTACAGGAATCATTGCAATAAAGGATATCCAACTCCTTATTGCTAAGAATGTATAGGCATTTACATATCTTGCTCCTATACTCTGTGCTGAAAAGGCCGATCCCCAGATTAAGGCCGCAAGCAGCAACATCAGTACCCCAAGAGCATTTTTATTTTTTGACATAATGACCCCCTATTGTTAAAATAGTAAATTTGCACTACTTATTTCATTATATCCCAATCCGGTTATAAAAAAAAGATAAGATTATTACCAAAAAATGTAAAGAATACTTAATATTTGAATCTTTTACGCAGTTTATACCCTATATCACGCAATTTATACTTTTTTAAAATATCCTTTCAATAATATTGTATAATACCGTCATGTAAAAAAGTTCAAAGGAACAGGAGATATAAGAATATGAAATTAAATTTAAACAAGAAAGCAATCGCACTTGCACTTTCATTAGCATTAGCAACAGGGTTTACAGCAACCGCATTCCCTACATTAAATGTTATTGCCGGAGGTTTTGCATCAAATCCTGCAGTAGCACAAGGACATGCAATTCCTAACACAGATGCTGTAACTATTTCAGGAAACACTGTAACTGTAGCTCTTGAGGGAACAGGAATCAGTGATGCCGTAAAAGCTTCAACTTCTGTTACTATAACTAATAATGCAGGATCTGCAATAGTTACCGCACCTGCTCTTACATGGACAGGCAGCACAGGCGCTTGGACAAGATTCAGCTTCCAGCTCCCTGCAAACTGGCAGACACTTTTCCACAATTCAGAGCAGATGGGTGTTAAAGTATCTTCAACTGTAGGTACTTCTACATTTAACGCTACAGCAAACAAAATCATAAATAATGATACACAGATAAGTGTTGAGATTCCTGCAGCAGGTGCTACTACACTTTCTGCAAAGGTTACAAGAGGCTCATTATACTCTAACACAGTTGCTCAGAGCTTAAGCGACTATACATATGAGTACACTGTTGCTCCAAGGGTTTCAGGTTCTATAACAGCTGCCGATGCAAACGCTATATTTAATGCAAGCTCAAATATAGTATCTCTTTCAAATGCAACTGCTACTCCTGACGCTTCAGGTAACTTTACTCTTACTCTTCCTGCAGGAAAAAGCGTTCAAAACCTTGGTGCAAATGATGCAATCTTTGTAAGAAGAAAAGCAAAGAACTCAAATGCACAGTATATATTTATAATCGACAGAGTTACAACAACAACTACTACAACTACTGTACCTGCTGTTACTACACCTTCTGTACCGAGAGCAACATCTTCTACAGCTACAATAAAGCCTGCAACACCATCTAATCCTATTGTTGCTACAGGTTCAAACTCAAAAAGAAGCTCAGGCGGTTCAAGTTCAGGCGGCGGTTCAGGCAGACGTTCTTCTTCAAGCAACAATTACACTGCTACAACTCCAAGCCAGACACCTGCAGCTCCAAGTGTAACACCTGCAGCTCAGAATACAGCAGGCGATACATCAAAAGTACCTTCACCTACAGGTCCTTCGGCAAGAAAAAACACAAGAGGCAAACTTAATGTTCCTAAGACTGCCGATGTTTCAGACATGACAGGAAGCGTAATGATGCTTTTAGGATCATTCGTAGCTATGGGCTTAGTTGCAAGCGCAACAAAGAAAAAAGAAGACTGATAAATATTTATACATCCCTCTTTAAAGGCAATATATATCTAAAATAAAGGATATATATTGCCTTTTATTTTTTTTGATATTATAATTCATTTGTATTTTGTTATGGAGAAATATATGAGACGAAAAGATACCACGCATGAAATGATGATGGGCTATATGGCCGGTGCTCTGTTGGAACTTATGCTTGAGAAAGATTATACTAAAATTTCAATAGGTGAGATTGCCAAAAAAGCTGGTGTGGACAGATCATCATACTACAGACATTTTAAATCTAAGGAAGATATTATATCATTCTTTTTTGATATGGTTTTAAAAGAATCGCTTGACGGCTATACAAACCTTTCAAGCATTGATTTCACACTATATATACATTCAATATATACCGCTTTTTTTAATTACAGAAAAGAAATTTTAATTATTCATTATGCTAATCTCTCATTCCTGCTTTTGGATGTGCTTTCAAAGAGATTTCAGTTCAGTGAACTTGCAAAAGATTTTCCACTCTCAAAACAATATGAGCTTTCTTATATTATAGGTGGAATTTACAATAATCTGATATTCTGGATGAGCAGAGATATGAAGGAAACTCCCGATGAGCTTACGGAGATTTCACTTCAATTCAGAAATGAAGAATCACTTTCTTTACTTAGCTTAAGATAAAAAACGGGGCTGTCGCTTTAGATGATTGAATCATCCGGGCGAAGCCCCATTTTGTTATCTAGAATTTACCCTCAAGAGGCTTCATCGCTCTTTCAAGTATGCCGTTCATATACGCTATTGATATACCGTAATTTGTCATAGGTATGGTAGCTTCATTTGCATACTTCATCCTGGCCTTCATCTGGTTTTCATTTAACATGCATGCACCGCAATGAATTATTATCTTGTATTCGGACAGATCTTTTGGAAACTCTCCTCCGCTTGTAAGTTCAAACTTCAACGCATCTTCATCCTGCAAACCTGTAAATTTTCTGACCAGCCTCGGTATTTTCACACTTCCTATGTCTTCACATTGTCTGTGATGTGTACAACCCTCACTTATAAGTATTTTATCTCCTTCTTTAAGTGTGTCTATAATTTTTGCAGCATTATAAAGATTGTAAAGAGCCCCCTTATAGTTGGCAAATATTATTGAAAATGAAGTAAGAGCTATGTTTTGAGGTATCAATTCATCCACTTCTTTAAACACCTGAGAATCACATACCACCAAGGCAATATCACTAAATTTTTTAAGTGTCGCTTCTATCTCATTCACCTGAACCACTACTGCAATACCATGCCTGTCAAGAATTTCTCTTATTACCTGCTGCTGCGGTAAAATAAGTCTGCCCTTTGGTGCCGATGAATCTATAGGTGTTACAAGCATTATAATATCACCTTCCTTCATCATATCACCGAGTATGGTCTTTTCCTTCTTTTCTTTTTTAAGAACCTCAGACATCTTATCTTTTAGCTTATCTATATTGATATTATTTAATGCGGAAACATATATATCAATTTTTTTATCTTTTCTTTCTTCATCTGCTATAGAGTCACATTTATTTCCTACAACAAGACATCTCTTTTCTTTTATCTTTTCTAAAAATTCAAGCTCATCATCACTAAACTCACTTCCTGCATCCACTACAAAGAGTATAAGGTCGGCCCTGTCTATATATTCCAGACTCTTTTCCACTCTTAAATTTCCAAGACTGCTCTTATCGTCAAGTCCCGGTGTATCCACAAGTACCACCGGACCGAACGGCAAAAGCTCCATACTCTTTTTTACCGGATCTGTAGTAGTTCCGCTTATATCGGACACTATTGCAATGTCCTGTGAGGTTATAGCATTTATCAAGCTTGATTTTCCAACATTACAGCGACCGAAAAGACAAATAGTCGCTCTCTCTCCCATCGGTGTACTATTCATATCAGAACCTGAAATCCCTTGCATTTGTAGTTTCAATTTCATTTATATACTGAATTGCTCTTTCCTTCACCTTCGGATTGCTTACCTTTTCAATCTCTGATTTTATCATCTGCATTCCATGCTCTTTGGTCTGATCGGATGCATAGTCTGTCATATATTCACTGAGAGTCATAAGAGCATTCGGATGACAACAGTTTATAATCTGTCCGCTCTTACAAAGGCTCATAAATCTGTCACCTGTTCTGCCTTCTCTGTAGCAGGCGGTACAAAATGAAGGTATATGTCCCATTCCCATAAGCCAGTCCACCACCTCATCCAAAGTTCTTTGATCGGATACGTCAAACTGCTCTGAATCTGTAGGTCTGATTTCCTCCGTATATCCGCCTACTGAAGTCCTTGAAGCACCGCTTATCTGTGATATTCCCACCTTTAAAGCTCTTTCTCTTACTTCCTGACTTTCTCTTGTAGAGATAATCATTCCGGTATAAGGAACCGCTATTCTTATACATGCAATAATCTTTTCAAAAGTATCATCATCAAGTCCGTTGTCAAAAGTATCCGGATCTATATCATCGGCTCTTTTAATTCTTGGTACGCTTATAGTATGAGGACCTACTCCGAATGTCGCTTCCAAATGTTCCCCATGCATCAAAAGTCCTGCAAACTCATATCTGTATGACTCCAGTCCGAAGAGTACTCCAAGACCTACATCATCAATTCCACCTTCCATAGCTCTATCCATAGCCTCTGTATGGTATATATAATTATGCTTAGGTCCTGTAGGGTGAAGTTTCTCATAGGACTCCTTATTGTATGTCTCTTGGAAAAGTATATATGTTCCGATTCCGGCCTCATGAAGCTTTTTATAATTTTCCACTGTAGTGGCCGCAATATTTACATTTGCTCTTCTTATAGCTCCGTTTTTATGCTTTATACTGTAGATTGTCTTTATAGATTCAAGTATATACTCAATAGGGCTGTTTATCGGGTCTTCACCGGATTCTATTGCAAGTCTCTTATGTCCCATATCCTGAAGTGCAATTACCTCATTTTTTATCTCTTCCTGCGTAAGTTTCTTTCTGGCTATATTCTTGTTCTTTGCATGATACGGACAGTATACGCATCCGTTTACACAGTAGTTTGAAAGATAGAGAGGTGCAAACATTACTATTCTGTTTCCATAGAAGGTCTGCTTTATCTCTCCTGCAAGTTCATATATCTTTTTTATGACTTCCTTGTCTTCACAGGCGAGAAGTACCGATGCCTCTCTATGAGTAAGCCCCTTTGCTATAATACCTTTCTCCGTTTTTTTCGGTCTTGCTTTTTCAAGATATTCTTCTATCAAAGGAATGTTATTTTTATTTTCCTCGGCAAACTTTAATGTCTCCAATATCTCTTCATGGTTTATAAATTCTTCGGCGTTCCTTGATTTTACATCGTATTTAAACATTTATAATCTCCTCTTACTTTTGCAACTCCGTAACCTATATTGTTGATTCTGTTAGTAATACATCCGATGCAGTGAGCGGCTTCATCTCCCGTACATACCTTTCCGTCATATAGTTCATATTTTTTTCTTGTTTTCAGCGGTGAAAGATTCGGCATCACCACATTTGCACCTGCAAGTATACCCTTCTCTCTTCCCAAATTGTCCAATGTACTTAAAGAAGTGGTTGCCGGAATAAGCATATTCGGTCTCATTATTCTAAGAATAGCTATTAAAAATAAAGTCATTTGAATACTTCCGCTTTTTTCATCCTTGAATGCTGTATCATGATGCGGTATAAAAGGCCCTATCCCACACATCTGCGGTCCGAATTCTTCTATAAATTTCAGATCCTTAGCCAATGTATAAGAACTTTGATGCGGTGAGCCCACCATAAATCCGCACCCTACCTGAAAACCTATATCTTTTAGAGCTTTAAGGCAGTTCATTCTGTGTTCAAATGACATTGATTTTGGGTGAAGTTTCTCATAATGTTCTTTGTCTGCAGTCTCATGTCTTAAAAGGTATCTGTCCGCACCTGCATCAAACATTTTCTGATAGTCTTCTTTCTCATATTCTCCCAAAGAAAGTGTCACTGCAACATCCTTATACTTTTCCTTGATTTTCTTTACAATACTACATATATAATCCGGTTCAAATTTTCCGTCTTCACCTCCCTGCATTACAAAGGTTCTATAACCTAGCCTGTATCCTTCATCCGCACATTCGAGTATTTCTTCCTCTGTGAGCCTGTAGCGATCACAGTTTGTGTTCGAATGTCTTATTCCACAATAATAACAGTCATTTTTACAAATATTGCTTATCTCTATCAAACCTCTGAGATAAACATCTTTACCATAATTTTCATCACCTATACTTCTTGCCTTTTTACTGATATAGTCAAATACCTCTTCATTCAAGTTCTCTACAAGATATTTGTATTCTTCAAGGCTAAGGCTTCTTTCTTTTTCTAATCTTTCTATCAGAGCAATGCTTTATCAATTTCCAATTGTCTGTCATATTCAGTATTTTTAAAGTCGGTCTTATACAGTGATATATCTTTAGCCATTGGCATCACCCACATTTGAATAAGCGGTTTTAATACTTACTCCCGGTAATTTCCCGACTTTACCGGACAGACTTGAAATTACATTATTTTGTGCGTCAAGAGCAACCGACAACACACTTATACCTCTTTTGTGATAAGGTATACCCATTCTACCGATAATATAATCTCCGTACTCGTGCAATAAATCATTGAGCTCTTTTACAGAATCTCTGTTCTCCACAATTATTGCCATCAATGCTACTCTGTTATCCATATTTCCCCTTTATAAATAATAGATTTTGTATCAAAAAAACCCAAGGCCTAGGTGGCTTTGGGTTCTAAAATAAATGTGCCTTGGCACAATCTTATACATTCACAAACCACCTTTCAAGTCAGATACAGTATAAAGATCCCGTCTTCCCTGTTAGGAGCATCTGTATACAATGTAAATCCTTTTTAGTTGTTTGTCAATATATATCATATTGTTACTTTTATAACTATATTTTACTATAACTTTTTAATATACACTTAATCATCAATCTCTGAGCTGCTTGAAATAATAGCACCGCTTGAAGCATCAATATCGTATTCATATTCTACATTTCCAACCTTAAACTCAATCTCATAAACTCTTACGCCGTCATCTGTATCAAGTTTTACCTTTGTAAAACTTGCACCGCTAACACCCGCATGTGAAAGTGCTATCTGCTTTGCTCTGTCTGCTGAAATACCTGAAGCCGCCGCCTGTGTTGGTGCCGCACTCTGAGGTTGTGGGGCTGCCTGTGTCGGACCCTCCGTCTGTGGCTGTGTAGGAGCAGGTGCCTGTGTCGGAGCAACTGTTTCTGTCACCTGTGTAGGAGCAGGTGCAGCCGTTACCTCTGCCTGTGTCGGTGTCTGCTGTGCGGCAGTTGTAGCGGATACTGTATTATTCTCTACGGCAGCACTTGTAGCTATTCCTTTTTCTCTTGCATCCTCATCTATATCTTCAATAGCATCTGCTATATTTTCCCAAATGCTGTCATCAGAATCATAATCAACTATATCTCTGATATCTATACCCTTTTGTACAACCAGATTGGCAATCTCTCTTACTTTCATCTTAGCAAGTTCTTTTGCATCCAGAGAACTGTCTTTAGCGGCAAGATTAAGTACAAATACCGCCTTTCCTATAGATGTATTGTTTTCTGTCGCAAACTTCTTTGCATCCACAGTACTCTTTACAGTCTGATTTATAACTGTTGCCTGTATGGAATTGGTTGAAAGCGCAGTATTTATATCATTTAACACTTCCGCCTTAACTTTGTTTGCCTTATCTTCATTGTCATTTCTTACGGTTACCAAAATACCTGTATTGTCATTTTGTATATAACCCTTTTGAACCATTGAACCTATAAGTGCATTAACGGCAACCTTAAGCTCGGTATTATTAAGATTCATACCGTCAATTACAGCGGCTCCGTCCTGATTTGTAGAATGTACTTCCAAAACCTTGTTCTTTTTGTTTGTTACAATCTCAACTCCCGGGTTTACATCAATATCTACATGTGAATCCGGTACATAATTATTACCGTAATACGGAACTCCTACAACTCCTACTGCAAACAGTACGCAAGCGGCGGCTGCCACTCCTACAAATCCCTTACTGAATATATTAAATTTCTTCTTCATTCCTTTTTCAATCCTTTCTGCGTCCACAGAAACGATATTTTCAGAAATTCTTTTAAACATATCCTCGGGAATCATTCCCGATACAGCAGTGTCGAGCTTCTTCTCGATATCTTCTCTTTTCATCAAAAGCCCTCCTCTTCCAAATATTTCTGCATCTTTCTGATAGTTCTGTTATACTTTGAAAGTACAGTGTTTATTGACATATCAAGTAATTCTGCTATTTCACGATTTTTCAGACCTGCCACCGCATGGAGCAAAAGTATCGTTCTTTCATTATCATCCAACTTATTTATAGTTGTTTTTAGAATAATACGCTCACTAAGATTTTCCACAAAGGAAAACTCCTCTTCCGGCAAATCGTTATCATCTTCTAAACTACCCTCTTTTTTTCCTTCACGAATCTTCATAAGTGCAAAATTTCTTGCTATTGTAAAGATCCATGCCATCGGTTTATCGTATGAGGTGTAATCTGCTGCCTTTTGATAGATTTTCAAAAAAGTATCCTGCAAAATATCCTCTGCATCATGAGTATTCTTTGTTATTGAAAGGGCAAAAGCATATACACTTTTATGAGTTTTTTCATATAAAGTATGTAAAGCATCCATACTTCCCTTTGCGATATCTTTTATAAGTTTATCATCCACCGTCGACGAAGCTTTTGATCCCTCCTCCAAGACCGCCACAAAATTAAGCATCTAATAATCATCCTTTCACTATATTAATGCATGAGAATATCATTTTATTGCATGCTGTTGCAAATTTTTTTTATAAACTTTTTCTCATCAGTATTATACATAATATTACAGTAAACATTTCCGCCGCAAAAAATGAGCTCCATACTCCTGTTATTCCAAAAATCCCCGGTAAGATAAGTGCAAATACAATTATTGCCACTATACCTCTTGATATTGCTATAAGAGAGGACTCTTTTCCTCTTCCTGTAGCACTGTAAAATCCCGCCGTAATAATATTGAATGCCGCAGGTATAAATCCTATAAAATAAATTCTGATACCGGGAATTGCATAGTTTGCCAATATATCGGAATTTTCATTGTTAAATGCGTCTATTATTTTGGGAGCAAATGCCATTACCAAAGCTACCAAAACTCCCGCTATAATCATACCTACAGAAAGTGAGTACATGTAAATTTTCTTTAAGTCTTTCTTTTCACCTTTACCGTAAGTTTCACTTGCCACGGGCTGTAATCCTTGTGATACACCGTTTAACATCGCCACTCCCACCAGGGCGGAGTTTGCTATAACTCCATATGCCGCTACAGCTATATTTCCTACAAGTGAGAGCAGTATAAAGTTAAATACTACGGTTATTATTCCGTTTGAAATCTCACCTACAAATGCCACCAGACCGAGACTGCATGATAAAATCAATTTTTTTACTGAAGGCAAATTAAAGCAAAAACGCACATTATTCTTTTTTGACAAAAAATGTACCATACAGATACTCATACTTACTATAGGTGATATTCCCGTTGCAAGTGCCGCACCTGCCATACCCATACCTACAGGGAACATAAGTATGTAATCAAATATTATATTAAAAATTCCGCTTATGAGTGTTGCAGCCATAGCAATCCTCGGTGAGTTGTCATTTCTCACAAAGGCTGTAAATGTAAAGTTCAACATAAAAAAAGGCGAGAAGCAAAGAATAATACGTGCATATGTGTGAGTTACATTTACTATTACTTCATCCGCACCGAAAACTCTCAGCACCACATCCGGAACAAATATACCCAAAATTAAAAACGGTAAGCTAAGTAGGAAGCTCCAGAAAAATGAATTTGAAAAATATTTATCCGCATTCTTTATATCACCAAGTGATTTTAACAATGTATACTTTGTTGCGGAGCCTATACCGATCATAGCTCCTATAGCAAATGTTATTGCAAATATCGGTAAAACAAGATTTAATCCTGTTATACCGTTTGCACCTTCCGCCATTGATATAAAAACTGTATCCGCCAATACATAACATGATGTGCCTGTTGTAGCAAGGATATTAGGCAGAATATATCCTCTAAGTTTTTTTTCAATCATAAAAGACTCTCCTGTCATAGTTATCGAATTATATCATAAATATTCTGTAAGCTCAATCAAAGTCAAATTTATTTTCACACAAAAAATAGCAGTCATAGACTGCTATTTTTATATATCAAAGATGGTAATTATACTAACTCAAGTAAAACTTCCATAGCCGCATCTCCCTTACGAAGACCGATCTTAACTATTCTTGTGTATCCACCCTTACGATCTGCATACTTTGGGCCGTACTCATCAAAAAGCTTCTTTGCAAGGTCAACTGACTTTGTATTCTTCTTCTTTCCGGCTGCCTTTGCAGGTAACTCTGTAGGAACATAAACTACTGCATTGATTTTGCTTCTTGCATGAAGTCTTGAAGGTCTGTCTTTCTTGATCTCCTTCTCTACTTCATCATAAACAGTAACTTTCTTACCGTCTACAACTTCTTTTACTCTCTTACCGTCAGCGTCTTTTCTTGCAACCTTTGCATTTACCTTAACAAGGTCGAAGTTATCCTTCTCCTTAACAGCTAATGCTATAAGTGGCTCAACGATCTTTCTGATTTCTTTCGCTCTAGCTTCTGTAGTTACAATCTTACCATGCTGTAAAAGTGCTGTAACCTGGTTTCTCAATAATGCTTTTCTCTGACTTGATGTCTTTGAAAGTTTTCTATACTTTGCCATTTTTTCTCCTCCATAGGAAACATATATATGCAAACATTGGACTTACTATATATGTCTATTTATTCTTTTTTATGATTCTTCGCTCTCACGAAGGTGAAGTCCAAGCTCTTCAAGCTTTTGAAGGACTTCTTCTAATGATTTTCTACCCAGATTTCTTACTTTCATCATATCATCTGAGGTACGTGAACACAATTCTTCAACTGTATTGATTCCTGCTCTCTTCAAACAGTTGTAGGATCTAACTGACAGTTCAAGTTCATCTATATTCATCTCCAGAACTTTTTCCTTGTCATCCTCTTCTTTTTCTATCATTACATCAATAGTTTAGCGTTATCAGACAAATCTATAAATAGATTAAGGTGCTCACTCAAAACTTTAGCAGCTAAACTTACCGCCTCGTCAGGTGCCAATGTACCGTTTGTAGTAACATCAAGTGTTAACTTATCAAAGTCTGTCATCTGACCTACACGTGTGTTCTCTACAAGAAGATTCACTCTCTCTACAGGTGTATAAATAGAGTCAATAGCTATCACACCTATAGGAGTATCCTCTCCTTTATTTTTATCTGAACTCACATAACCTCTACCGTTTGTTATTGTAAGTTCCATATAAAACTTGCCTTCTGAAACTGTTGCAATAACCTGGTCTTTGTTAATGATTTCTATACTTGGATCACATTGAATATCTTCTGCAGTGATAACTCCTTCACCGTCAAAATCTATATAAGCAACCTTCGGCTCATCATCGATAGATGTATTCTTGATTGCAAGGCTTTTTACATTCATTATGATCTCTGTCACATCTTCTTTTACTCCCGGTATGGAAGAAAATTCATGCAACACGCCATCAATCTTAACCTGACTGACAGCTGATCCAGGGAGGGATGAGAGCATGATTCTTCTTAGGGAATTACCTAAAGTTGTTCCATAACCTCTCTCCAGTGGTTCACATATGAATCTGCCGAACTTCTTATCCTCGGAAATTTCTGCAATCTCAATATTGGGTTTTTCAAAATCAAACACGAATGTCCCTCCTTTTAGATAAACTATATCTAAAACTCACATAATGTGAGCTTTGGTTAATACTTCAAAGCTATAAATATTTCTATTATTAGCAAATCAGCTGATACGAAAATAAGTATCAGCTGTTAAGATTCCTATTACTTAGAGTACAACTCAACGATAAGAAGTTCGTCTACAGGAACATCAATTTCTTCTCTTGTAGGGAGGCTCTTTACAGTACCTTTTAAATTTTCAAGATCTGCATCAATCCAAGCCGGTACAATTCTTCCGGCTGTTGACTCTACAACTTCCTTATATCTTGCAGATGATTTTGCCTTCTCTTTGATCTCTATAACATCTCCTGCCTTTACAAGGTAAGATGGAATATTTACACACTTACCGTTTACAAGAACATGCTTATGATCAACAATCTGTCTTGTTTCTTTTCTTGTTCTGCCGAATCCCATACGGAAAACAACATTATCAAGTCTTCTCTCTAAGAGAATCATAAGGTTCTCACCAACCTGACCTTTCATTCTCTCAGCCTTAGCATAATAGTTTCTAAATGGTTTCTCTAATACACCATAGATAAACTTTGCTTTTTGCTTTTCTCTAAGCTGCAAACCGTACTCACTAAGCTTACGGCCTGCTTTTTTTGTATCTCTGTTAGACTTTTTATCTATTCCCAGAAAACCCGGCTCAAGGCCAAGTGATCTGCATCTTTTAAGAACGGGAACTCTATTAATTGCCACTTTTAGTACCTCCTATTAGACTCTTCTGCGTTTTGGTGGACGACATCCATTGTGTGGTACCGGAGTTACATCCTTAATACTTGTTACTTCTATTCCACATGCAGCCAACGCACGAATAGCTGCTTCTCTTCCTGAACCGGGTCCTTTTACCATAACATCTACATACTTAAGTCCATGTACTAAAGCTGCCTTTGCAGCAGTTTCTGCAGCCATAGATGCCGCATATGGAGTAGATTTCTTTGAACCTCTAAATCCTAGACCACCGGCGCTTGCCCATGATATTGCATTACCTTGGGTATCAGTTAATGTAACAATTGTATTGTTAAATGATGACTGAATATGTGCCTGTCCGCGTTCAACGTTTTTCTTTACGCGCTTTTTTGTCACCTTCTTGGTGGACGCATTCTTTGCCATTAAACTAACCTACCTTTTTAAACTTTACTACGCTCCTGTTTTTAAAACATACAGCGAAAATTACTTTTCGAAAAAATGAATAGACAATATTATCTATTATTTCTTCTTGTTTGCTACTGTCTTTCTTGGACCCTTACGTGTTCTTGCATTTGTCTTAGTTTTCTGTCCGCGAACCGGAAGATTCTTTCTATGACGAATACCACGATAACATCCTATTTCCTGTAATCTCTTGATGTTCATAGCGATCTCTCTTCTAAGATCACCCTCTACCATCTGAGTATCGGAAATAACCTGTGCCAATTCTTTTACTTCATCGTCTGTAAGATCCTTTACTCTTGTATCAGGATTTACACCAGCTTCTTTCAAGATACGCTTTGAACTTGTAAGACCTATACCATAGATATATGTCAAACCAATCTCAACACGCTTTTCTCTTGGTAAATCAACGCCTGCTATACGAGCCATTTACCTACTTCCTCCTTATTCCTATGCAGATCAACCTTGTCTCTGCTTGTGCTTTGGGTTCTCACAAATTACTCTGATGGAACCTTTTCTCTTAATTATTTTGCATTTTTCGCAAATCGGTTTCACTGAAGATCTGACCTTCATTGTAACTCTCCTTTCATCGCTACTAATAAAGACGCCATAGTATTATAGCATTAACTACTATAATATGCAAGGTCTTATTTTATTTATCACGCCAAATGATTCGTCCTTTTGTCAAATCATATGGAGATAATTCGATAGTAACTTTATCACCCGGTAAAATTCTTATATAATTCATTCTAAGTTTACCGCTGATATGTGCCAATACCTGATGCCCGTTTTCAAGTTCTACTTGAAACATTGCATTAGGTAACTTCTCAACAACTGTTCCTTCAATCTCTATAACGTCTGATTTAGACATTTACTCCTCCACTTTTTCAAGAGATATTTTAACTTAACATCGTTAAAGTTATCACCATTGTTCTTCATATCAATAAATTCATCACTTTTTCCAAGCCTGCTGACATGCTTTATGTTCTTTTTCTTAGGCTTGTCAAGAGTCTTTAATCGTCCGTTTGCAACATAGATAAAATCTTTGTCACAGTCTATGACCAAATAATGTTCTCCTCTGTCATGTCCCATTATTGATACTACAATATCACCTGTATTTATCATAATTTTCTTAAAGAAAGGATTTCAGGCTCACCATCTGTTATCAAAATGGTATTTTCATAATGCGCAGCCAGCGAATTATCATCTGTAACCACTGTCCAGTCATCATCAAGCCATACCACTTCATCTCTTCCTGCCGTAATCATAGGTTCTATTGCAAGAGTCATTCCCGGCTGAAGCTTTATTCCGCCTCTTTTCATATCAAAGTTTGGAACTTCCGGATCTTCGTGAAGATGTGTACCTATACCATGTCCCACAAGATCTCTTACTACACCGTAGCCTCTATCCTTTGCATATGCTCCTATTGCCTTACAGATATCATTCAGGTGATTCCCTGCAATCGCATATTTTATTCCCTCGTAAAAGCACTCTCTTGTAACCTTTACAAGTTCCTTTGCTTTTTCGCTTCCTTCGCCTATTATATGGGTTCTGGCAGCATCTGAATGGTATCCCTTCCAGATAACACCTGCGTCAAGACTCACAACGTCTCCGTCTTTTAAAATTCTTTTCTTTGACGGAATACCATGTACAACTTCCTCATTTACAGACACACATATTGAAGCAGGATAACCGTGATAATTCAAAAATGAAGGAACACATCCGAAGGATCTGATTATCTCATCCCCGATTTTATTCACTTCATATGTAGTCATACCTGCATGTAATGCCTTTTCCAATTCTTCATGAGTTTTAGCCAGTATTATTCCGGCTTCTCTCATTAATTGTATTTCTCTGTCCGACTTTATTGTTACTGCCATTTTCATCCTCACAATCTATTCCAAAACCGCAACAATATCTAAGAATACTTCTTCCATATCCTTTGTTCCGTCTACTGTGGCCAAAATTTTCTCATTATCATAGTAGTCTATCAAAGGCTGTGTCTGATCGTGATAAATCTCAAGTCTCTTCTTTACAGTCTCCGGCTTATCATCATCTCTGATTACAAGTTCATTTCCACATGTATCACATACATTTTCCGCTTTCGGTGCAGAATATACTATATGATATGTAGCTCCACAACTTAGACAAGCTCTTCTGCCGCCCATTCTGGTGATGATTGACTCATCCGGAACATCTATATTTACAGCATAATCTATTTTTCACCAAGCTCTGATAATGCCTTTGTCAAAGACTTTGCCTGTGGTATAGTTCTTGGGAAACCATCAAGCACAAAGCCGTTCTTGCAGTCATCTTTTTGTATTCTGTCTAAAAGCATACCGATAGTAATATCGTCAGGAACTAACTCTCCCTTATCCATATACTCTTTTGCTTTATTTCCAAGCTCGGTTTTTTCTTTTATGTTTGCTCTGAATATATCACCTGTAGATATATGCGGTATATTATATTTTTTTGCAATTCTCTTTGCCTGTGTACCTTTTCCGGCACCGGGTGCACCTAACATAATAATTTTCATGGCGTATCTCCCCAATTTTCATTAGTAACCACGAAAAACCCCTGAAGAATATCCCCAGTGGTTTTTCGTAAGATGACTAGTCTAATAAGAATCCTCTGTAATTTCTTACAAGCATTTGTGATTCAATTGCTTTTATTGTCTCAAGGACTACACCAACAATGATGATTAGGGATGTTCCTGTAAATGAAAGTCTACTGATATTGAACACTCCTGATATTATTATAGGTATGATACAAACTATTATAAGTCCTGTTGCACCTATAATGATAATGTAGCTTAAAATCTTTGAGAAATAATCACTGGTAGGTTTTCCGGGTCTTATACCGGGGATAAATCCGCCTGATTTCTTCATATTGTTAGCTACCTCAAGTGGGTTAAAAGTAATTGATGTATAAAAATAAGCAAATAAGATAATCAAAATGATATAAACTATAAGTCCGATAGAATACTTCGGTGCTTCAGGCTTAAACCACATTGATGAATTCATATATGTTAATATCTCACCTATTATTGAGCCGTTATTAATTTGCAAGAATTGGCCAATAACTATAGGTGTAGAGAATAACGAAGAAGCGAAAATTACAGGAATAACACCTGCTGTATTTACCTTCAACGGAATATGTGATGATGATCCGCCGACACTTCTTCTACCCTGCGTTTTGGATGAATACTGTACAGGAATCCTTCTTTCGGCATCCTGTAAGATGATGGTAAATATTACCATTGCTATTATAAATGCTATTATAATAACTGCAGCAACTACCATTCTGGCTACTGTCTGACCTTTTAAGAATCTAACATACAGATTGTTAAAGTCAGATGGTAATGAAGAAAGAATATTTAAAAGAAGAACTATAGAAATACCGTTTCCTACGCCATTCTCTGTGATTCTCTCTCCTATCCACATTAAAAATGCACTACCTGCTGTCATTGTAACTACAGCTACAACTACACTCTTTATTCCAAAATGAATTAAAAGTCCCTGTCTACCAAATCCTATTGCCATGGCTGAAGACTGTAAGAGGGCTAGGGCGATAGTTAAATATCTTGTATATTCCACTATCTTTTTTCTTCCGTCTTCACCATCCTGTTGTAATTCCTCAAGTGCAGGAATTGCAATCGTAAGAAGCTGAATTATGATAGAACTCGTAATGTATGGAGTAATGCTTAGTGCAAGCACACTCAGACTTTCAAAAGATCCACCGGTGATTGCATTGAAAAATCCAAATGCATCACCAGCCTGCTTTGCAAAAAAATCTTTAAAATAAGTTGTATTTACACCCGGTATTGGTAAATTACTGCCGAAGCGGATAATTACCAGCATTATAAATGTGTACAGAAGTTTCTTTCGTACATCCTTTACCTTAAATGCATTTCGGAGTGTTGTGAGCATTAGATCACCTCACAAGTTCCGCCTGCGGCTTCAATCTTAGCTTTTGCGCTTTCACTAACAGCAATATACTTGATATTGAACTTCTTTGTTAATGAACCGTTGCCTAAGAGTTTAACTCCATCTCTAGTATTTTTGATTATTCCTGCAGCTACTAATGTATCAGGAGTAACCTCGATGCCGTCCTCAAGACGATCAAGAACAGAAATGTTTACAGCTACGATATCCTTAGAGTTACGATTTGTAAATCCTCTCTTAGGAATACGTCTGTATAAAGGCATCTGTCCACCCTCGAATCCGGGTCTTGTTGCACCTGAACGAGCTTTCTGACCCTTGTGACCCTTACCGGCAGTTTTTCCATTACCTGAACCATGTCCACGGCCACGTCTGAAATTATCGCTTTGCTTTGAGCCTAATGCAGGCTGTAAATTAGATAAATCCATAACTACACCTCCTTCTTTAGACTTCTTCAACTTTTACAAGATGTCTTACATGCCAAATCATGCCTCTTATAGCATCATTATCAGGCATCTCTACTGTCTTGTTTAATTTTCTTAAACCAAGCGCCTCTACAGTTGCTTTCTGCTTTGGGATAGCACCGATAGGGGATTTAACCAATGTAATTTTTAACTTTGCCATATTTTCCTCCTATTATGCTAATATTTCTTCAACTGACTTACCACGAAGCTTTGCAATCTCTTCCGGTGTCTTAAGTGCTGCTAAACCTGCAAGTGTAGCAAGACAAACATTTGTCTTATTATTTGAACCTAAAGACTTTGAACGGATATTCTTATATCCTGCAAGCTCCAATACCGCACGGGCAGGGCCACCTGCGATAATACCTGTACCTTCAGGTGCTCTCTTTAAAAGAACACTTGCACTTCCGAATTTTCCGGTGTAATCATGTGGAACACTGAAATTCTCATCTATTCTAACTTCAACTAATGACTTAGTTGCAGCTTCTTTACCTTTACGGATAGCCTCCGGTACCTCTCCTGCTTTTCCAAGACCGATACCAACATGACCATTACCGTCACCTACAACAACAAGAGCAGAAAACTTCATTGTACGTCCACCCTTTACGGTTTTGGATACACGCTTGATATTTACGACTCTGTCATTTAACTCCAATTTGCTTGGATCGATGATTTGTCTCTTCATGTATGTTTCTCCTCCTATTAGAATTGTAATCCTGCTTCACGGGCAGCCTCTGCCAATGCAGCAACCTTACCTTGATAGATAAATCCGCCTCTATCAAATACAACTTTGTCTATACCCTTCTCAAGCGCTCTCTTTGCAATAAGAGTTCCTACAAATGCTGCAGCATCTACATCATTTGTCTTTGAAAGCTCTGCTCTTGCACTCTTCTCAAGTGTTGATGCGCTTACTACTGTATTTCCCACAGTGTCGTCAATAATCTGAGCGTACATATGGTTGTTGCTTCTAAACACAGCAAGGCGTGGTCTCTGAGCTGTTCCGCTGAGACGATTACGTAATCTATAATGCTTCTTAATTCTAAGATCGCTTTTTGATTTTTTGCTAACCATTTACTTACCCTCCTATTATTTCTTACCTGTTTTACCGACTTTACGTCTGATAACTTCAGTAGAGTATTTAATACCCTTGCCCTTATATGGCTCAGGCTTTCTCTTGTCTCTTATCTCAGCAGCGTACTGACCAACTCTTTCCTTATCAATACCCTGAATCTTTATGATGTTCTGTCCGTCAAGAACAGATGTGATACCCTCAGGATCTTCCATCTCTACAGGATGTGAATATCCGAGTGAAAGCACAGCTTGTTGCCCTGCTTTGCTGCTCTATAACCAACACCGTTTACCTCAAGTACCTTCTCATAGCCTTCGGTTACACCTACTACCATGTTATGTATAAGAGTTCTTGTGAGACCGTGTAATGCCTTATTCTTCTTTAAGTCATTTGGTCTGGTTACTACAATTTCATCACCTTCCTGCTTAATAGTCATTTCTACAGGTAATGCTCTCTCAAGTGTACCCTTAGGACCTTTTACAGTCACATGATTATTTTCTGCAATTGTAACAGTTACTCCTGCCGGAATTGCGATAGGCATTCTTCCAATTCGTGACATGCCGTCTTCCTCCTTAAATTTATCGTGAGCTTTTCGCTCATGTTTTCAGGTTTATATCTTCTAATAGGCAGCCATTAAAGAAATATTTCTTTATGACTACTGCTATTAGAGTTGAAACTTAATTAATTATATAATCTTTCGTTGTGGCGTTCATTAAGTACTCAATGCCTACCATACGAAAGCGAGCACTTCTCCACCTACGTTAAGCTTTCTTGCTTCTTTGTCTGTGATAACACCATTATTTGTTGAAATAATAGCTGTTCCAAGACCACCAAGAACTCTTGGAAGCTCTTCTCTGCTTGCGTATATACGTAAGCCCGGCTTTGAAATTCTCTTCAATCCACTGATTATTCTCTCGCTCTTGTTAGCTGTATACTTTAAGAATATTCTGATATCCTTGAAGTTACCATTGTCAACAAGTTCGTACTTCTCTACATAACCTTCTTCTACAAGTATGTTAGCTATTGCTATTTCATCTTTGAGGAAGGAATATCAACTGAGTCATGTTTTGCAGTATTTGCATTTCTGATTCTGGTAAGCATATCTGCAATTGGATCGCTCATTGTCATGGAATTTTTTCCTCCTGTTTATTTTAAATGTATCTGATTACTACTTTTTGATTTGCTTTGGTTAAATATTTTGTAGCATCACTGCGTCCACTCGACATCGGCATATATTTATGTGCCGGGTGGGTTCGACTCGACATCGGCATACATATGTGTGCCGGGTGGCGTCCACTCGACTAAGTTCGCACTTCGCTTTGCTTGTGCTCACTAAGGCTCGGGACGGGCTTTCACACTAAACTCACGCTTCGCTACGCTTGCGTTCGTTAAGTGTTCAATGCCTACCAGCTTGCTTTTTTAACTCCCGGTATTTGACCCTTATAAGCCAATTCACGGAAGCAAATTCTACAGATACCATACTTTTTAAGATAAGCATGTGGACGGCCACAGATTTTACATCTGCTGTATTCTCTTGTAGAGAATTTTGCCGGTCTAGCCTGCTTAATCTTCATTGAAGTCTTTGCCATGAAATCTTCCTCCTAAATTATTTGAAAAATGGCATATTGAATAATGTCAAAAGTTCTCTAGCTTCTTCATCTGTGTTTGCTGTAGTAACGAATATAACGTCCATACCACGCACCTTATCAATCTTATCATACTCTATCTCAGGGAAGATAAGCTGTTCCTTAACTCCAAGAGCATAATTTCCTCTACCGTCAAATGCATTAGGATTTACACCTCTAAAGTCACGCACTCTAGGAAGAGCAAGATTTATAAGTCTGTCAGCAAACTCATACATCTTTGAACCACGAAGAGTTACCTTACAACCTATAGGCATACCCTCTCTAAGTTTAAAGTTAGCAACTGATTTCTTTGCCTTTGTAACTACCGCCTTCTGTCCGGAGATAATTTCAAGATCTCTAACTGCAGCATCTAATACTTTTGCATTGTCTTTTGCCTCACCAACAGCCATGTTGATAACGATCTTATCAAGCTTTGGTACTTGCATAGGATTCTTATAGCCAAACTTCTCAATCATCTTAGCAACGATTTCGTTCTCATATGTTTCCCTTAATCTTGTCATGTTTTCCTCCTTCCCGATTAGTCAATAGCCTTGCCGGTCTTCTTAGCTACACGAACTTTCTTGCCGTCTTTTACTTCAAAACCGACTCTTGTAGCCTTACCGTCAACAACTAACATTACATTTGATATATCAATAGTTCCCTCTGTATTTACAATACCACCATTCTGGTTAGCCATACTAGGTTTTTGTATGCTTTGTAATCATATTACAGCCTTCAACTATTACTCTGTTCTTCTTGGTATCAACCTTTAATACTTTACCTGTCTTGCCTCTATCTTTTTCCAGATATGATCTTAACCATATCGTCTCTTTTTGATTTTATGCACGCTAGACCTCCTTATAATACTTCAGGTGCAGAGATACAATCTTCATGAAATGCTTCTCACGAAGTTCTCTTGCAACCGGTCCAAAGATACGAGTACCTCTTGGAGTCTTGTCATCCTTGATTATAACTGCTGCGTTTTCATCGAATCTGATGTATGAACCGTCTTTACGGCGTGTGCTATTGACTGATCTTACTACAACAGCCTTAACAACATCACCTTTCTTTACAACACCGCCTGGTGTTGCATCTTTAACGGTAGCGACGATTATATCGCCGATATGAGCATATCTTCTAGTTGAACCACCCATAACACGAATTGTAAGCAATTCCTTTGCTCCGGTGTTATCGGCTACCTTCAATCTTGTTTCCTGCTGAATCATGCCGGATACTCCTTCCTACCTAAATTATTTTGCCTTCTCAATTATCTGTACAAGTCTCCATCTCTTATCTTTTGAAAGAGGTCTTGTCTCCATAATTTTTACAGTATCGCCAATGTTACATTCATTTTTTTCATCATGTGCTTTGAACTTAACAGTCTTCTTTACAATCTTGCCATAAAGTGGATGCTTTACATGGTCTTCGATTGCAACAGTGATTGTCTTATCCATCTTATCGCTAACAACCTTGCCGATACGGGTTTTTCTAAGATTTCTCTCCACGGTTTATCTCCTTTATCTTTATGCCAATTTTGCATTCTCAGTGATAACTGTCTGAATTCTGGCAATGTTTCTACGAACTTCCTTAATTCTTGAAGTGTTATCCAACTGGCTGGTTGCATTTTGGAATCTAAGGTTGAAAAGTTCCTTCTTTGCGGAAACCAATTCCTCATTTAACTGTTCTAAGCTTTTTGACTTTAATTCGTTTACATAATTCTTAGTTTTCACTTGCTTCACCGCCTTCCAAATCAGCCTTTGAAACTATCTTACATCTGCAAGGAAGCTTATGCATTGCAAGACGAAGAGCCTCTCTGGCAACCTCTTCAGGTACGCCTGCGATCTCAAATAATACACGACCCGGCTTTACAACAGCTACCCAATATTCTGTAGATCCCTTACCTGAACCCATTCGAGTCTCAGCAGGTTTTGCTGTAACAGGCTTGTCAGGGAAAATCTTTATCCAAACTTTACCACCACGCTTGATATAACGAGTCATAGCAACTCTGGCAGCCTCTATCTGGTTTGACTTTATCCAACAAGGATCAAGGGATACTAAACCATACTCACCATAAGTGATCTTATTGCCTCTTAAGGCCTTTCCTGCCATAGAACCTCTAAACTGTTTTCTACGCTTTACTCTCTTAGGCATTAACATATTATTTTACGCTCCCTTCCTGTGTTTTTCTTTGAGGAAGCACCTCACCTGTATATATCCAAACCTTAACACCAACTTTTCCGTATGTTGTATTTGCCTCGGCAAAACCATACTGAATGTCAGCTCTTAATGTCTGAAGAGGAATTGTACCCTCTGAATAGAACTCTGTACGAGCCATATCAGCACCACCAAGACGTCCTGAACAGCTTGCCTTGATACCAAGTACTCCTGCCTTCATACTTCTTGACATTGTTGACTTCATTGCTCTACGGAATGATATACGATTCTCAAGCTGTGATGCAATGCTTTCAGCTACAAGCTGAGCATCTCTATCAGGTCTCTTGATTTCTTTGATATCAATGAATACTTTCTTATCTGTAAACTTTGATACTTCCTTCTTTAACTTTTCAACTTCTGCACCCTGCTTACCGATAACAACACCCGGTCTTGCAGTATGAAGTATTATTCTAACTCTGTCTGAAGCACGCTCGATTTCAATATCTGATACGCTTGCTGAATAAAGCTTGTTCTTTAAGAACTTTCTGATATTATAGTCTTCTACTAAACAATCAGCGAAATCCTTATCAGCGTACCATCTGGAGCTCCAGTCTTTTATAACACCGACTCTAAGTCCATGTGGATTAACTTTCTGTCCCATTTTCGCGTCTCCTCCTATCTTTCATCTAAGACCACTGTGATATGGCTCATTCTCTTCTCGATACGATAAGCTCTACCCTGTGCTCTTGGCTTAATTCTCTTCATTATAGGGCCATCACTTGCATAACACTCTGCAATATACAACTTAGACGGATCTAAATTGTTATTATTCTCAGCATTAGCTACTGCTGACTCTACCAATTTCTTGATAACACTTGACGCATATCTTGGGCTATACATAAGAATACCCAAAGCCTCACCAACATTCTTTCCTCTGATCGCATCAAGCACGAAACATGCTTTCTGAACAGGTACTCTGGCATATGAGAGCTTAGCTGATGGTCTGGTGTCCTTAACTGCATTTCTTTCTCTTTTAATCTGGGATCTATGTCCTTTTGCCATTTAAAAAACCTCCTTTCAACCCTCTCTTATCTTGAAGCTTTCTTATCGTCAGCTTTATGTCCTTTGTAAGTTCTTGTTGCAACGAACTCACCAAGCTTATGTCCTACCATATCCTCGGTAATATATACCGGAACATGCTTTCTTCCATCATGAACAGCAATAGTATGACCTACCATCTGTGGGAAGATTGTTGAACGGCGTGACCATGTTTTAATAACACTCTTGTCGCCGGTCTGATTCATTGCATCAACTTTCTTTAATAAACTTGCATCTGCAAATGGTCCTTTTTTAAGTGAACGTGACATTTATCTTTCCTCCTTTATTTAGTAGCGGCCTTACCATCTCTTCTTCTGATGATCAACTTATTAGACTGTTTCTTCTTGTTTCTAGTCTTAAGACCAAGAGCCGGCTTGCCCCAAGGAGTAGATGGACCCGGACGACCGATTCCGGTTTTACCTTCACCACCACCGTGTGGATGGTCATTAGGGTTCATAACAGAACCACGAACTGTAGGTCTTATACCCATGTGACGCTTTCTTCCTGCTTTACCAAGTTTAACAAGTGAGTGCTCACCATTTCCAACTACACCGATTGTAGCTCTACAAATGATTGGAACCATTCTCATCTCACCTGATGGAAGACGAAGAGTTGCATACTTACCCTCTTTTGCCATAAGCTGTGCCACATTTCCTGCTGAACGAACAAGCTGTCCGCCCTTTCCCGGATAAAGCTCAATGTTATGAATCTGTGCACCTACAGGAATCTCTGCAAGTGGTAAACAGTTTCCAACTCTGGCCTCTGCACCTGAACCACTTACGATTGTAGCTCCAACCTGAAGTCCTTCAGGAGCAAGTATGTAAGCCTTTGCACCGTCTACATATGAGATAAGCGCAATATTAGCTGTTCTGTTTGGATCATACTCTATAGCAACAACTTTTGCAGGAACTCCATCTTTAGAGTTTCTCTTGAAGTCGATGATTCTGTATTTTTCTCTTTGCACCGCCACCACGATGTCTTACTGTTATTTTACCCTGATTATTTCTTCCTGAGTTCTTCTTGATTGGTGCCAATAATGACTTCTCAGGAGTGCTCTTTTGTAATTACACTAAAGTCCAAACCTGTCATGTTTCTTCTTGACGGTGTATATGGACTATATTTCTTTATTCCCATTTTTTTGTCTCCTTCTTGTGCTACGCACTTTATCACGGCAGGATGCCGTATAATACATCCCGATTATTTCGGGAAAGCAACATCTGTTGCTTATAAGCCCTGGAACAACTCGATATCTTTGCTATCCTCTGTAAGCCATACAATAGCCTTCTTGACTTTTGCTGTCTTACCTGTTGTCATTCCTCTTCTTCTTGTCTTTCCATCCTGGTTCATAGTGTTTACTTTTGTAACCTTAACGCCGTCAAACATCTTCTCAACTGCTTCTTTGATCATTGTCTTGTTTGATTCAGGATGTACAAGGAAAGTATATTTCTTCTCTGTCATGCCAAGCATGCTCTTCTCTGTAATAACCGGCTTAAGTATTACGTCATAGTATTGAATATTTGCCATTACGCATATACCTCCTCTATAGTCTTAACAGCGTCCTTAGAAGCAACTACTGTGTTGTACTTTAAGATATCATATACATTGATAGTCTTAGGTGAAGCAGCCTTAACACCGTAAATATTTCTAACAGAAAGTACAGTGTTCTTCTCATTCTCAGCACATACAACAAGAGCCTTCTTAACATTTAAGTTATTTAAAGTCTGCTGCATTCTCTTTGTCTTAATCTCGCTCATTGCAAAATCATCAACAACGATGAACTTGTTCTCAAGAACTCTGCTTGTAAGAGCACTCTTAAGAGCAATTCTCTTCTCTTTTTATTCAAGTTAATTGTATAATCTCTTGGAGTAGGTGCGAATACAACACCGCCACCCTTCCACTGAGGTGATCTTGTTGAACCCTGACGTGCATGTCCTGTACCTTTTTGCTTCCAAGGCTTTCTTCCGCCACCACTAACTTCGGAACGTGTCTTTGCCTTTTGTGTTCCCTGACGCTTGTTTGCCAACTGTGCAACAACTGCCATATGAACTAAATGCTCGTTAACATTAACTCCGAACACAGCATCATTTAATTCTATACTACCAACTTCTTTTCCTTCAATATTAAATACTGATATATTAGCCATTTGTGTTCCTCCTTTCTGTTAGTTATTTTTTCTTAACAGTCTCTTTTAATGTTATTAAAGCTTTCTTTGAACCAGGCATTGACCCCTTTACAAGAATAAGGTTCTTGTCTGCATCAACTCTTACGATTTCAAGATTCTGTGTAGTTACCTTCTTTGCACCCATATGTCCCGGCATTCCTTTGCCCTTAAATACATGGCTTGGATCTGAAGATGAACCGTTTGAACCCTGATGACGGTGGAACTTAGAACCGTGACTCATAGGTCCTCTGGACTGTCCGTGACGCTTAATAGCACCCTGGAATCCTTTACCCTTTGAGATAGCAGTTGCATCAACTTTATCTCCTGCAGCAAATATGTCAGCTTTGATCTCATTCTTTACTGCGTACTCAGATGCGTTCTCAAACTTGAACTCTCTGATAAATCTTCCGGCTGCAAAAACTTCTCTCTTCTTGTCGCCGTTTTCTACTACAGTCTTCTCAACTCCTGCCTTAGCAAGGTGACCTGACTTAGCCTGTTAACTAACTTTGTACGGATCTGTCCGTATGCAACCTGAACTGAATTGTATCCGTCATTTTCCTCTGTCTTAACCTGTGTAACAACACATGGTCCTGCAAGAAGAACTGTTACAGGTATTAACACGCCGTTCTCATCGAAAATCTGTGTCATACCGACTTTTCTAGCAAGTATTGCCTTCTTCATTAATATACCTCCTGGTTTATTCTACAGCGGAGCACTCAGTGCTCATCCTAGAGCAGGATTAACGCCATTTAGCGGATTATCTACTCTTCATTTTGATGTCTATGTTCACACCTGCAGGCATTTCCAATCTGGAAAGTGCATCAACAGTCTTTTGTGATGGTGCAATGACATCAATCAATCTCTTGTGAGTTCTCTGCTCGAACTGCTCACGAGAGTCTTTGTACTTATGTACAGCTCTAAGGATAGTAACCACTTCCTTCTTTGTTGGTAGTGGAACAGGTCCTGAAACAGCTGCTCCTGTCTTCTTTACAGTATCAACAATTCTTGCAGCACAGCTGTCAACTAATTGATGATCATAAGCTTTTAATGTGATTCTCATTACCTGATTTGCCATAAAAAAAGCCGCCTCCTTTTCAATCTTTATAAAAGAAATTGACAAGTGGTGACTGTACACTCTTCCGTGCGTGTCATAGTGACTAACCCACGAAAATACTCAATATGAGATGCTGTTTGTACAGTGACTTGTCGCCAGTTTTTGCAACATGACCTTCGCTCCACATAAAACCCGTTAACGGCAACCTATGCTTCATAGCTATCAATGTCACAGCCATACTAGGATAGCACAGATAAAAACCGATTGCAAGCACTTTTTTACATTGATTTATGTTTTTTTTCAAGTACTTAAAATCGGTTTTTTATCGGCTTTATTTTTTGATTCTAATCAAAGTTTTTTCTTAAATTATGTTGCTCCAAAAACTTTAATATGGCAAATGCCATAAAACTGTTTATCGGAATTAAAATTATATTTTTAACGGCTCTCATAGGTAATATTGCAAGAAAAGCTTTTCCATATAATATGTTCAGCCATAATGTACCAAGCATTATATTACATATATAGCTGACAAGAATTTCCGCTATTAATATTCTCTTTATTGAAACAGGCTTTTTATATAGAAGACTTCCGTATATAAGCCCTGCAATAATTGCATTGAATGTAAATCCCGGAAAGAAAGGTCCGGTAGGCTTTATCATATATTTTGCAATATCTGTAATCGCCCCGAATATACTTCCCACTATCGGCCCGAATAAATATCCGATTCCGACTGTAGTTAACGAAGAAAATCCGATCTTTAGGAAATTACCTATCGGAACCGTAAATGCTCCCAGTATAATTGACAGCGCAACAAACATTGCCACTGTAGTAATTGTCTTCACTTTTTTTAATTCATTATATGAAAACAAAAATATCTCTTTTATATCTCCCATATCTACATCCTACTTTCTGACAGCATCACTATCTATAGCGGCTTTTTCTACCGCCTCGGCTACAGCCTGTGCTACAGACTTATCAAGCGCGGAAGGTATAATATTTTCCGCATTGAGATCCTCAGGTTTTATATATTCAGCAATGGCCTTTGCTGCGGCTTTTTTCATATCATAATTAATATCTCTTGCACCCGCATTAAGTGCTCCTCTGAATATTCCCGGAAATGCAAGCACATTGTTTATCTGATTCGGTCTGTCGCTTCTTCCCGTGCCCATTACAGCCACACCGGCTTTTATAGCATCATCATATGAGATTTCGGGATTCGGATTTGCCATAGCAAAGACTATAGGCTTATCAGCCATTGTCTTTATCATATCCTTTGTAAGAATATTTGCTACGGAAACTCCTATAAACACATCCGCACCTACAAGTGCATCCGCCAGTTTTCCTCTCATATCATCAAGATTTGTAACAGTACATAACCACTTTTTGTGATCTTTTATTCCCTCTGCTCTTTCCTTATAAAGAATACCGAACTCATCACAGGCTGTTATATTCTTTACACCCGACTCAAGAAGCATTTTGATAATGGCTGTTCCCGCGCTTCCGGGTCCGTTTAAAACCACCTTTATCTCAGACATTTCCTTTTTACAAGTTTAAGTGCATTAATAAGTGCGGCCGTAACCACTATGGCCGTGCCATGTTGATCATCATGAAATACAGGTATCTCAAGTTCTTTTTCAAGTCTTTCTTCTATTTCAAAGCATTTAGGTGAAGCAATATCCTCTAAATTTATACCGCCGAAGCATGGCGCAATGTTCTTTACAGTCCTAATTATCTCCTCAGTATCCTTAGTATCTACACATATAGGAAATGCATCCACATCACCAAACTCTTTAAAAAGTATTGCCTTGCCCTCCATTACAGGCATGGCAGCCTTCGGACCTATATCTCCAAGTCCAAGTACAGCCGTTCCGTCAGAAACCACTGCCACCAGATTTTTCTTGGCCGTATACTTCCATACATTTTCAGGATCCTTTGCTATCTCTCTACAAGGCTCTGCCACTCCCGGTGTATATGCTGTGCTTAAATCATCTCTGGTTTTTATTTTTATTTTACTTACAACGGCAACTTTACCGCCATTTTCCTCATGTAATTTTAAAGCTTCTTTACTATAATCCATCTTACCACCTTTATAAAAGTCTTATAAAAATTCTTTGATGTATTCTAGCACAAATAAATATACTTTTCCACATGCAAAAGGCGGATCTGTCCATAACCCGACCAAATAAGTAATTATTCATATCTCTTTACAAATAAAAAAGCTGTATGAAATACTCATACAGCTGACTGCCGGTGGCGAGACTCGAACTCGCACACCCTTTCGAATAACAGATTTTGAGTCTGTCGCGTCTGCCATTCCGCCACACCGGCTAATTACTTGACAATATTAGCATATGGACGCAATATTTGCAAGCAATTTTTTCCTATTTAATCCTTCCTTCCGGCAAAACAAATATAGCCGAGTTCCTTTTTATTATCCATCATGAAAGAGCGCATTCTCTGAAAATATTCTTTATTAAATTCCTGCAGCCCTGTTTTTATAATACTTAATGCTTCAAATATTCCCTCATCTTTCATCATTCCCGGGATGCTCATAAGTGTCATTGATCCTATTTTCTTGTCTACTTTAAATCCCACATTTTCAAAGCAGCCTTCCCATCCATCACTTAAGAGTGGCTCGACATTTACATTTATAGCTCTACTAAGACCTATGCGAAGTTCTCTTGCTCTATCTTTATTATTTGTAATTAAAACCACATCCTGAGTTAATACCATTCCTCCGGGTTTTAATACCCTATAATACTCTCGTAAAGCTTTTTCCTTTTGATTGCCCAAAAGCATTGTAAGCATTGCTTCATTAATCACCACATCAAAGCTCTCATCTTCAAAAGGGAGATCAAAAGCATTTCCACATATTGCTTTTACTTTATTCTCCAATCCATTATCTTTTATTTTCTTATTAGCTTTTTCAATTGCCTTCTCATCAAGGTCTATGCCCACAACATCACATCCGTACTTTTTTGCTATATGAACTAAAGTAGTTCCCATATTGCAGGCAACTTCAAGAACTTTTGAATCCGCCTTAATATCAGCCTTTTCAAGCAGCCAGTTAGTTGCCTCTATTCCTCCCGGTCTAAGTCTCGTTTTGCCGATTCTTGCCAGAAATTCATGTCCTTTTTCCGCCATAATAATCCTCCTGTATATAAAACTATATCCAATTTAGTTAGGTTTATCTAACCTAATTATAACATATTGTTTTTAAAATATACAGAATATAATTGTATTTATGTATGTTATAATTTAAATAAAGCGCTATCTACTACCAATATTTTCCATATCTATTTTTGTATTCTTATATAGTACAAAGCTGAACACTACACAAATCAACTCCGTTATCAAAAATGCGCTCCATATTCCTTTTATACCGAATGTCTTTGAGCCGACAAACATCACCGGAACCAGTACCAAAAGCTGTCTGCAAAGATTTATCAATATACTTTTGCCTACATTCTTTGTAGACTGCATATATGATGCTATCATAGTGGTAATACCTACAAACACATAGCTAAGACTCATTATCCTGATACCAAAAATCCCAAACTCAAACATCTCTTTGGGAGGATTAAAGGTCAGCAATATATTTTTTGTAAAAGTCCAAAGCATTACTATACTGAATGATGTAAGTATTATTGCAACAATTGTGCCTATCTTTAGGCTCTCCTTTAATCTGTCCTCTCGTTTTGCACCGTAGTTATAGCTCATAACAGGTATACATCCCTGTATAAGTCCGTTCAATGTCATTATTACCATCTGCTGTATCTTAAAATATGCTCCAAAAAAAGCTATTGCAATCTCCGAATATTGTTTCAAAAAGAGATTTGTATTATATACCATTGCCGCACCAAGCACATTCATTATAAAAGACGGAAAACCCACTACAAAAATATCCCTTACATGATTAAACCGTATTATAAAGTATTTTAAACCCAATTTGACCTTTTGTTTTTGGAATATCAATACCAAAAACGCCAAAATAGTCGAAACAGTATATCCCATAACCGTTGCAATAGCGGCACCTCTCACTCCCATCGGTTTAAATCCGAAGTATCCGAATATAAGTATAGGATCAAATATAAGATTAGTTAATACACCCGCTATTTGAAAGCACATAGGTGCCAGCATATTTCCGGTTCCCTGCAATACTTTTTGTATACAAATATGTACTGCACACGGAATTGCCATAAATACACATATATCCATATACTCCAGTGCCAAACCAATAGTCTCCCGATCGCTTGTAAATGAAAGTATAAATCCCCTCATAATGTTCATTGTTATAAAGGTTACCAAACTGCTCACAACAAAGGACACTATTATCCCATTGGCCACTATCGTATTAGCCTTTCCTCATCCTTTTCCCCTAGGTATTTTGCAACCAGCACACTGACGCCTACTCCTATCCAAATAGCTATAGCAATATAAAGTGTGGTAATGGGGAAAATTATGGATACGGCACTTAGTGACTTTTCACTTACACATGATACAAATATACAATCCAAAAGATTATATGAGTACTGCATGCACATAGAAATAAGAGGAGGTATGGACATCTTTAAAATAAGAGATTTTATAGGTTCCACCTCCATTTTATTTTTTACAAGAACTTCTTCCATATCTCCTCCTTAATTTTTAAAACTGTAAATAAACAAAAGCAGGGGTAGCATAAGCCACCCCATATTTAAATTTCACCTGTAAATGCTATAGAGTAAACTCTCCCGATTCTATACTTGAAACAAGTGCCGGTATAATTTCTTTTAAATCGCCTACGATACCGTAATCACAAATATCAAATATAGGAGCATTTTTATCTGTATTTATTGCAACAATATACTTCGATTCGCTCATTCCCGCCAAATGCTGTATAGCACCCGATATACCGCAGGCAATATATAAATCAGGTCTGACAGTTGTTCCTGTCTGGCCCACCTGGTGAGAAGAGTCTATCCATCCTGCGTCCACACAGGCACGTGATGAACCTACCTCTCCGCCCAGAGCTTTAGCAAGACTTTCAATCAATACAAAACCGTCTTTATTTTTTATTCCTCTACCGCCTGATACAATAATCTTTGCATCTATCAAATTTACTCGTTTTTGATCATGTTCAATTGTTCCGATAAGTTTTGATCTTATATCGTCTTCTTTCAACTCAGGTATGATCTTTTCAAAACTTGCATTTGACTTTTCAATTTTCTTTGCCCTTGCCATCACTCCCGGCCTTACGGTTGCCATCTGTGGTCTGTTTTTCGGACAAATAATTGTAGCCATAATATTTCCGCCAAAAGCAGGTCTTGTCATAAGAAGCTTCTTATCTTCCGTATCCACCTCAAGTCCTGTGCAATCGGCAGTAAGTCCTGTTCCAAGCCTTGCGGCAAGTCTCGGTCCTATATCTCTACCTATAGAGGTTGCACCGACCAAGAGAACTTCCGGTTTTCTTGCTTTTACTTCTTTTGAAAGTACCTCCACAAATCCCAAAGTGGAAAAATCTTTTAAGAGTTCATGTTCTACATAGTATACTATATCGACATCATACTCCAAAAGTTCCTTTGCAGCCTCTTCTATATTATAGCCCGGTACAATTACTGCAAGTTTTTTCCCAAGGTCATTTGCAAGTTTTCTACCCTCACCCATCAGTTCCAATGTTATTGGCAAAATCTTACCGTTTACAGTTTCTGCAAGTACCCATACATCTTTATAGTCATTAAGATTAATGTCTTGATTTACCTTTGCTCTTTCCACTACTTGGCACCTCCGGACTGTATCAATTTATTCTCATATAGCTTTGTCAAAAGAAGTTTAGCTTTTTCCATGGCCGTATTTCCTTCTATAAACTCACTATGCTTTTCTTTTACAGGCACGAATGAACGATGTACATTTGTCGGCGAACCTTTTATACCTATCTGAGTTTCATCCACATTCAAGTCATCAAAAGTAAGTACCTTCACCAATTCTTCATCACCCTCATAAGCTTTAAAGATTCCTTTTACACTTGGATATCTTGCAGTGTTAAGTTCTTTGATAGCTGTGATAAGAGCAGGAAGCTTTACTTCAAATTCATAGTCTTTTGACTCACAAAATCTTTTTACCCTGACTGCACCGTCTTTTAGTTCCAACTCCTTTGCATATGTAACCTGCGGTATATTAAGGAACTCCGCTATCTCAGGACCGACCTGAGCAGTATCACCGTCTATAGCCTGTCTGCCACATATAATCAAATCATAATCTCCGATTTTTTCTATAGCAGCTGCCAAAATGGTTGCTGTAGCCCAAGTATCCGATCCACCGAATTTTCTGTCACTTATAAGATAAGCACTGTCAGCACCCATAGCCAGAGCCTCAAGTAGTGCTTCCTTTGCCTGCATAGGTCCCATACTTACTACGACGACCTTCGCACCATTTTCATCCTTTAACCTTAATGCCGCCTCAAGTGCATTCTTATCATCAGGATTTATTATACTTTCCACTCCGTCTCTGATAAGTGTTTTTGTTTCAGGGTTGATCTTGACTTCACTTGTATTTGGCACCTGCTTTATACACACAATGATCTTCATAATACCCCCTATTTCAGCACTTCTCTGGCTATAACAACCTTGTGAATCTCTGAAGTACCTTCATATATTTCTGTTATCTTTGCATCTCTATACATTCTCTCCAAAGGATAGTCTCTCATATATCCATATCCTCCATGTATCTGTAATGCCTTATCTGTTACTTCAACAGCTACCTTTGATGCATTAAACTTTGCAATAGCAGCCTCTTTTGTATATGGCATACCGCTCACTTTAAGGCTTGCAGCTCTATATGTCATCCATCTTGCACACTCAACCTTTGTAGCCATCTCCGCAAGATACCATTGCAAGCCCTGCAATGAGGAAATAGGTCTGCCAAATTGTACTCTTTCTTTTGTGTACTTTATGCTTTCATCCAATGCACCTGCCGCAATACCCACAGCCTGCGCCGCAATTCCTATTCTTGCACCGTCAAGTGCAGTCATTGCAATTTTAAATCCCTTACCGAGCGGTCCTATAAGATTATCCTTTGGAACTCTGCAATTATCAAATATAAGCTCAGCTGTCTCTGATCCATGAAGTCCCATCTTATCTTCTATCTTACCTATTGAAATCCGGGTGTACCACGCTCTACCAATATACAGCTTAGTCCCTTAGTCTTTAACTCCGGTGAGGTAAGAGCAAATACCAATACATATTTTGCCAATCCTCCACCTGTTATAAAACATTTTGTACCGTTTAGTACATATTCCTGTGTTTTCTCATCAAATATAGCTGTTGTTCTTGCACTTCCTGCATCAGATCCGGCATTCGGCTCGGTGAGGGCAAATGCCCCCAACTCGCCTCCTGCACATACTACCGGCAAATATTTTTGCTTTTGTTCTTCAGTACCGAATTTTTCGATTACTGAAGCAAATATAGTATGTATTGAAAGTGTAGCTGCAGTAGAACCGCAGTATTTAGCTATTTCTTCCACAGCAATTATCTTTTCGATATCGCTGCCTCCGCTACCGCCGTATTTTTCCTCAGTTCCTATACCGGTTAATCCCATCTTGGTCATCTCCAAAAATAAATCTTTTGGAAATTTTCCGCTTCTATCTATTTCTTCAGCTCTTGGTTTTACCACATTTTCACTGAAGTCGGCTACAGTTTTTTTAAGCATCAACTGTGCTTTGGAAAAATTAAAATCCATTTCTTTTCCTCCACTAGATTACGCCTTCTTCTTTTAATTGCTTTAATGTTTCATCATCAAAGCCGTAAACCTCTTTATTATGTTGTCCAAGAAGCGGTGCCGGTGCATCTACGCTTCCCGGTGTTTCGCTCAGCTTGATAGGACAACCCTGTATATACATATCACCGATAGTAGGATGCTCAACATGTACCATCATCTCTCTTGCCTGGAAATGTGGATGTTCTATTGCTTCCTTCATATCAAGTATCTGTCCGCAAGGTATTCCCACCTCTTCAAACAGTCTCTCTACCTCAGCCTTACCTCTTTGTTTTACCCAATCCACAATTATCTCATGTAAACCGTCATTATAATTTTTAATTCTAAGATCATTGGTAGCAAACTTCTCATTTGTAACAAGATCAGGTCTGCCTATTACATCACAGAACAGCTTAAACAGCTTGTCTGTACCTACTCCAAGTGCGATATATCCGTCCTTTGCCTCATATACATTGAATGGTGATACTGTTGCATCTATATTTCCCTGTCTTTGAGGTATAATTCCCTTAAGGGTTGTATAAATTATTGCATTTTCAAGCAATGTGAATATAGTATCTGCCATAGCCACATCTACCTGCTGACCTTCACCGGTTACATTTCTTCTGTAAAGCGCCATAAGTACACCAACACAAAGATAAATACCTGTAACATTATCAGCTACCGATACTCCGCATTTTACAGGAGGAGCATCTGTATAACCTGTAAGATTTATCATACCGCCAAGAGCCTGTGCAACGATATCATAGCACGGTCTGTTTGAGAAAGGTCCATACTGTCCGAAACCGCTACCTGAGGCATAAATTATTCTTGGATTTATCTTCTTTAATGTCTCATAGTCAACTTGTAATTTCTTTGTTACTCCCACTCTGAAGTTTTCTACCACTACATCAGCCTCTCTGACAAGGTTATAGAAAATCTCTCTTCCTTTTTCAGTCTTTAAGTTAAGAGTAACTCCTTTTTTATTTCTGTTTATAAAGGCATAAAATCCGCTTTCACCGCTATTGTCATCCATTGGCGGCCAATACCTTGACTGATCACCTGTAAGAGGCTCTATCTTTATAACCTCAGCACCATTGTCTGCTAAAAGAGCGGTACAGAAAGGACCGTTATATGCATGTGTAAGGTCAAGAACCTTAAGTCCTTCAAGTGCTTTTGCTTTCTTTTTCTCCTTCTTTGCAGGAATAATATATTCAAAAATACATACTGTTGAAAGAGGAGGATCTTCCAAAACATCTATGGAGCTCTCAAACTCGGGCTTCTCAGGAATAACCGCAATCTTAAATGAACGCACTTCAATGATTGCTCTACCGTTTTCCTCCCCTAAAAGTCTTGCCTTATACTCCATATAATCTCCGGCAAAACATGGTACAAACAGTCTTACTTTTCTTACCTTTGCACATCTGCTCTGATTTCCATAAACCTTGGTCATCAATCTGTTTGCGGTATCTTCCATCAAAGTAATAGACCTTGCACCGTTTACAACACCTCCACCGTAGAAAACATCTCTATCGGACATTCTATATCTTAATGTAACTTCAGTACTCATATTACCCCCTATTAAAGCTCAAGTTCTCTCCAAGGGTCAATCACTTCACCACTTGGTTGATTTCCACGTTGTAATTCTTTCTTTACTACAAGTACTACAGTACCTTCAGTAATCAATTTTGGAGGATCGAATAATACATATCTCCCGGATTTGCATCTTTGATACCCATTCTGTATGCAGGAGTTGCGACCTTATATGTACTTATTCTACATGTTCTTGATGTATTTCCCACCTTTAGCATCTCTGCTCTGAAATTAAGTTGATCACCTACATATGCATCTTCATACAGCTCAACATCTGTATATCCAAGGCACAAAGATTCATCACCGTCATTTAATATCATCAACTCTGTTTCAACATCACCGATAAAGTCAAACTGTCTCCCAAACGGTATTTTTCCGTCAACATTATTTGCATCGGCAGTTGTCATATTATAATTTAATTCCGCTACTTTTCTAACACTCATTTTACACCTCTGTTCTACTGTAATGTTGGGGCCAAAATATTTGACCCCAACATTTAAATCATATTATTGAGCATCACACTTTAATACTGCATTCAAAAGTACGCTGGCACCCTTTGTACACTGCTCAACCGGGAGTAAACTCCTCTTCACAATGAGAATGTCCGTCCTTTGAAGGTACAAATATCATTGTGGTAGGCATCATATAGCTTACAAACTGTGCATCATGTCCTGCACCTGAGTTGATTCTTTGATTTGAATATCCAAGCTCATTTACAGCCTCTGTTACATAACCTATCAGCTTCTCATCATAGTAAACTGTATCTCTTGACCATGCTCTCTCATAACCTGTAGTACAGCCTACTATTTCCTTCGGTATATTCTTTATTACTTCAACAACCTGCTCTATAACCTTAGGATCCTCATGTCTTGCATCTATTGAGAACTCTACAAAATCAGGAATTACTGTATGTACATTTGGATGACATACTATCTCACCTGTTGTATATACGAGTGCCTTATCAAGCTTATCAAGCTCATCATGAAGATATTGTAAAAGCTTTGCAGCTGCATATAATGCATCTTTTCTGTATGGCATAGGAGTTGTTCCGGCATGATCTGACTGTCCGAATGTTTTAATTCTGTAGTTTATCATTCCAAGAACACAGGTAACGATACCGATATCATTATTTGCAGCCTCAAGAATAGGTCCTTGCTCGATATGAAGCTCGAACATTGCCTTGTAATCCTTAGGATTCAATCTGTTGGCAACATCTCCCTTATATCCTGAAGCTTCAAGAGCCTCTTTGAATGTCTTTGTCTTATCAAGAACCGAAGTTGATGCAAGCATATCTTCATGCTTAAACTTTTTTTCCAATCTCTTCAGGTAAGTAATCATTACAGATAACTCCTGATGACATCATAGCAGGTGGATATAAAGATCCTTCCTCATTTGTCCAAATCATTGCTACGAGATTGTGCTTATGAGGAATCTTTTGCTCTGCAACAGACTCCAAAACTTCCATAGCTCCCATTACACCCAAAATACCGTCATAGTTTCCACCATTTCTTACCGAATCCGAATGTGAAGCCATAACAATTGCCGGAAGTGTAGGATCACTACCCTCTAATGTTGCATACATATTTGCCATATCATCGGTCTTAACCTTTGCACCGATAGCTTCCATTCTTTTCTTGAATTCAGCTCTTGCCATTAGATTTTCTTTTGAAAGAGAATATCTTGTTATACCGCCATGTCCTGCATCACCAAACTGACTCATGGTTTTAATCTTATCTGCCATTCTATCTTCGCTACACTTATACATATTTACCCCCTATTAAAACAATATATTCTTCATAAATTCATACTGCCACTACCTATATATAAAGCAGTGACAGTAAAACACAATCATTGAAACTTTAACTTCTAGGTACTCTCTTTACGAATCTACCCATTCCCGGCTTTCCAACGAAATCTCCGTTATCATAGACAAGCTGTCCTCTGAGGAATGTCTTTACAGGATATCCATGAAGCTTCTTTCCTTCCCATATAGTATGGTCATAGTCTGAATGCATATTATTTATACTTATGGTAAAATCCTTATCCCTATCATAGATTACTATATCCGCATCATTTCCTACTCTGACTCCGCCTTTCTTATCACATCCGAATATTCTTGCAGGATTTGTTGAGCAAAGAGCCACAGCCTGTGAGAATGTGATCTTACCTGAATTCGCAGCATCAAGCATATATGGATACATATTTTCCACACCTGCACATCCGTTTGGAATCTTTGTAAAGTCATCTATACCCCAGTCCTTTTCATAGCTCTGGAACGGGCAGTGATCTGTCGCTACTACATCGATCTGATTTTTCTTGATTGCTTCCCAAAGAGCCTGTCTGCTTTCTTCTCCTTTTATAGGAGGTGAACATACAAAGTTTCTTCCGTCTTCTCTCTTATATACCTCACATGTGAACTCAAGATACTGTGGGCAGGTCTCAACATAAATAGGAACGCCCTCTTTCTTACCTTCTATACATGCTTCAAGTCCTTCCTTGTCAGCCATATGAACAATGTAGAGCGGTGCATCCAAATGCTTACACCAATGCAGAGCTCTTCTGTCAGCTTCAGCTTCAACAAACTCCTGACGTGCCAGATAGTGGTACCAAGGGCTCAAGTTGCCTTCTTTTTTGAACTTGGCTTCAAAATAATCTATCATATCGGAATTCTCTGCATGAACATTTACCAATGCTCCGAGTTCCTTTGCTCTAAGAAGCAAAGTTGCAAACATTCCGTCATCTACCATCATTCCGGCTTTTTTGTATACCATGAAGCATTTGTAAGATGTAATACCTTCTTTCACAGCTTCTTCCATCTCATCAAGTATTTGACCGTCATTAAAGTCTGTAATAATACAATGAGACGCCCAGTCTACACATGCTTCTTTTTCAAGTATGGCTTTTTTGGAATTTACCAAATCCATAATAGTGCCACCTTTTCTCTGAACAGGATAGTCAAATATTGTAGTAACTCCTCCACAGGCTGCAGCTCTGGTACCTGAAAGGTAACTGTCTGCAGATATTGTTCCTCCAAAAGGCATAGCCAAATGAGTATGTACATCCAATGCTCCCGGAAGCACAAGCTTACCTGTAGCATCCACTACTTCTTTTGCCTCCATGTCAAGATTCAGACCCATCTCCACGATTTTTCCGTCTTTTACACCCACATCACATGGGAACATATCCGTTGCTGTAACTACCACACCACCCTTAATAATTAAATCTAACATAAATCAACCCCCCTGATATATTATAGATAACTATTAGTTTCCTTTAAATTAATTGTATGATTATCATTCTTATCCTTATATACAAGTTTACCCGGTGTTATACATTGCATTACCGGACAAACATTTAAGCAAAGATGACATCCTACACATTTATCTTCATTTATTGTAGGAACTCTGGTTGCATAATCATATTCAATAGCCTGATGTGCAGCATCAAAGCATGATACATAGCATCTTCCACATCCGACACATTTTTCTCTATCAATCTGAACCAGGATCTTATATGATCTATCCAAATCATCAGCACCAACAATATTTCCTACCGCAGTACCCACTATATCCTGAAGTTTATTGATTCCGTAATCATTCATATAATGTGATATACCGCTTATCATATCTTCAACAATTCTATATCCATATTGCATTACTGCAGTTGTTACCTGAAGATTTGATGCACCAAGCATCAAAAATTCCAAGCAGTCTCTCCAGGTTTCTATACCACCCATTCCGGTTATCGGAACTTTGCTTACAATAGGATCATGCATTAAGTCTGATATAAATCTGAGTGCAATAGGTTTTACAGCCGCTCCGGAATATCCTGATATTGCAGATTTTCCATTTACAACAGGCATACCTGTTCTAAGATTTATATCAAGATTTGTAATAGATTTTACTGTATTTATGGCAGCTATTCCTTTTGCACCACCCTCTATAGCGGCTCTTGCAGGAATTTCCATATTTCCAAGGTTTGGTGTCATCTTTGCTATTATCGGCAATTTAGTGCTTGCAGAAGCAACTTCGCAATAATGCTTTACCAAGTCAGGATTTTGTCCTACATCAGAACCCATAGTTGATGATGTCATCTGAGGACAGGAGAAATTACATTCAATCATATCTGCTCCGGCCTTTTCAGACTCTTTAGCAAGTATTGCCCACTCATCATCAGTTGCACCCATGATACTTGAAACTATCACTTTATTCGGAAAATCCTTCTTTAACTGCTTAATAAATGCGAAGTTTACTTCATTCGGCTTATCAGAAGTCATCTCCATATTCTTAAATCCGGTCCAAGGTGTTCCCTCTTTTGAAGCTATATCAAATCTTGGTGAACATTCATTTGGTATAAAAACGCTTATTGTTTTATAAAAAATACCACCCCAACCGGCTCTCAGTGCCTTGGCACACATTTCATAATTACTGCCTACAGGTGAAGAAGATAGAAAAAAAGGATTCTCACAATCAACACCTAAAAAATTTATTGATAAATCTTTTTTCAAAGCCATATTAATCTCCTCACCTTATATAATCTAATATTTGGTAAGCTGCTTCTTTTCCTTCATGAACAGACTCTACCACTGTTATACCGACACCATGTAATGCATCACCACCGGTAAATAATCCATTACCCGCAACAAAACTCTTATAGTCTTCAACCTGATCCTGTCCTATTGCAAATACGACCATATCTGCCTTAAGTGTCATCTCATTATCATCTTTCATTCCCTTTGCAACAAGAGCTCTTACTTGACCGTTTTCTCCACAAATCTTTTCAGGAGCAAATCCTGTGTAGATAGGGATACCCATCTCTCTTACAAAAGAAATCTCTTCAATATTTGCAGGTGCTTCTTCTATAGTTCTTCTATAGCAAATACATGTTTTTTCAGCACCCAACTGTCTTGCAGTTGTAGCACAATCCATCGCTACATCACCGCCTCCGATTACGATTACTCTTTCCGGAAGTTCTTTTATCTCACCTGTTCTTGCTTTGAACAAGAAATCAATAGCCGACTCAACACCCTTAAGATCGCTACCTTCTATATCTACTTTCTTTGAATTCCAAAGACCAACTCCGACAAATACAGCGTCATACTCACTCTTGAGTTTAGGAATATCTTCAAATTTAATTTCCTTACCGAATTCAAACTTTACTCCAAGCTCCTTTATAAGTTCTATATCAAAATCCACAACACGGTCAGGAAGTCTTGTAGGTGTGATGCCATATCTCAAAACTCCACCTGCCTTAGCCTGCTTTTCAAAAATTGTTGTATCCACTCCCGCAAGTGCGAGCTCTCTTGCGCAAGCAAGTGATGCAGGTCCGGCACCTATCAGTGCTACCTTCTTTTCGATCTTTTCTCCGGCACTGACAAATTTTGCCGACATAGCCTGTTCTTCTTCAACCAGATATCTTTGTATTTTACCAATCTGTATAGGCTTATCTATTCCACATCTACTGCATTCTTCTTCACACATTCTGTCATAAGGACATACCCAGGCACATGAACCACCTAAAGGATTGTTCTCTCTTATTGTCTCTGCGGCACCCTTTATGTTCTTAAATCTCAGTGAGCGAATGAACTTAGCCGGATCTGTCCCTGCAGGACATCCCTTAGAACAAGGTGCATCTTCACACAGAAGACATCTGGATGCTTCCTCCATGGCAAGTCTGTAATTAAAGCCTTCCGACTTCTCCATGCCATATGCCAATTTTAAAATTTTGCTCATATTTAAAACCCCTTACTTTTTGATTCTTAATCCTCTAAAAATTTAGCAATAACCCAGTCTTTTTTATCGGTCTTCTTGAAAAACTTTGTTAATATAAATCTACCCAGATAATCCGATGCGAGCCCAACGATATTTCCCAGGATAAAACAAATAATCAACATCTTCCAATTACCACCTGATGCAAAAGCACTGAAGCCACCCATAAATGTGCAAGTTGCAAATCTGGTCAAATCACAATGTGTGATATAGATGATAACTCCACTGAATATTCCTGTTATCAATCCGTTAAACCATAGACTTCCGTTTACATTTACACATAGCCAAATGATTGTACATCCGATAAAAATGCCTGCCATATTACTGCATAATGATCTGATAAAACCGTTTTTACCACAACCTGCTGCATAATAAGATGTACATCCTGCAAAGCCTACCCAAGTTGCTATTAGCGGACCGGCAAACATAGCTGAAAGATATGTCCATAGACCACATACAATTATGTTTGATATGGTATTTGAGATAATAAATCCTGCCATACTGTCCTCCTTTCCTACATATTTTGTTTTTTAATGTTAAAAAATTAACTATATTTTGCTTACTGACTTACTCTTTTCATTTATTATCTTAGAATATACAGTTATTGTACATTCAAGTTGTTTTTTTGATAAATTACTATATTTTTATCTGTTTTTTTCTTTTTTGTCTCCTATAAATTTATTACTCAAAATATTTTTTTAGATAGAATTTATCCAATAAATTTCAAATAAATTCATTTTTGTATATATTGCTATCTTTTTGAAAGTAATCTTACACAATATTAGATTTCCCGTTTTGTTAGTTATGCATATCAAAAATTTTTACAAACCATTTTATACATAACAAAAAAGCCTCCACTAGGGGGAGACTTTTTAACGGTATACAAATATACTCTTTCTTCAATTATTAATTTCCGGGCTTTACCGGTACTATTATCTTTACAATATGTCGCTCTGCATTAGGCAGATCCACAGGTGAAAGCATAAATCTTTCGGTTACAGGTCCATCCACCATCAGCTCGTTATCTTCTATCCATCTCTTCAAAGAAATATATGTATGTACTATATCACTGTAATCACCGACATGTATAGCATTGGCGGCAAGAAAGTTTCCAAATTTCTTTACTTCAACATCTTTGATATCATTTTCAACCACAATGGAAAACTCTACCTCACAATCTCTATGAATAAATTGTCCAAACATTTCCGTATGATAAGACACTAGAATATCACCCTGGATATTCAGATTTCTTTCTTTAGCAGACTCTATAATATCAATCCATTTTTCAAGACTGACTTTTTCGTTCTTATAAGACTGCATCATGGTAGTTTTGCCAAATACATATACTTCTCTTTGCTTTTCAAGCTTAAATGAACTTTCTACATTGTAGTTATTACTGTTTTCAAGTATTCTTTGCGCAGATTGAAGTTTATTCTTTAGTGTAGCGGCTTCTTCATACTTTTTATTCAGCTCAATAATTTCATCTTTTATGGAGTTTTGTTTTTTTGTCACTATAAGTTCTATCTTTTGAATATCATCTTCTTTTAATATATTCTAACTTCTTCCAGAAAAAATCCCAAATATCTGAGTCTCTTTATTATAAAAAGCCGTACCATCTGGTCATGACTGTAATATCTATAATTATTGTTTTCCTGTCTGATACTTGGAACCATTACATTTATTTATCGTAATATCTTAAAGTCTTTATAGGAATATTACATATTTCCGATACTCTCCCAATAGAATAATATTTGTCTTTCAAGTCTACCCTCCAAAATGAAACAAAGATGTCTCTATTTTATTTCTCTTCCAGCTCTTTATATGTAGCTCTAAGCTCCTCACAGGATTTTGCAAACTTTGCTTTTTCCTCATCTGTAAGAGAGAATTCAAGTATTCTTTGGATTCCTGCACTGTTTATTACACATGGAACTCCAACAAATACATCGTTTTGTCCGTATTCACCACGAAGATTTGCAGATACTGTAAGAACCGAGTTCTCATCACCCAGTATAGCCTTTGTAATTCTTGTAAGGCTCATTCCTATACCGTAATAAGTAGCTCTCTTAGCTTCTATTATCTTATATGCAGCTGTTCTTACATCTTCTTCAATGCGGTCAAGCTCTTCTATATTCAGTTTGCCCTTTGATTCAACTATAAGATCTGTTATAGGCTTTGTAGAAAGCATTGCATTTGACCATGGTACAAACTCCGAATCACCATGCTCACCTATAACATAAGCATGCACACTTCTTGGATCTGCCTGTATATAAGATCCAAGCAGATATCTCAGTCTTGCAGAATCAAGTGCGGTTCCCGAACCTATTACTCTTCTCGGATTAAATCCTGAAAGCTTATATGTAATCTCTGTCATTATATCTACAGGGTTTGTTGCTACAAGAAAGATTCCGTTAAATCCGCTCTCTGTAATAGGATCTATAATGGATTTAAACACTTCCATATTTCTCTTTAAGAGATCTCTTCTGCTCTCTCCCGGTGCCTGAGCCACACCTGCGCATATTACAACAATATCTGCACTTGTACAGTCACTGTAATCTCCTGCCCAGATTCTCATATGTGAGCCTGAAAGCCAGACCATGATTTAGGTCCATAGCCTCACCTTCAGCCCTCAGTTTATTTACATCTATGAGAACAAGCTCGTCCACAACATTTTGGTTTAACATAGCATATGCGTAGCTCATACCCACCATACCGCATCCTACAAGAACAACTTTTCTCTTATCATTTTTCATATATTGCTCCTTTCGCAATCCTCTGTCTGACTATCTCATAAGCCAATACACCACAGGCAACAGATGCATTGAGTGAATCAATATCACCGTTCATCGGTATAGAAGCTATGAAATCGCAGTTTTTCTTAACACTTTCACTTACTCCATCTCCCTCATTACCTATTACAAGTCCGATGCTTCCCGTCAAATCAATATTATACATCCTTTCGCCGCCCATGTCTGCACAAACAAACCACATTCCTACATTTTTCAGCTCCTGCATGGTTTTATTTATATTGGTGACTTTGGCAACAGGCGTATAATTAATTGCTCCTGCAGAAGCTCTTGCCACTACAGCGGTAAGTCCTACAGCTCTGTGTTTAGGTATAATCACTCCATGAGCACCGCTAAGATTTGCGGTTCTTATAATCGCACCCAAATTATGCGGATCCTCTATACCGTCTAAGATAAATACAAAAGGCGGCTCATTTTTTTTTGTCTTGCCTTTTCTAATATATCTTCAACGCTTGCGTACTCATATGCCGCAACTATTGCAATAACTCCCTGATGCTTTCCGGTCTCACTCATACCGTCAAGCCTGTCTTTATTTACAAAATTCACATATGTACCATGCTTTTTGGCTTCCCTGAGTATTGTAGAAATAGTATAGTCCTTCAATCCATCCTGCAAGTACAATTTGTCAATGGTCTTACCGCTTCTAAAAGCCTCTATTACCACATTTCTGCCTTCAATGGCATTTTCATTCATATATTCTTTACTCCAATATCATTATTTCCCAAAAATCTGTCCAGACCGGTCTTAACAAGCTCAAGCGCTCTGTCAAACTGATTATCCAGATATAAAAATCCGATAAGACTTTCAAATCCCGTAGCATATTTATAATCAGTCATACTGGCATTCTTTGCCATAGTATGAGGTGAAGAGTTCCTTCCTCTTTTAAATATGGTGAACTCTTCCTCGCTTAACTCATCATTTATAAGTTTTATTATCTGTGCCTGTGCTCCCGCTTTTACAAGTGAGGTGGCATCCTTATTAAGCTTATTTACCGGGCGGTTTCCTCCTGACACCAGAATGCTTCTTATAATAAGCTCATACACAGCATCACCTATATATGCAAGTACCAAGGGCGAAAATTCCTTTGCGTCCCTTTTTTCTACATTAAAAGGTTTTAGAAGATAATCTAAGATCTCTTCCATTTAACTCCCTCTCTTGTATCTTCAAGTACAATACCTCTTTCCAGAAGATCATTTCTTATCTTATCGGCAAGTGCAAAATCCTTGTTCTTTCTTGCCTGAGTTCTCTGCTCTATCAGATCCTCTATCTCACTGTCAAGAATTTCAGTCTTTCTTTCTGTAATAATTCCAAGTATATCACAAAGAGGTAATATAATATTTAAAAGTTCGTTTGCATACTCTAGCGTAGAGTTTTCATTTAATGAAGTATTTGAAAGCTTTATAAGCTCAAATATTGCACTGATTGCATCTGCTGTATTGAAATCATCGTCCATTGAGGCTACAAACTTATCCCTTAATCCCTTTGCCGTCTCAAGATTTGAGAGTTCTGTATCTGTAATTGCGGCAGTGTTGTTCTTCTTTTGAACATCCTTTAAATTCTCAACTCCTGTAAGAATTCTCTCCAAACTGTTCTTAGAGGCCTCCATAAGCTCTGCAGAGAAGTTAAGCGGACTTCTATAGTGTGCTGAGAGCATAAAAAATCTGAGCACCTGAAGATCATACTTCTCACTGATATCTCTTACTGTAAAGAAATTACCTAAAGACTTACTCATCTTCTTATTGTCAATATTTAAGAAGGCATTGTGCATCCAGTAGTTTGCAAAGCTCTTTCCGCTTGCACACTCTGACTGTGCTATCTCATTCTCGTGATGAGGGAAGATAAGATCCTCACCGCCTCCGTGTATATCTATCTGCTCTCCGAGATACTTCTTGCTCATTACAGAACATTCTATATGCCAGCCCGGTCTTCCCTTTGACCATGGTGAATCCCAGTAAGGCTCACCGTCTTTTTTAGGCTTCCAAAGAACAAAGTCATTGCTGTCTTCCTTACCGTCCTCACCTGTAACTTTAATCTCTCTAAATCCTGACTGAAGCTCATCTATATTCTTATGTGAAAGCTTACCGTACTCTTCAAAGCTTTTTACTCTAAAATATACAGTACCGTCCTTTGCCGCATAGGCATGACCGCTTTCTATAAGGTTTGAGATCATATCCTCCATACCGTCTATCTCCTCTGTAGCCAGAGGATGCTTTGTAGCCGGAAGGACATTCATAGCTTCCATATCTTTCTTACATTCATTTATATATCTTGTAGAAATTACCGAAGCGTCCACTCCCTCTTCTATAGCCTTATTAATTATCTTATCATCCACATCAGTGAAATTTGAAACATAATTTACATCATAACCTCTGTATTCAAAATATCTTCTGACTGTATCAAAGAAAATCATCGGTCTGGCATTTCCGATATGTATCAAATTGTAAACTGTAGGTCCGCAGACATACATTCTTACCTTTCCCTCTTCGATAGGTACAAACTCTTCTTTTCTTTTAGAAAGTGTATTAAAAATCTTCATAAATTTCCTTTTATCCTTTACTTGGGCATCCCTTACATGTAGTGCAATCCTTTGTATCAGTAGATACATAATACGCATCTCTGACAGAATTCAAAAGACAAACGCTATGTGCCGATATGCCGCTTTCATTCCCTGTAAAGCCAAGTCCCTCTTCCGTGGTTGCCTTTATATTTAATTGATTGGATGATATATTTAGTGTATCACATATCACTTCCTTCATCCTATCAATATGTGGTGCAATTTTTGGTTTTTGTGCAATAATTGTCGCATCTATATTTTCTATTATATATGCATTCTCGTCAAGTATATTAGCGACTTTTTTCAAAAGCTCAACACTGCTTACATCCTTATAGCTTGCGTCCGTATCCGGAAAATGTTTTCCTATATCTCCAAGTCCCATAGCCCCAAGTAAAGAATCCATTATCGCATGTAAAAGTACATCCGCATCAGAATGTCCCAAGAGCCCTAAGCTATGCTCTATCTCCACTCCCCCTATTATCAGTTTTCTTCCCTCTACAAGTCTGTGAACATCATATCCATGTCCTATTCTCATAATTATTCTGCCTCTTCTATATAAAAAACAGGCAAGTCAGCGACCTACCTGTGTGTTAAACAACTACCGGCCAACCCGGTTTACTATTGAATATTTACGTTATGATCATAAATACATTAAGCTATTTTTTCAATCCCCTTCATATGTTTATCTAAAAAAGCTTCCAATTTCTCATTTTTACCTGAATATCTAACTGTCAAAACATGTCTAAGATCCATGCTTAGCACTCCTATAATAGACTTTGCGTCAATAACAATACTGTTGTCATATAAATCCACATCAAAATCACATTCAGTAGTAACTTTTACAAAGTTCTTTGCATCTTCAACGGATAGAAGGCGGATTTTTCTTTCTATCATATCTATACCTCATTTTACAATATCATATTTTAGACAATCTAAAATATATTGCAATATTAAACCACTAAACAGAGGCATTTGTCAAGTATCATATGTTACAAAAAGAAAATTATTTTTCGCCAAGTCCTGACTCAATAGCCTCAACCAAAGTCTTCATTGCCTCTTCTTCGTCATCACCTTCAACTATCAAGTTTACTTCAGTACCTGACTTGATACCTGCAGCCATAACATTAAGTACGCTCTTTGCAACTATCTTCTTCTCACCAAACTCAATTATTATATCTGATTTAAACTTCATTGCAGTCTGTGACAAAACGCCTGCCGGGCGTAAATGTAAACCTGAAGGATTCTTAATAGTGATTTTTCTACTTAGCATAATAATTTTCCTTTCATATTTCAAGATCTTATGATCGTTAATACAACCTTTACCGCTTCATTATAAATCAAAGTATACCAATCGTCAAATGGTATTCTCTCTTGCCTTTGCTCTTTCTATAGACTCTCTCTTTGAAAATGAACATCCACAATAATCCTGTCTGTATAGCTCATGTTCCTTTGACAAATCTACAGATCTTTTATAACCGTTTTTCTTTTTAAAGTCACTTGGCAGATACTTCACATTATATTCTTTTGCTACTTCTTCTCCTATTTCACAAAGCTTATCAGCATTCTTCATAGGTGAAATTGTAAGAGATGTGGTAAAATAATCAAAGCCGTAGTCGGATGCAGCCTTTGCAGCTTCATGAAGCCTTAACTCAAAGCATATATTGCATCTCTTTCCACCTTCTTTTTCATTTTCATAACCCTTTATTCTACTGTGAAAAATTTCCGGGTCATAATCTCCTTCAATAAATTTTACATCTGATGTAAAATCCATTTCCTTTATCAGCCTTTTTGCCTCTTCTACTCTAAGTTTATACTCTTTAGAGTCATCAATATTCGGATTATAAAAAAACATTGTCAAATCAAAATGTTTTTCCAAGTATTCCATACAATATGATGAGCATGGTCCGCAACAGGCATGAAGAAGAAGCCTTGGGCGATTGCCCAAAGCTTCTTCTTTCTTTATTATATCTTCTAATTCTTTCTGTAAATTTCTCTTCATCATGACAAAAAGTCCCTGATCCTCTTTGATCTGACAGGATTTCTAAGTTTTCTTAAAGCCTTAGCTTCAATTTGTCTTATTCTCTCTCTTGTTACTTTGAATTCTTTTCCTACTTCCTCCAAAGTTCTCGGATGTCCATCCTCAAGACCGAATCTAAGTACAATAACCTGTCTTTCTCTTTCTTTCAAGTCTCCAAGCAATGTGTCAATATGCTCTCTGAGCATTACCGACTCTACATTTCCCTCGGGAGTCAAAACATTTGCATCAGCTACAAAATCTCCAAGGTTTGAATCATCTTCCTCACCAATAGGAGTTTCTAAAGATGCAGGCTCCCTTGCGATCTGCATTATTTCCATTACTTTTTCTTCAGTCATATCAAGCGCATTTGCAAGTTCTGTAACACTTGGCTCATAACCCAGTTCCAAAGTAAGTTTTCTTTGCATCTTGCTCATCTTGTTTATGGTCTCTACCATATGTACCGGAACTCTTATGGTTCTTGCCTGATCTGCAAGCGCTCTTGTTACAGACTGTCTGATCCACCATGTAGCGTAGGTTGAAAGCTTAAAGCCCTTTGTGTAGTCAAACTTCTCTACACCCTTTATAAGACCTAAATTACCCTCCTGTACCAGGTCAAGGAAGCTCATTCCTCTTCCTGTATATCTCTTTGCAATACTTACAACCAAACGAAGGTTAGCTTCTATAAGGCGCTGCTTGGCGTACTCATCGCCGTCCTGTTTTCTTTTCGCCAGTTCAAGCTCTTCATTAGCTGTCAAAAGAGGTACAGTACCTATTTCTTTAAGATACATTCTTACAGGGTCCTCAGTACCTACACCCTCAAGCAGGTCAATCGCACTAAGATCTATATCTTCCTCCGAGTCTTTATCAAACTCATCATCATCGTCTAAGAGTAATGAATCATCATCTGCAATACTGTCTATGTTATCAATATTATCAATATCAATACTGATATCATCCGAACTGTTTTCGTTGATCTCAATACCCTTACTCTCAAGGTAAGAATAAATCTGCTCTACGCTGTCAGCATTCAGCTCCGTATCGGCAAAAAAATCATTTATCTCACCTATATTAAGTTTCATGTCTGAAGCCATGCCCTTATTTACAAGTTCATCCAATTTCAGTAAGAACTCCTGCGGTGACATCTTTTTCTTTACACTTTCACTGCCTTTTGATGCCTTATTTCCTGTAGTATTTCGGTTTTCTTTAGCCACTAAGATCATCCCTTCACAAATAGTTGCCTATAATTGACATATCTATTTTTATTTTATCGCAAATGACAAAAGGATTTAAATGAAAATCCTCAAAATGAATATAATTATCCATTGTATTTATTTCTATCATCTGCACTGACATTATAATGCCTTTGATATATTTTTTCAAGGCAATATTTATACAGTAAAACTGAAAGTATTATTCAAAATATTACCTTTTTATGCTTCTTTTTACAGAATGAAAAAAAGAACTTGTAAATTCTATTTTTATTATATACAAGTTCTTTTATTTATAAAATATAACTATCTTGAAGTTCTTGGCATATAGAATCTTCTGTCGTCTTCCTTCTTATTTAATGTAGTAACAGTATCTTCCAAAATAGCGCTCTTAAATACAGAGTCGATATTTATATACTCACTGTAAATAAGGTCAAGTACAAGTAACATCGGGAACTGAGGAGAAATCAGATTTCCATTCTCCAAGTATTCCAGTGATGCCACCAAAACCACCTCATCACAGAATTCATGCAAATGAGGATTGTCTGCCGCAGTAAAGAAGATTGTCTTTTTACCTCTGTCATGCGCATGCTTTAAAAGGAAAATAACATCCTCAGTTTTACCGCTTATACTGAATGCTATTACAGTATCTCCGTCTTTTAAAAATACAGATTGCATCCTTATTCTGTCGGAGTCTGTAAGAGAATCTATATCAAGTCCCACTCTTACGAAACGGCTCTCCATTTCACTTGCCGCATAACCTGAGCTACCCTTACCTACCGCAATTACTTTCTTTGAATTAACCAGCATCTTTACAATTCTTTGTACCTGATCATTGTCAAGCAATGAATATGCCTTATTTAAAAGATCCTGATATGTATTAAAAACATTCTGTGTTGTACTGTTACCGTTTGGTTTTTTCACTCTTGCACTATCGAGATAGGCAAATATGAACTCTCTAAATCCTACAAAGCCACACTTTTTAGCAAATCTTGAAATAGACGCCTGTGATACATAGAGCTGCTCAGCTACATTCTGGATATTAATATCCATGTTTGCATCACATTGTAAAAAATAATCTGCTATTTTCTTCTCAGTGTTTGTAAAAAGCGTATATTTTGATTCTATTATAGGAATCACCGATTTTTCGTATATCATTTTCCCCTCTTTCCGCTACTGACTAACCCTTTACGGCTCCCAAAGTAATACCCTTTGTAAAGTATTTTTGCAGAGCAATAAATACGATTAGTATAGGCGCTGCGGCCAATGTAGCTCCAGCCATTATAAGTCCGAAATCTGTCGAGTTTTCTGCTTGTAGTTTAGCAATTCCTAAAGATATTGTCAAATTAGAAGTAGAACTTAACATAATAAGTTGCATGAAATAATCATTCCAGCTGTTAATAAATGTGAATATTGCCAAAGCACCCACTCCCGGCTTTACCATCTGGAAAACTATATCTGTAAATGTTTTAAATTCACTTGCACCGTCAATTCTTGCAGCTTCAAGCATTTCCGTAGGTATACCCTCAGAGAACTGCTTCATAAGAAATACACCGAAAGGCCATCCTACAGTAGGAAGTATAACTGCCCAGATAGTGTTATAGAGCTTAAGTGCAGACATCTCTCTGATAAGAGGTATAAGTATAACCTGCTTAGGTAATGCCATAGCACATACTATAAGTGTAAAAAGTATAATTCTTCCATGAAATCTTTTCTTTGCAAGTGCATATCCTGCCATAGATGCTGTAAGACAAGTAAGTACCATGGCCATAACCGCCATAAATACTGTATTTATCATCCATCTCACTGCTGCCGGTGCCATAGGTCCCTTTATAAAGCCCAATTCAAATATAGGTGCCGACTGTTTTGAGAACAACTTTTTAAAGTTATCAAGCACGAGCTCCTTAGGTATCCAATCAGGTACCGGTGAATTTATTGAAACAGGTGTTTTAAATGCGCCTGTAACTATCCAATACAGTGGAAAAACAAAGCAAAATGCCAGTGCTATCAATACAATTATCGATACAACAGTATACAGTTTTTTTAGTGTATTTGAAGTCTTCATATTATCTCTCCTTTGCCACTCTAAACTGAATTGCAGACAATACCGCTATAAATATTGCAAGCACAACACCCATTGCATTTCCGTATCCGTATCTGAACATCTTAAATGCCATATAATAGATATAATACATTACAGTATCTGTTGAATGATTCGGTCCGCCTGATGTTAAAAGCTGTATAAGAGCGAAACACTGGAAACTGTTAATAGTTGTTATAACAAGAATATATAATGTTGTAGGCATAATCTGTGGCCATTTGATCTTCCAGAACAATTGCAACTCATTAGCTCCGTCCACCTGTGCGGCCTCAACCAATGAATTATCCACATTTCCAAGTGCGGATACATATAATACTATAGGCTGACCTACAGATGTGGTAAGCAATATAAGTATGATACATGCCAGAGCAAATCTCTCATCTCCAAGCCAGTTGATATTTGTTTTTAAAATACCTGTACCTTTTCCGATATAGTTGAAGATACCATAATAATTATTGTACATCCACTTCCAAACCACTGTAACGGCAACCGAACCGGTAACTACAGGGAGATAAAAGATACATCTGAAAACTGAAAGCACTTTATCATTTAGATTGTATATTACAGATGAAACCCATAATGAAAATATACAAACCACAGGAACTGAAACGATAACAATAACAAAGGTATTCTTAAGTGCCTTTAGGAAAATTCCATCTTGAAACAGTTCTATATAATTTCCAAATCCGATAAATACATCTTTAGCATCCTTGCCCATCGTAGAATCAAAGAAGCTGGTATAGATACATATAATCATCGGTATTATTACAAAGCCGATAAAGAACACAAGGCTTGGTAATAAAAACATATAAGCTGAAGCGGTTTCTCTTCTAACCAATTCCTTTGATCTGGTTGTATAAACACCCTTTGCCATGTTTCCCCTTTCTAAAAAATGTTGCTAAAGAAACTCTCTAGCAACATTTTATAACATGTTAGATCATCTAACTATTTTTTAAAGAACAGTCTTTTATTACTGTCAAATCTATTATTGAGCTGCTGCTGCGTTTGCATTAGTTGTAAATGTTGCGACCTCTGTTGCTACATCGCCACCTGCACCGATTCTCTGAAGCATGTTCCACCACTCTGTACGAGCTGTAGTCCATCCCTTTGTTACCTGATAGTAGTCACCCATTGAAGGCATGAACTTCTCTTCAAAGAGTTTCATTGCGTCAGCTGTCTCTGTTCCCTCATATACACCTGTTACAGATGGTCTAACAGGGAAGAATCCTGAAGCCTTAACGCTTCCTTAACCTGTGTCTCATCATTACATACGAAGTCGATAAATGTCTTAGCAGCTTCGATCTTTCCTGCATCTCCGTTATCGAAGATTCCGTATCCCCAGATACCGCCACAAAGCTCTGTAACACCGTCATCACTTGGGAATAACATAGGTATAATCTCATCACCTGTATTTGTCTTTCCTGCTTCTCCATTGTCTGCATTTGTCTGCTGTGATGCATTCCAGCAAAGTGACATCGCTAAAGTACCGTTTCTAAACAATGTGATCTCGTCACCACCTGCGATAGATGGGTCAAAGTTTAAACCTGCCTGATCAACAATTGCCTGTAAAGCTTTCTTATTCTCTTCTGAATCAACTGTGTACTTTGTATGATCCTTATCTGTGAATGTACCTGAATAAAGGTTGTTTACTAAAGCTCTTGTTCCCTGATCACCACCCTGTGAAACACAGTAGATAGCACCAACATTTTGCTGTCCTGAATCATATACCGCCTGAACTGCCTTAAGGAAGTTATCTGTAGTCCATGTATGTGTATCTAAATCAAGATACTTTAATGCATCAGCCTTCTCAAACATTGTCTTATTTACAGCCATACAATGTGCAACCATGAATGCAGGATACTCGTAATACTCACCTGTTGGGCTCTTACATGCAGCCTTTACCGGATCATAAATATCTGACGCTGCATCCTTCTCAAACAAATCCTTTAAGTCAACCATGAGTCCCTTTGCACCCCAGTTGGCTACAAGTCTCTCAGGTCCCTCAAGTACTATATCCGGTGCCTGCTTTCCTTCTATAGCTGTGTTAATCTGATCATCACCGTTTTGATAGTCAAGATACTCTACAGTTACCTTGATGTTTGGATACTTCTCATTGAACTTCTTGATGATTCCATCAACAGTTGCTGAGTCACCCCACTTACCTACAGGATATGTCCAAAGTGAAACCTCTGCCGCATCTTTTGCAGCTTCACTTGCCGCCTCCTGCTTTGTCTCTGCCTTTGAATCAGCTGCTGCGCTTGTTTGATCAGTCGCTTTTCCTCCACCACATGCTGCAAGCATACCTGCCGCTGTAAGTGTCAAACCTGTTAACAATAATTTCTTCATATTTCCTCCTTAATGAGTCTTTGACTCAAGATTATTTTACAATAATGCGTTACAATTCAGCTATACGACTTTTTATGTATTTTTAAATCGTGACCTCTACACAACCTGTTCCAGTGCTTTTGAAAATTCTTTTGTTATAAGCTGTGGTCTGGTAATAATGGAACCTACTACCACGCTGAATGCTCCAAGTTCTATTACTCTCCTACATTTCTCAGGTGTATTGATATTACCCTCTGCTATTACCTTATGCTTTACTTTAGCAAGGATATTTCTCAATATCTCAAAATCATTCTCCTCAATCCTTAGACCTTCACTCTCCTTAGTATAACCAACCATAGTAGTGCCAATGAAGTCAAAACCCAGCTCATCCGCAAATATTGCTTCTTCTTCTGTAGAACAATCCGCCATAAACAAATTATCCGGATACTTTGCTCTAACTTCCCCAAAGAATTCCTTTAAGCTTTTCTTATTCGGTCTGAGTCTGTTTGTCGCATCCAGTGCTATTATATCCACTCCCGCTTCTACCAAAGCATCTACCTCATCCATTGTAGGTGTGATATAAACCTCACTGTCATCATAATCTTTTTTAATAATTCCGATTATCGGCAAATCCACCTGTTTTTGTATCTCTTTGATATCTACAACAGTATTTGCTCTGATGCCACAAGCTCCGCCCATTTTTGCTGCGAGAGCCATTCTCCCCATAATGAAGTCTGAATGTAACGGTTCATGTTCCAGTGCCTGACATGAAACGATCAGTTTCCCTTTTAGGTTTTTGATTCTGTCATTCATTTTTACTACCTCCATCTGAAAGTATCTTACCATTTTTGAAAATAAATTTCAATACTTCTGTTTCATTATGTTTATACTTTCTGTGACTTGCCAAAGCATTATTAAAAGTACACATTTTAAATTGTATTTATTTGTGCACAAAGTACTAATACCGCTATTCTTCCTCCTTTTTGTCAAAAACAGTATTATAAAAGAGATATGAGTCTCCCCATATCTCTTCATTATTAAAAACTATTCAAGGCAGTGAACATATAAGCAAATTTTAAAGTAATATATACTTAAGTATAAACAATAGAGAAAGTATATACATAAGCGGTGTAACTTTCTTAGCTTTTCCTGTACATGCATTTATAAGTACATATACAATGATTCCCATTGAAATACCCTCTGAAATACTGTAGAAGAGCGGCATTGCAAGTATACAGATATAGCAAGGAATAGCCTCTGTCATATCTGAGAAATCAATGTGTACAACATTTGAGAACATGTAGAATCCTACCACTATAAGAGCCGGTGCTGTCGCAAATGCAGGTATAGCAAGGAATATAGGTGATAATAACAATGAAGCTGCAAAGAGAACTGCTGTTGTCATTGCTGTAAGACCTGTTCTTCCACCCTCAGAAACACCTGAAGCAGACTCAACGAATGTTGTAACTGTTGTTGTACCAAGCATTGCACCTGCTGTAGTGGCTACAGCGTCTGCAAGTAAAGCTCCCTTGATATTTGGAAGCTTACCGTCTTTGTCAAGCATTCCGGCCTTTGTAGATACACCTATCAATGTACCGATAGTATCAAACATATCTACGAATAAGAATGCGAACATAACTACTACAAACTCCAATGTTGCAATCTTGTGGAACTCAAGCTTGAATAAAACCGGTCCTATACTTGGTATACTGAGTCCATTTGAAAAATCAGGTAATACACTGAAGAAACCCAGTGCAGGGTTTGGAACATACAAACCTGTAACCTGAGCGATTATACCAAGAACCCATGTTGCCAATATACCGAGTAAGATATTTCCCTTTACTTCTTTTACAACCAGGAATGCTGTAATAAGAACACCGATTATAGCGATAATAACTGTAATACCTGCATCATTTACTGTAGCCATTACACCTTCAACGCCATGTACATTATTGTATCCGCCAAGTGAGAATAACTCTACAAGTGTAGCACCGCCGATAACTATCTTAGCATTTTGAAGTCCGATGAATGCAATAAAAAGTCCGATACCAACACTTACCGCTGATTTTAAGTTTCTTGGAACCGCATTAAAGATAGCCTCACGAACATTTGTAACTGAAAGTGCTATAAAGATAATACCTTCCACAAATACTGCAGTAAGTGCTGTCTGCCAGCTGTATCCCATACCTAAAACCACTGTGTAAGCAAAATATGCATTAAGTCCCATACCCGGTGCAAGTGCAAAAGGATAGTTTGCAAATAATGCCATAAGTGCTGTACCTAAAAATGAAGCGATTGCAGTTGCGGTAAATACAGCACCTCTGTCCATACCTGCAGCACTTAAGATATTAGGATTAACTGCCAAAATATATGCCATTGTCATAAAGGTTGTAATACCGGCAATAATCTCAGTTTTTACATCGGTTCCGTTTTCTTTTAGCTTAAAAAACTTTTCCATATATAGTCTCCTTTTTTTTATTATACTCCGGTGATAACCGGCCCGGAGTTTTTAGTTTTTTCGTAAGTCAAATTTAGTTCATAAGATTCTGTCATACATCACTGCCATTCAATATATTTTAAAAATCTAATTTGCCTCAATGTCTATGAACTTATTCTCAAAAATATCAAATAAACCTCTGGCGGTGAGTTTCAACTCGGGAATAACCATAAGTGACATAAATGTAAGTGACATAACAGGTTCAAGACTTTCGTTAACCCCTAATTCAACTACAGCCTTTTTGTGAAGACCTAAAAGTTTCTTTGAAACCTCTTCACCGCTTAAATCACTCATAAGTCCGGCTACAGGTAAAGACAGGCTTTCAATCACCTTTCCGTCCCTTACCAGCGCAAAACCTCCACCGTTTTGTTTTACATTTTCTATGGCAAGATACATTTCATCATCATTTACACCTACGCAAATAATATTATGTGAATCATGTGCTACTGATGCAGCTATTGCACCACATTTTATGTCATAACCCTTTATTATTCCCAGTCCGATCTTACCTGTATTGTGATGCCTCTCTATAACCGCACATTTGCAGGCATCTGTATTCTTATCAAAGACAAAAAGACCGTTTTCATCTCTTTTTATCTTTATCTTTGTTTTCTTTGAAAGCACTCCTCCCGCAATCATTTCAATTGCATAAACCTCATCTGATTTTAGCCACATTTGTAGCATTTCTTTTTTGAAGTTATCCAGATGTACTGTGTTTGATACATCTGTAATATCATGCTTCTTTAATTCTTTCAGATATTCTCCGTCCTCTGCCACCTTTTCACCAAGAATATATACCGACGATACTTTAAAACCTTTCAAATCATCAAATATAACAAGATCAGCTCTCTTTCCGGGAACTATCATTCCTCTATCCTTCAGCCCATAGCAATCACTTACGTTTACAGTAGCCATTGCTATTGCCATAACAGGTGAGATTCCTGCATTTACCAATTTTTTCAGATGGTATTCAAGATGTCCGTCCTCAAAAATAGTCTTCGGTTGTCTGTCATCCGAACATAATAAACATCTCCTGAAATTAAACTCGTTTATTCCCGGTATAAGTGCCTCAAGATTGTGACAGGCTGAGCCCTGTCTTAACTGTACATAAATGCCTCTGCTCAGTCTGTCTTCCATCTCTTCAAGTGTGGAGCACTCATGATCTGTATCAATTCCGGCGCAGGCATATGCATTTAATGCTTTGCCGAACAGATTCGGGCTGTGTCCGTCTACAATTTTCCCGTGATTCTTTGCTAAAATAAGTTTATCAAGGGCAATATCATCATTTTCAATGATTGCATTGTAGTCCATAAACTCTCCAAGTCCCGGAACATCTTTTGAAACTATATCATCTGCCATATCCTCAGCCGATATCACACAACCTGCATCCTCCATCTTTGTTGCAGGAACACAGGACGGCATCATATATTTAACTGAAAGGCAGGTGTTTTTTGCGGCCTCCTGCATATAGTGAAAGCCTTTTATTCCACATACATTCACTATTTCATGAGGATCCGCAATGACAGTGGTAGTACCGTGTGGTACCACCATACTGCCGAATTCTTCAGGAGTACAGTATGATGATTCTATATGAATATGTGCATCCATAAGGCCCGGTGAGATATATTTCCCTTCTATATCTACCTCAACCTTGCCATCATACTCTCCAAATCCTGCAATATAACCTTCCGCTATAGCAAGGTCCGCTTTAAATATTTTTCCGCTGCAGACATCCACTATAGAGCCGTTTTTTAATACAAGATCAGCTTTTTTATTCCCATTTGCCACATCAATCAGTCGCTTTAAACTATCTTTGTTCATACTCCCTCCAAAAATCAAGCTCCTATCGATCAGTCAACGCCAAGTCTCTTCTTCATTGTTTTTTCAACTGCTACAAGTATATTCTCATATCCTGTGCATCTGCAAAGATGCCCTGATAGCAACTTTCTAAGCTCTTCTTTTGAGTAGAGTTTTCCGCTGTTAAGAATCTCCGTAGCCGACATTACGAATCCCGGTGTACAGAAACCGCACTGGATAGCAGTCTCATCTATAAATGCCTGCTGCAAATCCGATATCTCACCGTTTGGTCCCATAAGACCTTCAAGTGTAAGGATATCCTTGCCCTCGGCCCATACTGCCAGGTAAATACATGAGTTAAACGCTTCACCGTTTATGAGAACATTACATGCTCCGCACTCTCCTACCTCACAGCCTTTTTTTACTGAAGTAAGTCTATAGTCATTTCTAAGCATATCTGTAAGTGAACTTCTTACATCTACCATTTTCTCACATTTCTTGCCGTTGATGGTACAACTGACTAATTTATAACTCTGTCCTGTCATCGACCTTACCTCCTGCCTGCTTTACAGCCTTTTCACAAGCTTTTCTTGCCATAACAACACCGATATGACATCTGAAAGCTTTACTTGCTCTCCATGAATCACGAGGATTGATATCTTCCAAAACTTTTTCTGCAAAAGCCTCTATATTCTCCTCATTAACTTCTTTTCCTCTGATAAAGTTTTCCGCTGAAGGAACTCTCATAGGAATAGGACCCGCTACACCGTAAGCTATTCTTACATCCTCAAAGTTCTTCTTATCTTCTGAGAGTTTTACATTTACCGAACATCCTGTAGTGGCAATATCCATTGCCTCTCTCATGGCATACTTTATATAATGACCTTTATACCCTTCATAAGCCTTCTTCGGGATAATAATAGCTGTCTGTATCTCTCCCTCTTTTAGATCCACTGTACCGGCCTTTATATAAAATTCATTTATAGGTACCACTCTTCTGTAACCTTCTCCCGCTATCTCAACCTGTGCATCCCATGCAAAAAGTGTAGAAGCGGAGTCTGCCGATGTAACACCGTTACATGTATTTCCGCCGATAGTTCCTATATTTCTGATCTGTGGTCCACCTATCTGATCCACAGCTTCACCAAGTACATTAATGTATTTTTGTATAATAGGATTCTTTGTAATATGTGAGAAGCTTGTTAAAGATCCTATTCTTATATTTTCATCGGCATCAAGGCAGATTCCTCTAAGCTCATCAAGCATATAAATACTTACAAGCTCCTTACCTGCTCTCTTACCTTCTCTTATCTGTACCAAAACATCACTTCCGCCGGCAATAACCTGTGAGCCCGGATGTTCTTTTAAAAGTCTGCAAGCATCATCTACGCTTGTCGCTTCATATAAAGCTTTTATATCGTACATTTCTTCCTCCTACTTAAGTAAACCTGCTTTATCAAAATATTCATACAGTTTTTCCGGACGTAAAGGTAATTCATTAACACCTACACCTGTAGCATTCATAATAGCATTTCTTATAGCCGGTGCCACAGGACAAACAGGTGGCTCACCCAATGATTTTGTGCCGAAAGGTGATGTAGGCTCAGGATTCTCAATAAATGCCGTCTCAAGATGTGGATGATCCATACATGTAGAAAGCTTATAATCAAGCAGGTTATCATTTAAGACTTTACCTGTCTTCTTATCTACAAGCTGTACCTCTGAGAGTGCATATCCTATACCCATACTCATACCGCCCTCAACCTGTGCCTTAGCAAGCGCAGGGTTTATAAGCTTACCGCAGTCATGTACATTTATTATCTTTGTGAGCTTTGCTTTACACATATCTATATCAACTTCAACCTCTGCAAAGCAGCATCCGAATGAATATGCATTTGACTTAATCTGTGCTGTAGACTCCGCTGTAATATGTCTACTGTCACTAAGTGAGTAAAGTGCCTCTGTAGCCAGATCTCTTAATGAAATAAGCTCTCTGTTATCTGTAGTTCTTATTATCATAGAATTCTTGATATCTGTAATTGCCGGTGGCATATTTGTCAAAATATAAGCATAGTCAAGAATCTTTTGCTTCAAAAGTCCTGCTGTCTTTGCAATAGAGAAACCGCCTACGTATGTCTGTCTTGAAGCATATGAACCTGTACCGAAAGGTGTAATATCGGTATCCTGGTTTGAAACAACATGCACTTCATCTGTACTGATTCCAAGGACCTCCGCAGCCATCTGTGAGAATGCCGTATCGGCTCCCTGTCCTATCTCGGTCTCACCAAGCTGTAATGTTACGGAACCGTCCTGATTCAGTACCATTCTTGATGATGATGACTCAAGTGATATAGGCCAAACCGCAGTATTATACCAGAATGTAGCCATTCCTATACCTGTTCTTACTCTGCCTGTCTGCTTTGAAAGCTCTTTGACTCTGTTGTCATAGTCCATATAAGCTTTACCTTTTTCGATACATTGTCTGAATGTATCATAGTAGTTTTCATTCTTTGAAAAGGCGTCCTTATATCCCTGCGGCATAAGGTTCTTAAGTCTGAAGTCGATAGGTGGAATACCCATTATCTTCGCAACATCTTCTGTATGAGACTCTACCGCAAACATAGCCTGTGGAATTCCGTATCCTCTCATGGCTCCCGCTACAGGTCTGTTTGTAAATACCGTATATGCATCGCCTTCAACATTGTCACATGGATAAAGCTGTGGGAAAGCTCCGAGTCCCTTTGCCGCAATAGAATGTCCGTGTGAAGCATATGCACCCTGGTTTGAGAATGATTCTATCTTTCTTGCGGCATATGTACCGTCTTTTCTTACATGTGAAATTATATGGAATCTTATACCATGTCTTGTTCTGTTTGCGAAGAAAGTTTCCTCTCTGCTGCAGTCAAGTTTTACAAGATGTCCGCCCACCTGTAATGAAAGGAATGCACAAAGCGGCTCATACAGTATATCCTGCTTATTTCCGAATCCACCACCGATATATGGCTTAATAACTCTTACATCACCCCAGGGATTCCAAGAGCCTGTCCCACAACTCTTCTTGCAATATGAGGAATCTGTGTAGAAGCTACTACCGTAACTCTTTTCCCTTCTGCATATGCATAACAGATAAAGTTCTCAATATGGCAATGCTGTACAGGTTCAGTATCATACCATCTGTCAACTACTGTAAGGCCCTCTTCTTTGATTGCCTCTGCATAATTACCTCTGCTAAGACTTGTATGCTTTAAAATATTGTTAGGATAATCCTTGTGAAGCTGTGGTGCACCGTCCTTCATAGCATCGAAAACATCTGTAACCACAGGATACTCTTCATATTCCACCTTTATAGCTCTGAGCGCCTGATTTGCAGCCACCTCATTTTCAGCTATAACCGCAGCAACATCATCACCGTAAAATTTAACTTCATCAGTGAGAAGTAATCTGTCTGCAACGTCCTGATGACTTACGTCTGTAGACCAAGGGTGTCCTGCTGTAGGGAAGTAATTCCTATACTTTCCGAGATCAAAACAAGTGACAATCTTAACAACTCCCTCAATCTTCTTTGCCTCACTTGTGTCAACAGAAAGCACTTTTCCGTGAGCTATTGTGGAATGTAAAATCTTTGCCACATATGCTCCTGCATCACATAAATCGTCGGTATATTTTGTTCTACCTGTGACCTTGTCAAACGCATCCACTCTGTTGATACTTTTTCCAACCTCCATATTATTTCCTCTCTAATTTAGTATTTTTATATTATTTAATTTATATACCTTTCTCGTCTTTATAAGTTGATAAAAATATAAAATTAAACAGTGACCATTTTTACTCCGGATACATATTTTGCTCTCAATGAGCATTCATCCGACAGATATAAAAATCTTTCAAATCTCTTTCTTATATCATCAATATCCTTATTCAATTCCTCATCATTTATTACAAGCATATCCGCTTCAAACCCTTCTTCAAAGGCTCCCACCTTTCCGAAGTAACTTCCGGGAATTCTTGTTGCCATAGCAAACGCCTCGGCAAGCTCCAGAGGTTTTGAATTTTTATCTATATATCTCCAATAAAGCTTTGAAAGCCCTATTGCTTCTACCGCCTGGTTTAATATATTCAGCGAGTATCCCGCCGCTATATCACTTCCAAGTCCTACTTTTATACCCTTATCAAGAAATTTCCTTATAGGCGCTATACCCGATGACAGACATATATTTGACTGTGGACAATGAGCTACATACACATTTTTCTCCTTTAAAAGTTCTATCTCCTTACCATCAGAGTATACACAATGTGCCATAACTGTGTCTACCTTACTTTTATTCAGATTACCTCTTTTATTGTAAGCATCCAAGTATCCGTCTGAATCCGGACAAAGCTCCCTTACCCATTCGACTTCCTTGGGGTTTTCCGATAAATGTGACTGTAATCCGTAAGTATCTCCCCTAATCTTTCCAAGCTCTTTCATCAATTCATCACTGCAACTGGGAATAAATCTTGGAGTAATTATCGGCTTTATATTCTGATATCTGTCTTTACAGATATCAAGCCATTTAACTGTAGAATCTATAGATGACTTTGTAGTTTCAATAAGTTCATCTGTAGAATTTCTGTCCATATTTACCTTACCTACAAAACATTTCAATCCGCTCTCTTCCAGCATATCCATTAACAGTATTGTGGCATCCGTATGTAAGGTCGCAAATACTACCGCTCTTGTAGAATAGCTTTTAGCCAATGCATCCACAAATTTTTTATAGGCTTTTTTTGCATATTCTATATCCTTATATTTAGCTTCCTCCGGAAATGTATATGTATTGAGCCAATCTAAAAGTTCCATATCCATTCCAAGCCCTCTGAAAGCAAATTGCGGAGCATGAAGATGCAAATCTATAAGTCCCGGTAATATCAAAGAATCTCCGTAGTCTTCTATCTCTTCATTCTTTAGAGAATCCGGAAGTTTATTTTCCGAATATATTTTTGATATAATACCGTCTTCAACTACTACATAACTTTTTTCTCTTATCCTGATTGTACCTTCTTTTGTACAATCCACCAAATTCCCCTTAACTATCATATTCTCCCCTAATAAAAATATGAGGTGCTTTCCATTGTGTATGGAACACACCTCACTCCACCCACAATTTCTGTGGGCCTATAGTCAATTATTACGGTAATTGGTAGAGACGCTCAACCGATTATGAGCTTATATTAGGCCTCTAAATTCAATATTTTTATGTATTTCTTCTAAAATAACACATTCAAATATAACTCAAGTATCAATTTATATATAAAGGATATCACCTAATTAATTTTTTTAGTCAAACTTTTTTTATGTTTTTTTATATGAATTATGCCCTATATTTATTCGAATTATCAATAAATATAAAAAAATTGTACTATTATATTTTTTTCAATGTATTTTTCTCAAGTACATAAGAATACGCTTCCTTTGTGTCAATATCCAAAAGCTCGTCCTCATTTTCTATATCCACAAATAAACCTCGCAAATATGCGCTTTTATAAGCTTTTTACCGCCTTCTTCTTCTCCGAGTAAGAGGAGTTCATCAAAGTATTCACTTGAAAATATACAAGGATTTCCAAGCCTGTTTTTACATCTTACACTACTTATAGTTTTATTCGATTTTTGAAATTCATCTATTATCTTTGATACAGTCTCAGATTTTAAAAGTGGCTGATCGCATACGCCAAAGAGTACACTGCCTGAATTCTCAATGTTTTTTAGTTTTTTTACCGCAAGCTTTATAGATCTGGACTTCCCCAGCTCAGGCTTGTCATTATATATGGTTATAAATCCTTTCTTTTTATAATAATCTAATATCTCAGTGTCCTTACCGACTATTATCTTATTATCAAAGTCATATGCTTTTTTATATATATTTTCCATATATTGATAAAGCTTCACACCTTTGATATCTGCCAAGAGCTTGTCTCCGCCAAATCTTTTACCTTCTCCTGCAGCTAAAATCACCAGATCCATTAAGCTCTCCTGCCACTTATCATAGTAAGTATTGCCTCAAGTACACCTCCACCTATGGCGCTTGCCTTATCGGATACACTAAAACAATATTCTTTTTCGGCTCTCGGATCCACATCTCCGGAATTTCATACCTTTCTTTACCTTTACACCGTCTTGTAAAAGTCCTCTTACAATACCGTCAATGTTTGCATATACCGGTGTTTCATCACAGTATGCCAGCAAATCTCCCGCCTTTACAAAATCTCCGATACTTACCCTTGCACTGAATATTCCGTCCGCAGTTGCCCTTATGATTCTTTCCACAGTGTATCCGCCTATATTTCCCGGCACTCCTGTATTTGGATAAGCACTTCCGCTCCATATTACTCTGCCTAGATTATGCCCTCTCTTAGTTTCAACTACAGCATGACAGTCAACTCCTGCTTCAAATCCCGGTCCGACACCTATTACAATACCGGCATCACTTATTTTGGTACCGATATTTGTCTTTGCAATAATTGCATCCACTATCACATCCGGCTTGTATTCCTTCATAATTTCACCGCTTGGATCCACTATTACAGGTATACATCCGCTCTCAATCACAGTATCAATCATTGCAATGCTTTTGCAAAGTTTTCCGGTTATTCCTTCAACCTTTGTCTCATCCATATAAATTGCAGGTGAAAATGCAACTGTTCTTCTTACTGTAGTAGGTACGGCAATATCCGACATCACTATATCAAATCCCGATCTGTACAATCTTAAAGCAATTCCTGTTGCCAAATCTCCGGCACCTCTTATCCAAACTTTTTTATTCATCATAAATCTTCTCTCTCAGCTAAAAAATCAAACTCACAAAACTCTCTGTTATTGTTATATGAAGTTATTGCAATCTTGAAATTATTTATACCTTTTTCCTCACAGAAAATCTTTATATATTTTTCTATCTCTAAAGCCTTTTTTACATCTCCTTCACTGTCGGCTTTATTTATAATAAATAAAAGATTTTCTGTTATTTACGCCTTTAAACTCCGCTCTTTGGTCTGTCAAAATCCTTGCAGCATCCTCTTCACTGAGTATATGATCTTCATCCCAACCGAAAATTTCTTTAGCCCTTTCATACCTAAAGCATTTTTCACTTATTTTTTCTCCGACTGCATCAACTCCCATACATACTATACAAATATCGGTATTATCAGGTATTACCGGCTCCCCTTCTCTTGGGATTTTTATCGGTAAGCGCTTTGCTCCGTCAGCTTCAACCAATACTATATCTGCATATTTATTGAGACCCTGCACCTCTATTATATCAAGAGATGATAATTTTTCACCAGCATCTTTTCCTATAACCACAGGTTCATCCTTAAACTCAACTTGTTCAAGCTCTTTTGCAAAATCTATTTCAATATAATTTTTTGGTTTTACTATATGAGTTGTTGTGGTGATGATCACCTTTTTACCTTTTTTAGCAAAATATCTTCCTATATAAAACATGGTGGTGGTTTTTCCACCACCACCAACTAATGAAATTATCATTTATCGCATACCAACCAATTTCTTTACATCCATATCCTTTGGCAATACAAAGTTTAATAACATTGAAAGTACAAATACGCCTGCCACTGAGTTACCTGCAAAAATATCACCTATTATAGTTGGGAAATACCTGAATATATCAGGTGTCTGTGTGAAACCTATTCCGATACTTATAGCCAATGCTACAATTACAGTATTTCTCTGATTGAATCCACATTTTCCGATCATATTCATACCACTTACTACAATAGTTCCGAACATCATTATTGTACATCCGCCAAGTACAGGCTGTGGTAATGTTGAGAAGAATGCTCCTATAGGAGGGAACAATCCTGCAAGAATAAGTGTAAGTGCACCAAACATGATAGTAAATCTGTTTACCACCTTTGTCATTGCGATAAGTCCTACGTTCTGTGAGAATGATGTTATAGGAGTACAACCAAACAATCCCGATACAGCACTTAAGAAACCGTCACATGCAAGTGATCCTGATACTTCCTTCTCTGTAATATCTCTATCAAGTCCGCCTGCGACTACCGCAGTTGTATCACCGATAGTCTCTGCCGCAGATACAAGGAAAACAACCACTATAGATAAAATTGCACTTATATTAAATACAGGCTTATATGGTAATATTCTAGGTAATGCTATAAAGCCTACTTCCTTTATTGTTTCTGCAAAATGTGAAAAATCCACTATTCCGAACAAGAATGCGGCAATATATCCTACTATAAGACCGAACATTACATTAAGCTGCTTCCAGAATCCCTTTGCAAGTGAACTGAATGTTATACATGCAACAAGAGTAATAAGTCCTACAATCATATATTTCGGAGCACCGAAATCTTCTACATATCCTCCACCAAAGCTTTTTGCACCAACTGACAACAGTGAAAATCCTATGGTGGTAACCACGCTCGCTGACACTATAGGTGAAATTATCTGCTTCCAATACTTATAAGTAAGACCCAGACAACCTTCTACACATCCTCCAACTATTACCGCACCGATCATCGTCTGGTAATTAAAGTTCGAGGCTATGTAGGTCAATGTTGCAACAAAGGTAAAACTTACACCCATTACGACCGGTAGTCTTGCACCTATTCTCCATACAGGATACAGCTGAATCAATGTGCCAAGACCTGCTATAAACATAGCACTTTGTAAAAGTCTTGCAAGGTCAACACCGCTGATACCGGTTACGTCACTTCCAAGCAACTTGGCCACACCGCACACCATAGCTATCGGCGCAAGGTTTGAAACGAACATGGCCATAACATGTTGCAGTCCGAAAGGTATTGCTTTTACCACAGGAACTCTTCCGTCCAATTTGTAAATATTATCAATACTTACATTTGAACTACTTGTCTTTTCACTCATTTTAATCCTCCTTAAAAAAGACATTTATTTTTACATCTCTTAGAGATGAAATGTACTAAGGATCAATATTTAAATTCCCCATTGTTAAAAATATGTCAAGAAAAAGAGTTTAAACACGCATCAGATATGTTCTGATGCGTGAAATCCCAACAGATTGATTGTTTTATTAAAAACCTTCCTTGCAGTATTTTTTTAATAAAAAGCGTTTTAACTTTTTATTTTTTTATACTATCATTTTTTTCTTGTAAAAATCAATCTAAATATTATTTTTTTATGAGCGTATCTTACTATTTTTTTAGAATAAACATGTGAATAATTTACATGTTTATTTAATAATATTTATTATATTATTTCTAATGCCAAACCTTACTTGCCTTATCATATAGGGGTGCTTCTTTTTTAATTAAATCCTCTATTAAATCTGCCGACTCAAAAGGAACGCACCACGCCAGTCCGCATCCTGATGAAAGTTCTTTAGGAACAGGTATCAGTCTTCCCGGAACATTTTTCTTCGTACACAGACTTTCAAATTCCATTGCGGCTGTAGTAGTTTGAAATGTAACTATATATTTCCAACTTTTTTCTCTCATTATTCTTCCACTATTTCTTTTATTGCTTTTATAACGGCATCTATTTCTTCCTCTGTATTAAAATATGAGAATGAAAATCTTGCTATTCCCTCGTCCGCTGTCCCCAACGCCTTATGCATCAAGGGTGCACAATGTGCACCTGCCCTTATGGCTATATCATAGTCTTCGCCAAGATAATCAGCCAGATCCCCGGAATGAATCCCCTCTATATTTATCGGCAATATGCTCCCATGCCTTATAACTCCGGTTTCTTTCTCAAATTCCGAACAATCCGTATAAAACTTTATGCCTTTTATATCCTTTATGCCCTTATAAAGTCTTTTTAGCAGACTCATCTCTTTTTTATGAATATTTGCTATTCCGATTTCATTTATAAAATCAATTCCGGCACTAAGACCGGCAATACCCATAATATTTAAAGTTCCTGCCTCTAATCTTGTCGGATACTCATCAGGTTGCTCCTTATTAAAGGATTGCACACCGCTTCCGCCTACCTTAAAGGTATCTATCAAAATATCTGAATTTATAACGATACCACCTGTACCTCCCGGTCCAAACAATCCCTTATGGCCTGTAAAACAAAGAATATCTATTCCTGTTTTGCTCATATCTATCTCAATATTGCCTGCACTTTGTGATGCATCCACTATAAAATACAGATTATTCTTCCTTGCTATTTTTCCTATATATTCTAAATCAGCTATCTCACCGGACACATTTGATATATGGTTTACAATTATAGCCTTTGTGTTTTCTTTTATATGCTTTTCAAATTCGTCATATTTTAATCTGAAGTTTTCATCTATTTCAACAAAATCAATAATGATATTTTTATTTTTCTCAAGCTTATAGAGCGGTCTGAGCACACTGTTATGTTCAGTTACTGTACTTATCACATGATCACCTTCACAAAACAGTCCAAACAATACGATATTTAAGCTCTCTGTAGCATTGGATGTAAAAATAACCTTTGAAGGATCACTGCTTCCAAAAAACTTTGAAATTTTTACTCTTGTTTCATATACCATTCTGCCTGAATCAAGAGCCGCCTTATATGCACCTCTTCCACTGTTTCCATATGAAGTAAGTGCATGATTTATGGCTCCTATTACATTTATCGGTTTTTTGAATGTAGTGGCAGCATTGTCTAAATAAATCATTATGGTCTTATCACAAGATCCGCTTCCATGAGATAACTTACGATATCATACATATTTGTTACCTCACCTACCAAAAGCTTCTCGCTGAGTCCGTAGTTGTTAAGACATGCACCGCAGGAATAGATTTTTGCACCTGCTTTTTCCAAAACCTTCAAATCTTCAATACTTGCCGACCCCTCTGTGGTAAGTCTTACTCCGGTATTGTAAAATAATATCTTTGCAGGTGGTATATCCTGGGAGCTCAGAGCATAAATAAAGCCCTTTAAAAGAGTCTTGCTGAATTCTTCATCGCCATCACCCATCTTATCTGAATCTATTACCACAATTGTTTCTTTTAATTTTATCTCATCAGACTTTACAGTTGCCTTAGTAACAGGCTTAGCATCGGAAACTTCTCCCCCATTTACATTGATAGTAACTATGTATTCTGTATTTGACTTTTTCTCAAAAGAAGCCTCATACTCTTTTTGCTTTGCCATCTTCAAAAGGTTTTGTACCGCAATCTCATTGTCAACACTTACCTCTACTACTCCGCTTCCTCCAAGCTCTCTTATTGCATTCTTTGTCTTAACTACAGGTATAGGACATGCATCCCCTATTGCATTTACTTTAATCATATTTATTTTCCTCCTATTTATCAGCTACTTTTATAGCTGTATTTTCTCTTTCTCTTATTTCTCCTACAATTGCCGCAGGCATTCCTGCCTCTTTTAATTCATTTAACAGTGCATCAGCCTCTTCTTTTCCTACGGCAAGTAAGAGTCCCCCCGATGTCTGAGGGTCGAATAAAATTTCTTCCATTGCGAAAGGTACATCCTCAAAAATCACATTTTCACCCACATAATTTCTGTTTCTCTGTCCTCCGGCTGTAATAAGGAATTCATCAGCCAAAGCTTTTGCCGCCTCAAATACCGGAATCTGCTTTGCATAAATTTCACATGACTTATCATCACCCATCATTTCCATCAGATGGCCTAAAAATCCGAAACCTGTTATATCGGTGCATGCATGAATATCGTATTTTTTTGATATATCACAGGCATATTTATTTAATGTCTTCATGGAATCAACAGCTTCATTTAATGTATCTTCATCCGCTTCACCTATTCTTGCGGCAGTACATATTATTCCTACTCCAAGTCTTTTTGTAAGTATCAGTCTGTCTCCCGGTTTTCCTGTGTTATTTGAATATATCTTATTTGGATTTACAATGCCGGTAACACTGAGACCGTATTTTACATCCGCATCATCTATTGAATGTCCGCCGGCAAGTACTCCTCCGGCTTCCTTTACCTTTTCAAGTCCGCCTCGCATTATTTCTCCAAGGATATTTAAATCACTGCTTTGCGGGAAGCATACTATATTTAATGCGGTTTTTACTTCACCGCCCATGGCATATATATCACTTAAGGCATTTGCTGCCGCTATCTGTCCGAATGTGTACGGATCTTCCACCATTGGCGGGAAGAAATCAAGTGTTTGAACAAAAGCAATGTCATCTGTAAGCTTATATACCGCTGCATCATCCTTTGCATCAAATCCTACTATTAAGTTTTCATCAAAATTTTGCTTTGGCAATCTTTCAAGTATATGGCTGAGTATTCCGGCCCCAAGCTTTGCAGTACAGCCTCCGCTTTTACAGTAGAGTTTTTCCATATTGCCTCCTAAAATATTACTTATCTATATCCTCAATATATAAACTGAAGTCTATTATAACCCCTTTTTACCTATTTTTCGCAATCAAATCAGAAAAAAATAAACTCTTAAATAATGTAACATTTGTTGACAAATGAAAGATTTATGTAATATTTTTAATCAATTGAACAAAATCTTTTTTTATATGTTATAATTTTTATACTGTAGTGACTTCAGTTTACTAATGTATTCTTTTTTAGGAGGAAATATGCATTTAAAAAGAATTTCAGTTGTATTTGCATCTGCATTGATGATTTCTTCAACATTTTCATCTAATGTATTTGCTGCAACAATAAGAAGAAATGTTTCAAGTAACTCAGTAGCCGTAGAACCTTCGGCTCCGGTTGAGACTACAGAAACAACATCTTCCACTGCTACAGGTGAGGTGGTATCTACCAATGATTACATACCTTCTACCATAAACAATGTAAATATGCCGGAAAACCTTGACCTTGACAGTGTAGTGGCTAATGCCGGTCTTGGCAATGTAGGCAATGGAAATACAAATCCGGAACCGATACTTGGCGAAAACCAGATGGTTCACTTCGGACTTTGGAATACCGCAGACCAGGAGATTTCAGGTGCTGAGACAAATACAAGTGCCTATGCTTATGCAAGAGACGGTTTTAACAAGCTTTATCTTAATCATTCAGGTATAGGAAGATATTACTACAGAACTTACAATATGAACTCAGGCTGGTCTACATGGATGAACTCTAAGGAGACTGCACCTATTACAGATCCGGCAAACAAGGTTCAGGCTGTTCAGATAAGGGTAAAAGGATATACAGGTGTCAGAAGCGACCTTTATTACAAGGCTGTATTAAATGACGGAACTGTACTTGACTGGGCAAAGAACGGTCAGACCCTCGGTACTATAGGTACAGACAGATATATAGTAGCTCTTAAGCTTACACTTTGGGATAAGCAAACAGAGTTTACAGAGCCTACAAAGGTACTTATGGAAGCTCCTGTATATGAGGGTACTTATGTGGATGCCAACGGTCAGGTTCAGTACTCATCAAAAGATGCCTATACCGGATGGGGATTTTATAATAATGACCAGTACTATTTTAAAGACGGTGCAACTCAAAAAGGATGGCAATATATAGACGGATACAAGTATTATCTTGATGAGAATACCGGTGCTGTTGTAAGAGATCTTGAGCCTGTTATGGGATTACAGGATTCTTATGAAATCAAGTACAACAAGGCTACAATGACCATGTATATCATGGCTAAAGACGGTGCCAACGGATATATAATTCCTTACAAGACTTTCATGTCAACTGACGGACCTGCTACACCTGTAGGTACATTCAAGACATATGTAAAGTACAGATGGAAAATAATGCATGACAATATCTATTGTCAGTTCCTTTCAAGGTTTAAAGACGGATATATCATCCACTCACTTATCTACTATGATAAGGCTGATCCAAACAGACTTGATGCATCTACATACAACTATATAGATGACGCAAGATCTGACGGATGTTTAAGACTTCGTGCAGGAGATGCGGCTTGGGTATATTACAACACCAAGATGAATACACCTGTTACAGTATACAATGATCCTTCAGATAAGGGACCGGTAGAGAAGGATGCTATCGAGCAGCCTATCCCGGCTAACCAAAAATATGATCCTACAGATCCTATAATGCAGGGAAGATAATTTAGTATATTAATCAGTACCACCGGCTAAGCCGGTGGTTTGTTGTTTCGCCCTATAAGGGCTCTTTACCTGCGCTAGAGTCTAAAGGCTCATCGAAAGTTCGCCAACCGCACGTCATTTACTTACTTAGCTCCTTAGGCTTATTTTTTCTTATTGTCTTTTATTACCGGCTCACCCGTAAACGGGTCTATATATTCTTTCATACTCATCTGATCATACACCATATCTTCATTTAGCTGGTTCCTTATATACTCTTCTATCTTTTTGCATTTTTTTCTACTGTATCTACGCAATATCCCCCACAGCAAAAATGCCTATTTCCATACTTATATTTTAAGTTTGCGTGTCTTTCAAATATCATTAATGTACTTTTTCCTGTATTTTGGCGCAAATACTATATGATACTTACAATTCCATGATGTATGTGATAAACTACTATTATCCATTTGGATACCCCCTTTGATATATTTATTGGTTGGCGAACCTTTAATATTATATCAAATTTGGGTGTTTTTTACATAACGCTAAAGCTTTTTCAACCACCCGCATAACAGGTGGTTTATTTGTTCTCTTGCGAGAACAGGGCCTTGCCCTAACAAAAAGTAGGGAACAAACTACAAATCCGGTCTGCTCCCTACTTAATTAGTTACTATTTAAGCATCTCTCTTAGCTTTTTTAAAATCTTATTTCTAAAACTGAAAATCTTCTTAGAAGATACCTGTTGCTCTTTTGCTAAATCACGAATGGTCATTTTTTTGAAATACAAAGAATCTATCACCTTTAGCTCTTCATCATTTAGCTTTCGCAGTGCCTGATATAGATCCTTGATTCTCATTTTAGTTTCAATGATTTTTCGATATCCACATCTTCATCTACAACGGAATTCAAATCAATCTTGTAATCCTCATACCCGTAAACCTTATGTTCTTTATCTGATTTATTTAAATAAGCCTCATGATTGACTTGTTTCTTATATGCTTTATATATTTCATCGGATACATATATCTTTTCACCTTTTACATAGATATATTTTCTATCATCTGTCATTTGTGAAATCCTCCTCCTTTTTATCCAAAATTTCAAATCCGATTTTTTGAACAAAAAGGAGGACTCCTGCATTTTGGCATGCGAAATCCTCCAATGAATAATATATATTCTATTTTTCAGTTTAGGATAGTTCTATAAAAGCTCCACAATTACATTCATAAAATTTAATAGTTACATGACTGAAAATTATAACCGCTTAATACTCTATTGCCTCTACTCTTTGCTTCTTCAAAAACGCTTTTATATTATCTGTCTTTTCTACCAAAAAAGCAGCATATCCATTAAATAATAGAGCATATATAAAAATTTTGCAAAATATCACTTATTAAAATATTTATCCATTAATTCAAGCCATTCTTCCCTTCCAGGGCTGTAATAAACGGCATCTCCCAAAATAGACACTTCTCCGGTAAATAATTCAGGATAATACGGTGGAATCTGCAACTCTATTTCACTTCCATCTTTTTTTGTAAGAATCAACAAATCCTCATAAGATGTTGCCCCTAAATAATATACCTCGGAATTTTTTAAAACCTTTACTATTTCATTAACAGTATCGGCATCTTCTATGTTTAGAATTCTACTCTGCCATTTTTCCGGATTTTTTCGAATCAGTTTTATGGAAGAAATATCTGTAATTTCATTTAAAGAACGAACCTCGTAAAAATCTTCAACCATTTCTATGCTTAATTATTCTTTAGTCTGCGTGGAAACAATATTAAATTCAGTAAAAAAACTAAATAATATGGTCAGTAAAATCACTGCTATTATTATTTCTCCACTTAAAAAAAGTCTTCCCTAAAACTCTAAAATTATGCATGGAAGTAATAATACCAAACAAATTTATTCCGTTTACAGGTGATATTTCCATATATCTTTTCACAATTTTTAAATGCATCCGGAAGATAAGCCATTGAAAAAAATTAGCAGATACCACAAGTAAACTTAATAAAATTGTCAAATACATCTCTTTCATGATATTGCCAATAAAAAAAGTTATAAAACTCATGCTCAAAAATAGAACCTATGGAGACAATCATATACCAAAAAAACATGTCTTTGATTGTCCATGCATAAATCACAGTAAAAAAATCTGGCAATAATTGAATCTGCATATTCCAGCCTTCATTATAGAAAGGAAGAATTGTCAAAGAAATTATAATCAAATTACATATTAAAAATAAAACTATAAAGCATACAGACACTGCCAGCATCTTATCCCGAGCCATTTTTCGTAGTATTTTAGGATTTAGCGTACCTAACACAAGATCCATATGAGTTACTTTTTCATAAGGAAACAATTGGCTGGAACAAAATATAGCTCCTAACAGCAATATACAGCAAAAAACAAATGATGATTTAAAAAAAATTACCCAATGTTCATAAAATTCAAGATAAAATGGAACTGCAAAATTATCCAAAGCAACTCTTACTTGCTGTATTTCATCATCATCATAAGCTTTATATTTAAAGTCAATTTTTTTCATATATCTTCTCCTTCCATCTGGAATAAAAAGGTATATTATTTACTCTCTTTATATCTAAGCTGTTATCTTTTATATGATGAATAGGCTTCATTTATAATTCTATAGTACTCGATTCATCTAATGTAATATCAGGTATATTAGTGATTCTATATCTTGTAATTTCATCTTTTATATTTTTCTTCGGTTACAAATCCGCCAATTTTTTTGAAAAAAATATTCTTTTCTAGCATTTAATCCAACATAGCCTTTATATACTTCCGCCTTATTGTCAATCATTTGTACCGTTTCATAATCAAAAAAATAAAAATAAAGAGGAAGTAAAATAGCTACTGCAAAAGACAAAAATATTATCCACCTGACACCTTTGATGCCTAATAGTTTTTTTCAATTCATATACCATATATACCTCCTTCTCAAAACACAGCATCATCTATATTACTAATAAAAAAATCAATAAAACACATTATGTTGCCCTGCAAATCATTTAAAAGCCACACAAAACACATACTATTCTCTAGATAAAAAAACTTAAAGAATAAATCAGGAATAACCTTTATAAGTAGTATTATTATTATCATACTGACTATTACAAACATATTTGTAACAGATAAATTTAAAAAAACCAAATCTGAATTGTTCTAAACTATTCAGTATCAAAATAACATTGCTCATGTTGACTGGAAATAATTTTAATACTTTAATAATCCCGTGTGGCAGCGGAAATCTAAGCAGAACCAATGGTAAAAAAATGCTGTAATAATTGATATGACAAAGAGTGCTAAATCTATTTCTAAGCAATAAGTTCAAAAATGCAGCTCCGTAAATAATTACTATGATCCCTAAAATAGTTGTTATAAACCATATTATTGTTGCCTCTAAAAAATTAAGGTTATATATTGATGTAAAATATATAATTTGAATACTGCTGTCCCAGCCTTGAATACCCATACCAACGAATATAATCAATGCCATCAATACAACTGAAAGAAGATAAACCTGCATAACCATTGTCAATAATGCCAACAGCTTATTAACAGCCATCTTACTTATATCACGAATCTTACCTGTGACTAAGATCAAATCCATATTACATCTTTTTTCAAAAGAAAATAATTCAGAAGCCATAAATAAGCCTAGAATTATAACCATAATATTCACAATGTCGACTGACTTCCAAAAGTTAACCCAATGTCTTGAAAAGCCATATCTGAATGGAATTGCAGTTTTTTCAGCTTCACTGATGATGCCATCTATTTCCCATTGACTATATCGGCTTTCCGAAGTAATCAGCTGATTTTTTATGGCATATACTCTCTGTCTGTAAAAATCATCTGCTGATTCTACATCATATAATGATTTAAATCCTCCTTCGCCCTCAAAAATATAAGCCTTTGATAGTAAGTTTACGATTCCAGGATATTTAAAGTTTGTATTGTTCTCTGCTTCATCAACATTACTAAAAGTTTTATAATAGCTTAATACTTGGTTCAATTTTTCAGTCGTCATTTCTCCGTCAATTGATTCAAATCTTAATTCTATAGATTCCCTTGCTTTCAGTCCTCTTAAATAGGATGTGGAGTCAGGCTTATCTAATATTGTAATACTGTTTAACGATGTAAAAGCCATAGCTACTGACATGATCACAATCAAGCAGCTGAATATCTTTACATATAAAGGGGTGATTATTTTCTTATATTCTTCCTTTATTCCCATATTGCCATTGTATGATAATTAGGAAGGTAATTATCACATATTCCTTTCTTTTTAATATTGTGGTTATAATACATTCAGATACTGTGGACTTTTGATTTTGTCTTGTAGCTTTGACTACTTAACAGGAGTGTATTGCCGCTACCTTTATCTGAATTGTTTATATGCTGGATGTACCGTAGCTTTTGTTCTAATGAGTACTTATTTCAATCAAGTCTACGATGATAACCGTTTGAGGATGTCGCAGTATCAGATCTTACGAAAGGGAGGATTACCTCATGATTTACGTAGGCATTGATATTGCCAAACTTAACCATTTTGTCTCTGCTATTTCTTCGGAAGGTGAAATACTCATTGAGCCGTTTAAATTCACAAACGATGCTGATGGCTTCCATATGCTGGCTTCCAAACTCGATTCATTTGATAAGGCCAGCACCATCATTGGTCTTGAGTCAACAGCACACTACGGTAGCAACCTCGTACTATACCTTGTTGCCGAGCTTTACAAAGTGTATATATTAAACCCTATTAAGACGTCTCAATTGCACAAAAACAACATTCGCAAAACAAAGACGGATAAAGTCGACACTTATGTTATTGCTAAAACTCTTATGATGCAGAATGACCTCAGATTCGTCAGTTTCTATGATCTTGATATGATGGATCTTAAGGCTTTGGGGCGGTTTCGTCAGAAAACTATAAGCAACGAACCCGTTTGAAAATCCAGCTGACAACCTATGTTGATCAGGTTTTTCCGGAAATTCAATACTTTTTTTAATCCGGTCTGCATCAGAATTCTGTCTATGTTCTTTTAAAAGAAGCACCTTCTCCAAATGAGATTGCTTTCATGCATATGACTCATCTGGCAAATCTGCTCAAAGTGAACTCGCACGGACACTTTACCAAAGAACAGGTCAAAGAATTAAGAGTTCTCGCACAGAAGTCTGTCGGTGCTAACGACAGTGCTATATCTATTCAAATAAATCAGACAATTCAACAAATCGAGTTACTGGATAGCCCATTAGATAAGATTGAAGCTGAGATGACAAATATCATGAATTTTAACGATTCTGTCATCATGACCATTCCCGGTATCGGTTATATCAATGGTGAAATGATCCTTGGTGAAATAGGTGATATTCACCGTTTCTTCAATCCAAATAAGCTGCTTGCTTTTGTAGGTCTGGATCCTTCTGTTTATCAGTCCGGTAACTTTCAGGCTAAAACAACAAGGATGTCCAAACGTGGCTCTCGTGTTTTACGATACGCTCTTGTAAATGCAGTTTGGAATGTTGCCAGAAACAACACAACCTTCAAGGCTTATTATGATTCCAAGAGGGCTGAAGGCCGATCTCACTACAATGCACTTGGGCACTGTGCCGGCAAACTTGTCAGGGTCATCTGGAAGATGCTCACTGACAAAGTAGAATTTAACCTCGAATAAGAGGTCTGTATGCTAATATCGATAGATTTTGAAAAAGCACCCTAAGGGAGCTCTATTAAAGTTACCTTTTTTACCACCGATATAAAAAAGAAATTTTTTGCTAATTTATGGTTGACTTTTCATAGCTGGTCTCCATTAAAATAATATAAATATGCATCATTAAGTGTGGGTTTAACTAAACGAGCTTCTTTTGAAATCTTTTTTCTGTTTATCACTCTAGCTACAGTAACTCCTCTATCCTCATGTATCATAGATACCAGCTCATTTTTAATACTGTACTCCGTATCCCTGTCATGTATTGGAACTTCCCAAACACTTCCTTCACAATCATTGATTAATTCACTCTCATTGCCACTAGCAATAATATATCCACTTTTAATTATAAATATCTTATTCGCTAGATTCTCTAAGTCACTAACAATATGTGTTGATATAATAATAATCTGAGTCTTGCTAATATTAGACAAATAATTTTTTAGCCTAATCCTCTCAATCGGATCTAATCCTGTTGTAGGCTCATCTAAAAGTATAATTTTAGGATTCAGTAAAAAAGCCTGAGCCAGTCCTACTCTTCTTAACTGTCCACCTGAAAGTGATTTCAGCTTTTTATTTTGAAGTTCCTTAAGTCCAAAAACCTCCATATTGTTCAAAACATCTTCCTCTATGCCAGCTCTATTAAATCCAGATTTTATTCGTCCCATATACATCAAAAATTCATAGACAGTCATCAAAGGATACCCCACAAAAACTTGTGGTAATATTCCAAGCAATACCTCTTTTGCTCTTTTTCTACTAGCCGGGTAGTATATTTCCCCTTTATATTTCGTTGCATACCCACTAATTACTTTAAATAAAGTTGTTTTTCCAGCTCCATTTGCTCCTAATAGTCCATAAATTCCAGGAGCTAAGTCCATGTCTATTCCATTCAAAACTTTTTTATTCCCATATTGCATTTCTACATTATTTAATGTAAGATTCATTACATTCTCCTTATATTTCAAAGTTTATACCCTATGCCATTTAAAGATACAGTATGCTGACTTGACCTTCCAAATACTTGATGGAACAAAGAAAAGTTACAGGCATACACGCTCTGTGTAAATGTTAGGCTGTTAGCTGCAACATTACATTTATAGTTAATATCTGTTATGAGCTTTAAATCCTAATGAAGCAGAATATTCCAAAATAAAAATTAAAACCGATTTATCTATTGTTTTAAATAATGAACTTAATTCATCATCGATGAATATCATCAATAGTCCATTATCTCTACAATTCTCTGTATAAAATTTTTTTATCTTCTCCATTTTTCTTTTTTTCAATTTGTTTTACTATAGCCCCATCTTTCATTAATAACACTTTTTTTACTATAACTTGCTATTGTCGGATCATGTGTTACCATTAAAAATAGTACGATTTTTCTTCTAAGTTTAATCTTTCAAAATATTTTTATTACTATTTCAGAATTAATGCTATCTAAATTCCCGGTAGGTTCATCTGCTAATATTATCTTAGGTTCGTTTATAATTGCTCTACATATTGCAGTTCTTTGTTTTTTTCACCACCTGATACTTCTGTTGGATATTTGTCTAAAAATTTTTCTCAATCTCAAACCTTTTTGCATTTTCTAATATTAATGATTCAATCTCTCTATATGGCTTATTACTTATGTATAAAGGTAATAGAATATTCTCTTTTAGAGTCAGACTATCTACCAGATAAAAATTCTTGAAACACAAATCCAACTATTTTTTTGTCTAACATCCGATAATTTTTCATCAGAACAACTACTTAAATTAATATCTCCAACAATTGCTCTTCCGGTAGTTGCCTCTTCAATCCCTCCAAGTATTTTTAATAAAGTAGTTTTTCCGCAACCTGATTTTCCCATAATGCTAATAAAGTCCCCCTGATATATCTCTAAACTGACACCATTTAAGACTTGATTTAAATTAACAGATATTTTTTTCCCCTTTTTCTTCTTATCTCTCTTATTATATATTTTTGGTTAAATCAACAGCCTTTATAACTTCATTCATATATCCCACCTATCCTAATCGCCTTAAAATATAAGAAATAAATTGTTTTTTAAGTATTTTATAGTAAATATATTCCAATGTTAAATATCCAACTATAAATATTGCAAAAAAAGTGTAAATCTGACTTCTCTGCTCTACCCTATTGACACCGGATAGTATATAAAGATACATCATGGATAATATACATGCTAATATCACAGGAATCAGAAAAAGGCAATTGAAGTTCTCTTGTGGCAGTATTAGCAATAGTCTTCTTGTTCATGCCCATAATATAATACGCCTTGTATTTTTTTCCGACAAATAATCTATCTGACTAAATGTATTTATATAGATTGCACTATTCTTAAAGATAGTGATTACAATGGCTACCAATACAAAGACAATAAGCATACAAAGTATTACATTTCTATTTATTTCTACATATTTATCCTTTTTCATATATTCTTACTTTCATTTCATCTTTTTGTTCGTAATCATTCAGTACTTGTTTAATACGATTTTTGATCTCCATGCTCTTTTTGCATTTACAAATATAATATGTTTATTCTGTCCATGTCTGCTGATATCCTCATAGTCTCTGTGATTCATCAAAAAAACATATATTCATTTCCATAATTTTTCAAATACTCCAAATATATTTTTCCCAATATCTGCTTTTTAATACTATAGTCAAATTGTTGTCCGTTTATAGTGTAAATCGATATAAAACTGTCTCCATTTAACGCCTCAAAATCTTCCTCCAATTTCAATTCAATCCCTATTATCTCTCCACTCTTTAGAGTCCAATTTTTATTGCGAAAGGTATTATAGCGTTCAATATCTACACATCTTATATTACCTATATTTTTGGTTATTTTTTTATTTCCGAAACCTCCAGTGTAGATATATCCATAGGAATTTTTGAATTTTTTTCAGGCTTTCAATCAAGGTATTTGGCACAGAATAGCTCTCTATAACGAAGTCATTCGGGTACATCATTTGATAGTTTTCTACTGTATTTGCATATATGTTATTATAAATATTTGCTCCTATGAAAATGAGTAGGATCATTCCACTTAATAATGAAAAATATATGATTTTTACTAAATTTATTGAACCGAAAGACAAAAATTATTTATAAATAAAAAAATTTTTTTATAATATAACTTTGTTTCTCCTCTTAATAATTGTAGTATAGGAAATGCCATAGATACAAAAAAATAAAAATATAGCCCTATAGAAATTAACAATATGGAAGAAAATGTTCGTAAAATTATATCTCCTTGTTGAATTAAAAATAACATACAAAAGAAAGTATAGACAAAATAATTCCAAATACAAATCTATACCAGCCTTTTTAGCTAATGTATCTGCTCTTTGTTCCTCTATAAGCAAATCATTTAATTTCATTTTTTTCTTATCTTAATATAAATACAAAGAGCAGATATAAAATATAAAAAGCAAAATATATCATATAAGTGAAAAATATAGCTTTTTTATTGGATATATAACCATCGGAAATTCATATAAAAACACTTTTTCTAAAAAGTATATACTTCCATGGTAAAAAGACGCCCCAATCATGCTCCCCAAAATCATGGATACAATATATGTGGCAAGAAGTTCAATTATTATACATTTGAATAAATTTGATTTTTTTCTGTCCTAAAATAATAAAAAAATAGCATAATCTCTGCTTTTTTCTTTTTTTGTGTAGTTTAAAAATGTATAAATAATAAAAGCATAACGAAATAAGCATGAACACATAAGAAATCCATTTGAGTGTGCTAATCTCACTGTTCATAATTTTTAATATTTTTCTATTTTTTTACAACTTCTCTCATAGCATTCAAATAACTTGATATAATGATATATCCTGCTACTGCTATCACCGAACTTACCAAATAGAATATATAATCTTTATACTTTGATTTCATATTTTTTTAATATTAATGTGTATAGCATAATTCCTCTTCTTCTGCAAAAACTTATTATATTATATAAAATATGATTCTATAGTCCACTACAAGAGCCCGAACATGCCTTAGAACAGGCTATACATACTGCAGACATAATATCATTACTCAACATACCTTTTCCATTAAACATAATGCTTCCACCACTCGGTCTACTTAGAGTACAAATCATATTCATTAATGTTGTTTTGCCTGCACCATTAACTCCTAATAGTCCATACACGCCATTTTTCAAAATAAGGCTCTGATTGCTAATCGCCTCATAATTCCCATACTTTTTAGTTATATTTGTTAAAATTAGCTCCATCTTAATCTCCTCCTAGTATTTAAGTCTTTGATTTCCGTAAAATAAAGAAATCAATTAAATACATAAAAAACCACCTTCGATTCGAAGATGGTTTAATAAATCATCATATTCACTCAGTAACCATATTTCGATCTATTCGTTATACTGTTTTCAGGCTAATAACAGTATATCTTTGTATAAATCAAAAGTATTGGTACTAATGTGCAAAGTTTAAAAGATATTTTTTTGATGTAGCCAAGCAGAGTTGCTTTTCTAAGCATTTCCTGATAATTTTTCACATCAAGCTTATCGTAAATTATATTCAAATGATTCGCTAAAGTTCTTAGTGAAATAAATAATTCTGAAGCAACTTCATTCCTTGTAAAACCTTGGGCATATAAGTTTATAATCTCTAATTCCTTGTCAGTTAAATCAGTTAACTTATCTTCACTTATTTTAAAATGTCTTTTTGCCTTTTTATTATTTCTTTTTATAATGTTGTATAACTTATCTGTTTCAATATCCTTATTAAGAAATCCAACCGCTCCGCTCTTTTTTTAGCCTCCTTTTCAAATGCATAATAATCATATCCGGTCAAAATTATAATTTTACAATCGGGTTTTTTTCCTTCAAAATATTTCTGCACAATTCAAGACCATCTATATCCAGTATTTTTATATTGATGTCTATTAAGAGCAAATCAAAACTATTACTCAATATCTTGCTAATTATATCTCTTTCAGTAGTCTTATAATCAACCGTTTCAACACATTGAATATCGGAATATCTCATCAAAGAGTTTTTTTAAGCTTTCAGACAAAAAGCCTATGATCTTCTATTAATAGAATTTTTCAATGATATCTCCCCTTTAATGGAATATTTATTATTATAGTAACCCCTTCATTGTTCTCTACCATAATCTTTCCTCCTATCATTTGAACTGTCTTATGAATTCCAATCAATCCGGAAAATCTGTTATTTTCATATAACAAGTCTTCATCCAAGAATCCCTCATCATTGAACGCTTCAATGCTAAGAATAGAATTTTTCTATACATATTTTTTTATTTCGGCAAAATTAGATTCCGTATGCTTATAGATGTTATTTACCAGTTCCTTAACCACTCTTAGCAGCAATTCATCATATGGGTTTTTCTAAATAAGCTTTCTCATCACAAAAATAGATCTAAAAACAATTTTTTTATCAAAATGACGATTTTTTTATCTGCTCAATATTTAAACATAAATTTTTCATATAACGATTTATCTAAATATATAGAAGGCGTCAAATTATCAAGCTTTAATCTTAACTCATTTATGATATTAGATAATATCTCAGAAACTTCTTCTTTGGATACATTCTCATCATCCATAGATTTCTTCAAATAAATAATATCTTGTAGGATCGAATCATGTAGATAATCTGCTATGTCCTTATTATATTTTTAATTCATTACTCAGATGACTAATCCTCATCAAATATGTATTTTTTTAATTTTTTTCTTTTGAATGTATTCCAAATTTCGTATAGTTCACAATAACATAAACAAAATTAACTGTTAATAAGAGCAATATCTGAAGATAATAAAAATTTGTAAGAAATACTAAGATGCCAGCAACCAATAAACCCACCAAATATTTTTTTATTCTAAAAACTATTCCAACGTAATAACTCAAAAAAATATTTTTGAATAGAATACTGGAAACAACTGATAATTAAAAATAGTCTTACTGCCGAATAGCTACTATCTAATAATCCCATTTTTTTATACAAGACTCCAGAAAAAAAGCCACGATACAATCAGAAATGTTATTATGTTCTTTTTGTATTCCATGTAGTTTGTTATTCTTCTGTAATGTATCATAAAATATATAATCGGAATAAACATTACAGCTAAAACAGTTATAAACAAATACCACTCTAATAATTCATTTTTTTGATGAGAATATAATATACCCCACCAGCGAATAAATTGTAACCACTATAGAGATAACTATATTGTAAGTACGATAAATCTTATTATCCAATATAAAATGCCAATTGCTTAGTAGCAATAAAACCATTATTAATAATAGAATATGTGCGAAATAGCTATCTACATCTTGTAGATAAATAAAAAGAAACAAATAATAATATAAAAACTTGAAATCCCGAATTTATATATCAAAAAAATTACTCATTCTTGTTTCAAACATTTCCATTAACTGTATACAACAAACATTAAAAAAATACATAATGATATAGTGTCCACTGCTTAATTTATGATATGAAGTAAGAATCAAAAATACCCATTACTCCAATATATCCTATTTCCAAAAAAATACTTTCAACGCTTTATTATTCATTTTATCAATTCCTTTATCCTATATATTAAATAATAATTATGTTAATCTTCCTAATAAATGTAGTCTGATTGAAATATTTATGTTTTAATCTAAGTTAACAACCCCCATTTCAAATGGAGGTTTAATTTTAACCCCTCCGGGGTATTTCTCAGGTTCCGCCAAGGGCGGGGTTTCGCAGTACCATTTTTATTGGTAGCCTCCTAAAGAAGGCTCTTCTACTTTCTTCCGTCCGCTAACTTATCATTTTCTTCTTGTTCCTTAATATATTTCAAGATTGTTTCTTCATTTACATTTCCTACTGATGATACATAATATTCTCTTGCCCAAAAATGACGATCGCCCCATTTATTTCTATACTCAGGATGTCTATCAAATAGCATTAATGCACTTTTACCTTTTAAATATGACATGAATTCCGATACACTTATTTTAGGTGGAATTGCTATATACATATGAATATGATCTATACATACTCTTCCATCTATCAACTTTATCTGTTTCATCTCACACAACTTTTTTATTATTTCCACCAAATCTTTTTTTGTTTCTCCATACATGATTTTTCTTCTGTATTTTGGTATAAAAACAATATGGTAAGTGCAATTCCATGATGTATGTGATAAACTACTATTATCCATTTGGATACCCCCTTTGATATATTTATTGGTTGGCGAACCTTTAATATTATATCAAATTTGGGGGTTTTTTACATAACGCTAAAGCTTTTTCAACCACCCGCATAGCAGGTGGTTTATTTGTTCTCTTGCGAGAACAGGGCCTTGCCCTAACAAAAAGTAGGGAACAAACTGCAAATTCGGTCTGCTCCCTACTTAATTAGTTACTATTTAAGCATCTCTCTTAGCTTTTTTAAAATCTTATTTCTAAAACTGAAAATCTTCTTAGAAGATACCTGTTGCTCTTTTGCTAAATCACGAATGGTCATTTTTTGAAATACAAAGAATCTATCACCTTTAGCCCTTCATCATTTAGCTTTCGCAGTGCCTGATATAGATCCTTGATTCTCATTTTAGTTTCAATGATTTTTTCAATATCCACATCTTCATCTACAATGGAATTCAAGTCAATCTTGTAATCCTCATAACCGTAAACCTTATGTTTTTTATCTGATTTATTTAAATAAGCCTCATGATTGACTTGCTTCTTATATGCTTTATATATTTCATCGGATACATATATCTTTTCACCTTTTACATAGATATATTTTTCTATCATCTGTCATTTGTGAAATCCTTTTTTTATCCAAAAATTTCAAATCCGATTTTTTTGAACAAAAAGGAGGACTCCTGCATTTTGGCATGCGAAAATCCTCTAATGAATAATACATATTCTATTTTCAGTTTAGGATAGTTCTATAAATTTCCACAATTACATTCATAAAATTTAATAGTTACATAACTGAAAAAAATATAACCGCTTAATACTCTATTTACTCTACTCTTTATTTCTTCAAAAAGCTTTTTGTATTATATGTTTTTCACAGCTAATACATTAAACAATGAATCGTTCAAATAGCTATTTTTCCGAATCTTCTTTTTATATTTTTTTATAATTACCTTTTTGTTATTGTTTAATAATGCATACCCGAAATAACAATATAACTATAATATCCCTCGTAACTCTTAATAGGTAGATTCTATCAACAGTAGAAGTTGAGCTGTAAATTTTGCAAAATATCACTTATTAAAATATTTATCCATTAATTCAAGCCATTCTTCCCTTCCGGGGCTGTAATAAACGGCATCTCCCAAAATAAACCCTTCTCCGGTAAATAATTCAGGGTAGTACGGCGGGATCTGCAATTCTATTTCACTTCCATCTTTTTTTGTAAGAATCAACAAATCCTCATAAGATGTTGCCCCTAAATAATATACCTCGGAATTTTTTAAAACCTTTACTATTTCATTAACAGAATCCGCATCTTCTATGTTTAGAACCTTGTTCTGCCATTTTTCCGGGTTTTTTCGAATCCGTTTTATAGAAGAAATATCTGTAATTTCATTTAAAGAACGAACCTCGTAAAAATCTTTAACCATTTTATAAAGAGATTGATTCATATGGATAAAGGGTATACCTTCTCCCTCATCATTACACAAGTGTACATATTGACCATCTATTATTTCCGGGGGAACCGGGGTCTTATCACTTGTAATTATACCAAGCTCATCAGGTGAAATCGGCTTATATGCATAAAATTCTTCTCCATGCTTCCATTTATACATAGCTATGTACGAAGTCCCGAATGGCTCAATAGCCCTAAAATGTTTTTCGTGTAATTGGTTAATATATTCCAATCTGTCTTTGTTAACTATTGCATCAAAAACCTCTCCCAAATCGGAATATTTTATATCATCCAAATCAGAATACTGCTTAATACCTAAGTATAAAAGTCTTCCGTCTTTGCTTTTCCAAAAAGAACGCACCTTTAAAAGATCCACTACTTTTTCAAATATTTCCCCTTCAACGATCCAATGTCCCAACTGAATATATCCGGTACTTTCATCAAGTCTATAATCTAAATCTTTTAAAACAGGTTCTTCCTGTTTTGATATGCCGAGAATGTAGCAATATCCGTCATTTGAAAGGCGACCCCAAAACTTATAATCATTTTTTATAGGTTCCGTATAGACTGATAAAAGATCCTGTTCCATATCTGTATAGTTTATTTCAGGAGTTTCCATCTCCATCGGGAATATAAGACTTTCCAATTCCTTTACTTCTATGTCAGTAAGTTGATTATCCGTAAAATCATAAACTAAGGCTTTTGATTCATCAACATTTATAACGGTAGAACTTTGGGTATTTCCCAAAATCTCTTTTTTAGAACATGCAGTCAATAAAACTATAATTATTAAGGTATAAAGCGAAAATGACTTCATCGTATAGTACCTCCCGTAAAAATCTCCGCAGAAAAATATTCATTTATCCTCAGAGATTTAATATAATTATTCTATTTCTAATGTTTCTAAATCTCCCGAAACTGCATCAACATAATATTGTTGATTATTTTCTGAAACAAGTTTTACACTCAAACGGTATGTCCCATTTTCTGTTTTTTGTACACATACTCACAACTGTCTATTTCAGGTGCCTTAAAATTTAATTTACTATCTAAAATTTCTTCTGCTTTACGAATGGTTATAGGTTCAATAATCTGACTGCCATCAATTTCACTTATCTCTGACCATCTGTCTATTACAGAAAACACACCATCTGAATCTGAACACACTGTAAAAAGTTGTCCTCAAGTGGAATACCCCTATATTGTTGCTGATATGTAGAAACAACACCTATATTATTTTCTTCTCCATCAGAACCATCTTCTTTTATTTCGGTTTCCAATAAAGCATAATTGTTTATTATTGCATTGCTTAGATTACTGTCTATTCATAGATTTTCAATAATAACCGCATTATTCTTTTGGGCATCTTCAAGTTGCACAAGAGGTAATGCTGCTAAATCCCATAAATATACAAGTCGCAAGTGCTATAATTTGTTTTTTCATATCGAATCTCACATTTTAAAATTGATCAAAAATGTACTTACTACAACTAAAATTTACAAACTTTTTCTTAGGTTATTATCATCAATATTTTTCTAAATATCCGTTTATACTTATCCTGAAATTATATAAAGTCAGTACATAAAATTAACTATGACAACTATCTTATGAAAATGTACTGACTTTAACTAAATTTTATTTTAATTCCACATTGATGTCTTCAAATTCATTCTGCTGACCTACTTGAAGATGTAATGTATCATTATTAATAATATTCTCTTTCTTATATATCAATACTTTTATTATCTTCCTGCCAGTAAACTCCCGGACCTGTCCTCTTTCCTTCACTGTCTACTACCAAAAACATGTTTTCATATACATTACCGGTATCTTCTGATAAATATAGTGCAATATATTCCGGATAGAAAACAGCTTTTTCTATTAATACAGACTCGCCATTAACTTCAATACTCTTATTAAGAACTCTTTCTTCTTGTTTTTCTCTGTTGAGTGAAAAAGTATATTCTAATCCATCTATCATAACTTTTATCGAATCATTACCTTCAATATTACATATACTTAAACACAACCTGTCTTCTGAATCAAGCCAATATCCAAAATAGCAATTCGGTTCAACCTTTATATCAATATTTTCAAGGTCATCACTGTTATCACTTGCTTCAGAATTTAAATCAGCATAATTTAAATAATTACCGGTATTTGTATCTTGCTTTTTGAAAGCCAAGCTATATATTGGATCACTGCCTGATACATATGCAAGTTCCAAGCGAATGCCCTCAGAATTTGTTTCTGAATATACTTGAACTAATTCTTCCTTTTCCTACACGCCTGCTGGCTACAACTTTGCTTTTGAAGATGCAGCTTAATAAGCAAAATTATCTGTTTCCAAGGTTGAATACTTGTCACTGTCTTCATCCAAAGCTTTATTAAATTCTTCTTCCGAAACCTCTGTAAATCCCAGTACATATATTTCATCAGGTTCTGCCGCCAAAGCACTTATATAATTATAAAATTCTTCTGCATTCATGTCTGCACAAGCCTCATCTTCCGGTATAAATTTATCACGCTGTGAAGAATCAGACACTTCAACTCCCAGTGCTTCTATCTTTGCCCAGTATTCATCTTCTGTAAGAACTTCTCCATTTACTACAAAAGTATTATCAGTTGCTTCTATTCCTTTACTGTTTGTTGAAGCTTGAACAGCCTTCAACCCCCAGAATAATGACAGTGCAAGTACACTGCATATAGCAACACCTTTTAATATCTTAAACATACACTTCTCCTTAATATTATCTTAATTTTTACATCTATCAATGTATCAAACACGCTATGTTGAATGTAGTGTGGCTGGTATAGCCCTTCATAATCAATCTCCGTTTTTATACCTCATAGGATTGATTTTCATCATGTTTCCCATCTCCTTGATATACACCTTACCTTATATAACTATTTATTTTAGCTCTATATTTCAATGAATTTGTTGACGCATTGAGTATAATAACCTCATACCTGCTATTATTTTGTGCGTCAAATACCAGTGTCGCAGTTCCATAATACGCTCTATTATAAATAGCATTACCATTTTGATTTATTATAATGTTGTACCTCACTCCACCATAAGACGATGCATTACTTATCTTCACTGTAAAGCCATTGTGATTCGGTTGTGTCCAAGATGCCATATTAAGCTTATAAGATTTATGTGCTAAACCTTCTAAAGTTGCATTGTCATCTATATTAGCAGAGTTTAACTCAATAGGGGCTATCTCTTCTAAAGTTAATTGCTCATATTCCTCCTCTGTTATTGCCCTTACCATATCACCTTCTAATACTTCTTCTTGAAAAAAATCTCCCTTTTCAATAACCTGGTTATTTTCATTCACACCTATATCAGCAAATACCATCATAGATAAAGCAATCATTAAAATCAAAGTACAAATTCCCGACAATCCTCTTTTCCACTTTTTCATAATAATCATCCTTTCTTTTGTCGGGTGTAATTTTAAAACCGATTTTTCCTGTATTTCTTTTAATTCTACAAGCCGCAGCATAGATAAACAGTATTCTTTTCTATTTTTAACAGTATCACCCACTCTTTGAATAACCAGCTTATCACAAAGCAGCTCTAAGTCATCCTCCATATATCTTGATGCCACAAGAATAAATGGATTATACCAAAATAAGCAAGTAATCACATTTTTTATATGGGTAAGCACTATATCAAATTTTTTAATATGAACCATTTCATGTATTATCACATATTTTAATAAATTATTATCTTCCAATACTTGGCTCTGTATTATTATTTTAGGACAAATCACTCCATAGGTGATAGGAACTTTAATCTCATCATTTATGTATATCTGTACCTGTCTTTTTCAATCTGAAACTATTAACAAGTTCCTCTATTCTACTATCCGGTTCTATCCGTACTGAGTTCCTTAGTGCCTTGTTTCTCTTTGTTACTTGGATTACTGTATATATCAAAAGTATACTTGCAACAATTAGTTGATTCAAATTAGATAAGATATATCCAACTTCTTGTACAAACATTTTTATATAATTACTTATCAACACAAAATGGTTCCAGTAAATATTGAAGCATTACATATTTCTCTAATTCTTCAATTTGAATTAAAAATAGAAAATGGAAAAAGCAAATAAATAAAAAAAGTATTGACCATAAAATAATGTCTGCCCATTTAATACTCTTAACATTTAATGTCTTTCTGGTCAAAAGTACCAACATTATAATAAAAAGTACTCTTAATACTTCTTTCCAAAGTCGAAACTATTACGAATTCTACCATCACATCACTATTCCTCTACTTCAAAGTTATCTATAAAATCTCTCATCTCCTGTATATCTTTTTTAGTAACTTTTTTCTCACTTAGAAAAGCACGACAAACATTAATTATAGAACCTTGAAATAACATTTCTATCGCTTCTTCTATTTGTTTTTTTAACGCCTCCTCCCTTGAAACAATAGGTTTCAATGTGTATTTTGGGTAACGCCTTGTAATAGCCCCTTTTTCAAGTAGCCTGCCGAAAAAGGTATAACAGGAAGTTTTTCCCATTCCATATTTTTTATATAACAGCTTTGAGAGTTCCAACGCCTGAATTTCTCCATTATCATCCAAGCATTCTCCATCCCACAACATCTCCATTACCATTAGTTCTCCATGTGAAAGCTCCATTTTTACTTTCTCCTTATTAATATTTCGTTTTATTTTCAATATGAGTATATCATATCTTTGAGTAAAATCCAATATCAAAAAAATATTTAGATATTGAGTTTTATATTTTTATAAATATAATAATATTAATAGTTATACCTAATTTTCTTTGTGAAAATTCTCTAGGGATTTCATTTAGAAGTCATATTATCTGGATTTCCGGATAATTTTAGCAAGCACAGTAAGTGCATATGCACTTACGAAAATTTGACTTAAGCCTCGCTTTCGCATCGGACTCTTTCAGTCAATTTTTGCTTGTTGGGGAATATCCCCAAACCCCTGCATAAGTTACTTCTTTGATTTCATCACCTAAGTAGTTTTTGAAAAAGTTTTCACTTCTTTCATTGAAGCTTACTTTCAAAAATGTTATAATCCTCTTGTAACTTATATAACTATTTTATCTCTCTACAGGAGATTTCTGATTTGGAAATATACTATAAAGCAAAACCTGTAAATCAAGCTTAGCACTTGATTCTACAGGTTTTTTCTTTTGCTATTTTTGGGATTTGGAGGTTTTGACATGGCAAACAGAGTAAGAACTCATGGCATTTATTTAATGCTTTCAGATGATGAACTGAAGGTTTTGGAGAAAAAATATAGACTCTCCGGTTGTAAAACTTTGCGTCAGTTTATTGTGAAATGTATCTTAGGCAAGGATATTTGGTTCTTTGTCAAATGTTGGGGTGGGTTGATTTTGATATGATCCTCCTAAAGTAGACAAGGCAAATAACCAAATCTACTTTAGGAGGATTTTTATGTCCAAAGGAAGAAAATATTCACCCAAAGAAAAGATAAAAATAGTTAAGGAGTATCTTTCAGGTCAATCTTCGTTAAGGGAAATAGGCTCAAGATATGGATATATTAATAAAAAAGGATATCCGGGATATTTTGAACTATGGATAACTTTATACAAAGAGCATGGTGAATCTGTATTTTATCATAGCGGAAATTCATGCTATTCAAAAGAGTTTAAGATAATGGTCGTTGAAGAGTATATTGCTGGAATTGCTTCAGCTACAGATCTTGCTGCCAAGTATAAAATTAGTAATGCATCTATTTTATTAAAGTGGGTAAAATTGTATAATGCTAATGTAGAACTTAGGGATTATAATCCTAATCGGGAGGTCTATATGGCAGAAGCAAGAAGAAAAACCACTATTGAAGAACGCAAAGAAATCGTTGAATACTGCTTATCACACAACAGAGATTATAAAGGTACTGCTAGCTTATATGCTGTTTCATACAGCCAAGTGTATTCATGGGTTAGAAAACATGATGTGGCTGGCGATGAGGGATTGTTTGATAAACGTGGCCGTCATAAAACTGATGACGAAGTAGATGAACTGGAACGGCTCCGAAGAGAAAACAAACGTCTCAAACGTCGGTTAGAAGAAAACGATATGTTGGTACAACTGTTAAAAAAAGTGAAAGAATTCGAAGGGATGTGAGGTTTGGCAAGCAACGCTATGAGTCAGAGTATATGACTATCAAATACTTTTATGAAAACAATAGTTGGAGTATTAACTGGATGTGCAAGCAGTTATCTGTTTCAAGAGCTGCTTATTATAAATGGTTGCATAGAGAAGTACCTATTCAAGAACAAGAAAATATTGAATTAGCTAATCTTATTAAAGAGTATGATGAGCGCTTTAATCATATATTGGGTTATCGTAGAATGACCTCTTGGATTAACCACTTCAATCATACAAACTATAAGAAGAAGCGTATTCATAGGATAATGAAGAAGTTAAATATTCATTCTGTTATTAGAAAGAAAAAGAAAAAATATTTATCTTCAACACCACAAGTTGTTGCTGAAAACATTCTTCAAAGAGATTTCTATGCAACAGCACCTAATCAAAAGTGGGCAACAGATGTAACAGAGTTCAAAGTGCCGGGCGAAAAGAAAAAACTATATTTAAGTGCCATCATCGACTTATATGATCGCTATCCCGTTTCATATGTAATAAGTTGTAGGAATGATAATCGACTGGTATTTAAAACATTTGATAAAGCTATCATATCTAATCCTGATGCAAAACCCATCTTTCATAGTGATAGAGGCTTCCAGTATACTAGCAAAGTATTTCAAAGAAAGCTTATGGATCAAGAAATGCAGCAATCAATGTCTCGACTTGGACACTGTATTGATAACGGCCCGACAGAAGGTTTCTGGGGAATCATTAAGTCAGAAATGTATGCAATGTACGAAATAAAAGATGAAGAGTCCCTTAGGTTTGCAATTAAAGATTATCTAAGGATTTATGCTGAAGAACGTATACAAGAACGATACGAGTGTAAAACTTCACTTGAAATAAGAACAGAAGTTTTAACCGCTGAAGTTCCTATGGAATACCCTATTCCATAAAACAAACGAAGAAAAAAATACAAAGAAAAATGGTGTGTATAGAAGAATGACCATACCTCTTACAAAGTATGGTCATTCACTAAATACTTATTTTAGATATTTAACATGTCTACTTGACAGGGGGCATATCAAAATACGGCATCCCCTTATCTATTTCCTAATTTGTTTCCTGTCTGAACTCTTCCCAAAGCTTATTGTGAAGCTCATTTGCCTCATCACTGATATTCTCGATCAACTCTCCGTTTTCTATAAGTGAAATCTTATCTTCAGGGAATACTATCAAATCCTTCCATTCATCTGATACATAACTTTCAGCAGCCTTGTTAGTAACGAAATATCCTACGTACTCAAAGCATTTTGCAGCTACTTCAGGCTCATTGATATACTCAAGGAATTTATAAGCAGCCTCAGCATTCGGTGCATTTGACAGAATAAAGCTTCCCATTACCCCAAATCCAAGTCCTTCTTTAGGATATACAACCTTTAAATCAGGATTTGCCTTGATTGCCTGAGTTACCTGTGATGTATACATAAATGCCGCTCCGACTTCACCGCTTAAGAGATAATCCTGAAGATTATTGTCATTTATAAGGCGGATATTTGGCGCCAAAGTCTTTAACTTATCTCCTGCTTCCTGTATCTGAGTAAGATCATTTGTATTAAATGAATATCCGAGTGATTTCAAAGTAATACCGTCTATTACTCTGTAGTTTCCGATAATACCTACATTACCTGCAAGCTCAGGATTCCAAAGATCGTTATAACCTTGAATATCCACTTTCACAGTCTCAGGATTATATACTATCAAAGGTATACCTGCACCGTAAGGCATTGTATACTTATTTTCAGGATCATAGAACTTGCTTTGGAACAAAGGATTTATATTGTCATATGTAGATATCTTTGATTTATCAAGTTCTTTAACAAGTCCTTCTCCTATTGCAAGCTGTATAATATAATCGTCAGCTACTACTATATCATAATCTCCACCCTTAGTCTCTTCAAGCTTTGCAAGCATTGTCTCGTCAAGGTCGAAATTTGAATAATTTACCTTAACTCCGGTCTTTTCCGTAAATCCGTCCAACACCTCCTGTGGGAACATTCCGTCCCATGTGTACAGATTTAAAGTAGTACCCTTAAGACTGCTGTCAGCGACAGCTCCTGTACTTTGCTGAGAAGCATCTTTAGAGCCTCCTCCACATGCTGTAAGAGCAACCGCCGCTCCCAAACCAAGTAAACCTAATACTTTAGATCTCATTTAATTTACCTCCAAATCAATCTTTTCTTGTTTTTTCCGAAATAAATATCACCAACACCGTAATCACCAGTATAATGGTTGCGAGTGCATTTATTTCAGGAGTAATACCTGTCTTCATCTTTGTATATATCTTTATTGCAAGAGTATTTACTGAAGGACCGGTCGTAAATATAGATATTACCACATCATCAAAGGACATTGCAAATGATAATAATAATCCGGATGCAATTCCCGGCAAAATATATGGTAATGTTACATCTCTGAATGTTTCAAACTCACTTGCCCCAAGGTCTCTTGCCGCCTCCTCAAGCGAAAGATCCATTCCCATAAGCCTCGCTCTTACAATCAAAAATATATAAGGTACACAGAATGAACTATGTGCAATAGTCATTGTTACAAAGCCGAAGGGCAAATTCATATATGAAAATATAGCCATAAAAACCATTCCGAGAATAATCTCCGGAATCATTATTGGCAGAGATGCAAAACCACTGATGAAATCATCGAAAATAAACTTTTTCCCTCTCATGGCAAGAGCCGCACTTACACCTATTACAAGTGAAAGTATACATGTCAAAACTGCCAGTATTATACTGTTTAATAATGCCTTCTTTATATCACCGTCATTAAAAAGCATCTTATACCAGTCTAGAGAAAAACCTTCCCATACGCTTGTAAGCTTGGATTTATTAAAGGAATACACTACAGTAAGTATTATAGGAAGATAGTTTAAAACAGTTACCAGCCCCAAAAATATAATGGCTGCCTTTGATACCTTTTTCAAAATAACCCCTCCAATTCTCCTGTACCCGAAACCTTCTTATAAAGTCTCAAGAATAATATGGTAAGTAACATTAAAATCACACTTAGTGCAGCCGCAAACGGTATATTTCTAAGCTTTGTAAGCTGCTCCACAATAACACTTCCAATAAGTACTATTTTATTTCCGCCTAGTATATCGGAAATATAGAACAGTCCCATACTGGGTACAAATGTAAGTACCACACCACTTAAAAGTCCCGGCATTGTAAGTCTGAGTGTTATTGTGAGGAATGATTCCAGCCTGCTTGCCCCCAAATCTCTGGAAGCCTCTATAAGACTCCAATCCATTTTTTCCACACTGGAATATACTGAAAGTATCATAAAGGGCAGTAAAAAATATACCATACCTACAAGTACCGCAGGATATGTATACAACAGTTTAAGCGGAGTCTTTGTAATGCCTAAAAACATTAAAAGCTTGTCGAGTACTCCGTTACTTCTAAATATTATTATCCAACCGTTCAGTCTGATAAGACCACTGGTCCAAAAGGGAATCATAAGAAGCATCATCATTCTTCTCTTCCATCTCTCACTGAGCCTTCCCATAAAATATCCGAAAGGATATCCTATCAGAGTAACCAAAACAGTTGATGCCAATGCAAGTTTAACGGATTCCAAAAATATATTCAAATAAAAAGGATCAAATACTTTTTTATAATTTTCCAAAGTAAATGTAAAATCAAATCCCCAGGTCTTTGCCTTTGTCAAAAAGCTTATAAGAACCATATAGGCCAAAGGTAATATTACAAAAAGCATTGTAAAAAGATATATCGGTATTCTAAGCAGATACTTATTAAGTTTCTTATTTTTCACCTTGAACCTCCACCATATCTTTTTTATCCCAGCCGATACTTATCGTATCACCAAGATTTAAATTGATGTTCATGCCCATATGTGATGAAGTTATCTCCTGATTATCTTTTAGTCTTACCTTTACCTTTGAAAGACCTGCCGTAAAGCTGTTTTCTATTACTATGCCGTCATAATCGCCTGCTCCGAGTCTTACATACTCTGATCGAATGGCATAGATCTTTTCTCCTTCTTTATAAAGGTTTGCACCTCCTACAAACTCCGCAACAAAGGCTGTTGCAGGGGTATCATATACTTCGCTCGGAGTTCCTATCTGCTCTATCTTGCCGTCTTTCATCACAACTATTCTTGATGACATGTTTAAAGCCTCTTCCTGGTCGTGAGTTATATATATAAATGTGATACCAAGAGCTTTTTGAAGCTTTTTTAACTCCATCTGCATCTGTCTTCTAAGCATCAGATCCAGTGCTCCAAGAGGCTCATCCAAAAGTAATACACTCGGTTTATTTACAATAGCTCTCGCTATTGCAACTCTTTGCCTTTGGCCACCTGAAAGCTGTGTAGGATTCCTTTTTTCAAAGCCCTCCAGCTGTACCAAAGAAAGTGCTTTTTCCACCTCTTTTTTTATTTCATTGGCCGGCTTCTTTTTTAGTCTTAATCCATAGCCTATATTTTTTTCAACATTCATATGTGGAAAGAGAGCATAATTTTGAAATACTGTATTTACATCTCTCTTTTCCGGTGCCAGTCCTGTGATATCCTTTCCGTTAAGTATCACCTTGCCGCTGTCCGGACTCTCTAGCCCCGCAATTATTCTTATAGTAGTTGTTTTTCCGCAACCACTTGAACCCAAAAGAGTGATAAACTCTCCTCTACCTATATCAAGGGAAATGTTCTTTAAAACATTCTCACCATCAAAACTCTTCTTTATATTTTCCAGACTTAGTATAGTATCTGTCATCTAAATTCCCTCCTAGGGTTATTTGGCTTTATACAATAGAATATAATACCATCTTTTTTAATATAATTCACTAAAAATATTATTTTATCTCGGCTTTACTTTTACAAGTTAAAATGCTAAAATATAAATATTATTTGATTGGAGCAATATTTATGAATAATAAGATCAGGACTGACGCAGTAGACCATCTATTTGACGCCATCCTTACACTAAAAGATAAAGAGGAATTTTATATTTTCTTTGAGGATGTTTGCACTGTAAATGAGTTGCTCTCTATCTCTCAAAGATATGAAGTAGCCAAGATGCTACGTGAAAAGAAAACATATTTGGAGATTGCCGAAGAGACCGGCGCTTCTACAGCTACCATCTCCAGAGTAAACCGTTCATTAAACTATGGAAATGACGGATATGACCTTGTTTTTAACAGGCTTGGTTTATTTGAAAATAATAAGGAAAAATAATTTTGCCGGAGTTTATACTCCGGCATTTTTATATAAGTCCAAGTGCTTTTTTTGCAAGTTCATCCGCCATATCGTTATACTTATCTCCCGAATGTCCTTTTACCTTTATAAAATCAACATCCACATACTTTGAAGCATTTTTGTAAAATTCAACATAATGCATGGTTCCCGGCTTTTTTGCCTTCCAATCTCCGTTGCACCACTTCTCTATACCCTCATAATCATAAAAAATACTGATGCTCTTTATATCATGATCCAAGCAATATTGCATGGCCGCCATAGATCCCTGTATCTCGCCTGCAACATTTCTCATATCACTCATATCATCTTTATCAAACTTTTTTGAAAAGTAAAGTTCTTCATCATTATGCATCATAACCATTCCATATGAATATGATTTTGTAGTATCGTCATAGCTTCCATCCACATATGCAAATGCCTCAGACTGCCTTTCTTCACTTTTGTCTTTATCCTCAATACTCTTTGTTCCGTTTACAAAGCTCAAAGCTTCTTCTCTGGTTGTAAAGCTTTTATAAGCTGCTCCCGAAAAACCGCTTACAGACTGCTTACATTCATCCCATGTCTCAAAGACTCCCGTCTTTCTTCCTTTTTTTACCGCGTAATATTTCTTTGCCATAATTACCTGTTCCAAAATATATTTTTCTCTTCTTCACTCAAATTTGCAGCAAATTCCCTTTTTATTTCAAGGAACTGCTCAAAATTCACTACAATTGAATGAAGTATTGCTCTGTCTTCAAATTCCTCTCGGCTCTTTGGAAGCTCCGAATTTTTCATCTTTTCTTTTACAAAATATAAGTCCATCAAGGCATTTACCGCATTATATGACTCATGCAGTTTGGGCACAAGATTAAAAATAAGTTCAGCCAAATCTCTTGCCTGACTCGGTCTTGTTTTCATTCCCTTTCCCTGATCAAAAATATATCTAAGCGTCATGATTTGAGACTTTCTCATTTCCATATAGTTTATAAAGTACTCCAAATCATAGCTTAGTATATTGTCTTTATCAATATATGATTTTGAAATGGCACTGTCTATCAACTTATCAAGTGCATCAAAATCATATTCAAGCTTTACTCTGTCATTCTCATCACTTAAAAATCCAACTAAAGTATCCAGTATGTACTTTATTTCTTTTTCTATCTTTACCTGATATTCCCTTATATGCTTCAAGTTTCTTGGCATATACATATTTAATAATATTCCAACAGAAGTTCCTATTAGCATCAAAGCCGCCTCATTTTTTACAACATCAAAACTCATATACTTTTCCGCTATAATATGAGTTACCAAAACAGCGCAAGGCGAAAGTCCCTCATTTAAATCAAAGACCATACAAGCCGCTACAAATACCAATAAACAGCATACAAGTGCCAATATATCATATCCGAACAAGCCAAACACAGCAAAGGAAATTAACATAGACAACACAAATGCGGCAATTCTTTTTAATGCAATCTTTATCGTGGATTTTTTTGTATCCTGTATACTTAGCAAGGTTATCATACCTGCTGATACACTGTAGTTTAACCCGAAAGTATCGGCGATAAATATTGCAAGTCCTGTTCCTACAGCTATTTTTATTACCTTTATAAGATTTATATTCTTAAAATATGCCATAGCCCTCCATTATCTTTTAAAATATAATGCTGTCTTCCTTACCAGCTTATATACTGCAGGTAAGAAATATTCAAACTTTATAAAAAATCTTTCTCTAAAATCCAGCTCATTATATTCTTTTTTAAAATCCTTTGACAATATATTTTTAAAATCCCTTGTATTTACATAAGTAAGAAAACGCAGTCTCTTTGCTGCACTTACAACCTCTTCATGAAATCTGTATCCGGAGTCCTCATCATATGCCTTATACATCGCCTCCATATTTTGGTAGTACTCTTCCTGTTTTCTTTTGTAATCACCGCTAAACTGTGAGGCTGTCCATGAAGTCGGCACTCCCATTCTGTACACACTCATAACCTTGTCAATATAATAAGCATCACCGTATTTTACAGATATTATCTGCATCGGTATATCTCCCACCTTACAGTCAAAATAATACTTTGGCAAACTTTTCATATACTCTGTTCTAAGTAGCAATGAAGCCGTGGGATAATGTGCTCTTTTATTTATAACCTCTTGTGCACTGATTACAGAATCTCCTATATAAGGTCTGATAAGATTTGGAGAAAATGTATCATCCAGATTTTCAACCTTCGCAGCATGAAAGCAAAAACTTATTTCAGGATGTGCATCCATATAATCCACCTGCATTTGAAGTTTATTCTCATCACACCAGTAATCATCACCCTCACACATGGCTATATATTCTCCGCTTGCTCTTGGAAAGTTATATTTTCCGCTTGGATTGGTAACCCCTTGTGAGTACATATTCTCCTCATGAAATAACGGCTTTATAATATCCGGATATCTTTTTTCATATTCTCTTATAATATCTGCAGTATCATCTGTTGATGCATCATCATTTATCAAAATTTCTATATCAAAGTCTCTTTTCTGTGCCAAAAATGAATCAATTGCTTTTTTGATATATTTGCTATGATTATAGGTAATACAGCATATACTTACTTTCATATTTTTACTCTCTTTTTATAATATTTGCATGCACGGCCGCATACGATTTTTTTACTTCTACTTCAATATCATACTATAACATAAAAAGTTGATTTAAGGTGAGTTTTTATTATCTTTATAATGCTTCAAAACTTGTGGATAATCTACTACTGTGGTATTATTGTTCTCATTGGAGGTAATTATGACCAGGTATACTCTATTACAATGGATTGCTTTTTTCTATATATATTGTTTTTTTGGCTGGTGTTTTGAATCCGGATATGCAAGTATCAAGGAGAGAAAACTTACAAACAGAGGTTTCCTTCGAGGTCCCTATATTCCTATATATGCCTTCGGCGCTATATTTGTTCTTATTATTACGGACAATTTTCAGGGAAATATTTTTGAAGTTTACTTCTCAGGAATGATTGCGGCTACAATACTTGAGTATATCACAGGATATGTGATGGAAAGACTTTTCAAAGTCAAATACTGGGACTATAGCGATCACAAGTTTAATTTGAGCGGATATATATCGCTCTCCACCTCTATAGCATGGGGATTTTTATCACTCCTGCTTACAAATTTTTTACAGGTAAATGTCTATAATTTTGTATCCAAGATAAGCGATCAAAATTTAAAAAACTCTATAATAGTTGTAAGTATTATATTCTTCTCGGATCTGATACTTTCAATCAAGGCCGCATTCAATCTTGCAAAAGCCTATGCTGCACTTGAGAGGGCTAAGTCGGAATTATCGGAGGTTAAAGAAAAATTGGCTTTAATAGCTGATGATCTTGTAAGTGAAACTCAAAACAAACTTGTGGGTATAAAGGACAGTGTAGCCGAACGTGTCAGTCAAGCAAATGAATATATAACAACCGGAAGAGTAAGTTTCTCTGCTCTAAAATCAGATATTGAAAATGTACTCTCTTCTCTTTCAAATACTGTTGCTTCAAAAAGCCCTGCCTATGTCGAGCTTAAGATAAAATATGAAGTCGCAAGAGAAAAAGTATCCTTAAGCTTACCGAAAACCGGAAAAATCATGTCATTTTTTATCAGAAATATGATAAAGGGTAACCCCGGACTTAATAAAAAATATCTGGATCAGTTAAAAGAACTTAGCGAAGTAAGAAAAAGAAATAAATAAAGTTAAAAGCTACGGTCTGCAATCCGTAGCTTTTGTTATTCTCACTCTACTATATCTATAAGCAACTCTTTGCTGTTTAGTTTAGGATCTTTGATTACTCTTTTTAACAGCTCTTCCAAAACTGCTCCAACCTCCGGTCCCTTAGGTATTCCAAGATCCATCAGATCTTTACCGGTAATATCAGCATACTGATATCAAAAGCATGATTTTCTTCTTTTATCTTCTCATATCTCTTTTCTATATCATTTATCTCTTCCAATATATCAGCATTTTTCCTGTCCGATTTAGAGATCTTTATATAGTCCTCAAAAAGCTTTGTACCAAGCCTGTGCAATGACCATCTTATATCCTCGTCACTCTTTGGTAATGACAATTTCAGCTCCTCTATAAGCAGACATGTATTTATCTTTGTCGCATTATCAGACTTCAATTCGGAAAGTATCTTCTTTACCGAATTTATATCTCTTACATTTTGTAAAAATACAGTCCAGTACATATGCTTTTCATTGCCAAGATCTCTTTTGTAAAACTCATAAAAGCTTTCATCAAGTTTTGCAAATTCTTTGCCTATATATTTATAAAGTCCGCTGCTGTATATATACTTTATATTTCCGGCAAATTTACCGGACAGAGACTTATTCAGTTCTACAAATATCCTCTCCTTACTTACATTTGATAAAAGCGAAGCTTTCTTATTTATTGCATCAAATGTGGCTTTCTCTATTTCAAATCCGAGCTGTGCAGAGAACCTGATTGCTCTAAGCATTCTAAGAGCATCCTCATTGAACCTCTTATCAGCTTCCCCCACGGCTCTTATAATTCCTTTTTTTAAATCCTCCTGACCTTTATATAAATCCACTATACCTCTTTTATGTGAATAAGCCATTGCATTAATTGTAAAATCTCTTCTGCAAAGATCCTCTGAGAGGTTTTTACTGAATGACACACTGTCCGGATGCCTTCCGTCCGAGTAATTTCCGTCTATTCTGTATGTAGTCAGCTCATAACCCTCGCCATCTATAAGTACTGTTATAGTTCCATGTGCAATGCCTGTATCAAAAGTCTTTTTAAATATCTTCTTCATCTCTTCCGGAAGAGCATTTGTGGTGATATCCCAGTCCATCGGTTCCTTTTGAAGCATGGAATCTCTTACACACCCCCCTACCGCAAATCCTTCAAAACCGTTCTCTTCCAGTTTTTCTATAATATTTTCAACATTTTTTGGCAAATCTATTCTCATTCTTATTGACTGCGGTCTCTTTATTATTTTAATATGCTTTTCCCCAGTAAACCATCTTTGTAGCCTTCTTGCCACAGCAAACGCATACATCGCTAAGCTGCTCCTGTGCTTCCGGCATACATCTTGATGTAGCTCCTGCCTCTTCCTTTATCTTATCCTCGCAAGCTCTGTCACCGCACCACATAGCCTTGATAAATCCCGGCTTGTTATCTGCAATGTCCTTAAACTCTTCCATAGTTCTCGCCTCATAAGTATGAGCTTCTCTATGTGCAAGGGCTGTTTCATACATATTTGTCTGAATCTTTTCAAGGCATTCTTTAGCTTCATTCTCAACATTTTCAAGTGAAATAAAGAGCTTTCACCTGTATCTCTTCTGACAAATACACATTGATTATTTTCAATATCCTTCGGTCCTATTTCAATTCTAAGAGGTATACCTCTCATCTCCGATTCTGCAAACTTAAATCCCGGACTCTTCTCGCTGTCATCAAGCTTTACTCTTACACCTGTTGCGTGCAGTCTGTCTTTAAGCGCATTAGCCGCCTCAAGAACACCTTCCTTATGCGCAGCTACAGGTATTATATTTACTTGAACAGGTGCTATATGAGGTGGTAACTTAAGACCTGAGTCATCACCATGTACCATTATAACAGCACCAATTATTCTTGTAGTCATACCGAATGAGGTCTCAAAAACCGGCTTGATTTGATTGTCTTTATCTGTAAATGTTACATCAAAAGCCTTTGCGAAACCGTCTCCGAAGTAGTGGCTGGTACCGGACTGTAAAGCCTTACCGTCATGCATAAGTGCCTCTATGGTATAGGTTGCCTCAGCTCCGGCAAATTTCTCCTTATCTGTCTTTATACCTCTTATAACAGGTATAGCCAAGTCCTTCTCAAAGAAGTCTGCATATACTTCAAGCATCTGTACAGTTCTGTCATGAGCTTCCTTTGCTGTGGCATGAACTGTATGTCCCTCCTGCCATAAAAACTCTCTTGAACGAAGGAAAGGTCTGGTTGTCTTTTCCCATCTTACTACAGAACACCACTGATTCAAAAGCTGTGGAAGATCTCTATAACTTTTTACAACCTTTGAATAGTAATCACAGAATAATGTTTCTGATGTAGGTCTGACACAGAGTCTCTCCTCAAGCTCCTCCAATCCACCATGAGTTACCCATGCCACCTCAGGTGCAAAACCTTCTACATGGTCTGCCTCTTTTTGTAAAAGGCTCTCAGGTATGAACATAGGCAGATAACAGTTTTGAATTCCTGTCTCTTTAAATCTTCTGTCTATCTCATTTTTCATATTTTCCCATATAGCATAACCGGCAGGTCTTATTACAAGGCAACCCTTTACACTTGTATAATCAACAAGTTCCGCCTTAAGCACAATATCTGTATACCATTGCGCAAAGTCCTTCTCCATGGAAGTAATTTCTTCTACAAGCTTTTTTTCTTTAGCCATTTTTATTTAATCCTCTGTATCTTCTTTTATTTCTTTTTTCTTTCTGATCACCAAATCAGATTCGGCATCGTTAATTCTTCTTTTTAAATAAAAGTACAATACGATGCCTACAATGAGTAATATAATAATTAATGCAATCTCAATTATATTTCTTATTAACATTGCCCCTCAATTTTTCTCTTCTCTTTTTATTTATCCATTTAACTGCATTTATCATAGGTAATAATACAATGGCAATCCACCATGCATATGCACCCGCAGCTAAAAGTGTAGCTCCGTCATATCTGTTAAAGCTTTTATCCGATACGTCTAATTCAGATGTATTTGTTTCTGTATTCTCACCGGAATTTTGTGACGCTTCAATATTCTCATTTTGAATTTCATTCTTGTTATTTGTTTCAGTCGTATTTTCAGTCGTTTCCAAAAGACTTGTCTCTACATTGTTTTCAGCTGTACTATCAGTAATATTATTGTCCTGAATCCGGCTTTCTCCTTCATTTTCATTATGAGAAGTATTTCTCCTATTCTCAGGTGCTGCGGATTTTCTTGCCGATACACTGCTTGTCTGACTTTCATACTGCCTTGTGTTCTCAGATTTTGAAACTTCAGATTTAGTGCCTTCCTCATCAGTTTTCCTATCGGATTTTTTTGAACCCGAATTATTATTACTTCCCTGATAAGTCGTACCGTCTTTTTTTACAATATCAAAATTTTCAATTCTTTTCTTTTTACCTAAGCTTTTGTGCCCGAACGATTTACTTGAATTTGATCTTGTAGCGGTATTTTGATTGTCCGGCAAAGGTGTCGGATCAAGTGGTGGAGTAGGTACAACACCCGAATCCGGAAGCATTGGATCTATGGAATCCGGTGGCACAGGTGCAACCTGTAACTTTGGAATAGTCTCATACTGCACATAAAATGTGCCGTCAGGGGCAGTATACTCTCTTTTCTTTAAACCGTCCTCTTCATATGTAGGCTCTCTTTCAATGATCCATTCACCATAATTACTTTCATCTATACTTTCTGAGGTTTCTGTCAGTACTACTCTTGTGTTGCCTCTGTCATATTGTGTGGTAGCACCATCATATGTGCCACCGGTAGTTGTGGCATTACTTTTTATAATGCCAACTCCGTTTACTGATATAAAAGCTGTAGTCAATGCCACTGACACGACTCTCATTGCTTTATATTTTTTCTTCATTTAATCACCCTATTGCATTTTCTTTCATTGCTTCCTTCAGTCCACTGTGGTACTTTCTTCCCACCGGAATTTCCGTATTGTCTATCAGTGTGATTTCCTCATAAGTGAAATTCTTTATATATTGCAATGAAACTAAAAATGATCTATGTACTCTTATAAAACCTTTTGTAAACAGCAGATTTTCAAGTTTTCCTATAGTTGAAATAAACTCAAAACTTTTACGGCCGTAGTACACGGTTATTATTTTTCCTCTAACTTCAAAATATTTTATATCATTTATCGCGATATTCCTATATTCACCAATACCGGTAAAAAGCATATACTCTTTTGATTTTTCAGATGCCGTTTCAAAAACACCCTTTATTATCTTTACCGTCTTGGCACCATCAGTTTCACCCTTCACAATATAATTGAAAGCTCTAACGTCAAACGCTCCCAACATATGATTCTTTGAAACAGTGGTAAATACTATCTCCCCAATGTATCCATTGGAACGAAGTTTTGATGCAGCCTCCATACCATCAATTCCCGGCATATTTATATCCAGAAACATAACATCAATAAGTTCAAGTTTATCTTCCACTTCAAATAACATCTGTTTGGCGCTTTCGAAAACCTCAAATTCTGTATCATAGCCTTCGGACTTTGATATATGTGTGGTGACTTCTAACAAATTCTTTCGTTCTATTGGATTATCATCACATATAACTATTCTCATAACCCAAAACCTTATATCTTATTTTTTATTTTTTACCTTCTCAAGTAAATTATTGATTCTGTTTGTAGGTGTCAAAAGACCGCTTATAGTAGAATCGTGATTCAAATTGTCAATGATAAGTGCTACATACTTACTCATCTCAACATTGTAATAATAAGGTTTGCTTAAGAGATTAGGTGATTGGTATACTAAATTTGTAGTAAATATACCGTCGATAATACCATTCTCATAATATTTATCAAATTTTGCAAAACCGTTGGTAAACAGTCCGAAAGTAGCACAGACAAAGACTCTTCTTGCATTCCTCTTCTTCAATTCCTTTGCAACTTCCTGAACACTCTCACCTGAAGATATCATATCATCAATAATTACAAGATCTTTACCCTCAACATCAGCACCCAAAAATTCGTGTGCGATAATAGGATTTCTTCCGTCAACCACCTTGGTATAATCTCTTCTCTTATAGAACATACCTACATCCAGTTTTAGCATGTTTGCGAAATATATTGCTCTTCTCATTCCGCCTTCATCAGGTGAAATGATCATCATATGATCGGAGTCAACCTGTAAATCCGGGAAATGTCTTAAAAGTCCCTTTGTATACTGATAAATCGGCTGTACAGTCTCAAATCCCTTTAAAGGAATAGCATTTTGTACTCTTGGATCATGTGCATCAAATGTAATAATATTGTCAACACCCATATTTGTGAGTTCCTGTAATGCCAGTGCACAGTCCAAAGACTCTCTTCCCGTCTTTTTATGCTGACGACTCTCATATAAGAAAGGCATTATAACTGTTATTCTTCTTGCCTTTCCTGCTATTGCCGCAATAATTCTTTTAAGGTCCTGGAAATGATCATCCGGTGACATATGATTTATTTTTCCCGACAATGAATAAGTCATGGAATAATTACATACATCCACAAGTAAGTATAAATCATCACCTCTTACAGATTGCTCTATAGTTCCCTTAGCTTCTCCCGAACCGAATCTTGAGATGCTTGATTTTACAATATAATCATCTTTTTCATACTCGGAGAATAAAAGAGTATCCTTATGCTCACTTTCTCTCTCCTTACGCCATTCTACAAGGTAATTATTTACCTTTTTTGTAAACTCCTCCATTCCCTTAAGAGGTATAAGCCCCAAAGGACCTACAGGAATAGAATCGATTTTTTTATCTTCGTACAGCATTTTCCCTCCATTATAGCTTTGCTCGAATATCATTTCCAAATAATCTGATATACATGAAACTCTTCCTTATTCGAGAAGTAACTCTCTCACTGTATATGTCTCTCATTTCATCGAGACTGAGATTAGTCGATATTATAGTAGATTTATCGGTATTTACCCTACGGTTTATTATATGGAAAAATTCAGTAGTTGTAAAGTGATTGGAAAGTTCCGTGCCCAAATCATCAATTATCAGCATATCACTTTCATAAACTTCTTCAATAAGAAGCAAATATTTTTGATCCTCACTCTTTTCCATCTTTACCTTTACCAGTGCTTCAAAAAGTTCTTTTGCACTGAGATATATTACAGAATAATATCTGTCTAGCAATACCTTCGCTATACAATTGCTAAGATATGTCTTGCCCACTCCGGTATTACCGCTAAATATGATATTTCTTCTGTCATTTTCTTCTGAAGCTGAAATATTTTCATTTTCGCTTCTGTTCATTTTAAAATACTTGTCTGCAAATTTCTCACAAAATCTTTTTACACCCTCCATATAGGCGGCATTTGTTATGTTCTGCCCCGGAAGTATTGTTTTATTATCATAATAATCAAATGAGAAATTATCAAAATTTTCTTTGTTTAATATATTTTCCAGATTAGATTGCGCATACAGAAGTTTCCTTATCTTTAACTGAAGACAATGGCATTTTCTTCCATCAATATATCCTGTATCTTTACAGTCTTTGCAATCATAGGTTATTTCCATATAATCCTTCGGAAAGCCGGCAGAGCACAAAAGTTCTTCTTTTTTATTTTTTATACCGTCAATATCGTTTTTTAAATCATTTATTGACAATCTTCCCGATTTCAAGCTTTCTTTATATCTGGAAACAGCCACACTTCCTGTGGAATTGTTTAATTCCTTCATTTCAGGTATCTTTTCATATACCTCTTCAATTCTTCTGACCTGTGCGGCTCTGTTATTTGCTCTTATATTCTCATATTCTCTCATTATTGCATTATATGAGGAATTATCTATAGCCATATATCTCCTTTAAGCCAAACTATAAATTGTTCAGCTCATTTAAAAACTTATCCTGCATATCAGAGTCGATATTGTCATTTCTCTGTTCAAAATTATTGAACTTTGATGTGGAAACTATGTTTGAAGTTTTCGGAGCACTCTTTGCTCTCTCATCATGCTTTTCATCCTGAGCTTTTATATCTGAGAGTGTACGCACATTCTCATTATGCCATCTTGTAAGTATACCGTCGGCATAAGAAAAACTCTGTGATGATGTGTTAAGCACTGTTCTACTTATGGCTTCCACCACTATTTCAGTGCTGAATCCATACTCATCAAACCACTTCTTTACAAATCTCAGTTCAACCGGTGCCAAAACTCTGTCATATATTCCGAAAGCCTTTAGTACCGCTTTATTCTCATTGAAATATTTCACATTGTCTTCTTTGGCTTCCTCAACTGTGGTAATTCCTTTTTCATGTAATGAAAGAGCCACTCTTTCAATATAATTTATGCTCTTTTTACCTTTTTGTACTGAAACTTCCGCTATATATTCAAGTAAGTCCTTTGACATACCCAAAACATCATAAAGATATGCCAACTTTTCGGTATCTGTAGGTGTAAATATCTTTTCCGTATATGTCTGCACACAAAATACCAGTTCCTGAAAATCCTCATCACCTCTTAGCTTAGTGAGATCAACCAAGCTTCTGTCAGGAAGCTTAGGAGCTTCTTCCTTTACTTCCTCTTTCTCCGGTTTTGTTTCACTCTCAGACCCGGTCTCTATCTCGTTATCTTTTGGGGAATCAACTGTTTCCTGAATGTTTTCTTTGGTATTTTCCGCTTCATCCTGACTTTTAGCTTTAACATTCTCCTTTTTTAAAGCCTCGGCTTCCATACCTGCTTCAAGCATTTCTCTTCTTTTATATACTTCTTTTGCCGCTGTAAGAATACGCCTTGCTTCTTCAAGTTCTTCCTTTGAAGGCATACCCTTTGTAATAAGTATTTCTTCAAAGTCATCACCGCTTCCAAGTTTTCCGATATTTTCAGCCTTTTCTATCAGCACACCGCTCTTGCACCAGTATGCTATGGCTCTTTCCACATCCTTTATAGTAAGTTCCAGGGCATCAGCTATGATTTCGGGATTTATCAGTCTGTCAGCATTTCTCAACATAAAAAGGTATACCTTTATATAATCACCATTTGCCTTTAGCATGTATTTATCTATAAATTCTGATGGCAAACTTACAATGCTTGTTATATCTGCCTTTAAAAATTCGTACTTCATAGCTCTCCCTTTGTCTTAAAATTTATAATACTTGAGTACTATATACTCATGTTTATTTCCCGAGTAAAACTTCACCTACTCTTACGATGTCTCCTGCACCCATTGTAATGAATAAATCTCCATCACACAGATTTTCCAAAAGATAGTTTTCGATTTCATCAAAAGTATCAAAGTCTATGGAATCTCCACCAAGTTCATTGATTCTTTCAGATAAAAGCTTTGCGCTCATACCCAAATCATCAGTTTCTCTTGCCGCATAAATCTTGGCAATAATACAATGATCCACAGATTTTAAAGCCTCCGCAAACTCTTCAAAAAACGCCTTTGTTCTTGTGAATGTATGTGGCTGGAATGCAACTACAAGTCTGTCATGTGGATATCTTGCCGCTATATTTAAAGTAGCGGCAATCTCACTGGGATGATGGGCATAATCATCAACTATGGTTATATTTCCCATCTTTCCCTTAAGTTCAAATCTTCTGTCCGCTCCCGTAAACTCTAAGAGTCCCTTCTTTATATGCTCTATGTCCACACCAAGTTCAAGAGCAACACAAATAGATGCCAAAGCATTGTCTATATTGTGGTTTCCACCTACACAAAGCTTTACATCATTATATGTACTGCCCTTATACAACAAATCAAAAGTAGGATATCCAAAGTCATCATATCTTATATTATCGGCAAAGCAATCGGATTTTTTTGTTCCGAATCTTACTACCTTGCCTTGGAAATCCTTTGTGATTTCTTCATTTTTTTCAATTTTATCATTTATTATTATACAACCCTCAGAGCTTGTATTGTTTACAAATTTCTTAAAAGAGTTTCTGATATCATCAATATCTTTAAAGAAATCCAAATGATCTTCTTCAACATTAAGTATTACACTTATAGTAGGATAGAGTTCGAGGAAACTGTTTGTATACTCACAAGCTTCTGTTAGAAAAGTCTCACCCTTGCCTATGTGAATATTGCCACCTATCTTTTTTAATACTCCGCCTACAGATATAGTAGGATCAACACCTGAATCAAGTAATATACATGACAGCATGGAAGTTGTTGTAGTCTTTCCGTGAGTACCGCTTATAGCAATACCTTCTTTAAACTTTGACATTACATATCCAAGCAACTCAGCTCTTGACATCATAGGAATATTTTTTTCTTTTACAGCGGCAAACTCAGGATTGTCCTCATGTATTGCAGCTGTATATACAAACAGATCAATATCATCCGTTATATTGGCTGCCGCCTGTCCTATAAATATATTTACCCCTCTATTTTCCAAATCATCTGTTATATTACTTTTCTTTGCATCTGATCCGCTGACTTTAAAGTCTTTTTCCAAAAGAACTCTTGCAAGTCCGCTCATGCTGATACCACCTATACCGCAAAAGTATATATGATTCAGCTCATTAAAATTCATCTCTTTCAAAAGATGCCTCCCGGATTACTTTCTTTTTTTCTTTTTTACACTATAACCAAAGGTACCCAGTACCTTTGAAAGCCCAATATACTCTCCATGATTATATACTACCATGTCAGCTTTTGTTAGGTCAAATTTGTTTTTTTCATCCATATATTTTGCATCTACATTTACAGCCACTACTTTTGCTATAAACATATGATGTGAACCAAGCTCTATGATATCTTTTACCTTACATTCTATGCAAACCGGACTTTCTTTAATAGATGAAGCAGCTACCACCTTTGATGGCAACTGCTCTATCTTTAATACTTTCCACTTATCAATATCTCTGCCTGATTTTACGCCACATTCATCCGCTATTCTTGCCAGTTTTTCATTGGTGAGATTTATAACAAATTCTCCCGATTTTTTTATTATATCATATGAATATCTACTTGGTCTAAGAGAAATATATACCATTGGTGGATTTGTACATATTGTACCTGTCCATGCCACGGTAACTATATCACTTCTACCTTCAGAGTCTGCACAGCTTACCATTACCACCGGTACGGGGTAAAGCATATTTCGGGTTTAAAATCAATTCTCATTTTTTTCTTAAAGTATTTCTTTATATTTTTTTCTTTGATTATTATTTGTTTTGGCTTTATTGTTATTTGCTATATCAGATTTTTCTTTACTGAATCTGTACTTAAAGTTTTTTTCCTTAAAGTTTTTATCTTTGCTGTTATTATCTTTGACGCTTTTATCTTTAAAGTTCTTTTCTCTGATGTTTTTCGCTATTCTGCTCTTTTGTGACTGATCTTTTTCCTGCTTATCTTTAGGAGCAAATGGAAATCTCTTAGCTTTAAAGTTTCTTTTCTTTTTAGATTTTTCTCCCAGTCTTTCACAGATCTCTTCAATAGTCTTTGACAATGATTTTTTCATTTCATTGACTGTGATATCTGCATATTTTTCATAGAGAGGAACTCTTTCAAGATATAGATCCTTTAAGCTTTGTCCTTCTTTTAATGTAATTCCTCTCTCTCTTAAATCTCCAAGTCTTGACTTTATTGCGGTATATGAAAGTTCCAAATATATTATAACACTGATTTCTTTCAAATGCTTCATGGCTTTCTCACCATATACCACACTTCCACCCGGAGATATGATACTATTGTTTACATCAAGGGTAGCATTTACCTCATCCTCAATTTCTCTAAAGCCCTCATCTCCATGCTCTTCTATAAGCTCTTTTAAATTTTTCCGTATTTTTCTTGAATGACAATATCAGTATCTACAAACTTTTTTCCAAGCCTCTTTGCCAAAACCACTCCAACCGAAGATTTACCTGATGCAGGCATACCGATTAATGTAATATTAGTCTTTTTTCCCATATATCTCCTACATCTGTATTCCCAGTACCAGACTTGGTACGAGCTGTTTCTTTCTGGATACCACTGAAGCAAGCTCTATAACACCCGAATCACTTATCTCATAAAGTCCTTCTTCTATTCTGAAAGATTTCATTACAAGAGCCATAGCTCCCGGACCCACACATATAAGCCTTGTTGACTGCTCCAATATATTTGTAAGCATAAAGAACATCATATCCTCCAAACTGTTTTCATGAAGCTTTACAAGGAATGGCAGCAGTCTGTTTTCAATATCGCTCAGCTCTTCCTCGTTTAAAGAACTTATCTGTCCTATTCCTATGCTGATTTTTCCAAGTGAAAATGTCTTATAATCCTGATGGAAAATCTGCTCGTCAGTCTTGCCTGTAAGATTACTTGCTGAAGCAAACATCTGGTTTGCATACTTTTCTATATCGATTTCTGCAATTCTTGCAAGGTCAAGTCCCGCAGCCTTGTCTACTTCAGTACATGTAGGTGATCTAAACAGCAAGGTATCTGAAATAATAGCTGAACAAAGAAGTCCCGCAATATGCTTTGGAATCTCCACTCCCTTTTCATGATACATCTGATAAATAATTGTAGATGTACATCCAAGCGGCTGATTTCTGAAATATACAGGTCCTATGGTCTCCACAGTACCAAGTCTGTGATGATCTATTATTTCAATAACATTAGCATGCTCTATACCGTCTACTGCCTGACTCTTTTCATTGTGATCCACCATAATTACTCTTTTACCCTTGGCACCAAGCAGGTTTCTTCTTGAAAACATTCCAAGATATTTTCCGTTTTTATCAAGAATAGGGAAGTCTCTATGTCTTACAGTGGCCATCACTTCCTTTATTTCATCCAGATAGTCCTCATTTTCAAATGTTATCAGATTCTCTGTCTTCATAAAGTAGTTTATAGGCATGGACTGATTTATAAGTCTTGCTACAGTAAATGTATCATAGGCTGTTGTAATAATAGTGGTTCCGTTTTCCTTTGCCAGCTTTTTTATAGTCATGGATGCACCGGCACCCTCACATACCACAATACATGCGGCTCCCATCTCAATGGCGCAAAGCTGCATCTCATATCTATTTCCCAGTATTACAAGATCATCCTTTCTATATAGTATTCCATCATATCCGGATTTGCCGCCGCAACAACTACCTTGCCTGCATTAAAGTAAGCCTTGTCATCACCGACTACCAAAGTTCCTTCTATTGTCTCTATAATATTTGAATATCTTGTATTCGCCTTTGCAAGAATTCTGCTGTCATATATATTCATATATGAGTTTGCTATATCACTGACCGATATTATTCCCTCAAGGTCACCATCAGCATTTACTGTAGGCAATGTCACAACATCAAGCTCCTGCATAAGTGACCACGCCTTTTTAAATGATATGTTCTTATCAACACCCTTTGTATGTTTTATCTCAACGTCTTTTACTTGAGTTTTTACACTTTCAGTAAGCTTAGGCGGTTTAACCTTGAAGTAATTCAGTACAAACTTGGTTTCCTCATTGATTTCGCCGGCACGCCTTGGTGAAAACTCTCCCTCTTCAGTTTTTGACTTTAGATCGGCATAACTTATAGCCGCACAGATTGAATCTGTATCCGGATTTTTATGTCCCATTATCAATGTTCTAAGCTTTGTCATAAATTCCTCTTAATTAAAAATTTTCTCAGGGTAAACTCCCTTATCTATCAAGGCTCTTATTGAATTAACAACTATCTCCTTGTCCTCTTTATATGTTACTCCGAACCATTTGTCATGGCTTTTTAATACTTCTACGCTTATTCTGTCCGATTTGATTGCTTCATCTATTACTGACGGCAATAAGTATTCGTTTTTCAACTCATTTGTCATGCCGCTAAGGAATTTCGGGAAACCTTCTTCCAAAATATCCAGAAATTCAGGTGTCAGTCCCCACATATTCATTGATACGATATCATCAAGATCTACATCTCTTTTATTACCGTTTTCATCAGCGGCATTAAGTACTCCGTCCTTTATTTCTATCTCAAAGGTTTCTGTCACATCAGCCAGTTTATTGTTTGAGTCAACCTTACATACTCCTCTTGTTACTCCGCCATTATCTGAAAGAGTATTCTTAAGTACAAATCCCGCCATACATAAATCAAGTTTTTTACTGTCTTTATCCATCTTATTTGTCATATAGTCATATATTACTTTGAAGCCTTCTTTTCCGTAATAATCATCTGCATTTATTACCGCAAAAGGCTCATTTACAATACCTTTCACAGAGAGCAATGCCTGACCGGTTCCCCACGGCTTACTTCTTTCTTTCGGACATTCAAATCCTTTCGGAAGATCGTTAAGATCTTGATAAGCATAGTCCACATCTATATATTTCTTTACTCTGTCCCCGATGATCTCTTTAAAATCTTTCTCGAGATCTTTACGGATTATAAATACAACCTTGTTAAATCCGGCCTCCTTGGCATCATATATGGAATAGTCCATAATTATCTCACCATTTGGTCCTACCGGTGCCAATTGCTTTATACCTCCACCAAATCTTGAGCCGATACCGGCTGCCATAACCACTAATGTTGCATTCATCTTGTATCCCCCTTATGTTTGTTTTTTAATTATCTTCTGATGAATAGTTCGGTGCTTCTTTTGTTATATGGATATCATGAGGATGACTCTCCTTTAAGGATGCGGCACTTATCTTTATGAATTCCGAAGTCTCCTGAAGTGTCTTTATATCCTTCGCACCACAATATCCCATACCCGATCTGAGTCCTCCAAGTAACTGGAATACGGTATCTTCCACCAATCCCTTATATGCCACTCTTCCTTCTACTCCCTCAGGTACAAGTTTTTTTGCATCTGTCTGGAAATATCTGTCCTTGCTGCCTTTTTCCATGGCTGCAAGAGATCCCATACCACGGTATACTTTATACTTCCTACCCTGATACAATTCAAAGTCTCCCGGTGATTCATCACATCCGGCAAAAAGTGAACCCATCATACATACGTTTCCACCTGCTGCCAATGCCTTTGTAATATCACCTGAAAATTTAATTCCTCCATCTGCTATTATAGGTATATTATACTCCTTTGCCACAGCATAGCAATTCATTATTGCACTAATTTGCGGTACACCTATACCTGCCACCACTCTGGTGGTACAAATAGATCCGGGTCCTATGCCGACCTTTACACAGTCAGCTCCCGCTTCAATAAGTGTTCTTGTAGCTTCACCTGTTGCTACATTGCCGGCTATAACAGGAATTTCAGGATATTTTTCCTTAATTGCCTTTATACAGTCAATTACATTTTTTGAATGTCCATGTGCGGAATCCAGTACCACAACATCAACCTTTGCATTTACAAGAGCTTCACATCTTTCAAGTACATTTCCTGTAATTCCAAGTGCGGCTCCACAAAGGAGTCTCCCTTGAGAATCCTTGGCTGAATTCGGATACTTTATTTGCTTTTCTATATCTTTTATTGTAATAAGCCCTTTAAGATTGCCGTCCTTATCCACTATAGGAAGCTTCTCTACACGGGCACGTGCCAATATCTTCTTGGCTTCATCCAAAGTAGTACCTTCAAGCGCTGTAACCAGATGGTCTTTTGTCATACACTCTGATATTTTCTTTGTATAATCCTCTTCAAATTTCAGGTCTCGGTTCGTAATAATACCTACAAGTTTTTTTCCCTCGGTTATAGGAACTCCTGAGATTCTGTACTTTGCCATCAGCTCATTGGCATCTAAAAGCGTATGCTTTGGCGAAAGATAGAAAGGATCTGTAATAACACCGTTTTCCGAACGCTTTACCTTATCTACTTCTTCTGCCTGCTCTTCAATACTCATATTTTTATGAATTATTCCGATTCCACCCTGTCTGGCCATAGCTATAGCCATTCTATGTTCTGTAACTGTATCCATTCCTGCACTCATCAAAGGGATATTTAATTTAATATTCTTTGTTAAATATGTAGAAATATCGATTTGATTTCCTATAACTTCTGAATATGCCGGTTGCAATAGTACATCATCAAATGTGATGCCTTCACCTATGATTCTTGCCATGGCTTTTCTCCTTTTTTGCCGGATACACATTGACCAAATTGAACGGTTCAATGCAGTTTCTATTACTTTTTCTCATTAGTCTAACAAATACAAACTACTGTGTCAATCATTCCCAAGTATACTTGCCTCCACCTTGAAAATAATATTTATTGTATAACTAACCATAGGCTTTGTTTTACAAAATAATTTGTAAAACAAAGCCTATGAACTTCTTTATTCATTCAATATTTCGCTGCCCTCAAGCACAAATCTACCATCCTTGATGATATAAGTATTTGTACCGTCAGGCTCATTTGTATAGATATCCCCCAGTTCAACCAAAGGGATTGTAATGTCTGTGTGACAATTAAAATATGCGCTCTTGATATCTGTCTTTCTCTTTATAGAGCATTCATTATCTCTGGCTATAATAGCTTTACCGTCAGGATTGTAAGAAACATTTTCTTCATCATGTGAATAACATGTATCTCCGAACGCAAAATGAGGCCCCATTTTTTCAGCAATCAAAATAGGCATTTTCTCAAAAATGTCATACTTCTTAGCTACATTATAAGCAACCACATTTGTTCCTATGGCAAACTCGCCCATAGGTAAAGACTTATGTCCCTTTAAGATGGAATCTTCAACCATTCTTCTGTTATCTTCTCTTGTCTCAAAGTTCTCGCAGATATAGTCCTCAATCATACCGTTCTTTACAGTTATACAGAGATTCTTTAAATGATATCCTGCCAAAAAGACATCCTTAACAAAAAGTATCCCGTTAGTTCCTTCAAGTACAGGAGATGTGAACACCTCACCTACAGGAATATTTACATCAGCTCCACAGTTTCAAAATTTGTCTCCTTGGAAGGATCCTTTAACTCATGAAGCTTTATAGTAAGATCTGTCTTATTGTTCTTACCTCCGATAACTCTTACAGTATCAGCCTTATCGAGTGCATCTATAATCTTTTGCTGTGCAGTTTTGTATTTTCCGGCATCCAAAGTATTTATTCTTATAATATCATCAAATATATTTGAATAAACCTCAGGCTCCTTTGCAATACTTGGAAGAGGCCATGCAATAATACAAAATGCCGTACCTGAAGTATCTATATACTCATCCTGCAAAAGCATCATATCATTTCTGTAATTGTTCATCAAATTATTTTGCTTTTCAGAAAAAGTATTGGCGGAATTTTTCTTTACAGGCAAAAATTCAGTGTCACCAAATGCATCCATCAATGCAGGACCGCCGTAACGAGCCATATTTTCCTTTATCTCTTCAAATGTCTGCTTACTTATCTCAAATTTTCTGTCAAGATATGCCTTCTTTGTAAAGATATTCATATCATACTTATGATCGTACTCAAACTGTCTGTTTACACCACCACTGCAAATACCTCGATTTCTGATATGTGACATATCGGCAAGTCTGTAAGGCTTTCTGTCAAGCACCACCTCAAATCCCATATCTTCAAAGAGTATAACAGCTTCTTTTACGATTCTCTCAAATCCTATACGATATATTAAAGATACAACACTTCTCTTTGAGATATCCTTTTGCATTGCAATAAAACCGTCCCTATATCCGTCTACAAAAGTTTGCACATAGTCTGACAGTCTCCATATCAAGCGAATTAAGGTATTCTGCAGTTTTTATCTCATTTTCACCGATGTATTCTCCGAATTTAAAAAGATATCTTAGATCAGACAGATCATCATTCATAATTATATTATAAAAAAATCTGTTGGAAGTAGTGAAGCTTTCTATTATCTTTTTTCTTGCTGTGATATCAAGGTAGTCGGAAGCGTACCAATAAATAGCCTCAGAGATTTCCTTGGCATCTCCTCCATCAAGGCATATACCATACACCTGTAAAAACAGCTCCAAAATATTGACAAATCCTTCAAGGTCTCCTTCAAATACTGCCACAAGTGCAGCCCTCACCTCAAAAGAAAGACTTAAAAGCGGTGACACAAACTCCTTGTTACACAGCTTCTCCAATACATCCGGATTGTATACGGATTCTTCATAGTTTTCTTCTTTTAAATCATAAAAAAGTTCATCTTGAGATATATTAAGTTCTTCAAAGCTTTGCTTTTCAAACTCCCCGGTATCTCTTTTTATTCTCAAATCATTTACTTGTTCCAAAAAGCTTGAAAGTCTAAAGAAAAATTCACCAAATCTGCTCTCTCTCTCTGTTTTTATCTGAGAGATTCTCTCCATTGCCAGATTTATTCTCTCTACTATCAGCCTGTTATCCCAAGAATAAATATCATAAACCATAGTAAAAATAAAACTCCTCCAAGTATTGTAGTAACCACTGAAAGTGATTTTCTAGCTGTTCCCTGTTTAAAAGATTTTAGCGAATAATAAAATCCCGCCGCCGCAAACAGAAATGAACAAAGTGCAAAAGCCGATACCTGAGTACTTGGTGCACCCTGGTTTTCTATCACTTTTCTTACCGCAAAAACAAGCAGTACCACAGCAACTATATCCATAAACAATGCAAATTTTGCATCCTTTGCAAATGGTCGCCTCATATAGTCAACCATATCTTTTCTACTGGTGGCAAACTTTATCTTGTCCTCTGCCGATAAAAATCTGTCAGAGTCCAAAATATTTTCTTCTCTTCTAAAAGGAATTCCTATTCTCTTTTTTTTAAAAAAACTCATTCCCGTCTCCATATGATAAGTTTAAACAGAATAAAAATAATATAGCCCAGAAAAACTCCCAATGTATTCAATATAATATCGTCTACATCAAAGCTTCCAACATTGGTCAAAAGCTGTATAACCTCCACCACACATGAAAACAAACAGCCCTGAATCAAAGTTCTTAATAATGCATTTTTTCTTCTGCCGATTATCGGTCTGAAAAATCCGAAGGGCATAAAAGCAAGCACATTGCCCCCCAGATTCATCACCGTTATCATACCAAGCTTATCAAAATTATCAATATATCTTCTTATCTCGAAAAATGGTATTGTATTGTAACCATGTGCTTCAAGAGATATTCCTCTTCCAAATGCTTCTGCAAAAAAGAGAAAATAGCATAATACCAAAAGATATATTATAAATAAAACTATCCCTGTGAATCTAAACTTCGTTCCAAGTTTATTCATATCAAAACTCTATATTATTCTTACCTACAAGCAATCTTGCCCCGTTTACAATGGACATAACACCTGTGGCAACTCCTACAGTTATCATTACTACACCGATAACGATTCCTGCTATGCCGCAGAATTTCATAAGTTTATATGCCTTTTCCATCTTTCCTCCGTCGGATTTTATTTCGCCCCGTAAATCTTGTAGTAATCATCGATAGCAGCCTTTAATTTATCATCGATAATAACTCTGCCACCTACTTCTTTATTATAAAGATACTCTACCACTTCATTCATTGTAACAATGGCTGTAGTCTTTATACCGTACTTTTCACTTATCTCTACAAGTGCCGACTTCTCGCCTTGACCTCTTTCACATCTGTCCACACTTACTACAAGACCGAGTACATCTACATTTCCCTGCGCTTTTATAATAGGCAGAGTCTCCTCAATAGATGTTCCTGCTGTAGTAACATCCTCTATTATAACGATCTTATCTCCGTCCTTAATAGGTGAACCAAGTAAAATACCTGTATCTCCATGATCTTTTACTTCTTTTCTGTTTGAACAATATTTTACATCCACACCATCTTCACTAAGAGCCATTGATGTTGCAACACTAAGAGGAATACCCTTGTACGCAGGTCCGAAAAGGATATCGAATTTATCACCGAAAGTGCCTCTTATAGCCTTGCATAGTACTTTCCAAGCTTACTAAGCTGTGCTCCGCTTCTGTAAAATCCTGTATTAACAAAGAACGGAGTCTTTCTTCCGCTCTTTGTCACAAAGTCACCGAACTTTAAAACTTCACACTCTATCATAAAATCAATAAATTCTTTTTTGTAGTTCTCCATAAATTCTCCATTCAAAGGCTTATTTTACCAAGCCTATAATCTCGTTTACATCTTTGAATCCGTTGTTTTCAAGATACTTTTCAATACCATTTGCTACTTCTATGCTTGCACCTGGATTTATAAAATTTGCGGTTCCCACACTTACCATTGTCGCACCTGCAAGCATAAATTCTACCGCATCCTCAAAAGTGGCTATACCTCCCATACCTATTATAGGTATATTAACAGCATTTGCCACCTGATACACCATTCTTAAAGCAATCGGCTTAATGGCAGGACCTGACATTCCGCCTGTCCTATTTGCTATTGCAAAACATCTCTTATTGATATCTATCTTCATACCGGTGATGGTATTTATAAGTGAAAGCGCATCGCTTCCTGCGGCCTCGGCAGCCCTTGCAATCTCGGTTATATCCGTAACATTCGGTGAAAGCTTCATGATAATAGGCTTCTTTGAATGAGCCTTCATCTGCTTTGTGATCTCACTTACACTATCAACATTTGTACCGAAAGCAATACCTCCATGTGATACATTCGGGCAGGATATATTGATTTCAAACATATCCACATCCTCGTCTGATAGTCTTTCAACGGTTTCAATATAGTCCTCAACACTTCTTCCGCAGACATTTACTATTATCTTTGTATCCTTTTCTTTAAGGAATTTCAAATCCCTTTCAATAAGGTATCAACTCCCGGGTTTTGAAGTCCTATAGCATTTAACATACCGCCATAGACTTCCGCAATTCTGGGTGTGGGATTTCCTTCCCACGGAATATTTGCAACACCCTTTGTAGTTACCGCACCAAGCCTGTTGATATCTACAAGGTCTGCAAATTCTTCACCATGTCCGAAGGTTCCGCTTGCAACCGTCACAGGATTTTTAAACTCTACTCCTGCAATCTTTACTTTTGTATTTATCATAGTTCCACCTCCGAAGCATTAAATACCGGTCCTTCAGTACAAACTCTTTTGTTTTTTACCTTGGAGTGGCTGTCAATATCACTTGATTTACATGTACAAGCTAAGCATGCGCCTATTCCGCATGCCATCTTCTCTTCCAATGACAGGAAACATTCTATATTATTTTCAGCCGCATAATTTTTTATAGCTCTAAGCATTGGAGTAGGACCGCAAGCAAGAATTCTTTCGGCACTTAATTTGTTTTCTCTTATTGCGTCCAATACATTACCCTTTGTGCCTATGCTTCCGTCTTCACTGGCAATATACACTTTCCCATAACTCTCAAGTTCTTCGGCAAGGAAGGTATTACTGTCTCTAAATCCAAGCACTATGATCTTCTCACCGTCTGATTGCTTTGCGGTTTCAAGCATCGGAGGTATTCCTATACCTCCTCCTATAAGGATAGTAGACTTGGAATCCGTAGGAAAGCCGTTTCCAAGAGGTCCCAAAACTTTGATATCATCTCCGGTTTTTAAGTTTGAAAATTCCTTTGTTCCGGCATTTTCACCCGTAACTCTGTACACAAGCCTTATAGAGTCTTTGCCTACCTCACATATACTTATAGGTCTTGGCAAAAGCTTTGAAGGGTCTTTTGTGTATACATTTACAAATTGTCCCGGCTTTGTGGTCTTTGCTATATCTGTCTTTATCCAAATCGAATATATATCTTTACTCAGTTCGTCCTGGGAAAGTACCTTCCCGTTATCCATTATCTTTGTCATTTCACTTCTCTTTATAAAACTCTGTTTATATCTACTATCATATCCTTTACAGCCGCTCTTGCCGCATCTCCAAACTCAAGTGAAGAATACTTTTCCTGCTTATATGCGGCTATAATTCCTCTTGAGGAGTTGACTACGGCACCAAGTCCGTCTTTATTAAAGCATGGCTTTAAATCCTCGGCTGTTGCACCCTGTGCACCATAGCCCGGTACAAGGAAGAAAGTATTCGGCATCTTTTCTCTGAGTATTGCACTCATCTTAGGATATGTAGCACCGACTACGGCACCTACATTTGAATAGTTTCCATCCATGCTCATAGCACCCCATTCACAGGTCTTCTTAGCTACAAGCTCATAAAGAGGTGTTCCGTCTATAAGCTGATCCTGGAATTCACCGCTTGAAGGATTTGAAGTCTTTACAAGTACAAATATACCCTTATTCTCACTGTTACATACATCTATAAAAGGCTTCACACCGTCTGTACCGAGATATGGATTTACAGTCACAAAATCCGTATCAAATCCTACTATTTTTTCGCCCAACACATCACTTACTCCGATATGTGCCTTTGCATAAGCAAGTGAAGTTGAACCTATATCTCCTCTTTTTGCATCACCGATTACCAGCAACCCCTTTTCCTTGGCATACTCGACACTTTTTTGGTAAGCAATCATTCCCTCTATTCCAAACTCCTCATACATAGCTATCTGAGGTTTTACGGACGGAATAAGATCATAGGTCTTGTCAATTATCTCTTTGTTGAACTCAAAGAAAGCCTCTCCTATAGCCTTTGTGGTTTTTCCGTATTTCTTTATCTTCTCATCTAGTATATAATCCGGTATATGTGAAATAAGCGGATCTAAACCTACACATATAGGGGCATTTGTTTGCTTGATTTTTTCAATAAGTTTTGCAATCATATTTTCTCCTAAGAGCCCTTTGGGCATAATTATGTTTTTAAAAGTATAACACATATACCCGTATTATTTCAATAAATGAGAGGCTGGAGATTGCCATGAATATAATAAAAACAAGAGATTTATCCGAAGATATGATAAATCAAATAAATTCCATAGTTGAAGCCCAGGATAGGGAGTATCATCTTCCGCTTTATTTTGATTTTAATGATGAGAGATGTGTATATTATCTCTGTTATAAAGGTGAAAATCTAATGTCCGTTTTGGCTTTATTTGAAATAGATGATAATATTTACGAGATAATAGCTTTTACAGATACAGCTAACAGAAAAAAAGGTTATTTCAAAGCTCTCCTAGACTACCTATATACTGATTTGAAAACCGGTACAGAGCTTTCTTTTATATGTGAAAAAAACTTTTCACCTGCAATTGAATGTGCAAAAAGACTTTCATTTGACTATGAGTGCACGGAAACTATGATGGAACTTGACTTGTCCACATATTCGGGCAATGAGTTACCTGATATCGACATTTATGAGGAAGATAATGACATTTTCTATATCTATTATAAAGACGAAGAGATAGGATCATTCAGTTTTTATACTTTCAGCTTTGATGTCTGTGATATCTATTTCCACAGTTTTAATATATATGAAGAGTTTCGGTATAAAGGACTTGGAAAACTGTCTATGAAAGCAATACTTTTATTTTTAAAGGACATGGGAAAAAAACCAAGATTCATTTGCAACTGCTTTTTGGAAAATACACCTGCATATAAAATATACAAAGACTTGGGATTTAGTATTTCAAGTGAGATAAGCTATTACAAAAAAATTTATACAGTAATACATTCTTTAGGTTTATATATTGCCATTTGTATTTATAAATGTTATCATATGGATATATTAATAGCGTACAATCAAATTTATATAAATCTAATATAGGAGGTGAATTTATGTTATATAAAGCAATACAAGGAATATTTATTCCTTTTGTAGGTACATCATTAGGTGCTGCAGGTGTACTTTATGAAAAACGGACTGAGCAGAAGTGTTCAAAGAGCACTGACAGGCTTTGCCGCAGGTGTTATGGTGGCTGCATCCGTCTGGAGTCTTATAATTCCTGCTATTGAACAGATGGAAGAATCCGGTGCAGGCAGGCTCAGCTTTCTTCCGGCATTTATTGGCTTTTGGCTCGGAACCTTATTCTTACTTAGTCTTGACCATATAATTCCTCATTTACATATGTATGCAAATAAAGCTGAGGGTAGAAAAAGCAAGCTTGCAAGAACAACTATGATGGTACTTGCAGTTACTCTTCACAACATACCTGAGGGAATGGCAGTCGGTATAGTATATGCAGGATTTTTAAACGGTAACCTCGGTATATCTGCAGGAGCCGCTCTCGCACTCTCTCTCGGTATCGCTATTCAAAACTTCCCTGAGGGAGCCATTATATCAATGCCTCTTCATGCGGAAGGACAGAGCAAAATGAAAGCACTATTCTACGGTGTACTCTCAGGTGCGGTAGAACCTATTGCAGCACTGATAATGCTTTGGGCATCAAATATTTTTATCCCCGTGATGCCATATCTTCTAAGCTTTGCAGCAGGAGCTATGATGTATGTTGTAGTAGAGGAACTTATCCCTGAAATGAGTGAAGGGGAACATTCAAATATAGGAGTTATATTATTTGCCTTCGGATTTACAGTGATGATGGCACTGGATGTGGCTCTAAGCTAAATACAATAAAACACCGGACATACCGGTGTCTTTATCGTATAATTACGAACTCAATAAACACTAAATCAACTTCAACTACATTCAACTTTTTTCAATAATAGTATTCACTATTATGGCTATAGCAAAAGCTACGCTGATTAAAATAGTCATGGCCGAGTATTTATCATGGATATATCCACTGTTAGTTATAACTATATTGGCTGTAACTATAGCTGCCAAAACACCTCTGTATAAAGTATGTCTTTTTGTCATCTTTATTCTTAATACTCTGCGTATCATTCACAAAAATGAAAAACAATAAAAACCAAAAAAATGAAAAAAATGCTACATAATCAAATACAAATCCTAAAAATCCTAAAAAAACCTAACAAGCCCAAGAATCCTAAACTTTTTAAATTTGTATATTTTTTTATTCTCCAAATTTTTCCACCAAAATTCTCCCTAATTAAATTACATATTTTTCTAATATAAGCTTTTATATGTTCAGATAAATGAACTTGTCAATTTTACGTATGTTAGCTTGTTATACATTTCTTAATTTTCTACAATGTAGTCTTTCATTTGTTTAAAAGTACGAACTAAAGCTCTACTTTACCTTACTGCAAGGTCACCCTTTAATACAGTCATAAGCATATAGATTCCCTGTTCAGTAAAGGTGTAATGAAGGTATCTTGTACCCCCATCTTGAGGTGAAAATTTTGCACCTCAAGTCATGCTTTTCTTCTTCTGTGAGTCTGAACATAAACTCTTCGCCTTCAAATATTGTCCTTATTTACATAATATTTTATAGCAGCAACTATTGCAGATACACCGAACCATATTCCGAAAACGTAAACTGCACTTTTGCCTATTCTATACAAGTCTAATTTCTTATATAACCACATATTCATCGGAATAGCAATTGTAACAAAAGCAATGATATTAATAAGTGTCTTTATAAGAAACATTTTATGCCTTTTTATAAACTCCATACTGCCTCCTTATTCCCGACAAACAACATATATAATATTAAGTATATTATATATCAAACCGGTAACAAAAAAACATAGTCTTCATATATTAAAAAAATCCATATACTTTTAAATAGCAAAAAAATTATACTATAATAATCAGATATAGTATACACATTTATTATAGATTGGAGAATTTATGAAACTTATAGATAATTTAAAACAAAGAAGAACTTACTATAATCTAAACAAAACACTTCCGGTATCAAATGCAGAAGTTAAAAAGCTTATTGAAGAGATTACCGAACTGATACCTGATGCCTTTAATATGAAGAGTGCTCGTGTACTTGTAGTTACAGATGAGAAACAGGATGAGCTTTGGGATAGAATATTTGATACTTTTAAAAGCAAGGTTCCTCGTGAAAAAATCGACGGATTTAAGGCTGCAGCAGGTACAATACTTTATTTTTATGATGAAGAAGTTGTAGCAACACTGCAAGAAAAGTTCCCGACATATGCAGATAACTTTCCTGTTTGGGCAAATCAAGCAAACGGTATGTTGCAAATAAATATCTGGACAGGTCTTAGAGAGCTTGGAATCGGTGCAAACTTACAGCACTATAATCCTGTAATTGACAGCCTTGTTCAAGAAATGTTTGAAATTCCCAAGTCATGGAAATTAATCGCACAAATGCCTTTTGGCGGAATTGTAACAGAACCTGATTCTAAAGAGAAAGAGAATATCGCTGACAGAGTAAGATTTGTTTAAAACCAAATGAAACTTTACATTTATAAAATATCCCACAGACTACACTAAGCCTGTGGGATGTTTTCTATCATTTTAACAAGTTATCCTGATTTTGCAAAGAATGTCCTATTCTTACTACTACTATCATGTTCTTTCTTTTTTCAACAAAATAATACACTATATAATTTTTTTAACCGTTACCTTACATATATCATTTCTTTTTCAAATATATATTGTTTAATCTTGAACCTATGTTTGGAAATTTACATAAATTTTTCCATTTCTTTTTTTCAAAATGCTGAATAAATGAGATTGCAGCATCTCTATTACATAATTCTCTATCAATATATTCAACTATATTAGCTAAATCATTTTGTGCACAATTAGTAAGATAATATGAAAAATTACTGTATTCCATATTTATCCTTCAATTTTTTTATTACTTCTTTTCCATCATTTATTTTCTCATTTGCAAAATCCACAATACCTTCATTAATAAAATCAGCCTCTGCAATTTTAGCAATCTTAGACTCATAGTATTCCATATTCATAACTACAAGCTTTCCGTAACCGTTTTTAGTCACAAAAACCGGGCCGTTTTGACATTTCTTCTCAATCTGCACAGTATCTTTCAAATCCCTCATAGGCACAATCTGCATAATATCACCTCCAAATTATGACTAAATTATATACTAAATTTGGTTATAAGTAAACACAACAAAAAACTGCCATGGACTAAGTCCACGGCAGTACTTTCTAGTTTCCCTTCACTTCTTTCCAAAGGTCATTGTAAAGGCTGTCGCCCTCATCTCCGAGATATTTAAATACTTCGCTGTTCTTTAACATATCATCTGTCGGGAAGAGTGCTGTATTTTCCTGAAGCTCCTTATCCAAAAGCTCGAAAGCCGCTTTATTTGGAGTAGGATATGTAATGTATTCAAAGTTCTTCTTTGCAATCTCAGGTCTGTTTAAGAAGTCTATCCACTTCTCCGCATTCTCCTTGTTCTTTGCATTCTTTGGAATTACCCATGCATCAATCCAAAGGTTTGTACCCTCTTTCGGTATTACATACTTAAGTTCAAAATCTTCTCCTGAATTTGCAACTTCATTTTGAACATAGAGCATCTCGCCTGAGTAAATAACACCTATAGCGGCCTCTCCACCAATCATCTTATCTCTTACCTGATCTATTACATAGGCCTGCACGAGCGGCTTTTGTTCTATAAGTTTTTCTTTTACCTTCTCAAGCTCAGCCTTATCTGTTGTATTCATAGAGTATCCAAGCATCTTCTCACCAACCATAAAGGCATCTCTTACAGAATCCTGCATAAGGATATTTCCCTGATACTTAGGATTCCAAAGATCGCTCCAGCTTGTGATTTCATCATTCACCATTGAAGTATTATAAAGAATACCTACAGTACCCCAAGTATATGGTACAGCATATTTATTCTCAGGATCAAATGACTTTGCCATATCCATATACTTTGTATCAATATTCTTGATATTAGGAACATTATCAAAGTTAATCTCCGCAAGCATATCATTTTGTATCATCTTCTCGATCATATAATCTGAAGGGCATACTACATCATATACCACACCGCCGGCCTCAAGTACCGGATACATTTCCTCATTGGTCTCAAACATATCATAAACGACCTTGATACCTGTTTCTTTTTCAAACTCCTCCACAACACTCTCGTCAATATACTCACCCCAGTTATATACATAAAGCTCGCCTGCACTGCCTGCCTTGGCACCTGCATCACTTTTTCCGCATCCTGATAATACAGCCACGGAAAGCATACTCATCAATGTCATTATACTTACAAATTTCTTTTTCACGCTTATTTCCTCTTATCTTCTATTTATTTTTTCTTTATTTTATTTTGTGCAATATTTGATACTATAAGCAGTATCAAAACGGTAGCAAAAATAATTGTAGAAAGGGCATACAGACTAGGCTTTATACCTCTTCTAACTTCTGAATATACCAAAGTTGATATAGTGTTTATACCTGCTCCCTTTGTAAAATGTGTTATTATAAAATCATCCAGCGACATTGTAAATGCCAGTAAAAATCCCGATATTACTCCCGGAAATATATCCGGGAAATACTACCTTAAAAAAGGCTACAATCGGTGTGGCTCCAAGATCCAGCGCCGCCTCATATGTAACTCTCTCAGTCTGCTTAAGCTTAGGCATTACAGAAAGTATGACATATGGAATATTGAAGGTTATATGGCTTATGAGAATAGTCTTAAATCCAAGGCTTATTCCAAAAGCTATAAATCCAAGCATCAAAGAGATACCTGTTACAATATCCGCATTCAGCATAGGAATATTGTTGACTGCCATTACCACAGTTTTAGGTACCTTTCTCATATTGTTGATACCTAGTGCCGCTACGGTTCCTATCAGCGTGGCGATAAGTGCTGACAAAAACGCTATCACCAATGTGTTTCTAAAGGCGGACATTATTGTGGCACTTTTAAAAAGCTCGCCATACCAGTCAAAAGTAAATCCACCCCACCTGTTCCTTGACTTTGAAGCATTAAAGCTTAGTATCATAAGGGTTGCTATAGGGGCATATAAAAAAATCAATATAAATACCAGGTAAAAATCTCCCAGTACTTTTCTTATCTTTGAATAGATCAAACGCTCATGCCCTCCCCGTCTTTATCATACTTGGCAATAAATGCCATACTGATAAGTATAAAGATCATCATTACCAGTGAAAGTCCGGAACCCAGATTCCAATTGCTTCCCTTTGTAAACTCCTGCTCTATTACATTTCCTATCAAAAGCACCTTGCTTCCGCCAAGGATATTGCTGATAACAAATGTTGTCAGTGCCGGGCACAAATACCATAGTTATACCGCTAACAATACCCGGAATGCTAAGAGGTATTATTACCCTAGTAAGTGTTTGCATTGTATTTGCACCAAGATCTCTTGCGGCATTTATTGTATTGTCATCTATCTTTTCAAGTACATTGTATATAGGAAGTACCATAAAAGGCAGATAGTTGTAAACCATACCTAGGATAATAGCTGCCGGTGTATTGATGATATTTAAATTCGGCAGATGCAAGAAGTTTAAAATCGTATTTATAATTCCGTTTTTCTCCAAAAGTGAAAGCCATGCAAGAGTTCTAAGCAAGAAATTCATCCACATAGGCAAAATAAATATAAATACTATAAGGCTTCCCTTGTTAAGCTTTTTGCTTTTAAGAGTAAGTGCCAGCGGAAATGCCATTACAAGGCAAATAGCCGTACTTACAATTGATAATATTATTGACAATAAAAGTGCCTTAAAATGATCTTTTGCAAATATTGAAAGCACATTTGCCACTGTAAAGCTTCCGCTCCTATCAGTCAGTCCATATATAAAAATCAGCGACAGGGGTATTATTGTAAAACCTATCATCCAAAGAATATATGGGAATGCAAGTACTTTTCTTAAATCCTTATTCATTTACACCCACAGCCTCCTCATCCTCAGACTCAGGCTTGTTCATTATCTGTATATCAAAGGATCCACACTGATGCCGACTTCCTTGCCTACCGGGAACATATCTGTAGAATGTACCAGCCACTCATATCCGTTCGGAGTTGTGACTTCCATCTCATAATGCACTCCCTTAAATATCAAATGAGTAACCCTGCCTACCAAGGTTCCCTTATCAGGCTCTACAAGATCAATATCCTCAGGTCTTATTACAACGTCAACAGGCTTATTTGTTCCAAATCCCACATCCACACAGGCAAATTTTGCTCCGAAGATATCTACAAGCTTATCCTGTATCATGGTTCCGCCGATTATATTTGATTCACCTATAAAGTCCGCTACAAAGGCATTTTCAGGCTCATTATATATCTGCTCCGGTGTACCCATCTGCTGTATATATCCCTGATTCATAACCACGATGGTATCGGACATTGTAAGCGCCTCTTCCTGATCATGTGTAACATAAACGAAAGTGATACCCAGCTCATTTTTAAGTCTGATAAGCTCATATTGCATATCCTGACGCAGCTTAAGATCAAGTGCTCCAAGCGGCTCATCAAGTAAGAGTACCTTCGGCTCATTTACTATAGCTCTGGCAATTGCAATTCTTTGCTGCTGTCCGCCTGAGAGCAGGTTTATATTTCTATTTTCATATCCGGAAAGGTTTACCAGCTTAAGCGCATATTTTATCTTGTCGTCAATATATGCCTTGGATTTATTCTTTATCTTCAAACCGAAGGCTATATTTTCCGCAATGTTCATATGAGGAAATAATGCATACTTTTGAAATACAGTATTTAAATTTCTTTTATTCGGCGGCAGATTAGATATATCCTTACCGTCAAAAATTACTCTTCCGGTATCCGCCTGTGCAAATCCCCCTATTATTCTAAGGGTGGTAGTCTTACCGCAACCCGAAGGACCGAGTAAAGTTACAAATGAGTTTTCTTTAATTGATAAATTTAAATCATCTAAAACAATCTCTCCGTCAAAACTCTTTGAGATATGTTCCAAATCAATAAGGGATGTCGACATACTTCCTCCAATTTTTAAAAATTAGGCGGTGTGCTGACCCAAATAAGTCTTGCACCTCGCTTTGAGCTGATATAATGCTTTTTATCGGATGTAAAATAAAAAGCCTCACCTTTTTTTGCCGAATACACATCATTTCCCCTATGTATCTCCACAGTTCCGGAAAGAATATATCCGAACTCCTCACCGTCATGAGGATTGTCAGGATATGTCTGTCCTCCCGGCTCGATAATTTGAAGTATAGGCTCCATCATATTTTTTTGTGCATTCGGTATTATCCATTTGATGGTATTATTTAGTTCTTTGTCCTCTTTAATAAAGTAATCTTCTTCTGTAAAAACCACCTGCGTTTCGGTTTCCTCATCAAAGAAGTCCTTTATTTCCACTCCAAGGCATTGCAAAATATCAAGAAGAGTTGCTATAGACGGTGAAGTAATATCATTCTCCAGCTGCGAAATAAATCCTTTGGACAATTCCGCTCTATCAGCAAGCTCTTCTTGTGTAAGCCCTGCAAGCACTCTGAGTCTTTTTAGTTTTGAACCGATCTCCATAAAAAGCCTTTCTTTGTGTTGCACACTATTTCTAAGTAAAAAGTTTAGTGTTATTAAACAAAAAACATTATACATCATCTGGAACTGCTGTCAAGGACTTTATTTTTATTTATTATTTCAGCTTTTACTATCATAATATTTTGTAAATTGTATTTTTGATACTTGCTATGATATATTGAAGTCAGTAATGCATAATTTATTTTTATATCATTGTAAAGGGGGATTTATATTATATGAATAATACTGATAATTTTAACCTTAATTTAAGCCTGTCTGTAAAAGTCGTTGCACTGATATTATTGGTTATATGTATACTTAACGGAAGTAAAATCTCCGATTTTATTTATTCCCTAAATACCGAAGGCTTTAGTGAATTCGAGGGAATGAGAACATATATATCGGTACAAATCATCCTAAGTATTTTTATCAATCCTTGATGCATTGTTGATAGCTGTGGATTATTACAAAAATTTCAAAAAAACTTCATAGATTATGTATTTATAAATATAACGGGTGTATATAGACTGTATGGGGTGATATTTTTTGGAATGGAACTAATAATGTACAACCTATTAAATCTTCTATGACAGAGATTTTTGGATTAATACCGGAGAACTTTATGGACCAATACATTTGTAATTATCGTACTATCAGAGATATATCTACTACAGATAGCAGTTTTTTGCCATCGGTTTATAACTTTTATAAAAATGATATCATTATACCAAAAAAATCACAGGATGATATAATTTTACTGCTTGGCAAAGAATATGGACTGAATAAAGTATTATATAGTGAACTTGACAGGATGACAGCAGACTCAGCTATCTCATTGATTAATTATAACAAACCTGAAAATACCCGGAATATTCATACTCATGATATTTGGCAACTTCCACAAAATTTAGCGACTTCCCGCTTTTATAAGGATTTTTATGAGAGATTTGTAAAAATCGGAGATTCTCCTAAGATTATATTGGTTTATATACCGGATAAAGATTATTTTATGTCTAATTCATCCTTTTTTGAAATTGCAATTTATGTTTATAGAGGAATAAACGAAGATGACTTTAATAAAAAAGGGCCGGAGTATAAACATTATCTCAACAGTATGTTTTTATTAAGTGAAGCTCTAAAAAACTAAAATCAGAAGGGCTGTCGGGAAATACTGATTTTTATCCACACAGAATAAAATAGAAATATCCTGACAAGCTACAAAGCTAATGCCTTGTACTTATCAGGATGTTTTTTAATCTCAAAAATCTTTATTTAAAATCTATATTGTCTAAAAAATTACTTATTATGCTTCTGTACTCAGCTTCACCCAAAACTTCTCTGGACCTTGCATGTGCGGCATCAGGTACCAAATGAAGCTCTGAATACCCTGCTGTAGCGGCCTTATTTACCTGCGAATTCTCAGGCAAAATAAAGGTATCCGCCTCACCGTGTATAAAGCATATAGGTACTTCATTTCCGACAAGAGCATCCTTTGGCGATGTCTTTTTCATATCATAGCCATATCTTAATTTCATTGCTATATTTACGCTCGGAAGTACTGTGCCTACCTTTGCCACATCATAGGCTGCATGAAGCAGATCATACAAGTTTGAAAATCCGCAATCTGCCACAACAAAATCTACCTTCGGCTTTTTTGCAAGTACCATCAAAGAAGTGGCTGCACCCATAGATTCACCGTGAAGTCCAAGCTTAATATTGCCGTATCTACTATAACTGTCTTCGATAAGCTTTTCAAGATCTTCAGACTCAAACTGTCCGAGGCTTAAGGCTGTTTTTGCATTCTCACCATGATCCCTTAAATCATAAATAATGCAGTTAAATCCAAGGTCCATATATGTATCCACATATTTTACAGCACCATATCTGTTTGACTTAAAACCGTGGCTTATAATCACATATTTATCGGTCTCTACAGGATTTTTTACAAGAGTCACATGGAGCTCATAGTCTTTATACCCCTTTACTGTATATTCTTCCTTTTCATAGGAGTCATAATTTCCCCAAAGTCCATGTTCCTTTTCCCAAGATATCTCTTTATCAAGTGTGGATACCTCAGGTGTTGCTATTTGAGATGCAAGCCCCAGAATAAATCTGCAATACCATCCGATTGCAACCAGTACAATTATTATTGCAATCGCAATTATTATTTTTTTCATCTAATTTATATCACCTTTCTATAAATACAAAACTAAAAATCAATCGCTAACAGTATAAACATTTCAATTGTATCTATCAAGTTTTTTATTCTGTTTTCAATATAAAATATATGCTTATAAATATGGCTTATAATAAACTGTTTATCATTATTACAATGTATTGACATTGCACGAATTTTAAACTATATTTTAGATATTGGAGGTAGATGTATGACTACAAATCTAAATATAAGAACAGATAAAAATATAAAGGATCAGGCTGAAGAAATTTTCAACCAACTTGGTCTCAATATGACAACAGCTATAAATATGTTTTTGAGAACGGCAGTCAGAGAAAACGGCATCCCGTTTGAGCTGAAGCTTGACACACCTAACAATAATACAAAGGCTGCTATTGAAGAAGGACGTAAGCTCTTTAATGACGATTCTATCAAGGGATATAAAAGCATTAAAGAACTAAGAGATGCTTTGGATGTATGAAGTACACTATAAAATTTACTACTCAGTTTAAAAGAGATTTGAAACTTGCAAAAAAGCAAAATAAGAATATCGATAAACTGTTTGAGATAATTGAGATTTTGGCAAACGGAAACCAGTTGCCGGCAAAGTATAGAGATCACGAACTTACAGGTAATTATAAAGATACCAGAGAATGTCATGTAGAACCGGATTGGTTACTTATATATGAAATTCGTGAAGATATACTTGTACTGATGTTAAATAGAGTGGGAAGTCATTCGGAATTGTTCTGAGGACAGATATATAATAGGAGGAGTATGGAAATGGAAAAAAATTTATCTAATAAAAATTTAAATAATAAAGAGAACTCAGACAATTCAAATACTGATAATAATTTGAATCAGCCTACTGATAATGTAGATAATAACAACGACAATAATACGACAAAGCTTAGAACAATATCAGACCTTTTTTTAGATTATTTTGGTCTTTTTACCTATTGTTAGTGCTATAATATGTATATAATATATGTACTATTGAACTTTAACTTCAAATAATATATATTTATGTTAGTAATACCTACTTAACTGCACACTACAGGAGGTAATTTATGAATAAAAAAATGATGATAACAGCATAACCTATATAGCTTACAAGGTTGCAATACTGCTTGTACTGTTGATATTAATATTTAATGCAGATAAAATTTCACCACATATATTCCTTTATAATTATGAATATAACAACTACAGCGAATTGTCATTTATGCAGGCATATATTACAACACAGTTAATACTTTCTCTTTTGTCTATTTTGGATATAGGATTGATAGTGGTTGATTATCTGAAATTAAAGAAATAGGATAGGTTTTACCCTATCCATACCTGTCCGGAATTTCCGGGGATATTTACATGCATATTCCCGTCGAAATTCCTTTTTTCGCCTGAAAATATTTCTGTAAATTCACCACCGATATTTAAATGAATATCTGCATTATTGTCATCATTATTTACTATGGCAACAAGTCTTTTATCTCCATATTCTCTTAAAAATGCATACTGTCTGTTTGTAAGCAAAAGCTCTCTATAACCTGCCTCTCCAACCCATGGATTTGAAATTCTCATATTTCCCAAGGCTGCAATCAGTTTGGTATTTTCATTTGATTCTAAGGCAGTCTTATAATCCTCAAAATTTAACTCAGGTCTAAGTATTTCATCCGCATAAGGTTTCTTCTCGCCCTCAATAGCAAACTCCGAGCCGTAGTATATGGAAGGCTTTCCCGGCAATGTATATAAAAGAACATGTACAGGTGCAAAATGATTTTTGTTATTCAGCTTTGTATAGATTCTCGCCACATCATGGTTGTCAACAAAGTTATAAAAAGCATTGGCGATATGCATTCCCATATCTGTGCAGCGCTTTACGGTATGTGCTATCTCAAAGTAGTTGTGATCATTGTGTCCTGAATAAAGAGCCTTGTGCAACCAATAATTGGTTACCGACTGAAGCATATTTTCATTTACCCATCTGGTGTAATCTCCGTGAATCACTTCACCCATAAGCCAAAAATTCTGCTTGCAAGAATCCGTCACAGACCTCAGCTCACTCATAAAGGTAAAGTCAAGTACGTCTGCAGCATCAAGTCTTATACCGTCTATATTAAATTCACTTATCCAAAATCTTACCACATCCAGCATATACTCTCTTACTGCCGGATTTTGATGATTGAGATTTACAAGAGTACCGTGCCCGTCCCAGCTGTCATAATATAATCCGTCATTATAATCATTATTCCAATCAAAATGCAGATTTTTAAACCAGTCCTTGTATGCACTGTTTTCTCTTTTCTCTTTTACATCTTTAAATGCAAAGAATTCTCTGCCCACATGATTGAAAACACCGTCCACTATAACTTTTATATCATTTTCATGGCAGGTATTTATAAAAGCTTTTAAGTCCTCATTGTCTCCAAGTCTTGAATCAAGCTTTTTATAATCAACAGTCTCATAACCATGTCCTACAGACTCAAACAGCGGACCGATATATATCGCATTACAGCCAAGCTTTTTTATATGCCCTATCCAAGGCATAAGCTTATTTAATCTGTGCTCGCTTATTTCAAATGAGTTTGTTCTCGGTGCTCCTGTCATTCCGATAGGATAAATATGATAAAACACCGCACTGTCATACCACTTCATAGTATCTCCTTAAAAACAAGGCTTTTAACTCCACAATTCCATCGTGAATTAAAAGCCCCTATACTTAACCTTATATTTTAATTTTTGTAAACCTTCAAAACATTATCCATTTTGGATTTCATATTCTCAAGTACCATATCAAACAAGGTAATTGCAACCATGCTCTCTACCACCACTACAGCTCTTGGAACTATAACGGGGTCATGTCTGCCTTTTATCTCAAGTTCCACCTCTTCATTTATCGCATTCACAGTTTCCTGTTCTCTTGCAATGGAAGGTGTAGGCTTTACTGCCGCATTGATAATAATAGGTGAACCGTCACTGATTCCCCCAAGTATACCGCCTGACATATTTGTCTTTTTTCTGATATGAAGTCCGGTATCATCCTCATCTACAAAGAAAGGATCATTATTTTGTGAGCCTTTCATAGTGCTTACATGAAAACCTGCACCAAACTCCACGCCCTTTATAGCACCGATACTCATGACAGCTGCTGAAAGCCTTGCATCAAGCTTATCAAATACCGGTTCTCCAAGTCCCGGCATTACACCTGTTGCTATACATCCTATGATACCGCCCAAAGAATCTTTCTCTTCCTTGGCTCTTTTTATAAGCTCTATCGCCTGACTGGCAGCTTCATTATCCGGCATATATACATCATTTTCACTGCACTCTTCAAGATTAAAGTTTTCGGCATATATATTTCCGATACTTTGAGTGAACGCCTGTACCTTGATACCCAGCATTTCAAGTGCCTTTATAGCTATGGCCCCACCTATTACTCTGCCAATTGTTTCTCTGCCCGAACTTCTTCCTCCACCGCGGTAATCTCTGAATCCGAACTTTGAATCGAAAGAGAAATCAGCATGTCCGGGTCTGTAAGTAATGGCCAGTTCATCGTAGTCCTGTGACCTTTGAGACTGATTTTCAAGCATTACCATAATAGGTGTACCTGTTGTTTTACCGCCAAACACTCCGGAATAAATACGACATTTGTCGTTTTCATTTCTCGATGTGGTAACGCTGCTCTGTCCCGGTTTTCTTCTGTCCAGAAACTTTTGGATATCCTCTTCACTTAGTTCTATACCTGCAGGTACTCCGTCCACAATAGCACCCAAGGCTACTCCATGAGACTCTCCGAAAGTTGTAACTACAAAGCTTTTTCCAAAACTTGAACCTGCCATTATACCTCCACTATGACACAGCAATTAGGCTGATTAACTCTTATTGTATTTGAGCACATCACAATCAAACCTGTTGAATAATCTATCTTAAAGAATGTAATACTTCCGCTCTCATGATTTATGGATGCAATGTGATGATTGTCAGGGAAAATCGCCACATCCTTCGGATACTCACCGCTTATTGGAAGACACATCTTTTCTTTTAAAAGCCCGGTCTCGGCATCTCTTTCATATAAACATACCGAATTGTCACCGGCATTTGTTGTAAACAGGAATTTCTCATCAGCATTAAGTGTCAATGTAGTTGCGGCTGTAAGTTCCGAGAGCTTATCGCTTCCCGTTGTAGGTACTGTTTGAATCTTCTCAATCTGAGGCATCCTACACCCCGGCTTGGCTTCATATGTAAATACATCCACCACATTTTTCATCTCATACATCAGATATAAGAACTTTCCATCCCTCGAAAATTCAAAAAATCTCGGTGCGGAATTTATATCACATGGAATCATATCGACAAGTGAGAGTCTCTCATCTTTATTGTCAAAATGATATATTTTCACCTGATCTATTCCAAGGTCGGCTGCCATAACAAAATGTCCGTCAGGAGTTGTTCTTGTACAGCTTACATGAGGTCTGAAATTTCTCTCTGCTATGGAACCAAGTCCTTTGTGATAAACTTCATCTACAATCTCTCCCACACTTCCGTCTTTATTCAACCTCAATACTGTAATTTTTCCGTCATGATATCCGGATACAAATATAAATTTATCTTTTACATCTGTTGAAAGATGACAACCTCTCATTCCGTTTATCTTTACAGAGTTTAATCTTTCAAGACCTCCGTCAGGCAGAATTCTGAATGAAACGATTCCTTCATCGGCAATGGAATACAATGTCTTCTGGTCTCTTGACTTGATGACATAGGAAGAGTTGTCTACATCCACTTCATCTTTTTTGACAAAACAGCCCTTCTCGGTATCCACATCATATATTGTGATTCCCTTTGCTTTTCCTGTATATGAATAAGATCCCACATAGGCAACATATTTTCCGCTCATAAACATACTCCTTTAAACTTATATAGCTCAATTCTATCATAAAATCCGTATTTTTTGAACTTATTTACTCAAAATAATGTTGTATTCAAAAAATATTTTGACACCTTTTGAGTTTTAAATTACCCAATCAAAATTATTGGAAAGCTCATATGGTGTATTCTGATATACATAGAAGTTTAACCAGTTTCCGTATAATGTATTGGAAAAATTTCTCCAGCTTAAAACAGGTCTTGAAAAAGGATCATTATCACTAAAATAATTCTTTGGCAATGCAGGATTCAAACCCTTTGCAACGTCTCTGTGGTACTCATTGCTTAGAGTCATTCTGTCATATTCAGGATGTCCCTGTATAAATACTTGAGAACCGCTGCCATACTCATTAAGCACAAGGAGTACTCCCGCTTCGTCAGACTTGGCCAAAACCTGAAGTTCAGGATATTTTAATACATCTTCCAATTTAACTTCCGTATTTCTTGAATGTGGGCAGTTTACAAAATCATCCATACTTCTGACCAATGGAACTTTTTTCTTTAAAATCTCGTGCACAAACACTCCTGCCAGCTTTTCTTTTCTCTCATATTTGGGTATTCCGAAATGATAGTAAAGCCCTGCCTGTGCAGCCCAACATATATGAAGAGTGGATGTGACATGAGTCTTTGACCATTCCATTATCTCACACAGTTCATCCCAGTAATTGACCTTGTCATAGTCCATACATTCCACCGGAGCACCTGTAATTATCATTCCGTCATATTTATCATTTTTTATATCTTCAAAGAATGTATAAAATTTATTCAGATGACTTTGGCTTGTATTCTTTGACTGATGACTCTTCATCATCAAAAATGAACAGTCCACCTGCAATGGAGTATTTGACAAAGCTCTAAGAATCTGTGTCTCCGTATCCTCCTTTATAGGCATCAGATTTAATATCAATATCTGCAATGGACGAATATCCTGGGCTACAGCCCTTTCCTCATCCATCACAAATATATTCTCAGATTCAAGTATTGCTTTTGCAGGTAGTCCCTTTTGTATTTTTATTGGCATAATACCTCTTTTCCTGTAGACAAAGCTGTCTACAAATAAACATATTATTTATTCTTCTAAAAGTTTTAAAAAATCCTCCTCCGAGATTATCTCAACTCCAAGTTCTTTAGCTTTTTTATTTTTAGAAGAATTTGATGTGGTATCATTATTTATCAAGAAATTTGTCTTGCTTGATACACTTCCTGATACCTTTCCTCCATTCTTTTCTATAAGTTCTTTCAACTCATTTCTATTTGTAAAATGTTCCAGCGAGCCTGTGATAACAAATACTTTTCCGGCAAATGAATCACTTCCCGCAGACTCTTCCGCTTCAAATATAAGGACTTCTCTAAGGCTCTTTACATTTTCTATATTCTTAGAATCCTTAAAAAAATCAACTATGGAATTTGCCAGCACTTCACCGATTCCCTCTATTTCAAGCAGTTCATCTTTCCCGGCGGTAATAATTTTGTCAATATCATTGTCAAAATACTTTGCAATCATCTTGGCATTGGCACTTCCTATTCCGTTTATTCCTAGTGAATATAAAAATCTTGCCACATTTGTATGTTTTGCTTCTTCAAGTGCCGCCATAAGCTTCTCATAGCTTCTCTTTCCAAAGCCCTCCATATTTACAATCTCATCTTTATATCTGTCCAGCTTAAATATATCACTGTCATTTTTTATAAAGCCTTTTGAGAGAAATTTCTCCAATGTAGACTCTGAAAGACCGTCAATATTTAACGCATCTCTGGATGCCATAAGAGCATACTGTTTTATATGCTTTATCTGACAGTCAGGGTTTGTACATAAAAGTACCTTGGACTCATTATCCTGCTTTATACTCGCATGACTTCCACATGCCGGACAGGTATCCGGAACTTTTTCAGTATTTGATTTTGTGAGATTCTCATATACCTGCGGAATTATCATATTGGCCTTGTATACAGAAATTTCATCACCGACTCCAAGCATCAAATCTTCAAAAATGCTTACATTGTGAAGGCTGGCTCTTGAAACTGTAGTTCCCTCAAGTTCCACAGGCTCAAATACAGCCACCGGATTTATAAGTCCTGTTCTTGACGGACTCCACTCTATATATTTAAGTTTTGTTACCTGCCTTTCATCACTCCATTTAAACGCCATAGCATTTCTTGGGAATTTTGAAGTACTTCCAAGTCTTTCTCCAAGTGCTATATCATCAAGTAAAAGTACCAATCCGTCTGAAGGAATATCATTGCTCTCTATCTTTGACTCAAACTCTGCTATATCATCTGCAATACTTTTGCTGTCCGTAAATTTATATTCCACTACATCAAAGCCTTCATTTTTAGCCCATTCAAACTGCTTTGCCTTTGAATTTTCAAAGTCTACACCGTCGGCTTTTACCACATTGAAAATATTGCAATATACCATCCTTGCCTTTGTAATTGCAGGATTAAGCTGTCTTACAGAACCTGAGCAAAGATTTCTCGGATTCTTGTACTTGGCAGCTGCATCTTCTATAGCATCATTAATTCTCTTAAAGTCGGAATATTTTATAATTGCCTCACCTCTAAGTATCAGCTCACCCTTAAACTCTATCTTTAGAGGTATATTTGGAAGTTTTTGGCATTATTTGTAATAACCTCTCCTATAGTTCCGTTACCTCTTGTGACGGCTTCAACCAGCTCACCGTCTCTGTAGGTAAGTACTACAGTCAGTCCGTCCATCTTCCAAGAAAGTAATGCCTTATTATCACCAAGCCATTCTCTAAGATCTTCCACACTTTTAGTCTTATCCAGTGAAAGCATAGGGCTTTCATGGGCTTTCTTTGGGAGTTCACCGGCTATTTCGTATCCTACATTCTGAGTGGGTGAATTAGATAAAACCACATTTGTTTCTTTTTCTAATTCTAAAAGCTCATCATAGAGTTTGTCATATTCTATATTCGGCATTATCTCAACCGCATCCACATAGTAGCTTTTTGCGGCCTTATTAAGTATTTCAACCAGTTCCTTAATTCTCTTTTTCTTATCCATTTTCCCTTATCCCAAGTTCTTTGTATAATTTCTTTACTTCCTCATCACTTAGGTTTCTGTAATCACCTAGGGCGAGTCCGTCAAGCTTTATATTTACTATTCTTACTCTGTTCAGCTTTTGAACCTTCATACCGCAGGCAAGACACATTCGTCTTATCTGTCTGTTTAACCCCTGCGTCAAAACAATGCTGAAAGTATTTTTATTCAACTTTTTAACCTTGCATTTTCTTGTCTTGGTCTTTAACTCATACAGATATATACCGTTTGCCATTTTATTGATAAAGGCATCGTCTATATCCTTATTAACTTTTACTATATATTCTTTTTCATGATAGTTTGCGGCTCTCAGCAGAGAGTTTGTAAGACTTCCCTGATTTGTCAAAAGCAATAATCCGCTTGAATCCTTATCAAGTCTTCCTACCGGATATATCCTCTCCTTCATTCCTATATAGTCCACCACATTCATTGCACCGTCATTATCGGATGTGGTACATACCAGGCCCTCAGGCTTGTTAAACGCTATTATTATAGGCTTTATCTTCTCTACATCCTTGCCCATACCTATATATCTGCCGTCAAAGCTTACAAGGTCCTCATCACCCACTGTAGCTCCAAGCTCTACCACCTGCCCGTTTATCATAACTCTGCCGGCTTCTATAGCTTTGTCCGCTTCTCTTCTGGAGCAGATACCTATACTTGCCAGAAATTTATTTAGTCGCATTCTTTACTCTCTTTCTTCCAACTGCTATACATACTATAGAAACTACAAAACAAAGTCCTGCCAATAATTGTGATACGGCAATATTGGTGTTTGGTAAAAGCAGGCTGTCTGTTCTTAGGCTTTCTATTATCATTCTTCCAAGACCGTATCCTCCAAGATAAATAAAGAATACCTCTCCGTCAAATTTCTTTCTCTTTCTGTACCACAACATGAAAGCAAGTACCATCAAGTTCCAACAACTCTCATAAAGAAATGTAGGGTGAACCTGAATATACTTCACTCCGTCAATCTCCATAGCATGACTTAATACATCCTCATTTAACATTCCGGCACCTACTAAATCCAGTTTATACCTCAGTGCAAAAAGTGAATCCGTATATCCTCCAAAAGCCTCGGCATTGAAGAAATTCCCCCATCTTCCTATAGCCTGTCCCAGTATCAGTCCCAAAACTCCGGTATCAGCCATTGAAAAAAACGACTGTTTTTTTACTTTGCAGTATACTGTAAGTGTGATTACTGCGGCTATTACACCGCCGTATATTGCCAGACCGCCACCACGCAAATTGAATATCTGAAGCAGGTCGTCTTTATACATATCCCATTCAAATACTACATAGTAGATTCTTGCACCTATTATTGAAAGTACTATTGCATACATGGCAAAATCCAGATACAGATCAGGATTTTGTCCTCTTCTTTTTGCATCCGCACAGGCAATATTTATTCCTGCAAGCATTCCAAGCCCTATTATTATTCCATAAAATGCAATCCTAAATCCGAATACATCAATATGATTTACCAAATGTTTTATATATATCCCTAAATGTGGAAAAGCTGCATCCATAATAACCTCCTAAGTGTTTTTACATCTTCATAGTATAGCATATTAGAGGGGATATGGCACTGCGAAAATTAGTATAAAATTTGTTAATGAAATTAACACGAAAACTTTGCAAAGAAAAACACCCTATGTTTTACATAGAGTGCCTGCTGCTGTAATTCTAATAGATATTAGAATTACTGATCTTTCTTATTCTTACCATATTTTATTATTACTATATTAACAAATATTCTACATACCACATGTATTATCCAAAAACATTTTTAAATGCATCTCCAGTTACAAGTTCTTTTTAGAGTCCATCCCTGCTTTTATTAAATACATAAAAAAACAACATTTGTACAACCAAAAATTACAAATACAAGCAATAACTCTCTTATAATTATCTTCATAGAATGATTTCCTTCTCTGATATTAAGATTTTTACAACACCTTAATACCATTATACTGAAACATTATTTTTAGAAATAAATTGTATCCTAAGCTCCATTCCCATCACTTCCGCCAATCTTTTTAAAAGATTTACCGTTGGATTCCTTGTACCGTTTTCTAATCTGCTTATGTCAGCCTGATTTATTCCTGTTCTTTTTGACAATTCCTTTTATATATGAAGCACTTTTACCGGTTCAGTATATCTAAAAACTTCAGGTAATTATTTTAACATCTCAAATCCCGGAAAATATCTGAATATTACTTTTGCAATTATTTTTTCTTTGTATACATATGAATGAACCCATCTTCTGGAGTCTTCGGAGGAGTTCCGGTTATCACCTAAACAAAAATAGGCTCCCTCAGGAACTTCAAAATGCATATCTGCTTCCGGAATCATAGGCTCTTTTATATAATTTTCTTCAAGAGGAGTTTCGGAATTGTTCAAATACACTCCTCCGTTCTTAATATCCACAATATCTCCCGGCTCACCGATAATTCTTTTTACGTAGTACTTCTTCTCATTATCAGGAAACTTAAAGATTATAATATCTCCACGCTTTGGCTCATTAAAAAGATAAGTGAGTCTGGACCCGATAATTCTGTCACCTGACATTATAGTATTCTCCATGGATGGAGTCGGCACTCTTGAATTTGCTATAATAAAAAAATTTAAGACAGTTGCTATTACAGCAGCCACAACCAGTACAGATGCCCAACTGAAAATCTCTTTTATAACACCAAATTTTAATTTTCTATTTATCATATTCTCCCCCAACATAAGTTTCTAATATTCGCTAAGGTCAATTTTGATTTTTGTATTTGGAGCATTTCTCTTTAGCTCAAACGGTATTTCGTCATGACTGACAGCACTTTTTAAAAACATCGTAATAGCTGATGGCATATTTAAACCTAAATCATTAAACAACTCTTCAGCTAATTGCTTCAATTCTAAATCTACTCTTATATTAATATTTGTTGTAGCAATATTTATTACCTCTTTATATGTAGCATAGTATTATGAATTTTTTTATATGTCAATACATTGTAAATCATATATCCTTCAATGTGAAAATTAGTATAAAAATATGTTAAAGGAATAGTTTCGATTCAAGGCTTTTACAAAAAGCACCCCTATGTTTTTTTACATAGAGTGTTTGCTTATATATGATGTGATTTTTAATAGCTATTATACTTTCTTATCCTTCTTATTTTTTTACCATATTTTTATTTTTTTATTATATGAACAAATATCCTGCATACCACATAAGCTCTCCAAAAATATTATAAAGGCATCGCTAGATACAAGTTCTTTTAGAGTCCAACCATGTTTTTATAAAAATACATAAAAACCAACATTTGAATAACTAAAATCAAAAACAAGTACAATAACTCTTTTATAATTGTCTTCATAGAACGATTTCCTTTTCTGATATTAAGATTTTACAATACCTTAATACTACCCCGAAATATTATTTTTAGGAATAAATTGTATCCTAAGTTCCATTCCCATTCCTTCAGCCAGCCTTTTTAAAAGGCTTACAGTTGGATTCCTTGTACCGTTTTTCAATTTACTTATATCAGCCTGATTTATTCCTGTTATTTTTGAAAGTTCTTTTTGTGTGAGATTTTGTGCTGTTCTGGCATCAACGATAGCCCTTATAACATCCATTTCCGGTTGTATATCTTCGTATTCTTTTCTGAATTTTATATCTTCAAGCTGTTCATTCAACATATCATCAAATGTCCTCATTTTCCACTTATCCTTTCTATGTAATCTTTTCTTCTATATTTTACAAGTTTTATTTCTTCTCTTGGAGTTTTATTTGTTTTCTTAACAAATCCATTTGTCAGTATAATTTCCCCTACCTTTTCACAATCCTTATGACTCTTCTAAAGAAATCATAACCGCCATTTATATACTCACCCATCTCTCCATCCTTATTTTCAAAATATGGTGAAACCGGAAAATATCCCCATACAGGCCCAAGTCCCCCGCATATATTGCGGCCTCCGTCTCCACCTTTATATGAAAATAATCCATCATCATATACAATCTCTCTGCAATACGGATCATCCGCTATATAAATCCCAAAGAAATTTTCTTTTTCCAAAGCATACTCTTCTTCATCATCCATAAGCTCTATATGCCTAAGCTTCATGGAAAAATCCATATTGTCGCCCCAAGGAAATATGCTTCTACAGCCCTTGCCGGCTAAATATTCCCACTCTCTTTTAGTGGGAAGGGAGAAGCCGGTATCTGTTATACCCTGTAAAAGCTCCTTAAACATGGTTTCTCTATACAGCTTACCATGCCAACTTCCATTTTCTTTATATAGACAAATACTCTTATGAACTGTTATTTCAGATATGCCCTTCTGTTCGGCATCTTCAATCTTTGCTTGCCATTCTTTGTTTTCTTTAAGTTCATCATCCAAAATATCTTTCCAACAGGTCTCACTGTAGTCCTTTTGGACTAACATAGGATGTATTAAAACAGTCTCCTCCTTACTAAAATTGTTATTAAGATAGTCTTCTATTGTTGATATAAATTCATCATCTTCAAGCTTTTCTTTTATCTTAGTAATATAATCTTGACTGTCTGTTTCATCTTCATACTCATCTATAAATGGGTACGCAAGATCATATAAATTTTCTTCATTGAAAATTTCAGAAGGCTTTCTACCTCTAAAGTCAATTCCAAGCTTAACACTCTCTCCCGGAACAAAAACAAATTCGATACCTTCTTTTGAGCGAAAATCTGCTGTATATGTGGACTTATTAAAAGCGGAAAATTCTTTAAAGCAAAGTATTTCCAAATCATGTACTTTGGCAATTTTATTTAATAATTCCTTTTTGTCATAAACGGAAAGTAGATCATACTCAGGGTTATATAATTTTTTTCTATTGATATATCATTCATTGATTTGGGTCTCCTTAGCATACAACGACTCTTATAATTTTTCTATAAAATGTTATTTTTCAAATTATGCCACTCACTTAACATCGCTTCCGGCTATCCAATTAATTGATCTTTGTTTGGAACATAAGGTGATGTAATTATATTTTTTTATAGGAATAGTTTCTTTTTCATAAAAGCTATATTTATCTGAATCTAATATTGTAAACAGTTCGAAATAATGTGACCACGACAATTTTCCGGACACTGCCCGGAAAATTGGGTCACTTATATATAAGAGCCTCATATTGTATAGATTAGATAATAAATCTATCTCATAATATTAATAGTATTTACATCAACATAATTATCTATAAGTATAAGCTCTACCATAAGACTAAAAGCATCATATATCTGACCGTTGAAAAAGATTTTCTGCTTCACTTCTTTTGTTGTGGATATATAGTCAAAGACTTCTTCCAGCTTCTTATCTGTCTCCAATTGCTTTAACTCAACTCTGTCAAGTCGAGCAAACATTTCTCTATTAGAAAGCATGGTGATACCTTGCTCTGTAAAGGCATAAAGGTTTGAAGATGAATGTTTCAAAGTTTTGAACCGATCACAATTTGTGACCGGTTAATCTTTCTCATCATCACTTATTTGAAATCTAAAGCTTTCATGATCCGTTATCAACCTTTACAAGAGCTTTATCCCCTACCATAAATACCTCCATTTTCCCTTTGAATCATTTGCAATCTAATACCGGTTAGATCTTGTCTATTTTTATGTCGCGTTATGCAGGCGGTTCATTTATTTTAAGTTTTCAATCTACAAACTGGAATTTGTCAAATTTAAAACGAATTATAGGATTACTAAAACAGTTTTTCATTATTCCGTTATGAATTAATAGCTCAAATTTTATTTATTAAATTATTATACCATTGAATCATTCTGTTATTAAAATTATCTCCAAAATAATATTTCCCATTGTATATTACTGTAATCCAATTATCAGAAAGTACTCTAATTACACTATTATCTACACAAATGATTCTTTTTATATACTAGGTCTTTAATTACCTCACTAAAAAAACTTCTCCATTTTTTTACACATTCTTCAATTAAAAATTTATTATCCAGTGTAATTGAATATCCTTTTTTTCAATCATTTTTAATAGAACATTTGACATTAATGTGATTTCTAATGGTTTTCACATTTCTTCATTTGAATACTCAAGTTTTCCTTCGATAAATGTATATTCCCATTCTTCTTTTCTAACTTTCGCTTTCATCAGTGGATTGATAAAGATTTCAGTATTATCAAATATCTCTTCTGGTAAATCAGGAAACAAATAATAAAGTCTAGTCCATATAAGGTATAATAGAAGAAGAATAGGTGCTCTATTAGCAGAACCTAATACACCCCATTCCCCTTTCTCCTGATTTTTAATGGAAATTGCAAATGGAATACCATTTGTTTTTAATATAGAGTTTTGATCTGCTACTATCAATGAAGGAATAGATGAAACACTATATCCTTTTACTTTGGTATTACTCGACATATAATCTATAAAAGCTCTTCTCAAACTTTTTTCTGTTGAGAAGCCCCCATAGCCAAAAGCAATTCTTATTGGCATATATGATTCAACCACTAATGCATTATACAAATATTGTTCTTCTTCTGTCATTTTATCGAGTTCTTGCTGATTTGGTAATTTCCTCCCTGTTACATTTTGATATGCTTGCTCCAATATATCTATTGCCATATCATGATCGGGTTTTATAATGTTTTTTACACTTAATAAATTTTTGTATGACAAATCCATTTCTCTTTTGAATAAATCTTTCTTCACCTCAATTATAGCTATCACTTGCTTTTATGCTATATTTATATTCTTCAATAAAAGGAATTTTTTTATTCCATCACCTACCACAATCATACAATCAATTTGTTTGCTTAATTCGTTTTCTCCATTAAAAATAAAACCAGATGATACTTTTAAATTCAAACTTTTGAAAATAGCTTCATTCAACATTTTTTTTGTCAAACCTTCATACATACCACCTATTGTAGGTCCGTGTTTTATGTCTAAAAATTCACTAATGTCATTAATTCCTTGACTTCTTAGCGCCTCTAATAAATCTTTTATTGTGTTTATCATCTTCTGAACTCTCCAACTTCCAATTTATACTGTTCATTTCAAAATATGCTTTTACATAACCAAGTAATATTTCATCCGAATAACCTCCTACGCTAGAATATGCTATATCTATTATTTCTAATGTAACTTTATCTAGGCTTTGATTATCCTCTGTGAATTTTTGAAGCTATTCCTTTACATTATTAAAAAAATCATCTTTGGTTGCTTCATATAATAATTTTATTTCACCATTCTCTTATATAAAAAGCTCCTTGCTTTTACTCTTTTAAATTATATACCTATATGTTAAAATATAACAGGTTAACCTAGATATTTATTCAGGTTTTATTGCGAATATAATTATTCAATACAAAAATATTTTAAAGAAGGTTTTTTATATGAAACTAGGAATCGTTGGCTTACCGAATGTAGGTAAGAGTACATTATTTAACTCATTGACAAAGGCAGGTGCTACTGCAGCAAACTATCCTTTTGCTACCATTGACCCTAATGTAGGTGTTGTAGCGGTGCCGGATGACAGATTAAAGGAACTTGGCAAATTATATAATACAAAAAAGGTAACACCTGCACTTATAGACTTTGTAGATATCGCAGGTCTTGTAAAGGGTGCCAGCAAGGGTGAAGGACTTGGCAACCAGTTTTTATCAAATATCCGTGAATGTGATGCCATTATCCATGTGGTAAGATGCTTTGATGATTCAAATATCATCCATGTAGAAGGAAGCGTTGATCCGATCAGAGATATCGAAACCATCAACTTAGAGCTTATATTCTCCGATATTGAGATTTTGGAAAGAAGAATTGCAAAAGACTAAGAAAGCTGCAATGAATGATAAAACCCTAAAGCATGAGCTTGATATACTTTTTGGAACTCAAGGATATACTTGAAAATGACAATATGGCAAGCAGCTACACATCTTCTGATGAAGAGGATGTCGCATTTGTAAAGTCACTTGGTCTTATCACATATATGCCTGTTATCTTTGCCGCAAATGTGGCTGAGGATGACCTTGCTGATGACGGTGCTTCAAATGAGTATGTAGCTAAGGTAAAAGAATATGCCGCAAAGTCAAATGCGAAGGTATTTGTTGTATGTGCAGCCATTGAAGAAGAGATTTCACAGCTTGATGATGAGGAAAAAGCAGAATATCTTGATGCTCTTGGAATTTCCGTATCAGGTCTTGATAAGCTTATTGCTGCAAGCTATGATCTCCTTGGACTTTTAAGCTATCTTACAGCCGGTGAGGATGAGTGTAGAGCCTGGACTATAAAGAAAGGCACAAAGGCTCCCGGAGCGGCAGGAAAGATTCATTCAGACTTTGAGCGTGGCTTTATAAAGGCTGAGGTTATCAACTATCAGGATCTTCTCGACTGTGGTTCTACAGCTGCTGCCAAGGAAAAAGGCTTGGTGCGTATAGAGGGTAAAGAATATGTAGTACAGGATGGAGATGTTATACTCTTTAGATTTAATGTATAAACAGTTTATATAATGGGGGTTATATGAAAAAAAATGCATTACCTGTTTTTGGTGTCGGTCCTATTTATGCCGTCAGTTGTTTACTTCTAACTGTCCTTGGACTTTTCTTAAAAAAGAAAGGGTTCTTAGATAGTGGTGAGCTTCCGGCTTTAAAGCAAGTAGCAATGGTTATAGGAGGTCTGCTCATTTTTATCGGAATTGCAGTATGGATATATGCTGTTATTATTCAGAAGATAAGTGATGAAATAAAAGTAGGTCATTTGGTTACATCAGGCATATATTCCATTGTCAGAAATCCTATTTATCTGGCTTTTTTATGTGTATGCACAGGTGTTCTGATAACAGCACATAATGTCTTTCTGCTTATATTTCCGCTAGTATCGTATATTTTTCTTACTATATTGATGAAGCAGACAGAAGAAAAATGGTTACTTGAAAAATTCGGCACAGAGTATGTTGAGTATTGTAAACATGTCAACAGGGTAATACCCTGGTTTAGACATTAATATATTTATGCCATCAACTAAGATGACAGAATGGAGATTATTATGGCGTTAATGGATTTGTTTAAAAAGGCTTTTATGGGAGCAACCGACGAGGAAAATCGAAAAAACAAAGCCAGAATGAGAGAAATATTTAACGGCAGTGTTGCAAACGGTGATGATTACAAGCTTATTTATTGCCATATGGAAAACTGTACCAATGCTGTTGTTGTCAAGGTTACAAGACATAGTAACTTTATTGTAGGGTACAAGGAAGGCGAAGTTGTAGTTATTCCTGTAAATGCCGAACTTACAGAATATGGAGATGCAATGGTATTTAATAAGGCAAATGAAAGCTTTACAAAGACATCTCTAGGCTTTTGTTTTGTAGGAAATCCTGAAGTTTCTTTACAATTTGTCCCTATGACATACGAACCCGGTATAACCGCCGGTGCAAGGCATTCGGTTTCCATTACTCAATCATCTGCCGAAGTAGCTGAGTTCAAGAATTTCTTTAAAAAGGGATTACAATAATTTATAAATATGAGAATTATGAATAAAGATGATATAATCACTGCACTAAAGGAAGCGGTAATACCTGATGAAGAGTATTATATTGATAGTGAAATAATAGATGCAATGCTTGAGTATCCTGATTCCTTCCAATTTGTGAAGCCTATCTTGGAAATAATATCACAAAACCCGAGTGTCGACTTCGGATCTCCCGGAGAGTTGGTCCACTTTGTAGAAAAGTTTTACAAAAAGGGCTATGAAGAAGCACTGATTGAATATGTAAGGAAAAGTCCTACATTTCATAATATATGGATGATTCATCGTTGCTATAATGATGCAAGCTGCACTTTCCATAATGACTTTTTATCGTTGATAAATGAGATTAAAGAAAACCCTTCTACATCTGCTGATATTATAAAGGCGATTGAAATGTTTAATTGGTAATTATTTTTAAAAAAATTATATAAAATCTTGGGGTTGGTATTTTTCCAATTCCGGGATTTTTTTGTTTTTTTATAATTTTAATAATGTCGGTTTGAATGTCGGTTTGAATGTCGGTTTGAATGTCGGTTTAAATGTCGGTTTAAATAAAACTGAAAAGAATCGGATCAAAGCGTGATGGAAACCGGATTGTGATTAGATAGTAAGAAAGATGGGGAACTACACCACCCCATCTAAATTTATCGCAATAGAATTTAATTAATTCTATATTTTTATATCATCCTTTTTGAAAAAAACCTAATATCTTATCTTCATTCCCACGAATTACTATTTTTCTATTTCCACTTTTTGAAAGCAAATATGCTGTATTACAAACTTTAAAGATAAGCTCAATATCATGTGTTATAAGTATAACCGGGGTATTAATGATTTTTTCGCCAATGACCTCTGCGACAAGCTTCATTCTCCTATAATCCAGCCCTGCTGTAGGTTCATCTAAAATAACTAATTTAGATTCCTTAATCAAAGCTAGAATAACTGCCAGTCTTTGTTTTTCTCCACCTGATAAATCATGTGGATTTAACATTCTTTTATCCCACAAATCCATTTTAATCAAGTATCTTTTAACTTCCTCTAAATATTTACTGTCTTTAAGTTTATCCTTAGGAATCAATTCTTTTTCAACGGTTTCACAAAAAAACATATTGCTACAGTTTTGAAGACTTATTGCTACATTAGATAATCTGTCCTTTACGGTTTTACCATATGATGTATAACCTTTCCTTAATGGAATGAGCCCTGTCAGCTGTTTGGCAAGCGTTGTCTTTCCTATTCCATTATCACCTATTAAAGCCATACATTCTCCACGATTCAGATTAAAATTGACAGTTTCCGGTAGGCTATATCCCTTATTACTTACATATACGTCTTCAATTTTTACCAATTGATTATCATACGGAGCTTTCATAATTGCTTTTAGATTATTATTATTGAAGGTCCTCAGTTCATTTTTATATTCCAGCTCGTATGTTAACTCTTTTGATGAGAAGATACCTTCTAGCCTTCCATCTTTAAGCAGAATAAGCTTGTCAATTAACGGTACTAAATATGACAGTCTATGTTCTACTATGATTATTGTTTTTCCACACTCTTTTAAATGTTCTAAAATTCTTCCAAGATCCTTTGTTGATTTATAATCTAAATTTGCTGAAGGCTCATCTAAAAGAATAATTTCACTGTCAAATACCAGTGTTGAAGCTATAGCAACCTTCTGCTTTTGTCCGCCTGAAAGTTCCCTTACATTTTTAGTTTTTAAATCCTCTATTCCTATTTCCTTTAGGGCATTTTCAACTTGTCTATACAGCATACATCGTTCCATGCCCATATTTTCACCTATAAGTGCTACTTCATTTTCAACTTCCTTAGAAAAAAATTGATCATTCGGATTTTGAAATACATTACCTACATATTTCGCAATTTCACCGGCTTTATAGTCAGAAATACTCCTACCCAGGATACTTATTTCCCCGGTCATATTTCCGTCATATAATGAAGGAATCAAACCGTTTAATAGCCTCAATAAGCTTGTTTTTCCGCATCCTGACAGCCCTGTAATAACAATAAATTCTCCTTTATCTACAGAAAAAGAGATATTTTCTAAAACATTTTTTTTACCGTATGAAAACTGTTTTATATCAACATTTATAATCTTTGACATATCGTAATACCCAGAAATATTAATCCAATTAAAATAACACCATAATCTTTCCATGTAAACGAAAGATCTTGATATGAAGTCTTCTTACACTCATATTCTATTCCCTTTGTAATTAAAGCACATGATAAATTTTCACCTGTTTCAAAGGCCTTATAAATCATTGGAACAAGATAGAGTTCTAAACTATAAATCGGCCTAAATATAGTAATACTTATATTACGTGCCTTTAGTCCTTCTTTTATTTCAGACAAATACTCTCTATATTCGGGAATAAAGCGAAAAAAAACAGCTACACCAATGCACAAATAATTTGGTAAATGTATACTTCTTAGAGAATATATAATTGTGGATGTACTAAAACCTGATAATATAACCGCAAGTATCCATATCGGAAAAAGCTTGAGGACAATCAGTCCCATTGTATAAAGTGCACCAAGCCATCCATAATAGAAAAATCTGCTTGGAACCAGCCATATAATGGCAAATAATAATATATAAAAAGCAAATAGACGAATTGATTCTCTCTTTTTTATAACAGCAACTAACAGGAAACTGAAAAGTAACATTAACCAATAAACAATCATTGTACTAAAGAATGCAATGCTTGTATAAATCACCATAAGGATGCCTATCGAAATAGGTTTGATTTGCATTTCTACTTTCATATTCTCAAAGTATATTAAGATAATATACCTGATTGTTCAATATTTCTGTTAAAGAACTTATTGTAAATATATTTACCCAGTAATGTACCCATAACTGCTGCCAAAATCTCTATAAAAAGTATTATCGACAGATTTTTAGGATTCAAATAAGTATCTTTTATCATCTGTGCTTTTTCCAAAGTAAATAAATTCGGGAAGGTTTTTACCAAGCCTTCTACTCCCAGGAAAAGTATAAAGAAAAATCCATGTAGTGCATAAATAACTTCAGAAATTACATATGATATACTGATTCTCATATCATTTGTATAGTTATGACTACTGCCTATACAAACTTCTCCCGCAACACCTGCAACTAACATAATAGGTAGCATAGGAACAAATCCCATAATAGAATAAATAATACCGGACAACAGGTAATAAATAAAAATTGTTCCCCTTTTAGGAATTCTATGACACATAACAAAATAAATTGGTGCACATACTAAGCTTCCTATAGAAACATGAATAAAGACACCATAAGTTCCAAATATCTGTGTTAACATTCCCGATAACATACTGATAACAAATCCGACTACCCCAAGTAGGCTGACAATAATAATATCTTTTACTTTCATAGTTTTATCCCCCTTTGATATTTTTATGTTAGCACTGCCTAACCCTGCTGTCAAGATACATTTTTATATATTACACCAAAAATAACGGTATTTTTTATACTTTAATACCAATATTTATCCAATGTTCTCTTCTATATAATAAAAAAGAAGCCATCAAGTTTCCTCAACAGCTTCCTTTGTCTTTATCCAACCACTATATTTATAATCTTCTTTGGAACATATATTTCTTTTCTTATTGTTCCTTCCAGTTTTCCGGCCTCAGCAAGTGCTTTCTTACCTGCCTCTATAGCATCTTCCTTGTTTACATTGGCATCAAGCTCAATAACAAGCTTTGTCTTTCCGTTTATCTGAACAGGAACCTCTATTGTATCCACTTCCTTATGGCTCTCATCAAATGTAGGCCACTCTGCATGGAATACCGAACCCTGTCCTCCAAGCTCTTCCCAAAGTTCCTCACCTATATGAGGTGCAAAAGGTGCAAGCAATATAGTAAATGCCTTTAATGTTTCCTTATCCACACCGTTCTTTTTGCTAAGCTCATTAAGCTTATTATTGTACTCCATAAAGCCTGCGATAACTGTATTCAAGCTAAATGCATTAAATCTTTGCTCAATATCGGAGATAAGGTTTGCACGAACTCTTAAGAGCTCTCTGTCGGCCTCTACATTCTTATCCTTATTGTCCATTACAAGCTTATAGAACTTATTTAAAAATCTTGATACACCCTCGATACCTCTGTCATCCCAGTCGGCATCAAGCTCAGGCGGTCCGACGAAAAGCTCATACATTCTAAGAGCATCACATCCATAGTCACGAACAAGATCATCAGGTGAAACCACATTTCCCTTACTCTTACTCATCTTCTGTCCGTCACTACCGTTTATCATACCCTGATTGAAAAGCTTTGTAAAAGGCTCATCAAAGTCAACCACACCTATATCATTTAAGAACTTGGTGTAGAATCTTGAATAAAGAAGGTGAAGTACGGCATGCTCAACGCCACCTATATACATATCTACAGGAAGGTACTTATCTGCCATCTCTTTGCTTACAAGCTCCTTATCATTGTGCGGATCCACATATCTAAGGAAATACCAGCTTGATCCTGCCCACTGCGGCATGGTATTGGTCTCACGCTTTGCAGGTGCACCACATACAGGACATGTGGTATTTACCCACTCATCAATAGCCGCAAGCGGTGACTCACCTGTTCCTGTAGGCTGATAACTCTCTACCTCAGGAAGCCTTAACGGAAGCTCATTTTCCGGTACAGGCACATTTCCACAATGTGGGCAATGTATTATCGGAATAGGCTCACCCCAGTAACGCTGTCTTGAGAATACCCAGTCACGAAGCTTGTAGTTGGTTGTCTTCTTACCATAACCCTTCTCTTCTATCATCTGTGGAGCTTCAAGCTTTAACTTCGCACTCTCCATACCGTTCCAGTCACCTGAGTTTATCATTGTTCCTACAGCATCTGTGTAGGCTTCTGTCATATTTTCAATTTCTTTACCGTCTTTTGCTATAACCTGAACTATAGGAAGATCAAATTTCTTTGCAAACTCAAAGTCTCTGTCATCATGTGCAGGTACACACATAATAGCACCTGTACCATAGTCGGCCAAAACATAGTCTGAAAGCCAAATAGGTGTCTTTGCACCGTTTAAAGGATTGATTGCATATGAACCTGTAAATACACCTGTCTTTTCCTTTGACTGCATTCTGTCTACATTTGACTTCATGGAGCTTTCAAAAATATACTTCTCAACGGCCTCTCTTGTCTCATCTGTAGCCAGAGATTTTGCAAGCTCATGCTCAGGTGAAAGTACCATAAAAGTAGCACCGTAAAGAGTATCAGGTCTTGTAGTATAAACCACAATATTTTTGTCCTGTCCATCCACCTTAAAGTTTACTTCGGCACCATAGCTCTTTCCGATCCAGTCTGACTGCATCTTCTTAACCTTCTCAGGCCAGTCAAGCTTGTCAAGGTCATTAAGAAGTCTGTCTGCATATGCTGTTATCTTTAGCATCCACTGACGAAGATTCTTCTTTGTAACCGGAGTTCCACATCTCTCACATTTTCCGTCTACTACCTCTTCATTTGCAAGACCTGTCTTACATGAAGGGCACCAGTTGATAGGGATTCCTTCTCATATGCAAGACCTTTTTTGAACATCTGAACAAATATCCACTGTGTCCACTTATAAAAGTTAGGATCGGTAGTATTAACCTCTCTGTCCCAATCATAAAGTGCCGCAATTTCATTTATCTGTCTTTTAATATTAGCTACATTTTCCGCTGTGGATTTTGCAGGATGAACCCCCATCTTTATTGCATAGTTCTCTGCAGGAAGACCGAATGCATCCCAACCCATAGGATGAATTACATAATTACCCTTTAGCACCTGATATCTGCTCCATACATCAGATATCACATATCCTCTCCAATGTCCTACATGAAGTCCTGAACCTGAAGGGTATGGGAACATATCCAAGCAATAGTACTTTGGCTTTTTTCCATCATCAACATTTACAGGGTTTGCTTCCCAGTTTTTCTTCCATTTTTTCTCTATTGCACTATGATTATAATGTGCCATAATCTTTTCCTTTCGCTACCGGTTTAAAGTTGATTAGAGCTTCCCTCCACAAAAGTGAAGTTAAAGCTCTACTCAAAATAAGTTAAATTTTAAAATCTGAATTTGTCCTCAAAGTAAGCCTTAAGCTCTGCTATCGGGATTCTCACCTGCTCCATACTGTCTCTGTCTCTTACAGTTACAGCATTGTCATTCTCAGAGTCAAAGTCATATGTAATACAGAACGGTGTACCTATTTCATCCTGTCTACGATATCTCTTACCGATATTTCCTCTGTCATCAAACTCTACATTGTAATACTTTGACAATTCTTCAGATATCTTAAGAGCACCCTCATTAAGCTTCTTTGAAAGCGGTAAAATACCGATCTTTACAGGCGCAAGTGCAGGGTGGAAGTGAAGAACTGTTCTTGTATCTCCGCCCTCAAGAGTCTCCTCATCATATGCCGCACAAAGGAATGCAAGTGTAACTCTGTCCGCACCAAGTGAAGGCTCTACTACATATGGAATGTATCTCTCACTTGTTTCATCATCAAAATATGTAAGATCCTGTCCTGAAACTTCCTGATGACGACCAAGGTCATAATCTGTTCTGTCTGCGATTCCCCAAAGCTCGCCCCAACCGAATGGGAAGAGGAATTCTATATCTGTTGTAGCATTTGAATAGAAACTAAGCTCCTCTTTGTCATGATCTCTGAGTCTCATCTGCTCCTCTTTGATACCGAGAGCTATAAGCCAATCTCTACAGAAACCTCTCCAATACTCAAACCACTCAAGGTCTGTACCCGGCTTACAGAAGAACTCAAGCTCCATCTGCTCAAACTCTCTTGTTCTGAATGTGAAGTTACCCGGAGTGATCTCATTTCTAAACGACTTACCAATCTGTCCTATACCGAAAGGTACTTTCTTTCTTGAGGTTCTTTGTACATTCTTAAAGTTTACAAAAATACCCTGTGCTGTTTCGGGTCTTAGATAAACCACATTTTTAGCATCCTCTGTTACACCCTGGAAAGTCTTAAACATAAGATTGAACTGACGGATATCTGTAAAATTGTGCTTACCACAGGTCGGACAAGCTATCTCATGCTCATCAATGTACTTTTTCATCTCATCATTTGACCATGCATCCACGCTACCGTCTATAGTAACATTATTTTCCTGCATATAGTCCTCAATGATCTTGTCCGCTCTAAATCTCTCATGGCATTCCTTACAGTCCATAAGAGGATCTGAAAAGCTTCCCAAGTGTCCTGATGCTATCCATGTCTGTGGATTCATCAAGATGGCACAGTCCACACCTACATTGTATGGTGACTCCTTTATAAACTTCTGCCACCAGGCAGCTTTAACATTATTCTTTAATTCAACACCCAAGTTACCATAGTCCCAGGTATTTGCAAGACCGCCGTATATCTCTGAACCCGGATATACAAATCCTCTTGATTTTGCCAGTGCTATGATTTTTTCCATGCTATATTCCATGAATTTCTCCTTTTATTTAAATATAATATAATTAAAGCCATCTACCTTGGCAGTATTATCATCAAACTCGATATCATTTGATACATAGGTGATTTCTCCCTCTGTATACACATCGGCCTTACCGTCTATTACCGCAATATAATCACCTTTGATTCCGTCAGGTATATCTATTGAGTTCATCTTTGAGACATCAATATCCTTAAGATTGTATACCTCTACAGAATTCAAATCAAAGCTGTTGTCTTGAGTGAACTTTGCAAACTCTTCCATACATTCAAATGAGCTGTATGAAAATACAAGTTTTGCCACATTCTTTTTTATTGTGGCATCTTCAAGTTTTACCTGATTATTTGCATTTAACTTATTAAAGTCTTCTATCTCCGTATTGGCAAAGCTTTCAAGCTCATCGCTCTTTGCTTCTGTATCTATTTCTTCAACCAAGGCGGACTTTAGTGTGCCGTCCCTGGATATAAATATAGAGCTTTGATCAGGATGGTATGAATATGACTTATTTCCACCACAGCCTGTCAAAAATAACAGTAATGCTGCAGCCGCCAAATATCCCTTTTTCATGAGCACTCCTCTTCTATATAAATTTATCCGCCCAAAAGGCGGTATAACAATTAAACTATGTCAGAATATTCAAATTTTTATTGAGACACTAAAAACAAGTATGCCACAAATACGGCTCATTTTCAAGGTAAGAGAGATTTTTTATTGTATTTTTGTTCGATTTAAAAAGCTCCGATTTAAACGTAGTCGGAGCTTTTTATAATTAATTGTTCATACTATCCTATTACTTCTCTACCGGTGATGCATATTTGCCGGGATCCTTAGCGGGTTTACAGTATTCTCTCCATTCATCAAAGCTATGAATATCATGCTCTTTTCCGTCTACTGAATTTTCAGCACTTATTTTAACTCCATCAAAAGACACTTCTCTACCCTCAGGCAGTATAATTGACATTATTTCCTCTTCACTTGGATTACCTGTAAGTACTATATCCACTGCAAGCTTTGCCCTTTCTTCATTTATATCATTTTTCTTTATTTCATCACATAAACTCTTTAGTTTAGGGAACATAGTAAACAGCTTTGTATTATTTTCCGAGATATCTTCTATATCAGTAAAATGTATCTGCCTACACCCTTCAAAAAAGCTTAATGTTCTTACTGAATTTGAATCATAATCTGGCCAAACTGCATTATCCATGTTTTGTTCCATAAACCTACTAAAGTGTGCTGTATATATTAGGTTTACCCTGTTTTCATCTTCCAAATCGTTTATGATATCTTCATACTCTTTTTCAAACAGCTCTCCGGTCTCCACATCAATATATATCATCCTTTTTGTATTATTGTTCTTATCTTCATTTGAAGGCACTATATCTTCCGCCCCGAATACAAGACAAGGCTTATTCTCATACATTCTTGTTGTGAACATAGTATAGTCGGTAGGCATTATATTCATATTCTTTTCTTTTAAAATTTCAAGAACATCTATTTCATTTTTTATCTTCCAACCTCCTATACCATAAACCTTTACGTCAAAAATTTTTCTATATTTCTTTCTAAATATGTTTTATTTGTATTTATATCCCTCATTCTGTTTGAATGCACTGTCATATTAACTTCCACGGCATATTTTAAAGGTATATATAGCATATATCTTATTACAGGGTCTTCACTTTCTTTTATATCATTACCCTGTATCGCACAGAGGGCATTTCCGTCTTCACTAATCCAAAGCCCGTGCAGATTATTTTTTATTCCCCATGTCAATGTGTAACCGTCATCTACAATCTTATGTGTTGTATTTTCATCCATCTTTTTATCTTTACTTCCACATCCGATGCAAAATATTATACAAAATACAAATAATAAAACAGCTCTCTTCATCCTTCTACTCCTCTGCCAATATATTTATTTGTTATCAGGTATAGGGTTATAACTTGATTTTTCCATCTCCTCCGGCTCAATATACTTTTTAAAGTCATCAAAGTTATTAATCTTATGCGGTAATCCGTCTACCGAATGCCTGCCATCTACTATCACTCCGTCAAATGATATATCCTCTACATTCTCAAAGAACATATCCAATAATTCCTTATCGCTTATACTGTCCGGCAACATGAACGTCACTTTAGCCCTTTCTCCTTCAGATATAAGTTTATCCAGATTCTCCCTTAAATGTGGGAATAATTCATAAAGTCTCTTACTTTCTTTTGGAATTCTGCCTATGTCATATATATATACATCCATGAAACCTTCCCAATCTGAGAATGAACTAACCGTAATATATGAATAAAGTGAATTTTGCTTTAAAAGTATATAATTAAAAATATCCCGTTTATTAACAACCGATATCTTTTCACCTTTTTTATATCTGTCTGAAACATCCCTTGCCCAATCTTCAAAATATGTTTCATCTTCTATATTAATAAATACAGATTTTAGCCTATCTTCATATCCATTTTCTATATCTTCACTTGTTTTTTCAGACCACACCTTAATATATGGTTTCCCGTCATATTCTAATGCTATTGCTTTATATGGTCTGTCGGGTTTTTATATTATCATCATTATCAAAGATACTTTTTTACATCTATTGTTTTGAGCTTTTTTCCCGGTTTTAATATCATATATATCAACATTAAATTTATAAAGCTCCGTAGTTTTTCAAATTGTATCCCCAAATGATTTCCGTTTTTCATCCAAAAAAAGTATCCAAATATCTTCCCTGTAGGTCATTATCTGTAGCGTATTTATTGGGGATTATATCATCATCCTCACCTCCCCATTCCATATTATCACCGACCCCATTATATAAATACATTACATATAATGCATCGTTATCCTCATTAATTTCACTTGCATAATAACCGGTTTTATATATAAGATCATATCCTCCTCTTTCAATCTTATTTTCAATCTTATCTGCTTTTTTTAGTGCATCCACATAAGCATAGGCAAAGTAATACACCCATAAAAAAATCTTACTTTTTCTCATTTATTTACTCCTCTACCGTATTCTCTCCATAATTATCAACTTTTTTTAATAAAAGTTTTTCATTTACTGTCAGGACTTTTTGCAACACTATTTTTTTCATATTTGTTTTGCTAATAAACTTATGTTTATATATTAAATATGAACTACAAAATCAATATATTGTCTATTCTTAGTTATATACTTACAAATTATTGTGATCCATTTACCAATATATCCATAAATGATATTTTTGATTTTGTCATATCATCATATTGATCTTGTAAAAAAATTATCTTATAAAACTTTTTTGCGGGTTCCTCTAAAATATTACATCCACCATTCCATAATTTTTTAATAATTTCTTGATGCTCTCCATTACCCACATCTTCAAACTCAAAAGTAGGATTATCAATGCCGCACTCCACTCTTAACAGTTCTTTAAATCCCCTCTCATTAACCATTCTTATCCTTTTTATAGTATCGGGATCAAATAAACCTGCAACAACGACACCCCTATAACTATCTGCACTAAATGTTCCGCCACAATAATAATTTTGGGTTAATATACTTTGATTGTACTCTGACATAATCCTATCCTCTTTTTTATAGCTATATAAATAATCCACTACTCCATTAGCCATGTTCTTTATTAAATCAGCAAACTTAAAAGCTGCAATATTTAGTATATTCTCATTTAAATTTTTTTCCTTTTTATAATTTTTCCAAAAAAATTTCAGGTCTATCTTACCTCTTCTCCTAAATATATCTGTTATAATAACTTCACTAAAAGCTCTCCTTTTTAGGTGACAGAACTACACCTCTATTATTTGCCCCAACCGTCTGTTTTTCATAATTTAGGTAATATGAATATTCATTTGAACTTGTATGATAAAATAACTCATTTATATATAATTGAGTAAATTGTATATATGATTTATTCAGTAAATCCTTGTATACATCATCTATCAAATATTTTATGCTTCCAAATAATGTAGCCAAACCCAGTAAATTATTACTTCGCCTCACAAGATAATTATAATTATTCTCATCTCCAACATCTCCATATAGTAATACATCACTATTCTTTTTGTAATAGTTCTATAGTTTCACTATATAATATGTTTATATACTCCCTTGCCCGCTTGCTGCTCAAAGTGTATATAGCCTGATATATAGGATAATTTGAAGGATTTTCAACCGGCTTTATCATAGAGTTTAATAGCTTCTCAAGATTATCACCCTCATCCTCCATGCTTAATTTTAGAATATATTCTGCTATAAATTCTTTAGTCGCTTTTTCCTTTGGAGTTTTTAAAAATACCTTATCAAAATTCTTGTTTGCAAGTTCTATAATAAATTCCTCTTCATTACATTCTTTCAAAGAAGTATATGTGTCCGATAACTCCTGTGGTGAAAATCCCAATCTTTTCATTTCATTTATTTCACTATCTGTCATTTCGGCACTCAGCTCATCATAACTACCGGAATTATCCTCTACCAAAGAACTGTACTCTATATATTTTTTATCAACTTCATATGCAAATTTATTATTTTTATTTTGGCAACCGCATAAAATAACTAGCATTAAACCTGTGATGTAAAAATATACTTCTTTTCATTACTTCTCCTCCTATTACCAACTTCTAATCAAATAATCTTAGCTTAAATGCCCTTTGCTTACATCTAACTTTATTATACTTTTTTTATAAATTATGTAAACCCGAAATACTTATTATAATTTTTACTTTTACTTTTTTTATAACTATAGATTTTCCCCTTGCCTATATCTTTTTACATGCAAAAAACAGGGACTTTCATCCCTGTTTTTTGTATATTTATTATTTCAACAACTCTTCCATTGTATGCCAGCCAAGTACTGCACATTTTACTCTTGCAGGCATATGTGAAATATCTCTGAGGGCTCCGGCCTCATCAAGTTCCTCTATCTCTTCTTCAGTTGCCTCTCCCTTTATCATACGGAAGAACATGTCTGAAAGTCTGATGGCTTCATCCTTTTCAAGACCTATTACCATATCAAGCATTATATCTGCTGAAGCCTGTGATATAGCACATCCGTCTCCTACAAAAGCTCCGTCTTCAATGATGCCTTCATCGTTCACCTTAAGTTTTAAAGTGATATGATCACCACAGCTTGGATTTACACCGTCCAGTATAAGATTGGCACCGGGAAGATCATGTTTATGATACGGTCTTAAATTATGCTCTGTCAGAATTTCATTATAAAAGGCTCTGTTCTCACTCATCGTATCCCATCTCCTTTCTTATATCTAAAAGAGCGGCTGCCAGTGCATCTATCTCTTCCTTTGTGTTATAGAAAGAAAGGCTTGCTCTTGTGGTTGAATTTATCTTAAGATGCTGCAACAGCGGCTGTGCACAGTGATGTCCTGCTCTTACCGCAATACCTTTTGAATCAAGTATTGAAGATATATCATGTGGGTGTACACCTTCAAGTAAGAAATTGATTATACCGCTATGCTTAGCAGGATCCTTGGAACCAAGTATTCTGACATACTTATTCTTTGAAAGAACCTCAATAGCATACTCACTAAGCTCTCTCTCGATACTCTCTATTTTCTCATAGCCTATGCTCTCGATATAGTCGATAGCTGCCGCAAGTCCTACCGCACCTTCCGCATTTACAGTACCCGCCTCAAACTTATGTGGTAATGGTGCAAATGTGGCTTTTTCTCTGGTAACATACTCTATCATCTCACCACCGCTGAGGAATGGTGGCATAGCCTCAAGTAATGCCTTCTTACCATAGAGCACACCGATACCCATAGGTCCGCAAAGCTTATGGCCTGAGAATGCAAAGAAATCCGCATCCAGTTCTCTTACATCTATTTTCTTATGAGGTATGCTCTGTGCACCGTCAACCACTACTACAGCACCCACACTATGAGCTTTTTCAATGATATACTCTATAGGTGTAGGTATTCCAAGTACATTTGATATCTGTGTACAAGCTACCAACTTTGTATTTTCATTTATTTTAGAATCTATCTCAGCCTTTGTGATCTCACCGTCTTCCTCACAGTCAAGGAATACAAGTTTCGCTCCTGTAGCTCTTGCCACCATCTGCCATGGAAGCATATTTGAATGATGTTCAAGTATACTTACAACTATCTCATCTCCGGCCTTTATGTTGTTCAATCCGTAGCTGTATGCCACAAGGTTTAAACTCTCTGATGCATTTCTGGTAAAGATTATCTCTTCACTTCCTGCTGCACCTATAAACTTTGCCACTTTGCTTCTGGCATTCTCATAGTCCTGCGTAGCTTCCACACTGAGTTTATACACTCCTCTTAAAGGGTTTGCATTGTGATGCTTATAAAAATCATTTATTGCATCCAGTACCGCCTGTGGTCTTTGTGATGTAGCCGCATTGTCCATATATATAACATCATCGGATGCTAAAAGCGGAAAATCATTTCTGTATATACTCTTACTCATCTTCACTGCCTCCAAGATAAAGATTTACTTTCTCTTCAAGTGCCTCATTCTCCAGCTTTTTGCTTATTGCATCTATTCTTGCTCTTGCCACCATCTTAGTAACACTTTCCTTGTCCATACCTCTTGATGTGAGGTAGAAAAGCATACCTTCATCAAGGTTTCCTATGGAAGCACCATGTGTACCGACTACATCTTCCTCAGCACAGAGTATTACCGGTATACTCTGGTTGTGGATATTATTTCCAAGCAATAGTACATCCTCAGACTCTTCTCCGGTTGCATCTTTTGCGCCTCTCTTAAAGTCAATAGTACCTCTTAGAAGCTTCTTTGAATTATCATTAAGTACTCCTGAGGCTATCATCTTGCAATTACTTGACTTTCCTATATGATCTGCCACATAGTTAAGATCTATCTGCTCCTCGGCCTTTCCATAGTAGCCAAGGTCTGATATAAATTCACTCCTTTTACCTACAAGGCTTGCCCTTGCGCCTGCAAATATCTTCTCTCCACCAAGTAAGAGCTGTACAAGTTCAAATGAAGCATCTTTTTCAACATTTGCACCAATATCATTGAGTGAAATATCACTGTCTGACTGAAGTCCTACCTGATACAATTTTACCTTTGCATCTTTCTCTGCAAAAACAAATGTCTGTACAGCCAAAGCACCGCTATTTTCCTCATTCGAAGAGTAATCCATCCATACATTGACTTCACTACCTTCAGCCGCATAGATATATACTCTCACCTTTGCAAGGCTTTCCTTATCTCTGCATATATTTATATGACTGTTTGACTTCTCTCCTGCAAGAGTATTTATAATAATATCTTCACTTTCAGAGTCACAAAGCTCAGTCATATTTGCTCCCATTCCTGTAGGAAGAGCTTTCATAGCTGCTATAGTCTCTTTTGAAAGTTCATTATTTGCATTCTCATTTAAAACTTTTATATTTGCACTGCCTGTTTCACTTGGTATAGAAACAGCAGTCTCATTCATCTTTAGCCATCTCCAGGTAAGAACCGGTATTCTGTTTAAAGTAATATCTCTCATTAACCAATACTTCCTTTCATTTCTAATTGAATGAGATTGTTCATCTCTACCGCATACTCAAGCGGCAATTCTTTTGATACATTGTCGGCAAATCCGCTTACGATCATTGCCTTGGCATCCTCTTCACTGATACCTCTGTTCATAAGATAGAATACGGCATCATCACTGATTCTTCCGATTCTTGCCTCATGACCTACATCGGCATCCGCACATCTGATATCCATAGCAGGGACTGTATCCGAGCGTGATATATCATCAAGCATCAAGGACTCACATGATACTGCAGCCTTTGCATTCTTTGCTTTTTCAGATACTACTACAGCATTTCTGAATGTAGATATACCGCCACCCTTTGAAATTGATTTTGTATTAATAAATGAAGATGTATCAGGCGCTGAATGCACTACCTTTGCACCTGTATCAAGATTTTGTCCTGCACCTGCAAATGTAATTCCTGTGAACTCCATTCTTGATCCCTTACCCTTTAAAATACTCATAGGGTAAAGATATGATACATGTGAACCGAATGAACCTGAAACCCATTCAATTCTTCCACCCTCTTCCACAACAGCTCTCTTTGTGTTGAGATTGTACATATTCTTTGACCAGTTCTCTATAGTTGAATATCTAAGTCTTGCATTCTTTCCTACATAAAGCTCCACACATCCTGCGTGAAGGTTTGCCACATTATACTTAGGTGCCGAACATCCTTCGATAAAGTGAAGATCTGCACCCTCATCTACGATAATAAGTGTATGCTCAAACTGTCCTGCGCCCTTTGCATTAAGTCTGAAATATGACTGCAAAGGAATATCAAGATGAACACCCTTCGGTACATATACAAATGAACCGCCTGACCATACCGCACCATGTAATGCCGCAAACTTGTGGTCATTTGGCTTTACAAGCTTCATGAAATGCTTTTGAATCATCTCGGCATACTCACCGTGCATTGCACTCTCAAGATCTGTATATACAACACCCATCTGTGAAACTTCATCTCTTACATTGTGGTATACAAGCTCAGAGTCATACTGTGCACCCACACCTGCCAGAGATTTTCTCTCAGCCTGTGGAATACCGAGTTTTTCAAATGTATCCTTGATATCCTCAGGAACCTCTGACCACTTTGTCTTCATATGTGTATTAGGTCTTACATAAGTAACAATATTGTCGATATCAAGACCGTCTATAGACGGACCCCATGGCGGAACTTCCATCTGATTATATATTTGTAATGCCTGCAATCTGAAATTTTGCATCCATGCAGGATCGTTCTTTTCTTTTGAAATCTGAGACACTAACTCAGGTGTAAGACCTGCAGCTATCTTGAAGTTGTCCTTATCTTCATTTCTGAAGTCATACATACTTCTGTTAATGTCTTCTACATATGTCTTTTCCTTCATTATTTGCTCTCCTGAATATACTTTTCAAATCCATGCTCATTGATTTCATCAACCAAAGAAGCATCTCCTGTCTTTATGATTTTTCCGTCTACCATAATATGTGTATAGTCAACCTTTAATGACTCAAGTATTCTTGTACTGTGAGTAATTATAAGAAGAGCACCGTCTTTTTTCTTCTGATATTCTTTGATACCGGCTGAAACTGTTCTTACAGCATCTACATCAAGTCCTGAATCTGTCTCATCAAGTATTGCAAGCTTTGGTGAAAGCATAAGAAGCTGTAAAATCTCAGCCTTTTTCTTCTCACCGCCTGAAAAGCCTACATTTAAAGCTCTGTTGGCATACTCGCTGTCCATATTTAAGACTTCCATATTCTTTGCAAGGTCTTTTTTAAACTGCATCATCTTTACTCTCTTGCCGCTTACAGACTCTACCGCATTTCTGATAAAGCTGCTGAGTGGAAGTCCCGGTACCTCAAGAGGATTCTGGAATGATAAGAACATTCCAGCCTTTGCACGCTTGTCTGCCGACTCATCAATTATATTCTTACCGTCAAATATAATTTCTCCGCTGTTTGCAACATATCTCGGATTTCCCATAAGAGCGTAGCCTAAAGTAGACTTACCTGCTCCGTTTGGTCCCATAAGTACATGTGTTTCGCCTTTTTTAATTTCTATATTTACTCCATGAAGAATTTCCTTTAAATTCTCATCATCTTCTATGGACACTGTTAAATTATTTACATTTAATAATGACATTGATTTTTCCTTTCACCTCTCCCTTGAGCTTAGGGGTAATCTATAATAGAAAACCAGTATTCTATTAGTATATTGGAATTTTAAAGCTTAATTCCCAGTAAGTCAATAGGAATTAAAAAAAAGCCCTTAAAAAAGGGCTTTTAAATGCTTATGTATTTAATTTTGTACAATTTTTTATACAATTCCCTGTGAGATCATTGCGTTTGCAACCTTCTCAAATCCGGCAATATTTGCACCTGCAACGTAATTACCTTCCTGACCGTATCTCTTGGCTGCATCATCAACCTTTGTAAAGATATCCTTCATAATAACTTTGAGTCTGTCATCAACTTCTTCAAAGCTCCATGAAAGTCTAAGTGAGTTCTGGCTCTGCTCAAGACCTGAAACAGATACACCACCTGCATTTGAAGCCTTACCCGGCATAAAGAGTACTCCGTTATCCTGAAGATACTTTGTTGCCTCAAGTGTTGTAGGCATATTTGCACCTTCTGCTACCGCAAAACAACCGTTAGCTACAAGTGCCTTCGCTCCGTCAAGATCAAGCTCGTTTTGAGTAGCACATGGAAGGTAGATATCACATTTAATATTCCAAATTCCCTTACCTTCTGTATACTTGGCAGAAGATACTCTGTTTGCATACTCTGAAATTCTCTGTCTCTTTACTTCCTTGATATCCTTTACAATATCAAGTTGGATACCGTTCTCATCATATATATAGCCGTTTGAGTCACAAAGAGCAACCACCTTGCACCAAGCTGCTGTGCCTTTTCTATAGCATAGATTGCAACATTTCCTGAACCTGTAACGATTACTGTCTTACCTGCAAGTTCCTTGTTGTTTGCCTTAAGCATCTCATCAAGAATATATACAAGACCATAACCTGTAGCCTCTTTTCTTGCAAGAGAACCACCGAATGGAATTCCCTTTCCTGTAAGAACACCCTCAAACAATGTTGTAAGTCTCTTATACTGACCGAAGAGATATCCAACCTCTCTTGCTCCAACACCGATATCACCTGCAGGTACATCTGTGTCTTTTCCGATATGCTTATAAAGCTCATTCATAAAGCTCTGGCAAAATGCCATTACTTCTCTGTCTGATTTTCCCTTAGGATCAAAGTTTGAACCACCTTTTCCTCCACCCATTGGAAGTCCTGTAAGTGAGTTTTTAAGTACCTGCTCAAATCCGAGGAATTTTAGTATTGACTGGTTTACTGTAGGATGGAAACGAAGTCCTCCCTTGTAAGCACCTATTGCATTGTTAAACTGTACACGATATCCCTTGTTTACCTGTACATTTCCTTTGTCATCCACCCATGGAACTCTGAATGAAATAATTCTCTCAGGCTCTACAAGTCTCTCCCAAGATACCGTTCTTTCTGTAGAGATCCTCATTGGCATCAACTACCAGCTTCAATGACTCCAAAACTTCCTTAACAGCCTGATGAAACTCCGGCTCATTCGGATTTGCGACTACAACCTTCTCTAAAATCTCTTCTACGTATGACATAATCTTACCTCCTAGGCTTTGTGAGTACTTTTTAATAAAGCACTCTTTAAGGTTCAAACCTTACTGTTTTATTATATATAAAAAGGCAAAGACTCCCTATTTAAGCGTCTTTGCCGAATACATGTCATTTTAGCAGAATTTCTTCAAATGTCAAGAAAAAATCATAAAATATCTTCCAGTATATCAAGTGAATGAAAATGTCTGTCTATATATTTTCTTATCATAATATCCATGTGTTTTTCAATCTCTGTCAGGGCCTCATCTGTAATTACAAAGGTAAAAAGCTTCTCAGGTTTTGAGTGTATTATATACTCCCAGGTATATATTGCGGTTTTATCCCTAAGTCCCGGCTGTATATCATACTCACCGTTTACAGTCATAAGCTTGAGCTCAAAAATTCTTCTTACCAGCCTGTTAGTATTGATTTTTTTGTTAATGCCAGCAAGGTATAATATATCAGTTTTAAGCTCTCAATATCAACCAAGGCTTCCTTTGTGTAGTAATCAAGCATTTCAAGAAAATATGTACCGTAACAAGTGCTTTCAATATCCGCACTTACCTCTTCAAAATAATTGGCAATATCCGCATTGACTATATTATAAGAATCTCTTCCCTCATACAACTTAAATTTACCGTAGGCAAATATTCTGGCAAATCCCATCATCTGATTATTGATTCGCCTTGCCCCTTTTGCAAAGGCGTATATCTTACCTCTTTCTTTTGTAAAAATAGTCACACGTCTGTCAAAATCACCGATAGGCATTGATTTGATTACAATGCCCGTCAATTCCACAAAATCTCTCACATTATAAATCCTTTGGATTGTAACCGAAGTTTTTCATCTGTACATCGGAATCTCTCCACTTAGGTCTAACCTTTACCCAAAGCTTCAGATTCACTCTGCTCTCAAGCAAACCTTCTATATCTTTTCTGGCTGCAGTGCCGATTCTCTTTAGCATACTGCCACCCTTTCCTATGATAATTCCCTTATGTGAGTCTTTTTCACATACTATAGCGGCCTCAATATCCACCATATCTCCCGATTCTCTGTAGTTAAAGGTATCTATCTCCACAGCTATACCATGAGGTATTTCTTCCTGCAAAAATCTAAGAGCTTTTTCTCTTATAAGCTCCGCAGCAATTTGCTTTATCGGCTGATCTGTGACTGTATCCTCATCATAATACATAGGTCCTTCTGAAAGATATTTAAAGATAATCTCAAGAAGCTTATCTGTATTTGTGCCTTTCAATGCAGATACCGGCACTACCTCGGCAAATTGCATTCTGGATGAATACTTGGCAATTACCTCAAGCATATCATCCTTTGCTTCAGAGAATCCATCTTATTGATAGCAAGTATTACAGGTATATTCACACTTGATAAAATCTCAAAAATATGCTCATCACCTTCACCTATAAAGGTGCTCGGTTCTATCAGCCATAGTACCATATCCACATCTCTTAGCGTTCTTGTAGATACCTTTACCATATACTCTCCAAGCTTATTTTTTGCTTTATGTATACCCGGAGTGTCAAGGAATACTACCTGACCTCTTTCATCCGTAAATACTGTTTGTATTCTGTTTCTTGTGGTCTGTGGCTTATTTGATGTTATAGCTATCTTTTGTCCTATCAGCGTATTCATCAATGTTGATTTTCCTACATTCGGTCTCCCTATAAGGGCAACAAAACCTGATTTCATATAATCTCCTATCAATCCTTATAAAGATGTTTCACTTCTTTAAAGAGTTCCTTATCCTTTTCTATCAGATCCTCATTACCTATAGCACAGATAAGTTTATCTGAAAGCACAGCCTCAATCAGCGGTACCAAAGCTCTGATATCTTTTTCGCTTGTATTTAGAACTTCTTGTCTTTCCTTTACAAGATCCTCATGTCTTACTTTTGAATAATATGCGCTGAGCCCCCTTAACCCTTCTCTTGAAGGTGTTAAAGGTGTATCCATCTCACTGATTGCACCTATTACGGACTTGGTCATCTCTCTGTCGTTTGCGGTAAAATTCTTTACATAGTCCACTATACCCTCGTATACCTTATTGGTATTTGAAACATTAGGATCTCTGTATGAAACAAATCCCGAGTTTCCGCTTCTTCCAAAGATAGCACTGCATCCGTATGCACCACCCTTTACTCTGATATTGTTCCACAAATAATCATAGCTTAAAAGTACTTTCAGCACTCTTAATACTCCTGTGTATTTAAATCCGTGGTTTACGAAGTTTCCAAATCTGGCAACATAGTTTACCATTGAAGGTGTTACAAAGCCCTCATTTTTGATTTCTGTTTTTAATACAGCCTTATTTTCTTTTTTATCTTCTGTGAAAAGATTATCTGTAAGATTTTCTATTCCTACAAATGCATTCTTGTATCCCTTTTCATCACATATGGTATGTATCAAAAGATTATCCGCACTAAATACTGTTTTTGAGAGTCTTGAGAGGTTTTCGTAAACTCTGTCAAAATCTTTTTCAATATCTATATTCTCAAGGAAGTTAAGATAAGCAATACCTTTTGTCAGATCGTTAAACAAAAGTTCCTTTGATATATAAGAGCCGGCTCTTGTAAGTGCAGTCATATGACCTGATGATACCAGCCTATCCTTGCTTGCCTTTACCTCGGCAATTATATCCTTAACTCTCTTCTTATCCTCAAGCTTTGACATTGTAAGTATCTCACTTACAATTGAATAAAGCCATGATTCCTTACCGTATAATACTTTTGCATTTACACTGAATACAAAGGTAAAATCAATTGGATTTGCATCAGTTGGAAATGCCTCTATAGCATATCCCACTCCACCTGAGTTTAAATTTATATTTGTGGAAAGTGCCGCATAGCTTTGCTTCTTTGTATCGATATATCCTACTATCTCCTTTAAAAGAGCCAGATACTTAAGTTCTTCTTCATCTGCAAAATCGATATTAAAGATAAACTTCATATAATTAATTCCTGCAGTAAACACATTTGAATGAATTACAGGTATTTCTTTTCCGGATGCCTTTACACTTGTTTCTTCGTATTTCGACATCTTTACTTCTCTGCTGATATCATCTCTGTTAAGTAAAGGAATCTTTAAAAGATCCTCTTCACTTGAAGGCTCAGACTGATATTTCTTAAGCGCAAGAGTATCATCATATATCTTCTTTATTTCTTCTTTTGATAAAGTTTCTTTAAATGCTTTAAGCTTTGCCTTAAGGTCCGCATCCTTCTTTGTAGTGAGACCCTTCTTAGGTGTCATAGTAACTATCGCAGTATTTTTATTGTCCAGAAGATAATTCTGTATAAGATTTTCAAAATAATTATTATCTATCTCTTCTCTCAGAGTCTTAAAAATATTTTCAAATCTTAAATGTATTGTAGGATCGGCATCATAAAGCCATGAATCAAAGCTTGACAGTCCGTACATAAGTCCCTTCGGATATGAACCGTAGTCCGCCTCTCTTGCCTTAAACTCAAATACATTGATAGCAGCCTTTATAGTTTCCTTATCAAGTCCGCCATCTGCAAGCTTTCTTAAGGTTCCCTCTATAATAGCTAAAAACTCGGGTTTTCTGTCAAGATTTGTATTCTTTGCAGTTACCGTAAAATAAGGCATAGAGATTCCGTTTGCATATCCTCCAAACACGTCCTCACCGATGCCTGCATCAATAAGTGCATCGGTAAGATATGCTCCGGGTGCATCTATCATCACATACTCAAGCACATGAAATCCCATTGAAACAACCGGGTCAAGTTCTCCTCCCACCAGAGTGTTCCATGAAAGATATGTCGCATTTTCTTCGCCTTGAGCCTCTGTGATAGGATATTCAAAGTTTGCTTCCTTTACACTTTCAAGCCCCTTTACTTCCTCTATCTTAGAATCCACCTCTCTGTATTCAAACTTATCAAGATATTCTTTGTCTATCCACTCCAGCTTCTTTGCCATATTCATATCTCCATAGAGATAAATATATGAGTTTGACGGATGATAATACTTTGAGTGCATATCGAGGAAATTCTCATATGTCAAAGTAGGAATAAAATCAGGATCTCCACCGGATTCCTCGCCGTAAGAATGGCCTTCAAACAATACCTTTGTTATAGACCTCTCAAGTACACTGTCCGCAGAAGAAAAAGCACCCTTCATCTCATTGTATACTACACCGTTTAGTATAATATCTCCGTTCTCATCAGGATTTCCCTTCTCATCCACTACTTCGTAATGCCAGCCTTCCTGCTTAAATATCTTCTCCTCATTGTACACATTAGGATAAAATACCGCATCCAGATAAACTTCCATAAGATTATCAAAATCCTTATCATTACAGGATGCCACCGGATAAACCGTCTTATCAGGATATGTTATAGCATTTAAAAATGTATTTAGTGAGCCCTTCACAAGCTCTACAAAAGGATCCTTTGCCCGGAAATTTCTTTGAACCGCAAAGTACTGAATGCTCCAAAATATGGGCAACTCCGGTTGAATCCTTTGACGGTGTTCTAAAACCTACCGTAAATACCTTATTATCATCATCTGCAAGCAAGGTGAAAACTCTTGCCTTAGTCTTTTTATGCTCAAGAACTACCGCTTTTGCACTGAGCTCTTCGATATCAGATATATCTTTTATCTCATATGCGGATAATTCTTTTATATGTTTTAACTCTTCATCAATATTATAATTTTTCAATATCCTGCCTCCTTATTATTTTTACATATATCCTAAAAACTTGTATTTCAAAATCGCAAATGTCTCTCTTAAGAGCATATGTAAGTATAGAATCTTACCGGAACTTGCACTTATAGGGTAAACTTGTGTATATCCAAGCTTTTTAGCAACCTGCATAGCTCTGAATATATGAAAATCATTTGTCAATATTCCGATTGTCTGCGGTCTGGCCTCCACCACTGTCACAGGCCCTATATCATTTCTGATTATAAAATCCGTATTCCTTTTTATATCATCATTGTACTTATCTAAAAGAGCCAACGTATATATCAGGTTTTCTCTTGTATTGTGTGACTCCACTTCCACAAGAATATTCTCTCTGTCTATACCTCTTTCTATAAGATAATCTGCCATTTCAAGAGATTCTATTTTTCCGTTTTTTTGCATTCCCCCACTTATAATAATCATTGTGTAAGGATTTTCATTTATATAGTCTATAGTTTTTTCAAGTCTGTATTTTGTATCGCTTTCTTTTTTCTCAAAATCCGTCTTGGCTCCCAGGACAACTAAAAAATCAAGTGATTTTTCATCGCTTTTAGGTATTGATAATCTTATTACCGCTACCGTTATAATAAAAATAAGAATTCCAAGAGTCGCCAAAGTACAGACAGATACCACAGACCACAATGGAATTCTCTTATTTAGATAAAGTTTGATAAGTTTACCCAGGGCAAAAAATACAAATGCAAATACATACCATATGTAATTTTGCAATTCCAAAAAGCCTGCCATAAAAATAACTACAGTTCCATATATCCCACATAATATACCAAGTATAAATAAAAGCATTATACCTCCATTACTGTCTTTCGGGATTATAAATACGTAATATATCTCCTTCTTCAGCCACCTGTTTGTCAAATGTCACTTTCAAAAGTTGCATAGGATGCGGTGCATTATCCATCTTCTCATCCTTTCATCTTCAATGGACTCAACACATAAAGCTATATTTTCACCGTTCTTTTTCATAATCTCCATGTTATCTCCAACAAAGAATCTGTTCTTCTGGTTGAATATCGCTCTACCCTTTTCATCTACTTCGTTTACAGTTCCTATATAAATATAATTTTTTACATAAGTATTACTGTCATAAATCTGTGTATCACTATCCGGCTTTCCAAAGAAAAATCCGGTGGTAAACTCTCTGTAGGTACACTTTCCTATCTCAGACTTATACCATTCAAGGTTTTCTTTAAAGGTCTCAGGTGATTTTAAATAATCATCTATGGCCTTTCTGTATGTTCTTGCCACAGTTGCCACATAGAGTGCGGTCTTCATTCTGCCCTCTATCTTAAAGCTGTCTATACCCGCCTCTATAAGTTCCGGAATATACTCAATCATACAAAGATCTTTTGAATTGAAGATATATGTACCTCTCTCATTTTCATAAACCGGCATATACTCTCCCGGTCTTTTTTCCTCTACTACAGAATATTTCCATCTGCATGAATGAGTACATTCTCCACGGTTTGCATCTTTACCTGTAAAGAAATTGCTGAGTAAGCATCTGCCGGAATATGACATACACATAGCTCCATGTACAAATGTCTCTATTTCCATTTGCTCCGGAATATTATCTCTGATCTTTTTTATCTCTTCAAGAGAAAGCTCTCTGGCTGTAACCACTCTTGTGGCTCCGAGCTTCCACCAGAACAGATATGTAGCATAATTTGTATTATTTGCCTGTGTAGATATATGTATTTCCACCTCAGGCCAAACTTCCTTTGCTACTGTAAATATTCCGGGATCCGATATTATTAGAGCATCCGGTCCTATCTCTTTTAATTCCTCAAAATAACCCCTTGCCGCTTCCAAATCGTCATTATGTCCGAGGATATTGGCTGTTACATAGACCTTCTTACCTCTTTCATGGGCATATGCTATTCCTGCCTTCATATCCTCTTTGGTGAAATTCTTTGCCTTTGCTCTAAGACTGAAAAACTCACCGCCTATATATACCGCATCGGCACCGTAATCTATTGCAACCTTTAGATTTTCAAGATTGCCTGCGGGTATCAAAAGTTCTAAATTTCTCAATTTACCTCCTACTTTTGCTAAGTAAAACTCCATCTCCTATCGAAAATATCCATGATTCCAAATCTTCATCATGTAAAAGAAGATAAATATACTCTCTCATTCTTTTATGTATAGTCTTATCTCTTTTTCTTATTGCAAAGGAAGACTCTAACAAGTCTCCCTCCTGCAAACAATTATCTGAGAAAATCATTCCTCCATCCTTCAAAAGAGCCTTCACCATGGGCAACCAGGTAATATACTGTGCCTTAGCAGCATCCATAAAAATAAGATCAAATTTCTTATTTTCATAAACCAGACTTTCCAGTATCTGCCCTGCATCGCCCTCAATTATTTTTGCTCTGTTTTCCAGATTCATATACTTAATATTTTTTTTAGCTTCTTCCACTCTCTCAGGCATTTTTTCAATAGTTACTATATCCGCATCGGAATTTTCCAGCATAACTATAGCTGAATACCCAACAGCACAACCTATCTCTAAAATAGACTTAGGATTTTGCATCTTCAAAATAAATTTCAAAAGATTTTCAGTGTCTCTTTTTATGATCGGAATATAATTTTCCTTGGCCACTGACCTTATTTCTTCTACAGGCTGTGAATTAACAGGTGAAATAATGTCCAAATATTCCAAAACCTTAGGATTTGTTATCATCTACATTATTCTCCAAAATTCCGTCATCAATCATCTCAAGCATCTGTCTCGTTGTCTGTGATGTGTTAAAAGTATATTCACCCGCATGCATTCTGATTTCAAAAAACTTTGCCTGTATCTTAAAGGAAAACGTGTTTTCTATGACACCCTTATCAAGCAGTATATCAGCAAGTTCATCAAAATTCATACCTTCTGTTATATTCACCTGTACATTGCTGCCCGGTGGTGAATCCACACTCGAAGCATAGAATACACTATGTCCGAAATTATAGGCAAAAGGTATACCTGCTATCAATCCCAATATCAGGATATACATAATTATTCTTCCGAAAAAAGAAGCAACTCTTCTTTTTGTTTTCCTTTTTGATGTAGTTTCTTTGCTCATTTATTAATGTATCTCCATTATTATTGGCAATATTACAGGATTTCTCTTCATCCTCTTCCACAAAAATTCACTTAAAGAATCTCTTACCACATTCTTTATCTTTGACCAATCTATGATTCTGGCATGAAGACAATCCGCCACAGCCTCTCTTACGACTGCACTCGCCTCGTTCATCAAATCGGTAGACTCTCTTACATATACGAAACCTCTGGAAACTATATCCGGGCCCGAAAGAAGTCTGTTCGTTCCATGTTCAAGACTCATTGCCACTATTATTATACCATTTTGTGACAAACTTTGCCTATCACGAAGCACAATATTTCCTACATCACCTACTCCAAGACCGTCAACAAAGACACCGCCGGCCTCTACATGGCCTGTTATCTTACATGAATCCTCACTAAGTTCGACCACATCACCGCTTGACATAATAAGTACATTTTCACTTGGAATACCTACAGCCTCTGCAAGTCCTTTTCCTGCCATAAGATGCCTGTACTCTCCATGCACCGGCAAAGCAAACTTAGGCTTTAACAGTGAATACATAAGTTTGATTTCTTCTTGGCATGCGTGACCTGATACATGAGTATCCTGGAAGATAACCTCTGCTCCCTTCATTGAAAGCTCATTTATAACCTTTGACACAGCCTTTTCATTTCCGGGAATAGGAGTTGAACTCATTATAACAACATCTTCCGGTACTATTTCCACTTTTCTGTGGATTGATGAAGCCATTCTTGAAAGAGCCGCCATAGACTCGCCCTGACTTCCCGTTGTAATAATAACGGTCTTTTCAAGCGGATAGTCCTTCAGATGGTCTATATCTATGAGTGTTCCTTCAGGAATATCTATATATCCAAGTTCAGCGGCAGTTCCGATAACATTTACCATGCTTCGTCCCTCTACCACTACTTTTCTGTCATATTTATATGCGGTATTTATTATCTGCTGCACTCTGTCCACATTTGAAGCAAAGGTGGCAACTATAATTCTGCTGTCTCTATGCTCTGCAAATATCAAATCAAAAGTCTTTCCGACAGTTCTCTCAGACATAGTAAATCCCGGTCTTGTAGCATTGGTGGAATCTGAAAGCATGGCAAGACAGCCTGCCTTACCGATTTCAGCCATTCTTCCAAGATCTGCCGGATCTCCGAATACAGGTGTATAGTCCACCTTAAAGTCTCCGGTGTGGAATATTGTACCTGCAGGTGTAAATATGGCCAGTGATGCCGCGTCTGCAATAGAGTGATTTGTCTTTACAAACTCTACCTTAAAGTCACCAAGACCTACAGTATCACCGTATTTAACTATATGAAGCTTTGCAGTGTCATCTATCTGATGTTCTTTTAGCTTCTTTTCAATCAAGGCGCAGGTCAGTCTTGTACCGTATACAGGTACATTAAGCTGCTTTAAAATGTAAGGCAGGGCACCGATATGATCCTCATGACCATGAGTTATACAAAATCCCTTTACCTTAAGATAATTATCCTTCAAATATGTGATATCAGGAATTACCAGATCTATTCCGAGCATATCATCACTTGGGAATGCAAGTCCGCAATCCACTACCATAATGCTGTCATCATATTCAAAGGCTGTAATATTCATACCGATCTGCTCAAGTCCTCCAAGAGGTATGATCTTTACCTTTTTATTGCTCTTTTTCGGCGCTCTGCCTTTTCTTTTTTTATTGGTGTTTTCCATCAAAATGCTTGATACCTGCTCAGCCAAAGAAGGAACATTTTTATCTGCCGGTCCCACATATCTTGCCTTACTTTTCTTTGCATCCGCACTCTGAACTTCCTTGCTCTCTGTCACTTCTTTAGTATTCTCTGCAGTCTTTGTCTTTTTACTTGCAGTCTTTTTTGTCTGCTTTTTTTCCGCTGTTTTATTTTCTTCTACAGCTTTTGCAGATGTTTCTGAAGTTTTCTCCTTTGCAGAAGTTTTCTTTTGACCCGTAGTTTTTTTAGCTCCCTGCTCATGCTTTAATCTGGCATTTACGGTTTTTTCTTTTTTTACTTTCTTTTCCTGTGCACTCTCACTCTTTTCATTTGCACTCGCTTCACTTAATTCCTTGCTTTCCTGCATTATTCTTTGCATATTAAGCAACGGATTTTTCTCATTCTCGTTCAAATTTCATTCCTTTCTAACTTATATTTATATATTCACATAATGATTATCGTTATAAGATAACTCATTTTATAATTTCCACATCATCATCCATCATACTTTGGAATATTTCAAATACAGCATCCAGCTCTTTATCATCCTCTACAAATATATAATTTGCCTCAGTATCATCCTCGGCTGAAATATCCTTCATAATATAACAATCTCCGCTTTCATCATCGGGACTGTCTGTAACCAGTATATAGCTTACGCCGTTTAACTTGGTCTCGTCTATTATTGTAAAGTCGATATTTTCTCCATCCTCTGTTACAAAATGTATACTATTATTGTCCATTTTCTTTCTCCATATATTCTTTCAAAATAATACTTGCCGCAATTTGATCTATAAATTGTTTTCTATCCTGCTTTTTTACACCTGATTCGTCAAGTATTTCATCCGCCTCTTTTGTGGTAAGCCTTTCATCCTGCATTATAATGGGAATGTCCACTCTTGACTTCAGCTTCTCTACAAATTCCAAAGTAAGAGCAACTCTTTCCCCGCTGCCACCATCCATATTCACCGGCAAACCTACTACTATTTTCTTTATATCTTTCTCTTTAACAATCTCCGCTATTCTTGCCAGAGATCTTCTGAGTTTATTTTCCGCATTTCGTTCTATGGTTTCAAACGGCTGTGCAGTAAGCCCCAATGCATCGCTTATAGCCACGCCAATGGTCTTTGAACCATAATCAAGTCCCATGATTCTTTCTTTCAAATTTACCTCTAAACTTTCAATATATAAAAAGAAGTCTACCACCAAAGCAAACTTCTTCATACATCTTATCTCATACCTTTAAATATGTTTTGTTGTATGACCCAGCCCCAGAAGGTCCATCACGCGGCTTGATGAGATTCTATCTCAAAAAAGTTTAGCTAAGATTTTTTTCAATATAGCTCTTTAATAACTCTTCGACTATCTCATCACGCTCTACTTTCATGATAAGACTTCTTGCACTCTTATGACTTGTGATATATGTCGGATCTCCTGACATCACATAGCCAACAATCTGATTCAACGGATCATATCCTTTTTCTGTCAAAGCTTCATACACAAGCTTTAAAACTTCATTTACATCCATCTTATTTTCTTGTACTGCCCTAAAATATTGTGTATTTTGAACATCCATATCATCACGCTTCCTTTTCTAATAATATTGATTTTATACGATTACAGCTTATATTGCAATATTATTTTTTCTTATTATAAATTAAAGAATTAATATCTATTGTTTTTCAAGCAATAAAATATCATCTGTAAGGAAATCCGTTATTCTACCCTTTACTATATCATTAGTCTTTAAATCACTTTTTAAAACAGCAATCTTTACATATTCTTTAGTATATCCGGTAAAATACTCTACTCCGTCTTTTACAAAAATCTCCTCACAAAGCAGCTCATCTTCTTTACCTATCCTCAAAGCTCTAAACTCTTTTTGATTGTTCAGATTTATTTCATTTAAAACATTTGCTCTACGAACCTTTTCATTCCCGTCTACCTGAGGCATATTTGCCGCTTTTGTGCCTTCTCTTATGGAATAGGGGAAGATATGTGTCTCATAGAATTTCACCTTTTCTACAAAAGCTTTACTCTCTTCAAAGTCTGTATTTGTTTCTCCGGGAAATCCAACAATAATATCTGTAGTAATGGCAGGTGAATCAAAATATTTTCTTATAAGCTTCACTCCCTCATAAAACTCATCGGCAGTATACTTTCTGTTCATACTTTTTAGAGTCTTATCACAACCGCTTTGTAAACTTAAATGAAAATGAGGGCAAAACTTATCTATTTTGCTAAGACTTTTAATAAAGTTTTCCTGTATAATTCTTGGCTCCAAAGAACCTATTCGTACTCTCTCTATTCCCTCTATATTTGCAATATTTTCTATCAGACAAAGAAGCTCATTCTTGGTAACAAATTCCTCATCACTTTCCTCAGTCTGTGTGAGTTTTTCCATTCTCTTATTATAGGACTCATCCAAAAAGTCCACTCCATATGATGAGAGATGTATCCCTGTAAGTACTATTTCCTTATATCCCGAAGCAGACAAGTTTTTCACCTCATCAATTATATTTTCCATCTTTCTGCTTCTTACCCTACCTCTTGTAAAAGGGATAATACAGTATGAACAAAACTGATTGCATCCGTCCTGAACTTTTATAAAAGCTCTGGTGTGATCATTTATTTTACTTATGTTAAACTCTTCATATTCTGTTTCTTTGTTTATATCAATAATAAATTTGTTTTTGATTTTATCCTTCAAATATTCATTTATTATATTTACAATCTCATTTTTATTATTGTTTCCCACTATTATATCTATACTGAGATCTTCATCTATCTTATTTTTTGCGGACTCCACATAACATCCTGCCGCCACAACTATAGCATCTTCATTCATCTTTCTGGCTCTGTGAAGCATCTGTCTGGATTTTCTGTCAGCAATATTTGTGACAGAGCAGGTATTTATTATATAGACATCCGCTCTTTCTCCAAACTCCACACAACTATAGCCTGCGGCCTCCATAAGTTGCTGCATAGCCTCTGTCTCATATGTATTTACTTTACAGCCAAGTGTATGAAACGCAACTGTTTTCATAAAAAACCTTTCTAACTTATCAAATGTCATTGACTTTATTTTAAAATTTATATAGGATATACATAGAATTAAATGTACAAATACATAAAAGTATCTGCTGCATTTATCACAATATTTTTTACCATGGAGGATTATATGAAAACAGTTCAAATTTCCCTTAATTCTATTGACAAAGTAAAGTCATTTGTAAATGAATTAGCTAAGTACGATGTAGACTTTGACTTGGTTTCAGGAAGATATGTTATAGATGCAAAATCAATAATGGGTATCTTCAGCTTGGATCTGTCAAAGCCGATCGATCTTAACATTCACGCAGAGGATAATGTAGAGCAGATAATTGAGGCACTCTCTCCATATATCATCAAATAATTTATTTTTCAATTCCGGCAGGATTACCTGCCGGAATCTTTTATTTCAGGCTTTCACCAAGATTCTTTCCTTTGTTTCCATGGCCTTTTCCATAAGCTCATCTATGATTCCTTCAAGCTTTTCTTCAGACCTTTCTATATTTTCCAAAACAGGCTTGGTCACCGGATGCTTTGCCACAAATATTGTACAGCAGTCCTCATATGGCTGTATGGATGTCTCATAAGTACCTATTTTTTCTGAGATCTCAACTATTTCCTGCTTATCAAAGCCTATAAGAGGTCTGAATACAGGCAAAGTGGCCGCCGCATCTGTAGTAAGTAAAGACTGTATTGTCTGAGAAGCCACCTGTCCTATACTCTCACCTGTAATAAGCGCCTGATCTCCGTTTTCCACAGCGATTCTTTCAGCCAGCTTCATCATATATCTTCTCATAATAATAGTAAGCTCATCATGTGGACAATGCTCATATATTGCAAGCTGTATATCTGTAAAATTGATTATATGTAAATTTAGCGGCCCGGTATATTTTGAAACCAGCTCCGCAAGCTCTATAACCTTTCTCTTGGCTCTCTCTGAGGTATAAGGCGGTGCATGGAAATATACAGCCTCTACTCTTACTCCTCTTTTTGCTATCATATATCCCGCAACAGGTGAATCTATACCACCGGAAAGTAAAAGCATGGCACTTCCGTTTGTGCCGATAGGCATTCCGCCCGGTCCCGGTATTTCAACTGAGTATATATTGATATACGTTCTGATTTCAACCTTTATAAGTACATCAGGCTTCCTTACATTTACCTTTATTTCAGGAAATGCATTTAAAATCACCTCTCCAAGCTCTGCATTGATGCTCTCTGATGTTCCCGGGAAGCTCTTGTCGGCTCTTCTAGTATCTACCTTGAAAGTAAAATTCTTATCAGGATATACCGCATCCACATATTCTACCACCTTTACTTTAAGGTTTTCATAATCCTTTGATTCTATTCTGACCATTGGACAAATACCGACTATACCGAATACCTTACTGAGTCTGTCAACCGCTTCCTCATAGTCATATTCTCCGTCCATATCCACATATATTCTTCCAAGCTCCTTGGATACAGAAAACTTGCCTTCTACTTCTTTTAAGGCAGTTCTTATCTGTTTCATAAGGGCATCTTCAAACATATATCTGTTTTTACCCTTTACACCTATCTCACCGTATTTAATTAAAAATGATTTGTACTTCATTATTTCCTCACAAATTTTCTAAGAAGCGGCAAAAGTTCTTTTAAATTCTTTATGAAATAGTCAGCCTCTTCCTTATTATTAAGCTCCGACAAAGAGATTCTTATTGTAGCGTCCAAAAGATCATCTCTTACACCTATAGCCTTCAATGTACCTGATATGCCCGGATGATTTGATGAACAAGCCGAACCGCTTGAAACATAAATCCCTCTATCTTCCAAAGCGTGCAATAAAACTTCCGCACGAATATCTTCAAATGAAACACTTATGACCTGAGGTGCAAAATTTTCACCCCTGCCTGTATTCAAAATCGCACCTTCCAATTTTTCAAGCTCATCCATCAAATAGTATTTCAAATCTGATATCTTATTTATTCTATCATCAAAATTGTCATAGGCTTCCTTTGCGGCGACTCCCATTCCGGCAATTCCGGTAGTATTTAGCGTTCCGCTTCTCATGCCTCTTTGATGTCCGCCTCCAAAAATTATAGGATATATTTTCACATTGCTGTCAATATATAAAAATCCAACACCCTTTGGCCCATGAAACTTATGGCCTGATGCGGAAAGCATGTCAATTCCCTGTGATTTCGGATTTATTCTTAGCTTTGTATAGGCCTGTATTGCATCTACATGAAATAATATATCTTTATTTTTAGCTTTTATTATCCTTGAAATTTCTTCTACAGGTTCTATAGCCCCCATTTCATTATTTACATACATTACGGACACCAAGACAGTGTCATCTCTGAGAGTTGACTTTAATAATTCAAGGTCCACCTGTCCTTCACTGTTTACGGGAAGCACTGAAAGTTCAAACCCCTGTTCAGTCAAAAATTCAGCAGGTCTGTATACCGCAGGATGCTCAATTCCCGATATTATTATATGTTTTCCGTACCTTTTCCTGCTCATGGCACCACCGATAAGTGCCATATTATTGGATTCCGTACCGCCTGAAGTAAAGATAATTTCGCCTTTTTTTACCTTTAAAGTCTTTGCTATAATATCCGCCGCATCTTTTACATAGCTCTCAGCTTCCACACTTTTTATATGCTTACCGCTTGTGTTGGCATAATCGTCCCTCATGGTCTTTAGCATTATTTCTATGGCCTTTTCGCTTACCTTTGTAGAGGCCGAATTGTCAAAATATACGTCCATCTATTCATCTTCCAATCTGATCATTATATTGCTGAGTAATGCAAGTCCGGCAGTCTCAGTTCTGAGTATTCTTTTTCCAAGCGTAATAACTTCAAAGCCCGAATCTTTTATTTTTTCAACTTCCGACTCTTCAAAACCGCCCTCAGGACCTATAAAGATAGCGATATTTTTCGTTTTATCCATACTGTCCAGTATTTTTCTGGTCTTTTCTATTCCGTCTGCATTCTCATAGGGTATTAATTTTACACCAAAATCCTTTACAATTTCAAGTGCATTATCTATGGACATAGGTTCAGATACTTTCGGTATAATACTTCTTTTTGACTGTTTTGCGGCACTCTCTGCAATTGCATTCCATCTGTTTGCCTTTGATGCCTGCTTTTTTTCTTCTATCTTTACTACAACACGCTTTGTTTTTACCGGTATTATTTCACTTACCCCCAGCTCAACAGACTTTTGTATTATCATCTCGAGTTTATCAGACTTCGGAATTCCCTGAAGCAGGGTGATATTTACAGGTAACTCTCTTTGCTCCATACTCTCCAAAACCTTAAGCTTAACTTTATTTTCTTCTATCGCCTCTATTTTGCAAAGATAATCCCAGTCTCCTTTGACACTGATAAGCAGCTCTTCACCCGTTTTCATTCTCAGTACATTTACTATATGATTGACATCACTGCCTTCTATATACGCATTTTCTCCGTTTATCTGCTCTTCAGAAACAAAAAAATGATACATTTATTCCCTCTTTTTTGCTACTATACTTACCCATTCTCCAAGATGATTTATTTCAAGGATTTCAAAATCCTCACTCTTTTTAAAGGCAAGTACCACATCAGCTTCTTTTGTATCTATTATTCCCGATGTAATAAATATTCCGCCTTTTCTCATATGCTTTGCTACAGTCTTTATAAGCTCTATTATAACAGGAGCCAAAATATTGGCTGTCACTATATCAAACTTTTCATAACCTGCCAGCTCCATCACATTTTCATCTGTAATAATATCTCCGCATACCGCCACAAAGTCAGTCATTCCTATCTCATTGCTGATCATATTTTCCATAACAGCCTCAATTGCCATATCATCAAGATCTGTTCCAAAAACACATTCCGCACCCAGCTTAAGCGCCGCAATGCCAAGGATTCCGCTTCCGGTACCTACATCCAATACCCTGACATTTTCCCTGTTCTTTAAATATTTTTCAAGAGCAAGTATACAAAGCTTGGTAGTCTCATGTGCTCCTGTACCGAAGGCCGTTCCCGGATCTATCTGTATTAGTGTCTTATATTTTGCATCCTCAGGTATCTCTTCCCATGTAGGCTTTATAAGGATATCTCCAACATAGAAAGGCTTAAAATACTGCTTCCAGTTGTTTATCCAGTCTTTATCTTCGGTCTCCGACTTTATAAGTACACCGTCACCGATATCGCAAACTCTTTAAGCTCATCCAATGTGACTTTTATATCTTCCAAGAGCTTTGTATTGTCGGCGTCCGCATCCAGATAAAAGCTTACCTTTGCTATTCCCTCATCCTCCGGTAACTCCGGTAAAAAATCTATAAACATTCCCTTTGTTTCTTCTGCAGTTAAAGGTACATTATCTTCTATTTCAATACCTTCCACACCTATATCCCCAAGTGATGCGCTCAAAATATCCACCGCATCAGTCTTTGTGATAAGAGTATACTTCTCCCACTTCATATAATTACTCCTCAACATAAGTAGAATTTTGATTTTCCAATCCTAAACGCAGCTGTGCTTAAAAGCTTCGCAGGATTTTACGCAGCCTGCGGAACTCGTTTGTTCGCTTGGAAAACAGCGAACTGCACTCAAACAAGTCCTCGGCAGCTGAATCCTGTCTCGCTTTTTCGCACAGCTAAACGCTACAAGGATTGTAAAATCAAAGCATCTACTAAATTAATTCTATTTTATATATTTTTGTAGTGTATATATGTATAATAGAATAACAGGGTCACCACGAAGTGGCAACCCTGTTATTCCAATCAGTAAAACTTATAGATACTAACTATTAGTCTACTGTTACTATTTCACGCTTGTTATATGAACCACATGCCTTACAAACTCTATGAGGAAGCATTAACTCTCCACACTTTGGACATTTTACAAGACTTGTAGCTGACATCTTCCAGTTAGCTCTTCTCTTATCTCTTCTACCACGAGATGTTTTATTCTTTGGACAAATTGACATTCTTTCACCTCCTTATCTCGAGTCACAAAACTTTAATAATTATAATAGCAAAGGTTTTACTTGTCAATATTATTTTTTAGTCAGTCTGTAAGTGTCTCTTGCTATAGCCAACTCCTCATTTGTAGGCATCAACATAATCTTGATCTTTGAATCAGGTGTTGAAATCATAGTTCTCTTACCACGAACATTGTTTACCTCAGGATCAACCTTTGCGCCTAAGAATGCAAAGTTGTCACCAACAATCTGTCTTGTAACCTTATCGTTCTCACCGACACCGGCTGTGAAGCAAAGAGCATCAACTCCACCCATAACAGCTATATAAGCACCAACATACTTAATAATTCTGTATCTGAATGCCTCAAGTGCAACTTTTGCAAGATTGTTTCCGTCAGCTTCAGCGTTTTCAATATCTCTAAAGTCTGATGATACTCCACCACTCATTCCAAGAACACCCGACTTCTTATTGAGGATATCAAGCACCTCATCTACACTCTTATTCTCTTTGTTGCAGATATACTGTACTATAGCAGGATCCACGTCTCCTGATCTTGTACCCATGATAAGTCCTTCAAGAGGTGTAAGACCCATTGATGAATCTACGCACTTACAACCTACAGATGCTGATATTGATGCACCGTTTCCAAGGTGACATACTATAACTCTTGCTGTATCCTTGTCAAGACCTGCAAACTTGATTGCCTCCTGTGCTACATACATATGGCTTGTACCGTGGAATCCATATCTTCTGATATGATAATTCTCATAGTACTCGTGTGGAATAGCATACTTATATGCCTTCTCAGGCATACTCATACCGAATGATGTATCAAATGCAGCTACATTAGGAACACCCGGCATTGCCTTTTCTACAGCTTCAATACCCATAAGGTTTGCAGGGTTGTGAAGTGGTGCAAGGTCTGCGTACTTCTCAATATCCTTCTTCACCTCATCTGTAACAACTACAGATTCAGGATACTTTACTCCACCCTGTACTACTCTGTGTCCGATAGCATATATCTCACTTGCATCCTTTATTACACCATGCTCCTTATCTGTAAGAGCCTCAAGTACCAAAGCTATAGCTTCTGTGTGATTCTTTACATCTTTTTCAATCTTGAACTTCTCTCTTCCGATAGGCTCATGTGTAAGCTTTGATCCCGGAATTGCGATTCTCTCAAACAATCCCTTTGCCAATGCCTCTTCATTTTCCATGTTAATAAGCTGATACTTTAATGATGAACTACCACAATTTATAACCAATACGTTTTTTTCATAAGAAACTCCACCTCTTCTTTAAATTATTTGTCTTCTCCGGCAGCTTGAATTGCTGTGATTGCTACTACACCCCTACTATATCTTCATAGAACATCCTCTTGAAAGATCGTTTACAGGCTTTGCAATACCCTGACACATAGGTCCGTAAGCATTTGCCTTTGCAAGTCTTTGAACAAGCTTATATCCGATATTTGCCGCATCAAGATCAGGGAATACGAGTACATTTGCATGTCCTGCTACCTTTGAACCCGGTGCCTTGCTCTCTCCTACTTCAGGAACAAGCGCCGCATCAAGCTGAAGCTCACCGTCAAGGCAAAGATCAGGTGCAAGCTCTTTTGCTATTCTTGTAGCTTCAACTACTTTTGTAACATCATCATGCTTTGCACTTCCCTTTGATGAATGACTTAGCATTGCGACTCTTGGCTCTTTTCCTACGAGGAACTTAAAGCTTTCTGCTGATGAAAGTGCAATAGATGCAAGCTTTTCAGGATCAGGATTCTGCTCTATAGAACAGTCTGCAAATACAAATACACCGTTCTCACCGAATTCGCAGTTTGGAACTTCCATTACAAAGAATCCTGAAACAAGTTTTACACTCGGCTTAGTCTTTTATTATCTGTAACGCAGGTCTTAGTGTATTAGCTGTTGAATGACAAGCACTGCTTACAGGTCCGTCTGCATCTCCGCGCCTTGAGCATAAGACATCCATAAGTAGTATAGTCCTTAACATTTGCTTTCTTGCTTCTTCATGAGTAAGTCCCTTTGACTTTCTAAGCTCTACAAAAAGGTCCTCATATTCTTTTGTTTTCTCATAAGTATTTGGATCGATTATTGTTGCTCCCGTGATATCACAACCTTTAGAATTCTCTTCTACTTCCTGTGGAGTACCTATTATTATTAGGTCTGCCAAACCATCTTTCAGAATCACCTCAGCAGCCTGATAGATTCTCTTATCCATTGACTCAGGTAAGATTATGGTTTTTTTACTCTCTTTTGCACGTTTCTTTAGTTGATCCATCATTGACATATGACATATCCCTTTCCATTCTTACAGCATATAGCTAAATTTATATATTGCGCTTGTTTGCACATAAAAAACTCATATGAGCTCATATATATAATAGTATAGTAGCAACAATACAAGCACTATGATGGGTTAATAAAATAACAAAAATGTCTAAAAATAAGTACAATCTTTCTTATTCATTATTCTCATCAATATATTTATCAAATATCATATTGAACTGACTTGCCTGGAATAGTGAGAATTCCCAGACCCAGTACAAATATAAGCATAGACATCACTCCGGGCATTCTCATGATCAAAATATATACAGCCACAAGTATCAAAACACTTCCTGCCAGTATTATTATCGTTCTTATAAGATGCTTTACAGACATAAACAGTGCCAGTTTAAATGTCTGCTTTATAGGATTGATAAATTTTGCCTGTATAGGAAATATGTATGTGAATATAAATAACCAAAGCAGTATTAAAAAACAGGTGATAGTGAATACGATCATTTTCAACACAGTATTATCCATAGGTGAATAGAAACTGAAAAATCTTATATCAAATAAAAGAATTCCACCCACAAATGCCATTATCACCCAGATAATTTGTCGACTGCAAAAGATTATCCTTGAAACTGTGAAAGAACATTGATAATACTCCACCACTGTCACGATCTCTTGCTATCTTCATTGTGCAATAATACATTGCAGTAGTTGATGCTCCAAATGTCACTATAGGAATTGAGCATAATACCCACAATAAATTCAGTATAAACAAATCCCATATTCTTCCTACAAATCTCCATATAGGATTGTCATAATTAAATAGTCCGCCCATATATTTCTCCTTGTTATAGTTATGTTAAAACAGGTAATTTAAAAACCTTCTTGGATACAAGTATTTATCTCAATCTTGGATACAAGTTTTTTGATTGACTTATTAAAAATCTCTGTTATATCATGGTCTTATAAGCCAGTTAATCATAGCATAAAATAATGTGTGCATACAAGGTTAATTTATACATGAAAGGGGGCATATAAGTATTTCTACCATTCAAAATATATATTCGGAAATAGAAAATGATATATTGATGCTTTAAACTTAAGCCCGGGCAACTTATAAGCGAAAACAGTCTTTGCACTAAATATAATGTTTCAAGGACACCCTATACGCTCTGTACTTTCAAGACTTGCAGGCTCAGGACTTGTCGATATCGTGCCAAAGAGCGGTTCAAGAGTATCCATGATCAATATGGAAATGGTTAAACAAATCATATATGAACGATTTGCACTGGAAAGTATGGTACTAAAAGATTACATAGCTATTGCTACAGACAGTGATTTAGAAAAACTTGAAAAGACTGTTATCCGGCTGACTAAAAGCTATGAAAATACCAAAAGCTTTAAACCTGATAAATTCAAAGCGATAGATCTGTCCATGCATGAATTATGGTATAAGAAAACCGAGCATACCTATCTGTGGGAGCAGATAAGAAAATCCGATTCCAATTACACAAGGTTTTGCATGTTGGATATGCTGGAATGTGAAAATTATGAGCATGTAATTCTTGAGCACAGACAGATGTATGAGGTGATCAAAAACAGAGATACCTCTAAAATAGAGGAAATAGTTAAAAAGCATCTTTATGGCGGTATTGAGAGAATCAATGCGGCTTTCAGTAATAAATTTGATGAAATGTTTATAGCATATTAAAAGGAGGGTTTTATGGACATTCGTTATTCAGCAAACCAAAGAGACTTTAAATTTTACACCACAGATGAGATAAGAGATGAATTCCTTATTCAGGACCTTTATCAGGAAGATAAGGTAGTTGCCGTATATTCACATGTGGACAGAATGGTAACTTTAGGATGTATGCCTGTAAATGAGACCGTTTCCATAGATAAGGGAATTGATATATGGTCAAACTTCGGTACAAAGTATTTCCTTGAAAGAAGGGAAATCGGTATTTTCAATATAGGAGGCAAGGGCGAAATAGTTGCGGACGATGAAGTCTTTACACTTGACTATAAAGATTGTCTCTACATTACAAAGGGCACAAAGAATGTTACATTCAGAAGTTTTGATAAGAGCAATCCTGCAAAGTTTTATATGGTAAGTGCTCCGGCACATATTTCATATAAGACTAAATTCATATCAATAAATGATGCGGCTAAAAAGCCTCTTGGGGATAATAAGACTTCAAATAAGAGAGTTATCAACCAGTTTATTCATCCTGATGTGCTTCAAACTGCGCAGCTTTCAATGGGTATGACAGTTCTTGATGAGGGTAATGTATGGAAATACCATGCCTGCACATACTCATGAAAGAAGAATGGAAGTATATATGTACTTTGAAGTTCCAAAGGACAATGTTATCTTCCATCTTATGGGCGAGCCTAATGAAACAAGACATATTGTAATGCACAATGAAGAAGCCGTTATTTCACCTTCTTGGAGTATACATTCGGCAGCAGGTACATCAAACTATACCTTTATATGGGCAATGGGTGGCGAAAATCAGGCATTTGATGATATGGATGTTATAAAGAATGAGGATTTGAGATAATGGAAAATATTTTAAACAGCTTTAGACTTGACGGAAAAATCGCACTTGTTACAGGTGCATCTCATGGCATAGGCTTTGCAATGGCAAAGGCACTTTCAGATGCCGGTGCTAAGTTAATATTTAACAGCAGTTCAGAGGATGGACTTAAAAAAGGTCTTGAAGCATATAAAAAAGAAAATATTGATGTAAAAGGCTATGTATGTGATGTAACCAATGAGGACGATGTAAAGAAGATGTTGGCCGATATTGAAAAGAATATCGGTGAAATCGATATTTTAATAAATAATGCCGGAATTATAAAGAGAATTCCTATGACAGATATGAGCGTGGATGAGTTTAATTCAGTTATAGATGTGGACCTTATCGCACCTTTTATTATGGCAAAGGCTGTTTTACCAAGTATGGTAAAAAGAAGAAGCGGCAAGATCATAAACATCTGCTCCATGATGAGTGAGCTTGGAAGAGAAACTGTAAGTGCCTATGCTGCCGCAAAGGGCGGTTTAAAGATGCTCACAAAAAACATTGCTTCTGAATACGGTCAGTACAATATTCAGTGTAACAGCATAGGCCCTCGGATATATTGCAACCTCACAGACTGCACCTCTTCGTGAAAAAGCAGCCTGACGGAAGCAAACATCCTTTTGATTCTTTTATACTTGCAAAGACACCTGCAAACAGATGGGGAGATCCTGCTGACCTTGCAGGACCTGTAGTATTCCTCTCATCATCCGCATCAGACTTTGTAAACGGACATATACTCTATGTGGACGGCGGAATACTTCTTATATAGGAAAAACAACCTTAAAATGGGGTGGGGCTGCCAATAATGACAGCCCCCTTATTATTTAAATTAATTATAGATTATATTAAATAAAACCGCATATTTTTATAAGTATAATGATTTGTAACACTATACTTATAATCCCAATAATCATTCTAAAAATCAATGTATTTTTTTACTTAAATCTTTCCCTAAAATAATCGATTTTTATTGAATCATACGCTACAGAAACAGAATACAATTCAACTGCCAGCATGGTAATATTATCCCTCATATTTGATGTATCTATGAAAAATATAGCTATATTGAGAATAAAGATTATGACCCATAGTATACTTAATAATATATTAGCTTCTCTTTTCATAAACTTAATACCCCTTCACAAGATCCAATATAATATATTACTTTACTTTTATTATATCAGGTATATTTCCCTTTTTAAACCCATATGAATTGTAGCCTCTGTAAGCCGAACTTTCTAAATTTCCGGTATTGATAATTGCTGCATAATTTCGATCCTCATTCAGATTTTCCTTATAAGGACTGTCACAAATAACCAGTTTATCTAAAATATCTTCTATATCCTTTTTATTTGTAAAGGTCTTCACAGTAGTCGCGCCTGTATAAGACCCCGATACTTCGTCATTATCATCTAGGTCAATATTTTCCCAATTATTATAAGACACATCTATACTTTCCACATACTCTGTCGGGAACTTATATATAACCTCGACATCCATCTCCTTTAATAAAGCCAAAGTCTCCTTAAACTCCGGATATATCGGATAAAATCCTACGGACTCCAGCGAATTTGCATATACATTCTCCCATTTGGAATTGACAGCAGTTGTGCTGTCACTTGTAAAATTAAATCCGGCATACTTTCTTAAAGCATCTTCCATAAACTCATTATTAAATCTTATAGATGCAAAAGGATAGCTTTTTAATTTTGTTTCATAATCAAGATTCATCAACTCCTTCTTATAAGTTTCCACAAACTTTTTCTTCATCTCATCATCATGAAACACAATATGAGTATCATTATCCATTATACCGTTAAAATCCACACTTACTATGTTCTCAGGACTTTCCGAGAGTATAGGATAGCTGCTTTTTTTGTAGCTTTCATCAGCATAAACACTTGAAAGTCCTGAGGTACTTTGATCTAAATCCACATAATAAACTCTGCCTACAGTTCTCCCGTTTTTAAGCTTATATGAGATTAGAACTTTGTCAAAATTTCCATACATCTCCAAATCATATTTTGCTGCTTCTATGCCCTGCCTGGCTAACTCCAATACTGCATCTTTATTTTGTATGTCCATTTTATTTATCTGATCGGCTTCTATCTTACTGTCGCTTGCATAGTCCACATCAACAAATGAGTCGTTATAATATCCGTCCGAAATCTCAACCTTATTATAATACTGTTCGGAATTGCTCTCCAAAAGATTTGATATCACCGCTGTGCTCTTTATCTGTGAAGCACTCGGAATATAGCTGTCATATCCGAATATATCAAACTGAAAAGCTGCCGCTATAAATATTGAAATTATTATAAGCACAAGTAATTCAATCTTTTTTGCAAAAATCTTTTTAAAATCCTGATTGTATATGATTTCCATTACACAATGAGTAATAGCTCCGCTAACTATAAGTCCGAAAAGTCCCCAGCCAATGCTGTCATTCATTACTTCATATCCCAAAAGATACATAAGTATACTCATAAAGATAACCATCATGGACTTTATAGGCAGCTTTATCACATTAAAGCTGACACTTTTACCTGCCGCCTCTGAGGCTCTTTTCTTATATAGGAAAAGATTTATAAAAAGGAATGCTGTGCTTGCAAGTATTACTATTATAATTCTTGTAAGCCATTTAAGTTCAAATATATTAAACATCAGCATAAAGCTTGACATATTCGGCAGGACATTTTCAATAATAAATCCTGATGTGTAGTAAGTATCAAAGAATGTACTTTGATATCCCTTCAACACCAATGAAATTAAAGGAAAATAGAAGCTGAAAAATCCGCAGGCCAATATTCCTATAAGCATATTTCCTGTCAGCATTATTGAAAATACTGTCAGAAAATAACTCATTATAAATAATAATGTCCACTCTGCTATAGACCACAATGCCGATGTGATTACAATTATTTCACCGGTATTTGCAAGTATCAAAAGACTTGCCACTATTTCACAGATAATAAACGGTATAAGAACTATAAGTATTCCGTTTATTATCTTAATAAAATAAAGCACCTCTTTTTCACCGGCAAACTGTGATACATATCTACCTTCTTTTTGGAATAGAGATATGAAAAATCCTGACATTGCCATAACCAGAGCCAATACTATAAATATCATTCCAAAAAAAGGATTTTTAACATCTATATAGGAAATAAAGTTTAATGCCAAATCATCACTATAAGAGTATGCGCTACTTTCATATAAATTAAAACTTATCATCATAGCGGTTGCTACGATAAGTGAAAAGAAAAATATAAGAATACTGATTGCCAAAGTCCAAACTCTTGTTTTAAAGTCCTCTTTCATCAATTTAAAAAATAAGCTTTTTGATGTCATATCCATACACCTCCGTTTCACTTATAAATATCTCCTCAAGACTGAGTCCCATCATCTCATAAAATACAGGGGCAAAGGACTCCATTTTCTCTCTTATATCCTCCTCACTTCCCTTTATCGTAATTGTGTGTACTCTACCGCTGTTTTTAACCTGCATAATATCAAGCTCTTTAAGTCTTTCCATATCAAAGTCTTTTTCGAATACACATTGCACCTTATGGATATTCAACTTCATATCAGAAACATCCTTTGATAAAAGTATTCCACCTTTATGCAAAAGTCCAACATGATCACATATATCCTCAAGCTCTCTGAGATTGTGTGACGCTATTATAGGTGTAAGTCCTCTCTCATCCATCTCCTTTGCAAAAAGACTCTTTACCGCCTGCCTCATTACAGGGTCTAGTCCGTCAAATGTCTCGTCGCAGAGCAGATATCTGGTGTTTGCGGCTACTCCTATTGCAATACAGAGTTGCTTTTTCATACCCTTTGAAAAAGTATTTACCTTTCTGTTGATATCCAGATCAAGGGCCTTCAAAATATCTTCACATTTCTTAACATCAAAGTTTCTGTATACAGATGTATAAAACTTTATTATTTCTTTCGGTGTGGTATTTGAAAAGAAAAACTGGTCATCTGAAATATAGAAAAACTTTTCTTTTGCCATTATATTTTCAAACACATTTTCATCGTCTATAAGTATCTCACCGCTGTCAGGTTTTAGTATTCCGGCAAGTACTTTTAAAAATGTACTTTTTCCCGCACCGTTGGTACCTATAAGTCCGAATACATCTCCGTCTCTTATGCTTGCATTGATATTGTCAAGCGCCTTTATATTGTCAAAACTCTTACTAAGATTCTTTGCCTCTATCATGCTCCCTCCTTCGCTTTATGTTCCGGATAAAACTCTTCCACTTTTTTACAAAATTCTTCCTTAGTTATTATCTTTCTTGATTTGTCTACAAGTTCTTCAAGCTCTTTGTATATGATGCTTTTCTTGTTTTCCTTTATAACATCCATATCAGCCACAAAACTTCCTACACCTTTTACGCTGTATACATAGCCTTGGCGCTCCAACTCGATATATGCCTTTTGTATAGTATTAGGATTTATCGAGAGGTCTACGGCAAGACTTCGTACAGACGGAAGCTTATCTCCGGGCTCAAGTGCCCCGATAAGCATAAGATCCGAAAGCCTGTCCACCACCTGTTCGTAGATGGCTCTCTTATCTCTTGAGTCAATTACAATCATAGATTTCTCCTTTTAACTGTATTATCTATCATAGTACAGTTAATATAGCATCTTTATCGTCATATTTCAATAGCAATTCTGATTTTTTCTCTATGGAAAATCAAATTAAATAGTGTTATAATAGATATTTGTAAATTTTTATGAGGAAGAATATATGATAACAAAAAGAGAAGATATAAGAAATATTGCCATTATCGCCCATGTAGACCACGGTAAAACTACATTGGTCGATCAGCTCTTAAAACAAAGCGGTGTTTTCAGGGCAAATCAGGAAGTGGCTGAAAGAGTAATGGACTCAAATGATATAGAAAGAGAAAGAGGAATCACCATCCTTGCAAAAAATACCGCCGTGCACTATGGTGCTACTAAAATTAATATTATAGATACACCGGGACATGCGGACTTCGGTGGAGAGGTAGAGCGTGTTCTTAAGATGGTAAACGGTGTTGTTTTAGTTGTAGACGCCTATGAAGGTGCAATGCCACAGACAAAGTTCGTTCTTAGAAAAGCTCTTGAGCTTGACCTTGAAGTGCTCTGCCTTGTGAATAAATGTGACAGAGAAGAGGCAAGACCTGAGGAAGTAGTGGATGAGATTCTGGAACTTTTGCTTGATCTTGATGCCAATGAGCATCAGCTTGACTGTCCTTTCCTATTTGCAAGTGCAAGAGGTGGCTGGGCAAGATACAATGTAAATGACACCAATGAAGATATGAAGCCTTTATTTGAAACTATAATCAAACATATACCTGCACCTACAGGTGATGAAGAGGCGGATCCTCAGGTGCTTATCAGTACTATCGACTACAATGAATATATAGGAAGAATCGGTGTAGGTAAGGTTGATAACGGTATTATCAAGTAAATCAGGAAATAGCTTTGGTAAATCACCATGATCCTGATAAGATGAAAAAAGTAAAAATAGGTAAGCTTTACGAATATGAGGGCTTAAACAGGGTAGAGGTAAATGAAGCAAGAATAGGTTCAATTGTAGCCATCTCAGGTATTCCCGATATTCATATAGGTGATACTCTAACTTCTGTTGAAAACCCTGAAGCTATACCTTTCCAGAAGATCTCAGAGCCTACCATCTCTATGAACTTTATGGTAAACGACTCTCCTCTTGCAGGTAGAGAAGGAAAATATATTACTTCAAGACATTTGCGTGAAAGATTGTTTAGAGAGTTAAATACTGATGTCAGCCTTAGAGTGGAGGAAACAGAGTCTCCTGATTGCTTTAAGGTATCCGGTAGAGGTGAGCTCCATCTTTCAGTTCTTATAGAAAATATGAGAAGAGAAGGTTTTGAGTTTGCTGTAAGTAAGGCTGAGGTTATCTATCGTTATGATGAGAGAAACCAAAAGCAGGAGCCTATGGAGCTTGCATTTGTAGATGTTCCTGACGAGTTCTCAGGTGCCGTTATTCAAAAGCTTACATCAAGAAAGGGTGAGCTTCAAGGAATGAGCCCTACACATGGAGGATATACAAGACTTCAGTTCCTTATTCCTTCCCGTGGCCTCATAGGTTACAGAGGCGAGTTTATGACCGACACCAAGGGAAACGGTATTCTCAATACAGAGTTTGAAGGCTATGCACCATATAAGGGTGATATGTTCTATAGAAAGACCGGTTCTCTTATCGCATTTGAAAGCGGTGAGTCTATCACCTACGGACTTTTCAATGCACAGGAGCGTGGTACTCTATTTATCGGCCCCGGAGAAAAGGTATATGCAGGTATGGTTATCGGTAAAAACGGTAAGGCGGAGGATGTTGAAATCAATGTATGTAAGACAAAGAAACTTACAAACACAAGATCTTCATCTGCAGATGAAGCACTCAGACTTGTTACGCCGAAAGTGATGAGCCTTGAAGAGTCCCTTGAGTTCATAGATACTGATGAGCTTTTAGAGGTTACACCTGAAAACCTCCGTATCAGAAAGAAGATCCTTGATCCTACACTTAGAAAGCGTTCTATGATTAAGTCAAAGCAATAGTATATAAAGGTATCCGCTTATGGATACCTTTTTTTACTTATTAATAAAAAGCTTATAAAAAAATAAAAGATTAATTAAAGCTGATAGCCTATATCTCATTAATGATGTATAATCTATTTCAAGGACAAAATCTCCTTATTATTTTTGTAAATTTATTTTGAAAAGAGAAAAGTGATGAATAAAGAAAATGAAGATAAAACTACTGAGAAAAGCTCCAAGTCCTCAGGTTCAAGGAAGAAGAAATATATAAACAAATTTATATTTCAGGCAATAAAAACCTTTTTCCTTGCACTACTGGCGGTAAGCGTTCTTGGCGGTGCCATGGTAATCGGAATGATAAAGGGTATTATAGACAATGCACCTGATGTAGATGTGGACAGTATAGTTCCATTAGGATATGCTACTACAGTATATAATGCATCGGGACAGGTTACGGATACTTTGGTCATGGCAGGTTCAAACCGTGAAGAGGTAACCTATGATGAACTTCCAAAAGTTCTTATAGATGCTTTTGTTGCAATCGAAGACTCCAGATTTTGGAAGCACAACGGAATAGATACCAGAGCGATACTTAGAGCGGTAAGCGGTGTAATTACCGGAAACAGCTCCTCAGGTGGCGGATCCACCATAACACAGCAGCTTATAAAAAATAATGTATTCAATGGCGGTAGAGAAAGAAGCTTTGGAGAAAAGGTAGAGAGAAAGTTTCAGGAAATGTATCTGGCTGTACAGCTTGAAAAGCAGATGGATAAAAAGCTGATACTTACAAATTATCTGAATACAATCAATCTCGGTAGCAACTCTCTTGGTGTAAAAGTTGCCGCAAGAAGATATTTCGGAAAAGAGGTGTCCGACTTAACACTTTCGGAAGCTACGGTAATAGCGGGTATCACAAAAGGACCAACCAAGTACAATCCTATTACAGGGCAGGAAGCAAACTCTGAAAGAAGAAAAATTATCCTTCAATATATGTATGAACAGGGTTATATTTCAAAAGAGCAGCAGGAAGAAGCCCTTGCTGATGATGTATATTCAAGAATTCAAAATGTAAATACACTTACAAAAGAAAAAAATACTCATTACAGTTATTTTACAGATGCTTTGATTTCTCAAGTGACATCGGCATTTATAAATGAACTTGGATACACAGAGACTCAAGCGCACAACCTTTTATACAGCGGCGGACTGTCAATATATACAACTCAGGATCCTTCGCTTCAGCAGATAGTAGACAGTGAAGTAAACAATCCCGAAAACTATCCTGATACAAAGTATGCACTTGAGTACAGACTTACTGTGACGGACAGCGAAAAGAATACTAAATTACTCTGAAAAAGATATCAATAAATATCATTCGGAAGTGCTTCATGACGGTTTCAACGGACTTTATACTACTGAAGATGCCGCAAGAGCTGATGCGGAAAGTTATAAGGCTACAGTAGTCAAAGAAGGTGATAGTGTAGTTGGTGAAAGTGTTAAAACTGTTTTGGAACCACAGGTTTCATTTGTTCTTATGGATCAAAAAACCGGTGCAGTAAAGGCTATCAATGGTGGTAGAGGTGAAAAGACATCTTCTCTTTCTCTAAACAGAGCTACAAGTACCACAAGACAGCCGGGTTCTACATTCAAAGTAATATCGGCATTTGCACCTGCACTCGATACAAGTGGCGATACCTTGGCTACAACATATTATGATGCCGAATATACCATTGGAGAAAAAACTTTCCAAAACTGGTATGACAAACAGGGATATATGGGCTGGTCAAGTATTCGTGACGGTATCATATATTCTATGAATATAGTTGCGTTAAAAACTCTTATGGAGACGGTAACACCTAGAGTCGGTGTACAATATGCTACAGACTTCGGTATTACCACTCTTACAGATCAGGACTACAATGCTTCACTTGCACTCGGAGGTCTTACAAAGGGTGTTACAAATCTTGAGCTTACAGGCGCCTTTGCCACTATAGCAAATCAAGGTGTTTATACAAAGCCTGTATTCTTTACAAAGATTGTGGACCACAACGGAAAGACATTGCTTGACAACAGTACACCGCAAACTCATAGAGTTATAAAGACTCTACAGCATTCCTTCTTACCGATGCCATGGCTGCATCTACACAGAACAACAGAAAGTTTGCAAGTAGCGGTGTGAACATAAATTCCACATCTACAAGAGCTCATCTTGATCATATGAGCGTGGCAGGTAAGTCCGGTACTACTTCAAAGAATGTGGATGTATGGTTTGTCGGATTTACACCATACTATACGGCCGGAGTATGGGCAGGATGTGACGAAAATCAAACTCTTTCAGATAACGGAGGTACAAGCTTCCACAAGGATATCTGGAGAAAGATAATGAATAAAGTTTCAGAGGGTGCCGAAGATATAGGCTTCCCGGTACCTGATTCCGTGGAGACCGCTGTAGTCTGCAGAAAATCAGGTAAACTTCCTATACCGGGAGTTTGTGACCATGATCCTCGTGGTGATTCTACCTATACAGAATACTTTGCAAAGGGCACGGTACCTACTGAGGTTTGCGATCACCATACTACCGTAACTGTATGTAGTGAAAGCGGATTGTTACCTACTGCAAACTGCCCGAATACTGTTACAAGAGTTGCCCTGATCGTTCCTGCGGGACAATCAAATACCGATGATTCACAGTATGCGGCACCGTCTGCTACATGTACCATACATGGTGAAGGCTATCAGTTATTTGATCCTAATGCTCCTACTTCAAATGATGGTGATGACGCCGGTGTAGGTGTGGCACCAAGAGCAAGTATAAATCATCCGGTTATTACACCAAGGCAAAATAACAATGTGGGTGTGGCACCCGGCAGTGATGTAGTAGGTGTTGCACCGAATGGTAATACAAATAATTCAAAACCCAAGAGGCAGCCTTCAGAGATTAAAATTCCTGAGACTACTGCCCCGTCTATAAAAACTACAGCCCCTAAATCTACTGAGGATTCCGATGTGTTACACGGTCCGGGAGTTACTCCTACAACCGAAGCACCACGTACCGGACCCGGGGCTCATATGTCCACCGAAGGCCCCGGTGGACAAGGTTCTGCAATACTTATAGGACCGGGACACTAAAAAAGTGAGCTCTACATTTATTTTGTAGAGCTCGCTTTTTATTCTCCCAGAATCATTTTATCAGTCAACACTGCATCTGTTCCTGAATACAATTCCATTACATCTGAGACTGTCATATTTTTTCTCATATCGCCTTCGAGAATCTTTAAGATACTTCCATTATTCATAACTATAGTTTTATTTCCGAAATTCAGGGCATCTTTGACATTGTGTGTAATCATCAAAGTTGTAATATGATTTTCAGTTACTATCCTGTTTGTTATTTCCATTATCTTCTTACTGGTCTTAGGATCAAGAGCCGCTGTATGTTCGTCAAGTAACAGCAGCTCCGGAGTTTCCATAGTGGCCATCAAAAGAGTCAATGCCTGTCTTTGTCCTCCGCTAAGTCCTCCTACTTCATTTTTTAATCTATGCTCAAGTCCAAGCCCAAGCTTACCGCAAACTGATTTGAAGTACTCCCTGTCACTTTTCTTACTCCCAGTCCGAATCTTACCTTCTTACCGCGGCTGTATGCCAGACCCATATTTTCTTCTATTGTCATATGTGGTGCTGTACCTTTTAGAGGATCTTGATAAAGCCTACCTATAAATCTGGCTCTTCTATGCTCTTTCATATAGGTTATGTCAAGACCGTTATTATATATCCTTCCGCTCTCAACTTCTATATTGCCTGCTATTGCATTAAGCATAGTGGATTTTCCCGCACCGTTACTTCCTATTACAGTTACAAAGTCTCCGTCATTTAATGTAAGATTTAAATCACACAAAGCTTTTTTTCGTTTACGGTATCCTTATTAAATATTACATTGACATTTTTAATTTCCAGCATGTATCTTTCTCCATCTTGCAATTGTAGGTTTTGTTAAAGGTATGCTTATTGCAACCACCACTATCACTGCTGAGAAAAGCTTTAGGTATATTGCAGGAAGCCCAAGTCCGAATGCTATCGCAAGCATTATACGATATATTATGGCACCTATTACCACAGCTGTCAGATGTCTGAGCATCCCTCTCTTGCCTATAACGGTTTCTCCTATTATGATACTCGCAAGTCCAAGTACCAGCATTCCTGTTCCTACACCATGAGTTGCAGTCATATTATACTGGGCATATATTGCACCTGAAAATGCTACTATAAGATTACAAAGCGCAAATCCAAGTATTTTCATTGCATCTGTATTTATACTTGAACTCCTTACCATTGCCTCATTGTCTCCGGTGGCCCTCAAAGAAAGCCCTACCTGAGTCATTAAAAATACCTTTATTGCTATTACCAAAATTGTAACTATTATAAGAAGTAAAATAAGCTTTCCGATATCTGTTCCGCTTATAAAAAACTTCCCCTCAAAAGGAGTAAAAATTGTCTTTTCACCATAGAAGAAAACACTTGGCTTATCACCCATTACAAAGAGATTTATGGAATACAGTCCTGTCATTGTAAGTATACCTGCCAAAATAGCATGAATTTTCAATTTTGTATGTAATATACCGGTAACAATGCCTGCAATCATTCCTCCTAATGCACCCATCAAAAGTCCCATAGCAGGATTTTTTGCTACAGACCATATGGCACTGTAAGCCAATCCTGTAACAAAACTTCCGTCCACCGTTAGATCCGGAAGGTCCAAAATTCTAAAAGATATAAATAATCCCAGTGATAATATTGCAAATATTAATCCAAGTTCAATACTACCCAGTAATGTTGATAATGTCATTTCTACTCCTAATTATTTGATTTGATCTCGACAAATTTATTGTCTGTTTTGATACTCTCAGGTATTTCAATACCAAGTGCAGCAGCTGTATCTGTATTTACATAGATAAACAGATCATCCTTAAATACCTTTACAGGAATCTCACCAACTGATTTGCCGTTTAAAATCTCATCCACCATCTTAGCTGTTTCTTTTCCAAGATCAGTATAGTCAATACCCACTGTAGCAAGACCGCCATCCATTACCATGGAATCCGCTCCTACATATATAGGCTTCTTAGCCTTTATTGCCTCAGATGTAAGTATCGGCATAGCTTCAGCCACTGTATTGTCATTTGAAACAAATATCATATCCACTTTTTCAAAAAGTGTGGCTGCAGCTGTTTGAAGGTCTGCACTTGTTGAAATACTTACTGTTTCAAGCTCAAGATTCTTTTCTTTTACATAGTTTTCAAGCAAACCGAGATTTGTAACTGAATTGTCTTCTCCGGGATTATATATAAATCCAACCTTCTTTACATCAGGTGTTATCTCAAGTGCAAGGTCCATTATCTTTTCTATCTGAACAGCATCGCTTGTACCTGTCATACCCTTGTCCGGAGCATTCATATCTGTAAGTATTCCCGCACCTATAGGATCTGTAACTGCCGAGAAAACCACAGGTGTACTCTTTGTAAGGCTCATAGCTCCCTGCGCCACAGGTGTTGCGATACCTACTACAACATCCTGCTTATCACCTTCAAATCCCTGTACTATGCCGGTGATATTTGACATATCTCCCTGCGCATTCTGAAAAGTTATCTTGACATTTTTCCCGTCTACATATCCCAATCTCTCAAGCTCAAGCGCAAATGAATTATATATTATATCAAGTGACTTATGTTCAACAAGCTGAATCACACCTATTTTTTTCATCTCAGTGCTTTCTTCACCGCTTTTTTCTACACTACTCTCTGCAGTAGTGCTTTCTGCTTTGCTGCTGTCTGCCGTGTCAGTCTTTGGTGTACATCCTGCCATTAAAAGCGCACCTATTGCAATAATTCCAAGTTTCTTTATTAATTTCATTTTTCCTCCTCCGGCATTTAAGATGTGGACTATACTTACTGTAATGTATTTTCATAAGTCTCATATTATTTCATGAACTTATGCAATAAAAAACGCAGACTTTGTTTATCCAAAGGACAAGCAAAGCCTGCGGTACCACCTTCATTAGTAAAAATACTCTCTCTTAAAAAATGCCAACACATTTTCTGCTCGATAACGGGAGCACCCGTCTTGACTACTCGTTTCCTTTCACCTCGCCCTCATGGGTCCATATTAAAATCGTAATCCCTATCGGTTCTCAGCACCTCCGACTCTCTGTGAGTAACTAATTTTTTTCTCCCAATCAACGGTTTTATTATTTTATACTGTATAATCTTAAAATTGTCAACATTAACCAACAAAATTTATGCATTTATTTTTCTAAAAAAATTTATGATGAGCGGAACTACTATTATAAATGATATTACATCCGCCACCGGTTGTGCGAGCTGTATCCCGTAAATGCCCAAGAATTTCGGCAATATAAGCACCATAGGTACAAAGGTAATACCGCTTCTTAAAAACGAGGCTATCGAGGAAGCCAGATTCTCTCCCGCCCCCTGAAACATCATGCTTGCCGCCAAAGTAACAGGTGTTATAAAAAGAACCACACATTGTGCTCTTAGCGCAAATGTGCCCACATTTATAACTTCTGTGTCATCTCTAAACTGCCCTATAATATGTCCTGAAAAAAGCAGTGAAAATATACTCAGTATTCCGATAATTATAATACTTAGACCGCAACAAAATACAAAGGCTCTCTTAACTCTCTTAAACTTTTTTGCACCATAGTTAAAAGCCGATACAGGCTGAAACCCCTGTGATATTCCCAGTGCTATAGCAAATATAAAATTGGAAACTCTGTTTACAATACTCATAGCCGCAATGGCTGCATCTCCATAAGGCATAGACATATAGTTTAATACCATGGTGGAAACACTCATCATTCCCTGTCTGATAAGACTTGGTATACCGGTCAGGATGATATTCACAATATCTTTTATATCCCATGAAACAGCCGAAAACCTGAGTCTTGATATAGTTCTGTTCTCACCGAACATAGCCAGTAATACAAAGAAGCTGATCACCTGAGAAACCGCCGTTGAAACACCTGCACCAAAGGCCCCCATATTGAATGTAAATATAAATATCGGATCACCTATAATATTTAGCACACCGCCAAGAGTCAATCCTATCATAGCAAGAGAGGCCTTGCCCTCATATCTTAGTACATTATTTAAAACACAGCTTCCGGTCATAAAAGGTGCGGATAACAAAATGCATATCGCATAATCCTTGGCATAAGGCATTATGGTATCCGTGCTTCCCATTATTCTGAGCAAAGGCTCCATAAATATTATGCCTATGATCATTATAATCATACCCAGAAACAATGACATAAAAAATCCGGTTGAAGCAAACTTTATTGCCTCTTCACCCTGCTTATTTCCAAGCTTTCTTGATATATTGGATCCACTTCCGTGTCCGCACATAAAGCCTATCGCCTGATTTACAGTCATCAGTGAATAGACTATACCAATTGCCGCTGAAGCACTTGTACCAAGCTTTCCCACAAAAAATGTATCTGCCATATTGTAGATATTGGTGACAAGCATACTGATAATGGTTGGTATACTAAGCCTTAATATAAGCTTTTCTACTGAAGTCTCAGTCATTTCCTTATATTGCCTGTCCAATGTAGCATTCATATCATTTTTTGTTTTCTCCATAAATCTACCTGTCTTTCTGCTCGCAAATAAAGAATATCGACATTGTTACTATAAAGTAAAACCATGTGGCAGGATTTGAAAACCATGTGGTAAAAAATGAAAGAGCCAAATATATAAATCCTTGCGCATATATTATGTAAAATGTCGCATGCCTTGTACTTCTTATCCATTTTTCAAATAAATAACTTATGCCTCCAAGTGCTGACGAAAATATCGCAACACCGATAAGGCCAAAATCATAAAAAGCATCATAAAATAATGTCACAGTGGTAAGCTCAGTTTTATTTACAAAAATAGGAAAATCAACTATTTTCGGATAAATAAACTTAATTCCTGTAAGTGCCCATAATGGAAAAAGTCCCTTTAACCCAAAGCTGTGTTTTGGTAACTCCTTAATCAGTGTATCTAAGTTATCATAATTATTTGCAATATAAATATATGGCTGACTTATAAAAATAGGAAGATTATATTTCATCTCAAATATTCCGTTAAGATACTCCACATTATGACTCCTTGCCACTGAAAGCAATAAATAGACAGGAACAATCAACGCTATAACGGTTACAAAATATATAGGTCTTATCCTTTCTCTCTTTAAAATAAGCAGGGTAACAAAAGCAAGCAATACTGCAAGCATAAACTGAAATCTGGATACACAAAGTATCGGTATGGCCATTGCTATAATATTGGCTAAAGCTAAGAATAATACCTTTATTATTCCAAGCCTGCTCTCCTCATTCAGATAAATGATACTGAAAGCCGGTACTAAAATACAGCTTACAGTAAAATAATGCACTCCCGAAATATGAAAATAAGAGTATGCATGAGGAACGCCTTTTTCAAAAAGAGGCACAAAGCCAAGCACAATAGCCTCTATATTAAAAGCTATAGCAGAGGTAAGCGCAAGTATTATAATACATGCATACATCATATCCTCATTGCTCTTTTCAAGCACTCTCTCTGCGTTTGAGTAAGGATTACCCTTAACAGTTTTTAAAATTTCAAACACTGCGTAAAAGCATCCAAAAGCCAAACCCAAGCAAATCCATGTTTTGTCACTCCATGGTTTTGCCAGATATGAAAGTTTCATTGCAGCCAATCCCTCACCTGTAATAAAGGCAAGAGAAAATACACCTCTAAGATTTACCAATGATTTTGAATATCTGTATTCCTTTATATAAAGATATAATGCCGCCAAAATTAGAACAAACCCGGATAGGGCATAATGCTCCATCCGGGATAATACATACGCTAATAAACTACAAATCAGATATATTAACATTCAAGCTCCTCTATCAATTTCTTTAAGTAGTCTTTTATTTCACTCTCAGTTGACATCTCAAGTACCTTATCCACCTTAGCCTTTAGGTCTTTGCTGTCGCATAGAGAAATTATCTGTCTTGACTTTAGTATACTTGAAGCTGACATTGAAAACTCGTCCATACCCCATGAAAGAAGTACCGGTATAAGCAGCGGGTCTGCCGCCGCCTCGCCACACATTCCAACCATGATTCCCGCCTTTTTACCTTCTGTAATAATTCTGTTAATGCTCCTAAGCACTGCAGGTGAGAATGGAGAATACAGACCGGCTGTTTTTACATTTCCTCTATCTACAGACATAGTATACTGAATCAAATCATTTGTTCCTATACTGAAGAAATCAACTTCTTTTGCAAAGATATCCGCAAGCAGTGATGCGGCTGCGGTCTCTACCATGATACCTACTTCTATATCCTTATTATATGCAATATTCTTTTCATCCAGTTCTTTCTTAATATCATTGATAATAGCCTTAGCCTCTATTATTTCATCCATTGATGTAATGAGTGGCAACATTATCTTTATATTTCCGAAAGCGCTTGCTCTGAGCAAAGCTCTAAGCTGTGGAATATAAATATCATCTTTCTGTCAAGACAAAGTCTGATAGCACGATATCCGAGGAATGGATTCTCATCCTGTTCTATGCCCATATAAGGAATCTCTTTATCACCACCTATATCAAGAGTTCTGATAATAACAGGCTTTCCCTCCATGGCCATAGCCACTTCCTTATAACTTTCAAACTGTTCATCTTCTGTAGGCATACCGTCTCTATCCATAAATAAAAATTCTGTTCTGAAAAGACCGATACCTTCTCCACCGTTTTCAATTACCTTCTTGGCATCTTCAGGACTTCCGATATTTCCGGCTATTTCCACCTTTTTGCCGTCCTTTGAAACACTCGGTAATTCTCTGTACTTCTTAAGCAGCTCCTTGTTTGCATCATATTTTTTCTTTTTATCATCATAATCCGACTTTTCAGCCTCTGTTGGAAGTATTATAACCTCTCCACTCTCCCCGTCAAGAAGGATAGCTGTATCATCATTTATATCTTCAGGAAGATTTGATAATCCCACTACCGCCGGTATCTCAAGAGCTCTTGCAAGAATCGCCGAATGTGAAGTCTTTCCTCCAAACTGTGTAACTATTCCCAGTACGTTCTTTGGGTTAAGCCCGGCTGTCATTGAAGGTGTCAAATCCTTTGCAACCAGAATACTTCCATAAGGAAGTTTTGAAAGATCGGTATTTTCTATGCCCAATATTTTCTTTATCAATCTCGTTTTTATATCAAGCATATCTGTGGCTCTTTGCTGCATCAGTTCATCATCCATTGAAGCGAATACAGCGGCATACTGATTACATACCTCATCTATTGCATACTCTGCACAAACATTTTCAAGCTTTATATGGTTTACTATCTCATCCACAAGCATAGGATCGGACATAAGCATGATATGTCCAAACAAAATCTCTGCTTCCTTTGCCGAAGCATTTTTTTCCAAAGCCAGTGACATCTCTTGTGTCTCAGCCTTTGTAATCTCCAAAATTTCCATGAAGTTATTAACTTCAGTTTCACTGTTTGAAACAGTTTTCTTTACAACTTCTACATTTTGTTCTCTGACTACCTTTGCAACTCCGATACCGATACCCTCAGCTGCTCCTACGCCATAAATTTTCATTAAAACCTCTACTTACTTTAACTCACCAAAACCTGAATTGATCAAACTTTTTAAAGCTTCCAAAGCCTCATTTTCATCCCTACCGTCACATGTTATCTTGATAACATCTCCACATTTTACACATGTGGCAAGTACACTCAAAACACTTTTAGCATTTGCCGTAGCGTCTTTAAATATAATATTTATTTTAGAATCATATTTCAATGCCTCTTTACATAAATTACCTGCCGGTCTTAAATGCAATCCGCTCGGGTTAATCACCTTAAGCTCTTCTGAAACCATCTAAAAAACCTCCCTTAGTTTTCTGCAGCAGAACTACTCTCTCCGCTGCTACTGCTTTGTTCTGCTGTAGTTGTCGTTTCATTTCTTTCATTTGTCGGACTTCCTATAATCACCTCAAAAGGTGTATATGAGTCTACACTCAAACCTGTAGGCAGTTCAAATGTAAGACTACCTGTATTGGTTCCTATTGTCATCTTACTTACATCAAGAGTCGCCTTAATATCGGAATTAGATACAGACTCAAGATTTGCACTAAGTCCGGAAACCACAACAGTTATTCTTTCAGGAATAATATTTGTAGAAACTCCCGTTCTTGCACCCTTGATTTCCAAATCTCCAAGAGTCAATGTAACCGACTTCCTATCTAGGGCTTCTACCTTTAATGTAACTGTAATATTGGTATCTCCGACTGCAGATACATTTTCAGGAAGGAAATTCTTTACATCCACATCTACAATAATATCTCCCATCGCTCCTTCAACACTAAGTGCTGTGGCAGGAATTGTAATAGCGTTAAGCCCTTCCAGTGCCTCCGGTTGTCCTCTTACCTGTATGGATTTTGTACTGCTCTCGGCGCCTGTAAATACATAACCTTCTGAGGGTTCACCACCTACCTCAAAGTTTAAAGCTAAAGTCCCTCCGTTTAACATTACAAGACTGTAATTTACAGTATCAAAGCTCTTACTTACTCTGTTGTCTGATATGGTAAATGCATTTCCGTTGGCATCAAAATACTTAAGTTCAGCCCTACCCTTTACATTCCCGTCCATTCCGTCAACATTTATTTCTACTCCGACCTTGCTGATCTGACCTATAACCGATACAGGACCTGTTACCGACACCGTACTCTTATCAAGCTTTTACCTCTCCAACAGAATAACCGTCTGAAGGAGTACCTGTAATCTTTGTAGTCATAGTAAATTCTTTTTCTTTGGAGATCTTCAATACCTACCCTTACAATACTTGGCTTTGAAGTTACACTTCCCGATATCAAATTTTTTTATTATTTACCACTTCAACAGATATCGGTACCGCACCGGTTATATCATACATATCTCCAAGGTCTATGGATGCTTTTAAAGTCTGATGCGGATATCTTTCCTTCATCTCTTGAACGCACCTCATAGCTTACACTTACAGTGTTTGCACCCATCAAAGAGTAGGTCTTACCTGCATCTGTGATAACATTCCCATTTACCACATCTAAATTAACTGTTTGTGTTCTGGTGACCATAGGATTTGAAATATTTATTACCACGATCCATACAAAAAATGCTATAACCAAAGAGCTAATTTTCAAAACAAGATTATTTGTCTTTTTCATTACCTCTCCCTTTCAAAAACTTTAACAATAAAGATCCACTCTTATCTTCTACCTTATCCTCTAATAAAACAGAAAGCTCTTTTCTAAGTTCTTCACTGTCATTAACTCTTATCAAGTTACCTCCGACAGCCACCGAAACCCTTCCTGTCTCTTCTGATACTACAATTGTAATAGAATCGGATACTTCGCTTATTCCGATAGCGGCTCTATGTCTGGTTCCCAAGTCCTTGCTGATTCTCATATTCTCTGAAAGAGGCAGATAACAAGTTGCCGAAACAATGGTATTACCCCTTATAAGCACTGCTCCGTCATGCAGCGGTGTATTATGCTCAAAAATATTTATAAGAAGTTGACTTGAGACGATACCGTTTATCAAAATTCCGGTGTTTTCTATATTGGCAAGACTTTCATTTCTTTCTATAACCATCAAAGCACCTGTCTTTGGCTTTGACATTGCAAATGCTGCATTTATAAGTTCTTCAATTGTTCTCTCACCCACACCGTCACTACTCGCTTTATTATCAAAAGCAAAGATCTTCATTATGTTTTTATTTCCAAGCTGTTCCAATGCTTTTCTGAGTTCAGGTGCAAATATTATAATAAGTGCAGTCACCGCAATAGTTGCAATCCTGCCTAAAATCCACAATATAACATCAAAATGTAATACATACGCAATGATCGTAAATCCAAATATGATCAGTAAGCCCTTAAGCAATGTCCATGCTCTGGTCTTTGTGATCCAAGTCATTATTTCATATACAATATATGCAATAATGAGAATTTCAATTATATTGAGTACATCTATATGTGGAAAATATGAAAGCCCATCACGCATCAGCCTCGTGATTATGTTCATTCACTACCCCCGTTATTTTTATTGTTCTTTTTCTTTCCCTTTGTACTAAATGATTGTACCTTCTTATCTGCCGCTGTTATTGTAATCTTTGGTACAGCCTTTACAAAATAATAATAATCATCGTCCTCAAACTGCACATATTCGGACCTGCTGTAATCCACTGAAAAAACAAAGAAATTATACACATATGCAATCATTACCGATATTGCAAGCCCTATTATAAAATCCACAAGAGGAGTAGATATATCAAATAAAATCACCGGCAAATATACTTATCAAAATGGTAATAGCACCTGCAGCAATAGCTATTTGCCAAGCATAATCCATATTCTTCTTATGCACCATATATACTATAAAAGTAGTAAGAGCAAATGCAATTATAAATAAAAGCATTGTTTTATTGGAAAATATACCGTTAATAGCCTGAGAATATCTCTGAGCAATATCTACAGACTGTGTGCTTGTCAAAACACCGATATTTTGCTTTGCAAAAAGACAAGTAAAATAAATAAGAATTCCCGCAATAATCGGAACAATACTTACCGCACTTCCCATAAGGCCGACTACAAGAGGTATAACATACGGTATCTTTACAACAAAAAGTATCGGCACAAGAATTAAAAGTACACTGTCTCTCTTACCGAAACCATAGTACAAAAGTAATGTAAGTATCAGTATTATTCCTACCAAAATTGCAAGTTCAAAAGAAGCCGCAAATAAATGTATCATCAAAAAAATTGCCACTATAAAAACTCCTGCCATATACGGCAGAAAAGCACCTATTACAGACAATATAATGGGGACCTGGATCACAGATATTTTAGTCTGATAACCCAAGTTGATATTTATAAGCATCATGGCTGTAAATAATATTATATATTTAATTCCTTTATCTATTATGGAATGATATTTTGCATAGAAAGCCTTAAGGCTGTTTCTAAATACATATAGCTGTAGCATTCTAACCTCCGATATTCTGTGTTTTATCCTTGTTGTCGAACTTTTTTTCAAAATAATTTAATCTGTCATTGTAGACCTTCAAGTTCCTCTGCGCCTCATCGTATTTTTTTGAAAAAAATCTATATGTAATAAGTTCAAATGCAATCAATCCCAATATATATATAACAATGTAAACCACCGAAAATACTCCCACGGTGTTCACACTGGACATCAACTCTTCCAAATTGTAAAGAATGGCCAAAACAATTATAAGAAGAAAGCAAAATGTATAAACAAAAAAGGACTTAAGCATTTGTTTACCCACATAATCCTCTTTGAAATAATTATCTATTTCAAACATCTGCTCGCCCTTCCTTTTTTTTATTAATGCTAATTCCGTCATCTGCTTTATTTTCTCTTCGTTTAGCATACTTTCTCCCAATACAAAACTTTCTGCAATATTTTTCATCATTATATCATATCTAAGGTTGCATAGCAAATATAGGAGAATAATCGACTTCCATTCAATCCATCAAAAAAGCTGAAATACCATATAAAAATTATGATATTTCAGCTATATATTTTTATTTCACACCTTCAATAATAACCTTAGCCATGAAATCGATTTTTTCATCTGTCATTCCCGGATATACACCAACCCAGAAGGTATCATTCATAATACGATCTGTATTTGTAAGTTCTCCGACAATCCTGTACCCTTCTTTAGCCTCTCTCATCTGATCGAAACAAGGATGTTTTGTAAGATTCCCGGCAAAGAGCATTCTTGTCTGGATGCCGTTTGACTCAAGCCTATTTACAAGTTTTGCTCTCTCAACACCTTCCCTACAAGTAATAAGGAAACCGAACCAGCTCGGATCACCGTTTTTTACAGGAACCGGAAGTATAAGTTTGTCTTCTGCCGGCTTTAGTGCCTCATATAATCTCTTATAATTTTCTCTTCTTCTTTGTGCAAATCCCTGGAATTTCTTTAACTGCGCCACTCCAACTGCCGCCTGAAGATCTGTAGGCTTTAAATTGTATCCAAAATGTGAGTATACATATTTATGATCGTAACCTAAAGGCAATTCACCATATTGACGATCAAATCTGTGTCCACACATATTATCTTGTCCCGAATGACATACGCAATCTCTTCCCCAATCTCTTATAGATTTCATTATCTTACTTAGAACCGGATTAGAAGTATATACAGCTCCGCCTTCTCCCATAGTCATATGATGTGGAGGATAGAAACTTGATGTTCCTATATCTCCGATTGTACCTGTAAATTTCTTCTCTCCATTGATAACATATGTGCTTCCAAGAGCATCGCAGTTATCTTCTATAAGCCATAGGTCATGCTTTTTACAAAAAGCTACAACAGCTTCAAGATCAAAAGGGTTTCCAAGAGTATGTGCAACCATTACAGCCTTTGTCTTTTCTGACAATGCTTCCTCAAGCTTAGTCACATCTATATTATATTGCGGTATTGTAACATCTACAAATACAGGTACTGCACCATACTGTATCATAGGTGTAACCGTCGTAGGGAAGCCACATGCTACAGTAATGACCTCATCACCTCTTTTTACCTGTCTTTCACCTAGAAGCGGTGATGTCAAGGTCATAAATGCAAGTAAATTTGCACTTGAGCCTGAGTTTACAAGTGATACATATTTTGTACCGAACTGCTTTCCAAATTCCTTCTCAAACTCATCAAAATATCTTCCGGCTGTAAGCCAAAATTCCAAAGAAGCATCTACCAGATTTACCATCTCCTCAGAGTCGTACACTCTGGAAGCATAGGTTATTCTGTCACCTTCTTTAAACTCTTTTTTTATATTATGGAACTTGTCGTGGTACTCCTTTACCAACTCCAATATCTCTTTACGAGCATCGTCCTGTGTTTTATTTTCGAACATTTTTCCTCCAAACTATAAATAGGATCTTATCTGTCTTTCTGTAATGACATTCATATCTTCACCATTGTTCCATGCCTTATACCATTCCACACTTAAATCAATGGCTCCATGAACATCAAGTCCCGGTTTCCATCCATATACCGCTTTTAATTTATCACAATTAAGCTTTAAAAATCCTGCCTCATGAGGTCCGCCGTCTGATTGTATCTTAAAGTCGAAACCTTCACCCCAGGCTCTTTTAAAACTCTCTACAAGCGTCTTTGCATTTACACAATCACTGTCATCCGGACCTACATTAAAATATCCCTCAAACTTTTCTCTATTCTCTGCCTGTCTCATAACTATATCAAGATAAATAAAGAGCGGCTCCAAAACATGCTGAAAAGGTCTTATAGAATTCGGATTTCTTATTATAACCGGATTATTTGATATTGCAGCTCTTACACAGTCAGGAACTATTCTATCTTTTGCAAAATCTCCTCCACCTATTACATTTCCGGCTCTAGCTGTAGATACAGGTAATTCATTTAAGAAACTCCTTTTATAGCTATGTGTAACAAGTTCCGAGCAGGATTTTGAATTTGAATACGGATCATAACCATCCAGAAAATCCTCTTCCACATATCCCCTATCCTGTTCTTTATTGTCGTATACTTTATCTGTTGTAACATTTAAAAAACTCTTTACACTTTTTGAGAGTCTTACACATTCCATTATATTTACAGTACCCATAACATTGGTTTCATATGTATAAACAGGTCTCTCATAAGAATCTCTAACTATCGGCTGTGCCGCCATATGGATTACATATTCCGGCTCTACTTCATCAAATACCCTCTTTAAATGTTCAAGGTCTCTTATATCTCCGATAACGGAGTTCATTTCTGTTTCCAAACCTAAAATATCAAAGATATTAGTATCAGTAGGTGGGTTAAGAGCATAACCGGTAAGGTTTGCACCACACATTATAAGTATCTTAGAAAGCCAAGAACCTTTAAAACCTGTGTGCCCTGTGAGAAGCACTCTCTTTCCACCATAAAACTTTTTTAACTCTTCAAAATTCATTTATTCAGTCCACCTCATCCATGGAGCCTTTCCGCTTGCCCACAGACTTTCCAGCTTTTCTTTTTCTCTTTGTGTATCCATACATTGCCAGAAGCCGTCATGTTCAAATCCCATGAGTTCGCCATCCTTTGCAAGATTTAGCATAGGCTTTTGCTCAAATATCGTAGCGTCTCCCTCTGTAATATAATCGAATATATTCGGATTCAGCACCATAAATCCGCCATTTATAATAGCTGAATCATCCTCACTCTTTTCTCTGAACGATGTAATAAGCCCTGATTCATCTTTTTGCAGCACACCTTTTTGCTGGGCAAGGCTTACCGTGGTTATTGTAGCTGTCTTTCCATGACTTTTGTGGAACTTAAGAAGAGCATCTATATCAACATCTGCAACTCCGTCACCATATGTAAGCATAAAAGGCTCATCCTTCAAATGTTCCTTTGCTCTCAAAATTCTTCCACCTGTCATGGTATTAAGGCCTGTATCCAGTACTGTGACTTTCCAGTCTTCCGCATTTCTTCTGTGTACTTCCATCTTATTATGCTTCATATCAAATGTAACATCAGAGTTATATACAAAATAATTTGCAAAATACTCTTTTATCTTGTTCTGCTTATATCCTGCCAAAATAACAAATTCATTAATTCCAAATGTTGAATAATACTTCATAATATGCCATAAAATCGGCTGACTGCCAATCTCAATCATTGGCTTCGGTTTCAAATGGCTTTCCTCGGAAATTCTTGTTCCAAGTCCACCTGCTAATAATACAACTTTCATAACCCCTCATTTTACTGAAATCTGTTTGCTCAGACTATTTTATCATTTCAAATGAAATATTTCAAATTTATAGATATTGAAATTAAATACATAATAGACTTATAGAATATATGTTTTCTTTCTAAGCACTCTGTACAATCCACTCCTTATGTTATTTGGCACCAAAGTTATTAAAGCAGTAAACATTATTCCTATTATAAATTCCGGTATATTTGTATAATGAAGCTTATTTTGAATTTTTCTTAATCTGAAATATGTGAGAAAATATCTCAAACCACCTCTTCTATTTGAAAAATCCCCAAGCCTTGCATTTACCAAAACTTTATCTATATTGGCAATTCTATATTTTTTTGCAAGCATTCTGCTCCATAGATAATAGTCTTCCAATCCCGTCATTGGCTGATATCCGCCCACTTCCAATACGTCTTTTTTCTTAAAGAGAACTGTCATATGATTTAAAGGATTTCTGTATTTTCCGTACTTATAAAGTTCATCTTGATTTAAAGGCATTATTTTTGTTCTTAAAGACTTACCTTCCTCGACAAACTCAGATATATATCCACCTACCACTGATACATCAGTATTTCTTTTCATGTATTCAGCTTGAGCTTCAAATCTATCTCTTACCGCTATATCATCACTGTCCATCCTTGCAACATAATCACAACTACATTTTTCCAGTCCTTTTTGTAGTGCTATTCCCAAACCCATATTCTTTTTCAACTGTACACAGATAAAATTTATACTATTTTTCTCAAACTTTTTTCTTTCTTCATACAGTATAATTTCAAGTTCCCTTGTAAGTACTCCATCTTTTACCAATACCAATTCTTTTGGCTTTAGAGTCTGGTTTAATATACTTTCCAATGCTCTTTCTAGGAACTCCGGCCTTTCCTTTATATAAACAGACATCAAAACTGAAATTTCCAAGTTTACCCCCTTTCATAATTATTTTAATTTGTTTAGTATTATAAGCAAGTATACAATACTTTTACTACCTAACTTTACTCTATTATTTTTATACTTGACTGAAATTTTTATTAACTCTGATCATTCTCACCGACCATATCGCTATCCCAGTTCCTATAACACTAAGCAAGATATTTACACTCAAAAGCGCTCTCATCCCCACATAGTCAAGTATTGCTCCACCAAATAATGAACCGAGCACTGTACCGGCCGACATCATTCCTGTCATAAACGCCTGTCCGGTTGCATGATCTTCTTCTCTTACTGCCGTCCCTGTAAAATATACTGATGCTGCAGCTATTATTGCAAAGCTGCATATCTGCGAAAGCTGAGTAATATATATCATTTCGATATTAGTTGAAGCAAATAAAGTACCGCTCTTAATATATATCCCGCACATGCAACAATCATGAGATTTCCAACTTTTATTTTCTTCATAATAAAGGAAAATGTAAACAAAACAGGAATCTCCACTACTGCCTGAATAAACATTGCTGTTCCGAGATTACTGCTGTTACCACCTAGATACTGTACAATTTGCAAAAGATATGTTCCTATAATATTGTGTGAGAAGAAAATAAAAAGCACTGCCAAAAGCATTATAGAAAAATACGGATATTTTCTTATAAAACTGATTACATTTGTTTGCTTATACTCTTCACTCTCCAATACAGATTTCTTTGTAGGTGGCATCGTGCTTACAACACATAGTAATAAAACCATTACTATAAGGCCCGAAGCAGGTATTATTTTTGTCCCGAATCTAACTGCCATATTACCGATAATTAGTGCCATAATTGCATACATAGCGGAACCCATACCTCTGGCAACACCGAAATTAAGTTTTACCCCTTCCCTCTCATATGCAAACAGTGCCGTATTTATCATCGGCAAATATATACTTGCTATAATATACATTGAGCCGAAAAGAACTGCAATCAGCCAACCGTCTTTTACAAAAAGCAACATAATACATATAAGTATATATGGTAATCCCAATAAGATAATCATTCTTTTCCATGTCAGAATTTTTATCCTGTCACATAAATTTCCAGCCATGGGTTGTAATATTACTGCGACCAAACAAAATACAGCTGTAATAACACCTATCATACTATTGCCAAATCCGTTACCTTGTAAATAAAACGCAATAAACCCGGCACTTGGGCAAAACATCATCCAATATAGCCCTTGCAATAAAATATATTGGATATTTATTTTCCTATCTTTCATATTATACTTCTATTCCCTTATTTTCCTTGCTTATCCAATCTATTACTTCATCAAGGTCAGCCTTTATATCATCAACTTTTGCTCTTATCTCATCTGTAGGTTCTATTGTATCAGGAACCATTATGACTCTTGCACCCGCTGCAATTCCGGCATTTAACCCATTTATAGAGTCTTCCAGTACCAGACTTTGTCCTATATCTGTTTTTACCTTATCTGCCGCTTTTAAAAATATGTCCGGTGCCGGCTTACCGTTTTCTATCTCATCACCACATGTGAAATCATCAAAATAGTCATATACATTTGCCATTTTAAGATACTTTATCGCTACTTCTCTCTTAGTAGACGTGGCAAGACAGGACTTAATATTGTTTTTCTTCAAATATTTAAGCAAATTATCAAGTCCCTTTTTCTTTGTAAGTCCATGCTCTCTTATATGAGAAACAATATACTCCTCTCTGGCATCTCTCCCCTTTTCTATATCAAATTCATCGCCTGCATCAGCTCTTAAAATCTCATATACCAAAGTTCTGTTTGCACCCTTTATCTTAAGTATAGCTTCATCGCTAATTCTGCACCCCTGTAATATGGCCGCATTTTGCCAAGCTTTCCATACAGTCTTTCCGTATCAAACATCAAACCGTCCATATCAAATAAAACCGCTTTAATCATGATTATATCCACCTTTTTTACTTTATATTAAGATAACATTTTTTTATATTAAAAGCCATAAATTATATTTATCTTCAATTATCAGAAAATGTATTACTATGATAATTTATCCTTCCAACCGGTTACACGCTCTCTCATCCCCTCTATATCCAGTACTCCATAGGCAAAACCCTTTCTTACAAGTTCTTCCGGTACAAATTCATCATATTTTTCAAATACAGGCACTTCCTTATCATAAACCAAAGACATAGGATCTATTTCACCGGACGCTTTTTCACTTACTGTCTTATAAAATTCTTTTTCACTTACATTCATAGTAAATTGTATAAAATACGGCCTTGAAGGATTTAAACCTTTAAGTCCGATTTCTTTTGCGCAATGCACTTTTAAAAATCTCTCAAGCGCCAAAAATGCATAGCTTCCAAGCCATGGAAATAAAGCCCACATATTCCCTCCAAGATGTATAAGCGGCTTATTTAGCAGCTCAGCCTTTTTAAAGCAATCTCTGGCTTGTGCCAGTCTGCCTCTACCATGACTCATCAGGTACATATATGTATCTGATGAGCTGAGTACTTCTTTCATCTTCTCCAATACATGTGTGTGTATATCTCCTGCCACATCTCCAAAATAAGCCGGAATATTTCCCTTTACCAAACTTACATATATAGCTCTTCTTTTATGATCTACTTCCTCCACAATCCACACTCTGCCTGCAATTGCAACCTTACCCCCTCTTTCCGGCGGTCTCACAACAGTTCCAAGTTCTTGTGACTCTGTTCGTACGGAATATTCTATGTTCTCCTGAAAAACAGCATAAAATTTATAGTTATTTACCACTCTTTCACCAAAAATCCCCACTATAAGTCCGCCGTTTTCAGTCCTGTTTATATGATCTGTTTTCAGCAAATGAAGCAATAAAAGCCTAAAATCATCCTGACTTATTCTTCTGAAGGCCGACAGACTAAGGACTCTGCTTGCCAGCTCGGCAGGTGTCATTTCTCCAATTGAAGCCAATGTGCTCATTGTTTGATGGTAGAGCAAACTGTATGGAAGCCTGTCAAGTCTTGGAGGCTCAACAAATCTTTCTTCCACATATAGCTGTACCAAAGCTATTCCCTGTATAAGATACCATGGTATCATCTCAGGCATCATTGCCCTAGGCTCAGGATGATCCTCCCTCATAACAAACCACATTTCCGAAGGTGCCCCTCTCCTTCCGGTTCTTCCGAGTCTTTGTAAAAATCCTGATACGGTAAAAGGAGCATCTATTTGAAATGCTCTCTCAAGTCTTCCGATATCAATTCCCAATTCAAGTGTCGCAGTAGCACATATCGATATCAAGGAATCGTCATCCTTCATCTCCTCTTCCGCACTCTCTCTATATGATGCGGAGAGATTGCCGTGATGTATTAAAAACCTGTCGGATTCATGATTTGCTTCACAGTATTGTCTAAGCTGTTGGCATACAATCTCACATTCTTCTCTTGAGTTTGTAAATACGAGGCACTTTTTTGCCTTTGTATGTTCAAATATATATGCAAGTCCCGGATTTGCACCTTTCGGTGCGTATCCGGTATTTATCTCCTTTGCTGTATCCTCATAACAGGCAGCTTGCGGCTCTGTATTGAAGAAATGTTCCATTGATAATCTCCAGGTTTCCTTACCTCTGTCAAACTCAGGTATCAATGTTTTTCTCTTACTTCCGGATGAAAGAAAATCACCGGCAAGCTTCGGATTTCCTATAGTAGCGGAAAGCCCCACTCTTCTCGGATTACATCCTGCCATCTTACAAAGCCTTTCTATAAGGCAAAATGTCTGTAAACCTCTGTCTGCTCTAAGCAAAGAGTGTATTTCATCAATCACTATAAATCTTAGATCATGAAAAAGCGATGATATTTCCATATGCTTATTTATCATCAATGATTCCAATGATTCAGGTGTTATCTGTAAAATACCCGAAGGTCTTTTTAACAGTTTCCTCTTACCGGTCTGAGTCACATCGCCATGCCATCTTGTCACCTTAATATTCTCTTCTTCACATATAAAATTCAGCCTTGAAAACTGGTCATTTATAAGAGCTTTTAGCGGTGCTATATAAAGTACTCCCACACTGCTTGAAGGATTTTCCTCAAGCAAAGTCAATATCGGAAAGAATGCCGCCTCTGTTTTTCCCGAAGCTGTAGATGCTGTTAAAAGCAGGTTTTCATCAGTATTAAATAAAACATCTGCAGCGGCATTTTGCACACCTCTAAGCATCTCCCATCCCGAATTATAAATATACTCCCTTATAAAAGGGGCATATCTTTCATACGTGTTCATAATGTAAACTCCACAAAATTTTCATCGGTATTATCTGATACCGCCTCCGACTTCGCAAAAGAGAAATCGGAAGATTCCAAAAGTTCATTTATTTTCAAATCCGGATTTTGATATATAAGATCCAAAAGCTCAATAAAATCCCTTATCACTTCTCTTGGAGTAATGTTTTCTGCTGCTCCTATTCTGGAATACTCAAGTTTTATAAAATCTCCCAGATCTATATCACTTAGTTTCCTATTATAGCCATAGAGTCCGGCATGCATATCTGAGAGCTTTTCACATAATACAAGCATCTCCTCCGGAGTCAGTGCTTCAAGCCTTATCACAGGCGAGAGCAGATCTCTCATACCGGGCTTTGAAAATTTGCCTTCCGAGAGTCTTGAACGAAGAGCCTCATAGCTGTATATTCCCCTTCTCTTATCTTCCAATGTCTGTGGCGTTGCACCCATTATAATTCCGAGATATTTTGCCTTACCCTGCAATGTGTCATTATACATTGTAAGCATCTTTTCATAATTATATTGTCTGGTAACAGCATTAGGTATCTTATATATATTTACAAGTTCATCTACCATAACCATCATTCCGCTATAGCCCGCAAGTCTGAAAAACATAGCAAACAACTTTAAATACTCATACCAGTCCTCATCTGTGATAATTATATTGACTCCAAGCGCTTCCTTTGCATCTGTCTTTCTGCTGTATTCGCCTCTAAACCAACGAACAATTTTCATCTTTGTTTCATCATCCCCGTCTATATAGGCATGATAGTATTTAGACAGTAGTGAGCCGAACTCAAATCCGTGAACCATCTCTGAAAGTCCGGCTGTTACAGTATATATTTTTTTATCTACCTCATTTAAAAGTTCTTCACTTCCCGTTAATACTCCACGTTTTTCTATACAATCCGTCTGAATATTATTTATCCATCTGTCTAAAAGTAATGTTATTGCTCCACCTTCAGGCTTTGTTTTTGTAGACAGATTTCCTATAAGCTCTCTATACGTGGCAAGCCCTTGTCCTTTTGTTCCCTGGAGTCTTCTTTCCGGTGAAAGATCCGCATCCGCTACTATAAAGCCCTTATCCATCACATAATTTCTTATGGTCTGTAATAAAAAACTCTTTCCGCTACCGTATTTACCTACAATAAATCTAAATGAAGCACCACCTTCTGCCACTATATCCACATCATGCAGCAATGCCTCTATCTCATTTTTTCTGCCAACCGTAATATATGGCAAACCTGTTCTTGGAACCACTCCTCCCTTTAATGAATTTATCAAGGTTTGAGCAATTCTCTTAGGTACCCTTTTATCTTCATTCATATATCTCTCCTATAATATCCAAAATATCTTCTCTGTAATCCTCTACCAAATATATTTCATCGCCTTCACATTCCAATATATTGTCGCCTATATCTTCAAAGAAAGTCTCATTGATATTGTCTGTAATAATTGATGTAAACAGATTATTCGACTTTATCAGCTGTTTATAATCTTTTCCTGCAATAATATATTTTTAAAATCTTTAAATTTATATCGTCTGATATCTCAGATATTTTATCAGAATCTGAGTTTTTCTGTTTTTACTCTTATTACCGTCATTATAATTTATACAATGCTTTTCTATAGTTTCTTGTATATCAGCCTTTTCATCTATATTTGTATCTTCGTCTACAAGCAAACTTGTCTTTGTAATTTCTGCATCATTTCGAATCTTTTTTAATGCTGAAAAGTCTATATTTATTCGGTTTCTTTCATTATGCTTTATCTCTTTAATAGCCTTGTCAAAAGCATCTTTAATATATGGAGCAATCCGTGTATCTTCCATACTTGGTTTCAAGTAATATCCAAGCCTAAATTCATCTCTGATCAATCTGTCAATTTCATGAACTATATACGTAAGTTTCTTTCTATTAAAATATGCCCTTATATAAGACTTCTCCTTCCACCTACCGGATTTACAATGATAAGACCTCACTCCGTTTACTATATAGTCGATATCCGGGATTGCTTTATCATTCCAATAAACGGCATTCAATAACGGATATATGCTTCTGTTTTGCAACCTCCCAAAGCAATGTGTAAATATACTTTTGCCGTCAATATTTCCGGTCTTTAAAATATATTTCCACACATAGGCATATATAATTATACTTTTTCTCTCTTTCTTTTTTTAAACTTACAGAATTTAAGAATCTCTTACCTGCGAAAAAAACTTATTGCCTCAAATACTTCTATATCATCATAATTTCCGGATTTTTTCAAAATTTCAAGTGCATGATCTCTGTCTAATATCTCTTTATCAATATATTTTTTTACCTCATCCACCGGAAAAGCTTTAACAAGTGAATACTCCAAATACCATCTATGTAAATTCCTTTTTATCTGCGTATTATCTTCTAAAAAACCGCCTTCTATAAATTTTCCTTCAAACTCTTTAAGTTTGTTCAAACTCTCAACAGATGAAGAACTGCCTATACCGCAAAGAAGCTCATAGATATATAGGTAAATAAAGGATGTAAAGGTTTTGTTATATGCGCCATTCCTAACTTCAGTTCTCCATGTAAAATAAGCCCTCAATTGTTTATCGCTCAAATCATGATATGTGGTAAAATAACCCGAAATATCACATACCTGCCCATGATAATCATCCTCATAATCTTCCATAAACTTGGCCTGCCTATAGAAGTTTTTAGCCCTTAATTGTCCGGAATAATCATCATATCTATATAGTTTTCTCATTTCAGTAATTTTCTCCGGAATATACTCCTTTTTCTTTAGAAAATCACTTCCTTTTGCAAACGGTAAAAGCGTATCCGTATATACAGAATTACTTTTACCGGTATCTGATAAAGCTATGTCTTTAGGCGGATTCCCATGTAACACTGCCTTATCAAATAATTCAAATATATGATCTCTATCAGTTTTATCATTAAATGATATGCCTATCCAGCTACTTCCGTGCATACGCAAAGGATCAACTATATACTCTTTCATCCTATCAAATAAACTTGCTTCATATTTCAAATCACAATGTTCTGCCCATCTTCCGGTATCGGAATTCCACTCCTTTATAAGAAGCGCTATCATCTTTCCCGTTAAAGGATGGCACAGCCTTGACATAGTTATAGAGCTGTCCCATCTGTCGGACTCTTTAATATTATGTTTTTCTTTTATATAATCTAACAGCTCCTTTAATTCCATTTTTCCATCCTTCTTCGGTCGCAAAAAGGTCTGAATCCTCTTACAAGAAAACTTGTATCAGGTTTCAGACCTGTAGGCGGCATTAAAATCCGTCTTTTACAGTGCTCAGTCCTTATATGATTCTTCTATATCAAAAAATTGAATATAGATACCGCAAATATCATTATTCTCATCATATCCGAAATATGTCGGATAATATCCGTCTCCCCATCCGGAAGCAAATATCAAAATATTTTCATCAGTATCAGGTATTCTAAAGTTTAGCCAATCTCCATACTCCATCTGATACTTTGGATAAGCCGCGGCATTTTCTTCAAGCAGCTCACAAAATAGGTTATTGTATGGATCGATACTATTATCCTTACTTCTTCTATCTTCCCAGAAATCTTTAAATGCCTTCTGTCCCTTTTCATCGGCGATACAACCCATACCGGCATCTACTCCAAATCCGTAGTATTCACCTTCCTCAATTTCGCTTTCTATATCCTCACTTCCAACCATTGCAAGTTCATAGCGCTTTGGCAAATTCTCATTTATTTCCACCTTGACACATGCATATCTGTCTCCCCACTCTTCACTTGGTACTACACAGATTTTTGTCTTATATACTCCCACCGGCACTCTCTGTATATAGGAAGATGCATCCTCTAAGTCTATAAACGGATCACAAGTTATTATCTTTCCTGAAGAAATATTTATACTTCCGATATCTAAGATGTCCACCGTCATCCCACCTATTTTCTTTTCTCTAAAATAAGACTCCAATTCCATTGGGCAATCAAATTTTTCTTTTATCTCTTTCCATTTTTCCATCCAGGTACTCATAGAATTATTCTCCTTATAATATTTTATGCAACCTCAAACCCTGAGAAATCAAAGAGGCTTCCAAGAGAAGTACCGAATTCTGTAGGTTTCATAGCTTCAGCTATCTTGCTTAGTGTAATATCAAACATTTCCCTATCTTTAAAAACATGAAAAAGTTTTGCGGTATTTCTTGCATTATCAAGTGCACTGTGCTCTCTGCCAAGAAAATCAATACCGGCTATATCAAGTGCGAGACTTAATGAAACCTGCTTGTAGTCATTTGTACTCCATGCATATATCTTTATATCATCATCCACTCCAATGCACCAGTTTGAAAACATTTTTAATGCTTCATTAAACTTAGGCGCATTTATAAGCATGTTATAGTTGATACCTGTCAGTTTACTTACCACTGATGTAACTCTTGTATTGTACTCAGGTTTTACATATGTCCTAAATGATGATATCTCCTGAAAGTTGTCATCTAACATTATAGCACCTATTTCAATAGTCTCCATATTACATCCTAGATTTTTATATTCTTTTCCTACACCGTTCATCTCCAAATCAACTACAATATGCTTCATCACAACCTCCAAAATCTTTTATTTATACTCATATCTTATCTGAAATGCTGTACTATAAAAATACCTTTGACTCAGTTCTTAGATTTTTAAAAGCCGGACAAGAAAATGAGGCATATGATTTTCTCACATGCCTTAATAAATATTAAAGTACCGGTATAATTATCTCTACACGACGATTTAACTGTTTTCCTTCAGCTGTCTCATTAGTTGCTACCGGTCTACTCTCTCCGTAACCGTTTGTAGTAATATTTGCTGTTACACCCACAGACTGTAAATAACTCTTTACAGAGTTTGCACGGTTCTCTGAAAGAGTCTGATTATGTGCATCATCCGCATCAGAATCAGTATGTCCGTCTATTTCAAAGTCGGTTATATTTGCCTCTGTCAAAATCTTTGCAAGATCGTTTAAAGTCTCTTTAGCCTCAGGTCTTATGTCATATTTATCAACATCAAATAATACCCCTGAATCTAAAGTGATCATTATACTGTTCGCCTCTATTGCAGGAACTGCCGGAACCGATCTTAGTAATGGTAATTTATATGAGTAAACTAAAGGCTTTACATCGACTTCTTTCTCTTCACCCTTATACGTAATAACAGCTTTACCTTTTCCGTTATTTTCTATCTCAAGTCCTTTTCCTCTATCTGCATAACTTCCTGAACCGTCTTTTCTTAACTCTATTGTAATATTTCCTTCAGTATATATTGCTTCTTCCTCATCTACAGTTATATTTACACTGTTCTGACTGTTTGTGTACATACCTGTACCATCAGCCTCGACTATAAGGCTCATTCCGTAACGGTTATCTGTATATGTTCCGGAGCCGTCAGCATTGACCTGAAGGGTAATTCCTTTATTTATATCTGAATACTGCCCTGAACCGTCAGTTTCTCTTTGTATTGTAATACCTTTCTCAGCATCGGAAAACTGTCCTGAACCGTCACCATCAGTTTGAACAGTCATGCTTTCGCCACTATACTGTCCCGAACCGTTTTCTCCCAATTGAGCTGTACTTGCACCCCTGATAATTTGATCGTTTTCTACCTTTACAGGTGTTACTGTAATACCCTTAGCCGAGGCCAGAGCCTTTGTTGCATCAAGCTTTATCTTTGCATTATCATCTTCCTCTACACCAAGAGATGGCAAAACCACAACCGGGATTTCCGGAATCTCACCAAGTGCATATCCGGGAACTTTCAAATCTTCTTCATTTACCTTACTCTCAGCCTTTGTGGTCTCTTCAGTGGTTTCTTCCTTCGATGTTTCAACCGCAACACTACTGCTCTCCTTATTATCAGCTTTATCACTGCCCTTACCGCAACCTACAGCTAAAACACTCATAGCTAAAATACTTGCATATATTATTGCTCTTTTCATAAACAATCCTCCATAACAATTGAATTTTTAGTTTAAAACTTTAAAGATATTTAGATATTATTTTTCACAGTTCCAACCGGTTTTCTTAACACTATGATTGTACAATGTTTCATTTGTAAAAATGAACTTACGATTTTTATAGGGTATCTTAATAATTTAATAATAATTAAAAATTTGAAATAAAAAAAGATGAGTTGAAAATCAACCCATCAAGATACTTTTTTTATCTATTTAAAGTAATTTAAAAGTTTTAAAGAAGATCATACTTTCGTAAAAGCTCATTTCGATACTCCTTATCTGTATTAGCTTTTATTATTGTATCCAAATCACCTTCCTTAGCCAATATTATGTTCAGTCTGCTTATTAAATCAGCTCCTTCTTCTCTTCCTTTTTCTATCCCTCTAGACTCGACAATATCCAATACTTCACACATATTCACGACCTCCTTCTCATTTACTTCATCTATTATTTCTTCAAACCTTTTATCTTCTGTCATTGCAGACATAAGCAGTGAATCTTCTGATACTCCCCTCTTACCATTAAACAATAATACATTTACTATATCGGAAAAAATATCATCATATCTTTCAAGCATCTTTTTGAGTTATATCTTTTTCTTGCATAACCTGCTCCTTTATTATATCAGAGAATTATTTTTGATTCTATTATCTTTAGAAGTTTGTAGAATTTGATTTTAAAATCTTAAATATATAGCGGATATAAAAATTTCATTATATCCGGCTATATGTAGGGAAAAACAATCGGTGCACCGACAAATTCATGATGTTTAGAATTTTTGAATTTTTTTAGAATTTATAGATTAGAAAGCTTGCTTTCTATAAGAAAAAGATATCAAACCAAACATCATGTAAAAAGTTTGATGCTTCTATTATACTAACTATCACTTTGTTGACAATACCTCGTACCACGTTCCGTTGTATTTGAATTAACTTTAGCAAGTTGACTAATTCTTTGGTTTTGATTGCTATGCACATTCACAATAAAACCGTGGTAATGTTGACATAAAAATTATTGTAAATTTTTACACTGCATTAATAAAACTTAATATTTAACAAACAACAGCATAAAAAAACGTGCATATATTATACTGCACGTTTTTAATCACTACTGATTTATTTTCTAATATTATTCAACAAATTATATTTTTCTCAAAAAGCTCATTACGATACTCCTTATCAGTATTGGCTTTTATTATTTTTTCCAAATCACCTTCCTTGGCCAATATAGTATTTAATCTGCTTATTAAATCTGCCCCTTGTTCTATTCCTTGTTCTCTGCCTTTTTCTATTCCCTTTTCTATTCCTTTTTCTATTCCTCTGGACTCAACAATATCCAACACTTCACACATATTTACAACCTCCTTATCATTGGCTTCATCTATTATTTCTTCAAATCTTCTATCTCCTGTCATTGCAGACATAAGCAGTAACAATTCTTCTATATGTCCTATAGACTTCTTATCTGCAATGTACTCTTTATTTACGCGCATTTGATACAAGTAATCTGCGAGTATCCAAAAATCACTTGTAAACGAATCTATCATTTCTCTTTCAAGATACGCTATTTCAAATAAATTTATTTTATAATCACTTACGTACGGCTTTAATTTATCATCTATATTCAATACTTCAAACAAGCTTCTTGGGCATAACCATCTTTTTTCATATCCCAAATATAATACCAAAGTAATCACCGGATATTTGCCTTTATTTCTGAATTCAGTTCTAGCCTGCCTTGTATACTCTAATCCATCATATCCAATAACTCTGAGTGGCATTAATCTATCCAGATTCGTCTGATTCTCAAGTCCAAACAAAGCTATATTAATCTGATTGCTGTTCCAATATTTTGCAACATCTCTATCTTGAAATCGTACCCTTCCGTCTATTTTTAATATACTGTCAGTCTCGGTATCAAGTAGCGATTCTTCCATTACCACTTTATTCCCATTAAACAACAATACATTTACAATATCGGAAAAAACATCATTATACCTCTCAAGCATCTTTTGAGTTATATCTTTTTCTTGCATATTATACCCCTTTATTATATCAGAGAATTATTTTTGATTCTATAACCTTAGAATTTTTTTGTAGAATTAAATTTTTAGAAGTCTTAAGTATATAGCCGGATAAAATATATTATTTGATATCCGGCTATTCTTAGGAAAAAGACGATCGGTGCACCGACAAATTCATGACGTTTAGAATTTTATTGAATTTTTTTAGAATTTATAGATTAGAAAGCTTGCTTTCTATAAGAAAAAAAGATATCAAACCAAACATCATGTAAAAAGTTTGATGCTTCTATTATACTAACTATCACTTTGTTGACAATACCTCGTACCACGTTCCGTTGTATTTGAATTAACTTTAGCAAGTTGACTAATTCTTTGGTTTGATTGCTATGCACATTCACAATAAAACCGTGGTAATGTTGACATAAAAATTATTATAAATTTTTACACTGCATCAATAAAACTTAATATTTAACGAATAACAGTATCAAAAAAACGTGTACATATCATGTAACACGTTTTTTTAATAATAAGATTTTTTTCTAAGATTATTCAACAAATTATATTTTTCAAAATACCACATTATTATATTCCTTATCGATCTTACCTTTTAATATACAAAGGTTTGCAGTGAATAATATAAAAGCTTTAATCTACGCTCCTTCATCCAAAGCCGATAGAAATTCCAATAGTTTTTTCAGTTTAGCGCTGTTTAGCTTTTTTACTCTGGCTATTATATTAGCCTTGATTTCATTGCTTGCATTTTTTCTATTACCGGATTTGATGTAATTATCTATCTTGTCTCCAAACAGCTCTTCCACCGGTATATCAAATTCAGCACTTATCTTTTTTAATACACTCAGACTTATATTTGAATTCTTACTTTCGTACTTACATACCGTTTGCTGTTTTACTCCTATAATCTCACCAAACTCTTTTTGTGTCATTCCCCTGTGTAGCCTCAATTTACGTATACTATTCATAGCCACTCCTCCTGTATTCATGTACGTCTTGCCGGTCTTTTGTTGAATAACTTATATAAAGTATACTATAATGTATAAAATATCACAACATTTTACAATATATTAATAATAAATTTTATATTAACATCTTAAGATTTTTATAATATATCTCTATATTGTTGTAATCTTTTTAACTATTTTCTTACAAAAAAGGGGCTGTCGGGAAATGGCAGTCATAAAAGAGGGAGGAGTAACTCAAAATGAGTCGCTCCTCCCTAAGTTTTTACATAAAAAAAGATGGCTAACGATAACCATCTTTCTCCGTTACATGTTATAATGTAACTATGCTCACAGTTAATTATTATAACGACTTTTTTGAAATAGGTCAACAGAAAATCAACTTTAGCTTCTATGAATTGAGTTTACCCGATGACGATCCAGTCTATACCCTAAAAAAAGTTATGGAGGATTTAGATTTTTCCGGACTGTTAGCCAATTGTTCGGATAAGGGCAGAACAGGGTACAATCCAATTATGATGTATGCAGTTATTACTTATGCAAATATGCGAGGAATACGCTCTATTGATCGTATTGTGGATTTATGTGAAAGAGATATTGCTTTTATCTGGCTTACTCAAGGGAGGAAGCCTAAAAGAGATGCTTTTTATGAATTTAAAAGTAAGAAACTTACTTCAGATATCCTTGATGACTTAAACTATCAGTTTATGAGACGATTACAAAAAGAAGGATTTGTAACATTAAAAGAATTGTTTATTGATGGAACGAAAATAGAAGCCAATGCTAATCGTTATACTTTTGTATGGCGTGGAAGCATTAATTATCATCTTGCAGGTCTGCTGGATTATATTGATAAGCTTTATTCAAGCTATAATTCTTTTTTACAAGATAACGGATTTGGTGAGAAGTACGAGCTTGGAAATGCACAAATGTTTGTGATTGACGGGATTGATAAAGTTAGAGATGTTATTGAAAAGAATAGAAAAAGAAAGATTACAAAACATAAAAAGTTATCTAATAACCGTATTATAGAGATTGATAACTTCTCGCCTATTGAAATACTTAAGCTTCAGAAAAACCTTATGACTATTGCTGACGGAGAAGGTATTGTATTTGTTAACGGAAAGGGTAAGAGAAAGCCAAAACTTCAACAACTTTATGAAGAACTTGAACATTGTGGACAGCGATTAATGAGCTATAAAGAATGCTTTGAAATTATGGGGAAAGATAGAAACAGCTATTCAAAAACTGATTTGGAAGCAACTTTATGCGAATGAAGGAAGATCATATGCTGAATGGGCAGCTAAAGCCGGCATACAATGTACAGATAGCAGTAGAGAATTATTTTATTGTACATAGCTATGTAAGTAATGATCGTACAGATTATAATACATTAATTCCTGTTCTTAAAAAACATAAGGAAGCATTTGGAGAAGTACTTGAAGAAGTGACGGCAGACAGCGGTTATTGTAGTGAGAAAAATCTCTTATATCTAAAAGGAAATAAGATAGAAAGCTATATAAAACTACAGGATCATGAAAAACGAAAAACAAGAGCATACAGTAAAGATATAGGTAAATACTACAACATGAAGACAATGGTATTTGAGGATGAGCAAGTCTATATCTGCCATGACGGTCGTGAACTGAGACATATCAACACAGAAAAGAAAGAACAGAATGGTTATACACAAACATATGAGGTATATGGATGTTCAGACTGTAGTGGATGTGAACATAAGCCTAAATGCTTATACAAATATAATCCTGATAAAGATATTGATAAGAACAAAGTAATGAAAATCAATGAAGTATGGGAAGAGCTTCGAGAGAAGTCACATGCTAACATACAGAGTGAAAAAGGCATTCTGAAACGACAGATACGCTCTATTCAAACAGAAGGTCATTTTGGAGATATTAAAGAGAATGAAGATTTCCGACGTTTTAACTATCGTACTTCAGATAAGGTTTATAAAGAATTTATGCTTTTGCAATAGGAAGAAATATAAATAAATATCATCGTTTTCTCTATGCCAAACTAAAGAAATTTGAAGAAAAACTACAGGAGAAAACAGCATAGTAAAAAATGCAAAAGCAAAATTTCAGCCAAGGGAGTTTTATGCCCTAAAATAGACAGTATTATAGAAAAGTAAAATATCCTGACAAAGTCGCAAAGCCAAAATGCCTTGTATTTGTCAGGATATTTCTATTTTGTTCTGTAGGGATTAAAATTCAGTATTTCCCGACAGCCTCCAAATTTATTCACCCCTTGCACTTTCAAGTGCTTTTCCGGTTGCTTTGATTATTGCTTTTGAACTATGTGTAGCACCGCTTACAGAATCTACTTGTGTGGATTGTTTTTTCTATAATTTCAGGAATCACATCCCTTGCATCTATTAAATACTCCTCATCATCTCCTGTATCAACTATCTTTATCTCCGTGATTTCTCCGCATGAAATAGTTACGGCTACAGTCATCTTACCGCTGTATCCTGTAGCACTACCTTCATATGTACCATCTTTACATGTAATTTCTGATGACAGAGTTGTCTCCGATGAAACGGTAGTCTCTTCTTCTTTTTCTTCCGCTTCATAACTTCTTGCCGCTCTAAATCCAAATACAGCAAGAGCTGCATACACACTACAAACCGCTACAGCAAAAACTACACTTATAACTCTTTGTTTTTTATGCTTCTTAGCCCTTATAATAAGATAAACTATGTATATAAGTGAATAAACCGTTAAATCAATAAGTGTATCCAAGTGCCCTTTCAATATAGATATGCTGAATATCAATGCTATGTGCATAAACAACAATCCATAAAAAACATATGAAAGCTTTTGCAGTGATTTCCATTTCTTAGGATTCATTTTTCTTCTGATAACCATAAAAGATGTAATAGTCAATGGAATCAAAAGTATTATCATTATCAGTGAAAGTACTGCAGCAAATATTCTTACCGTATCCAGTTCGGATATATTTGTAAAGAGTTTTACAAAGTAGTACTGCCCATAGGCAATATTATGAGTAAGAGTAAATAATGCCGCTATAATCGCCATCTCACCTCTTGTACGTAGCAATAAGCCTCTCATTTTTGCCTGTGGACACACCGATGCCACCATAACCAGGATAAAGAGAGCACCCGCTAAGGTGCCTCTTGTTAATATATTCTTTACAAGGTAATCAACTATAAAAGGCAGTCCTTTCTTAGGTGCCATTATAGAAAGAATACTTATTATAATTGTTCCGATGTAAAAAAATGTTGCATGTTTTTTTATAGGTTTTTCTAAAGCGGCAAAAAAAGCCAATGCCACAATAAGACATGCGACCAATCTCATTACTTTGTTACCTCAACTGTTAAATCAGGATATCCGTCAGCCTTAAGAACTACTGTATATGTTCCCGCATCTGCAAATACAGGCTCGTCCTTACCGTCTGAACTGTATTTGGCATCCAAATTTATACTTCCATCTTCATTAAATGCAACTTTTCCAAACTTTCTACCTTTTCCACCCTTGTACTCTGTATCATTCACCTTTGCATAAGTAATAGCACTTATATAATCCTTTACAGTAAGTCCTGCCTCATTTTCATCAAGTTTAAGAGCATTGTTCTCAAAGTGGAACTGTTCTGCATTCAAATTTGAATTTATAACAGCTGTGAAATTTAAATCAGCATATTTATCATTTGTAAATATAAACTGATATTTGCCGGGTACAAGGTCCTTTGGAAGATTCAATGTACCGTTTTCTTCCTTTACATTTGATATATCAACATCTTTCTTCTTAGAAACTATTCTTCCGATACTGTACTTGCTGTCATCTGATGTTATTTCAAACTTAATCTGTGAACCGTCCTTGGTGTAATTAGTGCTCTCATCACCCTTAACACTGTAGTTCTCAGGTGCCAAAAGCTTGCAGAACAAATCTGTATCTATCTCTATATCATCGGCATCCTTAAGTAAGTATGTAATCTTAGAAATAGTCTGACCCGGCAAGTCCTGATAACGAATATATGATACTGCATTTCCATGATTCTCCGTAAACGGTGCCGCTGCAAATGCAAGTTCTGCAGGTGAACGCCAAATATTTTCCAGATGCTCCATACCATACTTCTTGCCTTCTTTTGTTTCAAAAACAACACCCTGAACATCACCAATCTCAAGTTCAAGATCCTTTACTTCTATTTGATAGTTTCCATAATTTGAAGTAGTTGTAATTGTTGACTCTAAATCATTTTTAACAGTATTTCCAACTGTCTTTGAGAATGTACCGTCTGAATTTAATACTTTATACTCTGATGGAGTTTCATCTGTAGTCTCTGTAATCTCAGCTACAAATGTAAGAAGAGGATTAGTTGACTCCTTCTTTTCCTCTATAGCCTTTTTTGCATCCTCATACAGTGACTTTGAAATTGCAACATTAACTTCCTTAACACCTGAAATAGTCGAACCTTCACCTACAACTTCCGATACTGCTGTTGCAAACATCTCCGCTTTCTTATTTGTTACAGAGCTTACAGCATCATAATTTCCGTCACTTCTGATATCCGCTGCCGCATCCGGTGCATCAAGCTTTGCAGTAAGCTTCTCAGGATTAGCTTCAGGCTCTACATTATTTATCTCACCATAGTAGTAATCAGCATATGGAATGTTAATCTTTGCATAAACATAGTTCTCATTTCCGATATCAGTCTTGCTCTCCTTGCTTACCTCAGACTTACTTTCGCTCTGTACTGAACTGCTCTCTGCTGTTGTCGCTGTATCAGCTGCTTTTCCACAACCTGTTATCATCAATGCAAATGCCGCAGGTGCCAATATAGATAGATATCTTTTTTTCATATGTCCTCCATGAATATAAAATAAAATTAATTGTTTATAACGCTCTTTGTTAGCATGTCCTAACTCATTTACAGAGTATTACATAAAATAATTATATTGTCAATTATTTTTACAAAAAAACTGACTCGGATAAATCCCCGAATCAGTTTTCATTATACTCTAGCCTAATAGTTCTCCCTTATATTTCCCATTTTTAATTTTAAAAAAGAACTCACTGTATCTGTCAGAATCAAATATCTCCATCAAATCTTTCATATTCCAAATCAAATTTATACTGTCTAATTCTGACCTTTCAACCCAAAATACTCTTCCTTCATTTGATGACTTCAGTTCTCCACTAAACTTATCAGTCTTATATAAAAGCACCAAATATCTTGTTCCGTCTTCCTGTATCCAGTCTTTAAAACCGCAGGCTATAGGATTTTCAATAGTAAGTCCCGTCTCCTCTTTCATCTCCCTGATAACGGACTCAAGCAGTGACTCATCTTCTTCCACATGACCTCCCGGAAATACCAAACCACCGGTTCCTGTTTTTTCCTGAACCAAAACCTTGCTTCCGTCGCAGATTAAGCACATATTTGTTAACTCTATCTCTGTTTTTCTACTCGATTTTTCAATTCCCATATATACCTCTCTTTTAAGCTATTCTAATATCTTACATATACACAGTCAATTAAAATCGGTATATACCTAGGTCTTATGCACTTATTTGTGTGTTAGTTTCTACTATAATTATCTCATCCATAGAAACCTGAAATACCGCTGATAGTACTATCAAATTATCTATAGTCGGCATTGCAGCTCCATGTTGCCATTTGTAAATCGCCTGCGGAGTGGCAAAACCGAATATATTCTGCAATTCTCTCACACTAAGTCCTGACTCTTCTCTAAGTCTTACAATATTTTTTCCTGTAGCTACCAAGTCTATGGTAGGAAAAATAAACATAACTCTTCCTTTCCGCTTCCGGATAGGAAAGAGTTACTCTTTACTATTCAGAAGCCTTAAAATTATAAATTGGTTTCATTACCTCGATGATATCTACAGAGTCTTTTATAACATCTATGATATCCTCAAGTCTTTTATATGCCATTGGAGCCTCGTCCAGTGTACTTTCATTTATAGAAGTGGTATAGATTCCCTTCATTGTCTCTTTGTACTCATCTAAACTTAAATTATTCTTTGCGGCAGTTCTTGACATAAGTCTTCCGGCTCCATGAGGTGCTGAATAATTCCAGTCAGGATTGCCCTTTCCAACCGCCAAAACACTTCCATCTCTCATATTTATAGGAATCAAGACCTTCTCACCGCTATGTGCGGCAATAGCACCTTTTCGTAAAATCATCTCACTCACATCAATATAGTTGTGTATAGTATGGAATGCCTCAAGATTCTTCATTCCGGTTTTTTCTAAGATAATTTCTGCCATCAACTCACGATTTCTTTTTGCAAAATTTTGGCAAATCTCAACATCATTTAAATACTCCACCAGATATTTTCCTGAAACATAGCATAAGTCATCAGGCATGCTTGTTTCCGACTCATATACATTCCAATGAAGATCTTTTAGAGCAGCCTGTATTTCACTTTTTCTCCCCTGCTCCTTATAAGTTCTTATTATCTCATCTCTTTTTTTAAAATAAGTATCATACCCTCTATCTAAGTTTGCCGCCAATCTTTGATAATACTGTGCAACCTGCTTTCCAAGATTTCTTGATCCTGAATGTACTATTAAGTATTTGCATCCGTCACTTGCCTCATCAATCTCAATAAAGTGATTTCCACCTCCCAATGTACCAAGTGAACGCTCAAGTCTTCTTGAATCCCTCAAATATCTGAAGCAGTTTAACTTTGTTAAATCAAAGTGCTCCTGTCTGCCCTCCCATACATTCATTCCTGATGGAATATAATTGGTAGCCTCATCTACCTTTTCAAAATCTATTTCAACATTTCCAAGTTTTACCGTGTACATTCCGCATCCTATATCCACTCCGACTATATTTGGAACCGCCATTTCTTGTATAGTCATTGTAGTACCTATAGTGCATCCCTTTCCGGCATGAACATCAGGCATTATACGAATTTTTGAACCTTCTGTTATTATATAGTCGCACATCCTTCTGATTTGCTCTATTGCCTCATCCTCTACAACCTTTGCATAACATACGGCTGTATTTACTCTACCTTTTATTTCAATTCTATCCATATCTTCTCCTTTACATCAAAAAAACCGCCTACCCATTTAGAGTAAGCGGTCTCAAAAACATTTATCTAATATTAGCATAGTATCTACCTGTGCCTATAATTATACAAACAATTTTCTCGTACTTGACCTATCTCCAATGAGTGCACTAAAACAGAGCCCTTCCTAGACGGCATACTAAGGAGCGCGTAATCACAGCGTTCAATATTTAAATAGTCAAAACGATTCATTGTTCTCATGTCTTTTCCTTTCCGAGCTCAATCTGCCCAAATTTCTTTATTGATAGAATAACATAGTAAAATACTTTTGTCATTATACTGTAAGTATAAAAAACGCTCTAAATCTTACAATTTAATTACCGCTTTATAGTCTTTATGTATGAAAACACTTCCGGCTCCACTCCGATATTTTCTCTTACCCACTCTACAGATTTTTCAATATCGTATGCGGTATTGTAATCCGGTATCTTAGGAATCCTTATATGAATCTTATCCTTTGGCACTTTATTTCTGAGCTTCAACAAATTTTCAATCATATTTTTATTGTCTGTTTTTGTATAGCTCTTATAAATATCACTATTTATATCCTTTATATCAATAATCCATTCATCCATATCATACAATACCGGTTTTATATTATCCCAGGGAACATTAAGTGAAGTTTCTATTCTTTTTGCCCATCTTTGGTCTGCCATAGTACAAACCTTATGAATATATTTTGATTGCAGTAGAGGCTCACCTCCTCCAAAGACAACACCTCCTCCACTCATCAAATAATAAATATCATCCTGTTTTAAAATCTCTATCAGCTCCTGAGAGGTAAATGCTGCATGTTGAACTCCAACAAACGGTTTTTGGGGCTTATGACAGAAATCATTTATGCAATATTTACAGTAAAGAGGGCAATCAAAAAACACTACCAACGTAGATATCCCATTTCCGTCTGTTCCCATCCTAAGTCTTGAAATAGATAAAATATCTCCAAACATTACTCTGCCTCCTCAAGATCAAGTCTTGGAATCCTCTGCTGTTCCTTAGGAATCTCTGATAACTTCATACTTAAATACTCTGCTTCTTCATCACATTTTTCACAGGTCCCGGCACAGGCACCCACATAGCTGCACTCCTCAGAATTAAATTCTATACTGTTCATCTGTGCCAGTTTAAATCTGTATTCACGGAGTATATTGCAAATTTTCTTTCCATCTATTCTGGCTACCTGTCTGTATATTATGTCCTTTTTATATTTGTCGCTCTTTTGATACTCAGTAATATCTACCATACCCTCAATTAAATACGTATTATCTGTATACTCATCATTATCTGACAGGTATTCAGTACTTTTTAATATAGCCTCTTCACCGGATATTTTACCAAGTGGAATATACGTTTTTGATGCCAAATCAAAGTAGGATTCATTTTCCACTTTACTTATACCATCTATTACAATCGGAAAAATCTCCTCAAAATAATTTTGGATATCTTCTAAAAGATTACCAAAATTCTTATAGTCATTCTTCAAGTATTCCTGAGTGTCTATATAGCAAATTGATTTTACACCTGATAAATCTGAAAGCATTTCCTTATGGGTTTTCATCCTTGCCTTTCCTTCAATACCCCAGGGTGGACTTGCCCAAAGATGAATATTCATATGATGCCTTCTGTTTTTTATAATATGGTATGGATATAAACTATCCGGATTACCATCAGTTAAAAATATGATATCGTCTTCATATTGTAACATGTTATAAAGTTCATCTGCCACATCTTCTAAATCATTATAAACTCTACTGCCAACCCCCATACTCATACCAAGGCCAACTGATTTTCTCGGACAGATAAAACACTCATATTCATCTGTAACCTTCATCCCTTCAAGACAAACTACCAAGATTAAATCCCTATACTTTTTTAGTATCGGATTCCCATAATGCCATAATATACCGCTATCTGTAATTACTATTTTCATTTTATTTCCCCTGATTTTGAAAAGCACCATAAAATTCATATGCATCCATTTGTTGTAATCCTGATACCTGACCATCTCCTATTTCCATTATTATAAGGCTACCATCAGTTTTCCTTGCCAAATCTATGGTCACAAAACTACTTTCTATCTTACTTGCTATTGATTCAATCCATACATATTCATCTTCCGATATATTTACTTCTTCATTCTCACTCCAGTAATTATCTGAAATCAATATTTCTCCCTTAAAAACAAATACTCTGTATTCTTCTGAAATCGGCATACCACTATCTTTATGGCTGCCTATAGATTTAAGTCTTTCAAACTTTCTAAGTACTACACCACCTTCAAAATTCTCTCCTTGACGATTAAGAAAATTATTGATTACCCTAAAAGTCTCATTCCTATCACTAATATTTTTTATAAAGCAGGCATCATACCATTCATGCTTTCTGCTCTTTACATAGTCTTTAACTACAAATGCTCCTTCAAGTCCTTCTGTAAGTTCTAAAGCATCTTCTATATCCCTTGACTCATTCCATACACTAAATGGTGTAAATCCCTCAAAATCACTATACCATCCCGGTAAAAGATGGTACTTTGCATACTCTTTAGGTGAGTTTATCAGCTGTATTCCTTTTCCATAAGCAAATTATAAAAAATCTCATATATCTGTGGTGACATCATCCAACCTCTGTATATAGTTAAACCTTCAATATCTTCACCATATAGTGACAATTTCCCATTTACTAAATCTTCATAACTAAATAATGCACAAGCATGGTCTAGACCTGCCGCCTGATATTCTTCCGGATAATCCTCATCTACACTCTTTTTATTCAGTGGATGACTACAAAAAATAAAATTTATATTCTTAGCAATTTCAAAATTCTCTAATCTCATATATCCTCCCCATTAAGCCATATTTTTATTGACTTTAATATAAACAAAAAGCTGTACATTAAAAATGCCAGCTTTTTGTAACAATATTAAATTTTATCAATTTAGTAAACTGTCTATCCAATCTCTTTTCTGTAGCTTGACTTTCCATTTGTTCGGTATATAATCATATCCGTAATAAAGTCCCGCAAGTCCACCTGTTATGGCTGCTACCGTATCTGTATCATCACCCAGATTTACAGCTTTTAAAATAACTTCCTCATAGGAAGATGTATTTACCAAACACCATATCGCAGCTTCAAGTGTGTATACTACATAACCTGTACTTTTTATCTGATTTTCAGGAGTATCTTTAAATTCTGAAAGTAAAATAAGTCTGTTAAAATTGTCAAGCTCACTCTTAGCACTTTCTCCATAATACTTAAATGCATTATCTACTCCTTGCTGTAATCTTTCTATTATTTCTCCGCTTTCATCTAAAATAGCCTTTACTAAAAAATAATATATGCCACAGGCTATCTTACTTCTTAAATGTGCATGTGTTAAAGCGGAACAATTATGTATGATATCTATTACTTCATCATCCGACAATTTCATATCTTTTTGCTGTTCAAATATGTACAAACATACAGGTAGAATTCTCATAAGTGAGCCGTTACCGTTATCCCATTCCGTTTCACCTCCGGATTGTAACGGATCGGCTTCGGTACTATATTTCATAATAGCTCTTGAAGTGGCTATTCCTATATCAAAGACTTCATCAAATGGTGTATAAGCTCCATTCATACACCAATCGTGGAATCTATCCATTATATCCTTATAATCAATTTTTCCATTATCTCTAATGCTGACCAGTGTTGCAATCGCCATACTGCTATCATCCGACCATGTACCCTCCGGCTGATTGTATGTGCCATACCCTCTCATATCTGTTACAGGATCAAGCTTTCTATCTTCTCTTGAAGTAAACTCCACAGGTACTCCCATTGCATCTGCAATTATCAAACCATACATCCCTGATTTCCAAATATTATCCATTAATTCCCCCTTACTCTCGTTACCACATATTTAATATATTACATATCCATCTTAAAATTGGTATTCATCCTTTACTCCTAAAAGTTCGCTCCATCTTGCCGAGATAAGCTTGGCATAGAAAATACTTGCCAAACCATAGCATCCCAGCGCATAAGCATCATTTATCTCTACCAACAATGTTCGCCCGTCTTTTGTAACACATATGTCCAAACTGCAGGCTGCCGGTCTTTCCTCCCAGCTGATAAATGCCTCCAGCATAGAATCCAAAACTTTAAAGTCATAATGATATTTATAGCTTTTTCTGCTTCTATCAAGTAATAGTCCATATGGTCTGACATCAACTATCTCATCATAGATTATGAAACATCTCCATTCTGCACATATATCCAAAGTCTCACTTACAAGTACCTCATAATCTTGTGAATGATTTCCGCAGCCTACAAGATCTGATATGCTGCTTATTATCTTTCCTGTAAAAACCTTACTTTTTATAGGCTTAACAAAATAACCTGCTGACCATTTTTCTTCACTTCTTGAAATACTGTTTATTGTATCCTTCCAAATTTTTCTTCCAAGAAATTTATTCAGTACTTTAGGATAATCCGGTATACCTGGTTCAACACCAAATTTTGAGAATATGCTGTTACATTGTTCTATATAATCCAGCACAATATCTTCTCTATTTACCCTATCATAAATTTCATCAATTTTATGATAGGGAATTATCTCAGCTCCCATCTCTCTAAAACCATACATTGCATTTGCAATATTTACGCTGTGAGGAATTTCCATTTTCATTTCATTGTCAAATTTTGTCTTTAAATAAACTTTTCCCATAATCCCACCTCATATTATATTCTATTATATAAATACATAAGGTAACCATCAATATACTTACAGTATAAAAAAATCCCTGTATTTTTAAAACAGGGAATTAAAGAAATATATTTTATCTTTGTAATAAACCGCTTATATTGATTAGAATAAAAAGTACAGGCCTTGAAGTCAGTATTAATATCAATACCAATAAATTAGATATGTGAAAAAGCAAATTATTTACTAAACCGTTTGACGAGCACATTCGTAATGCAAATCCCTTGCCTATAGGCCAAAAAAGCTTCTCACGCTTTCCATTGAGTGCATCAATAACCATATGTGAAACAAAACCTATACTAAAATATGGTGCTACATCAGGAAAAATCATATACACAAATAAACTAAGACCAAGCAGTGCCAATATTGAATGCATAAATGATCTATGTGGCTGTTTCATTCCAAAAATACATATGCACAAAAACGCTGATATTCCGGTAATAATACGTGCAATATTGCTGTCCGCCATCAGTCTGTCATATATACCGACGTGGAAAACAGCATCTGCAATTACTATTCCTGTAATAGTTCCAATGGCCAACCCTATAATGCGATCCACCTTATTGTAGGCACCTGATGTACCTACATCTATATCACTGATAATTCCTCCAAATCCTGCTAAAGCTGTTCCTGCCACAAGCATTGTTATGCTCTGTGGCCTGCAGAGTGCAAGCCCTGCTGCCATTCCTACAGAAAAATGTGTCTTTCCCAGCATCCTTTACCTTTCTTACTATCTCCTACCCGCTTCAAAAATTTGATTTGCAAGTAACTCTATCTCACCGTTTTCATCTACAAGATTTTCTTTTTTCCAATCCAAAATATTACTTATAACTTTACAATTCTCAAAACTTAGAGGTAAATGCTTCATCGAATGATTTAAAACTGCTAACAAAATTTCTTTCGGGTTTTCTATATTTGAAATACCAAGTACAGGTCCCTCATCAAGTATTGCATCCACAATCGATAAAACGCCTTCAAGCTCCTCATAAGTAAGCCTATCTTTTTTAAGTATTGCTTCCACATCCGCCTTTTTATAGCAATCCCATCCCGAATAAGCCGGCATGACACCATTTGATACCGCACCTGTCAAAAGCCAATACTTTATCTCTTCCGTATCCGGTTCAATATAGTGAACTGCATGCACTTTACCCCATCCGTTTACTGACTTTGCAATATTCATGATTTCAGTATTACCATTCTCCCAGTTTCTCATTATAAAAACCGAATATAATGTAAACTCATCTGAAAGACCAAGAGTCCTTACCATACCCTTTACTTCATCACTTTGTTTAAACAATTCCTGAATCATCATTCCGACTTTAACACATTCAATATTTGCAGACTGAGTCATCAAATGTAGAGAATATATATAAAATTTATCTTCTATTTCATCTTTGCGATCAAGTATACAATCTTGAAGCTCATCTATAAAATTTATTACCCTAATGCGTTCACAAAGTTTTTCAAGTACAGAATCAGCTTGGTCATAATCACCTGTATTAGCAAGGGTAATAACTGTATTTATCTCTTCTATATCTTTCTTTGTGATCTCTGCCGCCCCCATATGATAGGCACATATTCCGTCTTTCGCACCGTCTATATACTTAAGACCTTCTTCATCATTTGGTAGTGAAAAATCTTTTCCCAAAGTTATTATATCATCATCTTTAAATTCAGTTTTCCTCAGGCGATCTGCTATAATTTCAAATATAGGCTTTTTTTGTTCATACTCACTCCTTATCTCAAAACTAAAATGCTATCAAATAAATTCTATAAGTTCTTTTTTTCCTCAAGATATATTTTTTTCAACAAAATCAATATAGCTATTGGCATATTTTTGGTATTTTTATGCCATACTTTATTATGACTGTATCTCCCCTTTTCATTACATTATTTTCATATGTCAACCCTGAGTTCAAATTTAAATTTAAAATACTATTGTCATCTATTTCAGGGTATATAAATATTCCCTTCTTAGAATCGAACCTCATAATATATGCAATTATCTGTAAAAAAATCTTTATTTCCAATGTTATCTACAGGCTTATATTTAGCATCTGCAATAATTCTATTATCTACATCTTTGCTTATAAAAATCAGGATAGATCATTCCAATATTTCCTTCAAATAAATATTGCCTACCTAATCCACTTTTATTCATTGGATGATAAAACTTGTTTCCTATTATTAAATTTATATATTCCTCAAAAAGCCAGGAACCATCAAATAAAATTCCATATATTCTTTGTTTTTCCAAAAAAATAAAACTATGTTTCTCAACTTTTTAATATCATTAAACATAACTTCTGTAACATTCTATACTCATTATAATATGCATGTCTTATGATATTCTTACTGTTTTTCCTCAATAACCAGATTACGCTCTTCATATGTATATTCACTTGTCGCATTTACTATTATTTTAACTTCTTCTTTTACTTTACTTAAAAGTTTATAACCATATGATTTGGACTTTATATATTCAATAGTATGACGAACTAACTCCATTAAGTAATTATCAAACGAATATTCTCTCCGACTATAAGCTACATCACCTATAAATGGTGTATTTTTTCTTATATGTCTCGATATATCAATCCTTCCTTTAACATTTTCATCATTATATTTATTACAAGTATAGGATTTAAATACACCTTTACGTAATGCATGTTTTTAAATAATATGGAAAAAGGAATATAATAAGTGTGAACAATTTTTTTCATCTTGACCAACACTACTCATTAAATCAATAAAATTTGGAAAATCAAATACTTTATTAAGTATATATTGAAAGAAATAATCATTACCGCCTGTACTGAATCTAGATTCAATTGTTAGATATTCATCGCCAACTCCAAGATATCCCATTACATTTCCCGATAAATACCCTTCATTATAATTTTGAATAATCATTTGGTCTTTAGACATGTCTTTAGTATCATGTAAAACCTCAGGAAAAACAAATATTCCCTCATTCTCCAGTTTTTCAAGTGTCTTATTTGCTACTCTGTCTATAATATTTCCCACATCAATGACTTTGTTCTTGTTTATATACTGATTATCTTTAATTTTTATCCATTTCATATCTGTTTCAACTATACAAGCCTATATATCCGTAAGCTGTTTCAAACCTTTTCATAATGTCATATTCACCATATAATCCATGAATGTATTCTTTTAATAACGGTCTAATATAGTCTGTCCAAAGCTCATCAAAATCCAGTATCTTTAACTTTAAGAAATATGAGGCTCCAATTTGATAGTTTTCATTTAAATCTTCAACCTTTAGAATTTCTTCATTAAGTCTATCCATTCTGGCAATGGCCTCATCTTTTAAAGCATCGTCTTCAATTAAATCCAACATATGTTGAGTGTCTTTAGCCCTAATTTCTATAAATCTGAATCTTCTTCGCATTGCAAAGTCTATGGATTCTACAGATCTGTCTATATCATTCATTGTGCCGATTATATAAACATTTTCCGGTATATAAAATTTTTCATGTTGATTTGTATGCATATTTGAATACTGTGTTGTTACAGATCCTGAAATTCCTCTATAACCCGGATCTATAGTAAAGAACAGTTCTCCCAGTATTTTTGAAACTTCACCACGATTTATCTCATCAATAATAAACACATATTTTTTTAATTTTTCTTTATTTTTCATCTACACTGGAAGGCTTAAATCTTTTTCGACTTAATTTCCTTAAATATGGCAAAATCATATGAGTATCCCTGCGTAGCAAATTGTTTGCCAAAAAAACTTGTAATATCACTTATCTTATTAAACTCAGAACCGGACTCCAGCATAAGTCTAATCTCATCAATATTTAAAATAAGTTTATTTATGGTCTTATTTCCGGGAATGTCTATATATATTCGCTTTTTCGCTTCATCAACATCAGTTATTATAAACTTATTCCCTGTAATCGTCTTAAAAATCGTTTCACCATATTCTATATTATCAAAAAAATTCTTTAGTTCTGCCTGCACAGAAACTTCTTGTTCTAAAATTTCTTTTGACTTTTTTGAATCTTCAAAATTTCTTCTCGCAATATCTACAAACCTTTTAAATATCCCATCATGAAGTTCAAATCCCATAGTACCGTCTTCATTTATTTTGGGTCTTAGACCCTCAACAAAATCTGAATAATCATAACTAGGATGAAATTGTACAAATTCAATTTGATTTTTCTGCTCTTCTGTCAACTTAGAATAGTCATTTTCGCTTCCATTACTGACAATATCTGTTGCAATCTGCCTTGCCAGATAAGACTTACCTGTTCCCGGTGCTCCTCTGAATATAATATTTTTAGATTCCAACAACATTTTAGAATATGGATTTTTACATCCTATTGCAGTATCTTCTATATTGTCTCTAACTGATTTTTCGTTTGTATTTTGATTTTTTTCTTCTTCTGTTTTTTCTCTGTATTCAAATACTATTCTATCTTTACCATTCCCAAAACGCTTCAAACATTCCTTAGCAAATATTATTGTAGAAAATACATTCCACGAATAAAAAACAAACTGAGCACCTCCTTCACCCTTGTAAACAGTAAATTCCATTGAATTTCTATATTCTCTAAACTCAACTTCTGTACTGTATATACCTTTTATCACCTCACTATATGGGTAATATTTACATATTGGGAACTCTCGTTTTTCTTCTACAGATAAATTTTCTATATTTTTCTCAAAAATTTGACAAACAAGTCTTGGTAAAGTTTGATTTGATATTGTTCTCTCGTTAGAGCTTCGCTTCCTTACTATTATTTCTCCAACATTAGGCTGATAATATACATTTATAGGCTTATAATTGTCGCCCAAACTCAGATCATCTATTGTAAATCTATCATCTGTAGAGACAATATTATCTGCAGTTATTGTCATTTTAAATATTTCTTGATTAATACTCATATCTCCCTCACCAAACATATACAATCACAACTACTTTTCCATCTCAGCCTTAAAAACCAAAATAACATCCGCATCAGAACAGCAAAATTCGGCACATCCCTCAGGCTGTCCCGGTAAACTTCCTCCATATCTTAAAATATCTATATATGGAAAGGCACAGTGCATCGCCATAGGACAAATCTTACCCCTGTCCTCATCATAATCAAACACTTCACCTATATGGTGACCTCTGTGACACCCCATCTTCCCCCTACGATCTGTAATAGTTATTTTTATTTGGACGCTTTCCTCTATTCATTCAAATCCTCCACAAAATCTATCTATCCCAATAAAACAGCTTCTCAATAACATCAACTATACCTTCCTCATCATTTGACTTTGTAATATAGTCTGCCGCCTGTCTTACCTTCTCCTGAGCATTTGCCATTGCAACACCTATACCTGCAGCCTGTATCATTGATAAATCATTGAATCCGTCTCCACAACAAACAAGGTTCTTTGTGTCCTTGCCGATTTTCTTTGTCATATTTAAAAGAGTATTTGCTTTATCTATACCTACTTCTGTAAGTTCTAAAAAATACGGCTCTGAACGAACAATATTTAACTTTCCTTCCCAAAGCTTTTTCATCTCCTGCTCCACCTTGGCAAGATGCTCCCCCGGTGCAGTCATCAAGCATTTAATAATAGGAAATGTAATCTGTGGTGCAAGAGGATCAACCTTCACTCTTATAAAGTGATTTATCGTGACCTCCAACATATAATATTGCTCATCTATATCCAGTGCATATGCCTTATCATGATTGTAAGTCATCAGATTTACACCAAAATGCTTAGCCTGGTCTTCCAATATAGGCAGATATTCATGAGTAAGCTCCTTCATGAACAGTTCTTTATTATTTTTACAATCATGAAAATATCCACCATTATATGAAAGGATATAGCCACCTTTCTTTTCAAGTTCAAGTATATTTGCTATCGGACTTACTCCAAATGTAGGCCTGCCTGAAGCAAGTACAACTATTCCTCCGGCTTTTATAAATTTATCTATAGCGGCTTTGGTATTCTCGGTAATCTCTTTTTTTGAATTTGTCAATGTTCCGTCCAAATCCAATGCAAGAACTGCTTCGCTTATCTTTATTTTCTTTTCTTCAAATATATTCATTCTTCCATCCTTATAAATGTCTAAATCCCTCTCCTGCTACTTCATTTGAATCCAAAATAATAACAAATGAATTAGGATCCAGCCTTTTTGCCGCCTGTCTTACTGTATGCGCTTCCTTTGTTCTGCATGCACACATTACTACATTTCTTTCTTCATCTGTATAGCTTCCCACAGCCTTAAGATAAGTCGAGCCACGGTCGATAAGATCTGATATTTCCTTTGCCATTTCCTTCGGCTTGTCACAAATAATCATAATAAGCTTACCCGCTGTAAGTCCGTCCATCGCCTTATCAAGCACTACAGAAACCAGATAAGCTATAATAAGTCCGTAAATCAAACTGTTTACATTTCTTGAAACCAATGCAACACCCAGCACAATGATCAATGAGTCTATAACTAATGCTATCTTTCCAAGTGAAATATGTGGGAAGAAATGATGTATCAAAACCATTATAAAATCCGCACCACCTGTGGAAGAATCTCTCATAAATATGAGAGCATATCCTGTTGCCGATATTATTCCGGTACATATAGCAGCCAACATATAATCCCCTTGATAAACAGGCATAGCTTTTGCAACTATATCAATCATTATAGAAGTTATTATAATTGATTTAACAGACTTCAATAAAAATTTTCTTCCTATCTCTCTGTATGAGAGTATTGCAAAAGGTATATTTAATATTATTGTTCCTATTCCGACAGGAAGACCTACCAATTGGTAAATAATTAGCGCCAAACCTGTAAATCCTACCATAGGGAATTTGAATGCCGCCGCAAAGCAGTATGTACCTATTCCCATAAAAATACCTGCAATGATATCTACGATAATATCAATGGTTAATTCTTTTATAAATTCCTTATTCATCTTTTTATACACCTTTATTCTAAAATAATTCACTCTTATATTTTACAGAGTCTTCTTCAGTTATCTGCCTGATTACTCTGCAAGGATTTCCTGCAGCCAGTGAATTCGCCGGAATATCCCTTGTAACTACACTTCCGGCAGCTATTACACTGCCCTCTCCTATTGTAACTCCACCTGTTATTACCACATTAGCCGCTAACCAGCAGTTTGACCCGATATTAATAGGCTTTGCATACTCATCATCATATGCACTGCCGTCTGATTTATATTTTATATTTCTCTCCTGCCATCTAAGCGGATGAACAGGTGTCATAAGACTGCAGTTCGGTCCAAACATTACATTATCACCAATATTTACAGGACATACATCCAATACAGTAAAATTAAAATTGGCATAGCAGTTTTCTCCAAATGTTGTGAAAGCACCATAGTCAAAATAAATCGGACCTTGCAAATAAACTCCCTTACCTTTATTTGGTATGAGCTCGTCAATAATAGTATCTCTCAGACAATCATCCTCAAATAAGGTATTGTACTGTTGTGAAAGTCTATGTGCTTTTGTTCTCAGCCTTACCAATTCTTCATCAGTCGGATCATATATCTTTCCTGCGAGCATCTTTTCCTTTTCGCTCATCTTATCTCCTATATAATTATTTATTCTAAATTAATGTCAAAATTATATTATATACTATATTAATAAAAAGGCAGTCCCAAAAAAGGACAGGTTGAAAATCAACCCATCCTATACTTGAATAAAACATAAATATATTGAATTTACTATTATCCCATATTTGCAAATCTCTCTATCGCCTGTACCTGTCCTATTATCTTTTTTAATCTACAATGCAGATTATTTAAATCCATACACTGTTTCATAATGCCTACATTTATTATGTCAATCTGTTTTGTCTCAATATAATAATGGCATAGAATAACAGCTAATCGCTTTATATGCCTTTCTAAATCTGAAAGTATTATAATTCAGTCAAAAATTTATGTCAATGTAAGTCATTATTGTAAGCCGACGAAGTATTTTATTTCCCTTTTACTAATTTAAAATCTAATTACTATAATCAGCTCTTTCTTTTATAAATGTACCGGCATTCAAATCTTCAAATGCCTGCCTTATTTCGTCCTGAGTATTCATAACTATCGGACCATACCATGCCACAGGCTCATCAAGACGCTTTGATGCATATATCAGCATTTCCGCTCCGATTTCTTTTGTCTCAAGCAAGACTCTATCTCCGTCTCCAAGCTTTGCCGCTGTCTTTTCAGATATAAGCTTACCTCCCACTGTCACATCTCCAAGCAATGTAAATACAAAAGCTGACCATCCCTCTCTTACCGGAATCTCAACCTTTGCATTTGCCTCAAGATGTATATCGTAAAAGTCTAATGGCAGATACTTACCCTGCCACCCTTCTTCATTTTTATACTTTCCTGTAATAAGGCGAAGCTTTCCGCCTTCCAGTTTAAACTCTTTGATTTCTTTATTTGTAATACTATGATAAGCCGGTGGTGCACTCATTTTATCCTTTGCAGGTAAATTAAGCCATAATTGTGCTCCAAGTATTCGCTCACCTCCGGGCATTTCTTCATGTTCAGCTCCGGAACCGGCTGTTAGCCATTGTGCCTCACCATCATATATAGTGGCCTCAATACCCAGGTGATCCCTATGAGTCATTTCACCTTTACTTAAGAAACTTACAGTCTCGATACCTCTATGCGGATGCATTGGAAATCCCGCCTCGTACTCACTTTTATCTTTACTGTCAAAGGCATCAAACATCAAAAAAGGATCATAAATATCTGTAGTCCGGTTTCCAAATACACGAACAAGCTGTACACCCGCACCGTCTGTTGCCCTCATTCCTTTAGTCTCATATATAACTTCTCTATTCAAAATCTTTTTACCTCATATACTATATATCAGCTATAATAAAACAGCTGATGTATAGTATAATATTAAATAGTGTAAAATGCAAATGATAGTGGGCAGAGCAGGAATCGAACCTGCGTTGTTTCTTTCGTAACGGATTTACAGTCCGCCCCCTTCGCCACTCGGGACACCTACCCTTATATAAATTGATATCTCATTAACCAAACTGCTGTGAAATATCTATTCTCCTATCCGGATTCGAACCGGAATCAACCGGTTCGTAGCCGGTCATTCTGTCCATTGAACTATAAGAGACATATTTGCTTTGATGGATTAAGTATATTACAGCAAATCTTACTTGTCATTCAACCTGTGGTATAAAAGGTATGTACATACGTTTCTTATTTAAAAATAAAAAAGCACCTTATAATTAAAGTGCTTTCTTCTTTGACTATCCATATATTATAGCATCATTTGCAGTATAACCTTCTATAGAACCTTCCTTAACTTGAATGCATACATAACTTAACTCGGAATCTTTTGCTGCAAAGAACTGTCTCTTTCCATTTGGAGAAATTCGAACTATATCACCTGACTCTAAGCTAATTTCTTCATCATCCACTATGGCCTTACCCTTACCTGACAAAATGATATAAATTTCTTCATTATTCTTATGAGCGTGTACAAATGGTACTCCTACACCGGCCGGAAGATGGTTTATGCTTATCTCTGCTCCTGTCAATCCAAGTAAATCATGAAGTTCAGTTCTGGGCTCATTTGCTACACTTGCTTTACTATAATTTTTCATTTTAATTTCCTCCACTTAATTGATTTTTATTTTGTGTTTCTATATAATTATCATAATCTTTATTGCTATTTATTCAAGTACGCGCTTTTATGCAACATAGTATCATTACTGCTACTATTGTGATAAATAAAGGAGAAATTTCATGAAAAGTATTTATGGGCAATGCCCTTTTTCAACAACTCAGCATGCTTTACAAGGTAAATGGACAATTGTCATTCTATTTCAATTAAGCACAGGTACTCAAAGATTTAATGAATTACAAAAAAATATACCTGATATAACACGAAGTATGCTCACAAGACAACTTCGTCAACTTGAGAAAGATCTTTTGATTACACGTACAGTTTATGCTGAGGTCCCACCAAGAGTAGAATATAAACTTAGTAAAATGGGTGAGAAATTTCGTAAAGTATTAGATCAAATTGAAGAATTTGGATTGGAATATATTGAAGAGCTAAAAAAAGTTAATGCTCCTGTCAAATGAATATACCTCCTACCAAAAGGGAAGCTCCAAGTCGGGTTTAGGAGAATGCTATAGTAAGCAGTTCTCCATGCCCAGTCCGGAGTCAAACGATTCTATCGGCACACTTCACCTTTTCCTCTTCGAGTTTCGCAAATAAGTTCCAAACTCTTTTTATACTGTTTCTTTTTTCCCTATTTTCAGCTTGACGATAATACTTTTTTTGTTGTTTTGTTACTTTCGGTAATTTCTTATAACTGACCTGCATTAACTTTTTTGCTTCATCATGTCTTAATATATACTCAAGATGATTATATGGTGATTTATTCTTTGCCACATCCCTTTGTACATGGTAGTGCGCAGTCTTTGCTTCTTCCATAGTGAGAGGCTTTTTATCAAACGGACAATGCAATAACTTATACCTATCAAAGTATTCTACATATGATATTTTCCAAGCCGCCATATCGGTAAGAATATAAAGATCAGTGTCGTCAAACTCTATTTGTACTCCCCTTTTATTTGCTAAGTGCTCTATTCCTATTGCATACTTTCTATACTTACAAGGATAAAAGGCCACCCTCTCTTCCTTTGCAATATATCTCATGACCTTTTTTAGGCTTTTACTTCCTCCGGCTTCATCTACTCTGATTAATAAATCTTTTTGACATTCTTCATTCCACTCTTCAAGATACAGTCTTATGTCTTGACCGGCCTGACTTAGACTTATGCGCCAATTATACCAATCAGTATGTACTCCTATATAATCTTCCTTAAGCTCTGTCCAAATAGGTAAATCTCTAAATACGTCCTTTAAATTTTCTCTATACTCATTATATAAAAACTTGATGTTACAGCAACACTTACATGGCTTTAAATATTTGATTCTACCGTCATCCATGTCAAAGCTTATCAATGACTTTTCTTCGATTCGATCTATAAATCTGCATCCCTGTCTGTGATAAATCTTTGATTTACTACTCATCTGTGCTATCATCTTATTCCTCCAATCTACAAAGTACTTCTTTGTTATGATTGAAGTTTATCAGAGCATCTGTCCGTTAAAAATGACAGCTACTCCTTTCACCAAACTAAAGTTATCAATCCGAGTATTTCTTTGACATATCGGCAATACTTTCTTTAATTTGATTTCTAAGACTTTCAGGTTCCAAAACCTCTACATAAGGACCGTATTGAAGTGCCCAAAATTTCATTGCCTTTTCATTACAGTTGACTCTTACTGTAATCCGGTCTTCATCTTTTTTAATAATACTAAAATCAGTTCCAAACCAATCCACCAACTCAGACATCATATCTTTAGTTGTCAGGAGCTTAACAGCAGTACTTGTTCCGCTAAACATATAAATATGTTCTGCCATATGCTTTGGAAGATTTATCCCGGATTTAAGTTCAGGCACATCTTTCATCGGCTTAACTCTATCTTCCAGTTCATGCACCTCAGTCATTCTGTCTATACGAAAATGTACTACATTATCATACTTGTCATAATTTCCTATCAGATAAAATTTCCCATTATTTGCAACTATCCTGTACGGATTTACAATATAACACTCTTCTCTCCTTGGATGAAGCTTAAAATCGGTTCCTATATCATTATATATAAAACTAATCTTATGTCCCTCTGAGATAGCATCATTTATCTTATCTATAGAGTAAATGTTTGTCGGTTTATGTTCTTGTTAAGCTCAGGTATATTGCATATATTTGATACTTTTGCATTGAAGTATTTACTTGAAAGTCCTCTTATCTTTTTAATAAGTTCCTTGGCCTGATTTGAAGAAAATGCTTTTGAAAATAAAACACCGTCAATAAGTATCTTAAGTTCTGCATCATCAAACTCTCTAAAAACCATTCTGTATCCGTCTTCCATTGATATTTCAAATCCATGGCTCTCTCCAAATTCTTTTAATAACAAGACATTATTCTTTACAGAGCGCCTGTCACATACCGTTCCATAGTCTTTTTCCAAAAGCTTTATAATCTCTTGTTGTGTCAAAGAATGATTCTCATCGGTATAATTGCGAAGTATCTCCAGTATGAACATATTCAACATCTTTTTATTACTTATACCATACACCTAAGCCTTCCTCCCGGATACAAAAAATCTATTTTCCGTCCATAAAACTCTTTATCTTTACTATTTCTGCTTCTGCTCTTTTTACTACACAGTCTATATCCCATTTACCTTTGTGCTTGTCCAAAATCTCCTGTCTAACTGCTTTGACTGAAGCATATTTTGAATCTTCGTACTTCACAAGCTTATCTATTACAGGCTTGTCTTTGATACCTCTATTAATACTACGCTCAAGTACCATCAAATTACCTATTCCGTTAAACTCATCAACATTGTCTTTAAAATTATTTCTTGCCTCAATATGCTCTATATCATATGGATCCCTGATCATTTCATAGTTAAAAAACCTCTCATAAATATCACTTTCTTTTACCTCTTCCTCTTTATCCACCTCATCAATAAGTGCTGTCAGTGTACAAACAAGGTGAACTCTACTCCCATTATCAAATAAACCGTATTGAATAGTTTTATAAAAATCATCACAAGGATTATACTCATTACTGCGTACAGGTGACCACAAAAGACTTTTAATGTTTCTTATAATCTCGTCAGTGCCACATTCCTTAAACCACTTAAAGCATTCAGTACAAACCTTATTTTGAACAGGATTTATCACTCTGTCATTGACAACAGTATAGATCAAAAAGAATCTAAACATATACATATTTACTCTCAGTGAATCTATATAGTAATCACTCCAGTCATCCCTTCCTTTAGCCCTAAAATATGCAACCACAAAAGGTATGGTCCAATACCTTTTATATCTGGTTTTTTCTACCAAATAAATTGAAAAGATTTCTTTTGCTATTTCAGAATGTTCACCATTAAACCTTACATTTTCAATCCAACGCCAATAATCTATAAACCCATCCACTATCTGCTTAAATGTGTCAAACTCCAGTACGCTTAGGTCACTTTGTTCTGTAAGTTTATCTCCTTTAAAAAGTTCATCAAAGAACTTTTGATTACTCTTGGACACTTCTGAAAATCCCCAGCCAAATTCAGCACAAATTATATGTTTGTAGATATCTAAAACCCAGCCCATATCAAATTTTGTCTGATCTGTTCTGCCGTCTTTTCCAAGTTTCTCATTGCTGTCATCTATCGATTGATAACAGGAATTTATTTCTTTTAACCAGTCTTTTGTATTATCGATTCCTCTAAGATAATTATAATATCTTACTTTAAAAATATCTGTTGCATTTAGGTCAAGTCCGGTAGTATTTATAGTATTAAAAACCGAAACCACTTCAGATAAATCCATTTCTTCAGTAATCAGTTGTACGAAGTATACATTATCCAAAAACAAAGTTTTTTTCAATTCCGTATAGAATTCATTTTTTTATGTTTAAACTCTTTTTTTCAAAAATGCTCAACTTCTTTCTTTAGCAGTTTCCTGTTTTTCATAATATTTGGAAGAAGTATTTTTTTAATATTATCATCATTTAATACTTCTTTAAGCTTCTCCGATTTTATAACCTTACTGCAATCTATAGACTCTTTAGGATTTATTTCATTTCTTTGAAGCAAGTCCAAAAACAGCAGAAATGTTGTAAGTCTTTGTTGACCGTCAACAATATCAAGTGTATTGTCATCTTTATTAAGATCAAGCTGTATTGTACCGAAAAACACAGGTTTTGCATTTGTTTTGCAGTCTTTTTTATTGACCTCTTTAAATGCATCAAATATAGATTCCAAAAAATCTTTTATATTTTTTTCTTCCCACGAATATGGACGCTGGTAAATAGGTATGCTATACCTTTCCCTTTCATTTACCTTTATCACCTCTCTAAGTCCAAGCACTTTAGAATCAATCGGAAATCCCATAAATCCTCCCCATAATAACTTATTCTATTAAGTTTACAATAATAATTCATTTTTATTCTACATCATTACAACCTTTTTTCAAGCTCTAATCATTACACTGTCTCGTATACTCCTAATTTGCTTTTTGGTAAGTGTTTTCTCTTTCAAAAGTTCTTGAACCATGGCATCAAAAAATCCTCTATTTTCAGCAATAATCTGCTTTGACTTTCTATAATATCTATCCATCTCTTTGGCAACTTTTCTGTCCTTGCTTTCCAATAAATATTGGGATGGATTACATCCTTCAAAAGCATCAAATCCATATGCACAGTAATTGTCAACAAATATTGTAACCAAGTCAAGAGCCCTTTGCAAGTCATCTATGCAACCCAGATCAAATGTTCCATAGATCATTTCAGTCGCAGCCTTACCTCCCAGGCTTCTGATGACTTCATTCTCTTGTGCAACTACATTAAAATTATAATCATCAGGTTTTCTTACAGAGGTTATACCCCCTGAATTATTTGAGTATCCACAGATAGAAACAAGATTTACAGATCCCGGCTCCAATATTTCAGAAATAACAGCATGTCCTGACTCATGTATGGCAACCTTTTTTAAAATATTACTGTCAATATATTCTACTGACTCCGATGCATCAAATATCAAACGCATACATGCCTTTATAATATCTCTTTGCTCTATCTTTGCTCTTTTATCAAATACCGCATAAATTCCTGCTTCGTTTATAACCATTTCCAATTCTGCACAGGAATGTCCTGCCAGAAAACTTGATATATCATCTATATCTATATCTCCAAGTACTCGTTTTTTACTTAAAAAATGCTTTATTATCTTCTTGGCATCATCTCCACCGGGGCATGTCATCTGAATAACCTTATCGAAACGTCCCGCTCTCATAAGTGAATTTGGTAAGCAATATATATTGTTTGCTGTAGCCAAAACAAAAACATTTAAATCCTTACATTCATCTATACATGACTGTATAACCACATATTCTTCTGCATCTTTGTGATACTCATCCTCATTTGCAAATTTATCCATATCATCAAGGAATACTATGGCACATTCCTCTTTTTTTGCTTTATCAAAAATATTTCTGATATGGTTAACAAACTCTCCACCATGTTTATCTTTCCTTATTGTAAATGATTTAACTTCACTTTCTTTTATAAAACCCTTGGCTAGTATTGTCTTTCCTATACCGGGCTCCCCATACAAAAGTATTCCACTTGGTATTTCTACACCCATTCTCTTATATTCTTTTAAAGTTTTTTTAGTACATCACAAAAGCGTATTAATTCATCCTTTATATCAGCATATCCTATAATTTTTATCAAATTCACTCATTTTCTTCCTCTAATCTAATTTTTTTCCTATTACCTTTATTTTTCTACCTTCAAGCCGTCAAAAAAATAATTTAATTCAGCTATCAAAGATTCTTTTGTAAAATCATGTCCTTCACCTTTAATTATTTTATATTTACAGGCAGTATTTTTTATGCTGTCTAAGATTTCCATATAGCGACATGACGGATCGTCTTCACCATACAAAAAGTACATATTATCTCCTCTAAACTTTTGTGCACCTTCTTTTATTTTATGAAAATTTATCATTAATGGTGCATTGATCAAAAGAGCATTCTTAATTCTTTCAACATTTCTACACTGAGTAGCACCTATAAAAGCTCCGTTTGAAATCCCTACAAAAAATATTTCTTTATAATTCCCCACATACTTACTTATGCATTTTATTTCTTTATCCAAATCACATACGGAATCTTTTGGATTGGCTGAAACCACAAATGTATAACCGTATTTTTCAAATAACAAACTGCATATATCTAAATATTTGTTTTCAAAGCCTTCTATGCTTCCTCCTCTACCGGTTTTAATGAAAACAATATTTTTTTCACCTTTTATAATCCCAAACTGTTTTCCGATTACTATGTCATATTTCTTCAACAATTATCCTCCCTCTTTAATCATGATTAAAATCCCTTCATTCCATATATTTTCTATATTTAAAATAACATAAAGAATGTACAATATTTTTGCACATTAAAATTATGTTGCAATGCGATATTCTCCATTAATACCTTTACAAAGCAAAAAAGCTCCCTCCGATCAATCGGAAGGAACCTTTATCCTTTTATATTATTTACTTCACATATTCCTTTATTACAGCAATAAATCTCTCGCCGTATTTACCGTATTTATTTTCCCCGACACCTGAAACATCCAGCATCTCTGATTTTGTAGTCGGCATCTTTGCACACATATCTATCAAGGTCTTATCATTGAAAACGATATACGGAGGTATCTTTTCAGTTCTTGCAATTTCAAGTCTAAGCTCTTTTAACTTATCAAAGAGCTTGAAGCCTGTAGAAGTTAGTGAATCCATGCCTTTTTTATTCTTCTTAGGATTTTCCTTTCTCTTGATCATCTTATCTTCATCCGTAATCTTGACCATCACCTTATTATCGGTATTTTTAAGTCTACTTATATCTCCAAGTTTTAAAACTTGATATTCACCTGTAATAATATATCCTGAAAGTAAAAGCTCTTCTATAAGTCTTCTTAGCAGATTTTTATTTGATGATTCCAGAACTCCATAGGATTTATATTCACTTGCTCCTATTTCTGTAATCCTTGCGGTCTTTGCTCCAAGAACCGTATCCATTATTATATTCTTACCATATCTTCCACGAGACTCATATATGCAATTTATTATCTTTTTAGCCTCATCTGTCATATCAAGAGTTTCAAATTGGCGTAGACAATTACCACAATCATCACATGGCTTTTTGGGATCTTCACCAAAGTACTTTAAAATATAATTGCGCAGACATTCAGTAGTATAGCAATATCCCTCCATTATATGAAGTCTTTTAATATCCCTCTCCCTGATTGTCATTGCATCTGTCGGATCAATTTCACTAAAATCTTTATGTTCCAATAAAAATCTGTTAATTATAATATCCTGAGGTGAAAACAGTAAAATACATTCGGAGTTAAGTCCGTCTCTACCGGCTCTTCCCGCTTCTTGATAATAGTTTTCCATACTTGACGGCATATTGTAGTGAATGACAAATCTGACATTTGATTTATCAATTCCCATTCCGAAAGCATTTGTTGCTATTACGATACTTGTATAGTCAAATACAAAATCATCCTGCATTTGCTTTCTCTCTTCAATACTCATTCCTGCATGATACTTTGCAACAGATATGTTCCGCTTTTTTAATAGTGTATATAAACTGTCCACATTTTTTCTGGTTGCACAGTATATAATTCCACTTTCACCCTTATGTCTGTCTAAATAATCAAGTATAAAGCGGTCTTTACTTTGTGGTTTATCTACCTGAAAGAATAAATTCTCCCTGTCAAATCCCGTTACAAGAAAATATGGATTGGTAAGCCCCAATGAGCAAATAATATCTTCTCTAACATTCTGAGTGGCAGTTGCTGTAAATGCACTTATAATCGGACGTTTATCCAAAACATTTACAAACTCCGCTATATCCATATAACTTGGTCTGAAATCCTGTCCCCACTGTGAGATACAATGTGCCTCATCCACAGTTATCATTGAAATCTCAACACCTTTTGCAAGCCTGACAAAACCTTCACTCATCAGTCTCTCAGGTGCCACATATATAATCTTATATTGACCTTTCGATGCATTTTTGAAAGTATCATGCATCTCCCTTTTCAGATAAAGAGCTGTTTATAAATGCAGCATCCACACCGGCTTCATTCAATGCCTTTACCTGATCCTGCATAAGGGAGATAAGTGGAGAAATGACCAATGTGATTCCTGAAAGCAGCATAGCGGAACCTGGTAGCACAGTGACTTTCCCGCTCCTGTAGGCATCACGGCAAGAATATCTCTTCCATCCAAAACAGCATTTATAACCGATTCCTGCCCCTGCCTAAATGAGTCGTAACCAAATACAGCCTTCAATGCTTCCTTGGGAGTTTTATATATTCCACTATCAGATATTCTCATTCCTTAATCATCCTATCCCCAGTATTTTTTTGCCAAACTCTTTGCCTTCTTCACTGCAGTGGACTTGGCGGTACAGTTTGCAATTTCTAAAAAGCCCCTGCCATTTGGCATCTTCTTTTTGAAATAAATCCTCTCTTCATTGCTTCCCTTAAATAATCGGCATAATAAGTACAGATATCCAAAACTCTGTTTATCCATACAGGAGGCTTATTATTTTTTACAACAACCTCTCCGGCGTATTTGATACATTCAACAAGCATCACATAGCATATACTTAAAAGCTTATTTTCTTTTTCAACTATTCTTACAAGCTTTGCCGGGCTTATCTCCTCATGTAATAAAAGTTCTCTCATGACTTCTCTTAAATTTTCTACAGATAAATCTCCCGAGTCCGCCAGTTGTCTGAAAAGACTTTTTGCTCCATAAATACTCTCTCCGTCCTGTGCCAAAGTACTCACTGCAATAGTTAAAAATATCTTTGAATAAGGTGTTGAACTGCCCTCAAGTGGTCCTTCTTTTTCACCTCTCCAGTTTCTATATTTGCTTACTACAACCTTTTTCTTTTCAGGGTCGTAATGAAGCCATACGCTCTTTGCTTTCTCATCTATGATTTTTCCGTCGCTGTCGGCCACAGCTCCCGACATCTGAGCCTCTTTTTGAATTCCGTAAAACCATCCATAAATATATACTTGAAACAGCCTGTCTGGTATATCCGGTAATTTCAAATCAAAGCTGAAAGCTTTTTCTGTCTTTCTTACTTCAAATACATTTATATTAAACTCAACATTATCATAGATAAGCTTTTTAGCCTCAGGTAATGCCACCCATACTTCATCAAAATCATTCGGAGTATTTTGATTCTGTACTTTATCATACTTTTCTTCTTTTATATTCATACCAAGAGAATTTAGCTTATTCACTATTTCCTTGGCATATTCTACAGCCTTTGAAGATCCGGATTTTGTGGCGAGATTCTTTACAGCCTTCATTTCCAATGCATTTTGTGGGGCAAGCTTATTTTCTACCGCAAAAATAACTTCATCAAGATAATCTCTTAGAAATTTTACAATCTCAGCTGTTCCTGTAAGCATTCTAGGTGCTTTAAGCGATACCTCCACCACATCACAGGCAGCCATCCATACCAAACTCAGCATACCGTCTTTAGCCATATTTCCATTGCAAAAGCCAGACTTGCCAAGTTTGACGGTGTACCACCGCTCCAATCAATCTCTGAGATATCAGCTATTCCGGGTGTCAAAAGTCCTCTATCCCATGCTTTTTTACTGGCCTCTATAATATCCTCTGCATTTTCGACGTTTAAATTACCTTGTATGGCGATCCAATTCATCATTGCACCTTTTGTAACCGGCTTTCTTCTTCTTGCTATCTGCCTTAAAACAATTCCCTGGCCATGGTAAACTTCAATATCTCTATGTATAGCTGTAAGAGAATAATCACCCCAGTTTGGAAAAACAGAAAACATATTTATATAATTATGTGAAAGTCTATTCGGTAATGCTCTAAGACTTTCAGGTATATTAACCTTAATATTCCAATATGCAATTTCTCCCGTTTTCAATTCCGGTTCAATGTATGAATCTTTTAAATACCCTACAATCAGATTACCGACTGAAATCTCCTCACCTGATTTATCCTTTAACACTTCTCCTGAAGGAAGTTCTATTTTCAGGTCTATCTTCTTTAATTTTTCTATGTGTTTTTTTATATCTATATCTGACGGATGTTCTATCTCCAATCTTGTAATTGCAAGCTGTAAATCCGGCTCTGAAACATATGATAAATTCTTATCTTCATATATTGATAAGCGTTCCACTAAATCATTTAAACTGATACTTAGATCGACGTAACTCGGTGTACTCAGTAAACAAGGCCATTTGCCCATAGAATTAAACAATAGCTCTCTTCGCATGTACATAAGATCATGGTATCTGATTTTTAAGACTTCTTGTTCACCATCCCACACATTTTCTTTTGTATCCTTTATCATATTCATTTCAAGGTTCTTAGCCCATCTTCCAAGTGTTCTTAAACCTCCGGCATCACCGTTTGGAATACCTGCAAGACTCATTTTAGCTTCATCCGAATCTGTATAAGCAATATAATTTGCCATTGCAATAAATCTCTCAAAAAAAAGATCTGCAATATAGTCCTTTCTTTTAGAAATATCTGAGACCAAATCTGTTAATCTTTCAGATGATATCTCACCAAGTTCAAACCTTGGCACTTCCCAAAGTTTAGGTGTTTCTCTCCAAAGCCCTTGCACCTCTTCTTTTACATCTTCATCTTCTATCTCCAGTCCCCAAGCCTTTTCAATACTTCCCGCAAGCTTTGCTATACTTTTATCCTCATCCTGCTTATAAAGTAGAAGCCATTCTTCATACTCTTTTACCGACTTAGGCTTTTCCCTTTTTAAAACAGTGTTTAAAATCAGTTTTTTTATTTTTTTCACCTTTGCAGAACTGCAGGAAATCAGTATAGGATATAGCCAGTCATCTGTAGCACTCTCTATAAGTACAGGAGCAAATCTCTCCATCAAAGCCGTTTCTCCGAGTCCAAGCAGTGGAATAATTGTTTCTACTCTTGATTTTATCTCTTCATCTGTAATTCCGATTTGTTCCAATACATTTACATATTCTTTTCTGTCTCCCGGCCTTTGTGCAATGCTAAGTCCGTAAAACACCTGCTCCATAGCAGTATCTTTTGTAATGAGATTATTTTGTACACCCCATATAAGTATCTTTGAAAAAGGTCCGGTTGCAGGCACATTCAAGGCAACGCCTACTTCTATATGCTCATTAAATCTTCTTAAAATTTCACTCTTTTCAATTACAAACTTCTCATCAAAATTGTAGTCTTTTCTTTTTGATGTCAAAAGTATTGCCGCTACAGCTGCCCAGTCCTTCATATACTCCACAGACTCGGGAATTTCAAGATTCATTTCATGCACAAGTTTTAATGCCAACATTCCAAGCACTGACATGGAATGCTCCCATATTCTCCTGTTTGAAGCGCAGGCGGCTTGTATAAAGTTCATTGCAAAAGTCTCACCTCTATCCTCAATAGCCTTTAGGGCAACTTCACTGCTTCTTCTAAGAATCTTTGCAGCTCGCTTAGCATCCACTCCCACTCTTATAGCAAAGATTGCAAGCTTTTCAAGATTTACATCCACCACAGAAACAAATCCATATGTATTATCTGATAATTGTTTTATCTCTGTCCAGTCTCCGGATTTTAATCCTTCCCTTGCCTCTTTTTGCTCTTCTTTGTTTCCTATTCCGAGATTTAAAATATCGTCAAAATCTGTCTCTTCATAGCCGAGAGAACGATATATTTCTGCAGCTTTTTCTAATTTACTTGCCATACTATACTCCTTTTTTCAGTTTTACCGCCAAAATATGCTTGCATGGTCCTCTACCGTTTTTATGTTTCAGATACCATGTACAGGTGCATTTTGCATTCTCAAGGTTCTCATCTGTAGGAAAAATAACTCTGTAAGTTGTATCCCCTGATTTTACATGCCATATATTATCATCAATATATTCAGTATCTTCAACCAGCTTCTTTGCACCCACAAGCCTTGGATTATCCTTTAAAACTCTATCCGGATCATCCGGCAATTCCCTATGGAAAAATGCTCTATCTCTGATATCAAACCCAAGCTTCCCTGAAACGGCAAGCAGCTCCATTGCATCATTCATATCATTTTTTACTATTCCGATTGATTTTGATATTTTATCAATATCAAGTCTTGATTCAAAGTTTAATATATTATCAATTTTATCCGCACATTCAAGTATTTTAGGAGTTGAAAGCGAATCAAGTAATGCTCCCTCGCCTGAATACCCTTCATAACTTTTCGCTGTCAAACTGAGGGTAATATTCGCTCCGGTCATACATACTTCAATCATCATCTGCCCCGGCTCACCATCCTTCGGTGCATAAAAATAAACAGCATTTACATTACTCATTATCCTCTTAAGTGCACTGAGTCTATGCAGTCCGCTAATATATACACTGTTTTTCTCTTCTTTCGGCTTTAACATTACACCTGTCTTTGTAGGTGTCAGCCATCCCGATCTCTCCTTACCTGTAGCCGCCGGCAGCATTGCAATAAATGATTTTGCCTGCATTCCCTCAATGTGGAATTTATATTCCATATTTTGATGTAGCATAGCACAGTTACCAAGTGCCCTAACCCATCTGTCAGGCATTTTTACAGGTCTTTGTATATGTATATCTGTCAACACACTACCATCAAGATTCTTACTGTGTAGAGCCTTCCATCCGTCATCTCCTATACGAAACTTTAATCTGTCCCCCTGCTTTACATTAAAAAGAGACTTTCTTAGATTACTGCCTATATCCACATTTGTAGTACCATAAAGTATCTCCCCGTCCAGTGCACTTTGGAATAGATCCATTCTTGCATAAACACCATTGCAAGCTGAGAAGCATTCCGCCCTCAATCTGTCCCCCTGTGCTGATAGAATAGGGTCTCTTTGTGCGACCGGTATGTATTTAAAGTATCTTGTACTGACTATATCTGCAAGTACCAAAAGTCCACCTGAAACTATTGTCGGGTATATAATTTCTCCATTGAAAAATAAAGGGTCATTCTCTACACCGTTTGGAGTAAGTGCAGGTGCTATAGACAATGCCAGATTACCATTAATAAGGGTTGATTCGTTTTTAAATTCTCTCATTATATCCCCCTGAAATTGTATATTAAAAGGGCAGTCCTATGTAGGATCGCCCTTTTATTTTAGCATATAATTTAGTTTTTTACTTTATTTTATGATTCCATAATCATATAGTAATATTAATTCTCCACCTGTGATTAAATCAAATCTCTAATTATTCCGTCACTTTAAACTTTTTGATAATATACTTAAATAACTATTTCATATTTCTCTTTCAAATTATTTAACATACTATACTTAATCATCCCTTCCAACTGCATCCTTCCAACTATTATCCCCGGAGCTATTCCCTGAGCCTTTGCAAATTGAAGTACTTGGCTTTCCGAATAATCCCTATTTCTTCTAAAATCTTCAAAATCTTTAGAGTCAATCAGTATATCACCTGACCATCTGTCAGCCTCTTTCTCATCATCTTCAGATGTACCGTTTGTCTGCCCCACATGGCCAAGAACAATATGTGCAAGTTCGTGGAATAAGCTAAACCAAAACTTGTCTGCATCCTTTCCTCTTGCAGTAAGTCCAAGAACAATCTTATTCCCATCTATAAAAGAAGCTGTATCATTATCTCAACCGTATCCAAAGCATTGCCTCTCTTATATATTTACCTTTGAGGTAAATATATGGCAGCATGAATATGACACTTTGTCAATTTTTAAATTAACCTCTAAGGTTTATATAAACCATTTATTATCACATTGTATTGACACTGCACGAGTTTTAAGCTATATTTTAGATATTGGAGGTAGATGTATGACTACAAATCTAAATATAAGAACAGATAAAAACATAAAGGAGCAGGCTGAAGAAATTTTCAACCAACTTGGTCTCAACATGACAACAGCTATAAATATGTTTTTGAGAACCGCAGTCAGAGAAAACGGCATACCCTTTGAGTTGAAGCTTGATACACCCAACAAGGATACAAGGGTTGCTATTGAAGAAGGACGAAAGCTCTTTACTGACGATTCTGTTAAAGGATATAACAGTATTAAAGAACTGAAAGATGCTTTGGATGTATGAAGTATAGTATAAAATTTACTAATCAGTTTAAAAGAGATTTGAAGCTTGCAAAAAAGCAAAGTAAGGATATCGATAAACTGTTTGAGATAATTGAGATTTTGGCAGACGGAAATCAGTTGCCGGCAAAGTATAGAGATCATGAACTTACCGGCAATTATAAAGATACCCGCGAATGTCATATAGAACCGGATTGGCTACTTATATATGAAATTCGTGAAGATATACTTGTATTGATGTTAAATAGGGTGGGAAGTCATTCTGAATTGTTCTAAGGACAGATATATAAGAGGAGAAGCATAAAAATGGAAAATGATTTAAATAATGAAGATAACTCAAACAATTCAAATGCGGATAATGTAGATAATAAAAAAACGATAATAATACGACCAAATTTAGAATAATATCAGACTTTTTTTAAATTCTTTTGGTATTGTAGCTTTTTTTAGTACATTAATATATATAGAATTGTATATTGTAGCGTATTCAAAAAGCTCATATTATGATATTCCGATAAAAATACTTTTATAGTAATAGTGAAAAGGTGAATCCGATAATTTATACTGTTTGTATTTTTTTAATTATTTTACCTCATTTAAAAAAATCTAAAGTATAAAATTATTGAGAAAAATATAGTTGTGATAAAGTAGATTATCCACAATATTTTTCATTAATAAGTTTAGTTGCACTTCTTACATATACAATAGATAAAACCAGGAAATATTCTAACTATAATAATGTCTTTAATGGGTATTATTATTGTATTCTTATATGTAAAATTAAATAAATAACGATTTAATATAGTTGCCTGTATTTTTAATAGCTGCAATATTTACTGGTATTTGTATAAGAATAAAAAAATCGACTTGAATCTTTTACCTGTTTTCTTATTTTTTTATGTCTGTAATATGGAATTATGATAAAAAAATAATAAAGAGAGTATTGATATACGGATAACTCTAGGAAGTATTGCTAAATTATTGGTGCTTATTGTTATATTTTTCGTTTTTTTGTTATCCCATCAAAATGAAATAATAGCCGAAATAGCAGTATATGGTGATGAATGTGAGGTAATAGAAAAATACAAAGGAAAAATAATACTGCACATTGTGAGGTGATAATAACAGAATATAATGATTCTTTTTATTGTAATGGATGGTACTGTTAATGATGATATACTAACTATTTATAATAGAAAGTTTAAATTTGTTGACAAGAATGATCTTGGTGGCTATATAAGGCATGTATACTATAAAGATATCAAAGTAGAATAATTATTTGTTGTAATAGAGTAAATTGATATTTTTTTCATGACGTGACTGTAAATACATTTGAAGAATATAAAAAGATTATTGAAGGCAATTTGGAACTGGCAGATGAATTCTATGTATATGATAATGTTTTTACAATACTCGTAAAGGGCTCCTTTGTGGTTTTAGTTAAGTTTTATCACCTTAATCCTACCACAAATGGATGCTCTTTTTATTTACTTAATAAGTCAATAGCTATTTCAAACAAAAATATGTATCTATTTCAAACAAAAATGTGTATCATTTATCTCCTTTTTCTTGCTGCTAGTAGCTTTTCAACTCCGGGTTTATAAAATATCTTATTACTATAGGCAATTGACGTTATCTGCAAATATATGAAAACAACGAATTGATACCGTTAGTTTGAAACTGCTAATTCCCAAACGATAATTCCAACAGCTCCTCTGCTACAACAGCAGATTTTATCCTTATCAAATTATCCCACACATCTTCCTTACCTAAAAGATTCATACCACCATGCCATACCAGTTCTTCATCTATTACTGCAAAATGTTCATCTACCTCATCTTTAATAACAACCTGTATTCCTGATGCTTTCATCTGATTAATCATTTCATTATAATCATTAATGCTTCCAAAGCTCATTTTTTCAGGATCAGTTGTTATCACGACTATCTTACATCCTGCTTCCACCTGCTGTTTTGTAATATAAATTATTCTATCAATTCTCTCCTTAACAATATGTGGGCTTGAAATAATTATTCTCTTTTCTGCCTCGACAATATCCTGTTCAAATATATCAATATAGTTCCCTGAATCATAAATTGCATTTGCAACTTGTTTATCTAATGTTGTATTCGAAATTAGAGAATATCCTAAACGCTTATAAGTTCTTAGACGTTTTGAATACATTTTCTCGAAAACTTTTAAATGAGCATCTATATAATCATAAACAACTACATACTTCTTACCTTCATAATCTCTATGTAATCTCCCAACATACTGCTCCAATCTTCCATCAAATGAAACCGGTGAAGCCAACATCAATGTATCTAATCTCGGAAAATCAAATCCCTCACCAATCTTCTGCCCGGTAGCTATTAAAATAATTGATTTTTCATTTAGAACTTTCTTTAAATTTTTTTCTGATTTCAAAGTTCTCAATATCACTATTGTCACCATAAAGCAAGAATACATAATCTGCTGCACCTGACAGAATATCAAATAAATTTTTTGCATGCTCCTTATATCTTGTGAGAATAAGCGGCGTTCTCCCATCGGCAATTACCTGTCTTGTATCATTAACAATCATTTCATTTCTTATTTTATTGTTACTTATTAAATTATAAGTAGCATTAATATCGTTCATATTTTCATTTGTATCAATAACCCTTGTAAATCTTGGATATACATAATGTCCAATCCCCTGTTCTTTCGCACGTTCTTTTGCAGTATAACTATGCCTTATCGGACCTAATAACATATATACTATTTTTTCAAGATTATCCCCACGCTTTGGTGTTGCTGAAACTCCATAAACATATCTTGAATTTACTCTCTCCATTACTTCTATTGATGTATTAGATCCACAATGGTGACATTCATCCATAATTACCAGTCCATAAGAATTAATAAAATCATTGAATTTTCCCTTACTATACATTGACCCAATCATAGCAACATCAACAATTCCTGTAAGTGTGTTCTTATTACCTGTTAATACTCCAATCACACTATCCCTTTGTTTTTCTTTACCTGTCTTTGTTTTATAAATTGGTGGTTTCTCTTTTATAATTAAAAACTTATTTAATTCTTCCACCCACTGTTCAATCAAATCTTTGCTATGAAGGAGAATTAATGTACTTACTTTTCTTTGTGATATCAAATAACTACAGACCACTGTTTTTCCAAATGCAGTAGTTGCACTAAGCACTCCATGATCATACTGTAACATTCTGTCCGCCGCCAAATCCTGCTCTGTACGCAAATCTCCATTAAAAAATACTCTTATAGGTCTTCCCATTTCTCTTTGATCACTAATCTCGTACTCTATACAGACTTCTTTACAATTATTTATAAGTTGCTCTCTAAGCCCCCTTGGAATACGAATATATCCGTCAATATCTTTTCCCATATAAACAGAACTAAAATTATAATAATTTGAATATCCTAAACGCCTATTCTTATAAAAGATAGGGTTATCAAATGCCGCCAAGCTTCTTATTTGATTCTGTATCCTTGGCATCAGATTCAATGCATCTACATATACCCCATCGCCAAGAATAATATGCATTTTGCCTACAACATCAGATTTATTAAATACTTGTTTCTTGTTCCAGGGTTTAGGTCTACATTCCATATCATTCGGTACAACGCCTGTTGCTTCAGTGACTTCAGCCTTCCATTTTTTTATAAAAGTCACAATCTCTTCCATAGACAACTTCATTGTATGGTTTAATAAAATATCCCACTGATCAGGATAGGCATTCCAATTACTATCAATAAAGGCACTATTTCCATTTTTTAATGCCTGTCCCTGCAATGGCAGAGCAATAAGATTTCCTATACTGTTTGCATTATCCTGACATGGATACATTCTGTCATAATATTGGAATGACTTCATATTAATTAAAGATTGACCTCTATCCAACAAAATGTAACCGAAGTTGCGTGCTAAGGAGGCAGGAATAGGCTTTTTGAAAAATATCCACACATGTGCTCCCTGCCCCGATCTTGAACGTTCTACCAGCGGAGTGATTCCATTTTTTTCACAAATAAGACGCAAAGCTTCCACCTCTTTATGCCAGTCTTTAGTCACATTTGCAAAATCTGTTTCTTCTGCACCCTTATCATGATTATCAAAGTCAAATACTATAAACCTGCATGTACCATCTGGTAATAATGGATATACTCCTATAACATCCGAACCGTCATATTTATATCCTAACAAGTGCTCCACTATTTTTTTAGCAGTAAGTTTAGTCCAGCTTGTGTTCTTACAATCTTCACAATGTATTTTCTCCCCTTGCTGTTTGGGACAAAGTCTATCATTCCAGCGATTATCACATTGAGGAAAATATCCACCCTTTTTCCCTCTCTTGGCATACACATCTGTTCTTCCCCAGAACATTGCAAAGTACCTATTTGCCATTTCTTCAGTAATATACTTTCTGATAATTCTTCCGCCTTGATCTGGGTCAAACTCAGATGTATCTTCTATCTTTTCCTCAAATATACAACTTTCCGAATATGCTATATTCGCTTTCTTTAATTTTTTCTTTAGCAAAGTATTCTCTGCTTGTAACTCCCTTACCAATTTACGAAGTGAGTCAAGGTTTTCCGCTTCAATACTCATCTCTTACCAAATTCCCGTTTGATTTCCGCTTCAACATCATCTGCCGAATATACCCTGCCGGCCTTAATATCTTCCATGCCTTTCTCTATTTCTGTATTAAACTGTTCTTTTGTAAGAGAGCCATATGCAACCGGCTCTTCATAATCCGGAAGTTTCATTTCAAAGGGAATCCCTCTCTGTAATACAATCTGCCTCAGAAACATTCCTACTGCATTGGACATCGGGATACCAAGCCTATCAAGCACCTGCTCCGCCTGTTCTTTTACTTCAGGCTCTACACGTGCAAATACATTTGCTGTTCTTGCCATAGATATCACCTCCTATTTTTCTTCATTATATCTCGTTTGATTGCTAAATGCAATCTAATCGCAAGCTATTTTCATAAGATAACCGCCAGATATATAAAACAAGGATGAAAATCCCATCAAAGAGATTTTCACCCTTTATTATCATAGAAGATTCTCATTTATAAACCACCTTCATTCAGCATTTGGACTTGTGTACTGTTTGAAATTAACCACTGCTTCATTTACTCTTGATTCCTCTGCCGCAAGAGCCATTAAGTGACTTTCCACAGAAATATCAGCATTTGTTTTTCCCTTTTTACCTTCTCCCACCATTCTGACAAAATCCTTCATCATACTCATATCACTTCCGCTATGCCCTTTTGTTGGGGTATGAAGTTTTATAACTTCATTTGTACCGTTTACAAACTCTGTAACTTCGATTATTCCGGCTTCCATATCTCCTTTTATTTCACCTTTTGTTCCCATCAAGCGAATTCTTCTTGCACATTGATTTGTAAATGCCGTCATCAAAAATGATGCTGTTACCTGATTTTCAAATTCAATTTCTACTGTCTGATGATCTACAACCGTATTGTCTGAATGAAAAACACATCTTCCATATGGACCTTTCTTCAATGCATCCAGTATGTGTTCTGAATCTGCATAATCGGTAACAGCATATACAAGACCGTCTTCTACCGCTTTTGAATGCTCCAAATAAAATCTTGGTGCATAGAACGGACATTCATCACGTTGACTGCATCCGTCCATACAATATTCCGGAGCTCCCTCAGGTGCATTTTCCTTTGAAAAATATGTTAATCTGCCAAATGAATTAATCTTTTTACAAGAGCTATCTGCAAGCCATAGTAAAATATCCATATCATGACAACATTTTTGTAAAATCATTGGACTTGACTCTTTTTCGTTTCTCCAATTTCCTCTGACAAAGCTATGAGCATGATGCCAATATCCTACTTCTTCAATCTGCTGTATTGTCATTAATTGACCTATCTTTTTTTCATCTAATAAAGATTTTATCTTAGAAAAAAAAGGAGAATAACGTAAAACATGACATACCGATAAAATCCTGTCATATTGTTTTGCCATCATACCCATTTTTATTATTTCCTCTTTATCGGGTGACATTGGTTTTTCACATAGTACATGGTATCCTTTTTCCAGCGCCATCACCACCGGTTCATAATGCATCCTGTCCTGAGTACATATCATTGCACAGTCTGCTATTTTATCTCTTTTTAATATTTCTTTATATGATTCAAACTGCATTCCCTGTGGAATATTATGTTTTTTTGAAAAGGCTTCTCTCCTATCCAGATCCGGTTCTGCAACAGCTACTACCTTAAATTCATTTGGATGATCCAATGCATATTGAGAATACACATATCCACCTCTTAATCCTGCTCCTATTAAGATACATGTTACCTGTTTCATCTCTCTCCTCCATTTTTACGTGAAAGTATCTTGTTTTAAGTCAAGATACTTTCACCATTAAATATTTTTAATTTTAGCTAACTATAACTGTATATTATTCTTTTAATTCAATTTTCAGTACAGTATCTTTTTCATCAGGTAGCGGATATGTAAACACAGGATCTTCTCCAAATGAAACAAATGCAATATCAGGATAAAGAACGGTATTCCACGCTTCTCCACGTCTTACTTCACTTCCATCTGCCAAATAAATTATTTTGTCCAATTTGTCCGGTGCAATTCCGTACAAAGGCAATGCTCCCAATGGAGTTTCATACACATGCGCATATATTGTATTTCCCTTCTGTGTATATCTTCCCCAATCCGGTTTTTCCAACTTGGATATACCACATCCATATATACTTTCTTTATTTTTACTCATCCATTTTCCCAAATCTGTTAGAATATTTATACTTTCCTGCGGGATATTTCCCTTTGCATCAGGTCCCACATTCAAAATCATATTTCCACCTTTGCTTACGCATTCTACAAGCTTTCTTACAAGCATCTGTGGAGTCTTATACTGATGATCGAATTTACAATACCCCCAATGATTATTCATTGTTGCACAAAGTTCCCATGGTATCGGTTCACCTTTTTCATCGCATACTCCCTTTGGAGGTATAATCTGTTCCGGACTTGCAAAATCACCACTGTAAATTAGCGGATGTTCTGTTGCAATACTTCCATGGCTTTCTCCTGAACCCTCTAATCGATTGTCAATAATTACATCCGGCTGATATGAACGTACCATTTTTATCAATTCTGTTGCTTTCCATTTTTCTCCTGTCATGTCATCATAAGAGAAATCAAACCAAAGAAGATCCAGCTTTCCATATTCTGTCACGAGTTCTTTTACCTGACCATGCATGTACTCCAAATAGCGTTCAAAATCTATTTCTTCATTTTCATAAGCCTTATTGTTTCTCATCGGATGCTGACGATCTTTGTATTTGGGAAAGTCCGGATGATGCCAATCAATAATTGAAAAATATAAACCTACTCTCAAACCTTCTTCTCTGCAGACATCTACAAACTCTCTTACAAGATCTCTACCTGCTTTCGTATTTGTTGCCTTATAGTCTGTAAGTTTGGAATCAAACAGGCAAAAACCGTCATGATGCTTAGCTGTCAACACTGCATATTTCATTCCGGCTTCTTTTGCAAGTTTAACCCATCTTTTCGGATCATAATCTATCGGATCGAACTGTTCAAAATATGTCCTATACTCTTCAACTGTCATTTCCTTCTGTGACATTACCCACTCTCCACATGCAGGAATAGAATATAGTCCCCAATGTATAAACATTCCGAATCTGGCATCCATAAACCATTTTGTTCTTTCTCTAATCTCTTTATTCATTAACCTTAATCTCCTATCCTTTTACTGCTCCACCTGATAACGCTTCCACAAAGAATTTACTGAAAATACAATACAATACCACCGGCGGAAGAATAATTACTACCATAGCAGAAAACAAACCATTGTAGTTTGTATTAAATGATGTCGTAAAAGTAGAAAGTAATGCCGGAACAGTCAATTTTTCTCTTGTAATCAATACAAGTGATGCCCAATAGTATTCGTTCCAGTTATTCAAAAATGCCAGTACTGCTGCTGTCATAATTCCCGGCCTTGCAATCGGAAAAATAACCATCAGCCATGTTTGAAAATATCCACATCCGTCAATTCTGGCTGCTTCTTCCAACTCTCTCGGGATATTATTGTAATAATTTTTAATGACAAAAAAACTGACCGCTATTCCACTGCATGAATAAATCAGAATCAATGCAACCCTTGTATCATACAAGTGAAGATTATTAATCAAATTATATACAGGATATGTTAGTGCCGTTGCGGGAATAAACATAGTTGAATAAAGCAAAATATTTACCAATGTTTTGCCTCTGAATTCCATTCTTGCTACCACATATGCAGACATTGATATCATAACTACACTTATTAATACAGACATTCCCGCTACAAATAAACTGTTACCAAAATATCTAAGAACATGAAGGTCTCGGAATGTCGAAATATAGCCGTCTATACAAATAGAATCAGGAAGTTGAAATCCCGGTCTTGCCATAGGATCCTTTTTCAAACTTGAAAGCACAAGCCAAATCAATGGAACTAATGATACTGTTAATGCCCATATAAGGCATAAATATGTAATAATCTTAGTTCCTAGCGGCATATCTTTAACTGTTTTTTCTTTTTTAGATTTTTTCAATGTCCTAACTCCTCTCTAATGTTTTTCTTTTTTAGGTGACAAACTGTATACAAAACTAACTACCAGGATAATTACCATTCCTGCCAGTATCTGTATCATAGCAACTGCATTGGCTCTTCCGAACTGGGTTCTCGGACTCGTAATAGCAAGTTCACGTATCACATAGCTGATACTATAAGTTCCTGCCGCTCCCTTCGTTAGAAAATACACTTCGTTATAGAGAAGAAATCCTGATGTTGCCGCAAGGACTGATACTGTTTTTAGAGTTCCTTTAATCATTGGAATTGTAATATGTAGATCCTGTTTTAAACCACTTGCTCCATCCAGCATGGCAGCTTCCCTTATCTCCTCAGGTACAGCCATAATATTGCCAAGAATCATTAAAGTCGTAGTTCCTGTAAAGAATATATAGGCACATGTCATAGCAACAAATGCGGGTCCTTTTAATAAGAGTATGCTGTCAGAAAAGTCTTTATTAAACAAACGAATTATAGGATTGATAATTCCATAAGACGGATTATATAATTGCAAAAAAATCACACCCATAGCAGCTGTTGATATCATATTCGGAATGATATAAACAATTCGTACAAATTTAATTCCTTTTACTTTTCTGGATAAAGACAGAGCAATTAATGTCGCAATCGGAATTTGTACAATTGCTCCCACTATGGCCCATTTTGTTGAGTTTTTAAGAGCTTCCCAAAAAAATGGATACTTGTTAAAAATATAATTATAGTTATTCCACAAATCATTCCATCCAAAAAATTCAGGACTTGTAATGTTGGTATAATCCCACTTACAGAATGATGTTACAAATACTGTAATAATCGGATATAAATAGAACACACAAAAAACAAAAAGTGTTGGTGCCAAAAACGCAATAATAAACCCTGTTCTCCTTATGCCTAATTTACTTTTTCTCTTTTTAGGTCTTTTTACTGTCTCCAATTTTCCACCTCCTATTATAAAAGCCCCACAATCAGGTTTTCTCATTAATTAAAAACGGGAAGGGATTGCTCCCCTCCCTTTTTATGTAGTCTTTTTTCAGATAACTTAACCTATCAATGCAAGCAATTCTTTCTTAAGAGATTCAAATCTCGCATCCACATTAGTTCCTGATACTGCACATTCCATTAAGGCATTTATAATTGCCTTATCAACATCAGATCCCCATGTATAATTCATATCAATCACAACCGTATCTGCTGAATTAACCTCTGAGCATGCTTTTGCAAGCTTAATTGTTGCCGTATCACCACTCTTTTGAGCTAATGCATTAAGATCTACAGTTGTATTACAAGGGTTCGCCTGTACTTGTGTAAATATCTTTTCCTGTACCTCTTTGCTTGTCATATACTTTATAAATTCAAGAGCCAATTTTGTTTTTTTCATCGCTCATCTTATTGGAAACAGCAAGTCCACCACCTGCTGATGCAATAGCTACATTACCCGGGAACAAAGAAGGTTCAATCGAATCGACGAGTGATGCATCTATTCCGCTTGCATTCCATACACCATTAAACAAAACACCTACTTTTCCGTTTGTGTTGAATTCAGCCATTAAATTTCCATTATCATCTGTTGTATGATCGGATCCGTTTGCCTGATCCAATTTCGCCGCAGTCTTAAATGCATTTGCAAACTCATCTGAGTTAATTATTTCTTCTGTAAGTTCAGATTCCAACATCTTCTTTCCATTTTCTGTTGAAGCCATTATGCTGTTTACTATATAGCTTGAGCCTTGACCACCGATATAACCATAGGTACCATCATTCAGAGCAGATATTTTTGTCATTGCTTCTCCAAAAGAATTCCAAGCTTTCAATGCATCTGCAGATACCCCTGCCTTTTCAAAAATTGAGGAATTATACCAAAGCCCGCGGCTCTCAATCTGATCATGTACTGCATATATATGTCCATCCAGATCGTGCTGTGTATAATTAAGTCCCACAGCATCTTGAAGTTTATTTTCATCAATGTACGGTTTCAAATCATATACGAGATTCTGTGAAATTGCTGACTGAGGAACTCCGGCTCCACCAACATCAACCATGTCCGGGAAAGATCCACCTGCAACCTTTGCACTTACAATATCATCTCTGTTTTCTACAGGAATTGGCTTAAATGTCACTGTCCCATCTGCATGTGCCTTTGCAAATTCGTCGTAAATATCACGCATTACCTGCGCTGCAGCCCATTCACTTTTATCCTGATAATATCCGTGATAAAACTCAAGTACATTTTCATCACTTGCTGCTGCCTTTTGGTCTTCATCTGTTTTTCCCGAGTTACTGCCTCCACATCCGGCAAGAACAGATACTCCCATTGCGGCAACCAATAATACACTCACTAATTTTCTTTTCATACCAGCCTCCTTATTTTGTGTTTAATGTTTCTCTGTATTTTATGCTTTTATTTTATTATTTTCTTTGTGTATTTTGAATGAAGCAAATTTACTTTATATTGTATTATCTTTACATATATACAAAAAGAACATGTAAAATATTTACTTTGACAGCAATATTTTACATGTTCTTTTTAATTATCTGATTTTTATCTATATTATCCACCAACTCCTGTTTATCCATCTCATTCGTCAACACTTTAAAAATATTATCTGTAAAGTATTCTTTTTGTGATGCGGACCAAACATTATCAGGTATCTCAATTTTTCTTTCTGCATCCAGCACCAATGTTGCTGCCTGATACATTCGTTTTTTTTCATTCTTATACTTTTCCAAAGAAATATTGGGATTCGCCGGGAATTGCTCTGTTCGTTCCAATATCTGTGTCTGTACTTTTTTACTGAGAATATATTTCAAAAATCTTACAGAAGCATCCTCTCGCTCTTTACTGCCACTCTTTCCCAGCACATACCCCAAACTTGCCGATTCACATGACATGGATATCCCATCATTAGTGGGTAATAATGCATATTTTGCATGTATTTTTTCTGAAATCATAGGTGCTCCCCATACACCATTCACATAAATAGCAAGTCTACCTTCATTAAAAAGTCCTGTCTCATCTCTGTAGCTATACGATGTATTTTCAAATGTTGAAAAATGATAAATACTTTCCATCTTTTTTAAGGTGTCTACAAAATCCTCATCACTAATTTCACTTACGGAATCCTTCTCACTAAATAACATGTGATCCATAAAGTATAGATAGCCTTCTGCAGACGGCCTTAACGGCTTTACTTCAGCACTCTCTTTTTTCGACCATTCATTGATTCGGTCACACATATCAATAAATTCATTCCATGTCTCCGGTAATTTCTTCACTCCGGCTCTTTCTAAAATTTCTTCATTGTACCAATATCCACCGCTCAATGAAAGTACATCAACGACCGTATAAAGGTTACCCGCTTTTGTTGTCCAATATCTTTTATTTGTGCCGGAAACATCTCCGTCAAATTCCGGGTCTTCTTCCAAATATGGTTGGATATCCAATGCCATATTATTTGCGACCATAAAATTATATATGCTGTTTTCACCCATTCCGCTAAACGCAATTATATCCGGAGTATCTCCCACCATAATCATATCCTCAACTTTGCGCAATGTTTCATTTCTTGTCGGCATAGAAATCAATCTAAGGTTAATGTCTGAATTCTCATTTTGGAACTGTTCATATATTTGTCTCATTGCAACATGATCAGCTTCTGTTCCACCCCATGAATGTATTACAGTGATTGTTACTTTTTTCTTCTCTTTTTCACAACTGCTTAACATACAACAGATTAGCATTATCCCCATTAACAACAGAAGCTTTTTCATATTATTCTTCATTCCGTTCCTGCTTTCTGTATTCTTTTGGTGACATTCCGGTTATTTTCTTAAACATCTTTGAAAAATAGCTGGAATCCTCTACACCGACTAATTCTGAGATCTCATAGGTTCTCTTATCTGTATTTATCAAATAATCTTTTGCCGCTTCTATTCGCAAATTGAGAATTGCATCAAATAAGTTTTTTCCCTTCTTCAATTTGTATACCCTACTCAAATAACTACTGTTAATATGTAAGGCATCTGCAATATCATCAAGTGACAATTTCTTTTTATAATTTATTTCTATATACTGATCTATCTGTTGTATTAACGAGAGTTGATCCAATGGGTATTTTTCATTTTTTTCTATCTCTATTTTCAACTGATTTAGATTTCCTATAGCCTTTTCAATTGCATCCGGAAGTTCATCCATAATAGAAACCTTTAAAACATAATCGCAAATACTGTATTTAATCGCTGTTTTTGCATATGAAAAATCAGCATATGCAGTCAGAATAATAACTTGAGTTTCCGGATATGTTTCATATAAATATTTACATACATCCATACCATTTACTTCCGGCATTTGAATATCTGTAATTACAATATCGGGTTCTTGCTCTTCTATTTTATTTATTAACTCTTGACCATTATCCAAAACATTTATCAGATTACAATCCATTTTTTCCCAATTTATTAATTTTTTCAATGCTTCTCTAATGTATGCTTCATCATCTGCTGCTATTACTTTCCACATAATTTATGCCTCTTTCTACCGGAATTATAATTTCAATCTTAGTTCCCTTGCCTTTTTCACTCCATATTTTGAATTCATAGTTATCACCATACAATATCTGAAGCATTCTTTTTGTATTCTCAAACCCTGTATGTGTATGCTCTACCTTATATGGCTCATCCTGGGTATTTACTCCAATTTCATTTTCTCCCATTCCAACTCCATTATCTTCTACACAAATATGAAGCATTGAACTTCTATTTTCTTTTTCTGTAAATTCTTCATTCAGTCTAACAACGATATTGCCTTTTTCTTTTTGTGGCTCTAATCCATGAGATACTGCATTCTCAACCAGTGGTTCTATCAACAATCTTGGAATCATATCTTCATATATTCTGTCATCTTCCACATAAATATCATAAGACAGCTTTTCCTGATACCTTTCTTTTTGTAAAAGAAGATAAAATTTAACAATATCTAATTCCTCTTTTACTTTGATCTTTATTTCTTTTTCACGAAAGATCTTCCCTTGCATCAGCTTTGAAAAGGCATTCAAGCTTTGATACAGCTCCTCGTTTCCCGCCATCTTTGCCTTAAGACTAAGCATTGCCAATATATTAAATTGAAAATGCGGATTAATCTGTGATTGAAGATATTTCACTTTGGATTGTGTTGCTATTAATTGCTTTTCATATACCTCTGTAATCAGATATTCTATTCTGTCTGCCATTTCATTAAATACAGTTCCGATATCGTGAAATTCCTGAATAGATGAATCCTCTATTCTTGCATTAAGTTCCTGCTTACCGAATGCCTGTATACTTGAAATCATTTTCGTAACAGGCTTCGTAAATCGATAGCTGACTCCATATGCCACAATAAATGTAAGAGCCAGAACTATTCCCAATCCAATCAAAAAAATAATCAATGTAGGGCGAAGTATTGAAAAAACATTACTTTGATCTACCGATGTAATTAATCGAATATCAAAACCACAGACATCCGCATATCCTATAACTTTCTCTCCTCCAATATTCCGCCTTCCCGACCAAACTGCTTCTGTTTTACTTAGTTTATCCGTTATTTCTGCTTTACCCTCCGGAAAAAGCATTAAATCATTACCTGATAAAAGCATCCATGAACCGGCTTTATAATTATTCACATTTTCAAATACAGAATCTATTGCTTCCAAACTAATTTGAGCTATACCGATTCCTTTTTCTTCCATTTCGTCATCATAAATTCTAAAAAGTACATTCAGATTTTCTTTATCTGTTACCGAAGCATATCTATTACCATCTGCTTTAAACCACCTTTGCATACTTCGGTATTTATTTTCTTCTTCCATTTCAAAAGCCAATGTTGTAGCATAATAATGCTCATTAATACATTGATCATTGTTATTAAACAAATATAAACTTGTAACAAATGGAAGTTGCTGATTTACTCTATTTCTATCTGCAAATAATTCCATACTGTATGAAAGTTGTTCTTCTACCACTTCTCTATCAAATCCATTATTTTCAAAGAAATCATTTAGCAATATGTTATGTCGAATAGATATTGCTCCATCTGCTATAAACTGCATGTGAGACTGATACTGCTGAGATGTACTTTTTAGAACGTACTCTATGTCTTCTTGTGTTTTTTGAAAAAAGAATGAAAAGAACACATAAAGAATAGCCAGTACAGCTGATAACAGCGTACATGCGGATGTTCGTAACATGAGACTTGTCATTTCTTTTCTAAGAGTATACTTCTTTTTTTCTTTTACTTTTTGCCACATAAACTTCTCCATACTATCACAAAAAAAGTTGTTTTTTCTGCTTTTAGTATTTTTAGTTTAACACACGCATACTGCTCAGTCGAGATTTTTTATCACATGAAGATCTCTTTAAATTTAAGAAATAAGGCATACCATCTTTCATTTCTAACGGCAACACAAGCAAATTAAACAAGCACATAATTATAAATTTGTAATAAAAATAGGGGCTGTGAAATAAGTACCTAAAAGAAATAGGACCATTCGATCATGCGAAAGGTCCTATTTTTGTGGTAAAATTAACTTGCAATGAAAAATTTACACACTAATTATTGTAATTCAAAACAAGGATATTTACCACTGTTTCTTTCAGATTGTTTGGATCTGCTGGATCCTGTTTTAACATTTGACAGATTGATGGGAGGAATCGATTTAAACAAGTATCTGACGGATATTTCGGAGTACACAACCGGACGACTCAGATATAATCCGGTCAACATGTTAAAAACAGTACTTTTTCGGATTTATGACTAGCGGTTACTGCTCTCTGAGAGAACTGGAAGACAACTGCAAAGTTAATATCAGGTTCATGTATCTCATGGATCACCGGACTCCGTCATACAGAACCTTTGGATATTTCATCAATGAAATACTTCAAGATAAGATTGAAAAACATTTTTTTAACGACATCAATCATGCTATCTTTAACGAGGAGCATGTAGATCTACAACATCTCTACATCGACGGCTCCAAGTTTGAAGCAAACGCAAACAAGTATACCTGGGTATGGAAGAAGGCTACGGAAAAGTTCCGTTACAAGCTTTACGAAAAAATCACTGCAGAGATTGATGAAATTAATGCAGAAATCGCATGGAGTGGGGTGCAGATCACAACAAACACAGAGTATGTACCGGATTATCTGAATGAAATCATTGAGCAGCTATTACTTTTATGGGAACTGGATACAAGTGCATTTGTTTACGGAAGCGGAAAGCGAAAATCCAAAGAACAGCGTCATTATGAACACTTGACTACTTTCTGTCAGAAGCTTCAAGAATACATACAAAAAATTGAAATCTGTGGTCCTGACCGAAACAGTTACTCTAAAACAGATAACTCGGCTACTTTTATGCGTATAAAAAAGGATTACATGGGCAATGATCAGCTTCTGCCGGCATATAATGTACAGATTGGTGTAGCAGATGAATATATTGCAGTTGTTGACGTGAACCATTATCGTTCGGATATGGATTGTTTCGTTCCTTTGATGGAGCACTTCAAACAAACTTATGGATTCTATCCCAAATATCCTGTGGCAGATGCCGGATATGGCTCATACAACAATTATATTTTCTGTGAGCAGAACGGAATTGAAAAGTATATGAAATTTCCAATGTTTAAAAAAAGGAAACTAAGGATCGTAAATATCATGAAGATCCATTTCGTGCAGTTAACTTCAGAATTGATGAGCAAGGAGTCATGAGATGTCCTAACGATAAAGCATTCCATTTTTTATGCAGAAAAGATGTGAGGGGAAATCAGTACGGACGCAAGGAAGAACTGTATGAATGTGAAGACTGTAGCGGATGTCCATATGCAAAGAAATGTAAGAATACAGATAAGAATCGAACCGTTCGGATCAATCAGGAACTAACTTCCATGCACCAGGAAGTAATAGAAAACCTAGAAAGTATCCATGGTGCGTTATTACGAATGAACCGTTCGATACAAGCAGAAGGCACTTACGGAATTATGAAAAACGACCGTTGGTACAAGAGAATTGTCCGAAGAGGTATTCATTCAGTCAAACTGGAAGTTTTACTCGTGGCGATAGGACATAATTTATATAAATATCAGAAAAAAAAGATGAGAAACAGAACTGCCGCATAGATTCAAAAAAAGAATTTCTATGGGGTAGGGGAAGTGCGCTTTTTTCACGTATGATTTCAGTAAACTATACACAATAAATGTAAAAAGGGAGATGCGAAAAAACTCAATCGAGTTTTTTCACATCCCCTATTTTTATACATATGTTTCTTTGTAATTAGTACAACTTAGCTCCTGCCGGTATATGATTATCCACCATTATAAGGTGAAGCTCTTCGCCCTCGCCCTCTTTAAGCTCGTTTACAGCGCTTAAGAGCATACCGCATGATTCAATTCCCATCATTGCTCTTGGTGGAAGGTTTGTGATAGCGATAAGTGTCTTTCCGACAAGTTCCTCAGGCTCATAGAACTCATGAATGCCTGAAAGAATTGTTCTGTCCTTGCCTGTTCCGTCGTCAAGAGTGAACTGTAAAAGTTTCTTGCTCTTTGGAACTGCAACACAGTTCTTTACCTTTACCGCTCTGAAGTCTGATTTTGAGAATGTCTCAAAATCTACGCTCTCTTCAAAGAGTGGCTCGATCTTACATTTGAGAAATCTATCTTCTCATTCGGTGTAAAGAATCCTGTATTTGAATCTGCAGCCTCTTCATTTCCTGATGAAGTCGGCTTATCAAGACTCTTCATTGTAGGGAAGAGTAATACATCTCTGATTGCAGGTGAGTTTGTAAGCAACATAACAAGTCTGTCGATACCGTAGCCGATACCTCCTGTAGGCGGCATACCTATCTCAAGAGCATTTAAGAAGTCTTCATCAGTATGATTTGCTTCCTCATCTCCTGCCGCAAACGCCTCCTCCTGTGCCTGGAATCTCTCTCTTTGATCTATCGGATCGTTAAGCTCCGAGTACGCATTTGCCATCTCTCTACCATAGATAAAGAGCTCAAATCTCTCTACATATCTCGGATCGCTTGGCTTTTTCTTTGTAAGTGGTGACACCTCTATAGGATGATCCATTACAAATGTAGGCTGTATAAGTTTCTCCTCTACAAACTCCTCAAAGAAAAGATTAATAATATCACCTCTTGAGTGGCGCTCCTCAAATTCAATGCCTTTTTCCTTTGCAAGCGCTTTTGCTTCTTCGGTTGTCTCTATCTTGTCAAAGTCAATGCCTGAGTACTTCTTTATAGCCTCAACCATAGTAATTCTCTCAAAAGGCTTTCCAAGGTCTATCATTGCCTCGGCATAAGGTATTGTAGTAGTACCGCAAACTTTCTCTGCCAAGTATCTGAACATATTTTCAGTAAGGTCCATCATACCGTGATAATCAGTATATGCCTGGTAAAGTTCCATAAGTGTAAACTCAGGGTTGTGTCTTGTATCAACACCCTCATTTCTAAACACTCTACCTATCTCATATACTCTCTCAAGACCACCTACAATAAGCCTCTTAAGGTAAAGCTCAAGTGAAATACGAAGCTTTACATCTTCATTTAATGCATTGAAATGTGTATTAAAAGGTCTTGCGGCCGCACCACCTGCATTGCTTACAAGCATAGGAGTTTCAACTTCAATGAATCCCTGACCGTCAAGGAACTTTCTGATCTCTGTTATTATTTTTGATCTCTTTATAAATGTGTCTTTAACATCCTCATTCATTATAAGATCTACATATCTTTGGCGATATCTTGTATCTGTATCTGTAAGTCCGTGGAATTTCTCAGGAAGCGGCTTTAAACTCTTTGAAAGCAACTCTACCTTTGTAGCGTGTAAGCTTATCTCTCCTGTCTGTGTCTTGAACACTTCACCTGTGACACCTACAATATCACCGATATCAAGTTTTTTGAATGCCTTGTACTCATCCTCGCCTACAGAATCTCTTGCTACATATGCCTGTATTCTTCCCTTTAAATCCTGTACATGACAAAATGATGCCTTACCCATGACACGCTTTGACATAAGTCGACCTGCAATCTTGACACTTTTTCCGTCTAATTCCTCAAAATTATCCTTTATATCTGTACTATGCTTTTCTACATCATACTTTGTAATAAAGAAAGGATCATTGTTTGCTGCCTGTAACTCTGCAAGTTTATCTCTTCTTGCCTTTAAAATATGGTTCAGGTCCTCTGTTGTCATTGGTTCATTGCTATTTGCCATATTTCCTCCTTAAGATACTCTTTGTATTTCCAATACCATATATTCTGAAACACCCGCAAGTGTCTCTACAACTGCTGTTTCTCCGATTTTTTTACCAAGTAATGCTTTACCGAGTGGCGATTCATTGCTTATCTTACCTGCAAGTGAGTCTGCTTCTGTTGAACCTACAATCTTAAAATCAAGCTCATCGTCAAATTCTTTATCAAGAATCTTAACTTTGCATCCGATACCTATTGTATCCAGATCAACTTCATCTTCCACAACAACTTCCGCATTCTTTAAAAGATTCTCAAGCTGCTCTATTCTTGCCTCTATATCTCTTTGCTCATCCTTGGCTGCATCATATTCTGCATTCTCTGAAAGATCGCCCTGCTCTCTTGCCTCTTTTATCTTTTCAGCAATTTCTTTTCTCTTATTTACCTTTAAATCCTGTAACTCTTCCTCTAAGTTCTTAAGTCCCTCATAAGTTAATATATGCTTTTTTTCTGCCATATTTCCTCCATTTTGACTTCTATTTCACTCCTACAAAGTAAAACTGTCCTTTATTTTTCATTTTGAAGTCAAAACTTCAACTTCAATCCAACTTTAAGATTAGAAAAAAACCACTATACCGGCGTATGTGGCGAATTCAATACTTAATCTAACTAGTTCCGTGAGATTATACTATGACATTGTGCTTATGTCAAGCTAAAAACAATTTTAACAAAAGAAAAAGACAGGCTTGCTCAAGGCCTGTCTTTTAAGTAAGAGGAAATTTCAATATGTGTAACACTGTATATTATCAAATAAGGTTGCTCAAGTCTTACTTGATAGTATATGATAGTTCTCACCACCATATTGTTTGTGTAATGACGCTCATCACTACACTATATATTATGACAGCTTTAACTGTCATATCTTAAATTAGGTTGTCCTAATGTAAGATCAAAAAAATTAAAATGCAGCTAACTGCTTTCCTGCTGCTTCCAATGCAGCTTTTGCATCATCATCAGGTTCAAGATTTGCTATAATACCTTCACCACCTATAATGTTTGCTCCGGCGTTTGCATACGCTCAACCCATAATCTCATCCACTCTCCATCGCCCCAGTCATATGAACCGAATAAAAGAATGTTCTTTCCTGATACCTTGCCTTCTATATCTGATACAAAGCTCTCAACTGACTCGTCAAGCTCCTCTGCACCCATTGCAGGACATCCGATAGCAAATGCAGGCTGTGCCAATAATTCATCCAAATTAACACTGTCTACGAATACCAACTCAGGTGATCCGCCTGCCGCCTTTACTCCGTCAGCTATCACATTTGCCATAGCTTCTGTGTTTCCTGTTGAACTCCAATAAACAATAATTGCTTTTTCCATATTTTTACTCCTTTAAAAGAATAATATTTTATAGGCATATAAACCATTATCAACAAGCTATACTCTCCAGCCTATTTCCGGCCAAAAACTCATCAATAGCAATCTCTCTAGCCTTATCATAGCTTAAAAACTTTTCTCTGGTCTCTTCCAAGTTGCCATATATCTTCCAATATCCGCTATGTAAATATCTCTCTCCTTTATTTTCAAGAAAGCCCTTTATATCACATATAGGATATCCTAAGAAAACTCCCACTTCATGAGGAAACTCTTTAACTTTATTATAAAAACCGTTCATCCTCTGATGTAGTCTGATAAGATTTGATATAAAATCATCTCTCCTATATCCAAACTCTCTTAAATAGTCACTAACCTCTGATCCTTTAAGATACTCTTCAAGTTCCTTTGCCCTGTATATCAAAACCAAATGTCTCTTCTTACATGTGCAAAGAATCATCAAACTGATACATGTTTTTCTTAGTTTCTCACTTATTATGGACAGCTCTTTGTCATTTAGAAAGAGCATTCCGGAAATTCTTTTCCCCTTCAATACCGCCGCATTTTGAATAATGAGTCTCAGCTCCACACTGTCGTCCCCATTAGATGCAAGCCTTTTTACTATATCAACGGGCATACCTACCTCCGTTTTCTTTGTTCTTAAAGAAAATTTATTCCCCTTGGTTAGTACTTCCTAACTTTATCATTTTATCTGTCCTTTGTCAATACCTTTTTTTAAAAATCTGCATTAATTTTATAATGTAATTCTTTACCTGTCTTAGGATGTATAAACTTTAAGCTTACAGCCGCCAAAGACAGTACTTTGTCCTCATTTAACCTGATATTTTCAAGCCTTGTATTATACTTATGATCTCCGTAAAGTGGAAAACCGTGACTTGCACACTGAAGTCTTATCTGATGATGCCTGCCTGTTATAAGGTTTATTCTAAGTCTGGTAATATATCTGTCCTCATTTAACAGGGAATCAACTACACTATATTTTAAAATTGCTTCTTTTGCTCCGGCAGTATTCTTTTCCACTACCTTACTTACATTATTATCAAATTTCTTTATAAAATCTCTAAGCTCTCCTTCTTCACTTTCAGGAAGGCCGTCAACCAAAGCTTCATAAGTCTTTTCTATACTCTTTTTTCTAAGCTCATTGCTAAGAATATCTGTAGCCGCTTTATTTTTACCGTATACCATTATTCCGTATACCGGCTTATCCAGTCTGTGTATTACACCTATATATCCGTCTTTTCCAAGATGCTTTTTTAAAAGGCTTACCATATCCTCTTCAAAGCTGTTACTTGACTGACTGGATATTCCTCTAGGCTTTACCACCACTATTATGTCTTTATCTTCATCTAATATTTTCAGGTTCATATATCAATATTTCCTTTTCGGATTTGGTCATTTGTTTTATTTCATATTCTCTTTGCATTGCCGCTACTTTATCTGTATATACCTCAAAATAAACCAATTCAACAGGCAATTTTGCTCTGGTATATTTAGCACCTTTTCCGGCATTGTGAGCCTTGACTCTTTTTGGTATATCGGAAGTCCATCCGCAATATAAACTGTTATCACTGCAACGCAAGAGGTATACAAATGCTTTTTCTTCTAAAAAAGCAGACACATCGGAAATCGAATAACCGACTCCCAATCGTCTGCTTACTGTATTTAATTCTGCTTTCATCAGATTACCCAATCGGCAAACTCTGTGGTATCTCTACCGTCTTCCAGACAGCTTGTATCAATACCGTTTTTATTCAGCAATTCTTCCATTTTTCTTATTTTCTCATTCATTATATCTATGGTCTCTGCGAGCTTAGAAATATCCGCGTTTACCTGCGCAAGTTTGTGTTTTTTCTCCACAACCTGACCGTTTAATCTTACAGGCTTTGCAGGAATACCCACTGCTGTAGAATCACTTTCAAGAGGTTTTAATAAAACTGAATTTGCTCCTATAGATGCATTGTCTCCAACCTCAAATGATCCCAGTATTTTGGCACCGGCACCGACCATTACATTCTTTCCAAGTGTAGGATGTCTTTTCCCCTTGGCGGTTCCTACACCTCCAAGAGTCACTCCTTGATACAGTGTACAGTTGTCACCAACCACCGCTGTTTCTCCGATTACAATACCTGCACCATGATCTATAAGTACTCCGCAGCCTATTTCAGCCCCCGGATGTATCTCTATCATTGTAAAAAATCTTGAAATTTGTGATATCCATCTTGCTATAAAAAACATACGCTTTTTATAGAACCAATGTGCAATTCTATGCATAATCAATGCGTGTACGCCTTGATATAAAAATAAAACTTCAAACGCACTTCTGGCTGCCGGATCCCTATCCTTTACAGCCTGTACATCTTTCCAAACGTCTTTGAAAAACATAATCTCTCCAAATACTAATGTCAATGAAAGTTACTATATAAGTACAAGCTCTTTCATTGATAAATATATCCCATCTTCTGATACTTTTTTTGCAAAGTATGTAGCATATTCTTCCAATGCTGTATCATGCTCTCCGAGAAGTATTCTATTCCCGGCGCCACATGTAAACATTGGCAAATCATTCATACTATCCCCAAATACATAAGCATCTTCCAATGCTATATCATAATAATCCAGCACTTGAAGTACCGCTTTACCCTTTGAACAAGGATATGGTACACATTCATAAAAGCCTGCACCACGATCTATTATATCAAAATCATCACATTCAGCAAAAATGATTTTAAATCACTCCTTGAAAATCTAGGATCATCTATAATGCAGAATTTATCAAAGTCATAATCATCCTTATCAAACTCGCCTACAGACGGTTCTATAGTATAACATATTGCATCATATATGTTCTCTGTAATCTCCGGATATACAAAAGGTTTGGCAGGAAAATAAATTCCCTGCCTTGCCTCAAGCATACCTTCAACATTAAATTTCTTTAACAGCTTTTTTATTTCAATGCCTCTATTATGATCTATCCTCTTTTCAAAGATGGTCTTATCCCCGACAACTATCTGTGTTCCGCACCCGCATATATAACCGTCCATATTAAATCTATTTTTAATATTTCCTATTATACATTCCACTCGGCCGGTATTTATAAATGTTAAATGTCCGGCTGCTCTTGCTTCTTCTATCGCTTTTAATGCGGATTTCGGTACCTGTTTTGTTTCATTGTCAATCAAGGTTCCATCTATATCAAAGAAAAGTGCTTTCATTATTGTGCTGCCTCACTACCTTCAGCAGGTGCACTCTCGGAAGCTTCGCTTTCTCCCTCAGCTGCAGGTGCTGCTTCCTTACTTGCCTCTTCTGCGCTTGCACCTTCTTCACTACCCATGGTCTCACCATTGATATTTACTGTAACATCGGTTCTCTTAGCATTGTCTAAATAAAGTTAATCACCTTATATGTCTTAGCTATTTCCTCAACCTCTTCCTGACCGTATTGCTGTACAAGTTCATCCTTTGTCATAGAACCACCGTTTAGGTCTACAACCAACTGATAATCCTCGTCTGTAAGAGACATTTTCTCTTTCTTATAGATCTCTCTTATAACGATAACCTGCTTAACATAATTTTCAGCCTGACTTCTTATTTGAGTTTTTAATTCATCTGCACTCATACCGTAAGCTGAAGCATACTGATCAAGATCCATACCGTACTGTGTGATCATATTATCGATAGGCTTATAAATATTGTTATATTCATATTCTATAGCATCATCATTCATTTCGAATTTTGAGTCTGCAATTACGGCAGAAATCGCATTGTACTGATCCTGTGACTTTGCACTCTTACTTCTCTGCTCTTCAAGATTTGATTTTATTGAAGCTCTAAACTCATCTACTGTTATAAACTCACCATTTGTATGTCTGCTTACCCACTCATCTGTAAGACTTGCCGGTGTTGATACAGATATTGAATTTATCTTTACATCAAATACTACAGCAGCTCCCGCCAATTCCTCACTGTGATAATCCTCAGGGAATGTAAGATCAAGTTTCACATCTTCTCCGATGCTGTGACCTATAAGTCCTGCCTCAAATCCGTCGATAAAGCTGTTGCTTCCGATTTCTAAATTATACCCGTTTGCTGTGCCGCCATCAAAAGCAACTCCATCCTTTGTTCCTACATAGTCGATATTTACTGTATCGCCTTCCTGTATAGCTCTATCAGTTACTTCAACCATATCAGGATTTTGCATTAACTCAGTATTTATCTGTGCTTCTACATCCTGATCACTTACGCTTGTATCGATATTAGGTATTTCTACCCCCACATAAGTTCCAAGCTCTGCTGTACCGTAGTCACTTGGTCTTTTATCTTCTGCTTTTGCTTCTCCTTCTGCAGTTGTTTGAGACTCTGCAGTGTCTGCGCTCTTCTTTGCACATGCACTCATTGTGGCCAAAACAACCATTCCTATCAAAGCTAACTTTTTTAATTTCATAAACAAAAACCTCTCACCCTGCACCGGACATTATAAATAAAACGCCTTAAATGCAAGATATGTATTATATAAATCTAATTTTGATATCACCTCATATGGTGAATGCATAGAGATTACGGGAACTCCCAAATCTACTACATCTATATTCATCATTGCGACATACTGAGCAATGGTACCGCCACCGCCAACGTCAAGGGCACCCAATTCTCCTATCTGCCAATGTACATTGTTTTCTTCCATTATTGATATAACTTTATTCATAAACTCTGCACTTGCATCTGATGAAGAATACTTTCCTCTGGAACCTGTATACTTTGTAAGTACACAACCTCTGTTAAGATATGATGAGTTGTTAGGCTCAAATACATCAGGGAAAGTAGGATCAAATGCGGCATTTACATCTGATGAAAGACATGATGATTTTTCACATACTTCTTTTACATCAGCACCGAAGCCCTGTGACAAATACTCTATATAATCATACACAAAGTGAGAATGAAGTCCTGTATTTCCTGTTGAACCTATCTCCTCTTTGTCTGCAAGTATCGTAACTGTTGTATACTTCGGATTCTTTGCTTCAATCTCCGCTATAAGTGCAGGATAAGCACAAACCCTGTCATCATGACCGTATCCTCCTACAAGTGAACGATCAAGACCTATATCTCTTGCCTTTGTTGCAGGGACAAATTCTATCTCCGCTCTGGCAAAATCTCTCTCTGTAACACCGTACATATTATTTAATATTTCAAGTGTCTTAAGCTTTACAGCCTCTTTTACATCATCTGTATCATCAAACGGTAATGTTCCGAGGAAAATATTTAACTCCTCACCTTTGATACCTTCTGACAGTTTTCTTTGATCTTGCTTGCTTGAAAGATGAGGAAGTAAATCACTGATATAAAATACCGGATCCTCCTCTTTTTCACCAAGATTTATCTCAACAAAACTTCCGTCTTTTCTAAATATAACACCATGCATTGAAAGTGGTATAGTTGCCCACTGATACTTTCTGATTCCACCATAGTAATGAGTCTTAAAATATGAAATCTCACTCTTTTCATAGAGTGGGTTAGGTCGTAAATCAAGTCTTGGAGAATCTATATGAGCTCCATTGATTCTTATACCTTCTGTAATAGGCTCGCTACCTATAGTAGATGCAAGTATTGCTTTTTTTCTGTTTGCTTTATATATCTTATCCCCGGCTTTATAGCTCTTTTTAGGGTCAAAGACTGTATATCCATTTGCCTCAAGTAAGCTTACAGCTTCTTTTACCACTTCTCTCTCAGTCTTAGACTTATCTAAAAATTTCTTATAGCCCTCAGCAAACTCCTGAGCTTTTGAAATTTGCTCAGGAGCTACTTTTGCTATATGAGGATATTCAAATGAAAGTTCTTTGCGCAAAGCCTTTGCCTTACTTTCTGCCATATGAACACTCCTTTAGTCTAATTTAATATCCTTTAATAATCCTGCTAAAGATGTAGATGCAATTCCCTTTTCTACATACTTAAAGCCCTTTGAAGGATCCTTAGGTTCTACATTCTCCTCAAGTGCTTTCTTTGAAAGTGAAATCTTACCATCTTTAATACCTGTTACCTTAACCTTTACAGTCTCACCCTCTTTGAGTACTGCTGCAGGGTTCTTTACTCTCTGGTTTGAAATCTGTGATACATGAAGTAATCCTGAGATTCCATCACCAAGGTCGATGAATGCGCCGTAATCCTTGATTGAATCAACCTTACCCTCAAGAACATCTCCAACCTTAACGCTGTCAAGCTTAGCCTGTCTCTCCTTCTTAGCCTCTTCCTTCTCAATTGCTCTGTGGCTAAGAACAAGTTTCTTCTTAGCAGGTTCAGATGTAATTACTACAACTTCAAGGCTCTTACCGAGGAACTCATCAAGATTCTCCACATACTGTGTAGATAACTGACTTGCAGGAATAAATGCTCTTACTTCCTCTAAGAAAGCGATACATCCGCCCTTAACAACCTCTGTAATTTTAACCTTTGCAACTGTCTTCTCAGCTAACATTTTTCAAAGACATCCCACTTACCTGCATCCGGATCTTCTTTAGTATCCATAGTTTTATATGATTCTTCAAGCTCCTTCTCAAAATCCTTCATTGTCTCTTCTGCCATGTTGACCTCCAAAATATTTTATTTCGTTTTAATAACAGCAATTTTACCTTGCTTGCTTTCTTTCATAAAACAATAGACATTATTATATCACATCTTTACTGCATTTGACTATAGCTGCAGCAAATATTAAAAAGCTCCCCGATTGAGCTATCGGGGAGCATATATACCTAATTAAGATTTTATACTATTGTGAAGATGTTTAGTAAATCTAAATATTAGTAATTTACAGCCATTCTCTCAAAATATGCCTGTGGATGAGCACAACATGGACATACTGCAGGAGCATCAGCACCCTCATGGATATATCCACAGTTACGGCACTTCCATCCAAGAGGAGCGTCTCCCTTGAAAGTTCCGTCATTCTTTAAATGCTCAAGAAGCTGAAGATATCTCTTCTCGTGGCTTGCCTCAACCTTTGCTACAAGTTCAAACTTCTTTGCAAGAGCCTCAAATCCTTCTTCTCTAGCTTCTCTTGCCATACGAGCATACATATCTGTCCACTCAAAGTTCTCACCTGCTGCCGCATCTACAAGGTTCTCCTCAGGTGTTCCGATTCCGTGGAACTCCTTAAACCACATCTTTGCATGCTCCTTCTCCTGCTCTGCTGTCTCAAGGTAAAGAGCTGCCATCTGCTCATATCCCGCCTTCTTAGCTACTGAAGCGTAATATGTATACTTATTTCTGGCCTGTGACTCACCTGCAAATGCATCCATTAAGTTCTTTTCTGTTTTTGTTCCTGCGTACTTTGACATAAAAATTTCCTCCTAAATAAACATCAAATTATTACTATATTTGTATGAAATACCGTCAAAATGAATCCAATGACTAAACAGCCTTCTTTGAATTCATATAAATCATTTTTTGATAGCATTCCTTACAATAGCCATAAAAAATAAGTGAATGATTTTCTACCATTCCAATATCCTCATGTGTTGCCTTATTATCTAAATCCTTAGCAATACCGGCCGGCAAGTCAATGAGCTTTGAACAAGCCTTACATGAAAAATGATAGTGTTCATTGGTATTATAATCATATCTTTCGATTCCGTTTTGAGCCGAAATCTTGTTTATACAACCAAGCTCAGCGAGCAAGCCGAGATTGCGATAAACAGTACCTAAGCTAATCTTAGGATCATCTTTTCGTAGTGACTGAAAGAGCATATCAGCTGTAGGATGATCGACTCTAGACTTCAAGTTGTCTAAGATAGCCTCCCTTTGTCTGCTATATTTTAGATCCTTCATGTATATCCCTTTCTAAAAATAAGAATCATTACTATTTAAGTATAGCATCTAATTATATATTGTCAAGAAAAATATCATATTATATTCATTGTATGTTTTTTTATACATATATATTTATAAATCTGTAAATTTTCCGGCTCTTTAAACTAATAACCTGTAAAACAAAAAGAAGTCTTAAAATAAGACTTCTTAAAATAAAAAGAGCGCGAGACGGGACTCGAACCCGCGACCCCGACCTTGGCAAGGTCGTACTCCACCAACTGAGCCACTCGCGCATATCTGTATATTACCACTACTGTTATTTATTGTAAAAATATACCTTCAAAACTGCCTACCAAATTCCGAGTATTATAAATTTCTATCCTTCTTGGTTAAACCCTCGACCTATTAGTAACCATCAACTTAATACATTACTGTACTTACATCTTGGCCCTATCTACCTCGTAGTCTTCAAGGGGTCTTACTGTTTTCACATGAGATATCCCATCTTGAGGGGGGCTTCACGCTTAGATGCCTTCAGCGTTTATCCCGTCCCGACATAGCTACCCTGCCATGGAGTTACTCTCCAACAGGTACACCAGCGGTCAGTCCGTCCCGGTCCTCTCGTACTAAGGACGGCTCCTCTCAAATATCTTACGCCCACGCCGGATAGGGACCGAACTGTCTCACGACGTTCTGAACCCAGCTCGCGTACCGCTTTAATGGGCGAACAGCCCAACCCTTGGGACCTGCTACAGCCCCAGGATGCGATGAGCCGACATCGAGGTGCCAAACCACTCCGTCGATGTGAACTCTTGGGAGTGATAAGCCTGTTATCCCCAGGGTAGCTTTTATCCGTTGAGCGATGGCAATCCCACTTTATGCCACCGGATCACTAAGTCCTACTTTCGTACCTGCTCCACCCGTCGGTGTCGCAGTCAAGCTCCCTTCTGCCTTTGCACTCTTTGAATGGTTTCCGACCATTCTGAGGGAACCTTCGAGCGCCTCCGATACTCTTTCGGAGGCGACCGCCCCAGTCAAACTCCCCGTCTGGCATTGTCCCCCACCCGGATAACGGGTGCAGGTTAGAAATCCAGCAATACAGGGGTGGTATCCCAACGGCGACTCTGCATAAACTGGCGTCTATGCTTCTACGTCTCCCACCTATCCTGTACGAGTATTACCGAATCCCAGTACCAAACTGGAGTAAAGCTCCATGGGGTCTTTCCGTCCTGGCGCGGGTAACCAGCATCTTCACTGGTACTTCAATTTCACCGGGTGCATTGTTGAGACAGCGCTCAAATCATTACGCCTTTCGTGCGGGTCGGAACTTACCCGACAAGGAATTTCGCTACCTTAGGACCGTTATAGTTACGGCCGCCGTTTACTGGGGCTTCAATTCAAAGCTTCGTTGCCTGACTTCTCCTCTTAACCTTCCAGCACCGGGCAGGCGTCAGCCCATATACTTCACCTTGCGGTTTCGCATAGACCTGTGTTTTTGCTAAACAGTTGCTTGAGCCTTTTTTCTGCGACCACTATTTCTAGTGGCACCCCTTCTCCCGAAGTTACGGGGTCATTTTGCCGAGTTCCTTAACAATGCTTCTCCCGCCGGCCTTAGGATTCTCTCCTCATCTACCTGTGTCGGTTTGCGGTACGGGTACATATAACACAATAGCGGCTTTTTCTTGACGGCTCCCTAACCGACTTCCCTACTAAACTTCGGTACGCATCACGTTTTTCCCTTTGCATGGTGGTTTTTCCTCCCATACAGGTACTTCGCTTGCCCCGGTTTTTTTGTCCTCCCGGGTTCGGTTTTTAGTCTCCGTGTCCCCACAGTTCTGATTATATGTAGTACAGGAATCTGTACCTGTTATCCATCGACTACGTCTTTCGACCTTGCCTTAGGCCCCGACTTACCCTGAGTAGATCAGCTTTACTCAGGAAACCTTAGATATTCGGCCAAGAGGATTCTCACCTCTTTCTCGCTACTCATTCCGGCATTCTCTCTTCTTATTACTCCACCATTCCTTCCGGTATGGCTTCTACGCCTCTAAGAATGCTCCTCTACCAATGTATAATATACATTCCTAAGCTTCGGTGGTGTGTTTAGCCCCGGACATTTTCGGCGCAGGACCTCTCGACTAGTGAGCTGTTACGCACTCTTTTAATGTATGGCTGCTTCTAAGCCAACATCCTAGCTGTCTTCGAAATCCCACATCCTTTTCCACTTAACACACACTTTGGGACCTTAGCCGTAGGTCTGGGCTCTTTCCCTTTTGACTACCCAACTTATCTCGTGTAGTCTGACTCCCGTCAATCATCTAGCCGGCATTCGGAGTTTGATATCTCTTGGTAGGCTTTGACGCCCCCGCAAAAATTCAGTGCTCTACCTCCGGTAGACTAATAACGAGGCTAGTCCTAAAACTATTTCGAGGAGAACCAGCTATCTCCGGGTTCGATTGGAATTTCTCCCCTATCCACACCTCATCGCCACCCTTTTCAACGGATGTGCGTTCGGTCCTCCATTCACTTTTACGCGAACTTCAACCTGGACATGGATAGATCACCCGGTTTCGGGTCTACACATACTGACTATATTCGCCCTATTAAGACTTGGTTTCCCTTCGGCTCCGTATCTTTAATACTTAACCTCGCCTGTACATGTAACTCGCCGGACCGTTCTACAAAAAGTACGCGGTTCACCTTTCGGTGTTCCACAGTTTGTAAACATAGGGTTTCAGGTTCTTTTTCACTCCCCTCCCGGGGTTCTTTTCACCTTTCCTTCACAGTACTATACGCTATCGGTCACTGACTAGTATTTAGCCTTGGGGGGTGGTCCCCCCTGCTTCCCACAAGGTTTCTCGTGTCTCGTGGTACTCCGGATACTGCTGGATTCAATACATTTTCCCTTACACGGCTCTCACGCTCTTTGGCCCGCTTTTCCAAAACGGTTCAGGTAATGTATCTTACTCGTGTTGCAGTCCTCTACCCCGCAGTGCACGCACCACGGTTTGGGCTCTTACGATTTCGCTCGCCGCTACTTTCGCAATCACTTTTGTTTTCTTTTCCTCCGGCTACTTAGATGTTTCAGTTCACCGGGTTCCCTTCTGTACGTTATGTATTGGCGTACAGATACTTGGAGTTCTTCCAAGTGGGTTTCCCCATTCAGACATCTGCGGATCACTGAATATGTGCTTCTCCCCGCAGCTTTTCGCAGCTTGTCACGTCTTTCTTCGGCTGTCAGTGCCTAGGCATCCACCCTACGCTCTTTATGTTTAACCTCTTAAATCATTTAGATTTAGTGTTTATGTATGACACTAGCGTGTATCATACACTATGTTTAAAAATTTATTTTTGTTATTTAAAAATATTAACCTTTCGATTAATATCCTCGGATGTCTAATTATAAAATATTTATATAATTTCTCGTTTGGTATGCAGTTTTCAAGGTACATCATGCAAAGAATATCTTTGCAAATGAGACTTAAAGATTCGAACTTCAACATCTTTCATCCTCTCCAAAGAAATATCTGATGTAGTCCCCACTTGTGGTAACACCATTGCTTCGCTACGCTACGCAAGATGTACTTTTTCACTAAGATTCAAGCTTCGCTTCGCTCGCTTTCATCAAGTAAAAAATGCAGCGGCATCCACCTACTCTCCCATACCGTCTCCAGTATAGTACCATCGGCCGACTAGGTCTTAACCATCGTGTTCGGAATGGGAACGGGTGTGTCCCCTAGACGCATCGACACCGCTAAGTTTTTAGCACCTTTTAATTTAGTACTAAACAGTACTCACAACCCCTACTTTTTTCCTTAGAAAGGAGGTGATCCAGCCGCACCTTCCGATACGGCTACCTTGTTACGACTTCACCCCAGTTATCCTCCCTGCCTTCGGCAGCTCCCTCCTTACGGTTGGGTCACTGACTTCGGGCATTGATGACTCCCATGGTGTGACGGGCGGTGTGTACAAGACCCGGGAACGTATTCACCGCAGCATTCTGATCTGCGATTACTAGCGATTCCAGCTTCATATAGTCGAGTTGCAGACTACAATCCGAACTGAGACGTTATTTTTGTGATTTGCTTGGCTTCGCAGCTTTGCTTCACTTTGTTTACGCCATTGTAGCACGTGTGTAGCCCAAATCATAAGGGGCATGATGATTTGACGTCATCCCCACCTTCCTCCGGATTATCTCCGGCTGTCTCGTCAGAGTGCCCATCTTACTGCTGGCTACTGACGACAAGGGTTGCGCTCGTTGCGGGACTTAACCCAACATCTCACGACACGAGCTGACGACAACCATGCACCACCTGTATCCCTTGTCCCGAAGGTCTAACTTCATTACAAAGTTATTCAAGAGTATGTCAAGATTTGGTAAGGTTCTTCGCGTTGCTTCGAATTAAACCACATGCTCCACCGCTTGTGCGGGTCCCCGTCAATTCCTTTGAGTTTCATTCTTGCGAACGTACTCCCCAGGTGGAATACTTAATGCGTTAGCTTGCGGCACCGAAGAGTTTACCTCCCCGACACCAAGTATTCATCGTTTACTGCGTGGACTACCAGGGTATCTAATCCTGTTTGCTCCCCACGCCTTCGAGCCTCAACGTCAGTTGTCGTCCAGTAAGCCGCCTTCGCCTCCGGTGTTCCTCCTAATATCTACGCATTTCACCGCTACACTAGGAATTCCGCTTACCCCTCCGACACTCAAGCTATACAGTTTCCAAAGCAGTTCATGGGTTGAGCCCACGCCTTTCACTTCAGACTTGCATTGCCGTCTGCGCTCCCTTTACACCCAGTAAATCCGGATAACGCTTGCCCCCTACGTATTACCGCGGCTGCTGGCACGTAGTTAGCCGGGGCTTCTTAGTCAGGTACCGTCATTTTCTTCCCTGCTGATAGAGCTTTACATACCGAAATACTTCTTCACTCACGCGGCGTCGCTGGATCAGGGTTTCCCCATTGTCCAATATTCCCCACTGCTGCCTCCCGTAGGAGTTTGGGCCGTGTCTCAGTCCCAATGTGGCCGTTCACCCTCTCAGGCCGGCTACCGATCGTCGCCTTGGTGAGCCTCTACCTCACCAACTAGCTAATCGGACGCGGATCCATCTTATACCTATAAATATTTTACCCCTGCACCATGCGGTGCTGTGGTCTTATGCGGTCTTAGCGGAAATTTCTCTCCGTTATCCCCCTGTATAAGGCAGGTTATCCACGCGTTACTCACCCGTCCGCCACTAAGTCTATTAAAATTTCACCCGAAGGCTTCCTTTTAACAGCTTCGTTCGACTTGCATGTGTTAAGCACGCCGCCAGCGTTCATCCTGAGCCAGGATCAAACTCTCATATAAAAGTTTAATCTAGCCTTCTCGCTAGCTTGCATCATCTGTTTTTCACAGATCTACTGTTTTTTTAAAGGTTTTAAATTCTGTTCGAATCTAAACGTTGTTTTTCTGAAACTTCTTAATCATTTTGATTTAGAATTTTTTCAGGGTTGTGTGTACTGTTTAATCTTAAATTATCAAGGTTCGTTTGCTTTGCTGTTTGAAACAGCTTAGCTATTATATCAAGCTCATTTTATCTTGTCAACAGCTTTTTTAAGTTATTTTGAAAAGTTTTTTTGAACTTTTTTTGCTCTTTTTGAGCAACTTTGATATAGTATCAAATTCTCTAAATAAAGTCAATAGTATTTTTTTCTATTGTTTTTTTAAAAAAATATTTGATTTTTGTTCTTCTGCCTTTTTAAGGCAGTGTTCTTATTCTACACCTTACGCAATATCCTGTCAACCTTTGTTTTCTTTTTTAAATAAAAAATCTTTTTATTACAGTAAACTATCGTGCTGAGGTATATAGGCGATTGTCTTTCAGCAGTCGAAAGACTAAACGCACAAATTTACGGGAAGTTAATGCGAGTGCACGTTTGTGTTGATATCTGTTCACCTCTTTATACTTAAGGTGGTAGGCTTCCAAGGAGGTTTCTAAAGTATCTTCACAAGAAACTAGCAAAGAGCTAATTTTGAGGTTCTAAGTTAACAATTACCAATTCAGAACGGTTAAATATTCTTGGGACTCTTGTGCTTTCTCTTGCAAGACCGCGACTTACTATCATTTTGCCGTTAGGAAAATCGTACTGCCCGCCTGCATACTTAGGAAAGAAGCCTTCATCAGGCGCAAATACGCCGTTTAGAAGAAAAGGTATTCTCCACTGACCGCCATGAGCGTGGCCTGAGAGTACAAGGTCAAAATTGTAATCCAGATATTTATTAACATATGAAGGGCGGTGAGCAAGTAAGATGGTATACAGACTATTGTCCTTTGTTTGGTTTATTTCATCAAGCTGAGCATAAAAGCCCTCACCTTTGCCGGTATAGAAATTTGCATCAGGATCATCAATGCCACTAATGCTTATTTCTGATTGTTAACTTCTACGGTTTCGCTTTTTCCGTCTAAAATGGTAACATTATACTTTCTCAGGATATCAAGCATTTCGTCTACACGTAGGCTCCAGTACTCGTGATTGCCTGTTACATAATAGCAAGGGTATTTTCCACTTATTCCTGCTAAAAATAATTCTGTATTCTCATCAGGAATTTTGTCATCAAATATATCCCCGCCAAGGAGAACTATATCAGGATTTTGCTTAATTACAGCATCTATTAAGGTTTTCTGATTTTTTCCGTATTTGCAGGAGTGTAAATCTGTTACAAGGACAATTTTAATAGGGTTTACAATTTTTTCTGATGTAATTCTGTATTCTACTATCTTTAGCCTAACATCAAAGGCAGAGAATAAAAAAATGGCTACAACAAGTAAAATAATAATACGTAAAGATTTCTTTATAAGCCAATTATCATTTGATTTCGGGCTATCTGAGAGTGATTTTTCTTTTTGAATTATATTCTTTAACATATTGGTACTCCTTGTTTAATTGTTATATGATATAGGTACCAAAAGCATTTAACACCCATTGATACAGGATACTACAGCCTCAGTTCGTATGGCACTTGTAAAAAAATATTAGTATTCCGCTCATTTTTTTCAAAAAAATGGCAACTTACTCATATCTTTTTGACATTTGGATTATTATAGAATAGTTTTTGTTATTTTTATAAATTTATTGACACCCTAATCTTTTAAAAAAATATTTTTTTAAATTTATTCTATATTAAGCATGCCACAAGCTCTTCTACTTTTTTCATATCTATAGTAGGCTCAAATCTTGCTACTACTTGACCTTCTCTATCAATAACAAACTTTGTAAAGTTCCATTTTATATCAGGGTTATTCTTGTAGTCCTTATCCATAACCTTTAACATTGCAGCCATCCCCAAAGCTTTAATTCCCGTTCCAAAACCTTCAAATCCCTTTTGTGATTTTAAGTATTTGAAAAGTTCTATTTCATTTTCACCGTTTACATCCGACTTTTTCATCTGTGGGAATTTTGTATTATAGTTTAATGTGCAAAATTCATGTATCTCTTCATCAGTACCCGGTGTCTGACCTCGAAATTGATTACATGGCACATCTATTATTTCAAAACCTTTTTTATTGTACTTTTCATACATCTCTTCAAGCTGCTTATATTGTGGTGTAAAACCACAACCGGTGGCTGTATTTACAACCAACACAACCTTCCCTTTAAAATTACCCATAGAAATCATGCTTCCATCAGCCGCTTCTACTCTTAAATCATAAAAATTCATATAAAATCTTATACCCTCAGTGACCACTCTCTACAATCAATAGTTCTTGTTATAAAGTCTTCGTAAAAATCAGGCTCGTGACAAATCAGCAGTATACTTCCTTTATATGCCTTCAGTGCTCTTTTCAATTCATCCTTTGCATCCACATCCAAATGATTTGTGGGCTCGTCAAGGAAAAGTATATTTGTAGGTCTGTTTATAAGCTTACAAAGCCTTACCTTGGCCTGCTCTCCTCCTGAGAGTACTCTAAAAAGACTCTCTATATGCTTTGTTGTCAGACCGCATTTTGCCAGTGCAGATCTTACCTCATATTGACTGTATCCCGGAAATTCGCTCCACAGCTCCTCAATACAGGTATTTTTTGATTTATTATCGCTTTCCTGTTCAAAATACCCTATCTCAAGATAGTCTCCCAAAACAGTTTTTCCGGAAAGTGCCGGTGTAAGACCTAGTATACTCTTTAAAAGAGTTGACTTTCCTATACCGTTTGCACCAAACATTGCTATCTTTTCTCCTCTTTCCATCCTTACATTTATAGGTTTTGAAAGCGGTGAATCGTAACCTATTACAAGGTCTGTAGTTTCAAAAATAGTTTTACCCGGTGTTCTGGCCTCTTTAAAATTAAATTCAGGCTTGGGTTTTTCTGCAGCAAGTTCTATTATATCCATCTTATCCAGCTTTTTTTGTCTACTCATTGCCATATTTCTCGTAGCAACTCTCGCCTTATTCCTGGCAACAAAATCCGCAAGCTCTTCTCTTTCCTTCTGCTGACGATTATATGCCGCCTCCAATTGTTTTTTCTTAACCTCATGAACCTCAAGAAATTTATTATAATCGCCAACATATCTGTTTAGTTCCTGATTTTCCATATGATATATTATATTTACCACAGAATTAAGGAATGGTATATCATGCGAAATAAGTACAAAAGCGTTCTCATAATCCTGCAAATATCTTTTCAGCCACTCAATATGTTCGGCATCCAGATAGTTTGTAGGCTCATCTAAAAGTAAAATATCAGGTTTTTGTAAAAGAAGCTTTGCCAGCAAAATCTTTGTCCTTTGTCCTCCGCTAAGCTCCGTTACATCTCTTTCAAGTCCGATATCTGTAAGTCCCAGTGCATTTGCCACATCTTCGACCTTCGCATCAATTGTATAGAAATCATGCGCCATCAAAAGCTCTTGAATGGTTCCAAGCTCTTCCATAAGCTCATCCATCCTGCTCTCATCTGCTGTAGTGAGCATATCACAGATCTCATTCATTCTCTTTTCCATATCAAAAAGATGATCATAGGCTCCCTTTAATGCATCTCTTATACTTGTTCCCTCTTCAAGTACCGAGTGCTGATCCAGGTATCCTATCTGTACATTTTTTGCCCACTCTATCTTTCCTTCATCAGGCATCAGCTTTCCGGTAACCACACTCATAAAAGTAGACTTACCTTCTCCATTGGCACCAACAAGCCCTATATGTTCACCCTTTAGCATTCTGAAGGAAACATTATCAAAAATAGCTCTATCACCAAAACCATGGCTCAAATTTTCCACATTCAAAATACTCATTATACATCTTTTCCTTTTGCTTTAATATTTTTTTCTATACTCTTTCTTGCAATCATCATCTGATGCCCACAGCCTACACATTTAAGTCTTAAATCCTGACCTATTCTAAGTACTTCCCACTCATGTGAACCGCATGGATGTGGCTTTTTTAATGTAAGTATATCTCCTACATCTATTTTTATCATTTGTTCAACTCTCTCACTAACACCGGCAAGGCTTTTTCAAATTTCACACCATACCAATGACTCTCATCATCAATTGTCTTTCTTATAGCCTCAGAGACAAATTCAGCTGCTATCTTTGCAGCCTCTCTAAAGCTCTTCCCATGCATCAGTCCTCCTGTAAATGCCGCAGCATAACAATCACCTGTACCATGTGCATCTTTTTTTATTCTCTCAGTGTATAATATCTCTATGTTTTCAGTATCACCTTCAAATACGGCTATTCCAAGCTTGCCTTCAATATTTCTGATACCTTTTAATATTATATTCGTGGCACCAAGGTCTCTAAGTTTATATATAATGCTCATTATATACTCACCGCTTTGATTATCCAGAACTATCTCGCTATTTGTAAGTAAAGCGGCTTCTGTCATATTCGGAAGTACAATGTCAGAGACTCCGACAAGATTTCTCATTTCTTGTACAAAAGCTTCGTCAAATCCTGTATACAGCTTTCCATTATCCGCCATGGCAGGGTCCACTATTCTAAGTCCCTCTTCTTTTAATAGATTATTGAACAAATCAATTACAATCTCTATCTGTCTCTTACTTCCAAGATAACCCGTATATATTGCATCAAAGTTTATACCTTCTTTTTTCCAATGCTCCATAATTTTTTGGTAGGTCCTCAGTCAGATCTCTAAAAAGTAAATCCGCTAAAACCGCCTGTATGTGTGGAAAGTATAGCAGACGGCATTATAGCCGTCTCCACTCCACATGCTGAAAGTATTGGTAATGCCACTGTAGTGGAACATTGTCCGAAACATGAAATATCCTGTACTGTTAATACTTTTTTTATCCATAATTCCCTCAACAAATATATTTTTATTTTTTTGAATTTTTTTCTATTTCCTCAAGAGCGATTTCAATTAGCTGCTGTTTTTTTCTTCAGCCTTTAATCTGTAAACTGTCTCTTTATCTCTCCAGTTTTTTTATTACCTCTTCAACACTTGGGCGTTCTTCATCCTCATCATATACATCAGGATCTGATAGATTTGCAATACTTTCTCGCAAAAATCAAAAGCTCAAAATGGTAGCTTTTTTTGTCTTTTTTTATTATTTGAAAAAAACTTCATATAACCTATCTTGTTCCCATTTCTTTTTGTTCTTCGCCAAATGGATAGAGCTTCTTATAATATCTATCCATCTTTTTTTCTTTTTTTGCTTTGCGGTCTCAAAGCTGAACCAATCTGCTATCCCCATGTTTTTTTACCTTGAATACTGTTCTTCTATTTCAGTGATAATATCGAGTCTGTTTTGATGTCTGCCACCTTCAAATTCAGTCTCAAGGAAAGTGTCAACAATCATCTTAGCCATTTCAGAGCCTACTACTCTGGCACCGAATGCAATGATCTGCGCATCATTGTGAAGTGCCGCCATCTTTGCGGAATAAGGCTCTGAGCAAACAGCCGCCCTTATTCCCGGCACCTTGTTTGCCGCCAATGATATTCCTATACCTGTACCGCAAATAAGCACTCCCTTATCCACTTCTCCGGAAACAATAGCTTCTGCCACTTCCCTTCCGGGTACCGGATAATCACATCTCTCCCCTTCCATGGCGCCAAAATCCACAACTTCAAATCCGGCCTCTTCCAGATGCTCTGTCACAATATTCTTTAACTCTACCGCTGTATGATCGTTACCTATTCCAATTCTCATATTTCCTCCTTATATTTACAAAAGTTCCTTATAAACATCTCTCTTTTGTATTCCCCTATCCTTGGCCACAGCCTTCATTGCCTCTTTTTTGTCCATGCCCTCAGATATATATTTTTCATAATGTTCTATTATACTTATTTCTTCAAAGGACTTTTGCCTTTCTTCCCTTTTTTCCAAAAGGCTCTTCCCCTCTATAACAATTACATATTCTCCCCTGATTGCAACCTTTTCAGACTCATAATCAGATATTATTTCCGCAAGTCTTCCTCTTAAAACCTCTTCATGAAGCTTTGTAATTTCTCTAACTATGGCAATATTTCTATCTCCCATATACTCGAAGAGCTCCTTTAAGGTCTTTAACAATCTATGTGGTGCTTCATATAAAATAAGAGTGCGACTCTCCTGCGAAAGTTCCGTCAATATTTCCTTTTTCTCATTCTTATCCGCAGGCAAAAATCCCTCAAAAGAAAATCTTCTTGAACTTATTCCGCTTATTGCAAGAGCAGATACTACAGCACTTGCTCCCGGAATAACAGTAACCTCCAACCCTTCTTTGTATGCTATATCTACCAGCTCATAACCCGGGTCTGATATTGCAGGCATTCCGGCATCTGAAACAAAGGCAATATCCTTACCTTCTTTCACTTTTTCACAAAGTTCATATGCCTTTTCTATTTTATTATACTCATGGTATGAGGTCAAATGTCCTTTTATTTCAAAATGATTCAAAAGCCTTATAGTGTTTCTTGTATCTTCACAGGCAATAATATCTACATTTTTTAATGTTTCGATTGCCCTCACACTCATATCCGAAAGATTTCCTATAGGTGTAGCCACCAGATATATCTTACCTGCCATATATTCTCAACACCTCATCCGTATATACATTCTTATCTTTATAAACTGCCAAAGGCGGCTCCACATCCAGCCATACTCCGGATCCTTTTACCCCCTCTATCAAAACAAGATTTGCCTTACTTTCCATATAGGGATGTACAAATCTTATTCTCTTAGGTTCTATTCTGTTTTTCTTTAGTGCGGCAAATATTTCAGATAGCCTACTCGGCCTGTGTATCATAAAAAACTTACCGTTTTCTTTTAGCAGCTTACCTGCAATCTCCACCACTTTATCAAGATCTGTAAGAAGCTCATGTCTTGCTATTGCAAGCGGTAAATCAGGATTTTTTATAGCCGTAGTGTCCTTCATATACGGTGGATTTACACAGACAGTATCCACACTGCTATGCTTTATATATTTTAGTGCACCTGCAATATCATCATTTATAATGTCAATTTTTTCTTCCAGAGAATTGTACTTTATACTTCTATTTGCCATATCGGCAATATCTGTTTGTATTTCAATACCTGTTATTCTTTTTGCTTGAGTTTTTGCACTCAAAAGTACCGGTATAATTCCGCTACCTGTACAAAGGTCAACAGCATGTCCGCCTCTTTTTACTTTAACAAAATTTGCCAAAAGTACTGCGTCTATACCGAAACAAAACTTAGACGGATTTTGTATAAGGAAGAGATCCTTGCATTGCAAATCATCAAGTCTCTCTCCCGATTCTTCCATTATCAATTCTTCTTTCATTATCTTAAGCTTGTACCTTTATCTCTTTTAAAGAATACTCTTCAATTTCCTTTGCGTCCTCTGATTTGGTCACAAGTACCTTTACAGTCTGTCTGAGTACACTGGTGGAAACTATAACTCCGGTCTCTCCTGTAGGAGTTGAAACCTTTACACCTTCTTTTGGCATTTTTTTATTCAAATACTCATATGTATCCGACTCATTTTTTAAACAACACATCAGTCTTCCGCATACACCGCTTATTTTTGCAGGATTTAAAGACAGACTTTGTTCCTTTGCCATCTTTATAGATACAGGCACAAAATCAGATAAATAGCTATGGCAGCAAAGCGCTCTTCCACAAGAGCCAATACCTCCTACCATTTTAGTTTCATCCCTTACACCCACCTGTCTGAGTTCTATTCTAACTCTGAAAATAGACGCAAGTATCTTTACAAGCTCTCTAAAATCAACCCTGCATTCTGCCGTAAAGTAAAACAACACCTTTGCATTGTCAAATGTATACTCTGCTGAAATAAGTTTCATAGGCAAATCCAGTTCAATTATCTTTGCCTTGCAAATATCAAAAGCCTCTTTTTCTTTCTTATAATTTTCCTCGCAAATACAAATATCCTCAGCATCGGCTTTTTTTATTATCTTCTTTAGTGGATTATCATAAGCATCACTTAGTTCTCTGGCACCCAATATGACTCTGCCACATTCAATACCCCTTTCAGTTTCCACTATTACTCTGTCATTTACATCTATATCAATATCATCAGGATCATAGTAGCAGATATTCCCCACTTCCCTAAACCTAACGCCTATTACTCTCATATTTTTCTCCTATTTTCTAAGGCCTATAAAAAGCAATTCCATTACCGTATCTCCGCTTACATTGGAGTTCAGCCTAGTCTCCGTTTCATCTATCAAATCTATTATACTGTTTATCTTTCTAAGTGTATATTCTCTGGAAAGCCTCAGTATAATACTTTCCTCTCTTATAAATACAAGGTTCTCTATCTTCTTTGTAAGCTTTTAAGATACATATATCTCTATACCAGAGTCTAAGAAAATTTATAAACTCCTTAAATCCCCGGCTCTTTTTTCAATTCCTCTATAAATATAAGTATATCATTAATTCCTACTTCGAAATCTTTTTTTCACAAAAACTCTACATTTTGCTCATACATAACAGCAAAGTCCTCAGACTCGGCCATTGCTTTTTGCAATCCCCGGTGCACCGTTTGAATACGAAGCCACCATGGTAGCTACCTCTTCACTTATGCCTTTTTCAACAAGCCATCCCTTTATCCTGTCAGTACTGACAGCACTTAACAAAAGCTTTATACATCTACTCCTTATTGTTTCAAGAAGCAGGCTCATATTCCTTACCAAAAGTAAAATCACCACATACTCGGGCGGCTCTTCTATAGTCTTTAACAGAGCATTCTGTGCTCCCACAGTCATCTTATCCGCCTCATCTATTACATATATTTTCACTTTACCATGGTATGGTCTGATTGTAACATCATTGACTATACTTTCTCGTATCCTGTCAATTCCGATACTTTCCTTGCCTTCGGCATTCATATAAAAAAAGTCCGGATATGCATCTGCCAAAAACTGTCGGCAAGCCGGACATTCTCCGCATCCTATATGCTTTTCGCATATAAGTTCCATGGCAAATTCCCTTGCTATTTTGGACTTTCCAATCCCCTTGTCACCTGCCAGAATATATGCATGTGATATTGACTGTTTTGTTATTGATTCTCTCAACTGATGCCTTATCTTTTCATTTCCAAGAATAAAATCACTCATCCTGTATCTTTATTCCCATATCTTTTTTTATTTCAAGTATACATTTGTTCAAATCTTCATTGACATATTTCTTGGTGATTCCGGCAGCTTCAAGTCTCATAGGTGAGAAGTCCTCCTCATCAGCCAAAAATCTTCTGCAAAGCTCTGCATACTGCGGCTTTGATTGTACCATCTCTCTGTTTACAGCCCTCTGTAATCTTATACCGTCATTAAGCTCTATAAAAATCGGAACAACATTTTCCGCACCGTAATACTCTTTGATTTTTTTATAAGAATCCAAAGTACCTATTATAAGGTAGTTTTTGCTCTCAAGATGCAATGATCCGTCATCAATAGTCGCATATGTCCACGGGCCTTTAACTGTGTTATAGGTCCTCATTTCAATAAGCTTTCCCTGCTTTCTGTATTCTTCTATAACAGATTCATCTACAAAATGATAATCAACACCATTTTCTTCCCCATCTCTTATAGGTCTTGTAGTATATGTTATAAGTTTCTTTGTTCTTGGGCACTCCTCATACAATCTGTTAAAGATTGTATCTTTTCCTGAAGCACTCTTGCCCATTACATAATAAATTTTTCCCATTCTGTTTATGGGTCTAATCCATAGACCTTTTTCCCTTTTTTAATATAATCTTGCAACAACTCAAAGCCGGTCCGATCTATTATCTCTCCTTTTTTTATAATTGGTACTCCCGGTGGATATATGTATATATTTCTTTTGGCAACCTTATTTAGATACTTTTCATCAAGATTTGATGCAGACTCTTTCTCTATATAAATAAAATTTTTATCGATATCATTTAATGCCTCATAAAGCCTGTCAAAATCATCTTCTCTATCACAGACTGTACTGTAGGCCAGCACAAAATCAGATCTGCTCATCTCTGTCTCTATATTGTAAGACTCTCTTAATATATTTGCCAAAGTAATTCCGTCAATTTCATCGGAATATATAACAAGCTTTGTAAAATCATATCCAAGACCTGTATTATCCTGCCATAAATGGATACTTTTACAGCTTGAAAGTTTATCTCGAAAACTTTTCAGATTCTCCAAATACTTAAATGTATAAGCATAATCTTCACTCATATATCTAATGCATGCATCAATTCCCGCCACAAGGATATACGAAGGAGAACTTGTTTCAAATATATGGAGTGACTCATCAAGACATTTTTCTTCAATAAGTTTTGAATTCAAATGACAAAGTGCTGTTTGTGTAAGTGATGGCAGTGTCTTATGCAAACTTTGCACCACTATATCCGCACCAAAATTCAATGCAGATGATGGAAACTCCATATCAAGAGCATTGTTAAGATCGGCATATTTTTTTGTTGTTTTTTCTATATAAGCAAGGTGGGCACCATGCGCTTCATCCACAATCAAGGGGATACTATATTCATGCAACATTTTTGCAAGATTTTTTATATCAGATACAACCCCCTCATATGTAGGCGAAGTCAATAGTGCTGCCACTATATTTTTTTCTTTATTGTTTTCTAAGAGCGCTTCCACACTCTTTACATCGCATTCTTTTGCAATGCCTAAATCATTATACCCTATATTTACATATAATGGTACCAAATCTAACAATTCAACGGCATTATATACACTAAAATGTGCATTGTCCGCTACTATTATATAAGATTTTTTATTTTTATAATCCCCTGTGCATGCACAGGCTCTTATACTTGCAAGTATACCACAGCTTGAGCCATTTATTAAGTAGTATGTTTTATTAGTTTTATACACATTCCCGGCAAACTCCATAGACTCTTTTATAATGCCTGTGGCATCATGCAAATTATCAGTGCCCTCTACCTCAGTCAAATCCATACCATAGATGTCCGTCATCATTTCTTTTATTTCTTTCGGCACTCTTCTTTTATGCCCCGGCATATGCATAGGCAATATACCGGAGCTAACATATTCTTTTAATTTATATGCTAAAAAATTTTTATTCATTATCTGTATCTTTTCTTGTACCATAGTTTTTCCATGCCTTCATAGCTAAAAGCACAGCTATTATTATACATATAATATCTATTACTATAGTGGCAATCTGCCATCCCATCATACCTAAGTTTAAATTTTCAGGTGCATATGCTCTACTGTTAACTGTTGTATACAGTATATTATGTGATGCTTTTCTAAGCGCAATCACTGCTGTAGCACTTTTATCTTTTACATAATTATACCCTGCATCAATAGCTGTAAGACAGAAGTCATTACCGTTTCTTACATATCTGTCGGCATTCATATAACCATATCCGCCGGCTCCGAAGTAATCTGTAAGTACCATACCTCTAAAGCCCCACTCATCTCTTAAGATCTCGTTTAGAACTTCATTTGATGCAGCTGCAGGTGTTATTCCGTAATGGTTGAACGAACTCATAACCGCTTTAGCTTTTCCGTCTTTTACACATATTTCAAAAGGACGAAGATATATCTCTCTTACGGTCTGCTCATCCGCCCAAGTCATCAATTGATAGTTTCGGTTAGTCTCCTGATCATTTAGCGCAAAATGCTTAATATATGCATATACCCCATGATCTTCGGCACCCTTTACCGCCTCAGACGCAATCTTTCCCGCAAGTAAAGGATCCTCGGAGAAGTACTCAAAGTTTCTTCCGGCAAATGCACTTCTATGTGTATTCATAGCCGGTGCATACCAGCCTGAAACCTCCATCTCATCTGCCATCTTACCTATACTGTCTCCAAATGAATGTGCAAGATCTGTATTGAAAGTATTGGCAAGCATTATAGTTGCAGGAAGTCCGATTGAACCTTTTTTTGTAAAATTATTGTTTATTGAAGAAGGTCCGTCACAGTCAACCGTCTGTACTTTTCCTATCTTTGTAATAGCTGCTGTTTGATATCCTCCCAATGCCACAAGTTTTGACATATCATCAAAACTCATATTGTCAAGAAGAGTATCCCATGCCTCATCATCATAGTCAAGGCCACGAAGATCTGCAAGTTTTATATTGTTTCCTGCATTTGTTTTTGGCATCTCATCCGTTTCAACATCAAAATTTTTACCGTCATAATTGCTGTTGTTTAAAAATTTGGCCTTTTTGTCTGCCGCAAGTACAAAGTCTGTAGGTGCTTTTGTGGCCTCTTCGAGGTTTGCGAATTTATCTTTCCTTGAAAGAACTGTGAAATTGCCCCTCATATCATCAAGCTTGTTGGTAGCAACAGTATCATCACTGCTTCTCTTGTTTGTATCACCGTATACTATATCATCTTCAAGAGGGAATGTTCTTGTATCAAGTATATTATGAGAGTCTTCCTGCAAACTTATCTCATATACACCCTTTTCAAGCACATAGGCCTTTTTGATTTTTTCATCAAATGATGCCATATCTTCAACCGCAAAAGTAATCTTTACAGTCTCACTCTCACCGGGTTGTAAAAGCTTGGTTTTAGTAAAGCCTACAAGATTTGTACTTGCCTTTTCAATACCGCCGTTTGTGTAAGGAGGATTGAAATATAACTGTACAACATCTTTTCCTGCAACATTTCCTGTATTTGTTACCAAAACATCAATGCTTATCTTACCGTTATTTGCAACTATCTCTCCCATTTCCTTTGTAAAATTGGTGTAAGAAAGTCCGTAACCGAACGGATACTGTACATATCCGGCGTAATTTATAGCACCTTCTTTAGCTGCAGTCTCATAGAATCTGTATCCTACATAAATACCTTCAGCATAGTTTACAAAACTTGGGTTATATGATACTCCTCTGTCCTCTACGGCAAACTCATCCATATTTGTATAACGGAAATCTCCGAAGTTATTATAGCTTGGTGTTGTTTTTAAGTCATATACAAAAATATCGCTTGTCTTACCTGAAGGATTTACCTCTCCGTCAAGAATCTTACCAAGAGCATTAAATCCTGTCTGTCCCGCTCCCGGGCACCAAAGTACACTTGTGATATTCTCATACTCGTTTACAAAACCAAGTTCCATAGGATTTGAAGCATTTATGATTACAACGATGTTTTTAAATTTCTTATTTACCGCATCAAGCATTGCTATTTCTCTGTTTGATAACTCCAAATAGCTCTTATCTGCATCCAGATCATCCTTTTGATCGCTGTATCTGATACCCTTTGATCCGAAAGTACCTCCGTCCACAAAAGTATCCTCAACACTTGGATCAAGGCTTTTTGGCAAATCGGCTCCCTCTCCACCGGATCTTGCAATAACAACTACGGCTTTATCGGAATAATTTCTTGCATTGTCCAAAATATTTGCTTCATTATATTGCTCTATCGACGGCTCAGGTATAGTCCAGTCCTGTCCCCACATTCCGACTGTAGGTCTGGTCTGTCTGAAATCCGTATAAAACTTTACAAGTTCTTCATTAACTTCAAATCCTGCATTCCGTAGTCCTTCAATAAGTGACACTGTAGGGAATGAATCATTCAAACCCCCGGAACCTGTGCCACCGTATAAAGGATTTGTTGATGACCACCCAAAGAGATTGAGCTTAGAACCCTTTTCAAGCGGAAGTGTTGAATCATTTTTTAAAAGTACAATACCCTCACTTGAAATCTCCTCTCCTAAAGATTTTGCTTCATTTAGAGACTGCTCTGTAATAACTCCCCTTCCTGTCGCAAGTGTTATCATAGTCTTTAAAGGACCGTTCAACATCAGATTGATATTAAAAAGTGCTCCAAGTCCAAATACAAGCCATGAAATCGATCTTATAAGGTTTTTTAGTGCAGGCTTTTCCTTTCTTGTGAAAAACATAACCACAAGTGCCGCTACAAAAAGTGTTACTATAGCTGTAAGTTGAGGTGCTATAGACTTAATAACACTTATCACATCCGCCATATTAATAGCTAACATAATACTCCTCCTATTTTTATTTCTTCTCCGGCATGACAATATATTTCATTGTAGGATAGCTGATGACCACCTGAACAATGATGTTTACCGCATTAGCCAGTGTAGGTACAAGACTTGCACCAACCCCTATATCCCTGAAAAACTTCTGTGAATATGCAGGCAGTGCCGCAGAAATAATTATCAATACAACAGCAAGCATAATATACTTCGGTATAGCATCCTTAAATGCCGCATTTGATTTAAATACAAACTGTTTTTGAACAAAGAAATTTACAGTCTGAGCAAGTGCGGTAGCCACAAGGAAACTTAAAAAGCCTGCCGTCCCAAGGTTTTGCTCTATATTTTCCGCATAATTAAAAACCAAAAATTTAAACGGTATCTGATGCCATCCAAACCCTGTAAATGTAGCCGTTCCAATCCACATAACTATAAAATTTACAATTGTTGCCACATTTGAGAGAATATTAAATTTAATAAACTCCCACAGATTCGGATGCGCTTCTATCCATTCTTTTACTACATTCATAACTACTCTCTATCTTCTCTTTGAAGGAACTTTTCTTTATATATCTTATTGGCCTTTCTGTTTTTGAAATACCCCTTTACAATACCTGTAATCCCCTTAAAGAAATGTCCGTTTACCAACAGTACTATGGCATCTACCATCTCCATACTTACCTGTCCGTTACTCATCTTTCCGATAGCTCTAAAGGGCATATTAAACTGGAAAAGAGTATTAAGATCCGGTACTCCGGCCTCAAGCGATTTTTTAAGTCTTTTATCAAGTACCTTATAGGCATGTCTTGCAATAAAACTTTTTGCATAATACATCTGACATAATGCATCATTGATTCCAAGTTCCCCGCTCCAACGTCCGTCAGGTATTTCCCGTCCAAGCAAAATCCTGTACTCTTCATCACTTACATTTGCTACATTTCCGTCAAAGTATGAAGGCAAATCACTCTTATTATACGAAAAAACTGTTGCATTACCTTCAACACTTACTTGAGACTGCAATCTGATATCTACACAACTGCTTCCGATGTATATATCATATTCTCCGGTTTCAATCTCAAAGGCATTTGTCGCTACATTATAAAACCTGAATGATTTATCATCAAATAAAATAGTAATTTTTTTCTTTTCACCCGGATTTAAATATACCTTTTCAAATCCCTTTAATTCAAACTTTGGCCTGAATATATTTGATTCCTTCAATCCTATATAAAGCTGTGCAATCTCCTCACCTGCAAAATCACCCGTATTTTCAATATAAAAGCTTACCTTATCCCTATCTGCTTCTATATCACTGTACTTAAACTCCGTATAGGAAAGTCCATATCCGAAAGGATACATTACAGGTACATTTGCTGTAGTAAAATATCTGTAGCCTACAAATATACTCTCTCTATATTCCGAAGTCCTCTCTTTTGAAGGATAATACTTTATATTCGGAACATCTTCATACTTTTTACAATACTTTCAGAGAGCTTGCCGCTTGGACTGTACTCACCGCTAAGCAGTTCAAATACCGCACCCATGCCTGCCTGACCGAAGAGATATCCGTGTAATATTCCCTTTAAATTCTTTTCCCAAGGCATTTCAATACATGAACCTGCACTGATTACACCGACTATATTATGATTAGTCTTTGAAAGCTTTTCCAATAATGTTATCTGATTGTTTGGAATTCTAAGATGAGTTCTGTCAAGACCTTCAGATTCACTCGCCTCGTTAAGTCCGAAGAAATAAAGTACAATATCCGCCTGCTTTGCAAGCTCTATTGCTTCATTTACAAGGGATTCATCCTCTTTATCCGCTCTTGAATATCCATGTGCCATACCTATTATATTTAGATCAAACTGTGATATAACTTTTTCCACAGTATCAACATTGGTAGCATTTACATTTGTGATTCCTGCTCCCTCATATATCGGATTAATATCCAAATCTTCAAGCTTTTCCTCAATATTGCCTATGGCGGCCTCAATCTTTTTCTCTTTTTCAGAGTCAAGATCAAGCTTCTTTATAAGCCTTTGTGCATCCTCCACTATTGTCGCATTCACCATAGAAGATCCCGCTCCCTGATATCTTGGGCTAAAAGCAAAGTCACCGATAATCGCTACCTTTTTACTCTTATCAAGCGGCAAAATGTTTTCCTCATTCTTTAAAAGTACAATACTTTTTCTTGCAGCTTCTCTTGCAAGCGCATTATTGTTTTCAAACATCTTTGCCTTATCTTGCGGCTTTTTCTTATTCTTTGTAGACAATGTGATATCTATCAACTCATCCACTCTGACATCAATATCACTTTCACTTATCTTACCGGTCTTTAATGCCTCCAAAAGCTCTCTTGCACTGTCAAGTCCCGGAGCCGGCATTTCCAAACTCGAACCGTTTTTTACTCCTAAAGCATGATCGTTTGAAGCTCCCCAGTCGGTAACCACCATACCGTCAAAGCCGATATCTTTTCTTAAAATATCCATCAGAAGGTGCTCATTCTCATTTGCATATACACCGTTGACCATATTGTAACTCGTCATTAGAGATTTCGGTTTACCCTCTTTTATAGCTATTTCAAAGGCGGTGGTATAGATTTCTCTAAGTGTTCTCTCATCCAGTACCGAATCCATAGCCATTCTGCGAAGCTCCTGTGAATTTACGGCAAAATGCTTTACACAGGCGGCTATTCCGTTACTTTGTATCCCCTTTATCATAGCCGCAGCAAGTTTTCCGCTAAGATACGGATCTTCCGAATAGTACTCAAAATTTCTTCCGCATAGCGGATTTCTCTTGATATTTATTCCGGGGCCTAAAAGTACATTTACATCCTCTGCCGCCGCTTCAATTCCCAGCCCTTCTCCCACTTTTTCAAGAAGACTTACGTCCCAGCTGTTTGCCAGAGTGGCCGCAGTCGGAAAGCATGTTGCAGGTACGGAAGCATTCAGTCCCAAATGGTCACCTTTTCCTGCCTGCTTTCTCACACCTGTAGGCCCGTCGGCATGGTGAAGAACATCAACCCCTATAGAAGAAAACGATCTCGTATCCCAGGCATTTTTACCTGAAAGGTAGGCACATTTTTCTTCCAATGTCATTTTTTCAATAATATCTCTATGCTTCATTCTCCTCCTTATAGAAAACTTATTTCCGCTCTTTCTACATCATGGTAAATTCAACAAAGAAATTTACCTCTACACCTGTCTATATTATAGTATATATTAAAAAAGTTGTGTATGTTTTCAAAACATTTTTTATACAAAAACAGGGAGTCTTAAGACTCCCTGTAACTATTGTATGTTTGAAAAGCTAAAAAGGAAAATAGCTTAACAACCAATTTAAACTTCCGGCTCTATGATACCGTATTTTCCGTCTTTTCTCTTATAAACTACGCATACCTCATCGCTGATTGCATTTCTGAAAACATAGAAATCATGTCCCAAAAGTTCCATCTGCAAACATGCCTCCTCAGGATCCATAGGCTTGATACTGAATCTCTTTGTCTTTACAATCTTTATCTCGTCTTCATCATCTCCATAAGCGACTTCGTCATTTATAAAGAAATCTGAGAATGACATTGCAGCCTGCTTCTTATCTATAAGCTTATTCTTAAACTTTTTAATCTGCTTTTCTATGATGTCCTGAACCTTATCTATGCTGACATACATATCTTGGCTAACTTCCTCGGCTCTTATAAGTCCCTGCTTCGTAGGAATAGTAACCTCGATCTTATGTGCTTCCTTTTGCACACTTAATGTAATTCTTGCCTCTGTCTCAGCTGTAAAATACTTTTCTAATTTCTGAAGCTTCTCCTCTACCGCCTTCTTCAAACCATCAGTAATCTCAATATTTCTTCCAGTAATTGTATAACGCATATGTATAAGCTCCTTTTCTTTTTTATTTGTCTATAGTATACCACTTTGTAAACAAAAATTCAATTTAAATTTATAATTGTACTGTCAATTTGATTAAATTTTTTTCAACTAATATGATTTTTTTATTAAATTTTTTTATTCAATTGTATTTTTCTGAGTAAAATTGCACTTTTTATATTTTTAGCTCATAAAAACTACAAATTTATCTCAAATGCAGTCTTTACTCTATGGGGATAAAACACTTGATTTGTGGATAAGTCGGTTTATAACTTGAAAACAGCCTATTTATTAGCTTTCTAAGACCTGTAAAACCCACTATTTTTGTGGATAAAAATATGGATAATGTTGACAAGTCTTTTTAAACATAAAAATTATGCACTTTGCTGTTTCGTCTTAAATATAAGAATTCAGACTTGACAATAAAATTATACACTACTTTTATTTAAAATAATATTCATACTATATTAATTCCAAATACTGTTCCACCGGGATACCACGGTACTTATCCGCCTTATCTATATTTAATTCAATCATTTTCTTTACAACTTCCATTGAATGTGATGTTGCATCTAAAAGTGATTTCCCTTTTAATATATCTCCTACCAAAATTGCCGAGAATATATCTCCGGTTCCAGGAAAGCGCACAGCTATCTCATCATATTCAATTCTAAAGCACTCTCCCTTCTTACTGTCAAATCCGATACAGCATTTCTTATCATTAAAAGGAACTGATGTGATAATTACCGAAGCATTATTTTTTCCGGTAAGTTTCCTAAGTAATTGTTCTTCTTCATAATTTGAAATTCCTCTGTCCTTATACTCCATTCCTGTAAGAAGGCAGGCTTCGGTATAATTGGGCTTTATAAGATCTGCAAATTCCAGTAATCTCCTGCGACTTTCTATAGCATCTTTTGATATACCGTTATAAAGACTTCCGTCATCTCCCATTATAGGATCCACAAATATAAAACTTCCTTTTTCTTTTTGTTTGGAACAAAAATCCGCCAAAATACTTGCCTCTTCATCAGAAGCTATAAATCCGAGGGCTATAGATTCAAATGTAAATCCGAGTTGCTCCCATACATTTACAGTATTTAAAATATAATCCTTAGTATCTAGAATTTCAAACTTACCGTAGTCAAGAGTATTTGATACTAATGCTGTAGGAAGTGTAAATATCTCAAATCCCATATTTGAGAATATAGGCATCATAGCTGACAGCGCTACTTTACCATATCCCGCCAAATCATTAATAAGAAGTATCTGTTTATTTTCATTCATATCTGTCTCTCCTTTTTTTAATAACTATGCTGATTATATCATATTTTTTCTACTAAAAAACAGACCTTTCGCATCAGCAAAAGGCCTGTCTACAATCATAAGGGTATTCGAATTTTAATTATGGATGAATTACATCATAGTTTGCTACATCATAATATCCGTCAGGATCTGTATCACTGCCAAACCACACATGTGCATAATGTCCGTCAATGGAAACTCCCATGGTCTTTATAAATGACCATGATCCCTGAGTAGTCATTATACTGTTATGCCCCGGCGAATTCTTCCAAAGATTAAGCGCTCTCTCAGGACTTATCGTTCCACTGGACCATGAAGAAATTTCATATCCGTTTCCTGTGTAATTGGTAATCTCACTTGGCTTACTCCACATACCGTTTCCATAGTAGTGATCATCCGTATAAACCAAACGTGTCCAGCTTCCGTTTCCTGACCAGCTGTGAAGATTCCCTTGCATACCTCTTGAATCTACCTGATTCTCAGGTGTGTAAGTATTTGAATCACGTACATGTGCTCTTGCAACTTCTGTAAGAGATTTTGAGAATGACAATTTAGGTAAACCAAGGCTTTCTCTATATGCATTGATCATATAGTAGAGCTTCGCCTCTTTCTCACTGAGTCCCATTGCCTTTAATGCTTCAATTACCTGATTCTCCTGAGTAGAAACTGTAGGAGTTGTTGTATTTGGAGTCGTTACCGCATTATTTCCTGTATTTCCTGAAGGTACAACCACAGTGTTGTTTCCTGAAGGAACGGTAACATTGTTATTTACTGAAGGTGTTGTATTATTGTTTGTTGTATTACCTGTATTTGCAACTGTATTATTTGCATTTCCGCTTGGTACAACTATTGAATTGTTTCCTGCTGTAGATATTGAAGTTGTGCCTGAACCGTTTCCTGAAGCACTGCTGCCACCTGCACTTCCCGATCCACCGGAGCCTCCGCCACTTCTGCCGCTTCCACCTGAGCCGCCTGAACTTCCACCGCTCCTTCTGCTTCCACCGGATCCGCCGGAGCTTCCACCGCTTCTTCTGCTTCCGCCTGATCCTCCACTACTTCTTCCACCGCCTGAAGAACTTCTCTTTGTTCCGGATCCGCTTGTTTTACTTATATTGACAGCCTTCCTTGCTCCTTCAACCCACTTGCCGGTAGCATCCACATAATAACCGTCAGGTGTAGAGGTACTTACAAGCATAGCTCCGTCAGCACCAAGATAATAATTTCCTATCCAACGATTTTCAACCATATAGCCGATACCGTCAAAATAGTACCACTTATCTTTTATAAGCTTCCACGCATTTGTAGGGTATGTTCCGTCCTCCTCTTCATACCACCATCCCTTATCATTTCTCTTCCACTGTGCCTCATTCGCAGCCATAACAGGTATCACTAAAAAAGCTGAAACCGCCACCACCGATACGGAACACATTAACTTTTTGAATAAATTCATAAACACCTCCAACATTGTAAATTAGTTATAACACTATTATGTCATATACTAACATTTTTGTATCCATATATTCAAGTCTATTATACTATTTCTACTATTATTCTTTCGATTAATACTCTAGTTTAATAGACCTTCTACCAATGCATTTATAGTTTCATTATCTTCTTCTTTTGGATTCCACAACAGTCGGACTTCTTCATCTATTACGTCAAATCCGGCTGCCTTTAGCTGCTCTTTTAATATTTTCACAGACTCTCCTGACCAACCATAACAACCGAATGCGGCAGCCTTTTTATTTTTAAATTTCAACTGTCTCAAAAATTCCATCCAGCCTGCTACACTGCTCAGTATTCCGTTTCCGACTGTAGGAGAACCTACAACTATTGCCTTTGACTTGAATACCTCAGTCATAACCTCATTTTTATCAGCTTTTGATATATTAAATACTTTTACCACTGTATCCGGACTTTTATCATGTATTTCATATGCTATTTTATACGCTACCTTTGCAGTACCTTCCCACATTGTATCAAATACGATACTTATCTGATCTTCCTGATACGCCTCTGCCCACTGTGCATATTTCTCCACTATTTGTAAAGGATTCTCTCTCCATATAGCTCCGTGAGACGGTGCAATGATATCAAACTGTAAATTAAAACCGGCTATTTCCTCCAACTTCTTTTTTAGAATAGGAGCAAAAGGATTCAGTATATTAGCAAAATACTTCATTGACTCTTTCCAAAGCAGACATTGATCAGCTTTGTCATTAAAAAGCTCCTCCACAGCATAGTGCTGTCCGAATGCATCATTTGAAAAGAGTATATTATCTCCTGTTAAGTATGTTGCCATACTGTCAGGCCAATGTAACATTCGCATTTCCACAAAAATGAGCTTCTTTCCGTTTCCTATATCAATAGAATCCCCAGTTTTTACAACATGAAAGTCCCATCCACGCTTACCATATTGACCTTCAATGCTCTTAACCGAAGCGGCAGTACAATAAATCGGTGTGTTTGGAATCTCATCCATCAACGCTGTCAAAGAACCCGAATGGTCACACTCTCCATGGTTTGCCACTATAAAATCAATCTTCTTAAGATCAATCTCCTGCTTTAAATTCTCTACAAAGTCAAAACGATGTGGTGTCCATATTGTGTCAATCAACACTGTCTTTTCCTCTTCAATCAAGTAGGCATTTTGACTTGATCCGTTTATTATGGAATAGTCATCACCATGAAAACTTTCAAGTTCCCAATCCAAATATCCTACCCAACTGACATTCCCTTTTACATGCTTTCTCATACTAATCCTTTCTCAACATAAACAGTTCGTATCAACTATATTCTATCATTAATTTAGATGCTTTTACAATAGACGCTTACCCCATCTGATATATAAAAAATATGCATATAAGAATCTCTCTTATATGCATATTCAAGCTTTATTTTATTCTACTATATCCATCTTGGATACCTGCATATTTACCTCTCCGTCAGCAATAAAACTGATTTCATTTGCCTCGACAGGAGTATAGATTCTTGAGCTTAGCACCTCTTTTCCACCGTTTACAAATATCTCTACACTGAATCTGTCAAGTAGTATACTTAGACTTAACTTTCCGGACTTGATATCTATATCTATCTTTCTCTCATCAATAGCATCTTTGGTCAACCCTGAAAATCTTCTTGAAAACTTCAATGTTTTCTTTTTAAAATTTATCTTTATAAAAGAATTGTATCTATGATTTGCCGCCAAATATATAATACATTCCTTTGCATCAATCTTTTCGATATCCAGATCAAGTCTTGCAACTCTTGAATTTAATTTTGTATCCTGAAATTTATAATCCTTCTCCAAACAAAAGCTTGTTTTATACTTATTTGTATAATGTTTTTTTAGCTCTTTTGCAGGTGTTTGATAAATAATATTTTCCTTTAATTCAAGTTCCCTCGGATAAGTCATCTGACCGCACCATTTTGCACCGTCAGGAGTTAAATCATTTCCCCAATCATGCAACCATGCGACCGAAAGAGTTCTATCATTAATATTTAGACTTTGAGGTGCATAATAATCAAAACCGAAGTCCAATGTTCTTGCTTTATCTGTAGGGGTAAATTTGTAGAGTTTTTTATCATATTCACCTACAAAGTATAAAACCTGATGTCCATTAAAATATTCTCTGCCCTTTGCCTGTATCTCCATTACTGAGACTACCAATATATACTTATCATGAAGTTTAAAGAAATCAGGACATTCCCACATCTTGCCGTAATCACCGTTATTTTCAAAAAGAATATTTTTATATTCCCAGTCAATCAGATTATTTGAAGCAAAGAGTAATATACTGCCAAGTCCTCTTTCATTCTTTGCACTTACTACACAATAATATACGCCGTCTTCCTTCCAAATTTTGGGATCCCTAAAGTCTATAACGCTAAATCCCTTCGGCAAATGTTCCACTCTTATGACAGACTCTTCAGATATACTTCCATAGTTAACTCCGTCACCGATTTCTACAGCCTGCTCCTCTTTTCCGTCATTATGTACGGTATAAATAAGTATATGTTTATCTCCTTCACAAAGTGCTGTACCGGAGAAGCACTGTCCCTTTATTTCATCATCCGGTGCGAGTGCAACAGGTAATCTGTCCCAGTTTACAAAGTCTTTGCTCTTTGCATGTCCCCAATGCATCGGACCCCATTTTATATCATATGGGTTGTATTGATAAAACAAATGATATTCACCTTTAAAGAACGAAAAACCGTTCGGATCGTTCATCCATCCTATATCCGGAGTAAGATGATAAACCGGCCTTTCAATATCTTTTATTTTTGATTTGTTCTCTCTGAAATACTCATTCGCTTTTTCTTTGTTGTTCATATTATATTTCCATCTTAGAATCCTAAATTATCATTTACCAAAATAACATGTATTCTACCCTCGTGACGAGAGTATCTTGTTACCAAAAACTGACAGCATATGGTGTCAGGTGATTTACAGTCTGAGCATTTTCCTGTGATCTTGCAAGGAGTCTTTATATCAAATCTCTGTGTATTCGCTGTAGCGGCAACATTTCTGGCACGCTTCATAGCACTGTCTATATCGGAACATATCTTATTGATTCCAACAATAAACACAACTTTTTTCGGTCCCTGTGCTATACATGATACACGATTGGCATTCCCGTCAATATTTACAAGAACTCCGTCATCTGTCATAGCATTGGCGCTTGAAAGAAATATATCGGCATCATAAGCCGCCAAAAGTGCCTCCCTAGGTTCCATCTTGGCTCTGTCCATATAATTATAATTACCCTGCTCAAGTGCGGAAATCAATCCTATTTCATGTGCACTCATGCAACCGCCCATAGCGATTTTACTGTTTTCTGGAATAAGTTCAAGTGCAATCTTGAGTGCTTCTTCCTTATCCTTTGCGTAGTACCCTGTCATATTACGGGATTTTAGACCTTTGATTACGGTATCTGCCAAAATTTCATTTCTCTTTTTTAAGTTCTCGTTCATATATTCTCCTCTTACTTGATTTCAATCAATATATTTGAGCATTGATTTTTTCTACTTATCCAAGACCCTTGCTCTTTCAAGTGCCTTATCTATATTCTCACAGAAGTTTTCTCTTCCCGCCTTTTCTATAAATCCTGCCTTTTCCATTACTTTCATCGGTTGCTCATTTACATGAGATAATATCAAAGTCATATTTCTTTTTTTGCAAATCCCAAGTAATTCTTCCAAAGCTTCCAGTCCTGAAATATCCATTGCAGGTACATTTCTCATACGCAGAACCAGTACATTTTTTTCATCTTCATTTGCTATATTAAGTAAATCTTTTGTAGCACCAAAAAATAATGCTCCAAAAATCTCATAAACTATTGTATTTTTAGGTACAGCCTTCAAGTCAGAATTTAGTGCATACTCATCCGAGTCTGATTTATCCACCCATTGGCGTACATTTGCAATATCGGACATACGCTTTAGGAAAAGAAATGCCGCAAGAATCATACCGAACTTTATAGCCATTACAAGGTCAAAAAGTACCGTTAAAAATAAAGTAATCAATAAAACCGCAATATCACTTTTAGGTGCTGTTTTTATTATATGTACCACATTTCTCCATCCGCTCATATTGTAGCCGACTATAATAAGAATGGCAGCCAGACAGCTCATAGGGATAAGCGATGCATATGGCATCAAGAATAACAATATAAGCATAAGTGTAATTGCATGAATCATACCTGCAATAGGTGTTCTTCCACCGTTTTTAACATTTGCAGCAGTTCTTGCAATAGCACCGGTAGCAGGTATTCCACCAAATAGTGCCGACATTATATTACCAACTCCCTGTCCTATAAGCTCTGCATTCGGACTGTGATGACTCCCTGTCATTGTATCTGAAACCACGCATGATAAGAGAGATTCTATAGCAGCCAATATCGCTATGGTAAATGCCGGTGATATCATCTGAGATATAAGCTCAGGTGTTACCCCCGGCATACTAAATTCCGGAAGTCCGGCTTTTATGGTATATAAGTCACCTATAGTTTTTACAGGAAGGTTTCCAGACTTTACAATTAGAGTTGTAACTATAATTGCAATCAAAGATCCCGGAATCTTCTTAGATACCTTCGGCCAAAATATCTGAATAAGCAATGCCAAAAGACCTACTAAAAAAGTTGCGATATTTAATGTGTGAAAATTCTTAAAAAAAGCAATCATCTTCTCCACAAATTCCGCAGGCACCGCTCCCATATCAAGCCCGAAAAAATCTTTTATCTGTCCTGCCACTATGCTTACAGCAATTCCGAAGGTGAATCCTACCGTAATAGTCTTCGGTATAAACTTTATTAAATCTCCAAGTCTAAAGATTCCCATAAGTATCAGCATAAATCCTGCCATTATCGTGGCAACTGTAAGCCCTGCCATTCCATACTGGGCCACTATACCATAGATTATTATAACGAAGGCAGCTGTCGGTCCACCTATCTGCACTATACTTCCACCCAGAAATGAAATAAAAAATCCTGCAACCACCGCTGTGTAAAGCCCCTGTTCCGGATTTACACCTGATGCAATTGCAAGCGCTATTGAAAGCGGCATTGCAATAATTGCAACTATGATACCTGAAATCAAATCCTTTACAAACTGCTCTCCGGTGTAACTTTTTAATGCTTCAAAAATCTTAGGTTTTATATAACTGAAGTCCACATTTCCTCCCCATATGTTCTAAAATTTTAATCTTTACTATAAGAACAATATGACTTTATGATAGCATAGACAAAATATAATCTACAATACTTATGTATACAAAAATCAAACATATTATGAGCTTGAAGTTCTTATGTCAAAAATACATATATGTTTTAACTTATATATCTAATGTTCCATATTATTCCTTAAGATTGTACTTATATAATCCCCCTTATTCCTGCTTATGCATGCTGTCGCATATGTCAAGGGCGATTTGGATGTAACTCCCTTATATTCAGGACTTTAAAACAGGCATACTATAGAATACATTCTTTTTATTCTCCAAATCTATAAACCACTTACCACCTATATATTTTCTGAAAGTCTCTCCAATATATACTGTCAAGTAATCAAGCGTTTTCTTATCTTTTATTAGCCCTTCGGCATCTTTATAATTAGCTAAGATCCATTTTTCCAGTTCATCCAATGACTCCATACTGTAGTCAAGTTTCAAGTTATTTTCCCCCGCAAATGTGTCTGTAAAATATTCCATTTTAAAAGGTATAAGAATTATCCACTCTTCAAAGTTTTCCCTGGTATAGCCCATATTTTTACTCTCCTCATTTCTATTTATCTACGTATTCTCTGATTTTATAAATATTATATAAAGGAATATTTGTCATCCATTCCTGCTCACGATAATCTGACATAGATGTACGAACAGCATACTTTGTATGATACTTTTCACAAAAGGCTTTAAGACTCTTTGCTCTCAAGTTCTCTTCCGCTTTAACCTCCAGAGGAATTATCGATGTTTTGCCTTGAATCATAAAATCTATCTCTCCACTTGAATTAGATGTGGAATAATAATAAGGCTCTATACCTTCCGATGCAATAAGTTGCTGCAAAACATATTGCTCTGTCAATGCTCCCTTAAATTCAGTAAAAATTCTGTTGCCGTCAATAATTACTTGAGCATCCAAATCTGTCATAGCTATCAATAAACCGATATCAAGCAGATAAACTTTAAATGCATCAAGGTCAAGATATGCTTTCAATGGAAGTGCTACTTTTCCTACTCTTTGTACCTTATGAATCAACCCGCAATCTAAAAGCCACTGTAATGCAAGTTCAAAGTCCTTTGCTCTTGAACCCTTTCTAACTTGTCCATAAATATATTTTTTATTTTCTTTTGCCAACTGCATTGGAATAGAATTCCACACAAGATTTAGTCTTGGAACAAGTGAAACTTCTGCATGCTTTGAAAAGTCTTGCTGATAATAATTCAAAAGATTTTTCTGTATTTCTCTCACTTGTTTAAAATCTTTACTGTCAACATAAGTTTTTACAACCTCAGGCATTCCACCTACATAGTAGTATTCACGAAGTCTTTCTATATATTTAGTCTTAAACATTGTTATCATGTCTGTATCATCACTTTGAAGTACATTTGCAAAACGTTCTTCACCTAAAGCATATAAAAACTCAAGAAAGGTCAATGGGTAAAGATCCATAAAGTCAACCTTACCTACAGGAAATGATGTTCCTTTATGAAGGGCTACACCTAATAATGAACCTGCTGCCACTATTGCATACTCCGGTGCATTCTCACAAAAGTATTTCAATGAAGAGAGAGCCTTTGGTACCTCTTGTACTTCATCAAATATCAATAAAGTATTTTTTGCATCAATAGAAACTCCTGTTTCTATACTGATTGCCAATAAAATCCTGTCTGTATTGATATCGCCCTCAAATACCTGCTCCAACCTTTTGTTATTATCAAAATTTACATAAGCAACTTTTTCAAAACATGTTCTTCCGAACTCCTTCATCAGCCAGGTTTTTCCAACCTGTCTTGCCCCTCTGATAATCAAAGGCTTTCTATTTTCTTTATCCTTCCATTCTATAAGTTTTTCAAGTGCAAAACGCTTCATAAGGTCTACCTCCCAAAATACTTCTATAAAAAACATACTCTTTTTTATATATTAGAGGTTTAAAAGCATTTCGTCAACATTTTTAAGGCCATAAAAATGTAATTTACCACACTTTTAAGGCCGTAAAAATGTAATTTACCACACTTTTAAGGCTGTAAAATATACTTTATCTAAGTGAAAACTAAAAAAACTTTTCAAATGTACATTTTTGATACTAAAAAAACACTTTAAACCATTAAATTGATATTAAAGTGTTTTTTTAGATTGTTTAATTTATAAATTTGCAAACTGAACACAATGCTCTTGTTTTTCTTCTTAAACCTTTACAAATTTTTACAGGTTATTAAGTTTCGTTTTTTTCATATTTGATTTTTTTCATTGATTTTTAAACTTATACCGATGATTTGGATTATCTTTACAAATCCACCATACAATTTTTATTACTTTTCTCATCAATTTCTGTTGGCTTTGCTAAAAGAATATTATTCAGATAATCCCATTCGTTTAATAAATACTCATGCGTAGTCGCAAGATCGTTAAAACCTTTTAATACTTTATTTTTTTGACAATATAGACAACAAGATATGTTCATTAGAATTTTTTTCTTAACTGTTTGTCGATATTCTCTGCTACATTCTGAACATTTCCACCATGCTCTATAATTTGAATTACACATTAGAGAACTAAAGTCCCTGTCATTTGAAGTTGACCATTCCTTAAACAACCATGGGTGTGTTGTCGGAAGATCGTTAAACCCTTTTAATATTTTTGCTTTTCTACAGTAAGGACAAGATATTTTACTAGTGAACTTTTGACTAACAACCTGCTGGTATGTATTTGAACACACAGAACAGTTCCACCATGCTTTATAGCTCGATTTGTTGGTCAAATAGCTTAATTGTCGGTCATTCAAGCTTGACCATTCTTTTATTAAGTGAGGATGAGTTGTTGCAAGATCATTAATTCCTTTTATTAATTTTCTATTGGAACAATAAGGGCAACATTTATCGTCTTCAGCTCTATTAGAAATTTTTGCCTTATAGTTTCTGTGGCATTTTCTACATATCCATTCAATTATATCGTTTGAATTAGAGAAAACATTATAAATGTCCCCATTAATATTTTCCAGCCATTCTGATTTTAAAAATGGTTTTTTGTAACCCAATGATTCTTCAGGTTTAGGTATCTTTTTATTACAGTAAGGGCAAATTTTTCTTGAGTTCTCTATTGTTAATATTCGAAAAATTTATCTAGAACGATACTTAGTTTTTCATTAAATTCTAAATTACAACAGTCGCACAACCATATATATTTTTTATTTTTAGCTTCCGATAGAGTAATTTCATCAATTTTTTGGGTATTCTTGCTGCTCCAATAACTAGTTAGTTCAGGATGAATATCAGATATTGTATTATATCCCTTTAATGGTTGTTCATCATTACAATATGGACAGCTATCTATTACTTCTCTTCTTATTGGAATTGAACAAAGGTATTCGCCTTGACAAATAGAACAGTTCCACCAATATTTTTTTGTTTCAATATGACTTAGAGCTAAGTGAACAGGGATATTATTTTTTTTACTCCATTCTTTCCGTAACTTTGGCGAATTATGGAAAATATCATTGTTAAAAACCAATTTATTCCAATCACAGTTGTTAGGACACGTTTCAAAATTACTATTCTCTAAGTTAGTTCTAGAAATCATTTCGACAGGGCTACATTGAAACTGAATATTACAACAAGGACATTTCCAATTTAAAACATCAAATGATTTATGCCAGTATTCAGAAATAGATTTATCATTACTTTTATCCCAAAATTTCTCTAAATATATTTGTTGAGGTATTTCAAAGGCTGCGTCGGTACTAGGAAATTGATCATGTAGTCGTTCTTCTGTCCAGAAATTTAATCCAAATCTCAAACTTTCTTTAATTCTGAATTGGGTTGATATTGTAAAATTTTGATACTCGGGGTACAGATATTCTTTGACTAATCTCTTTACACTATCTCGATTAACCAAATTCAGACCTAATAAGTCTTCAAGTTTGCTATCTATACCTTCATGTAATAGTCCAAGAAAAAGTCTGATATATTCAGGACTGACTTTATACTTTTTATTCATTTAAATTTCCCCCGAATTGAAACTAATTGACCAACTTTATTGAATATGGCTTGTACTTGAGATGTTTGGATTAATGGTCCTCTTTATTGGAATTCAGTCCAAACTATAGTAGACTGAACTCGCTATTCATATATTCGTGAGGCATTCAAAATGTCTGCTAGCATACTCCAATTTAAAGTTTTGTCGTTATATTCTTTCATACCTATATTTTTATAGTATCCATCCATGTCTTCAATCCAATTTTTCATGGCTTCTAAAAAGCTATCTAGTGTATTATTTTCAAAATCTTCTGTATGAATTTCAGTAATGAATTCTTTTAAAAAAACTAGAAAGTCATCTCTATTTTTAATTTCCATAATATAGTCCTCCTCGAACAATGTCTTTCAGACGGCCTCAAAAGATATATTGAGACTGTCTGAAAATATAAAATTACTTTTTCGCAGCACGAATTTTTTTCAACCAATTCTCCAAAATAGTAACTTTCTCGGGAGGAGTCCCCCTATCCAAAGCATTCCACCAATTATTTACTGGTTTAACAAATAATTGGAATCCTTCATCAGTTACATTAGACTTTCTAATAACGATATTTTCTTTAATAGAACCGTCCTCATTAAAAGGATCAATACATATGAGTAAATCATTTTTTTAAGAAAATTCATTAATGAAATAGTGGATTTCATAATACCTTCTTTATAATCAATATCGTTACTTCTGTTCAATAATAGTTGGTGATCAAATAAAACTATATCATTTACTTCCGTAAGATTCCTTTCTATTCCAATCGGATAATTTCAAATAATTCATCTGAAGGTGACGGAAGTGAGGCTGTGTGTCGCCTTCGGGTTAAGCGATTTGACAGAGGTCGTCTGAAAAACAGAAACTGCTTGCGTACGTTCAGCACATACCCTGCGTCGGGATTGGAGGTTTCATACAGGCTACGACTTGCTAATTACTTTAATTTAGATATGTATAGAATGCCATTTCCCATCATAACTATCCAGTTCTTTACATTATCTAATTTCCAGAGACCTGCCTGTTTTTTGAATTTATAAAGTCTTTGTACTTCCATTCCAGCGTACAGCACAGCACATTTTACAGTTATAGAGCTACCTTTTTCTTCTATTTCAATGATTTTCTCGTTATTTGGATTGAATGTTGGAGGATAGTTGACAGTCATACATTCTAACTTTCCCATTTTTCTTGGTTTATCTGTTAGGTATTTATCGTATATTTCCTTTAGTGTTTGTTTCAATATCTCATCAGGAATATCTGTGCCTGCATCAATATTCTTATTAGCATTATCTTCCCATTTATACATTTCCATCAGAAAAACTATTTAATATAGTTTCAATACTTTCATTCATAATTTAATCCTTTTTTTAGTTTTTGTTTAAGTTGTTTGTACGAAGAATAATCCACCAGATAGATCTCGATTTATAAAAAAATATATCCTATGTTCTCAGTTAGATAAAAAAATTTCATTTATTTTTTTCAGGTAGATCCATTCCTAAGATTTGACCTATGAAAATATTTTTTTCTAGAAAAATCGTCACTCTCTTGTTGTAAATATTCAGGTTGTCCTCCTAAAAAAACTCATTTCATCTAAATTCTCAATAGGATTAATTGGATAAAAATTTATCTAGGTTAAACTTGAACTGATTTTTTTATCTCCGATGATAACTTTCGTATATCCTTGAATAGCATCGTCAATTTCAGTAATGTAGTCAAGAAAATAATCTTCTTTATCGTAATAAGAAAAAAATGTAAATTACTTTATCTTTATATTCCTTATCCTGAAAATCTATTTTAAATTGAGGTGCAATAGTCAATAAATTTTCAATTGGCATAAAAGCAACCAATGCTAACTCATGACCATCTGGCGCTATCACTTTATTTGAATAGTCTAAATCTAACCCAACTAATATATTATTTATATTTGGTTTACTATCTAAAAAGTTAAAATTAACGTATCCATTTTTTTTCATTTAAATTCTCCTAAAAATTTAAGGGCATTTCTTGCCTGCTTTTTTCAATTTTCCAAGAAATTTCTTGGTTTCTTTTCTTAAACGTTTTCTTTGAGCTTTAGGAGTTCCTGTTTTTCTTAATCCTCCTTGAGCAATATCAATCTCTCGATGTATATCAGTGAGTAGTTTAGTAATAGATATCCCATTTTTTTGAGCAAGTAGAGCCCATTTTTCCGCTTCGTTTAATTTGTTTTTGTCTTTACTGTCTTGGTAATGATCAAAGAATATATAGGCCAAATCATATTGTGCTTGAGTATTACCTAATTCGGCTGATCGAATTAACCAAAATATAAATTTATCATTGTTAAATTTATAAAAAGCAAAATAATTAGCTAATTTTGATGCTGCTTGACTATTGCCAGAGGAAGCATCAATTTTTAACTTTTCCAGATCAGTTTTAGAAATATACATACTGTCATTTATTGAAATGTTGGCATTAGATTTCATGTCTCTATCCTTACTGTATGAGTTATTATAAGACGTTAGAAAAATACTTTAAAAAAATAAATTTAAGGATTTTATGGCTTAAATGTAACATATTTACCTCCATTTAATACTTCTCCTGTAACTGCACTAACATTTTCTGTTGCACCACGTACAGGTGCTTTTAATTCATTAGCCAATTTTTGAGCAAATGAATTGTCCCCTTTTCCTGTTTGACAAGCTACTAATGTTACTGGTTTCCCTTTGCACAAGATTTATGTCCACTCCAGTTTTTGAACAATTATCACATTTGTTCATTAGTCCTAATGGATCATTCCATTTCGTTGTATTAGGTGCAAACCAATAAAGATTCTCTACACCAAACAACCCAATCGGATCCTGATTCACAAACCGACCCGCATCAGGACTTTAATACCTGAAGAAGTTGTAGTGGAATTCTATCTCACGGTCAGCGTACTGGTTTTGCAGTCGGAATGGTTGGTAAGCGGTTCCGGATATGTTAGTTACACTCTTTCAGACGCCCCCAAGCTGTGTAGTTGCCGAACCAAACCAGATTGCCGTCTTTATTGGTCATGTCTCTTGGGATGCCGATTTCGGTCGCAGTGGAAGTAGTGGGTTTGTTGCCGGCTTTGTTGTAGGTATAGTGGCGGTTGGACGAAATACAACAAAGATCGTCTGAAAACCTTGCGTTGGATTCAATGATTTATCTAGATGGCGATTATCATGTTTTTTATTTAAGCATAGTTTAATTTAAAAACGACAAGCTTCCCCTCAGGATATTTACCTTCCCATCCACAAGGCCAAAACCCTTTAAAATAAGCATCTTCTATCATATTCCAAAAAGGATGATTTTTCTTATATTTGTTATTTAAATAACAATTAAACAAATCGGCATCTACATCACTAAATAAACTATCTTTTAATCCCTCCTCTAAGTTCAAGGAATTTAATTTTTTTTCAATTGCAGGAACAGCATATTCATCCCAAAAATTGTCATCTTCATCTGTAGATAACTTTAAAATTAGTGAGTTTGATTCACGCGAATCCACCCAAACAGTCTCTAAATCATACTGCTGATATGCATATCTTTGCGCTACTGAAATATCTTGAATAATTTTCCATCGGCTGTTTTGAAAATTACCTGATACTTCTAATAAATTATTTTTTATAAATTCTAACATTATATTCATAATGCTACTCCTTATTATGTTTAGTAATTAATCCAATCTTGTTTTGTTGTCGGTTTATATAAAGTCATACTTCCTGACTTTAGTGCCTTATGAATTTTGGATTGTAATGATTGAATTTTTCTAGCCTTTTCTCTATCACATTTAGAATTCTTATCAATATTATCTACTATTTCCATAATTGCTTGGTTATATCCTCTATGATAGCTCTTATGTTTAGAACGGGTAGTCCCTTTAGATAGAGATTCCGGTAACATTATTCCGTTACCTTGGTGTTCTCTTTCAGACGACCTTACGGTTTGGTTGGATTTTGAACTGACCATTCGTTTAAAGATAAGGCAAATCTAAGGCTTCATCATAACTTTCGTCTAATATTTTATTGACTGAGGCAGCAAACTGAATAGCCTTCATATCAATAGTTTCAAGATTATTAGGAATCGGAAAGACAGCTATACCTATATTATTTTCTATTAACCATGGTATCCCATCCTCTAAAAATTCTTCTATCTCAATTTCATAAATATCAGAATTCTTATCCTCAGAATTTGCCATAATTCTCGCGAATTCTAATTCAGGCCATATGGCTAAAGATGAATTTTTCTCATCTCCCCATAATATCCAATCTCCGTCTTTGTCTGCTAAAACATATAAAACTCCAGAGTCAGTTATCCTTTTTAAAGTATGCTCATAACGTTCTTGACTGGACAAATTAAGAATTGCATTTATTGCTTTTTTATGTAAAACCATTGTTAACCTCCTAATAAATAAGGTAAATCAAATTCTTCCCCATACCACTCATAAAAATAATCATTAATCATCTTAGCAAATTCAATTGGATCCAAAATAATAGTTTCGGTTTTTTCATCTATAGGAAAAATAGCTAATCTAATATTACTTTCAGACATTAAAGGAACAGTATCTTCTAAGAAGTTCTTTAGTTCTATTTCATCTATTCTCAATGCTTGAGGGTTCCATTGGAGAGCTAACTCCGCAAACTCAGATTCTGGAAAGATCATTAGGTATTCTTTTCCTTCATCATCTTGCAAACATATCCAGTCATCTTTTCCATCTAATAGGTATAAAGTTTCAGTACCGGATATAGTTTTAATAGAATAATCCAATCTTTCTTTAGCTGATAATTTAACAATTGAATCAATTGCTTGTTTTGGCAGGTCCATTATTTAAATCCTTTCTATTTCCGTGAATCTTTGATTTCTTGCTCAGATTTTCCACCACATTTTTACCCAATACAATCCCATTTAACGAATTATTTGATATTTTCAACATAATATATATTCTTTCCTGTATTTGTCTATGTCAATTAGTTTCTCAGTTATCAGGGGAAACGACTTCTAGATAGAATGTCATTGCTAATGGTAATGAGATTGTTAAAGAACAAATAGTTCAGGCGACCTCAAAAAAGATATTAAGATGGTCTGAAAAGCAAAAACCGCGTGAGTTCGACCCGCAGGCACACTACTTCAAGATTGAAAGTTTCATACGGGCTAGGGCTTGCTTAATAAATTTATTGAATCTTCTAATTAAAAATACTTAAATGGATAAATATTAAACAAATTATTACTTATACTATTTACTGAATTTATAAACTCAGCTTTTACATTATCCGTAAGTGTTTCTCCTTCATCTAATAGGTGTTCTAACTCTCGGTATAAGAAAGCCAACTGGATAAATTGTGAGAAATCTATCCCTAAATTTGTAAATCCAGATTTGGTATATTCTCCAGTATCATGATTATAATAAAAAATGGTATTATCTATTTTATTTAAAAACCATCCATCTCCTTGTCCCGCTTGTCCAATACTCCAAAAACACCTTGATATTTTGGGATAATGACTCTCTAAGTATCTATTTTCATTTAAAGCCTCTTCATAATTAAAAAAAGAGAAATATCAGGTATTATCTCTACCTCCTGATATTTAGTAATAAATAACAAATAGTTATTATCTAACTTGGGAAGTTTATCTAACTTTTTTTAATTTCCACTTTACGCTTAATACATATATTAAAAATCCTCGGGAAATAATTTTTGATTTTAACATAAAAGTATACTCCATAAATATTTTTGATAGAAAGATATTTCTTTCAATACCATATCGTTAAGATTAGGGGTTTCATGCATGCTATAGCCGATCAAGATTGATTTATATTTTATTTTTTTATTTACGTTTTTCTAGAATTATTTAATAGTTTTACTATCTTCTCTTTATTTTTCGCTTGATGAGTTAATTGCAATTCTAATGGCATTTTCCCCAAATTCATTTTGTATATTTTTATCAGATCCATTGTCAAGGAGTAATTTCACCATTTCTATATTTCCAAACATGCATGCATAATGTAGGGGGGTATATCCTAAGTCTCCTTTAAGATTGATCAATGCCCCATTTTGAAGAAATACAAGAGCATCATTTAAAGAATTATTTCTGGCTGCAATATGTAAAACTGTATCATCCATACCTCCTACTTGATTTACATCATCAATAGTGTCACCCAAAAAATCAGGATGCGTTTCATATTTTTTTAAAATACATAATAATTCTTTTTCCATTAACAATACCTATAGTTCTAAGTTGATAAATTTAATATCTGGATTTTATTTAATACTCGTGACGCAATTTTCTTTATGCTCTTTTTAGATTGTTTAATCTGTTTTTACGTTCTTGTATTTTTTGAGTATGACCGTCCTGACCGTATTCGTAGGCGGTTTTGGCCTAGATTGTTATTGAAGAAATATTTCAGACGACCCCAGCCGGTGTAGTTTCCGAACCACAAGAGGTTGCCGTCCTTATCGGTTATCTCTCTTAGGATGCCGATTTGGTCGCAGTGGAAGTAGTGGGCTTGTTGGCCGATTTCTCCGTCTTCGTTGGTCCAGTTGCGTACCTGCGCCGGCGGTCTGTAGCTGTCTTGGCCGGTGTTGATATAGATATATCTGCCGTCCGGTTGGACTTCCTGCAAAAGGTGGCTGCCATCCCAAACGAAGCGGGTTTGGTTTTCGAGGTCGTCTGAAAAACAGAAATCGCGTGCGTACCGCACACAGTCCACGTCAGGACTTAAGGTTTTCTTAGGTACTGCTTTCTCTACATATTTCATTAGGTAATTTGAACAAAAACATTACCTTCTGAACAATTTTCATTACAGAAAAAATAATAAAACTCATCTCCAAAATCTTGCTGGAACATATTATCTATCTCTCCTGCATATATTTGAAATTGAAATGACATATTTGATTTCTGAATAGGATCTTGTAGCCAGTATGGTACCTCATCATCAGACTTATTGATTAAAATCTTTTTGCTAGGTTCGATACAGCTTATTTTTTTACTTTTGAAGAACGAATATCACTTAAAATTACACAAGAACTTTTATTTGGCTCTAGATTTTTATCGCTCAAATCATATATATGTTGGTCATCTTCATGATCGTAAGTGATAAAAATATTACAATACAAGTTAATATCTAGTTTTTTATTTAATAAATTTGCAGGAAGACCTATAAAGAACAGCATAGGGTTTCCATTATAATCTACAGGCCAACTAACTTCTTTCTCTAAAAGAGCTGGGCCAAACATTCGAAATCAAATTTATCCGCAAATTCATCTATGATTTTTAATTCACCTAACACTTTAGTACCTCCTAAAATTTTATATCCTAAAGATCTCAAATATCGCTGAGCCTGTTCTCTTGGTTTTCTAGCTCTTGATGGACCATACCCAGTCATTCTTATAGATCCTTACAAAACATCTATTTGACGTTTGCTTGGCATAATTCTACCTTATTTTACACCAGATCTTTTACAAAGTGAAGTTTCAAATTGATTTTTGATTTTAGTCCTAAATGTTTTTGTGCGCGCCTTTTCTCATTATTTTGGATAGAATTTGAATTATCCTGTCCTCGGGTTCGTAATAACGCAACAAGTTATAATGCAGCCTGTTTTCTTCATCGAAGTACTGGTTTTGCAGTCGGAACGGCCTTTGCCACCTTCCTGAATGCGTCCGATTTTGTCGTAAACGTAATGAAGGAATACGCTTCTTTTGTCGGCGTTATGAATTAGGTTGCCGGCTTTGTCGTAGGCGTAGCGGCGGTTGACAGCGCCGCCGGCACCTACCGCACCCTTACAGGATAGACAGTTTTTAGTGGGGAGTCTTTTACTGAACTTGCCGTTCATATAGAACATACCGCCGGTACGAACGATATAACATTTGCGGATTTGACCGAGGAAGAATGGCGCATCGGCCAGTCCGGTTTGGTGGCGGTACGGCTCTTTATCCCTTTACAGCCGGGAAATTATAAATAAAGTTGAATAGTACTTGTTATTCTTTTTTGTGTTTCAACACTAATTTCCTGGTTAAAATTTTGGATTAATTTTAAAAAATCAATAATTAAGTTGATTTGAGTAGTGTTAAATATCGTACTTTGGTTTCTTAGGGCTATATATAAAAATTCAACAACGTAACCATATAAATGAAATTTAGATAAATTAGAAAAAAATATTTTTAAACAGCAAGGAGTAAAATATAATAAAAGCCTTATTAGTAAAAAGCTTGCCACTCTAGTGATTCAAGTATTGAGAGAAAATCATCGTATGTTATCTCAATCCAAGTTTTTAGTAGATAGTTGCATTATAGAATATATATAAGAGTTATCACTGTCATCAAAACTTATGATGTTATTTTTTTATCAACCTTGAAAACTGGAAAAAGTAGGCCTAATTTTTTTCCTCTAGACAATTTCGTTCTTGTATATTTTTACCTCCATAAGAAATTTTTTTAAATTCACAACATAGTCCTAAGTCTTTGACAAACTTTGAAATATATTCTAAAAAAAGTCATAAATGATATTGATTTCATCTTTTGGTTAAAGATTGCAGTAAACTAAATAGTTCACTTACTTCTCCTTGGGATATGTTAGAATAATAGCTAAATAATTCTATGAAACAATCATTATCTATACTAGGATTTTCTATCGAGCTTAGTAAAAGTGTATTTAAATGTAAAGTATTTTCATTTTTTGAGTTATCTGATATTTGATTTTTAATTAATAAAATTAGATTGTTTTTTTTCATATCTTACTTTCTACCTTTTAAGGTATGGCAATATTTGCAGGAATACTTTTCTTAATTAACTCTTCTGAATCTGCCGCAGTGGCATTTCGTGCAAATGAAGTTCTCAAAGAAGCTGGTTTTTAGGGTGTAGATAGGTCAAGCATTCCCCATTCTGTCGGAGTCTCATCTCTCTTGGGATGCCGATTTGATCGCAGTGGAAGTAGTGGGTTTGACGGCGGTTTGGGCATAGCCCACCGCTACTTTGGTTTTGCCTTTACCGCTTTCCATCAAATCATTTCAGACAACCATGTAGGTTAGAAATTTATTGTAACTATTTTTTCATGATTATTTTCTTCCCAGTATTGTTTGTAGAAAGATAATGCATCATGTATTAAATGATATAACTCACTATTTCTATCCTTTAGTCTATTAATATTATTAAAATTCAAAATAATTTCTTTCTCTTGAATCCAACTTAAATCTCTCATGCATTCGTCTAAAGCATCTAGATTTGACCCAAAAATAGCTTGGAAAATTAAGTTCTTGATTTAATATATTTAAAAAAATTTTTGTTTTTGTTTTTAAATTTTTAATAAATTTATATCTATGATTATTTTATTGGTATTCATAATACAACCTCTCAATGCTCCCTGCTAAATAGGTTCAAATATTTGTAGAATTGGTACGATTTTTTTCCATTTTTCCAAGGTAGTAGAATCCGTTATAAAGAAACATTTTTGAAAAATTTTTTTGTCAAAAATATAAGAATACTCATAGAAACATAGAGAGTCTAGATCTTCTAAGTCACTTAAAATTTGTGAGCTTGGTGCTAAAAAAATACAGGAGTTGTATGATCTTTTATAATTATAGTGTCGAAGTATATATAGTTCATCTACAGGAAATAAATCATATATTTTTGATTGGTGTGCATAGGTCGCCTTCTCCTAGATAAAAAGGCCTTTTGAATGAAAAGTAGGTTTTATCTTTTAGATTTCCATTTACCATTATTTTCTTTTTTCTAATGTTGCCTTTAAAAAAAGTATATATTAAACGTCGTACGATTTTTTTAGATTGTTTTTCACCCAAAAAATTTTCATAACAAAATTCTTTCATAAATTAATCCTCCTTCTTTCTTTCTGAAGAGCCGTTAGTGCATCTTTCTATCCTTGAGTTCCTGGGCGGAGAGTCGATAGGTCAGTTGCACAGTCTGTCCCGTGATTCGATTGAATGGACTCAATTCAAGTGGATCAATCCACATTTGAGAGTTAGAAGCAAATTGATACAGATTCTCCCCACAAAACAACCCAATCGGATCCTGATTGATAAATCTTCCGTAGTCAGGTTCATAATACCTGAAGAAGTTGTAGTGCTGCTCGTCTTACCGTCAGCATACTGGTTTTGCAGGCGGACGTCAAGAAACTATTTGAATTTTTCTAATAATTTTTTTCTCAATTCCGCAAATTCATCCGATAGATTATTTTTAAGTTCAGTATAAATTTCATCATCAATTTTACTTTGAGTGAATAGTGTCTTTTTAACATAAGGGATAACTTTTTTTAGAATTAATTGAAATTAAAAATGCAATAATTTCATTGTAAATATAGGATTTTTTTCACTAAATTGGCTTAGTTTATGTATTAGTAAATTTTCAATTGATTCTGATTTATATTGTTTTTTTCTTTCAATCCATATAATATCCATGAGATAATTTTTGTGATGTTTGCTGTTTAAATTTTTTTATTAGATATTCTTTTTATATAAGTTCTTTTTTTGGGAAATATGCGGAACTAAATGCAATAGAAATAATTATAGAATATCTATTCATATTCCAAATAGAACTAATATTATTTTTCCACAGTACGAAATTCTTCTTCTCCTAGATTATATTTTTCTAAATAGATGTCCTAAGGAAGATATTGCAGATGATTTTACTTTAATACTTTTTATCATTTTGAATAGAGTGAATTAATATGGAGAAAATCTCTTTCAATTCTGTGGTGCTAAGTTTTTTTCTTGCATTTGTCCCAAGATAAAATTTGCAATTTCTCTATGTTTACTATATCGACTTGTTAAGAGAATATTTCTGATTATATCAATAATCTCTTTATACTGAAAAAATTGTACTCTTTTTGCTGCTTCATATTGAATAATAGTATTAGAATGTAGTAGTTTCTCCAATAAGTCATTGATTGATAGATCTTTACATTCTAAAAAAAGCGTCAAAACTTGAAATTCTATCATTTACCATATTATTTTTTTCCTGTTATACCTATCTTTCGAATGCCGAGAATGGCGAAATTTCCAAGCTTATTGTCATGATTTATCTTTTGTCATTGAAAGCAGGAAGGGGTTTGTACTAATTAAACGTTTTACTAAATTAATTTCAGTAAAATTTAATTTCCAAATATTTTTTTCATTTTGTATAGAATAACTTCCAATCCCTCTTTTAAAAAAACTTTTTTTAAATTAATATTTTCAGCTTGCTTATGATTTAGAATATTAAATTCGTAAATATCTTTAATGAACCCTTTTTTTCAGCTAATGAATCCTTTGTCAAAAGCATTTTCATTCCATATTTTTTTCTGAGAGTAATGGTATATTTCTGCTTGAAAATATTGTAGATTTAATCTGAGAGCCTTCAAGCGTTTGGCTTTCTAGTAGACTCATGCCATAACCATAATCCCAGTTATCAAGATCAATATTTTTTTAGTAATGAAATCCAATAATACCTCCTTATATTCATATGGACACATAATTACAAATCTTGCTTCATATGTATTATTGTAATTTAACTCTTCCTGATTCAAAAAGGGATTATCGTATATAATTAAAACCCTATCTATTTTTTGTTTGTGCTTGAAAGAATGATAAATTTTTGTTGTTTAATTTTATTTAAAGCATTTTTCTATTGAACTAAAATGATATTTTTCCAAAAATTTATATCAATATCATCTAGTCTTAAATTAAATTTATTTAGATATAATTCATTAATTAAAAATTATATTCTCCTGAAACCAATTGCTTATATTTAAATAACTATGAATGTCATTTCGTACTAAAAAGAGTTATGGAGAAATATTTAAAAATTTTGTCTATTTGGTAGTTTTTTTAAAAAAACATATTATTTCCTTCTTAATAGTTTATGTAACCGGACTGCAGGCATAGAAACTTTTGTAGGTTTACGTTTTATTTTTCCTCTTTGGAAATTATCATTTCTTGCTTTTAATTTGTCACATTTATCTAGTTTTTTCCTGTGCTTTGAAAATACTCATTTATTTTTTTATAAACTTGATTAGCAACTTCAGTATCGACTTGATTTCCATTTGCTGCCATCATTACTGTATCAAGAGCTTTTTTCCCTTTTTTCATAAATAATACCTATACCTAAAGTTACAAGCTCAGCTTTACCTAACGCAATCAATTCAGGAGCAATAAGAGGTATTGCAAAAACTGCTAAGCCTTTAGGGTCGATCTATCTTTGTACGTTCAGTGCAAACTGATATAAATTCTCCCCACCCAACAACCCAATAGGTTCTTGATTCACAAACCGATCCGCATCAGGCTCGTAATACCTAAAGAAGTTATAGTGCAGTCCCGTTTCACGGTCGGCGTACTGGTTTTGCAGGCGGAAGAGTTGGTGAGCAGTTTCCGTTATGTTGGTTTCACTCTTCAGTTTGCCCCAACCGTAATAATCCCCGAACCAAACCAGGTTGCCGTCCTTATCTGGCATCTCTCTTGGGATACCGATTTGGTCGCAGTGGAGTAGTGGGGTTGTTGGCTGCTTTCGTTGATGTGGTTTCGATAGGCGAAACCGCGTACGTGCGCTTACATCGGAGTTGGAAGTACCATTAGAGCTACAGTTTGCTTGTGGCTTGTGATTACCAGCTAGTAATAGGTCTATGCAGATTTGCCCAAAAGTTTAATAATGATTCTTCAAAAAAACGAAATTCAGACAGATCCTTTTCCACAACTAGACCTAATTCTTTAAAAAGATATTTAGATTTCGTTCTCTCAATAACATCATATTGACTTAATAGCTCAGTAAGCCCTTTTTCTGATGATATCTCAATTTCATTATAGTATATTGCAAGCCTTAATTCTTTATCATGAAAAATTGTAACCTCTGTTAACTTTTCATTATCAAACCTCAGTACAAAATTATTTATCTCTATGATATTTTTTTGCTTTTTGAAATAACATTTTCTGATATATCATATTTCTTTATAATATCTGTTAGAGAACAATTAAATTCAAAAATCACCTATAGCCTTATAAGGAATAAATATTATTTTATCATAAACTGAGGTTGAATCTTTAAGTTTACTTTTTTTGAAAGTCTGAGTACTTTTTTTACCTGTATTTTTCATATAAGTTTCTTATACTTTCATCGTAAATTAATACCTGCAAAAAAAACTTTATCCTTAGAGTCAACATACAAAAAGTAAATTATATTGTGGAAAAAAATATAAAAAAATAATTTTTCTTCATCAGAAATTTCTATTAAAGGATCCTCTTCTTCTAAAAAAATTTTTTTCTAAATTGAAGAAGTTAATAATTTTTTTCCATCTAAGCTGAATTCATTGCAACTTACAGAGGATGATACAGTAATTAATTGAGAATCAGATTGTATCTTATGCTTTCTATCAAACTCTAATGAATAACTAGGATCATTTAAAGTAACATTATCAAAATCAGCCTTTTTTTGACCCAATACAATCCCATCCAAAGAATTATTTAATATTTTCAACATAATATATATCCTTTCCTGTATTTGTCTATGTCAATTAGTTTCTCAGTTATCAGGGGAAACGACCTCTAGATAGAATGTCATTGCTAATGGTAATGAGACTTTAACGAACAAATAGTTCAGACGACCTCAAAAAAGATATTAAGATCGGCTGGAAACAAAAACCGCGTGCGTGCTTTGAGGCACGCACTCTACCTGTAAATTTAAAAATTTATGCAAACTACAGCTTGCTAGGCAACCAATTTAACGAAACTTTTTTCTAGGATCTTTAAATGTTCCTATAAATTTTAAGTCATTATAAAGTTTTTCTGGATTATCGGGTTTAAAAGTAGCGTTTGCATAATAATACAAAGAATTCCCTTCATTCACACCTTTTTCTTTAGATGCTCTTATAATTTCTTCTGTGGCTTTTTTCGAATGCGTACCAATTTCTTCAGCTAAAATTTCAATTGGAACAATCTCTCCGTTTTTGGTACGAAAACCTACAAAAAAGTCTGAATCAATAAATGAAACTCCAAAATCTGCAAATGCTGGACATTGAGAATCTGAATCTTCCATTCCTTCAGTGTATTTATTAAATTCATCTAACGTCTTATTTGATGTTCCTATCCATACAGAAATCATATTTTTTGTATCTGAATCAAGCATTTTAATCGTCCTTTCTCAATTATTGAAAATTTAATTTAAAATTTATTTCATTACAGAGGTCGTCTGAAAACAGAAACCGCGTGCCGACCTACGTCAGGATTTGAAGTTTCATGCGGGCTACGGCTTGCAATTTATCATATATTTCCAAGTTTTCTAATTCACCTTCATAAGTTATTTGAGCAGATATTTCCATATCAGGAAGAAACGAACCAGAATAGTATATAAATACTAAATCATTAAAATATGCTGTAATATTGACAATTTTTTTAAATCATTTTGCTAATTCTTTAATATCTAATTCTGTTGGTTCATAATCACTTTGCTCATAACAAGCTTGATTAATCTCTATTGAAATGTCTCTTATTAAATCATCAATGTTTATTCGTTTAAAAAAACTCTCTACCCTATCAAGAATTGGATAAATTTGGCTTTCTCTTTCTATATCTCCTGATTCATCATCAATAAAAATGTGGATATCATACGGTTGCATATCACTAGGCGATAAAGATATTAAAGCAGTAGCTTTACCGTCATTAATTTTTAAATTTTTAATCATGGATTAAATCCTTCCTAGGGTTGAAATTTAGAAACTACTTACGTGAGCTCCAAACGTACTCTTTGTTGTGATCGAGGGTTTCATAAGGGCTACAACTGACTCATTCATCTTCATAAGCATCACCATAGCTTTGAAAAGAGGAATCTAACCAAAACCATTCTTTTTCATTGGAAACCAATTTCTCCAGTAGTTCTGTAAATGACTTAGCAATAATAGGAGACTCATCAGGTGTAGCATGAGTTTCTATAAAACTATCATAACAAAAACCAAATCTTTTTTTGTTTAAGTCTATACTGATAAATTGACTAAGCTCTTGAGAAGATGCAATCATGAACCAATCATTACTGATATCATCTGCCAATTCCTCCAAAATAACATCATCAGCTGGATATAGAATTTGGTTTGTTGGTTGCAATTCTGAAAGTGAACTGATTCTTATCTCACAAGAAGTATCAATATTGAGAATAGCATATTCATAATTCTCATAAAAGAATTCTAAATCTTTTGGCAAAGAAAAAGCAAATTCTGGTTTTGATACTGCTTTCAAAAATTGATTGCTACTTTTTTGTTCTAATTTTTCAATTAATTCTTTGATTTTCATAAGATACTCCTTAGGACTGAAAGTTTTTGTTCAGGCTACAGCTAGCTTACCTATACAAGTTATATTCTGTTTTTTTGCTAAAAAAATATTTTTCTAGTGTCTTCCTAAACGAAACCATATTAGTGTCTATATTTATTTCAATATCAATATGTTTCTCGATTTTCAAAGATTTCTGAATATCTTCTCCGAAATCGAATGATAAAATATTACCTTTTAAATCATAAGCAACGTTATTGCTTTCAATTGAAAACGTTTGTTCATTGAATTCAAGATATATTTGATCAGCTTCATCTTGATTGAAGGTTAGGGTTAAATAATGAAAATTTCCCAAATCAAAGTAGATATATGACAAACCTTCATCATCCGACTCATCAAATGAAATTACTACGGGGTTCCACATAGATTTATTTTTAATTAGCAAACTATAACCTCACAATCGGATTCTCCAAAAATATACTCAATATATTCATTTATTTTTTTATCAGGTTGATAAGTAATAATTAGATTTTCAATACTATTTTTGATAAATCTTTTGTTTTTTTCTTGAAAATAAATAATTAATTTATCAGAATAAATTTCTACTTTTTTTGAAGCCACCTATTCCTGAATATTGCTGGCTGTTTATTTCATAATAATAGTATTCTAAGTCATCAACTTCTCTTTGCAAGATTAAGTAATTATCAGGATTAGGGTTTTTACTATCTGCAAATGCAATGGTAAGAATACCATCTTCTATCTTGTAATATGTGTTTTTTGAAATAATTTCCATAAATAATTCCTTATCACATTGTTTCTTAACATTTTCCAGAACCAAATTTTGCTAATCCCCAAGGATCAAGCCACATAGCCGAATTCGGCGCAAACTGATATAGATTCTCTCCACTCAGCAACCCAATCGGATTCTGATTAACAAACCGACCTGCATCAGGCTCGTAATACCTGAAGAAGTTGTAATGCAACCCTGTTTCTTCTTCGAGGTCGTCTGAAAATTGATTTCAGATACTCTTGATATTTGGTGGAATACGACCTAACCTATGACTACTGTTTGTTATGAGGAATTTATTGTCCTTGACCAAGAATTCCTTCTCCAATTATTGAATCTAACTCTATCCATGCATCTTCAAGTTGATTAACAATAGAAGATTCATTTTTATTTGGATCGTCTTTTAAATTGAGATACCAAATATGTGTTAATTTCGGTATTTCATATAAAAGAGAGGCTAGTCTTTTTTCAATTAGATTATGATTATGAGTATAATGCTTTTATTTCATTTAAAAATTTCTAATAATTCTTGATAGTCCTTTACATCGAATTCAAGATCCATTCTGACCTTATAAATAAAAACGATTATTTTTCAAGTTTTTTTCTAATAATTCTTTCATGGTAACCACCTTTTAAGTTATATAAAGCAAAGGATTGCTTCTGCTGGAATAGTTTATTTATTTTTTTAAAATAGTTAAGCTGTTCACTCCAATAGAAATAGATAACACATCTTCCTCATTGTCAAGTAGAGATATATCGATAACTTTATCTATTTTTATTACTAAATAATTTTTAAACAATAAAAAAATTAGGTTTGTTTATTAATTCTAGCCAATTGCTAATATTCTTTCTTTTTAATAATAAATAAAGGGAATAATTCTATTGGTGTTTTAGCTGAATCATTTATTCCACCATAAAAGTATACATATATAATATCATTTTTCCTCTGGTGCAAAAAAAATTTAATATTTCATTTTTTTATTGATAAACTAAAAATTTTCTTTTTAATAATTCTATATTTCTATAGGTGGTAAAAAGTATGATTTATTATTTCACATGAGAGTGGATATGGAATAATTGTTTCAGAATCTGAAATTAAATTATTTAAAAAAACGAATTTCTTTTCATTTTTTATTAAATGATTCTGTTTTAAAGTAAAGATTTTATCTTCTAAAGTTGTCATGATACTATTTCCTATGTTGTTCGGGTACATTATCTTTGTAGTACTTCCAAGAAAATGTACCATTCCCATTATTTCTTTTTTGAATAATATTTCTATCCATTTTGGCAGTAGCTACATGCCAGTGCGGACAAGGATGTTTTCCAATCGGAAGGGTGGGTGAGCCGTTCCTGTTATGTTCGTCTCGCTCTTCAGTTTGCCCTAGCCTTACTAATCCCCAAACTAGTTTGCCTTCATCATCGGTCATCTCTCTTGGGATGCCGATTTGGTTGCATTAGAAGTAGTGGGCTTGTTGGCCGATTTCTCCATCTTCGTTGATAGGGTTTCGATAGGCGAAACCGCGTACGTGCATACCGCACACACGCCACGGCTGAATTTGAGATTTCATGTGGGCTACGGTTTGCTTTGAAATCTGTTTTTGAACGTAATGAACTTTTCATATGAATTCAATTGCTCAGCAGAATAATTTTCCATAATTTCAGTATTATCACTATCTGCAATAGAAACAAAAAATATTACATTTTTTGTTTTTTTCTTATCTATGTTTTCTATCGCTTTTTTAAATCCTCCTATAATTGAATCATATACTTCCGCCTGATATTGTTCAAAAATTATCTTCTGATATTAATGTATTTGCATCATTAAGAATATTTTTGAATCTCATTATTGAATATACCATCTATTTTTCTCAGGAACCTCTCCAAGTCCTATTGCAAATTGAGGGGCATACCATTTAATAAAAGGATGTTCTTCTTTTGGGTAGTTTACTTTTTCTATTTCGTAGTGAGAAATAGTGTTAGCAGCCCAACCCAGATATGAACAATAGTCATCAATATATAATGTATAGGCAAAAACCTCATTAGAATTATATCTTTCTAATACAAATTTAAATGTCTCTGTAACTCCTTTAGATACATTCTGAATTAAATCTTGAATTATATAATTACTTAAAATACTCATTTTAATTTTTCCTTTTTATAAATTTTTTTGTTATCAATCAGTTTCTATGCACATTTACTACGTAATCCGTATTTTCCAAAAACCTTACCACCAATTCTAGGTAATTGCTTACTCATGTATCTATCTGTTTGAGATTTGTTATACATAATCTCCTATTTTTTTGTCTTAAAAACAAAAATTTTTTTACCCAAATAGGCGTTGTCAACCCCCAGATTCCTCCAAATATTAATCCTTCAAACACCATAAAATTTTCCCTTTTGATTTGTATGGCTAATCCTAGCAACATCCCAATTAACATTTGAATTATGGATAGATATTTAATATTTTTTTCTTTCTAATTCTAAATGAAATAAAATAACTAGAAAGAAAGAGATGATCGGAAACACGACCAACTTAACTATCGTGTTATCTCCATAATAGGCCATCCATAACCAAAAACAAATCCATGAAATTAGAATACTAATCCAATACTTTTGAATAAATTCTTTGACTTTAATTAACATGGAAGTCCTCCTTTGGCTATGATGTTTACAGTATATTCTTGAGGTATATTTATTCATATAAAGTTAAGCTTTTTTTCTGTACTTTTTATATATATCTGTATAGAAATAAATTCTATTATCTTTTATCTCTTTCAGATAAACCAAGTCTTCGATACCACCAATATACTCAATTGATAAATCATCTAAATTTAATATTGCAAGCCTAAATCCAACAACGCAAAATCGTCTAATGAAAACAGGAATATATATTTTTCTATTGAAATACAACAAAGGCCCTCCAAATCCCTGTTCTTGAGTAATAACTTGACCGTTAATGGACAGACTTCCAACTAAGGGAGAACCTTGATTAACTTCCATCAAATCAAGGTAACTGACTTCCCATTTGTCAAACAAAAAAATTTTTCTTGAAAGTCTAAAGGAGTTTCATTCAAAATTTTTAACTTAGACATTTTTATATTTTTTCTTGTCAAAGAATTGAAATCTTCTTCTATTTCTACAAGGAGTTTACCAACCTCGTTATTAAATGGCCAAGAATCAATTACTATCCGAAACAATAAAAAAATTCTTTTTCCTGTTTTTTTGTTGAAAAATACTTTCTGAATTCAGATAATTAATCATGTCATATAGTTCATTTTTTTATAGAAATCAACTGCTGTTTATTTGTATAACTATATTCATCACAATTATTAATCATTTTATCAATTTCGACTAAAACTATATTAATCTTTTTTTATAAATTGCTCCTGATCCATTGTCTTATTAACCTTTCTAAGTCATTAATATATTTTTGTATTTGTCCACCAGGCAACCCCAAACCTTGAGGTGCAGCTTTACCTTCAATAATAGTTGTTCCTGGTTTCACTTTAAATTGAGCAATATTAGTCATGTGGTTCCATTTTGGTTTGACTGCGAGGCTACTTCTGGTAGTAGGGAATGTTTCAAATAAATAACGACCTAATCGGGTCCAGATTCACAAACTGACCCGCATCAGGCTTGTAACGATAATCCGCTCAAATTTATTAATTAATTGATATTTATTAGTATTTTTAATTCTTCTGGTAGTTTGGCACCATTTCTATGTGCCTTTTTAGCCCAAAATATGGCTTTTTCTTTATTGACTTGTGTGAAAAATAAATCAGCTAAATTGGATTGGGCAATTGGATGTCCATTTTCTGCCGCGATCTCTAGCCATTTAAATTCCAAATCTTGATCTAAAGATACAAACATATGATATTCATATAATTTGAATGCTGAGTTTTTATCTCCATTAGTGGCGTTCTCTTCGAGAATATGAATTTCTTCATCTGAAATCCAATAAGTACTACCTGTTGATATGAAGTTAGTCATTTTTTCATTTCTTTCTGGATGTTTTTTACATGATATTAAAAGTGTTAATTTCACGTTACTTGAAAACCAAAGATATTCATTTAGTGCTTTAACTATAGTATTTAATTCATTAGCAAGTTGTTGTCCAATAGGGTTTGCTCCTTCTGCTTTAGGTTGCCTGAAAATGTATTTCAGACGACTTAGCAAGATTGTTAGATCTTTAACCAACCTACGGCTACTTTTCTAGAAACCTTGGCTTATGTATTCCGATTAACAAAATAAGATTTAGAAATTACTTATTAACTTTTCGAGATATTCAATACTTCTGAATAAATAATGTTCACCTATTTGCTGTATCAAATTTGATGAGTCCCCAAATATTATTTTTTTCTAAATACTTTTTTTAGAATTATAAGCTCATCTTTTTTTAAGAGATTTAAAGCATGAGTGATGTTTTTCGGCAGTAGGTATATTTATAATAAATTCTTCTATATTTACTGGAATATCATCATTTCTAATGCCATTGCTGATGCCATCAATAATTTTAGGCATTAAATAATTTATTCCTTCGGGTGAGAAAAAGATGAATGGTACTAAATTATGTTCATCAATAATAATTTTTCTCTATTGGGGTATATTCGTAATACTTAAATTCATCTTTAAATTCTTCTATTTTATAGATGTTTTTCTCGATAAAGTTTTTTTAAACAATCCTTCTTTAGGATAGTCTCTATATTGAATTTTCAGGAAGGGCATATTTATCTCCATTATGTTAGATAACTTTTACATTTATTGTGATTGCTCCATGCGGTGTATTCGCCGTACCATACCAGATTGCCTTTGTCATCAGTCATTTCGCGCGGGATGTCGATTTGGTCGCAGTGGAGTAGTGGGTTTGTTGACGGTTTACTTTTTTTCATTCAAAAGAAAATTTTAACATTTTTGATAACCGATTTATATAATATAGAATTGCCAAATGTTCATCTTGGTAACAATATTCTTCGGTTCTCAATCCTCTTTCAGAATAGAATATATGCCATTTTTTATTTTCTTCAATAATACATAATGATTCATCATTTACTTCATTGATTGAGTAACTATCTTCTGGTACTCCTTTACTTTGAAGATATGAATTCAATTCATTAATTTTTAACATTTTCCTATTTTACCTCTTTTAGATGCCCAGCTTCTATATATGATTTAACAGATTTTGGCAATTCATACTGTGTCCCTAATTCAATCTCTCCGAACCACGGCATAACTTTACATGCAGCTACATTATTAATTGGTTTCAGTACCCTATATATGGTATAAGGCTTTTGATTAGAACTAGGAGGAAGGCTCTCATAGGGTATGGTGTTCCTACTGGAGACACAAAAGGTCCTCCTGGATAACCATACCTATCAACAAGAGTGCCAACTGGAAGTGTAATCCTCCACACTTCACCTAAAGCGCCTCTATTAGGAGGCCAATATGGTACGGGCAGATTTTTATTTAAACCTAGGACATCAAGCCACTTATTTGTATTAGGCGCAAACGCACACAGATTTCCTCCACCCAACGTTTCATACAGGCTACGGCTTGCTAATTTTAGTTCGATTCCTGATATTTTGTTATATCAGAAATAGTGATATCTTCATTATTAAACATATCATCCCAAATTTGCTTATAAAGTTCTTTTGCGGTCACTTGTTGAGGTATTTCAAAGGCTGCGTCGGTACTAGGAAATTGATCATGTAGTCGTTCTTCTGTCCAGAAATTTAATCCAAATCTCAAACTTTCTTTAATTCTGAATTGGGTTGATATTGTAAAATTTTGATACTCGGGGTGCAGATATTCTTTGACTAATCTCTTTACGCTATCTCGATTAACCAAATTCAGACCTGATAATTCTTCAAGTTTGCTATCTATACCTTCGTGTAATAGTCCAAGAAAAAGTCTGATATATTCAGGACTGACTTTATACTTTTTATTCATTTAAATTTCCCCCGAATTGAAACTAATTGACCAACTTTATTGAATATGGCTTGTACTTGAGATGTTTGGATTAATGGTCCTCTTTATTGGAATTCAATCCAATCTATAATAAGCTGAACTCAGTTCAACCTACATTTGCTTATTGCTATTCATATATTCGTGAGGCATTCAAAATGTCTGCTAGCATACTCCAATTTAAAGTTTTGTCGTTATATTCTTTCATACCTATATTTTTATAGTATCCATCCATGTCTTCAATCCAATTTTTCATGGCTTCTAAAAAGCTATCTAGTGTATTATTTTCAAAATCTTCTGTATGAATTTCAGTAATGAATTCTTTTAAAAAAACTAGAAAGTCATCTCTATTTTTAATTTCCATAATATAGTCCTCCTTGAACAATGTCTTTCAGACGGCCTCAAAGAAGATAGTGAGGTCGTCTGAAAAACAGAAACCGTGTGCGTGCATACCGCACACCCTCTACGTCGGGATTGGAGGTTTCATGCGGGCTACGGCTTGCTTACTGGGTAGAAAATTAATTTACTATTCATTTGGATTAAATAGATTAAAGAAATCTTCCACTGTATTTGCAACTTTTCTCCATTGTAAAACTCCATCATCCCAATAAATAATCTCAGGAATGTTACAGTTGGTGAAATCCATGCAAAATGGGCAATCTGAGCCATCGGTGGCAAAGCATAGGGAATTTTCTAAAGAGTATGCACCACCAAGATAATATTTTAATTCATTATCTGATAATTTATGCTGTGTATGGTATTCTTCATCTACATCAAAATACGTTAACATCTCTGCACTTTCAGCATAAATCTGCTCTTTAGAGATAAAGATTGTGCCTAACTCAGTGTCCAATGGATTTTCAAATTGATCATAATTTCTTTTCAATGAGCCACCATTTTTAAATTTTTTTACAAGTTGAAAATAAATTTCAGGAATTTTCATAAATAAACCTCTTTTCTTTATCGAATAAAACCAAACATCTTCTCAAATTCATCGCCAATCCATTTTTGGGATTTTGCATATTGAATGGCTTTTTTAATAGCCTTTTTGCACCCCTCATCATCAGGAAACAAATCTTGAATATCTTTAATATCTAATGCAAATCGTTCTTCAAAATTTAAAATTGCGTCGTCTTTCATGGTTTTTTCCCTCTACCTGCAAATGTACGTGTCTTTTTATGCCCCTCTTTTGTCATCAAGATTGATGGTCCATCTGATCTTGAAATATTTTCATTTTTCAAGAAAGCATTTTGCGGCATATGATGACCAACTGTTTTTGTATTTTTCTTTTTGTCCATATCACTGAAGGAACCACCATCTAGACATACACATAGACCAAGTACGTCAATCCATACTTGCGTGTTGAGCGCAAACTCATATAAGTTAGTTATGTTGCTTGCCAGTCCAATCGGATCCTGATTCACAAACCGACCCGCTTCAGGCTCGTAATAGCGCATCAGGTTGTAATGCAGCCCCGTCTCACGGTCGGCGTACTGGTTTTGAAATCGGAAGGGTGGGTGAGAGTTCTTGTAAACTCGTTCATCCTTTTTCAGACGATCCCATGCGGAGTATTCGCCGTACCATAAGAGATTACCGTCTTTATCTGTCATCTCCCTAGGGATGCCGATTTGGTCGCAGTGGGAGTAGTGGGCTTGTCGGCAGTTTTCGCCGTCTTCGTTGATCCTGTTGTGTACCTGTGCCAAGTGTTCGTAGCTGTCAGGAGCGGTATAGATATAAGTATACCTGCCGTCCGGGTGAGCTTCTTGCAAGAGGCGGCTGCCTTCCCAAACGGATCCGTTTTCTCTTCGAGGCCGTCTGAAAATTAGAAACTACTCACGTGCGCTCCAAACGTACTCTCTGTTGTGATCGAGGGTTTCATAAGGGCTACGGCTGCTCAAACATCTTAAGCATTATAGTTTAGATAATCTTTAATAAAAGATTCAAAGTTATCCCAATGTTTGCTAAATTGTTTGTTTTCTATAAACTTTTGAATAGTGGGAGCCTCTACAAAAAAAACCTCATCGGTATTTTTATCATACAGGATATAATCATCCAACTCATTATTCAACAGGGAAAAATAATTATCAGGTAAGCCAATATTTTTTCTCAAAATTTCTGTTTGGCTACTTGAAAAGTCCTCTAAGTCCATTGCTAAATCAACTAAATATCCAATTTTCCCATAGATTTCATCACTATATGTTGCCCAAAATTCAATGAAGTCATGATTTACCTCCCCAAAACCTAACCCTTTGAATAATTTACGGTATTCCTCCTGACTTTCTGGGAATATTCTACCAAATTCATCATTAAGATACTCCTTAAAATCATTATCTAACATAACAAACCTCTCCATTGTAAATATAGGTAAATTAACATTAACATCCCCCAACTTTCCTTCTTTGCCTTTTTTCTGCTTTTGCTTTACCTTTCCAATATTGCCTTCTATCTTTACCAAATGCTTTTCTATCTACTGCAAAATATGGATGCTTGCCACTTCCATCAACTTTATAAGGATGTAAAGCATTTGTTCTATCATATTTATTATGTGTTGTTTTCGTCAACTCCAACAAAGACCTCGTGTATCTTGTTTGGAGTGGTGCAGATTTATTGATTTTCCATCAGGGCCTAAAGGGGATAATCCTATAGATGTACGTTGCTAATTTGTTCTCCCTTCATTATCAACCATATTCCAATCTATTTTTGTTTGATATACGGTATATTTTTGGTCTGTGCCGCTAGATGGAGCCTGCCATGTAGTACGGTAAAACTATTCAATCCCCAAGAAACAAGCCACGTGGCCGCATTAGGCGCAAACCAATAAAGATTCTCTCCACCAAACAACCCAATCGGATCCTGATTCACAAACCGCCCCGCATCAGGCTCATAGTACCTGAAGTAATTCTAATGTAGCCCTGTTTCACGGTCGGCGTCCTGGTTTTGCAGGTGGAAGGGTGGGTGAGCAGTTCCGGATTTGTTGGTTTCACTCTTTTAGACGACACCAGCTGGTGTAGTTGCCGAACCAAACCAGATTCCCTTCGTCATCGGTTATCTCTCTTGGAATGCCGATTTCGGTCGTAGTGGAAGTAGTGGCTTTGTTGACCGTTTTCTCCGTCTTCGTTGATATGATTTAGACAGGCGAAGCCACGTGTATACCGCACATATCCTACGTCAGAACTGAAGGTTTTGTGAGGGCTGAGACTTGCTAGACTAGACCTACGCTTGTTGTTGGTTTTGCATAAATTAATGAGCAATATAAAACGTCTAAATAGTTGAAAGATTTGGATTTTAGCTTTTTTTGTATTTGAAAAAAGGGGACCTTGCGGGGAAGGCTTGGCCTAATTACGTTTATTTTTATGAGACTAAAAATTTAGAGATACTTACACCATCTAATTCAAATGTGAAAATAATAGAAACTCCTCCTTCTGTTTTTATCTCACACTCATGTTCCCACTCCTCCCTTGATACAAATTTCCATTTAATATCGGCCAAAAACAAATATTTTACAAACTTTTCAATAGTTAATTTCCTATTAATTTTTATATTTTTTTAGCAATAGTTACACCTTTTAAAATAAGGATCTATTGATAGTAAATAAATAGCTTCATCCTTAAAAACCAATTTCTAATTCCTTCCAGAAAATAGAAAAGCCACTTTCTATATTATCGTCATCGTATAACCATTTAGATGAATGTTTGAATTGTTTCAACTTTTGAAAATTACTGTAAGACATACCCACAGACAAATCTTTTAAATCTGCCTGTTTTTTTAAAAAAATGATGTGATATCCATAATTACCTCATTAACATTTTTCCTAAATTTTTTTCAATTCCTCTTTTAGCTATATCCTTATTTTTCATTTTTTTATTACTCCTTTCAGTTATAGTTTTATCAAATAATCAACATTTCTTCTTAGGTTGTTTATTACGCATAGTACATGTATGTATTCCACATATACGTTACATTAAAGGTGAAATTTCATGTAGACTAAGAATTACTTAAATCAGGAAGGATAATAGGTTTGTAACTAAGTACTTTATCAGCTATTTCCTCAGAGCTCATGTTTGTCCAATATATATAATCTGATATATTTGGATCTGTGACCAAATCTTCTAATTTTTCAAGAAATACATCTTCATCCTCTTCTGAACCTTCAAAATTTCTTAACTGATCAATCAGTTTGATTAAATATAATCTATCCAACATAATGCTATCCTCCTTCCAAAATGGTATTTCAGGTCTAGTATCTAGTACCTCTTTATGGAGATTTCCATGTGTACCCTTCAACCATTTTTTTCAATTAAATTACCACTTCCTGATGCAATTCCTGGTAAATTTCTAGGACTTAATCCTAAAGGATCAAACCAACTATTTATATTGGGTGAAAATTCATAAGGATTACCCCCACCCAACAGCCCAATCGGATCCTGATTCACAATCCGCCCGGCCTCGAGTTCGTAATAACGCAACAAGTTATAATGCAGCCCCGTCTCACGGTCTGCGTACTGGTTTTGAAATCGGAAGGGTGGGTGAGTGTTCTTGTAAACCCGTTCATCCTTTTTCAGACGATCCCATGCGGAGTATTCGCCGTACCATAAGAGATTACCGTCTTTATCTGTCATATCCCTAGGGATGCCAATTTGGTTACAGTGGGAGTAGTGGGCTTGTCGGCAGTTTTCGTTGATCCTGTTATGTACCTGTGTCAAGGGTTCGTAACTGCCGGGGGCGACAATTTGGTAGAGGTCATCTGAAAATATCGAATCTTACTTTTTGGTTTTTTTCTTAGGATTTAATTCTTCTTTACGTTGCTTATAAAATTGCCAATATTTTTTGTCTTCTATGCTAAATGGATAATACCCGGCATCATTATAAGCAATATCGAAATATTTATAAGCATCATCATATTTTTCAATATCATAATAAAAAAGACCGCCTAATAGATATGTTCCTGCATTAGTTGTTCCTAAATCAGCAACACTTAAAGCAATAGTCAGCCATTCTTCAGCCTGTTCATACTTCTGATTTTTATAATATAAGTCGAATAGGGCAATCGCAACCATTGTAGTTGGATGCGCCCATTGAGTTACTGGCTTGGGTATTAGCTCAAATGCTTCTTTTAGTAATTTTTCTTGTTCCAAAAAAGATTTATTATAAGTTTCGCAAACTAAATCATTAATTTTTGATTCTAATTCTGGGTTAACTGCATCTAAATTCATAGCATACAACTCCTCAATAAAGTTAAACGATATTAAATGTAAATTTTCTATGTCAATCATGACCATAATCAGATTTCGGTTTGCCAGAATCGACTTTGGCAAACAGCAGCCGTGCACCGCTGTCGGGGGCGGCAATTTGGTAGAGGTCGTCTGAAAAACAGAAACTGCGTGTGAATGTGCGTTCTGTATATGCTCTATTTAATTCAAGCATAATCGATATCTATATAAGGAATATTCTGATTTTTAAGTAAGTCTATTGTAGCATTATCAAATGGACGCTTACAATCTAACACGATTAAATATTCTAGGCTTTTAATATTAGCCAGTTCATTCACATTTTTAAGGTTAAAACAGGAAACTAAGTCTAAATAGCTTAAAGAGGGCAAATGAGTAAATAACTCACAATCTACTTCAGCCTTTTTGATTCCATTCAAAGCAATGTATCTCAAATTTTTAAATTCTTTTAATTTCGAAATTGAAAAATTCTGCCCTGAAAATCCAACAAGACTAATTGATTCCAGTAAATCAGAGCTTATATTTTCTAATATATTCAATGATTTACCATGATGAAAAACTGGCATGAATTAGTTTCTTAAAATTTTTTTAATTTCATCAAGTTGCTTAATATTTTTTTATACTTTGAGATATTGCACTGTAAGTAACTGATATTAGGGAAATTATTTGCCTTAATTCCAAATAAACCATTAGCTTCACTTCTTGATATAAATGCTGAAAGATTGGGCATTTCCAGACTTGCTGGTATTTCAAATTTTTCTACATCCCATTCTATTGGATTGAAAAAATATAATGTTTCTAATGTAAGCGCAGAATTTTTTATGGTATTTTCTAATTTAGAAAAACAAACATATGGAAATGCCAATACCTTTAAATTACCAAGCGTATTTATCCAATCTGGTAAGTCGGATATATCATACTCACCAAATTCTGGCTCCTCAATAATCAATGCTTGAATTTTTGACAACTCTTCTGAAGAAGGGGTTTTATCCCATGTCAGAAATTTAATATTTTCAAACCTGTCATAGTCATCCTGTAAAGTCTCAAGCTCATCATCATCTGCCGCTAAGCAATAAGTGGTCAGATGTGGCTTTATCCACTGACTTAATTCAATATTTTTAAAAATAAATTTTTCCATTTTGTATCCTTATACTATAAATAATTACTTATCAACCTGATGAACTGTCCTTTTGTTTTTTTTCTTAGGATTTAATTCTTCTTTACGTTGCTTATAAAATTGCCAATATTTTTTGTCTTCCATAGAGAAAGGTGTGTAACGTAGCTCATTATAAGTTAGGTCAAAATATTTATAGGCATTTTCCATATCACCCAATTCGTAATAAACGATTCCTGTCCATATAAATACACCTGCTGCAGGTTCATCTTTTCGTGCCTCAAGTGCAATTAACATCCACTCAAGGGCTTTTTGATAATCACCTAATTTTTTATAGCTTCCTGAAATACCACAAGCAATTGCAGAAGTAGGTTCAACAAATTGAGTTGCTGGTTTAGGTAAAAGTTCCCATGCCTGCTTTAGAATATCAATTCTTTCCTCCGGTGTGGGCGCGTCATTTGAGTTACATACAAAATCATTGATTTTCTTATTTAATTCATAATTTACTTGATCTAAATACATCATTTCTCCTTCTTAGATTAACAACTTTTGGGTAACTTTCCATTTTTAAGCTTACGGGGTTTCTTATAACGTTCTTTACTTTTCGCTCCACGAGAACAATTGCCTGGCCCATATTCCAATCGATAATTATTAGAATCAAGCGCCCATTTCCGTACTGCCTGAGATTTAGCTCCATGATAACGACCGCAATGATTCCAATAGGAAACAGCATCCTCAGGAATCTGTATAGTCGTCTGAAAGTTGTATTCCAGACAATCTTGATGTTGAGCTGTAATCGGATTATTAAAGAACCAATACTTCTGACAACCTCAAAGAACGGATTGAGGCCGTCTGAAAAACAGAAACCGCATGCGTGCGTACCGCGAAACCTACGCCAGGACTGAAGGTTTTGTGCAGGCTACAGCTTGTTACAAGGGCTAATTATTGCATAATTTGTTGTTTTAATTTGTGGTCAAAAGAATTTTCCAGGAATATCAAATCATGCTTGCTAAACAATCCATTATCATTTTCTAATACTTTTTTATCAAACAATAAAATGTTCTGTATTAAAGGATCATTTAGTGGTAATTCATTCTTATTTATAATAAAAATAGCGGTTAATGCTTTAAAACGAAAAGCCTCTGGATAAAGTTCTAAATATTTTAAAACTTCTTTGCTACCGGAATGGAAGGCCATAATGATTGGAATATGATTTTGCTGCAAATGCTTTAATACATCCGGATAGATTTTTTTTGCATCATTCTCAGATTCAGGTAATTTAATGGTATCTCCATAAGGAAACGAGGTAATAGGGGGAGCTTTAAAAAAATGCGCCTGCGAGATAGATGGTTGTACAAATACTAAATCATATGGATTTGACGATTTATCATAAGGAGGAACATTTTGGGAGAAAAAAATTCCCATTTCAGAATTGTATGCATATAGGTGAAGTATGACCCCCTCGAAAGTACGAGAATTGCTAAAGGATATTTCACCATAAACATATTTTCCTTTTTTAAATTTAATCCTATCTTTTAGAAAATTAGCATCAGGAATATTTAAATTATTTTTTAAATATTCAATAAGACCTTGAATAAATTCTTTACTTTTCATAATTATCGTCCTTATAATCAATCTTTGAATACTAAAGTCATAAAGCGAGCAACGCCTTTGGATGAAACCACATCCGTTTGCTTATCCTTATTTTTTTTTGAAACCATATATGCAGCCTTCGGACATTTTCCTCCAGCATTGTGCAGTTTTTTTAAATTAAATAACCCTGATCTCTTTTAACCTTTCGTTAATCGTCCTGTGTTATATTTTACCTCAATAAAATAGATTTTACCATCTTTCATTGCGACTATATCAGGACGAATTCGGACCTTTTTCAATTTTTCCCTGTTCTATCGAGAACTTTGAATGTTACTTCATCTGATAAAATTTTAAAACCTCTACTTTTTAAATACTTAGTTGCTTTATCAATTCCACGTTGAGCACTCTCTGATTGTACGTATAATCCTAATTGACCAACCCAGACATTTGTATAAGGCGCAAAAGCATACAAATTCTTTCCAGCCAACAACCCAATCGGATCTTGGTTAATAAACCGACCCGCATCAGGCTCGTAATACCTGAAGAAGTTGTAGTGCGGCCCCGTTTCAAGGTCGCAATACTGGTTTTGCAGGCGGAAGGGCTGGTGAGAGCTATCCGTAACCTTGGGTTCCTCTTTTTGACGACCTTGCAAGATTGTTAGACCTTTAACCAATCTACGGCTACTTTTCTAGAAACCTTGGCTTATGTATTCGATTAACAAAATAATAAGTAGATTTAGGAATTATTTATTAATTTTTCGAGATATTCAATACTTCTGAATAAATAATGTTCACCTATTTGCTGTATCAAATTTGATGAGTCCCCAAATAATATTTTTTTCCAAATACTTTTTTTAGAATTATAAGCTCATCTTTTTTTAAGAGATTTAAAGCATGAGTGATGTTTTTCTGCGGTAGGTATATTTATAATAAATTCTTCTATATTTACTGGAATATCATCATTTCTAATGCCATTACTGATGCTATCAAAAATTTTAGGCATTAAATAATTTATTCCTTCCGGTGAAAAAAAGATGAATGGTACTAAATTATGTTCATCAATAATAATTTTCTCTATTGGGGTATATTCGTAATACTTAAATTCATCTTTAAATTCCTTTATTTTATAGATGTTTTCTCGATAAAGTTTTTTGAACAATCCTTTTTTAGGGTAATCTCTGTAGGGGATTTTCAGGAAGGGCATATTTATCTCCATTATGTTAGATAACTTTTACATTTATAATGATTTTCCCATGCGGTGTATTCGACGAACCACAAGAGGTTGCCGTCCTTATAGGTTATCTCTCTTAGGATGCCGATTTGGTCGCAGTGGAAGTAGTGGGTTTGTTGGCCACTTTCGCCGTTTTCGCTAGTCCGGTTATGTACCTGTGCCAAGGGTTCGTGCGTACCGCACACACTTTACGTCGGGATTGGAAGTTTCATGTGGTCTACGGCTTTCTTGAGCTACTTTACAGTTGATAATTAAATTTAGAAAATTATGTCTAATACTCTATTTTTTAAAATAAATTCTTTTTTTAAATGTTCTAAAATATTATCTAACTCTTCCTTGCTTAAAATTTGGTTGGTCTTAGTAAATTTTGCTGTTTTCGCATATAGGGAAAAAGTGAAACTCATTATTTGGAAAGAACATTTCTCCTTCAAATGAAATTTCATGTCCATTTAAAGAAACAATTAACATACCTCTTGAAATTTTTTTCAATTACGAAATCATCCATAGTAATTACCTTTGAAATATAACAGTTGAAATCTTTGTTTTTAGGATCTATTATTACTATTTTTTTGTTATATTAGGATTGTTCTTCAAAGCGGGTAATTCTCTATTTTTCCCATATTTCAAAAATCTTCTTCAAATTTTACTTGCAAAAATAGCAGGAATAATGATTTTGAAAGGTTCATATATCTTATTGACAAATAAACTACTAATTAAGTCGGTAAGCGCTTCTCTACTCTTGGAGTTATTAAAAAGAAAATTTCTTTTGAAGAATAGCAATTTTTCTTTTTCTGATTTTTGTAACACAAAATTCAGCAATTTTATTAAAATCTATATTCATAGTTTTAAGGTCTCCTTATATTGATTAGATTATCTTGACTTTTACTCGAACACCATCAGATAAATGCGATAATGCTGCTTTTATAGATGAACCCGCTCCCCGATTATCACTTGGGCTAATGTAGAGAACATCTGCAATTTTATTTGGGCAGTTAATATTTTTTCCGCCCTCTTTAGACATTTCCATTAGCCATTCATCCCTATCTTTACCTTTTTGACACTTATGGCTTTTTGAACTTTCTCTTCTCCGATTTTTGACTTTTTTCTTATTCGAGGCCGTCTGAAAAGAGGAAACCGCGTTCGTGCGTACCGCACACGCCCCACGTCAGGACTGAAGGTTTCATACTGGCTACGGCTTACTTCAGATTATTCCAAATTCTATATTTGTACAGAATTTAATTGTCTTTTTGCCGTTTTATTTCTTAAGATACTTTTCTATATATCTGTATTGCTCTTGCGTACATTTAACTGAAAAAATTATTTTTCCACTTATAATACTTTTGAGCAGAAAAAATATCTTTCTCATATTTGAATTTTATTTTACTTAACGGGATCATTCCTTTTCTATTTTCTTTCCCACAAAACAGCTTATATTGTAACTCATTATTACTTATCCCTATATCTCCGCAAGTTTTTTTGACTATTATATTCTGATACAACTATATTTAACCAGCCATGTTGAAAATCATAAGAGTAATGTGAAACATAAGGTAATTTAGAAGAAGAGGATACTATTAGATATAAAATTGAATTTAAAATTGATTTCATAATTTATTTACCATTTAATTTATTAATTTTTCTTAGCTAACGAAGCAGGAGTAACCCAACCAGACATTTTTCATTTTTTTCCAGCAACTCATACACTCATCGCAACAGAAAAAAATAACTTATTAAAGTTAATGTTTTTTTAAATAATTAATCTTCCTTGTCCATCACATATAGGACATTCTTTAAACCAAAAATAATCAGTTTTTTTCATATTGGGTCTCCTTTAATAGATGTCTGCCTTCACATAGTCTTAAAATTCCTACTACGTAAACAATGCTAGAAATTTCTACATATTACGATATTACGCAAGATATAGCTTGCGTAAATTATTGTGCCAAATACCCTGTGTCATAATCTAAATCGTCAGTTTCCACAAACTCATCTAAGAAAAGATATATTTCTTCTATATCTACTTGAATTGGGATGTTTATCGCATAGAAATTTACATTAAATGCTTCATACTCACATCCAAGATCCTTTAGTTTAGTTAGTATTTTTATCTTTAAATTTCTGATTTTCATTAAAGAAAATAATCCGCAATGTACTATTTTTTTACTATGAATTATAGTTTTATCATATAATAAGTAATTTTTCTTCCGTTTGTATTCCGCTAACAATATCACCCAAAGAGATTTCTTTGCTATAAAAAGGAATATTATTTATTTTTAAGATAGCCTTCCTCAGTCACTTCTTCCCAAATGCTTTCCATAGAAACCGGAGGATAACCATCAATTACTTCTAGATTTAAAAAAAGCTTTTTTTCATTTTAATTACCTTAAATAACCTTGCTACCTACTGTAGGATTTTTGATGTAACAATTCGCACTTTCTTAAGTTAAACTTTAGTAATATTCTTTATAGAATCAACCATTCATTCTTCCAAATAACGAATATTTTTCATGGCAAATATTTATTTCTTTTGTCTTTGAAAAAAAGAATATCCTTTTTGAGTCAGATATGTCAACCATTCCTTTTTAAACTCTCTCGATTTATAAATAACTCTAAAACTATTTCATAATTATCGTCGTATATAAGAGTATTTTTCTTTAAGAGTAGGCTGAATACAATTCTTAAACTAGATTGTTTTAAGTAAATGTCTAAATCCGCTTTAAGAATTTTATCATTTGAAGCTTGTGTTTCTCTTATTTTTGTAAAATGTTCAATGCGTATTCGATGCAAGTTGATAAAGATAAAGGCCCCCTAGCAACCTAATCGGATCTTGGTCAGATTCGACAGGGGAGTCTTTTACTGAACTTGTCGTTCAAATGGAACATATCGCCGGTACGCACGATATAGCGTTTGCGGATTTTAACCGAGGAAGAATGGCGCATCGGCCAAGCCGGTTTGGTGGCGGTACGGCTCTTTACCCCTTTACGGCCCGGAAGGGGGAGCGGGCGGAGGCGGCCAGCAGAAATCGCGTACGGTAAAGACGACCTTGAAGTCACTGCTTTTACGAGCGATTTTTTTGAATGCCATGGAGAATCTATGCTGAAATAATAATAGATAAAAACGCGTGCGTGCTGCTGGAACGTACCATACATATTAAACCGGCATGTTATACAGGCTGCAGTTTGCTAAAAAGGTGAAACGCATACAATCAGCGCTACACCTTATCTATAAAATGAGTGTTTTAGGCTATAGTTCGTTATAGTATTTAAATGAGTGAATTAAAAAAGAAATATCAGATGCTTCGTACAAATACGTTTGGATTTTATACAAGCAATTTTTATGAGTAAATTTTACTTCTATACTATCTTCTTTATCTTTAAAAGTGAAAGCACTATCAAATATAACCCATTCAACATCATTAATGAAAATTGATGTTTCTTCTAATGGCTGATATTTATGATGACCATCCACTATATTTTTTATATGAGTGTCAATGTGTGATTCATCATTAATCCAATAAGCTCTGAATATAAAAATTTCACTAGCATCTAGTTTGTGTACTGCAAAAGTTGGTAAAGGTTCGTCTCCTAAAATAATAGTTTGTACGCCTTCTACAGCTAAAACAGATAAATAGTTATGCTGAGAGCAAGCTAAAGAATAATGCTCTTCTTGTTTTAAATCTACACAGCCCTGCCATATATTGGCATCCGATTTTGGTAACATAACTAATGGACCACCATAAGTGTCAATATTATGTGTTTTAAAAAAATTCATTGCAAATCCTTTCTGTATAAAAAATCTAAATTTTAGCTAACTAAAGTTACTTCAAGAAAAAACTATAGTTGATATTAAAAGGCAGCAATCAACATACACTTGGAGGTTCAGAGTTTGCTGCTTCTTCTTGTGCTTTTTTAATAAAGATAAGTAGTGACCTCTAGGATGGATACCTAGCTTTTTAGCTTGCCGCTTAATTTTCCCCACTACCCCTCCTTGTATTTTACTACATTTTAAACATTGAGGATACAGATCTTGAGACTCATTTCCTCGTAGCAAGCCAGTATTAGGTTGGTGTTCTCCTACAAAATTTCAAGTTTTAGCTCCAGGATTGGTGGCGGTGCGGGAAAGTATGGCCTTGCGGCTCGGAAGTTATAAATAAAGTTGAATAGTACTTGTTATTCTTTTTTGTGTTTCAACACTAATTTCCTGGTTAAAATTTTGGATTAATTTTAAAAAATCAATAATTAAGTTGATTTGACTAGTGTTAAATATCGTACCTTGGTTTCTTAGGGCAATATATAAAAAGTCAACAACGTAACCATATAAATGAAATTTAGATAAATTAGAAAAAATATATTTTAAACAGCAAGGAGTAAAATATAATATAGCCTTATTAGTGAAGGCTTGCCAATCTAGTGATTCAAGTATTGAGAAAAATCATCGTATGTTATCTCAATCCAAGTTTTTAGTAGATAGTTGCGTTATAGAAAATATATAAGAGTTATCACTATCATAAAAAAACTTATGATATTATTTTTTTATCAACTTTGAAAAACTGGAAAAGTCGACCTAATTTTTTTCCTCTAGATGATTTCGTTCTTGTATATATTTTTACCTCCATAAGAAATTTTTTTCAAATTGTTTTTTTACAACGTCTTATTTAATCAAATTGATTTTCAAATCTCATAAAAAAACATCCTTCGTATATATTTAATGAAAGAATATTATCATTATTTTTCAATAATATATTTTTTTCATATAGAAAATTTGGAAAAATCAGCCAATACATCTGTAACTGCAATATCTATTGCTTCATACTCATCATCTGTCAGTGGTGAATCAATATATACATAAAGAGTAAATAATTCTTCAGTCATATCAAATGCAATAAGTCTGACTTTGTTACAAATTGCCCCAAGAAAAAGCCATTTGCATACTTAAAATAATTTCTTGTTTTTTCATAATTAATTTCTCCAATAAAATATAGAATTTATGTTATATCACGCAATGCAGGAACAATAAGAGCTTCTTTTTTGGATGAATGAATTGTTCCCCATTCTGTCGGAGTCTCGTCTCCTGTATCCTTGCCAAGTTGTAGAGGTTAAATACAATATATAATAAATTTTCTAAATTAAATTTATTATACCTGTTGCATTTTAATGTAGTTTTTCGAATGTTTCTATATTTGTTAGTTTTTTTATTTCGATTAAAAAAATAGGTATCTAATAAATCAAGAAAATCGAAATAATTTTGTTTATCTTTATTTTTCATCAAAATTTATCCCTTTAATTAAAAAAATGAGTACTTAGGAAATAGATTCTCTAATCTTAAAATAAGATCCGCACCCCAAGAAATTTCTTTTTGGTGAAATATTAGGAGAAGTTTTTTTGCATAAAGATTAAAGTAATATTGCTTAGAGTATTTACTTTTTTTGGATATTAAACATGCATTGAATATGACTATTATTATAGAAATAATTCGAGGTATTCAATTTTTAAAAAAATCATTTTTTAAAATAGCTCTTAACTCTTTAAAAAAATTTTTTTCTCAAAATCAGCATTCATGTTGAATTTCTCCTTATTACACTTTTAAATTTTAGGAAAATATAGGTTTATGGTTTATAAAGATCAAGTATACCTTTCCATTTCCCTTTGCAAGAATTAGGGCCTTCACTATTAAGGACCCTCACATAGTTATTTAATTGTTTATTTCCTTGACTTTGTTCTAAAACTACTTTCAAAGCCATATCCACCACCTAATGTAAGAGAGTAATTTTTATGAGCTCTTTTCCCAACTTAAATTGTTGCTTTAACAACGGGATTCGCAACTCCTTTTGCTAATCCTAGAAAGTCTACCCAAATTTGTACATTAGGTACAAACTGATAAAAATTAAATCTACCTTCTAACCCAATCGGGTCCTGATTCACAAACCGCCCAGCCTCGGGTTCGTAATAACGCATCAGGTTGTAATGCAACCCCGTTTCACGGTCGGCATACTAGTTTTGCAGGCAGAAAGGTTAGTATGCGCTATCCGTTACCTTGGTTTCACCCCAACCGTAATAATCCCCAAACCAAACAAGATTGCCTTCTCCATCGGTCATCTCTCTTGGGATGCCGATTTGGTCGAAGTGGAAGTAGTGGGTTTTCGGCAGTTTTCGCCGTCTTCGTTGATGTGGTTTAGACAGGCGAAACCGCTTGCGTGCGTACCGCACACACATTACGTTGAGATTAGAGGCTTCATGCGGGCTACGGCTTGCTAACACTCGCTGCGTAAGAATTTGAAGTCTCATACAGGCTACAGTTTGCTACTGAAGTCATCTATTAAATATATCAATTTTTGTATATCAGATTTATTCAAAAAATTAGAATTCTTAGATGATAAGTCAAGCATTAACTGTGCTATCCAAAAAAATCTTCTTCATTTCTAATTCTGTTTTTTTCTTGATGATACGTAAAAAAATTTTTTTATAAAAAAAATTTTTCAACTATTTCTTTTTGTTTCATTATTACTTATTTCTTCATTATATGTAGCCAAAGCTACCTCAAATTCCTTTTTCGTCAATAAGTTCTTAAGTATCAATGGTATTTCACACAGCCCTTGCAGTAATCCATTTTGTAACTTATACAATGGAGTATTTCCATCTTCAATAATTTGTTCATATTTAGAAACACTAAAGTCGAAGCTATATTTTAATGGTTTAAGTTCAACAGGATAAATATCATACAATCTATTGATTATAAGGCTGTAAGTTTTAATTAGATTATAGATGCTTTGTTTAGTAATCTTTACTACCATAGTCTCATTCTCGCAGGGGAATTATCAGGCAAGGCTCCGAATTCTGCTGTAGAAGCCCAGTTATAATATGGTCCATTCGGGTTCCAATCAGAAACCCCATTAATTTTATTTCTAGCAGTACCTCCAACACTTTGCGCACCTCCAACAACACTGCCAATAGTTGCAAGACCAGAAGTAATACCAACAGCTGATAACCCTACAGTACCTAAACCATAAAGAGCTGCAAATGAACCTATGCCACCAATACCTGCTCCCAATACTCCAGCTAACACTTCTGGGATTGGACTCTCTCTTATTGTACGTGTTTTATCATTAAGAGCTGCCGCAGCCTCATTAATTACGTTTACAACTTGTTGTAGTCTAACAATATTTATCCAAAAACAGTGTAATGAATTATACCCTATCCTTTATCATTCACGAGAAATACTCACACATCAACGTGTGCTTACATCTAGCTTTTCCTTCTATAAATTTACTAAAGTTAAATTTGGGGTGTTAGAGGAATAGAAATATTCTCTTTCTAATCCTATAGATATGCCTATTCTGTTCGAGTTTCAGCTAAATATATTCCCCATTCAGCTAATTCTTCGGGCAAATCATAAACAGTTTCCATTACTTTCATAGATTTCAGAGATTCCTGGTGAGGTCTTAGAAAAAGTTTTCCAAGCTGTCACTAGTTCTTCTACAAATTGAATATTATGAGATTCAAAAAAGTCATTAAATTTCGATAGTTCTTTACTATAAATTGTCACAACATTATAGCTATCAAGCATGATTTCATCGTGACTTTTATGTCCACCAAATCCAAACTTACTTAATCCATCATTTACAAGTAAATCACCGTATCTAATCAACAGTGCTAGACATTCTTCTCTTGAACAACCATCAATATAATAAACATCCTTATGGGATTCCTTGATAATATTCTTTGCTATCACTTTTTCTCTATCAATACTGACAGGCAATTCCAAAATAAAAAACAAGGGCTCGTCATGAATCACAATAAAGTGTTGAAAAATCTCTAATATTTTTTCTGCGTGTACATTCGCCATCAAATGATGTTCAGTTAACTTTGTAAATGATTCAAACAGGTTTTCTACCAAGCTAACTTGGTGACCTTTTACTAAATTCAACATTACACTTCCTCCAGAAAATTAAAACAATATCCACGTTTATAATCTCATTATATCATTAAAACCCAAAAAAAGACTGGAACTTCCCGGTCACAGTCTCTTATAAATCCACTTCAGTTCCTTCAAGGAAAGTTATTACAATTTGTCCAGCTTCTTAAATAGATTGATAGCATGTCAGACTATAGTATCCAGAAGCCATACTTGAACTATTACTCTGATTCTTACCCTCTATTCGATTAGAGAAGCTACCTTCACGCTTTTCATTCTCCCTTTCGTTCAAAGGTTTCTAATCTTTTACAAGCAGTGATACCGCCTCAACGTGGGTTTTAGAGGACTAAATGAAGTCTGAATTGCCTGATAGAGATGTAGTATTGATTAAGCAATCAACAAATAATGTACAAAACAAAAATAAAGTACACTGCTTAATGAGTGTACTTTATCCTTCTAATTCAGTTTTATCAATGGTTTAGCTCTAGTTAAGTCAATTGTACATAAATTTTTAGTTTTTCGACTTATTGTAAATTACTATTCTTTCGGCGCTCTTTCCGAAAAAATGATATCCTGAGCCGCCCTCACTTATAACATCAAGCAACTCATCAGGTTTCGTCACCAAGATACCACCCATTACAGTTACTCCTCTTTTAAAGAAAGCATCCGGTATCATACCGGCAGTCGGACCTGTGACCAAAATATCGGCATCGGGTTTACACATAGCCAGTAAATCAGGTAATGTATCATTAAGAATAGTAACGCCTGTAATAACATCAAGGTCGGAATCCGGCAGATACATATTCGCATCCTTTGTAGGTGCAAAATGCTCCAACTCCTTGCCCTTTAGAGTACGTGAGTCCATCTCTAAAACTTTAAAATCTGCATCTGCCGCAAGAAGCTTTTTAAGCATCGGCACCAATGCACCTATTACTACACTTTTTTTGCCTTGATGAATCTCCATCACATCAAAAGAGTCTACATCCAACTCTATTTTATACTCCAAACTCTTATTTTCCTCCCAGTAACAGGCTGAAAGTGCATTAAGTGTCGCAATGGCCAATGTCTTTCTGAGAATATTTGCATGTGAAAGATCATCCAAATAGCTCTTTACACTCCTTCCGCCAAGTTTACCTGATAGAGGCATTGCCTTTGCGGAGCTTGGACAGCATACAGCCTCAGGAATCTCCTTAACGGGAGTAAAACAAAGCCCTCCATGACCTGTACTTAATTTTACTCCTGAAAAGAACAGTCCGAACACCGCTCTTTCAACTACCATTTTATCCAGTCTCTCTCCAAAATATTCTTTTAAAATATCGGCACTTTCCTGTAATAATATATTCATACTTTATTTCCTTTCCATCTAAAATTCGTCAGCACACCTAATTTTATATACTATTCCTTTACATCTACAATATCAATACATAAAGTGCTATAATAACACATGATTTTTTAATACTTTTACATAATCAGAGGAGATAAATATAATGGTATTTTTTATATCTACATTGGGATTTGGCATATTTTCACTGCTATGCTTTATTTTAGCCGTTTTTATATACTTTAGACTACTGATAGCTGTTTGCACTTTTAAGAAGCTCCCTAAATGGATATATACTTTAGGTCATATCCAGATTACAAGAAGGCCTGTTCACCTTGACGATATTACGGATAGGCCCGCACTTATAGAGGCGAGCGTTTTTATGCTGTGTATTATTTTAGTTAATATAATAGTTACCGGTGTGAATTATTTCAAATTACACAATGTAGGAAAAGCATTTTTTTCCTGTTTAAAAATGCAGTTTCCTATAGTTATAGCTGCGATAATACTTTCCGGAATTATTAGACCTCTTATACGTTTTTTGATACCATCATACCGTACAAATTATTCTTACTCCACTACCAATGCGTTGGATGTACTTATGTTTTTCGCCTCATTTGCATTCACTTTTTTTATATCTATAGCAGGTATTCCGGCTAAACCGGTAAATATACAGATAGCAGGAACTAATGTAATTATCGGTTCAACAAAAGCATCCGTGCTTCTTAATAACGGCTTTACTTTTAAAGAAAAAAATGCAGACAGTGAGATTATAAATACTCGAAGTGACCACTTTTCCTATGGAGAATATTTGGAATTGTATCTTGGTGACAAGTCTTTCGGTCATGTTTGTGTAACACCAACATGGAAGGACTCGGATGAACTGAAAAACTGTACTATAACATTATTCAAGGCTACACCTGATGATACAGATTTGTCTGCTGTAAGTTTTAACAATATAACTCTGTCGGATTTACAGCTTAACGACTTTGAAACAAAAAATTTGACAGATATTTTTTCACTGCATCCGATAGATTATGATGAGATGAAAGGTCCTTATTATTTTGTACTTACATTGCAAACTCATGACTATTCTCTTTGGAAACGCTATCGTATAAAAGCTGATTTTAACTCTGATAACAGCCTTTCAAACTACACTGTAACGGCACAACATACTATATGGGAATAAAAACTCGGAAAGCTTAAATGGCTTTCCGCTTTTTTATATCATATTATCTAATATTCATATTTTCCATACAGTTTCTTAGAATAGTGCTTATATAATCTCCCTTTTTCCTATTTATACATGCCGTCGCATATGTCATTGGAGCTTTGTATACTTCTCCTATATAATCAGGACTTGTTAAAACAGGCATAGAATAGTATACATTCTTTTTATTTTTCAAATCTATAAACCATTCTCCACCTATGTGTTTCCTGAAAGTCTCACCGATATATACAGTCAAATAGTCCAGGGTTTTGGCATCACCTATCAAATCCTTTATCTCGCTGTAATTACCTAGAATCCAATTTTCAATCTCATCCAGCGACTCTATACTGTAATCAAGTTTTAAATTATTCTCCCCCGCAAATGCATCTGTAAAATACTCCATTTTAGAGTCTATAAGAATAATCCATTCTTCAAAGTTTTCTTTTGTATAAGCCATTTTTATATCCAACTTTCCTAATTCATATAAATATTCTCTGACTGATCAATACTCTACAATTAAATATTTATTTCTGTTTAGTATAATCATACATAGATGTAAATACAATATTTTTTATATATTAAATCAGAGTAAATACAGTTTATAATTCCGAAATTTTTTTAAGTATATTTAGCAAAATTATAAATGGCTTTTTTTGTAAAAATATATAGTAAAAATCAAATTAAAATTTATGGAGGTGCAATTTATGTTCAAAAAAATTCACATCGAAACTTCCCGTTATTTTTCTGTTTTTTTAGTAGCATGTCTTTTTGTTGTATTCGCATCAGCCTGCTCATCAGGTAAAAAAATCCAAGGCGGAATCTCAAAAAAAGTACAAGTTCCGATAAGTTTTTCTCTTTATTTAAAGGGTAATAATTTGTATATGGCTCGCTATAATAACTCTGAAATTATAGACTTGGGACCTTGTACAACTAACGGAAGTGTTATGAAGAAATTTTCTATAAAAGGATATAACAAAAAATTAGATCAATTTTGTTCCTTTTCAGATTATGACGGTGAAACCTATACTCTGTATATATCAACATCTAAAACACCGACAAAGCGAACTAAGGTAGCCGACAAAGTTACAGTACATTCTGCCTTAAAAAAACGGTGATATACTATACCTTTCAAATAAAGAGTTATTTTTATATAAAAAAGGTAAATCAATCAGTCTATTTAAAGAAAAGGAAGAAACGAGATACATACTTTCTGAAGCTCAGGATAAGCTTTTAATTATTCCCGATAGTCGTAATTATGGCAAAGAGGACTTGGCAAATGTATATTTAATTGATATATATAAAGGTACTAATACAGTGTACTCAGATGTTAACATTAATTCTTTCGATTATTCTTATGATTTTTGATAAAATATGCTATTTTAAGAATAATACAGTATATCAGTTAAAGATGGAAACTCAAAAGTAATAGTAAAGGGTATTGAAAAACCATATAATTACATTACTTTTTGCTTCTGATAAAGTCATCTATGCTTCTAAGACTAATGAGCCTACATCTCTCTATAGATTTGACTTTAACGGCAATGAGGAATTAGTCAGTGATACCTTTGTAGACTTTGTAGAATTTAATATAGAAGAAGATTTACTGGCATACACTGAAAAAAATTCCGAAGGAGAAAATATTCTAAAAATAAAACAAAACGGTAAAATACTGGGAGAATATGAAGATATACAGGGAAACCGTGACAAACTAAATGAAGCATTACCTTCCAAATCAAAATATTGGTATTTTTTCTCTGAAGAAAATAAGAAGCTTTGGAAGGTCGCTTTAGAAGGAGGTAAAAAAGGCAGAATTGAACTTGTAAATGAACATATAACTGATTTTTCCGATTTTACTTACTCACAGCACTCTAAAGCAGAAAATGACAGTTTGTTATATAGAGCAAAAATCGATGGAAACGACTATTATTCTTTATTCCTGGATGGAAATATTATCAATAAAAATATAGGCAAATATTATCCGTCAGCACATTTAGAAAATAACGGTACTGAGAGTTATATCATATATAATGACACTCTATCACAGACTTCATATGAAGATGATAATGATACCTATCATATTTGGGAAAACGGTAAGGATACTGTAATTGTAAAAAATATAAAGGATTATTCCGGATATACACCATATGTGAATAAATTCGAAAAAACATATTTCTTAACTGATTATGACGAAAGCAAAGGAACAGGTACTTTAAAACAATATTTAAATGGAAAACTTAAAGATATAGACAGTGATGTAAAGGGCTTTGTAAAAAAATAATACAAGTTCATTTAGCACTATATTCAGATAATAAAGATATAAATACTGCCGGAGTCTGACGCAACCCATGTGGATCACGTAAGACTCCGCAGTAATATATCTTCTAAAGTATTATACCCTACTTTCCCATATCTTCCAAACAGTTTTTTTCAGTATAGTGCTTATATAATTGCCCTTTTTTTCTGTTGATACATGCAGTTGCAAATGTCATCGGTGCTATATAGCTTTCTCCTATGTAATCGGGACTTGTCAAAAATAGGCATGGAATAATATGCATTCTTTTTTTATATTTTTCAAATCTATAAACCACTCTCCACCAATATGTTTCCTGAAAGTCTCACCTATGTATACTGTCAAATAGTCTAAGGTCTTCGTATCTCCTATCAAATCCTTTATCTCACTGTAATTACCTAGAATCCAATTTTCCAGCTCATCAAGTGACTCTATGCTGTAGTCAAGTTTTAAATTGTTTTCTTTTACAAATGAATCTGTAAAATACTCCATTTTAAAGGGTATAAGAATTATCCATTCTTCAAAGTTTTCCCTCGTATAAGCCATCTTTTATCTCCATTAAACTAATTTATTTTACTGTTAAATGATTCCAATATTTTTTTCAGCATTCTAAATTTTAGCGGACTAAAAGGTGCATACCTGATAGGCAAATCAATCATTGTTGTACTCCATACAATACTCTTTTTATGGCTGAATGTATCGAATCCAAATTTTCCATGATACGAACCTATTCCGCTGCTTCCTACTCCTCCAAACGGCATATAATGATTTGACACTTGCAGTATAACATCATTTATGCATCCACCACCGTATGAAATACTCTTTATAATATGCTTTGCCGTATCTTCATCCTTTGTAAATACATAGCATGCCAAAGGCTTCTCATGTTCTTTTATTGTCCTTAGTATATTATTGATATCATCATATTCTATGATTGGAAGCACCGGCCCGAATATTTCTTCTTTCATAATTTCATGGTCGAAATCCCACATCAGGTAAAATAGTAGGCTCTAATCTACGAACTACATCATCACCTCTGCCACCTATTATACTATCCTCTGATTTTATTAAATTCATCAGTCTTTTATAATGATGCTCATTTATTATTCTTGGATAAGTATCATTATTTAATGCATTAGGATACCTTTTCTTTAGTTCTTTCTGCAAATACTTTATAAATCCGTCCTTAACACTGCTATGTATTAACACATAATCAACAGACACACAGGTCTGTCCGGCGTTAAGCAGTTTCCCCCACAGTACTCGCCTTGCAGCAAGTTTAATATCTGCAGTCTCATCTATAATACAAGGGCTCTTTCCACCAAGCTCCAAAGAAACCGGTATAAGGTTATTGCTCGCTATATTCATTACAATCTTTCCTACTCTTTGACTTCCTGTGAAGAATATATAATCATATCTCTGATTTAGAAGCTCATCATAATCTATATCTTCATCCACACAGAAAATATAGTTTGAACTAAACGCTTTATTTATAATATATTTGATGACTTTTGAAGTATAAACACTCTCTTTTGAGCATTTGATAATGGCTGTATTTCCTGCCGCTATTGCCGCTACAAGCGGTGCTATCGCCAAATTGAAGGGGTAATTCCAAGGTGCCATAATAAGCACTACTCCATATGGCTCAGAGTAGACATAATTCTTTGACGGAAATGTAGATATAGTTCCTTTTACCTTCTCCGGTCTGCTCCACTTTCTTACATTTTTTAAAGCCTCATTTATCTCCGCATAAACTATTGCCAGTTCACTCATATATGCCTCAGCCTTAGACTTTAAAAGATCCTTATATAGAGCGGAAAGGATTGCTACCTCATTGTTCCTAATTGCCTCTTTCAACCTTTGCAACATCTTAATCCTATATTTTACTGATTTAGTTGCATTTGTGTTAAAGAAATCTCTTTGTTTATTTATAATTTCTTTTAATTCTACTTTTTTCTCCATAATGCACCCCCTCTCCCCGTCCTTCCACATTATAAAACAGATTTAATCGAGTTAAATACCAGCTTGGAGAATTTTGACTCGTCAATTTCTTCAGGAATCACCAAAGTCACTCTATTCTCCTTTAATGAATATCCACTGTTAAAAATCAATAAAAACGGTCCTTCCCCTGATAGTTCATCCACATAAAATCCCCTTTCGTCCATCAACTGAAACATCTCTTCATCTCGAGAAACAAAAATATCCGTTGTCTCATCTTCATTATCAATGACAATATATGGATTTTTCCAAAATGTAATACTTTCTTTTATTTTTTCTATAAAAAGTATCTCTATTTTTATTAGTATATAAGATGTAGTCGATACCTGTAATCATGTTTCACCTGCTTATTCTAAATTCGTGACTATTTGTTATTTAAGTACACTAACTTATAACCCTAAACATCAAAATTTTATCAAGGTCTACTGTTTCTATATCGCAACTACCTCTTCCATAAATAGTCACTTCCAGATGATAGAATATCAAACAATGTTTTATATACTGAAGTATTAGTGGTGACTTGCGATTATATCCATATTTGTTTAATAATTCTCTAAAACCCTATGCATACAAAATTTACTTCTCCATATACTATTTTTATGCGACAACTTTTAAAGAAAATATCAAAATCAGAAAAATAACCACTCAGCTGATCTACTTGTAATGTTCTATCTGAATACTTCAAATCCTTCTGTATGGCAACAAGTTCTTCATCAATTGCATCCTTATCCAATATATAATGACTCCATTGGTATATATCCAGCAGAAATTTTCTCTTATTATCTCTGTACTGTTCGGAAAGTAAGTTCTTTCATTTTCCCATATTGAATCAAGAACTTTACTTTCCTCTCTACAACCAAGTTTTAAATCCTGTAAGATAAATGCAATATCGATTGCCGTATAAAATAATCCGTACATTATTTGTCACTCTTCCTATAATTACAGCTACGGCAAAGAATCTGTAAATTCTCCACAACAGATTTACCGCCATTATTCATTGCAATAATATGATCTACATGGAAAGGAACTCTGGTTTTGTCTGTAAATCCACAACAGGCACAGTGGTAATTACCGGCTTCATCAGTATACTTTTTAAAAGTTTCATCTCTTAAATATTTTTCATAATCAGGAGCAATCTCACGAATTTTATGGAGCGGTAATTCTTCCAACTTTTTAAGACCATACTTTGTTATTGGTCCTTCTCCAACATCATATATCTCAGGATCTGATATTTTTATCAATTCAATATCAAGCTGCTTTGAAAAATATATCTTTCTACCAAAAAACAATCTAAGCATATTATCATCACCGGAATTCCATAGCTCATCAATGTATTCAGCTTTTTTACGTACCCCCATATCTTCATCCCAAATATGCCTTGCAATCTTTGATATATCAAGCTTATTTCTATCCACCTCTTCAAATGTATAGAATCTTGGTGCTTCCTCATATTGTGCATAGTATTTTATAATATTTATAACATCTCTGCTCTCGTATGGCGGTATCATTTCACCACAGAAAAATGAATCTCTACACTGCGCCTCCATCTCGTCAAGCTGTTCCTGCGTTAAATACTCCTCTGTTACATCAAATGACTTGAATAATGAAGGCAGTGAATCCATAAGATTCTTATAAGCTTCCTGTGTACTGTCATATACCATTACCTGATATGAATGATCCATTCCGTTTTCTTCCAGGTAATTAAATGCATACATTCCTATAGGAATTCTTTTTTCAAAAGGAACTCTTTCCAAATTTGTTGTGTCTACCGAATCATCCAATATTCTTGCAAACTCCTCAATCTTCGAAATTGCAATCATTTGAATATCTCTTTTAGCTCGCTCGGAATCATCACTATCTTTAAAATCATTCTCTCCTGCAAACAAGCTTTCCGGATTTACCCATGCAATATGCTCATTCCAATGATCAATAAATGAAACAATATATGCATTTGATGTACCACCCGCTGCTGTTCCCCTTAATGCTCTACCTACCATCTGTGTCATTAAAATAGATGAAACTGTAGGTCTTGCCAAAAATACTGTTTTTGTCTTTGGTAAATCAACACCCTCAGTCAAGATATTTACATTTACAAGTACCTTTAATTCTCCGTTTCTGTAAGCTTCAAGTTTTCTCTCATTGTCCTCTCTGCTTACTGTCACTCCTGTAACACCGTCTCTGATATCAGATACAATAAAATCAGACTTAATTCCCTCTTTATTAAAAAGTGCACTAAGCTGAATAGCATGTATCACATTGACCGCAAATACAATTGTCTGTCCATATTCATCCTGTTTTTCTTTATATGTTTCAACAATCAGTTTATTACGTGCGGCACTCTCTGCCATCTGACTCGCAATATCATCCGGCAAATTATCAAGATATTGAATCCTTTCCCATGAATCAAGACCTAGACAATCTCCATAATCTTCTTCTGTAAAATAACTTTCAAAAATAGGCTTTGAAAGTATCTGCCTGTTTATAAGTTCTTTTAATCCTATTTGATATGTTATTCCTATATCTCCACGTACAACCTGACCGTCACTGACACCGTCAGAGTAGATTTTACCCAAAAGTCCCTGCTCTTCTTCTGCTGTACGGAATGGTGTTGCTGTAAGACCTATTAACTTTAAATTTGGCACCTTATCTTTTACATAGTTGATAACTTTTCTATAGGTTTTTGCAGTTGAATGATGTGCTTCATCTACAACCAAGTACAGCTCTTTCTCTCCTGCCAACCACTTATCAAGTCTTTCAATATTTCTACCTATACTGTCCTTACTTATAATCAATAAATTATCATCCGCCTTGATATCTATTGTTCTGTCATGGCTCGATGCACCTGACACAATTCTGAATCTGAAAGAAGAAATATGTGGTACAACTTCTGTATACGCAAACTTTTGAAATGACTCCGCAGCCTGATCAAGAAGCATCTGACGATGTGCTATCCAAAGGATTTTCTTTTTCTTATCAATGGCATTTTTTAATAACCACATAGAAGCTGTATAAGTCTTTCCACCTCCTGTCGGCAAAACTACCAAAGTGCTATAAGATTCTTCTTTATTTATCTTATCAAGTGCTTCCATAGCCTTTTTCTGATGCTCATAAGGGCTTCTTATATTTGTTCCGTTCTTAGGCAAAATATCACCAAAAGATTTCACTTCCACAAAAGTTTTTAAATCGTTTACAGAGCCTGTTTCCATTCTCATAACCTCCATTATAAATTTATTAATTTAATCTTATTTATATATTAATTGACATTCCTATCATACTTTATATATCTTAATTTCTCAACTACAAACCTATATGTAACATTCCATATATCCGGTATGTTTTAACAATAATTCCCCTACTCCAGTATCTCAAAAATACCCTCTATCTCTTCTCCCTCAGTCAATACAAGTGTTTTACTATATCCCTCATCACATAATAAAACTTCCCTTTCATAAGAGAAGTAGCTTCTGAGCCATTTTATAAACTCTGCATAATCGTAGAGCCTGTTTTTTGAGTTGAAATAATTTATCATGAATACACTTCTATCCTTAAGCATCCAAAGTTCAAACTCATACTCATCCTCGTAGTCTTCCCAACAAATATTGTACCGACAGTCCTCATCATCCTTTACCGAAATACCGACTTTGGGAAATCTTTGTTTAATGTCATTATTAAACTTCTCTAAATTAAAATCATTATTTTCTTTATCCGTCACATAGATAAAATATGAAACAGCCATATTCCTCCCCATAAAAGTAATAAATATCGTAAATTTTACAACAAAATGATATAATATAAGTATACAACTTTTAATTTGAAAAGGGGAGCTACAATGGCCTTTTTTATTATTTCAATAGCGCTCGGTATTCTTATATTGGTGCTTCTTATGTTTACAGTTTATATGTATATAAAACTTGTAATAGCTGTGAAAACAAATACTGAAGTACCAAATTGGATGTACAAGATCGGGCAGGGATTTAAAAGTAAAATCAATATCAATTACGAAGATTTTACAGAGCCTGCAGCATTATGGGATACCAATTTTTTTATCCTTTGCTTTATTTTAGCCAATATTTTTTTCTATTTTGTAATGTATTATCAAACACAAAATTCCAAGAAAGCATTATATATATGTGTAGGCTTGCAGGTCGTAGTTGTTTTGATAGCAATGTTATTCTACTTTATAGTAAAACTGATTTTATTTTTTGTATCTCATATATTGGGAATTTACAGACCACTCTACTCACCGACAAATGCTGTAATGGCCGGGATATTTGTTACTGCACTTGTATATACTCTATGGATGCTTAGAGTAGGACTTCCTGAAAGACCTGTAAATATACAAATAGATAACAGCACTGTGGTTATAGGCAAAACAAAAGCCTCCTCTCTTTTAGCAGACGGCTTTACCTTTTACGGTAAGGATGCAGATAGTGAAATTGTAAATAAACGAAACAGCCAACTTTACTATGGTGAGCTTGTAGAGTTGCTTCGTGACGGAAAATCTTATGGATTTATGAGTATTACTCCTACATTTAAAAATTCCGATAAGCTTGGAAACTGTACAATAACATATTATGAAATACCGGGTGATAGTAAGGCTTTATCTCAGGTAAAATTTAATGACACAGCTCTATCAGGATTAAGTATTCAAGATTTTGAAGACAGAGATTTGGCTGATATCTTTTCACTAAAGCCTTATAATTATCATCAGTATAAACGCAGTCCCTTATATACTTTACAGATACAAACTGTAGGATACTCACTATGGAAAAGGTACAGTATTGAGGCAGATTTTTTCGAAAATAATTCAGTACACCATTATGGTGTCAGGGCACAACATACAATTTGGGAATAAAGGAGAAATAAAATGGGATTTACTATATTTGCATTGTTTTTTGGACTTTTGGTCTTAATTTGCTTTCTATTAACTATTTATATGTTTTTAAGGCTGGTAATTGCAGTAACTACCGGTAAGGAAGTTCCAAAGTGGATGTACAATATCGGACAGGGCTTTCAAGGTAGAATACATATAGACTATGATGATATTACCGAATCTGCAGCACTAAAAGCGGTATTATTATTTATCTTAGTATATACTTTAGCTAATATTGCCTGCATAGGTATTATATACTACAACACAAATAATTTTATATTGTCACTTTATAACTGCTTAAAATATCAGCTTGGTATTGCAGTGCTGAGTTTGATATTTTATCACCTTATGCAACTTATATCAGTACTTGTAAGTAATCATAAAAATAAAATTTTTCGACTCTACTCAGCTTCAAATGCGGTTATAGCCGGACTGTTTATTTCACTTTTTACTCTTACTCTCTTTGTATCTATGACAGGTTTTCCCGAAAAGACTGTTGTAGTACAAATAGATAAAAGCAATATAATCATCGGTGAAACAAAAGCAGCCCAACTACTATCAGACGGCTTTTACTTCCCTGAAAAAACTGCGGACAGTGAGATTGTAAATAAGCGTAATGACCATTTTTATTACGGTGAACTTTTGGAAATATTTCGTGATAATAAATCCTATGGTTTTGTAAGTGTTACACCTACATTAAAAGATAGCGATATGCTAAAAAACTGTACAATAACTTATTATAGGATTCCGGCAGACAGTGAGGTTTTATCGGAGGTCAGATTCAATAATACAGATCTTTCAAAACTGAGTATAGACGACTTTAGAGAAAAAGATTTGACTGATATTTTTTCATTACATCCGATTAAATACGAAGAAGTAAAAAATGATATTTCATTTACACTTAAAATTCAACCATCCGACTATGTTATATGGAAAAGATACAGTGTAGAAGCTGATTTCGATTCATACTATATGCCCTCAGAATATGGTGTAAGAGCACAGCATACAATATGGGAATAGATCTTTAAAAAAATACTGTAGTAGAAGCCGCCCTTCCGCTACAGTATTTTTATTTATAATCCTTCTTTATCACTATATGTTACTACAGGCTTTCCGTCTTTATCCAGTAAAGCTGTCAGACCTCCTCCATATCCATTTGTTTTTAACAAATAGTTTACACCGGTCTCTGTATCAACCCAGACTTCAAGTATATTAATCACTCCCTGTCTATAAACTCTCTTAAAGCGATCCATAAAGTATCCTCCAATGTTTTCTTTGATTATATCATATAGTTAGACTACATTTTTTTAAGTTTTGTTTAATAATGATTGATACCTAAGTAATACTCTTTGATTTGGGTACTCAAGCCTTAAATTCCTCAAGGCAAAGTATGCTGTCTGCGGTTTCATTCAAAAATTCAATATCGTGGGAAACTATAAATATAATATTATTTTCAGTTTTCATTTCCTTTATCAGCTTTGATATTCTTATCATATTCTTATAATCCATACCGCTTGTAGGCTCATCAAAAAATATGAATCTTGAATTTTTGCACAGAACAGATGCAATAACCACTCTTTGCTTTTGACCTCCTGAAAGGCTCATCGGATGTCTATCCTTCAACTCTACAAGACCAAGACCGGATAAAATCTTATCTATTTTATCTCTATCCGGATCCTTGATACCAAGCTTCATCTCTTCTTCTACAGAATCCGTAAAAAGCTGATGATTTACATCCTGCATAACCAAAGAGGAATTTTTCAGTCTTTCTCTTTTACTTAGGATATTACCGTTAAATACTATCTCGCTATTCCCTTTATCCTCAAGTCCTGTCATCACTCTCAGAAATGTAGACTTACCGCAACCGTTTCTTCCTGTAATACCGTAAATATTTCCAAGACCAAATGAAATATCTTCTATCTTTAGTTTGGAACCGTCTTTAAATTTATACTCAAGTTTTTTAACAGTCAAATCATTTCCACCGGACTGCCTTTGGACTTTTAAGGCTGTTTTTGTTGCAGAACGAAGTCCAAGTTCCCTTAACCTTTTACTGTTTAGCAGTTCAGTTTTTGCAAGTTCCTCCCCAAGTTTTCCTCTTTTTACCGTAATAATTCTATCTGCCAAATCCGTCAAATAATAGATTCTATGCTCTGCAATGATAAGTGTAATTCCCTTATTCTTTAGTATCTGCAGCATTTCCTTTAATATATCAATATATTTATCATCCAGATTTGATGAAGGCTCATCAAGTACTATTATCTTACAACCTGAAATATAGCAGGCCGCCACACAAAGTATCTGCTTTTCACCACCAGAAAGATCAAATATACTACGTCCGAGCAAATGCTTTATAGGAAAGAGCTTTAGCATATCTTCCATACGACTTTCCATTTCTTTTCTATCAAGACCTATATTTTCAAGATAAAATAACAGTTCAAGTGTTGTATCCACATTGAAAAATGTGTCTTTGGATTTTGGAAAACGCTGGATATCATCAGAGATATTTCATAAAGCTCCATTCCCTTTAAGTCTTTATTGTCAACCTTTATGTTGCCGCTAAATTTGGCATTTTCATATTCAAGGGCAAGTCCGTTTATTGAATTTATAATAGAAGATTTTCCACTTCCGCTCTCTCCTGTAAGAAGTACACATTCACCGTCCGCTACGATCAAGTTGATATCATCAAGTACTTTTTTATCCTGTTCGTAAAACAGTGACAGATTCTCTAACGTAAGCATATAAGACCTCCCACCACTATAATTGTCATTGTGAAAGCATAAATAAAATCAATCAAATGAATTTTTACTCTTATGTACCTTGTCTTCTTTACAGGATTTGCAATGCATTTTGTTTCCGCAGCCTTTGCAATATCATCTGCAATATTTGATGAAATAATAAGCAGGGGTACAGCAATATATTCAAGATATTTAACAGGATTTTTTGTTTCTATTCCCCTTATTCTCATTGCCATCATGATGTTGTTTTTCTCCTCGGCAAATGAAGGGAAAAACCTGAACATTACGGCTATAGGTATGGAAACTTCCTTCGGTATTTTTAAAGCATCCATTGATGAGATAATACTTCCGACGTCAGATGTTTTTATCATAAATTCACCTGCTGCAAAAGGAAGATAAAACATACGAAATATAGCAGGTAATGAAAGGATCATCATTATAAATATGGGAAGCTTCGCCAAAGCACTAAAACTCGGTACAAAGAACAATACGCCAAATACCAGTATATTTTTTATTGCCTCTCTTCTAAATCCATTAATAAGGTACATAATAGATATCGCTAATACAACAGCTACTTCCAAACAGTGATTTATAGAATGTAATACAGTAAACCCAAGTAACACTACTACAAAAAACTTGGTTATAGGATTTGGATTTAATCTTTTGTCATTGATGTAATACATCAAATTATACCTGCCTTTATAAAATGTTTTTTTAGTAATATTCTTCCTATATTCGCTCCTATAAGTCCGCCTAATATAGCACCCAGATAGACTAATGCCATATTTGGATATGTGACAAGCTTTATCAAAGCATTCACATACTCCTCACCCATAACCATTGCTATTTCAATATATTTTTCTCTTGCCCATAACATTTGCATAAGTGAACCGCAGATCCAGGTATTAAATATTGCAAATGAAAGCATATTATATTTAAATGAATTGTAATTACCTACTCTTCTTATTAGCTCAGCTATAAGCATCACCACGAATGAATGTATAATAAGTAAATAGGTATTTCCCTCTACCATCATAAAAACAGATGTAAGCATTCCAAGTATCAGCACCGCCCAAGGTTTTTGTACCTTTGCCATAAACAACATAATAACAGTTCCGCTTAAAATACCGAGTAGTGCAGGATATACCAGATATAAGACCGGTAAAAATCCTATCATTCCCAGAGCAAATATAATCACCACATATATAACTGCAAATACACCGATAGTGACAAGATCCTTTATTTTCAGCTTTTTCTCTTTCATATTCCCTCCTAATAATACGTCAAACTATACCTGCTTTTATAAAATGTTTTTTTAGTAATATTCTTCCTATATTTGCGCCTATAAGTCCTCCTAATATAGCACCTATATAAACCAATGCCATATGTGGATATGTAACAAGCCTTTCCAAGGCTTCTACATATTCATTGCCCATCATCATTGTCATCTCAATATATTTTTCTCTTGCCCATAACATTTGCATAAGTGAACCGCAGATCCATGTATTAAATATCGCAAATGAAAGCATATTGTATTTAAATGAATTGTAATTACCTGCTCTTCTTATCAACTCGGCTATAAGTATCACTACAAATGCATGCAGAACTAGAATGTAAGTATGTCCTTCTACCATCATAAAAATAGGTGTAAGCATTCCAAATATCAACAATGCCCACGGTTTTTGTACCTTTGCCATAAATAACATAACAACAGTTCCGCTAACAATACCCAGTATCGTAGGATATACCAGGAATAAAATCGGAATAACTCCAATCATTCCCACGCTGAACATAATCACCAAATATATAACAGCAAATACACCTATAGTCACCAGATCCTTTATTTTCAGCTTTTTCTCTTTCATATCTTCCCCCTAATAATTAAATGCTTCCGCTAATTTTGTCTTTTCAATCAAGTTTTTATATACCTTTGAATCTTTTATAAGCTCATCATGATTCCCTGATGTCTCAACAACTCCCTCATCTATTACCACGATCTTATTCACATTTTCTATTGATTTTAATCTGTGAGAGATAATAATAACCGTTTTGTCCTTGATAAGCTTATTTAAACTGTCCTGTATCTTCTTTTCATTGTCCACATCAAGGCTTGCCGATATCTCATCCAATATCAAAACAGGTGCATCCTTTAGAAATGCTCTTGCTATAGAAATTCTCTGTCTTTCTCCACCTGATAATTCAGCACCGTTTCTCCAATCAGAGTATTAAATCCATCCGGCAATTTTTCAATAAAATCCATACAGTTTGCAAGCACTGCCGCTTCCTTTACTTCCTTATCGGTTGCACTCTCCCTGCCCAAACGAATATTTTCCATAATGCTTGTATTAAACAAGGTCACATCCTGAAATACTATTGAGACATTCTTAAACAATGATTCTGTAGATATATTTTTGATATCCTTTCCGTCTATCAAGATACTTCCGGTATCATAGTCATACAGCCTTGATATAAGTCTTAGTACGGAAGTTTTACCGGAACCCGATATACCTACCAAAGCTGTAACCTCACCCTGCTTTGCCGTAAAACTCATATCTTTTAATACCTTTGCATCTTCATTATAAGCAAATGAAACGTTTTTAAATTCTATATCGTAGCTTGAAAGGTCTGTATCTTCACCCTCTTGAAGTGCTGCATTTTTTATCTCCTTTATTCTTACAATTGCAGGTTCAATATAGGACATTTCGGTCATTCCTTCCCTTGAAACATCAAAAAGTTCTTTAACCTTTATTGCTCCTATCAGGTATCCTATCAGATATAAGAGGCTGATCTCATTATGAATAAGTAACTGTATTCCGACAGCCAATACTACCGCAAGGCTTATATATGAGAGAGATGAAGATATACCTACCGCCAGCATTGGAACTATCTCTACATTAAGATGTATCCTCTCACTCTCTTCCATCTTTTCATACAGGTTTTTCTTCACCTTGTCGGCTTGATTAAAGCTGCTTATCTCCTGTTGTAACTCTATTGTTTCTTGAAAAAGCTCTGAATTATCTCTTAGCACATTAAAGTACCTGCTGTACTCTGAAACTTCCTTCTGTTTTGCCAAAGGATTGATCATAAAGCTTAAAAGAGTGGGAATAATTGCTGCAAGTCCAAGCTTCCAGTTTCCAATAAGCATAATAAGTCCCATCAGAGGAAAGAATAACCACATAGCCACAACCTTTGGTATAGAATGGCTCATAGAATGCTCTACCCTTTCCACATCAGACATTATCGTTTGTGAAAGGTCGGAGAGATCGTGTTTTGAAAAATAAGCCAGCGGAAGCTGTGCCAGATTCTTTGCTATTCCTTTTCTCAAATTTGCCGATTCTTTATAGGTGGAATTATAAAGGCTTACATATTCTTCTGATAATAAAATATACATAAATATAAGAGTAAGTATTGCCATAACAATATACTGCAAGGTGCTTGATACATTTCCCAAGACCAACTGATTAATAAGTCCCATTAAAATCATCATAGGACCAAGGTTGATACAATATGTCAAAAAACAATATATCGTTGCTTTTGTGAGATTTTTTGCACCCTGTTCTGAGAGAGCATATCTTTTCTTATAGTAGTTTTTCATTTGACACCCTCCAATCATTTGCAGTTTCGTAAAGACTGAGAAGTCTGCTGTATAACCCTCCGGTTTTTACTAATGAATCATTATCTCCTCTCTCTACTACATTTCCTTTTTCCAAAACTATTATTTCATCTACATTTCTGATACTTGTCATTCTATGGGCAATCATTATAACAGTCTTATCCTGCATTAAATTTTTAAATGCTCTTTGTAATTCATATTCATTATCTGCATCAATTGCCGCACTCGCTTCATCCATAATTACAATAGGTGAATTTTTCAAAATAGCCCTTGCAATAGCAATCCTTTGTTTTTCACCTCCTGAAAGATACACCCCCTTTGAACCTATAATTGTATTTTCCCTGTCTTTAAACTTTTCAATAATTTCATCACAACCTGCAAGACTGAGAGCCTTCATTACTTTATCTCTACCCGCATTTTCATCAGCCAATGCTACATTATCATATATAGATTTTTTAAACAGTTTGCTGTCTTGGAATACAAACGAGATATTCCTTATGATTGCCTCCTTTGTATATTCCGAAAGAGGATATCCACCTATTTTTATTGCCCCCTTATCAACCTTATAAAATCCTGACAAAAGCTTTGCAATAGTTGACTTTCCTGAACCTGAATGCCCTACTAAGGCATAAGTTTTTTTCTCTTCTAATGAAAATGATAAGTTTTCCAGAACCTTTTTATCCCCATATGAAAAGCTCACATTTTCAAATTCAATATTGAAATTGTCAAAATGATCTCTGTTTCCATATGTGAGTTTATCCTCCTGCATCTTTTCATATAATTCTTCCAAACTGTCAATGGCAAAATTTGCATTATAGATATTCATGCTTGCCCACATTATTTTCATAAAAGAGACCATTATTACACCGCTTAAGAAGAAGATCATAATAAGCTCTACAGCCATAAATTTAGGATCTTTTATACCGGTCAAAAAGAAGCTGAGCGGAATGCTGATAATGGCAATCAATCCTAAAAATATCAGCTGATATATGACATATGGTGTTTTACAAGACAGAGAATAATCATAAGCATATTTTGAATACTCCATAATAGAATCATGCAATGCCTTAAAGGATTTAAGTTTTGAACCGAATATCTTTATTACCTGTATGCCTCTGATATACTCCACAGTTTCAGAACTCAGTTTGTCAAGTGAAGTCTGATAAAGCTTCATAAAATCTTTATTACCCATCATTCCCATCAATATAAGTCCGCTTACAACAGATAAAACTATAATAACGATTCCGACTCTAAGACTTATGGCAAATGCCAGTATAAAGGCAAAAATCGGTACCAAAAATGCCTGTGAATTATCAGGCAACATATGAGCTACCGCCATATGTGTTTTTGCCGCATTATCATCTATAGTTTTTCTTATATATCCTGAGGAATGCAGATCAAAAAATCGAAAGCTTGCATCTGTAAGTCCTTCAATTCCTCTTTTTCGTAAATTTGTTTCAAGTCTAAATGCCAGCTTATGTGAAACAATGCCGGATACCAAATACATTACTGCACTTATAGTTAAACAGATAACTATCCTTGTAGAATAATATCCTGCATTTTCATAATTTCCCTTTACTACCGCTTCTTTTAGAAGTAGAAATATATAATAATACCCATAAACCACCAGGAATGCCGAAATACTCGATAATAAAATTGACATATATCCGATATATTTTTCATTCGGCACATATCTGAATAATTTTTTATAAACTCCCATCAGTTTTCTCCTTTACTTGTTCAAATAAGTAAGTAAATATTGCTTCCAAATGCTGTCTGTTCTTTTTGAAATTTTCTCTTGCATCCAGTACATCCGAAGCCAGTATCAGAGCATTCATAAAATCGGTAACAAACTGAAAAATTTGAGGATCAAACAACCATCCTGAGTCATCATTCCATATCGCTTTAAATCTTTCCTTTGTCTGTTCTTGAAGCTCTTCCATAATATTATTCAGTTCGGGATTTCTTTTTTTCTCTATCAAAAACTCAACATAAAGAGGCGTTAAAGGATTGTTGTCTATGACTTTATCAACCAACTGTTTTGCCATAAACTTACTCTCACCACCCTTTTCACATTCAACCAAATGCTCCTTAATGATATTGTTTCTGTAATCAATCCCGCTTATCATAATGTCTTTAAATATTTCTGTTACGTTCCCATAGTAGTGATACACTCCTCCTTTTGATAAAGTTGTTCCCGCGATGATGTCTTCCATAGTTGCCTTTCCTAAGCCCTTTGCGGCAATTACTTTTGTGGCTGAATCCATAATTTCTTTTTTTCTTTCAGCCTCACTAAGCCTCTTCGCAGCAGCCATATTGTATACCTCCTCTTTTACCGACGATATCGTCGGTAAAATTATTATACCATAGTTAGGTTTTGCTAACAAGAGATTATTTGAACTACTTCACTGTTACTTCAAAGTCAACTTCAATATCACTTCAAACAAACTTCAATTTACTTTGAAGTAATTTGAACTCTTATCGACTTGATATTGTACAATAAAAAAATCTCGGAATTAAACCGAGACTTTTTCAAATATATTATTTTATTTAGCTACATAAGATATTACATAATGCATATTTTCAGGTGTTGTAAATTTGATATCTTCTATTTCAAATTTCCCGGTTAATCCGTCTGCCATAGCTGTTTGATGAAAATGTGATAAGGCTATACCGATGTCCAGATGCTTTATCTTCCTCATATCCCCATTTATATTATTCTTATAATCACAAAAGAAGTGGAATTTGTTTCCTTCCTTAACTACAGCCCAAGGTTGAGCATTCGTGGAACTTGGAGCTAATCTAAGCATTTCCAGTGCCTGCTCATATGCTCCTACATCATCCTTTGATAGAGAATGCTCAAAGTCATTTGAAAAAAATATTTTATCCCAAGCTTTTCTGTTTTTTGAGCCAAGTCCCACTCTTGTAAATTTTTCTATAAGCGATTTCTTTTCGGAAGGATATCCGACAGGGCTGATACAAGGAAATATCTCATCTGAAGCAATATCCATCGCCTTTTCAAAGTCTTTTCTGCTAAATGTAGCGGCAAGCCAGACTGTACCGATTCCCATCTGTGTAGCATATAATATCAGATTTTCAAATTGATATCCTGCCGCCTCCATAGCAAAAGGTTCATCTTTTACTGTTATAGCAAGGTAATCTTTGGCACCTTTAATAGTTCCATAAGTACCAAGCTGAACACCGTCAGCACCTGAATTCTTACTGATATACTGTACTCTGACATTAACATCAAAGGATTGGTTAATACCTTATTTATCTCCATAAGTCTGTTCTTGTCGTCTTCACTCAATGACTTAGCTTCAAAACTTCTTGTACTTACACGCTTTTTAACTGCTTCCTTTACATCTATATTTAACTTATCCACTTCTTTAAATTGCATCTTATCTCCTTATATAGTAATAACTGTTTTACCCTTGGAACGACCATTTGCTACCTTATCTAATGCCGAGTTCACCTCTTCCAAAGTATATACTGTATCTATAGACGGCTTTATCTTTAACTTTTCAAATAAGTCGGCTACTTCCTGTAACTGTTTTCCGTTTGATTCAACAAAAATGAAGTCATAGGAAATCCCGTATTTTCCTGCCAATTTATCAAACTTACTTCCTGCAAAGCCAAGAATTATCTGCTTCCACATTGGAAGTCTCATTCTCTTTGCGAAGGCCCCATTTGGCATTGCTCTAAGAGAAACCATTTTCCCACCTTTTTTTAATATCTGCATCTGTTTCTCGGTTTCATTTCCACCCAGAGTATCTAGTACATAATCAATGTTTGATAGTGCCTTGGTGTAATCTTCTGTTTTGTAGTCAATAAACCTGCTTGCACCAAGTTCTAAAACCCTGTCTTTATTTTCTGCACTTCCGTTTGTGATGACCTCAAGTCCCTTTGCTTTGGCAATAGGAATAGCCATCGCACCCACACTTCCTGTACCTCCTGAAATAAAGATAGTTTTTTCCTTTTCCGCTTTCATAAGCTCCAATGCTTGCATTATAGTAAGTGCTGTCAATGGTACTGCCGCCGCCTCTACATCTGCAAGATACTCCGGTACCTTTGCAATTGCATTCTCATTTACAGCCACATATTCTGCAAATGCCCCGATTTTATCAAGTGGTAATCTTGCAAAAACACGATCATTAACTTTGAATTTAGATACCTTTGCTCCCACTTTTTCAACTACACCTACAAATTCATTACCTGCAACTGTAGGTAATTTATATGGTACTATCATTTTTACATCTCCGCGAGAAATCATATTATCAAGTGGATTTACACCCGCTGCCGATACTCTTACAAGTACATCTCTCTCTCCTATAAGAGGCATATTAATATCAACCAATTTTACTGAAATATTATCCTTATTATATTGTTCTATCTGTGCCGCTCTCATTTTTACCTCTACCTGTTCTTCTTATTATAATTCTCATACATATCTTCAATTAATGACTTGAGTGTTTTGTTCTTTAAATTTAAAAGCAATTGTTTCTCTGAATCTTCAAATATCGGAAGTAAAGCTTCTTTGATATTTGCTCCAACAGGGCACTCTTTATTTGCTGTATCATGAATATGCAACAGATCTTTCTCCGGATAAACCGCTAAATATATTATGTCCAATGTAAGCTTATCTGATTTTACTTTTAAGCTCATTCCCTTTTTTCCCTGCTGACTCTCAATAATGTCCGCATCCTTTAGTAATGTAATTATTTTTCTAATGTGGCTGGCGTTTGTTCCAACACTCTTTGCCAAAAGCTCCGAGGTAACAACTTTATCAGTTTCTTCTATATAAACCAGTATATGTAGTGCTATTGAAAATTTTGTATCCATATTCAGTCCCTTTCTAATAATTACTTTGGTATAATAACATATACTTGTATCTGTGTCAAATACATGTTTAATGTATTTTTATTTCTCAATTATTTTTAATAACTCCTCAATATAAAAAAGTCCCCCGGACTTTAGATCTTTTATCTAAAACCCGGAGGACTTCATTAATCTATAACTTTATTAGTCATCTACCTCTGCACTACTTGAGATTACATCTCCGTTTGAAACATTAATATCATATTCATATTCCACGTTTCCGACTTTGAACTTAATCTCGTACACTTTAACACCGTTTTCATAATCAAGCTTAGCCTTTTTAAATCTTGCCGATCCCACTCCTGCGTGTGAAAGTGCTATCTGCTTTGCTTTTTCTAACGAAATCTCTACAGTTTGAGTATTGGCAGATGATGTACTTGGCTGTGTAGGAACCGCATAGTTCTCAATGTCCTCATCAGCTGACAATATTGTTCCACTCACTGCATCTATCTCATAATCATATTCTACATTTCCGCTGTAAAAATCAATATCGTACTCATATCTGTTATTATCCTCAAGTTCAAGCTCTACTTTAACAAAAGTCACATCTTTTTCTGCTAACTTTGCGTCTGCAAGTGCAATTCTTTTAGCCTCATCAGCTGTTATTTTCTTTGCCGATTTATATGATTGGGATACTTTTGACTTGGCAACAAAGCTGCTTCCATAATATAGAATACCTGCTATTCCTGCTGCAAATAACATACAAGTTACTATGGTCGCACCTATTAAACTCTTACCTAATTTATTAAACTTTTTCATATTTTCCATCCTTTCCGTGTACAGTGAAAATAATTTTACCAATTTACCCTTTCAATATATTAATGCACGAGGATAGCATTTTATTGCATGGTTTTTAAATTTTTTTATTTTTTTTAATATTATAGCTTTTATTGAGTACCTACAGTCACCCTACACTTACCGTTTCGCTTTCCATTCTCACGAGACATCAAAATCAATATGCATATATCTATTTTTTTAAATAATGTTTTGGTATCCATTAAAAGATTTTCAAAGAATAATTCAAGAAACTCACTTGTAGCATGAATACCTGCTCTCAGATTATTATAATTTGCTCGTACTAGAGCATTTCTGAAATACCAGGAATTTTGGGCAAATGTATCGTTACTTATGGTAAGTCTAAATGTCTTTAAATATTTGATAATAAATACTGCAGTTGATCTTATGTTCCCTTCCCCAAACGGATGGATTTGCCATATTTACTAACTGCCCGTTATACCCTTCATAAAGAATCACTGCATTCGATACACTTTACTATTTCATCACATATGGAATATCTCGTTTATTCAAATCATCTATCAATTTTTTCAGTAAGACACTATTATCTCCACGAATAAAACCACCAATCCCCAGTCGGAATTTATGTTTTTAACATCTTATTTTTTTAATTTTTGATTGAAATTACAAAGTATTCTCCTCGATATACATGTCGCACTATTTTTCATATATTCTATCTTCTCTATAGAGATTGGTGAAAATTCGGAATGTATATAAAGTCTATCTCTATGAAAATAATAACAATTTGCTCCAAAGTCCTTATATTTCAAGTAAAACCTTAAACTCGCTGCTGTTACATAAACAAAATAAAGATAGGCCATTACAATCAATGGCTCTAATATATAGACCATAAAGTTATATATGAATTTTTCTCCCTTATAAAAAAATGTTTCTCCGGATGTTATATTCCATTGAAATATATAAAATATGGCCTGTAAAGTTATAACTATCATAAATGTTACATATAAGGCAACTATCAATCTTCTTTTTATAACTATAAGCTTCACTCTCTCCTCTAATTTCTCTCCAGCAAGCACACACTCTCCGTATGATAACTCCTAGAAAACTGAGATATTACCTATAACACAGTACACAAGTTCTCTATGATTTTATCACTATGTAGCAGATTTATAACATCTGATGCTTTTTTTCTATCTTCTTTCGAAAAAAAGCAATCCATCCTAATTGCATGCTCTTTCTTTTTTAGTGCATATTATGATTCTATAAGTATCTTCCACTTACCGTTTCGTTTTCCGTTCTCGCGAGCAATCAAACCTTTTTCCTGCATTTCCACTGTACTTCTCTTAATCGTTCTCTCCGACTTCCCTACAAGCTCCGATATCTGTTTTTGAGTTAATGCCGGATTAGTCTTTAAGGCATTTATAATAGCTAATTCTTCCAAAGATATTTCCAAAGTGCCATTTTGGCACTTTGAAACTGAATTATTGGCACTTTGAATGGCACTTTGGCCATCAAAATCAATATGCATATATCTATTTTTTAAATCATGCTTCGCATCCATTAAAAGATTTTCAAAGAATAATTCAAGAAATTCACTTGTAGCATGAATACCTGCTCTCAGATTGTTATAATTTGCTCGAACTAGAGCATTTCTGAAATACCATGAATTTTGGGCAAATGTATCGTTACTTATGGTAAAGCCAAATATCTTTAAATATTTGATAATAAATACTGCAGTTGATCTTGTATTTCCTTCTCCAAACGGATGAATTTGCCATATACCTGATGTAAATTTAGCAAAATGTCTAATAGCCTCATGTATGTTCAGTCCCTTATAGGAGAAGTTCTTCTCCTGCGAAAAGTCGTAATCAAGTGTAGCCCTGATACTGTCAAACGATGCATACAGTACTGTATCTCCATTAAGTACCCACTCATTTTTTGTAATATTGTAGTCTCTTATTCTTCCGGCATAATGAAGTACACCTTCAAATAATTTACGATGAATATTTTGTAATTCTACAGGTGAAAATTGAAAGGTCTTCTCCCCAAGTAATTTTGCGATTCTTACAGATACAATATCAGCTTCTTTAGTATCTGCTTCAACACCATCCCTGTCTTTTCTTTCTTTATAATAACTGCTGATAAGCCTATCTGCTTCAACAATACTGATTTTACCTTCAATATGATCTTTTGCAGTCTCAATCAAATATTTTGAGGGCTTAAGTCCGTCTACATCCTGAAGCCCGATAGCAGTTTTCCATGCATTACTCTTTTCAACCTTATCCGGTTCACCTTGGCGTATATATTCATTTAGCTCAAGATTCCAACTATTGTATGACAAACATATCACCTCCTCTTTTGCTATGTACTTTAATTATATTATGTTAACCAAATCTGTAAATCACTTTCTAACCCAATTTGTTGTTATCTTGCAAGTACACGAATCATTTAAAACTTTAAGATTATGTGCTTTTCTGTAAATTAATTCTTTATATAATTTTTATTCATCCTCTAAAACGGATTTTTCCCTTGCTCCCGTCCGGCAAAATATAGTAACCATCCTGAATTTCATTTATACCGCCACCAAAAGACCAACCCTTAGATTCAACAAATTGAATAAATGCATTAGAAAATTCGTCCTCTGTTATTTCCGTTTGAACTTCTATACAACCATTTATTTCAAACTCTTTTCTCATAAATCTCCTTTTCAATAATATTTACATGCAATGCAATGCTTAGTATATGCATACTTAAGGTTCAGTACTTCCAAAACGAAATATATATATATTATACTTACAAACCCAAATATCTATAAATCCGCAATGTACATCACCTTTATTCCATTCTCCTGCAAATACACATGTCTATGAATAAGCTTACCCGGAAAAGATCCGTCATATATTTTATTCACTCCACTGAAGTACCGTCTTTATGACTTACCTTTGATATAATCAACTAACTTTTTACTATAAAAATTCTACTTAAAATCACTTTCAAAAATGGCAATAGATGGATAATGATCTAATTCTTCCAGTTCAGTATCCAATGGAACACTGTACACCATAAAATATCTTTCAGGATATTTTTCTTCAAATTCTTCCATTTTTTTACTGACAAGTTCTTTGTTTTCAGACACAAACATAACAGAAACTACACCCACTTTTTCTCCACCATTCTCATTCTTATCATTCTCAACATATCCCGATAAAATCATTTTTAGAGAATTCTTACCATTTAAGCCTAATTGAACTAATTTTTCATCTGTCATTTTATTCCCTTTCCCATTCACTGAGACCATCTTTATTCTTACCTTCCGACAATATAAGATTATACCTTACTCCGGCCATATATTAATTTGTTGAAGTCACATGCAAGCTTCATCATATCTGTCGTTTCGCTATCAACTTTATCTGACAGCACATATCTTAAAGACTCAAAACTGTCCTATTCATCAAGGATAATCTTATTTTTAAGTATATTCTCTGCGGATTTTATAGCAGATTTTTGATTTTCAATCTGTAGCACATATTATGCTTCCATAAGTATCTTCCACTTACCGTTTCATTTTCCATTTTCACTAGCAATTAAACCTTATTGACACTTTAAATATTGAAATCAATATGCATATATCTATTTTTTAAATTGTGCTTCGCATCCATTTTGTGACATGAATACCTACTCTCAGATTATTATAATTCGCTCGAACTAAGGCGTTTCTGAAATACCATGAACTTTTGGTAAACGTATTGTTACTTATGGTAAAACCGAATATATTTAAATATTTAATAATAATACAGCAGTCGATCTTGTATTTCCTTCTCCAAACGGATGAATTTGCCATATACCTTATGTAAATTTAGCAAAATGTCTAATAGCCTCATGTATGTTCAGTCCCTTATAGTAGAAGTTCTTCTCCTGCGAAAAGTCGTAATCAAGTGTAGCCCTAATACTTTCAAACGATGCATACCGTACTGTATCTCCCTTAAGTACCCTCTCATTTTTTGTAATATTGTAGTATCTTATTCTTCCGGCATAATGAAGTACACCTTCAAATAATTTACGATGAATATTTTGAGGGCTTAAGTCCGTCTACATACTGAAGCCCGATAGCAGTTTTCCATGCATTACTCTTTTCAACCTTATACGGTTCACCTTGGCGTATATATTCATTTAGCTCAAGATTTCAACTATTGTATGACAAACATATCACCTCATATTCTACTACTTACTTTAATTATATTATGTTAACAAAATCTGTAAATCACTTTCTAATACAATTGGTTGTTATCTATGAAAATATATAATCTATTCTGACATCCACCATTTCTATTATGTCATCATGATTATCACTTGTACTAGTAAACAGATATCACATTAATATTTTTTAATACTCTCTCCCCTAACATCTCTCCATCACTACCACACTCTCAACGTAACACTATAACTCAGAATTAATATCAAAATAGTAGTTTGTATGCGGAAACATATCATATCAATTCAGAAACAGGTCAACGCTTCCAGAATAATCTCTTCTACACTTTCCAAAGCACTGTAAAATGTAATTTTTGATAACCATATCAAGGTCTTATCTATTTAAGTATTCGAGAAACAGTCTACGCGCACTGCCTGCTACTATAATAATTCTGACATATTTATGTGCTAGCACTTTTCCACTGTCTCAAGACTCTTAAGTTTGTGGCCGCTGGTACTTGCACATATTTTTTCTTTGTAGCTATCTACCTATTTCCACTGATAGACCACTACACCCCACGAGGTTGAGTTGCCTGATTTCGAGGTCTAATCCTATCTATTCATGCCGTGACACTTTTTATACTTCTTACCACTGCCACATGGACATGGGTCATTGCGTCCGATCTTCTTAGGCCAATTCATCATTTCCTGAACCATAATCGGAATCTTACCGTCTTGAATAAGAGAATACTCTTTAAGACGATACAGGTATTCTGATATTCCCAATATTCCTTGAAACATGTGCATTGCTTCATTTTCAAATTCAAGAAGATATTCTGTCTTTTTCTTTGTTCTATCCTTCGGATTTGGAATATATGTAATCAACTGACTTGTATAATCATATTCAACATCATTATGTCCAATTGCATTTCTCAATTTTACATTAACTAATACTTTTAAGAAACCAGTGTAGACCTCGTTATCTATACAAAAGTGATATCTTGAGGCTTTTGTAAGCTTAATAAAGTCATCCAGTGATGAAACATTTTTTTCTATAGGATTCATAGAATCAACATCTGCTCTATACTTTATATTATTAAGTGCCACCGGTATAATCAGCAAATTCCCAAGTGTCTCATATACGTCTAGATAAAACTGTTTTACATCTTCAAAACAGCTAGTTGTTGAACCTTCTTCCTCCCAGTTAAATGAACCAGCTTTGCAATACTGAATAGCTAATGCTGGTATTAGACGTTGATACACTGATATAAATTCATCGTATACTTTATAAATGGACTCTTGAAGTTCTTCAATATGAAAACCATCATGTGATTCCAGAAAACCAAGCAACTTCTTTAACTGAACAGCATCTAGTTTCAAAACACCTTCGCAAAAGGATAAATCATCAAGAATATCTTTTTTTAGTGATGAATAGAAACCATGGACTTCTATCATGTGAACTGCTCTTAATGTTTCAAATGCATCTCTGCACTGAAAATACTGTCCATAAAATACTTTTTTAATTTCCTGAGTAAGATATTCGCTATTATTCTTAGCAAGATTGATTATTCTCTTATAATATTTCCACTTTAAAGCTGTAGCATTAAGCTTTGATACTGCGTCTACAAATAATTCATAGGAGTCATCGCTTTTCATGCAGCTAATATATCGTATAAAAGGTGAAATAATCACATAAGCTAATTCTGATGCAGTTCTCTGTTTTAATGTAGGGAATTCACCGGAACACTCAACAGCATAATCTGCATTTTCATTAACAACTTCATCTGCATTTTCAAATTCAAATTTTAAACCCAGATGTTCCTGCCCTATTTGAACATATCCAGATAAAGAAGTGCTACATTTTCCACAAGTTATAACAACCGGATGTTTTTCTTGCCAACCTACCTGTAGACGCACTCTTGTGATGCTTCCACAAACTTGACATTTAATGAACTCATTGTAGACCATACACTCAACCTCCCTTTATTACAATCAGCTTAAATACGGAACAATCACATCATAGAATTTTTTGCTCCACTCCGCATGGAATCTAGCCATCTGTAACCAGTCTGTTTCATTCTCTATGCTTACTCCATTTAATTGATAAGTAACCTTTGATGACTTGATTTTGTCACCACGGTTCCAGATTAGGAAAACGCCTAATACTTTTTCAATCTCATCTTTATGTGTGATTAATGCATCAAATGCTTTCTTGTTTTCTTCCTTCTTAGATTTACCGAAATGCAAGTCAACTCTCGCAGAATCAAAATTAGCTATACAGCTAATATTAAATCCACTTATACCGAAGAATCCACTAATCCAGTTTTCTTTTGATGGATTAACGTTGCTAAATGAACTGCCTGCACCATGTACCTCTTTAATCATATCTAATGCATATGACCAGTATCTTCTTCGAAGCTCATATCTTGTTCCTGCTTCATCCTCTGTATTTCATTCTCATCACGAAGATAAAATACTAAGTTTGTAGGGTCGGCATCATATAACTTAAACACTCTGTTAAGTACAGACATTTTACTTTGTGTACTCGTATTAGTCCAAACAAAGATACCATCACCAATTTCTACACTTTTTGTAAAATCGCCTTCATTCATACTAAAATGAAGAGCAATATTATCCTCATTTGATGCAGCAAGTTTCGTTATTATACTCTTATCCTCTGCATATAGAATCTGTAGAACCTTCTGGAACATCTCTACCCAGCTAGCCACCGGCTGTTCTGTATTCTTGTAGCTAAAGCGCGCAATTAATCTTCCACTTAAACTGCTATCATCATCCAAAGTATATGAATCAAGCTGTTTTTCTTCCGGCTTAAAGGAGGTAGTAGGCAATGCCCATATTTCTAATGCGCGTCCCATTAAATACTGGTTACGTTCTTCAATCTCGGCTAATGTCCATTTATCCTTCTTGGCAATATATGTATTCATTCGGATTCCACTATCCTCGAATCCATTTTTCATGGTTTTCTTTTCTTCGAATGTACTATTACTGTATTTTGAATTGTATGCAGTCAACGTAAGGTTAGCAATTCTATGAAGCCAAGTCTCGTGTATAAATTCATAATCATCGCCCAGTACTTTTACCCATGATGGGGTCAGATGCTGAGGCATAATATGCTCTATAGAATAAATACCATCATCGCAATGACTATAGACATCTTTATCTTCATCTGTTCCGTAATTTTCTAAGCGCTCCAAGATGTAGATTTTATTCTTGCTATTCATCTGATATACTTGTCTGTCTGTAAATCCTGTAGAAAATTCATTGTCATCTGGGAAGCGAGCCTTCTCCTTCTTTGAAAGCAATGCATACTTAAACTTCTCTACATAATCTGCATCCGCACCATCATATCTAACTATCTCTCTATGAAGCATCAGGAATATCTTATTCAATACATTTGTGGGCAAATCACAGATAGTTCTTCTAAATAGATAATTCTCTGTAATAAGGAACACCTCTGTAACCTGAGCCATATCCATTTTCCCATCATCATGCAATCTGAGAACTTCAAGGAAGAATGGTCTAGTTACAGTAGTCTCCAATCTATTTAACCTATAAATACAAGCATTAAGAGCTTTATTATTAGTTCCACCACATAACAATACTTCATAGCACTTTGCATATTCTAAAATATCCTTCAAAAGCTCTTCTGCTTCAATAGCATGAAGTTCTACATACTCCTTAAGCTTACATATATTTTCTTCTGTGAAGAAATTACTAGCTGCTTTACGCTTAGGTAATCTCTTACAAAGGCACTTACGTCATATTTCGTACACTCTTCGATTCGATTCCAGTACTTATCGTAATACTCATCCTGTTCTCTTGTTGGTAAACCCATGAGAATGAAATTTCTAATTTTATCGCCCTCACTTAAATCAAGGCCAGTCGAATTCAAACTCTCAAATATCAATTGAGGATTATCCTCGTTATTAAGGGTAATATTAATAATCTCCAAGCTGCAAATCGCATCAAATAACTCATCCATAGTGATTTCCTGCTTCTGAATTCTATCATAAAAATAGTTATAATTAGTAGTCAAGTTTGACTCTCTAATATGCTCCTCTACCTTATCAAATAATTTCCGGAAGGCTTTCTGGTCGTTCTTTACAGGCTTTAACTTGATGCGAGTATCCTGTGGCTGGTATTTATCAACCAAGAAATCCTCATATATCTGCTTTCCAAGAGAATCATCCTGTGGAACAATTACCTTATTATTGATTAGGTTATGCATCGCCAAGAAAAGTAACGATACCGTTGTTAATCTTTGCTGTCCATCAATAACAAGAAACTCCGTGTTCCTTCCTGATGGTTCATACACTGATACTAAACTTCCAAAGAAGTGACTGCGTCTGTTGTCCTTAATCACCTTTATAAGGTCATCAAAAAGCTGCTTACAATTTTCTGTCTTCCAATCATAATTACGTTGATATACAGGAATAATGAAACGCTTCTTAGAACCTTCCATATATTCTATCAATCTACATTCTGAACCTTTCATCAGTACCTCCTCAACCAAAATATCCTATGAGATATTTGTGTAATATACATACTTTCTTATCCTTGATTCTTATGTATTTATACTGCATAAGCCACCTAAAATGGCACTATCGCTCTTGAATTTGTTGACTTATCCTCGTCTGTACTTTTTACTTTATTCACAGTAAAACGAATAATAGAAATACCGCTTTCTGAATTATCTAAAAGTGTGAAATCTTGTCCCATAGCATCTAAGCCATCAATAACCTTACTAAGCTCTATATCAAATTGAATACGAACGTTTATTTCATCTTCATCATATATTTCTATACTGACAAATTTCCCCTTCATATATTATTGGTATTACATTAACCACCTAATTATTTTTGACTCAAGATTTGAGCTACCAAACGAATCGTATCAACATGATTCCAACATCTCATTTATTTCATAAATACTATTTTCAGTGCATGAACTTAACGCACATCTATATGTATTATCCTCAGTATTTTTAGTCTTAATGATAAAATCTGTTTTATCGAGAGAGATAGTCAGATATTTTCTTAGACAGCCTATACGACTAGTCCAAGGCCATGTCTGTTCTCTATAGTACTCAAATATTCTAATGACTTTTTTCTTTTTTTGCTATACCAAAGAAGATAGTTGTTTAATATATCAATAAATTTTGATATGCTCACACCAGTCCATTCTGTGTTGTAGAACATCTCATTTTTTAATTGGCCAAATACTCTTCATCTGTGGAATCATCTTGAGAACACCCCTTTTTAGACATAGATCTTCTCAACACATTAAACTAATCCAACCGGGCCAATGATAGTGCTAACCTGAACACGATATTCCTCACCTATGAATGCGAATTCTTTGCCCATCTCCAAGATAAAATCCTTCAGCTTTCTGACGATGGATTTCTGCAAATCATGCTCTGATACAATATCCGGAAGATTTAATAAGTCCAGAACATAATTATCCAGAAACATTTCTCGTTAATCTTCTTACATCCTCTATTGTAGGAGTGGCAGGTTTATTTGAAAGCATATATCTCTCACGGATACACATATTCATATAGAAAATGCGCTCTTCTATCGTCTTACAAGAGGACATCAGCTTCAAATGATTCAACCAGCTCAGTTGTGTCAACAGTGTTGGCAATTTTTCATTGTTATTATAAAGCTCATAAAACTGCTTCATTCTATACAGACCACGACGATTAAATCCATTCAAATCCGGATAATTCTAAGAGAAGAAGTCTGCTAGTCTCTGGACAAAGGCATATCCATAAGAAACATTCTCAGAATGCTTACTGATGCACTCTCCCATGTCACGGTACATGAGAATCAATTCTGTATTAACCTTCTGAAGTGCTCTTTCTCACGCGCTTTCGATAATTCTGACTATATCATTAAATTCATCGGTATTTGGAATAAGATTATACATACTATCACTTCCTCATATCTTTTTCATAATAGGCAATTGTCATTCTATCGTTTATATCCTGCAACTCAATAGCTACTATATATCACGTGACATCACCACCACACTCTCCGTATGATAACTCCTGGAAAACTGATCCACCACAGTCAGTTTCTTAAGTTCATATTCCTTCTCACAAAGCAATTTCAGATCCCTTGCCAGTGTAGAGGAATCACAGCTTACATATACTATTCTCTTTGGCAACAATTTCAGCATTGTGTCTATTGCAAGCTTATCAAGACCCTTTCTTGGAGGGTCTACCACTATGACATCTATATCTCTTATATTGCCGTTTTCGTATTCACCTGTGATGATCTCTTCCGCCTTACCTACAAAGAACTTCACATTTTCTATATTGTTAATCTTTGCGTTCTCTCTTGCATTTTGTATGGCGGCATCTACTATCTCAACACCGTAGACAAACTTTGCGGACTTTGCAAGGAAGAGTGAAATCGTTCCTATGCCGCAGTACATATCCCAAACCGTTTCTTTACCGGTCAGTGCGGCATACTCTAATGCCTTACTATATAGTTTTTTTGTCTGTACAGGATTTACCTGATAAAATGACTGTGGTGATATTCTAAACTTCACATCCCCTATGTAATCCTCTATATAGCCGTTGCCATAAATAGTAACTGTTTTTTCCCCCAAGATGACATTGGTATTCTTTTTATTTATATTGATAGAAACAGATTTTAAGTCATTTCCAAGTGCGCTACATAGGCTCTCTACAAGCTTGTCACTATGTGGCAGATTGTTTGCATTTATAACTATGCAAACCATCAACTCACCCGTAACAAAGCCTTTTCTTATAAGTACATGCCTTACTATGCCGCTTCCATCTTCCTCATTGTAGGCATCCACACTGTACTTCTCCATAAAATCAAGAACTGTATTGAGCACAGTCTTATTTTCCCCTATACCGATAATGCAGTCATCAAATTCTACAATGCTGTGAGTTCTGCCTGCAAAATAGCCTGTGATGTTTTTACCGTTCTTTCTCCCGAAGGGAAATTGGGATTTATTTCTGTACCTTATCGGGTCTTCCATACCGATAATTTCTTCTATCTCTACACTTGAAAGGTCAAATCCGCCTATTCTTTTTAGATGATTTTCCACTTTGTTTTGCTTTAGTCTAAGCTCCGCTTTATAATCAAGGCTTTGTAATGTACATCCGCCACAGCTTCTTGCCACGGGGCATTTAGCCTCTATTCTATCGGGACTTTCCTTAACTATACTGTCAAGTCTTGCATATCCGTAGCTTTTCTTCGTTTTCATCACCTTTGCTGTGACTTTATCTCCTATAACAGTATCTTTTATAAACCATGTGAAGGCATCGGTTTTTCCGATGCCTTCGCCATTTTCTCCAAAGTCTGTTATATCAACTGTTATCATTTCACCTTTTTTGTAACTTGCCGTATTATCAGTTTTCATATATCTCCATTACTAAACATATAAGACTGCTTTGATAATCAGTCTACGTTCTCGACTTTATATTATACACTTGTCTTTCTGTAATTGCTCTCAAGTAACTTATTATATCCAAGCCATCCGGTAGCCCCGTCCTGTCCCTGTGCCAACAGCTCAATAAATGTCTCCATCTTTGCATCTGCATTATCTGCCAGATTAAGTGCCAAAGCCTCTATAAGTGCAGGCTTTTTAGGTGAACCGTATTCAAGCTCACCATGATGTGCAAGTATACAATGTATAAGCTCATTTGAAAGCTTCTTCGGGAATCCCGGAATTTTATCAATTTGTGCTTTTAATATCTCAACGCCTATTACAATATGTCCTACCAACTGGCCTTCATCTGTATAGTCATTTGCCGGAAATGCCGACAACTCTCTTGTCTTTCCTATATCATGACAAAGTGCGGATGTGATAAGAAGGTCATGATTTAATGACTCATAATTATCGCAAAAATATTCACAAAGCTTAACCACTCCCAGAGTATGCTCAAGTAATCCGCCAAGGAAGCCGTGATGTACTGTCTTGGCAGCTGATGATGCTTTAAATGTAGATTGAAATTCAAGGTCATCTATAAAAATAGCTGTCAAAAGCTTATTCAAGAAAGGATTCTTCACTGACTTTATCTTTTCTTTTAACTCTGCAAACATTTTTTCAATGTCTTTTTTTGATACAGGCACATAGTCTGATGCGGTATATTCCTTTGCATCAGCTTCCCTTATTCTTGCAACTTTCAGCTGCAATGTATTGTTAAAAGATGTAACTTCAGCGTCAACCACTACAAAGGTCATAGCATCCACATCAGATATACCCGGGGGAATACAGATCCCATATCTTTGCATCAATGCTACCTGTCTTGTCTTGCAAACTGAGGCTGGCATATTCCTTACCTGTCTTTGATACTGCAATAGTTTTCGATTTACACAGATAAACCTCTGAAATATGCATTCCTTCTTTTAAGCTTTCAATAAATTTCATTTTCTACCCTTCTAGCTCCTGGCACCAATAGTTGTCTCAAAATTCAATTCGGTAAATCCGTCTTTACCTGCACGGTTTACTTTGATATTGATCACTTGGTTTGGTTTTAGCTTCTCCATTATATTTTTAAACCCTGTTATAGAGTTTACTTCCTCATTACCAATCATGGAAATAATATCCCCTGATTGTATCCCTATATTATAGGCCGGTGAATCCGACCTGACTTCTGAGACATAGATACCGCTTGGCATGCCCTCAGGCGCTTTGTCCTTGTCTATATCAAGTGCACGGACTCCTAAGTATGCCGATCCTACACCATTGGTCATATTTTCAATAAGCACTTTCAAATCGGATATACCGTATGCCATTGATATGGATGAACTGTCATCCAGATTGGAAACCACACCTACCAGATTTCCTGATGTGTCTATCAAATGTTCCTATGCTGTCCAAATGTTTGTCACAGTATATTACTCTTCCGTATCCGTCAAAAAAACTTGCATTCTTATCAATTGCAGTTATATTCCCGATATCGATGCTTCTTGATACTCCCACCGGACTGCCTACCGCCAATATAAAAGCACCTTTTTTCAGCTGATATGAATTTCCCAGTACAACAGGCTCTATACTTTTTATCTTTTCTTCCATGGAAGAAATATCCACAGAGAGTATCATTAAGTTTGTCAGCTGATCGCTTCCGATTACTGTAGCTTCCTGATTGCTACCGTCGTAAAAACCGACTTTTATTCCACCCTCTTTTTCCATATTTGGAGCCAAAACAATAAGGCTGTCACCCGACTTTGCTATTATGATTCCCGAACAACTGCTTTCATTTTGCAATGTATTGTTGAACCAGTCAGTGTCTGTAGTGACGGCACTTATTTTTACAATAGTATTATCTTTTTTTTCTGCAACCTTACTCAGGCTCTCATACATCTGCACCAAATTCTTTTCGTTCAAATCAATGCTTTCTATAGCAGATGCAACTATGTCTTCCACCTGTTCCGAAGATTCCGCTTCCTCACTACTTTCAACCGTAGTTTCTTCCTTTGGAATCTCAATAGTGGTCTTTGTCTTTTTGCTTAGTATGTTTTTGTTTATAATATGTGATGTCAATGCCATACTTGGTCCTGCAACCATTCCAAAAACAATAGCAAGGCAAGCCGCCGAGATGACCTTTTTATTACTGTCTTTATTATCCTCTATAATAGTCTGCTTTATAAAAGGATTTTTCTCGTCAGGCTCATGTTCTTTTTTTGTATTTGGCATAAAAACCCTCTGCTTTCAGGATGTATTACATAATACCTCGCTCTCCCTAAAAAAGATTATACTGGTTTAAGGTCGATTTATCAAGCAAATGTAATATAGATTTAACACAAAATACATATAAATATTATAGCTGAATCAATATAATTATAAGCTTTATAATCTCTTCTCAGTTTCCCTCTTTAGGATATAATAAAGTCCTGCAGCTACCGGTACTGCAACCAGTACACCGAATATTCCTCCGATACTTCCGCCAAGTGAAACCGCAACTATAACCCACATACCCGGAAGTCCTACCGAGCTTCCTACAACTCTAGGATATATTATATTATTTTCAAATTGTTGTACTAATGTGTGAACTATTATAAATATTATCATGCTCTGCACAGATTTTGTAAGTATCATCAAAGCACCGATAAAGAGTCCTGCATATGCACCGATAACCGGTATAAGCGCCGTCACACCAACAAAAATAGAAATAGATGAAGCATATGGTAATCTTGCTATAGACATGGCTATATATAATAATACGCCAAGTATCATCGCCTCTTTTACCTGACTGACAAAGTACTTTTTAAAACTGTTATCAAAAACACTTATAATATCAATAATAAAGTCTCTTTTTGACGGAAGAAATGCTTTTAGCAGCTTATCTCCCTGTACTCTCAGCTTTTCCTTATCCACAAGTATATATATTGCAAAAACAATTGCCATAAATAAAGAAAATACTGTATTAAAAAATCCTGATATACCACTTAATACTCCGCTCAGTACATTTCCCACACCTGACATTACCTCTTTAATCAGACTTGTCAGATAGCCTGCTATATCTATATTGTCGGTATCAATATTAAACATCTTTAAAATATTATTTATCTGCTCATTATTTCCGATATCAACTATTATCCGCTTTAAATCACTTGGATTCGTATACATTATAGAAAACGATATTTTTACAAGCTGCGGAATAATTATTCCAAGCAATAATGCTATTACCAGTACAAAGGTGAACATAGCCAATATTATTGATATCATTCTTATAATTTTTTTGTTATGAAATTTTTTTCAAAAGCAGATTTTCATAAGCATCCATAAGAATATTTATAATATATGCCATCATAGCTCCCACCACAAATGGCATCAATGCTTTGGTTATATTTTTTTATATAGCCTTCTACAGCACTAAAATATCTGATTATTCCATATATTAAAATAGTGCCTATTATAATATATGGTATATACTTTTTCTTTATACCGTTCACAATATTACCCTTCTGTCATTTTGCAAAGCACTATCTTATCTACTTCATCACTGATAAAGACATTTTCATCAAAAATATCCATCACTCTAAACTTTGAGTATCCTCTTGGCAATGTGATATCTAAAAGTTCCAAATCTGAAAGTCTGAGTAATTTTTGCTTACCCTTCCATTCTCCTGTTTTAAAAATAGGGGACAAGATAAGGTATTTCTTGTCTGCACTGAATTTACCTCTGACTCCATGCTTACCGGGTAGTTTTTCTAATCTTTCCTCACCCCAGATTTTCTTTTTATACACTCCGTCTTTACTAATTTCCACATACCAATAATACTTAAAAGAACTCAGTCCGCATGGATTTACAGTATCAGCCTCCAAGAATACATATATAGCGTCATCCTTTATCATCATACTTCCAATTTGTGGATAGCTATATCTATACTCCATCTTATTATAAAGCCCCTCTGCCTCAAGCAATGACTCAAAAAATCTTTTCCTAGTCTTTTCTGTTGTAAATATAGGATGTAATATATCTTCAAATATTATCGTATTTTTATCTTTATCATATTTAAAAAACGTAAAGCTGTCGGCAGCCATCGCTTCAAAACTCACACGACAAACAACAGGGTAATTAGCATTTTCTCCTCCTGTTGAGATCTCTGTTATATTTTTTGCAATACAAGGTTTTTCTATATTTATAGGAGTAAATGATTCATCATATTCTCCCATTTTCCATGCCTCATTTTCACTGATTAAAATAATACCGTCATCTGTATTAAGTAAGAGTTTACCGGCTCTTTTATTTTCTGTATTAATCGGAATAAACTTATATTCATTATCCCTTAACCACAAAACACCATTGTTCTCACCACAGTAAATAACAAACTCATCCTTTGCTCTGGCAAAATGATTCTTTGAATATATCGGTGCATACTTATATGATACCTCCGAAAGTTTTATATTCTCTACCTGCCACTCAGAAAGCTTTTCAAATTTTATTTCCATAGTTAAATCTCCACTATTCTATCCGCAAAGTCTCTTGCTTCATTTATATCATGTGTCACAAAGAGTACACTTCTTCCACAAGTATACTCTTTATAACTGTCATTGCCACAGCTTTTGTCTTTTCATCAAGACCCTTTAAAGCCTCATCAAATATATAAAGCTCTACCGTTCTTGAAAGGCATCTTGCCAGTGCCACTCTTCTTTTTTGGCCACCGCTCATAGTGTTTATATATTTTTTACTTTCTATACCAAGCTTGTCTAAAATTTCTTTTGCAATTTCTTTATTTCCGGTCATAAGGCATACATTTGAAATTGCACTGAAATCTTCACTCAGTCTGTCTTCTTGAAATACTGTAGATATTTTCTTTGGTAAGTCCATCTCACCGCAATCAGGTGCTTCAAAGCCCATTATAATATTCAATATGGTGGTCTTTCCCTTTCCGGACTTTCCCATAAGTGCAACATGTTCGCCATCAGCTATTTCCAGTGTGAAATCTCTTAAAACTTCTGTGCCATCAAAGCTTTTATATATATTTTTTAAAAACATCAATACACCCTCTTTATCAATCCGAAAAATCTTTTCATTATAAATATTATCAATCTTTCAAAAATTGCACTGCACAGTATTACTATTAGAGTAATGGCAAATACCTTTGAAGTTTCAAGATAGATTTTGGCATCAAATAAGAAAAATCCTAAAGTATTTTTGGGTCTGCCTATCACCTCAGCCGCAATACCTGACTTAAAAGCAATTCCCATTGAAGCCACACTTGATGATATCAAAAATGACTCCAGCCCCGGTAAATATATGTATATAAGTTTTGCCTTTTTACCAAGTTCATATATTTTAGCCATCTGCAGCATCTTCACATCTACAGACTTTAATCCTTCCAGTGTATTGGCATAAAATATGGGCATTACCATAAAAAAACATACTAAAACCGAAAGTGCCTCACTTCCAAGCCATATAAGTATTATGATGACAAATGATGCTACCGGTACTGAGCGAATTACCATAATATATGGTGAAATATAAATCTCAAACAATTTAAATCTGTATGAAAGTCCTGCAAGGAATATTCCTACTCCGCCACCAGCTAAAAATCCCAAAAGTATTTTAAGTATACTTTTTCCAAGTCCCATCCAAAATACATTCTTCCCCCCAAGCTCAAACAATGCTTTGACTACTTCTACAGGGGATGAAAGTAAAAATGACCTGTTTAAAATCATTGCCGATATTTGCCAAAACAGCAGTGCAAGAAGCACTGCTGTAATTTTATGTTTTTTATTTATATTCATAGACTATTTTCCGGTATAATAGAACTCTTCTCCAGGCAATGCACCACCTACAGACTTAGGATTTAAATTAAACAATGTCATTAAATAGTCCTCTGTAGCGCTCTTCATCTCATCTCCTGTTATAGATACCAGATTACAATATGGTATTGCCTTAGCTGCGATAGGTGCCTTAATGATATCATTTGCCTCTACCAGCTTAGATGCCTCTTCCACGTTTTCATTGATCCATTTTACCGAATCTGTATAGTTGGATATAAACTCCTCTACAAGTTCCTTATTTGATTCAAGAAAATCATTTCTTACAAACAAACCTGCAGTGACAAGTTTTCCACCTGTTCCAAGTGCATCCCACTCCTTTGTAAGATCAAGTACTGTATTTAAGTTCTGCACTTTTGTCTGAGCAACTGTTACAAATGGCTGTGGCAACATAACTATTGCATTGTCCATATTCTCAATAGCTGCAAGACTCTCATCAGCTGATGATTTCCAGTCCATAGTAACATCTGTGTTTATATCAAGTCCATGTCCCGAGAGTATATAGCTAAGACTATACTCAGGTGTAGCACCCTGACCATGTGCTATTATTGTCTTCCCCTTTAAGTCTTCTACGCTCTTTATACTTTGCTCTCCCTTTTCAAGTATATAAAGAACACCTAGAGTACTTATATCAAGCATAGTCACCTTACCGTCTGAGTTATTGAAAAGTACAGATCCCATATTTACAGGCAAAGTCGCAATATCCACTTCTCCGTTTAGAAGCTTTGGTGCCATTACATCAGGAGCTGACTCCATATCAAACTAACACTATAGGCAAGGCTTCCCTTGTTTGCATCATCCAAGAGTTTTACAAGTCCCATACTTGTAGGGCCTTTTAATCCACCGAGCTTTATGGTTCCAAGGCTTTCTTCATTTGCACCTGCAGTGCTTGATTCTGTGCTCTCCGCCACACTGCTCTCAGCACTTGTACTGCTTTCATTTACATTTGCCTTTGCACAACCTGATAATGCCAATAATGCACATGCCATTACCGCTAATATTCTTTTTTTCACTACTACCTCCAAAATATATTTATTCTGAGCTAAAACATATTTTTCCTCTTGTAAAAAAGAGCAAAACCATAAAGGTTTTACTCTCTTATTTTAATTAATTTCTATAAAAATATCAATGAATTAATTCTGAATGTTGTCGATACCGTCCTTGATGTCTTTCTTCACATCCTCAACCTTGTCCTCAACATTTTCCTTAACTTCATTAAATGTATCTACAGCCTGATCCTTTACTTCCTCAGCCTTATCAGCTACATCTTCAGCCTTGTCCTTAACAGCCTCTTTTACTTCCTCAACCTTATCCTCTACTGCATCTTTAACTTCTTCAGCCTTCTTACCTACAGTATTCTTTACTTTTTCGATTTCAGCATTAAGACTATCTATATTCTGGAAACGTGCCTTTATATTCTCACAGAATTCCTTTATTTCCTCAGGCACTTCTTCACCCTTGGCAAATTTATCAAAAAGAGCCTCGCTGATTTTCTTCTTTTCCTTCTCAATCTCCAACCTCTCTGCAGCGATCTTTGAATTGAGCTTGCTTATCTCTAAAGCGTCATTGGTCTTATCGCTAACCTGTTTAGCAAGGTCACCTGCTGCTGCTCCCAAGTTCTTTGCAACATCACCTAATTGATCAAAAAATCCCATTTTACTATCCTCCTTTTAATACCCCTGACAATTTATTACTAAAATGTCAAATCTTGCCCAAATGCAATTTAGACAAGTATAACAAATAACTTTGAAGTAAACATTAATATTTACTTAAATCCTATTATATATTTTTAAAAGAATAAGTCAACTTAGTTATTTAGATTTATACATCAATTACTATCTTCCTGCAAACTCTGCAAAGATAGGCGGTGCAACATATTTCACCCCAAACGGAAGCGAGTTTTACATCCTTTTTATCAAAGTTGAACATATAATTTAGACTGCTTCTGTTCTCATAATCACTCTTCCACTTAAGTGAATATCTTCCGGGAGGTATACTCCCTTTTTCCATTGCTCTACCACAATATGGACATTTCTTATAATAACTTCCCATAATCTCCCCTTTAATAAATCTATGAACCCAATATCATATTTAAAAAGCACAAAGGGCATATACTCACCCTAAAGTAAGTATACACCCTTTTATTAAAATAATATAGAAGGTAACAAATTTACATCAAGCTGAGGAATAATTCCTTAATATCCTCAAACTTAGGATCTCTTGGATTGCCCGGTCTGCAGGCATCATCCATTGCTGACTGTGACAAGAAGTCTACATCCTCAGGTTTTACTATTTCTTTTAAATCCTTGGAATGCCTACATCTTCAGAAAGCTTCTTTACTGCATCAACAGCCGCCTTTTTGTACTCTGCTTCGCTCATATTCTCTGTGCCTTCAACACCCATAGCCTTAGCCACATCTCTGAGCTTCTCGCCAACTGCATCAGCGTTATATTCCATAACTGTCGGAAGAATAATAGCGTTTGCTACACCATGAGGTGTATCATACAATGCACCAAGACCATGTGCCATTGAATGAACTATTCCAAGTCCACAGTTAGAAAATCCCATTCCGGTCAGATACTGTCCGATAGCCATTCCTTCTCTTCCCTCTGCAGTGTTTTCTACTGCACCGCGAAGTGACTTTGCAATAAGCTCGATAGCTTTTAAGTTGAACATATCTGTAATAATGTTAGCACCCTTTGTAGTATATCCTTCGATAGCATGTGTAAGTGCATCCATACCTGTTGAAGCTGTAAGTCCCTTTGGCATGCTTGACATCATATCAGGATCTACGAATGCTACTACAGGAATATCATGTGGATCTACACACACGAATTTTCTCTTCTTCTCTACATCTGTGATAACATAGTTTATAGTAACTTCTGCTGCTGTACCTGCTGTTGTCGGTACTGCAAAAATAGGAACACAAGGGTTCTTTGTAGGTGAAAGTCCCTCAAGACTTCTCACATCCTCAAACTCAGGGTTTGTAATAATTATTCCGATAGCCTTAGAGGTATCCATAGATGAACCGCCACCGATAGCTATTATATAATCTGCACCTGATTTTTTGAAAGCCTCTACTCCGCTTTGAACATTTTCAATTGTCGGGTTTGCCTTAATATCAGAATAAATCTCATACTCAAGACCCTCTTTATCAAGTAAATCAGTAACTTTTTTTGTTACATTGAACTTAATCAAATCCGGATCTGAACAAACAAAAGCTTTCTTGAAACCTCTAAGCTTTGCTTCTTCTGTAATGCTTAAAATAGCACCCTGTCCATGATATGATGTTTCATTTAATATGATTCTGTTAGCCATAATGAATCCCCCTAATAATCTGTCACTTACTGACCAAAATTACACAACACCCTTTGCAACATTATATTGCCATAGAGTGCCTTCTCTGATGTAGCAATAATCAAATAAGCTTTTCTTGCTTCATCGTAAAATTTAAATCTTTCGATGCTTCCGATAGCATCTTGCCTTGTATCATATTTTGATACAATTTCTTTGAACTCATCCCAAATAGGAGTCGCTACTGTATCTCCCGGTACTTTTTCCATAATACTAACCGGGTGTGCGTCATAGGTATCAAGTGGAAAGAGCTTTAATATAGCATCCAATATCTCACATACACCATGACCGTCCATTCTTATGATATGGGCATTCTTCCCCACACTATGTGTGGGGAAATTGCCGTCTGCAATGACCAATCTGTCAGAATGACCCATTTCACAAAGGTATTTTAAAAGTTCCGGTGATATTATCTCGGGTATACCTTTTAACATATTTACCTCTTATTCATATAAACATGGAGCAATCTTTGGATCTTCCATGTTATCCTTGTTGTACCATAAAGCACCTGTATCAACGTCTGATACGCTCTCGCCGTTTGCTGCCTTAACTGCAAGCTCAACTGCCTTATATCCGATTTGTACAGGATCCTGTGTTACACTACCTGCAAATAAACCGTCTTTGATTGCCTGAAGCTGCTTCTTACCTGCGTCAAATCCAACTGCAACAACTTTTCCTTCACCGATCTTATCAAGACCTTCGTTAGCTGTGATGATAGCATTTGCTGCAAACTCGTTTGAACCATAGATTGCGATAAGATCTGACTTCTCTAAGATAGCTGATGCAACAGCTGCGCCGTCCGCATCCTTAACTTCTGCAGGGATACCTACATCGATAACTACAGGAGCGCCTGCCTTCTCATTCTTTAAGCTGTCATGTCCTTCAACTGAAACTTTGTCTTCTCCAACAAGCTTTGTCATCTCCTCAACGAAGCCCTTTGTTCTCTCAACGATTGACTGTGAGTTTGACTCCTGAGCAACAACACCGATTCTAACTGTGCCTGAAGCACCATCAATTTTGTCTTTGATAAGCTCATATGTCTCTTTAGCTGCTAACTGTCCTGCTACAAGGTTGTTTGTAGATGCATTAGCCTTAATAGCTCCTGCCGGTGCATCCGGAACACCTGAGTCAAATCCGATAATTGGGATGCCTGCATCCATTGCTGTCTGGATTGAACCTAAACTTGCCTGTGTGTCAAGTGCTGCGAAACAAATAGCTGTTGGCTTTTGTGCAATAGCTGCATCCAAATACTCAATCTGCTGTGCGATTGCTGACTCATTGTCAGGACCCTGGAATGATACTTCAACACCAAAATCTGCTCCTGCCTGCATAGCACCCTTCTCAACTGCCTTCCAGAACTGATGCTGGAATCCCTTAGCGATAACGTTGATCTTCTTTCCGTCAGCGCTAGCCTCCGCCTTTGTCTCCTCAGCCTTTGAACTGTCTGCCTGTGCTGCTGTTGTCTTCTCAGCCTCACTTGAACCACTGTTTGATCCTCCACATGCCGCTAATGACATTGCCATCAAACTTGCTACTGCAATTGCTAAAAATCTCTTCTTCATAATTTCCTCCTTATTAACCCTTTCTTTTTCTATTTAAGATATCCATATACACAGCGAATACTAAAATGATTCCTGTGATGAAGAGCTGATAATGTGACTGTACTCCGATGTATGGGAAACCGATCTTAAGTACTGTCATGATAAACACACCTATAATTGTTCCAACGATTGAACCGACACCACCTGAAAGTGATGTTCCACCGATAACTACTCCTGCGATAGCATCAAGCTCGAATCCGTTACCTGTGTTTGGCTGTGCTGTTGAGAATACTGCTACATATGCAAGTCCTGCAAGTGCTGCGAACACACCTGAGAATACATAAGCAAGTGTCTCATATTTTTTTACATCAATACCGGAAAGTCTTGTAGCTTCCTTGTTTGAACCTATTGAAAGTATATATCTTCCAAGTCTCGTCTTGTTAAGTACGATTGCCATTACTACTGCACATACTGCAAGTAGTATGAAACCTGTTGGGAAATTCTTTGGAAAGAGGCCGCCACCTTTTGTTACCATGAATATCTCTCTAAACCAAGCACCTGCACTATCACCCTGTGGGAATGATATGGTTTTTGTCTTTGATACGATTGATCCCAAACCTCTTGATACCATCATGGTTCCGAGTGTGGCTATAAATGCCGGCAACTCAAAATGTGATACCAAAATACCGTTTATAAGTCCGAATACCGCTCCAACTAAAAGCATTATCAATATAACAACAAACATCGGTGCACCTTTCCATAAAGGTTCCGCCTATAAGTGCAGAGCATATAGCAACTGTACCTATTGAAAGGTCTATACCACCTGTAGCAATAACAAAAGTAACTCCGATTGCCATAAATGCTACATAGTAAGCTGACTTTGAAATGTTGGTAAATGTTGTAGCTTGTAAGAACTTATCTGTTAACAGTGAAAACACTATACATATTACTACCAGCGCGGCGATAACCACCGCCTGCTGATTTGAAAAAATCTTTTTTAGGTTCATTATTTTGCCCCCTGTCTATTTGTTGCACATGTCATGATTCCCTCTTGACTAGCCTCAGAGATGTCAAGACAACCTGTTATTCTGCCTTCACACATTACTACGACTCTGTCGCTCATTCTGAGTACTTCCGGCAATTCCGATGAAATCATTATTATGGATTTGCCTTCTTTAACTAATCTTTCCATCAAATCATATATTTCACTCTTGGCACCTACGTCAATACCTCTTGTAGGTTCGTCAAATATCAATATTTCAGAATCCTTTACCAACCACTTCGCTATAACGACCTTCTGCTGGTTTCCACCTGAAAGTTTCTTTATAATCTGTGTAACACTTGGTGTTTTGGTTCTTAATTCCTGAACATATTTTTCACTGACAGTTTTTGACTTTGAACCGTCTATAAACAGTCCTTTTGTGAATTTTTCAAGTGAAGATAGACAGGTGTTTTCTTCTACTGATTTGTCTACCAAGAGTCCATATCTCTTTCTATCTTCTGACAGATAACCGATACCTGCATTCACGGCATCCTTTGTGGATTTTATACTTACTTCCTTACCGTGAATAAATATCTTACCGGAATCCATAGGGTCGGCACCGAATATAAGTCTTGCAACTTCTGTTCTTCCTGCACCCATAAGTCCTGAAAAACCGAGTATTTCACCTTTTCTCAGTTCAAATGAAACATTCTTTACATGCTTTCCTCGGTTCAGGTTTTCACATCTGAGTACTACTTCCGCATCCGCACTTACGTCAGATTTGGTCTTTGGTTCCATAAAGACTGTTCTTCCAACCATCATCTTAATGATATCGTCTTTTGTACACTCCTTTGTTACCAAAGTACCTACATATTCTCCGTCTCTCATGACAATAACTTTGTCTGAGATAACATTAATTTCGTCCATTCGGTGTGAGATATAAATTATTCCTGTGCCCTTATCTCTTAAATCATTTATAACTTTGAAAAGTTCTTCAATCTCAGAGTCTGTAAGAGCTGCTGTAGGCTCATCAAATACGATAACCTTTGCATTTGTTGATATAGCCTTTGCAATCTCAACCATCTGCTGCTTTCCTACAGTAAGACTTCCTATCTTTACATTCGGATTTATATCTACATTAAGCTTTTTGAACAGTTCCTTGGCATCCTCAGCCATCTTTGCATCATCTATAAAGATTCCTTTTTTCCTCTCTTTTCCGATGAAAAGATTCTGTGCCACAGTCAGATCGTTCATCATATTTAATTCCTGATGAACGATTGCAATGCCCGCCTCTTCAGATTCGGATACCGACTTATACTCTACTTCTTTTCCTTCAAAGGTTACAGTACCCTCATCCTTAGAATATATTCCTGTCAAAATCTTCATAAGAGTGGATTTTCCGGCACCGTTTTCACCCATCAGTGCAACTACTTCACCCTTATTAAGTTCAAGTTCCGCATTCTTTAATGCTGCAACTCCGGAGAAAGATTTCTTTATATTTTTCATTGTTAGTAATGCTGACATAAAATCTCCCCCTTATTTGTTTTCTTTACTAACCCTCTGACCATATGTCTTGAACTTCTCAGCCATCAAAACCATCTCTTCATGAGGTAATATTACAGGCTCACCAATAGCCTTTGCCTTTGTATAAACCTCAGAGCAATACTCTATCTCTTCTACGATATTGAAAGCGTTGAGAAGATCATTTGCACCTGCAAGAATTCCATGGTTTGCCAATATAACGGCTTTTCTGTCCTTCATTGCCTCAAAAGCATTCTTTGCAAGCTCAGGACTTCCGTATGTAGCATACTCTGCCACTCTTACAGTCTCGCCGGCTACAGCAATCATATAATGGGTTGCAGGAAGTTCCTGTCTAAGACAAGACATAACAGTTGCATACATTGTATGAGCATGAATAACCGCATCGATATCATCTCTGTACTTATATGGCATTACATGCATTGCCCACTCTGATGAAGGAGTTCTGTTACCTTCTATCACATTTCCGTCAACATCTATGATAACGATATCCTCAGGCTGTATCTCAAAGAAATCTATTCCTGAAGGAGTGATTGCCACATGTCCGTTCTTTCTGTCAAATATACTCAGGTTACCACCTGTACCTTTGGTAAGTCCTGCTTTTACAAGTTTCTTTCCGTACTCTATTAAAAGCAGTCTTTCCTTCTCCATCAACATAATATTTTTCCCCTTTACTATCAAGAGGGCAAATTGCCCTCCTGCATTTAATTTTTACTTATAAAGCGGACCATAGTAAGCACATGCTCTGTAGTCCTGTCCCTCTAAATCAGCTGTTCCAAATCCGTTAAATGAATGTGGTCTGAATATTCTCTCGTCCTCAATATTATGGAATGCTACAGGGATTCTGAGCATTGAAGCTAATGTAAGAAGTCTGTCTCCTACATGTCCCTCTACTGTTGCACCGTGGTTTGCACCCCACTTAGCCATAACATTATATACTGAATCTGCAGCGCCTACGCCAATCTTTGGTGCAAACCATGTTGTCGGCCAAGTCTTGCTTGTTCTCTCATCAAGGATTCTATGTACATCATCATCAAGTACACATGTATGTCCTTCTATTACCTGAAGTGTAGGTCCTACACCTTCAACCATATTTACTCTGATCATTGTAACAGGCATCTCTGCTGCTGTCTTAAAGTGTGATGAGAAACCGCCGCCTCTGAAGTATTCATAGTCAGCTCTGCACCAGTCGGTAGCCTCACAGCAAGCCTTAACATCTGCATCTGTAAGGTTCCACCACTCCTTCATTGTTCCGTTACCGTTCTCATCCTTAGCTGCAGCACTTGCATCCAGGCAGCTTGCACCTGAGTTGATAAGATGGATGATACCGTTCTTAGCATATCCGGTGAGTTCTTTTCCGCTGACTCTCTTTACTGCATCAGGTGACCAATATGTTCTAACATCTGAGAATATTGGAGCCTTACATGTAGAAAGCCATCCAAACATCATAGCTACACCGTTTAATGTATCATTCTCAGTTGCAAATGGTGTCGGCATCTTCTTACCGTTCCAGTTGAAGCCTGAAGCCATAATAGCCTCTGTAAAGTCTGCGTTTGGAAGCCAGTCTGTCCACATTCTCTGTCCCTGGAATCCACCTGAAATACCGTTTCTTCCAAGTGACTCCTCATGCCATCCCATTTCTGCAAGCTTTGGATTTCCTTCAAGAATATCTCTTACTACCATTGCATGCTTTACACAGAATTCCCACTGCTTATCATCTTCAATATGTCTTGATTTCTTGATTATCTCAGGGAAGTCCTTACCTGCATTGATATCCATACCCTCTTTGCAGTATTCCTTTACCCATGCAAGGGCTCTTTCAAACTCTTCATGATCATAGATACCAAGTGTAATTCTTCTAAGAACCTCTGTCATATCTACCCATTCAGTTCTCATTCCCAGATACTTCTGTAAGAAGTCTACGTTTACCACACTACCTGCAATACCCATAGATACCGAACCGATATTTACATATGACTTATTCTTCATGATACCGACTGCAACTGCGCCTCTTGCAAAGTCTAAAATCTTCTTTGCAACATCTGCTGTGATAGTTGTCTCGTCCTTATCCTGAACTTCTGTTCCATAAATTGAGAATGCAGGAAGTCCTCTCTGTGCATATGCAGCCATAACAGCAGCAAGGTAAACTGCACCCGGTCTCTCTGTTCCGTTGAATCCCCAAACAGCTTTAATTGTGTTTGGATTCAAGTCCATTGTCTCTGTTCCGTAGCACCAGCATGGTGTAACTGTAAGTGTTCCGACTACATTCTGATTTGCAAAGAACTCTTCACAAATAGCAGCCTCTGCACCACCACCGATAGTTGTGGGTGATATTACTACCTCTACCTTTTCTCCATCAGGATATCTTAAGTTGTCCTCTATAAGTTTAGCCGCTCTTTTTGCCATTCCCATTGTCTGTTCTTCAAGTGACTCTCTAACGCCGCCCCATCTGCCGTCGATTGTAGGTCTTATACCTATCTTTGGATGATTCATATTCCCTCCTTATTATTTTGAATCTATTCTTTTTATCTCGCATGATCCTAAGATCAATTCAATACCGCTTTTTAAATCATTTACTTCATTAAGATGTAATAGTGAAAGAAGAATATTTCCAAGAGCTGAACTCTCGTAAGGTCCCGCCTTTACATCTACCCCCATTTTATTTGCAATCATAGATGTAAGTACGCTTGACTTAGCACCGCCCCCGATCATATGGATCTTCTTGAAATTCTTATTCAAAATCTTTTCAATATCGGCCTTTACTTCCATATACTTTGCTACCATGCTCTCGTAAATAACAGCAAAATAGTCAAAGTCATGTTCAGGAGTATTGCCACCCTGATTTCTTATAAAATTATCAATCTCACTCTTTACATCAATACCCTCTTTTGCGAATATTTCCGCATCCATATCTATGAGTGAAAGTTTCTTATCAAGTTTGTTTACATAATCACTGATATCATCAAATGGAATTTTTCCCTCAAGCCTTGCTTCAAGCTGTGCTTTATACTTTTCCAACAGATAAAGTCCTGTGATATTTTTGAAAAACATAGGTTTTGAGTCAAATCCCAATTCATTTGTAAGATTATTCTCATAAGCTTTTTCGTCTATGATACATTTATCCACCACGCTACCTATAAGTGACCATGTTCCACAACTTAAGAACATACTGTCTTCATCAAGGAAGCTGTCTGTCATAAGAAGTGCACTTGCAGTATCATGCGTACATACCGGTATCACATCGATTGAAAGTCCCCTTAATGCCTCTATTCCCGAATCTTTGTATTGCCGACTACTTCTGTAGCTTTTACAATCTCCGGAACCAGACTTTTTTTGAGTTCAAGTTTTTCAAATATAGTGTCTGAAACTTTTCTCTGTCCCATATCATAAAGTCCTGTTGTGGACCAGATAGTTTCTTCTCCTATTTTCTTTCCTGTAAGCATATAGAAAATCAGATCCGGCATCATAAGCATTTTATCTGCCTTTTCATATATGTCAGGATTTAACTTCTTTAATGTAAGCAGCTGGAATATTGTATTTATGGTCATTATCTGATTTCCACTGTTTTTGAATATTTCAAGCTCACTTATCTTTGCTTTCGCTTCTTCTCTTCCTATAGCATATTTCTCATCTCTATAGGAGAATGGAGTATCTATAAGTTTTCCGTCCTTATCGATTACTCCGAAGTCAACGCCCCATGTATCAATACCGATGCATGACACATCCTTGTTCTCAATGATTGTACTGACTATTTTTTCTAAAATAGCATCAAAGTCCCAGTACAATCTTCCGTTTTTATTCTTTATACTATGGGCCATTCTCATAACTTCTTCTGTTACGAGTTTTCCATCCTTAACATATCCGATAATACCTCTAATGGATGTTGCACCCATATCGAAAGCCAATACTCTTTTCATACTTCACCAACTTTCAATAATAAAATCGGCAATCTTTCGGAAATATGCTACAACCCCCCCAAAAAATTTTTAAAGCTCTTTCCCTTGTTTTTGTTTTTATTTTCATATCTACGAAACATTGCCGAAAATGTTTTTCAGTAAAGACAATATAACATATTTAATAATAAAAATATATATATGGATATATTCTTGAATACTTTTTTTTATTTTATGCTATAATGTTCATGTATGAATTTTTTTGTTCAAACCTGTCGGTAACTCCTATATTTGCTTAACGGAAGTTACTGTAAAATAAAAGTAAGAGGATTATTTATGGATTCGAATGGAAGAAAACAACAGATACTTGATGTTTTAAATAAGAGCAACGGTATATCAAGTATAGACAGCTTATGTCATAGAGTTTTTGCTTCACGCTCTACTATAAGAAGAGATTTGATTGCACTTGAAGAAGAAGGCATTGTAAAGAGATCTCACGGCTATGTATCTGTGATTGAGAAATCAGCTAATGAAAGTCCTATAGGTATGAGAAGGATAGAAAATCTGGACAAAAAGCAGATTATTGCCGGCAAGACAGCACCTCTTTTAAAAGACGGTATGGTGATATTTTTGGACTCATCATCAACAGTCTGTCAGTTGGCCCCTTTGCTTAAATTAAGGCATAATATCACCATCATTACCAATGGTATCAATATCGCAAATGAACTTTCAAATGCGCAGGATTTGAAATGTTTTCTATGTCCCGGTGTATTAAAACATAAAAGTTTGTCCATAGTTGGAGAATTTGCTTCAAGCTTTATTAAAAACTTCAATGCGGAGCTTGCGATTATTTCATGTAAAGCCATTAATACCAAGGGCATATTTGAGGGTGATGATTCTCAGGGACTTGTTAAAAAAAGTATGATAGAGAATGCAAACAAGACTGTACTTCTTTGTGACAACACAAAGGAAGAAGCCGGTGGATTTTTCAAACTTACAGACTTCAGGGATATTGACGTTTTAATTTCAAACGGACAATTCTCACCTGAACTTGATGAAATTCTTTCAAAAAACATCTCTAAGATAATATAAATATAAAAGAACTGAAGTCTTTCTTAAATGCGAAAGTCTTCAGTCCTTTATATCTTTATTTGAAATAATTTTCCCATTGTCCGGTTCCCTGATATAGGATATGAAGATATCCTACTTCGGCACCTGCAGACTTATCTGTCTCGTTGGTAGATACTTTTGCCCTTCCCCCGACATTTCGGATTTCATAACGCTTCATACCTACATTTCTTTCATCCTGATCATCCGAATCACTGATATATACAGCCTTCAACTTTCCGTTCAGATCATATTCAGCACCCCACAAAGTAACTATATGATTACTCTTTGAAAATACTTTATGAGAAAGTCCTACTATACCACCATTACTCAAAATTTCTTTAAGAAGATTACTTAAGGATTCATAGTTTCCACCATAAGTACGGTCTGTAAGTTTTTCCCCTTTGAAAACATCATAGAAGAATCCGCCGTTATTATTTGGAATAAGCTCATCACTTTCTATATTTGTTCCACCCTTTGGATTTGGAGTATATCCGTTAATAAATAAATCCATCAAAAGATCCGAATAAAAACCTCTCTCATTATATCCGTACAGCACCTTATACAGCTCAAATATTTTACTATTCTCAGTATTTTCAAAGGAAGTTTTTAAATCTGAAAGTTTTCTGTTTGCACGAATTATATCACCGTTTTTTTCTATATATCTGTCAACATATTCAATATTTTGATCAAACCACCAATGAAGCATATTTGATGATACCGCTGCAAAGCAAAGATTTTTATCTATATCGGTATTTCCACCGCTTCTTGTTTTATTAACATCATACCATCCGTCTCCGCTTGAATATGGTACAGTATATGTTATATAAGTATCTTTTCCACCTTGTGTAATCTCTTTATGAAAATCTCCGCCTTCTCCCATAACAGGTCCGTTAATTCCCCTTACCCATATAATGGTTCTGATTTCACCGTCTTCATTTGTGTACTGAACAACATTGTCATTCTCTGAAGTAATCAATGATTCTTTAAACTTTTTGGCTCTGTCCTGTGTACTCTCTTTACTTTTGTCCTCAGCAATTTTACTTTCCTTTTGCCCTGTATCCTTTTTTCCTTCTTCTTTCGGTATCTCTACATTGGAAGAAGTGGCCGGTTTTATAGGGTTCTCACTCGACTTTTTGGTATCCTCTTTATTTATATTTTTTTCTATGCTTCCGGCTTTCTCATTATTACCGGTTTTATTATCTGCAATTAAGCTGTTATTTTTATCCGGGCTTAAGTCTTGTCTTGAACCTACCAAGTCTTCACTTTTCTCAGAACTTGAGTTTTCAACCGTTACATTTGATTCTTTTAATATTTTGTTTTCTTCTCTTTTTTCTACTTTATTTAAACCGCTTGAGCCACCGCTTCCTCCGGTATTTTCACCAATATTTGAGCCGGCGCTTTTACCTGAATTTCCACCACTACTTGAGCCACCGCTTTTACCTGAACTTCCACTACCACTTGAGCCGCCACTTTTACCGAGGCTTCCTCCTCTGCCTGAGCCGCTACTTTTATCGGTACTTCCGGTTTTCTTTGCTGTATTTGATGAGCCCTGCGAGGAATTATCTGTACTTATACCTTTACCGGCTTCATAATACGCAATTCCGCTCTCATTTATCCATCTACCTGTGGTATCAATTCTATATCCACCGACAACAGTATTTGCATACATCTTTCCATATGAAGCTTTATCTGTTCCTTCAAAATAGTAACAATATCCGTCTATCCACTGCCAGCCTGATAAAAGTACTCCCTCGTTGGCAGTTTTAGAGCTGTCTAAAAAATACCAATTATTTGCGGCGTCCATATACCAACCGGTTTTTAAACTTCCGTCTTCATTAAAGAAATACCAATTATTATTTATCTGCTGCCAGGCTTTTAGAGCCTTATCTTCTTTATAATATTTCCATTTATTATTTTCCTGTTTCCATCCGTCAGCACCTGCATATGCATTAAAGGACATCAACATTGTAAGCCCCAAAACTGCCGGGACAAATCTATTCTTTTTCACTTTACTACCCTTTCATTACTCAAAATTGCACAAAAAATCAGCCACATCAATATGACTGAATTTTTGTAAACAATTGTATAATACTACATTTTATTTTAAATATCCATTATCATTTATATGATATTACATCCCAGATCTCTTTCGGTTCAAGTCCCAGTTTCCAAACTGCTACTCCCGCCAAGTCCGCTTCCTTTACCGCATCCATTTTAAGCTTCATAGAACGCTCATCTTCCATCCATATATACTTGGTGGCATTTCCCACTGTAGTTTGCCCTACATACTGTCCTACTTCCTCATCCCATGTAAGATTTACATTATTTTCCTTTACCCATGTAGCTGCTCCCACCATTCCGAGCGCCGTTGATGTAACCTTATCATTTTCCTTGGTCCAAACTCTTGTATATACCGGAACAGCATTTATAAGTTTTTCCTTAGGTACTTCTGTAAGGCTGTCTGTAATGGAATTTTTTACAAAGTCTATAGAAGCACTGCTTCCTTCATCAGATCCGCTATAATGCTCATCATATCCCATGTTTATCACATAATCCACAACTTCAGCCAACTCATCTCTCTCATAATACATATTGTAGGATGCCGGAATCGGAACATCTACACTCAACACTATTTTATTATTTCTGCAAGAAACAGAAAGCTCTCTTATAAACTGAATAAAATGTGGTGCATTATCCTGAGTGAGTGACTCAAAATCTATATTTATTCCGTCAAAACCATATTTCTTTGCATCTGCAATCAAATTTGAAATAAGATTTTTTCTGTTTTCAGAAGAAGACAATATCTTTAATGTACTGATATCCTTACTGAAATTATCAATTAAAGGCCATACCTGTAAGTTCTTTTTATGTGCCACATCTACATAATCTTTACTTGCTATAGAAGTATAATTGCCATTATTATCTGAAAGTTTGAACCATGTCGGTGATATTACATTCATTCCTCTTGTATTTGCAACAACCTTCTCCATACCGCTGTTTGCGGCAGCTGTCGTTACCTGGTGCCATCCTAGAACAACCTTCTCATCCATTGATATGGAAGTATATTCCGGCTTTACAAACGCACTTTGTCTTTCGGCTTGTGTGAAATTTTTCAAGTGATTTTTCTTTACATATCCCATCAAACCGCTTTGTGTGAAAACTTTATACCACTTCTCATTTTGCTCAACTATTGTAACATTTTCATCTTTCTTAAGTTCTGCATTTTCTATGCTTGCAGACCAATTATCGGCATCCACTCTCAGTCCCGACTTTGACTTTATTGTAGCAACATCATAACTACCGAAAGTATTATTGATATACACTCTTTTAATTTCACTGTCGGTATATGAATCTACCCATACATCTGTATAAGCCTTTATGGTTTCTATAGACAGATAAACCTTTCCGTCCGATTCAAGCAAAAGCGGCTTTCCGTTATTATCCACATTCTCAAAATTTGCATATACTATTTCTGTAGGCAAAGCGTATGAAAGAAGCTTTTCATCATCACTGTAATAAAATTTATCATTGAGTATGGCTCTGGTCCAATTTAGAGGTACATATACCACTCCATCTTTATATATTGCTTTGGCCTTTTGCAAAGAATAATTATATACAAGCGCTACATCATCACCCTCAACCTGATATAACTGCGCCTGTGTAACCTTCTCTTTTGAGCCTATAATTCCATCTATTTCTCTTGATATAAATATAATTCCTAGTATGATACATAGAACTACAACAATACCTATTAAAACCCTCTTCTTCACTTTTCCTCCATAAAAAATAAGTTATTGTAAAGTCTTCACTATTATATACTACAAATATGTATAAATATTTAAGAGAATATTTTTTTATAGGCGAAATTTTATGTTCCGGAAAAAGTATCTGAGATTTTTATAAACTCTATAATTTAAGCTGTATACCTTTATTTCTTAAATTCTCTATACATTCATGCATATATTCAATATTATGCTCTTTATAAATTGGATCTTCTATGATTTCCTCTTCAAGATCCATATATTTTTCTGCGATTTTCCCTCTGTAATTTTTATCCTTCCATTCCCCTGAAACATTATATCCTCTTTTTTCCATCTCATCCATTACCATTAAATGGTATCTGAATAAAAGATATGGCGAATATGAAAACACATAATCTACGGTTTTATGTTTCTTCTTCCAACCGTTTCCCCTAAGAGCACAACATTCTCTATGCTGTCCAAGCAGCTGATTTTTAGGTAATAAGTGTATAATTTTTTCATGCCATAGTCTCATATTATTCTCCTGTTAAGAAAGTGGAGTTTTCCAAATATTCATTTGGGTATTTCTTTAATAAAGTATTTAAATAGTCAATTACAACTGTCTGACTGCTTCTCTCTTCCATATATCCATTTAATATATTAAATAGTTCTTGTTTCTCTACAGCACTTGCATCCTCTTTAAAATATCCCCACACATGAAGAACGGCATTACTGAAATCTTTCCTACTCTCATTCATGTCTTTTATTTTTTGTATTTTCTCTTTCAGAAATGAAACATCCAATTCATTCCCTTTCAGGTACTCTCTTATACCGAGATATTCCTTATGCGATTTACTCAGTACATAGTATTTATTTTTTTCGCCCACAACTCTTCACATTCTTTCCTTATGTTTTTTTATAACTCATACTCTCTTTTTCTTTCAAAATACTTGAATGTTTAATATTATAATAAATTACGTAAGATTAAACAAATTCAAAACTAATATCGTCATATTGTATCAAATATAATTATAATAATATAGTCAAAGCTTAAAAATAAATCTCTGACGATTCAATATTTACAATATAAAAAAACTGTCAAAATATATCTCATATCTTGACAGTTATACTTACATAGCTTACTTTTTTTAATATATACTAATTTAATGCATGAAACCTTTCTTCAAGTGCATCTTGTAAAACTCTTGAAATATTTAAGTTCAATCGTTTTGCCTCAACATTCATCCAACTTGGTATAGTCAAATTTTTCCTAACCATTTTCTTGTCAAGCTTTTTTCTGTACCTTGTTAAGTCTGCATCTACAGTTGTAATTATACCTTTTGTATAATCAAATTTTTCACCTTCATGAATATTTTTAGCTAAATCTATAGCCTTTTCATAATTTGACGGTCCGGGAATTTCTTTTTTGCTATCCTCAATACTTAAACACTTTAAGCTTATAGCATCCCTAGCCATTTCAATAGCATCCGGCAGATCTTTTCCCTCTGTATATATCATCAAATCCGGAACAAATACTAAGTAAATTTCATCCGACTTTTCAATCAATGTTGGATATACAACTCTCATCTTCTCCTCTTTCAAAAATATCATGTTCTTTTCCATGTCGTTTGAGTTTAAATCCTGCATCTTCCAGCTTTCTTATTAAATCTCTACGCTTCATCGTTTTCTCCTGATATCATTTATACTGTACGTATTTTATGCGTATTTGTCAATATTTTTTTACTTAATTTATTTTTAGGAAACAATAAATTAAACATATACTATAAAAAAACTGTCAAAATGTATCTAACATCCTGACAGTTATACTTACATGGCTTTCTTTATTTTTTTCAATATGTTAGGTATCAATGAGCGGCTACCTAGTAAGCCTTTACTGTGACACTTCTTTCATTGATACTTAACAGTTATAAACCATTCTTTATTTGATTTTTTTACATAGAGTCAGACGGTTTTTATGCAATATATAAAAACCTATCTGTCTGCAACTTATATATTCGCTACAACCTGCGTGGGCTTTGCTTTAAGTAGAATTTTTTTATATTTTTTTGTATGTAAAAAAATCGTATTTGGGATTTTCAGATTGAATAATCATTTAGAATACTATGATTTCCTGTGCTACAGACTGACAGGTTTTTTTCATAGAAATTGAATTTTTAGAATTTTTAACTTTTTATATTGGGGACTTTGATGGCTAAACTATCATTTATAAAAGTTATTTATAAATTTCTCCTTTCTCCGTCTTTATATAAATTATAACCTCCCATCATCTTAACCGCAATATGGAATAGTTGTTCGGTCGATATATGGCAAGATAGATTGTGCAAAATAAAAAGAGAGCCCTAAAACAGCTCTCCTTTTTCTACTAATCATTTTTTGCTCTATAGATATATATGGTCTTTTCAGATTTGTTTCCGGCAAGATCTATGGCACTTATTTTTATACTGTTTTGCCCCTCGTTTAGCGGAAGTTCTATTTGTGTAACTATCTGCGTAGTATTACCGTCTTTACCTTCAATATAAGAAATTGAAGTTTTATCATCAGTACCTATAAGTGAGTCTCCGTTATAAAGATTTAATTTAAATGAATTATCACGTGAGCGAATCTTTATTTTTACCATATCGGAATCAAGCTCTCTTTCATATACCTTATAATCAATAAAAGGATTTATCTTATCGTAGAATAATCTTCTTACCATACTTGCCGATTTTCCGTTTTTAGTACTTACCTCAACTTTTATATTAACATTAAATGCTTCAAGCTTCAGTTTACTTTCAAAAGAATACGCCTCGCCCTTGTATATTACATTTCCATTTTTTCTATAGATAATATTGCTTTTTACAAAATCTTCTTTTCCTATATTTATTGGACTTGAAAGTTCATTTCCGTCATTATCTACAAGCTTTATTTGCACACTTTCTACACTGTCATCCTCGTCCACATATCCTACAAAACCTGATACATCTATCTGCTTCTCTTCGCCTTCTATATTGCCAAGTACATCAAAAAACTCAGGTGTTTTAAGGAATACTGCAGGATATGGTTTCTTTTCTGCATTTGACGCAGTAGCATTATTAATTGTAATATCTGTAAAACCTGCTTCTTCCGTGCTCTCATGAGTATTTTGCATAGGCTTTCCGTCTCTAAATACTGTTGTAATATCAAAGCTTGTTTCAATAGGATTTATTGTAAATTCATAACAAAGCTTGTCCTCATCATATTTAAAATTGTATTTTTTTGATATTTCGGAGTTTACTTTATTATCCAAAATTATATTTTCTTCGATATTATCATGTTTCAAAGTAAGTTTATGCAAATGTGACTCTTCATCCGCCAGCTTTATCCTAATCACCGCTTCTTTTTCTATCAGACTGTAAGTCATATCATCAAGTTTTATATCGTTTACATAAACGCTTGCATTTTTATTGCTTATATAGTCAAAAAAGTTAAGGAAATTAATCTGATTATAATTGCCTTCTCTGACATCTGAAAGAGTGGTCCTGCTTTTATTATCCATATAGTCAATAGCATCTATTATAAGATCTGAAGTATCCGTGAAATATGGACAATGTACTTCAATATCCGAATTTCTGTAACTGTTGGTATAAACATATACTTCCCCCCTTGCAGTCGGACTGTCAGGTACTGCTTCCAAAGGTATATTAAGCTTGCCGTCTTCAACTTTTACAAGCTCTTTTCCATCCTTCATAGGTTCATCTTGGAATCTTATAACAAATGATTTTCCATACCTTATACTTGTATCGGACTTATCATCCTGTGCATATCTTATTGACTGCAAATATACATTCTCTATACCTATTCCCTTATCATGAACATTAAATACAATCTCCTTTATATTGCCGTCAATGTCATTTACCTGCACCTCATCAGCGGTACTTAGATTAGGAGCCATGCTGTCCACACGTAAGGGGAATTTATAGACCTGTTCTCCGTTGCCTCCTACATTATTAGTATTAAGCTTTGCCTTTATACAATATATGTACTCGGCACCGTCCTCTGCAATTCCTTCGCCAATTTTTCCGTCCCATACCGACTCCGGCATAAACTTAAAGCTTTTATTGACTGAAAGTCTGCTAAGCTTCCTTACCTGCTTTGAAACTCCTAAAACTCTTAAAGTTTCCTCTGTCTTAGCATCAAGTATTGAATACTCTATCTGCTCCATATTTCTGAGTGGTGCTATTCTTGCCGCCACATCGGGATAGTACTTACTGTTCGGTGAAAAATATATTTCATTATTGTACAGTGGAAGTTTAAGCATCATACTTGTTCCAAGCATTGAAGAGCTTACTCCCGCATTTTTATTTACAAAAAATTGTACATTTCTTTTTTCACTTCCAAGCTCAGGAAGCTGAAATGCATCTATAGCTTTTTGTTTACCCCAATCTCCGTAAAATCCGAGGAAAGGTATATTAAGATCTGATATACCGTCTTTGTCCTTAAGGCTTATAAAACCTTCTATAAAGTTATCCTCTTCAAAGTTTACGGCATCCGAGTAATCCATAGTGAAATCTATACTTGCTGATGAATGTGCTTCCACACTTATCTCTCTGCTTATATTAGACTCATTTGAATGTAATATTTCAGATCTTTGCAGCCTGTATTTACCGTCTGTAGGCTCATAAAGTGCAACCGAATTTATATTATAGCTTTTTTTAATGTCTCCAAAGTTTTCAAGACTAAGTCTAACATCAAAACTTTTATCCTTAAGTTCTTTAAGCTCGAGCTTTCCGTCGGCTACATTGTCATTGGTTCCTTCCGCCCTTACTACTACAGTGGTTTTTAATGCATTTTCAATATTTAGAGCACCGCTTCCCTGTTGTCTTACAAAATAGGGTATATCTTCAAAAATCCCCTCATCCTTTAAAGGGGTTGCAGTATTCATAAGTAAAAGTTTTATAAATTCAGAACTGTTATCTGTTTGTATATTCTTTGCCTTTATATATTGTTTAAGTATGGCTGTAGCTCCCGTTACCTGAGGAGCAGCCATGGAAGTACCGGAGACATCCTTATACTTATCGTCTTCAACACTTGAGTATATATGTCCTCCCGGAGCGGTTATCTCCGGCTTAATTCTAAGATCCGGGAGTGGGACCCCATGAAGAAAACTTTGAAACACTTCCTGCCGCTACATTGTCGACATCCGTCATTTCAGTAAATATCTCAGGTCTCAGATTATTATTATAACCGTATTCCTCCATTAACTTATCGTAGGTACTTCTTTTTATACGGATACAGGTAAGCTTTCCCGCATTACCCGGAACTTCAAGATTGCCGCCTATCTGCTCAGCCATGCTCCTGTTATTGTAAAAAACAATGGCGGCAGGTTTTAATTCGGCTATTGCCTCAAGCTTATCCCCGAATCCTAAGCTGTCCCTTGTGGTAGGAATCTCAAATAGTACCAGCTTACCTTCTATATTTTCTTTTTTAATAAGCTCTTGCTTAGCATTTTTTAAATCAAATATATCCGCACTTATTATCTTTTTCAGATTTTCTCCTTTATGCAAATCCATCTCTTCGTTTACATAGGCATCCCAGCTGTCTTTCCACCTTATGACATACATATGTCTTTTAGTATTTTCCATGGATGCAACTGCTATAGTTCCTTCATTTACAGCAGGATTTGCAATTAAAGCGGTATCATAATTCTCTTTTAAAGGCTCTACATTATTTATATTTCCGGAAGTAATATTTCCGTCATTACCGGCAGCTACCGAAATTACTATTCCGGCTTTTCTTGCCTTTTCTATAACCTCATTTTCCGGATAAGCTCTGTTCTCCATTGAAAATCCGGCTGCCGTTCCCAGGCTTAAGTTTATTACATCAGCCTTTAATGTTATAGCATCATCCAAGGCTTTCAACCAGATATCGGTAAATGTTGTAGGATACTCAAGGTCATCTGAAAAGACCTTAAGTGCAAGTATTTGTGCATTAGGCGCCACTCCGAAAATATTATTTTCGACATCATTGGCTGCAGCTATTCCCGATACATGCATACCGTGCATTACACCGAAACTGTTACGTAAGTTCTTATTAAAATCATAATAATTGTAGCCATAAGGTACTTTATCCGAATAATAAGAACCCTTTAATCCGTTTTCAGCTATTATCTTTTCTATATCTGCCTTTGTATACATAGGATGTACCGATTCATCCAGTCTAAGTGCCTTATGTCTGTAGTCTATACCTGAGTCTATTACTGCAATAACGCTGCCCTCGCCCTTGTAGCCAAGCGTATTCCACGCATATCCCGAACCTATTATACTGCCGGATGACTTAAGATAAGGTCTTTGAAACTCCTGTGATACATACACGCTTTTTACTCCGGGAAGCGCTTCTATTTTTTCTATTTCAGTCGCATCGGCACTTAATGATATACCGTTAAATACGGTATCATAATGCCTTATCTCCTTAACATCCGCCTTTATATCCTCATTTTTTATATCTTTTACAAGCTTGTCCTGATCTTCTTTCAACTCCTGCTTTTTTTCATCTATAAAGGAATCCTCCAGTTTATCATATTCTATATCTTTATTTATGGCTTCTTCTATCAAGGAGTCCTTATCAAGCTCTATTATAAGCTAAGTTCTTTTGGCTTATCTTCATTTTTTTCGGCGGCAATATCAGCCGAATTTAATTTTTTATCTGCCTCTTTTACATACTCTGAAACTCTATCCCCGTTATTTTGTGCCGCAAATCCCGGCTTAGCTGTAGAAACCAAGGGATTTATAAGAAGTAAGGCACAAAACAAGGCAAGTTTTTTACTTATTCTATTCATAACTCACCTATTCTATAATTATTTTAACTATAAATTTTACCTTGCCATAGTTCTTGTCATTGATTACAAGATCCTCTAAGCTGCTTACAGCAAGCCTATATTCTCCTTTTTGAGAGTTTTTCACTTGATGAAGACTATCACCTTCCCACTTTACATTAAGCTTTACTCCGTTGTTTTCTCCGCTTAATTTAAGTCCTATAAGTGCTTTGTCTTCAAGGTTCACTCCTTGAGCGGCTTTATATTTTAATGTTTTATCAGCATATAAATGTTCATTCAGCACTATAAAGTCTTCACTCAAATTTTGTGTTTCACTGTTTTTATCACCTTCATTGTTTTTATCACCTTCATTATGAGTACCTTCATTTACTTTGGGCAGGACTTCACTCTGAGTTTTCTTATTTTCAGTAATCTTTCCGGTACCGGTCTTCTCCTCCGGCTTAACTATATCTTTGTCTTGAGGTGTTGCTTTTTCTTCAGTTTCTTTATCACTTTGAGATTTATTTTCTTTTTGACTGTTGTTTCCAAAATAACTGCCTGATGAACTGTGACTTCTACTTCCCTTTATTATCTTCTTAACCGGTTTTCTACCTTCAGGTTTATACTCCTCCGGATTTGGCAAAGGTACTACCTTCCCGTCAGATCCCAAATTTGTATAGGAAATATTTTTACCAAGGCTTTTTGCCGATTGTAACTTTGAGTTTGAAAGTTGCACCTCAAAGTTTTGGCTTCCTGCGGCAATATAGATTTTACTTATATCTGAATTTATTATTCTTAATTTTCCATTACTCGCCTTTTGATTTATAAGTATAGGAGTCTGTATTTTAATATTTTCTATAACAGCATCATTGGTATTGACAACTATAAAAGCCTTTGACTTATTGTTCTCATCCACTCTAAAATTTTGAGAGGTATTGATAACCGTAAGGAAAAGCTCTTTAATTACACTCCTTAACTCACCTCTGTTTAACACTTTACCGGGCTCAAAGTTCTTATCTTTTCCTTCAATAACACCAAGGTTCTCCAATTCCTTTATATAGCCTCTTGACCATGACTGTAATTTCTCATCATCAATAAAAGCTGTTTTTCCTTCAGCCGCTTCAATGCCTATATACCTTGCAAGTAGGTAATAGACTTCTTCCTTTTTAGGACTTTCATAAAGATTGGCAAATGATACATGCTCATCTATTATATTTAGTCCTTTTAATTTCTCTACAGAGCTTTTAATATACTCTTCATCCGCATTTGCGTAATTTCCTATGTCCGCTATGTCGGATCCCAAGTTGCCTGAAAGCTTTTCAAGTAATATAATCAAGTCTCTTTTGCTGATATTTACTTCGTTATCCGTATATGTTTTTTGCTCCGCTTTTGCAATTGGAGCAATAAAAAATAATTGAATACATATCGCTATGCTTAACAACAAAGTAAATTTTATTGCTTTTTTTATACTCATTTATTTCTCCTAATTTTTATTCTAAAGTGTTGTATCTTCTGAATTTGTCCGGACATAAAAAGATAAATCACTTTAATTTTTTTAATCGCACTTATTGGCTAAACAATATCTATATATACATATAGTAGTAAATTATAGCAGGAAAAAAAGTAAAATGTAAATAATATGCATATTTTTTGAAAAAAATTTAATCTATACGGAAAAATAAAAAAATATCCCGGCAAATACAAGACATTTTGTTCTTGTCACTTTGCCGGGATATTTCATTATAAAATTTTTATTTTCTAAGCTTTTTGACTAACCTTGTTTTCATGACCGAAAATAAACGAACTTTTCGGTTCAAGAGCAAGCATCAATAAATTACCTAAAACGCCTACCGCAAGGACTTCTCCTATACCCACTGTAAGCATCATGTAAGGTATCAAATCCGGTAAACCGTAAGCATACTTTAGTACAAACGGAATAATAATTGCGTTTGCAAGTATCGGTGGTACACATACCAACCATTTTGAAATACTTCTGAGTCTGTAGCTTAATATTGCACCTATAAGTGTAGCCAATGTTCCGAATATAATATCAGGAAGTGCCGCTCCGGCAAGTATATTTGCCAAAAGACATCCTATACTTACTCCGGGTACTGCCGCCACTGTAAAGAACGGCAGAATACAAAGTGCCTCAGAAATTCTGAACTGGATAGCACCGAAGCTGATAGGGGCAAACGCAAGTGTAAGCACTACATATACTGCCGCTATGACCGCACCCTGTGCCATCATTTTTGTTGTAATATTTTTCATGTTTTCTCCTTTAGTTTTGTTTTAGGTGAGGAAGGTTTCGAACTCACCAAGTACGCTAGATACTTTACGGTATTTTAAAGAATAAATCAAGTGTTTTCACAGTATTAATATATTTTATACTATAAACATGCCTTATAGATTTCAACTATGTCCTCATTTGTAAGTGCTACAAATGCATCTTTTAAATATCCTCCGATATTTGCATGCTCAGCCATTGCCACAAAATGTTTGTCATCAATACCAAGCTCTGTAAGAGTCATAGGAATACCGGTTTCTTTAAAGTAATTTTCAAGCGCATCTATTCCTGCAAATGCCAAAGCTCTCTCATCATCACCGCTAAGTCCCATTACATTCTTTGCAAATTTTACAAATCTCTCTGTAGCACTTGCATCTTTATTAAGAATATGGCGCATCCATCTTACCGTTAAAATAGCAAGACCTACTCCATGAGTAATATCATAATAGGCGGACAACTCATGTTCCATTGCATGACATGGCCATCCCGTTTCCTGCTTACCATACTCAGGGATTCCTGAGCAAGCCACTGAAGAGTTTGCCATAAGATTTGCTCTTGCAGAGTAATTTGTAGGATCTTTGAGTGCTATCTTACAATTTTTCATAACAGACTTTAATATAGTCTCTGCTATTCCGTCTGATAAATCGCTGTCCGTTGTTCTTGAAAAATATCCTTCAAATATATGGCTCATTATATCCGCACTGCCTGCAGCTGTTTGATAAGGTGATACTGTATAAGTATATGTAGGATCGCATATACTTACTGCAGGATAGGTATATACCGCACCAAGTTTTTCATTTGTATCAAGATTTGATATTACTCCGCCGGCATCAAACTCTGAGCCTGTTGCACTGAGTGTAAGTATATCTACAAGTGGAAGTGCTTTTGCTCTTCTAAAGCTTGTTTTCACCATCTCCCAAAGATCATCACCCTCATAGTAATATCCTACCGCTATTGCCTTTGCACAGTCAATGGTGCTTCCACCGCCTACTGCCAAGATCACATCTATATTGTTCTCCTTGCAAAGTTTTACGCCTCGTTCTACTGAAGTTATCCTTGGGTTTGGCTCAATTCCTCCACATTCGGTGATATTGAAATTATTATCCTTTAAAATCTTTATCACTTCATCATAAAGCCCTGTCTTTTTGATTGAGCCGCCGCCAAAAACAAACAAAACATTTTTACCGAACGTCTCCAATGATTTTGCCAGCCTTTTAATCTGTCCCTCACCAAAATACAATTTGGTAGGAATATCGTGTTTGAAACTAAGCATATGTACCTCCACTTTTTAATTATACAAATAAGGATTTTGTTTCCAAAATCCTTATAATATCAGCTTTATTTTAATACAATACTCAGTACATCTTCAACCTTTTTTACAGGAATTATTTCAAGTTCATTCAAAACTTCTTCTGCCACTTCTTTTAAATCATCCTTGTTCTCATCAGGAATAAATACTTTCTTTATTCCCGCTCTGGCAGCGGCCATGAGTTTTTCAGGAAGTCCACCTATAGGCATTACATTTCCTCTTAGAGAAACCTCACCTGTCATGGCATACTCAGGTGATACCGGAATATTATTTACAAGTGATGAGAGTGCTGTAGTCATTGTAATACCTGCACTCGGTCCGTCCTTTGGTACCGCTCCTGCAGGTACATGGATATGAATATCATTCTTTTCAAAGACCTCGGATTTTTCAGGATACATGGACTTTACAAGGCTTAATGCTATGTCCACACTCTCCTTCATAACATCTCCAAGCTGTCCTGTTATTTTTACATTACCCTTGCCCTTTGTAAGCATTGTCTCAATAAAGAGTATTTCTCCGCCTACAGCAGTCCATGCAAGACCTGTAACTACTCCTGCCTGCTTCTTCTCTAATATACTCTCATGTCTTATCGGCCTTTGGTCAAGATAATCCTGTAATTCTTCCGGCTTTACATCCAATATTTCTTTATTGTTCTTAACAAGCTCAACTGCAGCATGTCGACATAGAGCACTTATTTGCTTCTTTAATCCACGCACTCCTGCTTCCATAGTATATCCGTTTATAAGCGCTTTTATGGTTTCATCTTCTATTATGAGATTGTCCTCACTTATTCCCGCCTTTTTCTTTGCCTTAGGTATCAAATGATCCTTTGCAATAGAAAACTTTTCAAGTGCGGTATAGCCTGTAAATCTGATGACTTCCATTCTGTCAAGCAGAGGTCCCGGTATAGTATCAAGAGAGTTTGCGGTACAAACAAATAATACATCTGACAGATCATACGGTACATTCATATAGTGATCTGTAAAAGTATTGTTTGCTCCGGATCAAGTACTTCAAGAAGTGCACTTGCAGGATCTCCATTGTATGATGATGCAAGCTTATCAATCTCATCCAGTACCATTACAGGATTTGATGTACCGGCCTTTTTCATACCGTCCATTATTCTTCCGGGCATTGCACCTATATAAGTTCTTCTATGTCCTCTGATATCGGCCTCATCTCTTACACCTCCGAGAGAAATTCTTACATACTCTCTGCCAAGTGCCTCTGCAATGCTCTTTCCTATACTGGTCTTACCTGTACCCGGTGCACCTACAAAGAGAAGTATTGAACCGCTTTGCTTTTTATTTAAAGACATCACCGCCAGTTGCTCTATAATTCTCTTTTTAACCTTTTTAAGTCCGTAATGCTCTCTGTCAAGGACTTCCATAGCATTATCAAGTTCTATATCCTTCGGCTCTTCTTTTTTCCAATGTAATGAAGTGACAAAATCCAAATAATTGTAAAGAAGTCCATACTCATGACTGTCCTTACCTTCCTGCTTCATTCTGTTTAAAACATTGTCGGCTTCTTTTCTCGCAACTTCATTCATTCCCGAATTTTCTATTTTTTCTTCAAACTTTCTCACCTCGGAAATGTTTTCAGGATGCATCTCATCCAAGGCTTTTTGCAAGAAATTTATCTGCTTTTTAATAGCATCTTCCCTATATGCCTTTTCGTGAAGCTCTTTTTGTGCCTGCTTAGCCTCTTCACTTACTTCATTTATAGCCATAAACTCTCTGGCATATTGAGCTATAAGCTCAGCTCTTGCTTTGGTTGAATCCTCTGAGAGTACAGCATACTTTTCTTCAGGAGTAATATTCATAAAAGGTGAAAGTCCTACCATCACCTCATTCATATTCTTCCATGCCAGTACATAGCCTCTTGCCATTAGTCCCCATTGAAACTTGGTGACATAACTTAAAAGTTCATCTCTAAGTCCGACAAGCATTGCATTTGCATCATTAGGATCCAAATCATCTATCTCAGGTCTTTGTACTCCGATAACATTTTGTGTATCAAAGTCTATATATTCGACATTTATTCTGTTAAATGCCTCAAGGTTGGCACCACCCTCATCATCTACAGATAATACCTGTCCCGCAACAGCTATAGGATAGATATCTTCCATTGTAATATCTTTATCTTTCGGCTCTCTCAGGTAAAGAAATGTTACCTTTTCACCAACAGATATCTTATCTACACCGGCCTCCTGTAAATAGTCTTTTCTGAAATATATTTTTGAACCCGGTAAAACCACCGTATTATATGTAGGTATTAAAATCATATAACCTCCTTTATTAGCACTTATTATTAAAGAGTGCTAAAGTAAATTTATAAAAAAGAGGTTGAAACAAAGGCTTGTTTACAACCTCCCCATGTATATGGCTAAATTATATCACTGGCACTCTCATCCGTCAAGTGATAATTAGATTTTGTAAAATTAATTCACAAACCTTTAATCGCCTTTGCCAAACTCTCAAGTGCCCTCTTCAAATATTCTCTCGGACATGCGATATTAAATCTCTCAAATCCCTCTCCGTCTACACCGAACATAGCCCCTGAATCTATCCAAAGCTTTGCTTTATTTACTATGAGATTTTCTCTCTCTTCTTCGGTAAGACCAAGTTCTCTAAAGTCCACCCATACAAGGTATGTGCCTTCCGGCTCTATAAGCTTTAACTGTGGAATATTCTCCTTTAAATAATCTCTAAGGAAATCAAGATTTCCCTTTATATACTCTCTTACAGCGTCCAGCCATTCCTGTCCGGACTCATAGGCCGCTCTTGCAGCTACAAGTCCCATAGTATTCATCTGTGAATATCCTGATTTAACTATTTCATTTTTAAAAGCATCTTTAAGCTTCTTATTTTCTATAAAAATATTTGAAACCTGAAGACCTGCTATATTAAAGCTCTTACTTGGCGCTGTAGCTATTACGGTATTTTTAGCATATTCTTCTCCTAATGAAGCAAATACCGTATGCTTATTTCCGGGATATACAAAATCCGCATGAATCTCATCACTAAAGATTACCACATTATGCTTTATACAGATATCTCCAATTCTCTTTAACTCATCCTTACTCCAAACCCTACCTACCGGATTGTGTGGAGAGCAAAGTATAAATAGTTTTACCTGATTGTCCACTATCTTCTTTTCAAAATCTTCAAAGTTCATCTCATATCTGCCGTCTTTGATTACAAGCGGTGAGTTGATAAGCTTTCTGTTATTACACAGTATCATTTCACTGAAAGGATAATATACAGGTTGCTGTATAATAACACCGTCTCCTTCTTTTGAAAATGCCTTTACAGCCATTGCTATGGCATATACTACTCCCGGTGTCTTAACTAATGAACCTTTTTTAGGTTCCCATGAAAAGTTCTTTACAAACCAGTTCTTTACCACTTCAAAATAGTCTGTCTGTACTTCCGTATATCCGTAGATTCCGTGGTCCACTCTCCTTTGCAAAGCATCTGTAATAGGCTGCGCTACAGGAAAGTCCATATCTGCAACCCAGAGTGAAAGCTCATCACCTTTTTTACCTCTAAGCTTTGCACAGTCAAACTTTAAACTGTCAGTTCCTTTTCTGTCTATAATCTTATCAAAATCGTACATATATCTCCTTATTATGCCAATGCTCTCTCCAAATCCTTTATAAGATCATCAACATTTTCTATTCCGACAGAAAGTCTTAGGAAGGTGTCTGTTATTCCAAGTTTCTCTCTTACTTCCACAGGAACATCCGCATGTGTCTGTATCATAGGGAAGGTAATCAAAGACTCTACTCCTCCAAGACTTTCCGCATATTTTATTATTTCAATTTTTTCAAATGCATCTTTTGCGGTCTTGGCAGTATCTGTTGTAAATGCAATCATTCCGCCGAAGCCTCTTGACTGAGATTTATTTATCTCATATCCGGGATGTTCCGGCAGACCTACATAATATACATTTGTAACTTTTTTATTATTCTTTAGGAAAGTTGCGATCTTTAATGCATTTTTCCTGTATTCTGTCCATTCTTATCGCCAATGTTTTTAAGCCCTCTTAAAGTTAGAAAGCTGTCAAAAGGTGAAAGGCTTGGACCGATAGTCTTATACATAAATCTTATTTTTTTCAGATAATTCTTCATTTGCAGTACATACAAACCCTGCCAAAGTATCATTATGACCTGCAATATATTTTGTACCGCTGTGGATAACAATATCCGCACCAAGCTTTATAGGATTTTGAAAATACGGACTTAAAAATGTATTGTCAACAATCAATAAAAGCTTATGCGCCTTTGCAATCTTTGCCATTTCCCTTATATCTGTAACAAGCATTGTAGGATTGCTTGGTGTTTCAATAAATATAGCCTTTGTATTTTCATTTATTGCATTCAAGACATTCTCGGGCTTTGTTGTATCCACATAACTGAAATTTCTGCCTCTTTCCACTCCCAAAGTATTAAATAGCCTTGTACTTCCACCATATATGTCTTCCTGAGATATAATATGATCACCTGCATTAAAAAGCTCAAGTACTAAAGAGCATGCTGCCATACCTGTAGAAGTTGCTACTGTATCATATGCCCCTTCCAATGCTGTTATACAATCCTCCAACTCTGTTCTTGTAGGATTTGATTGACGTGAATAATCATATCCTGTACTTTCGCCTACTCCCGGATGAGAGAATGTAGCCGTCTGGTATATCGGCACCGTCATTGCGCCGTATGCATGGGCATTCTTATCTTCCTTTGGGCTATGTACACATAATGTTTCAATATTCATAAATTCACCTGACTTTTCTAAAAACTATTATTAACAATAGAAAATATTTTACAATCTCATATTTTCTCGGTCAATAAGATGTTTTCTTGCTCTGGTTATAAGGAAAGCCTATATCTATAAATTATACTTGCTCTTATAAGCAATAATGGCGGCTACCGTCTTTGAATCCTTCAATTCGCCCTTGTAAATCAGATCCACCAAATCCTCAAGTGCCCACTCTTCCACATCAATACTCTCATCTTCATCAAGATGCTGCTCACTCTTAATAAGATTTCTTGCCACAAAGATATCAATTTCCTCATCACCGAAAGCCACCATAGTATCAATTCTTATCAAGAACTCAAGTTCATCCGGTGAAGCAACCTTATAACCGGTCTCTTCTTCAAGTTCTCTGAATGCACATATTCTTCTAGGCTCTTCCTTTGAATCAACCTTTCCTGCCGGAAGTTCAAGAGTATATCTGTTCAGCGCATTTCTATACTGACGTACCAAAGTATCTTACCGTTTTCAAGTACAGGTACTACTGCAGCCGCACCGTTGTGCTGTATATAGTCCCATACAGCTTTTCTGCCGTCTATCAGCATATGGTCTTTATATACCTTTACAATTGCTCCTTCATAAGCAAGCTCTCTTTTTTCTCTGATTATATTTCCCATGCTTTCTCCTTATCCGACTTTAATATATCAGCCATATTGTTTAAAAATTCAACCGCCTCATCCAGCCCCTCACTTGTGTAATCAAAATACCGGTCTTTTTTCTTATCATCTTCAGTATGGTCAAAATTAAAGGGCTCAGGCCATACTGTCAGTTTCAGCTTGGCCTCGCCCCTCTTATCCTTTGGCGTAAAATTAACCTTTTCAAGCGGATCTCTTCCCAGCCTGAATCTTACACCCTCCAGACTTCCTGTGAAATATTGGCCATAATCATAATATCCTATATTTAACAAGTCACCTTTTTTTAACATAAAAACATATCTCTCAAATCTTCCACATTTTTTACAATGTAATTTGCGCCTTCAAACTCCTCCAAGCCGCCATAACCGTAAAGTACTCCGATACTCTTAAGACCTGCATTACCTGCGCCTACTATATCATGGCTCTTGTCTCCTACCATTATAGCAAAGCCCCTGTCCATTATTTTGTTTGTCTCAAGCACATATTCAATCACTGCGGTCTTTGTATCTCTCTTTGTGTTAAAGTCTCCGTCGGAACCGCCTACAAATGTAAAATATTTGTCCAGTCCAAAATGCTCAATAACTCTTCTTGCCTCTCTTTCAGGCTTTGAAGTCGCCACATAAAGCTTATATTCTTTTGACATACTCTTAAGCATCTCTTCTATACCGTCATAAAGCTCACATTCAAATATACCTACAGTTCTGTAATAATCATGAAATACATCCAGAGCCTCTTTATATTGATCCAGACTGAATCCGTACAATTTTGTGTAACTTTCTATCATCGGAGGTCCTACAAACTTTTTTAGATCATCAAGCTCCTCATATATCCCAAAGTGTTCAAGTGACTTTTGTACACCCTTAGTAATGCCTAGGTCCGATCTTACTATAGTGCCGTCCAAATCAAATAAAATATGCTTTTGCTTCATTACTGCTCCTTAGTCAAAGAAGGTTTTAACTTTAATCCTACCTTCTCAATTCTCGCATGGTCCATTTTCTTTACTGTTAAAATAATATCGTCAAATGTGATAACTTCTCCCTCTACCGGAATTCTTCCAAGCTTCTCCATAATAATTCCGCCAAGAGACTCATATTCCTCGGAACTAAGTTCCAGACCGATCCTCTCATTGACATCATCCAGATTTGTTGAGCCGTCTATAAGATACTCCGTTTCGGAAATCTTTGTTATACCTTCATCCTCTTCGGCATCAAACTCATCTCTGATTTCACCTACAATCTCTTCAAGCATATCTTCCAGAGTAATAAGCCCTACAGTTGTACCGTATTCATCCAGTACTATTACTATATTGGCACCGGTCTTTCTCATATCCACCATAAGTGATGAAGTCTTTTTATATTCATAGGTATAAAGAGGTTCTCTCAAATGTTCCTTTACGGAAAAATTCTCCTTATCCTCTATCAGAAGAAAGTCTTTTACATTAAGTATTCCGATAACATTATCAGGGCTTTCTTCGTACACCGGTATTCTTGTGTATCTCTCTTCTCTGAAGATTTTAAGTATCTCTTCATAAGAGGATTCCACAGATACCATCACCATATCAACTCTCGGTATCATAATATCTCCGGCAACAGTGTCACCAAAGTCCACCACATTTACAATCATCTTCTTTTCTTCTTTTTCAATGACTCCTCCCTCATGGCTGACTTCCACCATTGCTCTGAGCTCGTCCTCGGTCACCATATTATTGTCATCATTATTTTTAACGAATAGGGAAATAACAATTCCCGCCACCTTGTTTACCACATAGATTGCAGGTGTCAAAACAATGACCAATAGGGAAATGATACCTATATATTTTAATGCCATATTCTCTGCATTTTTCGATGCTACATTTTTTGGTGTAATCTCTCCGAATACAAGTATAAGAAATGTCAAAACACCTGTGGCAACACCAACCAGACTGCTGCCAAACACCTTTAATGTAAGAGTTGTAGACAGAGCTGATGCAGACAGGTTTACAATATTATTTCCTATCAAAATCGCAGAAAGCATCTTATCTGTATTTGCTGTGATTTCTAAAACCTTTTCAGCTCTTTTATCACCGTTTTCCGCCAAATTTCTTATTCTTAATTTATTTGAAGTCATGAGGGCTGTTTCAGCAGATGAAAAGAATGCTGAAGCAGACAATAATAATACCAAAATGACTAACTGTAATATGTCACTCGTTTCCAAAATTTCTCCTATAATCGAATTACTCTTCTTCGGATACAATATCCGGCAATATTTCTTTTGTTTTTTTCTTTGCTCCAAAAGGCATCATAAGGCTTCCTATCAATATAAATATATCTCCAAGATTGAATATTACCTTATCGGCCCCCTTAGTCTTGATGCGTATATAATCCACCACATAGCCTCTTGTAAATCTGTCAAAGATATTACTTAGGGATCCTGCTATAACAAGGCTTAGAGAGAGCTTTCTGATTTTATTTCCTTTTTGAGGAAGTAAAACAGCAAGAAGCCCCACCAGTATTGAAGTGATAAATACCGGAACATACTTTACTATTTTCTTCTTTTTCTTCAACTTTCCAAATACAAAGCCGTCATTATGAAATTTGTCTATCTCTATCTTTTTTGCAAAAACTCTTGGCAATTCTTTTTTATCCATTGAATTTACTGCATATTTTAAAACTATATCAAGACCTGCAAGTATCGGTATCAAAACAGCGAACATATATCCTCCTATATATTTCTAAATACTATATTCGGACTGCCCTTATGCTCTAAATAATCTCTTGTAATAATAACTTTACCGATGTTTTTATCTTTCGGTGTCTCATACATTATATCAAGCATAAACTCCTCTATAATGGAGCGAAGTGCTCTTGCACCCGTATCCTTTTTCATGGCCTGTTCGGCAATCCAATCCATTGCATCATCATCAAATGAAAGCTCCACTTCATCCAACTCCAAAAGTCGCTTATACTGCTTCAAAATAGCATTCTTAGGCTCTATGAGGATTTTCTTGAAAGCTTCCTTATCAAGTTTTGAAAGTGTGCATATAACAGGTAATCTTCCTATAAACTCAGGTATCATACCGAATTTTCTGATATCCTCATTGGTTACCTTTGCATAGAGATTGTCATCATTATCATATTTGTCTTTAAGATCCGAGTTAAATCCCATGCTTGTATTCTTTTGAAGTCTTTCCTTTATAATATCATCAAGTGCAGGGAAAGCTCCTCCACAGATAAAGAGTATATTATCCGTATTTACAGTTTCCATAGGTGCCATGACATTCTTTTGATTTGTACCTACAGGCACCTCCACCTTGCTGCCTTCCAAGAGCTTTAAAAGTTCCTGTTGTACGCTCTCACCGCTTACATCTCTTGAATTGGTATTTTTCTTTTTTGCAATCTTGTCTATCTCATCTATAAAAACAATACCGCATTCAGCCCTTTCCACATCATTACCTGCTGAAAGCAAAAGCTTTGATATAACACTTTCTATATCATCACCTATATATCCGGCCTCGGTAAGAGAGGTGGCATCTGCTATGGCCAAAGGTACATTAAGGAGTTTTGCAAGAGTCTTTACAAGATAAGTCTTTCCGCTTCCTGTCGGTCCTATCATAAGGATGTTTGACTTATCAACTCTTGTTCCTTCCTTATCTTTGTCTAAAAATATTCTTTTGTAATGATTGTATACGGCAACCGAAATTATCCTCTTAGCCTGATCCTGACCTATTACATATTCATCCAACATTTCTTTTTATCTTATGCGGCGCAGGTATATCCTTCATTGTAAAGAGCGGCTCTGTTCTCTTCTCATCCCTTTTTCTTTACTCTGGCTCTTTCAGGTATGGGGTTCAAATTCATATTCGGTATTGTAAAGCTGCCGAGGTCCACATTTTTTTAAATCATCCATATTGATTTTTTTGACATATTGGTAAGCTTTACTCATATCCATACTCTGCATAGAGTTGAAGGTTTTCTGTATACAGTCGGGACAGATATCTATACCTCCGGGCATTGAAATCATTGTACCGGTCTTTGATTCCGGTCTCCTGCACATATAACAAATCTTTTCATAATTATTATTTTTATCATCTTTATCGTTTTTATTATAATCTATCTTGTCTTCCATTTTTCCATTCCTAATGTTTCAAACAGTTTTATGTTATTCTAGCACAAAAAGAAAAAATGTGCCATATTAGGGAAATACGGCACATTTTATGTTTATATTAAATTTTAGTCTTCCTTTGACAAGAAGTTGTAGCATACTGCCGGATTAATGTGGCAACCCGAAACATTTCCTATGGAATATGCCATCACAACTATAGAAAGTCCGAATGCAAATGCAATAAGCAATGTAGAAAAACCAAGTGAAACCACCACATTACTCTGAGCCAGCGCCCCCTTGATGTCCTCCAAGTCCTGCGCGTACACAGTCCCGGTACTGTTGATACGCCTTGCAATCTGGTTGATGTTGACGCCGATCTTTTGCAGCTCTGCGGTCTGCGCCAGGACGGGGGTGGTGTCGATATGAACGATATAGCCGTCGATCAGCGTTTGCCGGGAGTGTGGCTACACTCCCTATGCTTGCTGTTTTTCTTTTCCTCCGCTAAAAGAACTCCCGAACCAATCTAAAATGCCCGCAAAATAAAGGCTTCCGACGTAAAAAACGCAAAAAATAAGAGACCCCTTGTGGCCTCCAACAAACGAAAACTTGTGGCTTGTCCGCCGGCGCTGTTCGCTGTCCTCTCTGATTAAGCCGGGATTGAAATAGCGTTCCGCTGGCAGCTTGCACAGCCGGATAAGCTGCATAACAACCGGGACAGTCTTTTACATTCGGCATATCATATCACCCAATTACATTCCACTGTTCATAGAGTGCGCCGGGAATGATTTGATATACGCTTTGATTTCATTTTATAATTCTTATTTTGGAATTTAGGAATGGATAATCTAGCTGTTTCGTGATATAAACATTCGTGTACACGAATGTTTGATTGGGAGTTAAAGACAATGAATTATATATCTATTCAAGAAGTCGCAAAAAAATGGAATATTTCTTCTCGTAGAGTTCAATTTCTTTGTAAGGAAAACAGAGTACCGGGAGCCAAAAAAATTGGTGATGTTTGGCTTGTTCCAGACAATATCTGTAAACCTACGGATATGCGAAAAAGAAAAGTGCATGGAGAACCTATATTCCCCGTAGATGATTTGGAAATTGAAACATTATATGGGCCGGACACCAGACAAATCCGCGATTGTGAGTTTTGCAGAATTTACCGGACGAAACACGGGAATGGAACCGGGGTGATAACAAAATATGATCTCTTTCCGGGAATACAGCTTTTTTATCAGGACTTTCACCTTAACAGCTTAGATTATAGCAAAACCGATCAGGATTTTTCAAAAAATGTACTGACGATCAACCATTGCCGGTTAGGACGTTTTGAGGCCGAATTTGCAAATGGTGAATTTATCTATCTTGGTGAAGGGGATTTAGCAATGAATCTACCTGAAAAAGCGCCCATACGAAATACATTTCCCCTTTCACACTTTCACGGAATTACAATCACAATTTCCATCGGAGAAGCGGCACTGGGAATCCATAATTTAAAAATGGTGTTTGGTGAAAATCCTATCCACTTTGAAACTTTGCGTGACCGCTTGCTAAAAGGGAATGAGCTTGTGATTTTTCGCTCCAATCCGTCGTTGGAGCATATCTTGGATGAAATGTATGAGGAACAGAAAAAGACGCGATTATTTTATTTGAAACTGAAAGTGATAGAACTATTATTTTATCTCTTATCCTCCAACGCTGCGGCTACGGACGAGCGCCCGTATTTTTATAAAAATCATGTTCTGGCTGTCAAAGAAATGACCGCATACATGGTAAAGAATATAGACCGTCATTTTACATTGCAGGAAATGTCGGAACACTTTGAAATACCGCTAACATCTATGAAAAAGTGTTTTAAAGGAATCTACGGCGTACCCGTGCATACCTATATGCGAGAATATCGTGTTCATACCGCTGCTGATCTTCTCCGGCAAACCAATCTTTCGATTGCCGAAATTGCAGAACGGGTAGGATATTCTAACCAAAGCAAGTTCACAGAGGTATTCAAACGAATTTTGAATCTATCTCCCGTAGAATATCGTAATAATTGTTGTCTTAATGGGAGAAAAGAGGACTTTTCAGATTAACGCTCATTGTCCAAAGTGTGTTAAATTGTATAATCGTAAGGAAATCGCTCCTTCACGGAGCGATTTTTTTATGAGCAAAGGTTAGCACTGCCTAATCGGAAGGGAGGAACCCACATGACCAGAATGTTAGACCCACGAATCAAAGTGGTGGCTCTGCTTTTTGTAAATCTATTGATGTATAGTTCCATTACATATTGGGTAGAGGCAATCTGCGTCTTGGTGATAACGCTCGGCTTGCTCTATCAACAACAATATAAAGATGTGTCTATTTCTTTAACCGGCTATGCAGTAATCGCAGCTCTCACTTTTCTTATGGGGATAATAGGCGGTGAAGCAGCTGTGGCGATTGGCGCATTTTTGCTTCTGATTCGCAAAATGTTCCCTGTTTTTATGGCGGCAAAATTGCTTATTCACTCACCATCCGGCCAACTGATCTGTGGTTTGCAAAAATGGCATTGTCCGAAAGTCTTAATTGTAAGTGTTGCAGTTATTCTTCGGTTTTTCCCGACGATTGCGGAAGAATTTAGGAGTATCAAAAGTGCAATGCTTGTTCGGGGGATTCCTTTGAATATAAAAAATAGTATATTACACCCCGCAGCCACAACAGAATTTGTTTTAGTTCCTCTAATTTCAAGACTTTCTATCGTTTCAGATGAACTTTCCGCGGCGGCATTGACCCGTGGAATTGAAGCTACGCAACAGAGAACCTCATATTATAAATTGAAAATAGGCTGGGCAGATGTAGCGTTGTTTATTTTGCTGTTTCTATTACTACTGGTAGCCTATCTTCCCAAATTGGGGGTGATACTTTGATTGATATAAAAGACGTGTCTTTCTCCTATGGAGAAAAAAAAGAAAAAGCACTCGATCATGTCAGTATGCACATCAACAAGGGTGAATGTGTCCTGCTGGTGGGACTTAGTGGCTGTGGCAAAACGACTTTAACCAGACTGATTAACGGTTTAGTTCCTTCTTTCTATGAGGGAAGAATAGATGGAGAAGTGCTGATTGAAGGAAAAGCTGTCACTGAATACAAAGATGGTTCTCTGTCTCAAAAAGTTGGTTCCGTGTTTCAAAATCCCCGTAGTCAGTTTTTTAACGTGGACACCACCGGCGAAATTGCTTTTGGCTGCGAAAATATTGGTATCTCCCATGAACAGATTTTAGAGCGTGTCACAAATGCAAGCCGTGATTTGGAAATGGGAAATCTATTAAACCGAGATATTTTTTCTTTATCCGGCGGCGAAAAGCAATTAGTAGCAATCGCTTCCGTATATGCTATGAACCCGGATATTTATGTAATGGATGAACCGTCTGCTAACCTGGATATGGAAGTCACAGAACGGTTAAAGAAAATCGTTGCCCTTTTAAAAAGTCAGGGAAAGACCATCATTATTGCTGAACACCGGATTGCGTATCTTCGTGATTTGGCTGATCGGATTGTTTATATGAAAAATGGCTCGATTATTCAAGACTATTTAAAGAATGATTTTCTCGCACTCACCGACAACGAGCGTAAGAATATGGGCTTGAGATCCGTATTCCTTGAACGGCTTTGCATAAAGGCGGCACATCAAAGTAAAACTGCGGAGATTCTTGCTACACAGAACTTGGCTGTAAATTATTCAAAACATGAACCGTTGATCACTTCTATCTCTACGACGGCCAATGTAGGTGAGGTTATAGGAATTATAGGGCGTAACGGCCAAGGCAAATCCACCTTTGCAAAATGTGTGTGCGGCTTGTTAAAAGAGGCTGCCGGTAAGATTTTTGTAAATGGAACGTCATTATCCCCTAAACAACGGGCCGGGAAAATTTACCTTGTAATGCAGGAGCCCGGTTATCAGTTATTTGCTGACAGCGTAGAAAAAGAACTCCGCATCTCTTTTGGGCGAAAAAAAACAGAGGCGGATGGAGTGCGTGCTGAACAGTTACTTGAACGCCTCAATTTAACAGAGAAACGAGAATACCATCCCCTTTTATTATCTGGAGGGGAAAAGCAGCGGCTTTCTGTCGCCGCAGCACTTATGCAGGATACCCATATTTTCTTCTTGGACGAACCGACAAGCGGGCTTGATTTGGAAAATATGAATCGTGTGAGTGCATTATTAAACGATCTCCGCACGGAAGGAAAAACCACCTTTGTTATCACACATGACTATGAATTTCTCTTGAATACTTGTGACCGTGTGCTATGGCTCGATCAGGGAACCATCCGGGAAGATGTCCGGCTGACTGTGGAAATTCTGCCTGCATTGCAGGAGTTTTTCAAAATAAATCAAAAGTAAAGGAGAGGTATTACAATGTCTCAAAAAATGAAACTCAAAGATGTTATATTCATCGCCATTTTTTCAGTGCTGTTTTTTGCAGTTATGTTGGTAACGGTAGCGGTACTCGGAAGCACCCCTGTTACATTCTTTTTCACACATGGCGTAGGTGCTGTTCCCTGTGGAATTATTTATATGTATGTCCGTGCAAAAGTTCCGCGCAAAGGCAGCGTTCTTCTTATGTGTACGCTGGTTGCTCTCATTGCTTTCTGCCTTGGTATTACATGGCCGTCAGCTCTCGGATTGTTCATCGGTGGTATTTTTGCTGAAATCATCAGTGCGGTTGGTAAATACACAAACAAGCTGTGGAACCTGATTGGGTATATCGTATTCATTTGCAGCTTCTGGCTTGGCCAGGCGTTGTATATGATTCTTGGAACAGAAATGTTTATGAACTCTATGGTTCGTCAGGGAACAGACCTTGAATTTGCACAATCTCTGGTAGACTTTGTGAGTGGCCCGATGTTTATTGTATGCCTGTTGGCAACGATTGTTTAGCGGCTATCGGCGGATTTTTAGGCTATACCCTGTTCAAAAAGCATTTTTCTAAATTGGAAGCATAAAGAAGGGACGGCGTGGCAATCTGTCACGCCTGAACTTCTTGGAATAGCGAGGTGAGAGATATTTTATGAATAAGAAACCACAAAAAGAAGATTTACTTGAATATGCAGGTAATTATCGTTCACTATCTGTAATCGGGTGTGTCTTAGCTGGAATAAGTGCTGTATTGGCGGTTATCCCATTTATCTGTATCTGGTTTGCCATAAAAGATGTTTTTTCTAATCTGTCAGATTTATCACAGATTGAAGTTGGAAAATGGGGCTGGCTGGCTGTCGCATTTGCCGCCTCCAGTATGGCCGTATATTTTATTGGGTTAATGTGTACGCATATTGCAGCATTTCGCACCGCAAAAAATCTGCGCTCCGTGGCACTCCATCATTTGATTTCATTGCCTTTAGGCTATTTTACATCTCACAATAGCGGAAAAATCCGCAGAGAAATTGATGATTGTGCTTCTCAAACAGAAGGATATTTGGCACACCAACTCCCCGATCTGACAGCGGCCAAAGTAACTCCGGTTGCGGCAGTAGTCTTATTATTTGTTTTGATTGGCGGCTTGGGCTGATTAGCCTTATTCCTTTATGTATTAGTCTGTTTTTTATGTTTGCTATGATGGGGCCGTCTCTTATGGAAAATATGCAGAAATATCAGTCTGCATTGGGAGATATGAACGCTCACGCGGTAGAGTATGTGCGTGGTATTCCAGTTGTCAAGACCTTTCAGCAGAGTGTTTTTTCCTTTAAGCGGTTCCACGATTCTATACAATCTTACAAGAAATGGGCGGTTGCTTACACGGTGCTGACAACAAAACCAATGTGCGGTTATACCGTCTGCATTAACGCCAGCTTTGCCTTTTTAATCCCTGCGGGGATTCTATTGATTGCTGGTGTTGCTAACCCATCGGCTTTTATGTTGGATTTTATTTTTTACATATTGTTTACTCCGTTGTGTGCGTCTGCTTTTAATAAAATCCTTTGGTCTAGCGATCAGACAATGAGAGCACAGGACGCCATGAGACGCATTAAAGCAATTATCAATGAGGAAGCATTGAAAGAAACAGAAAGCCCCCAATCTCCCCCAAATAATACAATCTCTTTTGAAGATGTATCCTTTACTTATCAGGGAGCCGAAAACCCTGCGGTTAATCACATTTCCTTTGTTGTTCCTGAAGGAAAAACGCTTGCTTTAGTCGGCCCTTCCGGTGGAGGCAAAAGCACCGTAGCCAGTTTGATTCCTCGGTTTTGGGACACCGAGCAAGGGGCTGTAAAAATTGGTGGCGTAGATGTTCGTAATATTCAATCTTCCGAATTGCTAAAACTTGTCGGATTCGTTTTTCAGGACAATCACCTTTTTAAAACAACCCTCTTAGATAATATCCGGGCGGCAAGGCCAGAGGCCACAGACGACCAAATACAAGCAGCGGTTAAAGCCGCCATGTGTCAGGATATTATTGATAAAATGCCAAATGGCTTACAGACAGTTATAGGAACAAAAGGTGTGTATCTTTCCGGTGGTGAACAGCAGCGTATAACCTTAGCAAGAGCCATTTTGAAAGACGCTCCTATCATTGTCCTCGATGAAGCGACGGCATTTGCTGATCCACAGAACGAACACCAAATACAAAAAGGATTTGAAACATTGATGAAAGGAAAAACGGTTGTAATGATTGCACACCGTCTTTCTACGGTAAAAAACGCAGATAAAATCATCGTCCTTGAAGAAGGAGAAATCAAGGAACAAGGAACTCACAATGAACTACTGGCGAAAAATGGCCTGTATGCAAAAATGTGGGCTGATTACCAAAGCTCTGTTGAATGGAAAGTAGTAAAGGAGGTGGCAGTATGACAGGATGGTTAAAACGTATTTTCGCCCTTAGTGAACAAGGTGCCAAAGACTTGAATAAAGCAATCTGGTGTTACACCATAACCAATTTAAGTCTGCTGCTTCCGATGTGCCTAATCTATATACTGTTGCGTCAATGGATTCTGCCTTTGATGGGGATTTCTGTTCAGAGCATGGGGATTTGGGTCTATATCGGCCTAAGTCTAATAATTCTTGTGATTATTTATGGACTGGAATACTTACAGTTAAATTCCTCCTTTTTAGCGTCCTACTCGGAAAGTGCAGCCCGGAGAATTAGTATTGCTGAAAAATTACGAAAGCTGCCTTTGTCATTCTTTGGTGAACGTGACCTTTCAGATCTAACAACAACAATTCTTTCAGACTGTGCGGATATGGAGAAGGCATTTTCAAGGCACATTCCAGAATTGTTTGGTGCTGTATTCTCTATCGTTCCTGTTGCGGTTGCTTTATTGATTATGGACTGGCGTATGGGGCTGGCATTGCTTTGGGTAGCTCCTGTTGCTTTTCTGCTCTGTATTTCTACAAAAAAATTGCAGGAACGATATAGTAAAAAGCACAAAGAAGCTACTCTGGACTGTGCGAATGGAATACAAGAGTGCATTGACAATATTAAAGATATTCGTGCAAACGATATGAATATTCGTTATATGCAGAGCTTGGATGACAAACTCGATCATTTGGAAACGGAAACAGTAAAAAGTGAAGCTATCACAGGTATGTGTGTAACTGCTTCTCAAATGATTTTAAAGTTAGGAATTGCTACAACAGTTGTTGTAGGTGGCACTCTGCTTACGTCCGGGAGTTTGGATTTTATGACCTTCTTGGTTTTTCTTGTTGCGGCTTCCCGGATTTTTGAACCTCTGTCCGGCGCACTTGGAAATCTTGCAGCAGTCTTTAATACCATGCTTCAAGTAGAACGTACCAGAGAGATCACGGAATATCCTGTTCAGAATGGAAGTGAAACTGCACAATATAACGGATATGATATTAACTTCGATAATGTGGCTTTTGCGTATAAGACCGGGGAAACTGTTCTGAAAGATGTAAGTTTTACCGCAAAGCAGGGTGAGATCACAGCACTTGTTGGGCCTTCCGGTGGCGGGAAAAGTACAGCTATCAAGCTGGCTGCTCGTTTCTGGGACCCTTCCAAAGGTAAAATTTCACTTGGCGGCGTTGATGTAACATCCGTAGACCCAGAAACCTATTTGAAAAATTTTTCGATTGTATTTCAAGATGTTACATTGTTTAACAACACAGTAATGGAAAATATTCGTCTTGGCCGTAGTAATGCCACAGATGAAGAAGTAATGGAGGCGGCAAAAGCAGCCTGTTGTCAAGACTTCATTGAACGGCTACCTGATGGCTACCAAACTATGATTGGCGAAAATGGTTCTACCCTATCTGGTGGTGAACGGCAGCGCCTTTCTATTGCCCGCGCTCTTTTAAAAGACGCACCTGTTATTCTGCTCGACGAGGCGACGGCCTCCCTTGACCCAGAGAATGAGGGAGAAATCCAAAAGGCGATTGCAAAACTGGTGGAGGGAAAGACAGTTATTATGATTGCTCATCGTCTAAGAACAGTTGTTAATGCGAATCAGATATTGGTTCTAGCGGATGGAACAGTTGTTGAACATGGCACTCACAAGGAGCTGTTGGCACACAAGGGGCTATATGAAAAACTATACCACATCCAACAAGAAAGCCAAAATTGGAGTATGTGATTATGCCCGCCTATGATAAACTCCATGCGTCCGGGGTGGACTATTTAGAAGCGATCTTGATACTTCAATAGAAACAAGGCATGGTGCGTTCCGTAGACGTGGCCCGGTGCATGGAGCGGCACACGTTCTGCACCAGAATGGCAAATGCGGGAATGAACCCTAAAGCATTACAGTACATCATGGGACACGCTAATATCGTTATGACGCTGAACTATTACGCCCACGATACATTCCATTCCGCACAAGAGAAAATGGACAGACTGGAAGCAAAGGCGGAAATCAAAGTGGTAAACACGGAGAAAGTCGAAGCTGCCGCTTAGTAGTAGACAGGTATTTTACTACTGCTTATACTACTTTGACCGTGAAAACACAAGGGGATATAAAAGTATATGTAAGGTTCTTCCGATATGAAAAAAGCCGGAGAAGCCCGAAGTTACGGGCTATACCGGCATTTAAGAATTTCTAAAGAGATAATCGAAAATCTATTAAACTATTCTACAAAAGATTTTATAAAACCTTACTAAGGAAGGTCTTCAGTCTTTCATTTTTGGGATTTGTGAAAAATTCCTCCGGTGCGTTCTCTTCCACAAACTCACCTTCATCAAGGAAAACCACTCTGTTTGCCACCTCTCTAGCAAAGCCCATCTCATGTGTTACCACTACCATGGTCATCTTCTGCTGTGCAAGATCCTTCATAACTGTAAGTACTTCTCCTACCATCTCGGGATCAAGAGCTGAAGTAGGCTCGTCAAAGAGCATTACATCAGGCTTCATGCAAAGCGCTCTGACTATAGCAACTCTTTGCTGCTGTCCGCCTGAGAGCTTTGAAGGATATTCATTTGCTCTGTCTGCAAGTCCTACCTTTCCAAAAGGCTCATTGCATACTCCGTTGCAGACTCTTCATCGACTCCTTGAAGCTTCATCGGTGCTATGATTAAATTCTTAAGCACTGTCATATGTGGGAAAAGATTAAACTGCTGAAAAACCATTCCCATTTTCTGGCGGTGTAAATCTATATTTACATCTTTTTTGCATATGTCCGTACCTTCAAACAATATCTCACCGCTGTTTGCTTCCTCAAGCCTGTTCAAGCATCTAAGGAATGTTGACTTACCCGAACCGGAAGGACCGATAAGGCACACCACATCTCCTTTATTTATATCAAGTGATATATCTTTTAACACCTGCTTTTTATAAAAATGCTTGCTTAAATTTCTTACTTCAATAAGTTTTTTACCTACCACTTCTAGCCAACCTCCTCTCAAGTAATTTTACCAAATAGCTAAATAACATTACCATGATAAGGTAGAGTAGAGCAACTGCAAGGAAAGGCATCATTGCCGAGTATGTTCTGCTCCTTATAACATCTCCTGCCTTTGTAAGATCTTCCAAAGCAATATAGCCTGCTACTGAGGTCTCCTTCATCAAAACAATAAACTCGTTTGCAAGAGTAGGCAATACATTCTTTATAGCCTGAGGCATTATTATATTTATCATTGTTTGAGGATAACTGAATCCCAAACTTCTTCCGGCTTCCATCTGTCCTTTCGGAACGGAGTTTATACCCGAACGGAATATTTCCGCCTGATACGCTCCCGAGTTTATACCGAATGCCAGTATTGCGGCAAAGCTTTTATCTATTCTTACAGAGCTGAATATAACAAAGTATATTATAAGGAGCTGAACTACTACAGGTGTTCCTCTGATAACTGTAAGATAAATATTGCAAAGGAAGTTTAAAAACTTCAACTTCTTTGTATTATCGTATACATTTCTTACAACAGCCACTCCAAACCCCAGTATAAAACCAAGGATTACGGCAAAGAATGTAATCTTTAATGTGACTACAAGTCCGTTTATGAGTGACAGCCATCTGTCATCCGTTATAAAATTTAAAATAAACTGCGATTTTAACTCTTCAAACATATTAATTGGCCTTGATATATTTTGCAATAATGCTGTCCACTGTTCCGTCAGCCTTTAACTCTGAAAGCGCCTTGTTAACCGCATCTGAAAGTGCTGTATTACCTTTTTTGATTGCAATAGCATATTCTTCTTCTGCATATGCCTCATCTAAAGTCTTAAGACCACTTGTCTCATCAACAAACTTCTTAGCTACCTCACTGTCAATAACAACTGCATCTATCTTACCCTGGCTGAGCGCCTGAACCGCATCCATACCCTTTGCATAACGCTCAGGTACGGCATCCTTTATATCACTTACCAAAGATCTCCTGTTGTACCTGTCTGTACACCAAGTGTCTTTCCTTCAAGATCTGCAGCTGAAGCTATAGTAGAATCATCTTTTACAATGATAAGCTGCTTGGATGTTGTATATGAATCAGAGAAATCCACGCTCTGCTTTCTCTCCTCTGTAGCAGAGATACCTGCAATACCTACATCCGCCTTACCTGATGTTACCTCAAGAATAACTGCATCAAATGCTATATCCTCCACTTCAACTTCAAGTCCAAGCTTGCTTGCTATAGCATCAGCAATCTCCATATCTATACCTACAATCTCATCACCATCATGGTACTCATATGGAGGAAACTCCGCATTTGTTGCCACAATAAGCTTTCCTGACTTTATAGTTTTTACTTCCCCTGAAGCTGTATCTGCCGCACCCTCATTTGCAGCCTTTGTCTCAGCAGTCTTTGAACCGCCACATGCTACTAAACTTGTTGCCATCAATCCTGTCATAACTAATGCTAATATTTTCTTCTTCATAGATATCCTCCATTTGTATATTTATCGATTACTATTGCATAATAATACACTCTTTTTTATAAGAATGCAAGAGTTATTTTAAAATAACATAGGAAAAAGACTCTAACTCTGTATTTTTATAAGGTAATTTATCTTAACCTTACCGGTTTATACAAAATTAGAGTCCTTGATCCAAGCGTTTCATACCCGATAAATGCAATATATTCTTTCAACCTATATAGCTGCTGAAGTCAAATATTTTTCCATCTCGTTCACGGCATGTTCCTCATCATTACCGTCTGCTGATATGTATACCTCTTTGCCATCACCAAACTTCAATGTCATCATGCCCATGATACTTTTTGCATTTACTTTTTTAGTACCACTTTCAACATAAATCCTGCTTTCAAACTGGCTGGCCACCTGTACTAGCATAGCTACCGGTCTGGCTTCAGTTCTTGCATCAATTGCAACCTTAACTGACTTCCTAACCATTTTCTCTCCTCACTTGTTCTCTTAAACGACTTGCGATATCTGAGAGTTTACGCAACCTATGATTAACCCCACTTTTCCCGAGCTGTGGACTAATCATATTTCCAAGTTCCACCAACGAAGCATCAGGATTTTCCAGTCTGGCATTGGCTACCGCCTCCAGATTTGATGTCAATTTATCAAGTCCCATCATCTCTTTAATAAGTTGTATATCCTCCAGTTGAGAAAGTGATGCAGAAACTGTTTATTAATATTTGCAGTCTCACAGTTCACTTTTCGATTCACGTCGTTCCTCATTCCTTTTAAGATTCGAATATTTTCGAAACTCATAAGCGATGTAGGTGCTTCCATCAGACCAAGTGCCAATGAGATCTGCTCACTGTCCTTTATATATACTACATAAGCTTTTTTTCTTACGGTAATCTTTGGTAAGAGTGACAGGTCTTCCATCAATTCCTTTAAAACAAGTGCATCCTCCATAGTTGAACATACTATCTCAAGATGATATCCCTTCTCAGGATCTGTTATAGAGCCCGAGGAAAGAAATGCTCCTCTGAAGAAGGCCTTTTTACAACATGAATTCAGTAAAACCGTATTACTGCCAAGCGGCAAATTATCCATCAACTCTTGATTTTTAAGAAGCTTTATAGCTTTAAGCACCTCTTTGGCTCCTGCACTGTCTACAATACTCACAGAATATAGACGTTTACGCCTAACCAAAGTACTATTGCTTATCACTACATCTGTATTTATATTAAATGTTTTTTTTATTAATGTAAAGTACTTTCTGGCAAGTCCTGAAAATTCAGTGTTTATTTTTAAAGACAATTCACCATTTTGTGATAAAGAAACAGTACCAATGAAGTAAACAATTGCCAAAATTTCTGCAAGTATGCAATGCCTAACCGTAGGAATTATCCTAGCGATTTCATTTTTCACTTCTGAAGAAAATGTCATCTGTTCTCCTATCTTTGTGAAATTCGTGAAATATTTTTGCCCATATCTCTGTGTTCCAGTCTGACACCGATACCCTCTATATTATCAAGTCTTTCTTTAAGAGCCGCAGCAATAGCTACCGAACGGTGTTGTCCGCCTGTGCATCCTATACCTATTACCAAAGCGCTCTTACCCTCATCAATATATCTGGGTATCAAGAAGTTTATCATATCATCCAGCTTATCAAGAAATATATCGGCGTCATTATTTGAAAAACATAATCCGCAACTTCCTTTTCTTCACCGGTTTTAAGTCTGAGATTTTGATCATAAAAAGGATTAGGTAAAAATCTGACATCAAATAAAAGATCCGGATCCTCAGGTATACCATACATATATCCAAATGAAAGCACTGTAACAAAAAGATTGTTGAAAGACTTTCCGTCAATATATATTTTTTTAAGCTCCTGCTTTAACTCCTTTGTCAGAAATCTACCGGTATCAAGTATTCTATTCGCCCTCTCTCTTAAGAAGGCAAGTTTTTGTCTCTCAAGATTTATTCCGTCTATCAATCTGCCTTCTGCAGCTAAAGGATGATTTCTTCTCGTCTCTTTATATCTCTTTATCAAAGTTTCATCATCAGCCTCAAGAAAAAGAATTTCCATATTGATTTTTTTATGACTGAGTTCATCAAACACTTCCTGTAATCCGTTAAGTCCACTTCTTATATCAATCCCAAGAGCTATACCATTCATTCCTCTTTCAGATTCAATTGTCAAATCTACAAAATTTAATAAAAGCTCAACAGGCAAATTATCGACACAATAATACCCGAAATCCTCAAACATCTTTAATGCAACAGTCTTACCCGAACCCGACATCCCTGTTACAATGACCATCTTCATATCAAATCATCCTTACTTCACATTCCAGCTTTACACCAAATTTCTCATATACATTTGCCTTGATATGTTCTATCAGATTCTTTATATCGTCTGATGAGGCATTGTCATAGTTTATAACAAAGCCACAGTGTTTTTGAGATACCGCCGCACCGCCAAGTCTGAATCCTCTAAGTCCGGCATCATCTATAAGTTTACCTGCAAAATACCCTTCAGGTCTCTTAAATGTGGAACCTGCACTTGGGTATTCCAGCGGCTGTTTGTCACTTCTTCTATTGTTTAAATCCTCTATTTGTGCTCTTATTTCATCCTTATTGCCATATGCAAGTTTAAGCTTTGCAGCCAGTACTATTTCCTTATTTGCTAAAATATTACTCTTTCTGTAACCGAGTTCAAGTTCCGAAACATCTTTCCATTTAATGCTTCCGTCAGGGCAAAGCACCTTTACTTCCATCAGTACATTTGACATCTCTCCGCCGTAGGCACCTGCATTCATAACTATTGCGCCACCAAGACTTCCCGGTATACCACAGGCAAATTCAAATCCTGTAAGTGAATTTTCCATAGCATAATCACTTATCTTATCAAGTCCCATACCTGCACTTGCTTCTATAACGGTACCTTCATGTTTAATATCGTTATTTAAACAAACAGTGGATATAATAACTCCGTCATAACCTCTGTCATCTGCCAATATATTGCTACCTTTGCCAAGTATATAATATTTCAGATTATCTCTTCTTACTATATCCATGCAAAGTTTAAGTTCCTCTTCAGTAGCAGGTGTCAGGAAAAATCTGCATTCTCCTCCTACTTTAAATGTTGTATGTTCTTTTAACAGCTCGCCTGTTTTACAATTTTTTCCAAGGATGCTTTTAAAATCCATTTGAATTCTATCTCCGCCACTCTGTTTAATTATCTTTTCCGGCTATATTTGCCTGAACTCTGTTGTAAAGCTCCTGCGCCGCATTATAACCCATCTGTTTTTGTCTATGATTTACAGCAGCTGTCTCTACAATAATTGCAAGGTTTCTACCCGGTCTTACAGGTAATACATGACATACCACCTTATTACCCAAGTATTCTATATAATTGTCCTCAAGACCAAGTCTGTCATAGTCCTTATTTTGTACCCAATCCTCCAGCTGAATAACCAAATCTATAGACTGAGTATCTTTAACGCTAAGTACACCATAAAGTGCCTTTACATCTATAATTCCTATTCCCCTAAGCTCTATAAAATGCTTGGTTATATCAGGTGCTGTTCCAACCAGAGTCTGCTGTGATACCTTTCTGATTTCTACAACGTCATCAGATACTAATCTGTGTCCTCTCTTTACAAGCTCAAGAGCCGCCTCGCTCTTTCCTATACCGCTGTCTCCGGTTATAAGTACACCTTCACCATATACATCCACCAAAACACCATGTATGGAAATCACCGGAGCCAATTGTACATTAAGCCATCTTACAAGCTCTGCGGTAATATAAGTTGTAGACTGCTCAATACCGAGACATGGCACACCATAATGTACACAGTAAGAAATCATATCCTCATCCGGCTTTATTCCTCTTGCATACAGTACACATGGAACCTTATATGAAAGCAACTTATCATAAGTTTCCTTTCTCTTTTCGTCATTTAATGTCTGAATAAATGCGTTCTCCACATTACCTATTATCTGAACTCTTTCACTGTCAAAATGATCAAAGAAACCGGCCAGCTGTAATGCCGGTCTGTTTATATCCGGATGCTTTACAATAATAGATTCCGTATCTATATCAGGTGTAAAGTTTTCCAGTTTTAATTCCTTTATAAGTTCCTTAATTGTTACGTCTTCTCCCATAGTACCTCCTATCATAATTCCCCCTATCTAATACTTAACCCAAGAGCTCAAGTAATTCCTCTTTAGATATATTGGCTAAAGATACTCCCTCTTCAAAATTTAGTACCCTGTCAGCCAAATCCTTTTTTGTCTCTTGAAGTTTAACTATTTTCTCCTCTATTGTTCCTTTTGCAATCAGCCTGTAAACCGTTACTTTATTCTTTTGTCCGATTCTGTGGGCTCTGTCTGTAGCTTGATTTTGTGCCGCAAAATTCCACCACGGATCATAGTGAATAACTATATCGGCACCTACCAGATTAAGCCCTGTACCTCCCGCTTTCAAAGAAATAAGAAATACATTGGTATCGTCATTATTAAAGTCATTAACCAGCTTGATTCTTTTTTCTTTACTTGTAGAACCTGTAATAACATAGTTGCTTATATTTTCTTTTTCAAATCTCTTACTGATTATATCAAACATTGAAGTAAATTGCGAAAATAAAAGTATCTTATGTCCGGCTTCTATTCCACTTTTTACAAGATCTATACAAGTTTCAAGTTTTGCCGACTCTCCGCTGTAATCATCAAAGATTAATCGGGGATCACAGCATATCTGTCTGAGCTTCGTGATCTCAGCCAGAATTATCATTTTTGTACTGTTATACTCTCTATCCCCATATAATACCTTCTTTAGCTTGGTAAGTTCAGTATCATATGCTAATTGTTGCTCTTTATCAAATCTTGATACTCTGATTTCTTCGATTTTATCAGGCAGATCCATTGCCACTTCCGACTTAAGTCGTCTGAGTACAAAAGGACTGATCAACTTTGAGAGCAATTTTGCACTGTCCTCATTACCGTCTTTTACTATTGTATTTTCATATTTGGTTCTGAATGAATTGTAGCTGTACAAAAATCCCGGCATTATATAATCGAAAATACTCCAAAGTTCACTTAATCTGTTCTCAATCGGTGTTCCTGTCAAAGCATATTTTACATTTGCCTTTACAGTCTTTACAGCCTTTGCAACTCCGGTATTTTGATTTTTTATAAACTGTGCCTCATCTATTATCTGATGAGAAAATTTCATATCATGATATAAGCTGATATCTCTTCTTAAAGTATCATAAGAACTTATATAAATATCCACACCGTCATGTTCCTCAAGACTTTTTTGTCTTTCTTCTCTGGTAGCGGCAAGAACAGATACACTAAGCTTCCCTTCTGTATCAAATTTTGATATTTCCTCACTCCAATTATATACCAAAGATGCCGGACATACTATAAGTGCTTTTTTAAGTCTTCCATTCTTTTTTGCATCTATTAAAAGAGCTATGATCTGCAGTGTCTTTCCAAGTCCCATATCATCTGCCAAAATTCCTCCAAATCCAAGCTCTTCCACAGAACGTAACCACTTAAAACCTTCTCTTTGATAGCTTCTTAGAGTATTTTCCACCTCTTTTGGAGGTGTGAAATCCATAGACTTTATATTGTCAAATTTTTCAATAAGATTACGGAAGCTTTCATCTCTTCTTTCTACAAGATCTTCATGCGTCTCCATCATTTCATCTATATAGAGCGAGCGATACAAAGGTACAGTCAGTGCACCTGTTCTTAAATCTTTTGAAGATATTTCCAAAACATTAAGCATTTCATTAAATCTTTCCATATACTCCGAATCCATATCTATAAAAGCTCCGGTCTTTAAGCGATAGTATTTTTTTCTTCTTTCTATAGCTTGTTACAATATTTGCAAGCTCCTCCGCACTCATATCCTGTGATAAGAACTCCAGTTGCAAAAGATTTGACTTTACCGACACTCCCATTCCGGTAGAAGGCTTTTTATATACTCTTATATTATTAAATGCCTCACTTCCAAGAACTTTTACCGTATTTATTTAATGCATCAATACCGGAAACTTTCAGCTCGTAAAGCTCATCCTCTGTAGAGGTCGAGAGAAAATTAGTATTATTGTCATATGGCAAAAACCTTCTTAAAACCTCTATTGCCTTTTCTTCCTGCTTTTGATTTCTTAAAAGTTCATTATCATTTCTTTCAAGTACTTTTCCGGATAAGATATCAACTCTTCCACCGGTATAAGACGCCTCCGCTCTTCCTACTACAGCATTACCCTCCATATCAAGATAATATGTTACCTGCGCATTGTCCGGAACAAAACTTATCGCTTCAGGCGCATTATCTACTATATTCGCATAATCCTTTATACTTGGCAATACATTGGAATAAAACCTGCCAATATTTCTTCTTCCGATTTTTATATCCTGATATCCATGCTCAGATATCTTTAATGCTTTAAATATTTTTAAAACATTCTCATCACATCTGTTCAGATAATTATCTCTAATACAGTATATATAACTGTTTGACTCAAAAAATACCGGAAAGTCCACTTTCAAACTTATTCCTGCAAACTGTCCTCTGTCATATATCGGATTTATTACTATATCTATTTTTTCATTGAAGTCCCTAAGTTCTATCTCTTCAGTTAATTTTGTTCGAATATGTTCCTTTATCAATTCTACTTTTTCACCGACCAGTAAATTGAAAATCTCATCTATATTTGAGCCGTCCACAGATATTTTTGACACATTCAAACCGGTTTTTGCGTAATCAAGCAGCCTGTAGCTGATAGCAGCCTCTCGGTCCACCATTTCCTCAATGAACTTAACATATTTTATGCTTTCATTCTCAAACGCCTCATAGCTAAGCTTTACGCTGTCATTTTTTCCAAGCGGATATATTTGGTTCTCTCTTAATGCCTCAACAAAATTTTTATAGTTTTTTATCTGTAAAAGTTTCTTTCTTCCAATTTTAAATTGTATGTATAATCCGTCTGTATATTCCGCCTTATCAAACAGTATAAGTTTTGGAACTATCCTTACAGGCTCTTTGTCATATTCCGTATCAGAATCAAAATAAGAAAGTAGCGATTCACCGAAATAATTGGTTTCATCTCCAAGTTCATGGCTGTCCAGGTATGCGTTTAAAAGAAATACCGTCGCAACAACATGCTCACAATTTTTTTTGTCATTTAAATAGCTACTCATTCGATTCTTATCAAAGCATCTGAAACAGCTACAATATGCCTTTTTAAGTCTGTCTTTGCTAAACTCAATATCTACTTCACAATTATCTGATGATTCTACTTTTGCAATTACCTTTCCGTATACATCCGGATTTTTCTCATAAAATCCGGATATTTTTTCAAAAGATATAATATCATCTCTAACATCGGAAAGCCTTATCTGACCGTTTTTAATCAGTTCTTTTGCCTTCTTTGCAACTTCCGCAGACATAGAAAGGCTATCTATAATAGCCTCTCCGTCGAAGTATTTATAAATAGCCTTTTTATCTTCAGTATCTGAAGCAGACATTATATCTGCTTTAATATTTTTCATATTTTCTTTTTCTTTTTTTAAATCAGCGGCTGTTTTTAAGCCCTCAAGAAAATGAAAATCCATTTTTATTCCTCATTCTTTAATATATCAATAGCTGTACTGAGCTGATTGTCTGAATCGCTTCCAATCTCCGCACCTTCATTTAAATCAACTTCTACATCAGGCTTTATTCCGACCTTATGCAAGTCATAACCTGATGGCGGATAGTAATGCTGTGTAGTTATCTTTATTGCTGTACCGTCACCTAATGGCAGTACATTTTGTACTATACCCTTTCCAAAGGTGGTTTTTCCTACCACAGTACCCCTCTCAAAATCTCTGAATGTACCTGTGAAAACCTCTGATGCGGATGCAGAGTTTTCATTCACAAGAACTGCCATAGGAATATTTACTTCATGAGTTCCGTCTGAATAATATTCCTCTCTTTTTCCGTACTTATCTTCTGTGTATAAAACTAATCCCTTAGGCAAATATAATCAAGCATATCAACAACCTGATCCAGTAATCCACCCGGATTTCCACGAAGATCCACTATCAACTTTGTCATTCCCTGTGATTGTAGTGCTTCTATATTGGATTTAAACTGTTCTGATGTAACTGCATCAAACTGGCTTACCGCAATATATCCGATATTATCATCCAGCATTTTACTTGTTACGGTCTCCACTTCTATAGACCTTCTTGTAAGTTCAAGTTCCACTTCTTTTCTATCATCACCCCTAAGCACAGTCATTGTAAAACTTGTACCTTCTTCACCTCTGATTCTGGTCTTTACAAGTATATCCATATCTGTCCCGGCAATCTCTTCACCGTCAATTTTATAGATGATATCTCCAGCCTGAAGTCCTGCATCTTTTGCCGGGCTGTTATCAAATATCTTTACAATGGTTATGATCTTTGTATTAGGATTTTGTGAAACGACTGCACCTATACCTGAGTATTTACCCTCTGTATCCTCATTGAGCGCCTTATATTCTTCCTTTGTATAATATACTGTATAAGGATCTCCAAGTCCGTTCATCATACCTGCATATATACCGTCTTCCACCTTTGTCATATCTTCATCAAAAAGGAAGTAACGGTCTATATACTCTTGTAAGATCGAAGTTTTTTCTTCTATCTTATTATAATCAAGTTTATCACTTCTTTTTGTGAACAAAGAAAACAAACTTCCATTGCTGAATGCAAAAGAAAATCCCACATATACAAGAATAAAAGATGTCATTAGTCCCAGAATAAATCCTATAACTCCGTTCAGATTTCCTTTTCTTCTTTGATTTCTTTGGTTTCTATCCTGTCTTATTTCATCCCTATAACTTGATCCGCCTATATCAGATCTTCTTTGTTGTCTTTCATTAATATACTTCTCATAATCATCCATTTCACGATGTTCAAACATATAACACCTCCAATTTCTCTATTCACTACTATATCACACATTAAAAATAAAGGGGAGATATAAATCTCCCCATATCTTAATTTATTAAATTTTATTTTGTAATTAGTATCCCAGTTTATCCATATAAGACATATATTTTACAACCATCAATGCGATCTTGAATGTAATTGCATCCTCAAACATTCTAAGGTCAAGGCCTGTACTCTTTTGAAGCTTATCCAAACGATAAACCAATGTATTTCTGTGGATAAAGAGCTGTCTGGATGTTTCCGACACATTCAAACTGTTCTCAAAGAACTTGTTGATTGTAGTAAGTGTCTCTTCATCAAGATCCTCAGGATTCTTTCCGTCAAAGATTTCCTTAATAAACATCTTGCAAAGAGGTATAGGTAACTGGTATATAAGTCTTCCTATTCCAAGTCTTGAATATGCCACGATATTCTCCGCAGCATAGAATATCTTACCTACATCAAGTGCCATCTTAGCCTCTTTATACGACTTTGAAACTTCCTTGATTTCATTTACTATAGTTCCGTAAGCAACTGTCACGTTCAAAATTCCAATAGAGTTAAGTTCGTCAATAACAGATCTTGCAACTCTGTCCAGATCCTCGTATGCCGATCCTTCTTTCATCTCTTTTACAAGAATGATATCTCTCTCATCAACCGCTGTAACAAAATCCTTATTTCTTGATGCAAAGAGTGCTTTTACAGCCTCAAGACTTGATACATCTCTCTCATTCTTTGTCTCAATAATATATACTACTCTTCTTACACTTGTCTCAATATGCAATTTCTTTGCTCTGTTATAAATATCTACCAAGAGTAGATTGTCAAGTAAGAGATTCTTTATAAAGTTATCCTTATCAAATCTCTCCTTATAAGCTATAAGAAGGTTCTCTACCTGGAATGATGCCAATCTTCCCACCATGTAAGTGTCATCCGTTGTTCCCTGAACCATGAGAACATATTCAAGCTGATGCTCATCAAAAATCTTGAAAAACTGGAATCCACCTATTGCCTGAGAGTCGGCCAAAGAGTTTGCAAATGTATTTACCTGCAATCCGTAGGTATCAGCCTCTGCAAAAGTAGTTGCTAAAACCTTACCCTCAATGTCACAAACACAAAGTTCTGTTCTCGTAATAACCTTTAAACCATCTATGGTATTTTGAAGAATCTGGTTTGAGATCATATAATTGTCTCCTTTACTCTATTACTTTTCTCTACCATCTCATACAAAATTTAGAATGAGACAGTCATTAATCAGCTGTCATATTTGACAACGATTAATTGTCGAATCCGATCTGCTCTAAATACCTGATAGCAGATATTAACAACTTTCACATAAATAATAATGCATTATCACGAGTAAATCAATAGTAAAAGCGAAAAATTTTTTTATTTTACTTATGTAATTTTTTTACTATACATAGAGAGGTATGCAGGTGTTCTATTTAAAATTTACCATATCTATAAAGAACGTCTTGTGCTATTTTTTTACTTATTGTTTATATTATACAAAATAATTAAAAGTTTATTTCACCTGTGAATACATACTCGGCTTTGCCTCTCATGTATATCTCATCATCAACCAAACTGATATCCAGATCCCCTCCAAGTAGGTGAACTCTTACCAAATTTTCACATAATCCTCTCTTCATTGTGGCAAATGCACTGGCACATGCACCCGTACCGCAGGCAAGAGTTTCTCCTGAACCTCTCTCCCAAACTCTCATATGAATATTATTTTTATCTTCTATATAAACAAATTCTGAATTTACCTTTTGAGGAAATCTTTCATGCTTCTCATAGTACTCTCCGATATTTTCCAAATTCATATCTTTAAGTTCCTCCAAAGAATTTACATAGTATACTGCATGAGGATTTCCTATATCCACTCCTATAAATTCTTTCTCTTCCCCGTTTATCAATATCTTCTCCGGGAAATCCGATGTAATCTTTGCCTTGCCCATGTTTACATTTATATATTCGGCAACTCCGTTTTTAGCCTCTATTTCAATATACTTAATACCTGCACCGGTCTCCATAGTGAACTTTTCTGATTTCACATAGCCATGATCATAGGCATATTTGGCAACACATCTTGATCCGTTTCCACACATTAGACCTCTGCTGCCGTCTGCATTGTACATATCCATCCTTACATCAGCTATATCTGAAGGACAAATAAGTATCAAACCGTCACTTCCTATGCCGAAATGCCTGTCACTTACTCTTTTAGCTATCTCACTTGGATTTTCCACCTTTTCTTTGAAGCAGTCCACATATACATAATCGTTTCCCGCTCCCTGCATTTTTACAAACTTCATACAATTCTCCATCTATATCTATTCTTTATCTCCGTATAGCAAACAAATCTTCTTTGCTGTATTGATAATGGTTTCTCCGTTCTTCATACTGCTTATCTGCAAATATTTATGTGCCTCGGGCTCTGTCATATTCTTATGCTTTATCAAAAGTTCCTTAGCTTTTTGTATCGCCTGAAAGTTTTTACTTCCTCGCTCTTCCTGACTTTTCTTCCTTTTTCTCTCATAGTAAAGTTTATCGGATATTTCACCGACCTTTTTTACCAGTTCTATAACCTTAAAAGGCATTGGCAAAAAGTTTATATCTTCACCCGGATTCTCATCCAGCTTACCGGGAGAACATACCAGTAAAAGCTCACAGGTTTCATTCATATTTTCCTTCAGCTCCATATATTGCATATCATTTAGTTGATAAGCACAGACTACAATACCATAATCAATATCATCAGATAGATTTATTGCCTGAGCACCTGATGCCACTACTCCAACGATTGAGTACCCGTTTTTTATCAAAATGGACCTCAAAACTTTACTGTCACCGGGATTTGGAAATGCAATGATTATATCTGACATTACTGTCCTTTCTCCTTATAAAAACTTTACAAGCCTTTTACTAGAACCTTTCCAAATATTTTTTTATTTCCCAATCGGTGATAGTATTGTTAAATTCATTCCATTCGATCTTCTTTGCCTCGACATACTCATTAAATATATGAGCACCAAGCTTTTCCTTTACAAAGCTTGAATTTTCAAATTCATCTATAGCCTCGCTTAATGTATCCGGAAGCTTTTTGATATCGTATTCTTATCTGAATACATATTATCATTGATAGCTTCTTCAAGTTCCATCTCATTTTCAAGTCCGTCAAGAATTGAATATATCAGCATTGCAATGCAAAGATATGGATTTGTAGCGGAATCGGGACTTCTAAGTTCAAGTTTTATCTGATTGTTTCTTTCTGTCGGTATTCTAAGCAGAGCACTTCTGTTAGAATTTGAACTCCATGACACATACACAGGTGCATCAAAATTTGGCTTTAACCTCTTATAAGAGTTTACCAAGGGATTATTTATAAGTGATAATTCCCTTGCATGATGAAGAATTCCCGCAATTGTTGATTTTGCCCTCGAGCTGAGTTTTGCACTATCTTCAAAAATATTTTTTCCATTGTCGTCAAAAATAGAAATCTTAAAATGCATTCCGCTTCCGTTTTCACTGTCAAAAAGCTTAGGCATAAAGGAAGCGCTAAGACCATGTCTCTTTGCCAAAGTCTTTACCGCCATTCTGAATGTCTGAATGGCGTCGGCACATTTTAGTGCATCCTGATCGGTAAAATCTATTTCATGCTGTGCTTTTGCTATCTCATGATGTGAAGACTTTATATTTATTCCCATTTCTTCCAGAGTAAGTACGATATCTCTTCTGATATTTTCAGACATATCAAGAGGGCCTATATCAAAGTAGCTCGCCTTTTCTTTTACATTCAAGCTTACCTCGCCTGCATCATCAGTATTGAGTAAAAAGAATTCGCACTCAGCTTCAATAAATATATTAAGTCCCAATTGCTTTGCTCTGTTATATGCATCAAGTAGCACAGCTCTTGGATCCGCGCCGAATACGCTTCCGTCAGATCTGTGAATATTGCAAATAAATCTTGCTACCTTTCCCTGCTGAGGTCTCCATGGGAAGATACAAAAGGTAGAAAGATCCGGATGCAAATACAGATCCGAATCCTCTATAGGCGCAAATCCCTTTACGCTTGAACCGTCAAACAATATCCTGTTTTCCATGGCATCCTCAAGCTGGCTTGCAGTTATTGCGATATTTTTCAAAGTTCCGAAAATATCGGTAAACTGTAATCTGATAAATTCTACATCTTCTTCTTCAACTATTGCAAAAATCTCTTCCTTCGTCATTTCTCACCTTTACTTTAAAACTTATTAAGCACCCTTTTTAACCTTTCGAGTGCATCATCAACATCCTCTTTCGAAATAATAAGTGGCGGAATAAATCTCAATACATTAATTATATCATGTATTTAAGATTCCACCCCCATTCTACATCACTAAATTATTATAGCACAGGTTTTTGCGGTAACAAGATTTTTTTACCGGCAAGATTTTTGTAGTATTAAAAATTGTGGAATAAAATAGATACTTGTCGTAAATAAATTTCTTTTAGAATTTCCCACATATTGACATATTTTTCCCAAATATTAATGTTGTACTAATACAAGAAAAAAACCTTTATACAATATGTTAAAATGTGTAAAAATAACTCATATATAGATAAATAAGATAAATACTCAAAATTGCAAATATAAGAATTCTCATATCTATTTTTTTGCAAGATATCTATCCCATAATTTCTTTATTATTCTAATTATATTAAGCATATTTTTTTATTATTCCTCTTTCTCTCCTATTCCAAAAAAACATTCATATCTCATCTCCTATATGCCTAATATACTATTTAACATAGACATATATTGTCATTGTAAAAGTTATTTATATATAAACAATTTATTTATGGAAAAAAATAGTCTTCTGTGTTTCCTTTTAAACCTTAATAAATTACAACTTTATTCCACTCTTTATTACACTCTTTGTAGTACATCATATCAATCCAATTAAAGTCCTACAAAAAAGAGGCTGTCGGGAAATACTGAATTTTAATCCCTACAGAACAAAATAGAAATATCCTGACAAATACAAGGCATTTTGGCTTTGCGACTTTGTCAGGATATTTTACTTTTCTATAATACTGTCTATTTTAGGGCATAAAACTCCCTTAGCTGAAATTTTGCTTTTGCATTTTTTACTATGCTGTTTTCTCCTGTAGTTTTCCTTCAAATTTCTTTAGTTTGGCATAGAGAAAACGATGATATTTATTTATATTTCTTCCTATTGCAAAAAGCATAAATTCTTTATATACCTTATCTGAAGTACGATAGTTAAAGCGTCGGAAATCTTCATTTTCTTTGATATCTCCAAAATGACCTTCTGTTTGAATAGAGCGTGTCTGTCGTTTCAGAATGCCTTTTTCACTCTGTATGTTAGCATGTGACTTCTCTCGGAGCTCTTCCCATACTTCATTGATCTTCATTACTTTATTCTTATCAATATCTTTATCAGGATTATACTTGTATAAACATTTTAGACTTATGTTCACATCCACTACAGTCTTAACATCCATATACTTCATATGTTTGTGTATAACCATTCTGTTCTTTCTTTTCTGTGTTGATATGTCTCAGTTCACGGCCGTCATGACAGATATAGACTTGCTCATCCTCAAATACTGTTGTCTTCATGTTGTAGTATTTACCTATATCTTTACTGTATGCTCTTGTTTTTCGTTTTTCATGATCCTGTAGTTTATATAACTATCTATCTTATTTTCTTTTAGATATAAGAGATTTTTCTCACTACAATAGCCGCTATCTGCCGTAACTTCTTCAAGCACTTCTCCAAATGCTTTCTTATGCTTTTCAAGGACAGGAATCAGTGTGTTATAGTCTGTACGATCATTACTTACATAACTATGTACAATAAAATAATTCTCTACTGCTATCTGTACATTGTATGCAGGCTTTAGCTGCCCATTCAGCATATGATCTTCCTTCATTCGCATAAAAGTTGCTTCCAAATCAGTTTTGGAATAGCTGTTTCTATCTTTTCCCATAATTTCAAAGCATTCTTTATAGCTCATTAATCGCTGTCCACAATGCTCAAGTTCTTCATATAGTTGTTGAAGTTTTGGCTTTCTCTTACCCTTTCCGTTAACAAATATAATACCTTCTCCGTCAGCAATAGCCATAAGGTTTTTCTGTAGCTTAAGCATTTCAAGAGGCGAGCAGTTATCAATCTCTATAATACGGTTATTAGATAGCTTTTTATGTTTTGTAATCTTTCTTTTTCTATTCTTTTCAATAACATCTCTAACTTTATCAATTCCGTCAATTACAAACATTTGTGCATTTCCAAGCTCGTACTTCTCCCCAAAACCATTATCTTGTAAAAAAGAATTATAGTCTGAATAAAGCTTATCGATAGAATCCAGAAGACCTGCTAGATGATAATTAATACTTCCACGCCATACAAAAGTATAACGATTAGCATTAGCTTCTATTTTCGTTCCATCAATAAACAATTCTTTTAATGTTACAAATCCTTCTTTTTGTAATCTTCTCATAAATTGATAGTTTAGATTATCAAGGATATCTGAAGTAAGTTTCTTGCCTTTAAATTCATAAAAAGCATCTCTTTAGGCTTCCTCCCTTGAGTAAGCCAGATAAAAGCAATATCTCTTTCACATAAATCTACAATACGATCAATAGAACGAATTCCTCTCATATTTGCATAAGTAATAACTGCATACATCATAATAGGGTTGTACCCTGTTCTTCCCTTGTCCGAACAATTGGCTAACAGTCCGGAAAAATCTAAATCCTCCATAACTTTTTTTAGGGTATAGACTGGATCGTCATTGGGTAAACTCAATTCATAGAAGCTAAAGTTGATTTTCTGTTGACCTATTTCAAAAAAGTCGTTATAATAATTAACTGTGAGCATAGTTACATTATAACATGTAACGGAGAAAGATGGTTATCGTTAGCCATCTTTTTTTATGTAAAAACTTAGGGAGGAGCGACTCATTTTGAGTTACTCCTCCCTCTTTTATGACTGCCATTTCCCGACAGCCCCCTCATTGTTTTAAATCATACTAACGTATTTACATCTTTTCATTTAAATATTTTTGGAACTTGCTTACGCTTAGGTTTGCTCTTTTTGCAGCATCTTCTACGGAAATTATTCCATCTTTTACAAGCATAATCAATGTATTTATTACACCTTCTTTTCTGCCCTCTCTTCTGCCCTCTTTTATCCACTTGCTTTTAGACTTTTCTAATACTTCCTGATCAATATCCTCTTTAAATATGTCATATAACTCCTTCATTGCATCCGTCATCTTATTACCCTCCTCATATAATCAAGTGTTTTTTGTTGAAAATTCAAGGTTTTTTGACCTTGTCTGTCTCAGTAAATAAGCCAGAGTTATAAACATTTCAGTGTATCTGGTACTGAAATAGCGGTAAAAGGGTACACGAAATAAAACGTCATTGATTTTCGCTTTACTGGCCTTGTGTATACCCATCCCTCTATGGCAGCTAATCTCCTATACCCACCAGGATCATCTCTGTCTCCAGAGGTCCTAACTTCCTTCGTCCTGCCTGCCCATAACCAGGGTGTCAGCTATGCTCCTTTACGGGGTCATGCCCCATGGTTACAATTCCTGCCGACTACCGGCTCATTCTTTGTATTGTTGATTACTGACTCGCTTCCTGTACCAGCACTGTAATCAGTGGACGTTATCTGCTACATTCTGCTTTGTTTAGTGACCTCCCATAGGACGGCCGCCGTATTGATTACATTGTACGCTTATGCTGCCTGCAGATATACTTCCGGTCTCTTTATATCACCAACCAGCTTTTTGGAATCATAGTCCACGCCCTTGGTCAGCATTGCAAAGAAGACACGGAGCAGATTTGCCGCCACAGCCATCAGCGACTGCATCTTCTTTAATGAATTCAGCTTTCTGGTTGTATAGTATGAGTGGAGTTCCCTGAACTCCGGATTTTTTGAAACAAGGGACATTGCAACCTCGAAGAGCAGATATCTTAGTCTCTTTCGACCTCGTCTGCTTATTGTTGTCTCACCCTTATGTTTACCCGAACTATTCTCAACCAATGCTAAACCTGCAAGTTTTTGCAGTTCTTTTGGGTTATTGAAGCGGCTTATATCGCCTACTTCAGCCAGGAATCCCGACACCGTCTTGATTCCTACTCCCTTAATTTCCAACAGCTTTTCAGCCATTGGAATCTTTTTTACCAGCTCTTCAATCAGAGCTACTACTTCCTGAAGACGAGTATTTCTGGACTCATAATCATCCAGCAGCATACGGATTTCCATCCTTGCAGATATTTCACCTTCTTTGCTTCCAACACTGTGCTCAGCAGCTTCTATCAGGGTCTTTGCCCTCGCTTTCCCAACTGCTCTCACCTTCGCATCTCGCCAGATTTGGTTCACCCCATCGATACCCAACGTCAGGATATCTTCCGGAAGTGGCGCCACCTTAAGAATCAGCATTCCGCTTTTAGCATCCGGCTGCCCGTACACTGTTTTGTATTCAGGAAAATATATATTGAACCAACGACTGATCCTATTCTGAATTCTTGTAAGCTCCGCTTGTAGCTGAAATCTCATGTTAGATGCAGTTCTAAGATCTGCATAAACACCCTCAGGCAGGTATGGGATCATGTAACGTCCCTCTCTAACTAGTCCTGCTATGACTTTCGGATCCTTACGATCGTTCTTTGTCGGATTGTTATCGTCGAGTTCTTTGATTTCTTTACATGATGAGGATTCACAAGAACCGGCTTCATCTCGTTGTCCTGAAGGAACTTACCAAGATTGAACCAGTAGTGGCCGGTAGGCTCCATTCCTGGAACCACTTTGTCCTTACCATGCTTTTCTTTGATGTCCAGAATCCATGCCTTAAACGTCACGAATCCGGCCTCATCATTACTAAACTTTAATGGTTTCTTAGAATACTCGATTCCTCGGTAATCAAAAGCTCTTGCATAATGCGTTTCACTTCCGACATCGATTCCGAGCACCAAAGTAGTTTCTGTAATTGCTTCAATTTTTGTATTTTGTGTGTTATACTTCATTGTAGATACCTCTCTGTTTGATAAGATTTACCAACCTGCCAGTCAGTAGTCTTATTTTACTCTGAGGTATTTTCAATTTTCAACGTCCACCATTTAAATTATACAGGAAGCTCCTTTGACTTTATTGTATTCTATTTGCACATATTTATAAAGCGTTTCACTTACATTACCACCGATAATAAGTTATTTAGTAAGTAAATTTATTTATTACCCTCTTTATCTTACATAGTCTCAACCCAATTAAAGACATACAAAAAGGACACCTTTTACAGTGTCCTCATTGTCTTAAGTCTTACTAAAGCATTTACATCTTTTCATTTAAATATTTTTGGAACTTGCTTACGCTTAGGTTTGCTCTTTTTGCAGCATCTTCTACGGAAATTATTCCATCTTTTACAAGCATAAGTAATGTATTTATTACACCTTCTTCTCTACCCTCTTTTCTGCCCTCTTTTCTACCCTCTCTTCTACCCTCTTTTATCCACTTACTTTTAGACTTTTCTAATACTTCCTGATCAATATCCTCTTTAAATATGTCATATAACTCTTTCATCGCATCTGTCATCTTATTACCCTCCTTAACATACTTAAAATCATATTTCATTTTAGATGTTACAGGAAAATTGTCACTGTAACAATCATCTTTTGTAAAAACTCCCATTAGTTCAGATAATATAGTGCCGTCATTTATATTGGCACTGATATATATCTCTTTAAGCCCATTGTCAACTTCCGTATTACTTCCGTCTATCACCCTTTTTATTAAATATGAGCTCTTATTTTCTTTGAATATATCAAAATTGCAAATATATATCATACATACTTCCGGCACATTATCAAAGCTTTCGCCTTTTTTCATCAAGCTTGTCGTCAACACACTACTGTAATATCTCACTCTTTTTTGATGATTTACATTGTCAGCATTTTGAACTTCAATATTCACTCGCCTTCCGTCTCTCAACTCACAATATGCATCAAGTATAACGGAGCGTCTTTCTATATTAGTTATAGCATATTGTGACTTATTATTTAAGACCTTTAACTGATAATCTTGCAAAAATGTCCTTAATATTTCTTCACAAAACTCCTTATTCTCTGCCATCTTTCTAAATATAATGTCATCAATGGGGTTTAACTTTTGTATATATTCTTTGAATTTTTGTATAGACCTGTCAGACATAAACCTCCCTTTTAACTTTTTAAATAGAACCTTTTTAACTTAGAAAATATAAGAAATGTAGATACAAAAATTATTAGATATGATGAATTTGTATTTTTTTAATTATTATAATCAATGATTTTTGATTAAATCAATATACTTGATATAAATACAACATAATATGCTATAATTATTCTATAATTTTTTTAGATTCGGAGGTTTAGATATGCAAGATAATACTATTCAATTTAATATGAATTCAGATGACACTTATACAGCAGGAATCAAGCTTTAGAAAAAGCAAGCAAGATTGCTAAGAAATATAATATTTCCAATATGTCGCCGGATGAGATAAATGTAGAAATAGCAGAGTCAAGAAAATCATTAGATTGATATTACTTTGTTATATGTAGGAGGTAAACACTATGATTAATATTTATCCGTTTTCCGGATTAAAATATGATGCCTGTTGCATACAGACCGCATATCCGTGTTGCATAGAAATAGCGAAGAAACAAAATGCCGCTTCGCTATAAAGTCTAACTTATTTTTAATTAATAAAGTTTTCATATTTATAAAATATTATTCTATTCTCTCCCTATCCTCTTTCTCCTTCAGCGCCATCTCCTGAGCAAGATTCACCACCTTGTTCTCAAGAAGTGACATCTGTATGCTCATAAAGAAGAGCTTTATAAGGAGCATACCTATTATTATCAGATAGACTATGTTTGCAGGGGATTTTGCACCGACCAGATCGGATATAAAATAAATTATTCTTGGGAATATGGCAAAGATTATCAGTATGATGGCAAAAATCACCCAAAACAGTCCGTCCTCAATTCTTATCTTTGATTTTCTTATTTTTCTTATAATGACAAAAAATGACATTATTGATATCAAAATCAAACCTATTCTTAGTATAGCAGTCATATTATTTCTTCTTCTCTCTAAAACTTTGAATAAATATAATGGAGCAAAGCATTCTAAACATGTATTTGGCGGCATTTATAGGAGTAAGATAACTTATTCCGGCCACTCTTTCATCCATCTCACCCTGTATCTCACATACTTTCACGCCTTGCTTTATCAGATAGGATATTGTGTCCGGCTCCGGTGCATAGTTAAGTCTAAGCGCAAACTCAGCAATCAGCTTTTCATTATACATTCTCATACCTGAGGTGGGATCATGGATTGTAGCACCTGTACTTAATTTTATTGCAAGAGCAATAAGTCTTGAACCGAGCATCCTCATTGTAAAGGGCTTTTTCTTGTTTACAAATCTTGAAACGATGACTATATCACATTCCTCACATTTTTCCTCATTTCAGGAATGTATTCGGGTCTGTGCTGTCCGTCTCCGTCAAATTGCACAGCATATTTATAGCCATGCTTGTGTGCATACTTCATACCGGTTTGAAAAGCACCTGCAAGTCCCAGGTTTACCGGCAAATCTATAATATTAAATCCTCTTTCTCTGCTGATCTTGGATGTAGAGTCAATGGAGCCGTCATTTACAATCACATAGTCCACATCATTTAATGTATTTGTAAGTCGCTCTATTACATTTGCAATATTCTTTTCTTCATTAAACGCCGGTATTATTACCAATGTATCAGCCATATCTATCTCCAAAACTCTCTGTTCATACTAAAGGCTCTAACAATACTCTTTGGCAGTTTCTTATAATTTTTCCCTGCCAAAAATCCCGCATATTTGCAGGCACTTATATATATAAGCCTGATTGCACTGATATATGAATGTGTGGAAAGAAGGTGCTCCATGGTTTTTAATACCATTTTTTTGCCTTCATTTTCACTTTTTATATTCTTAAAGATATGAGAATTGCTTGCCTGTGACGCCCCGATATCAAAATTTCTTTTAAACTGCGCGGCTCCGCTGTAATTATGAGAATGTATTACCTTTGCCCATGCCTCATATTTTATAAAATATCCGTTTTCTATAAGCTTATAGGCAAAAAGCATATCTTCATTCAAAATCTGTCCGGTATCAAATCTTCCCAAAGCATCAAAAGTTTCTCTTTCATATGCCGCACAGACATTTGAAGCAAAATATGTCTTAATTCCAAGCGTCTGTCTTTCATTAAATGACTTTATAATTGACTCTGCAGGATAATTAAATTCTCTTGTGAATTTCTCTATTTTATTTGCATTTTTATCCGGTACCTGTCTGGCATAAGTCATCTTGATAGACTTATCCATACCTCTCAGCAAATATTCAATAGTCTTCTTATCAAAACAGACTGCATCCTGAGTCATGCAAACAAAATACTCGGCCTTTGACTTTGAAACTCCGAAATTTCTGGTAGCTCCATGGTCAAAATCCTGCTTTTCTATATGCTCCAATATAAGTTTAGTATCGCTTTCTTCAAAAAGCTCTTTTAATTTCTCTTCTATCCCTGTCTTATCCCATACATTTTTATCTGTGTTTATAATAATAATCTTACCGGGCGCCACTGTCTGAGCCAGAAGTCTTTTTATTGATACCAAAAATTTATTGTCAGGTTTGTATGTAGGTATTATTACATCTACTAAATTCATTTTTTAACCTTTCTGAGTCCGAAAATCACTGCAACAAGGAATGATATTGAAAGTAACAGCATGGTTATCATATATGCAAAAGCCGCTCCGTTCATTCCGAAACTCTTTACAAAAAAATCACTGATAAAGTATGCAAACACTGCCCCTACAGCATATATTGAAAATATAACTCCTGTCATTTCAAAGATAACCAAACAGTAATATCCGAGATTTACTATTGCATAAAGTCCACCGCCAAGTATTACCAAAACCAAGGCCGGTTTGTAAGGCTCTATTGCATTTCCTACACTTCCAAGTGCAAGTTTCAAAACAGGAATTCCCAAAGTATATGCCATCCCCATTCCAAATAAAGTTGCCACAAATATAAATACCGCAATCTTTGATATGGTCGAAATAAACTTTTTTCTGTTACCTGTCTTATACAGCAATGAAAGTTTTGTAAGTATCGGCCTTATTATAAAGCCTGCCATCAGATTTATAATGGATGTCGGTATAAATATTATACTGAAGTAGCCGTTTAGCTCCTCTCCTAGTCTGTAATTTACAGCGTACTTTGCTGCGGCAAAGATATAAAGATCTATAAAAGCTCCTAAAAAAAGCCATTTGCTCTTATTTATTAAGCTTATATAAGAATTCTTTTTTATAACTTTATCAGGGCCTAATCTTCTTAAAGGCAGTATATCAAATATTATTGCGGCTATCACTATACTTGGCAGAAGTGCCAAAGAACTTAATTTTAAATCCTTTGTAACTCCAAGTGTAGCAAGGAATATGCCTACACAAAATATTGTTCTGAAAAGCGTTGCCTTTCCTGTCATATCAAGCCTGTCCTGTCTTTGCATTTCAGACTCAAATATATCACAAAATCCGTCTAAAATCTTATACAGTGACAAAATCATGTATACTTCAAAGACATAGCTGTCTTTAGTCATAATAATTGTATATACAAAGCCTGCTAAAACAGCCAAAGCCGAGGTAATAACTCTAAGCCTCAGATAATCTCCGAAACTGTATTCATTTGAAACATCGGTAACCTGTATCGGTCTCATTCCAAAGTATGAAACTATATAAAGTTGCTGGCCCAATGTAGAAAATCCGAAGAAAAATATTCCTCCTGCATATGCTCCTGCAAGCTTTGTTACAGCCACACCCAGCAGCATGCTTGTAACAGCATATACAAGGCTTCCCAGCATATTCCAAAAATATGCACTTCTTTCTTTACTGTCCATAATATATCCAAATCTATTTTAATTCCACCATGGTTATTTCTTTTGCAAAGCAGCCGTATTTTTTAACACTTAAATCATTAAGTTCCATGCCGCTACAAAGTCTTATAATTGCTTCCAGCTCGTTTACACCGGCATTGTGAGTAAAAGGATAGCCTCCTCCAAATCTTGCATTTATATCTATTATATAGGCTTTCCCGTCTGATAAGAGTATATCCATATCAAGATTTCCTATATGAAAAAGGCTATTTGCTATCTTCTTTCCTACAGCTTTAAGCTCACTGTTTTCGGTAACCTCTGCAATATCGGTTTCACCGGATCTCATTGCATATTTTCTCTTTACCGTAACACTTAAGTTCTCGCCTTTAAGATCATTGAAAATATCCAGTCCGAACTCATCTCCTTTGATTTTTTCCTGTATAAGTATTGCTCTGTTCATATCGGCATTTGACTCAAATCTTAAATAAGATTTTTGAATACTTCTCTTTGCCTTTTCATAGAGAACTTCAAGTTCTTTTTTATTCTCAGCTTCAAATATACTTAGAGATCCCACTCCCCATCTTGGTTTTAAAATATAAGTTTTTTTATGAAAATCAGCATATTCAAGTGCCTTATCAAGATCCAAATAGGTCTCCGGCACAGGCAAATTTATCTTCTCAAGATATTTAAGCATTTCAAATTTATCATTACAAATATTTATAATATCCTCATTTGAAACAATGACCTTTACACCCAAAGCCTCAAGTCTGCTTTTATTCTTTGCAAGTATCATAAGGTCAATGTCAAAGAGTGAAATTAAAATATCTATTTTTTCATTTTTGCATATTTCCAGTAGAAACGGAATATATTCTTCATCATATATAAGCGGTGACTCAAAAGCCTTATCAGCTACACTCATAGCTGTTGTATTCATATCCGAATTTGTTGCTACAATATTTCCTATTAATCCAAGGTCCTTATATATATCCCTTAAATAATCGATTATATATGCTCTTCTACCCACACTGGTCAAAAGTATATTCATTATTTCCTCACCTTACTTACTATCATCTTAAAGTTCTCATTTTTCATAATTACCGCCAAAGCTATATAGATAATTACTCCCAGCACTATTTGCACAAGCAGACTGAAAACTCCTATTCCTATATACTTACCTGCAATATAAATGATTACACCCATACATCCGGCAGGTATAAAGTTTTTCAAGGCATCAATACTCTGCTCTCTTAGTTTATAGTCCAAAAGCTTAACATTCGGGTAGGCATTTATAAATGCACATATCAAATCGGAAAACGCCTTCAGTCCCACAAATATAAATACATTGTAGCGAATACCTATAACTAAAATTGCCACACCCAAAAGCTTTTTTATTATCTCAAGCTTTAAAAAAATATCGCTTCTTCCCATAGCATTAAGTGCCTGTAGATTTGATATATGTATCGGCCAAAACACATAGGAAAAGCACATCATCTGTAAAAAAGGAATAGAAAATGACCATTTCTCACCGAGTAAGAGCAAGATCAGATTGTCACTGACTGCCGCAAGTCCACACATCATAGGTGCAACTACAAATGTGGAGAGCTTTATGGAAGACTGTAAAATTTTTTTGATCTCCGCCTTACTGTCCTGCTTTTTTGACATTACAGGTAATAGCACTGACTGTATAGCTGAGGACAGATTTGTCACCACCAGCTTTGGGAATTGCTCACCTCTGTTAAAGGCGCCAAGCATTTCCTCACTGTATGCTTTTCCTATTATCAGTCCATGTATATTTGTAAAAATTGTATCTATCAAAGATGCAATAAGAAGCTTTGAACCGAAGTCAAACATGGTTTTGAGTCTTTCCATGCTGAAGCTAAGTTTTGGAAGGTACTTGATCCCTATTCCAAGTATTATAAGCAATGCAAAATAATATACTATTTGCTGAAATGCCAATGACCATACCTTCATTCCGTTTATTGCCATAAATACGCTTATTCCACCTGAAATAATTGAGGCTAAAAATGTAGCTATAAACAGCATTTTAAACTTCATATTTCTGGCAACATAGGAATTTTGTACGGATATTATACTTCCGGGTATTATAATAATTCCCATAACCCTGAGTATATTAATAAGCTCAGGTCTGTTATATATCTCCGCTATTATAGGTGATATGAAGAACAGCAAAATATATATTAAAATCGACAAAAACACATTGAATATAAGTACTGAAGAAAAGTCCAGATCATCTGCATTTTGCTTTTGAATAAGTGCAGATGAAAAGCCGTTTTGTACCAAAACATTGGCTATTGTAGTAAATATCAAAACAATTGCCACTATTCCGTATTCTGCAGGGCTTAAGAGTCTTGCAAGCAGTACAGATACTACAAACTGAACTCCTTGTGAACCTCCGTTTTCAAGTATTTTCCAAAAAAGAGATGTGGTAATCTCACTTTTATTTTTATTATTCATTAGATATTAAACATCTCTCCTATTGTAAGTATTAGTGAACTCTTAAAAAAAGAATATCTGATTATATCTAACATCTTTGATATTCTGTTTTTCTTTTCCATATTTGTAAATGCCAGAAGGATATTTGTTGCAAACTCTAAATCTACATTATTCTCAAGCTCAGCTCTATAGAGTCTTAAAAATTCCTTCGCCTGTGAAAACATGGCATCATAATTTTTTCTTACCCTCTCAGCATTTCTCTTTTTTATATTTTCAATTTCCAATGGATTTTTGGCACCCAACTCATTCTCTCCATGCTGACGGTATTTTACCAAAGTCTCATCTATATATCCGACTTTACCGAAGGCAAATGCAAGTATTCCAAGCCACCAGTCATGCATAAATGAAGATAAAGGCCTTTTATAGAGCTTACGCAATGCCTTATTAAATACTACAGTATTTCCGGTTATATTATTCTCCACAAGATATCTTGAAAAACTCTTTTTATTATCAAGTATATAAAGATTTTTTAATTCATCATCTTTACCTGCGTATTTTAACATATGACCGATACCCGTAATATCGGACATTTTCTTATTTTCTGAATTTAAGTTTTCATCCACTATCTCAAGATCGCAGTGAATCAATACCGGAGTATCCTTCCCATAGATATCTTCCAGTCTTTTAACTGCTTCTATGCTCTTTTCAAGTTTTTTATTTTCCCAAAAATCATCCTGATCGCAAAGGGCTGTATAATCAGAATCTGCAATATCCAAAAGATTATAAAAATTTTCTTTTGCACTATGGCTTTCACTCCTGATTACATGCATTTTATCTTGTAAAAGATCCTTGTATCCTCTCAGTATTTCAAATGTACAGTCACTTGATCCGTCGTCACTTGCAAGTATCTTAAAGTCCGTATAGCTTTGGGACAAAATACTCTCTATCTGCTCGGATAAAAATCTTTCTCCATTATATGTCGCCAATAATATCTCTATCATACTTTTCCCTACAACAGTGCAAAAACAAGCACCTCAAGTCTTACTATTATAAAGAAAAACTTGGCAAAGAGTTTTTGCAGAGGATTTATCTTTAAATACTTTTCGTAAAAATAAAGAGTTGACTCTTCTCTAATCTTTTGTCTTGAGTACAGGCTCTTTAAGCTCTTTTTTATGCTTGCGGAATGTATATGCTTGTATTTATATCCTGTAACTACCGCTGTCTTTTGTCCGATATCTGCCATTTTTTTAGAAAGAAGATCCTCTTCTCCATAGAGGAACATATTTTCATCATAGCCGCCTACTCTTATAAAGTCTTCAACCCTTACCATCAATAGTGCTCCAAGCACTGCTCCGACGGATCTTATTTTTGCATTATAAAAGTTTTTGTCATAATGAAGTGCCTTTGTAAAGATCCTCCTACATATAGGACCGTTCTCCGCCAATGAATGAAGAAAATCTCTCATCGGCCAACACGAAGCTCCCTTTAGCACATTTTCTCTGCTACCATATACATAACTTGTCTCCACCAAAGGAGCGCATATTCCGATATTTTCATTTTTTTCCATAGCGGACTTTAATACTTTAATCACTCGCTCTTCAAAGTCCGTATCCGGATTTGCAATCAAAGCCAAATCCATTCCGAGTTTTTTTGCTACAAAAATACCGATATTATTTCCGGCACCATATCCTTTGTTTTCATGGTTTTCTACAAAGTATATTTTTTCATTATCATTGCAGTAGCTTTTTAATCTGATTCTCGAATCGTCATTTGAAGCGTTGTCTACCACAATTACTTTATCAAACACATCATAATTTGCCGTATTCCCAAGAACCTTTAAGGTATTATCCGCATCATTATAATTTAATACTACTAAAGCTAATTTCATTTGCTCTCCTTATTTTCTTTCAGAATGCTTCTCATATGCTTTATCTATATAATACTCGGATATCCTTTTTCTTAATGTCGGACAAATACATGTAACCAAATCCATCATATGATATATGAGCATATACAGATTCTTTCCCTTTTCTATAGGAACATCTCTAAAAGGAGTCTTCTTCTTAAAGTAATCATATGCTTTCTTATATGGATTAAGGCTTCCTGAAATCCAAGGTCTTTCGTCTCCTGCAAAATGTATTATTACCGGTCTTCTCTTCGCCTCTTTTAAATCCTTCCTTGTGTAAGAAAGGCTTGCCCCATAAACTTTAATAAATGCATTGTATGAAAAATATTTATAATTTGAAAAGAAATTGTACTTAGGTAAAAGCTTCTTTATCTTCCATCTGAGTACACCGTTTATGGCATCCTGCTCACCGAAAAGGCTCTTATCCCAAATACTTTTACTATAGCTTATAGTCTTTTCTCCAAGATTATTCTCTCTCCACTTTTTTAGATCGATAAGTAGCAGTCCTGCATTTACATAAGACGCCTCAAAGTCAAGTCCTATTTCATATCTTACTCTTTCGAGTACTGTAGGCTCTTCCACTGCTGCTATTATATTTTTTCCAAGCTCTGTATTGTATAATTCCCTTATAGAATGCAATATAACCATGTCACAATCAAGATAGAGCACTCTATCAACATCTTCCGGCAAAATCTCACCTACAAGCAGTCTACCCATCTTGCTGATATCAAATGTAGAGTCCTGTATACCTGTATCAAAATATTTAGATGTATCATTCAGTTCTATTATTTCTACATTTCTGCCAAACTTTTTTGCTATACTTTTCAATTTGCCCAAAGAGTCCTCACCAATTCCCGTGGAAATGATGAAGACTCTGATATCTTTTTCGTATCTGTTTCTCTCATATAGCGAATATAAGCTGACACCCAGGTGCACTGCAAATTTTTCATTTGCTATATAAACTATATTCATACTTACCTCATTTATTATATATGAACATAAAGGAATACATACTTTGATACGCATGTATTCCTTTATCTAAAAATGCTTTTAATAGAACAATCTGTTTATTGCAGAGAATAAAGCTCTGATAGATGATCTTGTGATATTACCTGAAATACCCACACCATAGGTGGTCTTTCCGCTTTCCACATCAAGCATATGGATATATGAAGCCGCCTTTGCGTTTGAACCTGATGCAAGAGCATGCTCATTGTAGTCAAGAACCTTAATGCCTTTGCCGACCACATTTTCAAGCCCTCTCTTAACAGCATCGATAGGACCGTTTCCGGTACTTTCAAATACTTTCTCTTCTCCGTTAACAGTATATGTAACTTTAACAAATGTAGAGAAATCTCCGTCCTCATCCGCATCTGTAATAATGCATTTCTCAAAATGCAGAGGCTCCTTCTTCTCAATATAATTTTTCTCAAACTCTTTGTAGATCTCTTCCGGTGAGACCTCACCCTGTGATTCTGAGATCTTTTGGATAATATCTGCAAATTCCTTGTGCATACCCTTTGGCAATTTGAATCCGTAGAAAGTATCCATAACAAAGGCAACTCCGCCCTTTCCGGACTGTGAGTTTATTCTTACCACAGGCTCGTATTCACGTCCTATGTCTGAAGGATCAATAGGCAGATACGGAACTTCCCAATACGGGTTGTTTCTCTGTCTCATAGCCTGCACACCCTTGTTGATAGCATCCTGATGCGAACCTGAAAAGGCTGTAAATACAAGCTTTCCTGCATATGGATGTCTCGGATCTATACTCATCTTGGTAGTTCTCTCATAAACATCCACTATTTCTCTGATATCACTTATATTTAATTTTGGGTCAATACCTTGTGAGAACATATTGTAGGCAATATTAAGTATATCCACATTTCCTGTTCTCTCACCATTTCCAAACAGTGTACCCTCCATTCTCTGCGCCCCTGCCAAAAGTGCAAGCTCCGCAACGGCTGTACCGGTACCTCTGTCATTGTGTGGATGTGTGGAAAGTATAATTGCCTCTCTGTTTTTTAGATGTGTACTCATCCACTCTATTCTGTCTGCAAATACATTCGGTGTTGTCATCTCAACAGTGTTCGGAAGATTGATTATTATTTTCTTATCTTTTGCAGCACCCCAAGCCTCTACAACGGCATCACATACATCAAGTGCAAAATCAAGTTCTGTTCCCATAAAGCTCTCAGGTGAATACTCCAATATAATCTCACCATCATGGTCTTTCATATATTTCTTTACAAGAGCCACACCTTCAAGTGCAATATTTTTTATTCCTTCTCTGTCAAGGCCGTATACCACATCTCTTTGTAATGTGTCTGTGGAATTGTAGATATGCATTATACATTTCTTGATTCCTCTTATAGCTTCAAAGCTTCTCTTTATAAGATGCTCTCTGCACTGACAAAGTACCTGTACCACTACATCATCAGGAATAAGCTTTCTGTCTACCAACTGACGTAAAAAATCAAATTCTATCTGAGATGCGGCCGGGAAACCGATCTCTATTTCCTTAAAGCCCAACTTTACAAGTAGATTAAACATCTCTATCTTCTCTTCCACCACCATCGGTTCTACCAATGCCTGATTGCCGTCTCTTAAGTCTGATGAACACCATATCGGTGCCTTCTCTATTTGCTTATTCGGCCATGTTCTCTCTTTAAAATCCACTACAGGATTTCTTTTATATCTTTCAATATGATACATTTAATCTCTCCATTTCTATTAGCAGTTTACAGTTAAGCTTTGTTTCATCCCTATTTGTATATTCCCCCTATATTAAAAGTCCTTCTTTTTCCATAACTTTTATCACTTCATCCGTATATTTTTCACATTCTTCCATAGTCTTTGCTTCCACCATAACCCTAATAAGAGGCTCGGTACCGCTTGGACGAAGAAGAATCCTACCATCATTTCCAAGAGCTTTACTTACGGCATCCACCGCATCAAGTACAGACTTGTTTTCCCCGGCTTTTTGCTTATCCACCACTCTCACATTCTTTAATACCTGTGGGAAGATGTCCACCTCACTTGCAAGCTTTGAAAGTGTTTGCTTTTTTTCAAGTATTACTTCCATCACCTTTAATGATGTAAGTATTCCGTCACCTGTAGTAGCATGTTTTGCAAATATAATATGTCCCGACTGCTCACCACCAAGGCAGTGACCGTTATTTTGCATATTTTCATATACGTATTTATCGCCTACCGCAGTCTTCTCATATTTTATATTCTCTCTCTCAAACGCCTTGTACAGTCCGAAGTTTGACATGACAGTGGTGACTACCGTGTCATTAAACAGCTTTCCGTTTTCCTTCATATATTTACCGCAAATATAGAGGATAAGATCACCATCCACTACATTTCCGTTCTCATCTACACAAAGGCATCTGTCGGCATCACCGTCATAGGCAAAGCCTATATCACAGCCATTCTCCAAAACACATTTTTGAAGACTTTCCATATGTGTTGAACCACAATCGGTATTTATATTTATACCGTCCGGATTGTTATGGATCACATAAGTATCAGCTCCCAAAGCATCAAATACATTTTTTGCAATGCTTGAAGCTGAACCGTTTGCAAGATCGAGTGCCACCTTCTTTCCCTTAAAGGATCTTGTAGCTATAGAAATCAAATATCCGATATATCTGTTTCTACCTGCAGCATAGTCTATAGTTCTTCCGATATCTTCCTTTGTTGCAAAGGAATAGCATCAGCAGGTCCGTCAATATAGCTTTCTATTTTTTCTATGACTTCCTCTTCAAGCTTCTCTCCCTTGCCGTTTATTACCTTTATACCATTGTCATAGTACGGATTGTGACTTGCAGAAATCATTATTCCACAGTCAAAATCATCGCTTCTTACTACATAGGATACACTTGGGGTTGTAGTAACATGAAGCAGATATACATCTGCTCCCGATGCTGTAAGTCCCGCAACCAAAGAGTATTCAAACATATAGCTTGATCTTCTTGTGTCCTTACCTATAGCCACTCTGCATTTTTTTCCATCCTTAGAATAGAAGCTTCCCAAAAATCTTCCGACCTTGTATGCATGTTCAACAGTAAGGTCTATGTTTGCCTCTCCTCTAAATCCATCTGTTCCGAAATATTTTCCCATTAGCTATTCTCCAGTTCTGACAAATATCTCTTTAGAGCATCCTGCCATGAAGGCAAAAGCTCAAATCCGTTCTTTGTCAGCTTTGATTTATCCATTCTTGAGTTGTGAGGTCTCTTAGCCTTCACCGGGAAAGCATCCGAGTTTACCGGGTGTGACTGCCACTTCAAGGTTTGCCTGCTTAAATATCTCACAGGCAAATTCATACCAGGAACAAAATCCCTCATTTGTAGCATGGTATCTTCCGTATTTATCGGTTAAAATCATATCCGCTAAGAGTCTTGAAAGATCCGGAGTATATGTAGGCGATCCGATTTGGTCATTTACCACACTTACAGCCCCTCTTTCCTTTCCAAGTCTCAACATTGTTTATAAAGTTGTTTCCATGAAGGCCGAATACCCAAGAAATTCTTACTATAAAATATTTCTCAAGTAATTCCTCAACATATAACTCTCCCTTATATTTTGCCATACCGTAAATATTAAGAGGTGCTCTCTTATCATCCGGCTCCCATGGTCTTTCGCCCTCTCCGTCAAATACATAGTCGGTAGAAATATACATCATGGAAAGGTCAAGCGCCTTTGCAACCTCTGCGATATTTTTAGTACCTTCCGCATTTATCTTTGTGACAAGAGCCTCATTATCTTCTGCCGCATCCACTGCGGTATATGCAGCGCAGTGGATTATAGCATCAAGCTTTTTATCTGCATTGATTTTTTCTATTACTTGCTTTGTTGCCTTAGCATCAGTAATATCCAAATCATCAATATCTATACCGCAGGCATCTATGCTTCTATTTGTAAGCTCGGCAATAAGGTCGCTGCCAAGCTGGCCTTTTGCACCTGTTACCAATACTCTCATTAAAGTCTTTCTCCGTACATATTCTCAAAATACTTTGTGTATTCACCACTAATGATATGCTCCCACCAGTCTTTATTGTTAAGATACCATTCAATAGTCTTTACAATACCTGTATCAAATGTATATTCAGGCTTCCAACCAAGCTCTGTTTCCATCTTTGTAGGATCGATAGCATATCTTCTGTCATGTCCCGGTCTGTCAGTTACAAACTTGATAAGACTTTCAGGCTTATTAAGTGCCTTAAGTATTGTCTTTACAACCTCAAGGTTTGTTCTCTCATTGTGACCTCCGATATTGTAAACTTCACCGACTCTACCCTTTCTTACTACCAAATCGATAGCCTTGCAGTGGTCTGTAACATAGAGCCAGTCTCTTACATTATCACCCTTTCCGTATACCGGAAGTTCTTCATCATTGAGTGCTCTGCTTATGATAAGCGGAATAAGCTTCTCCGGGAAGTGGTATGGGCCGTAGTTATTTGAACATCTTGATACTGTAACAGGAAGGCCGTATGTTCTGTGATATGCAAGTACAAAAAGGTCTGCACTTGCCTTTGATGATGAATATGGACTTGATGTATGAAGAGGTGTCTCTTCTGTAAAGAAGAGATCGGGTCTGTCAAGAGGAAGGTCTCCGTATACCTCATCTGTTGATACCTGATGATATCTCTTGATTCCGTACTTTCTGCAGGCATCAAGTAAAGTTGTAGTTCCCATTACATTTGTTCTTACAAAGCTCTCAGGATCTGTTATTGATCTGTCTACATGGCTCTCTGCTGCAAAGTTGATTACCACATCAGGCTTCTCTTCCTCAAAAAGTTTGAAAATAAATTCTCTGTCAGCGATATCGCCTTTTACAAACTTGTAATTAGGTGCATTTTCCACCGGCTTTAAAGTCTCAAGATTTCCTGCGTATGTAAGAAGATCAAGATTTATAATCATATCCTCAGGATATTGATTTACCATATAATGAACAAAATTTCCGCCGATAAAGCCGGCACCGCCTGTAACAATAATTTTCATATTAACCTCTTTTATAGTTTTAATTTTATTAACGAGCCTGATTTTCAAAGCTTCGCAGTTTTCCTACATAAATATAATTAGTGTACATCATCTATATACTTACCGTCATATACATCTTTCAGATATTTACCATACTGATTTTTCTTAAATATTTCATAAGCCTTCAAAAGCTCTTCATCACTTATCCAACCGTTTAAGTATGCTATTTCCTCTAAACATGCAATCTTTCTGTGCTGATGTGTTTCAATTGTATAAACAAAGTTTGTAGCCTCTACAAGACTCTCATGTGTCCCTGTATCAAGCCATGTAAAGCCCTTTCCAAGTAACTTTACATCAAGTTCTCCCTTTTCAAGATAGATTCTGTTAAGATCTGTAATTTCAAGTTCACCTCTGGCAGAAGGCTTTAAGTTCTTAGCGTACTCAACCACATCATTGTCATAGAAATATAGACCGGTAACACAGTAATTGCTCTTTGGCTTTTCCGGCTTTTCTTCTATTGAAATCGCTTTACCGTTTTTATCAAACTCCACGATTCCAAATCTCTCGGGATCATCTACATAATATCCGAATACTGTAGCCCCTTTTGTCTTTGAAGCTGCTGATTTTAAGTGATTCTTCAGTCCATGACCATGGAAAATATTATCTCCGAGTATCATTGCTACAGGTTCATTACCTATGAAATCCGCTCCGATAATAAATGCCTGTGCCAATCCGTCAGGGCTTGGCTGAACGGCATACTCTAAGCTAAGTCCAAACTGTGAACCGTCTCCAAGCAACTCTTTAAATCTTGGAGTATCTTCAGGTGTTGAAATTATAAGTATCTCTCTGATACCTGCCTCCATCAATACAGAAATAGGATAGTAAATCATCGGCTTGTCATAAATAGGTAATAGCTGTTTTGATGTTACCTTTGTAAGCGGATATAATCTTGTGCCGCTACCACCTGCTAATATAATACCCTTCATTGTTCGTCCTCACTTTCACCGGGGGTTTTTTCGATCTCAAAGCATTTGCCTTTGTAAGTTTCAGTAACTTTTATAATACCATAATTTGACAAAACTGTGAAGAAATAAAAAAAGGACTGTATGCATTATTATCATTTTTAAAAAAATATACATACAATCCTTGTTATTTATTTATTTCCTGCTACATCCAGACGAACCAATGCTCTTCTGAGTGCAAGCTCAGCTCTGGCAACATCTATACCGTCTCTTTGAGAAAGTCTTTTTTGGGCTCTCTCCTTTGCCTCTTTGGCTCTGTTAACATCTATCTCATCACTGTACTCACATGAATCGGCAAGTATTGTGACTTCATCCTGTAAGATCTCCGCAAAGCCTGAGTGAAGAGCACAAGTCTTTACACTTCCGTCCTCACAATGTATAGATAATTTACCCGGTGCTATTACATTTACCATAGGGATATGCTTGGCATATATACCTACATTTCCCTGTGTTGTGGCAAACTCCACCATTGTAGCGTCCCCTTCAAAAAAAACATGGTCGGGACACATTATCTTTAATGCAAACTTATCCATACTACCTCCTATTTAGAGGCACGCTCTACAACCTCGTCGATAGTTCCTGCATTCAGGAAATATTGCTCAGGTATATCGTCATGCTTTCCTTCAAGAATTTCTCTAAATCCTCTGATAGTCTCTGATAGAGGTACATATTTCCGTCAATTCCTGTAAACTGTGTTGCCACGAAGAATGGCTGTGAAAGGAATCTCTGTATCTTTCTTGCTCTTGCTACAGTAAGCTTATCTTCTTCAGAAAGCTCATCCATACCAAGCATGGCAATAATATCCTGAAGCTCTTTATACTTTTGCAATACCTCTTGCACTCTCTGTGCTACCTGATAATGCTCTTCTCCAACTATATGAGGTGAAAGTATTCTTGAAGTAGAACCAAGAGGATCTACCGCAGGATAAATACCCATCTCCACTATGGAACGGTCAAGAACCGTAGTAGCATCAAGGTGGGCAAATGTATTTGCAGGAGCAGGGTCGGTAAGGTCATCCGCAGGCACATATACAGCCTGAACCGATGTGATGGAACCGTTCTTTGTAGAAGTAATTCTCTCCTGCAGCGCACCCATCTCTGTTTGAAGTGTAGGCTGATAACCTACCGCAGAAGGCATACGTCCAAGAAGCGCTGAAACCTCTGAACCTGCCTGTGTAAATCTAAAGATATTGTCAATGAAAAGAAGCACGTCCTTTCCACCTTGATCTCTAAAATACTCCGCCATTGTAAGACCTGTAAGTCCTACTCTCATTCTCGCACCCGGTGGCTCGTTCATCTGACCGAATACCATGGTTGTCTTATTGATAACGCCTGAATCAGTCATCTCATGGTATAAGTCATTACCCTCTCTGGTTCTCTCACCTACACCTGTAAATACTGAATATCCACCATGCTCTGTTGCAATATTTCTGATAAGCTCCTGGATAAGTACGGTCTTTCCTACACCCGCACCGCCAAAGAGTCCTATCTTTCCACCCTTTTGGTATGGACATAAAAGGTCAACTACTTTGATTCCTGTCTCAAGGATCTCAGTCTGAGTAGACTGCTCCTCAAACTAGGAGCCTTTCTATGTATAGGAAGATACTCCTCTACCTTAGGTGGTTCTTTCTTATCAATTGCCTCTCCAAGTACATTGAAAATTCTACCAAGAGTGTTTTCACCGACAGGAACTGAAATAGGTGCTCCTGTAGCTCTTGCTTCCATTCCACGAACAAGTCCGTCTGTACTTCCCATGGCGATGGTTCTTACTATATCATCTCCCAGATGCTGTGCAACCTCTACAGTCAGCACTCCGTCCGCTGTATCAATCTTTATTGCCTCATTAATCTGTGGCAAGTGTCCTCTGGAAAACTTAATATCCAAAACGGCACCGATAATCTGGGTTATTTTGCCAATATTTGGCTCTGCCATCAACTTTTCTCCTTCCTCTTCTTCTTCCGTTTCCGGTCGTTATTCTATGGCATTGGCTCCGGCCACAATCTCAGTAAGCTCTTGAGTAATTGCACCCTGACGAGCTCTGTTGTACTGTAAGCCAAGCTTATCTATAAGTTCTTCTGCATTTGATGTTGCAGAATCCATAGCAGTCATTCTGGCACCGTTTTCTGAAGCAACTGACTGCATCAGACCGCCATAAATAACAGAAGAAATGTATTTTGGAATTATAGCATCCAATACTTCGTCTTCATTGGGAGAATAATTCATAAGGGCTCTCGGACCCTCACTTTCTGTAGTCTCAGGCTGTAATAAATCTTCCTTGCTGATAGGAAGCAATTTCAAAAGTACAGGATCATGTACCACCGTATTCTTGAAATTGGTATATATCACATAAATCTCTGAGAGCTTTCCGCTTTCATAGTCGTCAAGCAATACCTTTGTAATATCTGCGGCATCCTTGTACAGTGGCTCTTCCACAATCTCTGAAAAGTCTCCCTCTACTTCAAAGCCTTTATGTAAGAGTGTATCTCTACCTTTTTTACCCACTGCATATATAAGCGTTTCATTGCTTTTGAATTCGCTTATTACCTGCCTGCTTACAGCATTGTTATAGCCTCCTGCAAGACCTCTGTTACCTGTAATAACCAATACGCCTATCTTACCGCCGTCATTTTTCTTAAGATACTTATGAGATATATTCTCACTTTTCTCAAGCATTGATGCGATAGTTTGATACATTACGGTAAAGTAAGGCTTGGAAGCATCCGCTTTTGTCCTTGCTTTTTGAAGCTTAACCGTTGCTACAAGTTTCATGGCTTTGGTAATCTGAGCAGTGCTTTGTATCGCCGCACGCCTACGCTTTATTTCCTTCATTGAAGCCATAATACACCTGCACTATGCTTTCTTACATTCATTGATAACATCTGTAAGTCTTTTTGCCAAATCGTCGGAAATTTCTTTCTTATCTCTAATTTCAGCAGCTATCTCAGGATGCTTGCTCTCTATAAATCTGAACAACTTATCCTGGAACTCAAGTACCTTCTCTGTAGGAACATCAAGCAAAAGTTTCTTTGTAGCGGCAAAGATAATGATTATCTGATATTCAACCGCCATCGGCTTATAATTAGGCTGCTTTAAGATTTCTCTGATTCTCTCACCCTGTGCCAACTGATTCTTTGTAGCTTCATCAAGCTCCGAACCGAACTGTGCAAATGATGCAAGCTCTCTGTACTGTGCAAGCTCCAATCTTATAGGTCCTGCAATCTTCTTCATAGCCTTTATCTGTGCTGAACCACCTACTCTTGATACTGAAAGTCCGGCATTGATAGCAGGTCTGAATCCCGAATTAAACATCTCTGTCTCAAGATAGATCTGACCGTCTGTAATAGAAATAACATTTGTAGGTATATACGCTGAAACGTCTCCTGCCTGTGTCTCTATTATAGGCAATGCGGTAAGTGAACCGCCGCCAAGGTCTTCCGATAATCTTGAAGCTCTCTCAAGAAGTCTTGAGTGAAGATAGAATACATCACCCGGATAAGCCTCACGACCCGGTGGTCTCTTAAGAAGAAGTGAAAGTGTACGATATGCGGCAGCATGCTTTGTAAGATCATCGTATACTACAAGTACATCCTCTCCTCTTTCCATCCATTCCTCACCTATGGCACAGCCTGAGTAAGGTGCGATATATTGAAGCGGTGCAAGATCACTTGCAGTAGAAACTACTACTGTAGTATAGTCCATAGCACCGTAATCCTCAAAAGTCTTTACAATTGATGCAACAGTGGAAGCCTTCTGTCCGATAGCAACATAGATACAGTGAACATTCTGTCCTTTGATTGATTATAGTATCTACAGCTATGGAAGTCTTTCCTGTCTGTCTGTCACCGATTATAAGCTCTCTTTGTCCTCTTCCTATAGGAATCATGGCATCAATGGCCTTTATTCCTGTTTGAAGCGGTGTATCTACTGATTTTCTTTCGATAACACCATGTGCAACTCTCTCTATTCTTCTAAAGGTATCTGAAGTTATAGGTCCCTTTCCGTCGATTGGTTGTCCAAGTGCATTTACAACTCTACCTGTAAGTGCATCTCCTACCGGAACCTCTACAACTCTACCTGTGGTCTTTACTGTATCTCCCTCGCTGATATTCTTCTTATCACCAAGTAAAACAGCACCAACATTGTCCTCTTCCAAGTTAAGAACCATGCCGTAAACATCTCCCGGGAATTCCAGAAGCTCACCCTGCATAGCCTTAGCAAGACCGTGTATTCTGGCAATACCGTCTGCTACCTGGATAACAGTACCCACATCTGATACCTCGAGTTTAGTTGAATACTTATTTATCTGCTCTTTTATAACCGAGCTGATTTCTTCAGGTCTTAGATTCACTAGACTCGTACCTCTTTTCTTTAAACTTTTTGCCGGTAATACGGCTTATGATAACATTTTTCTCATCTTATCAATTCTTGTTTTTACACTTGAATCCACAACTCTGTCACCGATTCTTATGACAATACCGCCTATGATACTATCATCAACCACATATTCAGCCTCAAGAGATTTGTAATGTGATGACCTCAAAAGCTCATCCACTATTTTATCTTTCTTTGCATCATCAAGCGGCAATGCGGTGGTAATGGTTGCCTTTCCGATAAGAAGTAGCTCCTTTATACAATCTATAACATAATCAAGTATAGATATAAGTTCAGCCTGTCTCTTCTTTTCGATTACAGTCAATAAAAATCCCAATGAATCAACGCTTACGTGATTCTCAAATATTCCCTTTATAAAATCAATTTTTTCTTCATCATCCATCTTAGGTGAATCAAGAAGACCCATGATTTCACTGTTTTCAGTAAAAATATTCTTTACGGATTTTATTTCTTCAAGTGCATCAATCAGATTGTTCTTTTCAGATACTACCGACACATAAGCATCTCCATATACTTTGGACACTAATTTTGCCATGTACCATCTCCGATTTCTTTTAAAGTCTCTTCCACAAGTCTATCCTGCACTTCAACATTCATTGCAGAATTTACAGCCTTGCTTGCAATAATCGAAGCCACATCCACTATATTTGATTTTACTTCTTCCATGGCTTTTTTCTTTGCCAACTCTATCTCGTTGTTAGCCCTGTCAGTAATTCTTCTAGCTTCTGCCTTTGCTTCTTCTATGATTTCGTTTTCTCTATCCTTTGCCCTTTTTCTGGCGTCCTCTAAGATTGCATCAGCCTGTTTTTGGAAAGAGGCCAATTTTTCTTCGTACTCCGCCTTAAGAGCATCAGCTTTTGCCTTTGCATCTTTCGCACTTTCCAGGTCTCCGGCAACTCGCTCTCTTCTTTTTTTGAGCATTTCCTTAGCCGGATCAAAAAGCAAATAGGAAAGAATAAAGAACAAGAAAAGGACCGCAAAGCCGGTGACGGCTGAATCAGCCAAAAGCTGAGGGTCAAATCCTATCAGTCTTTCCATAAAACCTCCAAATTAAGCGCCGAAAGGCTTAACGAACATAAGAATCATAGCAACTACGAGTCCGTAAAGACCTGTTGTCTCTGCAACCGCCTGTCCAAGAAGCATTGTTGATGTGATATCCGCTCTTGCTCCCGGGTTTCTACCTACTGCAGCCGCACCATGTCCTGCCGCAATACCCTGTCCGACACCCGGTCCGATACCTGCTATCATTGCAAGTCCTGCACCTATAGCAGAGCAACCAAATATAAAATCCTGTCCTGTCATATTCATAAATAACCTCCAAAATATATGATATCAAGTGAGACTCCCGCTCACTTAAATCCATGAAAATATTTTACTATTCAATGAACTATTCTAATTTGTCATTGATATAGACCATGCTAAGCATACAGAAAACATATGTCTGTAGTGCTCCTGAAAATACATCTGTATATAGATGTAAGAATGATGGCACACCTATCTTTAAAAAGATCGGCATCATACCATACCAAAGCCCCATGATCAAAACACCTGAAAGCACGTTTGCAAAAAGACGCAATGATATAGATATCGGGTTTGCTATCTCACCGATAACATTTATTGGGAACAGCAATGGTATAGGCTCAAAGAGCGATGTGAAATGTTTTAATTTCCTGTTCTTTATACCTTGGAAATTTACTATTAGGAATGTAAATACACCAAGTACAAAGGTTACACCATAATCTGCTGTCGGGTTTCTAAGTCCCAGCAAACCGCTGAAGTTTGAAACAAAAATAAAGATAAAGATCGTTCCTATGTAATTCAAGAATCTATTCTTGTTTGCACCAAGTATAGTTTCCGTCATTCCCTCCAAGGCTTCAATACCGCATTCCAAGAAATTTACAAAGCCGCTTGGGGCATTGTACGGATCGGCCGCCTTTATTGCTCTGTTTGCAAAAACAGCAAACACAGTAATCAATAAGACAACGATCAACAAGGAAACTGTAGTCGTAGTCAAATAGAGTTCCTGTCCAAAAAGCTTATACTTAAATAGGCCATGAATCATGAAATCCAAATTTTTTGTTCCGGCTGCACTTTCAGCTAAAATACTTAAGCTCATGTCTCCTCCTTTCTTCTTTTTTCAAATATTTTTTTAAACAGTGGATACATATATGCGCCCGATTTCAGTCCGAAAACAGATATGACAATCGCGAGTGCATTTATGTATCTACTGTTCCAAAATATTGCAACAACAATAAATAGAGCCACCTTCCTAAGTACAGAATGAATCATAATCTTTCTCTGTGCAAAAGAAGGGTTTCCTCCATACAGGCTATCTTCTGTGGATATACCCATATCAATAACCATGCCTATTACCAAAATAGTGCCTGTCAGTATACCAAGTTCGACCGGTAAAAGTGAATACTTCATAATCCCTGTAAAGGGTATTGCCACCAGGCTTAAAATGATTTCATAAACTAAAACTCCCATACCCATATAAAGGCATGTTCTTCTTGTTTCCTTATTCATTTTTATTCTTAAAAATCCTACTTTCTTTTTTCGGCAAAACAAAATTATTTTCTTGTTTTTGCAGGTTTGTTTCTTCTTTCTTTTTGTCCATCTTTTTCATGGTATTCATGATCAGTCTAAACCCTGACATACATCCGCTTATTACCCCGAGAAGCATAAAGATTAGAGTAAACGGAAAGTGAAATCTTTCCTCTAATTTCATACCTATAAATGTACAGAGTAATATCGGTGTCACCATGGTAAAGCCGACCTGTGAAATCAGTGACAAATATTTTAAGGCTTCCATATTTTCTACCTCCTAATATACTCCAAAACCGCAAAAACTTTCAATATTACATTTTTAAACTAAATTTTTTTCGGTTTTTTCTTATTATACCTATATAATTCTTTCTTGTCTATATTAGTGTTTTTTTAGCAATATCATTGTTAAATTAAAAAAACTTGTTTTTCAAGAAAAATTACACAAAAAAATTTTTTTAAACTCAAATATTTTTAGTAAAAGCATTTAAGAAAGGTATTAAAAACACTTTGACAGCCTAATATTTTTAATTTATAAAAGATTATAAATTGATGTTCTGTAAATCGTAAATATTTGTTATAATATAGGAGCTATTTTTATTACTAATGAAAATGATATAATAATGTGATATAGGGAATCGTGAGATTAAAATCTGTTTTATTCCCAAATAATCTAATAAAAGGAGGACAAATGAAACATAATATCAAAAAAATGCTGGTTACCGGTGCTCTAAGTGCTTTACTTTCACTTTCTGCTGTTTCTGCAGTATATGCTGCAAACGGATGGAAACAGTCAAACGGAACCTGGACCTATATAGATGACAATGGACAATTACATAAAAGTTGGCTCTCATCTTCAAACGGTTATTATTATATGGATCTGTCTACCCGGAATTATGGTAACCGGTTGGAAGAAAATCGATTCCAAATGGTACTACTTTAAATCTAACGGAATCATGGCTACCGGCTGGTTCAAAGTGGACAATGACTGGTATTACACTCTAAGTAGCGGAAGTCTTGTACAGGGTAGCTGGCTTAAGAGTGATTCCAACTACTACTATTTAAAGGGTACAGGTGTCATGGCCACAGGCTGGAGACAAATGGACGGTGCATGGTATTATTTCAAACCTGATGGAAGGGCTGCTTTTGGTTGGACAAAAATAGGCGATAAGACCTACTATTTCTCAAGTTCCGCTAAAATGTACACATCATGGAACCAGATCGACGGAGTTTATTACTATTTCAATGCCGACGGATCTATGAAAACCGGTTGGATAAATGACGGTACACATAAATTCTACATGGAAGAGACTGAAGGTGAAAACCATGGTAAGATGACTTTCGGTTTTAAGAAGATCTCAGGTACATATTATTATTTCAATGAAAAAGGTCATATGATCACCGGTTGGCTTCAGTCAAACGGAAAGTACTATTATTTTGATTCAGACGGAAAGATGGTATCCGGAAAATCTATAAATATAGAGGGAAAAGAATACACATTTGATGAGAATGGTGTATGTACAAATCTTAGTGGCACTCCTAGCAGTGTCACTAATGCTATATCCGAAACAAAAAAATCAGACAGCAAAAGCAATACAGCTGCACCAACTACAGCTGCCAATGAAGCACCTACTGTTGGCCCCGGAAATAAAGTCGAATCTTCAAGTTCTTCTTCTACTTCAGCTGCAACTTCTACTCCTACAGAAAACAAACCGGGGAGCAAAGAAGCTAGCGTTCCTGCTTCTCCATTAGATGAAGCAAAGGCAAAAAATAATTCAGAGGAAGCGAAAAGTCCTGCTGATGAGAGCAAAAAGAATTCACAAAGCTCTTCTTCAAGCAAGGATGAAGTAGGATTAAAACCCGGTGAAACATCCGGACCAAAATAGAGGTACAAAATGCATTTAAATAAATTTATAAAAACAGCTATATCTTTGTCACTTGCACTCTCTTTGTTGACTCCGGCCACATCATTTGCAGCCAATGAATGGACTATGCAAACACCCGGAGTATATCAAATGCTTGATGGCTCATCCCTCACCGGGGTAGTTGCAAGAGGTATTGACCTTTCACATTATCAAGGTGATGTAGACTGGGATAAAGTTGCCGCAGATGATGTTCAGTTCATCATACACGGAACCAGATACAAAGGTCAGATCGACCCTGTTATAAGAAGGAATCTTACTGAAGCAAACAAAAGAGGTATTAAGCTGGGAATATATATTTATTCCTATGCAATGACAGTTGCACAGGCTGAGGCTGAGGCTGATTTTGTTTTGGATATAATAAAGGACTATCCTATTTCATATCCTGTAGCTTTTGACGTGGAAGATGCCAATACACAGGGTAAACTTCCAAAAGATGAACTTACAGCAATAATAAAGACATTCTGTGATAAGGTAGAAGCTGCGGGCTACTATCCTATACTATACGCCAATGACTATTGGATCGCAAACAAGCTTGATATGAATGCCCTAAAAAAATACGATATCTGGGTTGCCAGATATAATGTAAAGCATTCATATCCAAATCCTGTAATCTGGCAGGCTACAAGTACAGGAAAGGTAAACGGTATAAAAGGTAATGTAGATATTGACTTCCAGTACAAATCATTTGCAGATAAGATTCCTGCAAATACATGGAGAACCATTGCCGGAAAGAGATATTATTACAAAGACTACAATATGGTAAAGGATTCATGGGTACATGATTCCAATAATTCTTACTATATGGATTCAAACGGTTTGGCAAAGACCGGATGGTTTACTTCAAATAATGCCAACTATTATCTGGATCCGACAAAAAACGGTGCCGCAAAAAAAGGATGGTACAAGGAAAATTCCGATTGGTACTATCTTGACACTACCGACGGAAAGCTGATGACCGGTTGGATCACTGACGGCAATAAAAGATACTATGCCGACAAAGACGGTAGAATGCAGACCGGTTGGCTTGTAGACGGTAAAAACACATATTTCCTTGCTCCGTCAGGTGTTATGACTACCGGTTGGGTAAATGACAATAACACATGGTACTACATGGATAACAGCGGTAGAATGCAAACCGGTTGGGTAGACTCGGGAAATCAGAGATATTACATGGACAATACCGGTAAGATGCAAACCGGTTGGACAGATATCGGAAACTCAAGATATTTCCTCACAAAGTCAGGTGCTGTGTATAAAGGATGGCTGAATGACTCAGGTGCCTGGTATTATATGGATAATAACGGTGCTATGAAAACAGGTTGGATAAACGATAAGAACACCTGGTACTACACGGATAACACCGGTAAAATGCAAACAGGCTGGATAAACGACGGCAAGAACAGATATTTCCTTACCGACTCGGGTGCTATGAAAACAGGTTGGTTAAAGGATGGCAACGACTGGTATTATATTGACAAGTCGGGCTCTCTAAGAACCGGATGGATAAATGACGGAAATACATGGTACTATTTGGACGGCTCAGGCAAGATGCAAACAGGCTGGCTTGATCAAAACAATCAAAGATATTTCCTTTCTCCAAGCGGTGCTATGAAGACAGGTTGGATAAATGTAGATAAAAGCTGGTTTTACATGAATAATTCAGGAAGCATGGCAAGAGGTGTGATAACTGTAAACAATGTATCATACTATCTTGATGAAAACGGTAAGATGCTTGTCAATACAACTGTAAATGTAAACGGTACGGACTACAGTATAGATGCTTCAGGTGCTATGTCTCAGATTGTTCCTGCGACAACAGCAAGTCCTGAAACTTCATCAGCCGTTTCTACACAGGCAAGTGTAGGACCGGCAGGAAACTAAATTAAAATGATAAAGAGCCACCTAAAAAGTTTTTAAACTTTCATAGGTGGCTTTTACTCACTAACTCTTTTTCATCAAACAATTAACCAAAGTTATTCCAAAAGCTTTTTCCATTTTTTAATCATATCCTCTGTATAAGAAATCAAATCTTTATTCTTACTCTCTTGTAAAATTCGTTCCAGCCATATAATTGCCTCTTCAATCTTGTTGTCAAAATAGTAGTTATCCGCCACTATACAATACAGCTCATCTCTTAAGTCGGTTTCTTCATCCGGTAGTATATCCAGCAATTCTTTAACTGTTTCTGTGGATTTATCATACATCTCTACTTGCTGATATATATACGCCAGTTTTCCCCTTGCCTCTATATCATCGGGGTCCAATTCAACAGTTTTTTCAAACCAAGGTATTGCCATAGAGTATTGATAACAGTTATTTAAAGAGATTGCAATGGCATAAGCATTATCAGCAGTCGGATCATTTGCATACATTCTATATGCAAATGGCAGATATTCAAATTTTGATCATCTGTTAATCCCTTTGCATAATCTTCCTCTTCTTTTGTGAGTGGAGTTTTATCTCCCGAATCCATAAACTCATCTGTCAATGTATTTATCCTGTCTTCTTTATGTAAACTGATGAATTCCAGTAATTTAGGAATGATATTCTCTCCGGCATATTCTGATTGTGCAAACCACACATTGGATTGTCCAAATCCCTTTCCTGTTCCATCCTTTGCCGCTCTTCCAACAGTAAAGGTTCTCTTATCTTCCGGTAAAAGATATGCATCCTCTGCCTTACATTCAAACCAATAAGATCTGTCAATACCGCTTGCAGGTGTACAACGCATTTCTTTCAAAAATCTGTTTGCCGTTGCATTCTCATACCAGCCTACCACTACCGTACCTCTTTCAGGATGCATGGCACACCAAACAACCAATACATTATTTGTTTCATCAAAATGACGATACTTCTTGTCAAATTTCTCTATATGAAATTCCTCTCCCAATAGTTCTGACAAATCCATAGCAACGGCCGTCCATATTTAGGAAGTTCCACTTTTCATGTGCATCCTCATTTTTCTGAACCCATCTGCCTCCTGTTGTCGGCTTTATTTCTCCGGCAACACGACCGTCATAGTATCTCAAATACGCAATATTACAAAATATTATATACATAACTCATCCTTTCTCTCTTCAATAACAATATTCAATGCATTATTTCCATCTTTCAAGCATGCAATAGGCTTATTTCGCATACTTGCAAAATAAGACATCCTCTTTGGCAGCGCTTCTTTTGTATCAACATAGTACTTTGCCTTACCCCTCTCTACTACTAAAAAGAGCTCAAATTCTTCAGGAACAAGTACATCCAACAAATAAAACATATTATCATGAAATTCCTTAAGAAGCTCTCTCCTTACATCCGCAGTGCTGTTAGTATTCTCATTTATCAAATCATCTATCCTCTGTAAAACAAATTTTCGCTCATTCTCTCTAAAATCTTCCTGCATTCGTGGTATCTGCTCTCTTTCAAGCAAGCCTACCGGACCATGATACCCCAGAGCATATTTCATCCAGTTCAGATCTATATCCAACAATACAGATAATCTAAAAAGTGTTTCAGCGCTGACGGTATCATTATTAAGCTGTGCTGAAAATGTCGTGTTGTTTATTCCCAGTTCACCTGCAATCTGTTTTGCCGTCCTGTTTCTGTTTTTAATAAAACGCTTTATCATCCCCCCTATATTACTTGTATCTTTCACACCCGGTTCACCTCCCTTGTTATTCTTTATTTGATATACATACTATATCAAGGCTTCTATATTGATAATAGAGCAAAAAATCCAATGTGGTTGGATTTTTATAAGAAATAACATTCTAAATAAAAAAATCAGAGAGTATTTGATATACTCCCTGACTTTTTATATAAACCTATTTGCAAAATAAATCGACAATACTAATGCTACTACGCTAAATGTAAAAACAGCAGTCACAATAGCCAATCCCCTGCCTCTATTCCAATACTTTATACTTATATACAAACCGTCTATAATATCCAACACCGGTATTATCTGCAATAACAAATGCATTACTCTTTTTGCAGAAGACATACCGTATTTTTTTTGCGTAATATCTAAGACGCAATCAATTGATGTCAAACACGTCAACCCTATCAAGGCAAATGTTACCAACGTATATGGTATTATCGAAATAATAGCACCAACTATAAGCATAATAATAAACACTAAAAAAGTAGCTATAAGTCTATCTTCCGGCCAATGAATTATCATTTTAATTATTCCAAAAATAAAAGCACCTACTATTCCTGCACCGATTAGTTCAACAGGCATAGTTATATATTTATATATAAAATATGTTTTCAGACAATAATCTACATTTTCCTCCTTTTTAGCAGATGAAATATTTCGCATTTGTAATATCAAAACAAATACAAACATAATACACATAGGAATAATTAATACCACTCCAATAGCAATATTTATAATACTCAATATAGCCAAAACTATTGAACCATATATTGCCGTTCCAAATAGTATACCCAGCCATAAAGGGTTTTGTTTTTGATCGTATTTCATATTTTATAAATTCTTCTCCACGCACTCAAGTGCCGCTTCCACTACCTTATCCATATCATAATACTTATATGCACCTAGTCTGCCGCCAAAGATTATCTCAGGTCTCTTTTTTGAAAGCTCCACATAGCTTTCATAGAGAGCATTATTCTTTTCATTATTGATAGGATAATAAGGCTCTTCTCCTTTTTGCCACTCGCTTGGATACTCTTTTGAGATAATTGTGAAGTCCTGATTGCCATACTCAAAATGCTTATGCTCTATTATTCTTGTGAACTTCACATCTCTTTCAGTGTAATTTACAACTGCATTTCCCTGATAATTGTCGGTATCAAGTCTCTCATCCTCAAAGTACACTCTTCTGTACTCCAAAACTCCAAGCTTATAATCAAAGAACTCATCAATCATTCCTGTATAAACAGTATTTTTGCGAAATCGGGATTTTCCTTTATGAAATCTCTGTATTCGGTATTGGTCCTTACCTCTATACCCTCAAGAAGCTTTTCAACTATACCTGTATATCCACCTATAGGAATACCCTGATATCTGTCATTGAAATAATTATTGTCAAATGTAAATCTAAGCGGCAATCTCTTTATAATAAATGCCGGAAGTTCCTTGGCATCTCTTCCCCACTGTTTTTCTGTATATCCCTTTATAAGCTTTTCATATACATCCTTACCCACCAAAGATATAGCCTGCTCTTCCAGATTCTTAGGATCTGTAATACCTGATTCCTGTCTTTGTTTTTCTATAATTGCTTTTGCCTCATCAGGTGTCTTTATATTCCAAAGCTTGCTGAATGTATTCATATTGAAAGGAAGATTGTAAAGCTCATCCTTATAAATGGCAACAGGTGCATTGATATAATTATTAAACTCAGCAAAATTATTGATATACTCCCAGACCTTTTTATTTGAAGTATGGAAAATATGTGCTCCGTATTTATGTACATTTATACCGTCTACATTTTCTGTATATATATTTCCGGCTATATGATCTCTCTTATCAATTACCAAAACACTCTTGCCACGCTTCTTTGCCTCGTATGCAAATATTGCTCCGAAAAGCCCTGCTCCAACCACTAAAAAAATCGTATTTCATACACTACTCCTTATCTATATCTTTCCAACTATCAGATAAATCACTATAGTTGCAATCATCATGCATTCCTGTATATATGTGTATCTTTCCACCTTGCTGACAATTCTGTATTTAGTAGGATCCTTCTTATATTCAATGAATTTCATAGAACACCATACCGTATTTGCAAGCAATGCCACTACAGAGATCTTATTCAAATTCCATACCAAAACTATATTTGTAAGTATATCAAGCCAGGTAAGAACAAATACAAAATCAACACATTTCTTATATCCGAAAAGCTTCGAATATGTCACATACTCTGTCTCTTCTTTAGGTGCACGAATCTTTCTTGAGATCTCCCAAATAAGTGCCGGGAAATAAAGTGTCATTACAGCCATCAAATTTGTGATATCAAATATCGGCAGCTTATACTTCATTATCGCATATGAGATAACATAGATATTCAATATTATCTGTACCGGATTATGTGTAACCAAGGCAAGTGGAAGAGACTTTGCTATCTTATGTCTTTGGAAAAACCATACCGCCATCAAACTTCCATAAGTGTAGAGTATCAGACAGAATATAAAGTTTCTCATAAACAACACATTTATAAAAATAGTTATTCCGATAAGTATTGTTGCAAAAATCCTCAAATCATCCTTATGAACTCTACCTGAAGGAAGCGGCCTGCTTGCAAAAAGTCTGCAATCCAACTCATAATCTTTAAAGTCATCTGCAATACGAAGCCAAAGTAAAAAGCTGAATATTGTAAATCCGCCAATAATAACTCCTCTTACATCATGCTGTATTAAATAAGATATCAAATCTGACTGACCCTCAACCTTATCAAATAAAAGCAGTTGCGCTCCCGTTACTCCGTGATTTAGAAGTACAATAAAGTATATTTCCAAAAATACAATGTACCCAAGGCATAATCTTGGAATAAGCGGAAACATTTCATTAAAATAAACTCTAAGTCTCTTTAATCTTTCCATATCCTATCCTCTCCCCGATTCGGATTTTAGTTTCAAAATTTCTTTTACTGTTTTCTAAGATATCTTCATCTATCTCTATTTCCTTACCTACAATCTCAACTATAGTTGAACCTCCGTATGAGAAATACCCCTTTTCCTCACTTATATAAAAGCAAAGTTTATTATAGTTATGAATATGTCCGACAAGCATTGCTCCTATCTCCATATGAAGCATATCTCCACTCTTAGTCTTCCAATATTCCAATACCCTTTTATTCTCTGCAAATGCTCTCCAATAAGCCGCATCTTTTCTTACACTTTCAAGCCTTCCGGCAATTTCTCTTCTTTTCTCACATCTACCTTCTATCGGATAGATATACCTGTGATAATCGCAAAGACTCAGTCTGTATAATAAAAGATATCCACCTTTTGCCCAGTCAGGCAATGGTGCTTTCAACAATTTATCGGTATTATACACATTGCCCTTTATCATTATACTAAGTTTTTTCTTTCCAAGATAGAGTTCTTTATCTTCTCCTATCTTAAATACTCGAAGTTTTCCACTTGCAGTTGCAAGAAATCCCTCATTATCCACATTTATCTTTTCTTTTCTTGAAAAAAAGTCGGCAAAGCTTTTAAAATCTCTTTTTAATAATGCTCTATCCAAGCCGTATTTTTTTACAAAACCTTTTATCTTATTTTTTGATACCGGACTCTTATAATATATCGACAGCAATTTTGAAAAATATGGCCTTGCAAAGAAAAGCTTTAAAAATATCCTGCCTACTAAACTGTGATATAAAAACTCTATAATCTTTGCCGAGTCTTCCTCTTCTTTTATTATTCTACCTGTTTTTCTATCAATTATTTTCAAAGTATCACCTACATAAGCAATAAAGCTATAAATACTATGGCAAGAACAAGAAATGCTACTCTAATATACAGATTTGGCTTTTTTTATTTTTCTTATTCCATAAAAATGCCAAGATCAAAAAAATATATAAACACTCTATGGGAAGATCCAAAAAGCTTTCCGCATACTTTGAGATAACCACATACAGCGATATAAAAAATGCCGAGTAGGTTACCGCAAGTCCTGTAAAATACAGTTTATCCTCACTTCCCTTACAGTTAAAATATGCCAGTCTGATAATCACAGCCAGAATATAAAGACTTACAAGCACAAATGACATATAGATATTTTTACCAAAATAATTTATATATATCTTTGCCGGAAATAATCCAAATGAGATCAAATCTGCAAATGAATCTATCTGTACTCCGAAGTTTTCTTCAAGCTCGGTTCTTTTATACATTCTTGCAAATATTCCGTCAAACGCATCACAAAGCCCTGCAAGCATCAGCAAGATAGTTGCAAGATATAAACTGTCTGCAAAGAATATACCGAATATTGATATCAATACTCCTATATAGGTCAGTATAACACTTGGATGATATACTCCCAAAAATATCTTTTTCATATTACAAATACTTTCTTACTTTAAATAAAATCAAAATCATATTTACAAGTACATGAGTAATGCCTCCAAGAATAACAGCCAAAATATATTGCGGAAAGCTTAGCCTTGCAAGTATTGCAAGCACAAGCATCACTCCAATCATGGAATCTATCTGATCATATACAAATGTAAATACATTTACCGGAAACCTTCCTCTTGAACCTGCATCAATATCAAATCTTCTTTTTAAAAAGCTGTTTGGTAACTCAAAAATCATATATGCAAATCCAAATACAACTCCCGACAGAATGTTAAAGGAGACTGTGTTGGGATAATTTTTATAAATAAGATTGTAATGCTCAAGTCCCGTATACTTTAAAAATGCTCCCCAAATTACGGCTGCGATAGCAGTGCCAAGCATCATTCCTATAAATCCAAGCAAGCTCTTACTGTCACCAAAAATTCTTTTGCCGTTTAAACTTTTGCCTCCGTCTACCGGAACCTTTAAAAATGATAATGCCTTTATCTTTACAAAGAGCATATTGAAAACTCCGCCGATAATTACCGGAAGCATACTTGTATATAGTGATATTATCATAATGCCACTCCTATGTAATTTAGAAGCTCTATAATTTGTACGGCAAAGAATGCGATACCAAAGCAAAGTACTCCGGCAGCACCCATATCTTTAATAACCTTTATCTCAGGATGTACATCCTCTGAAATAAAGTCTGAAATATGTTCTATGGAAGTATTTATACATTCCAGGCCGTAAACAGCCGCAGATGTAATAACAAATGCCAACCAACCGGACTTATCTATTTTAAATACAAATAAATCCAAAAGAAAAAATATAATATTTATCACAATATAATATTTATAATTTTTTTCTGTCTTTAGAGCAAATATAAGCCCCTCTATGGCACAGTATATACTTTTTAAAAATGTTTTATTCTTCATCCATATCCTCAAATTCTAAAGCATTTTTTCAAGCATCACATACTTTCTTTGCTCTTTTATCTTGTCCTTAAAATATCCTCCGCTTGCTTTACCGCTGTGAATAAGTGCAGATATTCCGCTAGCCTTTTTTTCTTTCAAACTGTCCACCACCTGCTGTGAAAGTGCGGATCCAAGTCCAAGACAATCTTTTTTTACTCCCATATACAAAAGTACATATCTTTTTGCATGAGACTTCACATTCATCACATTGATTAAGAGTGCCGGTGTTCTTGCTTTACAAAGTAAATTCCCGTAATCAGGCAGACATATTAAAAACCCCTTTAAATCTCCATCCTTGTACGCAAGAAAAACCATCTCTGGATCTATTACCATTTTTAGTGGTGAATAGAGCTTTACAAAATCCTCTTCAGATATTATCTTAAATCCACAAAAGTCTTTATACCCTTCAATTAGAACAGGATATATATCCCTTAAGTATTTTTCAAAATCATCTACATTAGGATGAGTAAATACATACCCCTCATCTTTTGCACTCTGAAGCCTATTTCTTGCCTTTTCACTGTCAAAGCTTTCATCAGCAACATCAAAGAAGTTTGAAAAATACTCTTCAGATACTTTAAAACCGTTCTCCTCCCAAAGTCCTTTATAATATGACTTATTTGCAGGTTCTCCGATATATGGCAGATCTTCAGAAGTGCAAAAACGATATCTCGCCCAAAAAGAAAGATCTATAGGCCCCAAAAGCTTTTTCTTTCCCTCTTCTCCGGCCAGATTTTCACTTGCTGCAAGTAATTCTTTTGCCACTTCACTATTATTGATACATTCAAAAAAACCTATATAGGCCGTATCGTCATCATAAAATGAAAGCAGGCAGCGACCTACTACTTCATCCTTTTTATTCTTTGCTATAAGAGGTACTGTCTTTACACCTTTACATAAAATATTGGTGTTTTCCAAAACCTCTCTTTCAAAGATTTTATCCTGCATTATATGTTTATCATCATAGACTTTTGCCGGAAATCTGAGGAACAATTCTTTATCCTTGTTCTTTTTTACTATGCTTACATTTATCTCACTCAATTTTACTCTCCCTTATTACCTTACAATAACCCTTATCACCATCCAGTTCCACTATATCACCTGTTTTTATTTCACTCATCAAATCGAGAATTCCAACCACTGCAGGCTTTTTTAACTCTCTCGCAACTATTGCAGTATGTGAAAGCAAGGAACCTCTCTCTGCTAAAATCCCCTTTGCCACATCAAGTAGGAGAAACCATCCCGGATCTGTGGAATATGTGGCTATTATCTTATCCTTCACATCCTTTAATGACACAGTTCTCATGTCTGTGATTTTTATAACTTCACCGCTAAGCTTTCCGCTTGAAACTCCTCTTCCTGTAAGAAAATCTTTTCTGTCAACTTCACTAAAAATACTCGTATCCATAAGTGAAAAATCAATGCTTGGATCCCCTAAAAGCACAACCTTTTTAACAGTCGGAAGCTCATTATATACAAGCATAAGACGCTTTTCTTCCCTTATCTCCTCAGTAAAATTCGCACCGGAAAATACCATATCTTTTATCTGTGAAAGTGAAAGATGATAAATATCCTCTCCTACAGTCTTTGAACCTATTTTATCAATGATCTTTCTCATCAGACCAAAAAGTCTGCTTCTGTTCATTCTTGAAATTTCACGGTAATTGGTTGAGCTTCTTGCCAGAGATTTCTTTATATTTACAGGATTTTCTTTTGTATCCTGTATCGGTAGTGCGGCTCTTTCCTCTACCATTTTATCCAGAAGTTCCGGATTTGTGGCAAATGTCCTTGTTTCAAGCTTTAACTCTCCAATAGTTCTGTCACCATAGTCTTTGATATAATCGGTTTTCCTTTCTTTATATTCATCCGAATCTGCACCGAATTTTGAATATGTAGACACCAATTCATTTAATGCCTCTACAGGCTTTTTACTTTCCAGTGCCAATGTGTTTTTAACCTTGCTTCCTGCAAAATGTGTAGACAAAAATGAAACCATATCATTTATCAAGGTCCAGTCCCATTCTTTAAAAAATACATCTTCCATTTCCAAAAAAAGACTGTACAGTTTCTTTGGATCTTCTTCATTTTCAACTTTTTTATTATAGTATTGGAATTCTTTTTGAAAAAATACAGACAGATTCTCCATCTTTCTTTGCGAAATCAAAAACAGATAAAGAGTTGAAAAGAGAAGTTTTATTTTTACAAATAAGCTTGGGCGTTTTTTAGAAAAGTGAATTTTTTCATCCTCCACACCCAGCATCTTTTGCCAAATAGGAATAATCTTTGAAGAGAATGGTAATAATCTTAATATGTCGTACCAACTGCTGATCTCATAGTACATTCTTCCCCCAAAGTCACTGACCATATGTGTAAACAAGTCTTCATACCGGTTAACTGATTTCCCAAGTACTCTACTTCCAAGTCTTGTAAAAATCCTTGTATATACCTCCCACGCAAAGCTTCTGGTCAGCTTAGAACTCACTCCGGGATAGCTTTCTGCAATATTGCTATTGTCTAAAATACGAATATTCTTTGTAAAATCAAGACTTGTAATCTCTCTTGCCTGTAAAATATATATTTTCCTGTCTTTAATAGCAAACTCTATATCCATCGGCTTTCCAAAAAGCTTTTCTATTTTCTCTCCGGTTATTTCCAGTTCCTTTACAAGCTCTTCCAGGAAAACAAAAGCGTTTCCCTCTTTATATGTAGCCGTATCTTTATAATGATGATAGGTAATAGTTTCGGTCTTATCCTCAACTACATTGCTTCCAAGCCCTCTTCCTACTACAATCACCATCTCATTTAAGATTCCTTTGGGATTTGAAGTAAATAAAACTCCCGAGTATTCTGAATCCACCATTTCCTGAATTATAACACCGGATAGTTTATTTTCAGACTTTATCCCAAGTTTTTCTTCGTAGTACCTGTTTTTATAGCTCTCTATGACAGAGTTCACAGCGTTTTTTACTCCGGATCTTGGAACATTTAAAACAGTCAAAAACTGCCCGGCATAGGAAAACTTTTCACCATCCTCATGTGCATCATTTGAGCGAATGGCAAAAAGTTCCGAATCAAAATATGAAAAGTCGATTTCCTCTCCCGGATAGACTATTTTAAATTTAGGAACTTGAAAGCCGTTATCTTCTAAAACTTTTAAGTTCTTTGCTTTCATAGTTCTCTCCGGATCACATCACATATTCTCTCCACTTCAGATAATTCCAAATCAGGATATATCGGCAATGTCAAGATCTTCTTTGAGACATCAAGTGCAATAGGTGTTTCGTTTGGATCAAAGTTTCACTATAACATTCATAAGCATTTGTACATGGGTAAAAATACTTTCTTGCAAAAATATTTTCCTTTGCCAGTCTGTCATATAATTCATCCCTGTCGCCATTCTCAACAACTATCGGAAAATATGCATAATTGTATGTAGTATCATCATTGTATTTATTGAGCCTGAGTGCCTTTATATCTGAAAGTCGCTCTATATAAAGCTCACAAATCCTCTTTCTTTTTTCTATGTACTCAGAGAGATGTTTCATATTGCAAAGTCCCATAGCAGCCGCAAACTCATTCATCTTTGCATTACTACCCACATATGGAACATTTTCCTTATCCGCAATACCGAAGTTTTTCAAAAAATCCAAAGACTTTCTTCTGCCCTTATCTCTAAGAGCTATAGCACCGCCTTCTATGGTGTTAAATACCTTTGTTGCATGGAAGCTGAATACACTCATATCACCAAAATCCGCCACACTCTTTCCTTTATATCTCTCGCCAAAGGTATGTGCCGCATCATAGACTACATATAATCCATGCTTTTTTGCAATGCTTTCAATAGCTTCCACATCACATACATTGCCATATACATGTACAGGCATTATGGCTTTAGTATCTTTTGTTATAAGCTTTTCTATTCTTTCAGGATTTATGGTAAAATCATCTTCCTTGATATCACAAAAAACCGGCTTAAGTCCATTTCTTACTATGGCATGGGTGGTAGAGGCAAATGTAAACGGAGTTGTAATAACTTCACCTTCTATCTTTAAAGACTGTAATGCGAGCTCCAATGCCAGATGGCCGTTTACTGTAAGGACTATATCCATATCATCCATGAATTTACTTAAATTATCTTCAAGCTCATTATGTACATCACCCATATTTGTAAGCCAGGCACTCTCCCATATCTTATCTACATACTCAAGGAATTCCTCCTTAGGAGGCAATGTAGCCTTAGTGACAAATATTTTATTTTCTTCCTTCATACGCCTCCTTGTATATCTATTGGATTGTAAAATAAAGCCTATTTAACTTACAATACAGCGATCAGCCTCTCCACATCCTCATTATCTGTTGCCCAGCTTGTGCAAAATCTTATAACATGCTTTCCGTTTTGAAGAGTCTCCATAAAACCGAATCCAATATCTTTTGAAAGTCTCTCCCTTGTAGCATCGTCAACTACAATAAACTGTTGATTGGTAGGTGAGTCTATATAAAGTTCAAATCCCTTCTCAATCAAAGCCTTCTTTATCTTCATAGCGGCATCTACACCGTTTTTCCCAAGTTTTTTGTACAAACCGTTACTAAACAATGTATCAAACTGTATTCCGAGAAGTCTTCCCTTTGCCAATACAGCTCCAAAGAGCTTCATATTGGTAAAGAAATGTTTACTGAGTCCTTTATTTGTAAATACTATCGCTTCACCTATCAGCGCACCGCATTTCGTACCGCCTATATAAAATACATCACATAATCTTGCAATATCTTCCAAACCGGTATCACATTCACTGCTTCCAAGTGCATATGCAAGCCTTGCTCCGTCTATAAAAAGAGGAATATTATATTCATTACAAACCGATCTTATCTCTTCTATTTCCCTCTTTAAATATAAAGTTCCATACTCTGTAGGCTGGGATATATATACCATTCCGGGATACACCATATGCTCATGATTTACATCTGCGTAAAAATCCTTGCAAAATCTCTTTATATCATCTGCCGCAAGCTTACCATTCTTAGACTTCAATCCAAAGACCTTATGTCCGGTATTTTCTATAGCCCCTGCTTCATGTACCGATATATGTCCGGTATCTGCCGCAATTACACCCTCATAGTTTTTTAAAATACTTCCTATAACTATTTTGTTTGCCTGAGTGCCACCGCTTACAAAGAAAATTTCAGCATCGGCCTTTATAGCTTCTTTTATCTTTTCTTTTGCTAAAATACAAAATTCATCGCTTCCATATCCTGTCTGCTTTGATAAATTGCTTTCCTTTAATTTGTCTAAAATCTCGGGGGTTGCACCCTCGCTATAATCATTTACAAAATATAACATACTTCCTCTTAGTATTTTAATCCAGTAAAAAGTCGGACATAACCATATTGCTGAGGTCAAGTCCCTTTTCGGTCAGCCTTAAGTATGGTGAATTATATTCCATAAGTTTTAACATCATATTTCTCTTTATCTGTCTGTCAAATACTTCAAACATATCCACACCGAATCTCTCGTTGAACTCATGTCTGGATACACCTCTTGTAAGTCGTAGACCCAAGAACATAAATTCCTCCATATTTGCCTTGATGTCAAGTTCTTCCAGATCACAGTAAAGAGGTGTAATATCCTGCTGCATCTTTACACTCATATATTTTTTGTAATCTGATTCCACATGGAAACGTCTGTTCATCACATAACCTGAAGCACCTACTCCAAGACCAAGATAAGGAACTCCTGTCCAATAACCTATATTATGTCTGCACTCTCTTCCGGGCTTTGCATAATTGCTTATTTCATACCTTTCATATCCATGCTCTCTTAAAATATTTTTGTAAGAGCATACATCTCTCTGTCGATATTTTCATCCGGCAGCAGTAAACTTCCTTCCTCACTTCCGTACTTGTCAAAGAACGGAGTGTCAGGCTCTATTATAAGTGAATATGCGCTTATATGCTCAGGCTTTAGAGCACATACTCTTTTTAATGTAGTCTTATAGCTGTCAATTGTCTGATTCGGCAAACCGCTCATAAGATCTACATTTATATTTGTAAACCCATACTCTCTTGCAAGCTGATAGCTTTGTAAGAAATCTTTATAAGTATGTATTCTTCCAAGCTCTTTAAGCTCCTCTTCAATACTGCTTTGCAAACCGAAGCTTATCCTGTTAATTCCGGCCTTTTTGATATGCATTATCTTGCTCTTTGATAATGTCCCCGGATTGCACTCAATGGAAACTTCCGCATCGGTTTCAACTATAAAGTTCTCTCGAATAGCATTCATAATATCAAGTATCCAGATTCCGCTAAGTGTAGTCGGAGTACCTCCACCGATAAAAATTGAACTAACAAGATATTCTCCGTAATTTTGCCCCTGCGCTTTTATTTCCTCTATAAGCTGAGTAACATAGGCTTTCTTTTCTCCTTCATCCGCTCTGAAGGATAAGAAATCACAATACCTGCATTTTTCTTCACAAAACGGTATATGCACATATAATTCTAACTTTTTCATTGACATACTTTATCAATCCTCATCCAATTTAAGTACACTCATAAACGCTTTTTGAGGGATTTCAACATTTCCTATCTGTCTCATTCTCTTCTTTCCCTCTTTTTGCTTCTCCAAAAGCTTTCTCTTTCTTGAGATATCTCCTCCATAGCACTTTGCCAAAACATCTTTTCTCATGGCCTTAACGGTCTCTCTTGCTATTACCTTTGAACCTACTGCCGCCTGTATAGGAATCTCAAAAAGATGTCTCGGTATCTCCTCTTTAAGCTTCTCACACATCTTTCTGCCTCTTTCATAAGCAGAATCCGCATGCACTATAAATGACAGGGCATCCACTTCTTCCTTGTTTATCAAAATATCCAGCTTCACAAGCTTTGAAGGTACATAGCCCTTTAAGTCATAATCAAGTGAAGCATAACCTCTTGATCTTGACTTTAATGCATCAAAGAAATCATAGATTATTTCATTCAGAGGTAAATCATATTTTAAAATCGCACGATTCTCCTCAATATATTCCATACCAAGATAAATACCTCTTCTCTCCTGACATAGATTCATAATAGAACCCACAAATTCCTTTGTAAGCATTATCTCGGCAGAAACTATCGGCTCCTCCATATGCTCTATCTCTGAAGGATCAGGCAGATTTGAAGGATTGGTAAGTTCTATAACCTCACCGTTAGTTTTAAACACCTTATATACAACACCCGGTGCAGTAGTAACAAGATCGAGATTATATTCTCTCTCAAGTCTTTCCTGTATTACTTCCAAATGCAATAATCCGAGGGAAACCACATCTAAATCCAAATCCAAGTGCAAGCGAAGTCTCCGGCTCAAAGAAAAGCGAAGCATCGTTTAACTGCAGCTTTTCAAGTGCTTCTCTAAGGTCATTGTACTTTGCACCGTCTGCCGGATAAAGTCCGCAATAAACCATTGGTGTTACCTTCTTATATCCGGGCAATGCCTTTTTGCAAGGATTATTATTTAATGTAATAGTATCACCGACTCTGGTATCCTTTACATTCTTTATACTCGCTGTAATATAACCTACCATACCTGCAGAAAGCTCATCACATGGAATAAATTGACCTGCACCAAAATACCCTACATCAACGACCTCTTCAACAGCTCCTGTTGCCATCATTCTTATAGGATCACCTTTTTTTACACGGCCCTCTTTTATTCTGACAAATACTATTACTCCCTTATATGAATCATATATTGAGTCAAATATAAGTGCCTGCAAAGGTGCATTAGGATCCCCCTCCGGTGCCCGGAACCTTCGCAACTATTGCTTCCAAAACATCTTCTATATTCAGACCTACCTTGGCTGAAATTCTTGGAGCATCATGTGCCTCTATTCCTATAACATCTTCTATTTCGCTTGCAACCAAATCAGGATCGGCACTTGGCAAATCCACTTTATTTATAACAGGAAATACTTCCAGGTCATGATCAAGTGCCATATAAACATTGGCAAGTGTCTGTGCCTCTATACCCTGTGCCGCATCTACTACAAGTATGGCACCGTCACAAGCAGCCAAAGACCTTGAAACCTCATAGTTGAAATCCACATGTCCCGGTGTGTCTATAAGATTGAATATATATTCATTACCGTCATTTGCCTTGTAAACAGTTCTTACCGCCTGACTCTTTATGGTAATTCCTCTTTCTCTCTCGAGGTCCATATTGTCAAGAACCTGAGACTGCATCTCCCTGCTGGTCAAGAGTCCTGTCTTTTCTATAATTCTGTCTGCAAGTGTAGACTTGCCATGATCTATATGTGCAATAATACAAAAATTTCTAATTTTACTTTGATCAACAATCATCTTTTCTTCCTATCATTAAACCTTGAATAATAATGCTTATAATAACATTTTTTCAGCATTCTTACAATAATAGTGGGAAATGAAGCGCTTATTACATGGCGTACATTATGTCAATATACAGCTTACATGAATCAAAGAGCTGTGAGAGCTTTACATATTCATTTTCCCTGTGTACCACCGATAAATCTCCCGGTCCTATAATTACAGGTATAAGTTCATTTTTTATAAGCATACTTGCATCCGTAGAGCCTGTAAAAGTGTCAAACTCGGGATCTATGCCTAGCTTTTTTAATGTGGCTTCTATAGTCTTTATAAGTCTATCTTCCCTTGATGTATCCCATGATGTTCTCATATCGGCTATCTCATATGTAGCATCAAAATGAGAATTTTCAGCTTTTATTTCATCTATAAGTTCATCCAACTTTTCCCATATATGCTCAGGCTTATGTCCTACCTGCAGTCTGGCATCCACTGTAAACACACATCTGTCAGGCACTACCTGCGGCTCCACACCTGCGTTTATAGCTAATGTTCTCCAGAAGGTATCAGGATACTCTTTAAATTCAGTGTTCTTTATCTTTTCTATAAGCTTTATCGCAAGATATATGGCATTTTCACCCACACCCTTTTGTGAACCGTGAGCAGTCATACCATGTACACAGACATCAGCCCATGTTCTACCCTTTTGACGATTACATATCTTCATATCCGTAGGCTCACATACAATAAGATATTTTGCATTATCAAACACCTTATTTTGATATAATGCCTTTGATCCCTTCATAAAGTTTTCTTCATCTATGGTAGCCGCAATTATTATATCTCTTTCGGGAATAATATTATGCCTTTTTAAAAGTATCATGGAATATATAGCACTTATCAGTCCGCTTTTCATATCGGCACTTCCTCTGCCATATAATTTTCCGTCCTTTATAGTGGATTTAAACGGCGGTGTATTCCATCTTTTTATCTCATCATCAGATACCGGAACCACATCCATATGACCGGTAAAAACAATAGCATCCTTATTTGTTTTTCCGCTAAGCTTTGCAATAATATCATATCTTCCCTCTTCCACCGGTACACTAAAATACTCAATACCGTTTTGCTTTAGCAGACTTTCCACATACTCACACATCGGCTTTTCATTTCCTTTTGGGTTTGTACTGGGTATGTCCACCGCTTTTGAAAATATGTCTACCAGCTCTTTTTCATCTATCAAATCAAAAATACTTTCCATAATATTTATTCCTTTAATTCATCAATATTCTTATTATACAGATTAAAATATATTCCCTCTTTATTCATCAGCTCTTCATGTGTACCTGACTCTTCTATACCGTTTTCTGTCAGTACCAAAATCTTGCTTGCATTTCTTATAGTTGAAAGTCTATGTGCTATTGTAATTGTGGTTCTGCCTTTACTTAGTATTTCAAGCGACTGCTGCACTATTGCTTCAGAATTATTATCAAGTGCTGAAGTCGCCTCATCAAGTATAAGTATCGGTGGATTTTTCAGGAACACTCTTGCTATACTTATTCTCTGCTTTTGTCCACCTGAAAGCTTTGTACCACGCTCTCCTATATATGTATCAAACTTATCCGGAAGCTCCATAATAAATTCATAGGCACCCGCCATCTTGGCGGCTTTCTCTACATCCCCAAAACTTGCATCCTTCTTTCCGTAAACTATATTTTCATATATAGTTCCTGAGAACAGATAAACTTCCTGTTGTACTATTCCTATATTATCTCTCAAAGACTTTTGCTTAATATCTCTTATATCTGTGCCGTCTATATATATTGCACCTTCAGTAACCTCATAAAATCTCGGTATAAGATTAGATATGGTTGTTTTACCTACACCTGAAGAACCTACGATCGCAATATTTCACCTTTATTTATTGAAAAGCTTATATCATCAAGTACCTTTGCATCACTGTCAGGATATGCGAAACTTACATTCTCAAATTCTATATCTCCGTATACATCCGTTAATACCTTCGCATTTTCCTTATCTACTATATCATTCTTTACATCCATTATCTCAATAAATCTTTCAATGCCTGTCATTCCTCTTTGGAACTGCTCCATATAGTCAACTATTTTCTTTACTGTATTTAATAGCATATTTATATACAGTGTATAAAGAAACATATCTCCCGCATTTATTTTTCCGACCTTCATATAATAGCTTCCAAGTACTATAACTGTCAGATACATAATGCCGTCAAATATCCTGTATACCACCTGAAAGTTTGACATATGTTTGTAGAACTCTTTTTTAATATCCAAAAATCTCAAATTTTCTTTATGAAACTTCTTTACTTCCAGCTCTTCATTTGCAAATGATTTTACAACCTTTGCACCCAGAATATTATTTTCAATACCTGAATTGATTTCACCTACATGATTTCTTTGTTCCTTTTGTGCCTTTCTCATATGGTTATTGGTGGAAGACATAAAGAACACCATTATAGGTATCATAATAAATATGGTAAGTGTAAGAGTTATATTTATATTTATCAGTATTACAAATGAAACTACAAGTTTTACAACTGCTATAAAAAACTCTTCCGGACAGTGATGTGCAAACTCTGTAACATCAAACAGGTCGGTAGTAATTCTTGATAATATCTGACCTGATTTATTTGTATTGTAGTAGGAATAGGGGAGTTGCTGTATATGAGAGAAAATATCATATCTCATATCCGTTTCTATCTGTGCCCCCATCACATGACCTATGTTTTGCATATAGTAGTTTGCTATGGTATCCACTACTCTGAGTAAAACAAATATTACTCCCAGTGTAAGTATAAGTTTTACTGTCAAAAGTCCTAAATTCTGTCTGGCAGTATTTGTCAGATACCTGAGTATTATCGGCAACACCAGATCACACATGGTTGAAAAACCCGCACATATAAGATCAAGTATCAGTGTAGGATAATACTTGCCGTAATATGGTAAAAATCTCTTTAGCAAATATAAATTTGTATAAGTTTTTTTCATAAGATCTCCTTCTTTAATCTATAGTTATATAATTAGTATACACAATAATAATTTCACAACATTTTTTTAGTATAGCACCTTTTTAGAATAAGAAAGAACTCTAATTTTATACGAATATATTTGTCCTTCAACTTATAAAAAAAGGCAGCCTATGCTGCCTCCATTAATTTTTCTATTTTTATTTTTATATTTTTTTAAAATCTTTCGCACTCATACCTGCTCTGATTGCCGCTTCATCAAGACTCAGTATTCCATCCTTTACCAAGGATATAAGCGTATTTATGGTACCTTCCAGCCTTCCTTTTTCTATTCCCCTGGCCTCCACTCTATCCAGTACTTCACACATATTAACCTTCTCCTTTCCCTTCAAATCTGTTAGCTCCGATCATTTAGGATCTTTATTCTTATCCCCTACAACCCAGTAGTCACATATTTTACCGCCTGATGCCAATGTGCTTTCTCTATGTAATATGCCTCTTCCTTTCTTAAACATAAGATGATCGATATCACAGCACATCGGTAACAGGTCCAGATAGCCGTTATCTCTGGCAAATTTCAATGGGGCATCTTGTGAAGTGATAGTAAAAGCCGTCTCTGTGAAGTTCCTCATCAAAATTAAAGTCCCAAGTTTTATCCTTATACTCCGGATGTTTATCTGCCCAATCCGCCACTTTATGCATCCTGTCGGAAAACCTTTTCATATCTTTAGGATTATTTAAATCAAAACTGCCTTTGAGTTTACCAATCAATTTGTTATTTAAAAATTCAACAATGATCTCATTAAAATCATCTGCACTGAAATCTCCTGCCCTGCACACAGCCATAAAAACATATGCTGAATAAATATTGCCGGCCATAGGGTTGTTAGAGCCTATATCCTCAGTATTCTCAATCATTTGTTTGTATAAACCACGAGCCTTTTTCAAACTTTCTTCAGTCTTATCCTTACCGAATTTTCTTATCATAGGTTTTTTTAATAAAAAACTTATTAAACTAAAATATACCCCCTTATATTTCATTAGACCCCCTTTAAACTTTTTCACAAGTTGATTTTGCAACATTCACGTCCAAGCCTAAAACTTAAAATATTTAAGTTAGGTTTTTCTAATCAATATCATTTTATCACTTTCATACAGGCTTTTCCATATTTTAGAGTATACAAAAGTAAAATAAAATGACGTGTAAAATTATTCTTCTATTTTACACGCCATGATTTTACTGATTTGTAAATGCTGTTTGTAAATTATTAAGTTCCAAAACGGCAGGTGCTTCTCTAAAGTTTTGATATGCAAAGATTCCAAATCCGGGAAACCTCTCCGGTTTCTCTTGCAGCCTTTACCTGTCTTAGTAAAATATCATTATATCTTAACCATTCTGAAACTGCATTGCCGTCCTTTATATCCTTTCCGGTTCTGTAAAGTCCAAGACCTATATAAAGCTTTACATTGCTGTTACTCTTTCTCTTTAAATCCACCCAGCTGTTTAAACAATTTATATATGAATGCGGTGCCAATATACCGGTTCTTGTTTTTGCTTCAAAACCATGGTATAGCTGTGGCATTATATAGTCAATATATTCATTTGATACCATCCATTTATCAATATCCACGAAATATGATTTATCACTTCTAAGATTTGATAAAAGCGCTACAGGACTGATTCCAAAAACCGCCTGAGGACGAGCCTCATGTACCGCCTTATATACATCTTTTACAAGCATTGACACATTTTCTCTTCTCCACTGTGTAATACCTAAACTGCTGCCTGAAGCATCATATTCCGCCTTGTCAAAACTCTTTGCCGGATCACCGTCATTTAATGATGGATAAAAATAATCGTCAAACTGTACACCGTCAATGGCATAGTTTTTACAAATTTCACTGATTGAATTTACAAGATAATTTCTAACCTCTGCACTTGATGGATTCAGATAATAACTACCCTCATGTAATAATACATTCCTCTGTTTTGAAGGATCTTCCATCCACTGCTTCACTATCGAGTTATCCGGTATATTTTTCATCATAGAATTGGTAACTCTGTAAGGGTTTACCCAAGCATGAAATGAAAGTCCCTGTTTGTGAGCACTCTCAATCATATACTCTAAAGGATCAAAATCAGCAGACGAATCTTTTGTGACCATAAACTTTGACAATGGAAAAGATTTTAACTTCTGACCGTAGCTGTCCGAATGACTGTGCACATGACAAAATATAGCATTCATTCCACGATTTTTTATATCTGCCATAACTTGATCTGCACGTTTCTTAAATGCTTCAACATCTGACGGCATCTCACTCCAATCAATATATGAAAACCATACTCCTCTAAGTTCTTTTTGCTCTGTAAATGTGCTTTTAACTGTACCGTTTCTCTTTACGGGTGTAACCGCCGCATAAACTTGCAAAGAAGCCAAAGTATTTATCACCAATAATATAGCTACCAGTTTACCGATCAGTCCACTAAACCACGTTCTCTTCATCTCCATCTCGCTCTCTATTTTTTCAATATAATAAAATCATTTAATATCATACTATAGCTAAGATAAAAAACCAATATCAACTTCCTTAAAGACTGATTACAAATACTTTTATCTAAGTTTCACTTCTATAGCACCCATTTTTGATGTTTCAAATATAATACAACCGCTTTCTTTTAATGTCTCTATTGTTTCAGGGCTTGGATGTCCGTAGTGATTGTTTTTTCCACAAGAAATAACTGCATACTTAGGGCTTACATTTTCTATAAAGGCTTTCAGCGAAGAATTCTTTGAGCCGTGATGAGCCACCTTTAATATATCCACTTTTCCTATATCAAAATAATTTAATATGCTCTCCTCACTGCTTTTACCTATATCCCCTGTAAATAAGAGTCTTTTCCCATAAGTCTCTATAACAAATGTCTGACTTTGCTCATTCACATTTTCCTTATCCGATTTATCAGGCCATAGACAATCTATCTTTAAATTTTTTCTTTCAAAACAATCACCCATACTCAAATATCTTATATCACATCCCGCCTCCTTTGCCTTTTTCTTTAATTCATCATAGGACTTATCTTTCATTGCCTGATACGGAAGAAACATATTCTCTATTTTTATATCTGTTTCAAGTAAATACAGTATTCCGCTTATATGATCAATATCAGAGTGTGTGATAAAGCTCATCTCAATATCGTCTACTCCCTTATATAAAAGAAAAGGCTCCATGCTGTATTCACCCAAAGAAGGCTTTGAAGTGCTGCCGCCATCTATCAATATATCTAAATCGTCAATATGCATATAAATACCGTCACCCTGTCCTACATCCAGATACACAACACTTTCAGTTTTTAAAAAAGGATATAAAACAAGAACCGCAAATATAGAAAATAAAAGATATATTTTTCTACCCCTTAATACAGATATTGCAATTATTAAAAGCAGTAAAATATAATAGATGAGCATCTGCCAAAGCTTCGGTCTGCCAAATACAATACTGTGATATGGCAGATGATTTGTGACAGTACAAAGAAGATCATAGAATCTCAAAATCAAAACAGTAAATACACTTACATATTTATATAAAATCGTTCTCAATATATTTAAAAGTAAAGAAAGCATTGAAGAATAAATCACGAAACTCATAAGAGGTATAACTGCAATATTTATTAAAAATGCATACATAGGAAATATGTAAAAATAATATAATGTAATCGGCAATGTCAAAAGTTGAATGCCGATGCTGACAACAAAGGTTTCAAACAGATTTTGTTTATAATCAATCTCCTTTTGCTTTTCCTTTGATTTAAACCTTTTTATAATAAATGCAATCGGTCCTCCAAGACTTAAAACTGCTGAAAAAGAAAGCTGAAAACTTAATCCGAAAGGCTCAAACGGTGAGATAAGGCATATTGCTACCGCACTGATACTAAGTGCGGATATAATACAATAACTTCTTCCCAGTACGTCAGCAACAAAATAAAGTATAAGCATAGTACTTGCTCTTACAATACTAACACCATCACCTACCAATAAGCCGTAAAACAACAAAAATAAACTCGCAATACTTGCTGAAAGGAAAAAGCTTCTTTGAAGTATTTTTCTGAGAATTTTGTATATTCCTATACCAAACAATGAAACATGAAGTCCTGAAATAGCCAGTATATGTGCTATTCCGCTTCTTTGGTAGAGTTTATAAGTATCTTTATCAAGTTCTCCTCTCATCCCAAGTATAATCGCTTTTATAAACCCGGCTCTGTCAGACTCAAAAGTATCATCTATTTTTATGTTAAGGTATTGTCTGATTTCAAAGAAAAACTCCCCCGGCTTATCATAGCTTTTATCCACCACCCTATAGTCTGTTACCGACATTTTAATATATATGCCCTTTGTTCTATAATAGCTTTTTGCATCAAATTCTCCCGGATTGCTACCTCTGCTTATCTCTTCTGACTTCCCCTCAAACTCCACCCTATTTCCGATACGGATATCATTTAAAAAGATTTCTTCCTTCAGATAGTATATTACTCCATCACAGAATATAATTATCTTATCATCCTTAAAAGTAATATTCTTAACCTTTCCACAAAAAGATACACTTTCTCCCGTCTTGTCAACATTTTCTATAAAGTTGTTCATATATCGGATTTCATATTTGATTCTTAAAATAAAGATATTAAAGACAATAAAAAAATATTAGAATATAAATTATTTTTTTAAATTTATGATTTTTTTGAATTTCAGAATAATTAAGACCACGGCTGCGATGGTCATTCCCACCGCAAGCCGGTATATACTGAAATAATACCCTAAAAGCTCTCCAAGCAAACAGGCCATTACTATAAGTACACATGGTCTTTTCATTTTTAATCCTCTTTTAGATAATCAAGATTTCTCTCTACAGATGTTCCCAAAGATATAGTATTATATTTTTTATCTGATTTACCGTTTACAAGTATCTGAACACGGCTTATATTCGGCAATTCCGAAAGTGAATCAACTATTGAGTATATTGTTATACTGTCAAGCACATCAGGTATTGCATTAAGAAAAGCTTCATCAAAATTTACATAACAAATACCCTCATTCATTGTAACACTTACAACCTTTGTATCACTCGGTATAGTTGCCTTCAATCCCCCTGTCTCAGGACCTTTTATAAGTTCATCAACTATAATTCTCTCTTTTGATGTATTAATATCATAAAATACATCCCTCGTTTCAGTCACGAGTTTTGTACCGGCTTCATCTGAGAAATAAAGTAAAAGTGTAGCTTTTTCAAAACTGTTTATATTTGATACACTGTTTATAAAATTGTTGGCACTGATAAGTCCTACATTTTCTCCCAAGGCATTTACAAGTGACTGATCACCTGAACGAATACTTATATATTCAATACTTTCCAGCTGAGTAAGTGTCTTTGCCAAAGCTGCCCTTGCAAGTATTTCTCTGGTTGCATCCATTCCCTGATAGTTGGTATCAAAGTTTAAGTACAAAATATTGCCATCTATATCAAAGCCTTTATAAGTTACCTTATCAGGCAATGCGCTCATTGCCTCCAGATTATCCGGCACTTTAAGGAAGTGCATCATCAATTCCCTAACCAGCCCTTCAACATCATCCTTATTTGAAGATGCGCTGTATCTGCTCTCTACGAGATTATTGATATTTGTATTTATATAATAAATATTGTACTCATTTTCAGCAAGAGGCTCTATATCTTTTTTCTTACAAGATACAAGTGTTATAGAAAAAAGTATTATTACAATCAATAAGAATCTGTTTTTCACTTCTTATCCCTCCTTTTAACATGATTTAGAGGAATTCTGACTGTAAACATAGTTCCCTCACCCTCTTTGCTGGAAACCTTTATAATACCGTCATGTAGATGTACTACATTTCTGGTAATGGCAAGTCCCAATCCCGTGCCACCGGTCTGTCTGGATCTTGCCTTATCTATACGGTAAAATCTTTCAAATATAAGATCTTGATATTCAGGAGCTATTCCGTCTCCGGAATCCTTCACCTTGATATAGAAGAACTTGTGATCCGCATCAATACTTACCTTTACAAATCCGCCATCCTTATTATATTTAATGGCATTTTCTATAAGATTATTTATGGCAAGTGACAACTTTGTTTCATCTACATCGGCACTCACCTCTCTTATTGTCTCAAAAGTCATCTCTATATCACGCTTTTGCGCTATAGGCCTAAGTCTCTTTAAGATCTGTTTTATAAGCTGGTTTATATCCACCTGTTCGGTTACCAAAGTTGTAGCCGCCTTATCAAGTTTAACCAAAGACAGAAGATCGTCTATTATCTTTGCCTCTCTGTCTATTTCATCTGAGATATCCTGCATAAACTCCGCATACATCTCATTAGGTACATTTTCCATACTCATCAAAGAATCCGCCAAAACTCTTATAGATGTGATAGGTGTCTTTAGCTCATGAGATACATTTGCCACAAACTCATCTCTGGATTTGTCTGCATCCTGCAACTTTGCGAGCGTGGTGTTGATATTTTCTGAAATAGATTTTGTAAGCTGATACTCATTATGTTCTATCTTTTGATCCAGCTTACCGTATCCAATGCTTGCTATATCGTCTCTCAGATTTATAAGAGGCCTTAGTAATCTGCCTCCCGTTATCACGGAGAACACAACCACTATTGCCGTTAAAGTTATATACAAAAACCGCTCTGTATTACCTACATTTTCCGCTACCGTAACAAAATTTTCGGTAGATGCGATAAACATCAATACTCCGTCTATATTTTGATTATCTATAGTCTCATATATCGGCATGGTCTGAAGTATATATGATTTTTTCTTATTGTATATATTTGTATTTGTACCGTTAAATGTGCCTATTATCTCCGGAGAAATATTTATCTTACCTGTTGCCAGATTAAAGGTGTCTTCTATAGTCGTATATGATTTATCTATTATAACTATTCTACCATTATATATATCAGCTACAGTGTCTATCTCAGATCTGATCACATCCCTGTCTTGCGGATTCCTTAAAAAGTTTCCTCTTGTAAGCTTATTACTGAGCATAAGGCATTTTGTTTGCAGCTCAATTTTTCTGGCATCCACTCTTGAAGAAAAATTGGTACGACTTACTATACCACCATATATGAATATCGGAAGAACACCAAAGAGTACGAATACTACTGATAAAAGTATCCTTAAACTTATAGGTGGCATTTTAAATCTGTTTTTTTTCTTTTCAACATCCATAAACTTAATTGTTACTTGACTTTCTTGCCGCCGCAATAGCTACTGTCCCGGGTCCTATATGTGTTGCCACTGAAAGTGAAAGATTTACTACCTCTACCTTTCCATAAACCGGCTCAATCTCCGCAGCAAATTCATTGGCAAAATCAAGTGCATCATACTGTGCTATCATTACTCTGGAATCCTTAGCATCAGGATCACCCATTCTCTCCGCAAGATCTTCTTTCAATGCCTCAAGCATTATCTGCTTTGCCTGTTTAAATGTTCTTGCTTTTCCATATGCATCTATCTTTGATTCATGAATTTGTAACACAGGTTTTATCTTTAAAAACGAAGCAAGTGCAGCTGCCATAGGTGTAATTCTTCCACCCTTTTTAAGGTATTTCAAATCACTTACCATTACATAGATTCCTGCTTTACCTGCATCGGCTTCAAGCTTTTCCTTGATTTTTTCAGGTGATAATCCCTCTTTAATCATTTCTAATGCATCAAGTCCGGCACTGATCTGTGTAATAGATATTCTCTTATTGTCCACTACAAATACTTTTCCAAAGAACTCATCCTCATGCGACAACATTATTGCAGTATCACATGAACCTGAAAGACCTGATGTCATAGGTATATGTATTACATAATCATTCTCTTTTAAAGCTCAGTCCATAAATTCATTACCTCTTCCGGTGAAGGCTGTGATGTCACTATATCCGCACCGTCTTTTTGTAATCTTAAAAATTCTTCCTGTGTAATATCCTTGCCATCCAGATACTCCTTGCCGTCTATCATAAACGGCATAGGTAAAATATGTATGCCAAGTTCTCTTGCCTCTTCCTTTGTTAAACCACTGTTACTGTCCAATACAACTGCTGTACTCATTAGCCTCTATCCTTACCCTTTGCTATTTCATCTATTACATTATTTTTTATCATATCATCTATGATATCATCGCCGCTTTTTTCTTCATCCGCTTCCATTTTTGCATGCACCGCATAAACTACGCAGACAAAGGCAAGTATCAAAATCAATAATGTCAATCTGATCATTTTACCACCTCTCCAATAATTCTGAGCGCATTTTTATATGTTATATTTTCGATAAGACTTGCACTAAATCCTTCCCTTTCCATCGCATCTATCAAGTGTATTGTTCCGCCTGCATCTTTCCATTCTAAGATATCACTGAAGCCGTCATAGTCCGAGCCAAGAGCTACAAACTCGCTTCCTCCTACATTTACCATATATTTTAGCATATCTATAGTATCGTCTATGTAAGCTTTTCTTTCTCTGTTTGAAAAGTTCCTTGATAAAAATTCAGGATAAAAGTTAAGACCTGAAATACATCCCTTATTTGCCATCTTCTTTATCATATCATCAGTCAAATTTCTGGGATGATCACATACCGCTCTGGCATTTGAATGACTGGCAACAAACGGCATTTTTGCCATATCAATTATATCATAAATTCCCGCATCTGAAAGGTGTGAAACATCAACTATCATCCCCAGTTCTTCCATCTTTTCCACAACCTCAAATCCGAAAGGCTTAAGACCGTTTTCTTTATCCGGAATATATCCTACACATTCACCGTTTTCTATCAGTCTTTTATTTCCAAAGCCTATAGAATTTTCAAAATTCCATGTAAGAGTCACCATCCTTACGCCTCTTTTGTAAAAGTGTATAAGATTGTCTATACTCCCCTCTATCGCCTCACCCTCTTCTATCGTAAGGAAAGCTGATATCTTGTTGCCGTCTTTATTTTTTTGAATATCGCTGTAACTTTTGGCAAAAGCAATATCTGATGAATTTTTCTCTATTTCCTGTTCATACAGATCAATTAATTCATTAACATATTTATAAGGCGAATCTACTTCTTTTAAACATGTAAACATGGCAAAACATTGTAAGAGTACATCTGATTTCTTTAGCTTATCTATATCTATCATCAGACTGTTTTCTCTTAAACTCATGCCCTTGTTTTTATATATTTCACTGATTGTATCGCAATGTAAATCAATTATCATATTTCCCCTTTTTGCAAATCCTTATGCCACCATTTTCCTGATATGAATCTATATGCAAAGTTTGAAGATCTGAATATCCAGTCTATAATCATTGCACACCATACACCTATCGCTCCTATATGAAAAACATTGGCTATAAAAAGTGATGTTGCCAATCTGAATACCGCCATGGAAAACAAACTTACTGTCATAGTAAACTTTACATCATTTCCGGCTCTTAGAGCATTTGGAAGTATAAAGCTTATAGGCCATAAAAATACTGCCATTCCCATATGTATCCATACCAATATAGCAGTCAACTCCTTTGTAGCATCAGATACATTGTATATGGAAATAACGATATTCTGAAATCCCAATATAAATATAGTTGGAATGAGGATCACTATATATCCGATTAGCATAAGCTTCTTCACATAGTATCTTGCTTCTTTGTAGTCTCCGGCTCCGACACATCTTCCTATAACTGTAATCATCGCAATACTTATGGCGCCACCCATGTTTACTCCCAAACCGTCCAGATTATTGGCTATGGCATTTGCCGCTATCTCTACCCTTCCGAAGTTTGAAATAATAGACACCACTGCAACCCTTCCCATCTGGAAAAGTGAATTTTCAATTCCTGAAGGTATTCCGATATACAGTATTCTTTTCATGAAATCTATTCTAAGTTTGAATATTTCTTTTATCTTCAAATACACTATTGCGTTTTTATTTGTTGATGCCAGCACAGTAATAGCAATTGCAGCCACTCCTCTTGATATAACACTTGGTATTGCAACTCCCGCTACTCCCAAATGAAGTACAAAGATTCCTATGGCATTACCCACCACATTTATTATATTCATAAGTATGCTGACCTTCATTGAAGTCTTTGCATCCCCGATACTTCTGTATATGGCCGCACCCGAATTATATATCGCCAGCATAGGAAAGCTTATCGCAGTTATTATAAGATACTGTTTACTTGCGTCAAATACCTCATTATCTATATTTCCAAAAAGCAAAGATATAAGAGGATGTGCAAATACTACGGTAAATACTGTTATAATAAGTGAAACAGTAAAAGTCATAAGTTCAAGCTGGGCTGCCGCAATACAGGCATCCTCATTCTTCCTCGCACCTATAAACTGGCTTATTATTACAGCACCTCCGGTAGCAAGTGCCGCAAGTAAAGATATAAGTACATTATTTACCATATCAACAAGTGACACTCCCGATACGGCTGCCTCACCTGCAAAGCTCACCATAACAGTATCTGACATTCCAACCATAACAGCCAGAAATTGCTCTATTATCAATGGAATTATTAATAGCCTCAGATCCTTATTGGTAAAAAGCTTTCCGACATATTTTTTATTATCCTGTCCCATATATTCTCCGATTGAGTATTTCTTTACAAGTTTTCACTCACCAATAAATACCCTGAGTGTGGTTCTATCTCCAAACTCAAATGTCCGCTGTCATTAAAATATGTCACCCTTCCGACATTGTATCCTGTAGAGTTTGTACATATAACTCTGCTTATAGCCGCATTGTCTCTCATTCCTGTAAGATACAGTGGAATATCTACTTTCTTTTTTTCTCTTCCGGTATGAATTATAATTACAGATATATTATCCTTGGAAACTCTGGCATAGCCTATCATACCGTCTTTGAAATCAACTTTATCAAAGAGCCATGTCTTAACTCTTTTCTGATCCTGTGCCATCTGTTCATATATCTGTGATACTCTAAAAGTTCAAGATTTTCATTTCCCCACGGATATGTTCTTCTGCTGTCAGGATCTGTAAATCCGCATGCTCCAACCTCATCGCCATAGTATACTGTAGGTGCACCTGGCAAAGTGACAAGCATCATTATAGCCTGTCTCATAACTTCAAGCTTTACACCTTCACTTGCATCCTCGGATCTATGAGTATTTATTCTTCCAACAATACCGTTTGTTCTTGTTAGAAATCTTGAATGATCATGATTTGAAAGCTGAATCATAGATACAAGTGCCACATCATAATGCATCTTTCCAAGAGCATTCTTTAGCATCATAAAGAATACATCCGCATTTCCTTTAAGACTCATATCCTCTCTGTCCGAGTGTTTTTCTAAACCTGTTAAAAACCAGCTTACAGGCTCCATAAATCCGTCATAATTCATTACTCCGTCCCAGCACTTACCATCCAGCCAAAAGCTCGGATCTCCGTAATGCTCGGCAAGAATAACTGCATCCTTATTTACGGATTTTACCGCTTCTCTAAACATGGTCCAAAACTTATGATTAAATTCTTTTGTATAGCCAAGATCAGCCGCTACATCAAGCCTCCAACCGTCTACATTAAATGGTGGTGATATCCACTTCTTTGCTATTCTAAGTATTTCATCGACGAGTTTATGACTGTTTTCATAGTAGAGCTTCGGTAAAGTATCATGCCCCCACCAGCCGTCATATTCCGTTCCGATAAAGTTAAAATATGATCTGAATTCACTTTCTTTTGACCAGTATGCGCCTATCGGATATTCTTCATCTGCTCTTTTATAGATGCCTTCTTTGTCCATCCATTTATTAAAAGAACCGCAATGATTAAATACTCCGTCTATAATTACTTTAATATTTCTTTTATGAGCTTCATTTACAAGTTTTACAAATAATTCATTACTTGCTTCAAGATTTTTTCTACTTGTAACTCTTTTTACATACTTTGTGGCATTTTCATTATTACTGTCAAACTCACCCAACACACCGTTTGCATCATCCACTATTTTACCGATATGAGGATCTATATAGTCATAGTCCTGAGTATCATATTTATGATTTGAAGGAGATACAAATAGAGGGTTAAAGTATATTACCTCAACCCCAAAGTCCTTTAAGTAGTCCAGTTTTTGTAAAACGCCTTCCAAGTCTCCGCCATAGAAATATCCCACATCAAAGTTTGAAGGATACTCATTCCAATTTTCCTTATGTTTTACAGGTAAACCTATATATATGTATTCATCATCCACAACATCATTTGTTTCATCTCCACGATTAAACCTATCGATAAAAATCTGATACATTAAAGCTCCCTTTGCCCAATCAGGCAAAGAGAAATCTTTATTGTATTCAAACAATGTGTCTTCTTTTAAATAATCGGTAATTCCGAATCTTGTATAAAAGAGAGTTCTTCCACCCTCATTTATTTTAAAATAATATTTGAAATAACCTACATCATTCAAATCAGCGTAGTAATAATCAAAGTATTCGCTTGAACGAAGCATTTCCATCTTTGACTCACTACCGTCAAAATGATTCACCAGAAATATCTCCGGCTTATCATCCTTAAAAACCCTTATCTGTATTCTTATTTCCTGTCTATTTTTAAGGTTTTGTAATGATATATAATCCGTCGTTTCATCACTAAAAATACCTTCAATATTCATTTAAAATAATGCCTCAAATTCTTCAAAACCTATCTTTTCTTTTTCTATAAGAAGCTTCGCACATGACTCAAGCACATACTTTCTCTTCAATATTATCTCTTTCGCCTTTTTGTAGCAGTCATTGATAATATTTCTGACCTCTTCATCGATCATGCTTGCGGTTTCTTCGCTATACCCCTTGGTCTGACCAAAGTCTCTTCCTATGAAAATTTCATCACCTTCATTACCGTAATTTACAAGTCCGGCTCTCTCATTCATACCAAACTCCATCACCATTGCCTTGCAATCTTTGTTGCCTGCTTTATGTCTGAACTTGCGCCTGTTGTAATGTCTCCGAAGATGATCTCTTCCGCTATTCTTCCGCCAAGACTTACCATGATATCATTTATCATCTTGGACTTTGTGTTAAACATCTGATCCTCACCCGGTAGAGGCATGGTATATCCTGCGGCACTCACACCTGTAGGTATAATTGAAATAGTATGCACAGGTCCTACCCCGTCAAGTTCTCTGAAAAGTATAGCATGCCCTGCCTCATGATATGCAGTAATTGCTTTTTCTTTTTCACTTACTATTCTGGATCTCTTCTCCGTACCGATTCCAACTTTTATAAATGCTCTGCTTATATCAGATGATGAAACATATGCCTTTCCTTCTCTTGCGGAAAGTATTGCCGATTCATTCATCAAATTTTCAAGATCTGCACCTGTAAATCCCGATGTCTGCCTTGCTACTTCATGTAAGTTTACATCATCACCCAAAGGTTTTGATGAAGCATGTATCTTCAATATTGCTTCTCTTGCCGCCACATCAGGTCTGCCTACTGCAACTTTTCTGTCAAATCTTCCCGGTCGAAGGAGTGCCCGGATCCAAAATGTCTACACGGTTTGTCGCAGCCATAACTATGATGCCCTGATTTCCCGCAAATCCATCCATCTCCACAAGAAGCTGGTTTAAGGTCTGCTCTCTTTCATCATGACTTCCTCCAAGTCCCGATCCTCTTCTTCTACCTACTGCATCAATCTCATCTATAAAGATAATACATGGTGCATTTTTCTTTGCATCTTCAAAAAGATCTCTGACTCTGCTGGCTCCGACACCAACAAACATCTCCACAAAATCGGAACCCGATATCGTAAAGAAAGGTACTCCCGCCTCACCGGCTACCGCCTTGGCTAACAGCGTCTTTCCGGTTCCGGGAGGTCCCACCAATATAATTCCTTTTGGAATTCTGGCACCAAGTCTTGTGTACTTGCCCGGATCTTTTAAAAAGTCTACAACTTCAGCCAGTTCCTCTTTCTCTTCCTCAAGTCCTGCCACCTTTGTAAAGTTTATATTTGCAGCCTTTACAATTCTTGCTCTGCTCTTACCGAAGTTCATCATCTTATTATTGCCGCCACCGCCGCCTGCTGCAATCTTTCCGTTCATATACATGACAAAGAACATTACCATAATGGCTGCAAGTAATATCGGTAATATTGTGTTTGTAAACACGCTCTCTCTCGGAACATCGTCTAAGATATAAGTTATATCCTTAGATTCCATTTTCTTGATGAAATCATTTACATCAGATATAAATAATGTACTTCAGCTTTTCCGTATTTATCTTGATTATTGAAGTAAATTATAGCCTCACCGGTAGGAGTCTGTGAATTCTGTCTTATCTCGATCAATTCAATATTATTTTCTTCAATTACGCTGTTAAACTCAGCCGAGTTCAGTTTTGTAATACTGAGCTGATTTCCCATATTAAAAATCAACCATATTACAAGTGCTACAACAAAAAGTAAGAAAAACATTCTTACCGGATTATCTGATTTTTTCATTTTTCTCCAATCTAGTCTGAAAGTTCCATAACCCCTATATAAGGAAGGTTTCTGTATCTCTGGTCATAATCAAGTCCGTATCCGACTACAAACTTATCCTCTATTTCAAAACATACATAGTCTACAGTAACATCTTTTTCTCTTCTGGAAGGCTTATCTAAAAGAGTACAAAGCTTTATAGACTTCGGTCCTCTCTTCTCCAATATATCAAGAAGATATGACAAAGTATTGCCCGAATCAATAATATCCTCTACCACAAGTACATCTTTACCGGCTATACTGTCGTCAAGATCCTTTATTATCTTTACAACACCTGAGCTTGTGGTTTCCGCTCCATAACTGGAAACACTCATAAAATCAAGTCTTACATTCAAATCAAGTCTCTTAGCCAGGTCACACATAAACATAACGCCACCCTTTAAGACACAAATAAGTATAAGGTCTCTTCCCTTATAGTCCCTATTAATTCTGCCTGCAATCTCCAAAATCTTTTTGCCGATCTCTTCTTCTGATATAAGTATATCTACCTTCTCTTTCATATCTATCTCCTACTTACTTCCATTATTAAAATACTTTTTGTATTTTCATCTATCCTGTAGAGTTCACCGTTTCTGTCAAGTCCGACTTCCTCTCCGAAAATATTTCCAACTCTGAATACCCAAAGTATCTCAGAACCTATTGCCACAGCCACATGTTCATGTCTCAAACTTAGAGGTATCTTTTCATCGGTGAAAAGTTTTTTAACAGCTTTTCTTCCTGATTTTATATGTATAAAATCTCCGCTCTCACATCTTCTGAGTACAATATTTTCTTCAATGCTTTTTATCATATCATCTTTATTAATAATATTGTTTATGCATATGGCTTTTCTATTATATTTTACTATATTTTCAAGGACTTTGTCAAAATCAAGCCACCTTATATTGCCTGATTTTGGAATGTCATTAATGTTGAAATTATCCAAAATTTTGTATTTTATTTCAGGCAATACATCTGTATTATGCGTATCCTTTTTCTCCGGCTCTTCAAATCTTATATTATCATATTCATTGTAGGCCTTTATTCCGTATTTTAAATCAAGCTTTTTTCCATTCTCTGCTTTTGCCAAATTCCATATATCCTCGATATGTACCATACCGATGTCTTTGATTCCGAATCCTTTATGCTTTAACACAGTTCTTAGAGTATACCTGATAATATATGTAGCTAAAATATGCGATTCATTCAGTAATGCTTTCTTATTTAATAAAAATTCATCTTCACCCTTGTTTTTTAAATTCTTTTCACAAAATTTTATAGCTAAATACTCAAAATATTCATCTGCCTCGGCCACTATAACAGATGATTTATAAATATTATTTATAACATTGCTGTTAACCTTTTTTTCAAGAACAGGAAAGACTTCGTTTCTTAAAATATTTCTCGTATATTCATTCTCCAGATTGGTACTGTCTGTCATATACTCTATATTATTTTTGCAAAGATACTCCTCTATCTCATCTCTTGAAAATGCAAGTAAAGGCCTTATTATATTGTTATTTTTTACCAATATCCCCTTTAATCCGGATATACCGCTTCCCCTGGAGAGATTGTGAAGTATGGTTTCGGCATTGTCATTTTTATTGTGGGCTACCGCAATCTTAATCTTATTAAGATCTATGCCCTCACCCAAAGCTATTTCTTTTGAAACCTTTTCAAATGCCTCATATCTTGCCTTTCTCCCGGCTTCCTCTTCACTTAGTTTTAACACTTTTGCCATACTCGGTATATCATATTGATAACCGAAAAATCTGATACCCAGTTTCTCACAGAATTTCTTTACATAGTCCTCATCACGTCTTGCTTCTTCGCCTCTTATACCATGATTTATATGTACAACAAAAAGCCTTATTTCTAAGGCTTTTTGTATACGGCTCAATGCATGCAACAGGCATATGGAATCTGCACCTCCGCTTACACCAAGCACTATTCTATCATTTTTTTCTATCAGATGATTCTCTTCAATGAAATGACTCAACGTATCTATATCTAACATGTTATTTTTCTGCCTTTATAGCAATCTCATCAGGAAAAACCAATCCGAGTTTTTCTCTTGCCATTTCTATTATATAACTGTCGGTTTGAACATACTTTCTTTGCTCTTCGAGCTTCTTTGCTCTTTCGCCTTCGCTCTCAAGTTCTTCAATTACTTTTTGATTGTAGGCCTCTCTTTTTGCCAATTCCTGCTTTATGCTTCTTGCCTTCAAACCGATAATAATCGCCATAGATATTACTACACCGGTAACAAAAATTATAGCAAATTTATTTTCCAATATTCCTATGGCTTTTTTTCTTTTTCTTGCCATCAAAACACTCCTTTTGTAATTACTATAAGGCTCATTTTATTGAAAAACCAATCTAAACAGTTACTATCTTTATAATAGTATCATTCTGTTCTTTTTGCAAGCCTCTATCATCTCAACAGGCCATACACTTGACTGTACTTCTCCTACATGGGCTTTATTAAGCAATAGCATGCAAAGTCTGCTCTGTCCGATACCTCCACCTATTGTATACGGAAGCTCTCCTGCCAAAAGAGCCTTGTGGAATGGCAGATTTTTTCTATCCAGGGCATTTGCAGTCTTTAACTGATATTCCATAGCAGTTTCATCTACTCTGATACCCATACTTGAGATTTCCAATGCACAGTTTAAATTATCAAACCAGAAAAGAATATCTCCATTCAATTCCCAATCATCATAGTCGGGTGCTCTACCGTCATGAGGCTTTCCATCACCTAAAGCACCACCGATTTTCTCCACAAAAACACAGCCATGTTCTTTAGCGATAAGATTTTCTCTCTCCTTAGGAGTCTTATCAGGATATCTTTGTCTAAGTTCCTCTGATGTGATAAAGAATATATCATCCGGCAAATGATTCACAGCCTCAGGATATTTATACCACACCTCGTGCTCCATATGCTTGATCACTTTAAAAATGGTTCTTACCGTGTCTTCCAAAACTTCTATAGTTCTGTCTTCTTTTCTTATTACTTTTTCCCAGTCCCACTGATCTACATAGCATGAGTGAAGGTTGTCAAGTTCCTCATCTCTTCTGATGGCATTCATATTTGTATAAAGCCCCTCTCCCGGTGCAAAATTATATTCACCAAGAGCCATTCTCTTCCATTTTGCAAGTGATTGAACAACCTCATATTCTTCATTTGGTACTCCTAAAATATCAAATGATACCGGACGCTCAATACCGCTTAGATTATCATTCAATCCGCTTGACTTAGATACAAATAAAGGTGCTGAAACCCTCTCCAAGTTCATCTCTTTCCGAATTCTTTTTGGAATGTATCTCTGATATATTTTATCGCTTCTTGCGTCTGTCTTATGCTCAATACAGGATCATAACCCTTTGGTAAAATCAATGCCATAAAAACCTCCGATATTTATATAAATTCAAACTATTTGAAAGTTTTATGATAGCACCAAGTACAATAATATACAAGAGATAATACAAGAACTTAATAAAATTCTCCAAAATAAAAAGACTGCCTTTTGTAGCAGTCTTTAAAAAATTATTCAATTGCAATTGTCTTTGGTGACTCCGGCAAGCTCTCCTTCTCCTTAGGTAAAGTAAGCTTTAAAATACCGTTGTTATATGAAGCCTTAATATCTTCCTCAGTTATTGCTTCTCCTACAAAGAAACTTCTCTGGCATGAACCGAATCTTCTCTCTCTGCGGATGTATTTACCCTGTTCATTATTTTCATCATTATTTTCTTCATGCTTTGCACTGATTGTAAGATATCCGTTCTTTAAGCTTGCAGTGATGTCTTCCTTGTTAAATCCCGGAACCTCTATACTGAGCTCATAGTTACCGTCAACTTCCTTTACATCTGTCTTCATACTTGGAGCTTCAAACTTTCTAAAATCTCTTCCAAAAAAATCATTATTAAAAAAATCATCAAATAAATTGTAACTTCTTCTAGGTACTAACATATCCTTATCTCCTTCTTTAGTATTCATTATAGTTTACAAATAAAACTTTCAATTGATGTTGTTATTTATGTCTTATTTGTTATATGAGTACTATAACACTAATTATTAGCACTGTCAAGCGTTGAGTGCTAATTTTTTAAAATTTTTTTATAAAAAACCGGCTCATATTATGAACCGGTCAAAATCATCTCAATTATATTATTTCTGTATTGCCTTGAATGCCTCTGTCTGTGAAGTCATGCCTCTCTCAGATGCCAATCTCTCTATAGAAGAAGCTCCAAAGAAACCGTCGATTTCAGGAACATTCTTTATTACATATGCCGCATCCTCGGGATCGGCAATAGGACCACCATGGCAAATTACCATTATCTCAGGATTAACTTCACGACCTGCCTTAATGATCTCACGAATCTTTTCACAGCAATCGTCAAGTGTTAAAGCAGTTTCGGCTCCGATTGATCCCTTTGTTGTGAGTCCCATATGTGCAACTAAAATATCTGCACCTGCCTCTGCCATAGCCCTTGCCTGCTCAGGATCAAAAACATACGGACATGTTAACATATCAGCTTATGTGCTTCTCTAATCATTTCTACTTCAAGTCCATATCCCATTCCTGTTTCTTCAAGATTTGCACGGAACTTTCCGTCTATCAATCCAACTGTAGGGAAGTTTTGCACACCGTTAAACCCTTGATCCTTTAATTGCTTTAAGAAAAGGTCCATTACACGGAAAGGATCGGTTCCGCAAACACCTGCAAGAACAGGAGTGTTCTTTACTATCGGAAGTACTTCAGCTCCCATTTCCTGCACAATTTTATTTGCATCACCATAAGCCAATAATCCTGATAAAGATCCTCTACCTGCCATTCTGAAACGTCCTGAGTTATAGATAATCAGCATGTCAGCTCCACCTTTTTCACTGCACTTTGCTGTAATACCTGTTCCGGCACCAACACCTACAAGAATCTTTCCGGCTGCTACCTCAGATTTAAACTTGTCCATGATCTCTTTTCTTGATTGTCTGTTCATAAGATTTCTCCTTTACTTATATATTTTATACTTCCAACATCTTAATAAGTTCTTCTGCGGCCCTTTGTGCAAAAGCTTTCTCATTTATATTATTGTCCATCTCTACTATATTAACTTTATCTTTGTCTATATTATTTTTTAATGTATCAAACAAAGCTTCATCCTCTTTACTTCCATAAAAAGGCTGACCCGGTGCATCAATCATTGATACTCCTTTTAACGGTAGTATCAATACGGTCTTACCAAAAGATGCATTTAATTTTTCCGCAATCTTTTGACCGAATTTTATATTTTCTTCCACTGTAGTTCTCATAAGAGTAACTGTCGGATTATGTTTATATAAATTACGATCTTTAAATTTCTCAGGGATAGTATCAATCGGTCCGAAGTTTACCATATCAAGTGCACCTACAGAAACAACCTGCGGAACATGATTTCTTCCTGCCGCTTCCAATCTGTTAGGTCCGGCACCAAGTACCCCTCCGACTATTTCATCGCACCACTCTGTTGTTGTAATATCCAGTACTCCTTTGAAATCCGGCATCTATCAGGGATTCCATAGTTTTTCCACCTGTTCCTGTTGCATGGAAAACAAGAACTTCATAACCGCGTTCTTCCAAATACTCCTTGGCAAAATCTACACATGGAGTAGTTACTCCAAACATTGTAGCGGCAATCAAAGGCTTTTCATCTTCTTCAACTTTTTTTATCTTATCCGCCATTCCCACCATTCCTGCAATGGCAAGTACTGCATTTGTGAATATTGTTTTTGAAATTTTATTCAGACCTGCAACATCTACTATTGACGGCATCATTATTATGTCACTTGTTCCCACATACTGAGATACATTTCCGGAAGCCATGGTGGAAACCATCATTTTAGGTACCCCGATAGGTAAGGCTCTCATTGCAGGTGTTACAAGTGATGTTCCTCCGGAACCTCCAAATGAGATAATACCGTCAAACTTGCCTTCGGCATAAAGTCTTGGAACCAACAGCTCCATTCCCTTTGATAAAGCTTCTGTGGCCATTGCCCTATCTCTTCTTGAGACAATATCGTCAATATCATAACCTGCTTCTTTTGCAATTTCTTTATTTGATACATCAACCTCAATCTCAGAATTAAATACGCCTGTATTTATCATATATGTCTTTAATCCAAGCTCTTCTATCAACTCTTTGACATACAAAAATTCTTTTCCTTTAGTATCAAATGTTCCTGCTACAGCGATAGTTTTCATCTAACCTTTATACTCCTTTCTTTTAGACTTGTTACGATTCCCTATAAATAGTCATGCTTTAATAATACCCTAAATACAAAAAAATTAAATGTTTTTTTATTTTATGTTTTATTGTGTTTATTTTATATTCTAATTGTATTTTTATATATTAAATCTTGTTCTTATATTATCTTTCATAATATAAGAACAAAAAAACAACCCCTTATCAATATTGAAAGAGATTGTTCTCATAGTATTATTTATTTTGTTTACGATATGTTTCCGGAGAAACTCCTACATACTTCTTGAAAATTTTGGTAAATTGAACATAATCCGTATAGCCCACCGACATACCTATTTCTTTGCAGGAAGTTTTCCCTTTTTTCAAGAGGTTTTTAGCTTTATTTAGCCTAAACCAAATCAAATATTCTGTAAATGACATACCCGTATCTTTTTGAATCTTATACTGTAATAAGTTGGTGATATATGTGCCACCAAAGCCAAATCTCTAAGTTGAATAACTTCCATGTAATGCTCTTCAATATATCTTTTTGCCATCTCGGTATAATCTGCTGTATTTAAATTTCCGTCTATCGCTTTTACAAACAAGTCCTCACTGTTAAACTCTCCATAACTTTTAAAGGCCTTTGTTGTATTATGAATTGCCCTTTCTATAGGTATTCTCTCAAATGTAGATCCGCCTATATATCCCTGACAGCTCGTATTTTGATACATATACCTCATATCTATAGGTGTACTTGCCGGTCCTGAATAGATCATTCTTATAATGTCTTTATTTTTTGACTCACAAACTTTAAATATATCTTCTGCCAGTTTATGAGCATCATATAATGACAGAGATCTCTTTGCTCCCAAGAAGCCTCCCTTTGTAAGCCCAAGGTGAACACATATGGCATCAGCTCCGGCGTCTATCATTCTCTTTGCCTCATATTCTGTAGTTACAAAGGCTACCGTAAATAAATCAAAGTAATTAGCAAGCTTTATTGCCTCAATCTCTTTTTCAAAAGAAGTGCCCTCCTCCTCCAATGCCTCACGAAACTTCCCGTCTATCAAAGCCAATGTAGGAAAATTGACAATTCCCGCAAATCCGCTCATTTTTATTTTCTTAATATATTCGTATAGGCTTATTTCCGGATCCGAAGCCAATATTCCAAATAATATGGGGATATTTTTTATAATAGGCAACAGTTCTCTTGTACCTAATTCCATAACAATATCATTACTGTTACCATAGCACAGATAGCTTGCATAAGAACTTCTTCCGGTAATACGATATTTTCCGGCACTGAGAGCCATTATAAAGTCTACTCCTCCCATGGCAACATATTTAGCTGTCATGCCCGATCCCAGAGCCGCTCCGATAATATGACCGTTTACATTTATTTGTGCATGCAACATCTTTTTTATTGTTTCTCTATCCAATGTTTTTATGTCCCCCATGCGGTTTATATTTCTTACTTTGTTTTATTATAAATACATATAAAACAAATATCAAATCTATTCAACAAAACTTTCTCTTAAACCTTGACATTCCACTTATAATATCCTAAAATTATATTCGCGTTTAGATTGAACTGTCCGTGTCCAGGCTTCAATATAAACTTTTCAAAGTAAAATTTTATTCAACAAAAAAAGTTATTTATTTATTGGAGGTAAATGTGGCTAATATCAAATCAGCAAAGAAGAGAATTCAAGTTGCTTTAGTTAGAACTGAGAGAAATAAGTCTATCAGATCAAAAGTAAAGACTGCTATTAAGAAAGTTGACAGTGCTGTTGCAGCAAATGACAAGAAGCTTGCACAGGAGAACCTTAAGAATGCTATCGTTGAAATTACAAAGGCGGCATCAAAGGGTGTATATCACAAGAACAATGCATCTCGTAAGGTTGCAAGACTTTCAAAGGCTGTTGATAGTATCAATGCATAAAACAAACTCCAATGACCGTCATCATTGGAGTTTTTTATTTCACCTGCCGATTTTGGCAGGTGATTTTTATCTGCTTATAATCATTTTACAAATCTTATTTCCCTGACTTGAGAATTTCTCCTCATATTCCGTCATTATATTTCCTTCAGATTCCTTTTCAGAATGAAAGTCAAAGCTGCAAAAATCAAGTTTCCACTTTGAATCCTTTACCACTTCCAAAGAATACTCAAACAGTCCGACATTATCGGTTTTAAACTCTATTACACCGTCCTTCTTCAATATAGTATCATATATATTTAAAAAATCCGGTGATGTAAGCCTTCTGTTTGCATGTCTGTCCTTTGGCCATGGGTCCGAAAAATTAAGAAATATCTTGTCCACCTCTCCTGCTTCAAATATTTCTGAGAGCTTCTTTGCATCTGCACATAGAAATCTTAGATTTTCTATACTCTTATCTTTTTCAAGATTTCTTTTTCTCTGTATTGCTTTCATCAATACACTTTCATACTTTTCTATGCCTATAAAGTTTATATCAGGATGTGCTATCGCCATATTTCTGATAAATTGTCCCTTGCCCATTCCTATCTCTATCTGCAAAGGTTTTTTTTCTTCAAAAATATCCTGCATTCTTCCCTTTAATTCGATTGCCTCATCTTCTCTGATACATTCCTTTGCATCGGTTATAAAGTCTTCACAGCCCTTTATATGTCTAAGTCTCATTATAATTTACCCCGTTTCCTATATAGCAATTTAGTATACATTATAAAGGATGAAAAAAGCAACAGGCATTTATACCTGTTGCTTATAAATATATTACTGCTCTACAGCCTCTCTTTTTCCAAGAGTTATTGTTACAGTCTTTTCAACATAATTACCGCTTTCATCCAACCTTTGAACAGTCAAATCAACTGTTTCCACTCTCATAATATGTAAGCATATTTTTGAGACTTTCCATTGATCTTACACTCTGACCGTCAAACTTTGTTATGATATCCTTTGCCTTTAGGTCTGAAGAAGCTGCCGCTCCACCTTCTACAACCTTGTAAACATAAATACCCTGCGGCATATCATATGCCTTAGCCATTTCCTCATCTATATCTTTTCCCTGTATTCCAAGATATCCCTGATTCTCGGCTGCTACAACCGTTCTTGTTTCCTTACTTGAAAGCTCTGCTATAAGTTCCTTCACAGCGGTTATCGGTATGGCATATCCCATTCCTTCTACATCAGTATCTGAATATTTTGCGGAATTTATACCTATTACCTCACCCTGCATATTAAGAAGTGCACCACCTGAATTTCCCGGATTTATAGCGGCATCTGTTTGAAGAAGATTTCTTGATGTACCACCCTCAGTCTTTACTTCTCTGTTTAATGCTGAGACATAACCCACAGTAACAGACTGTCCGTAACCAAGTGCATTACCTATCGCAACTACTCCCTGTCCTACCTTCAGGTCATCTGAATTGCCAATGTTTGCAATACTTATCTTAGACAATGTATCCTCTGAGAGATCTGAAAGCTTTATAGCTACCACTGCCACATCATTGTCACTGTCACCACCCTTTACAGAGGCTGCAGCTTTTGTACCGTCATTAAACTCAACTTCCAGACTGTCGGTATCCGCAATAACATGGTTATTTGTCACTACCAAGAGTTCTGTATCTGTTTTTCCGACAATTATACCTGAACCGCTTGACTGAGCTTCATAGCTTTGTGTTCCAAAAAAGCTGTTCTGTGTAACCTCCGCCTTTCCGTAGATAGATACCACAGACGGCATCGCTTTATCTACAATTGTAGATACATCCATGGTGCTTGAAAGGTTTGTGACAGGAGCTGCAGTACTTTCGCTGTCACTCTGTATATCGCTTTGATTTCCTATAATTATATTTTCTTTAGTTTCTATATTACTTGCGATATAGCTGTTGGCAACGGTATTTACACCTACCATTACTCCACCTGCCACAAGTCCGAATACTGCGGCGCTTGCTACAAGACCAACCACCTTTCCTACTTTTGACTTCTTTCGCTCCTTACCCTTACCTTGGATTTTTTGAGGCTGTGCGGTAAGAGACCTTGCTCGTACATCTTCTGACTGAGTTCCTCTATAAGTTTCTCTACTATTTCCTTCAATGTTTGCATTATTATTCACCTCCTCATTTGTATTTGTTTTATCTAAACTTATTGTATTAATGTTACTGCCAGACTCTGTTTCATTTTTGGCTATACTCTCCGCAGCCCTTGCAAGACTGTCTGTATGTCTTTTTATAATACTGTCTATGTCCTTTTTCTCAGACTGTGTATCAATACCGCTTTCATCGGTAATATTTGTGTTTACAATATCTGTTTTATTAGTTTCTGTATTGTTTATCTCATTGTTAAATTCATCTCTATCAAATCCCATATTATCACCTGTACGATCTCGTACTCTCCTTTCATGTATTAAAAAAGCATTGGTATCTTTAACTCTATGGTTTATAGTCTACCAATGCTTTGTGTCTTATTTGTGTCCTAAATAAGTTTTATTTGTGTTTTTTTATTCCGGTTTTGCTTCCACAGTCTGTGTAACCGTACTGCCGGGTCCTACTACATTCGGTCCCGGTGCTACAGTTTCTTCTTTTGCTGTGGTGGTCAAAGGCTCCACTGTAGATTCTTTTGGACTCTTGCCTGACTTTGTCTGGGCTTGAGTTGCCTCTCCGGGTCCAATTGATTTCTTAGTCTGTGCCTGAGTTGTTTCTCCCGGTCCATTTGATTTTCTTGGCTGAGCTTCGCTACTTGCAGCTGAAGTCTCTCCGGGTCCGTTTACCTTTTTAGTCTGAGTCTCAGCGGGATTTTTCTTATTCTGAGCATCAGTTGATGAAGTTATTATCTCTACACTTGATCCTTTTGAAGCCTGTGTAGTCTCTCCCGGTCCTACATTTACTCCTGTTTTTGAATTGCTTGTAGCCTTATCTTTTTCAGAAGTACTTTCCTTTTCTGTAGGCTTAATATAGTACTTATTTCCATTACCGTCGGTGTAATAGTCATTTTCTTCATCTTTATCTATCCAGACAGTCTCACCTTCTTTATCAAGCTGATAATATCTTCCGTTATTATCTATATAAATATCCACTGTCTTCTTAGTCTCCGCTTCAGTAGTAGACTTCTTCCTGCTCCTTGTCTCATCATCTTCAGCATTATTATTTGACTTATATCCACCGCTTGTCTTGACTCGCTTTATACTGTTGCCGTTTTTATAAACTCCTGTATCGGATGAAATCCTGTCACTGTAGGCCTTTACCTTTGCGGAAACATCATAGTTATCATCACCGAAGAGATATTTATGAAGTTCCAATACATTGCTTTCAAGAGTTGCCGGAACCACTATAAATCCCTTAGTACCAAGAGTCATATCATCCATTTCAAAAGGAAAACCTGCAGTATCTTTTAAGTTATATTTACCGAAATCATTTATTACATCAAGTCCGTCCTGCCATGTAAGATTTGTTGCCACCATGGAAAGCATATTTCCAAGAAGATCATTCAAAGTCTTAAGATCGGCCTTTTTTGCCTTTTCAAATGCAAGTTCAATAACCTTTCTCTGTCTTTCTGTTCTCTGGTAATCTGTGTCCATATATCTAAGTCTTGCATATGCCACAGCCTGAACACCGTCCAAATGCTGCATTCCCGGTGCCTTTAACTGTACAGATCCTATTCCTGTTCCCTTTACCGTTTCTGTAATATAAGAATTTATGTATTTAAACTCCGGCTTTGTAACTTCTATATCTACACCGCCCAAAATATTGATTGCGGTTGCAACCGCCTTCCAGTTGAATGTAACATAGTCTGTGATATTAAGGTCTAAACTGTCGTTTAGCATTTTTACCGCTCTTGCAGGTCCGCCATAACTATATGCATGAGTAGCTTTCTGGAATGAATTCTTCCCCACATCAAGATATGTATCTCTGTACACTGATACAAGCTTAATATCTCCGGTAGCCTGATCTATTGAACATATAATTATAACATCGGATCTGTTTCCTTTTCCGACACTGTTGTCCCTGGAGTCTACACCGAATAATGCAATATTTCTGTAGCCTCTCATCTCCTGCAACTTTTTTTCTGACAAACCGGTGTTTGCAACCTCTTCTACATCATACTCCGGTCTTTGGATTTTAGAATATTGTTTGAGCGCATAAGCATATGCAAATATAACGCCCAGAACAAACATTTCAGCTATAAGCATTGTAATGAAAAAGCAACTTTTGATTTTTTCTTTCTTCTGGACTTCTTTTTTTCTTCGCTCATTATGATCCTCCTGCTAATAAGCATTCTTGTTAATAAATCCCTTAAATATCGTCAAAAACATTATCTTGAAATCAAAACCTAAAGTCCAGTTTTCAATATAATATAAGTCATGGTCTATTCTCTTCTGTATTGAAGTATCTCCTCTAAAACCATTCACCTGTGCCCAGCCCGTAAGCCCCGGCCTTACCTGATGTTTTATCATGTAATGCGGTATTTCTTCCTTGAACTTTTCCACATAGAAAGGTCTCTCCGGTCTTGGCCCTACAAGTGACATATCACCTTTTAAAATATTGAAAAACTGAGGCATCTCGTCAATACTTGTCTTTCTTATAAACCTGCCTATTTTGGTGACTCTCGGATCGTTTGGTGTAGTCCACTTTGACTTTTCCTCTGATGCCTTTTGTACCGCCATTGATCGGAATTTATACATTTTAAAAGATTTATTATGTAAACCTACTCTTTCTTGAGCATATATTATCGGTCCACCATCTGTCAGCTTTACCAGTATTGCGGCAATCAACATCCATGGTGAAAACAGTATTATACCAAATAATGCCCCAAATATGTCAACAATTCTTTTTATGTATGCATTATGCAATTCTGTAAGCGGGACATGTCTTATATTTATAACAGGCAGTCCCTGTAAATCCTCTATATATGGAATTGTAGGAATAAAATTATTGTAATCAGGTATAAATTTTGTATGAACACCTGATTTCTCACAGTCATTTACTATCGCTTCCAAATGTTCATATTCTTTTATACTAAGAGTTATTGCTATTTCATCAAGCACATTCATCTCTAAGATCATATGAAGATTCGGTATGGTTCCTATTACCTTTACACCATTATAGCTGAATCCTCTTTCTTTATTGTCATCTAAGATACCCCTGATATTATATCCCCACTCCGGATTTTGCTTTACTCTGTCTATATATCCTTCCGCAGCTCTGGAATATCCAATCAACAAAATATGTTTCTGATTATATCCCTTTTGTCTTATATTCATCAAGAAAATTCGTATCGAAGTTCTCTCAACTACCATAAGTACATTTGCCAGAATATAGAAAATAATTACCAATCTTCTTGAGAAGTGGTGCATGTTCATATTCTTACCACCCAGATAGAGTGTCAAAGTAAATATCAACCATCCTATGGAATTGGCTTTAAATATATTAGCTATCTCACTTCTTCTTCCCGAAACTCTCTTAGGAGTATACAGTTCAAAAAATTCATAGAGTATCAAAAACCCGGGTATAATTATTATCAGAGCGCTAAAATACTCCTGTGCCGACAATGCAAGGACGGCATCATCATTGTAATACATTATAAGATAAGCTATCAAATAGCTTAAAAATATAACAAGGGCATCAAGAAGTATATGTAGTCTGTTTAATCTCTTCTGGTTTTCTTTAATCATATATTGCTCCATATCACAATCTTATGCGATAGACTTCTATTCATTAGTCGTAAAATCATATACCAATTTTACAACTAAACGCAAAATCATTCATTACATTTTGCTTAATCTTTAGTAACAGTTCTCAGCTACTGTGTCTTTTTATAAATCTATACACATATTCAAAGGTGCCGGCTATTATTTCACCTTCAAGAGCCAATATATCTGTTTTTTTGATCTCCGAAAAATCAACCCTTTCACACTCTCCCAGATTCTTAAATCCTTCTTTAAGTCCGCTTATATAGTCTGTTAGAAATCCCTTTTTGAAGAAAAATGCCATTTTTATTACTGTTCCCAAGAAAAGTGGAAAAGCATTAAATGCTATCTGCAAATTTGTCATATTTTTGTAAACAAGATAAATATTATTTCTTGCCGCAAGTCTTACCTTAAATGAATTGTATTTTGATCCTGAAGTAGCACTTCCAAGATGGTATACCTTAGCCCTTGGCTCAAAACCTATAATATATCCCCTAAGTCTGGCTCTGAAACTTAAGTCCATATCCTCTAAATAGGCAAAATGCATTTCATCAAAATACCCTATTTCATCTAAGATACTCTTTCTATATATGCTTGCACCTGCACAGGCTGAAAATACAGCTCTTTTTTTCGTAAAATCCGCTACCTTTTCCCCTACTCCTATCTGATATCCCCATCCAAGAAGCGAATATCCGTCTCCGGCGTCATCCACAATTTCCTTATCATGAGCATTTATCATCAAAGGATTAACGGCAAATATTCTATCCGACTTTTCTATTGCATCAACAAGCATTTCCACATAATCCGGAAATACTTCGGTATCATTGTTCAACAAAATAACATATTTACTGTCACAGGCTGCAAGTCCTACATTTACACCACCTGCAAAGCCAAGGTTTTCATCCAGATAAATCACTTTTACATTCAGATTGCTCTCATAACTTTCAAGATCCCTCAGATAATCCACAGACTCATCCTTTGAGCCGTTGTCAACAACCAGAATATCAAAGTTTTTATAAGTCTGATATCTGAGTGATTCAATACAATCTTTTATGAATTTTATACCATTATAATTCGGTATTATTATTGTCACTTTACTCATATTTCTCCAGGATACCTACAGGTATTTCTTTATTTTCTCATCAATAAAAGGTTCACCGATTTTTTCATTCAACAAATCTCTGAGTGCAAAATTTGACTTACGAAGTGTAAGGTTAGGATTGTAATACGGATCTCCCTTTGCCAGTATTTCAGGCCATCTCTTCATAAATGTAGCAGTTTCTCTGTTAAATCTTTCAACCTTCTCAGGACTGTCCTCAAGTCCTCTAGACTTTGATTCATAATGATAGAAAAGCGCATAAGGATTGTAAACTACCAGATAGTTCTTCTCCCTTACCTTCATGCAAATCAATATCATTAAATGCAACAGCCAGATCTTCACTGAATCCGCCTACTTCTTCAAATACAGATTTCTTTGTTATAAGTGCCGCGGCTGTTACAGCTGAATAATCCTGCAATGTAAGTGCCCTGTGGAAATAACTGTTTTCCACCTCTGAAAGTCCTATAAATGTATGACCTGCCACACCTCCAAAACCTATAACCACACCTGCATGCTGTATAGTATCGTCATTGTAGAGAAGTCTGGCACCTACTATGCCAACATCCTTCCTTACAGCATACCACATCATCTCTTCTATGGAAGTAGGATTTATAAGTTCTATATCATTATTTAAGAAGAAAAGATATTCACCGTTTGCAAAGTTTACACCAAAGTTATTGATAAGAGAATAGTTAAATTCTCTCTCCCAACGCACAACCTTTACATTCTCAAACTCTTTTTGAATCTTATCATAGTACTCAAAAGTCTTTTTGTCGGTAGAGTTATTTTCCACAACAATGAACTCAATATTCTTATAGCTGCTCTTTGTCATAATTGAGCGAATTGCCAAGTCAAGATCTTCTCTGTGATCTTTGTTTGGAATAATTATAGAAAGTAAGGGCTTATCTTCCATAATAAAGTACTTATGATAAATACCATAGTCCACACCCTTATCTATCTTTTCTATAGGCAATGAATTTCCCACCTCTCTCAATATGTGCCTTTATAGCTCTTGCACCCGCTTCAAATGCATATAATTTACTTTGTGGATTTGATGCAGTGGAGTTCATATGACATCTCCAATGGTATAAAACCTTTGGTATATGTACTATCTTCTTTGCGTTCTCAGTAACTCTGAATATAAAATCATAGTCTTGCGCACCGTCAAATGCCGCATCAAACATTCCGGCTATACAAATGAGTTCCTTCTTTACTACAAAGAGATGGCAGATATAATTCACACTCTCCAGTAAGTCGATATTAAAATCAGGCTTAAAATGAGGATCAAATAATGAACCACCGTCCATATCAAGCTTATCCTCGTCAGAGTATAAGCAGTCACAGTTCTCTTCATTTATTGCCTTTGCACATTCATACAATGCATTTTCGGTAATAACATCATCATGATCTGCAAGTACTATATAATCACCGCTTGCCATCTTAAGTGCTTCATTTGTATTTCCGGCAATACCTAAGTTTCCCAAGCTTATTGTATTTTATCTTACTTCCTATGTTTTTTTCTTCTATGTATTTTTTTACAAATTCCTCTTTATCCTTACCGTTTTCACTTCCGTCAGCCAAGCAAACCTCAAAGTTTGTATAGGTCTGTGCAAGAATTGAGTCAAGCAACTCTCTAAGGAAATTGTCGGGAGTCGCATAAAGAGGTATAACTATCGAAAATACAGGTGAATACTCAAATTTTTCTGCTCTTTGTGCATCCAACTCTTCCTTTGTAGGCTTGGTCTTTTCATACCATTCAGTATATTCATAATCATTGTCCATGCCCTGTATTTTACTCTTTGACTTTCTGATAAGAGCTCTAAGACCGTTCTTTTTCATGAAATTAAAAGCCACCCTTACAGTTTCCATATTGCAAAGGTCTTTAAGCTTTTCCATTCTTTTATAAGCTACACTTGATCGCTTATATATAAGCTCCTCATTATATTTTATCTTTTTCTTTTGATTGTCAATCGCTATCTCAAGGTAATAATCCTCACCTCTTTTATAATCAAATTTGATATCAAATCCATAATCTTCATCATATACTTTCCCAAAATACACCTGACTCACATCATCTCTTCTGGTCTTAACATATTTGAAGTCAACACTTTCCATTTTACCGTTATAAACACGAAAAGCAGGCTGTGAAGTAGGTTTCTTTCCTACTACCCAACCGTTTAAAGTAATATAATTCTCGCGTATGCGAACATAATCCACCTTATATTTCATAAAGTATTATTCCTTTTATAATAATATTCTCTGCCTTTTTGTTCAGACTCTATTCATCAAAATTAAGTCTTTCCTCTTCCACAACCAATGGTCTCTTCATTACCCTCTGGTTGATGGTAAGTATGTACTCTCCTATAAGTCCGATAAAGAATATCTGTATTGAACCGAGGAAAAGCATTCCTATAAGAATAGGAGCCATACCTGCCGGAAATCTGTCCCAGTATACCAGTTTTAAAATCAAATATATTACCGCAATGAGCATTGATATCCCTGAAAGTATAACCCCGGCAAATGTTGCAAGCCTCAGTCCTACCTTGGTATATGCCGTAATTGACAGCATGGCCGCATCATAAAGTCTGTATAAATTATTGCTGGTAATTCCCGCTCTTCTTTGAGGTTGTTCATATGGAATTTCTTTCCTTCTAAATCCAAGCTCAGCAACTATTCCTCTGAGGAAAGGAACAGGATCGTCCAAATTTCTCATAACATTTATAAATGCCTTATCATACAGTCCGAAACCTGTAAAATGCTCTATCTGCTCTACCTCTGAAAGTTTCTTGATAGTTTGTAATACAAGCTTCTAAGATGATACATTATCTTATTTTCCTGACTGGACTTCTTGATACCGATAGCTATTTTATAGCCCTCTTCCCAGGCTTTTACATATTTTGGTATCATCTCTACCGGATCTTGAAAATCGGCAGCCATCAACACCGTAGCATCTCCGGTACTTTGCAACATTCCGTAATAAGGTGAATTAAACTGTCCGAAATTTTTAGCATTAAATATCCCTTTAATACCCTTATCCGAATTACAAAGCTCCCTTATCAATTCCCTCGTTCTGTCTTTTGAATCATTATCAATAAAAATAATTTCATACTCATATGATGAAAGATTTTTCTTAAATTCTTCTCTTATGGCATCTGCCATAGGTACCACATTTTCCTCTTCATTAAAGCAGGGTACCACTATACTTATTTTCTTCATTCTACCATCCCGTAAGTATCATTGTCTTTATAACAGTATTGCCCTTATCTCTCATAAGTTCAAGAGCCGTCTTTACATTTTCAAAGCCTTCAAATGTATGTGTAATCAGTTTTTCCGGTTCAAATCTTTTATATTTTACCATGGAAAGAAGTCTTTCCATCCTTACTCTACCGCCTTTTCCAAGCTCCATATATACGCTTTTGCCGGACATACCTCTTCCTGAGGAAAACTTAGGTATCTCCATACTGCCGTCACCTGTGAAAAGCTTCAAATTTACAACCTTTCCGACACCATATCTTACCATATCTATAGCATCTGAAAAAGTCTTATCATTTCCTCCGGCTATGATTACCACATCTGCTCCCTTGCCATTTGTTGCTTTAAGAACATATTCTGTAATATTTTCATTCTTATATGATATAACTTCACTTGCTCCGTACTCATACGCCAAAGGTACGCTTGCTCCTCGGCTTCCTACCGCAATGATCCTTCCGGCACCACGAAGTGCCGCACCACATACTGCCATAAGCCCTACGCCACCGATTCCAAGCACGACAACTGTATCTCCGAAATTTACCCTCTCAGCACCTGTGAAACCTGTAGTCGCCATATCTGTACACATAAGCCCGCTACCAAGGTTCACACCTTCCGGTAAAAGAGCCAAGTTTAAATCCGCATCAGCCACTTCAAATTCTCTTGCAAAAACTCCCGGTGTACTTCTTCCTAAAGTATTTGCACTGAAATTTGCACCTGCATGCAAAAAATTTCCGTCCTGTATATCTTTGTCATGAAAGTTTGGAGTCATAGAAGGAACCACAACTATATCTCCTACTTTGAAGTCTCTGACATTTTCACCTATCTTTAAAACCCTGGCCACAGCCTCATGCCCCAAAATAAGATTATCAGGTTTCTTTGATCCGGATCCGTATACGGTATTTACATCAGATGTACAAACCGATATTGACAAAGGTGTCAATATGGCATTATATGGTCCTGTAAGCTTAGGGCTTGGTAAATCTATAATACTTGCCTCGTTTCTTCTTATAAGCGCAAACGCTTCCATGGTATATCCTTTCAATAATATTTCTTACCTAATTATATATCTTAAATGCAAATGGAACAATAGTGTTAATATAAACAAAAAATGCTTATACCGATATCATAAGAAGAAATCTTTCAATAGCGGTATAAGCATCTTTTTCGTTCTTTTAAACTTATCAAAATTCTCACTAATTATCTTTTGTCACCGACAAAAAATACTGCAACTGTTCCGGGACCGGTGTGTGCTCCAATAATATGGCCTATTTCTTTCACCTCAACATTTCCCTTTAAATTCGGGAAACGAGCCTCCAGCATACTTGCCAACTTATTTGCTTCTTTTTCTGAATCTGCATGGCTTATAAAACATTTACCTGTATATCTCGTTCCATCAACGGCCTGTGTTTCCATTCTTGAAACAATAGCTTCCATGGTCTTTTTCTTGGTCTTTACTTTTTCAATAACCACTAACTTGCCTTCTCCGTCTACACACATAAGCGGACAGAAATTCAATGTCTTTCCAATCTTAAATGTAAAATTGGTCAGGCTGTCTTCTCTTAAGTAGGTAGTCAAATCTGTAGAAAAGAACCAATGATTGATATACTTTTTAGAGTTCTCCGCATAGCTTTTCAGCTTGTCAATAGGCATTCCCTCGTCCCTTTTGTCTGCTAAGATATCTACCAATAGGCCCATACCGGCTGATGCAGACAAAGAGTCTACTACATATACTTGTCTTTCAGGATAATCCCCTTTAAGTTCCTTAACTGCTGCCATCGCTGATAGATACGAGTCGGATATACTTGATGATAAACAAATATGCAATACATCCTTACCATCTTCCAAGAACTTCTTAAAGTATTCCTTGTATTCTGCCATGTCGATTTGACTTGTTGTCGGAATTTCACCATTTCTCATTCTATCGTAGAAATCCGACAAAGGCACGCTCTCTCCCATACTTTCATCATATGTTTTACCACCTATGGTATACTTACAATCTATATGATGAATATCCCTACTAGAGTAATACCCGTTAGTCATATCTGCGGTGGAGCTGCATGATAGAATATAGTCCTCCATGACTATACCTCCTAACGTTTTTTGTGACCCAACCAAATGGAATTTGATACCAAAGCAACTTTTACGTCCCTTTAAAAATGCTCTGATATAAGGACCGGCCAATCCTTTTTTTCTGTCTTTACATATCAAGTCAATCTAATGTCAATTTGCAAATTCTCCTGCAACTCTATAATAACATACTTTTTAGGCCATTTTTTCAATATTTTTATTGTTTTGATTTATATTTTTTTATGCGATTTTTTTATTCGCAAAAAGATTTTTAAAAAAAGTAATTTTTACTATATAAACATATATATTAGATATATTTGTTCAATATGGAAAATTATAGTTCAGCTATTAAACAATTATACAATTTGCTATATCATATTGAAAGAATATCAATGATAGACTGCAATGCTTCTAAACTTCCATTGTCCCTTATCTTGTAAAACAGATGTTCCATAGTCTTTTTTCCTCCAATTCTGGCCATCTCTTTTTCAAGATTTTCTGTCGCATCTGAAAATATCTTTAAATTTTCCTGAAACAATGCCCATTTCAAAAACTTCTCCACCCCTTCTTCTACCATCAAGGAAGCTTTTTCAATGCTCATTTTCTTCTTTTCATTATTTTCATCTGCAAACTTTTTCATATCATCCATATTGTAATAATATATATTGTCAAGTTTACTTACTCTTTCATCAATGTCACATGGAACAGCCAGATCAATAAATACTTTTTTACTTCCGGGTACAATATTCTCCTGAATATGCTCCTTAGTCAGCGTAAAATGCGGTCCGCTTGTAGCCGAAACTATAACATCAGCATTCTTTATATAATCATATCTGTCATTATATTCTATAATGCTTACCCTATCCATTGCATTTGGAGACATATCTATATTATGTCTTCTTCTTGTGACATATATTTGTGAAAAGTCATAGCTTAGTGCATTTTTTAATACTATATCTCCTATTTTTCCGGATGCACCTATTACAAGTATATTTTTTCCTGAAAACGAATTAAGAACATCCTTTGCCGCTTTCAGTGCCAATGTAGCTGTGGATACTCCTGATTTTGAAATCATAGTTTCAGTTTTTATCTTCTTTGCCTCAGTAACGGCATCTCTGAATAATGTATTGAGATATAAATGTGCAGTATCACATTCTCTTGCAAATTCAATTGCATCCTTTACCTGCCCAAGTATCTGGTCTTCACCTATAAGCATTGAATCCAGACCTGCACTAACCTTATACAGATGAGATACTGCACTCTTTCCGGTAAAAAAAAAAGTAAATAGTCTCTGATATTCTCTATATTTATACCTATTATCTCTTCACATTTTTCCAAAATGATATTTATTATACTGCTTGTACTCCTGTCATTTCCCGTACTTACATATATTTCAGTTCTGTTGCATGTGATAAGTACTGCAGCTTCATCTATCAGTTCTTCACTACATAAGGATTTTAAGAGCCTTTTTTTATCCTCATTACCAAAGGCAAAGTATTCTCTTATCTTTTGAGGCGTATTTCTAAAGCTTAAGCTTAGGAGTAAAATCATTCTTTTCCCCCAAACTCGGCTATCACATCCAAAGTTTTTATAATATCGTCCATACTGTGTGCATTGGATATAAATGCCGCCTCAAATTGACTTGGAGCCACATATATACCACGGTCTCTTAAAAAGCTGTAATAACTTGCATATTTGTCAAGATCACAGCTTAACACATCCTCATAACATTCCACTTTCTTGGATGTGAAAAATACAGATAAAAGAGAGCCTACTCTGTTTATATGTACTTTTTTCTCTCCCTCATTCATTATCTTTTCAATACCGTCAGCTAAAAGTCTTGCGCTCTCATCTATATGAATATAAATCTCAGGATTTTGGAACAATACTTCAAGAGTTGCAATACCGGCTGTTGTTGCTATAGGATTTCCACTAAGAGTACCCGCCTGATATACATCTCCGAGAGGACTGATATGCGCCATTATTTCTTTCTTTCCACCATAAGCCGCAAGTGGCATACCTCCACCTACTATCTTGCCTATAGTAATCAAATCAGGTTTTATTCCAAAGTATTCACAGGCTCCTCCCTTTGCCAGTCTAAATCCTGTTATTACTTCATCAAATATTAAAAGAGCATTATTCTTTTTTGTGATCTCTCTAAGAAATTCCAGGAATCCGTCCTTTGGAGGAATAACACCCATATTTGCAGCTACAGGCTCAACGATAACCGCCGCAATCTTGCCATTATATTTATCAAATAATGCTTTGACGCTTTCTTTATCATTAAACTCTGCTACAACAGTATTTTTTGCATAATCATTAGGTACTCCACCACTTGAAGAAATTGCCTCTGTAAGCACACCGCTTCCGGCTTTAACCAAAAGTCCGTCCGAGTGACCATGATAACAACCTGTAAATTTTAAAATAAGGTCCTTATTTGTATATCCTCTTGCCAGTCTTATGGCACTCATTGTAGCCTCTGTACCTGAATTTACCAATCTTACCTGCTCCATAACAGGCATTGCTTCATTTATCATTTCAGCCAGTATATACTCCTTCTTTGTAGGAGCACCGAAACTAAGACCTTTTTTTAATGCTTTTTTCACCTTTTCAAGTACATATGGATGAGCACTCCCAAGTATTGCCGGTCCCCATGAACATACATAATCTATATATTCATTTCCGTCTACATCAAATATTTTTGATCCTAAGCTCGACTTTATAAATACCGGATCTCTGTGTACCGCCCTTGCCGCACGAACCGGTGAGTTTACACCGCCCGGAATATATTCTTTAGATATATCAAAATACTTCTCAGACTTTTTATAACTTCTTGATTGCATCAACTATCCCCTTTACATCATATTGTTTTGCTGTAATCAATTCCTCTATACCAAATTCTCTAAGAGCCTTTGTGGTCACAGGCCCTATCGATACCACTCTGTTTAAAAGAGCGGATCTATCCTCTATCATCTCGCACAAAGCCTTAGCGGCGCTTGCACTTGCCACTACCACATAATCAAATTTCTTTATTTCTTTATTGAGCTCGAAACTCCTTCTGTAGTCAATAGTTGTGTCATAGATAGGAATATCGCTGAATTCTATACCTGCTTCTCTTAGGCCTCTTGGTAGATTGTCATTTCCAAGCTTTGCTCTTAACATAAGAATTCTGCTGTTTTTATCAAGCTTTGGCAAAATCTCTTCCACAAAACTTTTTGAGTCAAACTTACTTGGAACAAAATCTGCATTTATTCCGTATTTTTTTAACGCCCCAGAGCTTCCGCTACCTATAACACATATTTTTTTATTGCATAAGCTTCTGATATCTATATCGTATTTTTTTATTTTCTCAAAAAATATATCCACACCGTTTGAGCTGGTAAATAAAACATGTGTAGCAAGCTCAAGCTCTGAAACAAAAGTATTTTTATCAATTTCTATCTCTTTTGTAGCGATAAGACTCATCTCACAAGTATTTGCTCCAAGCTTTAAACTCAGGTGACATCTTTTCCACCAGAGCTTTGGTGGCAGTAAGAAGTATATTTTTACCTGAAAGCTGCAATGTATGTTTTTGGAAGAAGGTAAGATTTTTTTTACATACATCCCCCACTACTATAAGTGCCGGAGAAATAATATTTTCTCTTTTTGAAATCTCTTCTATATTTGAGAGTTTCCCTCTGAATACTCTTTGGTTGTATCTGGTTCCGTTCTCAATTACAGCAGCTCCGATATCCGGATTCATTCCGTTTGACAACAAACCTTGTACTATCAAACTTAAGTTTGATATTCCCATCAAAAATACCAAGCTACCCTCAAGCCTTGCTATATTTTTAAAATTTAAATCAAGTTCTTCTCCCTGCTTTTTATGGCCGGTAAATACATGAAATTCTGCAGCTTCTCCCCTGAATGTAACAGGTATTCCGGCATATCCAAGACCTGCATAGAATGAGCTGACTCCATGCACTATTTCAAAATCAATGCCTCTTTCTAAAAGATACTCGGCCTCTTCTCCGCCTCTTCCAAAAATATAGGGATCTCCTCCCTTTAATCTGACTACATATTCGCCCACAAGAGCATGTTCTGCAATAGTCTCATTTATTTTATCCTGTGTAAGATAATGATTTCCCGATATCTTACCTGCATAAATAAGCTTTGCATTCATCTTTACCCTGTTTAATATGGTGGGATTTATCAGATTGTCATATACTATTACATCTGCGCTTTCAATACATTCGCAAGCTCTTAATGTAAGCAGTTTCTCATCTCCCGGCCCCACACCTACCAGTGAAACACTCTTTATTTCTTTATCAAACATTTTTCCTCTTTAATTTGTCCGCTAATTCCTCTAATGCAATCAGCAATTTTTCTAATGTCTTTTCTATATTATCGGCTTCCATATATTTACCGTTAAAGTAAGCTTTCATGCTATATTTTTCTGAAGCGGCGGATATAAAAATACCTGCACTTGTATGACAGTCAGCCTGCAATACACTTAAATACCTTCTCTCTGCAACAAATAAAGACTCACATTCTTTATCCTGTATTTTTTCAAGTATCTTTACCATATCATCATTTGCATATTCTGCACATAATATTCCTTGTGCAGGTGCCGGCAATATATCACATTCCTTAATATCAAAAAGACTTATCTTATACAAAATATCACTATATTCTGTAGCATACTTATTATCAGCAATAAGCCTGTCAATTCCTGCTCTTGCCAAGATAACTCCATCCACCTCACCCGAAAATATCTTTCCTATTCTGGTTATTACATTTCCTCTGATAGGTATTATTTCAAGATTTTTGTTTAAAATCCTTAGCTGCTCGGATCTTCTTTTTGAGCTTGTACCTATTCTAAATCCCTTTGGTAAGCTTCTTATATCTGTATTTAAACCTTTTTTAACTACAAGAATATCATTGACTGCCGCCCTTTTTAAAACAGGCATAAGCTTCAATCTCTTATCAAACTCTAAAGGAAGATCCTTGGCTGAATGTACCGCCAAATCTATATCTCCATTTATCAGTGCTTCTTCAAGTTCTTTTGTAAATAAACCTTTTCCACCTATTTCCTGCAAAGCTATATCAAGTCTTTTTATCACCCAAAGTATTCATGGGCACATACTCTATTTTTCATATGGGGAAGCTATTTATTATAGCATCCCCCACCATTTTGCTCTGTGCCAGTGCCAAAGCACTTTTTTCTTGTACCTATTCTTATTGTATCTTTATGAAACATATACCGCCTCATTTGCATGCTTAAGTATAAGATTTCTTACAAATTCATACTCTCCAAGACCTTTCAACTCAAAAACTCACCTGCTTATTTCTTTCTTCAAGCATTGTTTTTAAAGCTGTCCTCATCACCTGCCATATCATTCTTGGCGTGATCTCCCGCCACTATCATAAAAGGCGCCAAATGTATTGATTTATAATCCGTAAGCTGTGGTAACACATCCTCAATATACGGATAACCTTCCACACATGCAATGTATATATCGTCTCTTCCGTAGTCTACAAGCTCATTTCTAAGCTCTTCATATACCTTATTTGCCTCATGATCTGAGCCATGCCCCATCAAAAGATATGCCTTATCCGGTTCTTTCTTATAAAGAATATCAAACTCTTTTACAATATAGTCAAAGTCTTCTTTATCTTCTAAGAGTGCATTTCCGATCTTTATCTTTTCAAAATTATCCTTATAGCTTAATACGGTATCCTTTACCTTATTATGCTCTACACCATTTATGATATGGGTACTTATTACTAAAAGCTCTTTTACCCCTTCTTTTATTGCCTCTTTAATAGCCTCTTCTATATCATTAATATGAAGATTTTCAGTCCTTTTTAACTTTGCTCTTATAATATTACTGGTCCAAGCCCTTATAAATAAGCTGTCATTAAAAGACTCTCTAATATCATTTTCTATTACATCTATCGTCTTTTTTCTTGTATCTTCATGGCTTGTTCCAAAACTTGCAACTATAACTCCCTTTTTCATCCGATTATCCCCTTATCTATACATTTTGCCAATTCCTTCGCATAATATGTGATATAAATATCCGCACCGGCTCTAAATGCCGATACTGCCATCTCACACATTATCTTTTCTTCATCTATAAAGCCGTTCTTAGCCGCAGATTTTACCATGGCATACTCACCGCTTACAGAATATGCAGCCACCGGTACATTTGTGATTTCCTTTACCTTGGCTACTATATCCAAAAAGCTCATTGCGGGCTTTACCATTACAATATCTGCACCCTCTAAGATATCTTCTTCTACTTCTTTTAATGCTTCCCTTACATTGTGTACATCCATCTGATAGCTCTTTCTGTCACCAAAAGCAGGTGCAGAATCTGCCGCAACTCTGAAAGGACCGTAAAATGCTGAAGCATACTTTGCCGAGTATGCCATTATAGGAATATTCTTATACCCGTTTTCATCTAAAAGAATTCTAATCTCTTCCACTCTTCCATCCATCATATCAGAAGGTGCTACCATATCGGCACCCGCCTCCACCTGTGAGAGCGCAATCTTTGCAAGATACTTTATAGTAGTATCATTATCCACATCACTCTTATGTAATATTCCGCAATGCCCATGTGAAGTATATTCACACATACATACATCACCTATTACATAAATTTCCGGATATTTTTTCTTTATATATCTGATAGCCTCTTGTACAATACCATGGTCATGATATGCTTCACTGCCAAACTCATCCTTGTGCTTTGGTATACCAAAAAGCATTACAGCGCTTACACCCACATCTAAAAGTTCTTCTATAATACTGTCACATCTGTCTATACTCATTCTATACTGTCCGGGCATAGACTCTATCTCTTCAAATATGTTTTCGCCCTCTTCAAAAAACATAGGATATATAAGTGAATCCTTACTTATTCTGGTTTCTCTTACCATATTTCTGATGCCCGCATTTGCTCTCAGTCTTCTGGTTCTAAACATATATTCCCCTTCTTTCAGTCAAAATCTTCCTGTTTTTTATTTTCACTCTCTTCTTTCTTACATTCCGAAACAATTTCTTTTATATTATATCTTATTGCACCGGCCACTCTTCTTGCCAATTTATGATTGCTTCCGGATGAAGTAACCCCTATAACCATCTCTTCCTCTGTAACAATTCCGGGAAAGTAAAAATCACAGTTTTGGTAATTCGAAGCATCATTTACCGTGACTCCGGCTCTTTTACAGTCCCAAACGATTCTTTCATTCAGTTCCTTATCATCGGTAGCAGCTATAACATAATCCGCCTCTTCAACATCCGAACTGTCATACGCTCTTTCCTTTAAAATAAGTCTTTCATCCTGTAAGTCCATTATAGTTACTTCTATTTTCTTTGCCACAACTATTATTTTACAGCCAAATTCTCTCAGCTTTAAAATTCTTCTTACCGCTATATTTCCGGCTCCTACAACCAAAAAAGTCTTATCACTTATATCTATAAACAATGGGAAATATTTTGCCATATTTGCCTCCTGCTAATCTAAAAACATTCCAAGGTCTCTCGATAGAAACCCTAAAATTCTGCTCATATTATAACATATAATAATATAAAGTTTATCGAAAAATATATTGTATTAATAAAGATGTTCATAAAAAAAGCAGGTATTAGCATGCCATCCACATACATCACAATAATCTCAAAACTAAATCACAGTATTGTAATAAGATTTTTTTAATTGGTATAATAAAAGATATAAAAAGGATTTAACAATAATCTTAATTGGCTTTTTTCTAAAATTTCTATACTTATATTCTTAAGTTTTACCCTAACGTAGATTCTAAAATATTTCTTTGTTATAATAAAGGAGAGGTATATGCAAGAGAAAGATATATCACAAAAGATGTTGGAACAATTCAATGATGTCTTTTCAGACATAGTTAATGTACTTTTGTTTAATGGTGAAAATGTAGTGGATGAAAATTCTCTACTTGATACACCTACAACAAGTATGCTAAAGATTGATGGTAGCGTCTATTCTCAGGATAGAGATGTTGCCAAGTATTGGCAACACAGCCGTATAAATATTGCTTTGTTCGGTTTTGAAAATCAAACTGTACCCGATAAGTTGATGCCTTTAAGAGTGATCAGCTATGACGGTACCGAGTACGGACGACAAACTAAAAAACGATACAGATATAAAACTAAATACCCTGTGATTACCTTGGTATTATATTTAGGATACAAAAAGAGATGGAACTATCCGCTTAATATACTCGATATTGTTAAAGTTGATGACAGATTAAAACCTTTTGTCAATGATTATAAAATCAATCTTTTCGAGATAGCATATCTGGATAAAGAAAAGACAGCATTATTTAAAAGTGATTTCAGGATACTGGTTGATTATTTACATCAATTACGGACAAACAACTCATATAATCCAAAAGATTATACAATAAAACATATAAATGAATTGCTTACCCTTATGTCCGTTATGACGGGGGATAAAAGATTTGAAGATTCAATAAATGAAGCTAATGAAAAGGAGGCCAAATATATGTGTGAAGTTCTTGATATTATTGAAAATAGAGGGATTGAAAAAGGTCTGGAAAAAGGTAGACAAGAAGGTGCCGATATGGTCAGCAAGCTTAATGAACTGCTGTTAAACGAAGGCAATATTGATAAACTTCGCAGAGCCAACACCGACAAAGATTACAGATATAAGTTGTTAAGGGAATATAATATATTGCAGTAATGTTTTAATATATTATTTTCTGTAAATGTACTGAATAAATTTATATAAAATATTGGAACTGATAAACCGGTGATAAAATCATATTTCTTAACGATTTTATCACCGGTTTATACTGTACCCACTATATAAATTTTAAGCCATATATCTGAACCATGAATACGTTGCTCATCAATAACGATGAAATATATTATATTTCGCAAACCTCTTTTGCAAACGGAATGCTTGGTGATGCACCTTTTCTACTTACTGTAATGCTTGCGGCCCCGGCAGCCTGCTTTAGAGATCCTGCCACATCTATGCCTGCAACTATTCCTGCTATAAAGTAACCTGTGAAGGTATCACCTGCTGCGGTGGTATCAACCACATCGGTTTTATAGATTTCCTGCCTTATCTTCTGAGTCTTATCCACATATACAGAACCCTTCTCTCCCAAAGTCAACACTATCTTCATTCCCGGGAACCTTTTTGTCAACTTCTCTATCAGCTCATCTTCACCTGTGTCTGAGGCTCCAAGTATATCCGCCGCCTCTATCTCATTCAGTATAAGATATTCCACCTTTTCCAAATCACATTCAAATATTTTTTCATTTAGAGGTGAGGGATTTAATACAATTCTCATTCCCCTTTTATATCCCTCATCTATAATAAATGAAAGATTACTCACCTCATTTTGAAGTAAAAGTATATCTCCTTTATCAAAATCTTTTAATACCTCTTTGATAAAGTCAACACCTATATTTTGATTTGCACCTCCATATAAAAGTATGCAATTATTACCTGCTCTGTTTTTTTGTATAATAGCATGTCCCGATGACATATCATAACGCTTTATATAAGATATATCAGTTCCCACATTAGAAAGTGCATCCAGTAATATGCCTCCGTCGGCACTTCCCACAGCACCTGCATGATAGGCCTTTACTCCTGCCTTTGCCAATGCTACAGACTGGTTAAGCCCCTTTCCTCCACAAAATATATTCATATCTGTAGAAGAAATCGTCTCACCTTCTCTCACAAAATGGTCTACATCATATACATAATCCAGATTTAGTGAACCAAAATTAAGTACCTTCATTGTCAACTCTTACTTTCTAAAAATAAACATACTCCTTTTACCATCAGATAGCCTGCTACAGCACCCTGGTCTGCAATACCCTTGGCTTTAGCAGAAAATACCGCAGCCTTGCCAAACTTAGGAAGCATATCTTTTGTAGCTTCCACGCCTTCCTCGGCACCCTTTAGTGCTGCACTTGCTACATCAAACAAACTTCCATTTTCTGCTTCTTTTGCTCTTTCGCCTGCTACCACAAGTGCGTCATAGATTGTTCTATCTCCCGCCTCACATTTTCCTCTTTTCTTGATTCCTGCTGCAAAGCTTTCAAAATACAATGCTAAATCTTTGGCGTCTATTTTATCCTTTTCATTTAATGACTTGCCGGCTTCCATTATACCGCTTGCCATCAATGTACCCATAGTAGACGGTACCACTGAAGCCATCTTCATTCCTGCCTTAAACAATGTCTTTCCCACATTATTTTCTACTGTATTTTCTCTTATAAGATCAGGCATTGCACTGTATCCCTTACTCATAGTAAGCCCAAGATCACCGTCGCCCATATTTGCATCCATTGCACATAGTTCATCTTTTTTCTCAACAAACACCTTAGCTATAGACTCAAATAATTCCGGAAGATCCTCTATTCTAATCTCTGTCATAACAACTCCTATAATCTGATAAATGGAGTCTTTACTTCCATATCAAGCCAAGCCTTTTCCTTTTCACTGTTTAACTTACAAATAGATATGGATGCACCTGCCATCTCCATACTTGTTGCATACTCGCCTACAAATGTTTTATAGATCTTTATACCCTTTGAATCCAATATCCCGCTCACTTCTCCTGAGAGTATATATAGCTCCTCTATGCTGCTTGCACCAAGTCCGTTTATAAGTACTGCAACTTCATCACCGTTTCCTATTTCTATATCATCAAGGATTTCTCCCACTGCCTCATCTGCAAGTTCTTTTGCACTCTTTATATCACCGTTCCAAACTCCCGGTTCACCATGAATTCCCATACCGAAGGCCATTTCATTCTCTGCCAAAGAGAAATTGGCATGCCCAAGTTCAGGAATAACGCATGGTGTCAATGCAAATCCTACAGTTCTGGTATTCTGCTTGCTGTATTTGCAGCCTCATACACTTCATCAAGGCTTCCCATCTCGGCTGCAGCTGCACCTGCATACTTATACATAAAGAATATGCCTGCAACACCTCTTCTGGTTTCAGGAAGCTTATTTGACAACACATCATCGGCACCTACAATACTTCTTGTCTTGATGTCATCCATCTCAAGCATTTCAGCCGCCATATCAAAGTTCATAATATCTCCGGTATAATTTCCGTATAGATAGAGTATTCCGCTTCCGGCTTCCACTTCCTTTGATATCTCATATATCTGCTCTGCCGAAGGTGACTGGAAAACACTTCCCACACCGCAACCGTCAAGCAAGTTTTCACCTACATATCCGAGGAATAGAGGTAAATGTCCTGTACCTCCACCTGTAACTATTGCCACCTTACCGGGTTTTTTATCTGCTATACAATAGCATCTGAGGTCATCTGCTACATACTTAACCTGCTTATGTGCGCTATAAATGCCTTTTAACATATCATCTGTATAATTCTCCGGAACATTGATTATCTTCTTCATATTTTCTCCTATCTGTCCTAAAGTCCCAATTCCTTAAATGCCTTATCAAAAGGATATTTACAAATACCCTTTTCGGTAATAATACCTGTTATAAGGGAATGATCTGTAACATCAAATGCAGGATTATATACACCTATATTCTCAGGTGCCATCCTCTCTTTATACCACATCTCTGTAATCTCTTCCCCATCTCTTATCTCTATAGGTATGTCCTTGTCACTTTCAGCCTTCATATCAATAGTTGATGTAGGTGCACATACATAGAACGGAATGCCGTAATGCTTTGCTATAATGGCAAGTCCGGATGTTCCGATCTTGTTTGCCGCATCACCGTTTCTTGCCACTCTGTCACAACCTACAAATATAATATCTATCTTACCCGATTTCATTAAAATAGATGCCATATTGTCACATTGCAATGTCGTCTTTATTCCGGCATTACTAAGCTCAAATGCTGTAAGTCTTGCACCCTGCAAGAGAGGTCTGGTCTCATCACAGTAGACATGCATATCATCACCGCTAAATCCGTTTTCAAGTGCCATATACATCGGCGCTGTCGCCGTACCGTACTTTGCTGTAGCGAGTGTACCGGCATTACAGTGAGTCATTATACCGATCTCTTTGCCGTTTCTTTTAAGCTTTTTCAAAAGTTTAAATCCCAAAGCTCCTATTCCACGGCTTATTTCAACATCCTCATTTCTGATATCTTCGGCTTCTTTAAATAAAGCGTCCTTTATCTCATCAATGCTTTTTTCTTTATTTGCTTTCAGGGCATCTTCCATTCTGTTAAGTGCCCAAAAAAGATTTACTGCTGTAGGTCTGGAAGAGGCAAAATACTCTTTTAATTCTAAAAATCCCTTTTCAAAGTCTGCATAGCTGTCTGCCTCTATCTGTGAAGCCGTCTTTGCAATACCATATGCCGCACATACTCCTATTGCAGGAGCACCACGTACTCTAAGCTTCTTTATAGCTTCCCAGATTTCTTCCTTTGTATTTAAGTTTATTCTCTTTATCTCTCCGGGCAGAAGGGTTTGGTCAATAATATTCAGTTCTCCACCTTCTGTCAATTTCACTGAGATTATATTGTCAAAAAATTCTTCAATACCCATTTATAACTCCTCTGCCAAAGCTTTGCACTTTAGTATAGTGTCTACATAATCTTTACCACATTTAAAGCTGTCCGCTTTCAGTATAAACTCCTTACCTGCCAAAATATTTATTCTTTCAGCCACAAGTCTCTTTTTCTCATCTTCTATTGTAGTTACATCGGTAACATTTGCCATTCCTACAGTTCTTCTGTGAAGCTCTGTTCCCGGTAAATCCTGCCGTGTCTCTAAGAATACCGTCTAAATAATATTCTTTAAAGCCTTCTACCATTGCCATCGGCTCACTTACCCACTCATCATAGAATTTATTATACTTTTCTATGAATAAATCTATGACCTCTTCCACTGATTTAAGAATCCAGTCAGTGAACTCTTTTTTTCCGTAAGCAATTCCGTTGTCATAGGCAAAAATAAGATTTGCTATAACATTTCCGATATCATAGCCACAAGGTCCAAGTATACCGAACTCCGGATCAAAAACTTTTAAACCGTCTTCTTTTATAAAAATAGAACCTGTATGCAAATCTCCATGAATCAATGCCTGTGCATTTGTCATGAAGTTGAATTTAAGCTTTGCAACTTCAAAATGTAATGCTTTATCCTCATAAAGCTCCTTCTTTACAAAGTCTGCATTTGGAGGAAAAACATTATTTCTATGATTTAGATCATTGTATGGCTCCATAAAAACCAGCTTTTCAGTAATATCACAAAGATCAGGTGAAACGAGCTTTCCTCCGATTACCTTCTTCTCTTTATGGTCTATTACCACATCACTGCTTTTTAATAATGTCTCTATCAAAAAATCCGTTATCTTTTCTGCAAAATGAGGATATATTTTATGCTCAAGCATTGCTTGTCTCATTACCGAAAAGTCTGAACAATCCTCCATACCGCAGGCACACATAACAGTGTCATAAAAATAAATATATGGCACCATCCCGCTTGCAAATCTTTCCTGCAACATCAAAATCTCCGATTCCAGCCTGTTTCTGTCTCTTGAAGGCTTCATGTCCTTTGAGATTCTTGTTTCGGTACCTGCCTGCTTTATATAAATTGAATGTCCCTTATCATCCGTTACTCTATAAACATAGTTAAGATTGCCATGCTCCTTTGGTATAATTACCTTCATGCTGTCCTTATCCCAGTCTATAGATGTAGCTTTTAATAAGGTATACTCAACTATATCTTTTTCTTCCATCTGAAAATATGTGTCAAATCTACTCATAATGACTCCCTTTTATATATTATTCTCTCTTATATGCATATGCCGCTATAAGTGCCAAAGCAAGTACCGCACCCTTTACTGCAGGTAATACAAAGAAAGGTACCGCACAGATAGTAAGTCCGTTTTCAAGTGTAGATACAAGCATTGAGCCTATCATTGTTCCAAGTGCATTAGGTTTTTCAGCACCGCCTACAGTTCTCCCAACGAAAACCGCTGCAAGTGAAGGCATCAAATAGTTGTCACAACACATAACCTGTGCAGAACTTCCTCTTGATGAAACTAAAATACCGCCTATAGCTATAAATACAGCAGTTATCATACCTGCTACATATCTGTATTTCTTAATATCAATACCTGAAAGTTTTGCAGCTTCCTTATTTCCACCCATTGCATAAAGATATCTGCCAAACTTTGTAAAATCAAGGAAGATATATGCGGCAAGCACACATCCAAGCATAATGATAATGATCCAAGGCGCTCTTCCTATTGCAGAGAAAGAATCTGCAAGAGCTATTCTAAGAGGTTCTGCATTCCATGGTGTTCTCATACCTGTGGATACCGCTCCACCTCCTATATACCACTGTCCAAGTCCCTGATGGACAAACATCAAAGCACAAGTTGCAAGCATATCCGGTATCTTACATACCAGAATAAGAAACATGGTAAGCTGATATAAAATCAAAGTTGTCACTATAGTTATTACTACTGACATAAACAGTGACTGACCAAACCAAAGGTATGATGATACAAATGCATAAGCTGAACAGCTTCCCAAAGTACCGGCCGACATATCAAATCCGTCAGGTGCCATGGTAATTGTAGCCGCAATACCGAATACCGTGGTTATCGCCATTGCTCTTAGAATATTCACCATATTACTCTGTGACATGAATGCACTGCCTTTAATTGCTGTAAATGCTATGAAACATAGAGCAAGTGCCAGGATAGCAGCCCAATCTATACCAAATTTTATTAATTTTTTGCGTTCCATCAAACTACCTCCTCTTGACTTTGCTTACCACCTACGCTGTAAAACATTATTTCATCTTCATTTGTATTTTTTGTAATAAGTTCTGCACTTATACCGCCATTGTACATTACATAAATTCTGTCTGTGAGGGCCAAAAGCTCTTGGTTCTCACAAGTTGCATATATAACCGCATTTCCTTTTTTTGCTATCTCATGGATAAGATCAAAAATATCCTGCTTTGCACCTACATCAACTCCCTTTGTAGGTTCATCAAATATATAAAGCTCACAATCTGCAGCCAACCATTTTCCTACAGCAACCTTTTGTTGGTTTCCGCCTGAAAGTTTCTGTACAAGCTGTCTTGGACTTGGTGTTGATACATTAAGGCTCTGTATATAACTCTTTGCATTGTCGGTTACCTTTTTCTTGTCTATAAAAGACAATTTACAAAACTTTTCCAAGGATGCCGCAGATAAATTAAAGCTTACACTTTCTTCTACAAGTACACCCTCTTTTCTTCTCTCCTCAGGTACCAGTGCTATTTTATTTTTAACTGCATTTGCAGGATTTTTTAGATTCAGTTCTTTACCGTTTAATATAATTTTTCCGGTACTCTTATATGCACCGAAAAGAGTTTTACAAAGTTCAGACTTACCCGCTCCGACAAGCCCTGCTATACCAAGTATTTCACCTTTTCTTACATGTAAGTTTATATCGTTTATTCTTCCGTTGATTTCACTCAAATTCTCTGTTTTAAAAATAGTGTCACCTATAGAAATTTCTTCTCTTTTATATGCTTCCTCAAAGGTTCTTCCAAGCATAAGCTCCACTATTTCCTTTGTGGTAGTTGACTCGACTATAGGATATGTACCGATCAACTTTCCGTTTCTCATTACTGTATAACTTTCACATATCTCAAGTATCTCGTTCAATCTATGTGAAATAAACAGTATTGCTATATTCTCCGTTTTGTGTAAATGCTCCACAACTTCAAAAAGCTCTTTTGTCTCCTGATTACTAAGTGGAGCCGTCGGCTCATCAAGTATCAGGAAATTACACCTTCTTCTGATTGCCTTTGCTATAAGTACCATCTGCTTATCTGCAAGTGAAAGCTTTGAAACCAGATCCTTTTCATTTATTCTTTCCTTACTGATATGAAGTCTGTCAAGAGCTTTTCTACCCTCTTTATAAACCTCTCCCCAGTTTAAGATGGCATTTCCCTTATCCATTACCAAATCACCCTGAATAATATTCTCAGCTACGGTAAGATTTGGAAACAGTGCTGTATCTACTTCCTGATACACTATCTGAACACCGCATTTTTTTGCATCTACAGGAGTTCTAAGCTCCACATCTTTATCATTTAATAATACTTCTCCGGTATATGTAGGGTTGGCACCTGATAATACCTTCATAAGTGTGGACTTTCCGGCATCATTTGCTCCTACAACAGCCCTTATCTCTCCCGTACTTACCTCAAAGTTTATATCCTCTAAGGCCTTTACTCCCGGGAATTCTATCGACACATTTTTTGTGCTTAACTTTATTCTGTCCATAATCATCCAATCTAAAATGGGTGAGTCATCAAAATTTCAATGACTTTTAAAAATAAAAGTAAATGTATCTGATAAACTCACCTCATTCATTAATTTTATAAGTCGCTACCGTTTAGCAGCCTTATATTTACATACCCTTATTATTTGTGTAAAAGATCCTTTGGCATCCAATCTGCTTCTGAGAGATAGTTAAGGTTACCATAAGTTTCTCCTGCTACATTTCCAAGATTCTCTACATTTGAATCTGTCTTTAAGTCTGATGCCTTAATAGCTGTACCCGGAACCTCTACAACATCAACTCCCATTTCTCCTGTTGCCGGATCATAGATCTTATCATACTCTCCTGCCATCTCAAGCAAAAGAAGTCTCATAGCAATCTCTCCGTTTAATGTCCAGTCTGTTGTTCCTGCCGCTGTCCATATATCAGGTCTTGTCTGCATATTTGTAATATCAACAGGATCAATATCTACTGATGCCATAGGAAGTGCATCACCGTTCTTACCGTTCAAATTGTCATTTTCGATAATTGCATTATATACACCCTGTCCATACATATCGTAGTATGCGATAATACCGTCAACATCTTCTCTCTTTACACTTTGAAGATAAGCTGCTGTTACAGTGTTTGCAGAGTCTACAGAATCCTGTAACGGCTGTACCTCACCTACAGTTACAATCTTTCCTGCCTTCTCATATTCCTGCCATCCCTGCTCTCTTCTGTCAAATGGACTTATGTAGTTAGGACCTCTCCATACCTTTATAAGTCTTACGCCCTCACCATACTTAGCTACCATCTCATCAAGAAGAACAGTTACAAGTGATTTATCCTGCTGGAACATCTGAGTAACACCTTCAAGTTTCTTGTACTCGCCGTCTGCATAGAACTGTGTATCGAATGTAACGATCTTAAGATCCTTGTATTCATCCAAGATGCCCTTTAAGAACACATATGAACCGTCCTGATTTCCATGACTTACAATAAGTCCGTCATAACCTGCAGATGCACATGTTCTTATAGTATCCTGCCACTTATTGAAATCACCGTCACAGAAGAAGAAATCAAACTGTACTCCAAGCTTATCACAAAGTTGCTTACATGAATCCTTCCACATCTGGAAAATAGTAGCTGAAGGCATAATCATAATATATGCTACCTTCTTACCCGCTACAGGATTGCTTGCGTCAGTTGTCTTACTCTCCTCAGCCTTAGAGTCTGCTACAGTTGCATTAGTACTGTCTGCACTCTTTGTAGCTCCTCCACCACATCCGATCAGTGGAGCACTAACCATTGCACCAATTAACAACGCACTAACTAATTTCTTGACCTTTATCATATCAACCTCCTTGTTTACTAAATATTTAACAAATCAAGAACTATCGTTTATATAAACAATAATATTATTATGTTTAAATGTCAATACAGTCTGATTATTTCTATTTATTGCATAAATTATTATATTATTTTTATGCATATAGTACAGGTGATATTTGTACGCTTTATTTACCGTTTAATAAACTTAAACTCAAACTGTTTAAGATGTTTTTTTATAAACAAAAATAATATTTTTTTATAGTATATAATCACCAAAGACAAACTTGTCGTTCACTATTCTACGCATTTAAAGTAAAATATTGTACTTATAATTATTTGACAATATTTTTTTGAAATAGTATTATGATTACTGAAAACAATTATTGTTTAGTGAACAATATTTCTTTGGAGAATACTATGACCATTAGAGAGTTATCAAAGCTAATAAATGTTTCTCCTGCCACTATTTCCATAGTAATAAATGAAAAAAAAGGCGTCAGTGAGGAAACAAGAGAAAAAGTGTTGGCGGCAATGAAGGAATATAATTATTACCCTCAACAAAGAAAAAGAATTACAGAAAATAAAAACGTACTGGTTCTGAAATATTACAGAAGTGGTGTTTTTGTTGAAGAAAATCAGGGTTTTATCGCCGGAATACTTGACGCAATAGAAAGCGGACTTCAAAAAGAAAATCTAAATATGGTTTTAAGAGTACATAAGGAAAGCTTTGAAAAGTTCTTATCCGAAACCGATCTTAGCCAATATGAAGGTATTATACTGATAGGTACGGAGTTTACTCCTGAGTTGTATCCACTATTTGATTCCATATCCATTCCCTATGTAGTAGTGGACAATGTTTGTCCATATACTACCTGTAACAGTGTTTGTATGAACAATGAAGAGAATGTCTATATTGCTGTTGATTATCTAAAAAAATGCGGACATCAAAGCATCGGATATATCGGTGGAAATATATATTCTGAAAATTTTCAACTAAGGAAAAAAGGATTCATAGAGAGTGTGGAAAGACTGGAAATGGACTATGTAAAAGAGCATACCTATATGATCTCACCCACTATGATTGGAGCTTATAATGATATGCTTGAACAACTGGGTGATCTAAGCACACTTCCCGACTGTTTCTTTGCAGACAATGATACTCTTGCTCTTGGTGCTATAAAGGCTTTAAAAGAAAAGGGTATAAAAATACCAAAAGATATCTCAATAATAGGTTTTGACGATATACCATACTCTGCAGTTTCTTCGCCCGCTCTTACTACAGTTCATGTACAAAGAAAGCAAATAGGAAAACTTGCTGTGGAACAACTATTAAAAAAAAAAAATGACAAAAAAAATAAACCGATAAAAACTTTAATTACCGGAAATTTAATCATCAGAGACAGCGTATCAAAAAAGGCTTAGAAAGCCTTTTTTGATACCTTTTTATTCAATATATTTCTATCGAAAACTATAAAATTTAGAATCACCCTTAACAAAGTCTTCCGGGAATTTTTCATACTTCATTGTGTCAAAATCATATATTCCGACCTTAATAGGCTTATCACCCTTACTAAATGCCACCTTCTTATAGCTTGCTATTGTAACGGTAAGATATTCTATGTCTCTAATTTCAAGCTCTGCATACGCATCCCCAACAGGAACATATATATTTATTTCATTCTCTCCTATATATTCCACTGTCATTTCAGAAAAATTCATCAAACATTCATAAAAAGTATTTGCAATAAAGATATCACTTACGTTTGGCTCATATGTTTTCTTTTCAAAGTCATATTCTGTAAATGACAATAAGTCAAAAATCAAATCTATACTTATATCAAAATTTACAACAAACTTTTCTTTATTGAAATTCGGCTTCATACCCCATACCGCAAGCACAATGCCGTCAAAGTCCATTAACTCCTTTATTTTTTGGTCAAAATCTTTAAGCTCAAAATTACTCATATAATAAACCCTCCTACGTTACAATATTTTGTCTAAAAATTATGTTCTTTATATACTATATTCCAACACTATCTACGTACTATATATCTATTATTATTATATTACATGTTATTTCAATATATGTAAATAGGGGAGCCACACTTTCGTGTGACTCCCCATTATTATTTCGGAACGAGTAAATCTACAAATTCTTATAAACTATAGATTATCTCCAAGCTCCGCTTTCATTTACATGATAACCGTCAGGTGTAGTTTCATTCTGGTACATTGAACCATATGGTCTTGAGTTTATGTTACCAAAATTCCATCTACCTGTAGCATTATCAAAGAACCATGTCTGTGCAGGTGCTGTAGGATTCAAGAAATAGTACTCTCCTCCGATCTTGCTCCAGTTTGTATGCATAGCACCGCTTGAAGGATCAAGATAGTACCATCTTCCATCCTGTCCGTCATGATGCCATCCCTTGATCATCTCACCATAGAATCCGTTGTGATTCATTGACAGATAATACCATGTACTTCCGTCTAAGAACCATCCTGAATCCATGATTCCGTCTTCACCGAAGTGATACCACTCAGACTTTGTTCTTCCCTCGTAAGTGTAGCTTAAGTATGCCCATCCTTTAGCTCTTCCACCATTTGCAAGGTTGAATACCCACTTACTGCTGTCAGGATTTGCTGTAGCTTCTACAGGATTTGTAAGCTCCCAGTTACCGTCATATCCTACTCTAAGACCTGCTGTATATCCTGATGATCTTCTGCTTGCGCTTCCTGATCCGCCGCCTGAACCGCCTGATCCACCGCCGCTTCTTCTGAGCTTAAGTGTATTAAGGAGGTTATCAAGTGCATCAAGTGCTGCCTGAAGCTCTGCTGTAGATGACTTTCTGTTTACTCTATCAAGTATTGCCTGTGCTGCAGCAAGCTGTGATGTTAATAATCCCTGTGAGTTTGCATCATAGTTTCTCATGTTTCTTCTTGCAGAATTCACAGCTGAATTTAACTCTCTCTCAGCTCTTGCTCTTTCAACTCTATCATTTGAATAGAATACATATAATGTTTCATCTGATGTTACTCTAAGTGTAGGATCATATGCCTGATATGTATCCTTATCTGTACTCAGTCCTTCATAATGCCATGTGATACCATTGTTATCAATATAATCACTTCTTATGCTTCCTGAGTAGAGACTTGCCTTATCCTGTACAACTTCTGTAGGTCTTACTACGAAGCTTGTGATAAGAGTATTGTCTCTGTTATCCTTTACCTTCACTCTGTATATTACAGGTGTTGTGTAACCAAATACATACTTTCTTCCTGAAGTAAGCTGGATATCAAACTGTCCTGTATATGTTGGACCCGGATTCTCAAATCTCCGCTTAATGCTGTAACTGCGTTTGAACTTGTTGCAAGCTCATGGAACATATAGTCTCTTGTTGACAACAATGCTCCTGTCTCTACTGTTGTATCAAGTGTGATATCTCCTGTTGCAGGAGTATAATCTTCCCAGTTTCCTGTTGCATTGTTAAACTTTTGTACAACGATATCCATAAGGAATAATCCTGTGTATGGCTCTGTAGTTGTATCTGCTATAACATTCTTTATAGGTGTAGTAACACTGTTCTTATTAATTACAACTCTGAATCTTCCTGTATCATTTATAACAGGATTTACTGAACCGATTGTCTTACCCGATCCGATATGATCTGTGTAAAGATTGTTATCCCAGTTTGTTCCGTCATCATACATTGCCTGGATCTTTACAGGTCCGTTTGGCATTGTGAATACAAGTAATGCATTTGTCTCATCGGCAGGATTAATTGTAATACCGCTTACTGCTTTCCACTTACTGAATGTATTGAATGCATTATCAAGTGGAGCTGCTGTTATCTGTACCTGTGTTCCGGGTGCAAGGCCCTGTAAAACATTGATATTTGTTGACTGAACACCATTTATCTTAAACTGTATAGGATCCGGTGCATTGTTTGCAACTACTGTTACATCAAATGCATTTACTGTTAAACCGAGGTTATTTGTACTTACAGGAAGGTCTGCTCCGGGCTGCCTGTCTTTGTGCAGGAGTATCATTGCTTCCTATCTGTCTTGGAACTACATGATATGTTCTGTTAGGATCAAGGTTTCCAAATACTATTCTGTTTCCTGTAGGTGTTGTAAATGGATAAACCTCATTTCCGTTATCATCTATAAGTGCATACTCTGTATTTGGAGCTGTAGGATCAATTGTGATACTTGCTCTTCCGGGGGTTTGCACTGTCCTCAGCAACCTGAGGTGTAGGTGCTACAGGGATAGTAGTCTGACTAACCGCACTAACATCTGTTGCACCTGCAGGAATAGGACTTCCTACTGTTAATGCTGCAGTATTTAATGCTGTTGCTATATTGTATGTGTTTCCAGGTGTAAGGAAGTTGCCTGTGATGTCTCCACCATTTGCAATTACCTGTGAACCCGGGAACTACTGCTACTACATTTCCTGCCGCATCTGTAACAACATAATTTAATCTTGCATCCATTGCTGCAGGAGTAAGCGCATCTACTGATATAGTAGGTACACCGCTTGAATCAAGATCTCCGGTTACAACAGGTGTATAAACTGCTGCAGGAGTAGTGCTTATTGCAAAGGCTGTAAATGTCTGACCGTTCATTCCTGAAATATCTGTTCCGGGTGCCAATACATTTCCTGCCTGATCCTGCCACTCAAGTGTATATCCTGTATCTACTGAAACACCACCTGTAGCTACCTGTGTGAAGGAATCAATATCACTAAATGGTATTGTTGCTCTTGGAAGACCTGTTGCAGCATCTGTATTTGCTACCTGAGCTATTGAACCTGATAAAAGAGTTACATGGCCATCTCCTGCAACCAGGTTATAAGTATTCCACTGATTTGGATCCTGCTCAAAGTTGGCTGTGATTACAATACTGTCCTGTGCACCCGGAATTCCGTTTATGGTATGAGGCAGAGTTACTGTTGTACCTTCATACTTCCAGCCTGTAAATGTATATCCCGCCTGTGGTACAGGAGTAGGAAGATCTGATGCATTTATTGTAAGAGAGTAATCTCCTGTTCCGGGCAGCTACGTTCTCTCTTGAAAGCTGAACAGTGTCAGTTGCTTCAGTACCATACTCATGCTCAGTTGCCAATCCTCTGTCTGCTATAAGCTGTCCGTTTCCTACATGAATAATCGCTACAGTTGCAACCTTGTTAGGATCAGCTGTATATGTAACAGTTAAGTCACCGTTCTTTGTAGGTGTATCTGCAGTTCCGTCACCGTCTTTATCAACTGATATAGCATAGTACTGATGAGTTGCTCCCCAACCTTCAGTATTAGCATCAGGTGCTGTTGAACTGTTTGTAGAAACAAATCTGTATGAACTTGACCAAGCAATATTATTGTCAGCCTCGATAGACGGACTGTCATTTCCTGTGCTGATATAATCATTCATCACAGGTACAGGCACATTGTAGTTTGCCTGTGTGGAATTCACTCTCATAAATACTCTTGAGCCGTCTTTATATACTGTACCTGTTACAGGTGAAGATACTGTTGATATGTCTGTAAACAGAGCAGGGTGCTCATCTACTACATCGCTTGTAATATCATTACCCAGTTTATCAATATACTTTACGCTTACTAAAGTATAGTAATTTGGATTCTCATAGTAGTTATAAGTAATTGTTACATTCTGGTTTGGAATCTGTCCTGAAATTGTCTTTGCAGCATCTGTACCTGCACTAATAGCTGTATACAGTCCTGCTGTTGTCTTTGCAGGAATCAAAGTCTTTATAACACTTCCACTACTTGAAAACTCTCCTGTAGTAGCGCTAGGCTCACCATTATCATATGTAACTGTTACAGGCTCGTTTGGATCCAATACATATCTGCTAGGTAATGTAGCGGTACCTGTGGTATCTACATAATTAGAATTTGCTGTAATTCCTGTAATATTGGTTAATACCTGACCTGTTACATTGCTTGAAGATCTGTTGTTCTGACTCTTTACGGTATTTGATGTGTGTGTGTATGTACCCGGTGTTGCAGAATCGTTCTGCCAAACCTTATCCACAACCTTAACTGTAAACTTCTTATCAGGGTTTATAGCATACTCGTACTTTATATCAACATCCTTATTTGATGTTATAAAAGATATAAATTTAGAACTTGGTATACTACCGCCCATATACTGGAGAGCTTTTGCAGAACCTGCACCTGTAATAGTAGCATTTACTACCTTGTATCCCGGAATAACATATGGTATTGTCTGAATACTTTCAAGAACCTTGTGTGGTCCGTTTTTTGGTCCTTTAGTAGACGGATCCGGCGCAGAGTTAAGACTCGGAACATATGCAGTTCCTGAAGCCGGAACATGTTCTTCCTTTAAATTCATGGCATCTGTTCCGTCACTCATAAGAGTAGCATAGTAAGTCTGATTCTGGATAGTACCAACATCAAGACCTGCTCTTGGAAAGTCTGCAAGACCTACTCCACCTCTGAATTCCTTATCTCATAACCGTCCAAACCAAGTGCAGCCCAGCTTTGTCCGTTTACTGTTGTAGTAGCATAATTACCAAACTCTGCAACAGGTGTTCCTGTTGTAGTAATTCCGGTCTGCCATGGCAAACCTGTTCTTCCACTAAAGTTTTGAAGATTGTATGCTGCCGGTATTGCATCACCGACATTACCGGTAACTGTTATCTCCGGTGTTCCTGCCAATGAAGTACTGGCATTGGTATGAAAATCAAATTTTAAAGTACCTGCTGCAGCATATGCCGGCGTTGCCGGTGCGAGCATGGCAAGTGCCATACCCGCAGACAATGCAACAGTTAATTTTGCTTTTATTGTCTTTCTTTTCATTTTTTCTCCTACGTCACTTAGTACCAAGCACCGTTTGCATCTACATTATATCCGTCAGGAGTCTTCTCTCCTGCATACATAGATCCAAATGGTCTTCCACTATTGCTTAAGTAGTTCCACTTGAAAGCATTAGCATCCCATGTATAGGTATTTTGTGGAGTATTTGTATTAAAGTAATACCACTTTCCACCAATATTCTGCCATCCGACAAGCATCTCACCGTTTGAATTAAGATAGTACCATCTTCCATCCTGCTTATCTAAATGCCATCCTGTCTTAAGGATACCTGTATTATCATTCATGTAATACCACTTATTTGTCTTTTCATCCTTTACCCAACCTGTTACCATCTGGCCAAGTTCAGGACCCGGTGTTGTATTCATATAGTACCAGTTACCGTTCTTTGAGTCGTATACCCAACCTGTTGCCATTGTTGAGCGACCGTCAAAGTAATACCAACGTGATACTCTCTTACCTGTGTAGTCATTGAATGTGATCATTCCCCATATATCATTAAGAGGTGTTCCACCGTTAAGTACGAATGACCATCCTCCTGTTACAGGGTTGGTTGCCCAATCACCGTCTACTCCAAGTACGAAAGCTCTTACATTACTGTTCTCGTTGATAGCTGTATTCTGTGTTGACTTCTCTCCAGGTGTTAAAAGTTTACTTCCTCTACCTGATGAAGTGTTACCACCACCACTGGCACCACCGGTTCTTCTGTTTCTGTCTCCGGCTCTGTCTCTTGCTATCTTAGAATACTTATCGATAAGTCTTCTAAGTGCATCTATTGCCTGCTGAAGCTCTGCCCAGTTTGCCTGTCTGAGATATGTAGTTCCGTCAGGAGATACAAGATCTCTTGCCTGTCTAAGTGTCTCAACCGCATGTGCTATAGCTTCATTTATTTCAGCAACCTCTGCTACTTAAGGTATGGGTCTCCTGTAAGAATCTTTGCCTCTTCTATAGTATCACCGAGATCTACTCTTGCCTTTGCAACTTCTTTTCTGTTGTCAGAATAGTATGCATAAACAATTGTTCTCTTTGTTACAGGACTTGTTGTGTCATATACTGAAAGCTTATCTTCCTTCTTTGACCAGTTAACATAGTCATACTGTACACCATAGATATCTTCAAATGGAGTTTCAAGTCCGTTTGCTACATCATTTTGTGCATATGCTGTAACCACCGCATAATCACTTGAGTAGTAAGCATCCTCTACATTCTCTTTTCTTCTTACCTTAAACTTCTTATAGAAGTTTCTGCTTGTATCATTTAAGTGTAAATGATCAAGTACAGGCTTATTATCTACAAAGGTTACCTTAAATGTCTTTGAATAAACAAGTACATATGAATGCTGCAAATTACCTGTGAACTTAAGAAGTCCGGCATTGTTTGCTACATCTGTTGTAATTGTTATATCTATAGGATTGATATTACCTAAGTTATCAGGTGTCACATCAAATAACTGGTAGTCAAGCTGATCTACATCTTCTGCAGGAAGCTGTGCTATAACATCTACTGTTGCGTTTGACGCTGTTGCAGGTATTCCGTTATTTACAAGTCTTCCGTTTACATATCTTTCAAGCTGGATATCAAGTCCGTATGCTGTTGTATGTGCATCCGGATGATCAACTCCCGATACTGAAACAGGCTTTACAGCTGTTTCTCATTCGGCTTTGCATCTCTTTTGTTAAATACTACCTTGTATTCTACTGTTGCACCGTTCACTCCGATAAGTGATCTGTCAAGCGGTGTTGTAAGATCATGTGCAAGTCCCGGTATCTGATCAGGGATAAGACCAAACTCTCCTACGATACCACCTCTTATTGTCTCTGTAAGATCTGCATCATCTCCCGCTACCTTTGTAGGTTCATATACAGCCTTAAGTACAATATTTGAATGTGAAAGAGTGAATGAGTAATCAGCCTGTGTTATATTTCCGCTAACTCCTACCGCTCTTCCTGCAAGTACCTGCCAGTAAAGGAAGTTCTTGCCGTTTGCATCTACAGGATCTGCATGTATTACCACTTCTTCTCCTGCTTTGCTTCATCATATGTGTCAGTTCCTACACTTGTTGTTCCTACTGTTACTACGCTTCCGCCCTTTGTCTCTACTACATACTTAGGTGCGTCTGCCATATCACCAGGATTTGCTATTATCTGATTTCCGTCAGGTAATTTCATAAGTGGATCAGGAATAGCGCTGTTGCCCTTCTTTCTTGCCACTACTGTGTAGGTCTCATTTGGATTTAAGTTGTTGAATGTAACTGTTGAAGGATTGCTTCCTACAGGAGTCATCCATCCGTTGTCACTTCCCGGATACTGCACTACGTTTCCGTTCTCATCTATGAGCGCATAGTCTGCGTCAGGATCTGCCGGATTGATAACGATCTGTGCCATACCGTCGTTTTCAGGATCATATCCTATGTTGTAGTTATTATCTACTGTTGGGATATATACATCCTGTGGTGTTGATACTGATGTACCTGTTACTGTAGAAATATTATTTCCTACTGTAGCCTGTGTATCAGGTGTTCCTTCCTGTACATTGTAGTGTGCTCCCGGAATAAGATTTGGAACTACTGTTCTGTTTCCTATTGAATCTCCCGGTACCACTGCTACGATATTTCCGTCCGGATCACTTATTACATATACATTTCCAGGTGTTGTACCGTCTATTACTATCTCACCGCTTCCGTCATTTCCGATACGTCCTGTAGGTGTGATAGATCCGATAGTACCGAATACATTTGGATCCTGGCTAAGAAAGCTGTATATGTTGCATGATTTGTAAGTGTACTGTTTCCCTGCATGAAGGCACCGTTTGGATCCTTCCAGCCGTTAAACAAGTAGTTTGCTACAGGTGTAGCTGTAGGTAACTGTGCTGTCGGCAATAATGCTGACGGTAGTGCAGCCACCTGACTCCATGTGTAATCATATGGTACATGAAGTGTTGCAGGACCTGATATTGAACCATTGCTTCCTGCTGCGAAGTTGATATCAAACCACTGACTTGGGTCCTCTACAAACTTAGCATAAAGTGTAAGTGGTGTTGTACCTGTAGGGAATGTATCTGTTCCGTTTACCTGCTGTGTTGCCGCAGCATCAAGATACCATCCGTCAAACTTAAAGTATCTGTTTGGTGTAACATCAGGAACATATCCCTCATTCTTTAACTTATCAAAGTTATATGCGTATGTATTTCCTGCAGTACTTCCATCATTTGCCAAGAAGCTTGTTGGTGCTCCTGCCGGTAATGGATCTATGCTACCGCTGTTATTAGGTGTATTAGCCACTGCAAAGTTGATATCTCTCCACTTTGAAGCGTCACGGCTCATCTTATAATCAGCTCTTACTCCGTTTCCGGTTGTAGGCATATTTCCTGTAAGTGTTCCGTTTGCCGGATTTGCAACTACACTTCCGGTTCCACTTGCATCTGTTACAGTTACTGTTGATGAAGCATCCCATACATATCCGTAGAGCTTATCTCCATCTGTAGTTCCTGCTGCCCGGTATAGATAAATTCACACTTGTTCCGGGTGTAGACGGATCTATCTGGCTTGTTATGATCTTATTGTTGATTCTGTCATAATATCTTCTTACTAAGTTCATTCCCGCATCTGCAGTATAAACATAGTCTATTGTAACATTCTGGTTTGGCATAAATGCAACAAACTGTCCTGTTGTTGTATTGTTAGTTACGATATAAGGTGTTCTTGTAACTCCACCTACTGTCTCAGTATGGTTAAGTCCTAAAACATAAGGTACTGTAGTACTGTCTGCAGCTCCTGCAGTGATATTGAAAGTCGAATATGAATATCCGGCTATTGAGTTATCAGGCATAGCATTAATGCTCTGCTCTGCTCTTCTTGTAGACACAAGAGGTGTTGTACCCGGTAATACATTTCCTGATGTATCAACATGTCTTACTGTAAATGTAAATGTCGCATTAGGATCAACAGTATACTTATAAGTAAGTGTAACTGCTGATGCAGGCATTCTATTTATATGATAATGTCCTGCCTGTGCTCCAGGTGTAGTAGCAGGATTTGGCTCTACCACTCCGGCTGAAACCGGTATAGCACTTCCTGAACCGTACTTATATCCCGGAACATTTGTAGGATCCTTATCTACCTGTGAATCGAGCACATGACCTGCATCCACTTCTGAACCGAATGTAAGCGGAAGTGCCGCATTTGTATTCTTATGGAATGTTGTCACCTGATACAATGTACCGTCAGGTACCCATGTAGCATAAAGATATGTTGTCTTTGGTGCTGAAGGTACAGGATATGCTGTAAATGCTGCTCCTGCTGTATCAACTCCTGCATCGTACTGCTCATTACCGTTTGTATCTGTATATTCTTTCCATCCGTTGAACGTATATCCGGTCTTTACAGGTGAAGGTAATGCTCCAAGTGTTGATGTTGCACCAACTGCCTCAAACTTATCTCCTACTGAAGATCCACCCTGTGAATCAAACTTATATGTTACCTGATTTCTTGTAAATTTAATTACAATATCTACAGGCTGTGCAGGTGTCTTTCCTTTTACTGTTCCTTTTCCTGTTCCTGTTGTAACAACTGTAAGAGGAGCTTCCATTCCTGATGCCGAATCAAATGTATATCCTACATAAGAAGGCATAGATATTTCAACCTCTGAACCTGCCGCCGCTCTGAATGCATGTGCATAAAGGTTTGTCGCATCTATTGTACCCGGAATATTATTTACAGCACCCGGTGTAAGATCTGCGATCTTCATTGTATTTCCGTCAGGATCAAGATAACTTACTGTGTAGTCATACTTTACAGATCTAAGGTATACGATCTGTCCGGCCTGAGCTTCTGAAAGCTTTTCACCTGTAAGACCTGTTGCCTTCTTTGTAGGATCGCCCATACCTAATGATAGACCGTCTGTGTCTACAGGCACATTAGCTGCAGAATAAGGTATAGCTCCTCCCGAAAGTCTGTCAGCATAGTCTATAACAGGTCTTCCGTCCTGATCATCATTGGTCTGTGGAACATCACTTACAGATATTCCTACACTTCCTGTAAGCTGTCTTCCTGTCTCTAAGTTTAAGATGCTTGTTCCAAGCGATACGTTCGCCTTTGTATCAACAGTTGTTGTAGCTGCCGCATTTCTTTGTGCTTATTCTTATTATCAACTACCATAACATTACCGGCTACGTTTACAGCCTTAGCTCTTGCTACTCCTACTCCACCAAGTGTAGCTAATGTAGGATGTGCTGTAGATGTTACTGTAATAGCTGATACGGATTTTTCTGCATCTTTAGTTCTTGATTCATTATCTTTTACTGTAACAGCGCTTGTCAAACCGTTCATTGTAAGAACACCGGTACCTGCCACATTTATAGCAGATGCTTTAGGAGCAGTTGTATCCTTTTCAACAGCATTGTTCTGTACAGTAGTATTATCTGTAAGCTTAACTTCACCGGCTGTAATATCTATAACAGGAGCGTTAGCTACCACATTTGCCTTATTTCCGTCAATTTTTATATTGTAGAAACTAAGAGTAGATGTAGCATTGAATACCTTAAACATTTCACCCTTAAATCCGGCTTTTCTTGTAATGGTCTGAACTGTACTTTGCTCAGGATCTCCTCCCAAGTCATGGTATCCTCTTGTAAGATTACCCTGGAATGGAGCTGTCTTATACGGACTGCTCTCTATCTGTATGTCCATGTTTGCAGGAATTTCTATTGTCTGGTCTACTTCTGTAGGATTAGCCACATAAATATATCCCTTCTTTACTCCTGCACGTCTCATTGCCTCTACGGTATCTCTGATGTTTTTGAAAGGCTGTGCGATATAACCGTTTGAATCGTTTCCGGTATATGTAGGATCTACATAGTATACCGCAGCTCTCATAGATACTTCAAAGCTTGCTGATGCTGTTCCGCCTGCAACCATGTTAAGGTTTCCTGCAAATCCAGCAGCGGCATCAGTCTGCTGTACAAGGATATTATCCTGCTTGTTCTCAGAAAATACCCAGTTTCTGTGAGCCATACCGGCCGTATTTGAATATTCACCTGCCCATACTCTACCATTACCTGATATAAGTCTGGCATCAAAGTCTGTCAAAGCTTGACTATTAGCACCACTGGTAAGTGATCCTCCAAACGGAGTTGATCCGCCTCTTGGGCTCCACGCACTTCCACCGCCTTGATTAAAGTAGTCAACCATATGAAGGTGAGTTTTATTCTGTGATACGATTGACGGCGATGTATCTGTACCGGCAATCATAGTATCCGCCTCAGCACCTATCCAGAAATTTACAGGATAGCTGTTCGGATTGTAAGCTGTCCATGTGATCAAGATCTTTTGCTCATCAGGAGTAGGTTTTACTTCCATTCTGACTTCGATCTTATCAGTTCCTGTACCTGTACCTCCGGCTGCGGTCTTATATACGGAAGGTACATCAACTTCAACAACCTCTCCGTCATTTCCGGCCTCGAAGACTCCCATACTGTTATGATTTGGAAGAGTTGCTGTTGAAGGCTGTAAGCCATTCCACGCAGTTACGTTAGGGCTTATCACCGGATAAGCCGCATGTGCAGGATCTGTATCCTCTGCAGTCTTTCCGAATCCATAGTATGTTGTCCACCAGTTACTACTGTAAGCAGATCTTGTAGCACCGTCATAACCCTTATGGTTTGATGTATTTTCTGTTCCCGGGTTCATTATAGCTCCTATATTAAAAGAGTTATAATTACTTGGCATATTAAAACCATTTGAACCCGAACTGTTAGTTCCTGTATACGCACTACCAAAAACAAATGCGGTACCCTGTGATCCACCATAGGTCTCATTTCCGTCTTTTACTACCGGAATACCTCTATATGGCGTAGCACTACCTGCAATACCTGATGTCGGCGCATTTGCAAACAATTGATAGTTTGGCTGCAACACCGCCGCCTGCGCCGTCATATTGCCCAGCGGAGCCCCTGTAAGGATCATAGCTCCTGCAAGCAATCCGGCAGTCGCCTGCTTGATTGTCCTTATTAAATTATTTTTCTTCATATCTCTCCTCTAACTATCTGTCAAAGAGAACAAAATCACTATCCAAGTTGTTCAATCCATCTGCGGCATATGTGATTTCTGCTCCCCATCTGTCATGTCTGTCAGCACTTGAATCGTAGTGATAGAATCTTCCATTCTTCTTTCTTGGTCTGTCGCTATCACTTACTCTTGCTACGAACTTTGAGTTTGAAACTACTATCCAGTTACCCTCTCCGTCTCTAAGAATCTTTGTGCCTTTGACTACCTTACCGTTTGAGTCTACGACTACATACTCGCCATGTCCTGTTCTTGTATCCTTAACAATACCGTACTTAAGGCTTGCGTCAGCATCCAGTCTTAATCCGTTGAAGTAGAACTTACCGTCGTTCTTTGCAAGTGTGCATCTTGCTCCGATAGCCTTACCGTTGTCTTTGAAACCGAATACCACGTTTTGATCTCTAAGAGTTACTGTAACCTCACCGGTAATCATTGAACCGTCATTAAGCTCATCTGTACCGAAGAGATATAAGCTTCCTCTGTCGATTGCAGCTATAGGTGAGTTGAGAGCATCTGTAAGGAAGTCTTCCTTTGTCCACTCATCTACATCATATTTGATACCGAATGTATCATCTTCCAACATAATTACAAAACCTGTCTGCATACGTCCGATCTCATCGAAAGCGTATCTTCTTCCAAGTACTGTAGCTATTCTATCTTTAATTACACTACCGTCTTTCTTTGTTCTGAACCAGCTGTGCTCTTGTGTCTCATAGTCATCCTGACTCATCACTTCATTCGGTACTGTAAATGTCCAAAAATCATCTTTAAGTTCACCGTCTGTATCAAGTGAACCGTATTTTACTTTTGCATTGCTTGCTGTTGCTCTAATATTTGCATTAGTTACAGAAAGCTGCGGTATCATAACGCCGTTCTCATCGAACAGATATGCCTTACCGTTTATTTCTCTCTGTCTTGACTGGTCTGTACTGCTTGCAACATACTTTCTTCCATTATGTCCGAAGTACAGCCACATCTCATCATACTCACTGTAGTTTCTCTGTCCAAGCTCTGAATATCCCGGATTCTCACCTACCTGTGAATACAGTAACCACTGATTTACATACATTGCTCCGTCATTACCGAAGTAGTATTTTGCGCTCTTAAACGGATTGTCATCTTCTACTGCATTGCCCTCTGCATCAAAGAATCCTGTAAGCATTACGCCTTCTTCATCGAAAAGATATCTCTTTCCATCGATTTCACGAGTATACACTCTTCCATCTTTGCCCTTGTACGCTTTTCCATCAGCACCGAAGTAATACCATGCATCATTGTCATCTATATCCTTAGCGAGGATCCAGCGATTAGCCGCCATCACACCGTCAGCATTCAAATAATAAATGCCGTCTCCTACAGTGACAATTGAATCTCTTACCATGTTACCGTCATCGCCCAGATAATACCAAGCATCTCCTGACTTTCTCCAAGCCTCAGATACAGCATTACTAGCATTATCCAGATATCTCCACTCACCGTTTGAGTTATCCCATCCTTCTGCATGTGCAGTAGAAGGGTTAGCCCAGAGGAACAGAGCGGAAATCGCGAGTAAGCCTGCTTGACTTACTATGCTCTTTTTGTTCATCAAACTACCTCCTTAATTGTGTGTCTGCCGGAATATAAGGTTCTATACTGTGTTTCACATGCATACTCCCATATCACTGCTTAATTTATCTAATTCATTAAATCAGTCACTCTATTATATCCAGTCAGAATATTTATATATATTTCTTCAATACAAACAAAATAACCCACAAAAATATTTGCCCATTATATTTTCGTAAGCCCCTTGTTATCATTAAAGAAATCTATATCGTATTAAATTGTAAAAACTCATTCTATTTTTCTGATTTTTAATGTGATTTTTTTATTTAAAATTATGCATTTCTTAAGAATTAGTTCTTACCTGTTACCGGACTGTACTCAATCCTTTTTATTTAATCTGTCCTATAAATCGCACAAATCCTTTTTAATATTCGTGCTTTGACTATTCTATTCACTCCATATTTCACTCTACCTTTTTTTAATAAGCGTTAACTATACTATTTTTAATTGGTATAATTATATCAATATAATATTATTGAATGATGTCTTTGTCAAATAAGTCAATACGTTGAATGGAAGATATTTTTTTATTGTTTTTTTATACAGGTTCAACCCAAGATGTCAAGTTTCGTAGTTATATTTTTATATATTTATTAATATTTTTATCATATATTTATTATTTATCAATAATAAAATCAAATTATTAAGGTTTTTATATATTTCTCATTTTTTTCATATTCCCTTTATACAATAAAAAAGCCGAATGAATATACGATACTCTTCTGACATATCATGCAATATTCTTTCGACTTTATGTTTATTATATATGATAATTTTGAAAATACTTTATTTCTTTGCTTCGGTAGTCTCAACTGTCTTTATCTCTGAAGGTGCTTTTGTTGTTTCACCTGCAGTATCAACACCGGCTCTGTCCTCTGTTACTATAGCTACCGCACTGTCTTTTGAAACCATGCCGTCCTTACCGAGTGAAACTATGAAGTAATATCCTTCTGACTGGAATACAATATTACTGTCTCCTTTTACACCTACTGTAAGGTAAGCTTCATTTGAATCCAGACCTGCTGCCTTCTCACCTTCCATCTGTTCTAATACATCATCAAGTTTTACACTATCATCTGTAAAGCTTAAAAGATCACCTGCCTTTGCACTTACAGCTTCAAGTACATATCCACCTGACTTATCGTCATAGTAATGGAATACTCTCTCAGGATCCGCATACTTACAAGCTTCTCTCCACCTTCAGCTTTTTCATCTGACACAGGTGTTCCAAACGCACCTATTACATCATCATATGACTCATCAAGGTGGTTTGCTATATCATAATTTATATCGACTTTTACACTTGCAACTGTTGTAGTCTCTTCACTTGAGCTTTCCTCAGCCTTTGCTGTAGTCTCCGCTGCCGCCTGTGTTGTTTGTTCGGTTTCTTTTTTTGAGCCGCATGCACTGAATAATAATGCACTTCCCATTGTTAATCCTAAAACTGTTATCAAAAATCTTTTCTTCATCTTAATTCCTCCTAAGTCAAATGACTTTTCGCTAAATATCATCCTGACAGTTGACACTATAGCACCTGAATACTATAAAAACAAGGTTTATATATGAAAGTATTTTTTAAGAAATGTAGTATATTTTTATAACAATATAGCCGGGTAGCACCATAAAGCTTACTACCCGGCTATATTGTTATCCCAATACCAGTCTTGCCGCACCGTATATTCCGGCGTCATTTCCAAGCTTTGCCAGTACTATATCCGCCTTATTCTTTGTTATCGGTGTGTAATACTCAAACTTTTCTCTTATCTTATCTATAAGGAAATCACCTGCTTTTGATACTCCGCCACCTATTACAAATACTTCAGGATCCACTGTCATCGCCAAATGAGCAAGTGCTATTCCAAGATATTTTGAAACGGTATCCACAACTTCAAGAGCTATTACATCACCCGCTTTAGCTGCATCAAGCACATCCTTTGCCGTTATATCATCCAGTAACGCAAGTCTGGATGCGGCTTTCTTTGTTTCAAGAAGTCTTTTCGCCTCTCTTACTATTCCCGTAGCACTTGATATCTGTTCAAGACAACCGATTCCACCGCAATTGCATTTCTCAGTCTCGGATTCTCTGACATGCATATGTCCTATTTCACCGCCAAGGCCATGCTTTCCGGGAACAATTTTCCCATCTATTATGATTCCGCCACCTACTCCGGTTCCAAGAGTGACCATCACAGAATCCTGCTGATGTTTTGCTCCTCCCATCCAAGCTTCTCCAAGGGCAGCAACATTGGCATCATTTCCAAGTACTACCGGCATACCCGCAAGGAAATCTGAAAGTATTCTTGCAGGGAAAACCTCATTCCAACCTATATTTACCACTACCTCTATAAATCCGTTAGGCATTACCGGTCCGGGAACACCCATTCCGACACCTACGCAATCGGTAAGGGTAAGTCTTGCCTCTTTTAATGTTTCCTTTATGGATTTACCTATTTTTTCAATCAATGCCTTCGGATCATTCTTTGGCTCTGTCGGTATTTCCCACTTCTTTAAAAGATTACCGTTCAATGTAAATATACCAAGCTTTACGCTTGTTCCTCCTATGTCAACGCCTACACAAACCTGTTCCATATTTTCTCCTTTTTATTTAAGCATTATACCTCTAAAGTCATTATCTCCAAGTATTGTAAACTCGGATAAAATCCCTCTTTTTACAATCTTGTGTATATTTGAATCCATACTTCCGCTATATTTTATTACTCCCGATGTATTCATTATTATAGCTTTATCATCTTTCGTCAAATAAATATAATCTTTTTGCAAATCGAGTTTTCTAAAGTCTCCTAAAAACTCTTTCTCCAAAATGACCTTACCTTCTTTTGAATATATATATAAGGTATGATTGAACTTTTCAGATGTGTTTTTATATACCACACATAGTCTGTCTCCCTCAAAATCTACAGCTTCAATATCTTCCTCCGCTTTTATTGTTTTAATAAGCTTTGGTGAAGCCACATTCTTTGAAGAGAAAAAGTAAAGTCCGTCAGAAGCTATAGCGACCGAGTTTATTTTATCAAAATACCTTACTCTTGCCACCATAGATGATACAAACTCTTCATCAAAGCCTCCCACCACTCTGTTTGGCATATTTTGTCCTATCTCTGAGAAATCATAAAAAACAACTCTTCCCATCATAGAACTTCCCTTTAAATACTGAAAAGTAGCCATAAGCGCAGTTCCGTCAGGTGACAATGCTATATCTGTGGGAAATCCGTCACCGGCCAACTTGGTCTTTATCGTTATATTCAGCTGTTCACCTTCTTTATCATAAAACAGGATGTAAGTGGAATTTGAATCTTCCACCAAAATACTGACTATACCGGTTTTTGATACAACAGCTTTTAATATCGGTAATTCCGTACTTATAGCAGCCACCCTGCCGTCCTTGGTATAGCATTCCAAATCATTTCCACCCACATCAAATATGATAGTATATTTACCGCTATTATCTGTCTTCGGATTTGACATTTCATAACTTTCTATCCAGACATCTTTTCCGCTTGGTTTTAAATATACAACTCCGTCTTTTGAATACTTTAAGAATCCGTCCCCCAGCTTATCATAGCCTACCAGACTTCCTTCACTAAGCTCATGAATCCATTTAAGCTTGAATTTTTCATAGCTCTTATATCTGTTTATCAATGTAAAACAGACAACAAAGGCCATTATTAAAACAAACAGGAGGAGGATAAACCTCCCCCTTGCTACAAAAAAGTTGATATTTTGTCTTTTTCTGGATCTGGGAGTACCATCACCGTCAAGATCGGCAGTTACTATTATTCTGTCTTTAAGCTCCTGCTTCTTTATTTCCTTATCTTCTATCATCTCTTATCCATTTTGTCTTTTTTGATACAGATCTATGGCCTCTATGATATTGGCCGCTTCTCCGTCACTTATAAGCTTTTGCAATGCCTCTATCTTAGATGCCTGTAAAAAATCTCTTCCAAGATATGATTCATACTTATCTGATATAGCCAAGTTTATTTCAGATCTTCTTGTAGCTATACCGGCAAGACTTTGCTTTGTCACTTCAAGCTCATTATTTAAACTCTCAAGCTTCTCTCTTGAGTTTTCCATTATCTCATCTGTAATGATTTTCTTTGTATTGTTCTCAAACTCACTTACAGCAGCCATTCTCTTATCTTTTATGCTCTGAACTTTGATTTTTGCTTCTTCTATCTCGGCATCAAAAGACCCAAGGTCATACATTTCTTCTGATGAATCATTATTTATCTCTTTAGTGATAAGTTTGATCCTCTTTAAGTCATTGTCTATAGTATCCAGCATAGCTCTTATCTTAAGCAGACTGTCCCTATGTCTCGCCTTTGTAAGATTTCCTATTATTATATACAATCCACCGACTAAAATAATAATAGCAAAAAAGATAAATGGCAGATAAATAGGTTTATGATTCGGCATCAATTTATAAATTGCCATAGGTATTGCAAGAAATACTACCAGAACCGTTAAAACTATCTTTATAAAATCAAAGAATTTGTGCGGAAAATAATATGTGTAGTAAAGCTTACCGCCACAAAATCCCGGTATCTTTTCTTTTTTCATTTCATTTTTTATTTCGGTTTTTGTATTTGCTATATGATCATGCAAATCTTTGGTTTCTTCGGCAATTCTCTCGCTTACCTTTTTACTCTTTTCCTTATCTTTTTTGGCCTCTAAAGATTTTTGTGCATCTTCAGCCTTTTTAATCTCAGCATCATATGTGGATGTTATTTCTTTTAATCTCTTTGACACGGTATCCGCTATTCTGCTTTCTGTTGCCTTCTTCTCAGCTTCTATAGCCTTTGATACTCTTTCACCTTCAGCACTCAGTCTTACCTCTTCGGTACTCAATGTATCAAGCTCCAGCAGGGCACTTTTTGCACCTTCAAAAAAACTGTCATAGTCTAAAATAGGTTCTGCCATAATACACTCTCCTTTTTATTATTATTCTTCCAATATCTGTATCTCCAGATAATCAAAATCTATTTGTTCTATAAAGTTGTCAGCATTAAACCTTACTTTGCCTCTATAGGCAAAATCATCTATATTCGGCAAGAGCCATATAGGTTCTGCTACATCAAATTTGTGACATATCTCTCTAATCGCATCAAATATCATTGTTTTTCTGTCTTTGCTGTAATCGACATCTGTTGCGACATGGTCTTTTAACAATCGATTGTCTTTGAATATCTTTCCCCAAAGCCTAAACATCTTTAGTTAAGCCTCTTTAAAAGTTCTTCTCTCTGGCTTTCATATCCCGGCTTACCAAGTAGCGCAAACATATTGCTCTTATAACTTTCAACGCCCGGCTGATTGAACGGATTTACACCGAGTATGTATCCGCTCACACCGCATGCAAATTCATAGAAGTAGAAAAGACTTCCAAGTGAGAACGGACTCTCATCAGGTATATTTATTTTAAGATTCGGAACATCACCGTCTGTATGTGCAAGTATTGTACCGTTCATAGCAGACTTATTTACAAAATCCACACTCTTTCCCGCCAGATAGTTCATACCGTCCGTATCTGTCTCTTCTTCCTTTAAAAGTATCTCTACAGGTGACTCTTTAATATCAAGTACTGTTTCAAACAACATTCTTCCACCATCTTGAATATACTGTCCCATAGAGTGTAAGTCTGTTGTCAGATCAACTGCCGCAGGGAAAATACCTCTGCCGTCTTTACCCTCACTCTCACCAAAAAGCTGCTTTACCCATTCTGATACATAGTGAAGACTTGGCTCATAATTTGCTGTAATTTCCACATTCTTTCCTTTTCTAAGGAATATATTTCTTATTGCGGCATATAAAAGTGAAGGATTCTCCTCAAAAGGTTTTCCTATTACTTCCTCTCTCATAGCCGCCGCACCTGCCATAAGTTCATCTATATCTATTCCGGCAACCGCTATAGGAAGCAAGCCTACAGCTGTAAGAACTGAAAATCTTCCACCTATATCATCAGGAACTACAAAGCTCTCATAGCCTTCTTCATTTGCCAGTGATTTAAGAGCTCCCCTAGCCTTATCTGTTGTAGCATATATTCTTTTATTTGCCTCTTCTCTGCCATATTTTTCTATAAGAAGTTCTTTAAATACTCTAAAACTTATCGCAGGCTCTGTTGTAGTTCCCGACTTTGATATTATATTTATAGAAAAATCCTTATCTTTCAAAACATCCTTCAAATCTGCTATATACTTTGATGATATTGAATTTCCGCAGAATATTATCTGTGGTGTTTTTCTCTGTGATTTATCCAAGCAGTTGTAGAAGCTGTGACTCAAACTCTATGGCAGCTCTTGCACCAAGATATGAGCCTCCGATTCCCACTACCAAAAGTACATCGGAATCATTTTGTATCTTCTTTGCTGTTGCCTTTATCCTTTCAAACTCTTCCTTATCATAGTATATAGGAAGATCGATCCAACCTAGAAAATCCGATCCTGCTCCTGACTTTGATAATAGTGTATCTCTGGCATTCAATGTGGTAGCTTTAAAATTTTGCAACTCATCTTCCCCTAAAAATGCCATTGCCTTTGAATAGTCAAAACTTACTGTCTTGTTCATATTACACACCTTTCTTTATTTGTAATTATATTCTTATTAAATATAAATCTATTATATAAAACAATATAGTATTTGTATTTTATAACAACTGTATACTATTGGCAATAGTAGGAAGTATCAATACTTTCTATTAGCCTCAATGTAAGCTTCACACAATTTTCTATAGCTCTTCTTTCAAACTCGGCATAGTCCATACTTGCACTGTCATCCGCCTTGTCAGATATGGCTCTGACTATAAGTGCTTTAATTCCGTTCAAATATGCAACCTGTGCTATTGCGGCACCCTCCATCTCCGTACAGTATCCGCCAAAAGTGTTTTTCAAATCTTCTTTGGTTTCTTTATCTGACACAAATATATCACCGCTTAAGACTCTACCCTCAAAAACAGAAATATCTTTTAGCTCTTCTTCACAGATTTTCTTTGCAAGTACCCTTAAACCGTCATCTGTAGGGAATGCAAATACATCCATTCTTGGCACCTGTCCCCTGGGGTATCCGAAGCCTTCCACATTCATATCATGAATTACGGCATCTGTGGACAAAACTATATCACCTATATTTATCTCATTCTTAAGCGATCCGGCAATACCTGTATTTATCACTACGCCTGCACCGAATTTATCCGCCAGTATCTGAGTACATGCCGCAGCATTAACCTTACCTATACCCGAGCGTACTACGCTAACAGGCTTTCCCTTGATTTCCCCTTGTACAAATTCCATACCTGCTATGGTTTTTATATCCTTATTTTCCATAATATCCTTTAACTTTGATATCTCTTCTTCCATTGCTCCAATTATACCAATCATTATATGCTCCTCACTTGAATATTTATACTTGTTAAATTATACTTAATATACAGGCTTAATTATAACATAAAGAATGGAAATAATATGAAAAAAATAATATTAACAGGTGGTGGTACCGCAGGTCATATCACCCCAAACATAGCACTCTTACCTGCATTAAAAGAAGCCGGATTTGATATCAAATATATAGGAAGTAAAAACGGCATGGAGGAAGGTCTTATAAAGGCTCAAAATATTCCATATGAAGGTATATCTTCAGGAAAACTCAGAAGATACTTCGACCTGAAAAACTTCAGTGATCCTTTCAGAGTAGTAAAAGGACTTTTTGAAGCAAAAAAAATCATAAAAATGTATGCACCCGATATAGTCTTCTCAAAAGGAGGCTTTGTCAGTGTTCCTGTAGTTATGGCTGCGGCATTTTTAAAGATTCCCGTTATCATACATGAATCAGATATTACACCGGGACTTGCAAATAAAATAGCTTCCAAGTTTGCTACCAAAATATGTACCAATTTCCCTGAGACATTAAAGTATCTACCAAGGGGCAAAGCTGTTCTAACAGGCTCACCCATAAGAAGGGAACTTTTAAGCGGAAACAGAGAAGAAGCTCTCAAGCTTACAGGGTTTGATAATAAACCTACTCTTCTTATCATAGGAGGAAGTCTGGGCTCTGTCATAGTAAATACGGCTATCAGAAAATCTCTGGATGATATCTTAAAAGAGTTTAATATAATACATATATGCGGAAAAGGAAATATAGATGAAAAGCTTACAGGAAGATCAGGTTATCTTCAATATGAATATGTTGATAAGGAACTGAAAGATTTCTTTGCACTTGCCGATATTGTAGTATCAAGAGCAGGAGCAAATACCATATGTGAGCTTTTAGCACTTAGAAAGCCGAATCTTTTGATACCGCTCTCAGGTGCCGCTTCAAGAGGTGATCAGATACTTAATGCCGCTTCGTTTGAAAATGCCGGTTATTCAAAGGTTATCGAGGAAGAGTCTCTCTCAAATACATCACTTGCCGGTGAGATATCAGAACTTTATAAAAACAGACAGAAGTACATTGATGCTATGTCAAGCTCCGATACATCAAACGGAATTGAAAATATTATCAATCTTATAAAACAATATAGCTAGAAAATTCATGCAAAGCTCACAAATCAACTAGTTAATATTCTATAATTACAAATTAAAGAGTCCTTTGAAAGTTTTTTTCAACTTTCAAAGGACTTTTCTATGTATTAAATACATGTTTTTTTGTTTGCTTCCATTATTTTTGGCTTATTCTATTGTTTTTGCATTTTTAAATATACAATATAAACAATTTTAAGTTTTATAATAGTATAAAAGTACCATAGACAACTATTTTCACAATATTGTATAATTTCTGAAAATGACGACAATTCAGGATGAATTAAACAGGCTATTTGACCCACTATTTTACATAGCTTAATCACCTGATTGTAATGATAAGGAGGACTTTTTGTGAAAAAGAAAATTTTAAGTGTTCTTATGGCAGGTGCAATGTGCACCGGCTTACTTGCAGGATGTGGCGGCGGCAAAGAAGCTTCCACAAGCGGTTCACAGGCTGCCGATAATGCGGCAACTGCTACAGATGACAACACTCTTACAGTATGGTGTTGGGACCCTGCATTCAATATCAATGCGATGAATGAAGCTGCAAAAGTTTACCAGAAGGATCACCCTGATTTCAAGCTTAATGTAGTGGAAACTCCATGGGCTGATTTACAGACAAAGATCAACACAGCAGGTGTTGCAGGTGATTTATCTACATTGCCTGATATTTTCCTTATGCAGGACAACGCATTCTGGAAAAATCAGATTTCATTCCCTGATGTTTTTGCAGATTTGACTACAACAAAGGCAATCGACTTTACACAGTTTGCACCGGGTAAGTTAGCTTATTCAACAGTAAACAATGTAAACTACGGTGTTCCTTTTGATAACGGTACAGTTATAGCTGCTTACAGAACAGATATTCTTGAGCAGGCAGGCTACAAGGTTGACGACCTTACAGATATAGACTGGGATAAATATATTGAAATCGGCAAAGATGTTCTTGCAAAGACAGGAAAGCCTTTACTTTCATGTCAGGCAAATGAAGCGGACATCATAATGATTATTCTTCAGTCTACAGGCGCTTCACTCTTTGATGACAAGGGTGACCCTAATATCGTAGGAAACGAAACATTGAAGAAGGCTCTTGAAACATATAAAAAGCTTAAAGAATCAGGCGTTATGATTCTTGTAAACGACTGGGATCAGTACATTACAACTATGAATGCCGAGACTGTAGCAGGAACTATCAACGGCTGTTGGATTATGGGTTCTATCAGAGCCGCAAAGGATCAATCAGGAAAATGGGCTGTAACAAATCTTCCAAAACTTGCAGGTGTAGGCGAGCAGACAAACTATTCAAATAACGGCGGTTCAAGCTGGGCTGTGAATGCAGGCTCAAAGAAGAAAGATTTGGCAGTTGATTTCCTTTCAAAGACATTTGCAGGAAGCACAGAGCTTTATGACAACATTCTTCCAAGCGGTGCATTGGCTACATGGTTACCTGCAGGCGGTACAGATGCTTATGCAGAGAAGGTAGAGTTCTTCGGTGGACAGCAAGTTTACAGCTTACTTACAGACTTTGCCTCTAAGACACCAAAGAATAATACAGGTGTTTACTACTATGAAGCAAGAGATGCAGTAGCTGCTGCAGCAACAAATATCCTTGCAGGTGCTGATGTTGACAGCGAGCTTAAGACTGTACAGGACACTGTTAATTTCGCAATGGGTAAATAATATTTTAAGATTTTGTCAGGGGGTAGGTTTGGCCATGGTCAAGTCTGCCCCTTGTTTAATCAAAGGAGAAATTTATGGGGAATAAGAAAAAACTTTCACTCTCACAAAAACAAAATATATCAGGTTGGATATTTTTGACTCCTGCAACCGTACTTATAGCCGTTATGAGTTTCTATCCGATGATAAGAGCCATAATTTTGTCTATGCAAAGCGGTGTGGGTGCAAAAATTTCTTTTGCCGGATTGACAAACTATAAGAGAATGTTTGCTGATGCAATCTTTATGCAGTCTTTGAAAAACACCTTTATATACCTGATAGTTCAGGTACCTATAATGCTTTTATTTGCTCTTCTTTTGGCATCTTTATTAAATGATAAGCATTTAAGGTTTAAAGGGCTTTTCAGAACCTGTATTTTCCTACCATGTGCTACATCTCTTGTATCATATGCCATTATATTCAGATCACTTTTTGCAGTGGACGGTTATATAAATACTGCTCTTGTAAATCTTGGAATTTTACATACAGGTTATAATTTCCTTTCAAATCCTTTTGCGGCAAGAATTGTTATTATAATCGCTCTGCTTTGGAGATGGACGGGCTACAATATGGTTTTCTATCTTGCAGGACTTCAAAATATAGAGTACTCCATATATGAAGCGGCAAAGATCGACGGAGCAACATATTTCCAGATACTAAGAAAAATAACCATTCCGCTTTTAAAGCCTATGATTTTACTTACGGCTATCATGTCAACAAACGGTACATTGCAGTTGTTTGATGAATCTGTCAATCTTACAAGTGGCGGTCCGGCAAATGCAACAATTACAATGTCTCATTATATTTATAACACTTCATTTAAATATGTACCAAACTTCGGCTACTCAGCTGCCATGTCATTCTTTATTTTGATCTTGGTGGCAGTACTTGCCGCAGTACAGATGAAAGTAGGTGATAAGCGTGACTAAAATAAAAACTGTTGTAAAATATGTATTTTTGACCATTGTTTCACTTATATCGATTTTCCCTCTATACTGGATGGCAGTCAGTGCCACTCATGCAAGTATAGATGTAATAAGAGGTGCTCTCCTTCCCGGAAATTATCTCTTTAAAAATCTTTCAAACCTGCTTGCAGCAAGTGATGTAAGCGGTGCTATGATAAACTCATTTAAATATTCAATAATGATGACTATATTGGCGCTTTTTATTTGCTCACTTGCAGGATACGGTTTTGAAATCTATCATGATAAGGCAAAGGATGCCATTATGTCGGTACTTTTGTTAGCAATGATGGTTCCTTTCGTAGCTATTATGATTCCTCTGTTCCAGATGTTTTCAAAGTGGGGACTTTTAAACACAACTTTAGGATTTTTACTTCCTACACTGTCCACACCGTTTTTAATAATGCTCTTTAGACAGAGTGCCAGATCATTCCCACATGATATTCTTGAAGCTGCAAGACTTGACGGATTAAATGAATTTAGTATATTCCTCAGAATATTTATTCCTACTATGAAGTCTACATATGCTTCAGCAGCCATCATTACCTTTATGGGTGCATGGAACTCCTATCTTTGGCCAAAGGTAATAATGACTGAAAAAACATCCATTACAATGCCTATGTTGGTAGCCAACTTAAAGGAAGGTTATGTAACCGACTACGGTGTACTGATGCTTGCGGTACTTCTTTGCAGTATACCTACAGTTATCATATTCTTCGTACTCCAAAAGCAGTTTGCGGAAGGAATTACAGGTGCTGTAAAGTAATATAAGGAACTTTTTAAAAGGTGTGAAACCTGACACAGGATAAACTGTGGTAAGATTTCATACCTTTTATTGATAAAATATAATTTTAAGAGAGGTAAAAATGAATAAAGATATCTTAAAAAACATTTTGGAACCTACCGTTTTTGAGGAAAACAGACTTCCGGCACATTCAGATCATAAGTTATTTGCAAATAGGAATGAACTTATAAAGGGTGAGTCTTCTCTATACTACAATCTGAACGGTATATGGAAATTTGATTACTCAATCAATCCCGACTCCACTCCTGACGGATTTGAGCTTTTAAGCTTTGATTGTAAAAATTGGGAGGATATCAGAGTTCCGGCACATATACAAATGGAGGGCTATGACAGACCTCATTATGCTAATGTTGCATACCCTTGGGACGGTAGACAGGAACTTAAATCAGGTCAGTCTCCTATGGACTTTAATCCGGTGGCAAGTTATGTAAAGTACTTCACATTACCTGAAAGTTTTACCGGAAAGAACATTGTTTTGAGAATGGAAGGAGTTGAGAGTGCGGCTGCAGTATGGCTAAACGGTCATTATATCGGCTACTGTGAAGACAGCTTTACTCCTTCTGAATTTGACTTAAGTAAATATATAGCAGCAGGTGAGAACAAACTTGCAATACAGGTTGCAAAATGGTGTTCGGGAAGCTGGCTTGAGGATCAGGATTTCTTCAGATTCTCGGGTATTTTCAGAGATATCTGTCTCTATGCAAAACCGAAGTGCCATTTGGAAGATATAGGTATAAATCAGATATTTGATAATAAGGATCTTAATAAAGTCAAACTTGATATATCTTTGAGACTAAGCCAAAATGCCAAAGTTAAACTGAAATTATACGATGCTCTTGATATGACTTTAAAGTCAAATGAATTTAAGTGTTTCTTTGATGAAACTCTTGTGTCTGAGCTTGATAAGGATCTGGTTTCCGGTGATAATAATGTTTTATTTGAGATAAATGAGCCGAAACTTTGGAGTGCTGAAATTCCAAATCTTTATACTCTTTATATCGAAATATATGACGGTGATAATTTACTTGAAGTAAGCTCTGTAAAATCAGGAATAAGATATTTTGAAAAGAACAGCAAAAATGTGATGACTGTCAATGGTAAAAGAATTGTATTTGCCGGTGTAAACAGACATGATTTCAGCTCTAAATCAGGTCGTGCAATCAGCTATGCGGAAGTTAAAAAAGATATAGTTACCATGAAGGAAAACAATATCAATGCTATCAGAACCAGCCATTATCCAAACTGCTCCGCACTCTATGAGCTTTGTGATATCTATGGCATATATCTTATAGATGAATGTAATCTTGAGACCCATGGCAGTTGGGACGGACTTCTTAGCGGCGTTTCCGACTATGATATGGTAGTTCCCGGTGATAAGAAAGAGTGGATTCCGCTTTTACTTGACAGAGCAAACTCCATGTATATGAGAGACAAAAACCACTCTTCCATACTTATCTGGTCATGTGGAAATGAAAGCTATGGAGGAAGCGATATATATGAGATGAGCAAATTCTTTAGAAAAAAAGATCCAAGCAGACTTGTTCATTATGAGGGGGTTTTCAATGATCGTCGTTACAATGAGACCTCAGATATCGAAAGCAGAATGTATGCCAAGGTGGCTGATGTAAAGGAATTTTTAAAGACAAACAGAGATAAGCCTTTTATTGAATGTGAGTATACTCATGCAATGGGCAACTCATGTGGAGGTATGCAACTTTATACTGAGCTTGCATGGGAAGATGAGCTTTTCCAGGGCGGATTTATCTGGGACTATATAGATCAAAGTATTACCGGAAAAGATCCTTTCGGAAATAATACTCAGTACTACGGTGGAGATTTTGACGACTCTCCTACCGACTATAACTTCAGCGGAAACGGTATAGTATATGGTGGTGACAGAGATATATCTCCTAAAATGCAGGCTGTAAGATACAATTACAGACCTGTTGATCTAAAGATAGATTTTGATAAGGATACACTTTATGTACATAACAGAAATCTTTTCAGAAATTTGAGTGATTATAAATTTGTCCTTTATATAAAGAAATTTGGAAAGACTTTATATGAAAGAAGTTTTTGTTTAAAAGGTGAAGGATTGTCAAAGACTGAGCATTCTCTAAATATCAAAGAAAAAGCCGGAAAGCTTTTTGATATTTATGGCGATGAGCTTGTTATAGGTGTTAAGGCTATTTTTAATATTGAAACGTTATATAACCTTTGCGAAGTTTCATTTACAGAGGTTGTTTTAAGAGAAGGTAATAAGGCTTATGAAGCTCTTTTCTCAAAGTTTGATGATAATATTATTTGCGATACTCCACTATGTGAAAATAAACCATATAAGCTCACAATGGGAGTTGTAAACTTCGGTATAAAGGGTGATAATTTTGAAGCTCTGTTCTCTCAGAATTTCGGCGGACTTGTTTCTTACAGATATGCCGGCAAAGAGCTACTTAAAGCTATACCAAGGCCTAACTTCTGGAGACCGCCTACAGACAATGATTTCGGCAATAATATGCCATTTAGATACTCTAAATGGAAAGCGGCTTCACTTTATGCAACTACAAAAGTGCCGAATGAAAACAGTACTTACTGGCCTGCGTTCAGACCTGTTATAAAGGAATATGAAACTCATGTGTCTGTAACATATAAATATGCCCTTCCTGCTTGTGCTGATGAGCTCACTGTGGAATACGAGGTATTTGGTGACGGCAGTATCAAGATAAATATGGATTATAAGAGTGAAACAGGTCATTATGATTTACCTGAGTTCGGTACAATGTTTAAGTTAAAGCCTGAATACGAAAATATCTCATGGTATGGTGCCGGTCCTATGGAAACTTATTCCGACAGACTGCCGGGTGCAAAGATAGATCTTTTCACCGGCAAGGTAATAGACCAGCTTCCTAAATATCTTTCACCACAGGAGAGTGGCAATAAATCTCATGTCAGATTTGCCAAGCTTACAGATAAAAAGGGACGAGGTCTTATAGTCGCAGGAAATTGTATCAATGTTTCAACTCTTTGCTATACTCCAAGCGAGATTGAAGAGGCAAGACATGACTTTGAATTGCCTCCTGTTACAAAGACTGTACTTCGTGTGAATTTGGCACAGATGGGTATAGGAGGCGATGATACCTGGGGTGCTCCTACTCTTGACGATTATCTTATAAGAGGTGAAGGCAATTTGAAATTCAGCTTTGTTATAAAGGGAATCTAAATATATCAAAGAGATTTGCCGATATTAAAGTAAATTTACATTAACTTAAAAAGAAACTCTAAACTGTTTTACAGTTCGGAGTTTCTTTTTATATACTCTATATTATTTATTATCTTGCAACATATACACCTGATTCATTTACAAAGTATCCGTCAGGTGTTGTAGTGTTTGAAAGCATATTTCCTCTGTTAAGGTCCATATAGTACCAGTTGCCTCCAATATTCTGCCATCCCACAAGCATATATCCGTCAGCATTGAAGTAGTACCATTCACCGCCTATCTGCTTCATGATGAAGTTACATATGTACCGTCAGAGAATGAATACCACCAGCCTGTTGCATTTCTCTGCCATGTGCCTTGGAGTGTTGTAACATTCTTACTCTCATTGTAATTGTTTGCAGCCTCAGCCTGACTTATTGTTACTGTGCTTGATGATACCCATGCACTGTTCTTTGTTCCGTCACTGCTTACAGCTCTAACCTTCAATGTGTATGTACCTGATTTTGTCATCAGTGACTTAAGATTTGCACTGTTTGCAGTAAAGCTCTGTACTCCGCCTACTGTAGATGTGTTATCTCTTATAAGCTTTACCTGATAACCTGAGGCACCCTGTGATATGCTCCATGCAGCCTGACCGTTACTGCTTAAGCTTACTGTTTCTATAGGTGAAACCTGATTTATCAAAGCAGGCAACTGTACATCCACATATAAATCGTTTGAGCTGTTCTCTCTTCTTGCCTCGATAAGCTCTCCACCTGTTATCTTAAAATCCTCAGCCTTATATACACTGAAATAATAATTATCGTTTGCAGCCAAATGTACTGTTATCTTAGGAGTATCTGTAATCTCCCAAGTAGTACCCATTTCCATAAAATCAACACCGTCAATGTAGTAGTTACTTCCCGATACGCTTACTGTAATATCATTGATATCTCTGTCCTTACCCACTGTAATAGCATCTGACTTGATATTTATCTTTACAGACTTGATTCCTGATGCTGCAAATGCGGTCATTGAAGCCGCCAAACTTATGATTCCACTTATTGCCGCTATAGCAAATCTTCTTCCAAATTTTTTCATATATATCCTTTCACTCATATCTCTATGTTTATATAATATTCTCTCCATACTATTAAATACTATATTAGAGTTTCAGTCAATTACTATTATATGATATTTTCTTTAAAATGCTTACCAAAAATTTACAATCAATTTTCGTGATTTTACACTAAAAAAGGCGACAGCTACCAGCCATCGCCCTCATTATTATCTTGCAACATCTGCCACTCTTGATTCTCTGATCACATTCACCTTTATTTGACCCGGGTATTGCATCTCTTCTTCTATTCTCTTTGAGATATTTCTGGCCAAAATAACCATATCGTCATCGCTTACTTTCTCAGGCAATACCATGATTCTTACCTCACGGCCTGCCTGTATAGCAAATGACTTCTCAACTCCGTCAAATGATGTAGTGATTTCTTCAAGCTGACTCAGTCTGTTAGTATATGTCTCCAGTGTTTCTCTTCTTGCACCCGGTCTTGCTGCGGAAATAGTATCTGCCGCCTGTACCAAACATGCAATAAGTGAATCCGGATCAACATCTCCATGATGTGATTCTACAGAATTGATTACAACCGGATGTTCCTTGTACTTCTTACAAAGTTCCACACCAATCTGTACATGTGAACCCTCCACCTCATGGTCGATGGCTTTTCCAATATCATGTAGTAAACCGGCTCTCTTAGCCAATCTAATATCCACTCCAACTTCTGCTGCCAAAAGTCCTGACAATTGTGCCACTTCAATAGAATGTTTTAAAGCATTCTGACCATAACTGGTCCTAAATTTCATTCTTCCAAGTAATTTTATGAGTTCAGGATGTATGCCATGCACTCCTACTTCAAGTGCTGCATTCTCGCCTTCCTCTCTCATAATACCGTCAACTTCTTTCTTTGCCCTATCCACCATTTCTTCAATTCTTGCAGGGTGGATACGACCATCGACAATTAACTTTTCAAGCGCTACTCTGGCCACTTCTCTTCTTACAGGATCAAAACAGGATAAAACTACTGCCTCAGGGGTATCATCAATGATAAGCTCAACTCCTGTAAGTTGCTCGAGCGTACGTATATTTCTACCCTCACGACCTATGATCCTACCCTTCATATCATCATTCGGCAACGCCACCACTGAAACTGTCGTTTCAGCTACATGGTCTGCCGCACATCTTTGAATTGCAGTAACCACATATTCCTTAGCCTTTTTCTCGGCTTCATCCTTTGCGACATTTTCAAGCTCTTTAATAAGCTTTGCCTTGTCATGTTTTACTTCATCTTCAACTGATTGTAACAAAAATTCCTTAGCTTGTTCACTTGTGAGTCCGGATATTTTCTCAAGCTCGGCAATTCCCTTATCATACAGGGATTCAACTTCCTTGCTCCTTGCTAATATCTTCTCTTCTCTTGCAAGAACACTCTCTTCTTTCTTTTCAAGTAGATCCTGCTTCTTGTCCAAGTTTTCTTCTTTACTAAGTACTCTTTTCTCATAGCGGGCTAACTCTGCCCTTCTTTCTTTCACCTCTCTATCAAGCTCATTTTTTGTCTTTATAGACTCTTCTTTAGCTTCCAAGAGAGCTTCACGTTTCTTTGTCTCGGCTGTTTTTAAGGCTTCCTCTATTATTTCTCTGGATTTAATCTCTGCTGATCCGATCTTATCTTCATACGACTTCTTACGATGAGCAATCGCTAAACTCCAACTTAGAGGCGCCACAACAACTATTGAGAGTATTACCGCTATTATTATACTTCCCAGTTGTGACATAAAAGCACCTCCTTATTCAATTTTCATTGTTCAAAACAACATTCTAATTCTAACAAAAAATGAACAAAAAGTAAAGTCGGTAAGGATTGTATACAGATTGTGTTTAGATCTATCACTTTATAAGCTTCTCAAAATCCTTGGTACTCATATTTGCTCTGGCAGCAGCCTCATCAATACTTAGTATTCCGTCATTTACCAAAGATACAAGTATACTTATAACGCCTTCCTGTCTTCCTACCACCCTACCTTTTTCTATACCTTTTTCTATACCTTTTTCTATTCCTCTGGCCTCTACTCTATCCAGTACTTCACACATATTAACCTTCTCCTTTCCCTTCAAATCGTTTATAGTTTCTTCAAATCTGTTATCGCCTGTCATTGCAGACATTAATGTTAAAAGTTCTACTACATTTCTACCGCCAAATAAAAGTACATTTAAAATATCGGCAAATACATCATTATACTTTTCAAGTACTTTCTGAGTTACATCCTTCTCTTGCATATCTCCTCCTTATTATATCAAATTTTTTTAATATTGGATTATTCTTTTGAGCATTTTTTTGAAATTTAGAACTTTTAGAATTTAGATTGTATATAATAATTTAATTTTACCGTATATATGCCTAAAATACAATAACATATATCCTTATATTCCAATAAAAAAGGACTGTCGCAAGTGACAGCCCTATATTACTATTAAGCATCCTTATATGTTCCCATTACAACTTTTCTAAGCAAGTCTACAGGTATCATTGTGAATGCAAGTATAAATATTACTATCCATCCGCCGATACTAAACGGTACACAGCTAAACATCTTTCCGATAAACTGGAATGGTGCAAAAGGTACAGCACCGGCATTTACAATAAGCGCCTGTACTATGATGATTGCAAAGAACACTTTAAGGAAGCCTGTATTTTCATTAAGTCCCTTAAATATTCCAAAACCTTCATCTCTTACATTAAATCCGTTAAAGAGTGCACTTGCTATAAAGAGTACAAAGTAACCTGTAAGAAGTTTTTCCTCATTACCGTCAAACAGATTTGCAAAGAAAGGTAACTTAAGGTATATAAAACTGATTACTGTAAGCCAAAGTCCCATTGTAAGGATCTGGATAGCCATTTTCTTGCTGATGATATTCTCATCTCTTCTTCTTGGCTTCTCCATCATATAGCTTTCTTTAGCCGGCTCATTTCCAAGCATTATTGCTCCAAGACCGTCCATTACAAGGTTTACAAACAGAAGGTGAGTTACCTTAAGCGGCTCTTCCACTCCGAAGAACGGAGCGATAGCACTTACTATAACCGCAGTAACATTGATAACCAACTGGAACTTACAGAACTTAAGGATATTGTGATAGATGGTTCTACCATAGAGTATAGCATCCTTTATAGATCTGAAGTTGTCGTCAAGAATTACTATCTCACCGGCTTCCTTGGCAGCCTCTGTTCCGTTACCCATAGCAAATCCTACATCCGCTCTCTTAAGAGCAGGTGAGTCGTTTACACCGTCTCCCGTCATACCTACAACAAGGTTCATCTCCTGGCAAAGTCTTACCATTCTTGACTTATCTGTAGGAAGAGCTCTTGCTATAACTCTGATATGAGGTATAAGTTTCTTTACTTCATCATCACTCATTTCATTGAGCTCCGCTGATGAAAGTGCTCTGTCTGAAGTAGATTGTATAAGGCCTGCATCCTTTGCGATAGCAATAGCTGTTTCAAGTCTGTCACCTGTGATCATTACTACCTGAATACCTGCTCCCATAACCTCCGCTATGGCATCTTAGCCTCAGGTCTTACATCATCTCTGATACCTACCAAGCCTATGATAACTATATCATCATTGACAGTATTTTGTACAAGGTCCTTCTCTGAATATCCGAAAGCCAAAACTCTCATTGCTCTTGCTGCAAGCTCGTCTATCTTTCTGTTAAGAACAGCCTTGTCAATTGTCTTTACTTCACCGTTCTCGTCAAGGAACTTTGTTGCCTTTGCAAGAAGTCTCTCAGGTGCACCCTTATAGAATGTCTTACCAAGAGAATCTATTCTTGCCTGGCTGAATTTATTTGTTGAGTTGAATCCCTGGTGTGCTCCCACTACAAGGCTCTTCTCATTTTGTAATGCATCAAAAGTAGCATGTCCGATAAACTTCATCAATGCCTGGTCTGTTGCGTTACCACCTATTACCACACCTCTGTCATCAAACAATGACTGAGTATTCTTACCAATAGCGATATCTATAAGGCCTTTTACTTTGCTGTGATCGCTTAAGTCCGGTATAGCAATAGAGTTTCCGTTAGCAAGGAAGAAATCCACTACTTCAAGACTTCCTTTTGTAATAGTTCCTGTCTTATCACTAAATAGTATATTCAGTGAACCTGCAGTCTCAATACCTTCGGCCTTTCTTACAAGCACGTTGTGATCAAGCATCTTACTTGTATTTTGCATAAGTACAAGAGATATCATGAGCGGCAATCCTTCAGGAACAGCACATACGATAATAACTATGGCAAGAGTAACAGCCTTTATAAGGTCCTGTACTATTGTCTGTGGACCCATTGCAAAATAATTACCAACTCCGCCGGCTCTTATTATAAAATATGCAAAATAAAGTATTGCTATAACTGTAGCACCTACATATCCGAATATTGATATCTGATGTGCAAGTTTTCCAAGCTTTACCTTAAGAGGTGAATCAGGATCGTCTTCATTCATTTCAAGAGCCATCTTACCCATCATTGACTTAAGTCCGACTCTCTTAACTTCTAAAACACCCTCGCCGTCAAATACTACAGCACCTCTAAAGAGTGAGTGAGCATCTACGAATGTATCACCTGTGATATCCTCTTTCAGCTCAAAACCTTCAGTTGCGGCAGTTTTCTTACACTCCTCAGCCTCTCCGTTTAGGGCTGAGTTGTCAACTCTTAAATCTCCGTCTATAAGAATACCGTCTGCAGGTATCTTATCTCCTGATTGTAAGAGTACAAAATCACCTACTACTACATCATCTACATCTATAACAGTTACAAGACCGTTTCTGTAGACCTTACATGTGTCCTTCTTTGTGTTGTCCTTTAACTCACGATACTTTGTATCACTTGCCACACCTGTCTTTGCGGATACAAAGGCTACTATTATTACAGCAATAATAGTTCCAAGCGGCTCATAAATTTCAGCATAGCCAAAGAAACATTACTATCATCAGTACTGCGATAGCAAGAAGTATCCTAATCATAGGATCATTGAATGTCTCCTTGAACTCCTGCCAAAAGGTGGTGGGTTCAGAATCAGGTATTACATTTGAGCCATGATCCTGCCTTGACTTTTCAACTTCCTTTTCAGTCAAACCGGTAAATTTCATATAATTTCCTCTTTCAAAATTTTGAGGAGACAGCAAATGCCATCTCCCGTAATATTTATTACAAATGATATTTTATACCAAATAGATAATAATTTAAAGTATTAAATTTTATACTGCCGATTACATATATCTACTTGCCAATTCTCCAAGACCCGGATCGGTAGTACCCTGTCCTACAGCTGAGAACTTCCACTCACCGTTATGTCTGTATACCTCACCGAAGATCATTGCAGTCATTCCCGAATAATTATCTGTAAGATTGTACTTAAGAATCTCTTTATTGTTTGAAGCATCTACAAGTCTTATAAATGCATTTCTGATCATTCCAAACTCTTGGCGTCTTTGCACTGCCTGATAAATATTTACAACAATAACGATTCTGTCATAAACTGCAGGTATGTTTTCAAGATCTATAGTGATCTGCTCATCATCTCCGTCACCGGCACCTGTAAGGTTATCACCCATGTGCATAACAGTGCCTGAAGAGTGGCGAAGGTTTCCGTAATAAACTACATCACCTTTATTAACTATTTTTCCTCCCTGTAAAAGGAAAGCTGATGCGTCACAGTCTATATTACCTTCCTGGCTTTGACTACTGCCAAAGAGTGATGATAAAAATCCACCGCCTCCCCTTGGAGCCTCATCCCATCCGAGTCCGACTACGATTCTCTTTAAACCTGCATTCTCCTTTGACAGGCTTACCTTTTGTCCTTTTTGTAAACTGATAGACATATATCCTCCTAATGTCTGTGTATAGGGCTTAAGCTACCGCTATACCGTAATGATTGCAAAGTGCAGCGAGTCCGCCACCGAATCCGCTTCCTATAGCGTTGAACTTCCACTCACCTGCGTGCTTGTAAAGTTCTCCTACTACTACTGCTGTTTCAATAGAGAAGTCCTCACCAAGGTCATATCTGATGATCTCAGCACCTGTCATCTCATCCAAAATTCTGATATAGGCATTTGAAACCTGACCGAAGTTCTGTCTTCTTGAATCTGCATCATATATAGTAACTGTAAATGCAATCTTCTCTATATTTGCAGGCACTTTCGAAAGATCGATCTTAATCTGCTCGTCATCTCCGTCACCTTCTCCTGTAAGGTTATCACCCATATGAGTAACACTCTCTGACGGATGAGATAAATTGCCGTAGAAAATGAAGTCCTTTTCTGTAGGGCATTTTCCACCTGCATCTACCATGAATGCGGCAGCATCAAGATCAAAGTCCGCACCTGAATCAAATGCATTTACATCCCATCCAAGACCTACTATAACATTCTTAAGTCCCGGATTTGTCTTTGTAAGATCTACTTTTTGTCCTTTAGATAAATTTATTGGCATAAAATCCTCCTTTATTATACACCGAATTTCTTATAGAATTCGTTTTTAATATTTTCAAGTTTGGCCTTGTCTTCGATTCTTTGTCTTCTGGCATCATCCTGAATTCTCTTTGTTTCTTCGATACCGTTTACAATAGTTCTCCAAGACTTCTCCAAAGTATCAACCTTTATAGAACTTCCCGAAGCCATCTGAGCTGTAAGCTTTGCCTGCTCAACAGTATTTGATGCATTCTTTAATATCATTTCATTTGTCTTTTTATCGAGTTCTGATAATGCCTCAGCCTGTAATCTCTGACGTTTAAGCATAATAGCCTGTGCTAGGCTCTGCTTAAAGATAGGCAATGTGATAATGAAAGCTGAATTTATCTTTCTTATCAGGTTTATATTACTGAACTCCATAGTCTTTAACATCGGAATAGTCTGCATAGCCACATTCTCAGCCACTCTTAAGTCCTGAGTTCTTTGCTCAAGCATCATAAGAGCATTATTAAGAGTTGTAAGTTCAAATTGCATTGACTTATCACCTGTACGCTCCATCTCAGCCGTTCTCTCTGCGATTGCAGCTTCAAGTTCCTTACATCCCTGCTCACCTGCCATGATATACTTTAACAGATCATGATAGTAATTTACATTTGATTCAAACATGGTATTAAGTTTTTTATTGGTCTCTTTGATCTCACCCTCATAGCCCTTAAGCTCTACATATACCTTGTCGATCTCACCGCCCATGGTCTGATATTTTGCCATTATCTTATCCAGCTGCTTTTTTATACCTCCAAAGAGCTTGTCAAAAAGACCCGGTTCCTGTCTTAGCTCTTCAATATCAAATCTGCTCATGATATTTGTAAGAACACCCAACATCTTTGAAGTTTCTTCAATTTGAGCGATGTTCATACTGTTGAGTACCAAATCTGAAGATTTTGATATCTCTGTAGCCACCTCTCCGCCAAAAGTAACAATACTGTCAAGATTGTCAAGTTCTATCTTGCTTACAAGTGCATCAACCTCTGCCGAGTCTACCAACTCATTTTTGATTTTTGCAGACTCCACCGCAATATCAAATGTTTGAATAGTAGGTAATGCTTCATTCTCTGCAACTTCACTTGTTACTGCTTCAGCCTCACCGGTTTTTGCTTTTGAAAAATCAAGTCCCATCTTTCCTCCTATGCCCTGTGTATAAATGTCACAAAGGCTCAATATTAGTTTTCATTAACCAAAAAATCTTGAAAAAAACGATTTCTTCTTTTCTTTCACAGACCTCAGTCTATTGAAATCAGGTATGGCTATATCATAAAGATAATTGCCGATTATATGCTCTTCCATTATCTGAGAGTTGAAGTATTTACTTACATTATCGTATCCCGTAGGTATAAAAAATACTATATCAAAACCTATCAGATTCAAAAAAGCAACAATTATGCTGTCTTCCAACGAAATGACGCTTTCCGTTGTATTTACTATTATAAGCTTTGGCGGACATTTTGTAAAATCAAAGCTTTGTATAAATCTTAAAATTTCCTTAGGCAAATCTAAAACAATTGTAATTATCTTATACTCCGTACCGTTTTGTCCTGTTCCGGCTATAGTCTTTCTCCTTAACAGCTCTGATAATTTATCAAAAATATAATCCTGAGTCTCCGCTCTCAAATAGTCGTATTTATAGATCTGCGAGTGCTTTATTCCCTCTCTGTCAAGTCTGCCGTTTTTATAAAATGAAGGTACTCCTGCCGCTACAATACAGTTTCTGTCATAAATATTTTCATTCTTATATATCAATGTTGTATCTGTTATAAGATCTTTGATGTTTTGAAAATATGTATTTGTATCGGAATTTGTCACTCCGGAAACTTTAGCAAACATTATCGGAATATTTGCAACATCATCGACTGTGGAAAAGTTCGGTCTAAACCTCGTCTCCTGCTTCCAGTAAATGCTGATTTCTTCATATGTAGTTGAAAGCTTTATAATATTTGCTTTCGAAAATTGCATATCTCTGTACATTCCGGTATCCGAATACATCATAGTATCCAAATCTCTTTCCGCATTATATGCCATTGTACCCATGGAAAGATTGTTTCCGTCCGTGGGGAATTCATTTACCTTTAATGTCTCTTCAAAATGTACCTCATATAATTTCTCACCTTTAAGACTGTCTTCTTTCTTTTCCGGATTGAAAACAATCACATCTATAGGTAACTTTGCCACCATATTTAAGAAAAGACTCTCGGTATCCGTCTCCACATTTCCGAAATATATGAGTATAGGCGCGGGTGAATGAATGTCGGTATTTCCAATCAGATCCGGTATATATCTTTGGAACCAGCACAATATATATATGCCCTTATTCATTATTTTATTGAGATCCATATTCATAAGCTTACCGGTCTCTATCATAGTATCCACAAAGGCATCCCTTGCCACATCTATAAAAGTATTGCTCTTTAGATTGATATTTTTCTTCAGATCCATGATAAGCTGATTTTCATTGGCATAATTGCCTCTTTTTATTTTTGAAATCTCGTCCACACTCGGATTTGTGATCTTATTATTTATAACCTTTACACTTCTGTTTGCTTTTTTAAGATCCTGATAGAGTAAGTACAGATTGTTTATATAGGTATTTCTATTGTCGCAGCCGTTTATTCTGACAAACATATTATAGAAAAACCTTGTGTTCTCGCCTCTTCTTGTGTTCTTTAAATCCTCAAACAGATCACCGCTAAGCCATGCATTGGTATTGGCTTTGACATTTGATTTATTGCTGTATAAAAGTCTTTTACTTTTATCTTCCTCATACTGCTTTAACAGCCACTGAAGATCAAACCCTGCCGGAAAGCTCTCACTTCCCATTCCCAAATCTATTGAGTATTCGGATTTCGGATCTATTGCCATATACTTTGAATCACCACCCGGTTGAACCAGAATAATATCCGCTCCGGCATTTGAAAGTATTTTTAAGGTTGACAGCTCTGAAAAATTCACATTACCCCAGAATATGATTTTGGGAACTTCATCATTTCCAAGTCTTTCCATGATATTGTAAAAATTATAGTAGAGCCAGCACATTATCCTTATAAAATTATTCTTCAAGATATCTATATTCTTGCCCTGTCTCCTTAAAACCTCCAAGGTATCATAAATTCCGTCGGCTATGGATGCCCTCTGATAATCTTTTATTCTCGGCAGCCATTTTTTTAAAGCCTCCGCCATAAATCCCGGTCCGTGAACATATTTTTCTCCGATTATTTCATTAAAATATGCTATATTATCGGCAGTAGGGTTTTCTATATTTTTATCAATGATTGCACCTTCTCTTTTAGCCAAATCATAGTATTTTCTGATAAATTCAAGTATTGTTTCATCATAGGAATTTACTCTGTAAAAATATACTCCCTTCGGCTTTCTTTCACTTTGTCTTTTAAAAAAGTCATCAAGCCCTTTTATCTTCTGATGCAATAACATGCATTCATCCCCTTTCAAGTCAAAACTTTTCTTATCTTATAAAGCTCTTTGTAAAATTATATACTGCATCATACGGTACAGCCAGATTTATATTTTGTCCCTCACTGAAACCTGAAGTGCTTATACCGATTACTTCTCCATGCATATTCAGTACCGCTCCTCCCGATGACCCCGGCGATGTAGGTGCGCTAAACTGTATCATATCCACATTATCTATATTTCTAAAGCCTGATATAATACCGTCGGAAACCGAATTAAAAAGACCCAGAGGGCTTCCTATCGCCACTACCTTTTGACCTCTTACAAGGCTCTCTTTTCCGTTATACAATCTCAAAGGATTCAGTACTCTGGCAATTCTTATTATTGCCAAATCCAGATGATTATGATATTTTATAACCTCATTTGTCTCATATATTTTCTCATCATCTTCTATTCTTACCTCAAAATAATATCCACCTCTTATAACATGATTATTGGTAAGTATAAAACCGTCTCTTCCGATCATTATACCCGAACCTGTACCAAGAAGCTTCTTACTGTTGTCAAATACGGCTATCATAACTATTGATGTTGACAATCTTGCAAGTTCTACATAACTTAACTCCCTGTTTGCATTTACCTCAGAAACCTGTGCGCTTACACGAGAACCTACACCTGTATTTGGCTGATTATTAACCGGCGCAGCCGGAGGTGAAACAGTTACAGCTTTTGTTTTAGCGTCTCTGTCTTTTCTTCTTGTGGATGCCAGACTTATTGTCACCATTTTGTTTCCACTATCTGCATTTACCTGAGAGTTATTTACACTGCTTCTTTCCATATTTGGAGTCCGATAGTTTTCTACAGTTTCTACGGTCTCAAATACCATCTTTCCCTCATAAAAATCACCAAGCTTTTTTGTGTAATAATATTCATCCATTACAGAGATATCTTTTGAATACTGCAGCAGGCATATATCCATACCCAGTAAATTAAGGAATACAAAAAAATAGACTTCCGATTCCTTTTGTATGTTCTCCGCTACAACCTTTATATTCTTATCTCCGTTTATACTGATATCTGAGAAATTCTCTTCGAGCCAGTATAAAAGCTTAACCATTATATTTTTTTCTATTGTATCCGAAATGTTCTTCTTGTATTTTTGTAGGAGTTTTTGCATTTCTTTTACAGCTTCTGTCAACTCAGCTTCACTTATCTTATTTTGCCTTACCATAGCCGTATTCATATGCCCTGTATTTATAAAAGTCTCATACTCCGTCTTTTGTTCCATACAATCACTCTTTATTTCCAATGAATCAAGATATTTATAGTATATTCTTCCCTGATTCATCTCAACAGTCAAATATCTTCTGAGTTCATTTATATCCTTATTGGTATTTACATCGGCACCTGTAAACTTAACCATATAGGTATTTAAATTTCCACAGGCTCTGTTTCCTCTAACCCTTCCAAATTCTGCTATGCTGTTTATATTTATAGGATTCAATCTGTATTTTGGCATACTTACTCCATTAAAATCTGTCTATATATCTTTTACCGGTTTGTTTCAAATCATTTGTTTTTCAAGCCGGTTTATGTCAGGCATCACACCTTTTTACCCTAGTATCATTATATATTATATGATATAATTATACCAATATTAGCGAAAAATATAAGCCTATATTCAATATTTTTTGACAGGGGTTGGCCATGAAGGATTCCAGTATTTACTATAGCGTGGGCGCACTGCTTTATACAGCCGCAAGTAACACAGGTATTATAGATGATATAATGCTTGAAAGATTTAATATTCCCTTTTCCTTAGCTTTTACATTCGATATGGCAAGCAATGATGCTGAAGCCGATAAAGCTGAAAATATACTTATAAAAACTTTGGATAAGCTATTTATTTCCAAAAAGGAAAGAGATTTCTATATACCTAAACTCTTTATAAAGGTACTGTCCACCTCCCATATAGCCCATTTGTATAAGAAATTCGGAAGTTTACTGGACCTTATCACCGGCTTTATTTTACCGGACTTTTCAGTGTCCAATGCCGATATATATATTTATGAAATGCAACGCATCAATTCGGTACTGTCTACCCCTATATATATTTTACCCGAGCTTGATTGTATGGCGCTTCTTGACCTTAGAACCAGATATAATCATATGTATGCAATCAAAGAAAGCTTTCTACATATGAAGACTATATATTAAATATACTTGTTGCAACAGGAAGTATACTCAATACTCTTTGCGTAAGACATAAAGTTGATGAAAGTATATATCAGAGTGGTCCTGTAGCCGCACTTTTATCAGATATTGTTGCGACATTTTCAAGTGATTACATAATATCGGCACCGGCCTATGAATACTATGCAGGTATCGGCTGGCAGGAAGGCCTTGGAAAAGAGATTGAGCTTGATAAATTAAACGGTTTTGTCGGAAAAACCATTGTTCATCCAAAGCAGATCCTTGTAGTAAACGATGCCTATAAGGTTCCAAGTATTGATTATGATGATGCCTTAAGTGTTTTGGATGATAAGAAAATATATCAATCCTGTCCGAATGTAAATAATACCAGAATAAATGAACCGAAAATACATTACAGCTGGGCAATGGAAGTTATCTTACTTGCACAGTACTTCGGTGTGAAGAAATATTAAAAAATGTGTGAGTCATTTTCGACTCACACATTTTTATATGTCCTTCATTTTCTTTATTATTCCCATGCACTTATAATTGTTTAAACTTGTATACTCTATCTCACTTTCCTTTTCACCGGCAAGCTTTATGATATGCCTAAGCTCTTTATCATCTTTATATCTTTCATCTATAAGTATCTTCCATGGAACTCTTCTTAGCAATACTCTCGTAGTCTCACCTATGCCGGGCTTTATAAGATTTATATCCTTTATACCGTATTTATCTGCCTGCTTTTTTACTTCAATAATTCCTCTTGCTCCTCTAATACTCTCATCTATTGCATCCTTTTTAAAGAGCTTTTCTATATTGTCGATGAAGTGATGGCTCAAATCATTGTCTTCATATTCCTTATAGTATAGAGCACCGTGAAAGTCATCTTTATCTATTATGTCATCTCTTAAAAATGTTCTGCTTACCAAGCCGCATACCGTAGCATTTAGTGCAGAGCTTGGAATAAATATATCATCATAAGTACCTGCCAACTCCGTTTCACCTGCAGGATCCGATACCACTGCTAGTTCCTCAGATACGCCTTCATAATTTTCACAGGCTGCTTTCAGTTCTTTAAGTATTGCACCCTTGCCTATCCAACCATCCACAAAAAGGATGTCTTTGGCCTTGTGACGCGCAAGTATATACTTCATGGCATTATCATCAATACCCCTGTCTCTTATTATGGAAACTGAATAATGTGCCACATCGGTTTCATACTTCCATTTTATATATCTTTTAAGCAACACTCCTATCGGTGTACCGGCTCTTGCCAGAGAGACTAAGACTACATCTTTCCCTCTTTTTCTATTACTTTATCTGCCAAAGATGCAAGAGCATCAGCCATTTTCTGTCCGAAAACCTTGAATGAATCAAAATATATTTTCATATATTCCTCGGTGGGTATATACTCTATCGGCAGCATTTCACTGTAATGCATTCCTGATTGTATAAGCTTTTCCCTCTCCAAACTTGGCAAGGGCTCTACAAGTCCTGTCACATCCTTTAAGAGAAAAATGACATCGCTTTCTTTGTAACTACTTCTCATTATCCCACCTGATCAAATATATATTTTTGTTTCCGGAAATTCTGATTGCCTCCAGGATATCAGCCTCTCCCTCCGCTTCTTTTCCGTCCGTAACAAGAAAGAATACATCCGATTCTTTCAAATCATATATATAGGTCTGTCTGTTTTTATCGTATATACTTCTGACCTCATATCTGGTATGAAGAGGATAATCCTCTAACTTTGACACCTCAATGGGGCTTCTTGTAGATGAATGTACATATACATCTGCGTCTGAAACCGTATCTATATACTCTGCCAGTCTTATCGGTGCATAAATAAATTCTTCCGTTCCAAGTACCGTAACTGTCTTTTTATCTTTCAACAATTTTTTAAGACCTAACTTTTCTTCCAGGAAATCTCCAAGCCTATCTATCTCGGTATCCAAATCCTTTATATTTAACAGTCTTCTGGTCCTGATATCTGTCTTAAAATCTATTATTTTTACATCATCATTCCTTGGTGTAGAGTTGATTGTATATACATCACCATTGGTCAAGGTATCAACCACCTCATCTTCAAAGCCTTCTTTATCTATATCTCTTATATAGACTATATCCACATTCTTTTCTTTAAAGAATTTTCTTCTTTCCTCTGACAATGTGTTTGTAAGAGGTGCTATGGCATATTTTTTTCCACCCTTAAATATGCCCTCTATCTCCTCTATACAATGCCATATAGTATTTCCTGTGGTTATCTCATCTTCAACAAATACTATTCTGTCCACCTGATCATATATCTTTTCCATATCGGCAAGTACCAGTCTTTGCTCCATAGCATGGCTATGTGCCTCTGTAAAATGTATATACTCATTTTCTGCACATATATTTTCTCTGGTTGTCTGCATGAAAAAGGCTCCCGCACTGCTTGCAAGAGAGGCACCTATCGCTATTGCGGTCTCTGCAAATCCGATTACAAGTGAATTCTTTAAAATATCTCTTGATAAACTTGCCAGAGTATCATACTCGTTTTTTACATCACCAATCAATGCGATCTTATGCTTGCCTTGATTTGCATTGATTATCAAATAGCCTCTCTTATTATTATTAAGACGTTTTGCAAGGCTTATCTTATCCATATTACCACCTTTTAACATAAATATAGGAGTGACTTTAGCCACCCCTATGTTCTATAGTATTTTTACTTAGATATCATCTTCTGAATTATAAATTTGATATACTTGATACTCTTTTATAAATTCAAATCCAAGTCTTGAAGCTAACTCTACAGAGTGTTGATTTCTAACATCTATATAAGGATTTATCTTTTCATCGTCCAGATAAAGCGATACATTGGATGCTGCTGTCAGAGCAAGATTTCTTCTCCTATACTCAGGATTTGTAGCAAATACAAGCTCCATAAATTCTTTTCCGTATGATCTTCCCATGCAGCCGCTTACTGCGACTCCATCCTTATAAACCATATATCCTATCGCATCTTTAGCAAATTCATCGCTATTGTCAAAGCATGCGGAGAAATCTTCACTCCACATATCCTTTTTCAATACTTCATATTCGTCCGGTTTGACTTTATTAATATTCAAACCTTCCTCTAATGCAGCATTTAATTCTTCCAATAATGCCCTGTTCTCAACACCTTTAAAGCTAAGAGGTATCTTGAAAAATTTCTATATCTGCAATCTATATTTTCTACAAGCCAGTCTATCCATAACTCCGAAGTAGGAATAATGTAAGCTCCCTCTCCATGTCTTGCAATAGTACCCCACAAAGAAACCGCTCTGTCTCTCTTTGGAGTAACTCCTACTATGTACATATAATGATATACTTTTATTACACAGTAAGAAGCTGTACCTGTGGCCGGTATCCAAACTCTTCCGCATTTGCCGGCAAGTGCAAGTCTGACCAAAATATCATCTGTTGCCAATTCAGACAGACTTTCCCTCTCATTTAAACCAAGTTCAATCATAACCTTTCCTCGCCTACTCTTTCTTTTTATCTTTCATAAGCATAGTTTAACACAAAGAATTGGTTAATACTACAATAACATGAATAAAAGTGCGAATGTCTTTCTTAAATTTATACGAAAAAGCTACCCAAAGATGTTTCACAATGGGTAGCCGCTTATTTGTTATTGTAAATATTAGTCTATAAAACTAGCCATACGAATTATAGGTCTGTAATTATAATTTGAAATAATTATTCCTGTTCTTGATGATGAAGCATGTACTATTTTACCGTCTCCGATATACATAGCAACATGGCTTACAGATCTTCCTGAACCGTAGAAAAGAAGATCTCCCGGCTGAAGCTGATCTGCGCTTGCAACTGTTCTACCTCTTGTTGCCTGCTCTGAAGATGTTCTTGGAAGTGAAACACCTGCAACATTTGCAAGAATATACTTAACAAAACCTGAACAATCAGCACCTACATAAGGATTTGTACCACCATAGATGTATCTTCCGCCTACGAAAGTCTTTGCAAAGTTTACAACTTCTTCTCTCTTATTTGCAGAAGCAACCTGAGCTATTCTCTGTGTTGCTGAAGCTGCGGCTTCCTCTGCTGAATCCATCTCTTCTATAGATGTATCTCCATTCATTATAGAAATATATCCTTCTACCTCATTGTAAGAAACTTTAGCATATCCACCACCCATATCTTCAAGTATCTGGAATACGTCACCCTTGCTTGCCTTACCGATTGTTTCATTTGATGTCATGCTCTTATATACGTCAAGAGAGCTTGCCTCAACTGTAACTATATATGTACCGCTCTTAAGAGCCGGTCCTCTTAACACTGTTCCTTCATCCTGAACGGTTACAACTTTTCTTACTGTTGTTGCAAAAGATGTAACAGGTGCAAGTGTGCTGATAGTCATTGCTGATAATATTCCAAATATAACTTTTCTGGTGTTCTTCATTTTTTAATTCCTCAAATCCTTCTATATAGTAAACCAACTGTAGTTGGTGCTAAAATCTTAAATGATTACAAACGATTTATGTTTGTTAAGTAAATGTTACGAAAGTCAGTATAAACTTACTTCAAGTATATGTCAAGCCTTTTATTAAATATTTGATAAATTAATTCTATACCCGTTTTCAATAACAAAAAGGTTATAAATACCATGTAAATATCGTATTTATAACCTTTATTTGTTAATCTCTTACGAGTTTTTACCGCATAACAGCCTATTTATCAGTTTTAAAAAAATCTATAAAAAGTTGTTAGAAGTAATTATCGACTTGAAATATTTTTTTATCTTTTTTTGTTTTTATCAACTATAACAAGAATTTTTTTACGGTTTTTGCACAACTAAATTTTTACTTCTTATAATTTATAAAAAAATTAAAATTTGTAATATTTTTTTGTAACAATGCTGTTTATCTAATTTCTGTTTCCGAAAATCCCCTTTATTAAAGCCACTAAAACCAGCACTCCTATTAAGGGTACCAACACCGGTGCCAGAAATGAAAATACAGCCGCAACCACGGCAACAATCAGTACTATAGCAAGTATAACCAGTATGATCGGTATGATCAATCTGTTACCCGAAAAGTTATATGTCTTAAATACATTATCTTTTCTGTCATTAAAGTCACTGTAATTTTCTTCATCAGCTGTTCTTGTATAGTTTTCATTAGGATCACTGTCAAGTCCTGCGAATATATCATCATATCCCGCAGCAACCTTTATAGAATTGGCAATAAGCCTAGGTTCTCCAAGTTCCTCCATTATTTCTTCTATGCTTCTGCCTTTTGAAAGCTCATCATCAATATAGGAAGAATAAAATCTTGTATTTTCCTCTATAAGAGCTTGTGAACCTGTGGAAGCCAAAGCTTTCCTAAGTCCGTCCAAAAATTCCTCTTTTGTCATATCTTACTCCATATCAAATATATCTTTTCAGTTCTTCTCTTCTTTTCTTGTAGTCAGGTATCTGCTTTTCCACCTCACTCCAAAATGCTTTGGAATGATTCATATGCTTTAAATGCGCAAGCTCATGCACAAATACATAGTCTATCAATGCCTCAGGTAAGAAGAATAACCTGAAGTTAAAGTTTAAATTCTTCTTTGAAGAACAGCTCCCCCATATGGTTTTGACATTTTTTATTCTCACCATATTAAAGTGGACATTCATCTGTTTTGCAAAATCATTAAGCTTCTCTTTAAATATTTTATTTCCGTCAGAATGCATCCAAAGCCTTACCATATTCTCATACTTATCTATAGGCAAGATAATATGATAATTTTCATCAAATTTCATGTATGAATATTCCGCTTCTAAGCTTAGGCTCAAACCATGTAGACTTTGGAGGCATAAGCTTGTTCTCATCAGCTACCGCAAATAGCTCTTCCATGGATGTAGGATACATCAAAAATGCAACCTCACCTCTTTTATTATCTATCTCCGATTTTAAATATCCTACACCTCTTATTCCACCCGCAAACTTTATTCTTTCATCTGTTCTCGGATCTTTTATTCCGAATATCGGGTCAAGTACCAGATCCTGCAATATTGACACATCAAGACTCTTTATAACATCACCTGATACCGAATCAAGTACTTTTTTCTTTGCACTTAAGATATAGAACTTATCCTTAACAAGCATACCGAACTCGCCTCTGTCACCTATTTCTTCAAGTACCGGACTCTCTTTTACATCAAAGTTTTCAGCTATAAGGTCCATAACTTCTTCCACGCTTTTTCCATTAAGATCAAGCACTATTCTGTTATAAGGCAAAATATGCAGCTGTCTCTCATCAAATATTACAGACAGGAAATGATTAAACTCCGCATTGGGATCGTTTTTATTTTGTCTTCTCTTTAAAGCCACCTTTACAGCGGAAGCAGCTCTGTGATGTCCGTCAGCTATATAAAGAGATTCTATATTTTCAAAGCATTCTCTTATCTGCTCATTATAAGCTCTATCCACCTTCCATACTCTATGGCCTATTCCGTCATCCGATACAAAATCATATATAGGGGCGGCCGATATATTCTCCGATATTATTTTTTTTAAATCATCATTTTTCTTATATGCCAAAAATATCGGCCCAGTCTGTGCATTTACAGTATCCACATGTTTTATTCTGTCGATTTCTTTTTCTTCTCTCGTATTTTCATGCTTCTTTATAATATCATTCAGATAGTCATCCACACTCGCAAGACCCACTATGCCTATTTGGCTTCTACCGTTCATAGTCAGCTCATACAGATAATATCCGTCTTCATTATCCTTCTCATATATTCCCTTATTTTTAAAATCCTCATAGAGACTTTTTGCCTTTCATAAGCCTCTTTTGAATACATATCAAAGCTGTCATCAAAAGCAGTCTCAGGTCTGTCAATATTTAAAAATGCATATGGCTTACCGAATACCGCCGCCTTTGCCTCTTTTCTGTCATATACATCATATGGCAGGGATGCCACCTGCTCTGCAAGCTCCTTTACCGGTCTTACACATTTGAAAGATTTTACTACCGCCATTTTACCCTCCGTTTTGCTTGATTATATAATTCTATCATAAATACCATATTACATATAGCTTTTATTATCGCTATAATAAACAAAAACGGCAAGGTCGTAAAGACTTTACCGTTTTATTTATTATAAGCTTTTTACTTTATAACTCTTACCTTTAAAATACCGTCTATAGCATTCAATTCTTTAACAAGCTCTTCACTTGCCCTACTCTCTATATCTATAAGAGTGTATGCCTTTGAACCCTTTGACTTATTTGTAAGGTCTGAAATATTATATCCGTTCTTTGCAAACGCTGATGTGATCTGTCCTATCATATTCGGAATATTTTTATGCAAGAGAGCAACTCTTCCCTCAACCTGGCATACTCCCATATCGCAGCTTGGGAAATTAACAGAATTCTTTATATTACCGTTTTCAAGATAGTCTACAAGCTCATTTGCAGCCATCACCGCACAATTGTCCTCGCTCTCCTGTGTAGAAGCGCCAAGATGAGGTATAACTATTGCCTTTTTCCATCTTTGCAGACTTTGTATTAGGGAAGTCGGTAACATATCTTCCAACCTTACCGCTCTTAAGTGCTTTTTCCATCTCATCATCATCTACAAGCAAATCTCTTGCAAAATTTAAGATCACAACTCCGTCCTTCATCTGTGGAATTGAGTTCTTACCTATCATACCTTTATTATCATCTGTGAGAGGCACATGCAATGTAATATAATCACATTCCCTGAATATTTCGTTGATATCTGTGATAGGCTTTATTTTTCTTGAAAGTCTCCATGCCGCATTTACTGAAATAAACGGATCGTATCCGAAAACCTCAAGGCCAAGTGATGCCGCCGCATTGGCAACTTCAGCACCTATAGCGCCAAGTCCTATTACTCCAAGTTTCTTTCCCTTTATCTCTCCACCGGCAAAGTTCTTCTTTCCTTTTTCAACATCTTTTGCGATAGTATCCGAATCTTTGATACTTCTGGTCCACTCAATGCCTCCTACGACATCTCTTGCAGCTAAAAGCATTCCACAGATTACAAGCTCCTTTACACCGTTTGCGTTTGCTCCCGGTGTATTAAATACCACTATTCCGGCGTCTGCACATCTATCAAGAGGTATATTGTTTACACCCGCACCTGCTCTGGCAATGGCAAGAAGATTGTCTGAGAACTCCATATCTCCCATTGCTGCAGATCTTACCATAATGGCATCCGCTTCCTCAATATTGTCTGTAAGCTTATAATTTTCATCAAATATATCTGTTCCGATACTTGCTATAGCATTCAAGCAATGTATTTTTCTCATGATATCTCCTTATGCATTTTCTTTCTCAAAATTTCTCATAAACTCTACCAGTTTTTCTACACCTTCCTTCGGCATAGCATTGTAGATGCTGGCTCTCATTCCGCCAACACTTCTGTGTCCTTTTAAGTTTACAAATCCGTTTGCCTCAGCCTCTTTGATAAACTTTGCATCAAGCTCTTTATCTCCTGTAATAAAAGGTACATTCATAAGGGAACGGTCTTCTTTTCTTACTGTTCCTTTAAAGAGCTTTGATGAATCAAGGAAGTCATAAAGAATCTTTGCCTTTTCCTCATTTCTTTCCTTCATAGCGGAAAGTCCGCCAAGTGATTTTATCCATTTAAATACCTTTCCACACATATAAATATTATATGTAGGAGGTGTATTATAAAGAGATTTATTATCTACATGAATCTTATATCTGAGCATGGAAGGTGTGCCTTCAAGTACATCATCTGTTACAAGGTCATCTCTTATGATTGCAATAACAACTCCTGCCGGTCCGATATTTTTTTGTACACCGCCCCAAACCAAAGCGTATTTGCTGATATCCATAGGCTCTGATAAAAAGCATGATGAAACATCCGCAACAAGATCCTTACCCTTGGTATTTGGCAATGTTTTAAACTTTGTTCCGTAGATAGTGTTGTTCTCACAGATATATACATAGTCTGCATCCTCTCTTATAGGAAGATTAGAGCAATCCGGAATATATGAATATGTTTCATCCTCGCTTGATGCCACAGCTACTACATCACCGTACATCTTCGCTTCCTGGAAAGCTTTTTTTGCCCACTGTCCTGTGATTATGTAATCGGCTTTTTTATTCTTCATAAGGTTCATTGGAACCATTGCAAACTGTGTATGTCCACCGCCCTGCAAGAAAAGCACCTTGTAATTATCCGGAATATTCAAAAGATCTCTGATATCCTTCTCGGCTTCTTCTATTATCTCTTCATAAACTTTGGAGCGATGACTCATCTCCATAACAGACATTCCGCTGCCATTGTAATCAAGCATCTCCGCTGCCGCATCTCTTAAAACTTCCTCAGGAAGTACTGCAGGACCTGCACTAAAATTATATACTCTTCCCATGATAATCTCCTTATAATACAATTTTTATCTGCTTATTTTAAATCACTGCCGGTATTTATTTTACAGGATTTAATTTTAAATCTTTCTCATCAAATGCATCTGATATAGCCGCTCCCGGAGAAACCATTGGGAATACCTTCTCATCAGAATCTATTTCACACTCAATCACAAATGTTGTATTTGACTTCAATGCCTCATCAAAAGCCTCATCAAATTCCTCTTTTGTAGTAACTCTTTTGGCCTTTGCACCCATGGACTCTGCCAATTTTACAAAGTCTACCTTATCTCTTAACACTGTTTGTGAGTATCTTTTTCCGTAGAATAAATTCTGCCACTGTCTAACCATTCCAAGCACATGATTGTTTATAACAACCTGAATAAGAGGAATATCATATCTGGTTGCTGTGGCTATTTCATTCATGTTCATTCTAAAGCATCCGTCACCCGCTATATTTATTACAGTCTTATCAGGTTCTGCCATCTTTGCACCTATAGCTGCACCAAGACCGTATCCCATAGTTCCAAGTCCGCCTGATGTAAGAAATGTTCTTGGATTTTTAAACTTATAAAACTGAGCCGTCCACATCTGATGCTGTCCTACCTCGGTACTGATTATTGTATCATCGGCAGTCTTTGCATCAATAGTCTCTATTATGTACTCACCTGTAAGTCCTGTCTTATTTGTTCTTACAGGGTACATATCCTTTAATCTTTCAATATGTGCCACCCATTCATCATGATGCATAGGATCAAGTCTTGAGTTAAGCTTTCTTAAGATCAATCTTGCATCACCGATAAGACTGTAATGTGCCTTGATATTTTTGCTTATTTCAGCCGCATCCACATCTATATGAAGGATCTTTGCATTTTTTGCAAATTTCTTAGCATTACCGATTACTCGGTCTGAGAATCTCGCTCCGATTACAATGAGCAGGTCGCACTCGGTTATTCCGAGATTACTTGTCTTTGTTCCGTGCATTCCCACCATTCCGGTATATTTCGGGTCTGAGCCGTCAAATGCTCCCTTACCCATAAGTGTGTCGGCTACAGGTGCATCTATCTTTGAAACGAAGGTTCTAAGTTCTTCGCTTGCTCCTGAAAGGATTGCTCCGCCACCTACCAAAACATATGGCTTCTTTGAAGCTCTTATAAGTGAAACGGCATTTAATATTTCTTCTTCACTTACACTTGTAGTCGGCATTACCTTCTCAGGCTTTTTATACTCGTATTCAAAGCTGTCTCCCGTAACATCCTTTGTAATATCTATAAGTACAGGCCCCGGTCTGCCGCTTACAGCTATTTTAAAAGCTCTTCTTATAGTCTCCGCAAGCTTGTTTCCGTCTCTTACAATAAAGCTGTACTTAGTTACAGGCATTACAATACCTGATATATCCACCTCCTGGAAAGAGTCTTTTCCAAGAAGATTATTGCCTACATTACAGGTAATGGCAACTACCGGTATTGAATCCATATATGCACTTGCAATACCTGTTACCAAATTTGTAGCTCCCGGTCCGCTTGTTGCCAAACATACACCTACTTTTCCGCTGGCTCTGGCATATCCGTCCGCGGCATGTGAAGCACCCTGTTCATGACTTGTAAGTATATGTCTTATTCTGTCCTGATTTTTATATAATTCGTCATATAGATTAAGTATTGCACCGCCCGGATATCCGAAAACCGTATCAACACCCTGCTCTAAAAGACATTCAACTATTATTTGTGATCCGCTTAATTTTGCCATCTATCCTCCTATAACTCATCCACTGTTAAAACCGCACCTCTTGGAGCCCCTGAAACAAGCTTTCTGTATCTTGCCAGATAACCTGTTACCTCATTGACTCTAGGCTTCCAGTTTTCTTTTCTCTTTGCAAACTCTTCTTCACTTACTCTGGCATTTATTGTATTAGCATTGATATCAATATCAATGATATCACCGTCTTGTAAAAGTCCTATAGGTCCTCCTACAGCCGCTTCAGGTGAAGCATGTCCTATTGATGCACCTCTTGATGCACCTGAGAATCTACCGTCAGTGATAAGCGCTACAGTGGTGTCAAGCCCCATTCCGGCAATTGCCGATGTAGGGTTTAACATCTCTCTCATACCCCCGGACCGCCCTTTGGGCCTTCGTATCTGATAACTACCACATCTCCGGGTACTATCTTTCCGCCCTTTATCGCTGTAATTGCATCTTCCTCACAATCAAACACTCTTGCAGGGCCTGAATGCTTTAACATCTCAGGAAGTACCGCACTTCTTTTTACCACACATGATTCAGGTGCTATATTACCTTTAAGTACTGCTATTCCTCCAACCTCTGAATATGGATTCTCGGCAGGTCTTATAACATCTGTATCAAGATTTATTGCATTCTTTATATTCTCGCCGACTGTCTTACCTGTAACTGTCATACAGTCAAGGTTTAAAAGTCCAAGCTTTGATATCTCCTTCATCACCGCATAGATACCGCCGGCCTCATTTAACTCTTCTATATAAGTGTGTCCTGCCGGTGCAAGATGGCAAAGGTTTGGAGTCTTTGCACTTATCTCATTTGCAATATCCACATTTAACTCAACTCCCGCCTCGTAAGCAATTGCAGGAAGGTGAAGCATGGAGTTTGTAGAACATCCAAGTGCCATATCCATTGTAAGCGCATTGATAAACGCTTCCTTTGTCATAATATCTCTTGGACGAATATCTCTCTTTAACATTTCCATTACAGCATATCCGGCTCTTTTTGCAAGTCTGATTCTGTCTGAATATACAGCAGGAATTGTACCGTTTCCTCTAAGTCCCATTCCAAGGACCTCTGTAAGACAATTCATTGAATTGGCTGTGTACATACCTGAACATGAACCGCAGGTAGGACAGGTCTTATTTTCATATTCCAATACATCATCTTCACTCATCTTACCGGCAGCATATGCACCCACTGCCTCAAACATACTTGAAAGTGATGTATTCTTTCCCTTAACTCTTCCTGAAAGCATCGGTCCGCCTGATACAAATACTGTAGGTATATTAAGTCTGGCCGCCGCCATCAGCATTCCCCCCCGGTACTGTCTTATCACAGTTTGGAATCATTACGAGTGCATCAAACTGATGTGCCATAGCAACGGTTTCTGTAGAGTCGGCTATCAAGTCTCTTGAACAAAGTGAGTACTTCATTCCAAGATGTCCCATAGCTATTCCGTCACATACCGCAATAGCAGGGAAAACAACCGGCATTCCACCTGCCTCCGCTACACCAAGTTTTACCGCATCTGATATTTTATCTAAATTTATATGTCCCGGTACTATTTCATTAAAAGAACTTACTATACCTATTATAGGTTTTCTCATTTCCTCCGGTGTCATTCCTACAGCATTTAAAAGTGATCTGCTCGGTGCCTGCTGCATTCCCGATTTCATATTATTTGAGCGTAAATTTTCCATATTTCCTCTTTCTATCACAATCTGTTTTTGTGAGATTATTTTATATATTCCACTATCTTGTCACCCATCTGAGAGGTACTAAGCTTATTCATTCCGTCTGTATAAATATCTACGGTTCTAAATCCATCTTTTAAGACCTTCTCAACGGCATTTTCAATATCACTTGCTTCCTTATCAAGACCGAGAGAATATCTTAAAAGCATCGCTGCTGAAAGTATTGTTGCTATAGGATTTGCAATATTCTTTCCGGCAATATCAGGTGCTGAACCGTGGCTTGGCTCATAAAGTCCCAACTTACTCTCATTTAAGCTTGCACTTGGAAGCATTCCTATGGAGCCTGTTATCATGCTGGCCTCATCAGATAAAATATCACCGAACATATTCTCTGTAAGAACTACATCAAACTGTCCCGGATTCATTACAAGTTGCATAGCCGCATTGTCTACAAGCATATGCTCCAAGGTAATATCCTTGTAATCCTTTGCAACCTCTTCAACCACATTTCTCCACAGTCTTGAACTGTCAAGAACATTTGCCTTGTCTACACTGATAACTTTCTTTCTTCTTTTTGAGGCAATATCAAATGCGGCCTTTGCCACTCTTCTTATTTCATTTTCATTGTAAACAAGAGTATCTACAGCAGTTCTAACACCGTCTATCTCTTTTGTATATCTCTCACCGAAGTATAGTCCTCCTGTAAGCTCTCTTACAATTACCATGTCAAAACCGGCTTTACTTATCTCTGTCTTTAAAGGACAGGCATCGGCAAGTTCCTTATATAAAAGTGCAGGTCTTAAGTTTGCAAAAAGCCCAAGCTCTTTTCTTATTTTTAAAAGTCCTGCCTCCGGTCTTAGATTAGGTGCAACATCATACCATCTTGAATTTCCTACATTACCGCCTACTGCTCCCAAAAGCACAGCATCACTTTTTTTTGCAATATCAATTGCTTCATCTGTGAGAGGAACTCCGTATTTATCTATTGAGCATCCGCCCATATCTATATCTGTAAATATAAATTCATGATCATATATTTTTGCAACAGCTTCAAGAACCTTTTTTGCTTCTCTTACTATCTCCGGTCCTATACCGTCACCATTTATCAATGTTATATTTGCTTCCATATTCCATCTCCGTTTCTGCACTTTTATGCTTATACAGCAATGTACTTTATTTTTTAAATCTCTATAAAGAATACACTTTCCTTATTTTAAAAGATTTTCTTACCATAATACTGTAAAACGGAACTTTTTTCAACTTTACTGTCAACTATTCTTTAGTTTATGCATATTTATTTTCTATACTAGCCATAACATTTAGTTAAGGGATAAAAGAAAAGAGCAGAGAATTTATCTCTGCTCCCCACTTTTAAAACTCATCATCTTCATCTTCTTCCGCTATAACGCCGAATACAGCCCCCATCGTACCTGCTGATACTGCAACCGCTACTACTATAACAAGTCCTACAATACCGGCAAAAATTGGCATAATATCCATAGTGCACCTCCCAAAGCATAACCGCTTATTCTAAAAATAACACCCTTCAGGTGTTATGTTACAATTCTAATTCTATATAACTGGGCCAGCTGGATTTGAACCAGCGAATGCAGGAGTCAAAGTCCTGTGCCTTACCGCTTGGCGATGACCCATTAAAGGGTGGGTAATGGGATTCGAACCCACGGCCTCCAGAGCCACAATCTGGCGCGCTAACCAACTGCGCTATACCCACCATAATCTACCATATATTATGATAAAAAGCAGGTGATGGGAATCGAACCCACGTATTCAGCTTGGAAGGCTGATGTTCTACCATTGAACCACACCTGCATATCAGTGAGCCTGAAGGGATTCGAACCCCTGACCCTCGGCTTAGAAGGCCGATGCTCTATCCAGCTGAGCTACAGACTCGTATATTATGTTTTTAGAAAACAAATCGGGGTGACAGGATTCGAACCTGCGACCCCCTGGTCCCAAACCAGGTACTCTAGCCAAACTGAGCCACACCCCGTTAATCTATTTCTTTTTATCCATGTCTCTCTCAGACACATACAGCATTATATATGAGCACCATGACAATGTCAAGCATTTTTTTGGATTTTTTAAGAAAAAAATCACTTCCGCCATCACAGTCAGAGCAACAGTAAATAGGCTCAATTCTACAATCTCAAAAGCGGCCATTCTACCGCTTTTTGAGACTGTAAAACTCAGATCCTATAAACATACTTACTCAACTATAATTTATTTAAAATATTCGTGACCTCCATAAGAAAACAAATATGTCAAAGATGAATCAAACCATCCTACCGCATGGCTCGAAGAATATGCTCTATCCATAAAGTAAAGTGCGCCTCTTGAATAGTCCTCTCCCATCAGTGCATTATTTACACCTTTGATAGTGGCTTCGCTTACTTTAACTTTAAAAATCTCTTATCCCTTATAGGTGAAAACTGTCCCTTACTGAATATAACTTCCGTTATAGTGTTTTCAAAATGGCTTGAACGAACCCTGTTTAAAACAACATTGGCTACTATTGTTCTACCATAGACATCATTGTCACCTACTTCAGCTTCAACAATCCTTAGCAGATTATTATAATCCTCTACTGTGAGTGAAGATAATCCAAGTGCTACCCTGCGTTCCTCAAGAAGTCTTTCCATCTTTTCATTTCCGGTCTCCTTTTGCTCTATTCGGGGCAAATTTGCGATTTCTTCATCAACAGTTGTATTATCTAATCCGGCATTATCCAAAATTTCGTCCGTCTCGTCTTGCATATCATCCTCAAAGGTTTCACCTTCTCCGGAATTTATGACATTAGCACTGACAGCATTTTTTCCGCTTCCTGCAAATCCATTGCTTGAAAATGCAACAACACTGAGCACTGCACCACCTATTGTGAGCAAAGCCATCTGTCTGTACATCTTCTTTGTGATTCTCATGGGGATTGCCATGATCTTTCCACAAATGGACTTTAAAAGCGATGTTATTCTTGGCATAAAGTCTCTCCTTTTTTAACACAATTGTTAATTTTTTGAATTATATTAATTAAGCGACTAAATGTCAACGATTTATTACAGAAGTTATCTATTTGTAAGTATTCTTTAATAATTATATAATATCGCTGTTAAAAAAAGTTTAAAAACGGCCTAAAAAAGCACTTCTTTGTTTAAAATTTATCATTCAACCACCTTAACGCATACTCGGCATAAAGCGTCGCTCCTATGTCCAAAGCATTCTCATCTACATCAAATCCTTCATTATGAAGCTGAATCAAACTGTTTGGAATACTCTCATTTGAGGTGCCAAGGTATGCATACGCTCCCGGAATTTCCATGATAAATTCAGCAAAATTATCACCACCTAAGGATATCGGTCTTACCTTTGCCGCCTTTTCTCCGAAAACATCCTTTACAATACTTCTGACTTCCTCAGAAACTCTCTCATCATTTATAAGAGCGGATGTATAATCGGTCCATATAACCTTTGCGCTTCCACCATAAATTTCCGCAATATTTTCTGCAGTCTTTTGTACCTTAGCCTTTACTTCCTGCCTGGTCTTTTCCGATGTTGTTCTTGTAGTTCCCTCTATAACACCGCTTCCGGATACTATATTGTAAGATGTTCCGGAGTTTAATATTCCCACACCTATAACCACAGGGTCTATCGGTGATGTTGTCCTTGTAACCAGCGCCTGCAATGCCACAACAGTCTGTGCGGCTATGTAAAGTGCATCTATACCCATCTGAGGAGTTGATACATGAGTCGCCTTTCCCTCTATCTCTATCCTAAAATGGTCCACAGATGCATTGTTTATACCTGTAGTAACACCAATCTCCCCACATCTTAAATCAGGAGCTACATGGAGTCCGAAAATTCTTTCAACTCCTTTCACTTCCCCGTTTGCAATCATAGCCTGTGCACCTGCACCTATTTCTTCACCCGGCTGGAAAATAAGTTTTACTGTTCCTGCAAACTTTTCTCTGTTATTGGCAAGTATAATAGCCGCACCCAGTAATGATGCATTGTGAACATCATGACCGCAGGCATGCATGATACCTTCCGATCTTGAGCAATAAGCTCTGTCATCTCTTTCAAGTATGGGCAGAGCATCTATATCGGCTCTTAGTGCCACAACTCTGTCCTTACCCTCTCTGGTACTGCCCTGATGTCCAATATTGCTCTCAGATTCATCTGCTCCCGTATTCTTTGCAGGCTCCGACTTTCCGGTTCCTTTAATAAATCCTATTACTCCCGTTTCGGCACTTCTGTAATGCTCTATACCGAGCTTATCAAGCTCTTCTTCTATTCTTGTAGCTGTACGATACTCCTTCATACTGAGTTCCGGATGTAAATGGAAATCTCTTCTAAGCTCCACCAAAGTTTCATGTATCTTTTTTACTTCATTTAATATATCCATAAAGTCCTCTTTTCATTTTATCCCTTTATCCCTACTTTATTAGTAGGAATTAATTCATATTATCACTTTTTAAAATTAGGGTCAAGAACAGTTTATGTTCTTGACCCTTTTATATTGCAAATCTATTCTATTTTTGTAAGCTTACCGCTTATTACAAATCTTGCATCATCAAACTCATAACTACAGGTTGACAGGGTAAATATCTTATCTCCGTATTTCGGATCCAGATCTGATTTAAATGACGAAATATCCTTTAAAGACTTGATCCAGTTATCAAATTCCGTACTGTCACTAAAATCAAGTTGCCATGCGTTCTCTTCCACATTTGCAACATGTCCTGCAAAGAAATCAATGCTGTATACGGCATCTTCCGTTATCAAATATCCGGTCTTGTGCTCATCAAAGAAATCCTGCTTTTTATAACCTTTGAGTGCTGCAAACATACTTCCGTTTTTCATATGATGCCCATATATTATACTGTGCAAATCACTGAAATCACTTGGATTTCTGGTGTCTAAGAATATAGCACCTGCCGGATTTTCTTTTCTGTCCACCATATGATCAAGATAATATTCATTATCTTTTGTATGAACTATAGGGTAGTTTATCTCTGTATCAGGCACATATATCCAACCTATAACCTCATTATTTACAGACTTTAAACCTGCAAAATCAACCTTTGGATAGGGCTTTTCTTCTTCCTTTTCCTCCACAGTCTCTTCTTCTTTATCGTTTGACTGAGCCATCGTCTGTTCTATCGTATACTTATCGATTTCCTTATAGGTATCCACACCTTTTTTATATTCACTTTGTATCTTTATAATATTATATCCTGCATATACCGCTATTGATAAAAATATACAGCATAGCACTATTCGTATCTTATCCTTCACTTTCTTCTCCTAATCATTACTATATGACCTTTTACAATACTATTCCCTTTGCCAAAAAAAAGCCATAAAAACTTTCTTAATGATTTTATAAAGTATAGCATAGATACGAAAACAATCAAGCACAATTATATTTCCAATATGTAACTTATACCGCAGATATTTATGGAATCACCATTGTAAAGCCTTATATTTTCTTCGTTCTCAAGTTTCCTTCCGTTGACATATGTTCCGTTTCTTGAGTTTAAATCTCTTGCATAAAGTTCATTATCTTTTTCAAAGAATTTCAAATGCATTCTGCTTACTCCGTCCGTATCAAGAACATAATCGCATACTCTTTCCTGTTTTCCTATAATAAAGGGTAAATACGAAAGCTCTATGTCTTCCTTTCCGTTTACTGTTCTTAAAAATCTTCCCGTACTTTTTATCTTTATATCCGTAAGCAAAACAGTACTTCCAACTTCTTCATCAGGTACTGTAAACAAAGTCTTATCCTCATTTATATATGCGGCATTGACATTTGACTCATACCCTTCAAACACCTTTTCAAGGAATTTTGATTCCTCATCCTGATCCTTTACTTTTTGATTCTTAAAAATGCCTCCGAAGATATTGAATTTAGTTTTATTTCTCTCTTTTTCGTCAACACTCTCCGGAATTATTTCTTCATAGATAACCTGCTCCTTATCCGCTTTCTTTATATTAGATTCCAAAATTCCTTCTAAATCATTTATAGTGAAATCTCTTTTTTGACATTCTTTTAGCATCCCATATACCATTATCAAACAGTCTTTATCCTCTTTATTGATATTATTTAAAAATATTTTCCAATAATACTTGCATCTCTTCCTTGTTATCCTCATTTCTTGGAATATACAAAAATGAAAAACCTTTTAAAATCCAAATCAGAAAAAATATATTCCGGATCCAGTACTATTGATGATGCTTCCAGTAAAAATTCCTCCAGTGATTTAGTGGCAGATATTATTTCGATGAGAAATGACCTTATTTCTTCTATATTTAGTGTTTTTACTTCAAAAATTCTTGATACAGGTTGTAATGAACTTATATCATAACAGATCTCCATTTTAGAGTTCAGCCATTTTATAAAGGGCTTCAAGAAATTTTTGATATTATTATGCTCTATCATACCTAATTCAAAGGAATATTTGCTTTTTAACTCAAGTAAAAAGCTTTCATCCGGCTCAAATATAAGCTGATTACTCTTCAGATTCCTCTGATAACTGACCTTTAAGTCTTTCATATATCCCCTCCAATGCTGTAGTCGCTCTTATATAGCCCTCGGGATTATAGACAGCCACTCTAATGCTCTGATTTGCTTTCTCCCCCTCAACAAAAAATTTATGCTCCTCTATTCGTATGGCTTCTCCGCCCTTTAGCTCCACCAAAGACTTTAATATTTCTCTGTCATATCCCATATTTTTCTCATCATGTGCCAATCTCTCAAGCAACAGATGCATCTCTATGCTGTCAACCGCTTCTGTATGTTTGTCTATGCTATACCCTATTATAAAAGCAATACCCATAAATATAAAAAATATGATATAAGTTATTTCCACTGTAAAACTTGCTCTTAAACTTTTCTTCATACACATAACCATATAATGCAATTTGCCATAGTTATAAAAGGAAGCATTGCCACTCTGGCTCCCTTTATTTTTCTCTTTTTTATCATATAGTATACGCTCATAAAAAGAGCATATATTGAAACTATAAAAGCAGAGACAAAAAACAGCAGTATATTTCCTTTCAATCCGAGAATTGCTCCACAACCTATAAAGACAAGAGCATCTCCCTCTCCTAAGATATTAAACTTTGAGAGTGGCAATAATAAAAAACCGCTAAATATTCCAAATACTGTATTCTTAAGATCTATACCGCTCCTCATAATAAACTTATATATCTGAATATCTATGATCATTATGTAAAATAAAACCACTCCAAAGGTGTATATTTCTTTTTTTCTGATATCCTGAAATGTAAAAATCATCAAAAATATTATTAAAATTATCTTTTCCACAAGTTCAATACTCAATGTCTACCTCCACAGTAAGAGCATACTCCCAAATGCTCCACATCCGAGAGTTTTACTCTTTGTACATAAGCTATGATTGCACTGCAACCGGGGTCACTGTGATATCTTGTACCCGAAGGCATTATATAAACATTGGATCCTGCTCTGCCTCCACATCTTTCACATGGTTGATACCTCGCTCCGTTATCATTTCTGATGCCTTCTATGTCAGACAAAGATACCGAGCGCAAGTCATTATAAAGATAGTGGCATCTTGGATCTAAATGGTATCTGGTAGAGTTCCTGCCTATATATACATATTCTTCAGCATCCGAATTTCCGGAGCCTTTTCCACCATCTACACCTATCCATGCTCTTCTTGAAGCCACCACAGTCTGATTGATCGAGTTTTTAAATATCCCTATCGGCAGTGAATATTTATAATCTATCCTTATACATATGGTCTCTCCGTCAGACATACAAGTTGATAAAAGTCCGTGAATATTACTTATATTCTTATCGTTCACCTGAGTGTTTATTTTTGCAACCACAAAGCTTCCTATGGCTCCCCCCGCAAATACTCCCTTTACATTTTCCATGGCTTCTCGGTCATAATTTTCATTTTCTTCTCTTGCAGTACCTCTAAATCTATAGTATGTATATGCATACTGGCAGGAATCCTTACATACAGCTTCGGCAATTCCTCTTATTTTTCTATTTGTATTCATCATATCAAAAGGCATTATCAGTACTGCCATAGCTATAATAAACAGGCTAAAGCACATGGCTGCTTCTACACTGAGAGAGGCTTTGTGAGTCCTCTTATACCTGCATGCTTGGAGAGCTTTCATTTTTTTATTTTTAAAATTTTCATTATAAGAGGACATACAAAACCTCCCTTCAATATATTTTCTCCACTTTAACCTGCATATCATAGCTTGAAGTAAGCCCTGCAAACTCTTTGGAAAAATACGATATCTCACTGAATACTCTCCTTGCACCACAGCTGATATTTGCATCAATTCCGTATATAATATCTTGTATTGAAAAGTCGTTTTGACTCACACCGATATCAAGCTGCATTATATCCATCATCCTGAAATTTCTTTTTATAGGATCTTCTATATATAAAAGCATTTTCAAATATCCTTCATAATTGATACCACGCTCAGAACCATTATTTCCCAAAGCCCGGTTTTCCAAGACCTCAAATATCGTATTCAAATCGGCCTTCCAGTCATCTTTTGTCTTGATTATAGGAACCTTGCCTCCCGATAAAAGACATTTTATATCTATAGCGGATTCTACTAAAACCCATACACCTATTATCAAAAACTCAATAAGAAATGTTATTTCGGGCAGACACAGTACACCGCTGATTACCTCAGCCAGTTCCTCGGCTCTTTGCATCTTATCTGTGTCAGATATGATGTGCATATAGTTTAATCCCTCTCGTATTGCAAGAAGAGCCAACACTGTATTTTCCAAGTTCTCCCTATCTGTGACCTTTCCGTTTAATATATATTCAAGCTCATATGATAAAGGAGTATTTATATCATCGGTAAAATCCGCAAAATATGTTCCTATATACTCATTTATCAGCAATTTCTCTGCAAGATTTCTACCTGTATACCCACTTGTAACAGCATTTGAAGGAAGACTCAATTTATTTATACTTTTATTTGAGACCTCTCTGTTTTCAGGAATTACCAGAGAGAATATACCGTCTGAAATAAGCTCCTTTAATTGCTTTAGCTGATCTTCCTTAACTTCATCAGATATTCCATGTTTAAAGTTTATTCTCATTTCTGTAAGTGAATTTATATCATCATTTACATTATCCCAGCCTTCACTTATTTCACTGCCGTGATCTTCTTCATCATCTGAAGCTTCCTCTATTCTTTCCTGCAGGATTTCAATATCGGCTTCCAAATGCTCAACCTCTATAATCATACTCTCAGATATTTCACCAAGTGCTACCACCTCAAGTCTTCTTTCACCGTCCTTATCTGTGTAGTCTTTAAACTTTTCCCTTTCTCTTTCAATATAAGTCTTATTGTTTTCTGAAAGTTTTGACATGCTTTCGGCATTTTTATCTTCTATCTCTCTGATTTTCTCAGACAATTTATCGGCTTTCTTTTCATACTTTCTTATAAGATCCGGAACTTTTTTTAATATCTTTTTTAGATCCTTACAAAGCTTTTTTAACTCTACCAGATTTCTTGCACCAAATGCCGATTTCATTTTAGATCTTATTTTTTCCTGCTCCGAAATATTTTCAGATAGCCTTTTTAAAGTCTTTTCCACTTCGATTGCTTCTTTTGAACTAAGACCATAATCAGAAGTGATCTTTTCCATGCTCTTTGCATCTTCTATATCTTTCCAAAGCTTATCGGGAGAACTGTCAAATATGGATTCAAAAGTTCCAAGACTCATATAATCAATAATCTCCTGCTCAAGATACATTCCACCATTGTCATTTAAATATATTTTCTTATTTAAACTCACATGTGGATCCTTAATCCTGTACATTCCGCTGTTTTTGATATAGGGTTCCATATATAAAAGCATCATATCTTTTATATTCTCATCACTTGTGCTTTCCAACCCAAATATCCTGTAGTTCTCCCAAAGCTTTCTATGATACCTGCTAAAAACCGAATCAATTGCCGAGTCTCCCGCAACCTGTAGATAAAACCTTGATCCCGATGTCCTTGCAGACTCCAAAAGACCGCATATTAAGCACTGATACATACAAATATCAGACATATAAAGACGGTAACGGAACCGCTTTTTTTCAATTATATACCTCTTTTGATTTCTTATTGATTTCCTTGAAGATATTATTCATAAGCTTACTGATATTTCCTTTAAATATAAGCACAAGTCCTATCAAAACCACCAGTACCAAAACAATCTCCACTACACCGACACCGTCTTCATTTTCCATAAAATCTTTCCAAAACTCCAACATATTTACTACCCCTTTCTAATTTTCTAAAATTCACATTGTCTTTATCAAATCAATAAAATATCAACAATGCAGGTACAATTATTATCATCATCACTATAAGCAGCATCATAAAAAGCGGTAAAAGCAGCTTGGTATTTAACTCCTCTCCCTCTCTTCTTGCCAGATTTATCCTCTCATCCCATGCATTTTGTGATTCCATGCTGAGCAGAGTATGTAGATTTGCAAGTCCGCTTCTTCTGTTTTGTTCTAAAAGTGATGCCAGCTTCATATACTGTCTGAGGGCACAGCTTCTTCCAAATTCCTTATATACCGTATTTTCATATGTTCCGGTTTTCAGCCTTGCCAAAGCCTTTGACATCTCCTCATAGGCATATCTTCTCTCTTTGCTTACTTTGCATTCATTCTCATAATCTATAACTATATTTTCCCATGACTGTCTGACAGAAAGCCCGGCACCTATAAATACTATCAATTTGGAAACTATATCAGGATAATCCTTCATAAGATCCCTTTTTCTCTTTTCTGCACTTTTTCTTTCTCTTTCCTTCTCCTGCAAATACAAAAGCATCGCTATAATTATTCCCATTATCGGAATAATATTAAAGTTAACCGATTCACCATAGCGGTATATAAGACTTTTACCGGCATAAGTATCCGGCAGAGTATAACCGTCTTTTTGGATTGATTCCCTATCGGCAATTGCTATCTTATCAATCAGTCCCTTTAAAAGCCTTTCATCATCCGACAGTATTTTCGGACAAACTGTTGCAGGAATAATATAGCTTTCCTCATAAGTTTCATAACTTAAGCTCACCTCTATATCGATATTTCTGTTTTCTTTAAGGTTTTCATTATGTACATTTCCTAAAATATCTATAAGTTCACTCTCGCCAAAATCCCATCTTACACTGATACCCAAATCACTTATTTCATTTGTAATATTCAGATTCGTAGTTATATTTTGCAGAGAGGAATTTTCCCCCGGAAGTATTAAAAGTATCTCTTCCAAGCCTTTTTTTATAGCTTCCTTTGCCTCATCTTTGGAATAAGTTCTCTTTGTTATAGGTATCTCAATTCTTTGTGGCTTATCAAGCAAACCCTCCACTTCTATTTCCATCTCTGTATCATATTCATCCACCCCCGGTCTGTTTATATAATTATTTGTCCCGGTATTTTTATTAAAAAAAGAATTACATATACCAAAAATTACAAAGCCTGTTATTACGATAAGCCAATACTTTAAATTATTAAAAAAAGACAACTTTTAAATACTTTTTCATAAGCTATACCTCTATATTTAAAAAGTCTCTTTGAGATATAAATCGCAAATAAATAGACTGCCAGTCCTATACTCATACAGGCTCTTCCTATAATTGTCGTATACATAATATTGAAAAAAATCCCGGTGAACTTATATCAATATATAAAACTATAAAAAGCGGAAATATATTCATAACTGTCTGCTCAAATCTCTTTGCTGTTGTCATGGTTATTATCTCTTCCTTTATTCTCACCTTATCACTTATTACACTTACTGTATGTGAGATAATACTTTCAAGTTCACCGCCGCTTCTTTTGGCAATTCTTAAAACTTTTGCAAAACTTCTTATGTCTTCACTGTGGCTTCTGTAAGCCAGATCGTCAAAAGCTCTTTCCACGCTGATATTCATATAAATAAGCTGATTTATATATTCAAATTCTTTTATTATCAGATTATCTTTAGCATATAAAAGTTTCAGCTCGACCAAAGCTTCTTTTACAGAATTTTCCAGGGAATATCCTGCATTTAAGAGTGATGAAAGTATCATTATTGCTTCCTTGAATTCAACTACAAGCCTCCGCTTTTTTTCCACAATCAGTTCTTTTCTTTTTAAATTTGGGTATAAAAAACATAAAGGAAAGAGAACAGAAAATATAATTATACTTTTATAGAATATATAAGAACCTATGGCCACTACCAATACGGCTAAAAAGCTGTATTTTAGCCACTCCGAAACGCTAAATCTGTAGCTGTTATAATCTATAGCCTGCTGCGAACAATTTTTGTTTATTTTTGAGTTCTCCGACCTTTTTATGTGTCTTTTCTTCCATATCGAACTCATAGAGCTTATTAAGCCCAATCTCCCCATTTTCATAGGGCAAAACCTCCAAGATCTCAAGCATTCTTCTTTCTCCCTCTCTAAGTCTTCCAAGATGTATAAGTATATCAAGCGCACTTGCTATCTGCGATCTGATAGCCGCCAGTGGCAGATCCGCACCGCTTAACACCATGGTTTCAAGTCTTGAGAGCATATCCTTTGCGCTGTTTCCATGTCCTGTGCTGAGAGAACCGTCATGTCCGGTATTCATAGCTTGCAACATATCAAGGGCTTCTCTTCCTCTGACCTCACCGACTATTATCCTGTCAGGATTCATTCTAAGTGATGCCCTTATAAGATCTCCTATACCGATACTTCCGTCACCGTTTAAAGTCGCATTTTTTTGTCTCAAGCCTTACTATATTTTTTTATATGCATCAGCTGCAATTCTGCCGAATCCTCTATTGTAATAACTCTTTCCCCTTTAGGTATATAGCTTGAGAGTGCATTTAAAAATGTGGTTTTTCCCGAGTTTGTGCCACCCGAAATGAAAATATTGTATCCCGAACATACCAGCATCTCTAAAAACTTTGCACATTCTTCAGATATAGTTCCGTATAAGATCATTCTCTCCATACTTATAACTTCCGGAAACTTTCTGATGGTAATAATAGGTCCGTCAAGAGATACAGGCGGCAATACTATATGTACTCTTGATCCGTCAGAGAGCCTCGCATCTGCAATGGGCGAAGATACATTTACAACTCTGTTCACCTTACTTACTATCTGTTGTATCATGTCCTCCAAAACTTCGTTACTCACAAAGCTCTTGTCCCATTTCATTACTTTTCCACATTTTTCCACAAAGATATCATCTTTTCCGTTTACCATTATCTCTGTGATATCTTTAGAATCCAATAACTCCTGCAAAATATCCAGCCTTCTAAATGAATCAAAAAGAGAATTTCTTATATTTATTTTTTCTTCAAGAGGAATATAAAAAGAATGCTCCTTATGTATTATCTCACGATCTATAATTTCATATAATTCTTCATCTTCTATATTTCTAAGGTCTGAGAGCTTCGCTCTTATTTCTCTCTTGAGCTGCTCATAAATACTTTCACCCTGATTTGAGCTCTCATCTTCCAGTTTAACCACCTGTATCCTTAGAATCTCATCATCTGTTATTTTTCTGTTTAACAAAAGCACCTCCATAATATATAGCCTGCCAAAAAATATGGAGAAACAGGTATCATATGCTTGTCACTTTTCCTGTATTCATAGTATTCTTCAATTCTTCCGCTAACAAGTACTCTCATACAATAGTTTATAAGCATTGTAATTCTGATTGTTAACTGATTACTGAAAATCATATAGAATAATGCCCCTGCTCCTGCCAATATCAATGCTATAACAGTCACATTTACACCATCATATGTACCTAAAAATCCTATCACCAAAGAAAACAGCTTTATATCTCCGGCACCAAAAAATCTAAGTCTGTAAAGAATCGAAAAAAATATAATCGAAATAAGAACTCTGAATACAAACTCTAAATGTAATGTATATACCCCGATAAGAAAATATCCGAAGATAATAATATTCGGAACTTTCTTCCAAACTATATCGGTCACTGCTGCGGCAAGTAACATACTGCCCACTATATAATAAATCATAAGCCCTCAGCTATCTTTGAAACCTGCAAAAAATATTCACGCCTCTTCAATCTTGTAAAGTTGAATATATCAGACAAAATATCCTCCTTTGGCAGTCTCATCTCATATATTTTGTGAATAGTCTCAGCATATCCGTTTCGCCCGAGAAGGGATTTAAACTCACTTATCTTTGTCATCTCTACACTGTTATTCTCTCCTATAATCGGACAGAATATCTTTTCGCACATATCCAAAACCTGCATGGACCTACGTCCTATACTTCCAAAGTCGATTACAATAATTTCAAATAGATTTGCTAAAAGAATATCATTCATAAATTTTGTAAGTTCATTATCAGATAAATAAATCAAATCCTCATTGTATCTGGCGGGCAAGACAATATTTAAATTTTCCACTCTGCTGATACATTCCCCAAGCTTTGCAAAATTCAAATCTCCGGTTTTATAAACATAGAATATATCAGATAGATCTTTACTGTTTTCTTTTCTCAAAACAGAAAAAATAGAATCATATTCATCAAAGGAAATAAGCAAAGAACTGTTTGCCTGTGAACAAAAATAAGAATGAAATGCTACTGAAAGACTTGATCTGCCGCATCTGTTGATTGGAGAGTAAACTCCGTAAACTTTGGTATTTTTACTGCCTGCAGTGATTCCGAATGAATCATTGCCCGAAAAAAATCCCAGCAGTTCATCAACAATTATATGCATACTGCAAAATTTGAATATTGAACAGAAAAGTTTTGAAGAACAGGTATATTTAGACTTTACCATCGCATCATCTGACAGGAGAACAACCGGAAGTCCTGTATCCATACATTCATCCACATTATCAATATCTGTGATAAATGCCACCACCTCCATAGAAGAGCTTTCATTACTGTACATTTGGAATGAAGTATAAGCGACCGCTTTGAAAGGAATCCTATCCTCCTTAGAAAGAAAATCAGATAATTTTAAGGCAAAGCGTATATCCGTATCAATCACCGCTATAATATGCCTCATAAAACTCCTATAGAATTATTTAAAGAAAGGTCCCCAAAACACCCACTAGAAAGGTGTTCTAATCTTTAGATTTTTATCATAATAAAAAAGAGCATAAAAGTCAATGCTCTTTTCCATATTTCATATACAATTTACATATAAAATAAATGTGAACTTTATACAAAAATTTATTTTACCCTGGGAATCTGCCCAACATCATAGGTTCTGTTCTCCATCAATTTGGACTTTATATCCTCAGGCAATTCAGACTTTCCTATAGCATACATAGCTACCTCTACGACCGCTTTTGCATATTCCTTTTTATCACTTTCTATAGTACCCAAAAGCTTGCCCTCATTGATTGCTTCAAGAGCCTCCTTTGTACCATCTATACCTACTACCTTTATACCGGTTATATTATTGGCTCTCTCTATTGCATCTATGGCACCAAGTCCCATATCATCATTATTTGATATAACAAGGTCTATATTACTGTACTTATTAAGAAAGTCCTCCATAAGTGCCGATCCCTGCGCTCTCTCCCAGTTTCCTATAGCACCGTTTAACTTATTGATCGGAATATTGTTCTCCTGCAAAGTCTTTATAACCCACTCCGTTCTTACCAAAGAATCCTGATGACTCGGTTCACCCTCTAAAAGCACATAATTTATCACACCGTCACCGTCAATATCTATACTGTGGGAATTTTCATTATAGGCATTTATTATTATCTTCGCCTGCTCGATTCCTGCAGCCTTAGTCCTGCACCAATATAGTAAATATTGTCGGCTCTGTTTAAGTCATCGTCCACCGGTTTTCTGTTAAAGAAAACTATCGGTATCTTAGCACCCACTGCAGTTTCAATCATATTTGAAGCGGCAAATCTGTCCACCACATTTATTAAAAGTACATCATAATCCAGAGATACAAATCTCTCCACTTGGTGATTTTGGGTATTTTGATTGTCTCTGGCATCTACCACCTCAAGATTAATCTTGATATCATGCTCTTTTTCATATTCCTTTGCATACTCTTCTATTTCCTGCCTGATATTTGAGATAAATGTATCGTCAAATCTGTACAGACAAAGTCCTATCTTGATAATATTTTTCTTAGGCGATGTAACCCTGCTCATCATAGATATAAAGCCGACGATAAAAATTATTACAAAAATCGCCATGCTTATTATAAAACCATGTTTTTTCATCTTCCTCCCGCAGTGCTAGTCGATCGGGAACAGCACTTTTTTTATATCCTCATTTTCCAGACTTTCCTTATCCACAAGCATATTTTCCATATCGATATTTGACATATAGTTCGTCTTTTTTAAGTCCGCCATAAGCATCTCCACTGCCAAATATCCTTCTTCATACTCATTTAAAGTAGCTATTGCATCTATCGTACCGTCATTTAATTTATTCAAAAAGAATGTGGTGGCTCCTATACAATAAAATCCATGTATATGCTCCTTATAAACGCTGCTCCCTCCAAGTATCTTACATATATTGTCAGTGCTTACCTTATCAAGAGAGAATATATAGGCGTTTTTCTTACTGTGCACTAAATCCTCTATGGCTGTTCTAAACTCCTTTTCATCTCCTTTAACAAGAATTATATTAGAAGATTGCTTTGATTTCAAGAAATCTATTTCTTTTGCCACACCTGCAAGATTCAAATCATTCGTAAATACATAAACAGGAGAACTTCCGTCATATTTTTCTTCAAATGAAGAATAGAGCTTTGCAATCATATCTGCGTGGTCGACATTTATAGTTCTCTTGGAAATATTTATACTTGGATTTGCACTTGTGCTCCTACCTGTATCAAATACTTCCATGTCCTTTGACTTTAAAACAACCAACGGTGACTTTATAAGATTTATTTTTAAGTCGTTTTTTGCCAACACGATTATACCGTCGGTACCGTTTTCCTCCTCAGACTCTATAAGCTCCTTTTGGCTCATATTATTTAATGTAATGAGGTTTATATCTATATTATATTTCTTTGCGGCTTCATCCACACCCTTTTTAAGATTGATGTATTTGCTTTCATCCTCACCGTCAAGTATTAAGGATACCTGATAAACTCTCGGTGTTTCTTCTTTTAATATCAAATTTGTCTGTGAAATTACAAAGAGTAAGATAATTGATATAAACCATACTATCCATATATATATTTTATCTATCTTCATCTTTCTCTCCATATACTATAGCCGGCAAATGAATGGTGATTTTTGTACCCTCATCAGGTTCTGACTCGACCTTAAGCCCATATTCATTTCCAAATACAGTTTTATTCTCTCATTTACATTTTTTACTCCGATACCGGAGCCCTTCTTACTAGGTACAAAATCCTTGCTTAAAAGTGCCTCAACCATATCCTCACTCATTCCAAGGCCATTATCTGTTATTGTAAAATAAAGACTCTCATTCTCTTTGAAAACTTTTACATCTATCTCACCGTCGCCATCCATAAACTCCATTCCGTGATATATGGCATTTTCCACCAACGGCTGAAGCATAAGTTTTAGAGATGAATAAGAAAGCACTTCCTCATCCACATCTATACTGTATTCAAATCTGTTTTTGAAACGCATATTCTGTATCATCAGATAGTTTCTTACATGCTCCACCTCATCTTTTACAGTGATTATATTCTTTCCCTTGCTTAATGAAATCCTGAAAAACTTTGCAAGTGCCGTCACAATGCTTACAGCCTTATCGGAATTCTCGTTTTCAATCATCCATACAATAATATCCAAAGTATTATATAAGAAATGTGGGTTTATCTGAGACTGCAAGGTATCAAACTCGCTCTTTCTCTTGGCATTGTGCTCCTCGACAAGATCTGACATCAGCACCTTTATCCTGCCAAGCATATTTTTAATTGACTTACCAAGATGTTCCACCTCATAGGAACCGCTCGGTACTATCTCCACATCCAGATTTCCGCTCTCTATCTCTCTTACGCTGCCATCCAGTCTCTTTATAGGGTTTGATATCTTATCGGAAATAAAGGCATTTATCATTGCAAGTAAAAATAAGAACAAATCGGCAACAAAAAGAACAAAGAATCTAAACTTGATTCCGTCTATGCCAAGTGCGGCACTTGGCGTAACTCCAACAAGCTTCCACCCTGTATATCCTATTGTTCTTACATTAAGCGTAAGATTTTTTCCGCTCAGATTTTCAACTGTGATTCCGTCTTTTAAAGTAGCGGCATATTTATTGTCTTCCTTAAATCTCCCCGAATATATTTCATTTTGTTTCGGATGCCATATAATATCTCCCCTATCATTGGTCAGATACACATATCCACCGTTTCCCAAATTTACATTTGAAAATATCTCTTCAAAATACATATAATTTAAGTTTATCAGAAGAAGTGCCTGAGTAGCCTTACCCTCATCCGTCACTTCCACCGCTCTTGAAAGGGAAATCACCCAGGAATAGCTGCTTTCATTCCTGTCAAAGAGATCTCTGATATGCGGCATGGAAAAGTTGATATACTCGCTTTCCGCCATACTCTTTTTGAAAAAATCTTTTTCCAAAACGTTGCTGTTATCCTTTAATCTAAGTGCAGGCATAGACTCTATGAGCTCTCCTTTTCCGGATATCAAAGCTATATCATCTATCATATTGTCATTATTGACATAGATAAGGTTCATACCCTTTTTTATATCATCATTTGATATATCGGTATTTTTGATAACATTATAATATATTGAATCTGATATCTTCATAGCATTTCTAAGATACGAATCAACCGACTCACTGAGCTGTCCTACAATCCCTGAGTTTTCCTCAATAATAGTAGCATTTAAACTGTCTGTGAATCTTTGAAATATTATAAGACTTATCAGTGCTATGGCTATAATTGCGGTAACGGTAAAGTACATGAAAATAGAGCTTTGTATGCTCAAGTTTTTTTGACTGAGTTTTTTTAGACTGAATTTACCCTTTTCCATATACTAACCTTGTTGCCTGTATTTGAGGGTGAAACCCCATACTTTTTCTTAAATACATAGCTGAAATAGTTCTGGTCTGCATAACCCACCATCTCCGCTATAATATATGTCTTTTCATCTGTAGTCTTTAAAAGCTCCACAGCCTTTTGCAATCTCACATTGGTAAGGAAATTTACATAGGATATCCCCATATCCCTTTTAAAGTTTGTGGAAAACCTTGCAACAGAAACATGTAAATGTTTACAAAGTTTTTCAAGTGACAAGTCCATATCCGCAAAGTTCTCTTCTATATAGGCCTTAGCCTCTTCAAGTACCTTTTTTGATGTGAAAGCTCTATCCTCTCTTATCTTATGAGCGATATTTATACTTGCCTCAAGCAGCCACTCTCTGAATCCTCCCGTATCCTTTATTTTATCCAAAAGATCTATATAATCTGTGGCCGTTTTTGTAAGTACTGAAAGCTCAAGTCCGTAATCCTGTACCAGACTTATAATAACATTTATAACATTTATCATATATGACTGATACTGACTTGAATGTACCTTTGACTCTTTAAGCTTTGAAGCTATTTTCTCCACATACTCTTCTATACTTTCATCACTTCCGAATTTTAATATATTGATATATTCCTTAGCTTCAATATCTTCAAACTTCAGCTTATCGGACTTTACAGGCTCCATATCCTTTATATAGATGACTTCTCCGCTTCCCACAATACCTCTGTAGCCGAGAGCCTCCTTTGCCAAAGTATATGATCGGTGAAGATCGGTAATATCTTTTACGCTGATGCCAAGACCTATGGTAAGATTTACACCTATAGCTCTGTTTACATCTCTTATTGCCTCTGTAAGTATGGACATTATATAGTTTTTAGACATCTTCTCAGGCAGTCCTATTAAAATAACTATACTGGTCTCGGAATACATGGAAAAGACCTCCGCCTGTAATTTATATTTCAGGTTTTCAAGAAGGTTCACCTTTACAGATATAGGGATAAGTTCCTTATCAACTATATGGCTGTCCATATCATCTATATGAACTGCTGCCACCATATATCTGTCTGCATTATTTAAATTTATATAGTACTCTGACATAGCATAGTCTATCTCTGAAGCACTTATACTTCCATGTATAATACCGTTTAAAAACTGCTCCCTAAGTATAGGAATACTGGCTTGATATCCTCTTCTGAGTCTCTCAATATCCCTCTTTTTATCAAGTTCCTCATCCATGCTTTTATGTACTTTTCTCAGTATCTCCGTAAGCTCAACAGCTGAGACAGGTTTTAGTACATACTCTATAACCCCCATCTTAATAGCTTCTTTTGCATAGTCGAAATCATCAAAACCCGAAAAAATAATGGACTTTATGAGAGGGTATCTTATATTTATTTCATTTATAAGCTCCAATCCGTCCATATATGGCATTCTGATATCTGTAAAGACAAGATCCGGATTTAAATTTTCTATTTTCTCCAATGCCTCAACTCCGTTTTCGGCATCTCCAACAACTAAAAAACCCTCTTCTTCCCAGTTGATTTTTTTTATAATGCTTTTTCTGACTTCTTCTTCGTCATCCACAAGTAATATTTTATAAAGTTCTTTCATATTAAAGTTCCAATACTATAGTAAACGGTCCGTCATTTTCAAGGCTTACCTTCATATCCGCACCGAATACACCGCATTCTGTATGGATATCGGACTTCTTACCAAGTTCCACCATATACTCATATAATCTCTTTGCCTCATCCGGTGAACCTGCACCTATAAAGCTTGGTCTGTTTCCCTCTTTGCAGTTTGCAAGCAGCGTAAATTGTGATACAAGTAAAAGCTCACCACCCACATCCTTCAATGAAAGGTTTGTCTTTCCGTTTCATCTTCAAATATTCTAAGTTTGATAAGCTTATTAAAATACTTTTCAACAATCTTTTCATCATCATCCGCTGCTACACCTACCAAAACCAAAAGACCTTTGTTTATCTTTCCTACTTCTTCGCAGTCTATTTTTACATTTGCATGATTTACTCTTTGTATTACAAGCTTCATATTTCCTCCTAGAACGATCTTATCTCGTCTTCTTCATTGCTTATTTCTATTGACATTATTTTTACATAATATCCTCCGTCACCTACAGGTACAAGCACTCTGTCACCTTTTTTCTTACCTATTATGGCCTTACCTATCGGTGACTCTATACTGAGTCTGCCTTCCAGTGAATCTCCTCTGATTGAAGTGACTATCTTGAACTTTTCACTCTCGTCATCATCTTCAAAATAGAGTTCTACCACCTTGTCAATTCCGACCTGGTCATCTTTTGTCTTATCTTCATATACATGACAAAATCTAAGCATTCTCTCTAAATAATTGATTCTGCTCTCATTCTTGTTTTTCTCTCTTTTTGCGGCATAATATTCAAAATTTTCAGATAAATCTCCATGTGCTCTGGCTTCCTTTACCGCCTCTATAAGTTTCGGTCTAAGCACCAGTTTTCTTTCTTCTATCTCCGCCTCTATCTTTTTAATATCATCTCTTGTAAGCGTCTCTGCCATAAAACCATCCATATACTTTTTTATATAAAACAAAAGAGTAGTAAAAACTACTCTTTTTTAAAACCCCAAAGTGACGGCTTTGCTTATTGACGCCTAGCGAAGCTAGGTGGGTTACCTCACCTTGATATCTGCCTTCTACCTATAGAAGCCTGGCATCCATCGAAGGTTATTTGGAATCCCATAAATCAAAATGTAGGTTCAAAATTGGCAAAGTTATCGCTCACCTCAGGAATTTTTCTTCATATTAAAATTATAATACAAAATATATTTTTTTCAATATATTTGTCCGTATATTTTAAATTTCCTTTAAATTATTTATTCCGGATACACCAGTCTATCTTCTGAAATATTTTCCAATACTTCTTCAAGATACTTTGCTGAAATATATTTTGCCATAGGCAGATTTATATCCAAGTAGTTTCCACAGTCCTTCGCACAGGCTCCCGGAACTTCTCCCTCAAAGTTCTTTATAAACTCAAACATCTCCTTGAGCAAAGAAATGATCTCTCTTGATTCATGATCACCCTTTAAAAGTAAGTAACAGCCTGTTCTGCATCCCATAGGTCCGAAATAGAGAATACTCTCTCCATAATCTTTGTGGTTTCTTAAAAATGTTGCTCCCAGATGCTCTATAGCATGAAGCTCCGCCGTATTTATTACCGGCTCAAAATTCGGTCTGGTCATTCTGATATCAAATGTGGTAACACACTCTTTACCTACATTGTCTTTTCTTGATACATAAACTCCGGGCAAAAGTTTAATATGGTCTATTGTAAAGCTTGTTATCTTCTCCATAAAATCTCCATTATATATTTTCTGTCTGCAGATTTCTCATAGCATTGATTATACAAAGTACAGTTACACCTACATCAGCGAATACCGCTTCCCACATAGTACCAAAACCTATGGCCGCAAGCAATAGGAAAATAAGCTTAACACCCAAAGCAAATATAATATTTTGCTTTGCAATGCTCATAGTTCTTTTTGCAAGTTTGATACCTCTTACTATATTGCAAAGTTTATCATCCATTATAACCACATCCGCCGCTTCAATGGCTGCGTCGGAACCTATACCTCCCATGGCAATACCGATATCGGCTCTTGCTAAAACCGGAGCATCATTTAATCCGTCACCTACAAATGCCAGTATTTTATTGTCATCAAGTTCCTCTTCCACCTTTCAACCTTATCCTGTGGTAAAAGTTCAGAGTATACAAAATCTACGCCCAACTCTCCGGCCACAACATCTGCAACCTCTTTCATATCACCTGTAAGCATTACCGATTTTTCGACACCTACGCTCTTTAATGCCATAAGACATTCTTTTGCATCTTCTTTTATTCTGTCATTTATTACAATTGATCCTAAGAATTTGCCTTCCTCAGCTACATAAACCAAGCTACCGAATTCTTCACATTTTTCAAATTCTATATTGTTTGAAATCATCAGCTTGTCATTACCTACAAGAACCTCTTTGTCGTCAACTTTTATACTTATACCCTGTCCTGCAATCTCTTTCAAGTCACTTAATCTGTCGGAAATATCTTTACTTTCTCCCGATTCAGTTTTCAGTTCTTCATATGCCTTTTTAATAGATATTGCTATAGGGTGTGAAGAATACTCTTCCGCCATTGCTGCCTTACTTAACAATTCTTCTTCACTTACATTATTTGGATGTAAGCTTACCACCTCAAAAACCCCCTTTGTTAAGGTACCGGTTTTGTCAAACATAAAAGTCCTTACTCCGGCTAAAAGTTCAAGATAATTGCTTCCCTTTATGAGCACACCTATTTTTGACGATGCACCTATACCGCTAAAAAAGCTTAAAGGAATCGCTATAACAAATGCACAAGGACATGATACAACTAAGAATGTAAGTGCCCTGTAAATCCATGTGGCAAATCCTGTTCCCGGAAATATAAAAGGCGGAATCACTGCCAGTGCTATAGCTGCAAAAACAACTATAGGAGTATATATTCCCGCAAACTTTGAGATAAAGTTTTCTGTCTTCGATTTCTTTGCTGCGGCATTTTCCACTAGGTCAAGAATTTTACTTGCTGTAGACTCACTAAACTCTTTTGTGACCTCAAGCTTTAAAAGACCGTCCTTATTTATACTTCCGCTATATACATTGGCACCCTCATTTACACTTCTTGGAACCGACTCGCCTGTAAGTGCCGAAGTATCAAGCATTGCCTTTCCTGAAACTACGATTCCGTCTAAAGGAATAATCTCTCCGGCTTTTACCATTATGATATTTCCCACTTCCACATCATATGGATCTACAGTTTCCACACTGCCGTCTTCTTTTACAAGATTTGCATAATCCGGTCTTATATTCATCATGTCAGATATAGATTTTCTGGATTTATCTACAGCCAGCGACTGTAAAAATTCACCCACCATATAAAAGAGCATAACTCCCACCGCTTCCGGATATTCACCGATTATAACTGCACCTACGGTAGCAATAGTCATAAGGAAGTTTTCATCAAAAACCTTACCTCTTTTTATATTTGAGAATGCTTTTAGTAATACATCCTTTCCCACTATTATATATGCCGCTATGAACAGTCCGAAACTGATTATATTTGACATAGAAAAGCTTATTTTTGAAACTATGACGGCAATTATATAAAGACATGCCCCCATAATTATTTTACTTAACATCTTCTTTTGCTTATTGTTCATATCATCCTTCTATCTAATGAATAAAACCCGTATTGCTTACGCTCTCTTTACCTCTACATCAGGCTCTTCAATCTTTATTATCTCCATAGCCTTTTCAATAACATCATTTAACTTGTCAGCCTCTGCCTCCAAAGTACATTTTAAAGTCATAAAATTGATATTTGCACTTGTAATACCGTCAATGGCGGCAAGCTTTTTCTCAAGCTTTGCAGCACAATCCGCACAATCCAAACCTTCTAATTTATAAACTCTTTTCATTTCTTTTCTCCTTTAAAAATCTGCTTTACATCTATGAGAGACATGCACGATACCTGTTTCAAATATCTCCTTTACATGTTCGTCATCAAGTGAATAATATACTTCCTTACCTTCTCTTCTTGCTTTAACAAGCTGTGCTTCCTTAAGTGTACCAAGCTGATGTGATACCGCCGACTTTGTCATTCCCAGCACATCACAAATATCAAGTACACATAATTCATGTACATTTAATGCCCAAAGTATCTTTATCCTTGTCGGATCTCCAAATACTTTAAAAAGCTTTGACAGTGAATCTATTGTTTCAGCTTCAAGCATATTTGTCTTTGCTCTTTCCAGTGCCTCTTCTCTGCTTAAACTCTCTACTTCAATACACCTCCCTTGGTTGAATACTTGTTCAACTGTTACGTTGCTATTATAGTTGAATGCTTATTCAACTGTCAAGTGCTGTTTTTAAATTTATATAGAAAATTTAATCAAAAATCCGAGCCTTAAATTTTACAATCTCATATAGTATCATAAAATAAAGCTCGGATTTAAATTTTAAACTTTATTATTTATTGTGAAATCTCTCTGCCTGTGACTTTATCAGCTCTAAATCATCAAAGTAATTTATTCTCATAGCATTCTTTACTTCAGAAAGTGTATTTGCAGCTTCATTTCTTGCCACTTCACAGCTTTCCTTAAGCATCTCATAGATTGCCGGAATATCTTTTTCAAATTCCGCTCTTCTTGCTCTAATCGGTGCCAAGGTTTCTTCCATTATGCTTGCAAGGAATTTCTTTACCTTCATATCTCCCAAACCGCCACGTGTATAATGCTCTTTGAGCTCATCCAGTGACTTATAATCCGGAAGGTACTCTGCAAAATGCTCAGGTCTTGAGAAAGCATCCAGATATGTAAATACCGTATTTCCTTCAAGATGTCCGGATCACTTACCTTTATATGCAAAGGATCCGTATACATAGTCTTGATAGCTGATGCAACGGTATCTGCATCATCTGAAAGATAAATACAGTTTCCAAGTGACTTACTCATCTTTGCCTTACCGTCTGTACCCGGAAGTCTCTTAGCCGCATCTTCCTTCGGTATAAGTGCCTCAGGCTCAACCAAAGTATCACCATATACTGAATTAAACTTTCTTACTATCTCTCTGGTCTGCTCAATCATAGGCAACTGATCCTCACCTACAGGTACTGTAGTTGCTTTAAAAGCTGTAATATCCGATGCCTGTGAAATAGGATATGTGAAAAATCCTACCGGAATACTGTTTTCAAAATTTCTAAGACCTATCTCAGCCTTTACTGTAGGGTTTCTTTGAAGTCTTGAAACAGTAACAAGATTCATATAGTAAAATGCCAGTTCTGTAAGCTCCGGTACCATTGACTGTATAAATATAGTAGACTTCTTAGGATCCATACCACATGCCAGATAATCAAGTACTACCTCTATAATATTTTGTCTTACCTTCTCAGGATTTTCCATATTGTCGGTGAGTGCCTGTGCATCTGCCACCATTATAAAAATCTTTTTAAATTCTCCCGAGTTTTGCAATTCAACTCTTCTTTTTAAAGAGCCGATATAATGTCCTACATGTAATTTTCCCGTAGGACGATCTCCTGTAAGGATTATCTTATCCATTTATAACTTCTCCTTTGTCTCTAAGTATTGCCACCATAATACTTAGGAATATCCATAAAAATGGTGTTACCACAGGTAAGTTCAAATTTACGACAGCCTGAGTGGCATAGCAAATTACCGCAATAGCACATGCATACAAATATGGCAGCATATTATTATCTCTAAGATAAAACAGCCTTGTTCTAAGTGCTTCCACACTTGGAATTATAAGTGCCAGAATATAGGACACTGTAGCTATAGGTCCAAGTGTAAATAAAAATTGTATATACTCATTATGTGTTGCATCAAAGAACTGACCTGTTACACTTGTCATCTCTTCATTTCTAAGTAATCCGATATATAAACCGAAAGTATCCGGTCCGCTTCCGAAAATCTTGTGAAGCAGCGGGAATTTCATATATTCTTCCACAGCGGCTCTCCAAATATAACCTCTAAAAGTTCCCCATGAATCATTAAATACAAAATAGTCAACCAGTGCACCGTATTTTTCCTTAGCCACAGTAACATCTGCATTTATCTTCATTCCAAGAAATATTAAAGCCGCAAAAATTATAACAAGTATTGCGAGCCAGATATATCTAAGTGTTCTAAGAAGTACTTCACTGTCTCTTTTCTTTTCTTTTTTTCTGTATTCAAGTACATACATGATAATAACTATTAAAGCTAAAACTGCAATAATTAAATTTAGATATTTAAAATCACTTATAAAATTATACAGACCTGAAATACCTAACACCTTACCGGCATAGCTTATATTTATCAACTGTATTATCTTTATACCCAGAAGGTATGTAAGTATTGTAAGTATAAATCTTCTTACACCCTCCATAGTTCTGAACGCCACAAAAGGCACAAGTCCGAAAAATGCCGCAAGTGTAAGATAACCATTATCGGAAGTACCCATTGTAAGTGCAATAAAGTTCATAAGCATTACTACATAATAGAAAACTATTTTTCCAATGCTCTCACCTCTGCCATTGTCACTTTTAAATGGCGTAGTGATAAACAAGGTTCCGGCAATCGCAATATAAAATGCCAAAACAGCGGTATATGTATTTATATTTCCGATGGTTGAAGTGAATATAGGCCACTGCTCAGGGCTTATCTTCTCCTTAAATCCCAATATATCCATATTGAAATAATCGGTGTATCCAAACAAACATACAGGAATACTTACTGCAAGGAAAGCTGTAAAGTATACCTTGCTAAATGAAAACATTCTACTCACCATAAAGTAAATTATCACATAGATAGAAATAAGTAAGAGTCCCGAATATCTTCCCTTATCACCTGTAATGGCCTCCATTACAAATCTTCCGCAAATGCTGTAGAAAGTGCACTCATCAGCCAGAATACCATTATACATATATCCCATATGCTGAATTCTTCTTTGAACCAAACGGCAAACCCTTTTTTATTCAGATTATCAAAGAAATTTTTAAATCCGCCTGCAAAACCACATATTACGATCAAAGCCAAAATCATTATTATTGAAAGAGTCAATACTGTATAGTATTTTGTCTGCAATATGTCATAGTAAAAATCATTGTAAATCAAAGGGAAGATGGTAAACATCGCCATAACCCAAAGTCCGACTATAACATTTGATGCATTCATCAGCTTTCTTTTAGATTTCATATAACCTCCATACCTACAGTCCTAAAAATACCGCTATAGGGTTTATTCGGGATAAAAATACCAAAATCGGACTGCATTCCAGCATTTCTGTGAGATTTGCCCCTGTTTTGGTTGTTGAAAGAGCAATGATGAAAATACATCCGACCCAGAATATTATCAATGCGAAAATGAAACCTGTAAAAGCTCCAAGCATCTGATTAACTCCGCCCAAAACCGGTATCTTACTCAAGATTTTATTTCCCTTAAAGAGTATTCCCAGTACCAGCCACACCAGTACAAATGAACCTATAAAACTTATCGAATTAACTGTCATCTGAGTAACATAACTTGCAATATAATCTGCAAAAGTATATACTCCGAGCTTTTCATAAAATACTCTGTCATCATTTTTCTTCAAAACATCTTTGACCTTTGTGGGTACATTCAGTCTATCAATCGCCGCTCTTCTTCCCTCGGCATTTGATGAGTCTTCATGCATCTCATTAAGTCCTATTTTTCATAAATTGAAGTCAAAACAAATTGATTTAGTTTAGTGTTTTGCTGCAACTCATTTCTAAGATATGGATTCACAAAATTCAAAGCAATTACACTTGATATAAGCGCCAGCATTGTAATGGATATTTTTAAAAGGCCCTTCCTATACCCTCGCGCTATCATTCCTATAAAAAACAGTAATATACAGACCTCCAGAACATTAAAACACATTATATCCTAAAATGCTCCTCTCTTAGAATCAATCTGCCTTCCTTATCATACTTAGGAGTCATAAATCCGAATATAGCCTTTACCACACCCGGTTTTTCAGCAAGGTCTGCTGCATGATCTATAAGATTTCTGGCATTTTTTCTTGTCAAAGGTGTTTCATCTTCCTTCATGTAGTCTGCCCTTTCCTCTATAGCATATTTTGCTTTATTGGTAAGTGTACACTCTATCTCCTTTGCATAATTAAGTGCATAGGTAATAAAATCATCTACATCCATCGGAATATTATCTTCACCAAGATCTTCTATATCTACTTCTTTTTCTTCCTGTTCTTCATTATAAACAGGCTCTGAGATTACAGGCTCTGTTTTTTCAGGCTTTTTAACCTCTTCCTTTACAGCTCCCGCTATTACAGGCTGCACCTGAATAGTCTCTTTTTCTTCAACTGCATCCTCCACAGGTCTATCTTCCGAGCGGAAAGTTATACTGTCTGAGCTTCCGATCTCCTGAATTTCAAACTGGAAATCTTCCCCATATTCCTGTCTAAGAATATTTGCGATGATATCAAGGTCTGACATTTCCTCATTATTCTCAGTCTTAGCTTCATTGCCCGCTTCTTCAACAATATCTGCTTCTGCCTCAGGATCCTGAACTTCTTCCTGCTTTTTAGGTTCCTTGTCCCTGTCTTTTTCCTTTAACTCAATATTTGCTACAATATTTTTTCTCTTTACAGGGACTTCTTCCTCTCTCATAACAAGGCTCATACCATGTAAGAGATCATTTGCCTCTATAAGGCTTGCAATTCCGTCTATTGTATCTGCAAATACAACAGTCTCCTTACCGTCTCGGATAAATTCTATAACTTCCGCAATGGTCTTATCATCAAGGTCACCTGCCTCCACGATAATAAGATCCTTACCTTTTATCTTATCAATAGAGTTCATGACACCTTTTACATTCAGGCTCTTTGCTCTTATTTTTAATACGGAATGCTTTATTTTTGTAAGTTCATTTACCTCTCTCAATACTTCTATAGCATTTTCAAGAGCCTTTTGTTCTGTTATACCCTCTACCATTATAGAGCCGGGTCTTCTCATCAAATACTCCTTTGGCTCTCTTGATTTTGGTGCCTTTGCTTTCATCACCTTTCCGTGCACAGGTAAATCAACCTCCCTACTCTCATCATTTACAACTTCTTCGGTACTCTCCTCAATAACTACAGTATCGCCCTCTTCTTCATCATCTTCTTCAGATGTTTCATATTCTACAGACTCTTTATCTTCTTCCGGCTCTTTTAAAGAATCATTTACGGCGTTTTCTTTTGGCTCTCCACCCTCAAAAACATCTTCCTGTGATTCTTGTGTATTATCAGCTTCTTTGTATCAGCGTCTTCTACAATAAACTCGTCTACGTCAGCCGCTTCTTTATACTCAGGTTCAATAAAGATCTCTTCAGGTTCTTCGCCCTTCTTTACCTTTGTTACAAAAGTTCTTTCTTCCCTGGTGTAGTAGACCTCTTCATCATCTACTATTTCCATTTTAGTTTCACTTTTGACACTGCCTTGAACTACATCTCTTTGTTCTCTTCTTTTTGCCATAACTGATGAAACCGTAGGTACACCCATATCTATTTCTTCGTCAAAATAGCTGTTTATCAAATCATCATTATCAAAGATAGGGTTCTTCTTTTCAGGAACATAGTTTTCCAATACCTTTGTTGAAGCAGTCTCTGTAACAGTAATATTTTCTGTAGGTATTTCCTCTATGACTTCCTCTTCAAAATCATCTTCCATATCACTATGATCTACATTGATATTTATCAAATCAATCTTATCGTTTTCTTCTTTGATATTGTCTTCATCAACCATTTCAACCGCCTCCTGCACTTTGGCATTATCAGCATCCAAGATATCATCTGCTTTAACATCAATATCTTCTAAAACAGACTCATCTATGTGTACATCTTCAGATATGTCCTCATCTGAAGGCTTTCTTTCATGATCATCACTTATACTTGTGTTCTGTCTGCTTTCCATAACCTCACGTTCATCTCGGTTTCCGTGAATCTTTGGGAGTCCCATGCTGTCAAAATGATTGCTTATTCTGGATTTTCTTCTTTCCGACATTACCGGTGGAGCAGAAAATCTTCCTTGCTTTATTCTCTCCACTCTTTCCATATGCGCTCTGACTTCTTCATCTATTTCTCTCATAGATGAATGATCACCTTCACCTTTCATCTTATTCAGATTTTCGTTTGTGATCGCTATGGCTCTCTTTAGCTCTACTTCAAATTCCGGGTTCACGTTTTCTCCCTTAAATGTTGTTTCCGATATCCTTATCTCATTTACTCCCACAGTCTTTGGGAAAAGCTCTGTATTTATAGGAGCATCATCTTCCACTAGCTCTTCATCATCATCGCTCAGGCTTATAGTGGTCTTTTTTTCTTCTCTGGGCTTATATGCACTTATATCATCCAGATTCAGATTAGGGTAATTCTCCCTCTCACCGCTTTCATACTGCTTTACGAGTGAGTTTAACCTATCCTCATAGTATTCCTTATTATCCACCTGTTCCTGTTGTTTTGAGCTTAGAGGGCAGCCTGTTGACTCTTTCAAAGCCGCAGCCTTTTCCACATATTCTCCTACACCGAATAAAAGCATTATTTCATCACAGGTCTTTATACAATCCTCGATTCTTCCAACCTGTGCATAAAGCAGTGCCAGTTCATATTTCCACTGCTCGTCCATCTTTTCAATATCATTGTACTTTTCCAGAATTTTTATCTTCTTATGAATGTCTTCACCCTTTGCCACTGCAATATGATATTCCATAAGATACTTTCTGCTGTCTTGAGGTGAGATCTCAATATATTCCTTATAATAAGCTTCAGCCTCTGCGATATCACCCTCTTTTATTGCAAGCATGGTAAGCCTATATAGAGCTCTTTTTCCTACCGGTGCTCTATCATAGGCCAAAAGCAATACTTCTCTGGCTTCTTTATACTCATCGTTTTTTTCATAAACTTCGGAAACGGTTGTCAATAAGCCTGCATTATGGACTCTACTCCAGTCGATTGTATCAGTGATTCTCATGGCAGCCTTATAGTCACCGCTTTTCACCAATTTATTCAGTTGTTCAACCTTTAAATTAAATTCATATTTATCCATACTTGCACCAAACCTCAAGATTTTTTACTTTTGCACCCTAGAGTGCTCTTCTTCCCTCAAGCGCCCTTAATAGAGTCACTTCGTCGATATATTCCAAATCCCCGCCAACAGGGACTCCGCTTGCTATCCTGCTCACCTCTATACCTGTGGGTTTTACAAGTTTTGCTATATACATTGCCGTAGTCTCACCCTCAAGTGTGGAGTTTGTGGCAATTATAACTTCATTTATATCTCCCTCAAGTCTTTTTTTATAAGTTCCTTCAGTTTAATATCTGCCGGACCTATTCCAAGCATTGGCGAAATCGCACCATGCAAAAACATGATATACGCCATTATACTTTCCTGTCTTTTTCATATGCCGCCAAATCTCTTGTGTTTTCCACGACCATTATGGTCTTATGATCTCTTTTTCTCACCGGCACATATCGGACAAATCTCTCCATCTGTCAAGGTGTAGCATTCCTTACAATAATTTACATTGCCCTTCGCATCTTTTATAGCATTTGACAATGACTCTACCTGTTCACTTGACATTCCAATTATGTGAAAAGCAAGCCTTTGTGCGGACTTTGCTCCTACGCCGGGTAGCTTTGAAAGTTCCTCTATAAGCTTGCTAATATGACTGCTGTAATAATCCATTAGAATGGCAACTTTCCTGCTCCACCTGCGATACCGCCCATTAATGCAGAATGTTCTTCTTCCATCTTTCTAAGAGCCTCGTTTGTAGCCGCCATTATCAAATCTTCTAACATTTCTACATCATCAGGATCAACAACTTCTTTATCTATTGAAACCTTTGTGATTTCCTTTTTACCTGAAACAGTAATGCTTACTGCACCTCCTCCGGCACTTGCACTAAACTCCTTGCCTTCAAAAGCTGCACTTTGCTCTTCCATCTGCTTTTGCATCTTCTGAGCCTGCTTCATCAATTGATTTATATTACCGGGCATCATGCCTCCACCGAAACCGCCACGCTTTGCCATAAATATCTCCTTACTATTCTATAATAATGTCTGTGTTTATAACAGATTTTATCTCATCTATCGAAACATATCTTGTGTTTCTTACAACCTTATTTTCCCTTAAAGAAATTCGGATTGCAATATCTTTTCCGTATTTTTCACTTAAAAATGTACGCAGATCTAATATAGTAGTCTCCTTATTTCCCATATCGAAAAACATCTTATTTGAAAAAATAACATCGATACCGCCCTCTTTTATAGGCTCTATCTCTGCTTCCTTATATACGCTTCCCGCCTTGCCTCCAAGGTGTTCCACTATACTGTTCCATTCTTTTTTTATCGCCATGAAATCATCATAGGTAGCTTTCGGAAGTTCTATCACTTCCTCTACTACGGGAATATCTTCTGTTACTTCCACATTTCTTTGCACCGTATTTGCCGGTCTTACTCCGGACTCAAGCCTTGAGAGTCTGTCAAGTACACTGTCCAGATTGTCCTCCATCTCAGGAGTCATAAGTCTTATAAATTCAAGCTCTGCCACAACTCTTTTTTGTGTAGCTGTCTTTAATTTATTGGACAGCTCCGACAAATTTCTAATATAACGCATAAGTGTTTCTTTGGAAACAGTATTTGCTCTTTCTTTTAAATTTTGTAAGTTCTGCTCTGACATATCCACCAAAGAACTGTCATTTTGTGTAGACTTAAGTATAAGAATATTTCTAAGATACCATAGAAAATCGGTCACAAACTGTCCGATCTCCTTTCCGTCTATTATGGAATCATTCAGCCTCTTTAACACCTCTATGGTATTGCCTGCAAGTATTCCGTCCAGAAGTTCATTAAATACACTGATATCCGAAGCCCCAAGTATATCCAGAACCGCCTCATAGCTTATCTTTTCATTTTGTAAAAATGAAATACATTCATCTAAAAGACTGAGAGCATCTCTCATAGCTCCGTCTGCAGCTTTTGCAATATAATTAAGTGCTTTATCTTCTATATCAACACCCTCGCTCTTACAAAGACGCTTTAGTCTCTCAGATATGGTATCGATACCGATTCTTTTAAAGTCATATCTTTGGCATCTTGAAAGCACTGTAACCGGCAGCTTATGCACCTCTGTGGTTGCCAGAATAAATATAACATATTGCGGTGGTTCTTCAAGCGTTTTTAAAAGTGCATTAAATGCGCCTGTGGAAAGCATATGTACCTCATCTATAATAAATACCTTATACTTTCCGAATGTAGGCGGATATTGTACCTGCTCCTTTATATCTCTTATATTATCAACACCATTGTTGGAAGCCGCATCTATCTCCACAACATTTATGGAAGCCTCACTGAGTATTGACTTACATGTAGGACATTCATTGCATGGTCCTGCATCTGTAGGATTTTCACAATTAAGTGCCCTTGCCATTATCTTTGCTATACTTGTCTTTCCGGTTCCTCTGGTACCGCAAAACAGATAGGCATGTGATATTCTTCCGGTCCTTAACTGATTTTTTAAAGTTCTTGTTATAGCTTCCTGACCTACTACCTCATCAAAATTTGAAGGTCGAAACTTCCTATATAATGCTGTATAAGCCATCTGCTTCCTTTCTATTTGTCGCCAAAGCTTATTCCCACAAGTCTTGCCTCTCTTACAAGTGAAGACTCGGGATCCACATATTTTAATTTGCCGGCAGACTCATTTAAAGCAATATCGGTAACCTCAGTACCCTTTAATACCACAAGTCGACCAAACTTTTTTTCGAGTATAAGCTCGGCTCCATGTGCGCCCAGTCTTGTAGACAATGCTCTGTCATACGGATTTGGATCTCCACCTCTTTGAGTGTGTCCGGGAACCGTAACTCTTACATCCACATCAATCTCGGCACTGAGCATATCCCCTATTTCATAACTTATGGAAGGATATCTGCCTGCATCTTTTAATTTCTTCTTTTTTAATTCTTTTTTTGAAAGGGCGGCATCTTCCTTTGATATTGCACCCTCTGCCACTGCAAGTATGGTAAATTTCTTGCCTTCCTTTTCTCTTGTCTTTATAGCTTCCGCTATCTTTTTGATATCATAAGGTATCTCAGGTATCAAAATAATATCCGCACCGCCTGCAAGACCTGCATACAGTGTAAGCCAGCCTACCTTATGTCCCATTACCTCTACAATAAAGACTCTGCTGTGAGAAGCCGCTGTAGTATGTATGCAGTCGATAGCATTTGTGGCTATTTCCACAGCACTTTGAAAACCGAATGTCATATCGGTGCCGTAAAGGTCATTGTCTATGGTCTTTGGAAGACCTATAACATTTAATCCCTCTTCACTTAAGAGGTTTGCTGTCTTTTGTGAGCCGTTTCCACCCAGCACAACAAGGCAGTCAAGTTTTAACTTTTTATAAGTTGACTTCATTGCCTCCACTTTATCCATGCCGTTTGCATCAGGCTCTCTCATAAGTTTGAAAGGCTGACGGCTGGTTCCAAGCATAGTTCCACCTGTTGTCAATATACCCGAAAAATCCGAAGGTTTCATTACTCTGTATTCCTCATACATAAGTCCCTTGTAGCCTTCAAGAAAACCTATTATTTCCACCTCTTTATCAGATTTATAAAGACTCTTTGCCACACCTCTCATTGTTGCATTTAAGGCCTGACAGTCTCCTCCGCTTGTTAGCATACCAACTCTTAGCATATTAAACTCCTTTGCACAAAGTCGAAACAAAATGACCGCTTTTTGCGTTTAAGCATTATCCTTAATTATAACCTAATTTTATTTATTATACAACAAAAAAAGCCCTTCCCAATAGCTCACTGTCTATCAAGTAGGACCTTCATGCGCCTTCAGGGACTCGAACCCTGGACAAATAGATTAAGAGTCTACTGCTCTACCAACTGAGCTAAAGGCGCTTTTATTTTCTGTGTTTTTTGAACACTTCGATATAATACAATATATAAAAGTTGTTGTCAACATATTTTTTTAAAAAGATTAAAATTATTTTTTTATTTTTATTATTATATAATCTATAGGATATTTATTTTTACAATCTCCATCGCCACAGGGGCGCTCCGGAGATTGTAAAACAGATCCTGTATCACTATTCTTTCGCTGTATATATTCTCCTGTATCCCTCTTCGGATATTTCAGCCACTTGCTCTATTTCATTATGTTTATCATTGATCTTAAGTTCATTATCTTTTAAATAAAAGACAGCTTTTTCATCCGAGAGTTTTTCACTTGCTCCCGTATCAATTTCAAACTCCACACAGGTTCCGCAAGAAGAGCTTAACGTTCTGGGTACGGGTTTCACGATACCCTTTATACCTCTCGCTCTAAGCTCCCTTTCAAATCTTATAGCTCCGAAATGTGAAAAGAAAGTGGCTATATATTTCTTGATCATTTGCCGATTACCAGTTTGTACTCACCGTTTTCCTCTGTAACTTCCACATTATAGCCCTCACCCTTTACAAATCTTGTGACATTTTCCAGAGCATTCTTACTGTCTACCATCATTTCATATCTGCTCTCTTTGCTTGCCAGAGCTTTCTTTATCATTATTACAGGCTCAGGACATGAGCATCCTCTTGCATCTACCATTATGCATTCTCCTTTTTCATCGTATTTGCTACCGCAATTATTGTTACTACAACAAGTCCTATAATAACGGCTATTTTTCCGTTTGCACTCGGTCCCTTGCCTGATGCCGCAAGTGCAAAGTTATGTGCAAATGCCGCACCTGCAAACAATCCAAGGAATGTAAAAGCTGAATCCGTATTTCCCTCACCTGTAAGTACAAGCTGTCTGAGAGGGCATCCACCAAGAAGGCAGCATCCATATCCTGCAAGCAACATTCCAAGGAAATTCCAAAGTCCGTCATTATGTGCTACAGGCTGCTCCAAAAATCCCAAATTAAACTTTCCAAGTACGAGATTTCCTACCAGAGCCACCACAAATATTGCCACAAATCCGATCAAAAGTCTTGTTTCTCTAAAGAGGATAAAATCTCTTATTCCTCCAACCATGCAAAGTCTTGTATACTGTGCAAGACCACCAACGATAAGACCTGCAACAAGTGAAACGATAACTGCCGCATGCTTTGCTCCCGGACCTCCGTCAGCAGGTGTAAAGAAGATAAATGCAGGTGCCGCAATAACCAAAACAATTAAAACTATCTGTACTATCGGCATTACAAATCCCTGTACCTGCTCCTGTTTATAAGTTCTTCCAAGTGAATATCCCTTGTTTAAAAATACTATTCCCGCTACTATTCCACAGACAAATCCCAAAAGACCTACAATTGCATTTAGATCTCCGCCTGCAATACGAAGGATCATTCTAAAAGGACATCCCAAAAACATAAGGCATCCTATCATTACAAAAAATCCAAGCACTAATCTGAGCAAAGGACTTGAACCGCCCTTTACACTGAATTCCTTTCTGGCAAATGCCACTCCGAAGGCTCCAAGGACAAGTCCCATTATCTCCGGTCTGATATACTGTACAGGCTCCGCTCTGTGAAGTCCAAGTCCGCCTGCTGTATCCCTTATAAAACAGGCAATACAAAATCCCATGTTGGCAGGATTACCCAGCTTTACCAGAACTACGGCAATTATTCCGATAATAATTCCCGTTACTCCGATCACAATTTTTTCGTTCTTCATTTCTCCTCCTTAATGTTTTCTAAATAAAAAACTAAATATTTTTTATAATTATAACATGTAATCTAAATATTATTTATATGATTAACTAATCTTACACAACCATTTATTGACTTTGTCTATAAATAAAACTATAATTGAGATATAATTATTTGTGCTTCAAATATTTCGTGAGGTGACTTTTTGAAAAGAATTTATTTTGACAATGCCGCAACTTCATATCCCAAGCCTGCAAAGGTCGGTGAATCCATGCTTGATTATATACAAAATGTCGGCTCAAATGTAAATCGTTCGGGATATAAAGATGCATATAAGGCAGAAGATATTTTGTATGAGACCAGACAGCTCCTATGCTCAATGTTTAATGGAGGGGACTGTAAAAACGTTATTTTCACCGCAAATATTACTACATCATTGAATATTGTACTAAAGGGACTCTTAAAGAACGGGGACCATATATTGACATCATCTATGGAGCATAATGCCGTGATGAGGCCTTTAAAGCAACTCTCTTCAACCGGCATCAGCTATGACAATATCCCCTGCTTTCCTGACGGCTCACTTGATACCTCATCACTTTATTCAATGTTGAAACCGAATACCAAGGCTGTTGTAATGACTCATGCCTCAAATATCTGCGGTACTTTGATGCCTCTAGCTGAAGTGGGAAAATTTTGCAGAGAAAACAAACTCTACTTTATAGTCGACTCGGCACAGACAGCAGGACTTTTCCCAATTGATATGGAAACCATGAATATAGATGCGCTTACCTTTACAGGCCATAAGTCATTACTCGGTCCTCAGGGAATAGGCGGATTTATATTAAAAGAACATATGATAGAAAGAATAGAACCTCTTATATCCGGAGGTACAGGCAGTATATCCCACACTTTGGATATCCCTGCTTTCATGCCCGACAGGTTTGAATCCGGTACCTTGAATATACCGGGAATATACGGACTGAATGCAGCCCTAAAATATATCAACGAAACCGGTATGGAAAATATATTAAAAAAAGAACTTATTCTTACAGAAGCTTTTTTAGTCGGCATATCTGATATACCCGAGATAAAAGTATTCGGTAAAGACTCCACTCTAAACAGAGCTGCTGTTGTGTCAATTGATATAAAACAAAGAGATCCGTCCGATATTGCATATATGCTTGAAGATACATACGGCATACAGACAAGAGTAGGACTTCATTGTGCACCGATAGCACACCGAAGTCTTGGGAGCTACCCGAAAGGAAGTATAAGATTTTCCTTTGGACATAATAATAATTTGGAAGAAATAAAATACTGCATACAAGCATTAAAGGAGATAATTTATGGAATTTAGACAACTGGAGGCATTCGTGGCCACCGCTGAATTAAAGAGTTTTTCACAGGCGGCAAAATATTTATATCTGTCACAGTCAACTATAAGCTCACATGTTCAAAACTTAGAAGATGATCTTGGAAGAAAGTTGCTTTTAAGAACCACTAAATCCATTACTCTCACACCTGAGGGCGAGACCTTCCTCTCCTATGCCAGAAAAATAGTGGAAACAAAGGATCAGGCTGTTCTCTCACTACAGCAGTCATCAAGAAGTATGTTACATATAGGTGCATCTTCAATACCTTCAGGCTATCTTCTGCCGGAGATTATTGCAGGCTTTAAAGAGAAATATCCTGAGATGCATTTTAGTATCTGGCAGGGAAGCAGTGATGAAATTGCTGAACTTTTGCTTAGTGACAGCGTTGATATAGCTTTTACCGGCAAAGACATAAACTCACCGCTTTGTGAGAGCTTGAAAGTATGTCCCGATCATCTTATGCTTGTTACACCGGCCACCGAGGAGTATAAAAAGCTGAAAGAAAGCCGTGCAAAAATATCGGATATCTTAAAGTATCCTATGATCTTAAGATCAAACGGATCCGGCACACAGTTTGTAGCCAGCAAACTTCTTGAAGGCCTTGGCATAAAGAAAAGCGATCTGAATGTTATTGCACAGACAAACGACCTTGAATCCATACAGCAGATGATAGTTCACGGGCTTGGCATCAGCATCTGTTCAAGATTTTCCACTCAAAATTTATTGGACAGCGATAAGGTTATAACCTATCCGCTTGATAATGCGAATATGAGACATTTTTCATTACACTATATGAATATTAAAAAATCCTATCCGACCATCAAGCTTTTCATTGACTATGTGCAAAATCTGGTGGATGATGATATCTACAAATAAAATAAGAGCCGGTGAAATCGTTTTGATCTCATCGGCTCTTATATATTCCACCTAGAATGTCAGTCTCATCTTATACCAGATAGTGTCACCATGATTTGACTGGGATATACCTTCATCCTTATAACCGAATTCTGAATAGAAAAGTCTGAGTCCGTCTTTACAGGTAAGTACTATTCCTTTTCTTCCTCTCTCCCTGCAATCCTCTATTACCTTATTCATCACTGAGCCGGCAAGTCCTTGGCCTCTGTAAGGTTTTTCTGTAACTACAGAAAATATCATCTGCCACTCTCCGTCTTTTTTATGCATAGAAGCATCATCATACATAATATCTGTCAGGTCCTCTTCATCGGTAGCCATACCGTTTATAAAGCTCTTTATAATCCCATCCTCTTCCAGTATCCAAAAGCACTCCGGAAAACTTTCCATTCTCTTTCTTATGCTTTCCCTACTTGCCGCCTCTGCTTTAGGATAAGAATCCGCCTCTATCTGTGCCAATCTGTCCAAATCTTTTGCTTCTACATGTCTGATCATACATCCTCCTTTAATTCATACAAAATCCTATGACTTTTATCATCAAGCTGTATTATTCCAAGTCTTTTAAACCCAAGTTTTTCCACAGCTTTTTGCATAGTTTTATTATCCTCATGGGTTTCTATTCTTAAAATAGACATTTCCTTTTTTGCAAAATCTACTATACGGCTTACAATATTTCTTTTACTTCCATCACTTGCCACTCTATGTATTATCCCATACTCCTTATCAGAAGGAAATTTAAGTTCTTGGCTCTTTTCATAGCCCTTTATAAATACAAAACAGGCAAAAATATGACCATTATCTTCCAATACATAGCCTATTTTTTCTTCTATATCCTTATTTACGATATTTTTTTCGGGATAACTGTCCTTCCACTGATTTGGATTGCCGCTATTTTTCATATATTCCCTTGCAATAGCATATATCTCCATTATCCTGTTATAATCAGAAGGAATTGCTTTTCTAATATTCATCCTATACTTCCTTTACCAAAAGTTTGTAATATAAACAGTAATAATATACTGCTCTCTATTTAAAAAAGGCATATTATAGACAAAGCCTATAACATGCCCTATATCTTTATGGTCCTACCGAAACCTTGATTCCAAGCTGTCCATACGGCCAGATAATATCCATTACGTCATTGCTTACAGCCACACAACCTGCTGTAGGTATACCCTTTTGATAATTTCCATGAATCATTATAGCTCCGCCGAGAGCTGTATTCCATGGAGGACATACCTTTTTATCTATAGCTGTATAGATAGCATCCTTTTCTTCCTGTGTGATAATTCCCTGTGCAAATCCTCTGTCGGCTGCCGCCTTATCAGGATAAGAAAGCCCCAGGGATAAATGATATGCACTCTTATCATTTCTTACACAGATATAGTAATCTCCATTCGGAGTTGTTCTGTCGCCTTCCTTTTGCTTGGTTCCGTTTGCCGAAAACTCACCAAGGCTGCATGGCCACTTACCGACAATCTTGTTGTCAGCTATAAGTGTAAGCTCCTTACTCATCTTGCTTACATAGATTCTTGTAGCAGGCTCAGTCTGCTGCGGTGTGTAATTGCTTGTAGATACTTTTCTTACTGTTGCGGCATATACGCTAAAGCTCATAAGTCCAATGATCATTGAAAGAACCAATAATGCCACAATGCTTTTTCTCGTCTTCATAAAAACCCTTTCTAAAAATATAAAATATTAATTTATAAACATCGCATCCCCGAAACTGAAGAATCTGTATCTCTCCTTTACAGCCTCCTCATAAGCATGCAATATATTTTCTCTTCCTGCCAATGCACTTACAAGCATTACCAAAGTTGACTCAGGTAAATGGAAGTTTGTAATAAGGGCATCCAAAACCTTAAACTTATATCCGGGATATATGAAAATATCTGTCCATCCGGACTTTTCTTCCAAATGGCCGTTTTCATCCGCCGCACTTTCTATAGTTCTGGTACTTGTGGTTCCCACACATATAACTCTTTTTCCACTTTCTCTTGTGCTGTTTATAATATCCGCAGCCTCTTTTGATATTTGAAAAAACTCGGAGTGCATATGATGTTCATTTACATTCGTTACCTTCACAGGTCTAAAAGTACCAAGTCCTACATGCAAAGTGACCTTTGCAAGTCTGATACCTTTTTTTTCAATTTTGTCAAGTAACTCCTTTGTAAAATGCAAACCTGCTGTAGGTGCCGCCGCAGAGCCTTCATTCTTTGCATACACTGTCTGATATCTGTTTTTATCCTTCAGTACATGTGTAATATATGGAGGAAGCGGCATACTACCAAGCTTATCTAAGATTTCTTCAAAAATCCCTTCAAACTCAAAATCTATGATCCTGTTTCCTTCCTCAACTATATCTGTTATAGTTCCTGAAAGTAATCCCTCACCAAAGTCTATCTTTGCACCGATTTTGCACTTCTTCCCGGGCTTTACAAGACATTCCCATGCAGTCTTTGACTTTCTCTTTAACAGCAGTATTTCTATTGCCGCTCCGGTATCCTTTTTTACACCCATAAGTCTTGCAGGTATTACCTTAGTCTCATTAAGTACCAGACAATCGCCTTCATTTAAATAATCTATAATATCAAAAAAATGCTTATGGCTTATATCACCGCTTACTTTATCAAGTACTAAAAGTCTTGAGGATGCTCTGTCTTCAAGCGGGTCCTGTGCTATAAGTTCCTGTGGCAGATCATAACAAAAATCTTTTACATCCATATCAGTTTCCGCTCTTTGTCTCCGATATAGATACATTAGCTTCCTCTTTGCCGGTTTCTGTAATGCTCTCCACTGTGCTTTCCTCTACAATTGCCTCGATCTCTGTGCTTTCTGCCGCCGCACTGCTTTCACTTGTGGCCGCATTCTGTACCCAGATAGAATAAAGTGTTCCAAGCTGTATATCACTTGTTACCGCTGTTGCAAGTTCCTTTCTCATCTGTGCATCAAGAGCAATAATATCCTCCGACTTTGACACTTCCTCTACGAACTGTCTCTCTTCATCTGTCATATTCTCAGTCTCCACCATATAGAAAGCATCCTTTGGCTCTTCCTTTACATAAGCCCATGTAAGCATAGGTGCCTTTGTATCAATATCATGGAACTTTACATTTGAACTTATAAATACCACATATGAGTTATCTTCATATCCCTTTGTTACATAAGTAACCGTGTCATCAAATGCTTCATATGCCTTTGCCTCATCGGTGAGTTTTGCCTGCAACTCAGCAAGTCCGTTCTCATCACTTCTTCCAAACATTGTACATTCTTCTGGCATCGGCATTGACCTTTGCATACTGATATGCCTTAACCAACTCTAAGATTCCCGGAATCGGATCCTTTTGCATACCATAAGTTTTATAATCTGATAATACTCTTTCTTCTTCCGACATTGTAGACTCAGGAACTGTAGTAGTCTCCTCAGTGCTTACCGCCGTACTTGTATTATTGCAGCCTGTAGCCACTGCCATCATCACTGCCATAATACCTATTCCCATCATTATTTTTTTATTTCTCATAACGCCTCTTTTTTAAAACTAATACATAAGTCTATCAAGGTCAAAATCCATCTATATCTAACTTGCGGACTTTTGACTCAGATATTATTTTATCAAATATTATTGTAAAAAGCACCTATCAATTTATTATAAAAAATGATATAATTTTGTAATATTTGTTTGTATCAATAGCGTATTGGATAACGCATCAGACTCCGACTCTGAAGACTGTGGGTTCGAATCCCACTTGATACATTATTTTTTATATGACCTATAAGGAGAAATATGTTAAAGAATGAAGTTTTAAAAATCCTGCTTGCAAACAAGAATCATGTTTCAGGGCAGTATATTTCTGCAAATCTCGGTGTTTCAAGGACTGCCGTATGGAAGGCTATTTCCGCACTCAAAAAAGACGGCTACAATATAGAATCCATCAATAACAAAGGCTATCTTCTTTTGGCAAAAAGCGATATTCTAAATCAAGTGGAAATAGAGCAAAATATAAATTCTTATAAACTCTCCGATGCGCCACAGATAATATATCTTGATGAAGTCGACTCTACCAATAACTACGCCAGACTGATGGCTGACACGATAAATTCCGACTTTCTTGTAGTAGCCGATATGCAAACTTTGGGAAAAGGCAGAATGGGAAGAAGTTGGAGTTCACCTACCGGAGTCGGTATCTTTATGAGCCTTTGTATAAAGCCTGAGATGGCTGTAGAAAAGGCCTCTATGATCACTCTTGTAACCGCTGTCTCCATTTGTGATGCTATAGAAGAGCTTTACCCTATAAACGCCACTATCAAATGGCCTAACGATATAGTCATAAATTCAAAGAAAATATCAGGTATACTTACAGAAATGAGCTCAGATATGGACGGTATAAAATACATTATTTCCGGAATGGGTATAAATGTTAATAATAAGGAATTTCCTGATGATATAAAAGATATGGCATCATCTCTTTTACTTGAAACCGGTATTTTAGCGGATAGAGCAAAATTGATTGCAGCTGTTATATATCATTTCTACAAAAATATGAATATCTTTCTAAAAACCGGTGATATGAGCGGACTGAAGGAAAACTATGAAAATCATTTGGTAAATATCGGCAAAGACGTGAAGATACTTGACCCTAAAGGAATTTGCCAAGGAGTTGCTCTTGGAATTGATGAAACAGGTGCACTGCTTGTAAATGCGGAAGGGAAAATAAAAAGAATTATCAGCGGCGAAGTCAGCGTAAGAGGACTATACGGCTATGTATAAAACGAGCAGGGAAACCTGCTTTTTTGTATTTGGACAAAAAAATAAGCCTTGAAACTCAAGACTATAAAGCTGCTGACGGGACTCGGACCCGTGACCTCCTCACTACCAATGAGGTGCGCTACCACCTGTGCCACAGCAGCATCTAGGTAATAGTAGCATAAAGACATATTGCTGTCAATATGATTTGAATGCCCGGCATTTACAGCGTTCTCTACCCCATGTTATACTTATTATGTTGCCACTCCTATACTCGGCAGAGAAGGGAGGTGTAGCACATGATTGATATATTTTTCTCACTGATCATCTCTATCGTGGCAGGTATAATCTGCCATTATATCTGCAAATGGCTGGATGGAGATAAGTAATAGGCAACCTGCTAAGGTGTAAGCTACCTTGCAAAAAAGAATAGAAAAAGCCACGAGCTGCAACTCGTGGCTTTTTCGTTTGTAACACTATGATTAAATATCTTTTCTCACTTGTCATACTTAATATACTACAAAAATTTATGTTTTTCAATAGCTCTTGACTTTTATATTCCCGTCTTTGACAGTTGAAAGAGAGTAAAAGCCTCACAAGTAGTGTAAATACGCTGTTTGTGGGGCTTTCTTAATGAAAAAGTATGTGGTTATTTTTTTCTTTTTCGAGTCTGATTTAAAATTTTTCTCATATTTTTCTGAGATGTTATCTGGTAGTCTGTTCTAAATCCAAAAGCATCGTGCAGAGCATCCGTGATATCGGTGCGAGTGTAGGTCGGGATATATCCTTCTCCAGGTGCGATCATCATATCCATGGAACGTATTGTATTTATTAGTTCTTCACAGGTGTATTTTTCCTTTAGCTTTTGCTCAAGAATTCTATAAATAACCAGAGCTGTAAAGCAGGTAGTGAAGTGAGCTGTTATTCTATCTTTTCTGGATAGATATATAGGTCTGGATTTAAATTCAGTCTTCATGATGCGAAAGCATTCCTCAATTTCCCATCTTCTTTGATTGATTTTAATAATACTTGATACATCACACTCAAGGTTTGTACAGACAGCGTAAAATCCGTCGTATTTGGTTTCGTTATCAATCTGTTTTTGGTTTAATGAGGTGATTGTTTTACTGGCAACTTCACCATCCGGGGTGCAATGCCCCTGTTCAACAAATCGTTTTGGGTCATTGGCTCTGTTCTTTGTAAGCTTAGATGGCGACTCTATGTACTTTATTGCTCTTTCAACTTGACGCTCTCTTACGGTCCTCTGATAATTACGATATTTGATGGAATAAGTAACAATAAGATGCTGTTCAAGATTGTCCTCATTAATCCATCTGTCATTATAAAAAACCTTGTCATAATCGGCTTCTTCATCAAGCTCACTAAGCTTATATTTTTTATTGCTGCCGGGAAGATACCATCCCTCATCAGCAAGACAGAAATCCTGTAAGAAACCTTTGAGCTTTTTTATAGACTGTGTTGTTACAAATCCTCTCCCTTGAATGCTGTTAAGTTTTTCTGTTTGAAGTGGAGGAAAGCCCGGCATCTGTACATACAATGAAAATTTGAAGTGCCGAAGTCTTTTTATAATTTTCTGTTCAAGCGGAGACATAGAGGGCTGTTCGTTTTGGTTGCCCTCAAAGATAGAAAAGGCCAAAGGTATAGCATCAGCATCCATGAACATACCCATTTGGACAATGGGATTAGGACGATACTCTTTTGAAATCCCATACTTTCTAAAATCGTCTTCCTCTTCAATCTCGAAATAATAGTTTGTGCAGTCGTAATAAAGTACTTCCTTGTTACGGTTCACTAGGTTTTGTGAGTTCTTGTATAGCTCAGACTGAAAGAAGTCGTTTTCATTTGCGATTACTTCAAGAGCTCTGTACACCTGGTGCAATTCGCATTTAGGTTGCTCAAGAAATTTTTGAGAGCTTTCAAGAGAAGAAAGTTTGGAGCCAGGTGCAATAATTCTTGAATAAACAAGCATGGAAAGAATGTCATTTAGGTCATAATCGAATTTATATTTTTCTGCTATAGTGTTGCAAATCTTATCCAAGCCAAGGGAATAGTAGATATCTTGAATAAAAAGGTACCCCGCATTGCAGGAGTTACGAACATCTTTATCTATGAGCATGGATGAAGAAAATTTAAGCAGAACTCCCTTTTTCGTCTCCTTTTCAGCAATGGTCAGCTTTCTGACATATGCCTTTGCCCATTCAAGGGGATCTTGCTCTCCACATCGTGCCCTAATTTCTTCGATACTTCCAAGTCGTTCTACAGTCTTAGTAGTGGTTTTATTTCCTATACGCACAGATTTTTGAATATAATAACTAGGTGACTTTTTTGTTCCGGCACATGTTAGTTTCATAAATTAATTCCTCCATACGCTAATTATACCATAAATAACCGCAAATAGCCACATAAAAATGAAGAAAATTTGACAAAAAAATATAGGCTTTTCAGGGCCTACAAGATTTTTTCTTTTATTCAACTGTCAAACTACCGTGATTAAATATCTTTTCTCACTTGTCATACTTAATATACTACAAAAATTTATGTTTTTCAATAGCTCTTGACTTTTATATTCTACATGCTAATCTTAACTTAAAATAATAAATATTGGAGGTACTATGTTTAATATAGCTGATAACAGAATATATATGAATGATGAAAAAGGAAATGTAATCGCCGAGGTTACTTTCCCGAATTTGGATGATAACACAATAGTTATAGACCATACATTTGTTGATGACTCTCTTCGCGGTCAGGGAATTGCCGCAAAACTTATGCTTGAGGTCATAGACTATGCAAAATCAAACAATAAAAAAATAAAGGCTACATGTTCTTATGCGGTAAAATGGTTTGAAAAAAACAGAGATGAATACAAAGACCTTTATATAGGGTAATATAAACTGTTACATCACTATTTTCATTTCTGTCTTATTATTTGCTTGATTTACCTATTACCTACCTGTATAATAGGATTATAAATTAAGGAGTAGGTGAATCATATGAAAATTTCAACAAAAGGGCGATATTCACTTCTTGTTATGATTGATTTGACAGAAAATAAATCCGATGACTTTATACCATTACGTGACATTGCCAAAAGACAGGACATTTCAGAAAAGTACCTGGAAAGTATAATAAAACTTCTTGTAAAGCATAAGCTTGTTGTAGGACTGCGCGGTAAAGGCGGCGGCTACAAACTAACCGGACATCCAAGTGATATCACTGTCGGTGAGGTACTTAGAATTGCAGAAGAAAATATAATGATTGATGATGAAGATACTGAAAGCATGTATCGTACAAGCGAATACCGCACTATTGATATGTGGAGTAAACTCTCAAAAATGATAAACGAATATTTTGATAATATTTCCATTGCCGATCTGATAGTAGAGGATCCCGGAAATGACTTTGTGATTTAACATATCAACTTACATATGATAATTTTAAACTAATAACTGTCAAAATCTTTATAGGTCTTGACAGTTTTTAAATTTACTATCCACCTTTGCTTGGATAGTTTTTTTATTTTTCCACCTTTCTTGTCTAAAAATAGGTTATATTTTTTTAATATAAAACTGCTAAACTACAAACAAACATAAACATATAGTTCGTAATTTTCAGGAGGAAAAGAATGAAAAAGATACTAAAAGCAGCTTTATTATGCTCAGTTCTGTCTTTTGGCCTCATGGCCTGCTCCGGCAGTAAGCCTGAGGAAAAAACAGAAAAAAGCGAAACTTCAGCTACCGAAACAACAAAAGCAGCTGAAAAATCTGAGAACTCTCAAGAAGAAAAAGTTCTGGTTGTTTATACAGCAAGAAGTGAGGCACTTAACAATGCAGTTATACCGGAATTTGAGAATGCAACAGGTATTAAAGTCGAAGTAGTTGTTGCAGGTACAGGTGAATTGTTAAAGAGAGCTCAATCAGAAAAGGAAAATCCACTTGGTGATATCTTTTGGGCGGCAGATCAAACAATGCTCTCTTCTTCAAAAGAATTGTTTGAAGAATATGTGTCATCCGAAAATGACAATATGATAGAGCCTGCTAGAAACACCACCGGATATTTCACACCGGCCTTTGCCGATCCTACAGTTATGATTGTCAATAAGGATTTAGCCGGAGATATGAAAATCGAAGGATTTGCTGATTTACTAAATCCTGAACTTAAGGGAAAGATTGCTTTCGGTGACCCGGTTAACTCAAGTTCAGCTTTCCAATCATTGATGGCAATGCTCTACGGTATGGGAAAAGACCAAGATCCACTCTCTGATGAGTCTTGGGCTTATGTTGATAAGTTCTTACAGAATTTAGACGGTAAGATGTGTAACAGTTCCAGCCAGGTTTATAAGGGAGTTGCAGAAGGTGAGTATATCGTCGGTTTAACTTGGGAAGATCCTGCTGCAAGTTATGTAAAAGACGGAGCTCCGGTAGAGGTTGTATTCCCTAAAGAGGGAGCTATTTTCCCGGGAGAATCAGTACAGATTTTGAAAAACTGCAAGCATCCGGAAAATGCAAAAAAATTTGTTGATTTTATGTTGTCTGAGCAAGTACAGTCTTATGTCGGTCAGAACTTGACCGTTAGACCATTAAGAGCAGATGTGAAATTAGCGGATTACATGAAACCACAATCAGAGATCAAGTTATTTGATAAATATGATGAAGGCTGGGTTGCTGAACATAAGACTGAGATCACTACAATGTTCACAGAGCATATAGAAAGTTCAATGAACTAAAGATAGAATTTATCAAATATAAAATTAAAAACAAAAAGTGGGTTGAAGGGCTGTTGCAGTAAGGGAAAATTTTATCTCTAAAAGCATCAAGCCCTTTTACCTTTATTTAGGAGAAAAATATGAGTGTAGCAATTAATATTGAGAACGTGGTTAAAAAGATTCGGAAAAGATACAATTATAAACGGTTTATCACTAAATATAAAAGAGGGTGAGTTTTTTACACTTCTCGGGCCCTCCGGCTGTGGAAAAACAACTCTGTTACGAATGATTATCGGTTTTAATTCCATTGAAGGTGGAGAAATAAGGCTTGATGAAAAGCTTATTAATAATATTCCTACCAATAAAAGAAATATGGGTATGGTTTTTCAAAATTATGCCATCTTTCCACATATGTCAGTAAAAGATAATGTAGCCTTCGGTTTAAAACGCAAGAAAATGAGTAAACAGGAAATTGAGGAAAAGGTAAACGAAATTTTAAAAATAGTTAAAATCGATCACTTAAAAGACAGAATGCCTGTAAAGCTCTCCGGTGGGCAGCAACAAAGAGTTGCTCTTGCCAGAGCAATCGTCATACATCCTGAAGTCCTGTTGATGGATGAGCCTCTAAGTAATTTGGATGCAAAGCTCAGAGTTGAAATGAGAAATGCCATTAAACGTATTCAGCAACAAATCGGCATTACAACAGTTTATGTTACACATGATCAGGAAGAGGCACTTGCGGTATCAGACAGAATAGCTGTTATGAACGGAGGTGTTATACAGCAAATAGACACACCTAAGAGAATTTATCAAAGACCTTCAAATACATTTGTAGCAACTTTTATCGGACAATCCAATATTTTGGACGGTTATGTAATTAAAAATCAATCCGAACAAGGAATCAAGATTTTTGATGCATTTTTTGCAATGAACAATCTGTCTGAAGAATGTACAGACATGGAAGAAGTCAGTGTTTCCATCCGTCCCGAGGAATTTATCTTAAGCAGAGATAATAAAGACGGAATCAAAGGTGTAATTAAGAGCAGTGTCTTTTTGGGAATCAACACCAACTATTTTATAGAGCTTGAAAACGGCAAGGAGGTAGAATTAATTCAGGCCTCGGATGCATTGGAAGCTATACCGGATGGCAGCACCGTCTATTTAAAGTTACAAACTGAAAAGATTAATGTATTTACTGGTGACGGTACAAGAAATTTGATCAAGGGGGTGTAATATGAACGGTATAAAAGAAAAGAAGCTGAATATATGGAGTGTATCTACCTTCGTTATTATGGCTTTCGCTGTTTTATTCATTATTTATCCCTTAGTTTTGATTTTATATAAAAGTGTAATTTCCGGTTCCGGAAATTTAAGCTTTGCTTATTTTACTAAGTTTTTTCAAAAAAAATACTATTGGAGCACCTTGATAAACAGTTTCAAAGTAACTATTGTAGCAACTTTAATATCTACTCTTCTTGGGTTGATAATGGCTTATTTGCTCCGCTCTATTGTAATCATAGGAAACAAATACTTAAATATAATGATTGTCATGTCATATTTATCACCTCCGTTTATCGGAGCATATGCATGGATACAGCTACTTGGTAGAAACGGCTTTATAACACGAGTGATAAATAGTATTCTGCCTGTGAAATTTGCGGGTATTTATGGTTTGCCGGTATAGTTTTGGTCTTTTCACTGCAATCATTCCCACTGGTATATATGTACACCTCAGGCGCCCTTAAAAGCCTTGACAACTCTTTGGTTGAGGCTGCGGAAAGTCTCGGTTGCAATCTATGGGACAGAGTAAGACTGATTATAGTACCTTTGGTAACACCCACATTACTTGCAAGTTCTTTACTTGTGTTTATGCGAGTTTTTTCCGATTTTGGAACTCCAATGCTTATTGGAGAGGGTTATAAAACTTTCCCTGTTATGATTTACGGTCAGTTTATGGGTGAGGTCAGTACAGATGATCATTTTGCAGCTGCATTATGTGTGATAATTATCGGTATCACCCTGCTTTTATTTTTCTTACAACGCTTTTTAAGTGCTAAATTCACTTATTCGATGACAGCACTAAAACCTATGGAAGCGGTTAAAATAGGTGGAGTAAAAAATATACTGGTACACCTTTTAGTCTATGGTATAGTATTTGTAGCAATCCTTCCACAGCTAACTGTTATAACAACTTCGTTTTTGAAAACCGGCAGTGGCGGACTTTATACCGGCGGTTTTACACTAGAAAATTATTACAACACTCTATTATCAAAAAATAATAACTCCGCTATTTTAAACACTTATCTTTTCGGATTTTTGGCAATAGTTATAGTTGTTGTTTTAGGCATTATAATTGCTTACTTAAGTGCAAGAAAACGTTCATTTTTTACATCTACACTTGATACTTTAACCATGCTACCTTATATTATACCGGGTTCTGTACTTGGTATAGCATTCTTATACGGATTTAACACCAAACCTTTACTACTGAGCGGAACTGCTATATTAATGATTATTTCATTATCTGTAAGACGTATGCCATATACAATTCGTTCAAGTACCGCCATCATAGGTCAAATCAGTCCAAGTGTGGAGGAAGCAGCCGTAAGTTTAGGCTGTAATGAATTGCAGTCATTTTTGAAGATAACAGTACCTATGATGCTGACAGGTGTCTTATCCGGAGCAATCATGAGCTGGGTCACTTTAATAAGTGAATTAAGTTCTTCTATAATTTTATATACAAGTAAAACTCAGACCTTGACGGTCGCAATTTATGCTGAAGTCATTAGAAGTAGCTTTGGTAATGCAGCGGCTTATTCTACAATATTAACAGTAACCAGTATTTTATCATTATTGATTTTCTTTAAAATCAGTGGTAAAAGCGATATCAGTATTTAATTATAAACGGAGGGAAAGAATGAAAAGTATTACATATAAAAAAATATAGAGTACTCATTTTTTTAAGGTATGCTTTATCTATTATTGTCATATTGTTTATTATGATGATAGCCTTTCTCTCCGTTAATTTTTAAAGTAATTGAAAAATCTTGAAAACAAAAAGAATACTCAAAAAAATTATTACAGGTACTTGAAAAACAGTTTTTAGTTTATGATTCTGAACTGGAGAATTTATCCACAGATGAAGATATTATTAGGCTTTTATCAGATGGTGACAACAGTAAACTAAGTAAAGTTAATCAAACCCTGTATGGCTTTGTAAATGCTCAAAATTTAAAGGCAAATTTTATATTACTGGATAAGGACCTACATATCATCTCTTCCAATTTATTTGAAGGCAATAAAGAGCTGTTTTTGGAGAGCCGTGTATTGGAAAAGATTAAAGCCGCTCCTTTAAATCACACCTATATCACCCCCAGCCGAATGAATTATGCTTATGAACAGGAATCAAGCCTGGTATTTGCCCATGCAATCATGGATGGTAAAGAAACGGTCGGATACCTGTTTTTTGATGTTTTAAGTAAGGATTTTGAATATTTGTTTATGCGCTCTCCCATAGACAGTATTGTATTAACTGACAGATATGATCATATTATTTTTTATACCGGAAAGAGGAATGCAGATTTAACCCTAAAATATCCTGCAGATAAATATATGGATACCTTTTCAAAAGACGGTGATATTGACATCAACGGAACAAGATATCAAGGACATATCAATACCTTTATTGACGGTCAATTTACATTATATACTATGATATCCAAAGAGATTCAAAGGCGTTCTTTCTATTACGGTATATTATTTATAATATTATCAGCACTTATAATGCTTTTTATGATTCCCTATATTACCAAACGTATTTCCGAAAAAAATGTATCTGCTATTGAAGAACTCATTATATTGACTGATCAAATGAGTAAAGGAAAGAGAGCGGATAATCCGATTATTTTTGAAGAATTTAATATACTACTCTCATCATTTGATAAGATATTGTCAGAAAAAGAAACCTTAATAAAAAACAACTCCGAGCTTTCAGAAAGAAAGCGTATCATGGAAATCAAGCAACTTGAAGAACAGTTTAATCCACATTTTTTATTTAATATCCTCGAAACTTTAAAGTATCAAATTATGATTGACAAAGAAAAGGCGGTAGAGATGGTATTGGCATTTGCAGGATTAATGCGTTATAGTATTTATTATGGAAGCACTGTTGTAGCACTTGGAACAGATATTGAATACATTAACGACTATCTTATGCTGCAAAAACTACGTTACAACAGACGTTTGACTTATAGTATTGATATACCCGATGAATTACAGGACTGTTTGATACCTAAGCTTTTATTGCAACCTATCGTTGAAAATTCTCTTTCTCACGGTTTAATAGATACGATTCATATAAAGATTGCAGCAAAACACAAGGATGATATACTGATTATATCGGTAGAGGATAATGGCAGGGGTATTGATTCCGCTAATTTACAATTGCTCCGAGACAATCTGGAAAAAGAGTCCATTTACAAAGAGCATATAGGTTTATATAATTCTCACAGAGTTATTAAATTGCTTTACGGAAGCCAATATGGCCTTGAAATAGATAGTTGTCGTGGAACAGTGGTAAACATTAGATTGCCTTTTACATTGGAGAGTGAGGATGAATAAAGTATTAATTGTTGAAGATGAAGATATTATCCGTAAAGGTTTGATGTTTATGACAAAGTGGAGTCAATATGACTGTGTTGTCGTAGGGGAAGCAATAAACGGCAATGACGGGTTGAAACAAATCGAAGAAAAAAGGCCTGATATCGTGATTGTCGATATCAATATGCCTGAAAAAGACGGGCTTAGTATGATAGAGGAAAGCATAGAGCTTTATGGCTATGATACAATTATTATTTCAGGCTATTCCGAATTTTCCTATGCAAAAAAGGCAATCAGTCTGGGAGTCTCCGACTATTTGTTAAAACCTATAAACTTTAATGAGCTATATCCTATTTTGGAAAAAATCATTGCTAAAAGAAGTCATTTACAGCAATTAAATCAAGATAAAAAACAAATTGATATAGAAAAAGCTCGACTGCATCTTATTTCCGGTGAGGAGCCCCCTCATACAAACAGATATGTAGATTTAATGCTCGAAAGTATACGCACAAGATATCAAAGCAGACTATCTCTTACCGATATCAGCATAGAATGTGGAATGTCCTGCACTTACTTGAATACCAAGCTAAAACAATATACAGGATATACATTCAACGACTATTTAAACAGATATCGTATTCAACAGGCTATCAAACTATTAAATAGTAATGACTTAAAGGTATATGAAGCGGCAGATGCAGTTGGTTTTACCGACTACAAATACTTTATAAAAAGTATTTAAAAAAATATTGGAGTTTCTCCTGTAAAGTTTATTGAAAGCGAACATTTCGAAGAATAAACTACTAATAATTATAAAACTATAAAAACGGACATCATTTCTATTTTTGATGTCCGTTTTCTAAACTAATTTTAAATATATAACTATTTCTCCGCCGCTATCTTCGCTATCTCCACAATAACATCTATAGCCTTTTGTATTGACTGAACGCTTACAAACTCAAATCTTCCGTGGAAGTTCTCTCCACCTGCAAATATATTAGGTGTAGGAAGTCCCATAAAGGATATCTTGGAACCGTCTGTTCCACCTCTGATAGGATCCTTATTTACTGTTATTCCAAGATTTTCCATAGCCTTTGTTGCAATATCAACGCTTCTTGGATCATTTTTATGATATCAGCCATATTGCGATATTCATCACGTATCTCAAGCTTTACCCTGTCTATATCATATCTTGAATTAATTTCTTCACAAATCTTTCTTACAGTGTTCTTCTTATCCTCAAAAAGTTCACGGTTATGATCTCTGATAATATAAACAAGGCTTGCATTCTCCACATCTCCATGCGCCTCTACCAAATGTATAAAGCCCTCTCTGCACTCTGTTGTTTCAGGTACTGATAAAAGAGGCATAGCCATCTGAATATCTCTTGATATGGTAAGTGCATTTATCATCTTATTTTTGGCATCACCCGGATGTACACTCTTACCTAATATATCAATCTTAGCCTCCGCAGCATTGAAACATTCAAACTGTAGCTCACCTACAGAACTTCCGTCCATTGTATAGGCAAAATCACAACCAAAGTCCTCTACATCAAAATTATTGGCTCCGACACCTATTTCCTCATCACATCCGAAAGCAACTCTTAGTTTACCATGCTTTATCTGTGGATTTTCAATCAAATACTCCATAGCTGAAACAATCTCACAAACTCCCGCCTTATCATCTGCACCAAGAAGTGTGGTTCCGTCAGTAGTGATAAGAGTCTGACCTACGTAATTTTTTAAATTAGGGAACTCCTTAGGAGAAAGCACAAATCCACTGTTTCCAAGCACAATATCTCCTCCGTCATAGTTTTCATGTATCTGTGGTGATATATTCTCCGCATTAAAAGCCGCTGTATCCACATGTGAAATAAATCCTATTACAGGAGCATTATCCACATTTGCAGGAACCGTTGCTGTAAGGAATGCATTCTTCTTATTTATCTTGACGTCTTCTAAACCTATTCTCTTTAACTCCCCACTAAGTTCCTCTAAAAACTCCATCTGCGAAGGTGTAGACGGAATAACTATCCCCGCCTTACTCTCATCAGATCTGGTGTTCTTCTTTACATATCTTAAAAATCTATCTACAAATCTTTCCATTGTATCCCCTTTCTATAAATCCAATTTAAAATTATTCTGATCTTTGAATACAGAATCCAGTATACTCTTTATATATAAAGATGTGAAGCTTTCATGTTGATCTTCCCAAAGTTTTATTCCTTCTTCAAATCCTGTGGAATCAAAAACTTCTCCGGCAAAATAGCACTCATTCATAGTGAGAAAGCTTCTCCCATCTTTTCGATATCACACTCTTCCTCATTTTCAAATGTATGAGTATTAAAGAGTTTTTTTAGCTGTCTGCTTCCGACTCCCTTAAACTCATGCCTGCTGTAATCTTCAAAATCTATTACAGACTCTACCTTCAAACATTCTGTAAAATATTTAAAAGATTTACCGTCATAAATAATATTTGCAAAGTGATTTGGTGACACTGCCAATGAGGATGTAACGATCTCGGTTATAAGATTCTTTTCAATATGCTGAATATGCATATGACCGCTAAGATTAAGCTTTACATTGTATTTGGCATAAAGCTCTTCTATTTCATCCGCATTTTTAATCATAAAACCTTCTGTAAACATATAATTTTGCTCCAGAAAATTTTGATGACTCACCGCAAGTATTTCAGCACCTGATTTTGACAGCTCAAAAAGCGCCTTATCAAGCCAAAGAAGGCTTTCCTTGCTCACATAATTTGATTGGTAGGAATTGGTATCCAACATTATTAGATATAAATCATCCCTAAGCTTTGAAATATAACTTCCTGAATGCTCATCAAAATACACATAATTTTTATAACCGCAGTTTGCATAGATTTCTCTAAATTCCTCCGCACCTACGCTGTCAACCTTATATATTTCATTTCCTCGAAACCCGAAGCTTCTTTCATAATCTATATCATGGTTTCCCGGTATAAGATATATTGAGATCCCTTCTTCAACTATACTATTCAGTTTTTGTGACAACTCCAGATGGCTGACCTTTTCACCGTTAAAAGTCAAATCTCCCAGTAAAAGGACTGCATCAGGTCTTCTTTTCTTTACCTCTTCACAGAATGTATCCACTATTTCTTCAATGTATGTCATTCCCTTGCCGTCACCCTTTGCTATCACATTTGCAAAGGCTTCTCCACCGTCATTTATACTCTTTGAAAGAAAGTGGAGATCTGTAGCTACCATAATATTCAAAGTTTTCTCACTCATACAAGATAACCTCTTAATCGTAGTCCTCCAAGAAAGAGTGTTTTACCCCGTTCTTCTTGTAGGCTATTACTGTATCAAGGCTGACATTTTCCACACTTCTGAAAATATTCTTCTCAATATATGGATTTTTGGCAGCCAACTCTCTTATAAGTTTCTTTACTTCCGCCCTCATAGATCCCTTATCACCGGTTTCTGATATAGAGCAATTATCTGTCAATCTGCAGGCACATCTTATAAAATTCAGCTCATTATACTTTGCCCAATGTATAATATCCTCTTCCCTTACAAGGTAGAGCGGTCTGATAAGCTCCATACCTTCAAAGTTTGTGGAGTGAAGCTTAGGCATCATTGTCTGAATCTGGGCTCCGTATAGCATTCCCATCACAATAGTTTCTATAACATCATCAAAATGATGTCCAAGAGCAATCTTATTGCAACCCAGCTCCTTTGCCTTAGCATACAAATGTCCTCTTCTCATTCTGGCACAGAGATAACATGGCGATTTCTCATCCTCTGCCACAATATCATATATGGATGATTCAAAAACCACTATAGGCACATCCAAAATCTTAGCATTGTCTACTATGGTTTGATAATTTATATCATCATATCCCGGATTCATCACAAGGAATACCAACTCAAAATTCCTCTTTCCATGCTTAAAAGCTCCTGAAAGAGCTTAGCCATCAGCATAGAATCCTTTCCTCCGGATATGCATACCGCAATCTTATCCCCGTCCTTTATCAGTTCATATTCATTTATGGCGGCGGTAAACTTTCTCCAAATACTCTTTCTAAATTTCTTTATAAGACTTCTTTCGATATCCCTGCTTCTTTTATCCGCCTCACCCTTTTTACTTTCCTCTTTTAGAAACTCGTTTAATTTAAGTTTCATATAGGCCTCATATCCGCCTGTCAAGTTATATATATTCTCATAACCCTGACTTTCCAACTCCTCCGCCAGATACTCGGTCTTATTACCTGTTGCACATACCAGACAGATATTATCGGTTTTATCAAAATCTTTTATTCTCTCAAGTATATCTTCTTCTGCTATATTAACAGAGTCCGGAATACTTCCTCTTTTGAATTCATGTTCGGGCCTTATGTCTATTATCTTTTTATTCTGTAACTCCGATAATTTTCCTATCTCAATTTCCATTACATTTGTTTCCTTACTATCAAATAGTCATCATTACTTCTATAATACGGACAGGTGGAATAATCACTGCTTCTCATTCTTGCATAATCATCCTCATCCATATCCACATCACAGATATACCCTTCCACATCTTCGTCATATATATAATTAATACAATAATCGCAAATCATGTTTCTTCCTGTCTTCGCTCTTTTTTGTATACCTCCTGCTTATAATCCTCAGGCGCATACTCCTTAAGCCAAATCTCTTCACCCTTCTCCAACAGCTTTTTACCACTTAATACAGCCTCAAAAGCCAGATACTGTGAAGCTCTCTCTTTTCTTGATAGCGGAACCTTCAAGCTTGGAAGCTCCATATCTATCATATCAGTGTAATCTCTTTTTATTCCATTCATAATGATTCTAATATACTATAGTATATACTTACAAGTCAAACAATCGAGCAGGAAAACCTGCCCGATCATATATAAAAAGAGCCCCTAAGGGCTCTCAATAATTTTATTCAAATATTATTCCTGAGAAAACTCATCCTTGCCTACGCCACAAAGTGGGCAAACAAAATCATCCGGAAGATCTTCCCATTTTGTTCCAGGAGCTATTCCGTTATCAGGATCTCCAAGAGCCTCATCATATTCCCATCCGCAAACATCACATACATACTTCATAAATTATACCTCTGCCTTCCATAAACCATGTAAATTACAATACTCATAAGCTGCTATAAGCTTCTCACCATCCTGTAATGCGAACTCAGCATGTGGCTTATCCTCAGCTGTAAGTCCCTTGTACTGCTTTCCAAGATTTGTTTCGATCATGATGAAGTTGATAAGATGCTCAGGTGTCATAGGATGATCTACGCTACCTACATTAACAACAACCTTATTACCATCAACAGTTACTACAGGTACATGCTTCTCCTGAGCTGCATCTGTTGTGTTAGCCTTTAAGAGCTGCATAGGCTCTCCACAACATACAAGTGTACCACCACCATCAACTACTACTGAGACAATCTTTCCACAGTGTGCACAACGATAAAAACTCATTTTTCCTCCTTAGTTCTTTGCTTTTAATAAATCTCTTATTTCCTCCAGAAGAACAACATCATCCGCCTTTGCAGGTGCTTCCTCTACCTTAGCCTCTTCTTTCTTCTTAAACTTCTCTATAAGTCTTACAAACATGAAGATACAGAATGCAATGATAAGGAAATCAACTACATTTTGGATGAAAGATCCGTAAGCAATAGCATTCTCAGCTATGTCGCCATGTGCAGGAGTAATAACATACTTAAGATCTGTAAAGTTTAAACCTCCTGTCAATATAGATATGATAGGCATAATCAAATCATTTACCAAAGATGTGACAATCTTACCAAAGGCCCCACCTATGATAACACCTATCGCCATATCCAAAACATTACCTTTAAATGCAAACTCTTTAAAATCTTTTAACATTTTGTCCTCCAATATCCGGTTGTACTTGAGCAACTTACTTACTTAAATCTCGAAATCATTAGATTTAATTTTGCACAACCACAATGTGCTTTTATTATGAACTAAAATAATAAAAAAGTCAAGTACTAATAATGAGAATTATTCCTGTTTTTTATAAAATACAATCTGAATATAAAACCGGATATATTGTCTGTATTTTACTCTTACGTCATAATTTTAATACAAATATGACAAAAAGAGGAATACCCTCATAGAAAGTATTCCTCTCGCATTAGATTTATCAGATGCCATGAGGCTTCGCTTCGCTCCACCTCAAGCCTATATAAAATCTATTTAATTAACTGAGATTATTCCTCAAGACGTACCCAATCTACTGTGTAGTTAGATGTCTTAACCTTGTAATCATCTCCGTCCTTCTTTGTTCCGCTCTTAACCATAGCACCTGTTGTGTTAACAACATAAGCCTTGTGTCCTGTTGGAAGACCTGTGAACTTATACTCTGTATAATCTAAGTCTCCGTTTGACTTGAAGTGCTGAACACCACCGTTACCGTAAGCTACAAGAGCATCCTCTACAGATGACTTAGCAACTAACTTGTTGTCTCTGTCAAGTATAACGATCTCGATCTTGTTGTCAGCATCAGCTGTTGCAAGCTTTCCACCAACATAGAACTTGTGATCTTCCATACCGTTAAGACCAACACCCTTGTTAGAACCGTTCTTAGCGAACTCGAATGTGAACTTTTCGCTATCAAGCTCTACAGTCTGCTTTCCTGTCTTCATAGAACCGTCATCGCTTCCACCGAAGAAGTAAGCCTTAAGCTCACCAGATGTGAATAATCTGTCGTTAGCCTTTACAAATCTGTTGTAGTTATCAGCTGTATCATATGTACCGTTAGAATCTACTGTCTGAACGATCTTCTTTGAGCTGTAACCTGCACCTAAAGTGTTACCTTCCATCTGAAGTACAACGAATCCGCTAATCATTCTACCGTAGTTGTCGAATGCATACTTCTTACCGTTTACTGTCTTGATTTCGTTAACTGTAAGCTTTCCGCTACCGTCTGAGTAGTACCAGTAATCTGATCCATCCTCATACTTATCTCTCTGGAGGTAGTAACCCGGAGTTACCTTGAACCAACCCTTTGTAGATCTAGCACCATCCTCAGGTGTTGAGTAGTATAAGAATGAGTTAGAGTATGTAGCAATACCCTGTGAACCGCCGTCAGCAGCCTTAGCATTAGATGCTGTAGCTGTTGTGATCCAACCTGCGTTCATACGGCCATACTCATCGAAGCCATACTTTCTTCCGTTGATTGTCTTACCTGTCTGGTTCTTCTCCTTCTTTCCTGAAGCCTTGAAGTAGAACCATCTTGTCTGGTCTTCCTCCCAGTAGTTGTCACCAGGCTGAAGGTCAGCTGCCTGATCATCAACGATAGCAATCTCTCTCCATCCCTCTGCCATAGAACCATCGTTCTCATCGCCGAAGTAGTACTCAGCATCCTGCCAAGCATTGTCATCATGCTGTGTCTCGCCGTCTTTTACCCAACCATACTGCATCTTACCGTCAGTATCGAATGTGTACTTCTTACCGTTGATAGTCTTTAAAGAAACGTCGTTTGTAGCTGAATCGCTTCTCTTGTAAGCCTTACCGTTAGCTCCGAAGTAGTACCACCACTGATTTGGCTCGTTCTCTTCTCCGGCGTTCTCGTTGTCAACAGCAACCCAACGGTTTGTAACCATAACACCATTAACGTCAACATAGTATGTATCGTCGTTATCATCGATAAGTGCATCTGTAGCCATCTCGCCGTTATCGTCAAGATAGAACCAGTAGTCACCTGACTTCTGCCATGTCTCTGTTACTTTCTCTTCGTTTCTGTTATAATATACCCATGTACCATTCTCCTGTTGCCAGCCTGTAGCAGCGAAAGCTGTCATAGCTCCACCAACTGAGAGAACAGCTGCTGCTGAAATTAATGCAGCAATCTTTGTTTGCTTTCTCATAATGAATGCATCTCCTTTTTGAAATCCTTTTAAAATCTAATGCGTCCCGCAGAGGGCTTTTTGTTAATCCCTCATTTCAAGACACTGCTAGTATATAACTTTCTTTTTATTACTTACAATATATTTTCTTTTTTTCTGATTTCTTACAAAAATATTACATTTCTGTCATTTCTCCGATATATCTGTGTACTTATCCCCTTTATTATGCTAGTATGTTCAATATAAATATATTTTTATTGCTTTTTGAACTTAATACTTATTTTTACTGTATAAGGAGCTCTTATGAACAAATACGCATATTTACTCAGAGAAATATTTGAATGTAATACTGTCACTCAAAGAGAATTGGCAGAGAAGCTAAACCTATCTCTTGGCAGTGTCAACTCTCTTATAAAGGATGCCATAGCACTAAACTATTTATATAAGGAAGGAAGTAAAATGAGTCTTACCGAAAAAGGACTTGATTATCTTGCTCCCTTTAAGGTGGAACGTGCAATTATCATGGCCGCCGGCTTCGGCTCAAGATTTGTTCCTCTTACCTTTGAAACACCAAAAGGATTGCTTGAGGTATTCGGTGAGAGAATGATTGAGCGTCAGATCAAGCAGCTCCATGAAGTTGGTGTCTTTGACATAGTAATAGTTGTGGGATATTTAAAGGAACATTTTGAATATCTTATAGATAAGTATAATGTAAAGCTTGTTTATAATCCTGACTATTCTACTAAGAACAATATTTCTACATTGCACTATGCATGTAAGTATATAGAAGATTCCAATGTATATATACTCTCTTCGGATAACTGGATGAGAGAAAATATGTATCACAGCTATGAGCCTTACTCCTGGTATTCTTCTATATATATGGAAGGAAATACGAATGAATGGGTACTTGATTTCAATAAAAAGCGTGAGATCACTGCTATAAATGTAGGCGGAAGCGATGCCTATGTAATGTACGGACCTGTATATTTCAGTAAGGACTTTTCAAAAGAGTTTATGCCGATACTGGAAAAAGCTTTTGCTACTCCGGGAAGTGATGACTGGTATTGGGAAAATGTACTTATGAGTGAATTACAAAAGAAAGACTCTACCCTGCCTGCCATGCATATCAACCCACAGCCTAAAAATCAGGTCTATGAGTTTGAAAATCTGGAAGAGCTTCGTGCATTTGATGATAAATATAAGGAAAATAGTGGAAATGTGGCGCTTGAACTTATTGCAAAAGTTTTTGATATACCTGAGAGCCGTATCAAAGGGCTTAGTACATTAAAAGCCGGTATGACAAATAAATCTTTCCTTTTTAAAGTTGACGATAAGAGTTATATATGCAGAATACCCGGAAAGGGCACGGATGTACTCATAAATCGTTCAAATGAGTATGATTGCTATATGGCTGTAAAGGATCTGCATATTACTGAAAAAATAATTTATTTTGATAAGGAAAGCGGATATAAAATTTCAAAGTTTTATGAGGGTTCCAAAAATGCCGACGCCTTTAATAAGGAAGAAATGTCAAAATGTATGGAACTTCTAAGAACTTTGCATGAAACTGATGTAAAGGTAAGCCACAGCTTTGATATAGCCGAGAGAATAGAATATTATACCGGACTCTGTGAAAAAACCGGTGGAATATCTTTTGAAGATGTAGAAGAGGTTCACAAAAATATGATGCTCTTACTCGATTTACTTAAAGGAATGAAGTCTGAAAGTCGCCTCTGTCATATAGACAGTGTAGCCGATAATTTTATTATTACCGCAGATAATAAGATAAAGCTTATTGACTGGGAATATGCCGGAATGGCGGATCCTATTATAGATGTGGCTATGTGCGCTATATATTCTTATTATGATAAATCTCAGGCTGATGAACTTTTAGAATCTTATCTTAAAAGAACACCTCTTACAGATGAGTATAAGAAATTTTATTCATACATGGCACTCAGCGGTTACCTTTGGGCGCTATGGACGGTATATAAGGCGAATGTAGGAGAAGAATTCGGGAGAGTATTCTCTTAAAATGTACAGATATGCAAAGGACTTTTTTAAAGAAGTAATGAAGCTTTAAAAAACATGAAAAAGCAGCCGAAATTCCGGCTGCTTTTAACCTTTAAATAATAACCTAAATTTATTAATCCACGCTCACTCTGATTCCGCCACCTCTTTCGCTTGGCTGAACAAGTACTGTTACAGGCTCATGTCCTGACCATTCAAATGAATATGACTCTCCTGAAGCCTGACCTATAAAGGTCTTCCATGATATATCCGCTTTTATCTGTGGATCTCCCATTCCGCTCTTACTAAACCAGCATATTACAGCATCCGGATCTACTGCAAGTGTGTCTCTTGACTTTACATTTGAAACCACAAGCGGGTTTCCGTCTGAAAGCAATGCAACATAAGCGTTATTTCCTCTACCTACCAATGTTGTTGTAGCAAGTCCTTTGTGAAAGTACACCAACTCCTAAAAATCTTACTGAGTAATCACAGTCATTTGTAAATGCCAGTATATTCTCTGACTCTACAGAAACTGTCTCTCCCGGTGCAAGCTTATATACCACTACATGCTGTCCGTAGTTAGCGTAGTATGTTGTGGATGCACCGTTTAAATGTACCTTCATAAGAGGTATATTCTCACCTGCAACTCTTCTTACCAGCTGTCCGAGTAAAGCCTGCCCTATGCTTCCTCCCGGTCCAAGCAACATCTTTTCAAAAGTATAGTTCTTTCCGCCCGGATTTTCTCCTGCTATAAATGCACCTGCTTTTGCTATCAATGTATCATTTCCCTCGCAGGTAACCTTAAGTGTCAACTCGTTAATTACTTCAAATGTCAGCATATTCCCCTCCTTATTCGACTTGTACTCCGTAAAATTCGCAAAGTCCTGCCAAGTCTTTATTTACTCCATTTCCTATTGCATTAAATTTCCATGCACCATTGTGCAGATATACTTCTCCCATCATCATGGAGTTTATATTGTTATAATATTCCTCCACAAGGAAAGAAGCCACTTCAGTATTTGTCACCGGATCCACAATCTGTATATATGCGTCTTTTAGCATACTGAAGTTCAGCGCATTTTCCAACGCATCATTTATAGTCATTACAAAGACTATTTTTTGTACAGCCGGATTTAATATTGCGGTATCTATGTCAAATACCTGCAATACACTTGCCTCTTCAACATTTTTAAAGAGTACACTTCTCTCAGGACTGCTCTCCTGTCCGTAGAAAACAAAGAAGTCATCACCGACTACTTTTCCGGTTCCTGCCAGTAAAAATGCGGAAACATCCACATCACAGGCTGCATTGTTCACATTCCAACCGAAGTTTACCTTCATTTTCTTTGAAGAGAATGCAAGCGGCACCTTCTGCCCCTTTGAAACCCTCTTGCTAAGCGTCGGCAATGTTATATGCCTTACATTTTGTGCACTCTGAGCCTGTCCGGTGTTTTGACTTGTTGCCATACTGCCTGCAGACGAACTTTGTGTACTTCCGGACTGAGCGGCAGCATTTGCGCTTCCGGTCTTTTTATAATAGGAAGTATTCAAAATATCTACATTGTCACTATTTAATACAACACCTTTTTTTTGGTTCAGATTTGCGAGTTGTTCTTCACCCATAGGTTTTGTTACATTCATCGGATACATACTCATTCACCTCTCTTTCTTTAAAGTAATAATATTTAAATTTAAATACTAATCATTTTATCATGGACTCAAATTATTCTAACCCACATCAAGTCCCGAATGATAGGAGTAATTTCCTATATTCTCCAAAAGTCTGTGGAAGTCAGTATCCTCCATTCTCTCAGGTACTATTTCCGTGTTCAGTATCTTAAATATTTCCTCACATCTGTCAATACATTTATCAAAAAGCTCCGGAAAACTCTCATTTGAATGAACACTCTTATTCCACGGATTTATCCAAAGCTCGTGGTCAAGATTTAGCGCTCCTTTTACATCCGGTACTTCATCTGAGAGTATCTTCTGTGATACGATCGGCTTTTTTAAAAACAGGGATTCTATTGCATTTATCCTGTCTTTTTTTCTGCCCGTAGGATCGGCAAGAGTTCTTACACCAAATCTCATTGCAAGTACCGATCTGTGTACCATTGCAGGTGTTACTCTGAAATTGTTTTTATAGGTTATTGGATAATAGGTTTTATTTATAACTCTTGCAAGAAAATCCGAAACAAATTGTATCTCAAAGCCGTTTAGCGCCAAAGTGGCGGCCTGATTAAACTCTGATGTTTTCTTCTTCTTGTATTTTTTTAAAAGTATTGTATCTATATCATTTTCAAGTGCCGCATGAAGACCGTATACATAGGCACTGTTTTTGCCGTTTTCATGACCTATCCTTGCATAAATATATGGATGGCAGATATAATCGCCTACATAGTGACATAAAAAACCTGCAATATAACTTATTGCCTGCTGCTGCTTTTGTTTTGATTCCATCCCCTGTATTTCACAAAGTGCATTTGCGAAAAAATCATTTACATGGCTCTCATGCATATATGAGCCGACATTTCTGTAATCCCTGTGCCTTAGTATCGGGATATTATAAAAAAACATATCAGGTCCCTGAAGTCCCAGCTGATACAACCATCTGTATTTAGATATAATATATTTTAAACCCGAGTTTTCTAAGCCACCGTATGCCTTTAACCCTAAAATATAATGAGTTGTAAATCCCGGCATTTCCTACTCCTTAATATATTCTAAAACCTTTTCCAGATAGAAATCCGAAAAGAGTCCTTCATAATCATTGAAAATATTTTTACTGTTTATGTTCAAATCTTTATGTGCAAATCCGATATCTGCAAGCTCTATCATACCTGTATCAAACTCCGTATCTCCCGCAGCAAATATCTGTACTTTCTCTGTAGCATATTCTCTTATAAAACGCTTAATTGTATCCGCCTTGTTTAAATTCTTCGGCATTATATAAAGCTTATCTTTATTGTATAAGACCTCCACCTTTGTCATATCCAATATACTTTCAAGGTCTTTTACAACATCCTGCGTATTATCGCATTTTGTAAAGATAAATAAATCATCGATATTTCTGCATTCAAACTTTCTTCTTTTATCTTTTTGCAAAAATGCATATGCTTTTTCTCTCTCATCTGATGAAGGCTTTACTATATCAAGGCTTTCTTTATACCATTCATCAGACTTTATACCGTCTTTTAAAAGTATTCCTCCATTTGCACATAGCACATACTTTGGATTGATACCAAGATCTATTCTGCTGTATTGAATATAGGTTCTTGTTGTAATAGGTACTATAAGGATCTTTTCATTTAACTTATGCAAAAGCTCATATGAGTATTTTGACATAAAACTGTTTATCTCTCCGTTATAAAGCTCCACCGGTATCTTTTCTTCTATATTCGTTTTCTTCGAATAAATTAAAGTATTATCCAAATCTGTAAATAAAATATTCATATCGATAGTTTAACACTTTTTTTATAAAATAGTCATTTTAAAAAAATTTTTAATTATAAAAAAAGCCTCGGGAAGTTGCTGTTCCCGAGGCTTTCTTCTTGTATTAAGGACAAGTCACTATCTCTTCTTAAATACCAAAAGCATTGCTCCGCATGAAGATATCAGTAATATCATGTATTTGAAAAGGTCTGTATTATCTGAGGTCTTAGGTACCGGGAGTGGGCGTCTGTCTGATACAGTCTCCGCAGTAAACTTTTTCGGATCCTCTATGATAATTTCAGGTTTTACAGGCTCAACATTTATAGCATCAGCCTTTATTTCTTCTTTTTTCTCTACAACACTCTGTGTAGGTCTTATAGATGAGCTTCCTCCCGAGCCGCCTCTTCTTCCGTTTGAAGATGTGGCTATTGAAGGTGTAGCTATAGGTCTTATAATGATATCATTGTTTCTGTCACCCGGACGATTTATCTGGCTTGGTGTAGCCGGATGTAGCGGATCCGGATAGATTATAACACTTGGATCTTTAACATATACATAGTTTATCTCTATTTGTGCAGTTGAGAACAATCCGCTCTCAGCGCCTTCAACTCTCTCCAAATGATATCCGGCAATAGCTTTTGCACTTGTACTGTAGGCAAGGCCAAGTTTCTGCTGCCATCCAAAACTTCATCTGCATCTAACGCAACTCCTGCCGGATTGATATAATGGGCAATTACATCTCCCGCATCCTGTCTGCGATAAATATATGTTACTCTTTGTGTTCCCGGATTAAATACTCCGTTCGCATTTGCAGGCATTGAAATCAAGTCATAATAGTCAAATGACTTAAGTTCTGAAGTATAAGGAACTCCGATTTGCTCACTACCGTTTAAAACAGTAGTCTCAACAAGCGGAACGTTTCCGTTCTCATCCAGATATTCAATAATAACATTTCCTGCATCCTGGCGCTTATAGATATACTCAACATTTATCGGTGATGTTGTGAATACTCCTGTTGCATTTGCAGGATTTACCACAAGATCATAATAAGGTATTGCCTTAGGTGATGTTGTATAATTGAGTCCAAGCTTATTTGCTCCGGAAATTGTATCATCACTTTCTATGCTGTTTCCGTGAACATCCAAATATCTTACGGTTACATCTCCTGCATCTTTTCTTCTGTACAAGTAGGTCACAGTCTGTGCTCTATGAGTAAACACTCCTGTTGCATTTGCAGGTACAGTATCTACATCAAAGTTTGCGATATTCTCTACACTGCTTGTATAGGCAAGTCCAAGCTTTTCGATACCGCTAAGTACTGTAGGCGCTACCAAATCACTTCCGTCATGTACAGACTTATGATATATTGTCACATCCCCTGCATCATCTCTCTTATAGACATAGTTTACTACTTGTGGAGCAATCGTAAATACTCCTGTTGCATTTGCCGGTGAATTTACAAGCACAAGACTTCCAATAGTCTTAGGTGCTGTGGTATATGGCAAACCAAGTTTATTTGTTCCTGAAAGTATGTCTCTTGTATCCAGTTCATTACCGTCTCTGTCGGTATACATTACTGTCACATCTCCGGCGTCATCTCTTCTGTATTCATAGGTAACAATATAGCTTATTCCCGCTGTAAATGTTCCGATATGATTTGCAGGTGTAGGATTTACTACCGTAAAGTTGGCTATATTTGCAGGACTTGTTGTATAGGAAAGTCCTGCCTTACTTACTCCCGATAAATTCTCATCTGCCGCAAGTGAGTTGCTTGTTCCGACTTCAAAATGATGTACTGTTACATTTCCCGGCATCATCTCTCTTATAGTAGTATGTAACCACTGTAGTTCCGTTTGCCGGATATACACCTGTATTATTTAAAGGTGTTGCATTTACTACTGTAAAGTTGGCAACAGTACCTGCATTTGTTGTATAGGCAAGCCCTGCCTTACCTGCACCTGATAATATCTCATCAGGTAACAGTGAATTGCTTGTTCCAACCTCAAAATGATGTACCAATACATTTCCGGCATCATTTCTCATGTAGTAATATGTAACCTCTGTAAGTCCTGTAGCAGGATAAGTTCCTGTATATCCTGCAGGTGTCGCATTTACTACAGTATAATATGGTATATTTTTCGGACTTGTTGTATATGTAAGTCCCGATCTCTCTACTCCGGATAAATCCTCTGCGGGTGAAAGTATATTGTTTGTTCCCACTTCAAGATGATGTACTTTAACATCTCCAGCATCGTCTCTCTTATACTTATAAACCACTTCTACAGGCGCATTTCCAAATGTCACTGTCGGATTTGCCGGTGAGCTTACAAGATGGAAATGAGGAATATTCATGCTCTGTGTAGTATAAGTAGTTCCAAGCTTATTGGTTCCGTCTACTGTTACCGCTGCCCCGGTGTTCCTCCCGGGGTTTGTGAATACAACTCATTGGTAGTTCCGTCTTCATAATAATGAATGATTATCGGTGAAGCACTATCTCTTTCATAGTAATAAATCAGCTCTGTAGGTGTAGCGGCAAATGTTACCAGTGTAGGATTCGGTGACTGATACAAATGATAATTTGGTATCTGTGCAGACCTCTCCTGTGACTGATAGGTAAGACCTAGCTTATTTGTACCGCTTATAACTTCCGGTCCGACAGCGCCTCCCGCTACCGGAGCATAAAGCTCTGTTGTTGTGCCTCTTTCATAGTGATGAACTGTAATATTTCCTGCATTTTTTCTTCTGTAGGAATATGTTACAGAGGTTGTTCCGTCTCCGAATACTCCGTTTGTAGGAGTAGTACTGCTTACAAAATCATAATTGTCTACAGGAAGTACATTGCTGCTCCATGCAAGTCCCTCCTTGTTTGTTCCTGACAGAACAGTAGGAGTATTGATCATTACAGTACTTCCAAGACTCTCAGGTCTTGTAAGATTTGCACCTGTATCAATATCTACATATTTTATTGTAACATCCGGTGCATCATTTCTTTCATAGAAATAAGTAACGGTCTTTGCCGTTGCATCAAATGTTCCGCTTGCAGGACCTGTAGGTGTTCCTACAAGATGGTAATGAGGTATAGGATAGCTTCCCGCCGTACTCACATCTCTTCTGTAAGTCTGATAAGACTTACCCATCTGCCTTGTACCTGAGAGTACTTCAGCCGCAGGTGTTGCTGTTGCCGAAACCGCATACAGTTCATCGGTCTTCCCGTTTCGTAGTGATGTACGGTTACATCTCCTGCATTTCTTCTTAGATAATGGTATATAACTGTTGTATCTGCAGTGTAACTTCCGTTTGCATTTGCAGGAAGATTTGCAGTATCCACTTCAAAATTCGGATCTGTAGTGATTGCCGCTGTTGTATATGCGGTATCTCTCGGCTCTCTTGTAACCACATCGGCAACAAGATCGCTTCCGTCCTCATCCTTTATATGCTTTACCGTAAGATTATAAAAATCAGTCTTAAGTCCAAGGTTTTTGATGGCACTTGGATTATCTCTTGTTAAGCTTATATCCACAGTTGACCATGGTGTATTAGGTACCGGAGTCTGACCGGACTTGATTACGGATGCCCTTGTAGTAAATGAAGTAAAATCATTTCCAATCACAGTGGCAGTACTTGCCACATTTGGTGAAGCAAAGCTGTCACTGGTCAAGTTCTCCACATAGAGCTTATAATTTCCTTCATTGCTTAGCTTATTTGTAAAGGAAATATTTCCGTTTGAATCCGTTGTTCCCGATTCAACCACCGTCTCATTTCCCGTTGCATCAAGCTTTACAAGTATATATGGTCTGTTTGCAATATTTAAATCAGTGCTGTCATAGACTCCGTTATTATTTAAATCATAGAAGGCATGAGTTGCGATATTGTACTTATGAGTACCTACCTTTGAGTCGGTAAACTCATTTGCACCGTCAACATTATTACCTCTCCATGAAGCTACGGAGTTATTTGCAGTATCTGCGGCGAGATTATCCTTTGTATCCGGCATCTCCACCTTATAATTAAAGAGTACCTCTTCTCCTGCCGTTATACTCTGTCCCGACTTTAAATCAGCCTTAAACATTGTTACGGTAGACCAGTCAGTGATACTTGAAGCAGGCAACCATGTGGCATTTACATTACCGTTTATATTGTCGCTTGGATTATCTGTGGAATAATAAACATCAAATTTACTGTTGTTTACAGTCACTCCCGATATAGCCTTAGTATATATCTTTGAACCTCTGTCATGGTAAACTCCGCTTCCGTCTTTGACAATGAACTTGTCGTTTGCGTACGGGAAAACATCTATTACATGGAGATCCTGTACAGGGTCGTTTGTGTTGTTCCAAACTCTTACCTGATAATCTAGGATATCTCCCTTGTCGGCCTTCAATTTTGTCTGATAAACGCTCTCTGTAGAAAGTTTTACTTTCTTTCCGAGTACCATCGCCTGTGGCGGTACAAAGGTATAATTATATGTCAAGGTAGGAAGTCTGTCATTTGTATTGCCGTTGTCATTGGCATCATAAGGGTCATTTGTATTATCTGACGAGTATACGACTCCCGGAGCCGCACTTGATGCCGCTGTAGTGTTATTATCCCAACTTAATATCGCCTTTATCTCATGTGGACCTCCGTCCATACCTGAAGTCGGTTTAAACAAAAATCTTGTGAAATCCACTCTGTTAATCTGCCTATTTCCGTAATTATTATAAACTGATCCCGGGAATGTAAGATTATTAAGCGGGAATATATATGCCGTCTTTCCTACATTACCCTTATAGTTTTGCACTACTATAGGTGTTGTATCCATTGATGTGAAATAATTTGCATTAGTAGTAAAAGAGGCACTGTCAAATGCTAGGTCTGAATCAGCTACAATCACCATTCTTGCATTGTTGGCAGTTCTCGGATCCCAGAGCAAACTGTTGTAATTGATTCTCGGATTTATCGTTATAGTTCCGCCTGTACTTACAACAGTTGTGGAACCGTTGTTATTGATTTGCATTCCGAAGTTGGTCAAAGACAAAGATGCATAAGGATTGCTGATATAAGCATCGGCATTACTGTATCCCAGCTCCTGACCCGCTGCATTTTTTACCCTACCGTAGTTTCTTACAAGTTTTGAATATACATCATTGACACGTGCATTCAAATCGTTGATATATGCCGTATGTGTGGCAGGTGTAAGCTGTGTCTGAACAATAAGACCTACCGCATCCTCATCAAACTGTGAGATGGTTATATCATCATCAAAGACAAGTCTGAAATATCTGTACTCAGGCGGTGTAGCTAATGTGGTAGATACGGAGTTTGCTCTGTAGTCTGTGGCATTACTCACCTGAACAGGTGTAATATTTGTAGCGATAGTAGTCCATGTGGTTCCGTTGTCGGATCCGATCAGCTTATTGTGTGAGAGTTTTGCAAGTTCTGTCGCAGTGAACCTTTCAGGTCTGACTCTCAGTTCATATCCTGTAAGAAGACTTCTTGCCTGCGGCTCATCCTCTATCATTCTGAATGTAACACTGCTTGCAGTCTGAGGCCTTGTTCCACCGAACTGATCCACACTTACCAAGTAGTTGTATTTATGGTCCGCATCCCTCGGTACAAGAAAACCGCCTTCACCGAGTAATGTCTTTCTTATACGAATTCTTCTGACATAGGAGACATGGTAATATATCTCACCGCTTCTTCTTGTGGACGCATCTAATGTACCGTCATCATTTACAAGTGTGGTTACCTGTTGCATAGTTATCTTTGTCCATGTATTAGCTAAAGTAACAGGCTGATTTCCGTCCCACTTAAGTGAGAAAGGCGGCTGCATTATAGTTGCATATCCTCTGTCAACTATCTGTGTGATAGTTCTGTCCGCACTGTTGTATGTCCAACCTGCATTGTTCGGAAGTGACGGATCCCATACTGCGGTAGCAGGAAGAGTGATCTTAAACTGAACCTTTCTCTTATCCATACCTGCGCCTTGTCCTGCAGGTACCATTGTTACACCTCCGTTTGCTGTATTTGAAGGGCCGCTGTAACCGAAACCGCTTAAAGTTGATACAAAGTCTGTAGAGAGCCTGTCATGAGTTGCATTGGTTGCCTCATCCGATACATACTCACTTTTTCTGTTGTTATTTGCAACTGCAGATGTATCAGGTGATGTAATTCCTACAGGATATGCTTTTGCAACAAACTGATCGTTTGAACTTGCAATAGGTGCATCTGTAGCAGGATTTTTACCTGATTCAAAAAGCTTTACCGGAATATGGAATGTCTCACCGTTTTGCACTGCGGCATTCTTTAGAGTAGCCTTTACAGGTACTGCAGCGTATCCTGTATCAAGTCTTGAATAGTCTATCTTTATAATATAGTAATTCGGATCGTATATAATACTTGCATTTACCGCACCTGCTTCCAATGTAACATCGCTGACTACAGGTGTCACAAATATATTCTTATCCAGATATACATATGAAAAAGGACTATACAGTGTCGATGTCGTTCCTGAAAGTGTATTTGTCACCAGATACTGTTCACCCTGTCCTACCATCGAAGATGTCTGTGACGCTATACCGTACCTCACACCCGTAGTTATCGCACTACCGCCGGCACCTGTAGCATGTGCTTTCCCCCGGCGGGGCAAACACCGACAGCAGTATTGAAAAAACCAGCAATAAAAAATAATGAAGTGATTTTTTTCTCATATTCCCTCCGTAATAAAATCATGTATCTTAAAAATGTTATTATTTGTCATATAAAAAACAAACAAATTTTAACATCATTATCCTTTTACATTTTATAGTAATCTAGGAATAATTACTATGGTTAAATTCTTACAATATCTTTTCAACAGTTGTCTTTTAATGTAAAAGCCCGACACTATAATCCGGCTTTCCTATTCCATCATACCCATTTCTGTCTATATCTTTTAGTAACTGTAATATTCTCTTCAATGTCTTCTTATCTTGTCTTGTCCAATATTCAAAATCTTCCCATGCCTCATCTGTCCATGATTTAATCATCCAGATTTACCTCATGTATTGTACCGCCTGTCCTCTCCATTTCAGCAATTGATCTTTTTAATCTGGATATGTTTTCCGAGCTGTAGAAAGGATCATTATCCGCTGTGATTTCAAAGGGGAATTCTTCTCTCTCTAACAGCTTTTTTTGCAAATACGCAAAATGCTGTCGTCATACTCATTCCGATATCTGAACAAAATGAATCAAATTGCTTTTTCAGTTCTTCATCCATACGTATATTTACATTCGTCTGTGCCATAATATTTACTCCTTTTTTATATCATTTTATATATTTTTATTTACAATGTCAATAATTTAAATATCAAAAAGCCCCCCGGCAAAAGCCGGAGGGTGAAAGTTATAAAAGTTATCTTTCTTCTTTTTTCTTTAATGCAAGTACCATTGCCGCTGCGATTGAGCTCATAAGAATAAACATATATCCTCTTACGTCTCTTTCATCAGCTGTTTTCGGTACAGCTAAAGCCTTTCTTTGATTCTTATCAAATCCTATCTTATTTGTATCGGTCTTATCTGTATTAATGACAGGCTTGTCTATAACAGGCTCCGGAGTGGTAACTCCTCCCTTTGAATTTATATCATTTACTGTTACAGTCTTGCCCGGTCTTACTACCGAATTTCCACCCGATGAACCGCCTGATGATCCACCTCTCTTTATATTTGAAGGTGTAGCTATAGATGGTGTAGCTATAGGTCTTATAACAATATCCTGGTTTCTTCCCGGAATATTTATCTGGCTTGGTGTAGCGATTCTTGAAGGGTTCGGATTGACCGGTGTTGAAGGATTAATAGTACTTGGATTTACAGGTGTCACAGGAGTTAGAGGTCCCGGTATAATTACCGCACTTGGATCCTTTGTGTATACATATGTTACTACTATTTCTCCTGTTGTAAATATTCCTGTGTTCGCTCCCTGTATAAGGTATATACTGTATCCGTCAATAACCTTATCAGTGGTTGCATATGGTAGTCCGAGACTTCTCGTACCGTCAAGCACTTCATCACTTTCTATCGGCAGTCCTGCAGTATTTAAGTAATGGGCAATTACATTTCCTGCATCTTTTCTCCTATATACATAGGTTACTGTTTGACTTCCGCTTACAAAAGTTCCGTTAGCATTAGTAGGTACAGATATTACATCAAAGTTATCAAATGACTTTACACTTGAAGTATATGGCATTCCAAGCTTCTGTGTTCCGTCAAGTACCTCCGGAGTCTCTAAAGGTACATTTCCATTCTCATCCAAATGCTCTATAACAACATTTCCCGCATCCTGACGCTTATAGATATAGTCCACTGTTATAGGAGCTATACTAAAGAGTCCGCTTGCATTAGCAGGTACTGTTATAAGATCATAGTATGGAATAGTCTTTGGAGATGTAGTATAGGGCAATCCTACATTCTCTGTTCCTGTAATATCATCCGGTGTTTCTATACTGTTTCCATGATTATCAAGATAATTTACTCTTACTCCTGCCGCTGCCTTTCTCTTATAGAGATAAGTTACTGTCTGGGCACCGCTTGCAAATGTTCCTGTTGCATTAGCAGGTACAGTATCTACCTCATAATCTGAGTATGTCTCAGGGCTTGTTGTGTATGGAAGTCCGAGTTTTCGTGTTCCGTCAAGTACTGTCGGTGCACTGAGGTCACTGTTATCATATTTTGACTTATGATAAACTGTAACATTTCCTGCATCACTTCTTCTATATACATAAGTTACTGTCTGTGGTCCTGTTACAAATGTTCCTGTTGCATTTAATGGTGTAGATACTAAAGTGAAATTAGGTATAGTTTTGGCTGAGGTGGTATAGGGCAATCCCAACTTTCCAATTCCTGACTGAACATCAGGAGTATCTATCTGATTTCCTTCATCATCTACATAAATGCTTGTTACATCTCCGGCAACCATTCTCTTATACTCATATATTACTGTCTGAGTTCCTGTTGCAAATGTTCCGTTCTTATTAACCGGCTGGGCTACCAATTCATAAGTCGCAATATTCTTCTCAGAAGTAGTATATGGCAATCCGAGTTTTCCGGCACCGTTTAATACATCGTCTGCATCAAGCTGGGTACCGCTTCCCTGCTCAAGATGCTTTACAATTACATTTCCTGCATCATTTCTGGTGTAATAATAGGTTACTACCACTGTTCCTGTTGCCGGATAGTTTCCTGTATGGTCTGTAGGTGTAGCATTCACTACCGTGAAATTGGCTACAGTAGCCGGACTTGTTGTGTATGTAAGTCCAATCTTTCCTGCTCCCGATAAGTTTTCATCCGGAGAAACAGAATTTGTTGTTCCGTTCTCATAATGATGTACCAGTACATTTCCTGCATCATTTCTCTTATAGTAATAAGTTACTGTTTGATTGCCTGTCCGGTATGTACCGTTTTGATTTGTAGGTACTGTTACTATGGTAAAGTTTGGTATTGTCTGGGCATTTGTTGTATATGGCAATCCAAGCTTACCTGTTCCGCCAAGTGTCATATCAGGTACCAACTGAGTAGTGGTTCCCTGCTCATAGTGATGAACTATAACATCTCCGGCGTCTTTTCTCTTGTATTTGTATATTACTGTCTGTGCAGTATTTCCATGTGTAAGAGTTGTCTCACCGCTTGCACCCGGTGCTGTAGCTGATGCAGCCGCACTTACATCAACTCCGACATAATCATAATTTGGAATATCTGCAGCCTTATTTGTAAGATTTTCTGTAAGTCCAAGTTTACCTGTTCCTGAGATAGTAACTGCTGCAGGAGCGCTTGCACCTGCCGGCTTGTAAAGCTCTGTCGTTGTTCCATCCTCATAGTGGTGAACTGTAATATTTGCCGCATCTTTTCTCTTATAGAAATATGTTACAGTCTGTGGTGTGGCTTTGTATGTAAGTGTTGTTGCTCCTGTGGATGTAGGTGCTGTAGGTGAAGAAGCTCCGCTTACATCAATACTTGCATACTCAAAATCATTAATATTTGCAGCCTTATTTGTAAGGTTTTCTGTAAGTCCGAGCTTTTCTGTACCTGAGAAACTTTCAGCACTTGGTGCTGTCGCCCCTGCCGGTGTGTAAAGCTCTGTATTTTGTCCTACTTCATAGTGATGTACTGTAATATCGCCTGCAGTTTTTCTCTTATACTTAAGTATTACGACATTTTGTCCCGGATTAAGTGTTCCTGTAAGCGGACGACCGTTTGTAAGATCAGGTTCCTGATACTCAAAATTTGCAACTCCCGCTAATGTAGCCGGTGGATTAACTGTGTATGCAGATCTGAATGCCTGAACACTGTCTGTATCAGCTACATTTCCACTTCCGTCATCAAGTGGAATAGGATTTCCTGCAGTATCCACATATTTGATCTTCAATGTTGAATTGGTTGCTTCAAGTGCAGCATTCGCAGTCTTTTTATCATTACTTGGTGTAACTGTTACACTTGATTCAAATACAGGGTTACCTGCCAGAGTACCGTTGTTAAAGTCATTACCTACTACTAAAGATGTAGATGTAACTTGTATTCCACTTAATGTATCTCCAACTCCCGGTGTAACTACTACCTTATATGTACCCTGTCTTGCAATATTGTCAAATGAATAATCACCGTTATTATCTGCAATAGTAGTCACAGGATTTCCGTCCGCACCGATTACAGGTGTTCCGTCTGATTTGTATAGTGCTACCGTTCTTCCGATTGCAGGTGCATCACCGTCAGCTGTCAGATATGTACCGTTTCCGGTGCCTCCTACAGGAGGTATATCATAGTATATCTTACCGCTGATTTTATACTTCTTCGGTACTACGGTATTTGCCAGAGCCTCAAATGCGCCTGTATAGCTGTCACCTGAGAATCCTGCGAAGGTATTTACAGCCTTATCTGTAGTATCAAGAGGTACGGTATCCGGCATCTTAGCCTTAAATGTAATTGTATCTGTATTATGACTTCCAAGGCTGTAACCCGGCTTCATCTTTGCTCTGAACATTGTTACTGCCGACCAGTCGGTTACTGTTGATGTCCATGTAGCTCCTGTATAGTTTGCAGCTATATTTCCTTCCGTAACCGGTGTTGTACTGTATTCAAATGTATAATTAGGATTTGTATCCACAGGTCCTGTAAGAGTTACCTTATATGTAGAACCTCTGTCAGCATAGTTTCCTCTCTGATCGGGTGCTATGGACTTATCTCCCACATGTGGCAATATATCAAAGAATGTAAATCCGCTAACTGCTGTAATAGAGTTATTAAATATATTAAGCTGATAATCTACCACCTGCTCACTGTCAGGAGTTGTAATAGATGAATACTGTGCAGCCGCCGCATCCGCTCTCTTTGATCTCTTTGTAAGTATAAGCTCAAGCGGTGGGCTATATATATAATTTTCCTTTTTACTTGAGAATTTCTCGGTAGTATTACCGTCATTATCAAGATCAAGTGTATCGGCATAAAGTCCCGGAACGCGGGTAGCTGCCGGTGCCTCCTCATTATTATCCCATGAAAAATATGTATCTATGGTTCCCGGTCCTGCGGTGACATTTCTTGTAAATTTAAATTTAGGATAAAAGTTCATGTACTTGGTGGAACTGTTTCCCGCAGGTATATTTATATCCGGAAAATTCCATATATATGCGGTCTTGCCTGTATTTTTAAAGTTGTATTCAACTCTGTAATTACTCAAAACAGACGGTGTAATTTCAGGTGTATAATATGTACTTACATCAATACCCTGATATTCAAATCCCGGATCAACAAGTACATAGTATTTAGGATTCTTTAAATCTCTTCCGCCGTCACCAAGGTTATAATAGTATCGTATATCATCATTGACCTGCACTATTTCATCTATATACTTTGTACCGAGGTTACGGTTTTGAGTGTAGTGATCTGACTCATATACATATTCCTTTGTCCAGTTAGCATAATCTCTACCTGTAAGTGTAGTAGCTGTATCTCCATAAAGTGTTGCCTTATTATATGTCCTTACATAACTGTTAGAATTATTTGGCATAGGAGCCAACTGTGCTTTTATATTATTATAAGCTCCCTGCTCCAAGCGGAACTTATATGTCAAATAAATAGCAGTTCCCGGTGCCTGTATCTCGATAGGATTGTCAAATTTTAATTCTATCTTTTTATAATGTTTAGGTGCAGGCAATGTAACTTCCGTAGATGTTGCTGTTATAGATATATTGGTAGCTATTATCTCTGTACTTCCGTCTGCCTTTGTTCCTATAAGCTTATTATGTGAAAGTGCTGCCTGTTGTGCTGCACTCAAAACCGGCACACTTTCATATGAAGTCGGTCCGGTTGCTCCACTTACATATCCTGTGTTATTGGAATATTTAATAGTATAGGATATAAAATCCATATCTACTTCAGGAGTATCTTCAATAGTATTTATTGTATGATGATAAGTACCTACAGCAGGATATTGACTTGGGTTTCCGCTACTCCAACTCCACCCTGCATTAATACTATAACTATGAATTGATGTATCTTGATCACCTAAAAGTATAGTCCATGGTGAATTTGTACTTTTATTGAAACTCAAACCGTAGTCAGTCGGCGGTGTACCCGGATATGAAGTAAACTGTATAAATGCTTTAGACTTCTCAAGCGATGCTGCATCCAAGCTGCCATCATCATTTACATACTGCCATGTGATTGGAAATTCCACCGTAACCGGTGCGGCATTTGTGCCTACAGGCTGATTGTTAAACTTTATATAGGTGTAGTTACTTGATGCACCATATGAAGGATATAATATATCTTTCCATACAGTACTTGTAGCTGCATTATACTGCCAACCTGCATTATATGTATTTGCAGTATCAAGGCTTGCATTGGCCGGTATCTTTATACTGACTCTTGTCTTTCTTCTGTCTGCACCGGTACTCTTATTTGTTGTACCATGAAATGTACCTGCAGCCGGCCAATCCGTTCTGTAAGAATAAAAGTCTATCTGTGCAGAAAAGTTATTTGAAAGTGTAGTATTATTTTGTAAATCACTGCTACCGTGTAAAAAACTATAATAACGTGTATAATTGTATGTTTCGCTGGTATAGCCTATCGGGTATGTTTTCGCAGTAAATGTATTATTTGTACTTTCAAGCAAAGTATCATTGGCATCATATACTTGCCAAGGTATAATATATGTTTCATTATTCGCCAAAGCATGTTCCTTTATCTGTGCTTTAAAAGGTACTGTCTGAGTTGTACCTCCGGCAAGACTTCTGTATTTCATTGTAACAACATGATACTCGCTGTTACTTGTACTGTCGATCTCTAAGAAATTTGAGTCCGGTCTGTTTATCCAAGTGGAAATATTTGATGTACCCACATTGTCAAACACTGCCTTTGGCAAATATAATTTTGAATAAGCTCCCGGAAGACTTCTTGTTGCTGATGACATCGTAATATTTGCATAAAACGGTACTTCCTCACCAACATAGTAATCTGAATTTCCTCTGGCCGCTATAGCAACCGCATCATATGTGACATTTGACAATATATCCGGGTCATCTTTTAAAGCCGGTGGCCCCGCATATGCTGTAAAAATATCGCCCATTGATAATAAAATCATAATAAGCGACAATGCTAACGCTAAAAAGCGTTTTCTAAACTGTTTCATTAAACCTCCTTATCAAAACCTCTCGTATTACAAACCAAAATAAGAGTCATCCAAACGAATCACTCCAAAAATCTAGCTTTGCAATATTGCTTTCATCATAACAACTCCTCCTTTTCACCCTCTCACTATGGATATAATCATAACACAAAAAGTCGATAAATTAAACATTTATTTAATTTTTTTATTAATAAATTTTTTTGTTATTAATATTAATATTTCAGAATTTTTATACATCATATCCGGTCTTCAGATTCAGACTTTCGACTTTTCATTCAAATAAAAAAGCCCCGGCTTTACCGGGGGCCGAAAAATTATCTTTCTTCTTTTTTCTTGAATGCAAGTGCCATTCTTGTACTGCCGCTTCCTCCTCTGCTTGTGTATGTAAGTCCTGACTTTCCTACTCCGCTTAAGTTCTCATCAGGTGATACAGAGGTTGTTATTCCCTGCATTTTTTTCTTCAAAGCATTGCTCCGAATATACGGATTCAACATAGCTTATTTTTTTCATATATTTATTATCAGTAACAAAAGTATCATGTTCTCAAAAAGGACAATAAATGTTTTTTTAACTGATAGTTTAAAAAAATATATCTGTTTCAAGTTTGATAAAATCAACAATATTTTTTTGTGATTAATGCTAATTGATACGCCCTAAATAATGATAAAAATAGCCCTCTTGAATTAAAAAAATTAAAGTACATTTTTTTATAATAAAATCTAAATATATACTTTACTTTTTTTGGTTTTTATATAATAAAATTAGTAGGCTATTAACACAATATATTGTGCTGACATCGTATCGCTTCACAATATATATGTATAATTTTAAGGAGTGTTTAGAAATGATAAAAGTTTATGGCAAGGAAAACTGTGGTAAATGCGTATCTTTAAAGGGAATATTGGAAAATAAGAATCTTGAATTCGAGTACATCGAGGACATGAAGACACTTATGATAGTTGCAAGTAAGGCAAGAATTATGAGTGCTCCTGTAGTGGAATACAATGATAATGTGTACTCAATGGAAGCCTTCTTACAGGTGATCTGATGTCAAACGAAAAAGAAAGGTTATCAATCGAGATAACATAATCGAAGATCTTAATATAGAAAAAATCAGAGAAAAGCTTTTGAGGGCCTGTGACGGTCTGGAAGTGAATATGGTTGAGCTGGAGAGTAATATAGACTCAATATATGAAGAAAACATCACCACTCAAAAGATCCAGGCATCTTTAATAAACACTGCCGTTACTATGACAAGCTTTGAAGAAAGTGACTGGGCATATGTGGCAGGTAGACTTCTTATGATGGAAGCTGAAAGAGAGGTTTTCCACTCAAGAAATTTTTCTTACGGTGATTTTTCAAGAACTATAAAACATATGGTTGAACTTGGACTGTATGATGAAAGACTTTTAACCTATGGCAAAGAAGAATTGGACCAAATTGCCCCACTCATAGATATAGACAGAGATATGGTCTATGACTATGCCGGGGCAAATATGCTTGTTAACAGATATTTAATTAAGCATGAAGGCAAAACTTATGAGTTGCCTCAAGAAACATTTATGGCAATATCCATGATGCTGGCTTTAAATGAAGAGCCCGGTGAAACAAGAGTAAATATAGTAAAAGAGTTCTATAATGCATTATCTCTAAGAAAGCTCTCACTTGCGACTCCTATGCTTGCAAACCTTAGAGTCCCTAACGGAAATCTGTCATCATGCTTTATTACAGCAATAGATGACAATATAGAGTCTATCTTCTACAATATCGATTCTATAGCAAGAATCAGTAAAAACGGCGGTGGAGTTGGTGTAAATGTTTCGAGAATAAGAGCAAAAGGCTCTATGGTAAACGGTTATTACAATGCAAGCGGCGGTGTTGTACCATGGATCAGAATAATAAATGATACAGCTGTTGCCGTAAATCAACAGGGAAGAAGAGCCGGAGCCGCTACAGTAGCTTTGGATACCTGGCATTTAGATATTGAATCATTCCTTGAACTACAAACTGAAAATGGTGACCAGAGAGGAAAAGCCTATGATATCTATCCACAGGTAGTATGTTCCAATCTCTTTATGAAACGTGTTAAAAACAATGAATCCTGGACTTTACTTGATCCATATGAAATAAGAAGAAAATACGGTGTCGAACTTTGTGAGCTTTATGGTTATGAGTTTGAATCAATCTATGAAAAGCTTGAAAAAGACGATAATATCAAACTTAAAAAGGTTTTAAATGCTAAAGATCTGTTTAAAAGTATTATGAAAACTCAGCTTGAAACCGGAATGCCTTATATCTTCTTTAAAGACAGAGCAAATGAGGTGAATCACAACTCTCATATGGGTATGATAGGTAACGGAAATCTCTGTATGGAGAGTTTTTCAAACTTCAAACCTACTGTCAATTTTGAGGAAGAAATTGATGGCAATACAGCTATCAGAAAAAGTGATATGGGTGAGATTCACACTTGCAACCTTATTTCTCTTAATCTGGCTGAGCTTACATTTGATGAGATTGAAAAGCATGTCGGTCTTGCAATAAGAGCTTTGGATAATACTATAGATTTGACAGTTACTCCTTTAAAAGAATCCAATAAGCATAACTTACTATATAGAACTGTAGGTGTCGGTGCAATGGGACTTGCCGACTATCTGGCAAGAGAATATATGATTTATGAAGACTCTATAAATGAGATAAATGAGCTGTTTGAAAGAATAGCACTTTATTCTGTAAAGTCTTCCGCATTGCTGGCAAAAGAAAGAGGAGCTTACAAAGCCTTTAAGGGTTCCAAATGGGATCAGGGTATATTCTTCGGCAAGAAAAGAGAATGGTACGGAGCAAATTCTAAATTCAAAGATGAATGGAATGAGGCTTTTTATCTGGTAGAGGCTAACGGTCTAAGAAACGGTGAGCTTACAGCAATAGCACCCAATACTTCCACATCTTTGTTAATGGGATCGACTGCTTCTGTAACTCCGACATTCTCAAGATTTTATATTGAAAAGAATCAAAGAGGGGCAATACCCAGAACGGTTAAGCATTTGAAGGACAGAGCATGGTTCTATCCTGAGTTTAAAAATGTAAACCCTATCAGCTATGTAAAGATAATGGCGAAGATAGGTTCATGGATAACACAGGGTGTATCTATGGAAATGGTCTTTGACTTAAACAAAAATATTAAAGCAAAAGATATTTATGACACTTTAATGACTGCCTGGGAAGAAGGCTGTAAGAGTGTTTATTATATAAGAACAATTCAAAAGAATACGAATACTATTTCAGATAAAGAGGAGTGCGAAAGCTGTAGTGGATAGAAAGAAATTATTTAATCCGGCAGGTGATGATACATTAAGTGCGAGGAAAATTATAAAGGGTAATTCAACAAACCTTTTTAACCTTAATAATGTTAGATTTCAGTGGGCCAATCACCTTTACAGAACTATGATGGCAAATTTCTGGATACCTGAAAAGGTGGATTTAACCAAGGATAAAAATGACTATGAAAATTTGACCTTACCTGAAAGGGAAGCCTATGACGGAATACTTTCCTTTTTGATCTTCCTTGACAGTATACAGACAAATAATATTCCTAATATTTCAGACCATGTCACAGCACCTGAGGTGAATTTATTGCTGGCTATACAGACTTTCCAGGAGTCCATTCACTCTCAATCTTATCAGTATATAATTGAGTCCATACTTCCAAAGCAAAGTAGAGATCTAATCTATGACAAATGGAGAGATGATAAGATATTATTTGAAAGAAACAGTTTTATTGCAAAGATCTATCAGGATTTTATAGATAATCAGTCCGATGAGAACTTTGCTAAAGTCATAATAGCAAACTATTTGCTTGAATCACTTTATTTCTATAACGGCTTTAACTTCTTCTATCTTCTTGCAAGCAGGAATAAGATGGTGGGTACCTCTGATATTATAAGATTGATAAACAGAGATGAGCTCTCACATGTTGTTTTATTTAGAAGTATTGTTAAAGAAATAAAGAATGATTATCCTGAATTTTTCTCTACAGAAACAATCTATTCCATGTTTAATACTGCTGTTGAGCAGGAAATCAACTGGACAGAGCATATAATAGGAAATCGTGTACTTGGCATAACTTCTCAGACAACTGAAGGTTATACAAAATGGCTGGCTAATGAAAGATTAAAGTCTTTAGGCCTTGAGCCTCTATATTCAGGTTTTACTAAAAATCCTTATAAGCATTTGGAAAGATTTGCCGATACCGAAGGCGAAGGTAATGTTAAGTCTAATTTCTTTGAAGGAACTGTTACAAGTTATAATATGAGTTCTTCCATTGACGGATGGGAAGATTTCTAAATAATACTGGCTGTCGACTTACGATTAATAATCGTAAGCCGGCAGCTATTTTTATTTCTGATTATCTACATTATTTATTATGCAAATACCATATTCTTTTTTAATAATAAAAAAGCCCCCGACTTAAAGTCGGGGACCGAAAAATTATCTTTCTTCTTTTTTCTTGAATGCCAGTGCCATTGCAGCTGCGATTGAACTCATTAGAATAAATACATATCCTCTTACGTCCTTTCTGTCCTCTGTCTTTGGTACTGCAAGTGCCATTCTTGTACTGCTTGGTACAGGTGTCACTTTCTGTGGCTGTGGATTCTTGTTAGCTGTTGGGGTGTCTATCAAGATCACAGGATCTTCTATTGCATTCTTTGATGTTACTTTGTTATCTACACTTACCTGTCCAGGTCTTACACTCGTGCTTCCACCTGAACCTGAACTTCCGCTTCCACCTCTGCTTGTGTTTGAGCTTGTCGCTATTGACGGTGTCGCTAAAGGTCTTGTCGGTCTGATAACCACATCCTCATCTCTTCCCGGTATTGTGATCTGGCTTGGGGTTGCCACTCTTATCGGGGTAGTAGGTGTTGTTGGGGTGGTAGGTGTTGTAGGTGTACTTGGATTTACCGGTGTTACAGGGGTTATCGGATTTATCGGGTTAATCGGATTTATCGGGCTTGGGTTTATCGGTGTTACAGGAGTTACAGGTCCCGGTATTACTATAACACTTGGGTCCTTCTTATAGATGTATGTTACTTCTATTCTTCCTGAACTGAATACTCCTGTCTCTGCTCCCTGTACAAGGTATAAACTATATCCGTCTATTGCCTTTGCCGCTGTTGCATATGGCAGGCCGAGGCTTCTTGTTCCATCAAGTATTTCATCACTTTCTATCGGTATTCCTGCAGTATCTACGTAATGGGCAATTACGTCTCCTGCATCTCTTCTTCTGTACACATATGTTACAGTCTGACTTCCGCTTGTAAATGTTCCTGTTGCGTTACCTGGTACACTTATCAGATCGTAATTATCGAATACCTTTGAACTTGTTGTATAGTTCTCTCCAAGTTTCTCTCTTCCGTCAAGTACCTCAGGGCTATCTAGCGGTACATTGCCGTTTTCATCTATATGCTCTACTACAACATCTCCCGCATCATCTCTCTTATAGATGTAGTTTACAGTTATAGGATCTACTGTAAATGTTCCGTTTGCGTTAGACGGTACTACTATAAGTGTGTAATTAGGTATAACCTTCGGGGTTGTTGTGTATGGCAAGCCTACATTATCTGTTCCTGTTATTGTATCAGGGGTCTCAATTCTGTTTCCATGATTGTCCAGATAATTTACTGTTACTCCACCTGACTGCTTTCTCTTATAAAGATATGTTACAGTTTGGCTTCCGCTTACAAATGTTCCTGTTGCGTTGCCAGGTACTGTATCTATCTCATAGTCTGAGTAAGTCTCAGGGGTTGTTGTATATGGTAATCCAAGCTTTCTGCTTCCGTCAAGTACTGTCGGTGTGCTTAAGTCGCTGTTATCATATACTGATTTGTGGTATACGGTTACATCTCCCGCATCAGCTCTTCTATATACATAGGTTACTGTCTGTGGTCCCGGTGTGAATGTTCCGTTTGCGTTAGACGGTACGCTCACTAATGTGAAGTTCGGTATTGTCTTTGATGTAGTTGTGTATGGAAGTCCAAGCTTTCCTGTTCCGTTTTGGGTCTCAGGTATATCTATCTCATTTCCGTCCTCATCTACATAAACGCTTGTCACATCTCCGGCAGGCATTCTTCTATATTCATAGATTACTGTCTGTGGTGTGTTTGTATATGTTCCGTTCTTATTAGCAGGTTGTGCTACCAACTCATAGTTAGGGATGTTCTTCTCTGTTGTTGTGTATGGAAGTCCGAGTTTTCCGGTTCCTCCCATTACATCATCTGTATCCAGAGGTGTTCCGGTTCCCTGTTCTACATATTTTACAGTTATACTCTGAGCATCATTTCTCTTATACTCATATGTTACCACTGTTGTTCCTGTTGCCGGATATGTTCCGGTGTTGTTTACAGGTGTAGCATTTACTACTGTGTAGTTTGCTACTGTTGCAGGACTTGTTGTATATGGTAAGCCTGACTTGCCTGCACCGTTTAATGTCTCATCAGGGGCTACTGATGTTGTTGTGCCCAGCTCTACGTGATGTACCAATACATTTCCTGCATCATTTCTTCTATAGAAGTATGTCACAGTCTGGTTTCCTGTAGTATAGGTTCCATTCTTATTTGTCGGTTGGGCTACCAATGTAAAGTTTGGAATACTATGCTCTGTAGTTGTATATGGTAATCCGAGCTTTCCGGCTCCGTTTAGAGTGGTGTCAGGTACAAGCGGTGTTGTAGTTCCCTCTTCATAGTGGTGTACTACTACATCTCCTGCATTGTTTCTTACATACTCATATGTTACTACTGTTGTTCCGGTATTTGGATATGTTCCTGTATGATCTGTAGGGGTTGTGCTTACTACTGTATAGTTTGCTACTGTTGCAGGACTTGTTGTATATGGTAAGCCTGCTTTGCCGGCTCCGTTTAAGGTCTCATCAGGGGCTACTGATGTTGTTGTGCCTTGCTCTACGTGGTGTACCAATACATTTCCTGCATCATTTCTCTTATAGTAATAAGTTACTGTCTGATTACCGGTTGTATATGTTCCATTCTGATTTGCCGGTGTGCTCACCAAAGTAAAGTTTGGAATATTTTGATCTGTAGTTGTATATGGAAGACCGAGCTTTCCTGTACCGTTCATTGTGATATCAGGTACTAGCGGAGTTGTTGTTCCATCCTCGTAGTGATGTACTATTACATTTCCTGCATCGTTTCTCTTGTACTCATATGTTACTACTGTTGTTCCGGTATTTGGATATGTTCCTGTATGGTTTGTTGGAGTGCTGCTTACTACTGTGTAGTTTGCTACTGTTGCAGGGCTTGTTGTATATGTAAGTCCTGACTTTCCTACTCCGCTTAAGTTCTCATCAGGGGATACTGATGTTGTTGTTCCCTGTTCGTAGTGATGTACCAATACATTTCCCACATCTTTTCTTCTATATTTATAGATGACTGTCTGTGGTGTATTTGTGTGGGTAAGGGTTGTTGCTCCTGTTGCACTTGGGGTTGTTGCACTTGGCGCTCCGCTTACATCCACGCTTACAAACTCATAGTTTGCTATATCTGCAGACCTGTTTGTAAGGTTTTCATTTGTTCCAAGCTTTCCTGCTCCTGAGATCACCTCTGCACTTGGGCCGGCCGCTCCTGCAGGTGTGTAAAGCTCTGTATTTGTTCCATCCTCTACGTGATGTATTGTTATATTTGAAGCATCTTTTCTCTTGTAGTAATAATTTACTACCTGATTGCCTGTCTGATATGTAACTGTAGTATCTCCGCTTGCTGTCGGTGTGCTTGCACCGCTTGCTCCTGTTACATCTACATTTACAAACTCATAGTTGGCTATATCTGCTTCCTTATTTGTGAGGTTCTCACTTAATCCAAGCTTTCCTGTTCCGTCGAAAGTCTGTGCACTTGGTGCAGTCGCTCCTGCCGGTTTGTAAAGCTGATTTGTTGTTCCTACCTCGTAGTGATTTACTGTGATATTTCCTGAGTTCTTACGCTTATATACATAAGTTACAGTGATATCATTTCCTGCCGGCGGATAGTTTCCTGTATGGTTTGTAGGTGTTGCACTTACAAGCTCATAGTTTGCGAAAGTATCAGGTGTTGTTGTATATGGTAAACCAAGCTTTCCTGTTCCGTTCATTGTAACAGGACTATTAAGTGGAGTATTTGTTCCCTGCTCTACGAAGTTTACTATAACATTTCCCGCATCTTTTCTTCTATACTTATAAGTTACTGTCTGTGCTGTATTTCCATGGGTAAGGGTTGTTGCTCCTGTGCTACTTGGGCTTGTTGCACTTGGTGCCCCACTTACATCCACGCTTACAAACTCGTAGTTTGCTATATCAGCCGCTCTATTATTTAGGTTTTCTGTTGTTCCAAGCTTTCCTGCTCCTGAGATTATCTCCGCACTTGGTGCAGCCGCTCCTGCAGGTGTGTAAAGCTCTGTTGTTGTTCCATCCTCTACGTGATGTACTGTTATGTTTGCTGCATTCTTTCTTCTGTATCTATAGGTTACTGTCTGAGTTCCTGCCTGGTATGTAACTCCTGTTGCTCCTGTTGCTGTTGGTGTACTTGCTCCCGGTGCCGCAGTTACTTCCACATTTACAAACTCATAGTTAGCTATATCTGCTTCCTTGTTTGTAAGGTTTTCAACAAGTCCAAGCTTTCCTGTTCCGTCAAATGTCTGTGCACTTGGTGCCGCTGCTCCTGACGGTGTATAAAGCTGTGTACTTCCGCCTACCTCGTAGTGGTTAACTACGATGTTTCCTGCATTCTTTCTTCTGTACTTATAGATTACTGTCTGTGGTGCATTTCCATGGGTAAGAGTTGTTGCTCCTGTTGCACTTGGAGTTGTTGCACTTGCAGCACTGCTTACATCCACTCCTACAAACTCATAGTTAGCTATATCTGCTGATCTGTTTGTAAGATTCTCTGTAAGTCCTAACTTTCCACTTCCGTTTATTGTCTCAGGTCCGGGGGCCGCCGCTCCTGCCGGTGTGTAAAGTTCTGTTGTTGTTCCGTCAATGTAGTGATGTACTGTGATATTTGCAGCATCTTTACGCTTATATCTGTATGTCACTACCTGATTTCCTGTCTGATATGTAACGCTTGTATCACCGCTTGCATTCGGTGTGCTTGCACCGCTTGCTCCTGTTACATCTACGCTTACATACTCGTAGTTGGCTATATCTGCCGCCTTATTTGTTAAGTTCTCACTTAATCCAAGCTTTCCGCTTCCGTTAAAGTTTTCAGGTCCTGCTGTCGCTGCTCCTGCCGGTTTGTAAAGCTGTGTACTTCCGCCTACCTCATAGTGGTTGACTGTTATATTTCCGGCGTTCTTTCTTCTGTAAACATAAGTTACTGTTACATCATTTCCTGCCGGTGGATAGTTTCCTGTATGGTTTGTAGGTGTTGCACTTACAAGCTCATAGTTTGCGAAAGTATCAGGTGTTGTTGTATATGGTAAACCAAGCTTTCCTGCTCCGTTCATTGTAACAGGACTCTTAAGTGGAGTGTTTGTTCCCTGCTCTACGAAGTTTACTATAACATTTCCTGCATCATTTCTCTTGTAGTAGTAAGTTACCGTCTGTGTTCCCGGTTGGTATGTACCGTTTGGTTTGTCGGCACTGTTACTACTGTAAAGTTTGGAATTGTCTGTGTTGTTGTTGTATATGGCAATCCAAGCTTATTAGTTCCGTTTAATGTTACATCAGGTACAAGCTGGGTTGTTGTTCCCTGCTCATAGTGATGTACTATAACATCTCCCGCATTCTTTCTCTTATAGTAATAAGTTACTGTCTGTGGGCTGTTTCCGTGAGTAAGTGTTGTTGCACCTGTTGATGTTGGTGTTGTTGCACTTGGGGCTCCGGTCACATCTGTACTTACATATTCATAGTTTGCAATATCTGCAGCTTTGTTTGTAAGATTTTGTGTTGTTCCAAGCTTTCCTGCTCCTGAGATTGTCTCTGCACTTGGTGCAGCCGCTCCCGCAGGTGTATAAAGCTGGGTACTTCCTCCCACTTCATAGTGGTTTACTGTTATATTTGCAGCATCTTTTCTCTTGTATCTGTAGGTTACTGTCTGTGGTGCTGTTTGATATGTAACTGTTGTATCACCTGTAGCTGTTGGCGTTGTCGCTGAAGGTGCTCCTGTTACTTCTGTGCTTACATACTCGAAGTTGGCGATGTCTGCTTCTTTGTTTGTAAGATTCTCTGTTAATCCAAGCTTTTCAGTTCCTACATAAGTTTCCGCACTTGGTGATGTTGCTCCCGCAGGTGTATAAAGCTGTGTACTTCCACCTACTTCATAGTGGTTTACAGTTATATTTCCTGCAGTCTTTCTCTTGTATTTTAATACTACGACATTTTGTCCCGGATTTAATGTTCCTGTAAGCGGTCTGCCGTTTGTAAGATCAGGCTCCGCATACTCATAATTAGCCACACCTGTAAGTGTTGTAGGCGGTGTTACGGTATATGGATCTCTAAAGCCGTGAACGCTGTCTGTATCAGCTACATTTCCGCTTCCGTCATCAAGAGGTATAGGATTGCCTGCCATATCCACATATTTTACTTTCAATGTAGAATTACTTGCCACAAGTGCTGCATTTGCTGTTTTCTTATCATCACTTGGTGTAAGTGTAACGCTTGTTTCAAATACAGGATTGCTTCCCTGAGTTCCGTCAGCAAAGTCATTTCCTATTATAAGTGATGTAGATGTAACACGGTTTGTACTTATTGTATCTCCTACTCCCGGTGTTATCACTACTTTGTATGTTCCCGCTTTTGAGATGTTGTCAAATGAGTAGTCTCCGTTTGCATTTGCTATGGTAGTCATCGGATTACCCGATTCATCAAGTACCGGATTACCGCTTGCATCATAAAGACTTACTGTTCTGCCTGCTGCAGGAACGTCGTCATCAGTTGTAAGATATGTACCGTTTCCGGTGCCTCCTGCAGGTGGCACATCATAGTAAATCTTACCGCTGATCTTATATTTCTTTGGTACTACAACATTGCTGAGTGCCTCAAATGCACCTGTATAGTTGTCTCCGGAAAATCCCGCAAAGGTATTTACCGCTTTATTTGTAGTATCAAGCGGAGTGGTATCAGGCATCTTTGCTCTGAATGTAATATCATCCGCTGAACCGCTTGCCAGTGTATATCCCGGCTTCATTTTTATTCTGAACATAGTAACCGCTGACCAGTCTGAAACTGATGAAGTCCATGTAGCTCCTGCATAGTTGGCAGCTATATTTCCTTCTGTGACAGGGGTTGTACTGTATTCATACGTATAGTTCGGATGAGGATCAAGAGGACCTGTAAGTCCAAGTCTGTATGTTGAACCTCTGCTTGCATAATTACCCTGCTGATCAGGTGCTATTGCCTTATCACCCACATGTGGCAGGATATCAAAGAATGTAAATCCGCTAACTCCTGTTATAGAGTTATTAAAGATGTTCAGCTTATAGTCTACTATCTGCTCGCTGTCAGGTGTTGTAAGCGATGAATATTGAGCAACACTTGAATCCGCTCTCTTTGATCTCTTTGTAAGAATCAACTCTAACGGAGGTGAGTAAAGATATGTAGCCTTCTTACTACTGAACTTCTCTGTTGTGTTTCCGTCATTATCAAGGTCAAGTACATCTTCGTACTTACCGAGTACTTCATTAGAAGTAGCTTCTTCATTATTATCCCATGACAAATATGTGTCGATAGTATTCTGACCGCCTGCCATATTTCTTGTAGTCTTAAATCTGGTGTTGAAATATACATACTGATAACGGTCATTTCCCTCAGGAATATTTAAATCCGGAAGATCCCAGATATAGGCTGTCTTTCCTGTGTTCTTAAAGTTATATTCCACTCTGTGGTTACTCATAACATCAGGTGTAAGTTCAGGATTATAACCTGTACTTGCCTGAATACTCTTAAACTCAAGTGCAGGATCTGCAAGTAAGAAGAACTTCGGATTTTTTATTTTTCTACCACCCGGTGGTAAAAAGTAATGGAATCTTATATTGTCAGACATACTGAACTCTTCGTTCAGATACTTTGTTCCAAGATTCTGATTCTGTGTATCATGCTCTTGCTCTGCCGCAAAGCCTTTGTCCAGGTAGCATAGTCAGTTCCGCTGGCTGTCCATGTTCTTCCGGCACCATTATCTCCGGTTACTGTTACACCATTTCTTGTCTGAATATAACTGCTTGCACTGTTTGGCTTTGCCGCCAACTCTGCTTTTGCAGTATTATATGCATTTTCTTCAAAGCGAAATCTATATCTTATATCCACTACTCTTCCTGTAGGTGCCTGAATCTCTATAGGATTTGTAAACCTAAGCTCTATCTTCTTATAGAATTTAGGAGTCGGAAGTCTGACCTCATCTGCAGTACTTGTAATTTGAATATTTGTAGCAATTACTTCCTCACTACCGTCATCCTTTATACCTATAAGCTTGTTGTTTGAAAGAGCTGCAAGCTGTGTATTATCAAGTGCCGGTATAGTCTGTATAGTTCCTGAGGCATCTACAACTTTACCTGTAGGATTAAGAGTTCTTATCTGATATCCCACAAGTTCCATATCTGTAACCGGTGTATCGACTACAGAACTTACTCTTGTATGATATGCTCCCATAGTAGGATACTCTTCAGGATTACCTACATACCAGTTCCAGTTAAATCCCATGTTATAAACATGCTCTGATTTATCTCTGTCTGTAAAAGTAAATCTCCACGGACTGATATTTTTATATGCAGAGATACCTCTATCAGCTGCCGGAACTCTAGGGAAAGACCAATATCTTACAGAGCTCTTTGACTTCTGAAGAGAAGCCGTATCCAATGAACCGTCATCATTTATATACTGCCAAGTAATAGGAAATTCCACTGTTACAGGAGATGCCTGTGTACCTACAGTCTGATTATTATATCTGATATTGAAACCGTCATTTGTGTAGTTTAAGTTACTTTGAAACTCTACATCCTTACTTATAGTATGATTTGCAGCATTATACGTCCAGCTGCTGTTTCTGGTATCTGTAGTATCAAAGTTTTCATTTGCAGGTAGCTGTACAGTAATTCTTGTCTTTCTTCTGTCACCACCTACAATCTTTGTCTCCGTACCATGGTATGTACCTGCTGCCGGCCAGTTTGTTCTTCTTGTATTGAACTGAACAAATGTAGCCAAATCGTTTGCCAGAGTTGTACTGTTTTGCAAACTGCTTGTACCCTCTGCATAGTAGTAATCTCTTCTGATATTGTTGTTTTCATCCGTATATCCTACCGGATATGTCTTTGCAGAGAAGGTATTGTTGGTACTCTCAAGCAAAGTATCATTTGCATCATACACCTGATAAGGGATACCATAGGTCTCATCATTTGCCAATGAGCGATCTTTTAATGTTCCTTTAAAAGGTACTGTCTGTGTAGTACCGCCTCCAAGGCTTATAAACTTTAGTTTAACCTTGTGAAATTCGCTGTCTGAGCTGTCAATGCTCAAATAGTTACTTGCCGGTCTGTTTATCCATGTAGAAATATTACTTGAGCTTATGTACGGGAATACTTTCTTTGGAATGTAAAGCACTCCATATGCTCCCGGAATACTTCTTGTAATAGATGATATCGTAATATTTGCATAAAACGAAACCTCTTCTCCTACATAGAAATCGCTGTTTCCTCTACTGTTTACCACATTTCTATCATATGTAACTTCTGCCAAAATATCCGGATCATTTACTATGCCGGGCGGACCCGCATAAGCTGTAAATAATTCACTCATTGACAGAAATACCATCACAAATGACAAAAGAGCGGCCAGTAGTCGCTTTCTTAAATTATTCATTTTTCCTCCTATATGCATGTAAAAATATTAAAGCTGTAAAAATGTCTGAGCCTTATTTGATGGCTCAATTCAAGTCGTGTTCAATACTTTACCACTTATGTGTACATTTCATAGCTACCTCCATATTACTCTACAGTCGATTATTTATTTAAGAATTTTTCTCTTAAAATATCACTTTTTATCGACGGTGTTCGATTATCATACCATATGTTTTTTTCAAAAAAATCATTAATAAAAATATACAGATTTTTAAAAACCATAACAGATTTTTAAACTCAAAATTTAAAAAAATTTTTAAATTGTTTTTAGGCATAAAAAAACCGGGGTTTTTTTAACCCCTGACTCTCATCTTAATTATGTGTTTTTTCTCATCTAAAGTGCAATGTTCCACGTTTTTCCTTTGCTATAAGGTTAAATATAAATGCTGTTATCGGTATAATTCCTTGCTTAAATATTATCGTATAATCCACACTGTAGGCTCCGTATGTTGCGGCTATGATGATACAAAAAAGTGACAAAAGTATCATTTCTTTGTTTTTTCTTATCATACCGAATATAATACCCAGACCTAAGAATCCGTTATACAGTCCTTGATTTGCCGCCATGGCAACTGTCTGAGACAAAAAATCCGCAGTCATCGTAGAGTCTATCTTCATTCCTGCCTGTTCCCAAAAAAACATTTCCAAAGTCATTATTCCAAAACATTCCACTGCTGCTAATATAGCCAAAACTTTTGCTGCCTTTAACATAAATCCCCCTTATATTAAAATCCTAAAAATCGAGTTTCTTCTATATTATACTACTTTATATATATCAGCGTGATAACACTGTACGCTACTAAAGCTATTATCATAAACAATGATATAAATGCTGATATAAAGTTCTCCTCATCTTCACTTCTTACAAGCGGTTTTATCTGTAAAGGTACCGGGAATCCGGTAGGACACATAAAGTATAATAATACTCCGGCTTTAAATATATTATCCGCCATATATGTCGGGAATAATATAAAAAATCCTATAATTATCACCACACATCCGCATATCCTTATTATACCCAGCTTCAAAAGAGGAAGTAGTAAAGATTTTTCCATCTTCAGCTCATATCCAAGTGTAAAGAGTATTATTCCTGTAATGGGCGTAATCACCATGTCCACTGTGGATGTATATACATTCCCAAGTCCGCTGTTCATCAATTGAGCCTGCACCCCTGTTACATTGGCTATTATTCCAAATATTACCGCCAACATAAACGGACTTAGAATTATTCTCTTTAATAATACCTTTATATCCGCTTTTTCTGAAAGCTCCCTTGTGACCAGTATCGGAAGCAATCCGAAGTTTATTAAAATACCTGCAACATCAAAGGTTAGGATGTTTACGGCATTAGACTTTGCAACCATACTTAGATATAGAGGTAGGGCTACATTTCCACCCTCACAGGTTAAAGAAGAAAAGGTGATATCTTCTCAAATTTTCCTCCACTTCTTTTGGCAATAAATCTTCCTACCACATATATTATTATCCATAATGCATCCACATATATTATCTGTGGTACAAAGCTTTCGGAAATTTTTGATATTGCCAATACATGATAGACCAATAAAGGAAATAATATATTAAATACTATTTTCTTGGCCCCTTCATTTTGTTCAGGTTTTATCCACAAATACTTTCGAGACAGAAATCCCAAAAACATCATAAAGAAAACCGGAAATAATACTTCAACAGCTTTCATTACTACTCCTTCTATCTTTTTATTTTTAAATCCTGCTTAGCCTGTCAGTCATCAAAGTATATATATCTATTCCATCATCAAAAGTTGTCTTTATAATATCTGCAATTTCATTTGTATATCCCGGCGCAACTATTATTATAGCCTCAAGCTTTCTCTTCCTTGCTTCATCCGGTGAAATAATGGGAATATGTGATGCCGGTGCATATTTTCCCTGCTTAAAAGGTGCGGAATCTATTATACAATCCACAAAGTCTGCAATACCGGTGGTAGCACAGAGGGTAAACCCCTGATGTGATGCCCCCCAGATAGCTATTTTGCCATCTTTTGCATATTTCTTTACAGTTTCCACTACCTCCGTTGCGATATCATTTTTCTTTGAAATAATGCCTCCAATATCCGGAAGTTTTCTTTTCTTTACTATCATTGATATAGTGTCTCTGTTTACCGTCTCTTTTTCAAGTACTTCAAATCCGCATATGTTCAAAAGATGTGTTAGACTCTCAAAACTGTAATAAGCTATATGATCAGGAATTATCTCATAAAAACTGTTTTGCTCCATGATATATTCAAAGCTCGGTACTGTTATAAGTCCATAGCCCTCATCACATAGATTATTGTATATTGCTTTTAAGTATGTTCTTGGTTGCGGCTGATGCTCCAGAAAATTAAAAGACATAAAAGCATCAAAAGGTCCGTTCTTAAATATATGATCTTCACTCTCCGGGAAATCCTCATCCACTCTGAGTCCGGCTTCTTTTGCAATCTCTACAAGATCTTTTTTATGCTCGGTGCCGTACCCCTCTACCGGAAAGTCTGAGAGCATTCCAAGGAATTCTCCTCTGCCACAGCCCACCTCTATTATCTTCTTTCCTTCCAATGATGCGAACTCTATAAAATGTTTATACTGGCTTTTCCTTAAAGCTTCCATCGTGGTGGAATAGCCTCCGGCTCTTATAACATCTCTATAGTAATAAACCGCATCATTTTTTAACTGCACAAGACCGCAATCCTCACAGACACATAGCGATACTTCTATACCGCTGTCTTTATCAAGTTCTTCCTTTGTCGGAATATCCTGTGCACTTGCAGGCATATTTTCTATTTTCATAAGTTCATGTAATGAACCTTTACAACTGATACATTTTTTCAAAAATATTCTCCTTTATAGCTTTTAATCTCTGATATCACACATATCCATGATACCGCCTTCAAACCCGTAAACTTCTTTAAATCCTATTTCCTTTAATGCAAGAATACTCGGATTTAAAAAAGGTGTGCCCTCACTTGCAGTCTCTCTTTTTTCAACTATGATATTACTATTACTTTTCAATATCTTTTTCATATCTTCTACATAGTCCATAAGAAGCTTATTATTCTCGCCGGCAATATTAAACACATAATTCCCTTTTAAATTCTTTGTTGAAAGCAGGTAAATTGCATTACAAAGGTCTTTAATATATATATAATTCCATGACTGTAAACACTCTCCTGTATGTACATCCTTATCTTCTTTGAAATTATTGATACAGGAAGATATTAAAGAGGTCTCATGGTCCCCTTTACCAAATACGGAGAAAATACGCATATGTATATATTCTATGCCTATATCATCTCCAAGCTTTTTAAGCTCTGTCTTTAATTCAAGCTTTGCTTTTCCATACTCCGATTTTGGAGATGTGGGTGAATTCTCATCCTGCAAAGGTATTTTTTTGATGTCAAAATCCTTACCATATACTTTTTGTATATCTTCAAGAGTCTGCCCATACTCTGCCTGAGATCCTGCAAAGAGCATTCTTTTAGCACTCTTCTCCTTGCATACTTTCATAAGTCTTTTGGCTGCCTCTATATTTTCAGACTGAATAGCTTTATCCATTCTTCCGGTCTTTCCGATTCCGCCCCAAGCCAAATGTATGCATATATCAAAATCTGTATCCAGTTTTTCTATATCCTTCATATCAAGAACTATAAGCTTGAATTTATTATTTACTTCATACTTTAAAAGCTCATCTTTTCCCCTGGCATTTTCTCTGACCAAGGCAAGCACTTCTTCATCCTTTGAGAGGAAGTATTCCACCAAATGTCTCCCCAAAAATGAAGCCGCTCCCGTAATAAGTACTCTCATATTTTACTCCGGCATCCTTGGTACTATCATATTCTCTTCCATTTCTTTATCTGAAAGGAATGGCACGAGATCTTCAAGTGGTGGGCTCACCATTCTGCCGTCAGGCAATTGCTTACCTGATGACTTAGGCTCAAAGTTTTGCTCCTTTGTAACAAAGGCCTCACATATAACAGGTCCCTCTGCTTTAAAAGCCCTTCCAACAGCATCTGCCAGTTCTGAATTAGTCTTTGCACTTATATAATTGATTCCATAGGCCGCTGAGAGTTTTTCCATATCAGGGAAGGACAGATCCCCACTGTCAGGTCCTATTCCCACCAACGGCTTATCTCCGAAGAATTTTGTTTGAGTCTGTCTTATACTGTGATATCCTTCATTATTTATAAGGAATATCTTTACATCGATCTTATGATGCACTATTGTCTGCAGTTCCTGTAAATTCATCTGTATACTGCCGTCACCTGTAATAAGTATCAGCTCTTTATCAAATCTCTTTCCGTCAAGATTTGCCATATATGCTCCTATCGCAGCCGGTAAATCATATCCCATGGATGCCACAGCAGAATTTGATATAAATCTCTGACCTTTCTTTATAATATATGAATGTCCGCCAACAACACAGGCTGAGCCGTTTCCTACCACTGTAATCTGATTTTCTTTTGCCCTGTCACCTATCTCTTTTATAAAGGCATATACATTTGCTTTTTTGCTGTCATCTTTTTCAAGGAATTCTTCTCTGCATACCGGATATTTCTTTAACCAGTATTTCACCGTTTCATTCCAGCTCATACCTTTAAGACCTTCACCGCCTTCAAATACCGGTGTCTTTGATCTTTTAATATATCTATCAGCTGCTGCATAAACACCTTACAGTCTGCATGCACAGGTATATCTATATGCACAGTAGGCTTTTTTAATTCTTCTCTGTCAATATCATTTACTATTGTGAAGGCTTCTCTTGCCCATCCTTTGTAGTTAAATCCCACCTGTCTGAGACTGAGTCTTGAGCCTACCGATAATACAAGGTCTGAGTTTTGCACTGTGAAATTTCCCGGTCTGTCTCCAAAATTTCCCGGTCTTCCTGCATATAGAGGATGTTCAACCTCTATACAGTCCTCTGAGTTCCAGCCTACTACCACCGGAATATTCAAAAGTTTTGCCAGCTCCATAAACTCTTTATGTGCATTTCCGATCCTTATACCGTTTCCGGCATTAAATACAGGTCTCTTGGCTCTTTTTATTCTATCAATAATTTCTTCCAAAACATCTTTTGATACAACTTTTGGTTCATTATCAGGATCTATCCTTGTTATGTCATCAACATCGCTCTTATATGATGAAGACTTTGCCCAGCCTGTACCTCCTGCTTCATAATCCGAGATATCAAATCCTATCAGTTCATCTTCTTCTATAAAACTTCCCTGTACGTCAAGCGGTATATCAAGCCAAACCGGTCCGGGTCTACCATGCATTGCAAGATAGACACATTTTTCAACAAGATATCTGATTCTCATAGGCTCTGTTACCATTTCACTATACTTACTCATACAAGCTATTGACTTACATATATCAAACTCCTGATCGCCCATAGCTCTGATACCTGTTCCCGAGTATCTGGCAGTCCAGTCATATCTTACCTGTCCTGAAAGTACAAACATCGGTATGGAGTCAAGCCATGCACCAAGCACACCTGTTATGGCATTTGTTCCTCCCGGACCTGTAGTCACACATAGTACCGCCATCTGATTGTTTATTCTGGCATAAGCTTCCGCCGCCATTGCACAGGCCTGCTCGTGGTGATTGTATGTAACGGTAAGTCCATCCTGATGTCCGAGTCCGTCATTTAGATGCATTGCACCTCCGCCTGTCACACTGAAACCATGACTTATACCAAGTTCTACAAGCCTTTTAGCAATATAATTGCTCAATTTAATTTTCATAGTATTCTCCTGAATCTCTAAATACTCAAATTTTATATCAAGTCAAAATCACGACCAAAATATTATAAAATATCAATAAGATTATACCATAAGATTTATAAGTATTATAGCTTTTTGATTTTTAATTACATTTTGATCATGTTTATATGTACTGTTTAGAACCCGTTTATCATTGTTTTTCATGGAAATCTCTTTCTTTTTTCTTACAGTTTCTTACCATTATATTTATTCCCTTTTCAATTGAAAAAATGTTGTTATAATTATAGAACAAGCTACTAAAATGTAGTTTGAATATATTGATGGAAAATGAGGTCAGTTATGTTTAAGAAAACTATATCTATGCTATTGCTTACTGCCACTATTTCCATGACTGTTGCTGTACCCGGCTATGCTGCCATGAAAATTACAGACGCTAACTCCTTTAAATGGAGTCAGACAGGCAGTGAGTGGAAAGTTGTTGATGGTTCAGGTAAACCCGCTACAGGCTTTATCAGTTACAATGATCAGACTTATTTTTTAGATAAGAACGGCATTATGAAGACAGGATGGATTAAGTCTTCAGGCTCTTGGTATTACTTAAATGACAATGGAACATTAGCTGTGGATCAGTGGATCGACAATTACTATGTGGACTCCACCGGTAAAATGACCAAAATACAGTAGGATAAAGATAAAGAGGCATTGATTTATTCAATGCCTCTTAGTGGTTTTTTTAGCTTATAATCCGTTTGCCACACTCGTCAAACTTACCATACCGGACATTTTTCCCTCTACTAAAAATATCATTAAATTTGAAATGTCTTATTTGAATTTATTGCTTCAGATATTCTTTTATTTTATTTTTTAGAATAGGTATGACATCTTCTTCAAACCACGGATTTTTCTTCAGCCATATCATATTTCTTGGCGAAGGATGTACTATAGGCAAATACTTCGGTAAGTATTCATTGTATGATTTTACGGTCTCTGTCAGATTGGACTTTTCTTTATCTCCCAAATAGTATTTCTGAGCATATTGTCCTATTAGAATAATAAAATCTACTTTAGATAATTCTTTTAATATTTTGGGATGCCACTTGGCTGCAAAATCTTTTCTTGGAGGTAAATCACCACTTTTACCTTTTCCCGGATAATAAAAGTCCATCGGAACAATGGCGAATATATCTGATTCATAAAAAGTCTTTTCATCTACCCCCATCCATTCTCTAAGCCTGTCACCGCTTTTATCAAACCAGTATTTTCCTGCCTCCTGTGCTTTGATTCCCGGGGCCTGACCTACAATCATTACTCTGGCATTCTCCGGTGCCGAAAACAGCGGCTTTATTCCGGCTTTTGTAAACTTTTCATTTTCTTTGTCCGACATTATCTCATCAAATATCTTTTGAACATTTCCTGAAAACATAAGTCTCCTTATCCACTTTTAAAAATTATTATCAATATTTGTCTTGCAGCACATATACTCCCGTACACATCTTCATATATGATATGCCATAAAATAGAGATTTTCAAACTGAAAATAAATTCGTAATTCAAAAAAAAATACAGATTTCAGTTCTACATTATTCTTGACATCATTTTCGTTTTCAAGTATAATTTTTCAAGTATGCGGGTGTGGTGGAATTGGCAGACACGCAAGATTTAGGTTCTTGTGGGCGACCGTGCAGGTTCAAGTCCTGTCACCCGCAGTAAGACTGTTACTTATGTAGCAGCTTTTTTTGATATTCTGAATTTCTTATATTTTTCTTTATACATACTAAATCATTTGACTAAACTATCCTGTATTAATTATAATTATAATAAAAAAAGATACCGGATTGCATACAAAACACCTAATGCAATCCTGAAACGGGAGTTTCTTATGGCGTTTTTGGATAATTATAAAGCCACCGGAACATTAACTTATACTCAGAGATTCTTACTTATCTCTACGGTACCTATTTATTTTATGGTTTTTGCATTGATTTTTTCCCCGATAGATGAAATCTTACCGGGACTGTGGCAAATAATCATACAACCCGATCTTCTGATTACAGATTATATCGTGGTCGGAGGAATAGGTGCAGCGTTTTTTAATGCAGGATCGCTTACCCTTATTTTACTTTTCCTCTTACACCATTTTAAGGTCGAGTTTGACAGGCATATTGTAGTGAGTTCCTACCTTATTTTCGGTTTCTCACTCTTTGGAAAGAACGTGGTAAATATATGGCTGATACTCTTCGGCTTCTTTATTTATGCCAAACTTCATGGATATTCACTTAAGAAATATATCTATTACGGCTTATACGGAACCAGCCTTTCACCTGCAATTACTTTGGTAATGCAGACCTTGCACAAAAATCCTGTATGGCAGATAGCTCTCGCAAGTATTACCGGACTTCTTATAGGTTATGTATTGCTTCCTATATCCATTCATGTAAAGTCCTCACATAAGGGATATTCACTTTACAATGTAGGATTTTCATCCGGTATTATAGCTACCGTACTTGTATCCATATTCCGCTCTTTCGGTATTGATATTGAAACAAGACTTATTTGGGATGAATCACATACTCCGCTTTTTGCGGTCGCATTATTTGTACTGTTCTCATACATGATTATACTTGCAATAATACTTGACGGTAAAAAGTTGATGCCTTCATACTTTAATCTTTTAAAAGAAACCGGAGTGCATGGAACTTATAAACACGAATATTCCGATGCAGTATATATCTTTAATATGGCTGCAAACGGAATAATCGCTACTTTATTTGTCTTGTTTACAAAAGGTGATTTAAACGGACCTACTATCGGATCTATATTTACAATTGTAGGATTTTCTCCTGCAGGTAAACATATGAGAAATATTCTCCCTGTAATGGTGGGGGTGTGCTTCTCAGCATTCTTAAAACAATGGTATATCAATGATCCGGCACCTACACTTACCCTCCTTCTTTCTACCACTTTGGCACCTATTGCCGGAGAATTCGGTATTATAGCAGGACTTATAGCCGGTTTTATACATTCCTCAGTTGCTCTAAATGTAGGAATTGTCTACAAAGGATTAAATCTTTACAATAACGGCTTTGCCGGTGGTATCGTAGCTATTTTCATGGTACCTGTTATAGAGTCCCTCATTGAAAAAAGAAAAAATGATAAAGAAAAAAAATCGAATAAATCGTAGTTATTAAGTATAGGCTTTAGTTTATAATAAATTTATTATAAACTAAAAGCCTATAAATTTTAGACAGGAGTAAATATGGAAAATATAACAGATGATATGATTCAAAACCTTTCACCCTGGAATGATGGCATCAAACCCGGAGACATCACAAAAACTGTAAAGGAATCCGCTTGTGAACAGGCTTATCAAGTCAGTCCAAGATATTTAAATGCTGCGGGTAGACTTTTTGGAGGAGATCTTCTCTCTTGGATAGATCTTACAGGTGCTCTTGCTGCAAAAAGACATTGCAATATGCCGGTTTCCACTGTTGCAATAGATAATATACACTTTGCAAAACCCTTACATCTTGGTGATATAGCCATTCTTATTTCCAATGTAACTCATGTAGGCAACAGTACTATGGAAGTTAGAGTAAACAGCTATGTAGAAGATCTTGCAACAGGTCACAGATCGCTTGTAAATACAGCATATCTGGTATATGTGGCATTAAAAGATGAAAAGCCGTCCAGGGTGCCAAGGCTTATCCCTGAAACTGATATAGAAAAACGTGAATGGTTTGCAGGAGAAAAACGAAATGAACTAAGAAAATCCCGTAGAAAAGAGGGAATATAATGCAAAACTATATAAGAAGTATCGGCTTTTCCATGTATAAAAAAAAGACGGAAGTACGGGAACTGCTTGATAAAATCCAAAGAGAAAATATAGCCTCTGCAAAGATTATAGTTACTAATGAAAAAGAAAGACTTTGGGAGATACGAAAAGATCTTTCTCCCTCACTAGGACTTTGTATATTCGGTTATTTGGAAAATCTTGGGATATTTATCAGAGAAGGCTATTTTCCATATATAAAGAATACACCGGTAAGCTCCACCGCCAAATGCAGTATAGAAAGACATATAGACAGTACTGTATATTCAGGTATGCTGGATGACAACAGATTGGGTATGTCCTTGATATTCAGACTATCAAACAGCTTTGATTATTTGGATAATATAAATACAAAAATAAAGTCTACGCTGCTTTATGGATTTTGTGCAGACGGAAAGATTTTATTGCCTATAAAAAAGACCTTGGCACAAATGGAAGTTTCAAAGCAAAAGCTTGCTACCAGAAATATGCTTATAGAAGCCGCCAAACTTGGTGATGAAGATGCAATAGATACCTTATCAACAGATGATCTTTTGACATACACAACTTTAAATACAAGAATACAAAACGAAGACCTTTACAGTATAGTGGATACACTTTTTATGCCCTTTGGTATGGAAACTGATATGTACAGCATTATAGGTAATATATTGGATATAGGACAGGAAGAAAATCCTATCACTAAGGAAGCTGTTTTACTTTTGAAGATAGAATCCGGTGATATTATATTTACTGTAGCTATTAAAAAAGATGATCTACAAGGTGAAGCACGTATAGGTAGGCGTTTTAAGGGAAATATATGGTTACATGGAAAAATAAATATTTAATTTGAAAAAGGACTCCCTTTTGGGAGTCCCTTTTTTATACGCAAGTATTATAGATTACCTAGTACCCGTCCGGATACATCACTGTATAACCGATATAATACTCTTTTGCTTTATTTTAGATTACTCGATGATAGATGCAACTCTACCTGAACCTACTGTTCTACCACCCTCACGGATAGCGAATCTAAGACCCTGCTCGCAAGCAACAGGATGGATAAGCTCGATAGTCATCTCTACGTTGTCACCAGGCATGCACATCTCTGTACCTGCAGGAAGGTTACAAACACCTGTAATATCTGTTGTTCTGAAGTAGAACTGTGGACGATAGTTGTTGAAGAATGGTGTATGACGTCCACCCTCGTCCTTTGTAAGAACGTAAACCTGAGCTGTAAACTTCTTATGGCATGTTACTGAACCCGGCTTAGCAAGAACCTGACCTCTCTCGATCTCTGTTCTCTGAACACCTCTAAGAAGTGCACCGATGTTATCTCCGGCCTGAGCCTGATCAAGAAGCTTTCTGAACATCTCGATACCTGTAACAACTGTTGACTTCTTATCCTCATGGATACCAAGGATCTCTACTGTATCGTTAAGGTTAAGTGTACCTCTCTCTACTCTACCTGTAGCAACTGTACCACGACCTGTGATTGTAAATACGTCCTCAACAGGCATAAGGAATGGCTTATCTGTCTCTCTCTCAGGATCAGGAATGTAGCTGTCAACAGCATCCATAAGATCCATGATCTTGTCACCCCAAGGTCCCATCGGATCCTCAAGAGCCTTAAGAGCTGAACCCTGAATAATAGGTGTATCATCACCAGGGAACTCATACTCGTTAAGAAGATCTCTGATCTCCATCTCTACGAGCTCAAGAAGCTCCTCATCGTCAACCATATCACACTTGTTCATGAATACAACGATATATGGAACACCTACCTGTCTTGAAAGAAGGATATGCTCTCTTGTCTGAGCCATAACACCGTCTGTAGCGGCAACTACAAGGATAGCTCCGTCCATCTGTGCAGCACCTGTGATCATGTTCTTTACATAGTCAGCGTGTCCAGGACAGTCAACGTGTGCATAATGTCTCTTCTCTGTCTCATACTCGATATGAGATGTTGAAATTGTGATACCTCTCTCTTTCTCCTCAGGAGCCTTGTCGATCTTATCGAAATCAACGATCTTGTTTGTCTCTGAAGGGAATCTTGTAGCAAGAACCTTAGAGATAGCAGCTGTAAGAGTTGTTTTACCGTGATCTACGTGTCCGATTGTACCAATGTTAGCATGAGGCTTTGTTCTATCAAATTTTGACTTTGCCATTGTTAATTCCTCCTTGAATTAACCATAAAATTAATAGTAAATTTTGTTTTATTATATAGTATTAGCTGAGATTTATCAAGTTAATAAACTTTCTCAACCTAGCTTTTTAAGATTTCTTATCATTAAGAACTTTTTCTTGAACAGACTTTGGAACCTGCTCATATTTATCAAAGAACATAGAGTAGTTTCCACGACCCTGAGTTCTTGAACGAAGGTCTGTTGAGTAACCGAACATCTCTGAAAGTGGAACAAATGCATTTACCTGCTTACCACTTGGGATATCCTCCATACCCTCTATACGACCTCTTCTTGAGTTGATATCACCGATAACATCACCCATGTACTCCTCAGGCATTGTTACTTCAACCTTCATTATAGGCTCAAGAAGTACAGCACCTGCCTTGCTCATAGCATCCTTAAATGCCATAGAACCTGCTATATGGAATGCCATTTCTGATGAATCGACTTCATGGTATGAACCGTCATATACATTTGCATGTACACCGAGTACCGGGAATCCTCCAAGGATACCTGACTTTGTAGCCTCCTCGATACCTTCGCCGACAGCAGGTATATATTCCTTAGGAATAGCACCACCGACAACGGTTGATTCGAACTTGAATGTCTCTTCTCCGTTGGATCCATTGGCTCAAACTTAACTTTACAGTGACCGTACTGACCACGTCCACCTGACTGTCTTGCATACTTAGAATCAACGTCAACCGACTTAGTGAATGTTTCCTTATAAGCAACCTGTGGTGCACCTACATTTGCTTCTACATTAAACTCTCTAAGAAGTCTGTCTACGATAATTTCAAGGTGAAGCTCGCCCATTCCTGATATGATGGTCTGGCCTGTTTCAGTATCTGTCTTAACTCTGAATGTAGGATCTTCCTCAGCCAGCTTAGCAAGTGCATCAATCATCTTTGCCTGACCTGCCTTTGTCTTAGGCTCGATAGCGATATCGATAACCGGCTCAGGGAATTCCATTGACTCGAGTATTACAGGATGCTGTTCGTCACAGATTGTATCACCTGTTGTTGTAAGCTTAAATCCTACAGCAGCTGCGATATCTCCTGAATAAACCTTGTCAATTTCCGTTCTCTTGTTTGCATGCATCTGAAGGATACGACCGACTCTCTCCTTCTTACCCTTTGTAGCGTTGAGTACATATGAACCACCGTTAAGTGTTCCTGAGTAAACTCTGAAATATGCCAACTTTCCTACGAAAGGATCTGTCATAATCTTAAATGCCAAAGCTGAGAAAGGCTCATCATCTGATGAATGTCTCTCAATTTCATTACCGTCAAGGTCAACACCCTTAATTGCAGGGATGTCTGTCGGTGCAGGCATGAATTCAACTATAGCATCAATAAGCTTCTGAATACCTTTGTTACGATAAGCTGTACCGCAACATACAGGTATCGCTCTGTTCTCACAAGTTCCCTTTCTGAGAGCCGCCTTAAGCTGCTCTACTGAAGGTTCCTCACCCTCAAGGTACATCATAGTAAGTTCGTCATCAAGCTCACAAATCTTTTCAACAAGTTCCCCATGGTATAACTCAGCCTCGTCTTTTACCTCATCCGGTATATCAACGATAGATATGTCATCACCCTTGTCGTCATTGTAAATATAAGCTTTCATTTCGAAAAGATCTACAATTCCCTTGAAATCATCTTCTTTTCCGATAGGGATCTGAAGCATGATTGTATTTTTACCAAGTCTTGTGTGGATCTGCTCTACCGCCCCGAAGAAATCAGCTCCCATAACGTCCATCTTATTGATGAATGCCATTCTTGGTACATTGTATGTATCTGCCTGTCTCCAAACATTTTCAGACTGAGGCTCTACACCTTCTTTTGCAGAGAATACACCTACAGCACCGTCAAGTACACGAAGTGATCTCTCTACCTCTACTGTAAAGTCAACGTGTCCCGGAGTATCGATAATGTTTATACGATTTTCCTTCTCACCCGGCTTTATTTTGTTAAATTCCTGTAATGTCCAGTGGCAAGTTGTAGCAGCTGAAGTAATTGTAATACCTCTCTCTGCTTCCTGCTCCATCCAGTCCATTGTAGCAGTACCCTCATGGGTATCACCGATCTTATAATTTACACCAGTATAATATAGGATACGCTCAGTAAGTGTGGTTTTACCGGCATCTATATGAGCCATGATACCAATATTTCTGGTTCTCTCTAATGGATATTCTCTTCCAGCCAATTGGTTTCCTCCTATTAGAATCTATAATGAGCAAATGCCTTATTAGCCTCTGCCATCTTATGCATATCTTCTTTTCTCTTCACTGCAGCACCTGTGTTGTTTGCTGCGTCCATTATCTCATTTGCAAGACGATCGATCTGTGTCTTCTCGCCTCTTTTTCTTGAAAAGAATGTAAGCCATCTAAGAGCAAGAGCTTGTCTTCTCTCAGGTCTTACCTCGATAGGAACCTGATATGTAGCTCCACCGATTCTTCTCGCTTTTACTTCAAGTACAGGCATGATATTGTTCATAGCTTCCTCGAAAACCTCTACAGGATCCTTTCCTGTCTTATCGGAAACCTTATCAAATGCTCCGTACACAATCTTCTGCGCAACACCCTTTTTACCATCTAACATGATAGTGTTTACAAGCTTTGTAACTACCTTGTTATTGTATAAAGGATCTGCTAATACATCTCTTTTTAGTGTATGTCCTTTACGTGGCACGTTTCTTCCCTCCTTAATATTCAATTAGATCTCAGGTACTCGCTTACTGCGTCCTCGTGCCTATATTTTTTGCAACCAACAAAAAATCGGCACCATCTAATTTGAAAGCTTTGCTTTCTCTTTAAAGACTAGCTTTTTTCTTATTTCTTATCTTTTGGTCTCTTAGCACCGTATTTTGAACGGGCCTGTTTTCTATTAGCGACACCTGCTGTATCTAAAGTACCACGAATAATATGGTATCTTGTACCAGGCAAGTCCTTTACTCTACCTCCACGGATAAGCACAACGCTATGCTCCTGAAGGTTATGTCCCTCTCCCGGGATATAGCTTGTTACTTCGATTCCGTTAGAAAGACGAACTCTGGCAATCTTACGAAGAGCTGAGTTAGGCTTCTTAGGTGTTGCAGTCTTAACAGCTGTACAAACTCCTCTTTTCTGTGGTGAAGAGATATCGGTTGACTTCTTATGAAGTGAGTTGAATCCCTTCTGAAGAGCAGGAGCTGTTGACTTTTTAACTGAAGTCTGTCTGCCTTTTCTAACTAACTGGTTAAATGTTGGCATTCCTTTTTCCTCCTTTTTTATTGGTTGCTTTACATTTCTTGTTTTAGTGAACATCATCGCCTATTCACTATATGTGCAAATATCATCGCCTACTTACACAGTATTTTATTCTACTAAAATAAATCTATATTGTCAATTGTATTTAATACGGATAAATATAACTATTTTCTTACAATAGTTACATTTTAAAAATATATATGTTTATTGCATAAACAATAACAAAAGCCCCGGCCTTTTAGCCGGGACTTTCTTAAAGAATTAATCTTCTTTACTCTTTACTTTTACAAAGGCCATCAAAGATAATGTAAGCATCAACAAATATATATATGTATCCGCTCTGTCTTCTGTCTTTGGTACAGGCAGCTTTTCTCTTCCTACCACACTTCCCTGGGCAGCAATCTGTCTGTCTACAGTTGCAGGCTGTGTTGTTGGAGTTTCTACAGGTATCGGGGCAACGATATCTTTCTTTACTCCTGAATCTATAAGCTGTACCACTCTTTCTGCTCTTATATTTGCATTTGAGCTTCCTCCACTACTTGAACCTCCTCTGCTTGAGTTGGATCTTGTTGCTATTGACGGTGTCGCTCTGTTTGGTCTTATTGTGTAATCATTGTTTCTATCTCCCGGTATTGATACATTACTTGGAGTTGCAGGTATCAATGGGTTTGGTATTATGATCACACTTGGATCCTTTAAGTATACATAAGTTACTTCCTGATCCTCTACTCTAAAGATTCCGTCTGTATCTCCTTCCGATCTTAAAGAAGTGATAGCCGTTTATCTCTATTGCACTTGTACTGTATGCTAATCCCAGCTTTCTGCTTCCGTTTAATACATCATCTGCACTTAAGCTTCTTCCTGCAGGATCTACATAATGAATTGTTACATTTCCTGCATTCTTTCTTCTATATACATACACTACTGTCTGCTCATCTTCGCTAAATACCCCGCTTGCATTTGCAGGCATACTTATAAGATCAAGGTTTTCTATTGTTTCTACATCTGTTGTGTATGGAAGGCCAAGCTTTCCGGCTCCCTCTATTACCTTTGGTGTTACCAAGTCTTCTCCGCTTTCCTCATCCACATAGAATACTTTAACGTTTCCTCCGTTCTTTCTTCTATATGTATAAGTTACTGTCTGTGGACTTGATGTTATTACTCCGCTTGCATTTGCAGGCATACTTATAAGGTCATAGTGTGCTATTGCTTTTGCTGTTGTTGTATATGGCAGGCCTGCGTTTTCCACTCCTGATATACTTTCACTGCTTGCAAGCTCTACTCCCGCCTCATCTACATATACAGCTTTTACTTCACCTCCATCCTTTCTCTTATATACATAAGTTACATTCTGAGTTGAAGTTGTATATACTCCGTTCGCATTTGTCGGTAGGCTAAATATCTCATAGTCCGGTATTGTAGCCATACTTGTGCTGTAGGCAAGCCCAAGCTTTCTGCTTCCGTCAAGTACTTCATTTCCTATCAGATCACTTCCGTCATACTTTGATATATGATGGACTATTACATCTCCCGCATTCTTTCTTGCATACTCATAGTTTACTGTCTGGGCTGTGACACTAAATATTCCTGTTGCATTGGCAGGTACTGTTATAAGATCGTATAGATTTATGCTTTCGCTGTTTGTAAAGTATGGTAATCCAAGCTTTCTACTTCCGTTAAGTGTTGTAGAGGCATGTAATACATTTCCTGTTCCAACCTCTATATGATTTACTCTTACATCTCCCGCATCTCTTCTTCTGTACACATATGATACTGTTACATTTGTATTTGAGAAGGTGCCTGACTTATTTGCAGGTAGAGCTACAAGGTCATAGTCCGCAAAACTCTTTACCTCTGTATCATATGGGAGTCCAAGCATTCCGTCTCCGCTTTGTCCTACAGGGGCATGTAGAGCGCTTCCATCTGCTTCATTGGTATATGTTGCTATTACATTTCCTGCATTCTCCCTTTGATATCTATAGGTTACTACTATCTCTGCACCTGACTGATATGTTCCTGTTGCATTTGCAGGCATACCGCCAACAAGCTCATAGTTTGGTAAATCTGTGGCTGTCTTTGCCGATGTTGTATATGCAAGTCCAAGTCTTCCTGTTCCGCTTAATACTTCATCCGGCGCAAGGCTTGCTCCTGTTATTGCATTTATATGCTTTACTCTTACATTTGCTGCATCTTTTCGCTTATATTTGTACTCTACAAGCACATTTCCGACTCCGAAAGTTCCGGATTTATTTGTAGGTACTGCGATTAGATCATAGTTTGCAAATACCTTCTGATCTGTATCATATGCTAATCCAAGCTTATTTGTTCCCAACTGTACTACAGGGGCATGTAATACATCTCCTGTTATATCATCTACATAGGTTGCCGTTACATCACCTGCATCCTGTCTCTTATAAAGATATATTATCTCTACAGGGGTTGCCTGCTCTATATAGCTTCCTGTTACCGACGCCGGAATTCCTGCTACAAGTTCATAGTTTGGCAGTTGGGCTGCTGTCCTTGCTAAGGTTGTATATGGAAGTCCAAGTTTTCCTGTTCCGTCAAGTACCTCATCAGGATGAAGTACTGCATTACTTCCCTGCTCCAGATGCTTTACTATTACATTTGCAGCATTCTTTCTTTTATATACATAGGTTACTGTCTGCTCTGTATTTGTAAAGGTTCCTGTTGCATTTGCAGGATTTGCTGTTAACTCATAGTTTGCTACTGTTTTTGCTACTGTAGTATATGGGAGTCCAAGCTTTCCTGCTCCGTTTTGGGTCTCATCTGCTGTTAAGGTTACATTTGTTCCCTGCTCCACATACTTTGCTACTACATTTCCTGCATCCTTTCTCTTATAGTAATAAGTTATTGTTATCGGTGCTGTAGTATATACTCCATTGTCATTGCTTGGCAGGTTTGTAGTATCAAGATCAAAGTTTGCTATAGTCTCGGCACTCTCTGAATATGGGAGGCCAAGCTTCTTTGTTCCGTCAAGTATCTTATCTGCATGTAACTGCGTATTTGTTCCTGCTTCCAAGTACTTAACCGTTATATTTCCTGCATTCTTTCTTCTATAGTAGTAGTCCACTGTCTGTGGTGCTGCTGTGAAGGTTCCGTTCTTATTTGCCGGTTGGGATACCAACTCATAATTATTTATGGTCTCTTCTGTTGTGGTATATGCCAGTCCAAGCTTATTTGCTCCCGGTTGTACTACTGTGGTTGCAAGCTCTGTGGTTGAGTTCTCCTCATAGTGATGTACTGTCACATCTCCTGCAGCTTTTCTTACATAATAGTAATTTACTGTGGTATCTGTAAGTCCATACTCTCCGTTTGCATTTGTTGGAAGTGGAGTCTCTACCTCATAGAAGTTATCTGTTACAGGGACTGTTGTATATGGTGTACCGTTTGGCTGTCTTGTTGTTACAGTCGGTGAAAGTTCGGTATTATCCTCTCTTTTTATATGCTTACAACAAGATTTGTATACACTGACTTAAGTCCCAAGTTCTTTATTTTACTTGTATTTGTTCTTGTAAGAGGAACTTCAAGTTCCACCCAGTTTACATTTGGTACAGGTACCTGATTTTCCTTCATCTTTGACGGAAGACTTACTGTATTTGTAAAGTCATTTCCTATCATTGTTGCTGTACTTTCATTTAAAGGTCTGATAATATCACCGGCTAAGGTCTCGATATATACCTTATAATCACCCTCTGTGCTTATCTTATCTTTAAATGTATAGTTTCCGTCATTATCTGTAAGTATTGTATCTATGACTGTTTCAACACCACCGTCTACCTTTACAAGTCTTACAGGTCTGTTTACCGCTACAATATCTCCTGCATTGAAGCTTCCGTTTTCATCTACATCATAGTATGCCTTACCCGGCTATGATGTATTTATTTATGGTAACCTTTGAAATAAGTGACTCTGAAGCGCCGTTTAGGTTGTTTCCATACCATGAAGCCACTGAGTTATTTGCACTTGAACCTGCTTCAAGTTCCTTAGTCTCAGGTATCTTCACTCTATAAGTGAATACATCTGTACTTCCCGGAACCAGCTGATAAGAAGTATTCATCACAGCCTTAAACATAGTAACGCTTGACCAGTCTGCTATAGCTCCTGCCTGCACCCAGTTGGCTGCCGCATTGGCTTCTATTGTTCCTGCAGGTGCATCGGTAGAATAGTAAACTGTATATCCTGCAGGTGCAGTTACAGGTCCTTGCAAGATAGGATACATCTTTGAGCCTCTGGATATATAGTTTCCATGCTCATCCTTTACTATTTCCTTATCATTTTCATATGGGAATATATCCATTACATTGAGCTGTCTCGCATTATCTATGGAGTTATTCCAAGCTGATAATTTGTACTCTACTATATCTCCGCTCTCTGCATTGATAGCTGCACTATAGTTTGTTTCTGTAGTAAGCTTTTGCCTCTTTGTTAAGATAACTGCCCTTGGTGGTATAAAGTTAAACTTAAAACTCTGGTATGAAAGTCTATCTGTGGTACTTCCGTTATTATTAGCATCGTACTTATCAAGGAAGTCCACAGTTGCACTAGAATATACTGTATTTGGAGCATATCCGCTTGCATCGGTTGAGTTATTATCCCAACTAAGGAATGCTTCTACAGTATGCTCACCCTCTTCAAGACTTGTGGTAGGTTTAAAATCTATATATAATCTATCCACTCCCCAAGCCTCACCTTTTGGATAAGTAAAATTATCCAAATCAAACACATAGGCAGTTTTTCCGGTACCCTTATAATTATCCACTCTCTGTGGTGTGGTATTTAGGGTAAATCTATATTGAGCCTGATATGGATGGTGCAATGCACTGTCAAACTCCAGCTCCGGATCAACCAGGAATATAAGTTTACCGTTTTGTACGGTTCTCTCTGTCCCAAGAGATGAATAATATGTCGGAACCACATGATAACGTATGGTATCTCCCAGTTGTGCGTTTGTAACTGACGGATTTCCCTGAATGTTTTGAGAATGCTTATCCAATCTCAACTGTGCCATATCATTCTTATAATGTCTTCTGACAAGAGTTTCTCTTATTACAGAACCTGTATTTGATAAAGCATATGCCCTATTGTACACAGTATAATTCTGTCCTATTGCCAACTTGTTTTCTATAGTTGTGACAACAGGTGCTGTAAGCTTGGACTCTACAAAAAGTCCGAGAGCGTTTTCTGCATAGCCTGATACAGTTATTTCATCATCAAAGTCAAGTCTTATAGCTTTATAATGCTTAGCTGTCATACTATGCTCTGTATTCCATGCAAAAAATCCATTTGTATCTGTTACAGGAGTATAATTTATATTTGTAGCAATTACCTCTTCGCTGTCATCATCATTGATTCCTATAAGTTTATTGTGATTTAGCTTTGCCAAATTTGCCGCATCAAATCTGTCTTCCCAGACTCTGATGCCATAGCCTGTAAAGTCTATATTTACACTTGGTACATCTTTTATAGACTTAAACTTTGTTGTAGAACCTGTTACAGGCGTAGCACCCCAATACTGTGCTACATTGATTATCCATTTATCCTTACCGCCATTATCACCTAAATGTACATATTTATCTCCGGTTACAACCGCCTTTGTCTGACCGTTCTCTGTTACCTCAGGAAATATATTTCTCTTATACATATAGAGCTTCGGAGCATACCAGTAAGCTTTATAAACAAATGACTTTCTCTCTGTACTCATATCCACACTGCCGTCATCATTTATAAGATATGTAGTCTGAGGTATACTAAGTCTTGTATAATTTGTTCCGTTTACACTCTGTGTACCGTTATACTTTGCAGTAAACTTTAATAAATAGCTTAATGCACCTACATTCATAGTTACATCCTGTGTAATGGTATGATTTACCGGATCATAGGTCCAGTCTGCATTATCCGGTAGACTTGGATCCCATACTATGCTTGACGGCAATGTCAAAACAGTTCTTTTCTTTCTCCTGTCCACACCATAATTATTACCATCTATCTCTGTATCATGTATATGCTTTGTACCGTTTTGTGCATATGAATACCATGTATCTGTAAATCCGTTCTTTATATGTGTATGGCTTGCATCTGTCTCATCATCCGATACTACTACATTGGTATCTGTACCACCCTTACTCCATCCGCTTATCGTACCGTTATCCTGACTGTTTATACCCATAACATAGGTTTCTGCAGCGACTTGCTTTGTATCATTTGCAAGTTCTACTCCATCCTTTGTGAAAAGTCTTGTCTCTATAGTAGCTGTCTCACCCTTTGCAAACTTACCGTTTATCATGGTTGCTCTGAAAGGATTTGATACCATCGGTCCCGGTGCCAGTAAGTTATATGTAACTTTTATTTTCCAATATGTAGCATCCCATGTCACGGACACATTCTTTATAGTAGGAGAGCCTGAGACATCTGTTACTCTTGGCTGATTGAACTCACTTCTTTTTAAAGTTATTATTGAATACGGTTCCGTATAAGTATCACTTGATACAGTTACATTCAAATAATACGATTCCGGCTTTCCCGGGAAGAGAAGTAGTTTGAGTTCCCTCCACATACGATATATTCGTAGTAGCGGAAGTTCCACCACCCATTGCCAATGCTTCAATGGCGAAGAATTTCGACATAAAAACCAGAATCATTAATACCGTAAATAATATTATATTTACTTTTTTACTAATTCTAAACAAGATACACCTCCATAATTTTTTCTTTTATCACTCTATATTTTCGTATCAACAAGTCTAAATACCGAGTCTTTTTGCATCAAATAAAGAGCTACATTTTCATAAATATGCTTATAGTATGTAACTCTTTAAAAACACTTCTTTACTTATATAGCATAACATTTTTAAAGACTTTAATTCTATGTTTTTCTTTTTCGTTTCATTAATTTTTGGCAAATCGCATTATTTATAAAAAAACCTCAAATATTTTTTTATTCGAGGTTTTTATAAATAATCATATAATATTTTTTTGTGATAATTTTTCTATTTTTGCATTTATATAATACTGAAAGTTTTTTTATCAAATCAATATTCATCTTTACATTGGTGTACCTAACAATTTTATTTTCAATATTAATCATATTATTAAACATTGAACTTCATTATTGACATTTAGTTTTATAATTATATACTTAAATTACTAAGTAAACTTACTAAGTGATTTGAAGGAGTTTTGATTATGAATAAGAATAAAACTGTTACTTGTTCCTTTTCTATGGATAGAGACCTTTATAATGCCTTTAAAAGTGTCATTACCGGAAACGGCGAAAATGTAAAGGGTAATTTAATACGATATATGCAGAGCGTTATCAACTATAGCATACCAAATGCAGAAACAATCGCTGCCATTGAAGAAGTTCAAAAAATGAAGTCCGATCCCACAATCGGAAAAACTTATAACAATGTTGATGAAATGATGAGTTGATTTTATACCTTACAAGAACAGGAACCCATAGTGATTTATTCTAACATTAAAATATAAATGAGCCTCGATGTTTCCATCGGGACTCATTTTTTGATTTAGTCTTTCTTATTCTTTACCTTTGTAAAGGCCATTAAAGATATTATAAGCATCAACAGATACATATATGTATTATTTCTGTCTTCTGTCTTTGGTACAGGTAGCTTTTCTCTTCCTACCACACTTCCCTGGGCAACAACCTGTCTGTCTACGGTTGCAGGCTGTGATGTCGGAGCTTCTACAGGTATCGGGGCAACGATATCTTTCTTTACTCCTGAATCTATAAGCTGTACCACTCTTTCTGCTCTTATATTTGTATTTGAGCTTCCTCCGCTACTTGAACCTCCTCTGCTTGAGTTGGATCTTGTTGCTATTGACGGTGTCGCTCTGTTTGGTCTTATTGTGTAATCATTGTTTCTATCTCCCGGTATTGATACATTACTTGGAGTTGCAGGTATCAATGGGTTTGGTATTATGATCACACTTGGATCCTTTAAGTATACATACCTTACTTCCTGATCCTCTACTCTAAAGATTCCGTCTGTATCTCCTTCCGATCTTAAGAAGTGATAGCCGTTTATCTCTATTGCACTTGTACTGTATGCTAATCCCAGCTTTCTGCTTCCGTTTAATACATCATCTGCACTTAAGCTTCTTCCTGCAGGATCTACATAATGAATTGTTACATTTCCTGCATTCTTTCTTCTATATACATACACTACTGTCTGCTCATCTTCAATAAATACCCCGCTTGCATTTGCAGGCATACTTATAAGATCAAGGTTTTCTATTGTTTCTACATCTGTTGTGTATGGAAGGCCAAGCTTTCCGGCTCCCTCTATTACCTTTTGGTGTTACCAAGTCTTCTCCGCTTTCCTCATCCACATAGAATACTTTTTACGTTTCCTCCGTTCTTTCTTCTATATGTATATGTTACTGTCTGCGGACTTGATGTTATTACTCCGCCTGCATTTGCAGGCATACTTATAAGATCATAGTGAGCTATTGTCTTTGCTGTTGTTGTATATGGGAGGCCTGCATTTTCAACCCCTGATATACTTTCACTGCTTGCAAGCTCTACTCCCGCCTCATCTACATATACAGCTTTTACTTCTCCTCCATCCCTTCTCTTATATACATATGTTACATTCTGGGTTGAAGTTGTATATACTCCGTTCGCATTTGTCGGTAGGCTAAATATCTCATAGTCCGGTATTGTAGCCATACTTGTGCTGTAGGCAAGGCCAAGCTTTCTGCTTCCGTCAAGTATTTCATTTCCTATCAGATCACTTCCGTCATACTTTGATATATGATGGACTATTACATCTCCCGCATTCTTTCTTGCATACTCATAGTTTACTGTCTGGGCTGTGACACTAAATATTCCTGTTGCATTTGCAGGTACTGTTATAAGATCGTATAGATTTATGCTTTCGCTGTTTGTAAAGTATGGTAATCCAAGCTTTCTGCTTCCGTTAAGTGTTGTAGAGGCATGTAATACATTTCCTGTTCCAACCTCTATATGATTTACAGTTACATCTGCGGCATCTCTTCTTCTGTATACATATGATACTGTTACATTTGTATTTGAGAAGGTGCCTGCTTTGTTTGCAGGTAGAGCTACCAAGTCATAGTCTGCAAAACTCTTTACCTCTGTATCATATGGGAGTCCAAGCATTCCGTCTCCGCTTTGTCCTACAGGGGCATGTAGCACGCTTCCATCCGCTTCATCGGTATATGTTGCTATTACATTTCCCGCATTCTCTCTTTGATATCTATAGGTTACTACTATCTCTGCTCCTGAACTGTATGTTCCGGTTGCATTTGCAGGCATACCGCCAACAAGCTCATAGTTTGGCAGATCTGTAGCTGTCTTTGCCGCTGTTGTATAAGCGAGTCCAAGCTTTCCTGTTCCGCTTAATACTTCATCAGGGGCAAGGCTTGCTCCTGTTATTGCATTTATATGCTTTACTCTTACATTTGCTGCATCTTTTCGCTTATATTTGTATTCTACCAATACAGGAGTTATAGTAAATGTTCCACTCTTATTTGTAGGTACTGCGATTAGATCATAGTTTGCAAATACCTTCTGATCTGTATCATATGCTAATCCAAGCTTATTTGTTCCTGACTGTACTACAGGGGCATGAAGTATATCACCTGTTATATCATCTACATAGGTAGCTGTTACATTTCCGGCATCCTGTCTCTTGTATACATAAACTATCTCTACAGGGGTTGCCTGCTCTATAAAGTTTCCATTTACTGTGCTTGCTCCTGATACCAGATCATAGTTTGGTAACTGGGCTGCTGTTCTTGCCGCTGTTGTATATGGCAGTCCAAGCTTTCCTGTTCCATCAAGTACCTCATCCGGATGAAGCACCGCATTACTTCCTTGCTCTAAGTGCTTTACTACTACATTGGCTGCATTCTTTCTTCTATATATATAGTTTACTGTTTGCTCTGTTGTAGTAAAGGTTCCTGTTGCATTTGCCGGATTTGCCGTTAACTCGTAGTTTGTTATATTCTTTGCTACTGTTGTATATGCAAGTCCAAGCTTTCCTGCTCCGTTTGGGTCTCATCTACTGTTAAGGATACATTTGTTCCCTGCTCCACATACTTTGCTACTACATTTCCTGCATCCTTTCTCTTATAGTAATAAGTTATTGTTATCGGTGCTGTAGTATATACTCCATTGTCATTGCTTGGCAGGTTTGTAGTATCAAGATCAAAGTTTGCTATATTCTCTGCACTCTCTGAATATGGGAGGCCAAGCTTCTTTGTTCCGTCAAGTATCTTATCTGCATGTAACTGCGTATTTGTTCCTGCTTCCAAGTACTTAACCGTTATATTTCCTGCATTCTTTCTTCTATAGTAGTAATCCACTGTCTGTGGTGCCACTGTGAAGGTTCCGTTCTTATTTGCCCCGGTTGGGCTACCAGATCATAATTATTTATGGTTTCCTCATTTGTAGTGTATGTCAGTCCGAGCTTATTCGCTCCCGGCTGTACTACTGTTGTCGCTAGCTCTGTTGTAGTGTTCTCCTCATAGTGATGCACTGTCACATCTCCCGCAGCCTTTCTTACATAGTAGTAAGTTACTGTGGTATCTGTAAGTCCATACTCCCCGGTTGCATTTGTTGGAAGTGGAGTCTCTGCCTCATAGAAGTTATCTGTTACCGGGGCTGTTGTATATGGTGTGCCGTTTGGCTGTCTTGTTGTTGTAGCTGGTGAAAGGTCGGTATTATCCTCCCTCTTTATATGCTTTACAACTAGATTTGTATATACTGACTTAAGTCCCAAGTTCTTTATTTTACTTGTATTTGTTCTTGTAAGGGGAACTTCAAGTTCTACCCAGTTTACATTTGGTACAGGTACCTGATTTCCTTCATCTTTGACGGAAGACTTACTGTGTTTGTAAAGTCATTTCCTATCATTGTTGCTGTACTTGCATTTAAAGGTCTGATAATATCTCCGTCTAAGGTCTCTATATATACCTTATAATCACCCTCTGTACTTATCTTATCTTTAAATGTATAGTTTCCGTCATTGTCTGTAAGTATTGTATCTATAACAGTCTCAACACCACCGTCTACCTTTACAAGTCTTACAGGTCTGTTTGCCGCTACAATATCTCCTGTATTGAAGCTTCCGTTTTCATCTACATCATAGTATGCCTTACCGGCTATGATGTATTTATTTATTCCTATTTTTGATATGACAGACTCGGAAGCACCGTCAAGATTATTTCCATACCATGAAGCCACCGAGTTATTGGCTGTATCACCTGCCTCTAATGTTTTAGTATCAGGTATCTTTACATTATATGTAAATGCATCTGTATTACCCGGAGTTAGGGCATACCCTGTATTCATCACAGCCTTAAACATAGTAACACTTGACCAGTCTGTGATAGCACCTGCCTGCACCCAGTTGGCTGCCGCATTTGCCTCTATTGTTCCCGCAGGTGCATCTGTAGAATAGTAAACTGTATAGCCTGCAGGTGCACTTACAGGGCCTTGCAAGATAGGATACATCTTTGAGCCTCTGTTTACATAGTTTCCCGCCTCATCCTTTACTATTGCCTTATCATTTGCATATGGGAATATATCCATTATGTTTAGTGCTGTAGCATTATCTATTGAATTATTCCATGCAGTTATTGTATTCTACAATATCATCAGTTTCAGCCTTTATTGCACTTTGATACTGCGTCTCTGTAGTTATCTTTTGTTTTTTATTTAAAATAACAGCTCTTGGTGGTATAAAGTTAAACTTAAAGCTCAGATATGAAAGTCTATCTGTGGTACTTCCATTATTATTAGCATCATACTTATCAAGAAAATCTGTCGGTGCATTTGAGTATACTGTATTTGGATCAATACCTCTTGCATCACTTGAAGCATTATCCCAGCTAAGGAATGATTCTACAGTATGCTCACCTTCACTAAGTGAGGCTGTAGGCTTAAAGTAAAAAAGCAATCTGTCCCAACCGTCATATCTGTCATTTGTTTTTGGCAATACAAAGTTTTCCAGCTTGAAAACATATGCAGTCTTTCCTGTACCCTTGTAATCATATATTACTTCCGGATTTGTATTTAAAGTTAATCTGTAAGCCGCCTGGTATGTGTGATGAACAGCATGATCAAATACAAATTCGGGATCTACAAGGAATATAAGTTTTGCATTATCTACATTTCTTTCAGTTCCCAGATATGAATTGTATCGTGGAACCACATGGTAGTATACTTCATCACCGAGTTGAACATTTGTCATTGACGAATTATTGTTTACATTTTGAGAATGCTTTTCAAGTTTGATATATGCATAATCAGGTGCATAGTAATTTCTTACTATATGAGATCCTATCTCATTTCCTTCATTTGAATATACTTTAGCTGTATTATATGTTATATCATTATTTCCTGCAGCAAGTTTTGTTTCTATTCTTGAGATAAGAGCAGGGGTATGTTTTGTTTCTACAAACAATCCAAGAGCCTGTTCTGCATAACCTGAAATAGTTATTTCATCATCAAACTCAAGTCTGATAGATTTATAATGTTTTTCTGTTATATTATGATCTGTATCCCATTTAAAGAAAGAATTTCTGTCATTAGCGGCAGTGTAATTTATATTTGTAGCGATAACTTCTTCACTGCCGTCATCATTTACACCTATAAGTTTATTGTGATTCAACTTTGCAAGATTTGCCGCGTCAAATCTGTCTTCCCAAACTCTAAGACCGTATCCTTTGAATATTACAGGATCTACAGGTAGATCAGCTATAGACTTGAATTTTACTGTTGAACCTGTAACTGTAAGATTTCCCCAGTACTGTGCTACATCTATAAGATATTTATTTACTCCACCGTTTCCGTTTAGATGTACATAGTTATCACCGCTTAATGAAGGATTTCCATCAGGCTTTGTAGGGAATACCATATACTTATATACAAACAGTTTCTGAACATACTTATAAGTTTTATAAACTTTTGATTTTCTCTCTGTACTAAGATCCGCAGTTCCGTCATCATTTACAAGATAATTGGTCTGTGGGAATTCAAGTCTTGTCCATGTAGTCTTATTTACAGGCTGTGTTCCATTGAATTTAACACTAAATTCCTGGAAGAAATTCTGCCTTTTATTTCTTGGTACATCTATTGAAATAGTATGATCCGCAGCATTATATGTCCAATCTGCATTATTGGGAAGACTTGGATCCCATACCACACTTGAAGGTAAGTTTATTATTGTTCTTACATTTCTTCTGTCTATACCATAAGAGCTGCTTGTTACTTCTGTATCTGTAGTATTCTTTGTACCGTTGTATATGAGAGCCTTAACTCCGTCTGTAACACCCGCACTTATAAGTGTATGATTTGCATTAGTCTCATCATCCGATACAAGCCTTTCTCCGGATCCACCCCATCCATTGATAACTCCGTCATCAGCTCCCGGTACACCTGCTACATTTGTAGCGGCAGTAAATTGATTTGCAGATGAAGCTATCAAAACATCATCTTTTGAGAATAACTTAGTATCTATATTAAAGTTTTCACCATTTGCAAATACATGCAAAAGTCCGACTCTAAAAGGATTTGATATTGCAGGACCTGCAGTCAACATATTATATGTAACCTTTATTTTCCAATGTGTTGCATCCCATGTTACAGAAACATTCTTAATGGTGGAAGAGCCTGATACATCCTGAACCTTGGGTTGTACAAACTTTTGTCTGTCCAGGTATATTATGGAATATGGCTCTATATAAGTGCCTGCCGCTCCCGACAATCCGGCACTTAAATAAAATGATTCCTGTTTACCTGTAAAAGTAGCAGTAGTAGCCGGATCTACATACGTTATATTTGTATTAGCCGATCCACCGGCTCCCGTAGCCCATGACTTAAAACTATATATGCCAAATATTGCAAAAAGCATTGACAATATTGCAACTAAAAAGATTCTTGCTTTATTTCCCTTCATCTCAAACATTTCTTTCTCCCAAAATTATATACTAATGTAAAAACAATTATTTAAATAATAATTTTCATAAAAACTTCGCTTAATATTTCTTTAAACAAAAAATATACAAGTGTATATTATCATCTTATTATTACAAATACCAGTGAATATACCTTTATTTAAAAAAACTTTGAATACATGCCACATATTATGAAAAAAAATTATTTATATTATCTAAAAATTAATATCAAACAAATGGTGTTATTTTTTTAACAAAAAGTCATTTTATTTAAAATGTCAACCTATCTTTATTTTTAGGTTGACATTTATTTGCTTTTATAATATTATTCTATTGTATTTTTATTTTTTTACAGTAGGAGATTTTTTTATGGCAAAGACTATTACAATAAAAAAAATGGCCATAGTATCGCTTATGACAGCTATACTATGTATTTTATCACCTATTTCCGTACCTATATTTATAAGTCCGGTACCTATTTCTTTAGGTGTACTTGCAATTTATTTGACTGCATATGTACTTGAACCTGTGGAAGCACTTATATCAGTAGTTATCTTTTTATTACTTGGTATATTCGGTTTACCTGTCTTTTCAGGATATTCAGGCGGTATAGGAAAAGTACTCGGACCTACAGGTGGATATATTATCGGATTTTTATTTACCGTATATGCAAGTTCTGTTTTTATTCATTTAAAGAAGGGTATTGCCTTTGATATTATAGGTATGATTATCGGACTTGGAATTTGTTATTTCCTTGGTACAATGTGGTTTTCATTACAACAGGGAAAGGGCTTTATAGCTTCACTATTATTATGCGTAGTACCGTTCTTAATAGGAGATGCAATAAAAATAGCTATTGCCGCTATTATCGGACCTGAAATAAGTAAAAGATTAAATAAAGCAAATATATAAAAATAAGGCTATGAAAGTTGATTTTCATAGCCTTTTATTTATCTTTCTCTGTAGCCTAAAGCCTGTTCCAATACTATTTTTTCTTCATCTGTAAGTACCTGATCTGTCTGACCGTTTTCAACTATTTTTATATAATTAAAAGTAGTCTCTCTGGAGTGAATGCTGTTTATTATATATCCTGAATTTCTGTAATCTAAAAGACAGAGTGCAAAACTTAATTTTCCACCCATTCCTTCAAATGCATCATATTTTAATATCCCTATTTTTTGCAGACAGTTTCTTTCGAGTCTATTCAACTCCCTGATAGCATCTCTGTTTAATCTGCTTTCACTTTTTAAACTACGGATATCTTTTCTGAGTAGTATTATAATATCCTCAAGATTCTTTGCAGATTTACCGGCCATAAAATTATCGTAGCACTTAAAAAGTCTTCTGTATTTTACTCTATGTCTTACCATAGATACAAATAATATGAAGTTAAAAATAGCCACCACCAGGATAAAGCCAAACAAAACCCTATTATCAATTGTCAAATTTACCATCTTTTTATCCTAATGTCTTAAAAATATCCATTATTCTATCAAGCTCTACTTGAGAATAATATTCTATTTCAATTCTTCCCTTATTTTTATCTTTCTGGTTTATATGTACCTTGGTTCCAAGAACACCCTGAATGCTGTCTTCATACTCCTTATAAAATAAAGATAAATCTCTTGCAGTATCATCATCCCCCTTACTTAACTCTTCAAGATCCACCTTTTTCTTTTTTGATAAAGCCTTTGCGGCTTTTTCAGTATCTCTTACACTGAGACTTCTCTTAATTATATCCAGAGCAAGCAATTCTCTTTTTCCTTCATCCTCAAGACTTAACAAAGCCCTTGCATGTCCTGAAGATATCTGGCCGTCAATCATATACTGCTGTATATTTTTACTGAGTTTTAAAAGCCTTAGAGAGTTGGTAATAGTAGAGCGGTTTTTTGCAACCTTATCTGATAATTCTTCTTGAGTTAAATTATATTCCTCAATCAAACTTTTATATGCTAAAGCTTCTTCAATAGGATTCAAATCAGTTCTCTGAATATTCTCTATAATAGCAATTTCCTTAGCCTTTTGCTCATCATAATCTCTGACAACAACCGGAACTTCTGAAAGTCCTGCCGCCTGTGCGGCTCTCCATCTTCTTTCACCTGCAACTATTTCATATCTGTTTCCTACTTTTTTTACCAAAATAGGTTGTAATACTCCATATTGTTTCACTGAATTTGCAAGTTCATCAAGGCTTTCCTTATCAAACATCTTTCTTGGCTGATTTCTGTTTGGCTCCACCAATGAGATTTTTACCATTAACTCACCGGCGCCTTTACCTGCATCTTCTTCTATATTTTTGTCAGCTGTTTCGTCAATTGCCGCTTTGGTTCCATTAATATTTCTAAGAAGAGCATCCGCTCCCTTTCCAAGTGCCATTCTCTTTGCCATTTTTACCTCCCACTTTTGCTTAGTACTTCTGATGCCAACATTCTATATGCCTGTGCTCCGGTTGAAGTAGTGTCATATTCTGTTATTGGCATACCAAAGCTGGGAGCCTCCGCCAATTTAACATTTCTCGGTATTATGGTTTCAAAAATATTCTCATCGGAAATAACACTCTTAACACCTTCTATAACCTGTCCACTTAAGTTATTTCTGGCATCATACATTGTAAATACAATACCTTCAATTTCAAGAGTAGGATTCAGTCTTTCTCTGATAAGATTTACAGTTCTAAGCATCTGGTTTAATCCTTCAAGAGCGTAGTATTCGCATTGAATAGGAATAATCACACTGTCTGATGCCATAAAAGCATTTATAGTCAAAAGACTCAAGCTTGGCGGACAGTCAATCAATATATAATCATACTGCTTATATATTTCACCTATTTTTCTTCTTAAAGTTCTTTCTCTATCTTCAAGTTCCAAAAGCTCGATTTCCGCACCTGATAAATCCACATTACTTGGAATTATATCCAGATTTTCCACTTCAGTATTTAATATAGCATCATTTATATCTTCATCACCTATAATAACCTCATATATGGTCTTTTCTGTATTTAATTTATCTATTCCAAGTCCACTTGATAAATTTCCCTGTGGATCAAAATCTATTGCTAAAACACTTTGTCCTGCCTCTGCTAAAGCTGCTGAAAGATTAACAGCAGTAGTAGTTTTTCCTACACCACCTTTTTGATTTGCAAATGAAATAATTTTTGTCATAATATTATTCAAGCAATTGCTTGTCCTTTCTATATTTATGTTTCCCGTGAAACATTCTTATTTTAATTCTTTCCGTCCTTAAATCAATCTGGAAACAGCTGTATATTTCCCTATTTTTATTGGACTACCCCATAATATCTTTTTAAATAAATGTTTCCCGTGAAACATTAGCTATAGATATATATTCAGCGCTTTTTATGAATTCTTTTTCATTCTCTATATGAGGATATTTATTAGATTCATCTATTATCACAGTTTCAATAGCAGGATTTATCTTCATATATTCTTTGGTTATATCAGAAGACTCCTTATTATATCTGCCTTCAAATATAATAATACTGTTATCTATTTGAGATAATTCAAATTTTATATTTTTTTCTTGGTATAGAAACATACCAGACTCGAATATAAGGATTTTTGGAGACAAACCTCTATGAGCAGCCTCATAACATTTATCCAACATATCATCCGTAAATTTTTCTTTTTTATAGAAGTACGGTTTTATATTATGTTTTATATTAAGTTTATATACTGCAATATTATATAGTAGAGTCCCTAAAATTGATGTACTGAGTATTGCCTTATAGGTTCTGGCTCTTTTTCCCGGTATAAGATAACCGTTTGAGATTTTTTCCGGCGATACAAGTATTATTTTCTCAAATAATGTATTGTCATTATCGCATGCTGAAATAACAAATGAAGAACTGTTTCCACTGGTTATTACAGTTGTCCTTTTGCCTATAACTACCTTTATAAAATCCGAGATCAACTGGGAAAATATATGATTTGTATATGTCATAAAAGGCTTTTCAGAAAGTCCACAACCCAGCAAATCAATAGTATATACCGTATGTGTTTTTGCAAGATTATCTATTACCTTGAACCATTCCTCTGATGACGATGCCACCTCTAAGGAATGCACAAGCAGAATAGGATTACCATGTCCTTTTTTTCTGTACTTTATATTTCCAAATCTCCATTCAAATTCTCTTGTTTTTTCTTTTTCAAGGAGATTTTTAGATACTGCATGCATTTTTGTGATTTTATTTAATAATGATACACCTATCAATGTAGAGGATGAAATCACCATAGCAGTTAAAATTTTTTTAGGTATTTTTTCACTGTTTAAACCCCTTATTTTTATAGAGTAATATAAGTAATTTTAAATATTTACGAACTTATATTCATCCGATATATAATTACTTTTTATATTCTATCATACTAGTATTTTTCTAATCAATGCGATACAGACAAAATAAAATTATTATTTTTTTCAATGTTTCATGTGAAACATTGCTTTGTTTCACACAACGAATTGTTTGATTATTTATAATTATATATCAGCAGTTCTATATAAATCTATATTTACTTATATAACTGTAATTTGCTCATGTTAAAAAAATACATTGTTATAATAATATATGCATATTAAAAAAATCCATACAGTACAATGTTTCACATGAAACATTACTGTATGGATAAAACACATGTTTCATGTGAAACATATATTTACTTTATAGGTTCCTTGGTCGGTAAACCGGCTTTTCTGGGATATTTGTTAGGTGTAGATTTGATTTTCTTTATATCAAGTAAAATCCTTTCACCATATTCGCCCAACTCAAACTTTTCAATATTTCCTGTTTCTCCACCCAGCACTTTTATTGCCTTTTGTGCTTCGACTATTTCTACTTCATATCCTTTTGATTTGTATGATATAAAACTTCCGCCAATCTTTACCAGAGGTAAACAATATTCTGAAAGTGATGCCAGATTTGCAACAGCTCTGGATACACATATATCAAATTTCTCTCTGTAATCTTTATTTCTGTCTATATCCTCAGCTCTTGAATGTATTGCATCAACATTTTTAATATCCAAAACATCACAGGTTTCTTTTATAAATTTAATTCTCTTATTCAGACTGTCTATCAGGGTTAAATTCAAATTTGGATATACTATAGCCAAAGGTATGCCGGGAAAACCTGCACCTGTTCCAAGATCTGCTATATTATAGTTATTACCGTCAAGGTCTTTTACTATTTTTTCCAAAGCAATACTGTCTATAAAATGCTTATATGTAAACTCCTTAATTTCTGTTATTGAAGTAAGATTCATAACTTTATTTTTCTCGACCAAAATCTCATAGAATTTATACAGCTTTTTCTTTTTTTCATAAGATATATCTACATCCAAAAATATTACTTTCTGATAAGTATTTTTACCATATCATTATACATTCTTTTTCTCCTTATAGGTCTCTAAATATACCAATAATACGGTTATATCTGCAGGTGATACTCCCGATATTCTTGATGCCTGACCGATAGAGCTTGGTCTTACTTTACTTAACTTTTGTACCGCCTCTATTCTAAGACTGTTTACATTATTATAATCTATATCTACAGGTATTTTCTTGTTTTCAAGTTTTTTAAACTGCTTTACCTGTGATTCCTGCCTTTTTATATAGCCCTCATATTTTATATTTATATTTACCTGATCTCTAACTTCTTTTCTTAGTTCTTTTCTGTCTTCATCAAGTTCTTTTGTAAGATCGTAATTTAACTCAGGTCTTCTTATTATTTCTGCCAAGTTTGCTGAAGTTTGAAGCGGTGTAGATCCGTTTCTTACTAAAAATTCCTGTACTTTGAAATTCGCTCCTATATGTATATTTTTGAGTCTTTCTATTTCTTCATCTATCTGTTTTTCTTTTTCCAGAAGCCTTTGATATCTTTCCTCAGATATAAGTCCTACTTCATAGCCTATTTTTGAAAGTCTGATATCAGCGTTATCCTGTCTTAAAAGAAGTCTGTATTCAGATCTTGATGTCATCATTCTATACGGCTCATGACTTTCTTTTGTAACAAGATCATCTATAAGCACGCCTATATATCCTTGATCTCTACCTATTACAACCGGTTCTTTTCCCATAACTTTCATGGCTGCATTTATACCTGCCATAAGTCCTTGAACCGCAGCCTCTTCATAGCCTGAACTGCCGTTAAACTGACCTGCTGCAAAAAGACCTTCAATAGCCCTAAACTCCAAACTGTCTTTTAGCTGTCTGGCATCTATACAATCATATTCAATTGCATATCCGTTTCTTACTATTTCTGCATTTTCAAAACCTTCTATACTTCTGATCATAGCATACTGTACATCCTCAGGCAGAGAACTTGACAGTCCTGACAGATACATTTCATTTGTATAAAGTCCTTCCGGCTCTACAAAAATCTGATGTCTATCCTTTTCAGGAAATTTTACAACCTTATCCTCTATAGAAGGGCAATATCTTGGGCCTGTTCCTTTTATAGCACCTGAAAAAAGTGGTGATCTGTCTATATTTTCTCTTATTATTTCATGAGTCTTTTCACCTGTATATGCAAGATAGCATTTTACCTGTTCTTTTTGTATACTGTCAGGATCGGTTTCAAAAGAGAAAGGTACTACCGGATCATCTCCATATTGCTCCTGCATTACACTGTAATCTATAGTTCTGCCGTCAACTCTGGCAGGAGTACCTGTTTTAAATCTGTTTAAATCTATACCATATTCTAAAAGAGAGGATGTGAGATGATTTGCCGATTTTAGACCGTTCGGTCCTGTATATTCAGCCACCTCTCCATATATACATCTTGCATTCAAATATGTACCTGTCGCCAAAATAACCGCTTTAGCGGTATACTTACTTCCTGATACGGTTTCAACACCTTTACATATATTATCCTCAATTATAAGCTTTGTTATCTCTTTTTGACATATAGTAAGATTTGGAGTGTTCTCCAAGGTTTTTCTCATTTCTTTGGAATATTCCTGCTTGTCAGCCTGCGCTCTGAGAGAGTGCACTGCAGGACCTTTTGATGCATTCAACATCTTAGACTGTATAAATGTTTTATCAATACATTTTCCCATTTCTCCGCCAAGTGCATCAAGTTCTCTTACAAGGTGTCCTTTAGAACTCCCACCTATATTTGGATTACATGGCATCAAAGCTATGGAATCCACGCTTACTGTAAATATTACAGTCTTTAGTCCAAGTCTTGCACTTGCAAGTGCCGCCTCACATCCTGCATGACCTGCTCCAACTACTACAATATCATATGCTTTTTCTATTATATTCATTAATTACCTCTATTTAATTGTATACAATTATATTACTTGCCCATACAGAACTTTGAGAATATTTCATTTACAACATCATCATCCACTGTTTCACCTATTATCTCACCCAATGCTTCATAGGCATTCAAAAGATCTATTGTAAAGAAGTCCTCTTCATATCCTTCTTCGATACTTGAAAGACACATTTCCAAAGATTCCGATACTTCATTTATTATTTCCTGATGTCTTATATTTGTTATAATTACTTGATCATTGAAATTTATCTCTTTTGAAATAAACTTAGCCTTGATCATATCCTCCAATTCATCTACTCCTATATTTTCCTTGGCTGAGAATATTATAACGTCCTTTTCGCTGTACTTCTTGATATCTTCAATACTTAATTTCAGCTCTTTATCTGATTTATTAAGCAGTATTATTGCATTCTTATCCTTTACGCTTTCAAGTAGCTCTGTATCTTCTTTATCTAAAGGTAGAAGTCCGTCTATTACTACCAGATTCAAGTCTGCATTATTACTTGCTTCTATTGCCTTTTGTACTCCTATACTTTCCACCACATCATCAGTCTGTCTGATACCGGCTGTATCCGTGATATTCAAACTGATACCTGATAGTTTAATATTCTCTGTCAATGTATCTCTTGTTGTTCCGGCTATATCTGTAACTATTGCCCTGTCTGTTCTTGAAAGAAGATTTAAAATAGAAGATTTTCCGGCATTCGGCTTTCCTATTATGACTGTATTTATACCTTCCTTTATAATACTTCCGTCTTTAAATGATTTCTTTAAGTATTCTATTCTTGTATATAATTTCTTTACTATTTTTTTCAGTTTATCACTGTATCCGTCAAGCGAATAATGCTCAGGATCGTCAAGTGCAGCTTCTATAAATGCTATCTGCTCCAGTATCTGAGCCCTTATTGTCTTTATATTCTCTGTTACAGCTCCATTTAGCTGTCTGATTCCGGCTTTTAGTGCCAGTTCATTCTTTGCCTCTATTATATCTATTACCGCTTCCGCCTGGCTTAGATCCATCTTTCCGTTTAAAAAGGCTCTCTTTGTAAATTCTCCCGGAAGTGCCATCCTTGCCCCCGACTCCAGTACTGCATGCAATACTTTTTCAAGTATCAATATACCGCCATGACAGTTTATCTCTACTGTATCTTCACCTGTGAAGGTTCTTGGTGCCTTCATCAGCATTACCAAAACTTCATCTATTATCTCTTCACCAAAGAATATATGTCCATAGTTGATAGTATGTGAGTCTACCTCAATCAGCCTTTTCTTTCCGCTATATATCTTATCGGCTATACTTATGGCATCTTCTCCGCTTATTCTTATTATACCTATTCCACTTTCTCCAAGTGCTGTTGCTATAGCTGCAATAGTATCTGTTCTCTTCATATTTATATAATCCTACTTTTATTATAATTATTACTAAAATAAAAGAGGACCATCAATAACTATGTTATTAACAGCCCTCTTTCACAAGACTAGTTTTTATTGTATTTCCCTTTTAGGGCTTCTTCTGTTTTGTTTGAAATTCTTTTTTGGATAAACCGTTATATGTCTGAAAGGTTCCTCACCTACACTCTTTGTGGATACCATATTGTCTCCCTGGAGTGCCGCATGTATGATTCTTCTCTCATAAGCATTCATAGGTTCAAGTTCTGTGAACTTACCCGTTTTCTTTACCTTTGCAGCTATATTCTTTGCAAGCATTTCAAGTTTATCTTTTCTCTTTTTCCTGTAGTTTTCAGTATCAAGCTTTATTCTTATATAGCTTTCGCTGCTCTTATTTACTACAAGGCTCAATATATACTGAAGTGAATCAAGAGTCTGACCTCTTTTTCCTATCAATACACCTAAGTCTTCTTCACTCTCTATTACAATAGAAAGCTCATTTGTCTTAAATGAGAAATTATATACCGCATGTGCAGGAAGATTCATTGCTGTAAAGAAATCCTTTAAGAAAACATCAGCTCTGTCTCTTATCTGCTCTAGCTCATCATTTGTAAGTACTCGTCTGCTTGTAGAAGAAGGCTCTTCCTCACCGTAAAACTGTGTATATTCATCTACAGTTTCTTCATGATTTAGCGAAGTATCTTTTTCTTCTACTATAACTTCTTTTGAAACAGTCTCTACCTTTTCTTCTACAGTTACCTTTTTCTCTACTTCTTTTTTCTCAATAGGAGATTTTTGTTCCTTCTGCTTTTCATGTTTCTTTTCTGATGAATTCTTTTTCTCAGTATTAGCAGATTTCTTTACTGTAACCTTAAGAGTCCAAGGCTTTGCACCGAAAACTCCCAAAAATCCATTAGTGCCTCTTTCAATTATTTCTACATCCACATTATCACTTGTGGTTCCAAGCTCTATTAAAGCCTTGGTTAAAGCTTCATCATAATTTCTTGCTGAAACTCTAGCACTGTCCATCTCTTTCCTCCTATTTATTTTTCTTAGAATTTGCCTGCTTCTCATTGTACTTGGCTACCATATTAGCCTTTGAAGCAAGTGAACCCGGTTTTGCATCCTTATTGTAATACTCTGTTGAATCCTTTAAATTCTTGGCATTCACTTCGTATTTCTTAGCTCTTTCTTCCTTTTCCTGCTTTTCGATTTCATCCATATGCTTTGCATTTTCGATAACTTTCTTATTTGCGCTTAATGCAGGAAGTCCTTGCTTTGCTCTCTTTGCATTTTGCTTTGCAAGATTTGACTCTACAAGCTTATCAATATCAAGATCTTTAAGTCTGTAGTTTACAAGTAACTGAATAACTGTTCTTGCAAGTGCTGAAGCTATCCAATATATACCGATACCTGCAGGAAGAGTAAAACAAAATACTACTGACATGATTGGCATTACAGTATTCATACTCTGCATCTGTCTTGCCATTTCATTTTCAGGCTCTCCGTTCTTTGGCTGGTTTGTTGTCATTACCTTAGTTGATATAAACTGTGTAACTCCGGCCAAAACAGGAATTATCCATGCTACATTTATATTGTTCATTCCCTGCCATGGTGATACTGATAGATCAATACCAAGGAATGAATTCATTTGCTTAATAAGAGGAATACTTGTCTCCAAAACACCGCTCATATTTGGGAATGTCTCTGACAATGTAGTCCATTTTTCAGGAGTAAATTTATATAATAAATCTATTACCTTATTTGTAATTGTATAATCATTATTTTCTATAGGAAGTCTTACAGACTTTGCCAGCTCACCTATCTTATTAATGTAATCCGGCTCCTGCATAAGTGATGTAGCTACAGTTTCAAATACACTTCTTACACTTGTTACATATGCAGGTATTCTGTATATAACCTGATAAAGACCGAACAGTATAGGCATCTGTACGAGAAGAGGAAGACATCCTCCGGTCATACTTGTACCGTATTTACTGTATACGGCTCTGGTCTCAGCATTCATCTTCATTGCTGATTCATTATCTGTTTTTCCCTTATACTTATCCTGTATAGCCTTTATTTCAGGCTGAATAACAGCCTGAAGTTTTTGTGACTTCTGCTGATTTATAGTCAAAGGTATCATTATTATATTGATTACAAGTGTAAAAATTATAATAGCAACACCAATATTTGTTATTCCCAAATCAAATATCAGATTCATTATAAATCCAAGTATCTCAGCAAACCAACCTATAATAGGTGTGGATGACTTTGTTAATAATACAACGTCCAAGCTAATTCCTCCAAAATTTCATTAGATTTTCTAACTTACTAAATTCCCTAAATCTACTTATGGCACAGGATCATATCCACCTTTGGCAAAAGGATTGCATCTGAGTATTCTCCATACACTAAGCAGTGACCCCTTTATTATGCCATGCTTTTTTAAAGCCTCTATGGCATATTGTGAACAGGTAGGAGTATAAATGCAATGTGTTCTTACCTTTAACGGTGACAGATATTTTTGATAGAATCTAATAAGCTTAATCATACCCTTTAATACTAAGCTATTTATTTTCTTCAACATTTTCTCTATCCAGTCTATGTGATTTCAACAAATGTAAATAGGCACTTTCCAATTTATGGTAATCCCTTACATCTGCGCCTACTCGTACTACTACTATTATATCTAATCCTTTTTTTTCTATCTTGTTTAACCTGAAAATCTCTCTGATCTTCCTTGCAAATGTATGTCTTACTACACTGTTACCGTTTTTCTTTGAAACCGATATACCTATTCTATTGTAATCCAACTCATTTCCATATACATACATTACAAGAGTTTTATTGGCATATGACTTTCCCTTCTTGTATACCCTTTGAAAATCAGCATTACTTCTTAAAGACGGAAAATTTTTCACACAAACTCCTCAAATGCAAAATGCATCTTATATTAGATTAAATGTAATACTACCATAAACTAAAAGGATAGTCATAAGACTATCCCTAAGTAATCTTCGACAGATAAATCCTTTGCTACATAATGTAGCGCTCATCTGTTTTACGGCTATTGCCTTATTTTTTTAAGCTGATAATCTAGCTCTTCCCTTTGCTCTTCTGGCAGCCAATACTTTTCTTCCGCCTGCTGAACTCATTCTTGCTCTAAACCATGAACCTTAGATCTTTGTCTCTTCTTAGGTTGGAATGTCATCTTCATGATCTGATACCTCCTTATTTCTTTTAGTTTGTCTAGTCTTTCTCAAGTCTATGTTCTTTACTTTTCCAAAGAACGCACCCTAGTATTATATATAAAGAAGCTATACAAGTCAATAGCTTTATCACTCTTCGCTGATTTTTAATAATGTACCTGCTACCGCTAAAGTAAGTATTGCGGATATTATTGCCTCGGCTACTCCCTGTGTTCCTATTATTCCTACAATTATAACCGGCAACTGTGTCAACTCTTTTCCTGTTGCACTTGCGTAATGCTCTCCGAATAGGAAGTATATTCCGCTCATTACCAATATGGTATTTGTTATTGCCGCCATAGCTCCTGCTACCAAGAGCGCTACTCTCATCTTCCCTGTTTTTCTTATTGCTCTAAAAACAAGTGCCGCCACTATGCCTACCAGTATTCTTGGAAGAAAGCACACTATTACAGATCTTATTCCTCCCGTGTATCCCGCTATGGCCGGAGCAAATGGTGAAAAACAAAATGATGTCGGGTTTGGCATAAATGTATTCTTCCACATACTGCCAAGTCCGAATACAAATCCCAGTCCTGCTCCTTCTTTCCATCCAAGTAATATCGCCCCTATGGCTACCGTAACATGAATGATAGTTGCGTTCATTATACCAAGCGGTATAAATCCCAAAATAGGTACCAATGTCTGAATGACAATTATCGCTATAAAGATAGCCATGATCACCATTCTTTTTGTCTTCTGATAAGAATCTCTCTTCATCTTTTTTCTCCTCTCGCTACTACTCCTATTGGATATAATGCAATTAATATTATATATTTAAAGGCTCCTTTTATCAATATTTTTTTATTATCTGTAATAGGAAGAATTTTTTCTTAAAAATGAAAAAGGATAAAAAAATCTTATCAACATAATTATCAACATTATATATTGTATTTTCATTGCTCAAAATTCAAATGTTGGTATTTTTATTTATCCACATTTTGTTGATAGCTTGTTGATAACTATTTTTTTATCCCATTGTTGATATCTCTTTTAAAGCTATATTTTTAAGCCAATTTTTCTCTGTCAACATCATTATCCACATTCTGTGTATAAGCCTTTTTTTATACTGTATTTTTTTATCTTTTTTTATTATGGATAATTTATTTTTATAGTTTTTTTAATCAACTACCTTGTCCATAACTTTGTGAATATCTATGTTGATAATTTTTGTTTTTTTACTTTTTCTTTACATTGATATGAATACCGTTTTTTGATATACTTTACCTAGTTTACACTTATCCTAAAGGAGTAAAAAGGATGATAGATAAGATAAAATCCAGTTGGGAGGAAATAATCACTTTCTTAAGGGATGATTATGAACTCTCTCCGGTATCATATAATACTTGGATAAAACCTATGATTCCTACATCGATTGATAAGGACTCAAAGGGAAATTATACCTTGGTTATCACAGTTCCTTCACTGCCTTTTAAAACCTATGTTACAAAAAAATATTCCTTATACCTTTCGGTATCTATAGAGGAAGTTACCCTAATAAAATGTAATGTTGTTTTTAGAGAAAAATCAGAGCAGGAAAATAAAAAAGTTCAAAATATGCTGATAGACACTAAGAGACATCCGGTAAATAATATGAAGCTTTTAAGTGCTAATTTGGATCCGCTTTATACTTTTGATACATTTGTAGTAGGTAAAAGTAATGATCTGGCACATGCAACCGCTATAGCTGTAGCAGAATCACCGGGAAGTCAAAATCCCGGTGAGCACTATAACCCGTTCTTTATATACGGAGGTGTTGGACTTGGTAAAACTCACTTGATGCATTCTATCGCTCATTACATACTGGAGCACAATCCTGAGGCCATTATTTTATATGTCAGCAGTGAGAAATTCCTTAATGAATATATTGATGCACTTAAAAACAGTAATTTACAGGAATATCGCTCAAAGTATCGTAATGTAGATGTACTTCTTATTGATGATATTCAGTTTATCGGCGGTAAGGATGCAATACAGGAAGAACTTTTCCATACATTCAATGCATTGTATGAGCAAAAAAAGCAAATAATACTTTCTTCAGACAGACCTCCTATGGAGCTGAAAAACCTTGAAGAGAGACTTCGTTCAAGATTTGCTTGGGGTGTTGCTGTAGAGATTTTTTCTCCGGACTTTGAAACCAGGATGGCAATTCTTAGAAGTAAGGAAGAAAGAGACGGTAAAAATATAGACAATGAAGTTATTCAATTCATTGCTACCAATATAAAAAGTAATATAAGAATGCTTGAAGGAGCTCTAAATAAGCTCTATGCTATGAGCAGACTAAATAAAAATCAGGAAATCGATATAGATTTGGCTAAAACAGTACTAAAGGATATGATCACTCCTGATGCTCCTACAAAAATAACCTCTGAATATATTGCAACTGTGGTAGCGGATCATTTCAATATCACCGTGGCTGAGTTAAAAGCCAAGGGAAGAAAAGAGCCTGTAGCAACTGCAAGACATATTACAGTTTATCTTTGCAGGAAAATGACAAATGATACTCAAACTAAAATAGGTCAATTTTTGGGTGACAGAGATCACTCTACGATAGTCAATTCAGAGGATGTAATTACTAAGAGAATCGTCTCTGACAGTGAATTGAATCAGACAATTGAAACTATCAAAAAGAAGATTTCTCCACAGTAATCCAAATTATATGGGTAGTTCCCAAACATGGTGATGTTTACAAAAATCAGCTAAAAAGCAAGTATTTACAAGGCTTTTAAGACTTTTGCACTTATCCACACACTATAATAATATTAATACTAAAATATATTTAATTATTTATCATGGCGAGCGAGCTCTTTTTTGAGTAAAAACGCCAACCGGAGGAACAATGAATTTAAAATTTCAAAAAGCACAATTAGTAAATGCTCTTAGCATTGTTATGAAGGCTGTATCTACTAAGACTTCAAGTGTTATTTTAGAATCAATACTGATAACAGCAGCTGACAACAGAGTTGTTTTGGATGCTACAGACACAGAACTTTCAATCCAGACAGAGGTGGATGCGATTATAGTAAATCCGGGTGGAGTAGTTTTAAATGCAAAACTATTCTCAGAGATCATAAGAAAGTTTGAAAATACAGATTCTTTAATAGAGCTTGATGTAGATAAGGATTTCAAGACCACTATCAGATGTGAGCAGGCGGTATTTAATATTATGGGAATTGATCCTGTAGAGTTTATACCAATGCCGCATGTAGACAGGGATGATTTTATCAAGCTTTCACAGTTTAGCTTAAAAGAAGTTATAAGACAGACGGAGTTTTCCACAGCTATCAGTGATATCAACAGAATGATGGGGGGAGAACTTATAGATGTTAAAGATAATGTGGCTAAATTCGTTACTCTTGACGGACATAGAATGTCTATCAGAAATATTGAACTGAACGGGAATTTTGAAAACCAAAGATGTGTGGTTCCTATCAAGTCCTTACAGGAAGTTATGAGGATAATTGACAGTGATACTCAAAAAGATGTTAATATTTATTTTTCTAAGGATCATATACTTTTTGAGTTTGATAAAAGCTTGGTGCTTTCAAGAATCCTTGATGGAGAATATTTTAGAATTGAAACAATGCTTTCAAGTGACTATGATACAAAGGTAACTGTCAGCAGAAACAGATTCCAAAGTGCTATCGAGCAGGCTATGATACTTATCAGGGAGAATGAGCATAAGCCTTTGATTCTTGATATAGAAAACGGAACACTTACATTGTCTGTAAATTCATCACTTGGATTTATGGATGCTAAGGTGAATATTGATAAGAGCGGAAATGATTTAAAGATTGCCTTTAATCCTAAGTTTTTAGTGGATGCTCTAAAGGTTATTGATGATGATTTTGTAGATATTTATTTTACGAATGCAAAGTCTCCATGTTTTATAAAAGATGATAAAAATTCATATACATATCTGATATTGCCGGTAAACTTTGTAGGATAAAGGTGAAATATGCAAGAAATTAAAATTAGAGATGAATATATAAAGCTTGAGCAGGCTATGAAGCTTGCAGGTGCTGTATCTATGGGTTCAGAAGCTAAGATGGTAATACAGGCCGGAGAGGTCTTGGTAAATTCCGAGGTAGAACTTAGAAGAGGCAAGAAACTTAGAGACGGCGATATATTTACATACGAGAACAATGATTATAGAATCGTTGGAGCTTAAGGACTATAGAAACTATGAGAGTTTGAATGTCAAGCTTTCTAGTGGCGTAAATATATTTTACGGTGACAATGCACAGGGAAAGACCAATATTTTGGAGTCAATATATCTTGCCACCACTTCAAAGTCTCATAGAGGAAGTAAAGACAGAGACATTATAAAATTTGGAAGCAATGAATCGCATATTAAGCTGATGATAGAAAAAAACAACTCATCGGTAAGGCTTGATATGCATTTGAAAAAGAGCAAGTCTAAGGGAGTCGCTATAAACGGTATTCCGATAAGAAAGCTCAGTGAGCTTTTCGGTACCTGCAATGTTGTATTTTTTTCTCCTGAAGATTTGAATATTATCAAGAGAAGTCCTAAGGAAAGAAGAAATTTTGTGGACATGGAGCTTTGTCAGTTAAATAAGCTCTATGTTTCCACTTTGGTTACCTACAATAAGGTGCTTGATCAGAGAAACAAGCTTTTAAAAGAAATCGGTTTTAAGAGCGGTGTTGAGGATACTTTGGATATCTGGGATATGCAACTTGTAAAATACGGTAAGGATTTGATTGCTTATAGAGAAGCCTTTATAAAAGAATTAAATGGGGTCATTTACGGTATACACTCTTTACTCTCAGGTGGTGAGAAGATAAATGTGGTATATGAAAAGAATGTGGAAAAAGATGGTTTTGAGGAAGAACTGAAAAAATCAAGAACAAGTGATATAAGGTATAAGACTACAAATGTAGGACCACATAGAGATGATTTTTCATTTTTTTTAAACGGGGAAATGGATTTGAAAAAGTTCGGATCTCAAGGGCAGCAAAGAAGTCTTGCCTTATCATTAAAATTATCTGAGATAGAGCTTATAAAATCAAGATACGGAGAATTTCCTGTACTTTTACTTGATGATGTATTATCCGAACTTGACGGAAAAAGACAGTCTCACCTTTTGGAGTCCATAAAACATATTCAAACTTTGATTACCTGTACAGGTGTTGAAGATTTTTTGAATAAATCTTTGGATATTGGAAAGGTATTTAAAGTAAAAGCAGGAATAGTAACAGAAGGTAAAATTTAGAGGTGATTTGCACCTCTTTTTTCTTATTATATGTAGTAATTTTATTCCACATTTTCAAAAAAAATGTTATAATATATCGATATGACATTAAGAGTAAATTTTCCTGAGAATGTATTCTCAGATGATTTAAAGGAGATAGTATGAGTACAGAGTATGATGCATCCCAAATTCAAATACTGGAAGGTTTAGAGGCCGTCAGAGTAAGACCCGGAATGTATATTGGTTCAATATCATCAAGGGGTCTTCATCATCTTGTTTATGAGATAGTAGATAACTCTGTAGATGAGGCTCTTGCAGGATTTTGTACGGAGATTAAGGTAAAAATAAATGAAGATAATTCAATCACTGTAAGAGATAATGGTAGAGGTATACCGGTAGACATTCAGCAAAAGGCAGGAAAGCCGGCACTTGAGGTAGTATTTACAATACTGCATGCCGGAGGAAAATTCGGTGGCGGAGGATATAAGACCTCAGGCGGACTGCATGGAGTAGGTGCATCTGTAGTAAATGCATTATCTACATGGTTGGATGTAAAGGTTTATAAAGAAGGCAAAATTTATCATATGCGATTTGAAAAGGGTAAAGTCGTAGAAAATATGCATGTGATAGGTGAATGTGATCCCGGTGAAAGCGGTACCGAGGTAAGCTTCTTACCGGATGCAACTATATTTGAGGAAACAGTATATGACTTTGATATATTAAAAGTCAGATTAAGAGAGACAGCTTTTCTTACTAAGGCATTAAAGATCGTTTTGATTGACGACAGAGATGATAAAAAAGAAATGTCTTTCCACTATGAGGGTGGTATCAAGGAATTTGTATCCTACCTAAATAAGGGTAAGGCACCTATATATGATGAAGTGATATACTGTGAGGGTGTGAAAGAAAATGTGGTCGTGGAAGTTGCAATGCAACATAATGACACCTATTCCGAGGGGATTTATACTTTTGTAAATAATATAAATACTCCTGAGGGAGGAACTCATCTTTCAGGATTTAAAAATGCACTTACAAAGACATTTAATGAATATGCAAGAAACAACAAACTGTTGAAGGAAAATGAGGATAATCTTTCCGGAGAAGATATCAGAGAGGGACTTGTAGCTATAATTTCAGTGAAGATACAAGATCCTCAGTTTGAAGGTCAGACTAAGCAAACTTGGAAACTCAGAGGCTCAGACGGCTGTAAATGCTATAGTCAGTGAGCAGCTTACTTATTTCCTCGAGCAAAACCCGGGTATTGCAAAGCTTATAAGTGAAAAGGCGATTACAGCACAAAGAGCAAGAGCAGCAGCAAGAAAGGCAAGAGATCTTACCAGAAGAAAGTCAGCACTTGACGGTATGAGTTTACCGGGTAAACTTGCAGATTGCTCAAGTAAGAATCCTGAAGAATGTGAAATTTTTATAGTCGAGGGAGATTCTGCGGGAGGTTCCGCAAAATCTGCAAGAAAGAGAGATACTCAGGCTATATTGCCTCTTAGAGGAAAGATACTCAATGTAGAGAAGGCAAGACTTGATAAGGTATATTCAAATGCCGAGATAAAGTCAATGATTACAGCATTCGGTACGGGTATACAGGAAGACTTTGATATCAGTAAGCTTCGCTATAATAAGATCATTATAATGACTGATGCCGATGTGGACGGAGCACATATTGATACTTTGATGCTCACATTTATATACAGATTTATGCCTGAACTTATAAAGGAAGGTCATGTGTATTTGGCGCAGCCTCCACTTTATAAATTAGAGAAGAATAAAAAGGTATGGTATGCATATTCTGATGAAGAACTTGATAATATATTAAAAGAAGTAGGAAGAGATCAGAATAATAAGATACAAAGATATAAAGGTCTGGGAGAGATGGACGCTGAACAGCTTTGGGAAACGACTATGGATCCCGAACGAAGAGTGTTAAAAAAGGTAATACTTGATGATTCAATGCTATCAGAAACAGATTTAACATTCACTACTCTTATGGGTGATCAAGTTGCTCCAAGAAGAGAGTTTATAGAAACAAATGCGAAATACGTATCGAATTTGGATATTTAAAAAGGTAGGTTAAAATATGGAACCAAATGTTTTCGACAAGTTTAATGAGATTGACTTAAAGAAAACCATGGAAAAGTCATATATTGACTATGCAATGAGCGTTATTGCAGCAAGAGCACTTCCTGATATAAGAGACGGTTTAAAGCCTGTACAAAGAAGAGTGCTCTTTTCCATGATAGAACTAAATAACGGTCCGGATAAGCCACATAGAAAATGTGCCCGTATTGTCGGAGATACAATGGGTAAATATCACCCACACGGAGATTCTTCAATATACGGATCATTGGTAAATATGGCACAGGACTGGTCCATGAGGTATCCTCTTGTGGACGGACATGGAAACTTCGGCTCTGTGGACGGTGACGGTGCGGCGGCCATGAGATATACCGAGGCAAGACTTTCAAAGATTGCCATGGAGATGCTCGCCGATATAAATAAGGATACTGTGGATTTTGCTCCAAACTTTGATGAGACCGAAAAAGAGCCTACAGTATTACCTGCAAGATATCCAAACCTCCTTGTAAACGGTACCACAGGTATTGCGGTAGGTATGGCCACAAATATTCCACCTCACAATCTAACTGAGGTAATAAATGCTGTAGTAAGGATAATAGATAATAAAATAGAAGAAAAAGAATCTACTATTGATGAGATGCTTGATATCATAAAGGGACCTGATTTCCCTACAGGTGCGCATATTTTGGGACTTAGAGGAATCAGAGAAGCCTATACTACAGGTAGAGGAAAGATAAGGGTAAGAGCGGTATCTGAAATAGAAGCCATGCCGAACGGCAAAAACAGAATTATAGTTACCGAGCTTCCATATCTTGTAAATAAAGCAAAGCTTATCGAAAAGATTGCAGAGCTTGTAAAAGATAAAAGAATAGACGGTATTACAGATCTTAGAGATGAATCAAACCGTGAAGGAATGAGAGTCGTTATAGAACTTAGAAGAGATGTAAATGCCGGAGTTATATTAAACAGATTATATAAGCATACACAGTTACAGGAGACTTTCGGTGTAAATATGCTTGCACTTGTAAATAATCAGCCTAAGGTGCTAAATATTTTACAGATGCTTGAGTATTATCTTGCACATCAGGAGGATGTAGTAACAAGAAGAACAAAGTATGATCTCAATAAAGCTAAGGAAAGAGCTCATATTTTGGAAGGCTTGCTTATAGCCCTTGATAATATTGATGAGATCATAAAGATTATCAGAGGCAGTGCAAATGTAAGCATTGCAAAAGAAGAACTTATAAAGAGATTCGGACTTAGCGATATACAGGCTCAGGCCATAGTTGATATGCGTCTTAGAGCTCTTACAGGTCTGGAAAGAGAGAGACTTGAGTCTGAGTATAATGAGCTTTTGGCTAAGATTTCATATTTTGAGGGAATATTGGCAGACGAGAAAAAACTTCTGGGTGTGATAAGAGAGGAAATCCTTACCGTTGAAGATAAGTATAAGGATGACAGAAGAACAGGCTTTATACAGGATGATGATATGGAGGATGAGGATCTTATCCAAAGAGAAGATATTATCATTGCAATGACAAAGCTCGGATATATAAAGAGAATGAGTCCTGATAATTTCAATGTACAAAATAGAGGAGGTAAGGGCATCAAGGGTATGCAGACCATTGATGACGACTTTATCGAAGACATTGTTATGTCAACAACTCACAATGATATATACTTCTTCACAAATAAGGGCAGAGTTTATACTATCAAGGGTTATAAGATTCCGGAAGCTTCAAGAACTGCAAGGGGTGTTGCAATAGTAAACTTGTTGAATTTGCAGCCTGATGAGAAGATTTCAGCTATTATCCCGAGTGAGGCAAAGTCAAAGGACGGATATCTCTTTATGGTAACAAAGAAGGGTACTATAAAGAAGTGTCAGATAAATCTGTTTGACAATATCAGAAAGAACGGATTGGCAGCTATAAATCTTACAGAGGATGATGAGCTGATAGAAGTTAAGGTAACTCATGGAGATGATGATCTTATCATAGTTTCAAAGCACGGTATGTGTATAAGAATAAATGATAAGGATATAAGAGCCATGGGTAGAGGTGCTACAGGTGTTCGTGGTATGAGACTGAACGAAGATGATGAGGTCATCGGAATGCAGTTGGCATCTCAAGGGGAATATTTGCTTCTTGTTTCTGAGTATGGATATGGAAAGAGAACAAGGATATCCGAGTTCAAAGTCCAAAACAGAGGCGGTAAGGGTATCATATGTTATAAGGATAATGAAAAGACAGGAAAATTGGTTGGTGCAAAACTTGTAAATGAAGACAGAGAGATCTTGCTTATAACCACTGAAGGAATCATTATCAGAATAGAAGTAAGCGGAATATCGGTTCTTGGAAGAGCCGCGTCAGGTGTTAAGCTTATGAATATAGACAGAGAAAGTGATACCAAGATTGCAAGTATTGCTAAGGTCAGAGAGGAAAAAAACACCGAATCTGAAGAAGAAAGCAATACATAGAAAGGAAATAAAATGCAAAAAACACCATTTTTGACTTTAGATAAGGTAAAGGAAATTGTAAAGACATATCCTACTCCGTGGCATATATATGATGAAAAAGGAATCAGAGAGAATGCAAAAAGATTAAATGAAGCATTTAGCTGGAATAAGGGCTTTAAAGAATATTTTGCTGTAAAAGCCACTCCGAATCCTTTTATAATGAATATATTAAAAGAATGCGGTTGCGGTATGGACTGCTCTTCTATGACAGAGCTTGAATTAAGTGATGCCTGTGGTTTTAGTGGAAAAGATATAATGTTTTCCTCAAATGAAACTCCTATAGAAGAATTCAAGTTTGCAAATGACCTCGGTGCAATAATAAATCTGGATGATATAACACATATAGAATATGTTGAAAAGGTTTGTGGAACATTACCTGAGACTATGAGTGCCAGATACAATCCGGGTGGATTCTTTACTATGTCAAACGGTATAATGGACAATCCGGGAGATTCCAAATACGGTATGACTCCGGATCAGATTATAGAAGCATTTAATATAATGAAGTCAAAGGGTGTAAAGTATTTCGGTATTCATGCATTTCTTGCAAGTAACACAGTTACAAACGAGTACTATCCAAAGCTATCAAGGGAATTATTTGAGTTTGCCGTAAGAATAAAGAATGAATGCGGTATATGTGTAAGCTTTATAAATCTGTCAGGAGGAGTAGGTATACCATATACTCCTGATAAAGAGCCTAATGATATATTTGAGATAGGCAAAGGTGTAAAAAAAGCTTATGATGAGGTACTGATAGCAAATGACATCAAAGATGTTGCTATTTTTACCGAGCTTGGCAGATATATGCTTGGACCATATGGTGCTTGGTAACAGAGGCTATACATGAAAAGCATACACATAAAGAGTATATCGGTGTGGATGCCTGTGCTGTAAATTTAATGCGTCCTGCGATGTATGGTGCATATCATCACTTAACGGTTTTGGGTAAGGAAGATAAAATTACAGATCATACATATGATGTTGTGGGATCATTATGTGAGAATAATGATAAGTTTGCCATAGACAGAAAGCTTCCAAAGATAGATAAAGGAGACTATATCTATATCCATGATACAGGAGCACATGGATTTTCAATGGGATATAATTACAACGGAAAGTTAAAGTCGGCGGAGCTTTTATTACAGGAAGACGGAAATGTAAAACTGATAAGAAGAGCGGAAACTGACAAGGATTACTTTGCAACATTTGATTTTTCTGACATTATGGACAAATATTTGAAATAAATTGAAGGATATTCTTTTTCGGTTTAAGAAATAATTCATAATAAGTTCAGTAGTATTTCAATTCTTTTACGAAGAAGTATGATATTATTACATCATCATAAAGAAGCACTTACAATGAATCCTATATATAGAAATCCTTAAGAAGGCACCCTGTAAAAAGGGTGCTTTTTTAATTTGCGGAAATATCATTCTTGTATTGCTTAAAATATTAGAACTTGATAGAATGTACAAGACTAAAGCATTATATATTGATAAAAATTGATATATAGGTATATAGAAAGAGGAATGAAGATGATCGATAAAATATCATATCTCTTTGGCTTTGTAGGCGGTCTTGGTATGTTCCTTTACGGAATGCATATCATGGCAGACGGTATGCAAAAGACTGCAGGCGGTAAGATGCAGCAATTTTTGAGCAAAATAACCGATAACAGATTTACAGCTATTATGCTCGGAGCCCTGATAACAGCCATAATACAAAGCTCAGGTGCTACTACTGTAATGGTAGTAGGTTTTGTAAGTGCGGGAGTGTTAACACTGGTACAGGCAGTCGGTGTAATAATGGGTGCAAATATAGGTACCACTATTACATCATGGATAGTTTCTATAGGTACTATAGGAGAATCCATGGAACTGTTAAAGCCCGGATTTTATGCGCCGGTGCTCATAGGAATAGGTGCGGGACTTATAATATTTTCTAAAAAAGACAGAAAAAAAAACTATAGGAGAAATTCTTATAGGTCTTGGAATGCTCTTTATGGGACTTGATCTCATGGCGGGGAATATAAAGCCTTTCACAACTTTACCAATATTCTCAGAGGCATTCAGAGTGCTTGGAGGAAATCCTATACTGGGAATTATAGTAGGTGTAGTAGTAACTGCCCTGATGCAAAGCTCATCCGCATCGGTAGGTATCTTACAGACATTGGCATTTAACGGAGTAGTAACCACTTCAGCGGCTATATATATTACATTGGGACAAAATATCGGTTCCTGTGTTACTGCCATTATCTCAAGTATGGGAAGCAGCAGAACAGCAAAGAGAGCAGCCGCAATTCATTTTTTGTTTAATACAATAGGAGCTATAGTTTTTGGTATATTGGGATTTGTAGTATTTTCAATTAATAAAAATCTTGCAAATCATACGATAAATGCAGTGGAGATATCACTGTTCCACACATTGTTTAACTTTACAATGACTACACTATTATTCCCGTTTGCAAATCTCTTGGTTAAACTTTCAGGAATGATAGTAAGAGGTAAGGATGAAGAAGTTGTGGAAGAAGAAAAAGAGCCTGTACTACAGCTTGATGAAAGAGTTCTTCTAAGCCCTGCTTTTGCTGTACAGACTGCAAATAATGAAGTTGCCCGCATGGGAGAAATTGCTCTAAAAAGTTTAAATGCGGCTATGAGTGCCATCAACAATAAGAGCCTTGAAGATATAGAAACAGTTGCAAAATGTGAAAAGAAGCTTGATGATATGCAGGAAGCTTTGATGGAGTTTCTTATAAAGGTTGATAATCTTTCACTCAGTGAAAATCAAAAAAAGCATGTAAACAATCTCTTCAATATGGTAACAGATATAGAAAGAGTAGGTGATCATGCCGATAACCTTTCCGAAAATGCAAAGTATATGATAGATAACGATCTTGAGTTCAGTGATCTCGGTAAAGAAGACCTTGCAGAAATTTCAAAAGACAGTATCGAAGCCTTTGAAACCGCACTTAATGCAAGAAGAGGTGATGCTCTTAGAGCTGTGAGAAAGGTCAATAAGCTTGAGGACGAAGTAGATATGCTTGAGGATGAAATGAGAGAGAAGCATATCGAAAGATTGTCAAAGGGAGATTGTAATCCGCAGGCCGGAATCGCCTTCCTTGATATCATAAGTAACTTGGAGCGTATCTCGGATCATGCAACAAATATTGCGGGATATGTAAAGAATGAAATATAAAAATGAAATATAAATAAGAAGTTTTAAAGATTTACTTGCAATTATGTTTATAATTTTGTACAATTGAGAGTAATTGATGAATAATTATCAATTGAGATAAACATCATTTTAAGTACTAATTTTAGGAGGAACTAAAATGTCAGTAAAGGTAGCAATTAACGGTTTTGGACGTATTGGTCGTTTAGCTTTCAGACAGATGTTTGAGGCTGACGGATATGAAGTAGTAGCAATCAATGATCTTACAGATCCTAAGATGTTGGCACATCTTTTAAAGTATGATACAGCACAGGGCGGATTTGCAGGACGTATAGGAGAAGGAAAGCACACAGTAGAAGCAGGTGAGGATTCAATCACAGTTGACGGAAAGAAGATCACAATCTACAAAGAGGCAGATGCTTCAAAGCTTCCTTGGGGACAGATCGGTGTAGACGTTGTACTTGAGTGTACAGGTTTCTATACATCAAAGGATAAGGCATCAGCACATATCAGCGCAGGTGCTAAGAAGGTTGTTATTTCTGCTCCTGCAGGAAATGATCTTCCTACAGTTGTATTCAGCGTAAACGAGAAGACACTTAAGGCAAGTGATACAGTTATTTCAGCTGCTTCATGTACAACAAACTGTCTTGCACCAATGGCTGATACACTTAACAAGCTTGCTCCTATCCAGAGCGGTATCATGAGCACAATCCATGCTTATACAGGTGATCAGATGATCCTTGACGGACCACACAGAAAGGGTGACCTTAGAAGAGCAAGAGCAGGTGCTGCAAATATCGTACCTAACTCAACAGGTGCTGCAAAGGCTATCGGTCTTGTTATCCTGAGCTTAACGGAAAGCTTATCGGATCTGCACAGAGAGTTCCTGTTCCAACAGGTTCTACAACAATCCTTACAGCTGTTGTAAAGAAGGCAGGACTTACAAAAGAAGATATCAATGCTGCAATGAAAGCTGCTGCATCTGAGTCATTCGGATACACAGAGGATGAGATCGTTTCATCAGATGTTATCGGTATGCAGTATGGTTCATTATTTGATGCAACACAGACAATGGTAACACCAATAGCTGATGATTTATATCAGGTTCAGGTTGTTTCATGGTATGATAATGAGAATTCTTACACATCACAGATGGTTAGAACAATCAAGTACTTTGCTGAATTAGCATAATTATAAATAGTATAAGAGACCAAGGTGGTCCGGTCATATTGGGCCGGACCACCTTTTTTATTTAATAAGGAGAAGCTATGCTTAACAAGAAAACAGTAGATGATTTAAAGAACTTAAAAGGTCAGAAAGTATTGGTTCGTTGTGATTTCAATGTTCCTTTAAAGGACGGAGTTATCCAGAACTACAATCGTATAGACGGAGCAATCCCTACAATAAAGAAACTCCTTGACGGCGGAGCTAAAGTTATTCTTTGCTCACATCTTGGAAAGCCGAAGGGTGAGCCTTTACCTGAGATGAGCCTTGCACCTGTAGCTCCTGCACTTTCAGAGAGACTTGGAGTAAATGTAAAGTTCGTTTCAGATCCTAAGGTAACAGGTGAAGAAACAAGAAAGCTTGCTGAAGAGCTTAAGGACGGAGAAGTTCTTTTATTGGAGAATACAAGATACAGAGCAGAAGAGACAAAGTACGGTAAGGAAGATGCTGCCGTAGAGTATGCAAAAGAGCTTGCTGCACTTTGTGATGACAATATATTTGTAAATGATGCATTCGGTACAGCACATAGAGCACATTGCTCAAATGTGGGTGTAACCAAGTTCTGTAAGGAGAATGTTGTAGGATACCTTATGGAGAAGGAAATCAAGTTCCTCGGAGAGGCTGTAGAGAATCCTGTTCGTCCATTCGTAGCAATTCTTGGCGGAGCTAAGGTTTCAGATAAGATCAATGTTATAAACAACCTCCTTGAGAAGGTAGATACTCTTATCATCGGTGGCGGTATGGCATATACATTCTTAAAGGCAAAGGGTGAGGAAATCGGAAACTCACTTTGTGAAGAGGATAAGCTTGATTATGCACTTGAGATGGTAAACAAGGCTAAGGAAAGAGGAGTAAACCTTTTACTTCCTGTAGACCATGTAGAGGGTAAGGAATTCTCAAATGATACAGAGTCTAAGGTAGTTGATACTATAGATGCGGGATGGTCAGGATTTGATATCGGACTAAGACAATAGAGAACTATAAGAAGGCTCTTGAAGGCGCAAAGACTGTAGTATGGAACGGACCTATGGGTGTATTCGAGTTTGAGAAGTTTGCAGAGGGAACACTTGAGGTATGTAGAGCCGTAGCCGATCTTAAGGATGCTACAACTGTTATCGGTGGTGGAGATTCTGTAAATGCTGTGAAGAGACTCGGATTTGCAGATAAGATGACACATATTTCTACAGGTGGAGGTGCTTCACTTGAGTTCTTAGAGGGTAAGGAATTACCCGGTGTAGCGGCAGCTGACAACAGATAAAATTTTTAAAATATAGGGGAATGCCAAGGCATTCCCCAAAAAGAACGGAGAATATTATGGCAAGAAGAAAAATTATTGCAGGTAACTGGAAGATGAATAAAACTCCTTCAGAGACAACTGCATTAATCAATGAGTTAAAGCCTTTAGTTGCAAATGAAGAAGTAGACGTTGTATTCTGTGTACCGGCAATTGATATAATACCGGCTATAGAGGCTGCAAAGGGAAGCAATATTCAGATCGGTGCAGAGAATATGTACTATGAAGAGAACGGTGCATATACAGGAGAGATAGCACCAAATATGCTTACAGATGTAGGTGTAAAGTATGTTATCATCGGACATTCAGAGAGAAGAGAATACTTTGCCGAGACAGACGAGACAGTAAATAAGAAAGTACTTAAGGCATTTGAGCATGGCATTACACCAATCATATGCTGCGGTGAGACTCTTACACAGAGAGAGCAGGGTATTGCAATCGACTTTATCAGAACACAGATAAAGATTGCATTCCAGAACGTAAGTGCCGAGAATGCTGCAAACGCTGTTATCGCTTACGAGCCAATCTGGGCAATCGGTACAGGTAAGACTGCTACAACAGCACAGGCTGAGGAAGTTTGTAAGGCTATCAGAGAGTGCATCAAAGAGGTTTATGGAAGCGATGTAGCTGAGAAATCAGAATTCAGTACGGCGGTTCAGTAAATGCAGGAAATGCAGCAGAGCTTTTCGCAGAAGCTGATATCGATGGAGGATTAGTAGGTGGTGCAAGCCTTAAGCCTGATTTTGGAAAGATAGTAAATTATAAATAATAAAAACAGGGGGATGTGAAAAAACTCGATTGAGTTTTTTCGCATCTCCCTTTTTACATTTATTGTGTATAGTTTACTGAAATCATACGTGAAAAAAGCGCACTTCCCCTACCCCATAGAAATTCTTTTTTTGAATCTATGCGGCAGTTCTGTTTCTCATCTTTTTTTTCTGATATTTATATAAATTATGTCCTATCGCCACGAGTAAAACTTCCAGTTTGACTGAATGAATACCTCTTCGGACAATTCTCTTGTACCAACGGTCGTTTTTCATAATTCCGTAAGTGCCTTCTGCTTGTATCGAACGGTTCATTCGTAATAACGCACCATGGATACTTTCTAGGTTTTCTATTACTTCCTGGTGCATGGAAGTTAGTTCCTGATTGATCCGAACGGTTCGATTCTTATCTGTATTCTTACATTTCTTTGCATATGGACATCCGCTACAGTCTTCACATTCATACAGTTCTTCCTTGCGTCCGTACTGATTTCCCCTCACATCTTTTCTGCATAAAAAATGGAATGCTTTATCGTTAGGACATCTCATGACTCCTTGCTCATCAATTCTGAAGTTAACTGCACGAAATGGATCTTCATGATATTTACGATCCTTAGTTTCCTTTTTAAACATTGGAAATTTCATATACTTTTCAATTCCGTTCTGCTCACAGAAAATATAATTGTTGTATGAGCCATATCCGGCATCTGCCACAGGATATTTGGGATAGAATCCATAAGTTTGTTTGAAGTGCTCCATCAAAGGAACGAAACAATCCATATCCGAACGATAATGGTTCACGTCAACAACTGCAATATATTCATCTGCTACACCAATCTGTACATTATATGCCGGCAGAAGCTGATCATTGCCCATGTAATCCTTTTTTATACGCATAAAAGTAGCCGAGTTATCTGTTTTAGAGTAACTGTTTCGGTCAGGACCACAGATTTCAATTTTTTGTATGTATTCTTGAAGCTTCTGACAGAAAGTAGTCAAGTGTTCATAATGACGCTGTTCTTTGGATTTTCGCTTTCCGCTTCCGTAAACAAATGCACTTGTATCCAGTTCCCATAAAAGTAATAGCTGCTCAATGATTTCATTCAGATAATCCGGTACATACTCTGTGTTTGTTGTGATCTGCACCCCACTCCATGCGATTTCTGCATTAATTTCATCAATCTCTGCAGTGATTTTTTCGTAAAGCTTGTAACGGAACTTTTCCGTAGCCTTCTTCCATACCCAGGTATACTTGTTTGCGTTTGCTTCAAACTTGGAGCCGTCGATGTAGAGATGTTGTAGATCTACATGCTCCTCGTTAAAGATAGCATGATTGATGTCGTTAAAAATGTTTTCAATCTTATCTTGAAGTATTTCATTGATGAAATATCCAAAGGTTCTGTATGACGGAGTCCGGTGATCCATGAGATACATGAACCTGATATTAACTTTGCAGTTGTCTTCCAGTTCTCTCAGAGAGCAGTAACCGCTAGTCATAAATCCGAAAAGTACTGTTTTTAACATGTTGACCGGATTATATCTGAGTCGTCCGGTTGTGTACTCCGAAATATCCGTCAGATACTTGTTTAAATCGATTCCTCCCATCAATCTGTCAAATGTTAAAACAGGATCCAGCAGATCCAAACAATCTGAAAGAAACAGTGGTAAATATCCTTGTTTTGAATTACAATAATTAGTGTGTAAATTTTTCATTGCAAGTTAATTTTACCACAAAAATAGGACCTTTCGCATGATCGAATGGTCCTATTTCTTTTAGGTACTTATTTCACAGCCCCTTTTTTAATGTATACCTTTATTTTTTATATACTTGACTTGCAAAAACAGTAATTTATAAATATATGACTTATATTGAAAGAATATTTAATAAAAGGACAATGTACTAAAAAGCAACATGTAATGGCAAAATGTGCCAATCATAATAAAAACATGAAAAATCTCATGTGAACCGAAATAAATATGTTTTTCATTAAAAGCTTTTAATTTAAAGGCATAGATTACAGCTCCAAGTGTGTAGGAGATACCTCCAAACAAAAGCCACAAAAATCCGGTCAGAGGTAGTGCTTTGAATATAGGTTTTAATGCAAATACACAAAGCCATCCCATAATGAGATAAATTAAAGATGACAGCCACTTAGGACAGTTTACAAAGAAAATTTTCAGTATAATTCCACCTATAGCGAGTGTCCATATGGCAGTCAGTAATATATATCCTACTTTTCCTCTAAGTGCTGTAAGGCATACAGGTGTATACGTTCCGGCAATCAATACAGAAATCATTATATGGTCTATTTTACGGAAGATCATTGTCTTTTTAAGGTCTAAAACTACGGAATGATATATGGTACTTGCAGCATACAATAATTTAGTTGATACAATAAAGACAAACATAGATATTGAAGTTAAAAAGCTTCCATGTTCTACAGTTCTTTGAATAAGCGGGCCGGCTCCTATCCATAAAAGAATAAGTCCCAAAAAGTGAGTAAGTGCTGAGCCCGGTTCCCTTATTTTTATTGATATGGTTCCCGGAAGTACACCGAATCTTGTCTTTTCTTTGTATTTTGAGTTCATATTTACACCTCCTTGATGTAGTTTTTAAAACTAGATGTTATATATTTAAATACTACATCAATACTTGAGACATTTCAAGTATAAAAAGTTAAATATGATTTAAGTTTGATACTTTAACAGTGCTCTGAATTTTTGTCTTCGATAAATTTTCGTACAAAAGTCTGCGATGTCTTGCAGATTTTATAAGAGCTGTAAGTAATATCATAAAGTATAAAATAGTTGCCAAAAGTTCAAGAGTTGCATATGCCATATCTTTATTAGGATCTGTATTTGTAAGTATTAAACTTTCAAGAAGTCTTCTTACATTTAAAGGAATAAAAATAAAATCCGTAAAAAAAGTATATACCTTAGAAAAATATGAATAGAATGCAGGACGTTCTTCATTTAAAGATACAATGGCTGTACTCGTTACAAATTTTTCCCAAAGTTCTTCCTTTAAATAATATAGGAAAAAGAAAAAAATAAAATAAGATACTTGCTTCAGATGAGAACAGCAAGGTAAATTCAGGTATTAAAATTTCACAAATAAAGGTTAATAAAGCAATAAAGAACATATCAAAAAAAGAATGATATAAATCTTCTTGTTAATGATACTTCCATTCCTTTTTTTATAGCTTATTTCATCCAGCTCATCTCTTGAAGGTAAAAAAATTTCATAAAGGGTCCCATTAAAAGAAATCTGAGTACACCGCCTGAAGTATTTACTATAAGATCATCCACATCAAAGAGTCTGTAACTACCCGAATAGATAAAAATACAGTCCTGTAAGTTGAGTTATCTCAAAAAAATAAGGACAATAGAAAAGATAAAACTAAAGTTTCCATAAAGGATCTTTTTAAAATAGTAACGTAAATACATTCCAAAAAGGTATAGCTAAAAACAGATTTAAAAATATTTACAAGAAAAGCCTTGTTTAATACTACACTTAACCATGTTTTTGGCTGATTTTCAATAATGTCTGACCTGTTTAAAATATCTTTTATAAATAAAAAAGGTTCAAGCTGCATTTTATGACTGTGCAAAGTAGCCGCCTTTTCTGGAGACGGAAGGGGCAGTACCACCAGGCAATACATACATAGAATATAAAAAAATAAAAAGAATAAACGATTACAACCTTCAGACTCATAACAGATCCGTATTTATGGTAGTTATAAGCAATATAAGGTAATGTAAATATAGCGACCACAAAGGGAAAAAAAGTATAACAGCCTGTAAAGATACTTCTAAATATTGATTCATATTTGCTCCTAAAAAAATATAGCAGTTTAAAATTATATTTTTAATGTATAAATTCTATATCAAAAATGGATACAAAAAAACAAATTAAATAAAGTTAAATGTTGATTTTCACCTCTAAGTACAATAAAACGATACTTAGAGGTGAAAATATATTAAAAAGATTTATTAATTAAATCTCTTTTACATACTGTTGAATTGCATCACACAGATACTGTGCCATACCTTCTCCGAATTTGTCCATATTATTTTTAAATTCCGGATTTTCAACATATCCATAGCCTATGCTTGAAAACACATCTGCACTACAGTCAAATGAGTATTTACAAATATGTTTATGAAGCTTTTTTGCCAGTTCGGTATTTTCTTTTGATGTAGCCTTAAGCCCCTTTGACATATTATCCGATATGGCAAAAAAGATATTATTAAAACCGTCGGCAATTTCCTGTTCTCTTCCTTTTTGCTTTTTAACGGCTTCCTCAATAACTTCCTTTCCATAAAGGTCTATTGCTTTTTGTTTATATTTTTCATTGTCCTGATATGTAAAACCTTTAAATTTTTCTTTTGTTGACATAGTAATTTTCCTTTCTCTTGATTTAATCGTTTTTTCCAATGTATCAATAAGTGTTAAGAGTGTTTGCTTTTCTTTCTGCATCAAAACGAGTTGTTTCTTTAGATGATGGAGTATTTCCGGATCTTCCTGTTTTAATAATTCTTTTATTTGTTTTAAAGGAAATCCCAGATATTTATAAAACAATATCATTTGCAAAAAAGACATATCATCCTCGGAATAATATCTGTACCCATTTTCATTTTTTTTAGGTGAAAGCAAACCTATTTCATCATAATGGTGTAAAGTGCGCACCGATACACCGCTTATTTCACTAACCTTTTTAATTAAAAACATTTGAAAACCTCCTAACAAGGATAAGTATAAACTATGACGCAATGTCATAGTCAATACATTAGATAAAATATGATTGATTAATTTTTGAATAATACAATAATATAATGGGATATACTTAAGGTATAAGATAGAAAAATTTCATTAATTGTGCTATAATGTTTTGCATTTGATTGACTACAGTTTATCAAGTCATTTAGGTAAAGTGTTTTACCTTTAATGTCGGATTGCTTTACACTATGTTCTTGCAATCCTCAAAAATATCAAGGATTTTATTAGGAGGATATTTTGGAGAGAGAAAGGTTAAAATCCAGGCTCGGGTTTATACTCATTTCAGCCGGATGTGCAATTGGTATAGGTAATGTATGGAAGTTTCCTTATATGACAGGAAAAGGTGGAGGCGGTGCTTTTGTACTGTTGTACTTACTGTTTTTGGTTATGCTTGGATTGCCTATAATGACTATGGAGTTTTCAATAGGAAGAGCTGCAAGAAAAAGTCCGGTAATGGCTTATCAAAAACTTGAACCTACAGGAAGCAAATGGCATGTACATGGAATAGTTGCATTTATAGGAAATTATCTTTTGATGATGTTTTATACCACTGTATCGGGATGGATGCTTCATTACTTCTATCTTACAATAACAGGACAATTTGAAGGTCTGGATTCAGACGGAGTATTGAATGTATTTAATACAATGCTTTCACAGCCTACTATAATGATTTTTTGGATGGTGGTTGTAGTTGTTGCAGGTATGTTTATAGTATCAAGAGGACTTGAAGCGGGGCTTGAGAATATCACAAAGATAGTTATGGTTACACTTCTTGTGGTAATGATTATACTTGCAATAAATTCATTCTTCTTAAAAGGTGCTGCAGAAGGACTTAAATATTATCTTGTACCGAATATAAGCAGAATAGAAGAAACAGGTATCGGTAATGTAATAACAGGTGCCATGAATCAGGCATTCTTTACACTAAGCCTTGGAATAGGTGCAATGCTTATATTCGGAAGTTATATAAGTAATGACAGAAGTATGCTGGGAGAGTCTGTTACAATAGTTATACTTGATACTTTCGTAGCTATAGTTTCGGGACTTATTATTTTCCCCGCTACATTTACATATGGTGTAGATCAGACTTCCGGCCCGGCACTTATATTTATCACTTTGCCGAATATATTTAATAAGATGCCTCTTGGAAGACTCTGGGGAAGTTTCTTCTTTATATTTATGTCATTTGCAGCATTTTCTACAGTGCTTGCGGTATTTGAGAATATAGTTTCATGCGGTATGGATCTTACAAAGAAGTCAAGAAAACAGGTAAGTCTTTTTAATTTGATAGTAATAATAGTACTTTCATTACCATGTATATTCGGATTTAGCAGTTGGAGTTTCGGATGGTTAGAGCCATTTGGTGGAACAATACTTGATTTGGAGGATTTCCTTGTAAGTAATATAATATTGCCTCTGGGTTCCTTGGTATATCTACTGTTTTGTGTCAGCAGATACGGATGGGGATGGGATAACTATCTTAAAGAGTGTAATAAGGGTGAAGGTCTTAAGATGAAGAATTGGATGAGAGTTTACCTTACATTTATATTGCCGATAATAGTATTATTTATATTCGTGTTTGGAATATACGATAAATTTTTTAAATAAGAAATAAAAAGAAATCAGCCGGTAACTTTTAAAGTTTTGGCTGATTTTTAATTTATTAAGAATATTAGCACTCAAACCTTGACACTGCTAATAAAAAGTGGTATAAAAGTTCATAGTTAAGTTTATAAACATTTAGGAGGAATACAAAATGAAGTTAGTACCTTTATTCGATAGAGTGGTTTTAAAGCAATTGGTTGCTGAAGAGACAACAGCATCAGGTATTGTACTTCCCGGACAGGCAAAGGAAAAGCCGTCACAGGCAGAGGTTGTTGCAGTAGGTCCGGGCGGAGTTGTAGACGGAAAAGAAATAAAGATGCAGGTTAAGGTAGGAGATAAGGTTATTTATTCCAAGTATGCAGGCACAGAGGTAGAACTTGACAAGGTCGAGTATATCGTTGTAAAGCAGAATGATATTTTGGCAGTGATTGAATAATAATTTTATATAGATTAGACGGAGGTAAATATGGCTAAGGATATTAAATATGGCGTTGAAGCCAGAAAAGCATTGGAAGCCGGTGTAAATAAGCTGGCTGATACAGTTAGAGTTACATTGGGACCTAAGGGAAGAAATGTTGTACTTGATAAATCATTCGGTACACCGCTTATAACAAATGACGGTGTGACTATTGCAAAGGAAGTTGAGCTTGAAGATGCGTTTGAGAACATGGGAGCACAGCTTGTAAAGGAAGTTGCTACAAAGACAAATGATGTGGCAGGTGACGGTACAACAACAGCTACAGTTCTTGCACAGGCAATGATAAATGAGGGAATGAAGAACCTTGCAGCAGGTGCAAATCCTATAATTTTACGTAAGGGAATGAAGAAGGCTACAGATGTGGCAGTTGAGGCTATTGCAAAGATGAGCGAGCCTATAAAGGGAAAAGATCAGATTGCAAGAGTTGCAGCTATCTCTGCAAGTGATGATGAGGTTGGAAGCCTTGTAGCAGATGCTATGGAGAAGGTAACAAACGAGGGTGTTATCACTATCGAAGAGTCAAAGACTATGAAGACAGAGCTTGACTTGGTAGAGGGTATGCAGTTTGACAGAGGTTATGTTTCTGCATATATGTGTACAGATATGGAGAAGATGGAAGCAAATCTTGATGATCCATATATACTTATTACAGATAAGAAGATTTCAAATATTCAGGACATCTTACCTGTACTTGAAGAGCTTGTTAAATCAGGACAGAAGCTTCTTATTATAGCTGAGGATGTTGAGGGTGAGGCTCTTACAACACTTATAGTAAATAAGCTTAGAGGTACATTCAATGTTGTAGCTGTAAAGGCTCCGGGATATGGTGACAGAAGAAAAGATATGTTAAAGGATATCGCTGTTCTTACAGGCGGTACAGTAATCAGTGAGGAACTTGGACTTGATCTTAAGGATGCTACACTTGCAAGCCTTGGTCGTGCAAAGAGTGTTAAGGTTCAAAAAGAGAATACTGTTATTGTTGACGGACAGGGTTCAAAGGCTGATATTGAAAAGCGAGTTGCTCAGATTAAAGCACAGCTGTCAGAAACTACATCCGAGTTTGATAAAGAGAAATTACAGGAAAGACTTGCTAAGCTTTCAGGTGGTGTAGCGGTTATTAGAGTCGGTGCGGCTACAGAGACTGAGATGAAGGAAGCAAAGCTTCGTATGGAAGATGCACTCAATGCTACAAGAGCAGCTGTTGAGGAAGGTATAATTGCAGGAGGCGGTTCTGCTTATATCCATGCAAGCAAGGAAGTTGAGAAGCTTGTAGCTACTCTTGAAGGTGATGAGAGAACAGGTGCAAAGATCATACTTAAGGCACTTGAGGCACCACTTTTCAGAATAGTTGAGAATGCAGGACTTGAAGGAAGCGTTGTTGTAAACAAGGTAAGAGAGTCTAGTGAAGGTGTTGGATTTGATGCTTTCAGAGAAGAGTATGTTGATATGGTAAAGGCAGGTATCTTAGACCCTGCAAAGGTTACAAGATCTGCACTTCAGAATGCAAACTCAGTGGCGTCCACACTTCTTACAACAGAGTCGGCAGTGGCTAATATCAAAGAAGACGTACCTGCAATGCCTGCAGGCGGCGGAATGGGAATGATGTAATATAAAAATTTTATATTAACAATTTTTAAAGGGCATACTTTGGAAACAAGGTATGCTCTTTTTGTATTTAAATTTTAAAAAGTTATGTAAAAAGCTGTACTTGTAATAAAACCAAAGTAATGTTGTATAAAATAAATAACATAAATTCGTTATTGTGCATAATATTTTTTTGGCTGAATGAAGATTATAATTTTATTAAAACATATTTTTGTCAATATGAAACTTTTGTTAGAAGTTGTATTATGCACATTGAGGAGGAAAAAATGAAGAGATTATTGAAGATTTTTGTTATAGGGATGATGGCTATATTTATGTTATTACAGGTAGGGTGTAATAATGATAGTGCAGCTGTTGTAGACAAGTTTGAACTATCATTGGGTGAAATCAATGACGGTGTATATCTTAGTAAGATGCTTGATTTAAAGTTTGATGCTAAAGCCAATAATATGGATATATATTATGAGGAAGGTCTTATTGGAGATACTGATGATGCTATATATGACAGAAAAGATATGAATGAGGTAAAGAAAAAGATAGCCTCAGGTGCTACAATCAGTGATATGGGTGCCAGTGATCTGGATGATGGAACCAGAATGGTAAGTATTATAATAAATAAAGCCCCAAAGGGTAAGACTTTAAATAAATATATATCGGAGTTAATAAAGGACTATAGGGATGCTTTCAAAGAAGAGAAAGAAGATTTTGACATGATGGAGGAGTCATATGCTGAGTATTCAGACGGAAAGATGGCAGGTAAGAAAATACCGGGTATTGAAATAAAGTCGGTATGGGAACAAGATGGTATCAAAGAAATAATGTTCTATGAAAAGCAGTTGTTTCTAAAATATGGAGATTATATAGTGACCATAAGTGTACTTGCATATGATCAAGAGGATGCACAAAGTTTGTTGGATATATTTGAAAAGCCTGATGAGTCTGATTTTGAAAAAATAAATGAATCATATACAGAGAATAAAAACGGAGAAGGTAAGACAAAAAGAAGAGAAAAAAGAGAAAGACAGGAAGAAAGGAAGCAAAGAACAGAAGAAAGCACTGAAGAAAAAAGCAGTGTTGAAAAAAATACAGTTGAAGAAACAGTACCAGATAAATTATCAGATAGCGATTTTTGTGCCGGTGTGATAGACGGAAATGTGTATACAAATAGTGCAATGAATATAAAGTTGGATATCACAGGAAAGCACTTGGTTTTCGCATCAGATTATGACCGTAAACTTCTTGGAATCCCAACTTGGATTATTTCCGAAAAAGATAAAAAGGATTATGTGGATGCCGGCCATTCTTTTATTGATGTTGTTGCACATGATATCACATTTGAAAATACTGTTTTTGTGATGATAGATGAGAAAGTGGATTTATCAAAAGAGGATGCAGGTGAAGATTCCTATTTTGATAAAGAAGAGAATGTATTTGTAGAACACAAAAAGGAGAAAATCAACTTTAACGGTAAGGAAATGATGTGCTTAAGTAAGATAGAGACAAAAGATAATGGCAGTAAGTATTATAAAAAATACATCTTTATGCCATGTGGAGAATATACAGCAGGTATTGTAATAATGGGAAATGATGAAGAATTTGTAAAAAATGCATTTAATATGTTCACAATTATAGAATAAATACATTTGGAGGAGACTATGAAGAGAATTTTTAAATTAGGAATGCTGGCTGTTACTTTATCACTTTGCTTTTCGGGGTGTAGAGTAAAAGCAGATAAAAAAACAAGTGAAACTGTCAGTGAGTTCAAGGCTGAGGATATTTCTTTGGGGGAAGTAGTTGACGGAGTATACACAAGCAAAATGCTTAATTTAAAGTTTGACGGAAATGCCAATGATATGGATGTAACTGCAGAAGAGGAATTTATCAACAGGCTTGACGGCAAAGTTGTAAAAAGGTCAGATATGGATGCCGTACATGACAGACTTAATAAAGGCTATTATATAAGTGATATGGAAGCTATTGATAATAAAAATCCCGGTAATTATGTAGAGGTAATGATATATAAGGATAAAAACCATGAAATGAAAAACGGTTTGGAAAAGTATATTGACAAAGAGGTGAGAAAGCAGACAGGAGAGCAAAAAGAGAGATTTAAAAATCCTAAAGTGGAGAAGACAACAAGAGATTTTATGGGAGAAAAGCTGCTTAGTGTAGATATCGTTATAAATGAGGACGGTATAGAATATGCCGATTCTACATTATATAAGCAGTTAGATGAATACTTTGTAGAAATTCATGTAAGAGGCAATAATAGCGAGGATATTGACAAGTATTTAGGTATGTTTGAAAAGTATACAGGCACTGATGATGCTGCAAATAGCAGTAAATCCGATGAATCCGGTAAAAACGATACTAAATCGGAGATAGAATTTTCAAAGGGCGAGATAAATAATGATGTATATACAAACAAGATGTTTGATATAAAATTTGATGCAAAAGCAAACGGATATGTTTTTGATGAAGTAGCAACAAGTATTATGGGCCCAATTTCAGAAGAAGATAGGATATATTATATTAAAAAAGGTGGCTCTGCTGTTGATATGGTGGTCAGTAAGGAGGGTGATAATGCACAAAAGCTGGTAGTTTCAATATCAGAAAACAAAGGCCAACTCGATAAATACTTAGAGAAACAGTTGAAAAAAGATTCTAAGGCAGAAAGATTAACTGTTACAATTTCAGGAAAGGATGTACCTTGTTTATTTACTGAAGGAAAGGATAAAGATAGTAAATATCAATATACCGCCTATATAGAGGCCGGAGATTATATAGGAGTAATAAATTCTTACGGTCCGGATAAATACAATGCTGAGTCGGCTTTTGAAATGTTTACAAAAATATCAGAAAACAGTGAAGGTTCCGGTGAGGTGCAGACAGATGGAATTGCCGGAGGAATTATTACTGGAAAAATAAAAGATAATGTCTACAGTAATGAAATGTTGAATATTAGATTAGATGCCAATACAACCGGTCTGGAGTTTGTAAGTGATGAAGAACTAAAAAATATGGGTAATGACGGTATAGAAAGATCGGATGTAAATGCTGTAAATAAGCATATTAAAGACGGTAAATCATTTATAGATATGTTTTTAATTGATAATACAGACACTACAAAGAGAATCAGTGTTTCGTTGGTAAAAAATAATGTGTTAATGCCTATGGACGAATATTTGGATGCACAAAAAGAGATAATGGAAAGTCAACTTAGTAAAGTCCCGAAAGATCAGCTGAAAAGTTCAGAGGTAAAGAAATCGGATGTATATTTTCTCGGTAAGGAATTATCATGTTTGGATATTTATGTGGATACAACGGTTTCAAAACAGTGTCAGAAATATCTCTTCAGAGTAAAAGATGATTATATGATGATTATAGTATCAAGCGGAAAGGATGAAAAAGAGGCACAGGCCGGATTTGATTTATTTCAGAAATACGAATAAATAATACTAACCTAAATTATCTTAAATAAAAATTAATACAAATCCTAAAGCTTTTATATGTTCTGTCTTGTATAATCAGTACGAAAAAAGTTATATAAAACGGAGGACATTATGAGAAGAAGTTTTAAATTGGCAGTATTGGCTATAGCATCGGTATTGGCTGTAACCGCATGTGGAGGTAACAAAAAGGCTGAAGCAACAGTGGGAAGTGAAAGTGTTTCTGAAGCACAAAGTAAAGAAACAAGCGCAGAAGCAGCTACTGAAGAAAAGAAAGATGAAAGCAGTGCAGAAGCTTCAAGTGAAGCTAATATATCTGCAGAGGATTTGGCAGGAGTTACTGCGGATAATGTTTATACAAATAAAGCATTAAATTTAAAGTTTGATGCCACAGCCAATGATATGAGATTAGCAGATCAAGCTGAGCTTGAAGCTATGGGAATCCAGTCTGAAGGAAAACTGGAACTTTATGCTTACAACAATAATTATACTAAAATAGCTATGATAGGTATATTGGATGAAGGTACAGATCTAAAGACCTATATGGATGAGTATATTGAGGCAACAAAGAAAAATAATGAGTCCTTAGGAGCGGATGCTTTAAATATTGAAAGCACAACAACAAAATTAATTGACAAGGATGTACCTGCTATAGTTGCAGATTTAACTATGGGTGGAGTAACTCAGTATACAACTCAGGCTTTTGTTGAGGTTGGAGGAAGAATATATACAATTGCGACAATAACAACAAATGCTGAAGAAAGCTCTAAAGGACTTGATATGTTTACAAAGGCGGAGTAAACATTATTTATAATAAAAGGCATACTTTGATAAAAAAGGTGTGCCTTTTTGATTGAACAATTTATTTTTATTTTAATAAGTGATATACTCAAATAAAAAGTATATTTTGTACTCGGGAGGAAAAATGAAGAAGAATATTAAACTTATAATGGCGGGTATTGCAGTTTTGTCTGCTTTTTCCATAACTGCTTGTGGAGGTAACAAGGCTGATAACAAAGCTGAAAGTAAGACAGAGAGTCCTGTTGCAAGTACTGTAGAAAGCACTGTTGAGCGCGCAAACAATGAAGATATGAACGGTACATATGATGGCAGTATATATACCAATAAAGTATTTAATATAAAGTTTGATGCTAAGTCTGTAAATATGGAGATGGTAAGTACCGAGGATCTTAGTGATATGCAAAAAAAGACACATGATGATACATTAAAAATGTATGCACATGACACTGCAAACAGCAGCTCTGTATTATTCGGACTTGTAAATATAACCTCGGATTTAAAGGCATATATAGACGGAAATATAGCGAAAATCAATAAGGATAGTGAGGGTGCGGGAGATATTAAGGCGGAAAGTACAACTATAAAATTTTTGGGTCAGGATGCTCCTTGTATAAATGCAAAGTTAACCGCAAACGGTGTTACACAGTATCATACACAGGTGTTTTTAGAGTCGGGAAAGGATGTATCAGTTATAGTTATAAATGCTAAAGACGAAAAGGTTGTTAAAGATTGTTTGAACGCCTTTACAAAAGCGCAGTAACTTGGAGTATATATGTTTTGGGATAAGATAAAAGATGCCTTTTCATCTAAAAATAATGTTGATAATAAAGAAAATAAAGAGGTTGAAACAGTTAAAAACAGATTTACCATGTTGGTAAAGGGCTGTAAAGATAAGGGAAGTATAATACTTGAAGGAGATGTGCACGGTACTGTAAGTAAAGAGGAAGTAACCGTACTTTTTAAAAGTGGTAAAGTATCCCATCTTAAAATTGCAAAGATTGCAGACAGTGCCGGAAATGACTTAGAAGTAATAAAAGATTCATATGCAAATATAGGGTTTGAACATATAGACGAGTCGGATGATTTTAAATACGCTTTGCTTACAAATATAGAATTTCAGATAGAATCCGATGTGAATAAGGCGGTGGAAAATCCATATATACTTGGACTTTTATATGAATATGATAATTACTATAAGGATGAAGATTTTGTAAATCTATTTTTCCGTGAGATGGTAAGTGCACATTATCTATTGCCAATACATATGTCGGGAGATTTTAATGGCAGTGGTGAGACTGTATTGAAAAAAGATACAAAAATAAATATTTACGGTATAAATCTTGAAGGTGGGGTGAATGCACTTCCTGTATTTACAGACTGGACTGCTTTGAAAAATTGGGCGGATAAAGGACCTGCAAATTGGAAACAGGAAACTATCATTGTAAGATTTCCGGATATTTTAGGATGTTTAAAGAATGACGGTGGATTTATCATTAATCCTTACGGTCCGCAGTCGTTCTATATGAATTCGGAAAATATCAATAATATAGTGAATTCACCCGGATATCAAAGCCAATTTGGTGAGGCAAAAATAGAAAGAAAGGTTGCAAAGGGTGGAGAGCAAAATCTTTTAGGATATCCTGCAGATAATGAAGAGGTATCTGCTATAAAAAGGAGATTGATTAATTTTGGAAATACTCACAGTGAGATAAAATTAATAGACATGATGCTGAGGGTGGATGAAGAAGGTATAAAGTCATATCTTATAATAATGGATATTGATGATGCTGATGTCAGAAAATACTATAAAGGAGTTTATGATAGCTGTAGAGATCTACTCAGAGAAGTGGTATATCTGGATTTTGCCACTTTGGAGCAGGCGGATTTTGCAAAAAATATGATGACAGGGCAACCTGTATATAAAAAGAATTAAAGTAATTATTAATGCTTACCTAAGGTGATTTAAAAAAATATTTACATTTTAATCACATTGTTGTAATATCTTATCAGAATTTAGTCACAGATAGATTCTAGAATACTCGGAAATTATTTATTACACGGAGTGATGAAAATGAAGAAATATTATTATACCTATATTATTTTTATCGGTTATGATGACTGCCTGCAGTGGCAAAACTCATGCCGAGACAACTGTCACACAGGCTGAAACAACAGTAGTAGAGACTACTACTGAAGTACCTACTACAGAGGAAACAACAACACAGGCTGAAGTTATACAGGAAGAAACACATGCTGAAGATGACATACAATATTACAGAGGCAGAAAAGAGGATTCTGTATATACAAATGAGGTTTTCAATATCAAGTTTGATGCACCTGCAAATAATTACAAGATGGAGAGCAGAGATAATATCGCTCAGATGAGAGATATTTTTATAAAGCAAGTCGGTATGACACAGGAAGAAGCGGATGAAAGTTTATATATGGATGTATATGCTACCAGTGAGAACGGAACCGGAGTCAGTAATGTAAATGTTGTTATTGAAAAGATGGGCACACCTTTTGAAACAGAAACTGAATTGGAAGATGTAGTAGCAAAACTACAGGAGCAGTACAAAGCTTCAGGTATGGTAAATGTCAGTGTTGAGAGTGCCAAGGCTATGTTTAACGGTAGAGAAACCATAGCAATGAGTGCTACAGATACAAGCGGAGATTATACTGTGTACAGAAAGCAGATTTATATAAAGTCCGGAAACTTTATGGCAATTATTACAGCGAGCAGTACTTCTGAAGAAAAGGCACAAAATGCTTTAGATGCATTTACATCATTAAAGTAAATTTTAAGAGTATAGTTTATATAAAATATAGACTATACTTTTTTTATTGCTTTAATTTATTAATGCAATGGTTTAAAATAAAGAGGTATTCTTGTAGACTATGAGGGATAAAATGAAAAGATGGCAGATTTCAGAGTCCATAATGGTGGGGATATTTTTGGCACTTTCCGGAGGATTTATGGATGCATACTCATATATAAATCGTGGAAAGGTTTTTGCCAATGCCGAAACCGGTAATATAATACTGATGACATTAAAAATATGTGAAGGAAAGTTTTTAGAATCGGTAAATTATCTTATACCCATAACATCCTTTGCCATAGGTGTGGCTGTATGTGAAATAATAAAGCATAGAAAAGAAAATATTAATATGATACATTGGAGGCAGATACTTGTATTACTTGAAATAGTCGCATTTATAGTGGTGGCATTTTTACCTCAGGAAATGAACAATATAGCTAATTCCATAATATCCTTGGTATCCGGAGTACAGTTTGCCACATTTCCTAAAATCAGGGATGTTGTAATTGCAACTACCATGTGTACCGGAAATTTAAAGAGCGGAACACAGAATTTGTATCATGGAATAAGTAAAGGTGATAAATCATCTATAGAAAAGGGCCTGTATTATTATATATGTATTTTTATATTTATTATAGGAACTGTTATAGGGTATTTTGCTGTGAGATTTTTTAATGAAAAAGCCATTTTAATTGCGGCGGGAATGATGACAGTGATTTTTTTAATGATGTTCAAAGAATTTGAAAACTGATATTTGAAAGGAGTTTTTTATGTATTTTGCAAAGGAAAACAGATATGAGAAAATGAAGTATGCTTATTGCGGTAACAGTGGATTGAAATTGCCACTCGTATCACTGGGGCTATGGCATAATTTTGGAGACCACTCCAATCTTGAAAGTATGAAGGATATTTTGTTTACAGCTTTTGACAACGGTATCACTCATTTTGATCTTGCAAACAACTATGGTCCGGCACCCGGAAGTGCTGAAAAGAATTTCGGAATAATCTTAAAAGAAGATTTCGGAAAGTACAGAGATGAAATGATTATCAGTACAAAGGCCGGATATACAATGTGGGACGGTCCTTACGGAGATTTCGGCAGCAGAAAATATCTGATAGCAAGTATTGATCAGAGTTTAAAGAGAATGGGACTTGAATATGTGGATATATTCTATCACCATAGAATGGATAAGAACACACCTCTTGAGGAGACCTGCGGTGCACTTGCACAGATAGTAAACAGCGGCAAGGCATTGTATGTGGGATTATCAAATTATGACGGTGAGACTTTGGAGCAGGCTGCAAGGATTTTGGATGAGCTTAAGGTTCCTTTTATAATAAATCAAAACAGATATTCCATATTTGACAGAACCATTGAAAATAATGGACTAAAGGATATGGCAGAAAAATTAAAGAAGGGAATTATTTCATTCAGTCCGCTTGCACAGGGACTTTTAACAGACAGATATTTAAACGGAATACCTGCTGACAGTAGAATAGTGACAGATGGAAGATTCTTAAATGAGAATAATCTGACAGAAAATAAACTTAATGCTATAAGAAGATTAAATGATATTGCAAAAGAGAGAAATCAGAGCCTTGCACAGATGGCACTTTCCTGGGTACTTAAGGATGAAGTTATGACCTCTGTACTGATAGGTGCATCAAAATCTTCACAGGTACTTGATAATATATCCGCTATAGAAAATACTGTATTCAGTGAAGAAGAGTTAAAGAAAATAGATGAAATAGTGAAAGAAAATGAATAAGAAGGTTCTTATAAAGCTTTTTCTTTCAACACTTTATTTGAGCGCATTTACCTTTGGCGGGGGCTATGTCATAGTTACATTGATGAAGAAAAAGTTTGTAGATGAATATCATTGGATAGAAAATGATGAGATGCTTGATTTAGTGGCTATTGCACAGTCTGCACCCGGGGCTATAGCAGTAAACGGGGCTATAGTGGTCGGGTATAAGATTGCAGGAATACCGGGGGTTATGGTGGCGATAGTTGCCACTGTTATTCCGCCTTTTTTAATAATTTCTATTATATCCATGTTTTATATTATGTTCAGGGAAAACAGATTTATTGCTTTTATGCTTGAAGGTATGCAGTCGGGAGTTGGTGCGGTAATTGCTTCTGTAAGCTGTCAGATGGGAGTAGGTGTAGTAAAGAAAGGCTTTTTTAATATCTGTATAATGGTAGCGGCCTTTGCTTTGAATTTTTATTTTAAAGTTAATGTTATATATATTATATTAATCTGTATTTTAGTAGGAATTGTAAAGACCTTTTTATCAAAAAATGAGGAGAAAAAGTAAATGATTTACCTAAAATTGTTTATAAGCTTTTTAAAAAAATAGGTGCCTTCAGTTTTGGTGGAGGTTATGCGGCAATGCCAATTATTCAAAGTGAAGTGGTAGATACATACAATTGGCTTACATTGGAGGAGTTTACAGATCTTATTACTATATCTCAGATGACACCGGGACCTATTGCAGTAAATTCAGCTACCTTTGTAGGTATCAGAATAGGTGGAATACCGGGTGCAATAGTTGCAACTTTCGGTTGTATACTTCCGTCAAGCATACTACTTATTTTTTTCTTTCATGGATGTATATGAAATATAAAAAAAGCTAACAATACTGCAAACAATACTTTCAGTCTTAAGACCGGCTGTGGTAGTTTTGATTGCAATATCAGGAATAAAGATATTACAGTCAGCCTTCGGATTGAACGGATTTAAAATAGATGATATCAGGCTGCATATGGTTTTTATATTCGGTATATCTTTGGTACTTTTGGTAAAGTATAATAAGAATCCGATATTAGTAATACTTCTCTCAGGAGTATTAAATTTATTTTACAATATATTATTTCAATAAAGATAGGGGGCTGTTGCAAACACAAATGATTGTACCACGTTATTATGAGGACCTAAACATTTTACACGAGAACACTATGCCGGCAAGAGCGTATTATATACCGGCTTCAAAGAGGATGGATGATCTTGTAGAGCATCGTGAAAGCTCGGACAGAATACAGTTTTTAAACGGTATATGGAAGTTTAAATATTTTGAGAGTATTTATGATGTAAAGGAAGAATTTTTCAGGCAGGGATTTGATGTATCCGAGTATGCAGATATAAAGGTGCCGGGAGTGTGGCAAAATGAGGGATATGATAATCATCATTATACAAATATAAAATATCCTTTTCCATTTGATCCGCCATATGTACCACAGGATGTGCCATGTGGAGCATATGTATATGAGTTTGATTATGAAGAGGATGAGAGGGCAAAATGTGCATTTCTTAACTTTGAAGGTGTGGACAGCTCATTTTATTTATGGATAAACGGTTCATATGTGGGATACAGTCAGGTACCTCATGCTACAAGTGAATTTGATATTACGGATGTAATAAAAAACGGAAAGAATACAATTGCTGTTTTAGTAATGAAGTGGTGTGACGGTTCTTATTTGGAGGATCAGGATAAGTTCCGCATGAGCGGGATTTTCAGAGATGTGTATATCTTAAAAAGACCACAGGCTTTTATAAGAGATTATAAAGTTAATACAGATGGGAAAAAGTTGAAGCTTGATATAGAGCTTGCATATCCGGTAGGTGTACAAATAACTCTGGAAGATAAAGTCGGAAATATAATAGCAAAAGGTGAAATAGACAAAACCGGAAGCATAGAGTTTGAAGTTAATGATCCTGTTCTTTGGAACACTGAAAATCCATATCTTTATACTTTGATACTTGAGACAGAAAATGAAGTTATTGTTGAGTATGTAGGATTTAGAACTGTTGAGATCATTGATAAGGTGCTTTATTTTAATAAGCAAAAGATAAAGTTTAGAGGAGTAAACAGACATGATTCAGATCCTGTGACCGGCTTTACTATAAGCAGGGAGCAAATGATAACTGACCTTACTTTAATGAAGCAGCATAATTTTAATTCTATAAGAAGCAGCCATTATCCAAATGCACCATACTTTTATCAGCTTTGTGATAAGTTCGGATTTATGGTTATTGATGAGGCGGATATTGAGGTGCATGGTCCTGTTATGATTTACAGAAAAGAGGATACAGATTATAACAGATTCAAAAGATGGAATGAGAAGATAGCGGATGATTCGGCCTGGGAGGCTTCTATTCTTGACAGAGTAAGCTTATGGTAAAGAGGGATAAGAACAGACCTTCTATCGTAATGTGGTCAATGGGAAATGAGAGTGCTTACGGATGCAATTTTGAAAAGGCACTTAAGTGGACAAAGGAATATGACCCTTCAAGAATTACACAGTATGAGAGTGCAAGATACAGAAATTACGATGTAGAGTACAATTACGATCATCTGGATATATACAGCAGAATGTATCCCAGACTTGATGAAATAAGAGAGTATTTAAAAAATGATGCAAGCAAGCCGTTTTTACTCGTGGAGTATTGTCACAGTATGGGAAACGGACCGGGAGATTTTGAAGATTATTTCGAACTGATTCATGAAAATGATCTTATGTGTGGAGGCTTTGTCTGGGAGTGGTGTGACCATGCAATCTATAAGGGTAAAGCAGACAATGGCAAAGACATGTATTACTATGGCGGTGACCATGGAGAAAAAGTACATGATTCAAACTTTTGTATGGACGGATTGGTATATCCGGACAGAACACCTCATACAGGACTTTTAGAGTATAAGAATGTTTACAGACCTATAAGGGTGGTTTCATATGATGAAGCAAGTGGTAAATTAATACTTCACAACTATATGGATTTTGATGATTTAAAGGATTTTGTAGATGTTTTTTATGAATTAAGCTGCGACGGAATAAGTGTTGAGTCAGGTGTTTTGGAGCTTCCTTCTATCAAGGCACATAGCGAAAAGGAGCTGGATCTTAAAATAAAGATTCCGAATAAGGGTAAGGTATTCCTTAAACTTATTTATAAGCTAAAAAAAGAAATGCCGTTGTTACAAAATGGATATGAACTTGGATTTGATGAAATAAAGATCTCAAATGAGGATGGAAGAAATCAAAATGCTCTTAGATGGCTGGATAGAGAAATTACCGTATCGGATATGGAAGTTAGAGAAGATGATACATCGGTAATTATTAATGGGCAGTCATTTACTTATACTACAGTAAGAAAAACGGAATGTTTGAATCTTTGGTATTTGAAGGAAGAGAATATATCAACAGACCTATGGAGCTTAATATTTGGAGAGCGCCTACAGATAATGATATGTATGCAAGGCTTGAATGGAAGAAGGCAAAGTATAATGAAGCATATGTAAGAGCTTATGAAACAGATATTATAAAATTATCCGATGGGGTACAGATATCAGTAAAAACTTCCATGTCTGCTGCAAGCATTCAAAAGATTTTGGATGCAGAAGTTGTTTGGAAGATTGACTGCATGGGAGCAATAACATCATCTATACATGTCATAAAAGATGAAGAATTCCCGGATCTTCCAAGATTCGGAATAAGATTATTCCTTGATAAGAAGCTTGAAAACGCTTCTTACTTCGGTATGGGACCTCATGAGAGTTATAGAGATAAACATCATTCTACAAGTCATGGTTTATACGAGAAAAGAGTGAGTGAGATGCATGAGGACTATATAAATCCGCAGGAAAACGGAAGTCACTATGACTGTGATTTTGTGGAGATAACAAATTCTCAGTTTGGTATAGCGGCAGCAGCCGATAAAACTTTCTCATTTAATGCTTCTGTTTATACACAGGAAGAGCTTGAAAGAGCGAAACATAATTTTGAACTTGTAGAGTCTGAGAGTACAGTGCTTTGTCTTGACTATGCTCTAAACGGTATAGGTTCAAACAGCTGCGGACCGGTTGTGATAGATAAGTATAGATTCTGTGAGACTGAATTTGACTTTAATATAAGAATAATACCTTTTGTGAAGTAAAATAATAAAAAAAAGAGATTTTTACACAAGTAACAGTATTTATTAAATAGAAAAATTTTCCTTTATCAATGTAATTTTTATCTATTGCAATTGTGGATTTCCTGATTGATAATTGACTTGCAGAGTGTTATATGTGAAAAAACAAAGAATTGGTTTAGGGAGCAAAAAAATGATTAACAGGCTTATAAATGAACTTATGGCTTACGGTATGCGTGAGTATCTTGTGGATGAAGATGACAGAGTATATGTTACAAACCGATTGCTGGATCTTTTCGGTCAGATAGAGTTTGAAGAAGAAGAGGTGGCTGAGGAAAGAGCGCTTGCAGATATACTCTCCGATATGTGTAAGTATGCCTATGAAAATGGTATTATTGAGGATGATACCGTAACAATGACAGATCTTTTTGATACAAAAATTATGGGACAGCTTACCCCTATGCCTTCAACCGTAAGAAGAATGTTTAAAGAGATATATCATATAAGCAGTAAACTTGCTACCGATTTTTATTATAAATTCAGCAAGAGAACAAATTATATTCGTACAGACCGTATTGCAAAGGATGAAAAATGGGTTACCGAAACAGAGTATGGACCTATAGATATTACAATAAATCTTTCAAAGCCTGAAAAGGATCCGAGAGATATAGCCAAAGCCGGACAGGCAAAGAGGTCAGGTTATCCGAGCTGTTTACTTTGTGCGGAAAATGAAGGTTATGCAGGACATTTCTCTCATCCGGCAAGACAGAATCTTATATTAATTCCTATTTCTCTTGACGGAGAGGATTATTTTTTACAGTACTCACCATATGTTTACTACAATGAGCATTGTATTATATTCAATAAAGAGCATAAGCCTATGAAGATAGATAAGGCTGTATTTAAAAAGCTCTTGGAATTTGTAAAGCTTTTTCCACATTATACTGCAGGCTCAAATGCAGATCTTCCTATAGTCGGAGGTTCTATACTAAGCCATGACCATTTTCAGGGTGGTGGCTATGTATTTGCAATGGCAAAGGCTCCTTATGACAGAAATTTTGTAATTCCGGGATATGAGGATCTGACCGCAGGTATTGTAAAATGGCCTATGTCCGTTATCAGACTTCAGGGCAAGGATATTGACAGGATTGTGGAGGCTTCAGATCATATTTTGTCTTTGTGGAGAGGATATACCGATAAGGATGCATTTGTATTTGCAGAAACTGACGGTACCATGCATAATACTATTACACCTATTGCAAGAATGCATGGAGATCTGTATGAGATAGACCTTGTACTTAGAAATAATATCACAACCGATGAAAGTCCATGGGGTGTATATCACCCCAGTGCAGATCTTCATCATATCAAGAAGGAGAATATAGGTCTCATTGAAGTAATGGGACTTGCTGTACTTCCTGCAAGACTTAAAAAAGAAATGGCACTTCTTGAAGAGTATATTCTTTCAAAAAAGGATTTAAGAAGCAGTGAAGAACTTTCAAAGCATGCAGATTGGGTAGACGGCTGGATTAAAAATCATGATATCAATTCTGAAAATATTCATGGTATTGTACAGGATGAAATCAGCAAAGTTTTTGTAAAGGTTTTGGAATGTGCAGGTGTTTATAAGAGAGATGAAAAAGGTCAGGAAGCATTTGACAGATTTGTAAAAACTTTATAATTTACAATACTTTATAAATCATTAAGTTTGTTGTTATAAACTATAGTTGTAAGGCATTGCACTGATAAGATATAATTAGTGCGATGCCTTACATTTTTATAAGGTTTAACAACTAAAAAAGGTGGTAGTATGAGAGAAAATAAAACCTATTACAAAAAGAAAATATATCTTGTCATATTTATCCTGACAATTCTTTTCGGATTTCAAGGAATGTATGAATATTACAGTGCAAAGATCGAAGATCCTTTTCAGCTGATTTCCACCGTATTATACGGTATTATCAAACTGTTTTTATTTGCACCTCCGATTTCACCTAGTGATAAAACAAATATTTTTTATGAGATTGCAAAGTGGACTGCACCGATACTTACATCCACTTTTGTATTTACCAAAATTTCAAATACTCTTTTACATATGAAAAACATAGTTGTAAATAAGATAAGTGGGAATCATATTTTGGTATTTGAGAACTCTCTTATGGGTGAAACATTGATTAATAATCTGATAGATGAAAAAAGTTCATATAAGATATCGCTTATTTCAAAGAATTTCATAGATGACAATATGAAAAGTAAGTATGAAAAAAAGGGAATTGCTGTTTATCAGATAGATTTTGAAAACAGTGACAGAAATGAAATAAGAGAATTTTTTGCCGCACTCAATATAAACAAGGCAAAGTATATGTTTTTTTGTGCCGATGCGGACCTTGAAAATTATGCCCTGTACACAAATGTTATAAAGAGAATAAAACCTCAAAGACATATTACCTGCTATGTAAAATGTGAGTCAAAAACAGTGTCCTCATATATAGAGGATATGATAGCTCAGGAAAGAAAAAAAGAAGAGAGTCTTAAGAAGATAGATACCGTACATTTTGATGAGAGAGATCTGACTGTTAGGATGCTTATATCGGATAAATGTGTAAGTAAAAGTATATCAAGTAATGTAGAGGGACTTTTAGGTATAGGTGATACAGTGACACCTGAGCTGATTGATGAAAATATCAAAAGGATGCATGTTTTAATAATAGGTATAAATGAGCTGACCACTACATTATTAAAGTTTATTTCCAATGATATGACTATGTCATTAAAGGAAAATGTAAGGGTAAGGATCATAGATATGGATGCAGACAGGAAGATGAAAGAGCTCTTGGTGGACAATGAGGGTTTAAATAATTCTTTGGATATACAGATAATGAGTCTTGGTTCTGAAAGAAATATGATGTATGATCACCTTAGAAGTATAAAAAACGAAGTGGATCTGTCTCTTATTTTTTTGATGAACGAAGATGTCGTTAAGAGCCTTAAAAATTTGAAACTTTTAAACAGATATTTTGAAGGAGTTCCAAAGATAATAAGAAATGTATCAAATATAGATTTAAGTTATATATTACCTAAAAACAATGATAATATAAAGATATTCGGAGATGTTTCGCAGATCATGACAGGAGATGTTATGATAAGAGCAGCTCTTGATAAGAGAGCAAAGCAGTTTAATGACAGCTATAACATATCTTCTGCGGCGGCAGGAATGGGAGAAGGACAGAAATGGAATGAGCTCTCATATGTGAAGAAGACATCTTCAAGATTATCTGCCGCACATGACAGAATAAAGGAAGAGATAGTAAGAAAAATATTTTCAGATAAATCTGAGGATGAGATAAAAGCTTATTTGAATGAAAAGTTTGAAGAGTTCAGTGCACTACAGGAAATCAGAAAAGTTGATAATGAAGAGTTCAAGAAAAAGTTTTGTGAATATCTAAAGAATGCACCGGTACTCGATTTCTTATCAAGACTTGAACATAAGAGATGGTGTAACAGCTATTATGCTATGAATTTTAAGTATGGTGAAAAGAAGGATGAGAATTTAAAGACTCATCCATGTCTGATAGATGACTGGAAGATAATCATAGGCGAAAAGTTTGACACCTGTCATCCGGAATATGATTTATTATCGGTATTTACCTTGTTTCAAAGAGAGGAATAAGAATGGAAAAGGAACAAAAGCATAGGCAAAATATAGATGAAATGCAAAAGGCGGCAAATGAATATAAAGAGAAAAACTATAAGTATGACGCCTTTATAAGCTACAGGCATGTGGAGCCTGATCAAAGTATAGCTAAGCAGGTTCACCAGATGATAGAGACATTCAAGGCACCTAAGGAATTTTATCAAAACGGTAAAAGGCCTGTATTCAGAGTGTTTCGTGACAGAGAGGAGCTTGCCGCAAGAGATTTAAGTGCTTCGATAGAAGAAGCACTTGCCACAAGCAGATACCTTATTGTTATATGTTCAAAAAGAACACCGCTATCGGAGTGGTGCCAAAGAGAGAGATAGAGACATTTAAGAGTTTGCACGGTGAGGAGAGGATAATACCTGTACTTATAGAGGGTGAGCCGGGTGAAGCTTTTCCTCTGCCATTAAAAGAGTTAAAGGGTGAGGAAGCTGTAAGCGAGATACTGGCGGCAGATATAAGACCGGATGAGACATTAAATGCTGATTTTGAGGGTTATGAAGCTTTGCAAAATAATAATAAAGCAAAGTTAAAAGAACTTACAAAGAAATCTTTAGACATATTAAAAACAGAAAAATACAGAGTAATGGCAACAATTCTCGGTTGCAGCTTCGGAGATCTAAAGCAGAGAGATAAGGAGAGAAAAAGTAAAAGAATCATGACAGTCTCTACTGTAGCAGGAGCGGTATTTTTGATATTCGGTCTGTTTATGGCAAATGCTTATCAAAAGGCGGAAATTGCCAGACAAGAGGCTGTGCAGTCAAATGCAAGTATACTTATGAAAAGGTCTAAGGACTTTACAAAAGAGGGAGATTTTATCAAGGCTGTTTTGGTGGCAAAGGAAGCCATGAAGTCTATAAAACCTAATATGAAATATTACGATACATTGAAGGCTGAAGAGGATTCCATATTTAACAGTATGATATATCATAGCGGAGCCTCCACTTTAACTTCTATATCTACTAAAAATATCTTTACATATATGGATGTAAGTAAGGATGAAAAATATGTAGCTTACGGACTTGATAATAATTATACGGCAATTGCAAGTGTAGATAACGGAGAAGTATTAAAGATCTTGGAGGGACATACTCAGCCTGTAAAAGTTGTTATGTTTTCTAATAACGATAAATATCTTGCATCATACTCATTTGATAATACTTGTATTATATATGATGTTGAAACAGGTGAGGAAAGGGCAAAGATAGAAACCGATGGTATACCTATGCTTGTCAGATTTTCAGAAGATGATTCAAAATTGATACTTATTACATATGATAATATCTCTACTAACTTTTATTTATATGACACCGCTAACTGGCAACGGACAGGAGGATTTGTAATTGATGAACTTATAAAAAGGGCCGATATAAAAAAGGATGGAAGTGAGGCCCTTATAATTACAAATTCGGGTAGTGATGATCAGATAACAAGAAGGAACATCAAAGACGGCAGTATAATTGAAATTATTCCAAGCCTTAAAACTAACGGTGTGGATGAAGGAGTATTGGTAAATAAGCAATACAAATCGGCAACTTATTCAGCTGACGGCGAGAATATTTTATTGAACACTCAGGATGAATTAATAAAAGTTACATATGATAACACGGAGTTATTTAATCAGAAGATATTCAGTAGCTTCAATGATACAAAGGTATTATTTGAAAGCGAGAATGGTGATAAGATAGCAATAAAATCTAATAATAATATATATATACTGGATGGAAAAACCGGAGAGACAATTAATAAAATATATATGCAGGACTTAAAGTATTATACTTACAACAGCAATACAAATACGATAGTCGGATTTTTGGAAAACGGAAATTATTCTGTATGGAAAGATGGAGCTATAACTGACAGTAACTTAAATTATGGCGGAATATTGCCGATAGAATATATATTTTTAAAAGACGGAAGCAAAGTATTGGCAAGTTCTCATGACAGTCAGACAATAAAGATAATAGATTTAAAGTCAAGAATTTCTTCGGATTCCATACATGCAAGAATAGTATCAAATTCAAATGATTCTTCAAAAATGCTTTTGTTTGACGGAAATGATGTATTTATATCGGAAGATGACGGTAAAACAAGTAAAAAAATACCTTTTAACAATAATATTACATATGGAATAGCCGCAACTTTCAAAGATCAAAAAATATCAAATGACGGAAGATACTATACCGTTTTGGGAATAGATAATGATACGCCTGATAAAAAGCCTACATTAAGTATTTATGATATTGAAAATGATACAATTAACAATATATATATAAATGCAATGGATTCAATACTGTCATTTAGCAATGATTCAAAGCAGATATTTGTGCTTGATGCTGTAGAAGGATTAAATGTATATAGTACAGATTCTTTTGAGAAAGTAAAGAGCTACAGTGATATAAAGGAAAGCTCAGGAAATATAAAATTGTCAGAGGATTCAAAGATATTTGTTATAAATAAATATTCGGGAATTTCCTCTATATATAATCTTGAGTCCGGTGAGCATATAGAAGATATACCGGGAGAAGTATTATATGTAGAAAACGGTGCCGGTGAAATAAGAGCAAAGGGAATACAAAATAATACGGCATTTACTTGGAGCAGTAAAACAGGGCTTAAGTCATGGGAAATGGATGAGGCCTGCAGTCAAACACCTCTGAGTCTTAAAGATGTCAATTTGTATAATGCAAATGCCGATATATTGTTGATGATCAGAAATAATGATACTGAAAGAAAATGCTATGTAGTGGATTTTTCAACAGGAAGACTGAAGATGGCTCTTAATTCCACATTGAAAGAATATGCTGTAAACGGACATATTTCTTCTGACGGTAAGATGATAGCTGTAGATCAAAATTATTATGCTGATTATGATTTCAATGCCGGAAAAAACAATCAATATATAGAGTCAACAGTGTACAAGATACTTAATGAAGAAGAGGTAGCTAATGAGATAGACAGTATTCTTTCAGGAAGAATACTTACTGAAGATGAAAAGATACAAATCGGTTTGACTACCAAATAAAAAATATCCCTCTAATCTTTGATTAGGGGGACATTTTTATTTGATTTTATTATTTTTTAAAAAGCTTTGCAAAGAAGCCTTTCTTCTTAGGCTCAGGTTTTACTACCTTACCGCCTTTTACGCTCTTTATATCTGAGATATAAATACCGCTTACTACCGCCTTTACCTCTGTTTTTAAAGGTATAGAAGCAAATACCTTTTCATCAGCCATCAAGGTCATAATCTTTGGTCCTACCTTTGCTTTTACAATAGGTACTTTAGACCATTTGAGGTACCAGGGGGTTTGCTCATAGACAATCTTTGGCAACCCGGATTCTTTTATCTTCAGTTTCTTTTTATCTATAATAAGCATTGAAACCGTTTGTTTGGCAGCTTCCATAGCGGCCTGGGATTCTACTTGTTTTGTCTCCATTTTTCTTCCGAAGAAGTATAGTGCAACCAAGGCGACAAGTAATATAACGAGTATGACAATAAGTATTGTCAAAAATGTTCTCACTTTTTGTTCCTCCAAAAAATAAAAATTGTGAAGTATCACTGACGACAATTATATCAAAATCTTAACAAATTATCAACTTTTTATCAAGATACTCATAGTACAATGGTTAATACAGGTTTGTATTTTTAGGTTTAATGTCAGTAAAGACATGTGTTATAATACAAAAGACAAAAAGGCCTGTTTTAAAGATGCAAAAAACATTACAGTACGGAGGTTATATGAGAAGAATATTGATTGTTATAGATATGCAAAAGGATTTTATTGACGGGAGCCTTGGAACAAGGGAAGCGGAGGCTATTGTAAAAGGTGTAACAGATAAGATCAAGGAGTACAAAAAAGAAGATGTATTTGCGACTATGGACACCCATAAGGACAGTTATCTTGAAAGTCAGGAAGGAAAGAACCTTCCCGTAGTGCATTGTATTGAAAATACAAAAGGTTGGGAGCTGCATCCGGATATAGCAAAGCTAATTAAAGTAGAGAATATCTTTAAAAAGCCGAGTTTTGGAAGTGTGGATCTGGCTAATAAGATGCTTGAATTATCAAAGGCAGAGGATATTGAAATAGAGCTGGTAGGACTTTGTACCGATATATGTGTGGTATCAAATGCACTATTAATTAAAGCATTCCTGCCGGAGGTTAAAATTTCAGTTGATTCAAATTGCTGTGCGGGAGTTACTGTTGAAAAACATAATGCCGCAATCGAAACATTGAGAAGCTGTCAAGTAGAGATAAAATAGGCGTATAAATGAGGGTAATAGATTTAACACATACGATAAATGAAAATATGCCTGTTTATCCCGGTACAGATACACCTAAGCTTACGCCGGCAAATACCTATAAAAAGGACGGATTTAAAGAGACATTTCTTCAAATGTATACTCATACGGGTACACATGTGGATCCGCCGTCACATATTTATGAAGGAAAAAGACTTTGGATGAATTTTCTATAGATCAATTTATCGGTAAGGCTCTTGTAATAGACTGTAGAATGTTAAAGGAAGGTGAGCCAATCACTATGGAGAATTTGAAAGTCTATGGAGAAAAAACCGATATGGCCGACTTCTTACTCTTTAATCTGGGTTGGGATAAGAGATGGGGAAGTGATGAGTACTTTGGAGATTATCCCTGCATTGATGATGAAGTGATGGATTATATTTTAAAGGGGAATTATAAGGGGATAGGTTTTGATGTTATGGGGATTGATCCTATAGCGGATGAGAATCTCACCCGCCATAAAAAGCTTTTTGAAAACTGCAATATTATAAATATAGAAAATCTTACCAATCTGGAGCAGTGTGGAGATGAGTTGTTTTGGTTTGGCTGTTTTCCTTTAAAAATAGAAAACTGTGACGGCTCACCAATAAGAGCGGTGGCATGGTTTAATTAAGGTCAAACTTTGCATATCCTTCACTATACTGCACATAAACGGTATCTATGATATCCTGCCCTGTATCTGCATAAACAGCCTGTCCGACATCAAGCCTGCAAGCTTTAAAATCTTCATCAGGCTTTTGACGGTTGTTTACGGCTTTTACTTCGCCAACTTTTGAGTAATTTTGTGGCAGGGTATCATCAAATCCGGTTGCATAGTAACAGTAAATCTGCTGATTGTACATTATTTGAGGCTGCTCTATCTCACCGTTTTTAAAACCTGTCTCATTCGTATCTGATTTTCTACAGGAACTTAAAATAAATATCAAACAACATATTGTACCTATCATTAAAAATCTTAATACTTTTCTCATTTAGACCTCCTTACTGTATGCTTTGTATCTATAGTATAATAAATACTTATCTGTAATTCCATTATTTATTCTTAAATATATCAACTATTATCATAAAGATAGTATGTTTTCTTATTATTAATCCGGTTAGATAATTCATAAATAAATGCAGTAGAAATTTCTTCACATTATCTTCACAAATAAGAGAGTTTTTTCAGCTTACTCGGGTATCCTTAGTGCATGGAAGGGAAAACAAAACATCCTTTCAAAAATGAAGTTAAAAAAGAGGGACTTATGAAAAGGAAGATAAAGGATAAAAACAGAAAGACAATAAATAAAAATATAGCATTCTCTTTAATGGGAATGGGGCTTATGCTTGGGCTGGGTGCATGCAATGCATCACAGAATGCAAGTGCGGCAACCGTAAGTGCAAATGTGAACAATGATAAAACTCAAAAAGTGCAGGGCACACAGACAGCTATAAATGTTGAGAATAATAATATTACTATAACAGGTGAAGGTGCAAGCAGTGAAGGCAATATTATTACTATAAATAAGGCAGGTAATTATCGTCTTAGCGGTAAGTTGGATGAAGGGCAAATAGTCGTAAATGCAGACGGAGAGGTAAACTTAAATCTTGATAATTTTGCCATATCAAATTCTAAGGATGCTCCTATTGTGGGAAAGACCGGAAATTTGAATATTAATTTGGCTGACGGCAGTGATAATAAAATAAGTGATACCAGAGCTGCGAATACTCAGACAGAGAACAGCTCCAATGATTCCAAAGCATATGATGCAGCTTTGTACAGTGAAGCCGATATAAATATTTCAGGAAGCGGAACACTTGTCGTGGAGGGCGGATATGAGGATGCCATACACAGTAAATCAAATCTTAATATAGAGGGTGGCAATTACAGTATTACAGCCTCACATCATGGACTTAACGGAAAGAAAACTCTTGTTGTAAAGGGCGGTAAATTTGAGATTACAACTGTAGAGGATGCTATGCATTCCAAGGGTGATGTTACCTTTGAAAATGGTGAACTAAATATCAATGCAGGTGATGATGCTCTGCATGCAGACAATACATTGACCGTTAAAGACGGAAATATCATGAAGATCCATTTCGTGCGGTTAACTTCAGAATTGATGAGCAAGGATTCATGAATGTCCTAACGATAAAGCATTCCATTTTTTATGCAGAAAAAATGTGAGGGGAAATCAATACAGACACAAGGAAGAACTGTATGAATGCGAAGACTGCAGCGAATGTCCATATGAAAATAAATGTAAGAAGGCAGACAAGAATCGAACCGTTCGATACAGGCAGAAGGCACTTTCGGAATTATGAAAAGCGACCGTTGGTACAAGAGAATTGTCCGAAGAGGTATTCATTCAGTCAAACTGGAAGTTTTACTCGTGGCCATAGGCCATAATTTATATAAATATCAGAAAAAAAGATGAGAAACAGAGCTGCCGCATAGATTCAAAAAAGAATTTCTATGGGGTAGGGGAACTGCGCTTTTTTTGCGTATGATTTCAGTCATTTATACACAATAAATGCAAAAAGGGAGATGCGAAAAAACTCAATCGAGTTTTTTCACATCCCCCTTTTATGGCTGTCATTTCCTGACAGCCCCTTTTTTTCACATATTCTTCACAAATTAGCCTGTTTTTTTCAGTTTCATTTCAGTTTACTTTTGTATCCTTAATGCATCAAAGAAAAACAATCCTTTAAAAATAAATTTAGTATAAGAGAAATGAGGAGCTTATGAAAAGTAAAAAAACAGATAATAAAAAGGCAAACAGAAATATTGCATTCTCCTTAATGGGAATGGGACTGATGCTTGGACTTGGTGCCTGCAATGCATCACAGGATGCCAGTGCGGCAACGGTAAGTGCAAATGTAACTAGCAGTAAAAGTGATAAAACTCAAGGGAATGAAACAAGTATAAATGTTGATAATAATAATGTTTCAATAAATGGAGACGGAGTAAGCAGCGAAGGAAAGATCATTACTATAAGTAAGGTAGGAAATTATAGACTGAAAGGTAATCTGAGTGAAGGACAGATAGTAGTAAATGCAGACGGAGTTGTAAACTTAAATCTTGATAACTTTACAATATCAAATTCTTCAGATGCACCAATAGTAGGAAAGAGTGGAAATATAAATATCAACCTTGTTGATGGAAGTGATAATAAGATAAGCGATATGAGAGCTGCAAATACTCAGGATGAGAATTCCACAAGTGAAAACAATGCTTATGATGCGGCTGTTTACAGCGAAGGAGATATAAACTTAACAGGATCAGGCAAGCTTACAGTGGAAGGCGGATATGAGGATGCTATACATTCAAAATCAAATTTGAATGTAGAAGGCGGAAACTATAGTATTACTGCTTCACATCATGGACTTAACGGTAAGAAAACACTTGTTGTAAAGAATGGATACTTTGATATCACTACAGTAGAGGATGCCATGCATTCCAAGGGTGATGTTACATTTGAAAACGGTGAGTTAAATATCAATGCAGGTGATGATGCATTACATGCAGACAATACTTTGACTGTTAAGGACGGAAAGATAAATATAGCGGCTTCAAATGAAGGTCTTGAAGGAATTATAGTAAATATTGAAGGTGGAAATATACTGGTAAACTCAAGTGATGACGGTATAAATGCAGCAGGAGATTCAACAGACGGATCACAGGTCAGCTATGCTATCAATATCTCGGGAGGAGATATAAAGATCATTCCCGGCGGCGACGGTATAGACTCCAATGGCGATTTAAATATTTCCGGTGGAAATATAGTAGTAGACGGACCTTCAAATGGTGGAAATGCACCTGTTGATTATGACGGAACAGGAACTATTACAGGAGGAAGTATACTTGCAACAGGTAATTCCGGAATGTTCCAGGGATTTAACGGGAACAATTCAACTCAGTCAAGTATTATTTACTACTTGGATAACAATGCGGCTACAGGAGTTACTATAAAGATCAGTGACGAATCAGGAAAGGAGCTTTTCACATCGACAGATCAGATACAGAGCTATAATGCAGTTTTATACAGCAGTGCGGAGATTGAAAGTGGAAAGAACTATAAGGTAAGTGTAGGAAATAGTGAGGGTTCTGTTACTGCAGGAAATTCACAGGGAGGAAACTTCGGCCAGCCGCCACAGGGCGGAATGGGCGGAAATGGTCAGCGACTACAGGGCCAGCCGCCAGAGATGAATGGAAACTTCCAGGGAAGAGGGGGAAATAACCAGGGTCAACCGCCACAGGGTCAGCCGCCTGAAATGAATGGAAACTTCCAGGGAAGAGGAGGAAACGGCCAGGGTCAACCGCCACAGGGCCAGCCACCACAGATGAATGGAAACTTCCAGGGAAGATGTCAGGGAAACGACCAAGGCAGGCCGCCAATGGGTCAGCCACCACAGGGTGGAAATCAGCCACAAATGGGTCAGCCACCACAGAATGAAATCAACAAGAGCAGTAAGAGTAAAACTGATTCTAATAAGAAAAAGAAAAAGAATAAACAAAACAGCAATCAAAAGACAGGAGATACATCCGGAAAGGAGAAGTAATGAAAAGAAGATTTGCCCTAATACCGGCATATAAGCCAAATGAAAATTTGATATATTTTGTGCAGTCCATTGAAGCGAGAGGAATAGAGGTAGTAGTGGTGAATGATGGTTCAGGGGAAGAATATCTTCCCCTCTTTTCCCAACTTGAAAAGAACAGCAGAGCAAAGGTCATTCACTTTTATGTAAATAAGGGAAAGGGTGCCGCTCTAAAAGAAGGGTTGTCCTATTTAAATAAAATAGAAGATGATTTTGCAGTAATAACTTTAGATGCAGACGGACAGCATTCATTAAAGGATGCATTATACCTGCTTGATAAATCAATGGAAAGTGAAGACAGCCTAATACTTGGATGCAGAGAACAGTCAAAGGATTCCCCTCTCAGATCAAGAATAGGAAATTATATCACCAAGAATATATTTTCTATTTCTACAGGCGTAAATATTGAAGATACTCAAACCGGAATGAGGGCATTTCATAAAAGTTTGATTCCGGAGCTGCTACTTATAAAAGGAGAGAGATATGAGTATGAGATGAATATGTTACTTCATTTTGCAAGAAAAGGTATCAGGATGAAGGAGTACACTATTGAAACGATATATATCGATGACAATGAAGAAAGTCACTTTGATGCTATAAAAGACTCGGCGAGAATATACAGTCAGATCATCAAGTTTTGTGGCAGTTCTATTTTATCCTTTATTATAGATTTTTTACTTTACACTATATGCTTTTTGTTTTCAGGAAGCATAATACTTTCAAATGCGATTGCCCGCATTATATCACTACACTTCAACTTTTTTGTAAATAAAAAGTTTGTGTTTAAAAATAATAAAAAAGACGAGAAGAATCTTGCGGGAGAATATATCTCATATCTGGGACTTGCGGCATTTATATTTGCAATGAATACTTTGATTCTTCGAGGAATGGTAGAGGCATTAAATATAAATGCATATTTGGCTAAGATAATAACAGAAGTGGTTTTATTTACAGTATCATACTTTGTGCAAAGATATTTGGTGTTTGCAAAGAAAAAAGAGACTGTAAGAGAGAATAATTATGCCGCTTCTTTAAAATAGACAGGGGTAAAATATATGAAGAAATTAAATAAAAAGGGTTTAGGCATATTATATGGTGTAGCCTTATTTTCATTCAGTACATATGCACTTTTGGATACATTTGTAATACCGCATCCAATGCAAAGTGTAATGGCTTCAAATATAGTCGCAGAGACTACAAACAGCAGTATAAAGGAAAGCGTTGAAGCGGCTATAGAAGAAAAACTTAATAGCGGAACAAGCACTTCAAATAATATAACATCAGGGACAAATGTAGCATCAAACAGTGCCGAAAAAGAAAGTACTGATGAAATAAGCAGTGCTACAGTGGCTAATGTGCAGACAGTTGAAGGAGGTACTGTTATAGGAGAATATTCCGACAGTAACACAAGTATTACATTAAAACAGTACAGAGCATATGACAGCAATATTTATGTGGCTGATGTAACGGTAAGTGATATTTCGGTTTTAAAGACCGCACTTGCAAATAATACTTATGGAAGAAATATTACCGATACAACTTCAAATATGGCCAAAGAAAATAATGCCATACTTGCTATCAATGGAGATTACTATGGTGCAAGACAGGCAGGATATGTTATAAGAAACGGAAATCTTTACAGAAACACATCAGGAGATAGAGATGCCTTGGTTATAACCAAAGCCGGAGAGTTTGAGTTTGTATCAGAGAATGAAACAACTGCGGAAGCTCTTTACAAAGCGGAGCATATCAGGTGTTATCATTCGGACCGGTATTACTTGAAGATAGTGAAATATCTGTAGGTGAGAATGATGAAGTAGGAATGGCGATGGCAAGCAATCCGAGAACGGCAATCGGATATCTTGGAAACAATCACTATGTATTTGTGGTATCAGACGGAAGAACTAGTGAGAGTGCAGGATTAAGCCTTTATGAGATGGCAACTTTTATGAAAGAACTTGGAGTAACAGATGCCTATAATCTGGACGGTGGAGGTTCTTCCACTATGGTTTTTAAGGGAGAGATTATAAACAATCCTACTACAAACGGTCGATCAAATCAGGAAAGATCGGTAAGTGATATAGTATATATTGGAGGTGGAAACTGATGAAGAAATCATGGATTTATTTTGGAATTTCGGTATTTGTATTTATCTTCGGGCAGATATATGAGTATTTTTCACATGGCGTATATTCAAGCTATATGATGTATGCATTTTTGATACCCTTTATAGGGCTTTTTATACCAAGCCTTTTAAATAATCTTATTTTAAAAAGAACAATTTCGGATAATGTCACTTTGCCTTGGAAATGCGGTATAGCAACTCTTAGTGCAGGTTCAATATACAAAGGTATATTGGAAATCTATGGTACAAGCGGTACCTTTGAAATGGTTTATCTGATAATAGGAAGTTTTCTTTGCATCATGACAGCTATTAATCTTAAAGTGCAAAAATAGTCATATAATGTGAATATAGTATATGGACTTATAAATTAACTGTGAATTTATACTATTTTTATTAAAAAACATATAAAAACTTATCTGTTACAAAATATTATATTAGATATACAATTATGTTATAATTAGTACACAAAATTAAAGGAGGTTGCATTATGAATGCACATGATATTTTGAACAACCCTTTTTTTAAATAAGGGAACTGCCTTTACACTTGAAGAGCGTAAAAAACTTGGCTTAGTTGGAGTTTTGCCACCTTATGTGCAAACTTTGGAGGAACAAGCGGCACAAACCTACGCTCATTTTTCTAAAAAAGCAACAAACCTGGAAAAACGTTTGTTCTTGATGGAAATCTTCAATACTAATCGCACCTTGTTTTACTATCTTTTTAGTCAACACATTGCCGAATTCAATCCGATTGTTTATGATCCGACGGTTGCAACTACGATTGAAAATTACAGTGATTTATTTGTTGATACGCAATATGCAGGCTATTTAGATATTAACCACCCTGAAAATATAGAAGATACACTTAAGAATGCGGCCGGAGACCGTAATATTAGACTTATTGTTGTGACAGATGCAGAAGCAATTTTAGGTATTGGTGACTGGGGAACCAATGGTGTTGATATTTCAGTTGGAAAGCTTATGGTTTACACAGGAGCGGCCGGTATTGACCCTGCAACTGTTTTACCTTTGGTCATTGATGCCGGAACTAACCGTAAAGAATTGCTGGAAAATCCTAACTATCTGGGTAACCGCCATGAACGTGTACGTGGAGACCGCTATTATGATTTTATTGATCAGTTTGTACAAACAGCTGAACGTATTTTCCCTAAGCTCTACTTACACTGGGAAGATTTCGGTCGTCTAAATGCTGCAAATATTCTCAACAAGTACAAGGATAAAATTCCTACTTTCAATGATGATATCCAAGGAACAGGTATTGTTACACTGGGTGGTATTTACGGATCATTAGATATTAGTGGTGAAAAATTAACAGATCAAATCTATCTTTGCTTTGGCGGTGGAACAGCAGGTGCAGGAATTGCATCACGTGTTCTCAGTGAAATGATTACAGAAGGACTCTCAGAAGAAGAAGCTTACAAACGTTTCTTTATGGTAGATAAACAAGGCCTTCTTTTTGATGATATGGATGATTTGACACCTGAGCAACGTCCATTTGCAAAGAAGCGTTCTGACTTTGCTAATGCCGATAAGCTAACAAACTTGCTTGAAGTTGTAAAGACGGTTAAACCGACAATCTTGGTAGGAACATCAACACAACCTAATACCTTTACAAAAGAGGTTGTTGAGGCTATGTGTCAAAACACTGAGCGTCCGATTATTTTCCCACTGAGTAATCCAACTGAGCTGGCAGAAGCAAGTGCTAAAGACTTGATTGAGTGGTCTGATGGAAAGGCTTTTGTAGCGACAGGAATACCTTCCGACAATGTGGATTATAAAGGGGTATCTTATCAGATTGGTCAGGCTAATAATGCTCTTATCTATCCCGGTCTGGGACTTGGAATGCTTGCTTCAGAAGCTAAGCTTTTGACAGATGAAATGATTGGTGCAGCTGCACATTCATTGAGCGGTATAGTTGATTCCGGTAAACCGGGTGCACCTGTCTTGCCGCCATTTGCTTATGTGGCAGAGGTTTCAAGTAAAGTAGCGGAAGCGGTGCTAAAAAAGCTCAAGAGCAGGGATTGGCACAAAGTAAAGAAACCGATATGGTTAAAGCTGTTAGTGAACTTAAGTGGTATCCAAAGTATTAGTAAGTGGGATAGACTATGATTTTTTTAACTTCTATTGAGAGTATTATTCCCATTATTGTCCTTATAATCTTGGGCTATTTCCTGCAGGTACGAGGATGGTTTGATGATAGTTTTGGCGGTAATTTATCTAAGCTGATTATGAATGTCGCAATGCCTGTTTCCATATTTGTGTCTGTTTTGAAATATCTGACTTTAGATAAGTTGATTAGTCTGTCAGATGGACTGATTTATACCTTTGGTGCTTGTATTTTAGGCTATATATTTGCGTTTGCGGCTGTAAAAATATTTAATGTTCGCCAGGGGCGTCGTGGTACGATAATTAATACCTTTGTCAATGCTAATACCATTTTCATTGGTCTGCCTTTAAATATTGCTCTTTTCGGTGATGAGGCACTGCCTTATTTCCTCATCTACTATATCACAAATACAGTCTCTACATGGACTCTGGGTGTTTACCTGATGACAACAGACAGTAAGTCAGGGAAAAGTAAGCAAGTAGCTAAGTTTAATTGGAAGAAACTCTTACCTGCTCCCCTTGTTGGTTTCCTTGTTGCTTTGGTCTTTTTAATCTTGCGAATTTCAGTACCAAGTTTTGCAACAAATACCTTGACTTACATCGGGGATATAGTGACGCCTTTGTCTTTGCTATATATTGGAATTGTCTTAGCCAAGGCGGGATTGAAGACCATTCGTTTTGACACCGATACCATTGTCACATTGGTAGGACGCTTTATCTTGGCACCTGCTTCAATGTATCTTATATTAAAATTTGCGGCCTCCGGTATGGTGACAAAAGAGTTTAATACATTTGTAGTACAATCGGCAGCTCCGGCCTTAGCCGTCCTCCCAATTTTAGCTAACGAGGGAGATGGAGATGTGGAATTTTCCACAAATGTTGTGACATTGAGCACTATACTCTTTATAATTGTCGTTCCGATTGTTGTTACCTTATTGGGTTAGTATTCATATATAAATAAAATTGATAATATCAATAAGTTTAGTGTAAAAATAGCATAAAAATCTAGTTATCCGCATAAAAACTGGACTTATCACACTTTATCAAGGTCAAAACCACTCAATTTACTACTAATTTACTACTTATGAATGAGCTTTGATACGACGATTTATCCTTGAAAAGTGAAGATATAAAGATACTTCCAATAAAATTTGAATATTTAATAGGTAGACACTTCAAAAAAATGAGGTGTCTATTTTTTTACCCTGATTTTTGAAAGGAAGTGAACTTATGAAAACAAAAAAAATCAAGAATCAAAAGGTCGTTCCCCACTCTTTAAGACCATCAAACATTCATTCAGCCAATAAAAAAAGAAAGGATAGGTAAAAAAATATGGAACTTAAATTTGTGATTCCCAACATGGAAAAAACATTCGGCAATTTAGAATTTGCTGGCGAGGATAAAGTCGTTCAGCGAAGAATCAACGGACGGCTAACTGTCTTATCAAGAAGCTATAATCTCTATTCTGATGTTCAAAGAGCAGATGATATTGTGGTGGTGCTTCCTGCTGAAGCTGGCGAAAAACATTTCGGCTTTGAGGAACGTGTGAAGTTAGTCAATCCACGTATTACCGCAGAGGGCTACAAAATCGGCACTCGTGGTTTTACAAATTACCTTTTACATGCTGACGACATGATAAAAAGAATAAAGAAAGAGAGGAAAAAAATGATGAGATTAGCAAATGGCATTGTATTAGATAAAGACACGACTTTTTGGAGAATTGAAATTCTCTGCTCTACGTCGTGAAGTGAGAATCCAAAATGAAGACGGGTCGGTTTCAGATGAAATCAAGGAACGTACCTATGACTTAAAATCCAAAGGACAAGGACGCATGATTCAAGTAAGTATTCCTGCCAGCGTGCCTTTGAAAGAGTTTGATTATAACGCACGGGTGGAACTTATCAATCCCATTGCGGACACCGTTGCTACTGCCACCTATCAAGGAGCAGATGTTGACTGGTATATCAAGGCAGACGATATTGTGCTGACAAAAGGATTCTAGTTCATTCAAAGCTCAACCACAAGCAAAAGAAAGAACCGACACAAGACAAATAGTCGCTAGGTAGAAAGGAGACTTTTTCGCATGAAACAGCGTGGTAAAAGGATTCGCCCATCTGGTAAAGATTTAGTCTTTCATTTTACGATAGCGTCACTCCTGCCTGTTTTCCTGCTGGTTGTCGGACTGTTTCATGTGAAGACAATCCAGCAGATCAACTGGCAGGATTTTAACCTATCACAAGCAGATAAGATTGACATTCCCTATTTAATTATCAGTTTCAGTGTCGCAATTCTTATCTGCTTGCTGGTAGCGTTTGTATTCAAACGGGTTCGCTATGATACGGTTAAACAACTTTACCACCGTCAAAAACTGGCAAAGATGATACTTGAAAACAAGTGGTATGAATCTGAACAGGTCAAAACAGAGGGTTTCTTTAAAGATAGTGCTGGTCGTACAAAGGAAAAGATAACCTACTTCCCTAAAATGTATTATCGACTTAAAAAAATGGCTTGATACAGATACGGGTGGAAATCACGCTGGGAAAATATCAAGACCAACTCTTACACTTGGAAAAGAAATTAGAGAGTGGCTTGTACTGTGAGCTGACGGATAAAGAGTTAAAGGATTCCTATGTGGAATATACTTTGCTCTATGACACCATAGCCAGTCGTATTTCTATTGATGAAGTAGAAGCTAAAGATGGTAAACTTCGCTTAATGAAAAACGTATGGTGGGAATATGATAAGCTCCCTCATATGTTGATTGCTGGTGGTACAGGTGGCGGTAAAACTTACTTTATACTGACACTGATTGAAGCCTTGCTTCATACAGATTCAAAACTGTATATTCTTGACCCGAAAAATGCTGACCTTGCGGACTTAGGTTCTGTGATGGCAAATGTCTACTATAGAAAAGAAGACTTGCTTTCTTGCATTGAAACATTCTATGAAGAAATGATGAAACGTAGTGAGGAAATGAAGCAGATGAAGAACTATAAGACTGGCAAAAATTATGCTTACTTAGGTCTCCCGGCACACTTCTTAATCTTTGATGAATACGTCGCTTTCATGGAAATGCTGGGAACAAAAGAAAACACCGCAGTTATGAATAAGCTGAAACAGATTGTCATGTTAGGTCGTCAAGCTGGCTTCTTTCTAATACTGGCTTGTCAACGTCCAGACGCAAAATATTTAGGCGACGGAATCCGTGATCAGTTTAATTTCAGAGTGGCTTTAGGTCGTATGTCTGAAATGGGCTATGGCATGATGTTTGGCAGTGACGTACAAAAGGATTTCTTCTTAAAGCGAATCAAAGGTCGTGGCTATGTTGATGTAGGAACAAGTGTCATATCAGAGTTTTATACTCCCCTTGTACCAAAAGGATATGATTTCTTGGAGGAAATTAAAAAGTTATCCAACAGCAGACAGTCCACGCAGGCGACGTGCGAAGCGGAAGTCGCAGGTGTGGACTGATCTTGCTGGCTGGTGTGGCAATAGCCACGCCAGCACTTAACCCCCCGTATCTAACAGGGGGGTACAAATCGACAGGAAACAGTCAAAAAAACATTAGAAAATCCTTTGGTTACAAGGGATTTACAAAATTTCAGCGTATGTCAAATGGGCTTTAAAAGTTGACATACGCCTTTTTGATTGGAGGGATTTTTTTACTGAATGAACAAACTTGGTTACAGCATTTAAAAAGAAAAAAACGCTTGGCTTATGGACTATCTCAAAACCGTTTAGCTGTTGCGACTGGTATTACAAGGCAGTATCTAAGCGATATTGAAACAGGAAAAGTCAAGCCATCAGAGGATTTACAGCAGTCCCTTTGGGAAGCTCTGGAACGCTTCAATCCCGACGCTCCCCTTGAAATGCTGTTTGATTATGTAAGGATTCGCTTTCCGACAACAGACGTACAGCAGGTGGTCGAAAACATCTTACAAATGAAACTGTCCTATTTTCTTCATGAGGACTATGGTTTCTATTCTTATTCAGAGCATTATGCTTTAGGCGACATATTCGTCCTTTGCTCCCATGAACTGGACAAAGGAGTTCTGGTGGAATTGAAAGGTCGTGGGTGCAGACAATTTGAAAGCTATCTTCTGGCACAACAAAGAAGCTGGTATGAGTTCTTTATGGACGTTTTGGTGGCTGGCGGTGTGATGAAACGCCTTGACCTTGCCATTAACGATAAGACAGGGATTTTGAATATCCCTGTACTCACTGAAAAGTGCCAACAGGAAGAATGTATCTCCGTCTTCCGCAGTTTTAAAAGCTATCGCAGTGGCGAACTGGTACGCAAAGAGGAAAAGGAATGTATGGGAAACACCCTCTATATCGGTTCATTACAAAGTGAAGTTTATTTCTGTATCTATGAAAAAGGACTACGAGCAGTACAAGAAAAAAATGATATTCCCATTGAAGACGCAGAAGTAAAAAAACCGTTTTGAGATTCGATTGAAAAAAATGAGCGTGCCTATTATGCAGTCCGTGATTTACTCGTCTATGACAATCCAGAGCATACCGCCTTTAAAATTATCAATCGGTATATCCGTTTTGTAGATAAAGACGATTCCAAACCTCGTTCTGATTGGAAACTGAATGAAGAATGGGCTTGGTTTATTGGGAACAATCGTGAACGATTAAAACTAACCACAAAACCAGAGCCTTACTCCTTCCAAAGGACGCTGAACTGGCTATCTCATCAAGTTGCCCCGACCTTAAAGGTTGCGATTAAACTTGATGAAATCAACCAGACGCAGGTTGTAAAAGACATTCTCGACCATGCGAAACTGACAGACCGACACAAGCAGATTTTGAAGCAACAGTCAGTAAAAGAACAGGACGTGATAACAACAAAAAAATAACTCAAATACAAATTCATTGAATATAGAGAGGAGAACATTTTTATGAATTTTGGACAAAACCTTTATAACTGGTTTCTATCAAACGCTCAATCACTGGTGCTTTTAGCAATCGTTGTGATTGGCTTGTATCTTGGCTTCAAGCGTGAGTTTAGCAAACTGATTGGCTTTTTTTAATTATTGCGATTATTGCGGTTGGCTTAGTCTTCAACGCTGCTGGAGTAAAAGACATTTTACTAGAGCTATTCAATCGCATTATTGGTGCTTAAATAAAACCGTTCTTTTGTGGAATATAAGTGGTTTTCTTATGTTCCGCAAAGGAATGGTACACCAAACGAAGTGCGGTAGGGATTTTTTTGAATCTCTACAAAGAAAGGACGTGAATATATGGACGATATGCAAGTCTATATTGCGAATTTAGGCAAATACAATGAGGGCGAATTGGTCGGTGCGTGGTTTACCTTTCCCATTGACTTTGAGGAAGTCAAAGAGAAAATCGGCTTGAATGATGAATATGAGGAATACGCCATTCATGACTACGAGTTACCCTTTACGGTTGACGAATACACTTCCATTGGCGAACTCAATCGACTATGGGAAATGGTATCGGAATTACCCGAAGAATTACAATCGGAGCTATCTGCTCTGCTCACTCATTTTTTTCAAGCATTGAAGAACTAAGCGAACATCAAGAGGATATTATCATTCATTCCGATTGTGATGATATGTATGACGTGGCACGCTACTACATTGAAGAAACGGGTGCTTTAGGCGAAGTACCAGCTAGTCTTCAAAACTATATTGATTATCAAGCCTATGGTCGGGATTTAGACCTTTCAGGAACGTTTATCTCAACCAATCATGGGATTTTTGAAATCGTCTATTAAATCTGTCGGTACATTACTACTGGCAGATTTTCTATTTTACGGGGTGGCTCAATCAGCTACCCCTATTTTTTATGAAAGGATTGATTACATGAAGAAAATACGAAGCTATACCAGTATCTGGTCTGTGGAAAAGGTACTGTATTCTATCAATGATTTTAGACTTCCGTTTCCCATAACCTTTACGCAAATGACATGGTTTGTCGTGTCACTCTTTGCAGTGATGATACTTGGCAACTTGCCCCCTCTTTCCATGATAGAGGGAGCATTTCTCAAATACTTTGGGATTCCTGTGGCTTTCACATGGTTTATGTCTACAAAAACTTTTGATGGTAAAAAGCCTTATGGATTTTTGAAGTCTGTCATTGCTTATGCACTGCGACCAAAGCTGACCTATGCAGGAAAAAAAGTAACGCTTGGCAGAAACCAGCCACAAGAAGCCATTACAGCAGTTAGGAGTGAATTTTATGGCATATCCAATTAAATACATTGAAAACAATCTCGTCTGGAATAAAGACGGGGAATGTTATGCTTACTATGAGCTTGTTCCTTACAATTACTCATTTCTAAGTCCAGAACAGAAAATACAAGTGCATGATTCTTTCAGACAGCTTATCGCACAAAATCGTGATGGCAAAATTCATGCTTTACAAATCAGTACAGAATCCAGCATACGTTCTGCACAAGAGCGTTCCAAAAATGAAGTCACTGGCAAGCTCAAAGCGGTTGCCTATGACAAAATCGACCAACAGACAGACGCTTTAATATCCATGATTGGCGAAAATCAAGTGAACTACCGTTTCTTTATCGGCTTTAAGTTGCTTCTCAACGATCAGGAGTTTTCTATGAAAAGTCTTACCGTTGAAGCAAAAAATGCTTTGTCTGATTTTGTCTATGATGTGAACCATAAGCTGATGGGCGATTTTGTTAGTATGAGTAATGATGAAATCCTGCGTTTTCAGAAGATGGAAAAGCTCTTAGAAAATAAAATCTCTCGTCGTTTCAAAATCCGCAGGTTAGATAAGGACGACTTCGGCTATCTGATTGAACACCTTTACGGACAGACAGGCACTGCCTATGAAGAGTATGAGTACCATCTATCAAAGAAAAAGCTGGATAATGAAACGCTGATTAAATACTATGACTTGATTAAGCCTACTCGCTGTTTGGTGGAAGAAAAACAGCGATATTTGAAAATCCAGCAGGAAGATGAAACCGTCTATGTAGCTTACTTTACCATTAACAGCATTGTCGGAGAACTGGACTTCCCGTCCTCTGAAATCTTCTACTACCAGCAACAGCAATTTACATTCCCGATTGATACGTCAATGAATGTGGAAATTGTAGCGAATCGTAAAGCCCTATCTACTGTCCGCAATAAAAAGAAAGAACTGAAAGACTTGGATAACCACGCTTGGCAAAGTGATAATGAAACCAGCTCCAATGTGGCGGAAGCTCTGGAAAGTGTGAATGAGCTGGAAACCAATTTAGACCAAAGCAAGGAATCTATGTACAAGCTGTCTTATGTGGTAAGGGTATCAGCAAATGATCTTGACGAACTCAAACGTCGTTGTAATGAAGTGAAAGATTTTTTTATGACGATTTAAGCGTAAAACTGGTACGACCATTTGGGGATATGCTCGGCTTACATGAAGAATTTTTTTACCTGCCAGCAAGCGTTATATGAATGATTATATTCAATACGTGACCTCTGATTTCCTCGCTGGTTTAGGGTTTTGGTGCTACTCAAATGCTGGGGGAAAATGAGGGGATTTATGTTGGCTACAGCTTAGATACTGGACGCAATGTCTATCTGAAACCTGCTCTTGCCAGTCAAGGGGTTAAGGGTTCAGTAACCAATGCGTTAGCGTCGGCTTTTGTTGGTTCGCTGGGTGGTGGTAAATCCTTTGCGAATAACCTTATCGTCTATTATGCGGTGCTTTATGGGGCACAAGCAGTGATTGTAGACCCAAAAGCAGAACGTGGCAGATGGAAAGAAACCTTGCCAGAGATTTCCCATGAAATCAATATCGTCACTCTGACTTCTGATGAGAAAAACAAAGGCTTACTTGACCCTTATGTGATTATGAAAAATCCCAAAGATTCTGAATCACTGGCTATTGATATTCTGACATTCCTTACGGGGATTTCCTCTCGTGATGGGGAACGCTTCCCAATCCTTAGAAAAGCCATTCGTGCAGTAACCAATAGTGAAGTACGAGGGTTGATGAAAGTGATTGAGGAATTACGGGTTGAGAATACGCCACTAAGTACCAGTATAGCCGACCATATCGAAAGTTTTACAGACTATGACTTTGCACATTTATTATTCAGTAATGGTTATGTGGAGCAGTCTATCAGCTTAGAAAAACAACTGAACATTATACAGGTTGCGGACTTGGTACTTCCCGACAAGGAAACTTCCTTTGAGGAATATACCACTATGGAGCTTTTATCCGTTGCTATGCTGATTGTCATTAGTACCTTTGCTTTAGACTTTATCCATACAGACCGAAGCATTTTCAAGATTGTAGATTTAGACGAAGCATGGAGCTTTTTACAGGTAGCACAAGGAAAAACACTATCTATGAAGCTGGTTCGGGCTGGTCGTGCTATGAACGCTGGGGTATATTTCGTGACCCAAAATACAGACGACCTCTTAGATGAAAAAAACTGAAAAAAATAACCTCGGCTTAAAATTTGCATTTCGTTCCACTGACCTTAACGAGATTAAAAAGACCTTAGCCTTTTTTTGGTGTAGACCCAGAGGACGAAAAACAATCAGAAGCGATTGCGTGATTTGGAAAACGGGCAATGCCTTATCAGTGATTTATATGGTCGTGTCGGTGTGATACAGTTCCACCCTGTATTTGAAGAACTGCTCCATGCCTTTGATACCAGACCACCTGTGCGAAAAGAGGTGTAAATGTGAAACCATCAATAGTAAACAGAATAAAATCAAACTGGACGCTGAAACGTCTCAGGTAAAAGTGGCAATGACAGTGGCTTTCACACTTGTGATTGCCATTTTTCTTTAGCCATGCTGGGAACGGTGGTTCAAGCTGCGGGCTTGGTAGATGATACGGTCAATGTGGCAAATGAATACAGCCGATACCCACTTGAAAACTATCAACTGGATTTTTATGTGGATAATAGCTGGGGCTGGCTTCCGTGGAACTGGTCGGACGGGATTGGAAAACAGGTCATGTATGGACTATATGCCATTACCAATTTTATTTGGACAATCAGTTTGTATGTTTCCAATGCGACAGGTTACTTAGTACAGGAAGCCTATTCCTTAGACTTCATTTCCGCTACAGCAGATTCCATTGGTAAGAATATGCAGACCTTAGCTGGTGTGAGTGCAAACGGATTTTTCAACAGAGGGTTTCTATGTTGGATTCCTCTTACTCTTGATTTTTGGTTCTTGGGGTTTATGTTGCCTATACGGGACTGATAAAGAGAGAAACCACAAAGGCAATTCATGCCATTATGAATTTTTGTGCTGGTGTTTATCCTATCGGCTTCCTTTATTGCCTACGCTCCCGACTACATTAAAAAAATCAATGACTTTTCATCAGACATCAGTAATGCCAGTTTATCACTTGGCACGAAGATTGTCATGCCCCATTCCGATAGTCAAGGCAAGGACAGCGTGGACTTAATCAGAGATAGCCTGTTTTCCATACAGGTTCAGCAACCGTGGCTACTGCTTCAATACAACAGTTCAGACATTGAAAGTATCGGTATTGACCGTGTGGAAAGCCTGCTCTCCACCAGCCCAGATTCCAACAATGGCGAAGACAGAGAAAAAATTGTTGCGGAAGAAATTGAAGACAGAAGCAATACCAATCTAACCATTACAAAGACCATTAACCGTTTAGGTACAGTCTTCTTCCTATTTGTCTTCAATATTGGGATTTCCATATTTGTATTCCTATTAACAGGAATCATGATTTTTCTCGCAGGTACTTTTTTATCATCTATGCTATGTTTCTGCCTGTGAGCTTTTATTTTTAAGCATGATTCCATCATTTGATGGTATGTCAAAACGAGCCATAACAAAAGCTCTTTAATACCATTTTGACACGAGCTGGAATCACATTGATTATTACGACAGCATTTAGTATTTCAACCATGCTCTATACCTTATCGGCTGGTTATCCGTTCTTTTTGATTGCTTTTCTACAGATTGTGACCTTTGCAGGAATCTACTTCAAGCAGGGCGATTTAATGAGTATGTTTTTCTCTACAGAGTAACGATTCTCAAAGTGTGGGAAGTCGTGTGATGAGAAAACCTCGTATGCTTATGCACGCTCACATGCACCGTCTACAGCGGAAACTTGGACGTTCCATGACTACTCTAGGGGCTGGGTCTGCCATTGTTACAGGTAAAAAGGACAGTCGGGTTCAGGGGAGTTCTGCAAGGACACAAGCAGATCACTCCCCGACCAGACGGAAAGGAAAAAAATCAACACTTGGAAAAACGTATCGGTCAAACCATCGGTACAGTAGCTGATACCAAAGACAGAATGGTAGACACTGCTAGTGGTTTGAAAGAACAGGTTAAAGATTTGCCGACCAATGCAAGATATGCAGTATATCAAGGAAAAATCCAAAGTAAAAAGAGAATGTCCGTGATTTAACCAGTAGTATTTCTCAAACCAAAGCGGACAGAGCCAGTGGACGCAAGGAACAGCAGGAACAAAGGCGAAAAAAACCATTGCGAAGCGTCGCTCTGAAAATGGAACAGGTCAAACAGAAAAAAACAGCCTGCTTCTTCTGTTCATGAAAGACCGACTACAAGACAAGAACAATATCATGATGAACAGACCTCAAAACAGTCTAATATTCAGACTTCATATAAGGAATCTCAACAAGCCAAACAAGAGCGTCCAGCAGTTAAGTCCGATTTTTCAAGTCCAAAAGTGGAACGCCAAGGCAATACCGTTCAAGAAAAAAACCGTTCAAAAAGCCAGCAACTTCAACCACTACAGCAGATAGAACTTCACAACGTCCAATCACAAAAGAACGTCCGTCTACTGTTCAAAGAGTACCACTACAAAATACAAGAAGTAGACCACCAATCAAAACCGCCACCATTAAGAAAGTCGGTAAGAAACCATGAAGTTGAAAACTTTAGTGATTGGTGGTTCTGGATTATTCTTGATGGTCTTCTCACTGCTTCTGTTTGTTGCCATTTTATTTTCAGATGAACAGGACAGCGGAATTTCCAATATTCATTATGGAGGTGTGAATGTTTCCGCAGAAGTGCTGGCTCATAAGCCTATGGTAGAAAAATATGCCAAAGAATATGGCGTTGAAGAATATGTCAACATACTTCTTGCGATTATACAGGTGGAATCGGGCGGTACTGCGGAAGATGTTATGCAGTCCTCGGAATCCCTCGGTCTTCCACCTAATTCATTGAGTACAGAAGAATCCATTAAGCAAGGTGTGAAGTATTTCAGTGAATTATTAGCCAGTAGCGAAAGGCTCAGTGTAGATTTAGAATCGGTTATCCAGTCCTACAATTATGGTGGTGGTTTCTTAGGGTATGTGGCTAATCGTGGAAATAAATATACCTTTGAACTGGCTCAAAGTTTCTCAAAAGAGTATTCAGGTGGCGAAAAAAAGTGTCTTACCCCAATCCCATAGCCATACCTATCAATGGGGGCTGGCGATACAACTATGGCAATATGTTTTATGTGCAACTGGTAACGCAGTATCTTGTCACAACAGAGTTTGATGATGATACGGTACAAGCCATCATGGACGAAGCACTGAAATATGAGGGCTGGCGATACGTTTACGGTGGAGCTTCCCCGACTACTTCTTTTGATTGTAGCGGACTGACACAATGGACGTATGGAAAAGCTGGAATTAACTTACCACGAACCGCACAACAGCAATATGATGTGACCCAGCATATCCCACTATCAGGAAGCACAAGCTGGCGATTTGGTTTTCTTTCATTCTACCTATAACGCTGGCTCTTATATTACTCATGTTGGGATATACCTTGGCAATAACCGTATGTTTCATGCAGGCGACCCAATCGGTTATGCCGACTTAACAAGCCCCTACTGGCAACAGCATTTAGTGGGAGCAGGACGAATCAAACAATGAGAAAGGAAGATTTAATGATGAAATTTAGAAAAAAATCAGAATAAAGAAAAAAACAGATACCAAAGGAAAAAGAAACCTCGTGTCTACTATAAGGTCAATCCTCATAAAAAGGTTGTGATTGCCTTGTGGGTACTTTTAGGGCTTAGTTTCAGCTTTGCGATATTCAAGCACTTTACAGCTATAGATACTCATACTATTCACGAAACAACTATCATAGAAAAAGGAATACGTTGATACTCATCATGTAGAAAATTTTGTAGAGAACTTTGCGAAAGTCTACTATTCATGGGAGCAATCCGATAAGTCCATTGATAATCGAATGGAAAGTCTAAAAGGCTATCTGACAGATGAACTTCAAGCTCTCAATGTTGATACAGTACGCAAAGATATTCCTGTATCGTCTTCTGTAAGAGGATTTCAGATATGGACGGTAGAGCCAACTGGCGACAATGAGTTTAATGTAACCTACAGTGTAGACCAGCTCATTACAGAGGGAGAAAATACAAAGACCGTCCACTCTGCTTATATAGTGAGTGTCTATGTAGATGGTTCTGGAAATATGGTACTGGTTAAGAATCCGACCATTACCAACATACCTAAGAAATCAAGTTATAAACCAAAAGCCATTGAAAGTGAGGGGACGGTTGATTCCATTACAACCAATGAAATCAATGAGTTTTTAACGACGTTCTTCAAGCTCTATCCTACAGCGACAGCCAGTGAACTTTCCTACTATGTGAATGACGGGATATTAAAACCAATCGGAAAAGAGTACATCTTTCAAGAACTGGTAAATCCTATTCACAATCGTAAGGATAATCAAGTCACGGTATCGCTGACAGTGGAGTATATCGACCAGCAGACCAAAAGCAACGCAGGTATCTCAATTTGATTTGGTACTTGAAAAGAACGGGAGTAATTGGAAGATTATAGAATAACAAATATTGGTACATTATTACAGCTATTTTGTAATCACGTACTCTCTTTGATAAAAAATTGGAGATTCCTTTACAAATATGCTCTTACGTGCTATTATTTAAGTATCTATTTAAAAGGAGTTAATAAATATGCGGCAAGGTATTCTTAAATAAACTGTCAATTTGATAGTGGGAACAAATAATTGGATGTCCTTTTTTAGGAGGGCTTAGTTTTTTGTACCCAGTTTAAGAATACCTTTATCATGTGATTCTAAAGTATCCGGAGAATATCTGTATGCTTTTGTATGTCTATGAGTTATGCATAAAAAAATCCCAGTGATAAGAGTATTTATCACTGGGATTTTTTTATGCCCTCTTTGGGCTTTTTGAATGGAGGAAAATCACATGAAAATTATTAATATTGGAGTTTTAGCTCATGTTGATGCGGGAAAAACTACCTTAACAGAAAGCTTATTATATAACAGTGGAGCGATTACAGAATTAGGAAGCGTGGACAGAGGTACAACGAAAACGGATAATACGCTTTTAGAACGTCAGAGAGGAATTACAATTCAGACGGCGATAACCTCTTTTCAGTGGAAAAATACTAAGATAAACATCATAGACACGCCAGGACATATGGATTTTTTAGCAGAAGTATATCGTTCATTATCAGTATTAGATGGGGCAATTCTACTGATTTCTGCAAAAGATGGCGTACAAGCACAAACTCGTATATTGTTTCATGCACTTAGGAAAATAGGTATTCCCACAATCTTTTTTATCAATAAGATTGACCAAAATGGAATTGATTTATCAACGGTTTATCAGGATATTAAAGAGAAACTTTCTGCGGAAATTGTAATCAAACAGAAGGTAGAACTGCATCCTAATATGCGTGTAATGAACTTTACCGAATCTGAACAATGGGATATGGTAATAGAAGGAAATGATTACCTTTTGGAGAAATATACGTCTGGGAAATTATTGGAAGCATTAGAACTCGAACAAGAGGAAAGCATAAGATTTCATAATTGTTCCCTGTTCCCTGTTTATCACGGAAGTGCAAAAAACAATATAGGGATTGATAACCTTATAGAAGTGATTACGAATAAATTTTATTCATCAACACATCGAGGTCAGTCTGAACTTTGCGGAAAAGTTTTCAAAATTGAGTATTCGGAAAAAAGACAGCGTCTTGCATATATACGTCTTTATAGTGGCGTACTGCATTTGCGAGATTCGGTTAGAATATCGGAAAAGGAAAAAATAAAAATTACAGAAATGTATACTTCAATAAATGGTGAATTATGTAAAATCGATAAGGCTTATTCCGGGGAAATTGTTATTTTGCAGAATGAGTTTTTGAAGTTAAATAGTGTTCTTGGAGATACAAAGCTATTGCCACAGAGAGAGAGAATTGAAAATCCCCTCCCTCTGCTGCAAACGACTGTTGAACCGAGCAAACCTCAACAAAGGGAAATGTTACTTGATGCACTTTTAGAAATCTCCGACAGTGACCCGCTTCTGCGATATTATGTGGATTCTGCGACACATGAAATCATACTTTCTTTCTTAGGGAAAGTACAAATGGAAGTGACTTGTGCTCTGCTGCAAGAAAAGTATCATGTGGAGATAGAAATAAAAGAGCCTACAGTCATTTATATGGAAAGACCGTTAAAAAAAGCAGAGTATACCATTCACATCGAAGTTCCACCGAATCCTTTCTGGGCTTCCATTGGTCTATCTGTAGCACAGCTTCCATTAGGGAGCGGAGTACAGTATGAGAGCTCGGTTTCTCTTGGATACTTAAATCAATCGTTTCAAAATGCAGTTATGGAGGGGATACGCTATGGCTGTGAACAAGGATTGTATGGTTGGAATGTGACGGACTGTAAAATCTGTTTTTAAGTATGGCTTATACTATAGCCCTGTTAGTACCCCAGCAGATTTTCGGATGCTTGCTCCTATTGTATTGGAACAAGTCTTAAAAAAAGCTGGAACAGAATTGTTAGAGCCATATCTTAGTTTTAAAATTTATGCGCCACAGGAATATCTTTCACGAGCATACAACGATGCTCCTAAATATTAGTGCGAACATCGTAGACACTCAATTGAAAAAAATAATGAGGTCATTCTTAGTGGAGAAATCCCTGCTCGGTGTATTCAAGAATATCGTAGTGATTTAACTTTCTTTACAAATGGACGTAGTGTTTGTTTAACAGAGTTAAAAAGGGTACCATGTTACTACCGGTGAACCTGTTTGCCAGCCCCGTCGTCCAAATAGTCGGATAGATAAAGTACGATATATGTTCAATAAAAATAACTTAGTGTATTTTTATGTTGTTATATAAATATGGTTTCTTGTTAAATAAGATGAAATATTTTTTTAATAAAGATTTGAATTAAAGTGTAAAGGAGGAGATAGTTATTATAAACTACAAGTGGATATTGTGTCCTGTATGTGGAAATAAAACACGATTAAAGATAAGGGAAGATACTGAATTAAAAAAATTCCCCCTCTATTGTCCGAAATGCAGACAAGAAAATTTAATTGAAATAAAGCAGTTCAAAGTAACTGTGATTACAGAGCCAGACGCAAAGACGCAGAGCCGATAAAATGAGATTAATACAATCTCATTTTATCGGCTCTTTCCGTTATGTATGGATTCTTTTAATTAGTCTTCGATGTTTCTTGCTTCGTTGATACCGCTGGCTAAAGATTCCATTAAGGATAGTTCTTTGTCTGTAAAGCTATCCATGTATTTCTCTATCTGTAATCGTCGGGTGCTTTTTACCAAGTTATTAGCAGGTAGGGGTCCCGAGCGCCTACGAGGAATTTGTATCGATAAGAAATAGATTTAAAAATTTCGCTGTTATTTTGTACATTTAACTTGACGGTGACATCTCTCTATTGTGAGTTATTAGTGGTACAGTTTTCAACCGTTTTAATTATAAAAAAGTGGTGCATTATCTTAAAATTTTGTATAATAGGAATTGAAGTTAAATTAGATGCTAAAAATTTGTAATTAAGAAGGAGGGATTCGTCATGTTGGTATTCCAAATGCGTAATGTAGATAAAACATCTACTGTTTTGAAACAGACTAAAAACAGTGATTACACAGATAAATAAATACGTTAGATTAATTCCTACCAGTGACTAATCTTATGACTTTTTTTAAACAGATAACTAAAATTACAAACAAATCGTTTAACTTCTGTATTTATTTATAGATGTAATCACTTCAGGAGTGATTACATGAACAAAAATATAAAATATTCTCAAAACTTTTTAACGAGTGAAAAAGTACTCAACCAAATAATAAAACAATTGAATTTAAAAGAAACCGATACCGTTTACGAAATTGGAACAGGTAAAGGGCATTTAACGACGAAACTGGCTAAAATAAGTAAACAGGTAACGTCTATTGAATTAGACAGTCATCTATTCAACTTATCGTCAGAAAAATTAAAACTGAACATTCGTGTCACTTTAATTCACCAAGATATTCTACAGTTTCAATTCCCTAACAAACAGAGGTATAAAATTGTTGGGAATATTCCTTACCATTTAAGCACACAAATTATTAAAAAAGTGGTTTTTGAAAGCCATGCGTCTGACATCTATCTGATTGTTGAAGAAGGATTCTACAAGCGTACCTTGGATATTCACCGAACACTAGGGTTGCTCTTGCACACTCAAGTCTCGATTCAGCAATTGCTTAAGCTGCCAGCGGAATGCTTTCATCCTAAACCAAAAGTAAACAGTGTCTTAATAAAACTTACCCGCCATACCACAGATGTTCCAGATAAATATTGGAAGCTATATACGTACTTTGTTTCAAAATGGGTCAATCGAGAATATCGTCAACTGTTTACTAAAAATCAGTTTCATCAAGCAATGAAACACGCCAAAGTAAACAATTTAAGTACCGTTACTTATGAGCAAGTATTGTCTATTTTTAATAGTTATCTATTATTTAACGGGAGGAAATAATTCTATGAGTCGCTTTTGTAAATTTGGAAAGTTACACGTTACTAAAGGGAATGTAGATAAATTATTAGGTATACTACTGACAGCTTCCAAGGAGCTAAAGAGGTCCCTAGCGCCTACGGGGAATTTGTATCGATAAGGAATAGATTTAAAAATTTCGCTGTTATTTTGTACAATAAGGATAAATTTGAATGGTACCATAAACGACCGTTTATGGTACCTTTTCATTTTCCTGCTTTTTCTAAATGTTTTTTAAGTAAATCAAGTACCAAAATCCGTTCCTTTTTCATAGTTCCTATATAGTTATACTTAATGAGTTATGGTACATTTAAATTATAAAATTAAGGAGGTTTTTTTATGATTTTTGGCTATGCTCGAGTGAGTACGGATGATCAAAATCTTAGTTTACAAATTGATGCACTTACTCATTATGGAATTGATAAATTATTTCAAGAAAAAAAGTAACTGGTGCGAAAAAAGACCGACCGCAATTAGAAGAAATGATCAACCTACTACGTGAAGGAGATTCTGTTGTCATTTACAAGTTAGATCGAATTTCACGATCAACTAAACATTTGATTGAACTTTCTGAATTATTTGAAGAACTTAGTGTCAATTTTATATCTATTCAAGATAACGTAGATACTTCAACGTCTATGGGAAGATTCTTTTTCCGAGTTATGGCTAGTTTAGCAGAACTGGAACGGGATATTATTATTGAACGAACTAACTCTGGTCTTAAGGCAGCCAGAGTCCGAGGAAAAAAAGGGGGCCGTCCAAGTAAAGGTAAGCTATCAATTGATTTAGCTTTAAAAATGTATGACAGCAAAGAGTATTCTATTCGTCAAATTCTTGATGCCTCTAAATTAAGCAAAACAACCTTTTACCGTTACCTCAATAAAAGGAATGCTTAAGATATGGCTATGAAAAGAATTTTTAACTACTTCACAGCGTGAACAACTTCTTTCTGTAGACCACTTATCAGAAGAGGATTTTTAAAGCGTATTTTAGTTTTTTTCTGATTATGATCTGGAGGTTATTAATCAACACCGTGGAAAGGTCAATAAACTAGGATTTGCGATACAACTTTGTTTGGCCCGGTATCCTGGGTGTTCTTTAAGTAATTGGCCGATTAAATCAACCAGACTAACTTCTTATGTGAGTCGACAGCTCCATCTTGATGCAATTGATTTAAATTCATATGATCATAGAAATACACGTGCAAATCACTTCAACGAGATCTTAGAAGTATTCAACTATCATCGATTCGGTAGTGCTAATACACAAAAAAACAGTTAATAGAATATTTAATTGAACTAGCTTTTAGAAAATGATGACTCTATCTATCTAATGAAAAAAACAATTGATTTCTTAACTCGAAAAAGAATTATTTTTCCATCTATAGCTACACTTGAAGACATTATAAGCCGCTGTCGAGATAAAGCAGAAAACAACTTATTTTCAATATTACTCTGTTCATTAACAGATATACAAATTGAAAAACTAGAGAGTTTGTTTCAAATTTATGAAGAGACGAAAATAACTAAACTCGCTTGGCTAAAAGACATTCCAGGTAAGGCAAATCCAGAAAGCTTTATGAGTATTTGTAAAAAAGTGGAAGTGATTGCTTCCATGGGACTCGGGACAATTAATGTCTCCCATATTAATCGGAACAGGTTTCTTCAGCTAGCTAGACTAGGGGAAAATTATGATGCATATGACTTCTCCCGTTTTGAGCTTGAAAAAAGATACTCTTTACTTATTGCTTTTTTAGTCAATCATCATCAATATCTGATCGATCAACTGATTGAGATTAATGACCGCATTTTAGCAAGTATTAAACGCAAAGGGACACGTGATTCACAAGAACAGTTAAAAGAAAAAGGAAAATTGGCTACTAAAAAATTGGAACATTATGCTTCTTTAATTGATGCTCTTCACTTTGCAAAAGATAATGATAGTAATCCTTTTGACGAAATTGAACGAATCATGCCTTGGGAAGATTTAGTACAAGATGGAGAAGAAGCTAAAAAAATTACAGGTAATAAAAATCATGGCTATTTAGAAATGGTTCGAAATAAAGCTAATTACCTCCGAAGATACACGCCAATGTTATTGAGGACCCTTTCGTTCAAAGCAACTCCGGCAGCAAATCCAGTCCTCATGGCCCTAACTCAACTAACTGATTTACACAATAGTGGTAAAAGAAAAATACCGGCAGATACTTCTACTGATTTTGTGAGTAAAAAATGGAAAAGCCTTGTTCGGCCAGAAGAGGGGAAAATAGATCGGTCTTACTATGAGTTAGTAGCTTTCACCGAGCTAAAGAACAATATTCGATCAGGAGATATTTCAGTTGAAGGAAGTATGATCCATCGAAATATTGATGATTACTTAGTTGATTTATCTGCTTGTATTGATTCAGAAACTATTCCAGACACGTTTGAGGACTATTTAAAGGATCGGGAAATAATTTTAGATTTACAGCTTCAATTTTATTCGACAGTTGATAAGAGAATTTCAAGAGCAAACCTTAAAAAGTTGGAAAAAGTTACACCTAGCGAAGCAGAAATATATAGAAAAAAACTTTATTCAATAATTCCTAAGATAAGGCTTAGTGATCTTTTAATTGAGGTGGACAGTTGGACCAACTTTTCACAAGAATTTAGTCATGATTCTACAGGGAAACCGCCGAGTGAACAAGAAAGAAAAATTATTTTTGCTGCTTTGCTGGGTTTAGGGATGAATATTGGTCTTGAAAAAATGGCCCAATCAACTCCTGGAATTTCTTATTCTCAGTTAGCCAATGCCAAACAATGGCGCTTTTATAAAGAAGCTCTGACTCGTGCTCAATCTGTTTTGGTTAATTATCAGTTAAAGCTTCCTGTTGCAGACTTTTGGGGTGAAGGAAAAACCACTGCTTCAGACGGAATGCGCGTCCCAGTGGGCGTCTCAGCTCTAAAATCCGATGTTAATCCACATTACAAAAGTATGGAAAAAGGAGCTACAATGATTCGATCAATAAATGATAGGCATACGACTCATCATATCGAGGTTGCTTCAACTAATACAAGGGAAGCTACTCATACCCTTGATGGCCTACTTTATCATGAAACAGATCTAGATATTGAGGAACATTTTACTGATACAAATGGGTATTCTGATCAGGTGTTTGGAATGACCGCATTACTAGGCTTTGATTTTGAACCTCGCATCAGAAATATAAAAAAATCACAATTATTTTCTATCAAATCACCTTCCTACTACCCTAACTTATCAGAAGATATAAGCGGAAAAATCAATGTAAAAATTATTGAAGAAAACTATGATGAAATTAAACGAATCGCCTATTCGATTCAAACAGGAAAAGTATCTAGTTCTTTACTATTAGGAAAGCTAGGCTCATACGCACGTAAGAATAGAGTAGCTCTTGCACTGAGAGAACTAGGTCGCATTGAAAAGAGCATTTTTATGATAGATTATATTACAGATAGTGAGCTACGGCGAAGGATCACTCATGGACTAAATAAGACAGAAGCGATTAATGCTTTAGCTAGAGAACTATTTTTTGGGCGACGCGGAAAATTTATGGAGCGCGATATTCGCCGACAACTTCAAAGTGCTAGTGCGCTTAATGTGTTAATAAATGCAATAAGTATATGGAACGCCGTCTACTTACAAGCAGCTTATAATTATCTCGTCAAAATAGATCCCGAAGTAACTAAGTATATGAAGCATGTATCTCCTATTAATTGGGAGCATATCACTTTTCTTGGAGAGTATAAATTTGACTTGTTATCTATTCCTAAACACTTAAGAGAATTGAATATAAAAAATAAATAGGCCTTGAAACATTGGTTTAGTGGGAATTTGTACCCCTTATCGATACAAATTCCCACTAAGCGCTCGGGACCCCAGGTAAGAAAAATTCATCAACGGAAACATGAAGTAACGATACAAGGTCATAAAGAACTTGTATGCTGGGGTGTTGCCCTTTATTTTCAATATTAGTTAAGTACCGTGGGTCAATTTCAATCAATGCTCCCACTTGTTCACGAGTTAAACCTCGTTTCAATCGAGCTTCTTTAATGGCTAAACCAAAGGCTCTAAAATCATATTTATCTTCTTTTTTACGCATAGTAGACCACCTCTATACATTTTATTGTTCCTACTGAATTAAAAACAGGTATAGAAAAACGTGTTATATGGTTTATAGGTTTATATTTAATAAAAAGCACTACTAAACGCCAATAAAAAAAAAACCGTTATATGGTAGTGCTATTTACGCTGTTAAAATATTGTATATTACTTCCAAATGGCGGTTTGTTGGAGGTCAACGTCGCCATGAAGTACATCATATACAATAAATTTCCTTACATTGGGTTCTTGTCAAAAAAAGTCGTCTATCTGCAATAGATAAGTACGTCCACCAATGTGGTTTTATAAATCATATAGATAGAATAACAGAAGCATGTAAACAGAGAAATAAATCTGTTTATATGCTTTTTTGGCTATTCAGAACTTTTTTACAAAGTTTATTTATCAGTAATGCAACAAATCCCCCTTTCACATTGGGACTAAGAGTGAAAGGAGATAAACGAGCAAGGCTCACTTCCTTTCCTAGACAGAAAGGGGGTGAGAAACATGAAACCATCTTCTTTTCAGACCACAATAGAAAATCAGTTTGACTATATCTGTAAACGTGCTATGGAAGACGAGCGAAAAGAATTATATGCTTTATCTTTCAAGGATTGCAAAGCGTGAGGTGTCCTTTTCGGATGTTGGCGATTATCTTGTTAGCCAGTTTGCGACAACAGATAACTATTCAACTGACTTTCAGATTTTTACACTCAATGGGTTATCAGTAGGCGTTGAAAATGATTTGTTGAGTGAAGCATTACGTGAGTTGCCAGACAAGAAACGTGAAATTCTACTGCTGTTTTACTTTTATGGACATGAGCGATTCAGAAATTGCAGACCTGTTGAAATTGAACCGTTCTACTGTCTATCGGCATAGAACCAGTGGACTAGCCTTAATTAAAAAGTTTATGGAGGAATTTGAAGAATGAAAACACAATATCCTATGATTCCCTTTCCTCTCATTGTAAAGGCAACAGATGGCGATACCGAAGCGATTAACCAGATTCTACATCATTACAGAGGGTACATAACGAAGCGTTCCCTACGACTTATGAAAGATGAATATGGCAATCAAAGTATGGTCGTTGATGAAGTCTTACGTGGAAGAATGGAAACCAGACTGATTACAAAGATTTTGTCATTTGAAATTAAGTAATATCCTCTCTCCTTTCGTGGAAGCGTGCTAAACCATTCCACGCTTCCCGAACAGGGAGGTTTGTTATTCCACCAAAGCATATTGAGCTTTCAATGTGTTTTGATAGGCTAACGAGCCATTGTTCTTTGAAAACTGAATAAAAGTAATCGAATACGTTTCGATAAGAAAAGAGCCAACGGAACTAACCGCCATGACCTATCTTATAAAGATAGCGAGCGATTCATGTTAGTGATCCGAGAAGCAATCTTTAGCAGGATTGCCTGCAACGACATTCTTATCGTGATAATGATACTCCCATACAGTCAATAGTCCGAGCGTGATAAAACCGTCGCAGGCAATGAGTATGGCTACATGAGAACCATGCAGGGGTGGAACTCCCGTGAGCTTTGCTAAAGCTGTTCGATTGCTGGTAAAACAACTTTTATGAAATCCAAATAAGTGATTTGGAAAGGAGGATTTTATGAAGCAGACTGACATTCCTATTTGGGAACGTTATACCCTAACCATTGAAGAAGCGTCAAAATATTTTCGTATTGGCGAAAACAAGCTACGACGCTTGGCAGAGGAAAATAAAAATGCAAATTGGCTGATTATGAATGGCAATCGTATTCAGATTAAACGAAAACAATTTGAAAAAATTATAGATACATTGGACGCAATCTAGCGTCGCCAAAGGGTCTTGTATATGATAAAATAGTATTAAGTCGTATCAAGGCTCTTTCCATAAAGGAAAGGAGCAAATGCCATGTCAGAAAAAAGACGTGACAATAAAGGTCGAATCTTAAAGACTGGAGAGAGCCAACGAAAAGACGGAAGATACTTATACAAATATATAGATTCATTTGGAGAACCGCAATTTGTTTACTCGTGGAAACTTGTGGCTACAGACCGAGTACCAGCAGGAAAGCGTGATTGTATCTCACTTAGAGAGAAAATCGCAGAGTTACAGAAAGACATTCATGATGGTATTGATGTTGTAGGAAAGAAAAATGACACTCTGCCAGCTTTACGCAAAACAGAACGCTCAAAGACCAAAGGTTAGAAAAAAACACTGAAACTGGACGCAAATATCTTATGGATATTTTGAAGAAAAGACAAGTTAGGTGTAAGAAGTATTGACAGTATTAAGCCATCAGACGCTAAAGAATGGGCTATTAGAATGAGTGAAAATGGTTATGCTTATCAAACCATCAATAACTACAAACGTTCTTTAAAGGCTTCATTCTATATTGCTATACAAGATGATTGTGTTCGGAAGAATCCATTTGACTTTCAACTGAAAGCAGTTCTTGATGATGATACTGTCCCTAAGACCGTACTAACAGAAGAACAGGAAGAAAAAAACTGTTAGCCTTTTGCAAAAAGCTGATAAAACCTACAGCAAAAATTATGATGAAATTCTGATACTCTTAAAAACAGGTCTTCGTATTTCAGAGTTTGGTGGTTTGACACTTCCAGATTTAGATTTTGAGAATCGTCTTGTCAATATAGACCATCAGCTATTGAGAGATACTGAAATTGGGTACTACATTGAAACACCAAAGACCAAAAGTGGCGAACGTCAAGTTCCTATGGTTGAAGAAGCCTATCAAGCATTTAAGCGAGTGTTAGCGAATCGAAAGAATGATAAGCGTGTTGAGATTGATGGATATAGTGATTTCCTCTTTCTTAATAGAAAGAACTATCCAAAAGTGGCAAGTGATTACAACGGCATGATGAAAGGTCTTGTTAAGAAATACAATAAGTATAACGAGGATAAATTGCCACACATCACTCCACATAGTTTGCGACATACATTCTGTACCAACTATGCAAATGCAGGAATGAATCCAAAGGCATTACAGTACATTATGGGACATGCTAATATAGCCATGACGCTGAACTATTACGCACATGCAACATTCGATTCTGCAATGGCAGAAATGAAACGCTTGAATAAAGAGAAGCAACAGGAGCGTCTTGTTGCTTAGTAGTACAAATGAATTTACTACTTATTTACCACTTCTGACAGCTAAGACATGAGGAAATATGCAAAGAAACGTGAAGTATCTTCCTACAGTAAAAATACTCGAAAGCACATAGAATAAGGCTTTTACGAGCATTTAAGAAAAATATAAAAAGATAATTAGAAATTTATACTTTGTTTCAAAGAAAATATTTTTTTGTATAAAATATTAAAATATAATAATACAAAACAACAAGCATGGTTTTTTTCTTTTTATCTAAAAATATTATTTATAAGGAGAGTAAGGTAATATTATAGCATTGTTTTGACTACTAAGTTAGTGGAGAAGGGAGAAGATATGACAGAAGCATTAAAGGAATTATATGAGGATTTAAGAAAAGAAGTAGATGTAGTAGAGCTTGATAGAGCCAGAGAAAGTGGAATTGTAAGTACTTTGGTATCACTTGTAAAGGATGGTATATTGAGTGTTGATGAAGCTGCTAAGCGGGCAAAAATGAGTGTAGACAAGTTTGAGAAGTATGTTAAGTAGAAGAGACAAAATCACCCGGTTTTATGAAATATATAGGGGGATATAATATTTGATATATCCTCCTAATTACTTAGTTAAAATTACATATGAAAATAAACCTCAAAGCATACCTTTTTACTCTTGCTTACTACCTTTATTTCACCTTTATGCATAAGCACTATTTCCTTTGCTATGGGAAGCCCGAGTCCATATCCGCTACCGGAGTGAGATTCGTCAAGTCTGTAGAAGCGCTTAAATATATTGACGGTATCCTCTTTTGAAAGTTCTTTTTCCACGTCATTTTCAACAGATAAAACAATACTCTTTTTTCTCTTATTTAAAGTAAGTGTGGTGTGTGAAAGCGAGTATTTCATAGCGTTTTCCAAAAGTATCGAGATAAGATCTTTTATCTTATTTGCATCTCCCAAAATAGAAATATTATCTTCTATATTGTAATCAAGTTCCTTGTTATTCTCAAAAAATACGGGTTCAAAATACAGGCATTCTTTGGTTGCAATATATGATAAAACTATTTTTTCCATCTGCTCTTTTCTATCCTGCCAGTTTTCAAGGCGACTTAAGTCAAGCAAATCCTGTGTCAAGTGCTTCATCCTTTCACTCATCTCATCAATACCGTTGATATTTTTCTTCAGCAATTCAATATTTTCTAATTGAATAGAATTCTTTGATATTGCTTTTTGAATATTTCCAACATTATTTATTATAACGGTGAGAGGAGTTTTTAGCTCATGCGATGCATCGGAGATAAATTGACGCTGCGAAGTAATGGCATCGCTTACAGGCTGTATACTCTTTTTAACAAAGTATTTTGAAAAGAGTATAATCACGGTAGAGAGTACAAAGAAAAGCAGTATAAGCAAAATCAAAAGATTGTTTAAATTTTTTATTTCGGAACTGAAATCGGTTACTGCAATTCGATACATAGCAGGTGGTTTGTTACCGCGAGTTCGATTAGAGGGATCCGATTCATATTTTCTTGGTCCCCATTCTTCATTGTTAAAGTCATCAGGTGGAGATTTGACTTCACAAATATATTGAAGTTCCCCGTTATTTATTGATGAATAAAATATATTTGAATTATCATTTGCTTTGCTTAAAGCATCATTTATTAAATTTTCTTTTGTATCACTGTCAAGGAAAAAGTCGGCACCATTTGTCTCTATGACATTTCCCTTAGAGTCAAACATCATTTGAAAAAGTGTATAGGAACTTGATACGGAATCCGGATACATAGGTGTATTTATAGCGGCGGAAAGCGTGGATCTCATATCTTTGTAAATACTGTTTTTGTTGAAAAGAAAAGGGAAAACAAGCATAAATACAAGCAAAAAAATACTTACGGAAGATAAAAGCAAAGTGAGTTTTTTTTGTAATTTCTCAATCATTCATCACCTCTTATTTCCAAATGATATCCAAGCCCTCTACTGGCCACGATTGATATATTCGATGACAATGTTTTAAGCTTCTTTCTTAAAAATCCGATATATACCTCCACATTGTTTTCAGTGGCATCACTGTCATACCCCCAGATTTTTTCAAGGAACAGATTTTTTGAAATATTGTTCTTGCCCTCCTTTAAAAGTAGTCTCATCATTTGAAACTCCTTGGAGGAGAGTCGTATGGAGTTATCACCGGATATAAGTTCTGATGAATCTATATCCAAAGAGGTATTGCCAAAGCTTATTTGGTTGACTTCCTTTCCCTGCCTGCGAAGTAGAGCGTTTACACAGGCTAATAACTCCCTTCTGTCAAAAGGTTTTGTAAGATAATAGTCTGCACCCGAATCCAGTCCTTCCACCCTGTCAAGGATATCTGATTTGGCAGTTAATATCAAAATTGGAAGTCCGTTTTTTTCTTTCCTAAGAGTTCTTGCCACCTCAAAACCGTTCAATTTAGGTAGCATTAAGTCAAGTACAAGCAGATCAAAATGTGAGGATCTTGCAAGTTCAAGACCTTCCATACCGTCATAGGCACAGATAACATCATGTCCGCATTCTTCTAAAATTTCTTTAAGAGATGAAGCAAGCAGTACTTCATCTTCAACTACTAAAATATTCATACATATTCCTTCTTGATTTTATCCATATATAAAACCTCATATGCTGTAACTTAAAAAACTATATTTGTATTGTAACATAAATATGGTTTTTAAGTGTTTAATTTATATCACAGACTTGTATATATCAAATTGTTTTAACAAAAGACTTCCAAACATTTCTTACCATAAAAACAGCCAAAGCAAATGAGAGTACATCTGTAATAGGTTGCAGCAGGTATATTCCATATTGGGAGAATAAGGCAGATAAAATATAAAGCAGAGGTATAAAAAATATTCCCTGGCGAGAAACGGATAGTATGGAAGCCATAAGGTATTTTCCGGTATTTTGTAAAAGCATACTGCTTACTGCAAAGAAGCCTACAAAGGGCATAGTTATACATTGCATACGTAAAATCTGCACACTTATAGATATAACCTCAATATCGTAGGTCATCGTCTTAACAAGTTCAGATGAAAAGATATATAAAAGAATTGCTGAAAAAATCAAAAATATACTGCCGATTGTGGCTGTAAGTTTAAAAGCATCTTTTACTCTGGTATATTTTTTTGCTCCGTAATTCATTGCACAGATTGGCTGAAAGCCTTGAGACCAGCCTATCATTATCATATAGGCGATTGCTGATATTCTTGAGCTTACTGTCAGAGCCGCCAAAAGAGAATCCCCATATTTTGCAGCAGTTACATTCAGTAAAATCATGGCAATACTTGTAATGGACTGTCTGGAAAAATTCGGCATACCGCCGGCCAGAATATGATATATTCTCTCTTTATTAAAGTTTAAATGTAAAGATATATTTCCCGATTTGAAAGAGAAATATGTCAGTACAAAAGAGCCTACTATCTGTCCTGTAAGAGTGGCATAGCCGGCTCCGATAAAGCCAAGTTTTAAAGTAAACATCATTACAGGATCCAGTATCATATTTGTGATCATTCCAAAAAGCAGTCCGGCCATCCCTTCTTTCACATTTCCGCATAGTCTTAGCTGATTATAAATCGTAAGTGAATAAATACCGAAGGGTATACTTAGAATAATTATTTGCAAATAATCTATGGTAAATTTAAGTAAATCATTTGAAGCATTTCCACCTAAAAACTTTGCGAGCGGAATAATAAAAATTTGCGATAAAAAGGCGATAATTAAACCGGTTGATATTGCAAAGAATATCCCTATGGAAGCCATATTTTTAGTCTCTTTATAATTTTGCTCTCCGATTTTTTTTGACATTATATTGCCGCTTCCATATCCGAACCAAAATCCCAGTGCCTGTATAAAGCTCATAAAGCTGAATACTATACCGATTGCTGCAGTCATAGACTTATTATTTAAGATACCTACAAAGAAGGTATCTGTAAGATTGTAAACGACCATTACCAGCATACCGATAATAGTGGGAATGGAGGTTTTTATAAGCAGTGGAAGAAGTGCGTCATTTAAAATTGCCTTTCTTTTCGTTTCTTTATCCATATCATAAACCTCGTACTGTTCCTTTATCACCGTCTACTTGAAGCATATCACCGTCCTTATATTTTGTTGTTGCAAAGCCTACTCCAAGTACTGCCGGAATACCGTATTCTCTTGCTACTATTGCAGCGTGACTTAGAGCCGCTCCGGTATCAGCGACCACCGCACTTGCCGATTCAAAAAGAGGAGTCCATTCGGGATCTGTAAGATGACATACCAAAATATCACCTTTTTGCATTTTATAAAACTCTTTCGGACTGTGAATAATACAGGCTCTTCCTACAGCCTTTCCAAAGCTTCCGCTAACACCCTTTAAAATATCGCCCTCTGCTTCAAATATAAGAAGCTTTGATGCTTCCCAAACCTTTATAGAGAGCGGAAATTTTTCATTTCTGTTTTTGATATTTTCAAGGTCGGATCTATCAAGATATCCTCTATGCATAGCTTTTATCAGTTCATTAAAGAAAAGATTTGCTATACCGCTTTTATAGTCTTTATTTTCAAGAAGGAGTAGGTTTACCCTTGTTACACATTTTCTGACATAGTAAAATAAGCTCTCCCATAAATACTGGCTTTCTTCACGAACTACATGGAAATATCTGAAGTTTTGTATATCAGCTTTTACAGACTTATATTTTCTGCCGGAAACAACTTCTAATCCCTTCATTAAATCATCAAAACTTTCCGGATTTTTGTTTTGCTCAGAAGCTGAAAGCAGTATAGGTTTTAAAATATTTATGAGTCTGTCAGGATCTTCAATAAATGTTTTTGCTCCCAGACAGTAGCAGTTGTAGTCTGATTTAAAGCCGTTGTTTTGCAAAAATCTATCCGCCATAGTTTTAAAATCATCAAACCCGGTATATAAGTTTTTATAGCTTTCACCGGAAAGTATGGCTTCCCTTAATTTGCTATGTTTTGATATTTCCTTTGCCATATCGGATATATCCTTGTTTACAGTTGAGGTTTTATTATCCAGATTTTTATAAAGGTCAAAGGCGGTATATTTTGGGTTTATTCTTTGAAGTAGTTTAGTGTATTTATCAAATACAAGCATTGTCGGAAAGAGGGCATATTTGAATCTGTCATAGGAAAGATCCTTGGTAAGTTTATAGCTGTACTCTAAAAATTCTCTACATTCTTGAAGACTCATATTTTCAAAGTCTTTATACTTAAGCATTGAAATCTCTTCTTCATATCTGTGCATAAATTCCTTACACATAGAAGCACAAGAATCAAAGTCTTTGATTTGCTTAAGTATTTTAAAGAAATGAAAAATATTTTTGTTTATACCCTTCTTGCCCTTTGGAAGAGTCTGTATGCCGTCATTGTCGATTTGCGGGTCCGAGTCAAAGACTATACCTGCTTCTGCAAATATTTTTGATTTTTGATTATTGATTGCCATAATAAAATCATAATCCAAAACTCTGTAGGCGAAGGGCATTTTTTCAAGTTGAAATGCCAGGTTTTTGCGCATACTCTTAGTCGGCTTTGTGCCATTTATGTAATTTTTTATAAGAGCATCCTCACCGGTATCTTTTTTTAATGTGGTTATAGCCCTTGCCTGTAAAATATAGATATTATTGTCTTTGATAGCCCACTCAATATCCATAGGCATACCATAATGCTTTTCTATTTTTAGTCCACAGTCTACAAGCCCCGATATTTCATTATCTTCTAAAACTCTCTTTTTTCGCGCCTCTTCATCTACAGCTATTTCTACAGTATTTTTATTTCCATATATTGTCTTTGTTTTCTTAGAGCCTATGGTGGTTTCAATTAGTCTGCCGGTTTTTGTTACAATATAGCTATCGGGAGTTACCCTGCCGCTTACGACGCTTTCTCCCAAACCATAGCTCGCATTTATCTGTATTTCATTTGTGTTTTGGCTTAGTGGATTTACAGTAAATAAAACTCCGGCCTTTTCGCTCTCAACCATTTTTTGTACCACTACCGCAATAGCTACGGAAGTTTGATCATAGCCCTGATGAAATCTGTAACTTACGGCACGGTTTCCCCAAAGTGAGGCATAGCAGTTGCGAATCTGCAACAATACTTCATCTATGCCCACTACATTTAAATAGCTTTCCTGCTGCCCGGCAAAGCTGGCATCAGACAGATCCTCTGCAGTGGCGGAGGAACGAATGGCAACTCTTATATTTTCACCAAGACTCTTATATTTATCCGCTATAAGCTTTTTTGTCTCGGCGGAAAAATCACCTGACCTTATCAGCTCACGAAAGTAGTCAGCAGCTTTTAAAAGTTTTATTTCATCACCCGATACTTCTCTTAGCTTATTTCTAATAATTTCTTCTATGCCGTTTTCTTTCAGGAAAGCTTTATAGGAATCTGCGCCAATTACAAAGCCTTTTGGAACGTTTATTTTAGCTGAAGTCAGCTCTCCAAGATTTGCTCCCTTTCCTCCGGCAAGTGATACATCTTCTTTTTTAATATCAATAAAATCAAGTACCATATCTCCCCCTTTTTATTTAAATAAATGATCTTACTGTGTGTATAAAATATATAAAGCTTTTAAAATATCACAGTTTAATGTATTTTTTTGACTATTTCCGATATATAAGTTTTTAGTACATCTTCAAAATATTTCTCATCAAAGAGATGGTGTTCTGAACAAAATAAAAAGCTGCCTATAAAGGCATTGGAAAGACCTTTTTCATCAGCAGACTTTATAGCTTTATTTTCTCTCCAGTAATCTATAAGTTTTTGTAAAAACTCTCCATACAGCCTTTCTATTTGATTTATTTCATCAGCTTTTTTAACTTTAAGTATTTTAAAAGCTTCCGGATACATAGGCTGTGTTTTTATCTTTATCATCAAATCAAGAGAGTATTTATAGATGACATCAGTTAAAAATCCTATAGGGTCATCAAGCGAACTTGAAAACTTCTCTTCAAGAGCTTTTAGTTTTTGCCCTGATCTATATGCCGCCAGGTCAATGATAAGAGAATCCTTATCCTTCCAAAAATTATAAAAACTTCCCTGTGCAATACCGACTCTTTTTGTCAATAAAGAAATACTGAGAGACTTTGTGCCATTATTATGAAAGAGCTCAAGAGCAGTTTCCATAACAGCTTCTTTTATTTTTTTCTTTTCCTCTTCACTGAATGCCCTTCCCATAATCCTCCTTTGTAGCAACAGCACTATGAATATAAATTTTTTTATTCATAGATAGTATAAACCTAAAAACTTAAACTATCAATGAATATAATTTATATTATTCATAGATATTATTTGTTAAAATATAACATTTTTTTCTTCAAAACTTTTAAAAAGGGCATAGGGTTCAAAAAAAGAATTAAGCAAAAAGTATCTTATATAAAAAGAAAGCCTGTATGGATGAAGCGGCACTCGTGGGGTAAAATGTCTTTAATATTGATAACTTGATAAAGATGTGGGATAATAAAAAAATGTTAATATATTCAGAAGTTTACCAATAAAAATACAGACGAGGTGAAGGTTGAGTATGCAGGAAAAAAAGGATTGGAACGGTATTAGAGGTTATATAGATCATATTTTTGATGATACGGATATAGGAAATAATGCAAAGAAATTTGCGGACAATGTTGTTGAGAGCCTTAGGGAAGTAAATACACATACAAAGGAAAATTTTGAAAAGAATAAAGTAAGTGTAAAGAGCAATGTTAATAAAAGGAATACTGCAAAGATTTATTTGAAAACAAACAGATCGGATCTGTTGATAAGGATGTTTGTGGGAATACCTATGATGATATTCTTTGCCATACCTATACTTGTACTTACTTTGACAATTCTTCCTTTTTCTTTTAGAGGATGGCTTGTTCCTATGATTCCGCTTATACCCTTTTTTGGAATAGGAACATTCCTTGCATTACCGGCAATCAGGGATATAAAGCTGGTTGAAAAGGCGGACAGGTATTATCGTATAATGAATGACAGGACCTATATGGATGTAGAAGATATCGCAAGATTTTCAAATGAAAGTCCCGAAGCGGTAGTAAATAATTTACATAAAATGATTGAGAAAAGAATCTTCGTACAGGGACATTTGGATAAAGAAAACAAATGTTTTATGCTGACTAATGATGTGTACAAAGGCTATTTAGCTTTGGAGGAGCAAAGAAGATTAGGACAAAGAAAGACTGAAATAAGTGAAAAGAAGGTTGATCTTAAAGATGGCGACCTTATAGCTGAGGGCAGGGAGTATATAATATCTATAAAAGAATTACATCTTGGAATAACAAAGGAGCCTATGTCATCCAAGCTTACAAAACTGGAGACTATACTTACTGCAATAATTGACAGGGTAGAAAAGGAGCCTAAGGAAACAGAGAAGCTTATAAGCTTATGAAGTATTATTTGCCTACAACTGTAAGGCTTATAAAGACATATTCCGACTTTGACAATGTTTTATCCCCTGACAGTGATATTATAAATACTAAAAACGAGATCGAATTGACGATAGATTCTATAAATGAAGCTTGTGGTGAATTCCAAAACCGTCTTTTTAAGGATACTGCATTTGATGCGGACACCGATGCGGCATTATTAAAAGTTATGCTTGCAAAAGAAGGACTGATAGGCGGCGGAATGGAAGAAGATGAGAGGTGAGACTATGAATGATAATGAATTAAAGAACAATGAAATAAATATGGATTCACTGGATGATATGTTAAAGGAAGGTCCAAGTCTGACCTTCGACATTGAGGAGAAGGCACCTGAAACTGTTGTAGTGGAGGCTGCCAAGCCTGAGAGTACACCTCAGATAAAACTTTCACCTGAAGAAGAAAGACTTGTAGAGGAGTTTTCTTCTAAAATAGATATAAGCAATTCACAGGCTGTACTTACATATGGAGTAGGAAGTCAAAAAAAGATTGCCGAATTTTCTGAGAATGCTCTTGAAAGAGTTAAGACCAAGGATCTTGGTGAGATAGGCGATATGCTTGCCGGAGTGGTGGGTGAGATCCGTTCACTGGAGATTGATGAAGAGGACAAGGGATTTTTCGGATTTTTCAAAAAGAGCGGAAATAAGCTTGCAAATATTAAGGCGAAGTATGACAAGGTGGAAGTCAATGTCAATAATATTTCAAAGGCTTTAGAGGATCATCAGGTAACCTTGATGAAGGATGTACTGATGCTTGATAAGATGTATGAGCTCAATATGAACTACTACAAGGAATTGTCAATGTATATTATGGCAGGTAAAAAAAGGCTTGAGAGAGCAAATAATGTAGAGTTGCCTGAACTTATAAAAAAAGCTGATGAAAGCGGACTGCCTGAGGACACACAAAAGGCAAAAGACTTTTCACAGATGATAAACCGCTTTGAAAAGAAGATACATGATCTGGAACTTACAAAGACGGTATCATTACAGATGGCACCACAGATAAGACTCATTCAAAATAATGATTCCATGATGTCCGATAAGATACAATCAACCATTGTAAACACCATTCCGCTTTGGAAAAATCAGATGGTAATAGCTATAGGATTAAAGCATTCCACAGATGCCGCAAAGGCGCAAAAGGCAGTGTCGGATATGACCAATGAGCTTTTAAAGAAAAATGCCGAAAGCTTAAAGGCCGCTACCATAGAAACAGCCAAGGAATCCGAGCGTGGAATAATAGATATTGAGACATTAAAGAGCACAAATAAAACTCTTATATCCACATTTGATGAAGTTATAAAGATACAGGATGAGGGTAGAAAGAAAAGAAAAGAAGCGGAAGCCGAGTTAAGAAATATAGAAAATGAAATGAGAAGTAAGCTTCTTGAAATCAGTAACAGACAGGTAAGTGATAATCAATAGATAGGAAATAAAATGAATAATTGGAGACAAAAATATCATATAGAACCAAAGAGCGGATGGCTGAACGATCCTAACGGGCTTTGCTTTTTTAAAGGATATTATCATGTGTTTTATCAGTACGCATATGAGCCGACAGGTGGTAATAAATACTGGGCACATCTAAAGTCAAAGGATCTTATAAACTGGGAGGAAGCACCGATATTCCTTTCACCTGAGTATGACTATAATAAAAGCGGAGCATACTCAGGCTCGGCTATTATAAAGGATGATATCATGCATATCTTCTATACCGGAAATGTAAAAAAAGATGGAGACTTTGACTATATATACGAGGGTAGAGAGAATAATACCGTTCATGTAACAAGTAAGGACGGGATAAATGCGGATTCGGGTAAGGTAGTTATGTATAATAAGGACTACCCGGAAGGACTGTCCTGCCATGTAAGAGATCCGAAGGTATTTGAATATGAGGGCAAATACTATATGGTAATCGGTGCCAGAACTATGGAAGATAAGGGAGAAGTGCTGGTTTTTGAGTCTGAAGATCTCGATAACTGGAAGCATATCCGTACATTTGAGACCATGGCAAGAATCGGATATATGTGGGAATGTCCGGACCTTTTTGAGATAAACGGACAATGGATTTTGATGGCATGTCCACAGGGACTTGAGGGAGGAAAATATGAATTCCAAAATATTTACTCCTGCGGATACTTTATTATAGAAGGGGATTTTAGAACCAACGGTTTTATAACAGAGTATAAGGAAGCTGACTTCGGGTTTGACTTTTACGCACCACAGACATTTGTGCATGACGGAAGAAGACTCTTGCTTGGATGGATGGGTATGCCTGATGCAAGCTATACAAATCCCACTATAGAATACGGATATCAGCATTGTATGAGTGTATTCAGAGAGCTTGACTTTGCCAATAATACATTGTATATGAAGCCTGTTAAAGAATTTGAACACTTAAGAAAGAGCTGTTTGAGTATGACGAAGAAAATACTTCTTATAAAGTTTTGGATGATAAGAGAGCATTTGATTTAGAACTTCAAAACTTCGGTGATAGGTTTGAGATAGAAATATTTGATACTTTAAAGCTTGATTTTGATGCAGGCAGAGGGGATTTGGAGCTTTCATTTATTGCAAACGGATATGGTAGAGAAAAAAGATTTTTAAGAACCAAGAGTATAGAAAATCTAAGACTTATGATTGATGCAAGTTCTGTGGAAATATTTGTAAATGACGGTAAACAGGTGATGTCTACAAGAATGTATCCGGTAGAATATAAAGAGATAAAGGTATCCGGAAATATAAGAGGAAAGCTATATAGCCCGGCTATATAATTTTACAATGGCATTACTTGGTATATTAAATAGTTTATTTGATAAAGATAGAAAAGAAAGTAAAATGAAGTTAATAGTTGGTTTGGGTAATCCCGGAAGAGAGTATGTAAATACCAGACATAATGCGGGTTTTTATGTTGTGGAAAAACTTGCATATGAGCTTGGCGAGGATATATCCGAAAGAAAATATAAGGGACTTTTTGCAAAGGTCAGAATAGGTAATGAAAAGGCAATTATTTTGGAGCCGCAGACTTATATGAACAATAGCGGAGAATCTGTGAGAGCCTTTATGGATTACTTTAAGATAGAAGCTGCAGATGTCATAGTGGTTTATGATGATATAAACTTGGAACCGGGGAATTTGCGTATCAGATTAAAGGGTAGTGCAGGCGGTCACAATGGTATTAAGTCATTGATCGCACATATGGGAACATCCGATTTTCCAAGAGTCAAGGTGGGAGTAGGTGAAAAGCCGGCGAAGATGGATCTGGCAGATCATGTGCTTGGCAGATTTGGCGATACAGACAAGAAACTTTTGGATGAGGCGGCATTTGATGCCATAGAAGCAATAAAGCTTATGGTGGACGGTCAGTACGATACTGCAATGAACAGATACAATACCAAAAAGACAAAGTAAGGAAGAATATGAGTTTATTTGAAAATCCCTTAAAGAGATTAGCGGATTTTGAATCTTTAGAAGAGAGTATAAAAAAAGAAAGATTCCCGGTACAGGTCAGTGATATGTCCGAGCCGGGAAAAGCACATCTGATTTCCGAGCTGATGAAAGAAGAAAAGGCTTGGAAACTTGTTATATCATATGATGAGGACAATGCGGGCAGGCTATATGAAGATATAGGCTGCTTTTTGGACGAGGTTTACCTATATCCTGCAAGGGATCTTTTGTTTTTTACGGCAGATATAAGATCTTCACAGATAACAGCAAAAAGAGTGGAAGTATGGAAACATTTAAGAGAAGATGAGAGCGGAGTCATAGTAACAACTGTGGATGCCCTTATGGATAAACTTGAAGATTATTATAAGTTTTGCGAAACCACTTTGGAGATAAAAAAGGAAGATATTATCGATATAGAAGAGATATCAAAAAAGCTAACGGATATAGGCTATGAGAGAAGCTTTGAGACAAGCAATCCCGGACAGTTTTCCATAAGAGGTGGAATAATAGATATTTTTCCGCTTACTGAAGAATATCCTGTAAGAATAGAACTTTGGGATGATGAAATAGATGCTATGAAAAGCTTCGATCCCGCAAGTCAAAGATCAATTGATGAGCTGGATTATGTAAATATCTATCCGGCAAGAGAAAAGGTACTTGGAGGTGAACAGTCATTTTTAAGATATTTTGATTATAAAAATACTCTTATATATATTGATGAGCCTGCAAGAACAATGGACAAGGCAAGAAAAACGGAGGATGAATATAATCAAAGTGCAGCGGGAAGAATAGAATCGGGGCAGTACAAAAAAAGAGGATATTCCCGATATATTCGGAGCGGATGAGGTGTTTCACAGCTTAAATAAAGCGCCGAGTATTGCACTTACAGGGCTTGATAACAGAATAAAGGAATTGGAAATCAAAGCAATGTACTCGGTGTTTTCAAGAATGAGCGGAGTATATCATGAAGATTTTACAAATCTTGTAGATGATTTGAAAAAGTACAGGTCTGATAAAACCAGAGTTGCTCTTGTTTGTGCCTCAAAGACCAGAGCAAAGAGACTTGCCGACAGCTTTAGAAATGATTATTCTTTGGATGCTTTCTTTTCGGAAGGGGAAAAAGATGTAAGTATTGCTCCGGGGCAGATTGCAATATTTGTTGGGAATATTCACTCCGGCTTTGAATATCCGGCGATCAATTTTGCGCTGATATCGGAAACGGATATTTTTAAAACTCCTAGGAAGAAAAAGAGAAGAGAGAAAGAATATGAGGGTGACAGAGTAACCTCATTAAGCGAATTGCATATAGGTGATTATATAGTACATGAAGATCATGGTCTTGGAATCTATAAAGGTATAGAAAAGATAGAAAGAGACGATGTAATTAAGGACTATGTAAAGATTGAATATCAGGGTGGTGACAACTGCTTTGTACCGGTTTCAAAGCTGAACAGAATACAAAAATACGGCAGCGGAGAAATAAAAAAGCCTAAACTCAATAAGCTTGGCGGAGTGGAGTGGAGCAAGACCAAATCAAGAGTAAAGACTGAAGTTGAAGAGATGGCTAAAGAGCTTGTGGAACTCTATGCCGCCAGACTTAAAGGACAGGGTGTATTTTACGGCGAGGATACTCTTTGGCAAAGAGAGTTTGAAGAAATGTTTGAGTATGAGGAGACATATGATCAGATAAAAGCCATAGAGGATGCTAAGAGAGATTTGGAGAGCGGAAAGATAATGGATCGTCTGATATGCGGAGATGTGGGATATGGTAAGACCGAGATTGCCTTAAGAATTGCATTTAAGGTAATACAGGAGGGATATCAGGTACTTTACCTTGTTCCGACAACTATTCTTGCAAGACAGCATTACAATACATTTGTTCAGAGAATGAAGGATTTTCCTGTAAAAATAGGTTTGCTTTCAAGATTTAATACAAAGAAAGAGCAGAATCAGACTGTCAGTGATCTGGAAAAAGGGCTTGTGGATATAGTGATAGGAACACACAGACTTTTATCAAAGGATGTAGTGCCGAAAAAACTCGGACTTGTAATAGTGGATGAGGAGCAAAGATTCGGTGTAAGACATAAGGAGAAACTGAAACAGCTTTGTGAGAATGTAAATGTGCTTACTCTTACCGCAACACCGATACCCAGAACTCTTCATATGTCACTTTCAGGTATCAGAGATTTGTCGGTATTGGAAGAGCCGCCTGTTGACAGAAAGCCGATACAGACCTATGTAATGGAATACCATGATGAGACGGTTAAAGAGGCTATCAGAAGAGAGGTTGCCAGAGGCGGTCAGGTTTATTATCTGTATAACAGAGTCAACAATATAGAAGAAGTTGCCGCACATGTCAGAGCACTCTTGCCGGATATTAATGTGGAATATGTGCATGGAAGAATGGATGAGAGACATTTGGAAGAAAGAATGGTCGATTTTATCAATGGTGATGTCGATGTATTGGTGACCACAACCATAGTGGAGACAGGTCTTGATGTTCCGAATGCCAATACCATAATCGTTCATGATGCGGACAGACTTGGACTCTCACAGCTTTATCAGCTTAGAGGTAGAGTCGGAAGAAGCAAAAGAAGTGCCTATGCCTTCCTTATGTACACAAGAAATAAACTTTTGTCCGAGGAAGCTTCAAAGAGACTTAAGGCAATAAGAGAGTTTACGGAACTCGGTTCCGGAATAAAGATTGCGATGAGAGATCTTGAGATAAGAGGAGCGGGAAATGTTCTTGGTGTGACACAGCATGGCCATATGGAAGAGGTAGGATATGACCTGTATGTGAAACTTTTAAATACTGCAGTCAGAGCTTTAAAGACAGGAAAGCCTGTGGAAGAGGACGTAGAGGCAAGTGTGGAGATAGACAGCAGTGCCTATATTCCAAGCAGCTATATTTCAAATGAAGAGACGAAGCTTGAGATATATAAAAAGATAGCATTGGTAAAAACCGAGGAGGATTTCCTTGATATGCAGGATGAGCTTATAGACAGATTCGGTGAGATGCCGAAGTCTGTGGCTAATCTTTTGTATGTTGCAAGAATAAAGGCTCTGGCAAGCAGTATGTTTATAACCGATATTATTGTGAATAAGTTGCAGATAAAGTGGACAATGAGAGAAAATAAGGATATAAAAATGGATAACCTGGATGCTTTCTTAAAGTCTTTCGGAAAGAATTTGTCTGTAAAATATGATAAGGTATTGAACTGGGAGTACAGGGATAAGGAGAAGATCTCAACCGAGGACAGGATGGAATTTACTATAAGTTTGCTTGAAAGGATGAAAGAGCAATTGTTTTAGCACATTAAAAATCATTTGACAAATATAGATCATTGCAAGTATACTTGTTAATGCACAGCCGGGAAGATAGCGGTGTCCTGTACCTACAATCCGCTTTAGTAGGGGTGATGTCTTGCCTAGGGTGTTCATTTGCTTGGCAGTCTGGAGTAAGTGGTGTTGAAGCGGGGGTCCCCACGCAATGGAAACTTTCGAACCGTGTCAGGACAGGAATGTAGCAGCACTAAGGAAGACCTTTCATGTGCCGTGAGATAGCCGCCGCAGAGCTAACTGCTTTTGTAACGCTTGTGAATGGCATTCGAAGCAAGACGTGCATATAAAAGGGCATTATTAAGAAATCTATTTTTAGATTTTTTGATAATGCTCTTTGCATTTTGTAAAATAGAATTTGTTAATTCCATGACAAGACTATTGAAAAATGTTTTTCATTAATATAAAATAATGTAGATATTTATATATGTGTATTTTTACTTAGATATATTATATGAATTACATATAGAAAAAAAAGAGTAGATCCGTTTTTTAAAATAGGAGGAAATATATGGCAATAAAAACTATAGGTGTTTTGACAAGTGGTGGTGATGCACCGGGAATGAATGCAGCTATCAGAGCGGTAGTTAGAACAGCAATACATAACGGAATAAATGTAAAAGGAATCATGAGAGGTTATGCAGGACTTTTACAGGAAGAGATAGTAGATATGGACAGCACCAGCGTATCTGAAATTATTCACAGAGGCGGTACAATACTTTATACTGCAAGATGTCAGGAGTTTACTACAGCGGAGGGACAAAAAAAGGGTGCTGAAATCTGTAGAAAACATGGTATAGACGGAGTTGTCGTTATAGGTGGTGACGGATCGTTCCAAGGTGCCGGAAAGCTTTCAGCACTTGGAATCAATACTATAGGAATACCGGGAACTATCGACCTTGATATAGCATGTACAGACTATACTATAGGATTTGATACTGCGGTAAATACTGCAATGGAAGCTATTGATAAGGTAAGAGATACTTCCACATCACATGAGAGATGTTCGATAATTGAGGTAATGGGTAGAAATGCAGGATATATTGCACTTGGTGCGGATTTGCAAACGGTGCCGAGGATGTACTTTTACCTGAGAGATATGACGGAAACGAGCAGGTGTTGATTGACAGAATCATTGAAAACAGAAAACGTGGAAAAAAGCATCATATCATAATCAATGCCGAGGGAATCGGACATTCAACTTCCATGGCAAAGAGAATTGAAGCTGCTACAGGAATCGAGACAAGAGCTACAATCCTCGGTTACATGCAAAGAGGTGGTGCTCCTACATGTAAGGACAGAGTTTATGCATCAATTATGGGCGCAAAGGCTGTAGAGCTTTTATTGGCCGGTCATTCAAACAGACTTGTTGCATACAAAAACGGTGAGTTTGTTGACTTTGATATTCAGGAAGCATTGGCAATGACTAAGGATATATCGGAAGATCAATTCAGAATAAGCAAGCTTTTGGTAAGATAATATGCCTGAAATGATTGACGGATATAATTACGATTGGACAAACGGTGAAAATACAGTACTGTGTGGTGCAAGTTCATATGTGCAGAAGTATTATTTCAATAAAAAGTTCAAGTTTTTGCCGGATGAAATAAAAAATGAGCTGAAAATAATGTGTGTGTCTTTTGCCGAAGAGGCGGGAGGCATACTTACTATGGAATTTGATAAATTCGGAAATTTGAGCTTTTGTGTAAGAGTTGATGACGGAGACTTTTACTTTGATGAAATAGAGAGCGGATTGAAGATAAGCTTATACCAAAGAAAAAAAGAAGAGCTTTTGTCACAATTGGAATTATTTTATAAAGTGGTGATATTGGGAGAGAGTGTAGAATAATATGCTTGAAAGAATATCATACTATATAAAAAAATATGAGAGTGTAATACTGTATCTTATATTCGGTGTACTGACTACTCTCGTAAATTTTGCGGCATACCATATTTGCTACACGAAACTCCAATTTCCGAACTTGTTATCCAATACAATTGCATGGATATTATCCGTTCTTTTTGCCTTATAACAAATAAAATATGGGTATTTAAAAGTAAAAGTTTTGGACTTTCAAAACTTGCACAGGAATTATTTGCTTTTGTTACGGCAAGATTGTTTACAGGTTTTTTGGACACGGCGATTATGTTTGTGGGAGTGGATGTATTAAAGCAAAACTGGATAATTGCAAAGATAGTTTCAAGTGTGGTCGTAGTTATACTTAATTATATTTTTTCAAAGCTGTTTGTTTTTAGGAAGAATAAGGAATAATGCTAAAAGATTTTAAAATCGGAAATATAAATATAGAGGGCGGTTTATGCCTAGGACCAATGGCAGGTGTAAGTGACTTGCCATTTCGTCATTTATGCAAAGAAATGGGAGCTTCACTTCTTGTTACAGAGATGGTGAGTGCAAAGGCTATCTATTTTAAAAATAAAAATACAGAACCGCTTATGAAAATAGATAAAAGGGAACATCCTATTGCATTGCAGCTTTTCGGATCGGACCCGGATATAATTGCACAGATGGCCGCAAGTATAGAGGAAAGAGACTTTGATATATTCGACTTCAATATGGGTTGTCCTGTGCCAAAAATAGTAAATAACGGTGAAGGCTCGGCGCTTATGAAAAATCCGAAACTTGTAGAGGAGATACTTACAAAGCTTGTAAAGAGCGTAAAAAAGCCTGTTACATTAAAGATAAGGAAAGGTTTCAATGACGACAATATCAATGCAGTCGAGATTGCAAAGATAGCTGAGGCGTCAGGAGTGAGTGCTGTTGCCGTGCATGCCAGAACCAGAGAGCAGTATTATTCGGGTAAGGCGGATTGGAGCATTATAAAGGCCGTAAAGTCAGAGCTTGGTATTCCGGTAATTGGAAACGGAGATGTTATAGACGGAAAAAGCGCAAAAGAAATGTATGAGTATACGGGTTGTGACGGAATAATGATTGCCAGGGCGGCAAGAGGAAATCCGTGGATATTCAAAGAGATCAGAGGATATTTGAACGGGGAAAGTATAGAAAAGCCTACAAAAGACGAAGTTGTAGATATGATACTCAAACATTGTAAACTGCAAATGCAATATGATGATGAAATAATGGCAATAAGAAAGATGAGAAAGCATGTTGCATGGTATACTCATGGTATGAAGGGCTCATCGGCATTAAGGGATAGGGTTAATCATATTGAAAACTATGATGAACTTGAAAGTCTGCTAAGATCTGTATAAAAGTTTCATCTCTTAATGTAAAATTAGTGATATATACAAAAAAAGTATGCTACAATAGTATCGGAGTGAGAGAGGTATTGGAGGAGATATGAATACAAAGGAACAGTATAAACGAATTGTAAAATTCGGTTCGGCAGCTATCATATTGCTCATTGAAATAGGGCTTTATTGGGCGCTATGGCATTTTTATCTGAATACTATTATAGAAGTAAGATTCTGGAGAAGAGGAATCTGGCTGTTGGCTGCAATGTATGGAATGTTATTATTTTTCTTTCTGCAGACATACGGCGGCTTAAGGATAGGTTATTTAAAAAGAGGCAATATAATCTATTCTCATATTTTATCGCTTTTGATAGCTAATGTAATAGGATATTTTATATTGGCACTGGTTGATAAAAGGTTTCATGCACCGACATCGTTTATAATTTTAACTCTTATAGATGCTGCATTGGTGTGTGTCTGGGTTTTTTTATTTCAGTGGATATACGGTGTACTTTTTCCACCTAGAAGACTCCTTGTTGTCTATGGAAACAGACCGGTATTTTCTATAATGGAAAAAATAGGTGCAAGAGATGACAAGTACATAATCGGCGGAGTAATAAGTACCAAAGTCGGTATTGATGAAATAATGAAAAGAGCGGAGGAGTTTGAAGGAATGGTTGTAGGCGATATACCTTCACATGAAAGAAATCTGCTTTTAAAGAAATGCTATGATGCAGGTGTCAGAGTATATATGATACCTAAGATAAGTGATATCTTGATCAGAACCTCCACAAATTTGAATCTTTTTGATACACCGATACTTCTTTCAAGGAATGAAGGACTGCAAGCCGATCAGATGCTTGTAAAGAGAATTATAGATGTTGTAGTCAGTGTAATAGGTATAATATTTACACTGCCTCTGTTTGTTATGTTCGGTGCGGCAATACATCTTACAGACAGAGGACCGGTTTTCTATAAGCAGACCAGACTTACACTGGATGGAAAGCTCTTTGAAATATATAAGTTCAGGACCATGAGAGAGGATGCGGAAAAAGACGGTATAGCAAGACTTGCAGGAGAAGATGATGACAGAATCACGGCAGTCGGAAAGATTTAAGAGCTACCAGATTTGACGAACTTCCACAGCTTTTTAATATAATAAAGGGAGAGATGAGCCTTGTAGGTCCAAGACCTGAGAGACCGGAGATTGCTGCAGAGTATATGGAAGAGCTGCCGGAGTTTTCAATGAGACTTAAAATGAAGGCGGGACTCACAGGATATGCACAGGTTCACGGTAAGTATAATACAACACCTTATGATAAATTAAAGCTCGATTTACACTACATAAGAAATTACAGTATATGGATGGATCTTATATTGATAGTTTTGACACCTAAAGTTTTATTTATGAAGGAGTCTACAGAAGGTGTAGGTGAAGGTGAAATCACTGCAAACAGTAAGGATAAATAATATATTAAAGCAGGATGCATAATTGATGCAATCCTGCCTTTTTTATGTTACAATCATATCACATGGCAGATATTCTATTTTTCAAAAAATTCAATAAGTACTTTATATTCTTAGTTTTTATGTCTTAATTTTAATTCCCTTTATATCATTGTTGACAAATAAAAGAGAAGCATATACAATAAAACAAGAACATACATTCGATGGAGGTTGTTATGAAGAAGGAAAAAAGTTCCAAAGCAGCACAACAGGTTAAAAGAGTAATGGAAAAAAAGTGAGAAACAGGCAGCGCTTGAGTCTGCCTTGACACAGATAGAGAAAGCATACGGCAAGGGTTCAGTAATGAAACTTGGAGACGGAAATACACATATGTTTGTAGAGACCATTCCTACAGGTTCACTGGGACTTGATATAGCATTAGGTGTAGGCGGTATTCCAAAGGGAAGAATCATAGAGGTATACGGACCGGAGTCATCAGGTAAGACAACAGTAGCACTTCATATGGTTGCGGAAGCTCAGAAGCTTGGCGGTATTGCGGCATTTATTGATGCTGAGCATGCGCTTGATCCTGCTTATGCAGAGAAGATAGGTGTAAATATAAACGAGCTTACGTATCACAGCCTGATAATGGAGAGCAGGCACTTGAAATTACAGAGACAATGGTAAGGTCCGGTGCTATTGATATTATAATAGTCGACTCTGTAGCGGCGCTTGTACCAAAGGGTGAGATAGAAGGCGATATGGGAGATTCCCATATGGGATTACAGGCAAGACTTATGAGCCAGGGACTCAGAAAGCTTACAGGTATAGTAAGCAAGAGCAATTGTATAGTTATATTTATCAACCAGCTCAGAGATAAGATAGGTGTAATGTTTGGAAGCCCTGAGACCACCACCGGAGGTAGAGCCTTAAAATTCTATGCATCTGTAAGACTTGATGTAAGAAAAGTTGAGCAGATAAAGCAGGGCGGTGATATCATAGGAACCAAGACCAGAATAAAGGTCGTTAAAAACAAAGTGGCACCTCCATTTAAAGAGGCGGAGTTTGACATAATGTACGGACTCGGTATATCAAAGTCCGGAGAGATACTTGACCTGGCGGTTGCAAGTGACGTTGTGGAAAAAGGTGGTGCATGGTACTCCTATGAAGGAAATAAAATAGGTCAGGGAAGAGAAAATGCCAAGACCTTCCTTATGGAAAATCCTGAAATTTGTCAGAGAATAGAGGAACAGATCAGAGAAAAATTTGTACAGGAAGACGAAAAAAACGGCAAAACTCTGGAGTATGATTCTGTAGATGATGAAGAAGAATTTGACGGTTCACTCATAGAAGATGATATGGATGAAGCAACAGGAATAGAGCTCGAGGAAGAAGATTGATTGTAAGTGAAATTATCCCTCTGAATACTAAAAAAAGTAAAGTTATATTTCAAGACGGAGAAAGTCTTGGATTGTACAATGGAGAGATCAGAAGGCTGGATATTGCTGTTGGAAAAGAGATAGATGAAGAGGAATATTATATTACCATCTATCCGGTTTTAAAGAAGAGAGCTTTTGCAAGACTTATGCATATACTTGAGAAATCCTTTAAGTCGGAAAATGATATAATAAAAAAGCTGAAGCTCTCATTTTATCCGGAAGAAGCCATAAAAGATGCTATAGAAAAGGCAAAAAAATTCGGATATATAAATGATGAAAGATACGCAGATCGATACATCAATACATATAAAGATAAGTACAGCAAAATGAAATTAAAATATAAATTAATGGAAAAGGGCATAAACAAAGAGATTATAGATAATGCCTTGGAATCATTGGAAGTAGATGAAGAGCCAATGATAAAAAAAAGCTTCTTGATAAGAAACATTACTTTGAAAATGAAGAACCGGATAAAAAAACAAAAAAATAATTGTATCAATAATGAGGCAGGGATTTAAGTACCAGAAAATAAAAGATGTAATAAAAGATACTTCTATAAGTTAAAGACACTTATAGAAGTGTCTTTTTGTGACTTTTTGTAAAAAGACGCTAGTTAAATAACAAACAAACATGTTAAATAAAAATACTTTTTTGAAAAAAAGTATTACAAATTGTGAGAAAAAAAGTATATAATAAAACCATAAAGTTCGTATCAAATAAATATAAGGATATGTACTCTTATTATTTCATGAAATAGACAATTTAAAATCTATATATGTAATTCATTTACATATATTTAATCTGCCGGTAAAACGGTTAAATAATTCTAGGAGTAAGAGGTATGAGTAGATTAGAAATAGTCTCCCCAAGTAGAGCCAGAATTGTTATGGAGGAGCTATACAAAAATTTGGAAAGAAGAATCGAGGCATCTCCTCCTGGGCTTTGCCCGGTTGATATGTCAAGAGCTTTCTTGGAATTGGCTCACGCTCAGACTTGTGGTAAATGTGTTCCATGCAGAATCGGCTTAGGACAGCTTGAAAAGCTGATCGAAAACGTGCTTGACGGTAAGGGCAGTATGGCGTCTTTAAAATTAATGGAAAAGACAGCCCTAAGTATCATGGAATCAGCGGATTGTGCCATAGGCTATGAAGCGGCAAACATGGTTTACAAAGGTATTATAGGATATAGAGATGACTATATCGAACATATAGCACATGGCAGATGTACATGCTCATACAATCAGCCTGTACCTTGTGTAAATTTATGTCCTGCACAGGTAGATATACCGGGGTATATTGCTCTTATAAAGGAAGGCAGATATGCGGATTCTGTAAGATTGATAAGGAAAGATAATCCTTTCCCTACTACTTGCGGATTTATTTGCGAGCATCCTTGTGAGGCAAGATGTAGAAGAAATATGGTGGACGACTCTATAAATATTCGTGGTTTAAAGAGAGTTGCAGCAGATTTTGCGGGAGAAGTAGATCCTCCAAAATGTGCTCCGTCTACAGGTAAGAAAGTTGCAATACTCGGTGGTGGACCGGGTGGACTTAGTGCGGCTTATTTCCTCCAGCTTATGGGACATCAGACAACCGTATATGAGATGTTACCTGAGCTTGGCGGTATGTTAAGATACGGTATTCCGAATTACAGACTGCCAAAGGACAGACTTGATGATGATATCAAGGCTATTTTAAAAACAGGTGTAAAAGTTAAGCATGGTCTCAAGATTGGAGAAGATATTTCAATTGATGACTTGAGAAATGCTTTTGATGCTGTGCTTATAACTATAGGCGCAAGTACAGATAAGAAACTGGGACTTGAGCATGAAGATGCAAACGGAGTGGTATCTGCTGTAGAATTCTTGCGTGATGTAGGAAAGAATATTATAAAAGATCTTACAGGCAAGAATGTTTGTATAATTGGTGGCGGGAATGTATCCATGGATGCGGTCAGAACTGCAAAGAGAATGGGTGCAAAGAAAGTAAGTATTGCATATAGAAGAAGAGTTGCCGATATGACAGCTTTACCTGCTGAGATAGAGGCGGCGGTTGCAGAGGGTGTTGAGCTTAGAACCCTTATGGCACCATCCGCTATAGATGTTGATGAGAACAATAATATAAAGGGTATATATGTAAAACCTCAGATGATCAGCTCTATTAAAGACGGAAGAGCAAGTGTAAAGGCTACAGGTGAGGAAGATGTTTATATTCCTTGTGACATACTTGTGGTTGCAATCGGACAAAATATAGAGACAAAGCATTTCGAGGAAGCGGGAATCCCTGTGTCTAACGGAAAGATAATTACAGATTCTACAGGTGCATTTAAAGAGATGCCGGGTGTATTTGCAGGAGGAGACTGTGCAAGCGGACCTTCTACAGTTATAAAGGCAATCGGTGCGGCAAAGGTGGTAGCGGCAAATATTGATGAATATTTGGGATATCATCATGAAATAAGTGTGGATGTAGAAATTCCTGAGGCAAGTCTTGAGGATAAGAGTCCTTGTGGTAGAGTTGAGCTTACAGAAAGAGAAGCTTGTGAAAGAGTTCTCGATTTTGACGGTGTTGAAAATTGCATGACAGAAAAAGAAGCTAAGCAAGAGGCAGGCAGATGTTTAAGATGTGACCACTTCGGCTTCGGTATTTCAAAGGAGGTAGGGAGAGTATATGGTAAACTTAACTATTGATAATGTACCTGTTTCCGTAAAAGAAAATACTACTATTATGGAAGCGGCGGCAGGAATAAATATAGATATTCCGAAATTATGTTTCTTAAAAGGTTTGAATGAGATAGCGGCGTGCAGAGTATGTGTTGTTGAATTAAAGGGTAAAGATAAGCTTATCACATCATGTAATAATGTATGTGAAGAGGGTATGGAGATCTTTACAAACAGTAAAAAAGTAATTAGAGACAGAAGAAAGACTGTTGAGCTGATACTTTCACAGCATGACAACAGATGTGTAATATGCGCTAAGAGCGGCAACTGTTCACTTCAAAAAGTTGCCAATGACTTAAATATACTTGAGATACCGTTTGCTGTTGAACTTGAAAAACAGCCGTGGAATAAGAATTTCCCACTTATAAGAGATTCATCCAAATGTATTAAATGTATGAGATGTATACAGGTTTGTGATAAGATGCAGAGTTTAAGTGTTTGGGATCTTCACGGTACAGGAGCAAGAACTACAGTAAACGTAACCGGATATAAAAAGATTGAAGAAGCCGACTGTTCACTTTGCGGACAGTGTATAACACATTGTCCTGTAGGTGCACTTAGCGAAAGAGATGATACTTCAAAGTTCTGGGAAGCTATCGCCGATCCTGAAAGACGGTTGTTGTCCAGATTGCACCTGCTGTAAGAACGGCGTGGGGTGAAGTGTTCGGGCTTAAGGATAAGGATGCAACTGTAGGAAAGATCGTAGATGCATTAAAGAAGATGGGTGCAGACTATGTGTTTGATACCTCATTCTCAGCAGACTTGACAATTATGGAAGAGGCAAATGAGTTTGTACACAGATACACAAACGGACTTATCGGTGACAGACCCATGTTTACGTCCTGTTGTCCGGGTTGGGTAAGATTTGTAAAATCACAATACCCGAGAATGACAAAATCACTTTCAACAGCTAAGTCACCACAGCAGATGTTCGGTGCTGTAATGAAGTCTTATTTTGCTGAAAAAATAGGTGTAAAACCTGAGAATATGGTATCTGTTTCTATAATGCCTTGTGTGGCTAAAAAGGGCGAAAGAGAAATGGAACTCTTCCATGGTGAATATGCAGGTCATGATGTGGATATTGCTCTTACAACAAGAGAGCTTACCCGTATGATAAGAGCTTTTCATATAGATCCTAAGAGTCTTGAGGATGTGGTAGCCGACAGACCGATGGGTGACTATTCGGGAGCGGGTGTAATATTCGGTGCTACCGGAGGAGTAATGGAGGCGGCACTCAGAACCGCATACAGCATAATAAAGAAAGAAAATCCACCCGCAGATGCATTTAAGCCTGTAAGAAGTAAGGCGTTCCAGGAGAATGACGGAACTGTAGAGGCTAAGTTTAATATTGATGATATTGAATTGAATATTGCTGTAGTGAGTGGACTTGGTAATACAAGAAAACTATTGAATAAGATAAGAGAGAGGCGAAGCAAAGTATGACTTTGTCGAAGTAATGGCATGTCCGGGAGGCTGCGTAGGCGGTGGCGGACAACCTGTAAAGGATGGCTATGAGCTTGCATTTAACAGAGGAAAGAAGCTTTATTTCTTGGATGAGAATTCTGAAATAAGATATTCTCATGAAAATAGAGATATTATATCTTTATATGAGGAATATTTTGATAAACCGCTCTCACATAAGTCTCATGCATTATTGCATGTACATGAGTAACAGTATAGTTTTTTAAAATTGTAGTTTACATATCTGTATAATTGTGTTGGATAATTTTTCTAAGGAAGTGTTTTTACATTTCCTTAGAATTTTTGTATATAGTATTATTAAAATGGAGCTTAGAGTATGTTGTTTAATATCTTTAACAAGAGAAAGTCTGATTGGAAACTTGATATTGACGGAGCAGAAAAGGGCGAATGTACAGCGCAAGAGGTCGAAAGCCTGTTAGATTCTATAAGAAACGGTAAGATATATTTTATTGTCTTGACACCGGCAAAAAAGATTGATGTAAATAACAGAAGATTGAATTTCGTACAGATATGTAAAGATGAAGATGATGAGAATTATCATTTGAGGTAAGTACATCGGATGTTAATGACAGCGACAATATTATTATCTATGGAAAGGAAGGATTTGCCAAAGATAAGGTAATGGATATGGTTCAACTCCTTATGAAGGATAATATAGTGCCGGATTATTCAGGTTGGGAAGTTGTGTTTGACAGTGCAGATGTCAAGATAGCTAATGCAAAGGTCTACAAAGAGCTTGTAAAGACCATATCGGATAATGAATATTTTTTACAAAATATGGACAGATGTTTTTGTCATCCGAGAGAGTATTTTAAAGATAATGCGGACAGATATGAGGATAGGGGTATTACAGACAGAGATGCTATGGATACCTTTGTTTGGATTGCCGTAGCGGATGAGATGCTTGAGAGCGGGATAGCAACAGAGCTTGACTGGAAAGAAGAAAAAGATGAATTCTTATCAAGTATAGAAGAATTGGCAAATGAGAATAATCTTGTCATAGATGAGAGTATGTTTGATGATGAAGGGGGATATTCCGTCTTGGTGTAAAGAGTTGGACAATAGATGGATGAAAGACGGGTATTGTGTATCATGCATTGATATAGACAGCGACAGTTATGTATTATTTGTATGTAAAACGGACAAGTTAAAGAGTTTAACAGAACTTGCCAATAGTATAAATCACAGGATCGACTTTGCCCAAAATATGTAGTTTATTGATTTGCCAAAAATGTGTTAAAAAACTTTAAAAAAGTTATTGACAAGATTAGAGTTATTCTTGTATAATGTCTAGGCATTGCGAAAGCAAATTAGGAGAAATACTCAAGAGGCCGAAGAGGCGCCCCTGCTAAGGGTGTAGGTCGGGCAACCGGCGCGAGGGTTCAAATCCCTCTTTCTCCGTTTCTTGTCAAAGAAGTTTAAAAACATTCTTGACAAGATAACATAGATATGATAATATATCAAAGTTGCTCCAAAAGAGCAAAAGCTTAAAAACTCTTCAAAATAACTTAAAAAAAGTTGTTGACAAGATGAAATGAGCCTGATATAATAGCTAAGCTGTTTCAAACAGCAAAGCAAACGAACCTTGATAATTTAAGATTAAACAGTACACACAACCCTGAAAATAACTTAATTATTTTAATAATAATTGATGAGATTTCAGAAAAAACAACGTTTAGATTCGAACAGAATTTAAAACCTTTAAAAAACAGTAGATCTGTGAAAACAGATGCAAGCTAGCGAGAAGGCTAGATTAAACTTTTATATGAGAGTTTGATCCTGGCTCAGGATGAACGCTGGCGGCGTGCTTAACACATGCAAGTCGAACGAAGCTGTTAAAAGGAAGCCTTCGGGTGAAATTTTAACAGACTTAGTGGCGGACGGGTGAGTAACGCGTGGATAACCTGCCTTATACAGGGGGATAACGGAGAGAAATTTCCGCTAAGACCGCATAAGACCACAGCACCGCATGGTGCAGGGGTAAAATATTTATAGGTATAAGATGGATCCGCGTCCGATTAGCTAGTTGGTGAGGTAAAGGCCCACCAAGGCGACGATCGGTAGCCGGCCTGAGAGGGTGAACGGCCACATTGGGACTGAGACACGGCCCAAACTCCTACGGGAGGCAGCAGTGGGGAATATTGGACAATGGGGGAAACCCTGATCCAGCGACGCCGCGTGAGTGAAGAAGTATTTCGGTATGTAAAGCTCTATCAGCAGGGAAGAAAATGACGGTACCTGACTAAGAAGCCCCGGCTAACTACGTGCCAGCAGCCGCGGTAATACGTAGGGGGCAAGCGTTATCCGGATTTACTGGGTGTAAAGGGAGCGCAGACGGCAATGCAAGTCTGAAGTGAAAGGCGTGGGCTCAACCCATGAACTGCTTTTGGAAACTGTATAGCTTGAGTGTCGGAGGGGTAAGCGGAATTCCTAGTGTAGCGGTGAAATGCGTAGATATTAGGAGGAACACCGGAGGCGAAGGCGGCTTACTGGACGACAACTGACGTTGAGGCTCGAAGGCGTGGGGAGCAAACAGGATTAGATACCCTGGTAGTCCACGCAGTAAACGATGAATACTTGGTGTCGGGGAGGTAAACTCTTCGGTGCCGCAAGCTAACGCATTAAGTATTCCACCTGGGGAGTACGTTCGCAAGAATGAAACTCAAAAGGAATTGACGGGGACCCGCACAAGCGGTGGAGCATGTGGTTTAATTCGAAGCAACGCGAAGAACCTTACCAAATCTTGACATACTCTTGAATAGCTTTGTAATGAAGCTAGACCTTCGGGACAAGGGATACAGGTGGTGCATGGTTGTCGTCAGCTCGTGTCGTGAGATGTTGGGTTAAGTCCCGCAACGAGCGCAACCCTTGTCGTCAGTAGCCAGCAGTAAGATGGGCACTCTGACGAGACAGCCGGAGATAATCCGGAGGAAGGTGGGGATGACGTCAAATCATCATGCCCCTTATGATTTGGGCTACACACGTGCTACAATGGCGTAAACAAAGTGAAGCAAAGCTGCGAAGCCAAGCAAATCACAAAAATAACGTCTCAGTTCGGATTGTAGTCTGCAACTCGACTATATGAAGCTGGAATCGCTAGTAATCGCAGATCAGAATGCTGCGGTGAATACGTTCCCGGGTCTTGTACACACCGCCCGTCACACCATGGGAGTCATCAATGCCCGAAGTCAGTGACCCAACCGTAAGGAGGGAGCTGCCGAAGGCAGGGAGGATAACTGGGGTGAAGTCGTAACAAGGTAGCCGTATCGGAAGGTGCGGCTGGATCACCTCCTTTCTAAGGAAAAAAGTAGGGGTTGTGAGTACTGTTTAGTACTAAATTAAAAGGGTACTAAAAACATAAAATTATTGGTGTCGATGCGTCTAGGGGACACACCCGTTCCCATTCCGAACACGATGGTTAAGACCTAGTCGGCCGATGGTACTATACTGGAGACGGTATGGGAGAGTAGGTGGATGCCAATTTTATGGGGGTGTAGCTCAGTTGGGAGAGCACCTGCCTTGCAAGCAGGGGGTCAAGAGTTCGAATCTCTCCATCTCCATTGTTAAAGCAAAAGCTTTAACTAATATGTACCTTGAAAACTGCATACCAAACGAGAAATTATATAAATATTTTATAATTAGACATCCGAGGTACTAATTACAAATGTAGTTAGTATTTTAAATAACAAAAATAAATTTTTAAACATAGTGTATGATACACGCTAGTATCGTACATAAACACTAAATCTAAATGATTTAAGAGGTTAAACATAAAGAGCGTAGGGTGGATGCCTAGGCACTGACAGCCGAAGAAAGACGTGACAAGCTGCGAAAAGCTGCGGGGAGAAGCACATATTCAGTGATCCGCAGATGTCTGAATGGGGAAACCCACTTGGAAGAACTCCAAGTATCTGTACGCCAATACATAACGTACAGAAGGGAACCCGGTGAACTGAAACATCTAAGTAGCCGGAGGAAAAGAAAACAAAAGTGATTGCGAAAGTAGCGGCGAGCGAAATCGTAAGAGCCCAAACCGTGGTGCGTGCACTGCGGGGTAGAGGACTGCAACACGAGTAAGATATATTACCTGAACCGTTTTGGAAAAGCGGGCCAAAGAGCGTGAGAGCCGTGTAAGGGAAAATGTATTGAATCCAGCAGTATCCAGAGTACCACGAGACACGAGAAACCTTAGGGAAGCAGGGGGACCACCCCCCAAGGCTAAATACTAGTCAGTGACCGATAGCGTATAGTACTGTGAAGGAAAGGTGAAAAGAACCCCGGGAGGGGAGTGAAAAAGAACCTGAAACCCTATGTTTACAAACTGTGGAACACCGAAAGGTGAACCGCGTACTTTTTGTAGAACGGTCCGGCGAGTTACATGTACAGGCGAGGTTAAGTATTAAAGATACGGAGCCGAAGGGAAACCAAGTCTTAATAGGGCGAATAAGTCTGTATGTGTAGACCCGAAACCGGGTGATCTATCCATGTCCAGGTTGAAGTTCGCGTAAAAGTGAATGGAGGACCGAACGCACATCCGTTGAAAAGGGTGGCGATGAGGTGTGGATAGGGGAGAAATTCCAATCGAACCCGGAGATAGCTGGTTCTCCTCGAAATAGTTTTTAGGACTAGCCTCGTTATTAGTCTACCGGAGGTAGAGCACTGAATTTTTGCGGGGGCGTCAAAGCCTACCAAGAGATATCAAACCCGAATGCCGGCTAGATGATTGACGGGAGTCAGACTACACGAGATAAGTTGGGTAGTCAAAAGGGAAAGAGCCCAGACCTACGGCTAAGGTCCCAAAGTGTGTGTTAAGTGGAAAAGGATGTGGGATTTCGAAGACAGCTAGGATGTTGGCTTAGAAGCAGCCATACATTAAAGAGTGCGTAACAGCTCACTAGTCGAGAGGTCCTGCGCCGAAAATGTCCGGGGCTAAACACACCACCGAAGCCTAGGAATGTATATTATACATTGGTAGAGGAGCATTCTTAGAGGCGTAGAAGCCATACCGGAAGGAATGGTGGAGTAATAAGAAGAGAGAATGCCGGAATGAGTAGCGAGAAAGAGGTGAGAATCCTCTTGGCCGAATATCTAAGGTTTCCTGAGTAAAGCTGATCTACTCAGGGTAAGTCGGGGCCTAAGGCAAGGTCGAAAGACGTAGTCGATGGATAACAGGTGCAGATTCCTGTACTACATATAATCAGAACTGTGGGGACACGGAGACTAAAACCGAACCCGGGAGGACAAAAACCGGGGCAAGCGAAGTACCTGTATGGGAGGAAAAACCACCATGCAAAGGGAAAACGTGATGCGTACCGAAGTTTAGTAGGGAAGTCGGTTAGGGAGCCGTCAAGAAAAGCCGCTATTGTGTTATATGTACCCGTACCGCAAACCGACACAGGTAGATGAGGAGAGAATCCTAAGGCCGGCGGGAGAAGCATTGTTAAGGAACTCGGCAAAATGACCCCGTAACTTCGGGAGAAGGGGTGCCACTAGAAATAGTGGTCGCAGAAAAAAGGCTCAAGCAACTGTTTAGCAAAAACACAGGTCTATGCGAAACCGCAAGGTGAAGTATATGGGCTGACGCCTGCCCGGTGCTGGAAGGTTAAGAGGAGAAGTCAGGCAACGAAGCTTTGAATTGAAGCCCCAGTAAACGGCGGCCGTAACTATAACGGTCCTAAGGTAGCGAAATTCCTTGTCGGGTAAGTTCCGACCCGCACGAAAGGCGTAATGATTTGAGCGCTGTCTCAACAATGCACCCGGTGAAATTGAAGTACCAGTGAAGATGCTGGTTACCCGCGCCAGGACGGAAAGACCCCATGGAGCTTTACTCCAGTTTGGTACTGGGATTCGGTAATACTCGTACAGGATAGGTGGGAGACGTAGAAGCATAGACGCCAGTTTATGCAGAGTCGCCGTTGGGATACCACCCCTGTATTGCTGGATTTCTAACCTGCACCCGTTATCCGGGTGGGGGACAATGCCAGACGGGGAGTTTGACTGGGGCGGTCGCCTCCGAAAGAGTATCGGAGGCGCTCGAAGGTTCCCTCAGAATGGTCGGAAACCATTCAAAGAGTGCAAAGGCAGAAGGGAGCTTGACTGCGACACCGACGGGTGGAGCAGGTACGAAAGTAGGACTTAGTGATCCGGTGGCATAAAGTGGGATTGCCATCGCTCAACGGATAAAAGCTACCCTGGGGATAACAGGCTTATCACTCCCAAGAGTTCACATCGACGGAGTGGTTTGGCACCTCGATGTCGGCTCATCGCATCCTGGGGCTGTAGCAGGTCCCAAGGGTTGGGCTGTTCGCCCATTAAAGCGGTACGCGAGCTGGGTTCAGAACGTCGTGAGACAGTTCGGTCCCTATCCGGCGTGGGCGTAAGATATTTGAGAGGAGCCGTCCTTAGTACGAGAGGACCGGGACGGACTGACCGCTGGTGTACCTGTTGGAGAGTAACTCCATGGCAGGGTAGCTATGTCGGGACGGGATAAACGCTGAAGGCATCTAAGCGTGAAGCCCCCCTTAAGATGGGATATCTCATGTGAAAACAGTAAGACCCCTTGAAGACTACGAGGTAGATAGGGCCAAGATGTAAGTACAGTAATGTATTAAGTTGATGGTTACTAATAGGTCGAGGGTTTAACCAAAAGGATAAGGAATTTATTTTTTGAGTTTGGTACGCAGTTTTGAAGGTACATACCTTTATATGGCCCGATGGCTCAGTTGGTTAGAGCGCCGCCCTGTCACGGCGGAGGTCGTCGGTTCGAGTCCGATTCGGGTCGTTACTTAAAGAATTCCAGCCTTTAAGTTTAAAAATGGGATCTTAGCTCAGCTGGGAGAGCATCTGCCTTACAAGCAGAGGGTCACAGGTTCGAGCCCTGTAGGTCCCATTCGTCTTTGAAAAAAGATGGTATTGACATTATATTAGTCGTATGATAGTATAGTGTACATGCCGATATGGCTCAATTGGCAGAGCAGCTGATTTGTAATCAGCAGGTTATCGGTTCGAGTCCGATTATCGGCTTTTACTCTTAGGAGTAAAAGTAAAGAACTTAATAAGTTTGGGGGGAATTCCCGAGAGGCCAAAGGGGACAGACTGTAAATCTGCTAGCACTGCTTTCGGTGGTTCGAATCCACCTTCCCCCATTGTTCAGTCACTCTTTTTAAGAGTGAGTTTTATTCTGAATATAGTTATCGCGGGGTAGAGCAGTCTGGAAGCTCGTCGGGCTCATAACCCGGAGGCCGCAGGTTCAAATCCTGTCCCCGCAAGTATGCCTTGATAGCTCAGTTGGTAGAGCAGAGGACTGAAAATCCTCGTGTCACTGGTTCGATTCCGGTTCAAGGCATTTATTCATTTATGGGATACTAGCTCAGGTGGTAGAGCACTTGACTTTTAATCAAGTTGTCCCGGGTTCGAGTCCCGGGTGTCTCATCAGTGTAAAAAGGCTCAAAGTTTTGATTTACAAGGCTTTGAGTCTTTTTTTAATCTAGGTATCTTTTTTGTTGTATTTTGGTTAAATGCAATCAAAGCAAAGGGTGAACTACGAATTGGGATAAAAAGAAATGAAGGTTAAATGGGTTGGTAAAACAGATTTTTTGGTATTAACAAATAATAAGATTTATGAAGTAATATCTATAGAGTGTGGTTGGTATAGAATTATAGATGACTCAGGTGAGGATTACTTGTATCCTCCTGATATGTTTGAAATCGTTGAGGGAGATAACAATATGATAGTAAAGTAATATTGGGAGTTTGGTATATTCTAATGAAAACTTTTTTACTTAAAGAGGATAATATGGCAGAAAAGATTAGTATTGAGGGAATTGCATATATTGTGGAAAGAATAATAGAAAGAGCAAGGGAAGCAGCTGTAGAATCAAGAGGTGATAGAAAAGACTCGTTTAAAGATGGAAGAGCATTGGCATACTATGAAGTCTTGGATATTTTAAGAACAGAATTTGATGTTCGAGAAGTAAGCTTAGATAGGATCGGATTAGACTTTGATTTGGAGCGAGAACTACTTTAATACTATTTTATAGCAAATTATTGGTATATATTGAGGTGAAATAATGAGATATAAAGATGAAGAAGTTGAAAAGCTGATAAAAGAGGGGCGTATAAAACCGCTTTATGAAGTATAAAAGCAAAAAAGGGATTTGAACAGATTATTGGCTCAAATCCCTTTCTATATTTAAGTTGTGTGATTATTTTTACCCCAAGGTAACCTAGTTGTGCCTGAGTCTATTATCTTGTCAAAGAAATTATTTACGTATTCCTTGCGCTTACTTAAATCAGTGTTCTCCAATACCTTACCTACAAAACTGTTGAACTTGTCGGCATCCTTATTTATATCATCAACATATTCAAAGTTTGTTCTAATACAGTTCCAGTTGAGTATATCATGTTGTAAGAAAGCAATATTATCAGCTTTTACAACCTTTATATTCTTTGTATTGTTAAAAATCATTCCCACCACACAAAAGTCAGGAACTATCTTGATTATTCTATCTTTGATAGCATTCATTATATCGTTATTGATTACTTCATCACAAAGATCCGGGCCGTCATTGTTATAGATGGTTGTTATTCTGTCCCTGAAAATTTCATCACACATGGCACAGGAGTAGATTGCAAGATTACCGCCCTTGCTATGTCCTCCTACTATGAAGTCGGTATTCGGATGATGTGAAATAACCTTCTTTAGAAAATCCAGTGCAAATTTCTGAGCCGGAATAACTGAAAAACTCATCATAAAGTCTTCTTTCCAGGCAACAATACTGTCATCGGTTCCTCTGAATGCAATATACATCTGACTGTCATCATACATAAATCCGGTTGACGAAAATTGATATTTTTTCTCATGATAGAGATCTATATAATCAAGTATCATAACCTTACCGAATCTGTCGGAAGTCGCCAGAGCATTCAAAAAATCAGCATTTATTTCACTCATATAACCGTAGTTATAGTCATGAGTAATTAGATATCTGCAGGCATCTGCAAGAGAAACGCCTATTGAGTTTATTTCATTTTGTAAGTCTTTTAAGTCAAGATAGGAGAATAATGAAAAAACCGCATTATCAAGTTCATTAAAAGGAGAAACATCAAAAGATAAATCTCCACGCCATTTTATATAGTCAATGATATTTGCCATTATAACCTCCTCATATAATCAAGTGTTTTTTGTTGAAAATTCAAGGTTTTTTGACCTTGTCTGTCTCAGTAAATAAGCCAGAGTTATAAACATTTCGGTGTATCTGGTACTGAAATAGCGGTAAAAGGGTACACGAAATAAAACGTCATTGATTTTCGCTTTACTGGCCTTGTGTATACCCATCCCTCTATGGCAGCTAACCTCCTATATCCACCAGGATCATCTCTGTCTCCAGAGGTCCTAACTTCCTTCGTTCTGCCTGCCCATAACCAGGGTGTCAGCTATGCTCCTTTACGGGGTCATGCCCCATGGTTACAATTCCTGCCGACTACCGGCTCATTCTTTGTATTGTTGATTACTGACTCGCTTCCTGTACCAGCACTGTGATCAGTGGACGTTATCTGCTACATTCTGCTTTGTTTAGTGACCTCCATAGGACGGCCGCTGTATTGATTACATTGTACGCTTATGCTGCCTGCAGATATACTTCCGGTCTCTTTATATCACCAACCAGCTTTTTGGAATCATAGTCCACCCCCTTGGTCAGCATTGCAAAGAAGACACGGAGCAGCTTTGCCGCCACAGCCATCAGCGACTGCATCTTCTTTAATGGATTCAGCTTTCTGGTTGTATAGTATGAGTGGAGTTCCCTGAACTCCGGATTTTTTGAAACAAGGGACATTGCAACCTCGAAGAGCAGATATCTTAGTCTCTTTCGACCTCGTCTGCTTATTGTTGTCTCACCCTTATGTTTACCCGAACTATTCTCAACCAATGCTAAACCTGCAAGTTTCTGCAGTTCTTTTGGGTTATTGAAGCGGCTTATATCGCCTACTTCAGCCAGGAATCCCGACACCGTCTTGATTCCTACTCCCTTAATTTCCAACAGCTTTTCAGCCATTGGAATCTTTTTTACCAGCTCTTCAATCAGAGCTACTACTTCCTGAAGACGAGTATTTCTGGACTCATAATCATCCAGCAGCATACGGATTTCCATCCTTGCAGATATTTCACCTTCTTTGCTTCCAACACTGTGCTCAGCAGCTTCTATCAGGGTCTTTGCCCTCGCTTTCCCAACTGCTCTCACCTTCGCATCTCGCCAGATTTGGTTCACCCCATCGATACCCAACGTCAGGATATCTTCCGGAAGTGGCGCCACCTTAAGAATCAGCATTCCGCTTTTAGCATCCGACTGTCCGTACACTGTTTTGTATTCAGGAAAATATATATTGAACCAACGACTGATCCTATTCTGAATTCTTGTAAGCTCCGCTTGTAGCTGAAATCTCATGTTAGATGCAGTTCTAAGATCTGCATAAACACCCTCAGGCAGGTATGGGATCATGTAACGTCCCTCTCTAACTAGTCCTGCTATGACTTTCGGATCCTTACGATCGTTCTTTGTCGGATTGTTATCGTCGAGTTCTTTTTGATTTCTTTACATGATGAGGATTCACAAGAACCGGCTTCATCTCGTTGTCCTGAAGGAACTTACCAAGATTGAACCAGTAGTGGCCGGTAGGCTCCATTCCTGGAACCACTTTGTCCTTACCATGCTTTTCTTTGATGTCCAGAATCCATGCCTTAAACGTCACGAATCCGGCCTCATCATTACTAAACTTTAATGGTTTCTTAGAATACTCGATTCCTCGGTAATCAAAAGCTCTTGCATAATGCGTTTCACTTCCGACATCGATTCCGAGCACCAAAGTAGTTTCTGTAATTGCTTCAATTTTTGTATTTTGTGTGTTAGACTTCATTGTAGATACCTCTCTGTTTGATAAGATTTACCAACCTGCCAGTCAGTAGTCTTATTTTACTCTGAGGTATTTTCAATTTTCAACGTCCACCATTTAAATTATACAGGAAGCTCCTTTTGTAAATACAGTATGTATGGCTGCAGAAAATATTGTCACTTAGATATACAATAATATAAAAGCAATTGATTGTAAACATAGATAAAGTGAAGTATATGTTAAAAATAACTGATGACGAAATCGTACAGCATAGAAGATGTACAATATAAAAAGACCATATACCATATTTTTTTACTGATATATAGTCTTTTTAAGTATATTATTTGAAATAATGTTTTACTATTAGGTATAGTATCAAGTTTTAAGGATGACATATTTGACAAGGTGTATATCCTTTGGAAATAGCCTCATCTCTTGTTCCGCTAAAAGGTATTTATTATGTTCTCTCATCTTCTGTACTGCAGTACAGTTTGAATAATGGAATACATGGCTGTTTTTATTTAATATATAATCAGTAGCTCTGTTATTTACAACAGTTCCTGTATTTGAACTGTTCTTAGAAGCTGAAGTTGATGTATTCTGAGTATTTGATTTTGAGCTGCCTGTAGACTGTGAAGCCGGGATATATGCACCGTCTGCACCGACCTGATATCCGTCTACAACAGTATTGGTCAGCATCGCACCGGTAGATCCGAGATAGTAATTGCCAAGCCATTGATTAGATAGCATATAACCATTCTCGTTAAAATAATACCATGATCCGTCTATCTGCTCCCAAACAGATTTAGGAAAGCTTTTATCATCTCTTTCATACCACCATCCAACATTATCCTGTTTCCATGTTCCGGCAAATACAGGTATTGTAAGTGCTGCACTGATAGCAAGAGCTGATAATGCCAAATAAAATCTTTTTTTCATACTAACTCCTTAAAATATAAAGATAAATTTAATTATTAATTAATATTATATAACATTTGTAAAGACTGTCAACTTATATTGCATTGATTGAATAGAAATTTCAGCAAAAAATTTTGTTGGCAAATATTGAAAAGTTTTATATAATAATACTGTATCAATACTTTACGGGATGTGGTGCAGTTTGGCAGCACGCTTGACTGGGGGTCAAGAGGTCGCAAGTTCAAGTCTTGTCATTCCGATATTAAAAAAGTGGCTGAAAACCTTGTAAATAAAGGCTTTGAGCCACTTTTCTTTATTTTTCCGATATGCAAAAGTAAGTGTTTTTATAGCCGATTTGATGTCTAAAAATGTCTAAAAGTAGGGTTTTAAAAGTAAGATGTCTAAAAAATGTCTAATAAAATTATAGAGAAATTGCCTTTTCTATGGAGTCATTGACTTGCTCTTTTTCTGCCAGGATGTGGCTATATACCTCCGATACCATACGCTCTGTATCTCCTAAAAGCTTTGCAATCATTTTAGTAGATATAGCCGGTACTTGATAGCAAAGACGGGTACAATAGTTATGCCTGAAGATGTGAGGAGTAAGGTTGTGAATAACCTTGACTTCATCAGTACCACCTGCAGCGGTATTCATCTTCTTTATAATCTGTTCCCACATTCTGTCAAAGCTTGATTGTGTTGACATAGCTCCGTCTGCCTTGGTGATCAGATAGTTATCTACGGTCTTTATATATTCTTTTAAAAAGTCCTTCAGATATACGGGCATTGGTACAGTCCTTTGCCCTCTTGCGGTTTTGGTTTCTTTTATATAAGAGCTGTTCACATCAAATGCCATGGACTTATTTACGCTTATCTCAGCCTTTTCAAAAGATATATCGTATTTAGTGAGTGCCAAGGCCTCGCCTCTTCGTAGACCACAGCCATACAGCAAGTATACAAAACATTTCTCTCTATCCGTAAAATCTGCAGACTTTATGGCCTTAATTTCTAAATCTGTAAGGGCTCTTTTTCTTTGCTTTTGTATGTGGGTAGCTCCAGTCCGTCAAAGAGTTCATAAGATACATTGATAGGTATAAGTTGGGATTTGGCAGCGGATTTTAATACTTGCCTGAGAGTAAGTAAGAGCTGTTGGCATGTGCGTGGCCTGTCAGATCTGTCATTTATCAAGACTTGTAGCCTTGAATGTGTAAGGCTCTGTAAAGGTATATCTGACAAGTCGATTATATGCTTGTCTATGATGTTTTTATACATCAGGTAAGTATTCCTTGAGCGATTAACTTTATATGTATCCAGCCACTCTATGGCATAATCATAAAGAGATATATCACATACAGATACATACTCTCTTTTGGCCACTTTATCTTTTAAAGCATTTACTCTTTTCTCTAAATCTGCACTGGATTTTTTAGAAGTTAAATTTATTCTGTGCTTAGATCCGTCAGAATTATATGTACCGTCCCAGACTTTCGCTCTAAAATATCCGTCTTTACTTTTAGAATATTTAGCCTTTGCCATAGTGTACCTCCTATTTTTGGGTATAAAAATAACACCTGTTGCAAGGTGCTACTATGCGTGGTACAATATAGCTTGTCTAAGGCGTATTGCTGTGAGTAGTAACTTGCAGAGGTATGTTTGTCCATCTGGTTATCCAGGTGGCTTTTTTATGTTTAAAAAATTTATAATGTTAGATATTGCTGGATATCCAAGTTTCACATATGCCGCAACTATTAGTTATGTCAAGCATGCTAATTGATTTGAATCTTTGGCCGTATTTATTTATTAAAGCATCATAAGATTTAATAAATCGCTTATACTCATCTTTTTTCAAGAATATTTTAAGTAATACTATAATTGAAAATAAGTTATGGTTTGCTAATAGGTTTGTATTTAAAAATTTCCCTAATGCACTATCTTTAAATCGAGCCGTATAATTGTAAAGTCTTTCATCATGAGCACAAGTGTTCCTAAACATCACAAAAGCTCCTAAGCATTCATCAAGCATTTCAGGAGAAATAAGTCTAGTATTAGTATAATACTGCTTGTAATGTTTGGTGATTTCTTTTGCAATGCTCAGTCTTATTTTATTATCAAGAACCCTGTATAATTTTGATATGGAACCAAAAGACAAAAAATTCACTAAAACCCATAAGGGGCAATGCTGATATCGCTCTATGTAGTAGGTAACCGCATTATTTTTTTGTCTTGATATGCAATTTGACAAGTTTGCAATCACAGACAGTATATCTTTTGTCTTATTAGAGTCAGATGTATAATTTTCAAAAGCTAAGTATGAATTTTTATCAGGGTATTTTTGATGAAAATTATATGCTATGGTTGATTTTATAAATCCTTCAACCTTTAATAACTCTGGGAGTAACATTCTTTTCAATTCCCTATCTAAAGAGAATAAAGCAAAAACCTCGTCAAAAGTAGTTCCGGGCTTATAGTATTCATCGTTGTGTGAACTATCTATAAATAAAGTTTTGTATCCATTTATAATACAATAATAATTTTCACGTTCCAGTATTCTCTTAGCTTTACTCCCATCACTTATTATCATTCCTCTACTTCTCAAAATTTTAAGCATTTGATTGTGAGTTTTAAAAGGTTTTTCATTCATTAATAACTCCTAAAAAAAATGCTTAGTCCCACATAAGGACTAAGCTTAATCAGTAAATTTTTCCTAAGCTCCACATAAGAACAAAGGTTAATCTCTTAGCTTAGTCTATCACATCTTTACACGCATTGCAAGATACGGTATTTTTGAACAATATGACGATAAAACACAAGATATAGTATAAAATTAGCACTAAACGCCATTAAAATACAGTATATGGTGTGCAATGTTTTGCTTAAGGGAATAAAATATTTTTTTTAAATATTTCTATTAATATATTTAAACCTTCCCTCTAAGCTCCCCTTACGCCATTCTCGACCTGATCACAGTCGGCCTTGTCGAAATCTCTTCTTAATATGTGCAGTATTTTCTCATGTATTTGATAACATCATCCACTCTCTCGATAAAATCTCCCACACTCCCATCAATAACATCCCATTTATATAAGGATTTTAAAACCTGCATATAATGCTTTCTTCCCTGAAGCTTGATTTTACCAAGTGGATAATGGTTAAAATAGGTCTCAATACTGCCATTTGACAACCTATACAAAACTATTTTAGAGTTTTCATAATCAGTTAGTTTGGAGTGAAGCGTTGAAAAATATAATTCTTCATCCTCATTCCATGTAAACTCCTTTACCGTGCTTTGCCTAATTCTATACATCATATTGAACTTACAGAACCCCTTTTATCTAAATTTTTCTTTATATCCATCAATTCCTTAGGATATACAACTTGATATTGATTGCAGTCAGGTATCAACAATTCTGCTGCAAAAAGATTAGCTTCACGCTCTACCCATGATGTAAGTAGTAGAGTATGATTTTTTATAAATGCACATTCTTTAGTTCTGTGTAAAAAAGCATGCCCAAGCTCATGCGCTGCAACCACCCTAAACATATCTGTATCCAATAAGTCCTCGTTTATAAATATCCATTTCTTGCGTTTTATCAATTTATAAAACCCTGATAGTTCACCTAATGGGCATATAGCTATTCCTATTCCGGCAAATTTTGCAATTCGGATTGGATCTCTGCTTCCTGTCATTCTTTCATAGTGTGCAATAATTGATTTAATTTCTTGCGTGTCCTGGTATCCAATTCTATCACCCTTTATTTTTGTTCGGATTATATTTTACCTTATTTTCCTTCTTTGTTTCTGTAAGTGCATATTCTAAAGCATTTTTTAACAGTGCTTTAGATGTTTCGCTAAGTTCCTGCCCGTTGTACATGAGGGGGCTGTCAGTTCCACTCTCAAGTTGCTTCATCATCTCATCTAAATTCTTCGCAATGTCTCTACGATCAGAAGAAGATAGTCCGCTATTTGTATTATTTTTATCCTCTAGCAGGTCTGTTCGTGTGCAATTTAAGAACACACAAATCCTGTCAAGCTTATCCATCCTGGGCGACTTTATCCCCTTACACCAATTTGAAACTGTTGCTTGAGATACTTCCATATATGTAGCAAGGTCTGCTTGATTTTTGCCATTGAGTTCCAATAGCCTATTTAAATTGAATGCTATTATATCATTAATTGCCTTGTCGCTCATAATGTAAAACCTCCTTATAGGTACAGTATAAACCAAAAGTTATAATAGTCAAGAAAAAAAGTAAAAAAAATTAACTTTTAGTATTGACATTTAACTTAAAGTTAATTATACTAAACTTGCAACAAAGTTAACTAAAGCAAGAAAGGAGATGATAAATTGCAAATTACACTAGCAGCGGCAAGGGTAAATGCCGGATTAACGCAAAAAGAAGTGGCTGAGGAGATGCATATAAGCAAGCAAACGCTAGTAAATTGGGAAAAAGGTGCAACCTATCCAAAGCCTGCTTACTTTGAAATGCTGTGTCGAATTTATAACATTAATAGAGAAAATATTTTTTTGCCCAGTGCTTAACTTAAAGTTAATTAAATGGAGGTGATTTTATAAACGAATTAAAAATATCCTTGGCGGCGGCAAGAGTAAATGCAGAGCTTAGTCAAAGGGAAGTAGCAAAAATGTTGAAAGTAGGTACGCAGACTATTTTGAACTGGGAAAAAGGTAAAGTAGCAATACCCGCATTTCAGCTTGAAAGACTGGTAGAGATTTATCAGATTCCAATTGGGAACATAAGAATTAAAAAGAGCTGCACAGCTCAGAACCAGTGAGTTATGCAGCAAAAGTAGCAATTATTTTTTCTTACTTGGTGTTTGTGATAAAGCAGAACCGGCAACGGATTTGGAAGCAGAGCTTGTTCTTTTATCACGAAGAATTCTAGAGGCAGTAGATGCAACTCTTTTAGATGTTTCTTTATTAGCCATAGACACCTCCTTTCATAGATTTTAATTAAGTATATTACTATGAAATGATGAAGTCAAGGACAAAAACACAATATATTGATACAAATTAAAAATAAAACCTATATATTGTGGCATAAAGTAAGCGGAAATAAATAGAAGTAGGTAGAAGTAACTGTTTTTACAAACAGAAATATTAGGAGGTGATTTTATAAAAATAGAAAAGTGGTGCAACCTCGAAATCAGATTTGTAGAAAAAGATGGTGAATGGTGGGCGGTGCTTAAAGATGTGTGTGACGCATTAGGATTGCAAGCATATGCCATTAACAGGAGATTAGATGACGAACTGATTTCAAATATGGTCGTCTCTGACAGTCTAGGAAGACAGCAGGAAATGCTCATAGTAAATGAATACGGTATTTATGACACTGTATTTCAAAGTAGGAAGAAAGAAGCAAAGACTTCCGTAAGTGGGTGTACAAAATGCTTTCCGAACTCCGCAAAGCTTCCGGCTATGAGGGCTTTGAGATTTTCCGAATGCTTGATAAAGAACATCAAAAGGAAATGATGAAAAAGCTTCAGGAGGGATTGAGAAGCCCCGCAAGAGTTGACTTTATCAAGGCGAATACGATAGCGAATAAAGCCGTATCTCTAAAGCACGGCTATCAAAAGATGGTAAAGAAAGCCACTATGACACCTGAAATGCTGAAAGACAGAGAGCCAATATTGGCGGATACAGTAGAGCTGATGTCGGTTAAGGATAAATACGGCTTAGATGTGTCGGTAAGTGACATGATTTATAAGAAAAACGAAGAAAAGGTAGGTTAGGAGGATTTCATGAATGACCGATGAGCAGAAAAGGTTAGAAAGTATTTTACTAAGATTGGTTGAGGATTTGTACATAAAAGGGACGGTGGAGCAGATATCACTGATATCTCATGAACTTATAGAATTGTGGGAGGTGACAAGAAAAGATGGAGTTTCCAAAACAAATCATGAAAATGTCAGAACTTAAAAGTTTAGGTTTTCCACAACCTTTGTTGATGGAAGCTTATAGAGATCCAAAACAAACATTCGCTACAAAGATAGACCCGGGCAAGACCGAATTCGACAATAATCTTTGATACAGCGGGCTTTGACAAGTGGATAGCAAAGCGAATTAAGGCGCAAACTGCCGAGTTTGCAAGCCAGAGGAGAAGGCCTGCAAGATGGCAGTGGAAAATGGTAAGAGAGGTGGGATAAATGGGAAAAGAGCTAAAAGAGGTTTTAAACAATAATTTCGCAAACATGGACTTGAGAGGTTGGAACTTCAAAGGGCAAAACCTGACAGGAGCAGACTTTAAAGATGCAAACCTTGAGGGGGCAAGCTTTATAGATGCAATACTTGTAAATACAAATTTTGAAGGTGCAAATTTAAAGGGTGCTGACTTCTCATGTGTAATGCATGGAGCGCAAACTTTAATGGGGCAAATTGCCAAAATGCTGTATTTTTATCGGCGAACCTTACAGAGGCAAGCTTTGAGGGTGCCAATCTGGACGGTGCGTCATTCGCTCAGGCTAATTTAACTGAGGCAAACCTTCAGGACACAAATATTACCACAGCTGAGTTTGATAATACAGTTGGTATTTATCCGGTATGTCCTGATACAGGAGGCTTTACAGCGTGGACGATAGGAGAAGATGAAGAAGGAAATGAGTATCTTGTTGGAATACTACTGCCTTGGTCAACTTTAAGAAGCTCAGGTACTACAAGAAGATGTAGAGCCAATGCGATGTATATCAATGACATAACTCCGATCGGAGAATCACTGGAAGACGATGAGTGCCCTGATAGCGTAAAGCTAAAAAACAGAGATTTTAAACTCAGTTTAGGGGAAACATCAATTGATGAAAACTTTGAAACAGACAGGTTCAAGGTAAGTTCCACAGACCTTTATTTCTGGATATCAGAGGAAGAGGCCTTGGCACATGCGAGGAAAAAGATATGATAGTACATCACAATAATACAATCATACACATAGTTGACGGTCCTAAGCCTGCTTTGAGATACGAAGAAATCCACAAAGCGATACAGCCGGGCGACACTTTCATGATGAAGTGCGAACTTTTTATAAAAGAAAATGCCGTGCCTACTGATGTAATCTGTGAGGTTGAAGTTAAGAAAGTATATCACAACTGGTGTGAGCTAAGGGTAGTAGAAGAGAGAAAAGAAGTCGTTAGGGACAAGAAAAAGAAGAAAGCTATCAGGATTAAAATAGTTGAGCATGATATGTCAGCCACAATCGGGCAGATACTTACGGACAGCACTCTGGGAGCGATACTCTGCAGTCCTGCACTTGGCAAGGCATTAGAAAAGAAAACATTAAAAGAACTATTAGAAGATAAGGAACTGGGAAGAAAGCTTCTCAGCAAAGGAGGATTTAAATGTCTAATTTAAAAGAAAAAATTGCAGTAGCGGATGTATGGACCGGCAAGAAGATAGAGAAAGATATAGCAGAATTTAAGAGCAGTCACAACAAAGAGGTTGAAAAGCTAAAGAGGAAAGTTGCAGAGCTGGAGTATGATCTCGACAGTGTGGAAAGAGCTTTTTGGATAGGAGTCATAGGCTTAACAATATTTAACCTTGCGGTTGTAGCAATGTTTGTTTTTTGAATATAAGGAGAGAATAGCATGGAGAAGTTTACAAAAGAGCAGATGAAAGAATTTAGCAAGGTGATAGTTCCAGCAATTGAAATGATAAAGAGCGTCAAGAAAAACAGAGGGATGACAGGTCTTATAGTCTTAAACATATCAGACGAATGGGCAGATGCGTATGGTAACAGCATGGATGGCTGGAAGCTTACAAAAGCGCATGACGGTAAATACAGAATAGAGAAAAAAGAGACAGAACTGTTGTTTGACGAGGAGGAGCAAAATGTGTGATGTATGCGGTAAAAACCCTTGTGACGCAAGATGCCCAAACTCCGAAGATAAAGGAATATATACATGTGTTGAGTGTGGTCAGTACATATACGAGGGAGAGCAATACTGGGACTCACAGGCAGGGCCTATCTGCAAGGATTGCTTTGATGATATGGACAGAAGGGCGATATTGGAATTATGCGACGAAAAACTACAGGAGGCTAAGGAGGAAATAGAATGGATGAATTAACAGTAAAAGAAAGTGTGCTACCAGTTTCGGCTGATGTTTTTGCTAAAGCTGAAAACTTTCAGGATCTATTTAATATAGGAAAGATGTTCGCATCGTCTTCCCTTGTGCCACAGGCTTATCAAGGCAAGGCAATGGACTGTGCTATAGCCATAGACATGGCCAACCGTATGGGTTTAAGTCCTATGATGGTTATGCAAAATCTTTATGTAGTTAAAGGTAAACCGTCATGGAGCGGGCAGGCCTGCATGGGGATGATTAAATCAAATGCAGGATTCAAAGAAGCTAAACCAATATACTTTGGCGAAAAAGGCACAGAAGATAGGGGATGCTATATAAAAGCGGTTACAAAAGAAGGAGAACTTATAGAAGGTCCAGAGGTGACACTGAAGATGGCAAGAATTGAGGGTTGGGCATCAAATAAAAAATGGCAAACAATGCCGGAGCTTATGCTTGCATATCGTGCAGCTGCTTTTTTTGCAAGAATTCATATACCAAACTTACTTATGGGTTGCTTTGTAGAAGGTGAGGCAGAAGATATATCACCTGAAAGACCTAAGGCTGTTGATCCATTCGCAAAAGAGGAGACGACAGATGACACTGACAAATAATAACTATTTTAGTACAGAGGCTAACAGAGAGTTTTTATCTGTTAGCCAGTATAAGGATTTTGTCGGAAGCTTAGGAATAAAGGGATGTGAGGCAAGGGCGTTGGCAGAACTAAACGGCGAATATGAAAGGGAAAAAAGTACAGCTCTACTGGTTGGCGGTTATGTCGATTCTTACTTTGAGGGCAGTTTGGAGCAGTTTAAGTCTGAAAATTGCGAGATTTTTACAAAACAAGGCACTTTAAAAGCTGAATACAGACAAGCTGAGGAGATTATAAACAGGATTGAAAGAGATCCGTATTTTATGAAATTTATGTCCGGGCAGAAGCAGATAATTATGACCGGAGAAATCGGTGGCGCACCTTGGAAAATTAAAATCGACTCTTATATCCCTGATGTTTGCATAGTAGATTTAAAGATTGTTAAGTCAATCCGTGAGAGGTTTTATGTAAAAAAATACGGTTTTACGGATTTTATTACAAATTGGGGATATGAGATACAAGGTGCTGTTTATCAAGAAATCGTTAGGCAGAATACAGGAAAGACACTGCCTTTTTATATAGCTGCTGCAAGCAAAGAAAAGATTACAGATATTGAAATCATACAGATAAATGATGAAGCACTTGCAGGGGCACTTGAAAAAGTCAAAGAGCATGTTGAAAGAATTGTGAAGATAAAAAGTGGCGAAATAGAGCCAGAAAGATGCGGAACCTGTGACTACTGCAGGCTGACGAAAGTTCTATCAAGGCCGATATTGTATACAGATTTGATATTAGATGAAACGGAGGATACAGAGTGAATCAAGCTATTATATGCGGAAGGTTAGTAAGAGATCCGGAGATAAGATACACAAATGGTGAAGAAGCAAAGGCGGTGGCTAAGTATACTATAGCCGTTGACAGAATGAGAGATAAGGAAGCCGACTTTATATCATGCGTTGCATTTGGAAAGTCCGCAGAATTTGCAGAAAAGTATTTCAGAAAAGGTCAAAGGGTGCTAATTTCAGGTCGCATTCAGACAGGAAGTTACACAAACAAGGATGGCCAAAAGGTATACACAACAGATGTGCTTATAGCTACACAGGAGTTTGCAGACGGTAAGGGAGCAGGAGAAAGCCAGACAGGAACAAGACCGTCACCGTCAAATGCAAGTGCTGACGGGTTTATGAGCATTCCTGACAGTGTGGACGGTGAAGGGCTTCCCTTTAATTAAAGGAGGCAGTCGGGTGGATTTTAGCAATGAAATTTGGAAACTCATCAAAGGGTTTGATTATTACGAAGTTAGCAATCTTGGTAGAGTTCGTTCAATTTCTCATGTGGATTCCATGGGCAGAATGAAAGTCGGGAAAATTCTCGAACAGTGTTTGATGGCAAAAATAATTACCTGCATGTTGGGTTAGGAAAAGGCGGAGCAAAAAGATACAGCAAAAATGTTCATCGCTTAGTTGCATGTGCTTTTATCCCTAATCCGTATGGTTTCAAGGAAGTAAACCACAAAGATGAAAATAAAACAAATAATTCTGCAGATAATTTAGAATGGTGCAACCATAAATATAATAACAATTATGGTTCTAGAGCTGGTTCATTTCGTGGAGAGAAAAACCCGCAGAGCAAGATTGGATACAATTGCATTTCTTTTATAAGAAAAAACCATAAATCATGTGGAGGAGAGTATAGAAATTGCGACCTTGCAAAAATGTTTAACATATCGGAGTCTCATGTCTCCTCAATAGCACACAGGAGGCGTTGGAATTATGATGATACAGTGTGACAGTAGAGAAGGTAAAAGTCAACTGCACAGAATTGAAACACAGTTTGACCGGCATGGAGTAAATCACTTCGTTTCAAAGCTATATGTTGGTGACTATATGAACTATGACAATCCAAGGCTGTAGTTGACCGCAAGCAGAATTTGAGCGAGCTTTGCGGAAATGTTTGTCAGGATCATACACGCTTTAGAAATGAGCTTTTAAGGGCGAACGAAGCAGGAATTAAAATTGTATTTTTATGCGAGCATGGCAAGGGCGTAAAAAGCCTTGAGGATGTGCAAAACTGGATAAATCCCAGAAGATATGCCCGCGTAAAATCTGCCGATACAGGCAGATGGGAAACATTTGAAACTAAGGCAATGACAGGCGAAAAGCTACATAAAGTGCTTTCAACAATAAAAATCAAGTATGGATGCGACTTTGTTTTTTGCAACAAGGAAGAAACAGGAAAGAAAATAATAGAAATCCTGAGGGGGGGTGAGTATGACATCTGAAGAGATAAAAGAAAAATATTCAATGTCGGAAATCCTTGAAAGATACGGATTTAAACCAAACAGGGCCGGGTTTATATGTTGCCCTTTTCACAAGGAAAAGACTCCATCAATGAAAATTTATGCAAAATCTTTTTATTGTTTCGGTTGTCAAAAGCATGGCGATATCTTTGACTTTGTGGCAGGCATGGAAAATTGGAACTTCTCTGAGGCCTATAGGAGCCTTGGAGGGGTAGAGGATAATAGCCGAAAGACTAAATTTGCAGAGTACAGAAGACGCAAGGCACGTGAGAAAGCCACTAGGATTGCACAGAATGAAAGAAACAAGAAAATAGGTATATTTGATAGGCAAGATAAATTAAGGGCGAAATTAAGCAAATTAGAGCCTTTAAGCGACGAATGGGCAAACTGCTACAGAGAACTTTTACAAGTGACTGTAGAGCGTGCAGAGTTGAGCAAGGAAGAAGATGTATATGAGTATGCATATACTTATGTAACATCAGCTTTGTATCAAGATTTTTACAGTAAAGGAGCAGGTTAATGAAGAAAATTGAAGAAGTGACTAAAAAAGACCTGCTCTCAAGAGAATTTATACAGGAGGTCTTTGACGAAGAGGACGAAATTGAAAGAGGAGTAAATATAGCTAACTTGATGGACAGAGCAAGAGAGTTGAAGGCATATACAGAGTTTAAGGTATTGCTTGACGCTTTCCGAAAAGCCGAAAGGGAAGCACTTCCTGAAAAGACAAAAAGCTCCCTTTGCCAGTGGACTAATTTTGAAAGCGACGAGTACGACAACATGATCTGTGGCTACTGGAATGCGACTGATAAGGGCATTTTAAAGCCAAATTCATACGAATATGCCTGCTACCATCCGATATTGCCGGTTGAGAGATTGAAGAATATCGAAACAGGAGCGGAACAGATAAAGCTTGCATACAAAAGAACTGGAACATGGCGTGAAATAGTAGTGCCCAAGTCTTTAATAGCGTCTGCAAGCAAGATAGTAGCCTTAGCAGAACAGGGAGTGGCGGTAACAAGTGAAAATGCAAAGCTATTAGTAAAGTATTTATCAGATGTTGAAAATTTGAACGATAATTTCATCAGGATTAAGCGTTCAACTTCCAAGTTCGGGTGGCTGAACAAGGACTTTATACCGTTTGACGGCGATATCATTTTCGATGGCGATATGAAATTCAAGCAAGTATCCGAAAGTGTTACCACTCAGGGCGATTATAAAACTTGGTTAAATCACGCAAGGGAAGTTAGGGCAAGAAAGAGGATTGAAAGTAAATTTTGCTTGGCTGCTTCTTTTGCAAGTGTCCTAGTTGCTCCACTGAGAGGCCTGCCGTTCTTTGTAGACCTTTGGGGAGGCACGGAGGCGGGTAAATCGGTTGCTTTAATGCTTGCAGCGTCCGTTTGGGCAAATCCTGATGAAAATGCATTTATAGGTGATTACAAAAGCACAGAGACGGCCTTGGAGGCTAAAGCGGATATGTTAAACCACTTGCCAATGCTGCTTGATGATACATCAAATCAAAACAGGAGGCTTGCAGAGAATTTTGAAAGTTTGGTATATGTGCTTTGCTCCGGGAAAGGTAAGACAAGGAGCAATAAGGACATAGGCATAAACAGAGAAAGTAGATGGAAAAACTGCATAATAACCAACGGCGAAAAACCTTTAACATCTTATGTCAATCAAGGTGGAGCAATGAACCGAATCCTTGAGGTTGCCTGCGATAGTTACATATTTGAGGATCCACGAAAGACTGCATCAATTGCAAAAGCAAATTACGGATATGCCGGGCGTGAGTTTGTCAAAATCCTGAAAGAAATTGGAGTTGAGGGCATTATGAAAATTCAAAAAGGTTTTCTTGATGAGCTTGACAATGACGAAAAAATGCAAAAGCAAAGTTTATCGCTTTCGATAGTACTGACAGCGGATAAGATAGCTACAGACTATATTTTCAAAGACGGTGAGTATATAGATATCGAGGAGGCTAAACAGGTTTTAATTGATAAGAATGAACTTTCAGACAATGAAAGATGTTACAGGTTTTTGCTTGATAGAGTAGTAGCGAACAAGGGCAGGTTTGATCCACGAAATGAAAATGTAGAACAATGGGGCGTAATCGAAGATAACTATGTTCTTATGATTTCAACAGCTTTATCAAGGCTTTGCAAGGAAGAGGGTTTCTCCCGGTTGTCATTTCTCAAATGGGCGAGTGACAAAGGACTGATACAAGGGAATAGCGGGAGGTATGATTTTACCAAAAAAACTAATGGCATATGCGCAAAGTATGTAAAAATAAAAATAATAGACGATAGTGAGTTTATGAGCGATTTTATAGACGCAAATGTTGGATATGATGACAATGTACCGTTCAATTAATTAAATTATCAGATAATTTAAAAATAACAAGTGGTAACTTTCAAGAAAAAAGGTAACCGCAAAAAGCTAGTGTTTATAAGGGTTTTAAGGCACAAGTTACCAATTCCCAGAGTTACCACGCACACACACATATATATATAGGGGAATATTTTTTTATAAAAAGTATTTATATATTAAAAATTTTTTTCTCTATATGAGGGTATGTGTAAAAAAAGTGGTAATTTGGTAACTTTGAAAAAAATAAGGTTAAAAAAAGCCAGTAAATACAAGGGTTTGGAGTGGTTGCCATTTTTTTAAAAAGTCGTAGGTAACTAGGCGTAGAAAGTGGTAAAATGGGTAACTTTTTAATAAAAATATTAATAATTGAATTGATTGATATAAAATGTATTGCGATAGATATATTTTGATTGTTTTTAAGTATAAGCAATAATTATCTAATAAATATTTCTATACAAAGTTATTATTATCAGTTTATAAACAATTTAGGAGCTTTTAAAGGATATGAACTACAAGGAAATAATGCCGAATGACAAGATAATTGTGATGATAAACGACATACACAATAATTGGTGGAAGTCGGCAAGGGAGTTTGATGAAAACTCAGATAAAGACGAGGTTGCAAAGTCTATGCAGGTATTAATGAAGTATGTTGAGACGAATTATTCAAGCTATCCTATAGCCTGCAAGATAATGGAGGCTTACATAGACGAGCTGGATGCAAGGGTAAAGGGTGGATACAGAAGTTTTGAGGGAGAGAAAATAAAATAATTTAGAAAGGAGTCGAGCCTGCCGGCAATAAAGGATATCCGGCTCCTGAAAAATATGGATTATAAAAGTGAGATAGTAAAAAAGATAAATGAAATGGCTAAGTATTATTCAGCACATCAAGTGTTTCGTGACTGGATAGAGATATACGCTTTATCAATAGCAAACTCTTGTGAGCCTACAGGCACACCTGTTTGGGAAAAGAGAGAGCAGCAGTATTTAAGTGCAATAGGCAAATATCAAAAACAAGAAATACTTGGCTTTGCTGACCTTGGAGGGATGCTTGCATTGGCGCTGGAAGATGATATGTCAGATGTATTAGGGGCTGTATATATGGGCTTGGAGACAAGCAGTAAAGTTACCGGGCAGTTCTTTACTCCGGATAATATAAGCAGACTGGTCAGTAAGATGATGGATGATGAAGTAGTATCAACCGATATGCCTATAAAGTTATATGAGCCTGCATGTGGCAGCAGTGGGATGATTATTGCATATGCCAGGGCTTTGAGAGATAAGGATATAGATTATCAAAGGAAGCTTGATGTGAAAGCTACAGATATAGATTTTGCATGTGTCTATATGAGCTATATACAACTATCCCTATTAGGCATCAAGGCGGTAGTAGCAAGACAGGATAGCTTGATCAAAGAGACGGTTCCACATGAACATATATTTGTAACTCCGGCAAAGAAAGGAATGCTTTTATGAAAGACGAATTAATTTCTAAGATAGTTATGGAGTTGGTAGCAAATGTTGATATAGATGCAGGAGAACTCAAATCTAAGCTATACATGATTATGCATGGATACAGCATAAAGCTTGAAAATACAGATATAGTCATAAGGGAAGAAATAAGAACGAGTGGTATTTTAAAAAGTTCATAATGACAAAGACTGTGCAAGGATTATCTGAAAAGACATTGGCGCAGTATTCAGCTGAAATACCAAGGATGTTAAATGCCATAGGAAAATCCGCAGAAGATGTAAGCTCAGACGATATATTATATTACCTTGCTGTAAGGGAGCATAGAGATAAAGTATCTAAAGTAACTGTATCAAACAATCTTAGATACCTGAGAACATTTTTTGAATTTTTGACGGTTGAAGGAATAATACCAACCAATCCGGTAAGGAGAATAGGCACTATTAAAGTGGCAAAAAAACAGAAAAAAGCTTTCACAGATGTTGATGTTCTTAAATTAAGACAAGGCTGTAAGACAATAAAAGAAAAGCTCATTGTTGATATGTTGTTAAGTACCGGATGTAGAGTTTCAGAACTTGTATCTATAAAATTTGAAGATATAGAAGGCAGAAGAATAACTGTTTTAGGTAAAGGTGATAAAGAGAGAATAGTTTACCTTAATGCGCAGGCCCGACTTACGCTTGATGAACATATGAGAGACATTAATACAACAACGAATCCTTATATATTACCAAGCACAAGATATATAAACAGTACAGAGCACATGAGTAGTGGGGCAGTAGAAAGCTTTTGTAGAAGACTCGGGGAAAGAACCGGAGTCAGAAATGTTCATCCGCATAGGTTTAGAAGAACGTGCGCAACTATGGCCCTAAAAAGGGGTATGCCTGTGGAACAAGTCAGTAAAATGTTGGGACACGAGGATCTTAAGACAACGCAAATATACTTGGATCTTGATGAAAGAAACCTGGAGATAGCACATGAGAAGTATGTAGTGTAGCAGGAGTGAAATCACATGAAATATAAAACAATATGGAAACAGGAAAAGGATATTAAGGAGAAAACAATGAAGAATACACTATCAGATTTAAACAACTATTTATTTGAGGCTATTGAAAGAATTACAGATGACGAACTGACGGATGAAGCTCTGGATAAAGAAATAAAAAGAGCGAGGCGGTACAGAAAATAGCAAAGACCATTATAGAAAACGGACATCTTGCATTAAATGCACAGAAGCATATTGATGAATGCGGAAGAAAAGAAAGTGTCAATTTACCTATGTTTGGAATTGAAAAGAATGCAAATTAGATATACAGATGAGGAAAAGGCGTTTTTAAGTTTTTTCATTCCCGGGCATTTTTCATATGAAATACAAAACGCTTTTGAAGAGAAGTTTGGAAAATGCCTAACCTATGCACAAATAAAGAGCTTTAAGGGTAATAATAAAATTCGGTCCGGAGTTAACACAACGTTTAAAAAGAAGCATGTGCCGGCAAATAAAGGCAAAAAAATGAGTGCAGAACAATATGCAAAGTGTAAAGGTACAATGTTTAAAAAAGGCCATGGCCCGCAAAACTACAGGCAGGTAGGTAGTGAGAGGATAAATGTTGATGGCTATATTGAAATCAAGGTTAAAGATCCGGGAACGTGGAAGCTAAAGCACAGGGTGATATGGGAAGAGCATAACGGAGAAATACCACAAGGTGAAATAGTGATATTTAGAGATAATAATCCGTTAAATTGTACTGTAGATAATCTAATGCTTATTAGTAAAGGCGAAAATGTGAGGGTTAATGCTATGGGCGGAGGTTGTTACACAGGACAGGCAAAAGAGACGGCCGTAGCTATAGCAAGATTGAATATATTAATTAGCAAGAGACGAAAGAAAAGGAAGGATGGTAATTAAGTAATGACAAGAATAGAGATTTTAGATTTGGCAAATGAATGTGTATGTGGTGACAGAAACCTACAGTATGGAGAGCCGGAGGATAACTTCAACACTATAGCAGAATTTTGGAGCACTTTCCTAGGCATACGCATAGCAGCGCCACAGGTGGCTGCAATGATGATATTGCTGAAGACTGCAAGAATAAAGTCAAGTGCGGGAAGAGACAAAGACAGTTGGATTGATGTTGCGGGATATTCTGCTGGTGGTGGAGAGCTTATGTTCGGAGATGAAGAGCAGAGAGGGGAAAATGATGGAAGATAAGAGAAAAAGAGAACTGGAAGACAAAATTGATAGAATAGATGATCTTAACGAAAAGATAGGATTTTACACAAAGAAGCTGGAAAACATGATTAGCATGCTTGAGTTTTTAGATACATTTGAATGCAGCACAATATCACTTACAGGATATAGTGACGATGAAGGATACAGAGAATGCGTTCCTATGCCTCTACGCGGCAACGATATAGAAGAAATAGAAGTTTTGATTGAGGAAAAGCTCAGAAATCAAATTGAAGAGTACGATGATGAAATTATAAAGGCTTATCAGAGGCTAGATGAGTTGCTGAAGTAAAGGAGGACTAAATGGCGATACAAAAAGATATAGTGATAAATCGCAAAGAATATCAGAATGTTAAAAAGATGGACCATAATCAAATGAATTTGTATTTGCAGGAGATATACAAGAGTGGCTACGCTGAAGGAGTGAAGTCAGTGCCAGGGATAGATATAGCGGAAATCAAGAAAGTACTTTTGGGCATAAAGGGACTGGGAGAAAAGAGGGTAGAAGCTATATTACTGGCATTGGAAAAGGAGTTGACATAATGACGGCTAAAGAGTATCTAAGACAGCTGAAGACGCTTGATTGCCTTATAAAAGCCAAGAAACTTGAGAAAGCAAGATTAGATGATTTAACGACTAAAACCAGTGTAAATCTATCCGAAAGAGTGCAAGGTGGAGGCAATGGAGGCACTGAAAACGCTATAATAAAAGCTTTAGAAATAGAGGAACAAATAGAGAGCGATATTAAGAGATTATGCGATTTGAGGGTAAGAGCTATAGGACTGATAGATAGATTGGAGAATGATAAGTATAGGGTTGTACTGTCAATGTATTATGTGTCTAATCTAACTTTTGAGCAGATAGCAGAGGATACGCATATGTCCTTCAGATGGATCCATAAGCTACACGGTAGAGCTTTAAAAGAATTTGAAAAATATATGATTAGTTCATAGTAGTTCATATTGGGTCTATGATATACTGTATATGTGAAAAGTTTAAGCAAGTACTTTTTCATAAGATCCTCCTTTTGGGTATGAGAGCGGTTGGGCATTTTACCGCTCTCAAATTAAAAGGGAAATCGTTGTAATGAACCTCTTAAGCTATTTTTCAATTAAGACAGTCATGTGTGGTCAAGCGTGGCTGTCTTTTTTGTATGCAGGAAGGAGCTGATGATATATCAAATTAACTTTAAAACAACAGAGATTTGCTGATGAATATATCATCAGTGGAAATGCGACAGACGCAGCCATAAAAGCAGGGTATAGCAAGAAGACGGCAAACAGAATAGCAACTGAAAACTTGTCAAAACTTGTCATACAAACCTATATTGACGAAAAACTTAAAGAGTTATCAGATAAAAAGATTGCCGACCAGCAGGAGGTACTTGCTTACTTAACTTCAGTTCTCAGAGGTGAAACACAATCAGAGATTGTAGTTGTTGAGGGAGTCGGTGAAGGCTGTAGCGAAGCAAGAAGGTTGCAGAAGCTTCCTGATGAGAAGGAACGATTAAAAGCTGCCGAATTACTTGGCAAGCGTATGGGGCTATTTAAAGACAAGATAGATGTTACGGCCAATGTGCCGGTAATTATATCTGGAGGTGATGATCTTGAAGACTGATGTCACTAAGATTCATTTACCTGAGGTGGTAGGCAAAGGATATGGCACATATTGGAGATATAAAGGCCGATACAGAGTCTGTAAAGGCAGTCGTGCAAGTAAGAAGTCCAAGACAACGGCTCTTTGGTATATATGGGCTCTTATGAAGTACCCACAGGCTAATTTGCTCGTTGTTCGCAAAGTGTTTAGAACATTAAAGGATAGTTGCTTTACAGAACTTAAATGGGCAATAAGAAGGCTGAAAGTTAAAAACTACTGGGAAGAGAAAGAATCGCCACTTGAAATGACTTATATCCCTACAGGGCAGAAGATTTACTTCAGGGGCCTTGATGATCCACTTAAGATTACATCGATCACGGTAGAGCAAGGATATCTTTGTTGGATGTGGCTTGAAGAGGCGTATGAGATATCAAATGAAAACGACTTCAATATGCTTGATGAGTCGATAAGAGGCGCTATTCCTGATGATGTAAAGCTGTTTAAGCAGATAACAATCACACTAAATCCTTGGAATGAACATCACTGGATAAAGAAAAGGTTCTTTGATGTTCCCGATGATGAAGTTCTGGCAATGACTACAAACTATCTTTGTAACGAATGGCTGGATAAAGCCGACTTAAAGGTGTTTGAGTCAATGAAAAAGAATAACCCACGAAGGTATCAAGTCGCAGGGCTTGGAGAGTGGGGAATTGTTGAAGGCCTTGTATATGAAAACTGGGAAGAAAAAGCCTTTGATATAAATGAGGTCAAGAAAATATCAACTATTCAGTCGGTATTCGGCCTTGACTTCGGTTATACGAACGATCCAAGTGCTTTGTTCTGTGGTCTTGTGGATACGAAGAGCAAGACAATATGGGTATTTGATGAGATGTACAAGAAAGGGATGAGCAATGAGGCGATTGCTGATGAAGTTATTAAGATGGGATACGCTAAAGAAAGAATAAGAGCAGATAGTGCGGAGAAAAAGAGCATAGACAGGCTTTATACATTAGGCTTATCACATATAACTGCTGCAAGGAAAGGACCTGACAGCATAGTCCACGGTATCGACTTTATACAGGACTACCACATAATAATTCATCCAAGGTGTGTGAACTTTATTACAGAGATATCCAACTACACATGGGCGAAAGACAGCAAAACAGGCAATATGATAAACAGGCCCATTGACGATTTTAACCACTTGATGGACGCAATGCGATATGCCCTTGAGGACATCTCAATGGGATCTGTATATAGTTTTGATTAAAAAAGGAGCAAGATGTGGATTTCATAAAAAAGATAATTTTGGCAATCAGCCAATTTTTTAATAAAAAAAGCATAGTCGGTATTGATGGAATCAACATCCTGAAGAATGAAATACTGACATGGAAGGCATCCTCGGATAGAATTATGCAGTTAAAAGGCGCGATGTACTATGACGGGGAGCAGGATATACTGACAAGAAAAAGAACTGTTATCGGAGAGGGCGGAGAATTGCAGGAAGTAACTAATCTGCCGAATAACAGAATTATAGATAATCAGTATGCTAAGCTTGTGAATCAAAAGGCTAATTACTTGTTTGGCCAACCGTTTGTAGTAAGCACAGATAATACAGCTTATCTTGAATGCTTGAAGCAGGTATTCAATAAAAAGGTTCATGCGCAATATCAAAAAGGCAGGCAAGTATATGCTGAACACAGGAATTGCATGGATCTATCCAAATTATGACGCATCAGGACAACTTAGTTTTAAAGTTTTTCCAGGCTATGAAATACTTCCTTTTTGGGAAGATGATGAAAAGACAAGGGTGAGACTTGCGGTCAGAGTGTATAGGGTTGATGAGTATACTGCTGCAGGTCGTAAGACAGAAGTTGAAAGGGCAGAAGTCTATACTCCTCAAGGCGTGTATAGATTTATTCTAAACGGTGAAAGCTTGGAAAGTGACAATATCTCACCTTATAGCACATATGTAAATACTGATAGCGATAGCTATAACTGGGGGAGAATCCCATTAGTGCCACTTAAGTACCACGAAGGCACTCCGCTTATAAAGAGAATTAAGTCTCTACAAGATGGCATCAACATTATGCTCTCAGATTTTGAAAACAACATGCAGGAAGACGCAAGGAATACTATTCTTGTCATTAAGAATTATGACGGTCAGGATTTAGGAGAATTCAGGCAGAAACTTGCACTGTATGGTGCTGTAAAGGTCAGAAGCAATGACTCTGAAAAAGGTGGAGTTGATACTCTTGAGGTTAAGGTAAATGTAGACAACTACAAAGCTATTATTGAGATATTCAAAAAAGCCTTAATTGAGAATGGTATGGGCTATGATGCTAAAGACGATAGAATGTCCGGCAATCCAAATCAGATGAATATTCAGAGTATGTACAGTGATATTGACTTAGATGCAAACGATATGGAAACAGAACTGCAGGCGGCCTTTGAGGATTTGCTTTGGTTCGTTAAGGCGCATCTATCCAATATGGGATTAGGGGACTTTGAGGATGAAGAGGCAACTATCACATTTAACAGAGACATATTGATAAATGAGACGGAGGCTATAGACAGTTGTGTTAAGTCGGTAGGCATCTTATCGGACGAGACTATCATAGAACAGCACCCTTGGGTTGATGATGTTCAAAAGGAGCTTGAGCGTATAAAGAAGCAAAAAGAAGAGCAAGTACAGGAGCAGTACGGGGCATTTAATGACATTGTAGAGGTTGAACCTGAGGATGGTGATGAAATGTGAAGAGTTCAAAATATTGGCAAGAAAGGTTTACTCAGTTAGAGGATGCGACAAATAAAGACGCTATGAAGGTCTACAGGGATGTGGATCAGGCATACCAAAAGGCTCAAGCAGAGATTGAGGCTAAAATAAACGCGTGGTATCAGAGATTCGCAGACAATAACAGTATCACAATGACGGAGGCCAGAAAGCTTTAACAGCCGGAGAATTAGAAGAGTTTAAATGGTCGGTAGAAGAGTACATTAAGCATGGCAAGGATAATGCAATAAGCGGTCAGTGGGCAAAAGAACTTGAGAATGCTTCAGCAAGGTATCATGTATCAAGACTTGAGGCATTAAAAATTCAAACGCAACAGAGCATTGAGGCACTTTATGGCAATCAACTTGACACGGTTGACAAGGCTATAAAAGATATGTACTCAAGCAGGTACTACAGGACGGCTTTTGAATTGCAAAAAGGTTTTGGAGTCGGTGTAGTTATGAACCGGCTTGACAATGCTACTTTAAGCAATATAGTCAATAAGCCATGGGCAGTAGACGGAGCGAATTTCTCAAGCAGAATATGGAGCAATAAACAAAAGCTGGTTAATGAGCTTCATAGCTCTTTGACAAGGAATATAATCACAGGAGCAGATCCGGCCAAGGCTATAAAAGAGATAAAGTCTAAAATGGGTACGTCAAGCTATGCAGCAGGCAGGCTCATAATGACAGAGTCGGCGTATTTTAGCTCAGTAGCTCAAAAGAATGTTTTTGGTGACTTAGGAGTTGAAAAATATGAGATTATAGCCACCTTAGATAGTAAGACATCTGAGATATGCAGAAGGCTAGACGGTAAAGTGTTTGACATGAAAGACTTTCAGGCAGGTGTTACAGCTCCACCATTTCATCCGTATTGCAGAACCACCACAGCACCCTATTTTGACGACTGGGAAGAGCTTGGCATTGACAGAGAGCGAGTTGCAAGGAATGATAAGGGTAAGAACTATTTTGTTGACGGCAATATGACTTATAAGGAATGGGAGAAGGAGCTTGTAAATAACAATGATAAGATTGAGCCAACGAAACAGATTGATGCTCAACTATTGAATGTGGCACCACAAAATGCTAAAATAGATGACAAAGTGATGACTGGACTGTCTAATGTTTCTCAAATCAAATCAAACAATGATATTAAACAGTTTGCTGAGAAACTGATAGATAATCTAGGCATAGACAGAAGTAATATTCCTGTAAGTGTTAAGGCCATACAAGGTAACGGATACTGCAAGTTAGGGAACAAGACTACGCAAAGTAAGTATATTTTGACGAGTACGTGCTTAATTCAAATGATGCACGCTCTATGAAATATAGGGTTAAAACTGCATTCCATGAGTCCTTCCATTTATCTGCAAATGGCCTTGAGTGGGACGGTCTGGATTCATCCGGAAATATAATTGAAAAATGGAGAAATCTAGAGGAAACATTTACGGAGTCATCAGCACATTATTTAATAAATAAGTATGGGATTTCAGCTAAGTTATCTCCGTCTTATGCGCAAGAGCTTGTAGAGAATTTGCCTAGATTGAAGAGACTTACAAAGTACTCATCTTGTAATACTTTTCAGGATTTTGGAAAGATAGCATTTACTGATAGGCAGAATGGAATTGGAGCAAAGTGGTTAAGTCTTCACTCTGAGATGAGCAAAGTTGTATTGCCAATAGACTATTATTCCCAATATAATTCATATATAATTCAAAATGAAGACGATTTGTTTGATATGCTCTTCGAAAATCTTGTTGGTTACAGTCAGTATAGGCCACAGATGAAGGCAGAGCTAAAATCAGCGATGGGAAAAGATTTCTTGACACTTTCGGGTAATCAACAGATAATATATAGTAATATTTTGGCATGCGCAATGCAGAAAATGGGGGTACTATGATGGTATATATTCCGAATGATTGGATAAAAGATAGAGAAAATGAAGATGAAATAAGAACACTTATCTCTGAGAGTCTTGGATGCATTAAGTTGAAAGATAGCTCTCAAAAGGTAGAAGATAGGCTAAAAGAGCTTGGAGAGATAAAGATACTTGAAGAGTTTAAGAAAGGAACATTTGCGGTATAAGCAGACCTTAATAGAAATAAGTTTTAAAGCACCTTAACGGGTGCTTTTTTATTGCCGTCTTTTAGCTTTGCAGACGATAAAGAACAAAGAAAAGAAGTGGATTGAACCACGTTAAAAAATGTATGAAAGGAATTAGAGAGCATGAAAAGAGAAGATTTTATAACACTTGGAATTGATGAAGAGCTAGCAGGCAAATGTGAAAAGGCAAGCGCTGAAGAGCTTAAGAATTATGTACCATATGAGCGATTTAAAGAGCTTGTAGATGAAAAGAACAAGCTTAAGACTGATATTGCTGATAGGGATAAGCAGTTTGAAACGCTAAAGAACTCTTCCGGAGATGTTGAAGCAATGAAGGAGCAAATAGCTACCCTTCAGGCAGAGAATAAGTCAAAAGATGAAGCACATGCAGCGGAAATCAGGCAGATGAAAATCAATAGTGCATTAGAGTCTGCGCTAATCGGTTCTAAGGCAAAGAATTTAACAGCGGTCAAGGCACTTATTAAGGATCTTGACAAGGCAGAGCTTCTGGATGATGGAAGTATAAAAGGACTTGAGGAGCAGATAACAGCTCTTAAGAAGTCTGATAGCTATTTATTCGAGGAAGCTGCTGCAACAAAGCCAAGTTTCAAAGGATTTCAGCCCGGAGTAGCAAAGAAAGAAACTACTACCGGAAAAGTAGATATGTCAAGAATGTCCTATGATGAGTTGGCAAGTTATATTGAGAACAATCCGGATATCGGATAGTAGAAAGGGAAAAGGTAAAATATTATGAAATTTGATGCTAAGAGTTTTAACGAAAAGGCATTCGGAGCGTATATGTCCGCAATACCAAATGTGAAGCTTAACAAGCTCAGAGAGTCTAAAGCAGTTGTCAGTGATCCACGTCTTGCGGATGCATTTAAGAACAATACCCAGACAGGCACAGTGTACGCTGTATTGCCATATTTTGGTAGAATCAGCGGTAATGCTCAGAACTATGATGGTCAGACAAATCTTACTCCTGAGCGTACTACAACATATGAGCAGGGGGTATTTACTTATGGCCGTATGATGGGATGGACTGAGGCAGATTTCAGCTATGACGTAACAGGTGGAGTTGACTTCATGGCGAATGTAAGAGAGCAGGTCATGACATACTGGAACGGAGTAGATCAGGATGTGCTCTTATCAATACTTAAGGGCGTGTTTGGAATGAGTGCAACCGGAGCAGGTGCTATAAAGACTGCAAACAAGGCCTTTGTAGACGCACATACACTTGACATCTCTGCTTCTACTGAGAACAAGAAGACAGATGATACAATGATCGTTGGCGCTACTACGCTTAACAGTGCTATTCAGAAGGCTTGCGGAGACAATAAGCAGAAGTTCAGCTTAATTGTATGTCACTCTACAGTAGCAACAAACCTTGAGAACCTTAAGCTTTTGGCTTATCTGAAGTATACAGATGCCGAAGGTGTAGAGAGAGACCTTGGTATGGGCACATGGAACGGCAGACTTGTAATCGTTGATGATTCTATGCCGGTAGAGGTTAAGAATGTAGGTGCTACAGGAGGTGATGTATCTATCTACACATCTTACGTGCTTGGAGAGGGTGCAATCGGTCTTGAGGATGTAGGGGCTAAGATTCCTTACGAGATGATCAGAGACGCTAAGACAAACGGCGGAGAAGATACTCTTATCTCAAGAAGAAGAAATGCTGTAAGTGTAGCAGGTATATCATACCTTAAGGCAAATCAAGCTACAAACAGCCCTACAAATGCAGAGCTTGAGAACGGTTTGAACTGGTCGCTTGTACAGAGTGCAGATAAGACTATTCCTCATAAGGCTATTCCAATAGCAAGAATTATCTCAAGGGGTAATATGCTTGAGAGGATAAAAAGAGGTTGCAGTCATTAGGGCTATACAGTAAAAAGATAGTGATGATATTGCTATAAACTTTGCTATGCAGAAGGTTGAAAAATACTATAAAAAAACGATTGCAATGTCTCAGCTATCCCTGATGGCCTTATACATGTCGCAATTAATATGGTCGTTGGTGAGTTTTTAATGTCAAAAAAAGACATTTGCTCCCCGGCGACCTTTTTAAATTTCAATCTGGATTCAGCAGTTAAGCAAATACAAGAGGGTGATACAAATATATCTTTTGCAGTAGGCGAAGGTATTAAGACAGACGAGCAAAGGCTTGATAGCTTTATAGACTACCTTTTGAATTACGGCAGAGATGAATTTATCACCTATAGGAGATTCAGATGGTAGATGCATGGAAACAGGCGAGAAAAGCTATAGAGAGCAGATATAAAGGGCTCTGTGACATACTGGAGAAGAGAAAAGTAAAGGATGAGGTTACTAAGGCTACTGTACTGAGAGATACAGTAGTTCTAAGTAATCAACCTTGCAGATTGTCATACAGTAGTTCCGGCACAGCAAATCAGACTGATACTGTATCGAACATAGAACAGACTATTAAGCTGTTTATTGCTCCTGAGATTAAGATCGCTCCCGGATCTAAGTTAAGAATCACTCAAAACGGTATAACCACCGACTATATATCAAGTGGAGTGCCTGCTGTATATGAGACACATCAAGAGGTATCCTTAGAGCTTGAAAAGGAGAATGCTTAATGGCAAGTTGGGGAAGAGCGGACTTTGAGGCTTTTAGGGATATGCAAGAGAAATTGCAGAGGCTACAGAATATTGATATGGAAGCCTTTTGTACTGAGTGTAGCAAAGAGATAGCAGCAAGGCTTTTAGCTTTGGTAATCCCAAGAACTCCGGTAGGGCAGTACCCTGCAAGAAGTGGGAAAACAGGAGGTACACTTAGGAGAGGGTGGACAGCTGTTGCTGACATATCAGTAACTAAGCAGGGTGATAATTACATTGTCATAATCTCAAATCCGGGTAGAGTATGCTCCATATGTTGAGTTTGGTCACAGAACCAGAAACGGTGGATATGTGGAGCCTCAATACATGCTTACGATCTCAGAGGAAAAGCTTAAGAATGTAATCCCTGCATTGCTTGAAAGGAAGATAAAAAGAAAGTTGCAAGAGGTGATGAATGGCGGAAATTAATGTATCAATGATTTTAGATGCTATCACGGTTGCACTGGACAAGATATCACCTAATGCAAATATCTATGTCGACAAAGTGGAACAAGGTCTTGAGGACGGAGATATCTTGGTTAGATTGATAAATATCGAATATATGAGAAGAAGTACAAGAGATTTTCAAAGAGTTGTTCCAGTGTTCGATATTATTTATTTCCCAAAGGCAGGAAATAAGGATTGTATGGCCATGGGCGATATTTATCGGATAAGTTGGCCGTTATAGAGTTGTCAACAAAGGATATTGTGAGAGCTATTGCCAAGTCGTTTGAAATCATTGATGGAGTACTGCATTTTAAAGTGTCATATCCGTACGATACGATTAAATATCAAGCTGAAGAGGACATGGCAAAAGTAGTTTTAAACAGAGGTAATTAAGATTGAAAAAGACAGAAGATAACAATTTTAAACATACAAAAGAATCCATTATGTCGTCTTCAAAGTATGCCGACTGCAAAGATGTGATAAACATCTTACTTGATAAGGATACGGAGTATTCAATAGATGAGGTGGATAAAATGATAGATGATTTTTTGAAAGGTGAGGTGGAATAATGGCGCTAGGTGGTGGAATTTGGACAAGTCAGGACAAGATTTTACCTGGAACATATGTAACATTCTCAAACGCAAAGAGAGCAAACGCATCTTTATCAAGTAGAGGTGTAGTCGCATTGCCTATAGCCCTTGACTGGGGCGAAAAAGGCAAAGTGTTTGAGGTCACAAGAGAAGATTTTATGACAAGAGCAAAAGAGATCTTTGGGCATAGGGCAGATGATAAGGTTATGATAAACCTAAGAGAAGTGTTTGCGCATGCAAAGAAAGCTCTTGTTTACAGATTAGTTGCAGCAGATGCAGTACCGGCAAGTAATACTCTTGCAACAGCTAAGTATCCAGGGACAAGGGGCAATGACATAAAGATTGTAGTTGCTGCTAATGTGGATAAGCCGAGTGCATTTGATGTAAGTACATACCTTGAGGGAGTGCTTGTAGACACTCAGACAGTAGATAATATGGCAGGCTTAAAGGACAACCCTTACATTACTTTTAAGCGTTCAGGATCACTTTCAGCAAGTGCAGGAATGCCACTAACAGGTGGTACAAATGGCGGAGCGGTTACAGGGGAAGTATATACAAAGGCTTTAGAGAGCTTTGAGCCATATTCATTCAATGTATTGTGCTGTCCAACAAATGATACAACTATAACCAAGCTCTTTGTTGCTTACACAAAGAGAATGAGAGATGATGTCGGTGCTAAGTTCCAGACAGTTACATACAAGTCTGATGATAACTTTGAAGGCATTATATCATTGATAAATGATGCTGTAGCAACCGATAAGCATTCACTTGTGTACTGGGTAGCCGGAGCAGAGGCAGAATGTGGAGTAAATGAAACGCTCACAAATGCCGATTATGACGGAGAGTATGAGGTTGTAGCAGACCTTAAGCAGTCACAGATTGAGACAGCTATTAAGCAGGGCAAGTTCGCATTTCACAATGTTAATGGCAGGGTTAAAGTTCTTGAGGACATTAACACTTTTACAGCGTTTAGAAATGATAAGGATGTTGCCTTCGCATCAAATCAGACTATAAGAGTAATAGATCAGATAGCAAACGACATTGCAGTATTGTTCAACACAAGATACTTAGGTCGTGTGCCTAATGACAACGCAGGACGTATAAGTTTGTGGAATGATGTATGCAAGGTGCATCAGGAACTCGAGAAGCTGAGAGCAATAGAGAATTTTGATGTTAATTCGGTTGAGATAGTGCAGGGAAATGATAAGAAGTCAGTGCTTTGTACTGTTAAGGATATAAACATCATAAACGCTATGACAAAGCTTTACATGAATGTGATTATTGCGTAGAAAGGAGACATATAAATGAATAATGCGGTTATGAACGCTTTAGATGCAATGGATGGGTCGTTAGCCAGTGCGTATATAATTCTTGAGGATGGTAGAAGATATAACTTTATGCAGTTATATTCCTTTGAGGCGAGTGCAAAGATAAATTCCAAAGAAGTGCCTATTCTTGGTAAAACAGGAAAAGGTAATAAGCCTTTAGGATGGACAGGTGAGTGGAAGGGCACAGCACACTATAATCAGTCAGTGCTTAGGCAGATGTGGCTGAATACAAGAACACAGGCAAGCTTCCGGTATTTGATATTCAGGTGACGAATGAAGATCCTAGTTCGGCAGCAGGCAGACAGACGACAATCCTTAAAAATTGCCTGAGCAAAGGCGGAATCCTCACCAAGTTTAACGCTGACTCTGAGACACTTGATGAGGATATCGAAGGAACATTTGACGACTGGGAAATGCCTGAAAGCTTCTCTTTGCTTAAGGGCATGCAGTAAAAGGAGATTAGAATATGGGTAGAGATTTAAGCGCTTTTTTAGCGCAAAATGTAAAAAGAGTTGAGAATGTGCTATTTCCTGCAACAAACAGAATTGTTGATGAAAAAGGGAATCCTATTCCTTGGGAGATAAGTTGTATTACAGCAACAGAGAATGCAAAGATAAGAAAAAGCTGCATGACTACCGTTCCTGTACCGGGCAAGAGAGGGCAGTATACTCAGGAGTTTAACCCACAGCTTTACTTAGCTAAGGTATGTGTAAGAACTACAGTCTTCCCAAATCTGCAGGATACAGAGCTTCAGGACAGCTATGGAGTTATGAGTGCTGAAGAGCTTATAACTACAATGCTTACTCCAGGAGAGTTTGAGGACTACTCCACAAAGGTAATGCAGGTAAACGGATTTGATAGCGATACTGATCTGGTAGAAGAAGCAAAAAACTAATTAACGGCGGTGACCCTGAGGCTAATTACGCTTACTACTGTCTACATAAATTTCATTGGGAACCAAGCAAGTTTGTGGAGATGACAGAAGAAGAAAAGGCCTTCATAGTCGCCGCCATTGATATTAAGGCTAAGAATGATAAAAAGGATGCTGATGAATTAAAGAGCAAACAAAGAAGATAGGAGGCTGATTAATGGCTACAATACAATCACAGTTGGTGCTGACTGACGGAATGTCAAGCGCATTAAGGCGAATTAACTCAGCCTTAATTACTTGCATTGACAGCTTTGAACAGATGCAATCAACATCATCAAATCAAATAGATACTTCGGTGCTTCAAGATGCAAGGTCGAGCTTGAATCAGCTAAACAGTGAGCTTGATAACACTGTAGAGAGACAGGAGCAGTTAAGAGAAGCTTCTGAGCAGACTGGTGGCTCACTGGATATGCTGAAAGACAGCTTTTTGAAATTAGCAGCTGCAGCAGGTCTTGCATTTTCTGCTAAAGAGCTCATGGACCTTGGCGATACCTATAATCAGACACAAGCAAGACTTAACTTGATTACCGGAGATTTACAAAGACTAAAGACTTGCAGGATGCGATTATGGAATCTGCAAACAAGTCGAGAGCTGCATATCAGGACACTGCAGACGCTGTATCTAAAATGGGACTTATGGCAAAAGACGCTTTCAGTACAATAGATGCAAGCGGGCATAAGACTTTGAATACATCTGAGTTGGTGGCATTCTCAGAGCTTTTAAACAAGCAATTTGTAATTGCCGGAACATCTGCACAGGGCATGAGTGCCGCAATGACACAGCTTACACAGGCCATGGCTTCAGGAGTGCTAAGAGGCGATGAGCTTAACTCAATCTTTGAGCAGGCTCCTACAGTCATTGAAACAATAGCGGACCACTTAGGAGTGGAAATAGGGCAGATTAGACAATTAGCTCAAGAAGGTAAGATAACGGCTGACGTAGTAAAGAGCGCAATGCTGTCATCTGCAGATAAGATAAACGAGAAATTTAACTCTATGCCTTATACGTACTCACAGGTGGCCACTATGATATCAAACATTACATTTGATGCGTTTGAACCACTCATACAGCTTATAGGAAGCGGAGCACAGTTTATAGTGGACAACTGGAGTACTATAGAACCAATACTTGCAGGAATTGCAATAGGTGCAACATCTGCAGCTGTTGCTTGGGGAATTTGGACCGCCGCTATGTGGTTGGCTGATGCGGCAAACAGAACTACAATTGCAGGCATGCTGGCGAACCCGTTTCTATGGCTTGCAATTGCAATAGGAGCAGTTGTTGCGGTTGCTTACAGGTTCATTCAGTCAGTCGGCGGAATGAAGAATGCCTGGACACTTGCACAAATGACTATGAGTATAGGTGTTGTCGCACTAAGGCTTGCATTCTTTACAGGTATTTATGCGATTATGGACTTGGCGGGTAAGTTATCTCTTACTTGGCAAAAAACAGGTGTTGCGGTATCGAATTTCACTGGCCAGATGAGAGTAAATGTGTTGACTGGAATACAGAACATGTTAAATAGCGCTATCGGTATGATTAACGGATTTATCAACGCACTTAATAAAATACCGGGAGTGAGCATTCAGGCTATATCACAGGTAACGTTTGCCACTACTGCAAAGGCTCAATTTAATGCAGAGAAGAGTGCAAGAGAACAAGGCTTGGCAGGAGCAGAGGCCCAGTCAAATGCAGATAAGCAGGCAAGGACTTGGGAACTTATGCGAATGAAGGGAGATTTGGATAGCAAGGTATCAGATTTAAAGGGCAAGTATTCCCAGTTTAAAGCTGAGAAGATAGCTATGAGTAATGGAGACGGAATTGACTCTTTAGGATTTGATACAGGAGCATTTGATAAGGGAGCAGGTGCAGGAGTTGCAGACAATATAGGAAAGACAGCAGGTAATACTGCGGCTGCAGCAGGTGCACTTGCAGAAACAAAGAAAATCTTGAATACTTGAGAGATATTGCGGAGCAGGAGGCTATCAACAGATTTACTACTGCTGAGATAAAAGTTGATTATTCAGGAATGACTAATCAGATAAGCTCTAATATGGATTTAGACAATGTTTTAGACGCTTTAACTGTTAAATTTGTTGAGGCTGTGCAGATGGGAGCAGAGGGGGTGCATAGTTAATGTTTAGATTTTATTTAGCAAATATGCTACTACCTATCACGCCTTCTAAGTTAAGCTTAAAAGTTAAGAACATGAATAAAACCGTAACTCTCATAAATGAGGGAGAGGTTAATATCATAAAGACAAAAGGGTTAAGGGAATTCAGTTTTGAGTTCCTTTTACCTTTTACGGATTACTCTTTTGCGGCGGTAAGTAGGGCGAAGAAACAGAAAAGCTATCTTGATAAGCTGAATCAGTTAAAGATAAACAAGAGGCCTTTTCAGTTCGTTGTTAAAAGACCTCACGGCTTCAAGACGAATATAAAAGTCACCTTGGAGGATTTAAACATCACGGAGGACGCTCAGGAAGGTAGAGACATCAAGGTTAGTGTAACCCTAAAAGAATATAGGCATTACGGAACAAAGAAAGTGGTGTTTGTTCAACCGCCTGCACCTGCTACAGGAGAGGCTAAACAGGAAGAAAAGAGGGAAGAGGCAAAGATAACTGAGAATAGAGATACATCTACTGCTACAAAGCCAAAAACTCATGTTGTAAAAAGAGGTGATACACTCTGGGGTTTAGCCAAGAGATATTATGGCAACGGTTCTTTATATCCTAAAATTGTGAGTGCTAACCCTAAAATAAAGAACCCTAATTTGATTATAGACGGATGGGAGCTTGTAATACCATGACAGTAAATATAATGATCAGTAACGGCAAAGAAGCTTACCTGCCTGCTATAAAAGAGGGTATACAGCTTGACTTAGAACGTAAAGGCAGTCCTGGAACACTCAAGTTTGCTTATTTTGATGATGGTAATATAAAAACTGAAGAGGGTAATCAGGTAAAGCTTACAGTAGATGGAACTGATTTGTTTTTTGGATTTCTTTTCAGTAAAAAGATATCTAGTAAAGATAGCAACATTGTAGAGTGTACTGCTTATGACCAGCTAAGATATTTAAAGAATAAAGATACTTATGCATACAATAATTTGACTGCAGGTGAAGTCATAAAGCTTATCGCCGAAGATTTTAGGCTCAATATCGGAGAACTTGAGGATACAGGCTATAAGATACCACGCAGAGAAGAGCAGAACAAAACTCTTTTTGATATTGTGCAGAATGCCATAGATGAGACACTGCAGAATACCGGCAAGCTATATGTATTCTATGACAATGTGGGCAAGCTTACACTTAAGAATATTGATAGTATGAAACTTGACCTGCTTATAGATACCGATACTGCTCAGTCTTATGATTACAGCAGTTCGATAGACAGCAGGACATACAACCAAGTAAAGGTAGTATATAAGAATACTAAGGATAAGACGAATGATGTTTTCTTAGTAAAAAGCAGCGAGAATATCAATAAGTGGGGAGTTTTACAACTTAATGAGACTGTAGAAACAAAAGAGTCAGGAGCAAAAAAAGCCGAAGCGCTTCTTAAGTATTACAACAAGGTTGCAAAAACTCTTACTATAAAAGACGCATTTGGAGACGTAAGAGTAAGAGCAGGATCGTCACTTGTTGTTATGCTACAGCTTGAAAATACTACCGTATCAGGATATATGGTTGCTGAAAAGGTAACTCATACCTTTAAAAATGATGAACATCTAATGACTTTAAAACTTAGAGGAGGACTGTTTAATGTTTGATTTAGTTGAAGCTGTAAAACAGGCAGCACTTGAAGCAGTAGAGTCAAAGGATCCTATGTCTTTCAGATTTGGTAAAGTGGTAAAAGTATCACCGCTTGAGGTGTGGATAGATCAGAAGCTTACAGTGCCCGAAAGTGCTTTAATCCTTACAGGAATGGCCAGTAAAATTACTTGCGAAGCTGAAGGGATAGGCAGAATTACTCTTGATAACAGTCTTAAAGTAGGTGATCAAGTAATCCTTATAAGAGTTGATGGTGGGCAGAAGTACATAGTATTGGACAAGGTGAGGTGATAGCATGCTTCCTTTAAACGATAAAGATATATTACAGATAAATGAGTCCACGGAGCCGAGCAATACCTTTTTTATAGATTTTGAAAAGGGCAGGATATCTGGATTTATAGATGAAAAAGAAGCTGTAAAGCAGGCTATAATGCTTATTTTAAATACCGAAAGATACAAGTTTTTAATATATTCTTGGAATTACGGAGCAGAGCTTGAGGCTCTCATAGGTACACATCCTGATATAGTAGAGGATGAGGTAGAAAGACTTATAAGTGAAGCACTCCTGCAGGATGATAGAATTACAACTGTTTATGATTTTGAATTCAGTAGGAACAGGGATACTCTTCTTGTGAATTTCAAAGTTGACAGCATTTACGGAGATATAGATGTAGAAACGGAGGTTAGATAGTGTTTGAAGAGAATACATATGAAAACATATTAAACAGAGTCCTATCAAGAGTTGATAACAGTATCGACAAAAGAGAAGGCTCTGTTATTTATTCTGCAGTTGCCCCGGTATGTGCGGAACTTGCACAGGCTTATATAGCACTTGATAGCCTTATAGATTGCACTTTTGCCGATACTGCACCAAGGGAGTACTTGATAAGAAGAGCTTTGGAAAGAGGCTTGGTGCCCAAGAAAGCAACATATGCAAAGGCTATAGCTGTATTTAATATAGATGTAGAAGCGGGTAAAAGGTTTTCAAGTTCAAGATTTAACTGGGTTGTATCCGAAAGGATAAGCACAGGAAGATTTTATATCAATTGTGAGACTGCAGGAAGAGCTCCGAATGCTGAGAGAGGAAGTCTTATACCTGTCGAATACATAGACGGCCTTGAGACGGCGAATATAGAGAGTATAGAGGTATACGGAGAGGATGAAGAAGGTACTGAGGAATTCAGAAAAAGATACTATTCTTCCTTTGACACTCAGGCATTTGGTGGTAATAAAAAAGATTATTATCAGAAGATTACAGCTATTGAAGGTGTGGGAGGCTGCAAGATTTTAAGGGCAAAAGATGGCAATGCTCATAATTTACCCGGACATGTTCTTGCCATAATAACAAACTCTGAATATGGGCAAGCAAGTCAAACACTTGTCACGAATGTACAAAAGTTGATAGATCCGAAAGGAGATCAGCTGGGCGACGGCCTTGCGTCAATCGGTCATATCTGCCACATACAATCCGTAAAAACTAAGAGCATAAATATAGATACTAATATAGTCTATGACTCAGGTTACAATTTTAATGCTTTAAAATCTCATATCCAAAATGCTATTGACAGCTACTTTTTAGAGTTAAACAAGGCATGGGACACGGTGGATAATGTAGTTGTTAGAATATCGAATATTGAGAGCAAGATTCTTGGCATAAACGGCATTAAAGACATAGCAGATACTAAGCTGAATGGTACTGCATCAAACGCAATACTGGATCTTGATACTATAGCTGTAAGAGGTACTTTCAATGGATAGAAAACTGATAGACTATCTTCCAGATATTCTAAAAAATGTGACGGAATTCAATCAGATGATGTATGCCGAACAGCCCGAACTTGAACTTTTTTGGAGTAAAGGCGATAGCTACTTAGATAACGGGTTTATATTGAGCCAGGATGCCGATACTGCTGCAAGATGGGAAAAAATATTAAAGATATCAAGCAAAGATACGGATGAGCTTGATGTAAGGAATCTTAGAATCCTTGGAGTAACGCAAGGAAGACTTCCATACACGTATAGAGCTTTTTATCGTAGTCTTTTAGCTATGGTAGGCTCTGAGAAAGACTTTAAGCTAAATGTAGATATGGAGCATTACAAGGTTGGCATAGTAGTGGCTTTATCATCAAAGAGCTAAAGGAAGAGATTGAAAGACTCGCAGATGAGGTAGTGCCGGCAAATATGGAGATTGAAGTGTTGCTTTGGTACACATCACATAGAATGCTTGAAAAGAAAACTCACGGAGAACTGGAGCCATACACTCATGAGCAATTGACGGAGCTGGATTTAAGATGATAGGTGATTTATGAGAGAAACGGATAATTTGAAGTTAAAAATGCCCGACAGGGCAGATAATTATAATGTCGAGGACTTTAACAGCAATTTTGCAAAGATTGATAAGGTCATAGGCAATACAAAGCAGATACAAGTACAAGCTTCAAGGTTTAGCGCTCAAGGGCCTTACACACAGCGTATAGATGTAGAAGGAATCAAGAGTACAGATGTGCCTGAGATATCTTTACTGATACCTGACGGAGTTACGGATAGTGCAAGAGTAAAGGCTATAAAAAAGGCTTGGAGTTGTGTCGACAGGATAGATACGTATGATGGGTACATAGTTATAAGTTGCTTTGTAAAAAAGCCTGAGACTGATATCTTGCTACTTATAAAGGGGGTGTAACATGGCACAGGCGATACTTTTAAGGGGTGGAGCAGGTGGAGTAACATCTGATGATGTTACAGCCGGCAAAGCTCAAGTGCTACAGGGATACAGGACAATTACTTCAGATAGCGATGATGAAGTGGTGGAAGGAACTATACCCAAACGTGGCACATGGTCCACAGCTTCAGAAGTTGTAAATGCTTCAGGAGAAAGTACAGTCCATGTAAGATTTGAAGAAGGTTACTACAATAAAGATGGGCGGTATAAGCCTACAGCAAAGATACCATACGCAGTTCTATCAAATGTATTGGGAATTGATGCAAACAAAATGCTTAGTGATTCAACAGTTGCAGGAGTTAGAGGTACTATACCTATACGAGGATATAGAGGTCCGAACTGTACTGAAATCTTTATGTATCAAGCAGATGGTGGTTATGTAGTGAGAATTGAAGAAGGATACTACCATAAAAGTGGTCAATGGAAGCCGTATGTTGTAGTACCTCCAACTCTTATGAAGAGTGCAGTAAATTACCATCCTGAGAAAACTCTTAGTGATACAAGAACTTGTGAAGAGCAAGGTCAAATTAAAATGGTCAATACTCAGGATAACAACTACGCAGTAAATCAGGCAAAACTTTTTGGCATGGACCCTGGTAGAGGTAAGCTGGTTATGCAGTTGGGTCATGGTAATGCTTATTACTACAGAAATGACAACTCCCCACACGTGGAGGTTGACGCATCCGTATTAGGCACGGCAGGAGCCGACTCTCTACTAAGTGGTCAGACAGCAACTTCTCAACATGGAATTAATTTCCCAAGGCTCCATACCAAGGTGGATATGTAATACTGGTGATGTTATATCTGCTGTAAACAATAGTGGCTTTGCTTGGGATGATGCAACTGGTGCAAACAGGGGAAGAGGTGTAGTTTCTAAGATACCGAATGGACACTACATACAAGGGGCTAACTACGTATTTTTACCAAGCCCTAACCTGTACCCACAAAATATAAGAGCAGGAGTAAACATTTTAGGAATCACAGGAGCAATGCCTGATTACGGCACAGGCAGAATGGTTTTTAGAGGGGCCACCTTTGACGGAACGATTGCGACAGGGGTGGCGAAAAAAGGCTTTGTTTTAAACGGGATAAATCGCTATTACGACTTAAGAGACAGCCTTCGCAGATGTGAGGGGGTGAATGATGGTGGAATAAAAATGTTGAATACATATTACCAAAATACTCGTCAGAGAAGTGCTGAAGATATCGGATGTGTGCTTTCAAACTCTATAAATTTAACACCTTTCAGACAGATAAAAGTCGGATTTGTGGTTTTCAACTTTAAGGGTGATGGAACAGCGTCGCAACCTGCAAGAATTGAACTTGAAGTTGGAGTTGTTTCAACTTCAGGAGTAGGTGGAGTTGTTTCACAACCCTTTAGTGATTACCCGGTAAGAGTTTTAGGTGGAAGGGCAAGATTTATAAGCCACACGATGGTATCAACAAGTAGAAATGCAGGAAATTTGAGCGATAAAACACAAAAATATTTAACGCTTGATGTATCAGACCTGCAAGGGCAATATTTCTTGTATTTTTTGCTTGGAAACATAGAACATGAGTATAGTATGGGGTGGGTGCATGCAACAGTTTTAATAAACAGTATTCAAGTTATAAATTAAGAAAGGAGATTTTAAATGAGTAAATTGATATTGAAGGATAAGACCGAGATAGAGCTTAGTACGCACTATGGAGATACATTTGTCACGGTGATTGATAACTTTGCAAAGCTTGACAAACTTAAGGACAAGCTTACAGATGCAAATACTGTAATCATGACAGTACAAAGTGATGGCAGTGAGGAGACTATAACAGGACTTAAACTGCAGGGTATAACTATAAATTTTGTAAAGGATGAGACAGGAGTAATTTCTCAGATACAGGCATTACTGATGTTTAGAGCAATGGACAAAGTGGAGCAGGTAGAAGCGACACTTACAGGGCGTATAGATGCTTTGTCCAACATGTTGATTGAAATGATGAGCACCGAAGAAGAGGAGGAAGAAGGCAATGAGTAAGAAGAAAATGAAAGTATATGTGAGATTTTATGCATCAAGAATTAAGTACGGACTTATGACACTTGATGAAGTGCCGACTAAATATAAAGAAGCTGTAGAAGAGTTCATGAAAACTGATGAATACTTGATGATGTAGCTTGATAACAGAAAGAGGGACAACTCCCTCTTTTTTTATTGCAAAGAAAAGAAAGGAGCATTTGTAATGCATTTTGATATTTTTAAACCTGTTTTTGATGTTATGAGAGACAATACATTATTCAAGTTAGTTATAATAATGATTGTAATGGATGTGGTATTTGGAAGCCTAAGAGCTGCGAAGGAAAGGGACTTTAATTCCAGCATAGGTATAGATGGAGGAATCCGTAAAATCGGTATGCTGATATCTTTGGTATGTCTTGTATTTGTAGATATACTATGCCCGGTAAATCTGATAGGCTTTTTGCCTGATACTTTGAGGGATTATATGCACTTGCAGGATATTTCAGTGATGGAATTTTTCGCACTGCTTTATATAGTGTATGAAGTTTTATCAGTATTAAAGAATATGACGTTGTCGGGGCTACCTGTACGCAGGGTATGGATTACAGTAAAGGGATTCCTAAAAAAGAACACAGGCGAGTTTATAGAGGTTGAAGATAAGGAATAGAGAGCGATTCGGCTCTCTTTTTTATTACAGAAAAGGAGGAAGAGAGAAATGGATAATGCGTATAATTCCGGAAAGAAGCTTCTTTGTGGAAGCTATACAGAGTACACACCATCCGGTAAGGGCAACTTTGTAAAAATGGGGTGTTGGGGTAAGGAGCCAAAGGTAGGTGCGATACCTTACTTTTACAGTCCTAATATGGGGCGTGTAGCCCATGTTGGAGCAATAATAGAAGTAAATAAAAAAGGCGATGTATATAAGATAAAGACGGTTGAGGGTAACACATCTGCAGGCTTTTTCAATCGCAATGGCGGTTGTGTGGCCATAAAGACATACGAATTTACACTTGATCAAGTTGGAGGGAATAATCGTATAAATGGATTTGGCTATCCTCTTTTTGACGATGATACCTGTACGGTAGAAGAATTTATAGATGTATTAAAAGGCGAAGTTGGATATGTAGAAAAAGCAAGTAATAAAGATTTAGAAGGCAAGTTAACAAATCCGGGAGATAAAAACTACACGAAATACGGAGCATGGTATGGTGACAATGGAGCTTACTGGTGTCAGCAGTTCATATCATACTGTGCCTACAAGGCTTGTAAGAAACATAAAAGAGAAGAAGCCACAGTATGGGAGTATATACAAGGTAGATGGAAGTACAAGCTACACGGTCAGTATGTAAAAGGTCAGTGGCTTGAGATTGCAGGTCGGTGGTATGTTTTTGACGAAGCCGGCAATGCTATAGAAAGTGGTTCAAGCAGGATGAGGATTGGTATTACCTAAATCCAACCGATTGCGCTATGCTGTCAGGCCAGTGGTTACAGATAGATTATGACTATTACTACCTGACTAGATCGGGAGTGATGGCACGTAATACCTATATAAAAGATACTCAAAGAAATGTTTATTGCTGGGTAGGAGCAGATGGCAAGTATTTGAAAGAGTATGATACCGCTAATCCTGATATTGATAAATACGGAATAGCGGAGTAAAAGAAAAAGGCAAGGGTTTAATTCCTTGCCTACTTTTTACTGTTGTGGCTGTTCAGCTGAAATACAGATTGTTTTTTTCTCTTCATCAAAGGTGGCTATAACCTGCCTGTTATCAGGAGTTAGACCCATAACATTAATCCAGTCCTTTGGTAAGGATAATCTGGTTGATATAGAGCCTGAACCTGCCTTTTGAAACATGACATTTAATGTACGTTCACTACAGTTTTTCATTGTAAGATTTTCCTATCTGTGTTATGTTATATTTAACAGATAGGACGGTGTGAGTAAGTCCGCCGTCCCCTGTTACCTCTTTGCTAGCTATTCGCTAGCTTTTTCTTTTTTAGCCATCTCTCGAACATCACTGATAGCTTTTTGAACCTCATCCATAGTCTTGCAAGCTGCGAACTTGTCGGCCACAAGATTAAGAATGACTTCCATTTGCTTATCTGTCATACTCTCCATATGAGCTCCTTTCTCCACCTACTCTTGGCTTATAACAGTTAAGAGATATCTCTCTCAACTGATATAAGTATATCACAAAATAGACGTGTCGTCAATATAATTTGATATATTTTTTATTTGAATGTCTAATAAAAGTCTAATAAAATAAGAAGAAAACCAGTATATACAAGGCTTTTGTGCCTTTTAAAGACTTGACTGGGGGTCAAGAGGTCGCAAGTTCAAGTCTTGTCATTCCGATATTAAAATGGCTTAAACATGTATGACACTTGTTTAAGCTATTTGCAGTATTAGGGAGGGGAATTAAATGAAAAGTAATGATAATTATGAAATGCGAGAAGCTACAGAAGAAGAATATATAGAACATATGAAGGAGCTGGCAGAAGAAAAAATAGGGATTCGCAAGTTAACCCCTGAAGAAATAGAACAGCTTAAAAAAGAAGGACGTCTAAAGCCGCTTTATGAAGTCTGACCAAAGTACCTCGAGTACATACACTCACATAAACCTTAAATGAAAATTAATTTGTATAAATTATAATATATGATAAAATGAACCTAAAGTAGCTATAAAAAGCAAGCATAATAGAGAGGAGAAAAGGTATGAGTAGAAAGAATGATTTTTATTTATATTTCTGGGGAGGACTTATCATGTTGGTAGTAGGTTTGTTCTTCTTATCACAAAAGGTAACTGTGACAAATTCCTTCTGGGGCGGCGGCATGAGATTGATGGGTATGCACATCAGTTCAGGTTTGGTAATAGTACCGTTTATCCTTTCTTTAGTTTGGATATTTATAAGACCGAGCAAAGGCTCAAAAATTGCTATGGTGCTAAGTGTACTTTTGATCATTGCAAGCCTTATTCAGTCGACCAGATTTTATGTTCAGTATCTGACACTCTTTGATTGGGTAGTGATGCTGGTACTTATTTTTGGAGGTGCGGCGTTTATAGCAAAGAGTATGCTTATTAAATTCTAGAATTAAACTTTAAAGATAAAAGAGCAGGTGACTTAGAAAAGTCCCTGCTCTTTATTTATAATTTCTTTATTCTGTAACAGCCTTAGGCTTATGTCCTGCTACCATAGCATGTCCTGTGATAAAACACATTACCAATCCGATTACTGCTACAATTGCCCAGAATTGATGTTTCTTTAGCATATTAAATCCCCTTTATTATTGAACCCAAACACCATCTTGATTTATATTAAATCCGTCGATAGTTGTATTTGTAACCATCTGTCCGTTGCCATCAAGATAATACCAAAGTCCCTTGTATTCAAGCCAGCCCTTCTTATAAAGACCTGACTCTTCAAAATAGTACCACTTATCATTGATAAGTGCCCATCCTACAGGCATATCACCATTTGGTTGATTAAGATAGTATTTGTTACCATTATTCTCGATCCATCCTGTAAGCATATTTCCGTTAGCATCAAAGAAATACCAAAGATTGTTTACCAAAAGCCAGTTTGTAGCATGAGTACCGTCAGCCTTTCTGTAATGCCATGTACCGTTTGTCTGATACCATCCGGTAGCAGTTGCGTTGTTTGTTCCTGTAGAAGTAGTGCTGTTGGTATTGTTAGAGTTTGGAGTTGTACCGCTTCTTTTCTTTTTGTATTCAGCTATCGCATCATAGTCAAAATACTCGATTTCAGAAGCTACAGTCATACTTGGACCACCCTTTAAAGGATAAACTTTAAAGTGGTAGTTGCCTGCACCATTGTCGATGATCAGTTTTGTAAAATCATATTTCTCGGAGCTTGCGGCATTATTGGATCCAACCTTTTTGTTTCCCTTATACAACTGTACCTTGTACTTTGTTTTGTCCTCAGTCTCATCCCAGGTTGCCAACGCCTTGTCTCCTACATCCCATGAAGCACTGCCTATAGTATAGTCAGCAGCAAATACTGACATACTCATAAAGAGTGAAAAAAGCAGTGAAAAAATTAAAACAAGTCTTTTCATAAAATTCCTTTCTTCTATATCAACTTCTTTTACGCCTCTTCATAGAGGCATATATTTTATTACATTGTAACACATAAATTAAGTAGTTAATATTACTTTTTCATTAAAGATAATAATATACTTTTTTGAACAGCTGTAAAAGGTAAAATTATTTTTCCTTTTTTACAGTATCCAGATATCTGTACATACTGGCAGGAGAGCATGAGAGTCTGTGACCTACGGTTTTAATGGCACCTTTCATAGAAAATATACCTTTTTGATAAAGCTGACGTATTATATCCAGCTTTTCATTATGGCTAAGCTTATTAAAGGGAAGAGATTTGTCTATCCTGTTTAATATTTCATCTATAGTATTTGAAATGTTCTCTGAAAAGATCTCCTGTTCATCATTTCCCTTTATTTCTATGGAAATATTCTTTGATACATAATTATCCGGATGGCACAGAGAAAAAACAAGGTTTGAAAGTTCCCTATATCGGTTGTCATCAAAGTTAATATTAAGAGCTCCTACAAGTTTACCGTTCTCATCTTTTATATAAAGTGTGGAACACCTAAGGATCTTACCATTGGCAGAAAGCGCCCTGTAGTTTGACAGCCATTTTTCAGTGTAAGTTTCTTTTCTTTGTAAAATAGTCTTCATTGTCGGACTGAGTACATCCCCTTTTGTTCTGCCGCTGATATTTCCGTTTATTATATGTATTATATGTTTTAGATCATATAATATGATTTCATAGTCAGGTCCCAACAGTGTGCCCAAAAAATCAGAAATATCAATATATCGTTTTATATCAAATTCAATCATAAATACTCCAAATAATATTTGTATTTTAAAGACATTTTAAAAGCTTTTATGAAACAGCTGTTTTTTTATTATATCAAAACGCAAGATATTATGGTATTAAAATCAAGTTTTTAAGCAAAATAACCAAATAGTAATAACCCTACGAAAAAAATTCAAATTTTTTCCGGAATGAGAAAAATTTTTCTCAAAAATTCTCAAGGAATAGTGATCATAAAACTGTATATGAAAAATAAAGGATTTTTTTAATATATACCCGATTATTTTTTTCTTTTGAAATTGTGAATAAAAAAATCCCAGTAATTTTATCAAAAAGCAAATTTTTTTCATTTCTAAAGAATTGTCATATAATTTAAAAATTAATGCAAAATGCACATAAATATACTAAAAAAATACATTCATACAGGCTTTTTAATTAAACAATATTGACAAAGCGACAAAATGGTGATAAATTATTCTCATAACAATATTTAGATAATAGTATACTTAAATATATAACTTTTGGTAATTAAGTGTATATAGCTTCTATAATCAGATGAATATCCGGTTGCTTAAAGAGATTGTAATACCGTCCGCCAGTCGTTACTTACGATGACCGGGGTATCAAAATATATTTTTGTATTTGGAGGTATTAAAATGGAGTACGAGAAGATGTTAGGTGTAGAGGCACCAAAGTCATGGGCACATGTAGTGAGGGAAGTTCCTACAGTTACACAGGAGCAAAGAAGAAAAGCCCTTGAAATGACTCATTATAATGAGTTTGCTTTTCCGGCAGGTCTTTATATATTGACTGCCTTTCCGACTCAGGTACTACATCAATGACAGATACACAGTGGTCAGCTATGTTCCTTGCAGATGAGTCTTACGGAAGAAATAAAGGATATTATGTTCTTTTGGATGCATTCAGAGATGTATGGGAAAGAGGAGATGATCAGAAAAGACTTATCAACTACATCAAAGAGGGAGTAGACAAGGATGATGTAGAGAAGATGATGAATGAGGTGTATCTGGTTGACTATGAGGGTGGATTTATCAATGGTGGTAAATATCAGCTTTCAAGACCTAACACATTTATCGTTCCACAGGGACGTTGTGCAGAGGCACTTTTATTTGATGTATTAAAGCCGTTATTTGCAAAGAGATGGCCGGGTAAAGTATTTACTATTCCGTCAAATGCTCACTTTGATACTACAGAAGGTAATATCAAGCAGATGGGTAATGTACCTAGAAATCTTTTCCATAAGGAGATTTTATTTGAGGTACCTGAGAGTGGAAAGTATGAGAAGAATCCGTTCAAGGGAGATATGGACATAGATAAGCTCAATCAGCTTATTGAAGCTGTAGGTGTTGAGAATGTTCCACTTATTTATTCTACAGTAACAAACAACTCAGTATGCGGACAGGCTGTTTCTATGAAGAATATCAGAGAGGTCGCACAGGTAGCACATAAGTACAATATCCCATTTGTTATGGACGGTGCAAGATGGGCTGAAAACTGCTACTTCATAAAGATGAATGAAGAGGGTTATGCTGACAAGTCAATCTGTGAAATAGCTAAAGAGATGTTCTCTTACTTTGATGTGGTTTCAGCATCACTTAAGAAAAACGGACATGCAAATATGGGTGGAGTTTGGCTTTCCGTGACAAAGGTCTTTTCTGGCAGAAATTCTCAGAGTTTAATGAGGACGGTAGTGTAAAGACAGATATCGGACATCTTTTAAAGGTTCGTCAGATATCAGCTTACGGTAATGATTCTTACGGTGGAATGTCAGGACATGATATCATGGCTCTTTGCCAAGGTATGTATGAAGAGGCAAGGTTTGATTATCAGGATGAAAGAGTAAGACAGTGTCAGTATCTGGCAGACGGACTTACAACAAACGGTGTTCCTGTAGTACAGCCTGCAGGTGGACATGGAATTTATATTGATGTTGATAAATTCTTTAACTATAAGAGAGGCCATGAGAGCTTCGCCGGACAGGCGCTTTCATTAGAGATGATCCATCGTTACGGTATACGTTGTTCAGAGCTTGGAGATTTCTCTATGGAATATGATTTAAAGACTCCTGAGCAGCAAAAGGAAGTATGTAATGTTGTTCGTTTGGCTATCAACAGAAGTCAGTTCTCTAAACAGCATATGGATTACATTATCGCAGCATTAACACAACTTTATAAGGACAGAGATACTGTTCCAAATTTAAAGATCACATTCGGACATACATTACCAATGAGACATTTCCATGCATGGGCAGAGCCATATGCTCCAAGTAAGGAAGAGATGTGTGTGACGAAGGAAATTACGGATACTGGGAAAATAAATAAGACGTATAGGCAGCCGGTCTTGTAAAGACCGGACTGCTTTAAGGGATACTTGCATTTTTTAGCAAGATGGAGGAAATTTATGGGTTCAGATAATACATCTGTAAAGCAGGATGGTTTTAACTCACAAATAGGTTTTATTATAGCATGTGTAGGTTCAGCCGTAGGTATGGGAAACCTGTGGAGATTTCCGGTGCTTGTGTCAGCCTGGGGGGGAATGACTTTTTTGATTCCTTACTTCATATTCGTTATATTGATAGGCAGTACAGGAGTGGTGGAAGAAATCGCACTTGGAAGGAGCACGGGTAAAGGCCCTATAGGAGCGTTCGGTGCTGCTATGGCACATGCCGGAAAAAGCAGAAAAGTTGGTGAGAGTATAGGAATAATACCGACACTGGGTTCTTTGGCTCTTGCTATAGGTTATTCATGTGTAGTAGGTTGGATATTTAAATATGTGGTAATGGCATTTACAGGTAAGCTTTTCGGAATGGGTACCAATATGGATGTCATTGGTGGAACTTTCGGATCTACAGCTACTGCATTCGGAAACAACACCTGGATAATAATAGCACTCATCGTAAACTTTGCTATCATGGCATTAGGAGTTGCAGACGGTATAGAGAAAGCAAATAAGTTTATGATGCCGCTACTTTTCATAATGATGATCGGACTTGCTTTGTATATAGGAATACAGCCGGGTGCAGTAAACGGATATAAGTATATATTTAATGTAAATCCTGAAGGATTAAAAGACATAAGACTTTGGATATTTGCATTCGGACAGGCGTTTTTCTCACTTTCTATTGCAGGTAACGGTACTGTTATTTACGGTTCCTACCTCAGTAAGAAAGAAGATATACCTTTCTCTGCAATGAACATAGCTATATTTGATACATGTGCGGCACTTTTGGCAGCACTCGTTATTATACCTGCTATGGCCACATCAGGAGCAGAGCTTAGTGAAGGCGGCCCGGGACTTATGTTTATATATCTTGTAAACATAATGAATCAGATGCCTGGTGGCATGTTTGTAGGAATTATATTCTTCGTATGTGTTACATTTGCGGGGCTCAGTTCACTTGTAAATCTTTATGAGGCACCTGTAGCTACTTTACAGCAGCAGTTTAAACTCAGCAGAATACAGGCTGTAGGAATTATCGGTGTAATCGGTGTAGTTGTTGCAATAGTTATACAAGGAATTGTAGGAAGCTGGATGGATGCCGTATCTATCTATATTTGCCCGATAGGTGCGGTACTGGCGTCAGTAATGTTGTTCTTTGTATTCGGAAAGAAGTACACAATGGAAGCTGTAAATGCCGGTGCAAGAAGCCGAAAGGAGATACATGGTTCTTCTTAGGTAAGTATGTATATACAGGACTTGCGTTGCTTGCACTTATAGCCGGCGCATTCTATGGCGGAATCGGTTGATGATGCTGTAATAATATAAAAAGTAAAAAGCTCTCACATCTTTAAGATGGTTGAGAGCTTTTTAATGTTGATTCAATAAAAAAATAAAAAAGTTGTTGACAAATATTCATGTATGGAATATTATAACTAATAGAGTTAGCACTCTATATAAATGAGTGCTAACAAAAATAAAGAAGGGAGGAGCGAATGGATTCGGAAGACAGGAAAGCGATCATTTTAAAAGCTATTATAAAGAATTATATGGAAACCGGGGAGCCGGTGGGTTCAAGAACTATTTCAAAGCTCCCTGAATTAAATTTGAGCTCTGCTACTATAAGAAATGAGATGAGTGATCTGGAAGATATGGGTTATATTTTACAGCCTCACACTTCGGCAGGACGTATTCCTTCAGATAAGGGATACAGATTCTATGTAGATGAGATCTTGAGAGAAAAGGAGATAGAGACTGAGGAGTTTAAGGATCTGATGTTTAAAAAGGTAGACAGATTGGAAACAGTCTTGAAGCAGTTGGCAAAGATTATTGCAAGGGACACCAATTATGCCGCTATGATATCAGGGCCGACGATACACTCCAATAAAGTAAAGTTTTTGCAGCTCTCAAAGATAGATAAGTTCAAGCTCCTTTTGGTAACAGTTGCTGAAGGTAATATTATCAACAATAAGATAATAGATATCGACAGCGAAATATCAGAGAGCGAAATCTTAAACTTGAATCTACTTATAAATACTTCATTAAACGGACTTACTGTGGAAGAAATAAACTTAAGCATTATGAATAAGCTAAGAATGGACGCAGGAGTTTATGGAGATATAGTGGATAAGGTTTTACGAGAAGTAGCAGCAGTGTTTAAAGTGCTACTGACAATCTGGAGATATATACGAGCGGTACTACAAATATTTTCAAGTATCCTGAAATCTCTGACAGAGAGAAGGCAAGTCAGCTGGTAAATGCTTTTGAGGAAAAGGATAAGCTTAAGGAAATACTTGCAGGGGTAAATGATGATGATGACGGTATCAGAGTATATATCGGAAATGAGGTGCCGATTTCAGATATGAGGGATCTTTCGGTAGTTACAGCCAATTATGAGATAGGCGAAGGACTCAGAGGTTCTATAGGTATAGTAGGACCGAAGAGAATGGACTATGAGAAAGTATTAAAAACTATAAAAACTGTAATGGCATCGCTTGATGAACAGTTTAAAAATGATGAATAGAGGAGAGGGCTGTGAAAGAAAAAGATTTAAAAAGAGAACAGGAAGAGAACAAAGAGGTTTTAGAAGGCGAAGAGACAGGGGAATTTGTTGAGGAAGCCGAAGAAACACCTGAGGAGGCGGCAGCAAAGGCTGCAGCTATGGAGGCTGAGGTGGAAGAAGCTTTCAGTGATGAGAACCTTGAAGGAAAGCCTGATAAAAAAGACCTTGCCATTGCAGATTTGACGGACAGACTTAAAAGAAGCATGGCGGAGTTTGATAATTTCAGAAAGAGAAGTGAAAAAGAAAAAGCTACCATGTTTGATATGGGAGCAAGAAGTGTGGCTGAGAAACTTTTGCCGATAGTTGACAACTTTGAAAGAGCAATGCTTGCAGCACCTGCAGAGGGTGAAGGCAAAGCTTTTGCTGAAGGAATAGCAATGATATACAATCAGATGACAAAGACTCTTGAGGATTTGGGTGTTAAGCCGATTGATTGTGTAGGCAAAGACTTCGATCCTAACTTACATAATGCAGTGATGCATATAGAAGATGAAAGCTTAGGTGAAAATGTTGTTGCTGAGGAACTTTTAAAAGGATATATGTATAAGGATGGTGTTCTTAGACATAGCATGGTAAAGGTTGCTAATTAATTTTTGAGACTATATTTTGCTTTGTAAAGACAAAGTGAGATATTTTATATAGATTTAGAAAATATAAATTTTGATTTATTAGGAGGATAGAATAATGAGTAAGATTATTGGTATAGATTTAGGTACAACAAACAGCTGTGTAGCAGTTATGGAGGGTGGAAAGCCTGTAGTTATTCCAAATTCTGAGGGTTCAAGAACAACACCTTCAGTAGTAGCATTTACAAAGACAGGTGAGAGACTTATAGGTGAGCCTGCAAAGCGTCAGGCGGTTACAAATGCAGACAGAACAATCTCTTCAATTAAGAGACATATGGGTACAGATTATAAGGTGACAATTGACGGTAAGTCATACACACCACAGGAGATTTCAGCAATGATTCTTCAGAAGTTAAAGGCTGATGCCGAGAGCTACCTGGGTGAGAAGGTTACAGAGGCAGTTATCACTGTTCCTGCATATTTCAACGATGCACAGCGTCAGGCTACAAAGGATGCAGGTAAGATTGCAGGTCTTGATGTAAAGAGAATTATCAACGAGCCTACAGCGGCAGCTCTTGCTTATGGTCTTGACAATGATGCTGAGCAAAAGATTATGGTATATGACCTTGGTGGTGGTACATTTGATGTTTCAATAATTGAAATCGGTGACGGTGTTATAGAAGTTTTGGCTACAAACGGTGATACACATCTTGGTGGTGACGACTTTGATAATAAAATTACAGATTGGCTTGTAAGTGAGTTTAAGAAGGCTGAGGGTGTGGATCTTTCAACAGATAAAATGGCACTTCAAAGACTTAGAGAAGCTGCAGAGAAGGCTAAAAAGAGCTTTCAACAGCAACAACAACAAATATCAACCTTCCGTTTATCACTGCAACAGCAGAGGGACCAAAGCATCTTGATATTACTCTTACAAGAGCTAAGTTTGATGAGCTTACACTTGACCTTATCGAAAGAACAGCTGTACCTGTACAGAACGCTCTTAAGGATGCGGGTATTACAGCAAGTGAGCTTGGAAAGGTATTGCTTGTAGGTGGATCTACAAGAATGATCAATGCACAGGAGAAGGTAAAAGCTCTTACAGGTATGGAGCCTTCTAAGAGCATCAACCCTGATGAGGGTGTTGCAATCGGTGCAGGTGTTCAGGGTGGTAAGCTTTCAGGAGAGGCAGGTTCCGGAGATGTATTGCTTCTTGATGTTACTCCGCTTTCACTTTCAATTGAGACAATGGGTGGTGTAGCTACAAGACTTATCGAAAGAAATACTACAATTCCTACAAAGAAGAGCCAGATATTCTCTACAGCCGCAGACAATCAGGAAGCCGTTGACATCCATGTAGTACAGGGTGAGAGACAGTTTGCAAGAGATAATAAGACTTTAGGACAGTTCAGACTTGACGGTATTTACCTGCAAAAAGAGGTGTGCCACAGATAGAGGTTACATTTGATATTGATGCAAACGGTATTGTTAATGTTTCTGCAAAGGACCTTGGAACAGGTAAGGAGCAGCATATCACAATTACAGCAGGTTCAAACATGTCAGAAAGTGATATAGATAAGGCTGTAAAGGAAGCTGCTGAGTTTGAGGCACAGGATAAGAAGAGAAAAGAAGGTATTGATGCAAGAAATGAAGCTGACTCTATAGTATTCCAGACCGAGAATGCTCTAAAAGAAGTTGGTGACAATCTTGATGCAAATGACAAGGCTGCAGTTGAAGCAGATCTTGCTACATTAAAGGAGGCTATCAACAGAGCACCGATCGATGCTATGACAGATGATCAGATAAATGATATTAAGGCAGGCAAAGAGAAGCTTATGGAAAGTGCTCAGAAGCTTTTTGCAAAGGTATATGAGCAGGCAGGTGCAGCTCAGAATGCAGGTGCAGCAGGTGCTGATACAACAGGAGCACAGGATGCCGGCACATCTTCAGATGATGATGTAATAGACGGAGATTTAAAGAGGTATAATAAGGAGAGCAACTGATGGCAGAGAGTAAAAGAGATTACTATGAAGTACTTGGCGTTGATAAAAACGCTGATGACTCTGCAATAAAAAAGGCATATAGATTACTGGCAAAAAAATATCATCCGGATTCAAATCCTGATAATCCGGAGGCTGAAAAGAAGTTTAAGGAAGCCAGTGAAGCCTATTCAGTGCTAAGTGATCCTGATAAGAGAAGACAGTATGACCAATTCGGTCATGCTGCCTTCGATGGTGGAGCAGGTGCCGGTGGTGGAGGCTTTGGAGGTTTCTCAGGCTTCGACTTTGGCGGTGAAGATATTTTTGGAGATCTTTTTGGAGGAATGTTCGGAGGTGGAGGCAGAGCCACAAGAACAGGTCCTATGAAGGGAGCAAATGTCCGAGCATCTGTAAGACTTACTTTTGAAGAAGGTGTTTTTGGATGCAAGAAGGAGATCAAGGTAAACTTCAAGGAAGAATGTGCTAAATGTCATGGTTCAGGAGCCAAGGAGGGTACTTCGCCTACCACTTGTCCAAAATGTAACGGTAAGGGTCAGGTAATATATTCACAGCAGACTCTGTTTGGCACTATGCAGAATGTGAAGACCTGTCCTGAATGTAACGGTACGGGAAAGATTATAAAGGATAAATGCCCGGATTGTAACGGAAAGGCATATATTCAAAAGAAGAAGAGCTTTGAGGTGGATATTCCTGCAGGTATAGACAACGGTATGTCTATAAGAATGGCAGGAGGTGGAGAGCCGGGAATAAACGGCGGTCCTAGAGGAGATCTGCTCGTAGAGGCAGTTGTAAGTCCTCATCCTATCTTTAAGCGCCAGGATACCAATATTTCTCAACAGTGCCTATAAGCTTTGCAAAGGCCGCACTTGGCGGTAGTATCAGAGTAAAGACTGTAGACGGTGAGGTGGAAGTAGCGGTAAAGGCCGGAACTCAAACAGATACAAAAATAAGATTAAAGGGTAAGGGAGTACCTTTCCTTAGAAATAAAAATAACAGAGGTGACCACTATATTACTTTGGTGGTTTCGGTACCTACAAAGCTTACAAAGGAACAAAAGGAAGCACTGGAAGCCTTTGATGCAGCAATGGAAAAATAAAATATAAGAGAAAGCCACGATTTCGTGGCTTTTTTTGCGTTCATATTTGACGTAAATACTACTGTGAAGTATAATTTAGAACAGAAAGAAAGCTAAAACAGCGAGGTGTATTAATATGGGAAAAATCACAGTAGAGAGATGCGAAATAGAGGGACTATGTGTAATTACTCCTACAGTATTTAAAGATGATAGAGGATATTTTGTAGAAACATATAATCAAAATGATTTTAAAGAAGCAGGACTGGATATGGTTTTTGTACAGGACAACCAGTCAAAGTCATCTAAGGGAGTGCTTCGTGGATTGCATTTCCAAAAGGAGCATCCACAGGGTAAGCTTGTAAGAGTGTTGAGCGGAGAAGTTTATGATGTGGCAGTGGATCTAAGGAAGAACTCAAAGACATTCGGAAAGTACTTTGGTGCACATCTTTCTGATGAGAATAAGAAGCAGTTTTACATACCGGAAGGTTTTGCGCATGGTTTTGTGGTACTTTCAGATGAGGCGGTATTTGCATATAAATGTACAGACTTTTATCATCCAAATGATGAAGGGGGTCTTATATACAATGATCCTGATATAGGTATTGAATGGCCGATAGAAGGCATTGATCTGATAATGTCAGAGAAGGATACAAAGTGGAAAGGTCTTAAAGAAACATTTAAGTTTGACTGATTTTCAATGTTGGAAACCTGTGAGTTCGCAGGTTTTCCGATATAATTATTGATAAAAGCTTGTAAGAATAATGAATGGAAAAAGATATGAATATAATATCGCTTATACGAGAAATATTAAAATCAAGAGCAATCATATGGGATTTGGCAAAGGCTGATTTTAAGAAGCGCTTTGTCGGGTCCTATTTTGGAATTGCATGGATGTTTGTTCAGCCGGTAGTTACCGTACTTATATACTTTTTGATCTTCCAAATGGGATTTAAGAGTACACCTCCGGGTACCGGGAGTTCCCTATGTAGTATGGTTGGTACCCGGTATTGTGCCATGGTTTTTCTTTGCAGAGACTCTAAATCTGGGAACGAGTGTACTTTCAGAATACAATTACCTTGTAAAGAAGGTAGTGTTTAATGTATCAATACTGCCTGTAATCAAGGTGATTTCATGTCTTATAGTGCATGGCATATTTGTTGTGATAATGATAACCATGACTTTGGCCTTTGGCAGATTACCTATGCTAAGTTGGATAGGAATAGTATATTACAGCTTCTGCTTGTCAATATTTGCACTTGCAATAATATATATGACTTGTGCAATCAATGTATTCTTTAAGGATATGGCACAGATAGTGGGAATTGCATTACAGTTTGGAATGTGGATGACACCTATAATGTGGGATCCGACAATGTTCTCATATTTCCCGGCAAGAGTTGAAAAGATAATGAAATTAAATCCGGTATATTATATTGTGGTCGGATACAGAGACAGCATACTCAGAGGAAATTTTTTCTTTCAGAGACCGGGTCTTACGGTGTATTTTTGGGTGGTTACTTTAATACTGTTATTTATAGGACTTAGAATGTTTAATAAGTTAAGACCACATTTTTCAGATGTATTATAAGGAGAAGTATGCAGAGCAATTTAGCAATAAATGTCTGTGATGTTACCAAGATCTACAGATTGTATGATAAGCCTATAGACAGGTTAAAGGAGAGTATTTCCCTTACACATAAAAAATATCATAAGGAATTCTTTGCCTTGGATAAAATATCCTTCTCTGTAGAAAAGGGTTCTACAGTGGGAATTATAGGAACAAACGGATCAGGAAAGTCCACTATATTAAAAATCATAACAGGAGTATTAAATCCCACTACAGGAAGCGTGGAAGTGGACGGAAATATTTCCGCACTTTTAGAGCTTGGTGCGGGATTTAATATGGACTATACCGGCATTGAAAATATATATATGAACGGTACAATGATGGGATTTAGTAAGGAACAGATGGATGCAAAGCTTCCTGAAATCTTAGAGTTTGCCGATATAGGTGACTTTGTTCATCAGCCGGTAAAGACATATTCATCAGGTATGTTCGTAAGGCTTGCATTTGCACTTGCAATAAATGTAGAGCCTGAGATTTTGATAGTTGATGAGGCACTTTCGGTAGGAGATGTTTTCTTCCAGGCTAAATGCTACAGAAGAATGGAAGAGATAAGAAAGACCGGTACTACCATATTGATGGTAACTCATGATATGGGAAGTGTAATAAAATACTGTGACAAGGTAATACTTTTAAATAAGGGAGAGTTTTTGGCGGAAGGTCCTGCAGGAGAAATGGTGGACCTTTATAAGAAGATACTGGCAGGAAGAATGGACGATTTGGAAGCCGATCTTGCTAAGAGACTTGACAGTAATTTCTCAGATATGATGGAATTAAACAATGATATCAATAAGACACATGCAAAAGAATATCATGGTCTTATGAAGGATAAAATTTCCATAAATCCGAATAAAACAGAGTATGGTGACGGCAGGGCTGAGATATACGATCTGGGACTTTTAGATTCCAAGGGAGAGCTTACCAATCTTTTGCTTAAGGGCGAAGAGTTTACTATCAGAGAAAAGATAAGGTTTAATGCGAATATAGAATCTCCTATATTTACATTCACCATTAAAGATAAAAAAGGAACTGAACTTAGCGGTACCAATACCATGTTTGAAGGCGCACCTGTAAAACCTGTAAAGCCGGGTGATGAAGCGGTTGTGGAATTCAAGCAGAAAATGACTCTACAGGGCGGAGAGTATCTTCTAAGTATGAGCTGTACCGGATTTGAAAACGGCACACATGTTGTATATCACAGACTCTATGATGTTACATTCATAACAGTTATTTCAAACAAGAATACGGTGGGTGTTTATGATATGGAATCAAAGGTAAATCTTACTCAAACGAGTAATTAAAAGGGAGAGAAAATGAGTCTTTTAGAACTTTCAAAAAAGTATGGAAAAGATGAATATAGTCTTTTGAAAGAAAATCCCGGTTTGGAAAATTTGTCTTTCTTTTCATCCCTATCCCTTGGAAACACGGAATGGATAGATATAAAGGGTAAGACATTATTTTTAGGAAGTCAAATAGCTATATTGGATGATTTATGTAAAAAATCAAAGGTATATATTTATGAAGACGATATGGAAAAGCTTGGAAGCATACAGGCTGTTTTTGGAATTGATATAGAATATATAGCTGATTTTGAGAGCATAAATTTTAATGATTTTGATACCGTTATTGCCTATGGCAGCGGGAAGGTGTCTAAGTTAATGCAAAGAGAAAAGCCGAACACAAAGTTGGTTTTGATATTTGATAATAAATACGGAATGAACTACTTTGAAGAGGAGTTTGGTGATAAAGAAGCTTTAAGTGTAAGAGCTGTAAGAGAGTGGATCGGTGAGCATTCCACATACTATCCATATCCGAACTATAGATATGTATATAAGCTTTTTCTCAGATAAGGAGATGCCGGGAGCGGGTGAGCTTTCACAGATAAAGGCATATGATTATCCAAAGTTTGCACTTAAAGATATAGGAGAAAGGTTCTCTCAGGCTGCAAAAACAGGAGATTTTGACAGCTTTGCAAACTCATATATTATAGTTGCAGGTGGAAGTGAAGAGAATGTCTATATCAAATATAACAGAACCAGACTTCCAAAGTATCAGATAAAGACGGAGATCAGACTTAGAGACGATAAAAAGTATGTTGTAAAGTCTGCTCTGAAAAAAGATGGTATTCCACATATTTTGGGTATGTATGACGGCGCAAAGCTTATCAGAAATGACAGCGTAAAAGTGCTTGAAGGCACTTTTAAAAATGCCGGAGAGATAAACTTTCCTTTCGTAAACGGAAAGTCTTTAAGCAGACTTTGTGAGGACTGTATTAAAAAAGATATTAACGGATTTATAGAAGGTATTAAAGAGTATCTCAAAAAGATAGTGGATGAAGATGCCCTTAATCTGGATGCTATATTTGATAATTTTATATTGGACGGAGATAAGCTTACAGCAATAGACTGCGAGTGGATATTTGACGAGTCAATGGACTTTATAAAGGACAGAGAGCTGTTTATAAAATACCGTGCATTACACAGTTTCTATCAAAATAATGCAGATAAGATTCAGAATAAATTCAGTTTAACTGAAACTGATTTTATGGCAAGTTTTTGTATAGATGATATTGACGGAATGGACTTTATCGAAAGAAGATTCCAAGATTATATACATGGAGATTATCAAGAGGTTTATCTGGATAATTACTTTGTAGAGACTGTAAGCCATGAAACCTTAAACGAGGGATTGGTAGCACTTGCCGAATTACCGCATGCAAAGAACAAAATAAATGAGCTTACCGAGATCAATAAGGACAGAGAGCTTACCATCAAAGAGATGAACAGGCTTAAGACACTTACAGATAATCATGTAAACAATCTGGGTACTATAATAGATAATTTAAGGCATGAGAATGAAGAGCTTGCCAAGACTTAAATGTTTATAATAACAATCTCTCTATTCCGTTCAGAATCAGAAGAAAGCTTAGTACTGTTTATAATAAGAAATATCCTAAGGGAAGTGTGGAAAGAAAGAAGTTAAACTACAGACTTATGAGTATTTTCCACCCTATAAAGTACTTTAAGCTGACTCATTCAGAACATGGAAGAAACCTTATAGAGGGTGAATTTAAGATAGGCGATTTATATAGGGAAAAGGGTAAGATAAACTTCCCCCATGTAGAAAATCCTAAGGTAAGTATTATTATACCTGTTTATAACCAAATACATTATACCTATGCCTGTCTGGTGTCAATCTTAGAAAATACTGAAGGGTTTGACTATGAGATAATTATTGCGGATGATGTGTCCACAGATGCGACAAAGGAAATCGACAAATTCGTAAGCGGACTTGTGATTGCAAGAAATGAAAGTAATCAGGGCTTTTTAAAGAATTGTAATAATGCTGCAAAAAAGGCAAGAGGCGAGTATATATTCTTTTTAAATAATGATACAACCGTAGAAAAGGATTGGTTGCCACCACTGATAAGATTAATTGAGTCCGATAAGAGTATAGGAATGGTAGGTTCCAAACTTATATATCCTGACGGCAGACTGCAAGAGGCGGGTGGAATCATATGGAGTGACGGCAGCGGCTGGAACTACGGAAGATGTGACGATCCGAATAAGCCGGAGTACAATTATGTAAGAGATGTTGACTACATATCAGGTGCCGCCATAATGCTTAGCAGAAAGCTCTGGGAAGATATCGGAGGCTTTGATGAGAGATATGCACCTGCATATTGCGAGGATTCCGACCTTGCCTTTGAAGTGAGAAAAAGAGGCTTAAGAGTGGTATATCAGCCGCTCAGTGTGGTAACTCACTTTGAGGGAGTATCAAACGGTACAGATGTCAACGGTACAGGTCTTAAGAGATATCAGGTAGAGAACAATAAAAAGCTTCAGGAAAAATGGAGTGAGGAATTCAAAAACCAGTACGATAATGTAGGTGTACCGAATGCTTTCAGAGCCAGAGAAAGAAGCAGAGGTAAAAAGGTTATTCTCTTTGTGGATCACTATGTGCCTACCTTTGATAAGGACGCCGGCTCAAAGACTACTTTCCAGTATATAAAGATGTTTATAGAAAGAGGCTATGTGGTAAAGTTTTTACCCGATAACTTTGCCAAGTCAGAGCCATATACTTCCATACTGGAGCAAATGGGTGTGGAGGTATTATACGGCAATGAGATGAGAACGAATATATTTGAATGGATTGAAAACAATCAGTCAAATATAGATATTGCATATCTGAATAGACCGCATATAGCCACAAAGTATATTGATTTTATCAAAGAAAAAACAAATATAAAGGTAATATATTACGGTCATGACCTGCATTTCCTGCGTGAAAGAAGAGAGTATGAGCTTACAGGTGATGTGGAAAGAAAAAATGCCAGTGCATATTGGAAGAGTATGGAGCTTGATCTTATGAGAAAGGCAAGCATAAGTTATTATCCTTCAAATGTGGAGGTGGACTATATACATACCTTTGACAAGAAGATAAATGCAAAGGCAATAACAGCATATGTTTTTGAAAAGTTTGGCAATATTGAGTACAATCCCGATATCAGAGAGGGTGTGCTCTTTGTTGGAGGATTTTCACATCCGCCAAATGCAGATGCACTGAAGTATTTCCTTGATAATATGTGGGATGAAATCTATGCACAGATAAAAGCACCGTTTTATATAGTGGGTTCCAATGCTACGGATGAGATAAAGGCTCTTCACAATGAAGCCAAAGGAATTATATTTAAAGGTTTTGTAAGTGAAGAAGAGCTGAAAGCACTATATGAGAAGGTAAGACTTGTAGTAGTACCTCTAAGATACGGAGCAGGAGTAAAGGGCAAGGTAATAGAGGCCCTATACTACAATGATCCTGTAATAACCACAAGCGTGGGAGCAGAGGGTATAGACAATTCATATAATCAAATGCTTGTCGCAGATGAGCCGGGTGATTTTGTAGAAAAGTGTGTGAACCTTTATAATGACAAAGAAGCCCTTAAAGCTATGAGTAAGGCGGCAGATGACTATGTAAGGAATAAGCATAGTATAGAGGCTGTTTGGGAGATCATAAGGGAAGATTTTTAGAGAAAGAGAGTCTTGGAAAATGAGTTTTCCGAGACTCTTTTTGCCTTAAAGAGTTATTTTAATTATATATAATATTCAGATAATTAAAACAATACATACAATTAACACAGATTAAAAATACCTATTCAAAAGCAAATAATAAAAATAAAATAATAAAAATATCAAAAAAATATAAGAAAATAGTATTGACATAAATAAAAAAATATGATATACTGTAGACATAAACAAAAGAGAGAATATATTCTTAAAAGTTTGATGAATGCATATCCACAGGGAAAAAGTAGAAAGGCTTTAAAAAGTGGAAATTTAAGAAAGAGAGGTATAGTCCAAAGAAAACTTAAGTAATGATTAGACTTTGATCTAATCCGGAACCTATAAGAAGATTAATGAGATAATATATTATTGAAAACTCTAAAAGTTACTATCTGAAAAATCGGTTAGGATAGTACTCATACAAGTTTTATGACGAGAAAGTAGGATTTGAATGAGAGATGGACCGTGTAGATAGATTGATAACAACCATGTATTAGATGTGAAAGGAAGCTTATAGGAGGGAAAAAATTAAAAACTGAATAGGAACATCTGTATAGAATGTCCGGTAAAATCGTGATAGGACATCAAAATATAGAAAAAAGGTTCTTTATGAAAGCGAGGATTAATCGATGGAGCCAGGAATATTTTGAAGAGAGCATTAACGTGAAAGGTTAGTGCTCTCTTCTTTTTATGTAAATTTTGGGGTATAAAGTAAATAAAGGTATAGATTTTCTTAATTTGGTTAGGTTTTACTAACTAAAGAAGGCTGAAGTTTGCTTGCCATATACAAAATACATATATTTTAAGTAAATAAATACAGATTAAAAGGCGGAAAGTTAGTATATAACTTGCTTAAATAAATTATAAACATAAATGCTTGTATAAAATTAATAAAATACGCAAAAAATATGAATTCTACAAAAAAGCTTTAAAATTTCTTTTTCATCTGATAAAATAAAGACAGGTTAAGCGAATGTGTACATTGGCATATGAACTTATATCAATATATTAAGAGGGAGAAACAAATGAGGAAGCAGACAAAGCTGGCAATACTTGTAGGTGCTATGAGCATTGCAGGTGCAATGACATCTTTTGCAGCAACAGGTTGGCAGCAGGAAAACGGTACATGGGTATACTATGATAAGAATGAAGAAAAAGTATCCCAGAAGTGGCAACAGTCAGGGGAGTATTGGTATTACTTGGACGATACGGGAGATATGGCTACGGATGCTCTGATTGATGACGGAAATGCTACATATTATGTAGATATCAATGGTGCAATGGTAAAGAACAGATGGGTTGCTATACCAAATACCAATGACTACGATGAAAACGAACCTGATCAGTGGTGGTACTACTTCGGAGAAAACGGTAAAGCATTTAAGAGAAGTGATTCCGCAACAAGTGATGTTACACTAAAGACTATTAACGGAAAGAAATATGCTTTTGATCTTGAAGGCAGAATGCTTTACGGATGGGTTTCACAGGGTGAGAGACTAACAGATCAGGATGCATGGCAGAATGCGAAGTACTATTTCGGTGATGAGAATGACGGAGCTATGACTACAGGCTGGAGAGAGATACTTGTTCATGACGATAATGCCAGAACAATGGAAGAGCAGCCTAATATAGATTACTGGGATACAGATCAGGTAAGATGGTTTTTATTTCAAGGAATCAGGCAAGAAGGAGACAGGTAATCTTGGTAAGACAATCAATGGAAAGAAGTACGGATTTGATGAGTACGGCAGAATGATTGCAAGCTGGTATACAGAAGCCACACCTTCTACAGCGGTTTCAAGATCGGCAAGAGTTGACTACACAGAGAGTTTTATGTACTTCGCTACACCTGAGGACGGAGCAAAGTCTACCAAGGGATGGTTCAAGGTGGTTCCGGGATACTTCCTTAATAAAGGTAAATGGGAAGAGGACGGAACGGCATGGTACTATGCTGACGGAAAAGGTCATATCTGTGCAAATGAGATAAAGAGCATAAACGGAAAGAAGTATGCTTTTGATGATAAGGGCGGTATGATATCAGGACTTGGATTGTTTGAGATGAAGCTTCTTGATAACGGAAAGTATTCTACTACAGAGTTTGTTGATAAACTCGGTGCAGGAAATAAAACAGTTCCATACAGTACTCAGGAAAAGTTTGTGGATGCTATAGGAAAGATTCATTACAGTGATTTCCTTTCAGGAAAGTATCGCATGATGTATTTTGGAGACGGTAAGGACGGTGCTCAGAAGTACGGAAAGCAGACTGTTAAACTTGACGGTGAAGACAGAACTTTCTATTTTAAGGAAGGCGGATCAACTAAGGGAAGTGGATTCAACGGTATAAAGGATGAAAGACTCTATATTGCAGGACTCAATATAAAGGCTGATCAATATGATAAATATGAGGTTGTTGTAGTTGATAAGAGCAATGACAATCAGCTGGTATACAAGGGAACTGTAGGAGAGCTTCTTACTATAACAGGTTATGTGGCTTCTGTAGAGGAAAAAGATAATAAGACTACATGGAAGATCACAACTCCTAACTCAAATTATCAGGTGAAATTACTTGGTAACTCAGGAACTATCGTAAAGAACGGTACAAAGAGAGATGGAGAAGACTACAAGATCAAAGTAAACAATAAGGTTATCACAAGCGTAACTCTTGAATAAGAATAAAAGTAAAGGCCTGTGCAAAATGCACAGGTCTCTTTTATGCTCCCGAATATTTCTTTTGTTTCTACCTTAAACTCACCGTTGTCAGCTACTTCCATTATCATGTAAGTAGGAATATGTCCGGCCTGTCTCGGATATCCAAGAGAGCCGGGATTTAATATGGTGACGCCGTCAACAGTTTTACAGAATGGTCTATGTGTGTGACCATACATTGCAAAATCACATCCTCTTGAAATAGCCTCATCTTTTAAGATATCTACATTCATACTTACACCATACTGGTGGCCGTGGACTAAAAGTGCTTTGTGATTTTTTATATTTACTTCCTTTTCTTTAGGCAGTTGCGAAAAGAAATCATTATTACCCTGTACCATATGACAGGCACAGTCAGGTTCAATCATATAGCTTATTTTTGTTTCGCTACTTTCTATATCACCAAGATGGATAAACATATCAAAAGGTTTTTCTTTACCGATTACCTTTTTTAGTATATCATCCATTCTGTGGGTGTCACTAACAATCAGTATTTTCATAAAATTCCTCTAGCTTTTCCTTCATTGCCATAAGTGCTTTTCCTCTATGACTTATCTTGTTTTTTTCTTCAGGACTTATTTCAGCACTTGTTTTATTATATTCAGGAAGAAAAAGTATCGGATCATATCCGAATCCGTTCTCACCTGATATGGTATGAGCTATAAGTCCCTCCATACTTCCTTCGGTAAATATAGTTGTACCGTCATCAAGTATAGCACAGATGCATGCTCTAAATCTTGCACTTCTTTCATTACCCTGCGCATTTTGCAGTCTGGATATAATGTTTTGATTTTTTACATTGTAAGAAGTGTCCTCTCCCATATATCTGGAAGAATATACTCCGGGCTCTCCCCCTATATAATCCACCTCTAAACCGGAATCATCTGAGAGAACTATACCTCCGGTTATATCCCAAATGGCTTTTGCCTTTATATAGGCGTTTTCTTTAAATGTTGTTCCGGTCTCCTCCACATCAATAGATATACCGGCATCCTTTGTGGATATTATATCAAAGCTTGGCAAAATTTCTTTGATTTCCTTAAGCTTGTTTTTATTTCCGGTTGCAAAAATAATTTTTTTCATTGTTATTCCCGTCCGGTTCTCTTAGGTGGCTTTGGGCCCATATACTGGTAGAACCTTGTCTGCATCATTCCGTTGTATATTTTTCGATTCTTATCGGCTTCTCTTCCTATATATTTTTGAGCGTCATCGTATGATGTTATCATGTATAGTGACCAGGAATCAAGAGCTGCATATCTGTCACCAAGGCTCTTATAAATGGCCGGAAGATTTTCTTTTTCTTCCAATCTTTCACCATATGGAGGATTTGTAATAATAAATCCGTATTTCTTCGGATGAGAAAGTGATGCCACATCTCGGCATTGTAAATGTAACATATCAATAACACCGGCTCTTGTTGCGTTGCTTCTTGCGGCTTCTACAATGGATTTATCGATGTCATATCCCTGTATATCCACATTTGTATCGATACTTACCATTTCTCTTGCCTCTTCGTAAGCATCATCCCAAACTTGTCTGTCTATAAGATTTGACCATTTGCCGCTTAAGAAACCTCTTTTAAGCCCCGGAGCAATATTTGCAGCCAGCATAGCGGCCTCTATTACAAAGGTACCGCTACCGCAGAAAGGATCGACAAGTATTCGATCTTTTTTCCATGGAGTAAGCATAATAAGAGCGGCAGCCAAAGTTTCTGTAATAGGTGCTTTGGCGGTCATAGTTCTGTAGCCTCTTTTATGAAGAGATATTCCGGTGGTATCAAGTCCTATTGTGACAATATCTTTATTTAAAGAAACTCTAAGCGGATAGTCGGCACCTGTCTCGTCAAACCATTCCTTTTTATAAATTTTTTTCATTCTTTCAACCATAGCTTTTTGACTATTGATTGGATATCGGAAGGAGAGAAGAGTTTACTTTTAATGGAAGTAGCCTTACTTACCCAGAACCTACCGTCGGCAGGAATGTAATCTTCCCAAGGTATAGCGGCAACGGAATCAAAGAGTTCACTAAAGGTTGTGGCTTTAAACTCCGCAACTTTAATCAGTACTCTTTCTGTAGTACGAAGCCACATATTGGCTCTGGCAACAGCTTCGTCGTCGCCTTCAAAGTACACCCTTCCATCCTCTACTCTTGTAATATCATAGCCTATATCTATTATTTCTTTTTTTAGAATAGCCTCAAGACCGAAGTGGCATGGTGCGTACAGTTCAAATATTTTTCTCAAGTTTTATCTCCTTTAATACATTGCCGTCAAAATCATATATAGAAAAAAGGTCATTATCAAGTATTGCATAGGAGTTTGGGTTTTGTTCCTTTGGAAGTGATGCCGATCCGGGATTTAATATATAAATATCTCCGACTTTTTTTGCGATAGGAAGATGAACATGTCCGTATATAAATGCACCTCCCTTTGGTAGTTTTGGCAGATGCTCTTCTCCATAAACATGCCCATGAGTTATAAAAAAGTAAATGTCATTAAAATTCCCGATGCAATAATCGGATTGCATTGGGAATTCAAGTACCATCTGATCCACCTCTGAATCGCAATTTCCTCTTACCGCAATAATGTTATCTTTGAATTCATTAAGCATTGCAAAGACTTCCTTAGGGCAGTATTCTCTTGGAAGATCGTTTCTGGGACCGTGATATAAGAGGTCACCAAGCAGTACAAGTTTGTCGGCATTGCTTTCTCTATACTTTTCTAATATTTTTTTTGTATAGAAGGCTGAGCCGTGTATATCGGATGCAAAAAAGTATTTCATAAATAAAAGGTCTAAGACCTAATCCTCCTGTTGTCTGAATTCTATGTTCTGTGTTGCAGCATCCATAGCATCAATTATTGCAAGAGACTCTAAATGGAAACCGAGATTTCTTATAGTACGTCCACCGCTTTGGAATCCTTTTTCTATAGCAATGCCGATGCCTTCAACTGTTCCGCCTGACTCATTTACTATAGAGATAAGTCCCTGCAGTGCACATCCGTTTGCCAGGAAGTCATCAATAATAAGAACTCTGTCATTAGAACTTAAAAACTTCTTTGATACTATTACTTGATTTTTGCATTTATGTGTAAAACTTTCAACTTCTGCGGTATACATATCACCGTCTATATTGATGGATTTTGATTTTTTAGCAAATACTACAGGTACTCCAAATTCAAGTCCTGCTATTGCGGCAATACCTATACCTGAGGATTCTATTGTCAAAATCTTGTTTATATTGTGTGAAGCAAACTTTGACTTAAACTCCTTAGCCATTTCTAAAAAGAGTTCTACGTCCATTTGGTGGTTTAAAAAGGAATCAACCTTTACTACATTACCTTCTTTGATTACTCCATCTTTTTTGATACGGTCTTCTAATAACTTCATGAAAAATCCTCTCTTTTTGAAAATACACAACAACTACTTACACTAGCGTGTAAGCATTAGCAACTCAAGTGCTAACTTTTCATTAATATTACCTTTTTTGATAGCTTCTTCCAACTCGATTGCATTTTTGACATAGGATAAAAGCAAAGCCATGTCAAAGCCTCTGGCTTGACGCATAAGATTTTTAACTACATAGGGATTGAGTTTCAAATTTGAAACTATTTCCTTTTCATTAAAACCTGCAGACATCAATTCCTTGATTTGCAAAAGTTGGTTAAACTGTCTTGTGATAAGAATCATTATTTTTAGTGATGGTTCTTTTAAAGCTACCAGATCCTTATATATATCCAAAGCCTCTTTGATTTTATTGTTTGTAATCATTTTTACCAGCTCAAAGATTCTGTTGGTAAGGCTGATGCTTGTTATCGCTATTATATCTTCCTCTTCTATAATATCTTTGTCAAGAGTAAAGGAGAGTAATTTATCCAATTCGCTCTTTATTCTTTCCATATCATTTCCAACCCTGGCAATAAAAAAATCCATATTGGAAACAGTGATTTTTTTGCCGGCTTTGTTAATGATATTTCCTGCCCAATTCTTTAGCTCATCATCTGTTGGATGATTGAGTTCTGCGATATATCCGATATCCTTAATCTTTTTGTAGAGTTTTGAACGTTTATCAATTTCTTTTTCTACAAAAATGATTTTTGTACTATCGGGCTTATCTGAAATATAGTTTAAAAATTTCTCATTTCCCGGATTTAAACCACTGGCTTTCTTCTATAAGAATACATCTGTATTCAGAAAAGAACGGAAGCGTATTGCTAAAGTCAATAATAGCATATATATCTATCCCCTTTCCTTCAAAATAGGCATAGTTCATTTGGTCATCACCTACAATAGCTGTTTTCAATCTTTTTTTATAGCTGTTTTTTAAAAATTCATCATCACCTGATAGTACATAAATACCTTTGAAATTGGAAGTTTTCAAATCATTATTTAATACTTTCATGAGGATGATTATAACATGAATAGAAAAAAGCCACCAGTAAAAAGTCTTTAAAAATATTGTTGACACGAATTTAAAAGTTTGGTATTATATCAAAGCTGCTTAAAACAAGCAGAAAAAGTTCAAAAAAACTTCACACAAATTTAAAAAAGTTGTTGACAAGATGAAATGAGCTTGATATAATAGCTAAGCTGTTTCAAACGGCAAAGCAAATGAACCTTGATAATTTAAGATTAAACAGTACACACAACCCTGAAAAAAATTCTAAATCAAAATGATTAAGAAGTTTCAGAAAAAAACGTTTAGATTCGAACAGAATTTAAAACCTTTAAAAAACAGTAGATCTGTGAAAAACAGATGATGCAAGCTAGCGAGAAGGCTAGATTAAACTTTTATATGAGAGTTTGATCCTGGCTCAGGATGAACGCTGGCGGCGTGCTTAACACATGCAAGTCGAACGAAGCTGCTTAAAGGAAGTCTTCGGATGGAATTTAGGTAGACTTAGTGGCGGACGGGTGAGTAACGCGTGGATAACCTACCTTATACAGGGGGATAACGGGAGAGAAATTTCCGCTAACACCGCATAAGACCACAGCACCGCATGGTGCAGGGGTAAAATATTTATAGGTATAAGATGGATCCGCGTCCGATTAGCTAGTTGGTGGGGTAAAGGCCCACCAAGGCGACGATCGGTAGCCGGCCTGAGAGGGTGAACGGCCACATTGGGACTGAGACACGGCCCAAACTCCTACGGGAGGCAGCAGTGGGGAATATTGGACAATGGGGGGAAACCCTGATCCAGCGACGCCGCGTGAGTGAAGAAGTATTTCGGTATGTAAAGCTCTATCAGCAGGGAAGAAAATGACGGTACCTGACTAAGAAGCCCCGGCTAACTACGTGCCAGCAGCCGCGGTAATACGTAGGGGGCAAGCGTTATCCGGATTTACTGGGTGTAAAGGGAGCGCAGACGGCGATGCAAGTCTGAAGTGAAAGGCGTGGGCTCAACCCATGAACTGCTTTGGAAACTGTATAGCTTGAGTGTCGGAGGGGTAAGCGGAATTCCTAGTGTAGCGGTGAAATGCGTAGATATTAGGAGGAACACCGGAGGCGAAGGCGGCTTACTGGACGACAACTGACGTTGAGGCTCGAAGGCGTGGGGAGCAAACAGGATTAGATACCCTGGTAGTCCACGCAGTAAACGATGAATACTTGGTGTCGGGGAGGTAAACTCTTCGGTGCCGCAAGCTAACGCATTAAGTATTCCACCTGGGGAGTACGTTCGCAAGAATGAAACTCAAAGGAATTGACGGGGACCCGCACAAGCGGTGGAGCATGTGGTTTAATTCGAAGCAACGCGAAGAACCTTACCAAATCTTGACATACTCTTGAATAGCTTTGTAATGAAGCTAGACCTTCGGGACAAGGGATACAGGTGGTGCATGGTTGTCGTCAGCTCGTGTCGTGAGATGTTGGGTTAAGTCCCGCAACGAGCGCAACCCTTGTCGTCAGTAGCCAGCAGTAAGATGGGCACTCTGACGAGACAGCCGGAGATAATCCGGAGGAAGGTGGGGATGACGTCAAATCATCATGCCCCTTATGATTTGGGCTACACACGTGCTACAATGGCGTAAACAAAGTGAAGCAAAGCTGCGAAGCCAAGCAAATCACAAAAATAACGTCTCAGTTCGGATTGTAGTCTGCAACTCGACTATATGAAGCTGGAATCGCTAGTAATCGCAGATCAGAATGCTGCGGTGAATACGTTCCCGGGTCTTGTACACACCGCCCGTCACACCATGGGAGTCATCAATGCCCGAAGTCAGTGACCCAACCGTAAGGAGGGAGCTGCCGAAGGCAGGGAGGATAACTGGGGTGAAGTCGTAACAAGGTAGCCGTATCGGAAGGTGCGGCTGGATCACCTCCTTTCTAAGGATAAAGTAGGGGTTGTGAGTACTGTTTAGTTTGAATGCTCAAGGCTAAAAACCTTAGCGGTGTCGATGCGTCTAGGGGACACACCCGTTCCCATTCCGAACACGATGGTTAAGACCTAGTCGGCCGATGGTACTATACTGGAGACGGTATGGGAGAGTAGGTGGATGCCGCTTTACATTTTATAATAAGATATGATTCAAACACATAGGAGGGGCTTATGGGTGAGCAGTTTGGAAATTTGGTAAGACAATATCCATGGCATATAGTTTGTCTTGTTTCACTACTCTTTATTGTAGTACAGGGATTGTTAATATTTCTTGCTAAAAAGAATAATTGGTCATTGAGAGTAAGACCTATCCAAATACTTATGTTTGTTGTATTGTTTATATGTTCATTATATATGATAATAACAGGACAGAGTACAATGTAAAATTTAGGGCTTATAGCTCAGCCGGTTAGAGCGCACGCCTGATAAGCGTGAGGTCGGTGGTTCGAGTCCACTTAAGCCCATACATTTTTCACTTGATGAAAGCAAGCGAAGCGAAGCTTGAATCTTAGTGAAAAAGCACACCTTGCGTAGTGAAGCGGAGCAATGGTGTTACCACAAGTGGGGACTACATCAGATATTCCTTTGGAGAGGATGAAAGATGTTGAAGTTCGAATCTTTAAGTCTCATTTGCAAAGATATTCTTTGCATGATGTACCTTGAAAACTGCATACCAAACGAGAAATTATATAAATATTTATAATTAGACATCCGAGGATATTAATCGAAAGATTAATATTTTTAAATAACAAAAATAAATTTTTAAACATAGTGTATGATACACGCTAGTGTCATACATAAACACTAAATCTAAATGATTTAAGAGGTTAAACATAAAGAGCGTAGGGTGGATGCCTAGGCACTGACAGCCGAAGAAAGACGTGACAAGCTGCGAAAAGCTGCGGGGAGAAGCACATATTCAGTGATCCGCAGATGTCTGAATGGGGAAACCCACTTGGAAGAACTCCAAGTATCTGTACGCCAATACATAACGTACAGAAGGGAACCCGGTGAACTGAAACATCTAAGTAGCCGGAGGAAAAGAAAACAAAAGTGATTGCGAAAGTAGCGGCGAGCGAAATCGTAAGAGCCCAAACCGTGGTGCGTGCACTGCGGGGTAGAGGACTGCAACACGAGTAAGATATATTACCTGAACCGTTTTGGAAAAGCGGGCCAAAGAGCGTGAGAGCCGTGTAAGGGAAAATGTATTGAATCCAGCAGTATCCGGAGTACCACGAGACACGAGAAACCTTGTGGGAAGCAGGGGGGACCACCCCCCAAGGCTAAATACTAGTCAGTGACCGATAGCGTATAGTACTGTGAAGGAAAGGTGAAAAGAACCCCGGGAGGGGAGTGAAAAAGAACCTGAAACCCTATGTTTACAAACTGTGGAACACCGAAAGGTGAACCGCGTACTTTTTGTAGAACGGTCCGGCGAGTTACATGTACAGGCGAGGTTAAGTATTAAAGATACGGAGCCGAAGGGAAACCAAGTCTTAATAGGGCGAATAAGTCTGTATGTGTAGACCCGAAACCGGGTGATCTATCCATGTCCAGGTTGAAGTTCGCGTAAAAGTGAATGGAGGACCGAACGCACATCCGTTGAAAAGGGTGGCGATGAGGTGTGGATAGGGGAGAAATTCCAATCGAACCCGGAGATAGCTGGTTCTCCTCGAAATAGTTTTAGGACTAGCCTCGTTATTAGTCTACCGGAGGTAGAGCACTGAATTTTTGCGGGGGCGTCAAAGCCTACCAAGAGATATCAAACTCCGAATGCCGGCTAGATGATTGACGGGAGTCAGACTACACGAGATAAGTTGGGTAGTCAAAAGGGAAAGAGCCCAGACCTACGGCTAAGGTCCCAAAGTGTGTGTTAAGTGGAAAAGGATGTGGGATTTCGAAGACAGCTAGGATGTTGGCTTAGAAGCAGCCATACATTAAAAGAGTGCGTAACAGCTCACTAGTCGAGAGGTCCTGCGCCGAAAATGTCCGGGGCTAAACACACCACCGAAGCCTAGGAATGTATATTATACATTGGTAGAGGAGCATTCTTAGAGGCGTAGAAGCCATACCGGAAGGAATGGTGGAGTAATAAGAAGAGAGAATGCCGGAATGAGTAGCGAGAAAGAGGTGAGAATCCTCTTGGCCGAATATCTAAGGTTTCCTGAGTAAAGCTGATCTACTCAGGGTAAGTCGGGGCCTAAGGCAAGGTCGAAAGACGTAGTCGATGGATAACAGGTACAGATTCCTGTACTACATATAATCAGAACTGTGGGGACACGGAGACTAAAACCGAACCCGGGAGGACAAAAACCGGGGCAAGCGAAGTACCTGTATGGGAGGAAAAACCACCATGCAAAGGGAAAACGTGATGCGTACCGAAGTTTAGTAGGGAAGTCGGTTAGGGAGCCGTCAAGAAAAGCCGCTATTGTGTTATATGTACCCGTACCGCAAACCGACACAGGTAGATGAGGAGAGAATCCTAAGGCCAGCGGGAGAAGCATTGTTAAGGAACTCGGCAAAATGACCCCGTAACTTCGGGAGAAGGGGTGCCACTAGAAATAGTGGTCGCAGAAAAAAGGCTCAAGCAACTGTTTAGCAAAAACACAGGTCTATGCGAAACCGCAAGGTGAAGTATATGGGCTGACGCCTGCCCGGTGCTGGAAGGTTAAGAGGAGAAGTCAGGCAACGAAGCTTTGAATTGAAGCCCCAGTAAACGGCGGCCGTAACTATAACGGTCCTAAGGTAGCGAAATTCCTTGTCGGGTAAGTTCCGACCCGCACGAAAGGCGTAATGATTTGAGCGCTGTCTCAACAATGCACCCGGTGAAATTGAAGTACCAGTGAAGATGCTGGTTACCCGCGCCAGGACGGAAAGACCCCATGGAGCTTTACTCCAGTTTGGTACTGGGATTCGGTAATACTCGTACAGGATAGGTGGGAGACTAAGAAGCATGGACGCCAGTTTATGCAGAGTCGCCGTTGGGATACCACCCCTGTATTGCTGGATTTCTAACCTGCACCCGTTATCCGGGTGGGGGACAATGCCAGACGGGGAGTTTGACTGGGGCGGTCGCCTCCGAAAGAGTATCGGAGGCGCTCGAAGGTTCCCTCAGAATGGTCGGAAACCATTCAAAGAGTGCAAAGGCAGAAGGGAGCTTGACTGCGACACCGACGGGTGGAGCAGGTACGAAAGTAGGACTTAGTGATCCGGTGGCATAAAGTGGGATTGCCATCGCTCAACGGATAAAAGCTACCCTGGGGATAACAGGCTTATCACTCCCAAGAGTTCACATCGACGGAGTGGTTTGGCACCTCGATGTCGGCTCATCGCATCCTGGGGCTGTAGCAGGTCCCAAGGGTTGGGCTGTTCGCCCATTAAAGCGGTACGCGAGCTGGGTTCAGAACGTCGTGAGACAGTTCGGTCCCTATCCGGCGTGGGCGTAAGATATTTGAGAGGAGCCGTCCTTAGTACGAGAGGACCGGGACGGACTGACCGCTGGTGTACCTGTTGGAGAGTAACTCCATGGCAGGGTAGCTATGTCGGGACGGGATAAACGCTGAAGGCATCTAAGCGTGAAGCCCCCCTCAAGATGGGATATCTCATGTGAAAACAGTAAGACCCCTTGAAGACTACGAGGTAGATAGGGCCAAGATGTAAGTACAGTAATGTATTAAGTTGATGGTTACTAATAGGTCGAGGGTTTAACCAAGAAGGATAGAAATTTATAATACTCGGAATTTGGTAGGCAGTTTTGAAGGTATATTTTTACAATAAATAACAGTAGTGGTAATATACAGATATGCGCGAGTGGCTCAGTTGGTGGAGTACGACCTTGCCAAGGTCGGGGTCGCGGGTTCGAGTCCCGTCTCGCGCTCTTTTTATTTTACAAGCCTTGTTTTCAGGGCTTTTTTTAGTTAATGAATACATATTATAATTTAAAAAATAAAATATGTCGGCCAATTTTATAAGCCGACATCTAACTTGTATTATCATTTTAATAACCTCTCAGTACAGTGTAATCCAAATTATATTTTTGAGCTAATTCTTCCACAGCATCTTTATTTTTTTCATAATCTAGGGTATTTGGGAAATATATATAGCCTAAATTTCTAAATGTGTTATATGTGTAGAAAAATTCCTCTCTGTTTTCATAATCGTCCTTACTTTCCAGATTATCCATATATGGAACTATAATGGTTGAATAGCTGTTGCAATAAAACCATTTGTCAAAGACCAAATCTTCATCATAAAAACCTACTACTTTGCCTGTAAAGTTTTCTCTTAGATATGCTATAGGAATTGTATCGCCAATATTATAATATTTCTTAAAGCCCCAGCCAAGTACTATAGGGAACTCACCGTTATATATAAAATCCTGCTCTGAAAAATAATCTATTTTAAGTTTTTCCATTGTTTTTTGATTTAAAATCAAAGCGTTTACCGGAGTTAGATACTCATTTTTCCCATGTATAGTTATTTCCTGATCTGTTAAATCTTTGTGACCGTATCCGTTTGCCAAATCCTTAGGTTTATCCCACTTACCTATAAAATCAACAGTCTGATATTTCATATCATAAAAATCAACGATATCCGTTGAATTAAGTTCAGTATTAAAGCTTTGTAGATTATTCATAAAGGAATCATTTTCTATTATTTTTTTTAGTTCAGCCTTTGTATATTTATCAGACTTATAATTATCAACGACTTGGTAAAAAGTCTTTGTTCCTTGCATATCTGAAGTCGTGAGAGCATTTCCGGAACAACCCTGTAAGAATAGTAATAAGATAGAAAGCAGTAGGTATATCTTTTTTATTTTGCGCATATATTTCTCCCGTTATAATAAGATAGCAAAGAACAAATTAATCTGTTCTTTGCTAAATAATACATTTTACAAATTTGTCATATTACTCTTTCCAATATACTTTGGCCTTTCCAGGAGTAGGGGTTTCAGGTGTAGTGGCCCATACTTCACCGTATCCGGAAGCGCTACCCTCTACAAGAACAGTTTTTCCTTTTACAAGACGTACAGTTGTTGTGTGGTAAACAGTTTCGCGTGTTATTCTGTTTATAACTGTTGTTGCACCTGATGCATAGTAGTTGCCTGTATTAGGATTTACATATCTTGATACGCCGCTATTTAATAATATAACGTTTCTATTTCCTCTAATAGAAAACAGACTTGTTCCAGATGTTCCAAAGTCACCTTCATAACTAGCAACATTATCAACGCTGTAATCCACAACAAACCCAGGTTTTGGTTGAGCAGGAGTATATGCAAAAGCCGGAACTGTTAAGCTTGACATAATACCTAATGCTAAAAGACTGCAAACTAATTTCTTCATTATCTTATCCTCCTTAAACTACTAAAATTTATACTACAAATATATTTGTTGATGCAATAATATCATGGGGGGGGGAGAGATGTCAATTGCTCAACATAAACAACATTAGTTGTAAATAATGTTCAAAAAAACAATAGAAACTGAACGATAATGGTTTTATTAATATTTAGTTATTTGATAATTAAAGTGATACCCGTCTTCCGTCGAAGTACTATGAAAGTTCCGACGTTTTTAAATTTCTAATAAACCATCTAATTTTATGCAATTCTTTTTAAACCCTTTATTTTTAAAAGGCTTTTCTGCCATAAAAAAATATTCAAAAAAATTGAAAAAAATTTTTTTGCATGTTATAATCATAGCACTTCATAGTACTTTACTTTTAGAGGTGTTTATGGCTTATTTTTTGAGAAAAGAAAAGAAGAAAAAAGGTACTTATCTTCAGATGTATGAATCATTTTGGGATAAGGATAAAAAGCAACCAAGAACAAAAAATGTAAAATCTTTTGGTTATGTTGAGGATTTGATTTCAGGTGAGATTCCTGATCCTGTTAAATTTTACAGTGACTATGTAAAAGAGCAAAACGAGAACAGAACAAAGATTCTTTCTGAAGAATCCCGTCCTCGTGCATTTTCCACCCCTGTTGAACTTAATATAGGGCACTTCTTACTTTACTCATTAATTGATGAGCTTGATGTTAAAGAAACTATTGATATACTTGCTTCTCAAATGCGTTTTCAGTTCTCTGTATTTGACTTAATTAAACAACTTATTTATGCAAGAGTTATATCTCCATGCTCTAAGTCAAAGACAGCCTCTCATGTCTTTCCATACCTTTATAGCAGCTCTACAATCTCTGAAGACCAAGTATATGACGGGTGTTCTTTCATAGGAGAGTCTTATAAAAAGTACATTGATTTATTTAATCACTCTTATGAAAAATATTTTAAAAGAGATTTAAGCAATGTATTTTTCGATTGTACTAATTATTACTTTGAAATTGATCTTCCTAGCGATGACAAGCAAAAGGGACCTTCAAAAGAGAATAGGCACTCTCCGATAATAGGGCAAGCTTTACTTTTAGATGCCGATCTTGTACCTGTCTCCATGCAAATGTATCCCGGAAATGAATCGGAAAAGCCATATATTAGAAAAGTTATTGAAGAAATGAAGCAACGACACAGCGTATCAGGCAAGACGATTCAGGTGGCTGATAAAGGACTTAATTGTGCAAGAAATATTTATGCTGCAGTTAAAGAAGCTAATGACGGCTATATATTTTCAAAATCAATACATGGTAAGAATCTAAGCGAAAAGGAAAAGAAATGGGTTCTACTTGAGAATGATACAAATGTCTTTTCTAATTACACTGATGAAAGAGGTAATATATCTTTTCGTCTTAAATCATGTATTGACAGCTTTGACTACAGCTTTAAAGAGATTGATTCGGAAACAGGAAAAGAGAGTGTTACAAAGTTCTCTGTAAAAGAAAAGCATATCGTTTCTTATAATCCTAACCTTGCAAAGAAACAAAGACTTGAAATAATGAAAATGGTCGATAAAGCTTCAAAGTTTTCTACATACAAAAATATCGCTAAAGATGAACTTGGAGATTGTGCTAAATATTTAGACATCATAACTAAAGATAGTACAGGCAAGACAATAAAGCCTATAATAGATTTAAATAAATCTAAGATTGATGAAGATCTTAAATATGCAGGATATAACATTTTAGTTACATCTGAGATAGACATGGAGCCATTACAGGTATATAAGACATACCATAGCCTATGGAAAATCGAGGAATCTTTTAGACTTACAAAATCATACCTGGATGCAAGGCCTGTTTATTTACAGAAAAAAGAAACAATCTACGGGCATTTTTTGATATGCTACCTTAGTTTGTTTCTTTTAAGAGTATTAGAAATCAAGTGTTTCAAGAATAAAATAAACTCTTATGACTTGATTAACTTTATGCGTGATTTTAGGGTGGTAAATAAAGGTGATAATACATATATCAATATATCAAGAGACCAGGCCGTTAACGAAAAGGTTAAAAAACTGGTTGGTTTTAGTAACCTTGATGCCCTCTATTTAACCAAAGCTGAAGTCGACAATTTCTTTCAAAACTGCATGCTCTTGGATACCTAGAGTACTAGGTTTTGAGAGAAACGACGGAAGTTAGGCTATACAACAATAAAATAAAGAAAATTCGACATCAAAAATCCTTTATTTATAAGACTTTGGAGGGTTTTATATATGACTAAGTGTTGAAGACCCGGTTTGAACTAATACTTAATATAGAATTAATAGATAAAGAAATAGTCGAGCTCAGATATATGTCTTTAGTAGGCTATTATTTGTCAGCATGTTCTAAGGAGAAAGTAAAATGCGTACGTAATTATACATTATTTTGTAAAAAATAAGTAAGATATTAAATAAGAATATAGTTTATAATTTAAATGAAAAGTGAGTATGCTAGGGCTTAAGTAAATATAATAGAAGGAGGAAAAATGAAGATAAGTTTGATTAAAGTGGTGGCAATTTTAGTTGCAACATGTAGTTTAGGTGGTGGGGTAGTTCCTACATTGACAGTAAATGCAAAAGTTTTAGATTATATACCAGCAGATAAAGTTGAGAGATATCATATTGATAGATGTAGTCATGTTTATAAAAGAGTGAACAGACCGACAAGCCATGACAGAGACGTAAGAGGTCCTGGTAATAGGGTATATAGAAGAGGTGTAGCTGGTACAGGGAGTGTTGGTTCTAATTCAAGATTTGATAAATTAAAATGAGAGGTTTTACCCCCATCTTTGACAGTTTCAAAAGTTAAAATGCCCTTGAAACCCAGTGTTTTACTGGCTTTCAGGGCATTTTTATTTCGTTTTGAAACTAAAAAAATAGTATTTTATTTTCCTTTGCTTTGTTTTTGTATTGTCCGCATTTGACTTTTTGTTATAAATTCAAAATCTGTATTAAAATGACAAATCTCATGTAGTTTATCTGTGAGCTCTGTTCGTTTATATAGAGGTATGAAACCTTGCTCTTTTACATATGCAAAATTAAAATCTTTTAAGGTATTTAGAATCTCTTCGCATGTATACTTGTGGTCTAAAAATTTTTCAAGATATCTGTAAATAATCAAGGCTAAAAAGCAGGTTAAGAAGTGAGAAGTAATTCTATCAGCTCTTTGTAAAAATACCGGTCTTGCTTCAAACTCGGTTTTCATAATTCTAAAGCATTCTTCTATTTGCCAACGCTTTTCGCTTATATTTAGTATTTCACTTACATTATCGTCAAGTAGGTCTGTTGAGACGGCATACATACCATCATACTTTGCCTCCTCATCTATTTTGTCTGTATTAAGAAAGTTATGTACATTTGCTTTTTCACCATCATCAGTTACTGCAATACTGCCAAGAAACCTGGCCGGATCATTAGGATTTCTTCTTTCTTTTTTGATACTGCCTTTTTCAAGCATTAACTTAGCTCTGTCAACTTGTTTTTCTCTAATAGTCTTTTGGTATTTGGCATATTTTGGTGAATATGTGATGATAAGTCTTTGAGATAAATCTTTTGGTGTATATGGAACATCTTTGTAATATATAGTCTCATCATCCTTTGAGATTTCAGCCAGGTCTACCACTTTATTATCGTACAAACTTTTAAATCCTTTAGTATCTAAAGCCCATTGCCTATCCTGTGCATTAAGCTTTTTTATTGATTGAGTGACTACAAAAGCTCTTTCACCCATATGATTGTACTTTCTTATTTTTTCTGAACCAAGTCCGGCATCACTACAGTAAATAAACTTTTGACAATCAAACTCATTTAAAATTTTTTCTTCAAGTGGTTTAATAGAGGTTTGTTCATTTGCATTTCCGGGAAAAAGAGAAAAAGCAAGTGGAATACCGTCACCATCCATAAACATACCCATTTGTATTATAGGGTTTGGTCTATGTTCCTTGCTTTTGCCATATCTTTTAATGCCATCTTCATCCTCAATCTCAAAATAATAGTTAGTACAATCATAAAAAAGAAGCTTATCATTGCGCTTACCCACTAAATGACTATTTCTATAAGTTTCAGATTGTATAAGGTCACATTCCTTGCCCAGTACATTTAAAGAGCGATATACATCATGTAATTGGTAAGATGGTGGCTCTAAAAAATCCATAGAACAAGAGTAACTTGAGCGTTTACTGGAAGGTTCGAGTATTCTGGAGTAAATCAAATCGGATAATATCGAGTTGATATCAAACCTGAAGCTATACTTATCCCTTATCTTTCTGCAAACTTTATGTAAGCCAAGTTTATAATAAAAGTACTGCAAAAACAGATAACCTCCACGATAGAAGACTTGTTGCTGTGGCTGTAGTCTTTTGCTTGAGTTAAAAGAAATATTTACTATTTTATCTTTTTTGTACTTCTGTGTTTCAAGTTTTGCCTCAGCACGAGCCCATTTCATAACATCATCTCTAGTGGATCCATGCTCTTTTAATAAATCAGTAAGAGTGCCAAGTTTGCGTACATTTACAGAGGTGCTAACCCCTTTGTCATTTATAAAGCTTTTAGAAATGTAGAAGGACTCTGCATTTTTTGATTTTGATGTAGTAACTTTCATAGATAACTCCACACCTTATTATACTAGAAAATACTATATATTAAAACGAATATTTTGACAAAAATTTCAAGTGAGAAGTGTAGGCTATATGCGGGTTACAGGACTTTTTTTATGCCTATTTAGGCAAACAAACTGTCAAAGACCCGCCTTGTTTTCAGGGCTTTTTTTATTGCAAAATTTGATATTATATAAAGAAATGTAATAGTTTATTGCTGGATTTTGTAGTGATTTTAGAATAAAATAAACTTAAAGCAAAAATGCTGATATGTTGTATAACAGGAGGAGAGTAGATGGGTAGACCGTTATCGCATGGAAGAGAGGTTACCGGAACAGGTAGAAGTATTTTGGGTAGAGGATCGTTTGTAGGAGGTTCCGGTGGTGGAAACAGGAATTCATCCGGAAGAGGTGGAGGCGGAGGACGCTCGCCGTTCAGCCTATTTATGGTTGTGGTTTTCATAGTAATAAGTATTGCCACAGGTAATAAAAGTAATATATTAAGTTCGATTCTAGGAGGTTTAAGTGGCGGTACAAATACTACAACTACTGTAGGTACAGGAACAGCCCCGATGATCAATATACCGACTCTGCCTTCATCAATCGGAAGCACAGCGGCATCAAGTATAAGCGGTGTAGGAAGTGCATGGAGCGGAGTTGCCGATAACAGAGGACAACTGGATACCTCAGTGCATGAAAGCGCCAGGGAGAAGTTTTACAGGCCTACAGGCGGTGACAGTGTAACCGTAATGGTATATATGTGCGGTACCGACTTGGAGAGCAAGCACGGAATGGCTACGAAAGATCTTATTGAGATGACAAAGGCAAATATTTCAAGTAATGTTAATTTGCTTGTATATACAGGAGGAACAAATACCTGGCAAAACTCGGTAGTATCGTCATCAAACAATGAAATCTATCAGATAGTGGGCGGAAATGAATAAGCTTGCCGATGACAATTCAAATCCTTCAATGACAGATCCTAATACATTGGTTAGATTTATTGACTATTGTAAGAGTAATTTTCCGGCTAACAGATATCAGCTTATTTTCTGGGATCATGGCGGCGGTTCTGTAACAGGATATGGATATGATGAAAAAAATCCGAACTCCGGATCAATGAATCTTGCAAAGATAAAAGCTGCTATTGCACAAACAGGTATAAAGTATGACTTTATAGGATTTGATGCCTGTCTTATGGCTACTACAGAGACGGCACTTGCTCTTTCAGATTATGCGGATTATTTGATTGCATCTGAGGAAACAGAGCCGGGAACAGGATGGTATTATACCAACTGGCTAAGCAATCTTAGCAGTAATACCGCTATTTCAACTCTTGATCTGGGTAAGAAGATTGTAGATGATTTTATAGATGAGAGCAGTAGAAGTGCAAGGGGACAGTCTACAACTCTTTCTTTGGTGGATTTGGCTGAACTTAAAGCTACAGTTCCAAGCAGTCTTTCAAGCTTTGCAAGAGATACAGCATCTTATATAGAGAATAATGAATACAGTAAGGTATCTTATGCAAGAACTGCAAGCAGAGAGTTTGCAAAATCATCAAATATTGATCAGGTAGATTTGGTAAACCTTGTGTATAATCTTGAGCAGAATGAAAACGACCCTACAATACAGTCAATACTTGGTGCTGTAAAATACAACAGGACATCTTCAAATATGTCAAACTCATATGGGCTTTCAATCTATTTCCCATACAAGAAGTTATCAAAGGTTGACAGAATGGTTCAGACCTATGGTGACATCGGTATGGATAGCGAATATACCAAGATGATACAGCAGTTTGCTACATTACAGGCAAGCGGTCAGATTGTAGGCGGAGGAGAAACAACTCCTGCAAATACAGTAACAGGAAACTATCAAGGAAATAGTTCGGGTTCATTTTCAGCTACGGATATTGACAGTTTGATAGCAAGTCTTATATCAGGAAGCTTATCGTCAGAGAGCCTTGCAAATATAGGGCTTGATACTTCAAGTATCGGATTTTTACAAAACAGAAATATGTCTGATGAAACAATCAGAAACTATGTTTTATCAAACAGACTTGATGCTTCAAAGCTTCGATGGATCGATCAGTATTCCACGCCTAAGATTCATTTATCGGAGGAAGAGTGGAATATGGTATCAAGTATAGAAGAGAGTATGCTTTTGGATATGGGAAGCGGATATGTTGATATGGGACTTGACAATTTCTTTGAGTTTGATGAAAACGGAGATATGCTTGCAGATACTCAAAGAGCATGGATTGCTATAGATCAGCAATATGTTGCATATTATCATCTTTCAACAACAAAAAACGGAGATGAGACGGTTACTATAGGACGTGTACCTGTTATTTTAAACGGAGACAGAGCCAATCTTATAATTATATTTGACGGCGAGCATCCTAACGGATATCTTGCAGGAGCAAATACAGATTATAAAGCTGCACAAACAGAAACCATTGCAAAGAATATAACAGATATAGTCGAGGGAGACAGAATACAGTTTATATATGATTATTACGGATATGACGGTACATACCTGGATGATTATAAACTGGATGAAGAGTATGTGGTTGGAAAGACTGCTCCGAAGGTATCATATGTTCTTGTGAAGGATGACAATCAAATTACTTATAAATTCACAGATATATACAACAACAGCTATTGGACTCCGGCTTTAAAGAGTAAATAAATATTCTTATACATAATGTATGTAATTAGCAAATATTTTGTAAACACAATGTAAGATATAAAATGAGAATTTGGTTTATACTATATAAAGACAGTTAATCTGTCAGATTAACGATGGTATAGGAGAGAAGGAGGAATGATGAAAAAAGGTTTAATCAAATCAGCGGCAGTTTTATTTGCAGCATTCAGTCTTGGTAGCGTTGTGGTTCCACCTGTGAAAGCAGAGGCGGCAATTTTAGAGCGTATGCCGGCAGACAGAGGTGAGTGGCGTAGAGACGAGCGCGGATGGTATTACCAGTTGAACGTTAATGCAGGTACTTCATATGTAGCAGACAGCTGGATCAAGGACAACGGTAAGTGGTATTATTTTGATCACTGGGGCTATATGTACAGAAACGCTTGGATCAACTATCAGGGTAATTCTTACTATGTAGGTGCTGACGGTGCAATGTGGTATAATGCCAGAACTCCTGACGGATACTGGGTAGACAGCAACGGCAAGTGGGTTAGATAATCTATATTATAAAATAAGAGCCTCAAGGTTATCCTTGAGGTTTTTGTTAGCATATAAGTATAATTTGTGATATAATATAGTCGATATATAGTATTATATTTCTAAGAGCTTTGGTATAACTACTTATAAGCAGAAGGAGGAAATATGTTTTATTGGGGAGTTTTATTTGCGATATTTGCTATTGGTGAAATTATAATTCCCGGACTGGTTTCAGTATGGCTGGCCATTGCAGCACTCATTATGATGCCGATATCCTTGTTTGTCAAATCACTTGAGATACAAGCCATCATATTCTGTGTACTGTCATTGATCTTTATTGCATTCTTTAGAAGTATTTTCAAATCCTTTATGAAGGGTAAGGAGAGTATGGATACTGAGAAGGTAAAGATAGTAAAGCTTACATCTGTTGAAGATAATAATTATATTTATGATGTGAGATTTAAAGGCGGCATATGGACAGCAATTGCAAATTTGGAGTTGAAGCCCGGAGATATTGCAAATATTGTCAAATTCGAAGGCAATAAGATAATTATTGGAAGAAACTAATTTATTTAAAGGAGACATTAAAATATGGGCTACGCAATTATTGTTGTTTTATTGGCTATTATATTCGTGATTACGGTAAAGGCAATAAAGATAGTACCTGAGTCAAAAGTATATGTGGTTGAGAGACTTGGAAAGTATTCACAAGGACTTCGTTCAGGATTACATTTTATCAACCCTTTCTTTGATAAAATATCAAAGGTTATTTCATTAAAAGAGCAGGTAGTGGATTTCCCGCCACAGCCGGTTATTACAAAGGATAATGCTACTATGCAGATAGATACTATAGTGTATTTCCAGATAACCGATCCTAAGCTTTATACTTACGGTGTTGAGAGACCTATATCAGCTATAGAGAACCTTACAGCGACCACTCTTAGAAATATCATAGGTGATATGACTGTAGACCAGACTCTTACATCAAGAGATACCATAAACACAGCTATGAGATCAGAGCTTGATGAAGCTACAGATCCATGGGGTATTAAGGTAAATCGTGTGGAGTTAAAGAGTATTTTGCCACCTGAGGATATCAGAGTTGCAATGGAGAAGGAGATGAAGGCCGAGCGTGAGAAGAGAGCAAATATTCTTGAGGCTCAGGCTAAGAAGGAAAGTGCAATACTTGTAGCAGAGGGTAATAAGCAGGCTGCAATACTTAATGCAGAGGCTGAAAAGGAGACCGCTATTAAGAGAGCTGAAGGACAGGCACAGGCTATACTTGCAATTCAGAAAGCTCAGGCAGAGTCTTTACGAGTTCTTTCTGAAGCGGATCCAAGCCAGAAGGTACTTACACTTAAGGGACTTGAGGCATTCCAGAAGGTAGCTGACGGAAAATCAACAAAGATCATTATACCTACAGAACTTAGCGGACTTGCATCATTGGCTACAAGCTTTGCTGAGTTAAATCAAAAAGTTGAATTAAAAAAAGAGCAGTAATACAAGAAAGGGACTTTTGTTTATAAGCAAAAGTCTCTTTTTAAAAATCATATTAATTTTCTTTACCCGCGGGTAAAGAGAAAATAAATTCGGTACCTACACCAACAGTACTTATAACGTCTATATTTTCGCCATGAGTCTGTAATATTTCTTTTACTATTGCAAGCCCGAGTCCGGTACCCTTCTTATCCTTACCTCTGGAGAGGTCTGATTTATAGAACCTGTCAAAGACCTTGGACTGTTCATTCTTTGCAATACCTATTCCCGTATCCTTAACGGAAATAAAAATTTTCTCCTTTTTTAAACTGGTCTGTACAATGATAGAAGAGTTTTGAGAGGAAAATTTTATGGCATTATCAATAAGATTATAGAGTACCTGCTGTATCTTTGCATAGTCACCGATAACATATTGTGAGACATTGGAAAATATCAGCTCAATGGTAATATTCTTAATGTTACACTGTACTTCAAAGCTACCTGCGGTATCTCTGATCATCTTGTTTATATCAAAGCTTGTTTTATTAAGCTTTACACTTTCAATCGAATCCAGTGAAAGAATGCTTTCCGTAAGCTTTGTAAGTCTGTTTGTTTCATCAATAACTCTTGTAAGGTATTTCCTGCATCTCAGGGGGAATGGTACCGTCCAAAATAGCCTCAAGATATCCTTTTATAGATGTTAAAGGTGAGCGAAAATCATGAGATACATTTGAAATAAACTTTTTTTGATAATTTTCCGTATCATCAAGTTTATCGGACATATAGTTTAGCGTTGCCGCCAGATAACCCATTTCGTCATTTGAATGTACCTTTATTTCATATTTTAAATCCCCCTCGGCATAGGCTTTTGCACCGTCTGTTATCTTTTTTAGGGGCGAATAAACAATACGCTGAAATACTATTAAAATAATCAGTGAAAGTAAAAATACTATCAGAGAGGTCATATATACTATATTCAAGATATGGTACTGGCTCTTTGTAACATTTACCATGGGAAGGTGGATGACCACATAGCCGTAAGTACGAAAATTACCTGTAATAGGCGCGGAAACACTCAGATAGTCCTCATCAAATGAGTTGAAGTAATTTCCGACCATATAGGATTTATTACCGGTAGCGGTAGGATCAAAATCTGAGATAATATCTGACACTCTTTTATTTTCGGCATCCACTATTATCTTACCGTTTCTGTCCATTACCCATATCTTGGCATTGAGGAAAGTTGCTACAGCCTTTAGCTGCGGATAGCTTTCTGCCAGTGAGATATTTTGACCCTCATATACTGTAGAGTAGGTAGAAGCAATAAGATTAGCCTCATCATAAAGCGTTTGGCTTCTGGACTCAACGAGATATGAGTAAGTCAGATGGCTGGAAATAGTTGCTATTGCCACAAAACCTGCTATACCGAAAACTATATAAGCTAAAATAAATTTCAGATATAGAGAGAGTTTCATTTTTTAACCTCAAATTTATATCCGATACCCCATACGGTTGATATCGACCAAAATTTATTGTCATGTATTTTTTCACGCAATCTCTTTATATGTACATCTACAGTTCTGGTATCGCCTATATATTCATATCCCCAGATATTATCAAGTAGTTGTTCTCTTGTAAAAACCTGATTGGGATGAGAAGATAGGAAGTATAAAAGCTCCAGCTCCTTTGGCGGCATTTCAACATTCTTTCCAAGGTATGTTACCGCATAATTTGTCATATTCACGTTTAAGTCGGGATATTCCACATACTCACCGCCTGTATGTACCTCCGGCAATGAGATTGTGCTGCTGTTGTATCGCCTTATTACAGCCTTTACTCTGGCGATAAGTTCTTTGAATCAAAAGGTTTGATCATATAGTCATCGGCACCGAGTTCAAGGCCAAGTACCTTATCAAAGACTTCACCTTTGGCTGATAACATTATTATAGGAGTACCCGACTTTGCTCTTATCTCCCTGCAAACCTGATAACCGTCAATACCCGGCAGCATAAGGTCAAGAAGAATTAAATGAGGTTTAAACTCATCAAAATCCGCAAGTGCCGATTCGCCGTCACCAACTATTTTTGTTTCGTAACACTCCTTCATCAAATATAATGAAATAAGTTCCGCTATATTCTCATCATCATCTACAATTAAAATTCTTTGTTTTTCTGCCATTTTTCACCTATATTATATTATTTAAAACGTACGATAGTTACAGCATTACCGCCTTCATTAAAATCTGCAAGAGAATAGCTCTTGATAAAGGTCTGTCTTTTCAGATAAGCATGTATACCCTTTTGCAGTGCACCTGTACCCCTTCCGTGAATAATTCTTACTCCCGGAAGATGAGCAAGCAGAGCATCATCCAAATATTTATCCAGCTCGGAGCATGCCTCATCCACATTTTTTCCTATTACATTTATCTCTGTGGATATTGTAGCGGATTTTACCATTGAAGAACTTCTTGTTCTTGTCTTATTCTCAGGTTTAGTGCTTGGCTCTTCAATCAAAGCTACATCGGATATATTTACCTGAGATCTGAGTATACCCATCTGTACAAAGAAGTTACCGCTTTGATTTGGAAGAGAAGATACTATACCGTCAAGATTGAGACTTATAACATGTACACTGTCACCAAGCTTAAGTTCCTTAGGCTTTTTGGCCTTTACAGTATTTTGTCTTATCTCGGTTACTTTTGTATTTTTATTTATAGATTCTCGAAGCCTTGTTCTTTGCTCTTCAAGAGCCGAGCCGAGACCTGCGCCTGATGCTATTTTATTTATATTTTTAATAGTATCATCAGCGGTTTCCTTTGCTTCCTCCAATATCTTTCTGGCCGCTTCTTTTGCCTCTTCCAAAATCTTTTCTTTTTTTGCGGCAATATTTTCTTCCTGCTTATCATAATGCCTTTTCAGGCTTTCAATTTCTCTTTTGTATTTTTGAATGGATAATTTATCCTTCTCTATTATCTGCCTGTCATTTTCAAGCCTTGTAAGCAGATCCTCAAAGTCCTTTGCATCCTTTCAAGATGAGTACCCGCCTCTGAAATTATATAATCCGGAAGTCCAAGCTTGCCGGCTATGGCAAAGGCGTTTGATTTGCCGGGTACTCCTATAAGAATTCTGTAAGTAGGAGAGAGTGTGGCAACATCAAATTCACATGAGGCATTTTCAACGCCCGGCTCATTTAGTGCAAACACTTTCAGCTCGCTGTAGTGGGTAGTGGCAATACATCTGCTTTGCATTCTGTGAAGGAATGAGAGTATTGATATAGCCAGTGCCGCACCTTCTGTAGGATCGGTACCTGCACAGAGCTCATCAAAAAGACAGAGTGAATTGGCATCGGCATGATTTAAAATATAAACAATATTTTTCATATGGCCTGAGAAAGTAGAGAGGGATTGCTCTATACTCTGCTCATCACCTATATCAGCAAATACATCACTAAATACAGAAAGTTCACTTCCTTCAAAAGCAGGTATATGAAGTCCCGACTGCCCCATAAGAGTGAACAGGCCCACTGTTTTTAGAGATACCGTTTTACCGCCGGTATTAGGTCCTGTGATAATCAGTAAATCATAATGCTCACCTAATGATATATTAATAGGTACTACCTTTTTTGCATCAAGTAAAGGATGTCTGCCTTCTTTTATATTTATATAATGTTTTGAGTTAAACTTAGGCTCACTTGCATTCATCTTCTTTGAAAGATTTGCCTTGGCATATACAAAGTCAAGGAAGATGAGAGTTTTTGCATTTTCTCTGAGGATTTCAATATATTGTGCAGCCAACAGACTCAAGTTTTCAAGTATTTTTTCTATCTCTTTTTTCTCGTCCATGGCTAAAGACTTCAGCTCATTGTTCATTCGTATTACAGCTATCGGCTCAATAAACACTGTGGAACCGGTAGATGACTGGTCATGTACAACACCTGAAACCTTGTTTTTATACTCACTTTTTATAGGAAGACAGTAAGCCCCGTCTCTTTGGGTAATTACAGCATCCATAAGATATTCTCTGTGAGCATTAAGAATATTGTTTAACTCGGTATGCATCTTTGAGTTTATCTGTTTTATCTTTCTTCTGATATGACTAAGTTCGGGAGAGGCATTGTCTGCCATTATTTCTTCTGAAATTATACATCTTGAAAGTTCCTTTTTAAGATCCTTAATATCATCAAGTGTTCTGAAATACTCCTCGAGTACATCATAGTCCTCTTCCTCCGAGTGGAGACCATAAGTAATAGCTTTTGAAGCCGCATTGAGGATTGATAGAACTTTCATAAGCTCGGGTTGAGAAAGGGAGGATCCTATCTCAAGTCTTTTTAAAGAGTCCGATATATCCTTTACTTCCGATAAAGTAAGATTTCCTTTAAGCCTTATTCTATCCACAGCAGCAGTGGTATAAGCTTGATTTTTTTGTATTTCAGATATATCTGTAGATGGCTGTAATTTATTACAAAGCCTTTTTGCAGGCTCGCTGCTTGCCATATCTACAAGCATATTTATTATTTTTTCATATTCAAGTATTTTTAAAGTTTTTTTATTCATAATATGTCCTTAAATTTCACTGTAAGTGAGAGATAACAGCTTTAAAAGTCTTTTTACAATCTCAGAAACATTATATCAAAAAATATTATTTATGACAAAAAAACAGTCTTAAAATCATAAGATTTACTTATGATTTTAAGACCGGTTAAATTATCTGTGTGATTGTTTAAACTCTCTATAAGCCTGCTGTGTTTCAGGTGTGAATCCGATAAGTGCATTCGGATAATTCATACCTATATAGGTTATAAGAGATACAACTGCATCCTCTGCTTTTTTATTATTGGTCAACATAACTCTTTGTTCACGGCATCTTCCGTCTTCAAACATATTTATCTGAAGAGCATAGTCGATACCTACGGTTATAACAGCATACATCTTATGTCTTGTTATATTATGATATAACCAAACGAGATTGTTTAGATTGAACATATCAAATCCGAACTTTGTATTAAGTATCAAATGATTCTTATATACATAAGCTCCAAGAGATTTATCCACATAGTCTGCGATATTGTCAAGTTCACCTATGTTATCTCTAAGTCTTTCATCAAGTTCACAAAGTTTCTCATATGTATCGGCATTTTTAGACTTTCTTGTAAAAGCAACTATTATCATTCCCACACCGACTGCCATTAGAACCAAAGTTATAGCTAAATGAAAAGCTATATTCTTTGTAAGAGATGTTTGAGCAATATAGAAGTCATCATAGAGTTTGTTTTCTTCTCTATTTCTGAAAGTATAATCAGGATCGATCTCATCTGCAATAGTTGATAGGATAGAGGTGCCGTCAGTATGAGGCTCTACCATCAAATATTTTACCGGAAGAGGTTCATCATCAGGATGTTCCTCGCTTGCATATTTGTCATAGAATTCCACCATTGACTTTATTTTTGCATTGTTTGGATTTGCTTCCAAAAAATACAATCCGTCATCTCCAAATACCGCATATACCTCCAATTTACCGTCATCAGTTCCATAACCTGTATCAAGTATGTCATAGATAGCTGCCGCGTAGATACTCTCTGTATCGTAAGAAGCTGCTGAAGTAAAGTAGTAACCGTCTTTGTACATTTTCTCAGCCGAGTTAAAGGTCAGTAAAACCTCTCTATTGTACCAGGCATAGAAAATACCGCCGACAATCATTGCAATACCTATCAAAATATAGGATATAAATGTTGATTTGCTTTTAAAATTCATAATAACTCCCAAAAAATTTTATAATGTCATTCCTTTTCTACCGTGGCATTGTTTATACTTCTTTCCACTTCCGCATGGACATGGATCGTTAGGATAAACCTTTGCTTCAATACGAATAGGCTTCTTTACGGTACTGTCATCTTTATTTGTACCGGTTACCTTAGCAACAGGCTCTCTTTCTACCTTCTGTTCAACCTTAACATGGTAGAGAATACGCACTGTATCTTCAGCGATACCGACAGTCATCTCATCAAACATATCATAGGCCGCCATCTTGTATTCTACGAGAGGGTCTCTTTGACCAAGTGCTTGTAATCCGATACCTTGACGAAGTTGTTCCATATCGTCAATATGATTCATCCATTTGTTATCGATAGCCTTTAATAAAACTACTCGCTCAAGCTCACGAATCTTTCAGCATCAGGGAATTCAGCTTCCTTGGCTTCATAAAGTTTAACAGCCTCTTCCTTCAGTTTATGAATAAGTTCATCCTTTTTCATATTGTCTACAGTACTGTAGTCAATCGGAGAGAGAGGAATGATTGGCAATAAAATTTCATGCAGCTCTTTAATATTCCATTCAGAAGAAGGAACTTCATCTGAAATAGCCATATTTACAGAACGCTCTATTACATCATTTATCATACGAAGAATGGTATCACGCATATTATCGCCTTCAAGTACCTTGTTTCTTTCTTCGTAGATAACTTCTCTTTGCTCATTATTTACTTCATCATACTTTAAGAGGTTTTCTCTTATACCGTAGTTATTGCTCTCAATCTTCATCTGAGCTTTTTCAATAGCTCTGGTAAGCATGCTGTGCTGTATCTCCTCATTTTCAGGAACACCTATGGCATTGAAAATACTTATAAGTCTTTCTGAAGCGAAGAGTCTCATAAGGTCATCTTCAAGTGAAATATAAAACTTTGATTCACCGGGGTCACCCTGACGACCTGAACGACCTCTAAGCTGGTTGTCGATACGTCTGCTTTCATGTCTTTCTGTACCTATGATCTTAAGACCGCCTGCTTTAACAGACTCAGGATCAAGTTTGATATCGGTACCACGACCTGCCATGTTGGTAGCGATGGTAACAGCACCGTGTAAACCTGCCTTTGCTACGATCTCAGCTTCTTTTTCATGGAATTTCGCATTAAGTACTTCATGAGGTATGCCCTCTTTTTTCAGCATCTTTGAGAGCATTTCGGAAGTCTCTATGGTAATTGTACCCACAAGTACAGGCTGTCCTTTAGCATGAGTCTCTTTAATATCTTCAACAACCGCATTGAATTTTTCTTTTTTTGATTTATAAACCGCATCCTCGTGGTCAATTCTTTTTATAGGCTTATTGGTAGGTATAGCGATAACGTCCATACCGTAAGTATTTCTAAACTCTTTCTCTTCAGTAAGAGCGGTACCTGTCATACCTGATTTCTTTTTGAACTTGTTAAAGAAGTTCTGGAATGTGATAGTAGCCAAAGTTCTTGACTCTCTTTGAACATTTACATGCTCCTTAGCCTCTATAGCCTGATGTAAACCGTCTGAATATCTTCTACCCGGCATTATACGACCTGTGAACTCATCTACGATAAGAACTTCGTCCTCTTTTACAACATAATCCTTATCTCTGAACATAAGATTATTAGCTCTAAGAGCAAGGATAATACAATGCTGTATTTCAAGGTTCTCAGGATCTGCAAGGTTGTCGATATTAAAGTATTTCTCGACCTTTTTGATACCTTCTTCGGTAAGGTTTACTACTTTATCTTTCTCATTTACGATGAAATCACCGGTTTCTTCGATCTCATCACCCATAAGAGCGCCCATCTTTGTAAATTCGGCACTTGCCTCACCTCTTTCAAGCTGCTTTGCAAGCATATCACAAACCTCATAGAGCTTTGTAGATTTGCCTGACTGACCTGAAATAATAAGAGGTGTTCTCGCCTCATCTATAAGAATTGAGTCAACCTCATCGATGATAGCATAATCAAGTGAACGCAAAACCTGATCCTTCTTATATATAGCCATGTTATCACGAAGATAGTCAAATCCAAGCTCGTTGTTGGTGACATATGTGATATCACAGGCATACTGTTCCTGTCTTTGCTCCGAGTTCATAGAGTTTAAAACACAGCCTACGCTAAGTCCCAAGAATCTATGAATCTGTCCCATCTCATCAGCATCACGCTGTGCAAGATAGTCGTTAACTGTTACGATGAGCACACCCTTACCTGCAAGAGCATTCAAATAAGCCGGACAGGTAGAAACAAGAGTTTTACCCTCACCGGTTCTCATCTCGGCAATACGACCTTGATGGAGTACCATACCACCGATAAGCTGTACTCTAAAGTGCTCCATACCGGTAACTCTGACTGAAGCCTCACGAACTGCAGCAAAAGCTTCCCGGCAAGATATCATCGAGAGTTTCTCCATCTGCCAGTCTTTGTTTGAACTTTGGTGTAAGTTCTTTTAATTCCTCATCACTCATGGCCTGCATAGTAGGGCGTAAGCTTTCGATCTTATCAACAATAGGATCGATTATCCTAAAGCTCTCTTTCACTATGTGTACCGAATATTTTTTTCAATAAAATTCATTATGGTTTCTCCAAAAATAAATTAGACTATAATACAATAATACATCATATATGAAAATACATCAAATATAGATTATTGTAGAATTGCCTATCAATCAAGTTATTTTTAGCACTTAGCGGATACTTTAGCAACTTTTTAGGCGAAATATTCATATTATGTTCACATATAGACTGTGTAATGTAAAATAAAAAGTAAAAAAATAGAAGACATAAAATAGGTAGAAAATAATTTTGCATAGAAAATCAAGAGGATACGTTGTACAATAATTAGATAAACATTTTAGGAGACGATATGATAGAGGAAAAAGAAAATCGTATGGGAGTTATGCCGGTAGGTAAACTTCTTTTTTCTATGAGTACACCTATGGTAATCTCATTTTTGGTACAATCACTTTACAATATAGTAGACAGTATATTTGTGGCAAGATACAGTCCGGATGCTCTGGCGGCGGTATCTTTGGCATATCCTATACAGATACTTATGATAGCTGTATCTGTAGGTACCGGTGTGGGAGTAAATGCATTACTTTCAAGATTACTTGGAGAGGGTAAAAAAGAAAGAGCGAAAGCAACTGCCGATAATGCTGTATTGCTTGCGATAATATCATCTATAGCATTTGCAATATTCGGGGCAATTGCTACAAGAGCATTTTTTGATGCACAGACAAATAGTGAGACAATAAGAAACCTGGGATACTCATATCTTTCAATTGTAACAATATTTTCATTCGGACTTATTCTGGAAGTTACATATGAGAGGATTTTGCAGTCTACAGGAAAGACTATTTACAATATGATTACTCAGGGTATAGGGGCAATTATAAATATAATTCTGGATCCGATACTTATTTTCGGATTGTTGGGAGCACCGAAAATGGGAATAGCAGGTGCGGCAATAGCTACTGTTATAGGACAGATAATTGCGATGATTTTATCATTTATTTTTAATGTTAAATATAACGAAGACGTTAATATAAGTTTTGGAAAGCATATATTTAAGCCTGATTTCATCATAATAAGAGATATTTATAAGGTCGGAATACCTTCAATAGCAATGCAGTCAATGTCGACTCTTATGATGCTTGGGTTAAACAAAATACTTGTAAGATATTCGGACATGGCTGTAAATGTACTTGGAATATACTATAAACTTCAAAGCTTTGTATTTATGCCTATATTCGGATTAAACAACGGAATGACACCGATTGTTGCATACAATTATGGAGCGAGAAATAAAGACCGAATAATGAAGGCGTTAAAATATTCATTTTTATCATCTATAGTAATAATGGTGATAGGAACCGTAATCTTTTGGGTATTCCCAAAAGAGCTTATGATACTTTTCAGTCCGAATGAGGAAATGCTTAGACTTGGAATACCGGCACTTAGAATATGCAGTCTTTGCTTTATATTGGCGGCATTTGATGTGATAGCAATTGCAAGCTTCCAATCCTTAGGAAACGGTATGTATGCACTCTATGCTTCATTCCTCAGACAATTGGTATTAATACTTCCTCTTGCCTATGTGCTTTCAAATATGTTCGGACTTGAGGCTGTATGGTACTCCATTCCTCTTGCAGAACTTGGATGTGCATTTCTTGATATCTATTTGGTGAAGAAGATATATGACAAGAAAATTTCAAATTTATAGTATAAGTTCAGGTTGAATTTTTATATTTCGCCATCGGTTTTGCCGGTGGCTTTTTTGCGTCTTCAAATATGCTTTAAAGCAAAGAAAATTATACAAATATCTTGGATTTTTGCAAATACATTCCATTAAAATTCGGATATAGTAAAAGATATCTGAAGGAATTCGTAAATAACAAATAGTAGTAAAGAAAAAGTTATAGACTATTTATAAGAACTGATAGTAGGAGGGAGAATGGAATCTTACTTATTGGAAATGAAAGGAATCAGCAAGTCATTCGGTGCCGTAAAGGCTCTAAAGGAGGCTTCTTTGAATCTAAAGAGTGGAGAAGTACTGGCTTTAATGGGAGAAAACGGAGCCGGAAAGTCTACTTTGATGAATGTACTTAGCGGTTCTTTGCACCCGGATGAGGGTGAGATTTTACTTGAAGGTGTAAAAAGAGAGATAAAAAACCCCATTCAGGCAAGAAGCCTTGGAATAGTAAAGATTCATCAAGAATTGCAGATCGTACCTGAACTTGATATTGCTGAGAATATTTTTTTGGGAAGATGGCAGACAGGTGCCATAGGATTTGTGCAAAAGAAAAAGATGCACGATATGGCTAAAGAATGCTTAAAGATGCTTGAGTGGGAGATAGACACAAAAACCAAGCTTAAGGATCTGCGTATCGGGGAGCAACAGCTTGTAGAAATAGCTAAAGCTATTTCCTGTGAGGCAAAGATAATAGTAATGGATGAGCCGACATCAGCACTTAGTGAACCTGAGGCGGAGAAGCTTTTCCATGTGATTGAAAAATTAAAGAAAAAAGGATGTGGAATTATCTATATTACACATCGTATGGAAGAAGTATTTAAAATTTCAGACAGACTAAGTGTAATGAGAGACGGTGAGTATATAGGTACCAAGGAAGCCGGGGAAACCAATAATGAAGAAATTATTGCAATGATGGTAGGTCGCTCGGTGGAGGATCAGTATCCGAAAAGAAATGTGGAAATAAAAGATGTGGTTCTTGAAGTAAAAAACCTAAGCTTCACTCCTCCAAAGGGAAGCTTTAAACGTTCTCTAAAGGATATTTCATTTAAGGTAAGATCAGGTGAAGTACTTGGAATTGCAGGTCTTGCAGGTGCAGGGCGTTCAGAAGTTTTTGAGAGCATTGTAGGAAAGTATGCAACTTGTACTACAGGAGAGATCCTTATGGACGGAAAGGCTTTGCAGATACGTTCGCCTAAAGATGCTATTGCGGCAGGTATTTCTTTTGCAACAGAGGACAGAAAAGGAACAGGACTTATTCTTGGAAGAAGCATAGGAGATAATATTTCTCTGCCTTTGTATGACCGCTATGCAAGCTTCGGTTTTATGAGAGACGGTAAACAGAAAAAAGACTGGCTGGAATATATGAAAAAACTCCGTGTTAAGGCCAAATCTCCGGCGGTAGCTGTAGGTTCGCTATCGGGAGGAAATCAGCAAAAAGTAATTCTTGCAAGATGGCTTTTGACAAAACCTAAGGTGCTTTTACTGGATGAGCCTACCAGAGGTATAGATGTAGGAGCAAAAGAGGAGATTTATCTTTTGATCAATGAGCTGGCGGCATCGGGACTTGCGGTAGTGGTAATATCTTCAGAACTTCCTGAAGTAATAGGAATTTGTGACCGCATCATTACTCTTTGTGAAGGCAGACTGACAGGAGAGATTTCAAAAAAAGAGGCTACTCAGGAAATATTACTGGCGGCAGCCACCAATAGAAAGGAAGTAGTGGAGGCTTAATCATGGATGCTGATAAATTAAAGATTCAAAAAATAGAAAGTTTTTTAAAACAATTTCAAAGCTATATTGCGCTGATAATTATAGTGGTGGTGGCTACACTTATAAATATTAAGGATGGAGAAAATGTATTCTTAAGTGTTCCAAACCTTATGAATGTACTTCGTGCAGTTTCTGAAACGGGTATTATAGCCATAGGTATGACAATGATACTTATCTTAGGAGATATCGATCTGTCTGTAGGCTCAATCGTGGGATTGGTTTCCACCGGCTGTGCATCACTGATGGTAAGAAACGGACTTGGGATGTTTCCGGGCAGTACTTTTAAGTTTACTTATCGGTGGATTATATGGTTTATTTAACGGATTATGTGTTACAAAGCTTAAACTTCAGGCTTTTATAGTCACACTTGCAAGTATGAATATTGCAAGAGGTTTGGCAAGATTTTGGTCAAACGGAGTAGGAATTCCTTTGGCATATGGCGAAGGAGAGGGCTTTGCACCGCCGGCATTCGGATTATTACAGGAAAAGGCATTCGGAATAATACCTGCACCGGTAATCATATTTATAAGCTTACTTTTGATCTTCCAATGTGTGCTTTCAAAGACATCTTTCGGAAGAAAGGTTTATGCAATAGGTGGAAACAAAAATGCGTCTTATCTTGCAGGTATACCTGTAGACAGAATAAAGATAATAGCATTTATGCTTTGCAGTATGTTATCTGCGGTAGCCGCTATGATACATGCGGCACAGATAAGTCAGGGTGGACCTAATGAAGGTATAGGATATGAGCTCAATGCTGTAGCGGCTTGTGCAATAGGTGGCACTTCACTTGCGGGTGGAAAAGGAACAATGATAGGCACCTTGGTAGGTGCGGTGATCCTCGGATTACTCGACAATGTGCTTGGACTTAAGGGAGTCAATTCAAATTTACAGTTGATGGTAAAGGGACTTATTATAATTGTTGCAGTATTTATGCAATCTGAAAGAAAAACTGATTAGAACTCTTTATACCGAGAATCGGTATTAAAAAAATACAGTCTGTAAAGGACAGACATAATAGGAAGGAGAATCGTATGATGAAAAAAGGTTTTAAGAGAATGTTAGGACTTGGCTTAGCGGCAGTTTGTGCATTCGGATTGAGTGCTTGTGGAGGTGGAGGTCAGAGTGCTTCTACAACCGCAGCTCAGAGCCAGGAGGCAAAAAGTGAGGCCGGAGAGAGCAAGAGTGAGGCTGCAGGAACAGAAAAGAAAAAGGAATTTGTAATCGGTATGTCACAGTGTAATCTTGGTGAGCCATGGCGTGTGGCAATGAATGACCAGATTAAGATGGCAGCTGAAAAGCATCCTGAATTCAAGGTTATCTATGCAGATGCAGCTCAGGATAATTCAAAGCAGATAGCAGATATTCAAAACTTTATACAGCAGAAAGTGGATCTTATCATTACCTCACCAAATGAGGCAACTCCACTTACAAATGTAGTTAAGGAAGCTTATGAAGCGGGAATTCCTGTAATACTTTTGGACCGTAAGATTGACGGAGACACATATACTCAGTTTATAGGTGCCGACAATGTGGATATGGGTAGAGTTGCAGGAGAATATGTAGCTAATACTTTACTTAAAGATGGTGGAAAAGTTTGTGAGATTAAGGGACTTGAGGGTACTTCAGGTGGAATCGACAGAGATAAGGGATTTAGAGAAGGTATTGCATCAAATCCTAAGGTTGAGATCGTTGCTGTAAACAATGCAGACTGGCTAAGAGAAAAGGCTATAACAGTAGCTGAAGAAATGTTACAGACAAATAAGGAGATCGATCTTTTCATAGCATTAAACGATCCGATGGCTGAGGGTGCTTATATTGCTGCAAAGCAGGCAGGAAGAGAGAAGGATATTATGTTTGTAGGTTTTGACGGTTTGCCGACTCCTGACGGTGGAATCAAGAGTGTTATCGATAAGAGAATAAGTATGACACAGGTATATCCTACAGGTGGTGCAGAGGCTATCCAGAGTGCATACGAGTTACTCGTTGAAGGCAAGGAACTTGAGAAAAATATCACATTAAAATCAGAGGTGGTAGTTCCTGAAAATGCTGAAGAACTTTTGATAAAATACGGCGGAAAATAAGAAATAATAAAAGTGAATAATGAATCCAAATAAAAGGGGAGCGATTATGATATGCTCCTCTTTTATTTGCGGTTTGGGAATAACTGCGATGATCAGTGACTAAAAATTGATATGAATTTATAGTTTATATGGTACAATTATTAGAGAGGTGGAAGTATGAAAAGAGATCTTTTAATATTTCAGGGAGCCATGATTTTATTTGTGGCGGCAATGCTGACTTTGGCAGGAAATTATATTTACAAAAAAGAGATGCTTCGTTCAAGAATGGGTTATATTACAGAATTACAAAGACAACTTGCTCATTCTTTTGAGGTAAAAATACAATCTGTGGATGATACTTTAAAGATTCTGGCGGAGACATCAGAGATAAAAGACTGTCTTTATACAGGAGATAAAGAAACCAAGATCTATCGTGAGCAGGCTGTACGTGATATTTGATGCTTATGAAAAGATTCATAGTGATTATTTAAATATGATCCTTGTATATGGGGACGGTGAAAATTATATTTCAAATGATATGTACAGACCTGTGCATGAAAGTTTCTATGGAGAGGATTGGTTTTTACAGGCCATAAAGGATGGCGGCTCTTATCGCTTTGACAGTGGGCTTAGAAATCTTCAAAGCTGGAAACATTATGACAGTGACAGTTATATTTCCATTGCAAGATCGGTACAGGAAGGTGACAGGACTCTGGGAGTATTGATGGTGGATGTTTCGGTAGGAGAATTTAAAGAGGCATATCAGAATCTGGAAACGGATACGGAAAACTTTTTCTTTTTAATGGATGATGGTGGAGAAATCATTCTAAGTCCTGTAAACCGGATAGTATATAGAGTTGATCCGAAATGGTTTAGAGGAGATGAAGGAGTTGTAGTCTCTTCAATCGGAGATAAAAACTATAAGTTTGTTTTTAATCGTTTTCGTGATAAAAAGCTTTTGATAGTAGGAGCATACGATGTGGAAGAGGAAAGTAAAATACCCCTTCGAATGACCAGGATTTCAATATTTATGGCAGGTGTCTGCTTTGTGGCGGCTATGATATGGTCGGTGTGTTATCTTTTGGAAATAACCAAGCCTTTAACAGAGCTTTCAGATTTGATGCAGTCGGCTTCAGAGGGAAATCTTGATGTTAGATTTACGAGAGAATCAAAAGAGGATATAAGAGTCCTTGGAGATGCTTTCAATAAGATGGTTGAGAAGCTTAAAACTTTGATGGAAATGATGAAGCTTGAACAAAAGCAAAAGCGTGAAGCGGAACTTTTGGTAATGCAAGAGCAGATAAAACCTCATTTTTTATATAATACTTTGGATATGATTGCCTGGATGGCAAGAAAACATGGAGCAGGAGATATAGTACATCTGATTGAAACCATGTCAGAGTTTTTCCGTATAAGTCTAAGTAAGGGTAAGGAGATGATCCCTTTAAAAGAGGAGCTTAAAATGATACAGGCATATTTGGAAATTCAAAGTATGAGATATCAGGATCTTTTTTCCTATGAGATTTTCTGCTCACCGGATATCAGAGATGAGCTTGTGCTCAGGATGTGTCTTCAGCCATTGGTTGAGAATTGTTTGTATCACGGTATTAAAGAATCGGACAATCCGCATGCAAAAATAATGATATCTGCAGAGTCGGTTAGAGGTGGCATTTGCATACATATAAGAGATAACGGATGTGAGATGGGAGAGACAATCATGGAGCAGTTAAATTCTTGTTTAAAGGCAAATGACTGGGAAAACTGGAAGGGCGGATTCGGTGTAAAAAATGTAGGAAGAAGGCTGTGGCACAGCTTTGCAAAGGGTAGCGGATTGCATTACTCAAAAGATGAAAACGGATATACAGTGGCCACTTTACTTATCTTAAAAGAAGATGAGTAAAACAGCCCGGAGGTTAGAATGAAAAAAGTATTGATTGCGGATGATGAGCCTATGATCAGAGAAGGATTGGCAGAAATGCTGATGTCCTTTGACCTTGGATTAAATATTGTAGGCAAAGCTAAGAACGGCGTGGAGGCACTTAGTATGGCCAAAACTTTGGGGCCTGATATTATACTGGCGGATATTTGTATGCCGAGACTGTCGGGACTGGATTTTGTAAGTAAACTCCGTGAAACAGAACAAACAAAAACAGACATTATTATTATCTCGGGCTTTCATGAATTTGAGTATGCCAGACAGGCTATTTCTCTGGGCGTAAGGGAGTATCTTTTAAAGCCTATTAAAGAAGAGGAGTTAAAATCCGTACTTGAAAGATTGCAAGTACCTTTTAGGGAAATAAAAAAACAGAAGAAAGGCTTTGTGGCTGACTGTTTGGAACTTTTAAAAGAGCAATATACAAACAGGGATATGGACCTAAAATATGCGGCAGAAAAGCTTTTTGTAAGTCCCGATTATCTCTCGCATAAGCTGAAGGAAGAAACGGGACTGCCTTTTACACAGTGGCTGGTAAAGCTTAGAATTCAAAGAGCAGCTGAACTTTTAGAAACCGGAGAGTATTCTGTAAATGCTGTAGCTGATATGGTGGGATTTGCAAATCAGCATTATTTCTCAACGGTATTTAAGCAATATATGGGAAAATCACCAAAGCAATATGGAGGAGGAGTATGAGAAAGATCCTCACACGTCCAAAAGAAATGATTCTTTTAGCTTTTATACTTGTTTGCATTTTAGGATTGTTTTTATCGGAAAAATTATACGGAGAAACTTATGAAAAGGTGGAGTCATACTCCTGTCTGATAGGACTTAGTTTGCCTGAGGTAGAGAATCCTTCACATGGAGCATTGATGGAAGAGCTACACTCTGAAATGAAGAATCGTGATATTAATGTGATAATGAAGGAAGCAGGGGGGAGATTTCCTGCAACAATGTAAGGATATTAAGCAGTTGGCTGCCTATGGTGTGGATGTGATGGTCATTTCACCGATAGATTCGGAAACGGTGAGAGAGGCCATAAAGGAACTTAATATGCCGGTGATTATTTTAGAGAATCCGAAATTTTTTGATGCGGGCAGTGTTTATATGGAGTATGACAGCCTTTGGGCCGGAAGAGCTCTAAGTCATATGATTTTGAATGAACATTCGGAGGGGATTTTACTGCTTAGAGGCTCTGAGTATGATCCTGTAAGCAGGCAAAGAGAGGACGCATTTTTAGACAGCCTTACCAAGGAGCAGAGAGAAAGTTTAACAATACTTGAAGTCGGAAAAAACAGAGATGAGGCCGAAAGAGCCATGAAGTATTTTCTTATTTCAAATTACGATATAAAAGCTGTGGCGGGGCTGAGTGCACAGACATTATATGGTGCATATCTGGCGGCTGTAAAACTTAGAAATTTTGATATGGATTTTTACGGTATAGATAATGAAATGAGCATAAAGAAGATAAGTGACGGAGACTTTAATTGGATAATATATGACAGTATGGCTAAGAGTATACTGGATGTGGGAGAAGATCTGTATCTTGGAAAAGAAGTTGAAAAAAAGGATTGAAATAGGTGGGTTGTAAATGGATATACCTGTAAACAAGTCTCATATAAATTTAGCGTTAATAATAGTTTACTTCTAATTCATTTTTTTACCATTACAGGTATGGTGAAAATAAAATTCCAATATAAAAGCAACAAAATAAATAAATAAAAAAATATGAAAATAATATACAAAACGGCAAGTTATATGTGTGTGCATTGTGTTAGATTGCGTTACAGATTTATTTAATTTATAATATACACAGAAATTCAAGGAAAATGTAGATATTCTACCCTTTCTGTTATTTCTTATGATACTTTTATATTTCGTATTTTGAATATGGAGGATAGTTATGGATTATCGCAAATCTGCCAAAGATGTACTGGCAGCGATAGGAGGAAGCTCAAATATTGCTTCCGCGGCACATTGCGCTACAAGACTGCGTTTGGTTATTGTTGACAATGGGAAGGTTGATAAAAAGACCATTGAAAATATTGACGGCGTAAAAGGTGTATTTGAAGCTTCCGGACAGTTGCAGATCATCTACGGTACCGGTACTGTAGATAAGGTATATGATGAATTTATACAGGTTGCAGGAATATCGGGTGCTACAAAAGAAGAGGCTAAGGCGGCTGCGGCTGCTAATACAAATATATTTCAGAGATTTATAAAGACTCTTGGAGATATTTTTGTTCCGATAATACCTGCAATCGTTGCTTCAGGATTTTTGATGGGTATCATGAATGCCTTGGACTTCATGGTGGCTAACGGATTTTTAAATATTGATACATCGTCATCAATATATGTTTTTGCAAATCTGTTTTCAAATATTGCCTACATATTCCTGCCTATACTTATAGGATATTCGGCGGCAGGAGTATTTGGCGGAAATCAGTACCTCGGTGCAGTTATCGGTATGATAATGATACATCCGAATTTAACAAATGCATGGAGTGTTGCAACAGCCACTGATATAGCAAGTCAAAGTGTATTTTTCGGACTGTGGAAAATACAGATGGTAGGCTACCAAGGACATGTTATTCCTATTATGATTTCGGTGTGGGTAATGTGTCAGATAGAGAAGAGACTCCACAAAGTGGTACCTGCAATGTTTGATTTGTTTGTTACACCACTTGTTTCCGTATTTGTAACAGGTTATCTTGCACTTGCCGCTATCGGACCGGTATTTGTATTTGTTGAGAACGGATTCTTAAATGCAGTACAGCTTCTTATAGCAATACCTCTTGGTATAGGCTCATTTATAATGGGTGCACTTTATGCTCCTACAGTTGTTATGGGTATTCACCATATGTACACCATTATAGATCTTGGACAGATTGCAAAATACGGTGTAACTTACTGGTTGCCTCTCGCATCTGCAGCCAATATAGCACAGGGAGGTGCTTGTCTGGCAATAGCGATTAAGTCAAAGGATCCTAAGATAAAGAGTCTTTGTTTTCCTTCATCACTTTCAGCATTTATGGGTATAACAGAACCTGCAATATTTGGTGTTAACCTCAGATTTTTCAGACCGTTCCTCGCAGGATGCTTAGGTGGTGCTGTGGGTGCCATGTTTGTTTCCATTATTAAGCTTGGAGCAACAGGAACAGGTGTTACCGGTATATTTGGAATTTTACTTACACTTTCAAATCCTGTAGGATATATACTGATGTTTATTATATCAATGGCGGTAGCATTTGCGGCAAGCTGGGTACTTACTCCGTCAAGCCTGATAGATGCAAATCTTGCTACAGAACCTGTGGAAGAGAATAAGAATGCCAAAGCTCTAGGAAGTGTAAATTCTGCAGAAGTCGATACAGGAGTAAGGGTAGAGATTAAGAAGGATGAAAATGCACCTGTAGAAGTTGGTTCACCTCTTAGCGGAAAGATTGTTTCTATGGAAGAGACTAAGGATGAGACTTTTATAGCCGGAATACTCGGAAAGGGAATATGTATTATACCTGACGGCGATACTGTATATGCTCCTGATGACGGTACGGTGATCGCTCTTATGGGGCATGCTGTAGGTATGAAGCTTGACAATGGAGTGGAGCTTATAGTGCATGTCGGTGTAAATACAGTTGAGCTTGGAGGAAAGCACTTTGAAGCATTGGTTGCAAACGGAGATAAGATAAAGAAAGGTCAGGCTATTATGAAGTTTGATTCTAAGGCAATTTCAGAGGCCGGATATCTTATGACAACTCCTGTACTTGTAACAAACAGCTTTGAATACAGTGATGTAACTTGCGCACCTCTTGGAGATGTGTCTGTGGGTGATAAAGTGTTGACTGCCGTAAAATAAAAATAATATATTTAATAAAACAACCTCAGACCGAAAATCTGAGGTTGTTTCTTACATAAATGCCCTTGGAGCTACACGCTTTATCATATCAAGCATATGATCATCCGGGGTGACAAACAGTAAAATGTTCTCACCGTTATTTGGAAAGATAAGACAATAAGAAGATGTCATATCCCCTGTGGAGCAGTCTATTTTCTTACCGTTTCTTTGACCGTTCATCTTAGGCGATGAAGTAGGGAAAGCGGTTTCCAATGTCTTTAAATCTACATTAAGTACATTCTTTCTCTTTGTCTTATTGTATATAGCATCAATAGTCAGATCCGCATTCAATAAAGAATATTCATATTCGACAGAGATTCTGGGATAAACCATATAATAAAATACAAGACCGAGTCCTACAACAAGTATTACAGCAAACTGTATGTAGAGTGAGAGTATAAGTAAGAACACTATTGCAACAATATTGATTGCAGAGAGTATAATGGCATTTGTATCAGGTTTATTCTTCTTTACAAGTAATTCATAAAATGTATCATTCATTTTTTTTCACCTTCAAAAAATTTGTAATGAGTATGGCTATATTAAATATATTTGCACCTTCAAAGGTCTTTATATCGATACCGTACTTTTTTTCTATTTGCTCTATTCTGTAAACAAGAGTATTTCTATGCATATGCATATATCTTGCAGTTTCGGCAATGCTCAGATTATGACGGATAAAAGTTGTCACAAGTTGCATGGTATCATCATCTATTATTTCACCGAGATGATTTTTTAAAAACTTTTCGCATACGGATTTTGGAATATTATAAATCAGCTCACCGGCTCCAAGATCACCGGGACCTATTATTTTTTTATCGGAATAAAAAATTTGACTGATAGTCAAGGCCTGGCTAAGCTCTGAATATTCCTTTGTCAAAAGCGAGATATCGGTAAATATATCGCTGTATGCAATATATGCTCCTGTCATGCCTTCTGTCTCTATAACATCTATAAGCGGATGTGAGATATTGTCTTCACCAAGATATAGAAAGCATATATGAGTGGAATCTGTTATACAAAGATATTCTGAGCTCTTTCCGGGATAGAGAGAGGAGATTATCTTTGTAATACTATCATCAACTTTTGTCGGAACATATATAAGATAAAGGCGCATTTTGGTTTCGGGCTTTATACCAAGCGCCTTGATGGCATTTACCTGTTCTTTATAAGGATAAAATCCGCTAAGTATATTTAAAAGAAGATTTGCACTTGAATATTTTTCCTTATAGGCAGTGGAAAGTTTTTTTAAATCTATAAGATCTATTTCATCTTCATTTTCAATACTAAGTTTTATTCCCGTCAATTTATATATTTTTATTTAATTCATTTTTTAAAGTCATTATTCATGACTATATTATAGCTTTAAATAATGTCTTGGTCAAAAGTATTTTACCATAATAAAATAAAGGGGTAAAAATTACCCCCCTATCATAAAAACAAATTAGTTTGTAATTGTAAGCTCTGTTTCCTTATCAAAGATATGAACTTTTTCCATATCAAGAGCAAACTTAGCGTGATCACCTGTTCTAAGATTTGTTCTTGGATTTACTCTTGCTGTCATCTGGAAGCCTTCCACATCAAAGTATAAGAATACTTCTGCACCTAAGAGCTCATAAACTTTGATATCTGACTCGATAACGCTGTCAGGTGAGCTGTTGATGAAGAGCTCTGAATCATGCATATCCTCAGGACGAATACCAAGCACTACAGTCTTACCGTTGTAAGAACCGTCCTTGAACTTAGCAATCTTGAGATAGGAAGCTTAAGTGTATTTGCTCCAACCTTTAAGAATACATCATCACCCTTGTTCTCAACTACAGCATCCATGAAGTTCATCTGTGGTGAACCGATGAATCCTGCAACGAAGAGATTGCAAGGAGCATTGTAAAGATTTGCAGGAGAATCAACCTGCTGAACAATACCGTCCTTCATAACTACAATTCTTGTACCGAGTGTCATAGCCTCTGTCTGGTCATGAGTAACGTAGATGATAGTAGCACCAAGTCTCTGATGAAGTTTTGAGATCTCGATACGCATCTGTACTCTAAGCTTTGCATCAAGGTTTGAAAGAGGCTCATCCATAAGGAATACCTTAGGATTACGAACGATAGCACGTCCCATCGCAACTCTCTGTCTCTGACCGCCTGAAAGAGCCTTCGGCTTTCTGTCAAGGAGCTTCTCAAGGTCAAGTATTCTTGCAGCTTCACGAACAAGTCTGTCTATTTCATCTTTAGGTCTCTTACGAAGCTTAAGTCCGAATGCCATATTGTCATATACTGACATATGTGGATAAAGAGCATAGTTCTGGAAAACCATGGCGATATCTCTGTCCTTAGGCTCAACATCGTTAACCACCTTGCCGTCAATCTCAAGTGTACCGCCTGAGATATCCTCAAGACCTGCGATCATACGAAGTGTTGTAGATTTACCGCAACCTGAAGGTCCTACAAAGATAATGAACTCTTTGTCTGCGATTTCAAGGTTGAAATCCTGAACAGCCTTAAAACCGTTAGGATAAACTTTTTCAATATTCTTTAATGATAAACTAGCCATATTGCCTCCTAAAATTTATACGAATTTTATGTTTCAAGTATATAAAATAAAGTGTAGTCTTTCAATCGCATGCATGACCAAAAATACATACCTTCTTTCGTCAAAATAACGAAGTGAGAAAGTATCATATATGATTTACATAAAATAGGCATTGTGCTATGCTAAGAAAAATATATCGACCGTAAAACTTAATATGATAAAGGAAGTATACGATAGGTGTAAATAAAATATAGCGAGGTAAAATATGAAGAAGGCATGGTGGAAGGAAGCGGTAGTATATCAAATATACCCCAGAAGCTTTTGTGACAGCAATGGAGACGGAATAGGCGATTTAAACGGTATTACAAGTAAACTCGATTATTTAAAAGAGCTTGGAATAGATGTAATATGGCTCTCACCTGTTTATAAGTCACCAAATGATGACAACGGATATGATATCAGTGATTATGAAGATATAATGACTGAGTTCGGTACTATGGATGACTTTGATAAGATGCTTGCAGCTGCGCATGAGAGAGGTATCAAGATAGTGATGGACCTTGTGGTAAATCATACATCGGATGAGCATCCTTGGTTTGTTGAGAGCCGCAGTTCAAAGGATAATGAAAAGCGAGATTATTATATCTGGAAGGAAGGTAAGGACGGTAAGGAGCCTACCAACTGGGGTTCCGCATTCTCAGGTCCGGCTTGGAAGTACGACGAGAAAACGGATATGTATTATCTTCATCTCTTCTCTGTAAAACAGCCTGATCTTAACTGGGAAATCCTAAGGTAAGAAAAGAAGTCTTTGATATGATGACAAGATGGTGTGAAAAGGGCATCGACGGTTTCAGAATGGATGTTATAAGCCTTATATCAAAGCCTGAAGGTTTCCCTGATGCAAAGGTTGTAGGGCTTTACGGAGATATGAATATTTGTGCAAACGGACCTAAGGTACATGACTATCTGAAAGAGATGAATGAAAAGGTACTTTCAAAGTTTGATATTATGACTGTCGGAGAGACTGCAGGCGTGACACTTGATGAGGCGAAGAAGTATGCAAACAGTGAGGGCAGTGAGCTGAATATGGTGTTCCAGTTTGAACATATGGGGCTTGACGGTGAAGGGGACTTTAAGTGGTCAACAAAGCACATCCCGCTTGTGCCTTTAAAGGAGAACCTTACAAAGTGGCAGCTGGGGCTTGATGAAGTGGCATGGAACAGCTTGTATTTTTGCAATCATGACCAGCCGAGAATCGTATCAAGACTTGGTGACGACAGTGACGGGTTCAGAGAGGTTTCGGCAAAGTGTATAGCTACTTGTTTACATATGATGCAGGGTACACCTTATGTATATCAGGGTGAAGAACTGGGTATGACAAATACGGTGTTTAACTCTGTAGATGATTTTAGAGACCTTGAGTCAATCAATGCATATAAGGAGCTTATAGAAAGCGGCCTTTATACTAAGGAAGATATGTTCCCGAAGATTGCCCATAAGAGCAGGGACAATGCCAGAACTCCTATGCAGTGGGATGCAAGTGAGAATGCAGGTTTTACTGCAGGAACACCTTGGATTTCTGTTAATCCGAACTATAAAAAGATAAATGTGGCTGACCAGTTAAGGAGAGAAGATTCTGTATTCAACTATTATAAGAAACTTATCAGACTCAGAAAAGAAAATGAGATAATAGTATACGGAAATTATGAACTCTTACTTCCGGAAGATGAAAATATTTTTGCATATACCAGAAGTTTTGAAGGTAAGAAGCTTTTAACAGTATGTAATTTCAGCAAGAGTGAGCAAAAGTTTGACTTCTCAGGCTATGAAAATGCTAAGATGCTTATATCAAATTATAACAGAGATGCTAGGAAAGACGGCATATTAAAGCCATATGAAGCTACTGTTTTATTACTTGAAAACGCATGAAAAACGTGATAAAATGTTGACAAATATAATAAAGATACTCAAATGGAGGAGGATAAAATGAAAAAAAGATTCTTGAGTGTTGCAGCAGGTGTGTTAGCTGTATCTGCTATTTTGGCAGGTTGCGGTTCAGGCGCTGCAAAGAGCGACGGCGGTGCAGATAATCAGAGCAGTGCTGCAGAGACTAAGGCAGGCGAGAGCAAGGCCGACAGTGCTGCAAGTGGAGATGCCCTCAGACTTATCAACGGTAAGATTGAGATTGATGCGCAGTTAAAGAAAGCTGCCGAGAAGTACAAAGAGAAGACCGGACAGGAAGTTGTTATCGAGTCACTTGGTGGTGGTGTTGATATCCAGGGTCAGATAAAGAGCTACAAGGCTGCTGACAATATGCCTGATATGTTCGTTATCGGTGGTGACGGTGACTACGCTAACTGGACAGATATGGTAGCAGATCTTAGTGATACTGAATTTGCAAAGAATACAGACTTTGCTTACAAGGATAAATCGACAGGTAAGGTTGTAGGTTTCCCATACGCGGTAGAGGGATATGGTATCACATATAATGCAGATATCTTAGAGAAGGCAGGTATTGACCCTGCATCACTTAAGAATTATGATGCTTTCAAGGCTGCTTTTGAGAAGCTTGACAGCATGAAGGATGAGCTTGGTATTCAGGCTGTAGCATCAGTTGCTGCAGAGTCAGGACAGATGTATTGGTCAACAGGTAACCACTTATTCGGTTACTACTACTCAGGTGGTCTTGAGAGAGGCGATAACAAGTACTTTGATATGGCAATGGAAGGCAAAGTTGATAATGAGAGACTTGGCGAGTTTGCTGATATGGCAGAACTTCTTTTCAAGTATGCAGATCCACAGGTACTTATTTCAGGAACATATGATGATCAGCTTGCACTTTGGGCACAGGGTAAGACAGCATTCGTTACACAGGGTAACTGGATCGATCCTTCACTTCCAACTTACAATGTAAGCTTTAAGGTAGGACTTTTACCACTTGCTTTCACAAAGGCTGATATGACAAGAATTCTTGCAGACTGCCCATCATGGTGGTGTGTATATAAGGATGGTAAGAACGTAGACGGAGCTAAGGCTTTCCTTGACTTCCTTGCTACAGATCCTGATGCACAGGAGATCCTTGTAAAAGAAGCAGGTATGATTTCACCATATACAAACAGCACAATAGAGCCTGAGACTCCACTTGCAGTAAGCTTAAAGAAATATGTAGATGCAGGTGAGACATCTTCATGGGCATGGTCAAATATGCCTGAGGGTATTGCACAGAATGCACTCGGTGGTGTATTTGAGGCTTTAGCAAACGGAAGTATCACAAAAGAGCAGTTTGTTACTATGATGGATACTACAATTGCTGATTATATAGCACAAAATAAGAAATAATTGATCTTTTAAAATGCTTCGCAAATTTTAGAGCAGACCGGTCTTTAAGGATAAATATCAAAGTTTAACCAATTAAAGGCCGGCTGCTGAAAGTATATATATTGCCAAGGCATTTGGATGCTTTGCGATAGATATCGCAAAACAGATTTTCTGTTTTAGAAACTTTGAATGGCGACTTTTTAAAGTCGCCATTTTTTAATAGATAAATTACTGCTTTAAATTAAGTTTTAATGAAAGGAGTGAAAATTGAATACAGATAAAAAAGTTATTCCCTTGATTATGCTGGCATTGGGAGCGATACTTACAATTTATGCATTGATTCTGGATTTCACCGGTGCAACAGGCGAGTTTAGAGGATATGTACTTATACTCGGTGTTATTTTACTTATACTCGGTATATTTAAAATGCCAAATAAAAAGCACACTAAAATCGTAAATATGGTATTCCTTTTCCCTATGGTTTTCAGTTTTGCCGTAACAGTTATAATACCTTTTATCTTAGGTATTATTTACTCATTTACAGATTGGAACGGAATACAGGTTACGAGATTTGTGGGATTTGAAAACTATATAACAATGTTTAAACAGTCCGACTATGTATATTCATTTCTTATTACACTGATATATACAGTTATAAATATGATTTTGGTAAATGTGGTCGGCTTTGTTTTAGCACTGGTATGTTCATCAAAGATGAAGGGTACATCATTTTTCCGTTCAGCATACTTTTTACCCAACCTAATAGGTGGACTTGTACTGGGATATGTGTGGCAGTTTATTTTCAATAAGGTATTTACAGTTATATTTGCCGGTTCAGCTTCCATGCTGACAGATCCAAATCTTGCGTTATTATCAATATTGATAGTTAATACATGGCAGTATGCAGGATATATCATGCTTATTTACCTTACAGGTCTTCAGACTGTGCCAAAGGATGTACTTGAGGCTTCGGGAGTTGACGGTGCATCAGCACTTACGACACTTTTTAAGATAAAGATACCGATGATAGCAAATACATTTACAGTATGTATATTCCTTACACTGGTAAACTCATTCAAGCAGTTTGACCTAAACCTTGCAATAACCAATGGTGCTCCGGGTCGTCTTGTGGGAACTAAGATTATCCAGTCTACAGAGCTTTTGGCTCTTAATATTTACAATACAGCTATAAGAAAGAATAATTATGCTCTCGGTCAGACTAAGGCGGTTGTATTCTTTATAATACTTGCAGCAGTATCGTTGACACAGGTTGCAATCAGTAAGAAGAGGGAGGTAGAGCTATAATGAAAGCACAAAAATCCAGAAATTTTATTGGCAGTATTATAGGCTTTATTATTGCATTTTTTATACTATGCCCATTCTTCCTGGTGGTTATAAACTCTGCAAAAACCAGTGCGGATATAGTAATAAGCCCTATATCTCTTCCAAAGAATTGGGGACAGATGTTTGTAAACTTTAAGGGTGTTATAAACAATGACAACTTCAGCTATTGGAGTTCTTTTAAAAGCTCTTTGATAATTACAGTAGTTTCACTTATACTTTTGACATTGTTCTCATCAATGGCGGCATGGGTACTCAGTCGTCATCATAAAGAGGGATGGTCAAACTTCATCTTTATGATGTTTGTAGCGGCTATGGTTATTCCTTTCCAGGTAGTTATGCTTCCTATCCTTACAGTGTTTAAGAATATAGGAAACTTCACCGGAATACAGATGCTTTCAAGTTATAAGGGAGTAGTATTTGCATATATGGGATTTGGCGGTTCTATGTCAATTTTCGTATTGCATGGATTTATAAAGGGGATTCCAAAGGAGCTTGAGGAGGCTGCATGGATAGACGGTTGTTCTCCTGAGGGCACATTTTTTAGAGTAATAATGCCTCTCCTTCGTCCGGTACAGATGACAGTTCTTATACTGAACGGTTTGTGGATATGGAATGACTATTTGCTTCCATCCATAATGCTCGGACTTAACGGAAAGATCAAAACACTTCCTATCGCAGTAAGCAGCTTCGTGGGTTCTTATGTAAAGCAGTGGGATTTGATTCTTAGTGCGGCATTCCTTGCCATGATTCCTATAGTAATATTATTCCTTATTGCTCAAAAGCAGATTATTCAGGGAATGGTAGACGGAGCTATAAAATAAGAAGCTAAAGGGTTAAACCTGAATATAAGCCATGCGAATCTGATTTTGCATGGCTTAAAAAATAAGGAGGAGACTAATGAGAAAAAGCGGAATATTATTACATATAAGCAGCCTTCCGGGTAAATACGGCATAGGGTGCTTCGGAAAAGAAGCGTACAACTTTGTGGACAAGCTAAAAGAGGCAAAGCAATCTTTCTGGCAGATATTACCTCTCGGGCCTACAAGTTATGGAGATTCGCCATATCAGTCATTTTCAACATTTGCGGGAAATCCGTACTTTATAGATCTTGAGCAGTTGATAGAGGAAGGCCTTTGACCAAAAAAGAATGTGACAATATAGATTTTGGTACGGATCTAAAGAAAGTAGACTATAAAAAGCTCTATGAAGGAAGATTTGAGCTTTTACATAAGGCATATGAGAGAGCAAAGGTCTACGAAGATGATAAATTTGCCGACTTTGTATATGAAAATGCAAAATGGCTTTGGGATTATGCACTCTTTATGGCGCTTAAGGATTATTTTAACGGTGAGCCGTTTAATACCTGGCCAAAAGATATAAGGGAAAGACATGATTATGCCATCAATTACTACAGAGAAAAACTTTATTTTGATATAGAGTTTTATCAGTTCTTACAATATAAGTTTGATGTTCAGTGGAAGAAATTAAAGGCATATGCCAATGAAAAAGGTGTAGAGATTATCGGAGATATTCCTATATATGTGGCAATGGACAGTGCGGATACATGGGCGCACAGAGAGCTGTTCCAAATGGATGAAGAGGGTAAGGCTGTAGCAGTAGCAGGTTGTCCGCCTGACGGATTTGCACCTGACGGTCAGCTTTGGGGAAATCCACTGTATAATTGGGGACATCATAGAAATACAGGATTTAAATGGTGGATAAAGAGATTAAGAAAGAATTTTGAAAGGTATGATGTCATCCGCATAGATCATTTCAGAGGATTTGATGAATACTATTCTATTCCTGCTGAGAATGAGACTGCGGCAGGCGGTCATTGGGAAAAAGGACCGGGTATTGAGCTTTTTAATAAGATCAAGGAAAGCCTTGGTGATTGCAAGCTTATAGCAGAGGATCTCGGATATGTGACAGACAGTGTAAGAGCACTTGTAAATGACAGCGGTTATCCCGGAATGAAGGTCTTGGAATTTGCTTTTGACTCCAGAGATACCGGAAGTGCAAACGACTACTTACCTCACAATTATACAAGAAACAGTGTGGTATACACAGGTACTCATGATAATGAGACTGTGATGGGCTGGCTTGATGATATTACAGAAGAAGAGTACGATAAAGTTCTTGCATACTTTAATTTAAAGAAGTCTGACAAGAAGACTGAGGTCTGTGATGCACTTATCAGAGCGGCAATGGGAAGTGTCTCAGATACCTGTATTATACCTGTACAGGACTATCTTCACTATGACCACAGATATAGAATGAATACTCCTTCCACGATAGGTAAGAACTGGATGTTCAGACTTACCGAGAATGAGATAGATGAGAATACCTGGAAGAATATCAAGTACCTGACAGAGTTGTATGGCAGAGGGTGAGAGATTAAATTACGAAGATAAGATAAGATTATTTGAACAGAGTATGATTTTTAGTTATATAAAAAACCTATCAGAGGACATTTTCTTCTGATAGGTTTTTATTTTAAAAACTTTTTATTTTAAATCTCAATAACCAAAGCCTGATATCCTTCAAGCCTTATCTCTGTATCTGAAACAAAGTCAACATTTTCCATATTGTTTAAAACAATCTTTTTACATTTTGAAGGAAGTTTTACAGTCTGTGGCTTGGTCCCGAAGTTGCCGAGTACAAGTAAGGTCTGATTATCTGAAACTCTCTTAAATGCCATAAGTTTTTCTACCTCAGGGAGGTACGGTACTGTCTTACCATATACTACAGTCTCGGAATACTCGGGACTTTTTCTGAGAGCGGTAAGTTTTTTATAGTAAGAGAGCAGTGAGTTAGGATCATTTATTTGAGAAGCCGCATTGATTCTCTTATAGTCAGGGCTTACCATAAGCCATGGAGTTCCTGTGGTAAATCCTGCATTTGTGCTGTCATCCCATTGGAAAGGAGTACGGCTGTTGTCACGGCTGTAATGCTTCACAGCGGCAAATGCCTCTTCCGGAGAAAGTCCGGCTTCAATTGCTACTTTATACTGGTCACGTGTAGATATATCATCTATCTGATCCATAGAGGTGAAATTTACATTCTCCATACCTATTTCCTGGCCCTGATATATAAACGGAAGTCCGCGAAGCATAAACTGCATTGTACCGAGGAATTTCTTTGCGGTTTCGCTAAGCTCGTCTGCAGGGATATAGTGGCTTACACCTCTTGGCTCGTCATGGTTTTCGATAATAGTGGAAATCATTCCGATATCACCGATCTTTTCCTGAGTCTCAAAGCAGCATCTCTTATAGTCATCGGGAGTAATAGGCTTGCAGTCATACCAACCGTTTCTACTCTTTCCGAATATTGTCTCATTGAAGTCAAACATACTTGAAAAATAGCCGTCATCGCCGATGAAAAGAGGGATATCCTCTTCACGCTCGTCAAATACTTCTCCGACTGTGAAAGCGTCATGTTTGGCAAATGTCTCGTTTTTAAGTTCTGTAAGGAAGTCACCCACACCTATAGCATCCTTAAGCATTTTATGTGGCTCTACAAAGCCGTCTTCTCGATCGGGTGAGTAGCAATAATCAATTATAGGGAGAGCCTTCTTTATATTTATAATGGCATCAATTCTAAAACCTGCAAGTCCTTTCTCAAGCCACCAGTTGATCATTGTATATATTTCTTCACGAACTTTTTTGTTTTCCCAGTTGAGGTCAGGTTGCTTTTTATGGAAGAGGTGAAGATAGTACTTGTTCGTACCCGGTATCTTCTCCCATGCACTTCCGCCAAAGTAAGAACGCCAGTTGTTAGGCTCCTTACCGTCTTTTCCTTCTTCGATATAGAAGTACTTTCCATATTCACCGTCAGGATCTTCCATAGCCTTTTTAAACCACTCATGCTCATCGGAGCAGTGATTTACTACCAGATCCATAAGGATGTACATATCTCTTTTTTTAGCTTCGGCCAAAAGTTCATCCATATCGTTCATATTTCCGAATACCGGATCTATATTGTAATAATCTGAAATATCATAGCCTTGATCTGCAAAAGGAGAGCAGTAACAAGGAGATAGCCATATAATGTCCACTCCGAGATCCTTTAGATAATCAAGTTTTTCAATAATACCTCTCAGGTCACCAACACCGTTTCCTGTAGTATCATTAAAACTTTTTGGATATATTTGATAAGCGACTTTACCATGCCACCATTTTTTTGTCATAAATAACCTCCTATGAAAAAAACTTTTTCTAAGTTTCTAATTTAACATAATATCATATTTTATGCAAATATAAAAAATAAGGTGAAATACACCTTATTTTCTAAAATTATTTGAAGATCTTTTTCAAGGCCACACCGCTGCCTATCATGGATAAGATAAAGGCTGAGAATACTATAATAATTCTCATTGACATATCCATAAAGAAGCCCTGTGGTACTATATTTATTAAATTATCCGTAGCCGGATCAAGCATCCATAGATCATTGTTAAAGAAGATATGGTGAAATATTATAAAGTACTTTTCAAAATCACCGGCTATGAGGAATACCAAAACCGCAGTCAAAATCAGAGTGATCACAGTTCCGAAAATAAGAACATTTGAAAGAAATTTAAACACCTTACCTTTCAAAAGTTTGACAGCTATAATGCAAAGAATGCTGACAGCTATAAGTATGTATCTAAGATAAACAGCACCTACAAATAGACCTCTTACATCTTCCATATGTGCAACCTCTCTTTCATTAAAGAAGGGAGTATCACTAATGCCACCGATATTTGCTTTTATATCGGAGAGTTTTTCTCTGTCGCCTTTTAGATAACTCATCATTTCTTTTGTAACATTCATAAGATCAGGCATTGAAATATCCACATAGCTTGTTACAGCATATTTATTGTATTCTTTTTCATAAAAAGAGAAGTTGGAATATGCCGCAATTTCAATGGATGTGACCAGTACAATAAACATCAGTGAAAAGCTTAAAACAATTCCTAAAAAGAATCTAAGTATTTTCATTGTGCATCCTTCCAAGATTTTATAACCTTTAGCCTTGTGAATTCCTCGCGATCCTTTTCTTCCAAAGCATTGGTGATATTCTTTGTTAGATTTTCATATGTTGGAATAGTGATATTCTTTAAGGCATTGGCCCTTTTTTGAGTCTTTTTAATATTGCTTGCCAGACGATAAGCTGAATTTTCTATCATGGAAAGTCGTACTGTAAGCCTCTTTACTTCATTGAAACATTCTCTGGCTTTATCAAGAGACTCTCTTGTAGAGTAATAAGCATAGGTAGGTACCATAGGAGCATCATCAAATCTTACAAGCGGTATCTCGGTACCCATTACCGATCTGGTTTTTATCCGAATACTGTCTTCAACAGGTACCGAGCCGGCTACATCCGATACGAAGTCGATACCAAGTTCGATATTTGCATACATCAGTGCTTCGTAAGCGGCACCAAAGGTTGTATCTATTTGCTTTGGATCTCCTTAGCCTCATCAATAAGTCCCATCAGCTCACGGATAAGAATATTTCTCTTCTTATCCATCAAGCCATAGCCCTGCCTTGCCAGCGCAAGGGAATTCTTTGAGGCTATCAAATTACCCTTTGTCGGAAATGTATTAATATTCATAGTTAATCCTCGACTGCAGCAGGAACTATATCGCCATTTGAATCAAGTACTGTAGGTTTATAATACTGATCAAGCACCTTGGTGTCGATTCTGTCAAGCTCTCCTCTTGGCATAAGACCAAGAAGTTTCCAGCCTATTTCCAATGTATCAAAGATAGTTCTGTTATCATTAATTGACTGACCTATAAACATCTGCTCAAAGGCTCTACCAAATACGAGATATTGCTTGTCCGTATCAGATAATTCATCTTCACCGATAACTGACGCAAGTGCTCTGGCATCACCCACTTTAGAGTAGGAAGAGAAGAGCTGATTTGCTACATCCTGATGGTCCGCTCTTGTAAAGCCTTCACCGATACCGTCCTTCATAAGTCTTGAAAGAGAGGGAAGTACTGATATAGGAGGATAGATTGACTGACCGTTTAAGTCTCTGTCAAGAACTATCTGACCTTCGGTTATATACCCGGTAAGATCGGGGATCGGGTGTGTGTAATATCATCATTAGGCATGGTAAGTATCGGAATTTGTGTAACGGAGCCGTTCACGCCGCTTACAATACCCGCTCTCTCATATATGGTGGCAAGCTCTGAATAAAGGTATCCCGGGAAACCTTTTCTTGAAGGAATCTCACCCTTTGAAGAGGATACCTCACGCATTGCCTCTGCAAAAGAAGTCATATCAGTAAGTATTACAAGTATGTGCATACCCTTTTCAAAGGCAAGATACTCAGCAACTGTAAGTGCCACCTTTGGAGTAATAAGTCTTTCAACCACAGGATCGTTTGCAAGATTGATGAAAGTGATAACATGGTCACTAACACCGCTCTCCGCAAAGGTTCTTCGGAAGAAATCAGCCACATCATACTTTACACCCATAGCTGCAAATACTACTGCAAACTTTTCGTCTTCATTGTCTGTATCACCAAGTGATGACTGACGCACGAGTTGTGCGGCAAGTTCATCATGTGGAAGACCGTTTCCTGAGAAGATGGGGAGCTTTTGACCTCTTATAAGAGTCATTAGTCCGTCTATAGCGGAAATTCCTGTTCTTATATAGTTTCTTGGATACTCTCTGGTAACCGGGTTTAGCGGTTTACCGTTTACATCTATAGTTTTTCAGCCTCTACGCTGCCCAGACCGTCTATAGGTACGCCGATACCGTTGAAGGTTCTTCCAAACATCGCTTCAGAAACACCGATCTCCATAGGTTTACCTGTAAGTTTGGTATGAGTATTTCTAAGTGCCATACCGTCTGTTCCTTCAAAAACCTGTATTACAGCTTTATCACCGTTTATTTCTATGATTTTGCCAAGACGCTTTTCCTTGCCGTTTACAGTCATTTCTACAATTTCATCATAGGCAGCACCCTTGACACCCTCAAGAACTACCAGTGGTCCGTTAATGGAACTAAGTCCAAGGTATTCTATTGACATGTTTTACCTCCTATGCATTCTTTTCAAGTACGTTTTCGTAGAATGTGTCAATGTCTTTTTTGTAATCGTCCAACATATCAAGCTTATCATTAGGAACATCATATTTTATAGAAGAGACTCTATCCCATATACTGTCCTGATGCAAAATGCTCATAGGCATTCCTTGATGAACAAGTGCCTTTGATTTTTGATAGAGATATAGTATAACATCCATCATCTTGTACTGCTTTATAAGCGGAACACAAGTATCATCCTTATGGAATGCATTTTGCTGAAGGAAACCTACTCTTATAACCTTAGCTATATCAAGCACAAGTTTTTGATCATCAGGCAAAACATCTGCACCGATAAGTTTTACTATTTCCATCAATGACGCTTCTTGGTTAAGTATATATACAAGTCTGTTTCTGTATTCTACAAAGTTTTTATTTACATGTTCTGCATACCATGGCGCAAGATCATTTAAATACTCTGAATAGCTGTCAAGCCACTGTATAGCCGGGAAATGTCTTGCATAGGCAAGCCTTTTATCAAGTCCCCAGAAGCAACGCACAAATCTTTTGGTATTTTGTGTAACAGGCTCTGAGAAATCACCACCCTGTGGAGAAACCGCACCGATAATAGAAACCGAACCTTCACTACCGTTTAAATTTGCATCATACCGGCTCTTTCATAGAACGCTGAAAGTCTGGAAGCCAGATATGCCGGGAAACCTTCCTCTGCAGGCATTTCCTCAAGTCGTCCTGAGATCTCACGAAGTGCCTCTGCCCATCTGGAAGTGGAATCTGCCATAATTGCAACATCATAACCCATATCACGGTAATACTCAGCAAGTGTCAGTCCTGAATAAAGAGAAGCCTCTCTGGCCGCCACAGGCATATTTGAAGTATTTGCAATAAGTGTTGTTCTGTCCATCAAAGGATTGCCGGTCTTAGGGTCGATAAGCTCCGAGAATTCCTCAAGTACTTGAGTCATCTCATTACCACGCTCACCACAACCGATATAAATAATAATATTTGCATCAGACCATTTTGCAATCTGGTGCTGACTCATAGTCTTACCTGTACCGAAACCTCCCGGAATTGCGGCAGTACCGCCCTTTGCAAGAGGGAAGAGAGTATCAAGAATTCGCTGACCGGTGATAAGCGGAACGCTTGCCGGAAATCTTTTCTTTGTAGGTCTTGGAACACGAATAGGCCAATGCTGTGTCATAGTGATAGGAATCTCACTGCCGTCAGTAAGCTGTAATGTGAGAAGCTTGTCATTTATAGTGTATTCACCGTCATCAACCACATCCAAAACATATCCCGTAAGGTTTGGTGAAAGCATTACGCGGTGCATAATTGCAGGTGTTTCAGGAACTTCGGCAATAATTGTTCCACCGTCTATAGCCTGTCCCGGTTTTACCGTTATATGTGTTTCCAGAGTTTTTTTGTATCGAGTGAATCCACACTTACACCTCTGGAGATATATGTACCGTCAACCTTGGCTATTTCACTTAAAGGTCTTTCTATACCGTCAAAGATATTGTTTAGAATACCGGGTGCGAGAGTTACAGAAACAGGAGAGCCTGTACCTGTAACGATTTCTCCCGGTTTTAGACCACCGGTCTCTTCATAAACCTCAATGACTGTTGCATCTGATGTAAGTCCGATTACCTCACCTACAAGTTTTTCCTCACCTACATATACCATCTCATGCATTTCAAAACCGGAGTCATTTGATGTTTTTACGATAGGTCCGTTTATTGCAAATATAATACCTGTAGTTGCCATTATAGTACCTCCATCTCTACATCAAATTTTTCCTTAGCCTCTGATATTTTCTTTTCAAAAGAATTGTCAATGAGTATATTCTTTGCCGGTATAACAGCTCTCATACCGCCATGAAAAGGGTATTTACTGATAGCTATATCAATACTATGCTTTACCGAAAGCCTGTGAGCGAGCTCTTCATCAGTAGGATCGATATATATTTTTACTTCATCACTTCCGGCAAACTCAAGCGCTCTCTTAATTTGTGAATCAATTAAGGCTTCGTATTCCGGAGAGGCTTGAAAATCTGCAAGTCTTTCCTCAAGCTGTGTAAAAATCTTTTCCTTAAGCTCAGCAGATTTTTTGCCAAGCTCCATTCGTAGTTTTATCTGTTCAAGAGCGAGTTCTTTGTTTATCTCTTTATCAATCCTTGTGGTTTCCGTTTTAACTTCCATATCAGCGAGTCTTATCTCGCTGCTTTGGTAGTCTAAAAAGTCCTTTTCTAAAGCATCTCTATAATCTGAAAGTATTTTTTCAGCAGCAGCCTTGGCATCAGCCATACATGCTTCTCTAAAATGCTGTAGTTTTTCTTCTATTGTCAAGATAATACCTACCTTTTTAATCTTAGTTTTTCAGTCCGGTAAATGCCGAACCTCAAGTTCAAATCTGTAAGTTCATTTCTTACAAGATTACAGTTTCAAACCGATAGCTTCATTTACATAGTCTGTAATAAAGTTTTCGGATCTTCCGGTACCGTGGCGGTCCGGTATATCAATAAACAGTGGTATATGTGATTCTATCTTATACCTGTTTACAAGTTCGGGATAATCCCTTGAAAACTTTTCGGTGAGAAGTACAATGCCGATATCTTTGCTTTTTATAACGAAATCAAGGGCATTATTAAGCTCATTTTTTTCATGAACCACCACTCCTTCCACTCCGGCAAGCCTCATACCTGTAAGAGTATCCACATTATCACTTATAAGATACATTTTCATAAAATTGTCCTTATAAACGACCGAGAATCATAAACGCAACTACAAGTCCGTAAAGACAAACACCCTCTGCAAGACCAACGAAGATAAGAGACTTACCAAGGATTGAAGAGTCCTCGCTGATAGCGCCAAGTGCGGCAGATGCTGCAGCTGATACGGCGATACCACCACCGATACATGCAAGACCTACTGAAAGAGCTGCAGCCAAGTATCCGAAGCCTGTAGCTGATGAAGCTGCTGTTTCAGAAGCGGCGTAAGCACTACCTGATAAGAAAAATACGCTTGCAACCGCCATAACTCCAAAGAACATAACCACATTTCCGGCAAGGGCTTTTTTATAACGTCCCTTTGTCTTTTCGCCGATCATAAATGCAATATAAGGAATTACTATGCTTAAAATAAGTGCTACTGAAAGTGTTACTTTTACTAATGTATTCATTTTTTCTCCTAACTAAAACATAAAATCATAAATAATAAAATACTTGTTTATTATGAGTAGGGCTTAAACGCTCTACCGTCTCCGGTATAAAATCTTGAGAATAACTCATAGTATTCCAGACGTAATACCTGTATACCTACGATTAAACCTTCCATACCCATTACAAAGATATTTCCAAGCACGACTGCAATCCAGTTGATATTGCCGCTCTCAGCCCCTGAAAGCATGAGCACCACCTCCATCATGGCTGCATGGCTTACTGCAAAGGCGCCAACTCTGACGAATGAGAGAGAGTTTGAGAAGTAGCTGAGAAGTACTTCAAAAAGTTCAAAAAATCCCTGCAATATAAACATACCGAGACCACCTTCAAGATGTATTTTTTTCTTCTCCAATACAGCGGATAAAGGCTCTTTTAAGAAGATTAATATTAAAGGAAGTACAAACATTATAAGCAGTATCACCGTGGCAGGCATCGTTTTACCTGTCATAAACAGTATGATTGTAATAAGTGCGGATGTATAGAATACAAGTCCTGCCACACCATTTGTATCAAACAATGCTTCGCCGGGCTTTTTAAACCTAAGCTTTGTAAAAATACTTAAAATCATCATAAGTATTATAATAAGCATACCTAAAGTGATGGTTATTACAAATACTGTATTTAAGTTACCTATAACCGGAAGAGCAGTCATTGCCTTTGCAGGTCTTAGCCATAAAGGTTGTATGATATCTTCAAATCCGAATATCGAACCGAATAAATCCGAATATGGTGGAGAAGAAACCGCATCTGGCAATGATTGCGGCAAGCCTTGATTGCTTTTTGTAGGCTATAATGCTTCCAAGGATCAAAAGAACAAGTCCCTGTCCCACATCACCGAACATAAATCCGAATATAACGGAATAGGTCAGTGCTATAAGCATTGTAGGATCAAATTCCTTATAATCCGGCAAACCATACATTTCAACAAACATTTCAAAGGGTTTGAAGAACATATTGTTTTTTAGTTTCACCGGTGGGGTACTGCTTATCTTTGACATATCCCTTTCAACAATACAAAAAGTATTAGGCTCATTTTCAAGCTCTTTTGCAAGTCTTTCGGCATCTTTTTGTGTAAGCCATCCACATATAATGTAAAATACCTTTTTGTCTTTTCGGTTATCTCTTGTGGCCGCAGCATACTTTCTGACATCAAAGACTTTATTAAATCTAAACAGCACCTGATTTGCCAAAAGAAAATCTTCATGGCTGTCTTCAAGAGTTTTTACTATCTTTTCATCAATTGCATGTATGCTTGTTTTGAGTTCTTCTATTTTTTCTTTAAGCTTTGCACCGGCAAACTCAGGTGTACCGTGGTATTCATCGGGCAGGAAAAATCTTTCAAAATGCATGGAAGAATATATTGCATCTATTTGCTCCGAAATAGCATCAGGTACAAAATAAACACCCCATACTTTGTCATCTATCTCTCTTGCTTTATAGAAGATGGTATCTATGCTGTCATATACAAAGGTTATGAACTTCTCATAATACTCCTTTGGCATGGAACCGAATCTGAAATTTACATATTTAAAATGTAATATCTTTTCGGTGTCATAATCCAGTCCTATAAAATAGTGAACATTTTTAAGCTTCTCTTCATATTCTGCCAGTTCAGACTCAAGCTCACTCTTTTTTTGTGATAAAGAGTAAACACTGTCTGAAAGCTTACGGGTTATTTGGTCGGCCTCTTCGATACTCATTTGACGATCTGTCTGCAAACCGGTATCTTTAAAGTATTCTTTCAGTTCCTGTGATCTTGCCAGTATATCCTTATATGGATTGCTGTCATTGAATGCATGTAACTCCTTTACATTTTTTAACTCGGAGAGAGCATTTTCCAACTGAAACTCATACTTGCTGATATAGGTTTCGATAATTCTGTCAATATCGTCTTTCGGACCGGTGATATTCAAGAATTCCATTCTCTCAATCATGCGAAAGACCTCCTTGTTTCAAGTTTTAAAATTTTATTGATAATATCATCTGCAGGTAAAGAATACCTGATAGACTCTATTATCTCTATAACTCTGCTTATTTCCAATTCTCTAAAATACAGATAACAGCTAAGAGTCGCTAAAGAATACGGGTTGTTTTTTTTGTTTTTGCGATACAAATATTCCAATGTTCCCATATAAAATTCTTCAATGCTTGGTCTGAATTTGAAAAGCTTTGCAGATAATTTTCCATAGAATGTATTGTCAAATATCTCATAAAACTCATCCAAATCTTCGGATTCTGCCATTTGTTTTATTTCATCCACACTTAATTTATAATAATGTGGGGTAAGTGTGGCATATATCTTTGCATTACTTACCTTGTAGTATTTCTTAGTCCTATATATCCATTGCATATTCAGGAAATCAGATCTTGTTCCAAGGATTGACAGTACCTCTTTACTTTCATCCCCCTTAAGCTCTTTTTTTGCAAATTTGAAGCAAATTTCAAAATAATAAGAGTCAAGTGCAAGTGCATAGTCAAATATATTTGTACTTCCCTCGGAAAATACTTTATTTACACAATCATAATATTCGGTATTTTTTAGGGAATCAATAAATTGTGATACATCTCTTGCAGACATAAGGTCCTCGATGTTCAGATTTGATTTTGTATTCATATATTTTGAATATGATTTTAAATCCAAAGATGTTGGTCTATGACTAAGAATGTCTCGTAGTATACGCTTTAAGACATAAATTGTATTGTACATAGATACTAAATTCAGATATTGTCTTGGTGTGCCGGAGCTGAATTTATAGAGTCGTGAAAACTCTTCCAGATTACTTAACAATAAGATTTGTTCGATATCTTCACGGTGTAATGAATTGATGTCTGTTTTTTTAAATGCATCACTGTAATATTTGTAATGCATAAGTTCATTCATTGCATCAGTGATGGTTTCACATTCACATAAAGATTTGAAACCGTCGATACTTATCAAATCACTTGACATCGAACGAATTTTAGTGGTAAGGGAAGAGTACTTGAATAAATTTCCCATGGCTACTCCTTAATCATATTTGAGAATAGCATATCCACATATTTATCGTGGTGAGTGTCATACATGTCCTGTAGATTCTTAAAAGCCTTTTCAGACTGTTGCTTAAGTTCGGAAATCTTTTTTTCTTTCGACAAATTCATAGATTCCTGTAACTCGCTAATTCTGGCCCTTGTCTTTGCATCAAGATCTTGTTTCCAAAGCTCTCTTTTGGCATTAATCTCAGCAGCTATTTCTTTTTTCTTTAGGATAGCATCTTCAACATGATTTTTAGATGAATCTTCGATTTCTGAAAGTCTGCTTATTATATCATCCATAAAACCTCCTTAGTAAATAGTATTATGTGATACACCATGTAAGGCAAACCACTCAAATATATTTCAGGCTATTTATGTTGTACATTTAATAGGAAGAAACACATTTGTTGAGAATAATCATATACCTTTTTTTGAAAGTAAAGGGACATATTGCATAAAGAAGATAAAGAAAGTGTAAAGAAATTTGTGGATGTACTTTACACAAAATTCGATGTATTGTATAGACAAACATAAGTACATGCTATGCGAACATAGTCTTGAAAAAGATAATAGAATAGTGTATAATTATGAGGAAAGTAGGCGATATTCAGCAACGGTGCTTGCCTGCTATTTTTTTGTACAAGCTTTTATTTCTATGTGAATATATCTAAAAGCATAAAATATTGGCAAAATACTTTAATAACTTATAAAAGAAAAAAGGTAAAGGAGAGGGAATCGTGTTAAAGTATATTATCAAAAGGTTGATATTCGGAATAGCAACAATATTCATCGTATCAACCTTGACTTTTTTCCTTATGCAGCAAGTTCCGGGTGGACCATTCGCTGCGGATAAGTCAATTTCAAAAGCAGCTCAAAAAGCATTGGAGGTAAAGTATGGCCTTGACAAGCCTATCACAGTGCAGTATGTCAATTATTTTAAAAATGCTCTAAAAGGTGATTTTGGAATAAGTATAAAGCAAAGGGGAAGAGACGTAGCGCAGATAATATCCACAAAATTTCCTGTTTCTGCCAGAGTGGGTGGAATATCAATAATCCTTGCATTGTTATTCGGAGTTCCGCTGGGTTCGGTTGCCGCACTTAACAGAGGAAAGGTACTGGACCGATTGATAATCATGTTTGCAACACTTGGAATTGCGGTACCGAGTTTCGTAGTATGTACTATTCTTATGTATGTATTGGGTGTTAAGCTTGAGCTTTTACCTACATACGGTCTTACATCACCTTTAAACTACATCATGCCGGTATTGGCACTTTCGTTTTATCCTACAGCTTATATTGCAAGACAGATGAGATCTTCGATGCTTGACGTACTTGGACAGGACTACATGAGGACTGCAAGAGCAAAGGGACTGTCAGAGAATGTTATTCTGTTTAAGCACGCACTTAGAAATGCTATATTGCCGATTATTACATATATGGGACCGCTTATAGCATATACACTTGTAGGAAGCTTTGTTGTAGAGAAGATATTTACCATTCCGGGACTTGGAGGTGAATTTGTAAGTTCTGTTATAAATCAGGATTATACTGTTATTATGGGAACCACAATATTCCTTGCAACACTTATTATTTTTATGAACGTAATGGTAGATATTGCATATACGATCGTAGATCCAAGAATAAAACTGAAGTAAAGCCTATAAGAAAGGAGAAGGTTGTCACAATTATTTTGTGGCATCCCTATATAGAATGAGCAAACATATTATTTCAGGGCATTTAAATTTATCGCCTGAAGATTTTTGCCCGCCAGCAAAGAAGAAAAAGAAAGTCTGGTGGTGATGCGTCAGAGTGTCAGCTTCTGGCAGGACGGATTTCGAAGACTTTTAAAAAATAAAGTGGCACTTGTATCTTTGGCAGTGTTTTTTGTCATATTGATACTTGCATTTATAGTGCCGATTTTTTATCCATATGATTATGCAACACAGTTAAAGGGTAGTGAGAGGCTTATGCCTATGCAGTATTCTGCAGGAGAACTTGCAAGAATAGCTGCAGGAGAGAATATATTTCCACATATACTCGGAACAGACAGCTTAGGAAGAGACTATGCTATCAGAGTAATGATGGGAGCAAGAATTTCACTTATAGTAGGACTTTTGGCATCATTTATCGTCCTTATTATCGGTTCTATTTACGGTTCTATAGCCGCATTTACCGGTGGATGGGTAGACCTTATAATGATGAGAGTTGTAGATATTATATATACAGTTCCTGATATATTACTTATTATCCTTTTGACATTTGCACTTAAAAAGCCGATGAAGCTGTTGGCATCTGCACCGGGATTTGGGTGGATCAATATTCTTGGTATAAACCTTATAAGTATATTTATAGTTTTTGCACTTCTTTACTGGGTAGGTATGGCAAGAATTGTCCGTGGACAGATACTTGTATTAAAGGAGCAGGAGTATGTAACAGCTGCGAGAGCACTTGGTGCAAAGAGCGGCCAGATTATCAGAAAGCACTTGCTTACAAATACTATCGGTACTTTGATAGTTACAACTACATTGCAAATACCTTCTGCTATATTTACAGAAAGTTATTTGTCATTTTTGGGACTGGGTGTGGCTGTTCCAATGCCATCTCTTGGTTCACTTGCTTCAGATGCCATCACAGGATTGCAATCATATCCACATCTTTTGTTTGCGCCTGCGCTACTTATCAGTTTGATAATACTTAGTCTTAACCTTTTGGGGGACGGACTCCGTGATGCATTTGACCCTAAGCTAAAGAATTAAAGGAAGGTAATTATGAGTAAACATCTTGTAGATATAGAACATGAGAGACTTTCCTTCTTTACTCCGGCAGGAGAGGTGAAAGCCTTAGACGATGTTTCCTTCTATGTAAATGAGGGAGAAGTGTTGGGAGTAGTAGGAGAGTCAGGCTCCGGTAAGAGTGTTACAAGTTATTCTCTTATGGGACTTATAGCAAATCCGGGAAAGATCATAGGCGGAGATTTATATTTCAACGGATATCACATCAATGAAATGAGTGAAAAAGAAATGAGAAAAATCCGTGGAAATGAAGTTTCAATCATTTTCCAGGATCCTATGACCAGCTTGAATCCGGTATATACTATCGGAAACCAGATAATGGAAGTTATACTTCTGCATACAGATAAGAATAAAAAAGAAGCCAGAGAAAGAGCAAAAGAGCTTCTTACTTTGGTAGGAATAAATGAGCCTGATAAGAGACTTAAGCAGTATCCGCATGAGCTTTCAGGTGGTATGAGACAGAGAGTTATGATTGCTATGGCGCTTGCATGTGAACCTAAACTTCTGATAGCGGATGAGCCTACAACAGCTCTTGACGTTACTATTCAGGCACAGATCATAGAGCTTATGATAGAGCTTAAAAATAAGCTGGCATGGCAATCATTATGATCACACATGACCTTGGTGTAGTTGCAAATATTTGTGACAGAATAGCGGTTATGTATGCAGGAAAGATTATAGAGAGCGGTCTTACAGATGAGATTTTTTATAATCCGAAGCATGAATATACAAAGGGACTTTTAAAGAGCATTCCAAAGATGTATGAAGCGGAGTATGAAAGACTCGTTCCTATCGAGGGTACTCCTGTAGATATGCTCAACCCACCAAAGGGTTGTCCTTTTGCTTCCAGATGCGACTCTTGCATGAAGATATGTTTAAGAGAAATGGCACCGATTAAGAATTTCAGTGAGACTCATTACTCACAATGCTGGTTGAATGAGTTGGAAGATGATAAAAATACAGAGGGAGAATCAGTATGTCTGAAAAAATAATTAGAGTTGAACATTTACAACAATTCTTCCCTGTTGGAGGTTTTGGTAAAAATAAAAAATATGTCAGAGCGGTAGACGATGTTTCTTTCTATATTGAAAAGGGAGAAACCCTGGGACTGGTAGGAGAATCAGGTTGCGGTAAGACCACAACCGGTAGATCTTTACTTAGACTTTATGAGCCTACAGACGGCAGAATTATATATAAAGACCAGGTGCTTTTTGACAGTGGAAAAGTACCGCTTGTAGATGAAAACGGAAATGATATCATAGAAAACGGTGTGCCTAAGCTTGGAAAAAAGACTGCGGTAAATATGTATCCTTACAGAAAAAAACTTCAGATAGTTTTCCAGGATCCTTATGCATCACTCGATCCAAGAATGACAGTCGGTGATATTATCGGTGAGGCCATTGATATAAATAAGATTGCGGCTTCAAAGAAGGACAGACATGATAAGATTATTGAGGTATTGCAAACAGTAGGTCTTAACTCGGAGCATGCCAACAGATATCCTCATGAGTTCTCAGGAGGTCAAAGACAAAGAGTCGGTATTGCAAGAGCACTTGTAGTGGATCCTGATTTTATCGTTGCCGATGAGCCTGTATCAGCACTTGATGTTTCTATTCAGGCACAGGTTGTAAATATGTTTGAAGATTTACAAAAGGAGAGAGGGCTTACCTATCTGTTTATTGCCCATGACCTTTCTATTGTAAATCATATAAGTAATCGAATCGGAGTTATGTACCTTGGTAAGATGGTAGAGTTGGCGCCGGGTGGTGATATCATATTCAGACCGCTTCATCCGTATACAAAGAGCCTTATCTCTGCAATACCTGTAGCAGATCCAAGGGTTTCCAGAGAGAGATCCAGAATTGTGCTTGAGGGAGAGGTTCCTTCACCTCTTAACCCACCAAGCGGTTGTCACTTCAGAACCAGATGCCAATATGCTACAGAGCAGTGTGCAATGGAAGTGCCAAAGTGGAGAGAGATGGAAAAAGGACATTTTGTAGCTTGTCATAACATAGAGAAGATAAACTAGAAATTAGAACCTGATGGTTTTGATAAATATTTAGGAGGATTTATGAAGAAACAATTGGTTTTAGCTACATTGGTTCTTACCGGTGCACTTGTATTAGCAGGTTGTGGCGGTGGCGGATCAAAGTCGGCTACAAAGACAGGTGGTAAGATTCTTACTATCGAAATGGGACCTGAAGTGGAATCAATTGACCCGGCACTTAATACAGCAAATGACGGTGCAAACTATCTCACATATCTTTTTGACAACTTGTTAAGAATCGACAAGGACGGAAAGATTGCTCCAAGTTTGGCTGAAAAGTACGAGTCAAGTTCAGACGCACTTACATGGACATTCTACTTAAGAGACGGTTTAAAGTGGTCAGACGGTTCAGATCTTACAGCTAATGATTTTGTATACAGCTGGCAGAGAATGATTGATCCTGAGGTTGCTGCACCATATGCAGAGATCACTCTCGGAATGGTGGAAGGTTATGAGGAGGCTATAGGAAAGCCTGATGCAGACGGTAATCCCACAATCGATCCTGATGTTACAAAGCTTAGAGTTGAGGCAACTGATGACAAGACATTAGTTGTTCATATGGCAACACCAACACCTTATTTTGATAAGCTTGCTACATTTGCCGCACTTTCACCTGTAAAGCAGGAAATTGTAGAGGCTAATCCGGACAGATGGACACTTGACCCTAAGACATATATATCAACAGGTCCATTCAAACTTACAGAGTGGAAGTCAGGAAGCTATTTAATGCTTGAGAAACGAGCATTACTGGAACAAGGATGCGGTTAAGCTTGACGGTATCAAATGTCTCCTTATGCAGGATCAGAATGCTGCATTCAGTGCATATGAGTCAGGAGATGCTTTAATGATCAAGGATATTCCTACACAGGAGATTACTACATTACAGAAAAGATCCGATTATCATATCGATCCACAACTTGGAACATATTTCATCGACTTGAACAACAATTTAGAGGAGTTCAAAGATGCAAGAGTTCGTCAGGCACTTTCACTTGCACTTGACAGAAAGTACATTTCAGAGACTATCACAGCAGGTACATATACTCCTGCAAGCGGTTTTGTAAGTGCAGGTACAACTGATTGGGACGGTTCAGCTTGGACAGATAATATTACAGATCCTTCTGTATATATAAATGTTGATGATCATGCAGGTAATCTTGCAAAGGCTAAGGAGCTTTTGGCAGAGGCAGGACATCCAAACGGTGAAGGACTTCCTACATTCACATATACAACAAATGATTCTGCTTATCATAAGAAGATTGCAGAGTATTTACAGCAGGCTTGGAAAGAGCTTGGAATTAATATAGAGGTAAATATAGTTGAGTGGAAGTCATTTACACCGCAGAGAAGATCAGGAAACTATCAGATAGCAAGAGACGGTTGGGTAATGGATTATAACGATCCTTCAAATATCCTTCAGCTCACACAGACAGGAAACGGAAACAACAGTTCAAAGTATTCTAATCCTGAATATGATGCACTCTTAGAAAAGGCTGCTAAAGAGATAGATCCACAGACCAGATTCGGATATTTCCATCAGGCTGAGGAGATGCTTATGAGAGATATGGGTGTAACACCGCTTCTTTATTATAATGAGATGTATCTCCAGAGCGATAAGGTAGTCGGTGCGTACCATTCAGCCGACGGTATCTATCACTTTGAGTATGCGGATATCGCAGAATAAAAAATTATTGGAATTATAGGAGAATTTATGAAGAAAAGATTGATTTTGGCTACGCTGACAATTGCGGCAGCAGTAGCACTTTCAGCATGTGGAGGTTCCAAGTCCGCAAGTAAGGGAGGAAAGATCCTTACTATTGAGGAAGGACCTGATGTTGAAACAATTGACCCTGCACTCAATCAGTCAGCTGACGGTGCAAACTATTTAACAATGATTTCAGATAACTTGCTTAGACTTGATAAGGACGGCAAGATAGCACCAAGCTTGGCTGAGAAGTATGAAGTAAGTGATGACGGACTTACATGGACTTTCCATCTAAGAGACGGACTTAAGTGGTCAGACGGTTCGGCGTTTAGCGCTAATGACTTCGTATACAGCTGGCAGAGAATGGTTGATCCTGAGGTTGCAGCACCATATGCAGAGACTGTACTTGGAATGGTAGAAGGATATGATGAGGCTATAGGTAAGCCTGATGCAGACGGTAATCCTACAATCGATCCTGATATCACAAAGCTTAATGTAGAGGCTCCGGATGACAAAACTCTTGTAGTACATATGTCACATCCTGCACCTTACTTTGACAGACTTGCCGCATTTGCCGCACTTTCACCTGTAAAGCAGGAAATAGTAGAAGCAAATCCGGACGGATGGAGTCTTGACCCTAAGACATATATCTCAACAGGTCCTTTCAAGCTTACAGAGTGGAAGCCGGGAAGCTACATATTGGTTACAAAAAACGAGCATTACTGGAACAAGGATGCTGTAAAGCTTGACGGTATTAAATGCCTTCTTATGCAGGATCAGAATGCTGCATTCAGCGCATATGAATCAGGAGATGCCTTAATGATTAAGGATTACCCTGTAGAAGAGATAACAACAATGCAGAAGAGACCGGATTATAAGATCAGTCCTAAGCTTGGAATATCATATATCGATATCAACAATGAGTTGGAAGAGTTTAAAGATCCTAAGGTGAGACAGGCACTTTCACTTGCACTTGACAGAAATCATATAGCGGAAACTATTTCAGCAGGCATACTTGCTCCTGCAACAGGCTTTATCCCTGACGGCGTAGCCGATTGGGACGGAAGCGCATGGGCTGATAACAGAACTGATAAGTCTGTATACTTTGACAATGACAACTTTGAGGCTAACCTTGCAAAGGCTAAGGAGCTTTTAAAAGAGGCAGGACATGAGAATGGTGAAGGCCTTCCTGCTATGTCATACACAACAAATGATGCAGGTCTTAACAAGAAGGTTGCCGAGTACTTACAGCAGGCTTGGAAAGAGCTTGGCTTAAATGTTGAGGTAAACATTGTTGAGTGGAAATCATTTATACCACAGAGAAGATCAGGAAACTATCAGATAGCAAGAGACGGTTGGGTAATGGATTATAACGATCCTTCAAATCTTCTTGAGTGTGCATACAGTACAAACGGAAACAACAGTTCAAGATACAAAAATCCTGAATATGATGCACTCCTTGATAAGGCTGCACAAGAGACAGATGCTAAGAAAAGATTTGAATACTTCCATCAGGCTGAGGAACTTCTTTTAAAGGATGCCGGAGTTATTCCGATACTTTATCAACAGGAGACATATCTTCAGAGCGATAAGCTTATAGACAGCTTCTATACATCAGATGGTGTTTGGCACTTTGAGTATGCTGATATAGCAGAATAATATATTATAAATTTTAGAGTCGGAACTTGTTTTCCGGCTCTTTTTGTATAAATATTGATTATTTTATATATCGTAAACTTGTTCGTAAATATTTTTCTCAGTTTTAATATTAATTATTTTAATTTGAGTGTAGACAAATATACTTACATATGGTATATTTATACACACAAATGAATAAACTTAAAAATGGAGGAGGTATTAATGAAAAAACGATTGATTGTTGCAGTATTGGCGATGGCAGGTGCAATGGCCCTGTCAGGGTGTGGCGGTTCAAAATCAGGTGGTAACGGTACAAAAAGTGCAGGTGCTACAGAATCAGCCGGCGGTAATAAAATACTTACAATTCAGCTTGGACCTGATGTGGAGTCTATTGACCCTGCACTTAACTCTGCTGTAGACGGTGCAAATTATATTTTGTTTGCCTATGAAAATCTTTTAAAGGTTGACAAAGACGGAAAAGTAGTACCGGGATTGGCCCAAAAGTATGAGATAAGTGAAGATCAGCTTACATGGACATTCTACTTAAGAGACGGTTTAAAGTGGTCGGACGGAACAGATTTTACAGCAGAAGATTTTGTGTACAGCTGGCAGAGAATGGTTGATCCTAATGTTGCGGCACCTTATGCACAGACAGTACTCGGAATGGTAGAAGGCTATGATGAAGCTATAGGTTTACCGGATGCGGAAGGAAATACTACAATTGATCCGGATCCTACTAAGTTAAAGTAGAAGCACCGGATGATAAGACTTTGGTTGTACATTTGGCAACTCCTACCCCGTACTTTGATAAGCTTGCATCATTTGTTTCACTTTCACCTGTTAAGAAGGATGTGGTAGAGGCAAATCCTGACGGATGGAGTATCGATCCTAAGACATATATATCAACAGGTCCTTTTAAGCTTACTGATTGGAAGCCGGGAAGCTACCTTATGTTTGAGAAAAATGAGAACTATTGGGATGCGGGTTCCGTAAAGCTTGACGGTATTAAATGCCTTCTTATGAATGATCAGAATGCGACTTTCAGTGCATATGAGTCAGGTGATGCTTTAATGATTAAGGAAGTTCCTACACAGGAGATTACAACATTAAAGGAAAGATCTGATTTCCATATCGATCCTATACTCGGAACATATTACCTTGATTTAAACAATACTTTAGACGAGTTTAAGGATGCGAGAGTAAGAGAAGCACTTTCACTTGCACTTGACAGAAAGTATATTTCAGAGGTTATTACAGCAGGTACATACACTCCTGCAACCGGATTTGTAAGTGACGGTGTAACAGACTGGGACGGTTCTGCATGGAAAGATAATATAACAGATTCATCTGTTTTAATAAATATTGACGATCATGAAGGAAACCTTGCAAAAGCGAAGGAGCTTTTAAAAGAAGCAGGATATGAGAACGGTGTAGGTCTACCTGAGATGGTCTATTCAACCAATGATGCAAGTTATCATAAGAAGATAGCAGAGTATTTACAGCAGGCATGGGGCGAGCTTGGTCTTAAGATCGAGGTAAATATAGTTGAGTGGAAGTCATTTACACCTCAGAGAAGATCAGGAAACTATCAGATAGCAAGAGACGGTTGGGTAATGGATTACAATGACCCTTCAAATATCTTAGAGCTTGCATCAACAGGAAACGGAAATAACAGTTCTAAGTACAGCAATCCTGAGTTTGACGGACTTATGAATAAGGCGGCTACAGAGAAAGATCCGCAGACAAGATTCGGATATCTGCACCAGGCTGAGGAGCTTATAATGAAGGATACAGCTATGGTTCCGCTTCTTTATTACAATGATTTCTATCTTCAGAGTGATAAGATAACAGGAAGCTGGCACTCAGCGGACGGATTCTGGCATTTTGAATATGCTGATATAGCTGAATAAGAATTAAATAATTAAGTATAAAAAGCGGGTTGTCGTTAATGTTAAACGACAACCCGGTTTTACATTCCGGTATTGTCATTCATCTATAAATTCGGTCATATACTTTCTCTTTCTAAGAGGGCAATTTTGTCTTTGCAGATTCATATTTTCCCTTTTCTCTATTGAAATATTTTCAAAAAATACTTTCCAGAGTTTGGAATAAGGATTTTTAATATCATTTAGCTTTGCAGCGGCTTCAAGTTCATTTTCTTCAACTATTTGCAGATAACATTCACTGTCCTTTGGATGAATTAGAGCAATACTTCTCGACGAGTCTATAATGATCCAGTTGAGAGAGGGCATTCTATCTTTAAAATGGTAGGAGAGCTCAGCAAGTATATCATGCTTCGGTTCTATGGTTGCCAAAAAGAGATCCTTATCTACCTCTTTAAATCTTGTCACCTCCTTATAGGAGTGAATCTCACGACTTACTGCTGTTTGAAACTTTAAAGCTTCATAACAATTTCCTCACCGGACATATAATTGATATTTTTACCGTATTTAAAAGCAAGTCTCAAGTAGTTATAAATATCATTTCCAGTATCTTTATAATACAAAAAAGCCATATAAACAGTCTCATATGTCTGTATGGAAAGCTTGTATTTAATACTTTCTATAACCTTTTTTGCTTTATTAATATCGGTGCTTACGTATATAATTTCAGAAAACAGATCTTGCTGTGTAAATAAATGTTTCTTCAGTTTTATACTTTCGTCCTTGTGGCAAAGACTGTATTCCCAAGCTGTGTATATACATGATGCCAAGGCGTAGAAGTTATCATCATATGTAAATATTTTCATTATTTCAACCCAAAATCATCAAATAGGGACAACTGTTTTTCGGTGCTGTATTGATAGTTCTCATTACCGTTTAATCCGATAAGTCTATTTGTTATATATTTTTCATCCAATAAGGTTTTGTACATCATTTTGCCGTTGCAGGTTAAAAAGTACTGTGCCCTTTTTAAGACTACACCCATCTTGGCAATGGAATTAAAGTCAAGAAGTGAGTATCTGCGAGAAGTTACAATCCTTTTTGCCCGCCTTAGGTCCTATGCCCGGTACCCTAAGTAAACTTGCCATATCGGCTGTCTGTACTTCTACAGGGAAGAATTCCAAATGCTTAACAGCCCAATTGCATTTAGGGTCCATGTAGGTGTTAAAGTCCGGATTATCTTTACTTAGAAGTTCCTGTGCATTAAAACCGTAAAATCTAATAAGCCAATCAGCTTGATAAAGCCTGTGTTCTCTTAAAAGCGGCACAGGCGTGTCTGGATTTGGCAGGGAGGAATCCTCATTAATAGGAATATATGCAGAGTAAAATACCCTTTTTAAATCAAAACTTTTATACAGATTTTGCGCAGTCATCAATATGGTATAGTCGCTGTCATCACCGGCACCGATAATCATTTGTGTGCTTTGTCCGGACGGTACAAATGGGCGGATATCAGTCTGTTTAGTGCTGAGTGACGATTTTAAAATATTATCTCCCTCAATTCGGGCTACATCATTAAATATACTGCCGGGAAGATATTTATTTATATTGCTTCTTGGGAGCTTTGAACTCTTTCCGGTACTTAACCTATTCATTTCTATGGAATCCTTATTTTTTTCATGGGATCTGATATAAGATTAAAGCTTTTATTGGGAGCATATTTTTTAAGGCTTGATTCACTTGGAAACTCAATATTAACACTCATTCTGTCTGCAAGAGATCCTGCCTGTAAAAGTAATTCATCAGAGGCACCGGGTATTGCCTTAACATGGACATAGCCGTTAAACATGTATTCATTCCTTAACAGACTCAGAGTCTCGCAAATCCTTTCCATAGTAAAGTTCGGACTGTTAATTATACCGGAACTTAAAAACAAACCTTCAATATAATTTCTTTTGTAAAATTCCACAGTCAACTCACAGATCTCTCTAGGAGTAAAGCATGCACGGCGTATGTCATTGCTTTTTTTGTTGATACAGTATTTACAATCAAAAATACAATGGTTTGTCATAAGTATCTTAAGCAAGGAAATACATCTTCCGTCACCACTGAAAGTATGGCATATTCCTGAGGCTACGCTATTGCCAAGCATTCCCCCTTTTCCCTTTCTATCCACTCCGCTTGAGGTGCAGGCAACATCATACTTAGCGGCATCTGAGAGTATTTCAAGCTTTTTAAAAATATCATCATTAGAACGTATGTTTATCATAAATAGATTATATACGAACATATGTTTGTGTGTCAACAGGTGTTGTTCTGATATAATTCTTCGATGCTTTTTGAAATATATAGGTAAGTAGACACTAATTTCAGAATGGAAAAAATGCCTTAAAAATGCTATGATCTTTTTGCAGGGAAAGTGGGAAATAAATTATAGATATCAGTAAAAAAACTGAATAAGCATCTTATGGTTTCGGATTTGTTGATAATGTGGCAGAATTTTTTTCAACAAACTATCCTGAGCTGAAGGGATTTAATCGTAGAGGACTTTACAGAATGAAGCAATTCTACGAGTTATATAAAGATGATGAAAAAGTGTCACCACTGGTGACACAATTGAGTTGGACTAATCACTTGAAAATAATGTCAGCTTCTAAAAGCCAAGAAGAGAGAAGATTTTATATTGAATTGGCAGTAAAAGAGAGATATTCAAAGCGTGATTTGGAAAGACAGATGGATAGTGGTTACTATGAACGCTTTATGCTTTCAAATGGCAATATGTTGCCGGCAATTCAAAAAGCAAAACAAGAAACACATAATTTATTTTTAGACAAATATGTTTTAGAGTTTCTTGATGCACCAAAGGGTGGTAGCGAAAAAGATTTTCAAAAATCAATACTGGAGAACTTGAAGAATTTTGTTTTAGAAATTGGAAAAGATTTTTCCTTTATAGGTAATGAGTATAGGGTACAGGTTGGAAATCATGACTACTATATCGACCTATTATTTTATCATAGAGGATTGTCATGCTTAGTTGCATTTGAACTCAAGATTGGAGAATTCAAGCCTGAATATATAGGGAAGATGAATCTATATTTGGAAGCATTGGATAGAGAAGTTAAGAAACAAACGGAGAATCCAAGTGTAGGAGTTATTCTTTGTGCATCAAAAGATGATGAGGTTGTAGAATTTGCACTTAGCAGAAGTCTTTCACCAACAATGGTATCGGAATACACCTTAAAGCTGATAGATAAAAATTTATTGCAGAAAAAGTTGAAAGAGTACACTGAAATTGCCGAAGAAGATATTAAGTAGTCGATAACAAAAAAGTGCTGTATTTATACGGATTTGTACGTGTTGCAAACGCCTAATACTTTTTGAGAATGAAAGGAGTTAGTATGTTTATGTTTAAAGTTATACTTCAGCTTAATGAAGAACAAGTAAAAAAAGATAATGAATTTAATTTGAGCGACATATACAAAGAAATTGACAACCTTTATAAAGAAACCGGATGTTATCTTCTCGAAAAAGAAAATGATAAATATATCTATACTATTGATAACATAGAAGAAGCACCGCAAGATTAGTATCTCCTAGTTTAAAAAAATCAGAAATCTATCATGGTTTAAATACATGAAAGAATTTTTATCTGGCTAATAATACATATAATGAATGGGTATATGATGATATGCTTAAAGACTGAGAGAGACTTTTTATGCAGACTAAAGATAACCTACCAAAAAAATGCCCTCCACATAAAAAGTATAAATATGTTAAAAAGCTATACGTTATGCTACATAAGTTTGCCCATATAAATACTGAATAACAAGAGTTTCAAAAAGTTTAACTATGCTTTTTGATAAGGAAAAAGGAGTTAGTATGTTTAAAGTTTTAATACAACTTGATGAAGATCTCATACAGAAAGATAAACAATTTGATTTATCCAGTATATATAAAGATATAAACACTTGTTTTAGAGAGACTAATTGTTATCTTCTTGAACAAAATGGTGATCGATATATTTATTCTACTGAACAATCAGATCAAGCTTTATCAAATTTATTTATTCCTAGCTTTGATATAAAAAGAATTGCCATGGTTTAAATATGTGAAAGAATTTTTTTCCTTGTACATAATGAATATGATAAAGATGAGTGGGAATATGAAGATATGAAAAAAAGATTGGAAAAAGCAATTGAATAACTATAGAAAACAGCAAAGTCAGGTTAATTTTTTTGCAATTATATTTTTAGTAGTAGCATATACTGATTAAATTACGAATTAATATAAATAATACAATAAAAAGATAGATAATCTTAATAAATAATAGGTTAATATTGCAAATATATTCAAAGTATAATAAACTTAAATACAAGTAGTATAAAAAAATAATAGAATTAAATCTTTATTAAATAAAAAAATTGTAGATAGTTATAAAGGTACTTAGAGACCTCTATAATAGAATTTACCAAATTAAAGGAGGATGTTTGGTTATGAAGAAACTTTTATTCGGTTTGATAGTAGGCTTGTCGGTATTTACGACTGCATGTGGTGGTGGAAGTAAACCAAGTAGTTCAAGTAATAATGATAAATCTGATAAACCTGTAGCTGAATCTAATAAAAACAAAGGTGACAAAGATGCACCTATTGCAGAATTATTGGTAACTAATGGATTTTTGTATAACGAAAAAAGAGAAATAACAGCATATGACTTTATTGATGAAAGTACTGTGCAAGACGAATCGGATGTAGTAGCCGGATTTATAAATATCAAGGAAGGAGATTTTATAAAAGCAACTACATTTGTAAGTGATTATATGGATAAACAGTTAGAACCAACAGAACAAAAGCTTGATAAGAAGAAAATGAGTGAGATTACAGAAACAATTTCTGCTAATACTACAGACTCATATGCAATAAGTGCAGACCTCGTTTTAGCTGATTTAAATGGCAATGCTAAAATTTATCCGGTAGTTATAAATATAGATAATGAAGCTCCGGTTATTGAAGCTCCTGACCTTTATATAGAATGGAATACAGGCGAAAATATATGGGAATTTTTTGGCTTTCCTGAAAATCGTGAAGCAAAAGTTTACAATGCTGAAACAAATGAAGAAATTCAAATGACTGATGAAGATTACAATAACATTGTACAAGAGGGATTAGCTAATGTAGGATTAAACTATAGTGATAATTTTTTTGGAAATATGGCATTTCGCAGTATTCCTGTTACAAAAGACGGCAAAGAGTCATTTCGTGCACACACATATGATTCAGTCAAGGATATTAGTAAACCTGTAGATAAAGATTTATTAAATAAAGATCCAAAAGCTGCAAAGCTACCGGAAATAAAAGGACTTCTTTCATCATCAACTAAAGATGAAAGTGGTAAATCGATTTTTGTCTATAATATTGCATATGGCTCAAAATCGCTTCAGCCTGAAGGTGATCCTAATTTTAATAATTCTTCGTTGCCCGAAAACAATACTAAAGAAAGACGATACGTACAAGAACTTAAACTTGAAGATTCTACAAACGAAACATATATGGAAAGGCATATAACTATAAAATTTATAGGAAATTAAAAAAACGGAATTATTTAATCAATTAAGTTTATATTATCAAGTGTTACAAATGTATTTTTTTAAAAGACAATCTATAAGAGAACAGGAGTTATTTATGGGAACAGATAAAGAGCTTAGCAAAAGAAGAAGTAGTCTCTAAAATATATGAATTATATGAAGAGTGTAAAAAAATTCCCGGAATGGGATATAGGTATAGATAATATACTTACTGCTATTGGTGATAAAAACGTGATTGAATTTTTTTACTTCTGTTAGTAATATATTTTTTAAGCCAACAATTTAGAGAAGTAATTGATAAAGGTATATTTTAATTCAGCTAGCATATACAATATTTGCCGTGTAAATGATTCAGGGAAATCAACATTATATAATACGCCATATATATCATGATAACTTAGGTGTCACAATTAATTCTGATGAAATATTAGTTGCTGATGGTGGAGATTGTAGGTTTCAAAAGGTGTACATATACTTTTGAGAGTAAAAAGGAGAACATATGTATAAAGTATTATTACAATTGGATGAAAATAGTATAAAAACAAGATAACAACTATAATATAAATGATATTTACAGAGAAATAGATGATTTATATAAAAAAACCTGGTTGCTATCTCCTCAATAAAATTAATGATAAATATTTCTACACTATTGATAATTTTGAGGAAGCTCCGGCTCGATTAGGAGTTCCTAGCCTTGAAATACTCAAAATGCCTTGGTTTAAATATATGAAGGAGTTTTGGCTTATACATGAATCACCATATAACAGCAACATGCTAATATATGAAGATATGATAAACGAAGGTGAATTTAAAGAGGAGCCTATTACAGATGAAATCTGATACTAGAAAGTTTATAAATTTTGATTTAGATACAAATTTAATGAAAACCTATAACTTATCTAGATATTATATGTACAGTAATATTAAGGAGTTTACAGAAAAAAATTGAATTTGATTCACCTTGGATTTTGCATTTAGTAAGAGATATTTTACGATAGAAATAAAACAATATTATAGATATTAATAGTTAATGGGTGTAGAAGATAAGAAGCTACTCGGATATGATATCCGGTAGCTTCTTTTTTTATGATATGCTTTTCTTATTTTGTTCTTTCAAATTCTTCTGTGCTGTTGCAAGCATTAGCTTAATTCTGTTTAGCTGGTTAACTTCCGAAGCACCCGGATCATAGTCTACGGCTATGATATTTGCCTCAGGATGTGAACGGCGAAGCTCCTTTATAACACCTTTACCCACAACATGGTTTGGCAGACAACCGAAAGGCTGTGTACAAACAATATTTGGAGTTCCGGTCTCTATAAGCTCGAGCATCTCTCCGGTAAGGAACCAACCCTCACCTGTCTGATTTCCGACAGATACATAGTCCTTTGCCATATTTGCAAGATGATCGATTCTTGAAGGTGAGATGAAATGCTTACTCTTATCAAGTGCCTTTCTTGCATCACTTCTAAGTGCCTCAAGTACCTTGATACCTACATTCGCCATAAATGCAGACTTCTTGGACATACCGAGGTTCTCAGCCTTAAAGTTACTGTTATAGAAGCTGTATAATAAGAAATCTAAGAGATCGGGCATTACAGCCTCAGCACCCTCTTTTTCAAGCAAATCAACTATATGGTTGTTTGCAAGAGGAGAGAATTTAACAAGAATCTCACCTACAATACCAACTCTAGGCTTTTTGATATTGAGTCTTGGAAGATTATCAAAATCCTTTACAATAGCTCTTATATTTCGTTTAAACTCACCGAAGTTCGGCTTTCTTACAGAAAGTGAATCAATAACACGATTTCTCCACTTTTTATGAAGTCTGTTGGCAGCTCCTCTTTCCTTTTCATAAGGTCTTGTAGCATACAAGACTCTCATAAAGAGATCACCATATACAACTGCCTGCATTGCTTTTATTATCATTGCAGGAGTCATCTTGAATCCCTCGTTTGTCTCCATGCCGTTGGCATTTACTGAGATTACCGGGATCTGTTCCATATCCACCTTTCAAGAGCTCTTCTGATAAAGCCGATATAGTTGCTGGCTCTACATCCGCCACCGGTCTGGCTCATAAAAATGGCAGTCTTATTCGGATCGTATTTTCCTGAAAGAAGTGCCTCCATTATCTGTCCTACAACTATAAGTGAAGGATAGCAGGCATCATTGTTTACATATTTAAGACCACAGTCTATAGCGGAACGTGAATCATTTTGTAGTACCTCTACATGGTATCCGAAGGCATTTAATGCCGGCTCCAAAAGGTCAAAATGTATAGGAGACATCTGTGGACAAAGAATTGTATATTCATCCTTCATCTCCTTTGTAAACACTTTTCTGTGATAAGCGGAAGAGTGTATTTTTCTCTCAAAATTTTTCTTATCTCTTACACGCAGAGCTGCGATAAGTGAACGTATACGAATTCTTGCCGCACCGAGATTGTTTACTTCATCGATTTTAAGTACAGTATAAATCTTTCCTGAGCCTGTAAGTATATCACTTACCTGATCTGTGGTAACGGCATCAAGTCCGCAACCGAAGGAGTTTAGCTGTACAAGGTCAAGACAATCATCCTGCTTTACAAGGCTTGCAGCTGCATAAAGTCTGGAGTGGTACATCCACTGATCGCTTACGATAACAGGTCTTTCTATCTTTGCAAGATGAGAAACGGCATCCTCTGTAAGTACGGCAATACCGAATGAGGTGATCATATCAGGAATACCATGATGTATTTCAGGGTCTACATGATATGGTCTTCCGGCAAGAACTATACCGTGGCGGTTGTTCTTATGAAGCCACTCTATAGTCTTTTCACCTTCTCTTTCGATGTCTTTCTTTGACTGAATAAGCTCTGTCCATGCCGCATGTGCAGCGAACTTTACTTCTCTTTCATTTATGTCAAATTCCTGCTTCATCACCTTGATAAGCTGATTTGTAAGTACTTCTTCATTTGTAAATGCCATGAAAGGATTCAAGAATCTGGTATTTGTCTCTCTGATTTCTTCCACATTATTCTTGATATTCTCAGCATATGAAGTAACGATAGGGCAGTTGAAATGGTTACCGGCATCCGGCTGCTCATTTCTTTCATAAGGTATACATGGATACCATATTGTACGAACGCCGTTCTTTATGAGCCATGAAATATGTCCATGAGTAATCTTTGCCGGATAACATTCAGACTCACTTGGGATAGATTCAATACCCAGCTCGTATATCTTCTTTGTTGACATAGGAGAGAGCACTGTTCTAAATCCGAGGTTTCTAAAGAATACCGCCCAGAACGGGAAGTTCTCATACATATTCAAGACTCTCGGTATACCTACAGTACCTCTAAATGCCTTATCGGCTGTAAGCGGCTCATAGCCGAACATACGATTATATTTATATTCATAGAGGTTTGGAACATCCTTTTTAACTCTGTCCTTACCAAGACCTCTTTCACATCTGTTTCCTGATATGAAGTTTCTTCCACCTTCAAATTTGTTTACTGTCATTACACAGTTGTTGTTACAGCCACGGCATCTGGTCATGGATGTGTCATACTGTAGTGCAATGATATCATCAAGAGAGAGCATGGTGGTCTGCTTTCCTTCATATCTTTCTCTTGCTATAAGTGCCGCACCGAATGCACCCATTATTCCTGCAATATCAGGTCTTGTAACAAAACCGCCGGAGATCTTTTCAAGTGCACGCAGTACCGCATCATTGTAGAATGTACCACCCTGTACAACTATATGCTTTCCAAGATCTGCCGCATTTGAGATCTTAATAACCTTAAATAAAAGCATTTTTTTATAACTGAATAAGCAAGACCTGCAGAAATATCTGCTACAGTAGCACCTTCCTTTTGTGCCTGCTTAACATTTGAGTTCATGAAAACAGTACATCTGGTACCGAGGTCTACAGGATTCTTTGCAAATAATGCTTCTTTTTGCAAAGTTTTTGAACTGAGAAGTTCAAAGAGCCGCAAATGTCTCTATAAATGAGCCGCAACCTGCTGAACAAGCCTCATTTAACTGTACGGAGTCTACTGTACCGTCCTTGATACGGATACATTTCATATCTTGACCTCCGATATCAAGTATACAGTCAACATTAGGCTCAAAGAATGCTGCTGCATAGTAGTGTGCAATAGTTTCCACTTCACCCTCATCAAGCATAAAGGCGGCTTTTAGAAGTGCCTCACCATATCCTGTAGAACATGAATATACAATCTTTGCTTCGGAATTGATTTTTTCCTTTACAGATTTGATAGCTGAGATAGCGGTAGCCAGTGGTGAACCGTTATTGTTTGAATAGAAGTTCCAAAGCAGACTTCCGTCTTCACCTACCAAAGCTATCTTTGTAGTGGTTGAACCGGCATCTATTCCAAGGAATATATTTCCCTTGTAATCCTCAAGATTTGCAGTTTTTACACTGTGGCCGAAATGTCTTCCACTGAATTCCTCATAATCAGCCTCAGTCTCAAAGAGCGGATCAAGTCTGGCAATCTCATGTGCCATCTCAATACCTTCTTTAAGTTTGGCAATAAGATCTGAAATACCGATTATAGCATCCTTGCTTTCACAGTTAAGTGCCGCACCTATGGCTGCAAAAAGATGTGAATTGTCAGGATCTACAATATATTCATCTGTAAGATTCAGAGTTCTTATAAATGCCTGCTTAAGTTCTGAAAGGAAGTGCAGCGGACCACCAAGGAATGCCACATGACCTCTTATAGGCTTACCGCATGCAAGACCTGAAATAGTCTGATTTACCACCGCCTGGAAAATGGAAGCGGAGAGGTCCTCTCTTGTAGCTCCCTCATTTATAAGCGGCTGTACATCAGTCTTTGCGAAAACTCCGCATCTTGCGGCTATAGGATAAATTGACTTATAACTCTTTGCATATTCATTAAGTCCTATAGCATCTGTTTGTAGGAGAGAAGCCATCTGATCGATAAAGCTTCCTGTACCTCCGGCACATATACCGTTCATTCTCTGGTCGATACCGCCTGTGAAGTAGATGATTTTTGCATCCTCTCCACCAAGCTCTATTGCAACATCAGTTTGAGGTGCAACAGCCTTCAGTGCGGTTGCAACTGAAACAACTTCCTGTACAAAGGTTGACTTTAGATGCTTTGAAAGGGTAAGACCGCCTGAGCCGGTGATCATCGGAATGATATTCACTTCCCCTATTTTTTCGAAGGCATCTGATAGCTGTGCTGCCAAAGTCCCCTGTATATTTGCATAATGTCTGCGATAATCTGAAAATACTACTTCATGCTTGCTGTCAAGAATAGCAATTTTGACTGTAGTCGAACCTATGTCTATACCAAGTACATAGGTTTTTTCTGTGTTTTGCATATTATAACCTCTTTTATAAGCTTGTGATTATACAATGTGGGGCTATGCCCCTGTGAAACTCGGTTGCAGGATTATACCTTACAATCCGTTAAAATCAGTAGCTTGAACATGCCTTTTATTTTGAAAAATAAAATTGCACACAAAACCACACATGTAAAAACATGATTTTATATCATAGCATATTGCTAGGAATAAAGCAATTAATAAGAGGTTAAAAGTAAGTTAAGTAATGTAAAGATGGTTATAAAGGTAACTTTTTAAGTTATATTTATTGAGTCTAAAAAAGTTTCTTGTTGTATTTTAGACATACATATTGTAAAAATTATAGCATTAGATTCGGTTCGAAATTCTAAAAGTTCTAAGTTTCAAAAAGTTCAAAGAATAATCCACTAGTAAAAATTTTTTGGTATAATAAGGAGGAGATATGAAAGATAAGGACATAACTCAGAAAGTACTTGAAAAGTACAATGATGTATTTGCTGATATTTTAAATGTACTTTTGTTTAATGGGAGAGATGTAGTGGAAGAATCTACACTTATTGATGCATTGCCGATGAGTATGTTAAAGATTGATGGAAGAGTCAGATCTCAGGAAAGAGACATAGCAAAGTACTGGCGTAAAAGTAAAATCAATGTAGCATTGTTCGGACTTGAAAATCAGACAACACCGAATAAACTGATGCCACTTAGAGTATTTGGATATGACGGTGCAGAGTATGTAAAGCAAAGCAGAAAAGAAAATATTGACAAGGCAAAGTATCCGGTGATTACTTTGGTGCTGTATTTGGGATATGAAAAGGGATGGAACTATCCTAAAACGCTTTTCGAGGTTCTGGATATAGATGAAGACATCAAACCATATGTAAATGATTTTAAGATAAACTTATTTGAGATAGCATATCTGGATAAAGAAAAGATAAACCTATTTAAAAGTGATTTTAGAATTCTGGCGGATTACCTCTATCAGATGAGGGTAAACAAAGATTACATAGCTGATGAAACTATTATTGAGCATGTGGAAGAACTTCTAACATTAATGTCTGCAATGACAGGAGATAATAGATTTGAAGAGACTATAAACGATTTGAGGGGAAAGGAGAAGGTTAATATGTGTGAAGTACTGGATAGAGTAGAGGCTAGAGGTATAGAAAAAGGAATCGAACAGGGTATTAAAAGAGGTACAATAAATACTCTTGTATCGCTGGTAAATGATGGAATACTAAGTAGTTATGAAGCGTCACTAAGGGCAAATATGAGTGTTGGAGATTTTGAAAAGTATTTAAAAAAAATTGATAAAGTATAATTATATAGGGGCTGCCGCAGGCAGCCCCTATGCATATAGTACCTGAACGTAACTAATATCCTACAATATTGCCTCTTTCATCTCTTTCACATACGCTCCGATATATGCGGGAGCTTTGGTTTTGTATTGTTTTAAGAGCTTTATGATGGCTGAGCCTACGATTACTCCGTCTGCTATTTGACTCATTTCCTTAGCCTGTTCAGGAGTTGAAATACCGAAGCCAATAGCACATGGAATATCGGTGTTTTCCCTTACTATTTTTACTATAGAATTCAAATCAGTAGTGATCTCGCTCCTAGTTCCGGTTACGCCAAGGCTTGACACAATGTATAAAAATCCTTTAGCTTCTTTTGCAATCATTGCAATGCGGTCATCGGATGTAGGTGCAATAAGAGATATAAGATCTATGTTATATTTTTCAGATATCTCAAGGAATTCATTTCTCTCTTCAAAAGGAATGTCGGGAAGTATAATACCGTCAATACCCACCTCGCTGCATTTTGTAAAGAAATTTTCAGGATCGTAGGAGAATACTACATTGGCATAGGTCATAAATACAAGAGGAATAGTGACTTCTTTTCTAAGTTCTACGACCATATCAAATACTTTATCGGTTGTAATACCGCCTGCAAGTGCACGAATATTTGCTCCCTGTATAACTACGCCCTCAGCAGTAGGGTCTGAGAAGGGTATACCTATTTCTATCAGGTCGGCTCCGTTTTTACCATTTCGAGTATTGCCGCTTTGGTAGTTGCCACATCAGGATCACCACAGGTGATAAAAGGAATAAATGATTTTTTATTTTTTAATGCTTCATATATCTTATTCATGTAAGTCTTCTCCTTTATATCTGGCAATAGCCGCACAATCCTTATCACCTCTTCCTGAGATGGTGATTACAATAATTTGGTCCCTATTCATAGTAGGTGCTATTTTCATGGCATGAGCAACGGCATGAGCTGACTCTATAGCAGGTATAATACCTTCCATCTTGGATAGGTATTCAAATGCCTCTACGGATTCATCATCCGTTACAGGTACATAGCTTGCTCTTTTTATATCATGAAGATATGAATGTTCAGGTCCTACACCCGGATAGTCAAGTCCTGCAGAGATAGAATATACAGGTGCTATCTGTCCGTATTCATCCTGACAGAAATAGGATTTCATACCGTGGAAAATACCAAGTTTTCCTGTATTTATAGTAGCGGCCGTTTCAAATGTATGAATTCCCTTTCCGGCAGCTTCACAACCGATAAGTGCTACATCCTTGTCATCTATAAAATTGTAAAAACTTCCTATAGCATTTGAGCCTCCACCGACACAGGCAAGTACGGCATCCGGTAATTTGCCTTCTTTTTTTAGTATCTGTTCCTTGATCTCCTTTGAAATTACGGCCTGGAAATCTCTGACTATAGTAGGGAATGGATGAGGGCCCATTACAGAACCGAGACAGTAATGAGTATCATCTATTCTGCTTGTCCATTCTCTCATAGCCTCTGAAACGGCATCTTTTAGAGTTTTTGTTCCGCTTGTTACAGGGATAACGGTTGCGCCAAGCAGTCGCATCTTATATACATTAAGTGCTTGACGGACAGTATCTTCTTCACCCATAAATACTACACATTCCATGCCCATTAAAGCGGCAGCTGTTGCGGTCGCAACACCATGCTGTCCTGCACCTGTTTCTGCAATAAGTCTCCTCTTTCCCATCTTTTTTGCAAGTAGTGCCTGTCCGAGAACATTGTTTATCTTATGAGCACCTGTATGTGTAAGGTCCTCACGCTTTAAATAAATCTTTGCACCTCCAAGGTCCTCAGTCATTTTCTTTGCAAAATAAAGCTTTGAAGGTCTGCCTGCATAATCATTTAGGAGATAATTGAGTTCTTTATTAAACTCAGGATCATTTTTATAATGATTATATGCTTTTTCCAATTCTATAACTGCATTCATAAGAGTCTCAGGGATATACTGTCCACCGTGAACTCCAAATCTTCCTTTATTTTCTGTCATTGTCTACCTCTCTTACTAAACTCACAAATTTTCTTATCTTAGCGGCATCTTTTTTGCCTTCAGTTTCTATTCCTGAGCTTACATCCACACCATATGGATGCAGTTTCATTATTTTTTCCTTTATATTATCTACAGAGAGTCCGCCTGCTAAAAAATATTCATTATTAAAGCCTTCAAGTAAGGCTTCATTAAAGGTCTCTCCACAGCCTGCTCCCGCATCCAATAAGATAAAATCCGTGTTCTTATTTATTGATTTTATATCGGCTTTTGATTTTATTTGATAGGCATATATTATAGGAACATTTATCTTTGTTTTTAATGTATTTATATAGCTTTCATCTTCATTTCCATGAAGCTGTACAATATCAATGATTTTATTTTTTACAAGATAAGCTATATTCTCAATATCATCATTTACAAATACACCCACAGCTTTTATCCTATCATCAAGCTGGTTTTTCAGTGTCTTTGCCTTATCAAAGGATATATACCTTTTACTTTTCCCGGCAAATATAAAACCTATATAATCCGGTAATACTTCATTTACTACCTTGATGTCTTCTTCACATTTTATGCCGCAAAGCTTAATTTTTGTCATATTTACCCTTTAACCTGTCCAAAGTAAATTTCTTATTTTCCGCACGCATAAGGACTTCACCTACCAAAGCGGCATCGGCTCCCATAGCAATGATGTTTTTTATATCTTCAGGAGAGTTTACACCGCTTTCGGAAACAAATAAGATATCCTTAGGCACAAGGTCTCGAAGTCTTTTACTGTTATTAGTGTCTACGGAAAAGTCCTTTAGATTTCTGTTATTTACGCCGATCATACGGGCATTTATTTTTAAGGCCATTTCTATTTCCGATGCATCATGACATTCTACAAGTGTGGAAAGTCCCAAATCATCACTGATATCTTTGAAGTACTTCATTTCTTCAACCGACAGTATGGAGCAGATCAAAAGAATACAGGAAGCTCCCATTGCCTTGGCTTCATATACCATATATTCATCAACAGTAAAATCTTTTCTAAGCAGTGGAAGAGTAACGGTATTTGATATTTCCTTCAAATACTTATCACTTCCAAGAAACCACTTAGGCTCTGTGAGCACCGATATACAGTCTGCACCTGCCTCCTCATATTCTTTTGCGATTGCAAGATATGGGAAGTCCTTTGCAATAATACCTTTAGACGGAGAAGCTTTCTTACATTCACATATAAAAGACAATCCCGGTTTTTTTAAAGCGTTTTCAAAAACAAACTTTGGTGATTGAATACTTTCAGCTTCAGATCTTATCAAAGACAGCGGAATATTTTTCTTTTGCTCTTCGATTCGCCATTTTGTATATGTGGCTATTGTATCTAAAATAGTTGTTTCTTTACTCATTGCTTGCTCTTATAAAATCTTCCAAAACCTTAAGTGCTCTTTTGCTTTCGATAAGATTTCTTGCAAGATCTATTCCTTCCTGTATACTGCCTGCCTTATCACCTATATAAAGAGCCGCTCCGGCATTTAAAAGTACCGCATCTGTTTTAGCTCCCTTTTCACCGTTTAATATGGCAAGAGTTATTGCTGCATTTTCCTTAGGATCGCCACCTGCCAAATCTTGTTTTTCGCAGCGTGTAAGTCCGAAATCTTCAGGTTTTATCTCATAGGTGGTAAGTGAGCCGTTATTTATCTCGCAAACCTTGGTAGGAGCGGAGAGTGATATTTCATCCAGTTTATCCATACCGTATACGACCATGCCTCTTTTAACGCCAAGATCCACAAGCACTTTTGCCAGAGGTTCTATAAGGTATTCATCATATACTCCAAGAAGTTGACGCTTCGGTTTTGCCGGATTTGTAAGAGGTCCCAGTATATTAAAAACTGTTCTAAACCAAGCTCCTTTCTGATTGCTCCTACATATTTCATAGAACTGTGATATTTTTGAGCAAAGAAAAAGCATATGCCCACCTTTTCCAAAAGCTCTTTGCATTTGTCGGGATCTTCTTCAATATTTACACCCAATGCTTCCAAACAGTCCGCTGTACCGCATTTTGAAGAAGCCGCTCTGTTTCCATGCTTACTTACTTTCATACCGCCGGCAGCAGCTACAATGGCTGAGGTGGTGGAGATATTAAAGCTTCCGGCATTGTCACCGCCTGTACCGACTATTTCAAAAAGGTCAAAATCGGTATCAACAGCAGTGGCATGCTCTCTCATAGCCATGGCACAACCTGCGATTTCCTGTGTAGTTTCCGCCTTTGCACTCTTTGTGGAAAGAGCTGCAAGAAATGCGGCATTTTGTGTAGGTGAAGTCTCACCGTTCATAATCTCATTCATTACAGCATAAGCTTCATCAAAAGTTAAATCTTCTTTATTTACAATCTTTACAATAGCTTCCTTAATCATAGTATCCTTTCAGGTCATTATCTTATAGGTTTTAAAGTAATCCTATCTCGCTTTTGCGAAAGAACTAATCGCTACAGGGATTACAAAATAAAACCTATAATGTATGGCTAAAATTTCAATTCTGTATAAAATTCCTCAACATTTCCTTCCCATATTCCGTCATTATGGATTCTGGATGGAACTGTACGCCATAGATTGGGTAGCTGCTATGTTCCACCGCCATTACTTCACCGTCATCTGTTTTTGCTACCACTTTTAAATCGTGAGGAATGGTATCATTACTTGCGGCAAGTGAGTGATATCTGGCAACCTTGCTTTTATTTGGAAGCCCTGAAAAAATAGTACTGTCGGTATCAAAATATGTAAGAGAGTCTTTTCCATGCATAAGCTCTTTGGCATAGGTTACTGTTGCTCCAAATGCCATACAAATTGCCTGATGTCCAAGACAAACTCCGAGGATCGGAATACTTTGTCCAAGCTCCTTTACTGCATCTATAATTACACCTGCATCCTCAGGCCTTCCGGGACCGGGGGATATAATAATTTTTGCGGGAGCAAGAGACTTTATTTCTTCCACACTCATTTCATCATTTCTTATTACTTTTATATTCGGACTGATTTCGCCTACCATTTGAAACAGATTGTAGGAAAAACTGTCATAATTATCAATCAATAAAATCATTTGTTTATCTCCTGAGCCTTTCTCAGTGCATCTACTACAGCACCTGCTTTATTTATGCTTTCCATATATTCCTTATCAGGTTCGGAGTCTGCTACAATACCGGCACCGCTTCTGATAAATACTTTTCCGTTTTTCTTATAGGCAAGTCTGATAGCAATACAGGTATCCATATTTCCGGTAAAATCAATATATCCTATAGCTCCTCCGTAAACACCTCTTTTGTTGTTTTCAAGTTCACCGATAAGCTGACAGGCACGAATTTTTGGTGCTCCTGAGAGTGTACCTGCAGGAAGAACTGCTTCAAGTGCATCAAGTGCATCATTTTCAGGTCTTATTTCACCCCTCACTGTAGAGCCTATATGCATTACATGTGAATATCTTTCTATAGAGTGGAGTTTTTCCACCTTTACACTTCCAAATTTGCTTATCTTGCCAAGGTCATTTCTTCCCATGTCTACCAGCATATTGTGTTCAGCCAGTTCCTTTTTATCAGCCAGGAGTTCTTCTTCCAATAGAAGGTCCTCTGCCTCATTTTTCCTCTTGGTCTTGTACCGGCAAGTGGGAAGGTATGTAGTACTCCGTCTTCAAGTTTTACCAAAGTTTCAGGTGAAGCTCCTGCAATCTCAACATCGGTACCTGAAAAATAAAACATATACGGTGAAGGGTTCACTGTTCTAAGTACTCTGTAGGTATCAAAAAGGCTTCCGCTAAAGTCCGCCTGCAAACGGTTTGAGAGTACTATCTGGAAGATATCGCCCTCCTTGATATGATGTTTTGCTTTTACAATCATCTCTGAAAATTCTTTTTGTGAAAACAAAGGTCTTACTTCAGAGAGTAGTTTTCCTGTTTCATAGGATTTTTCACCTGTAAATAAAATGCTCTTTATTTTCTCAAGATTTTTCACAGCTTCCTCATAGGCTGTAGGAATATCTTTATCCAGTGAAATATTTGTAATAAGGATGATTTTTTGCTTTACATGGTCAAATACAATAATATCCTTAAAAAGCATTACATCAATATCCTTAAATCCCTCAGAATCGTCTACATTCCTTTTGACACTTGGTTCCTTGTAGTTTATATAGTCAAATGAAAAATATCCGACCAGACCTCCTGTAAAAGGAGGTAAAGATCTTAGTCTTGGACTTTTGTATTTTTTCAACAAATCTCTTAGATAACCGGTAGGATCACTACACTCAAACTCTTCACCGTCCACATTTATTTTGCCTTCATTACAGCTTATAGAAAGTGTGGGATCAAATCCGAGGAAGGTATATCTTCCCCAACTTTCGTTAGCCTTTGCCGATTCCAACATATAGGCATGGGTAGATGCCTTTTTTAGAATTCTTATCGCTTCAATAGGAGTGATAAAGTCGGATAATATTTCCATACTGACCGGTGCAAGAGTATATTCTTTATTTTCTTTTATCTTTTCTATTTCATTTAATGCAGGGTAATACATACTATAATGTCCTTCCTTCAATTACAACTCTTTTTTTAATTTCATCCATAAGTGCGGCAAACTGATCAAGGTCAAGTGATTGTGCACCGTCACATAATGCCTTTGCGGGATCATTGTGTACCTCAACCATAATACCGTCTGCACCTACAGCAAGTGCGGCCTTTGCAAGAGGCGGTACTAGTGATCTGATACCTACAGCATGACTTGGATCTACCAACACCGGAAGATGGGTTTTTTCTTTTAATAGAGCGACTGCTCCAAGGTCCAAAGTATTTCTTGTGGCGGTTTCAAAGGTTCTGATACCTCGCTCACAGAGTATGACATTTTCATTGCCGGAAGCCATGATATATTCGGCACTCATAAGGAATTCCTCAATAGTGTTGCAAAGCCCACGCTTTAATAATATAGGTTTTTTTAACTTTCCGACTTCTTTAAGTAAATCAAAGTTTTGCATATTTCTTGCACCGATTTGAATAATGTCCACATTCTCAAACAGCGGTAACTGTGTCTGATTCATCACCTCAGAGATAATCGGAATATTGACTGCGGCCTTGGCACTTTCCAAAAAGTCGATCCCTTCCTTGCCAAGTCCCTGGAAAGCATAAGGAGAAGTTCTGGGTTTAAATGCGCCTCCACGAAGTATTACAGCTCCACTTGTTTTGATACTTCTTGCAACCATTGTAATCTGTTCTCTTGTTTCCACGCTGCAAGGTCCTGCAATAACGGTAAATGTACCGGTACCTATACTGATATCATTTACCTTTATGACGGTATCATCAGGATGAACGGTTCTTCCTGCCGCTTTATAGATTTCTGTAACCCTTTTTCCATAGTCAACTATCGGATGAGTTGCCACAATAGTGTCCATATCTATTTTTGAAGTGTTCCCGATTAAGCAAACTGCTGTATGTTCTGTTCCGGGTGCATATATTGTATCAAATCCTATATCTTCAAATTCTTTTCTAAAGTTTTGTATTGCTTCTTCGCTGATGCCTGCTTTTAATATAAAAACCATAAGTCCTCCTGAGTAAATAAAAAAGTCCCTGACAAATAAAAACCTAAAAAGGCTGATATTTGTCAAGGACGAAATTTCAACAATAAAAAATCGCGGTGCCACCTTGATTCACAGTATGACCTGTGCACTTTAAGATACCTACATATCCCTTGCAACTGACGTATGCGTACGTTGTAGTATACTTTGCCGAGGCATTTGACTACACCCTCCATGGTCCATTTGCTAGACTGTTTCTTATCCGGCTCGCACCTTCCCGGACTCTCTGTGAAGTCATGACTAACTTTATCTCCATATCAACGGTTTGATTATTTTTCTGAATTCTAATACAAAAATTTTCTTATGTCAACAAAAATATTTTGAATATGTACTTTAAAACCAAATCATTTACATACAAGTATTATAAATGTTATAATAAGCCCGTATTGGGCGAAAAGCTTTAATATATAATATAAAGTCCATCAAAAAAGATAGATGTTAGAAAGGAGAAAGATGGGTTTTTTAGAAAAATTGGAAAGAAAAATCGGCAGATACGCTATCAAAAATTTGATGATGTATCTGACTGTATTATATAGTATCGGTTTTGCCATATCTTTGATAAATATAGAAATATATTATAATTATTTGTCACTGGATATACCTAAAATACTCTCGGGACAGGTGTGGAGAATTCTTACATGGACATTGTATGCACCGGATCAAAGTATATTTTTCGGAGCTATAATGCTGTACTTGTATTATAATCTCGGAAGTAATCTTGAAAGAGTTTGGGGAAGTTTTAGATTTAACCTATATATGTTCATGGGATATTTCTTACTTATAGTCGGAGCATTTGTACTATATGCAATATATGGAGATCTTGTAAGTTATTATCCTTTAACACCGGACAGCCTTAATATGTCGATATTTTGGCTTTTGCCGTAACTTATCCTGAGATGAGTTTCTATGTATACTTTGTATTACCTATAAAGGCAAAATATTTAGCATTTGTATATTTACTAATTGAAGTCTATAGCTTTATAATAGGTGGCGTCATTACAAAGGCATCCATAGGACTCAGCCTTCTAAACTTTGTAATATTCTATTTATTAACCAGAAATTGGTATAGAATATCTCCGAAGAATGTAGCCAGACAGGTGAAATTTAAAAAGGCGGCTAAGATAAGACCGGCAGGGGAGTCGATACACAAATGTGCGGTTTGTGGAAGAACGGAAAAAGATGATGACACATTGGAGTTTAGATTTTGCTCAAAATGCAAAGGAAATCTGGAGTATTGCTCAGATCATTTATATACACATGTTCATGAGGAATAGAGTTTTAAGTAAACAGATTTTAAGGTATCAATTGGTATGCTGTTTATAAAAATATAAGCAGCGGTATTTACGCTAAAAAGAGGAAAAGAAATGAAGAAAACAAAGATTATCTGTACCATGGGTCCAAATACAAATGATAAAAAGCTTATGAAAGATATGGCGATTGCCGGAATGGATGTTGCCAGATTCAATTTTTCACATGGCGATTATGAGGAACACCTTGGCAGACTTAATATACTGAGAGAAGTAAGAGAAGAGACAGGAAAGCAGGTTGCGGCTCTTCTTGATACAAAGGGACCGGAGATAAGAACAGGTGTGCTTGAAGGCGGTCAGAAGGTAACTTTAGTAGCGGGTAATGAATATACACTTACAATAAATGAGTGTGTTGGAAATGATAAGAAAGGCTTTATCAATTATAGCGGACTTAATGAGGATGTAAAGGCAGGAGATAAGATACTTATAGATGACGGACTTATCGAGCTTGAAGTTATATCCGTGGATGCTTGTGATATACATACCAAGATTATAAACGGTGGTGAGCTTGGTGAGAGAAGGGTGTAAATGTACCCGGAGTTTCTATAAGACTTCCTGCACTTACAGATAAGGATATCGAAGATGTTAAATTTGCCTGCGATAACGGTTTTGATTTTATCGCCGCTTCTTTTATAAGAAACGGTGATGCAGTTCGTCAAATAAAAGCTATATTAAATGAGAAGGGCTCAAATATCCAGATTATTTCAAAGATTGAAAATCAGGAAGGTATTGAAAATATGGATGATATCATTGCTGCAAGTGACGGTATCATGGTAGCAAGAGGAGATATGGGTGTTGAGATAGATGCCGCAAAGCTTCCTTTTATACAGAAAAAGATTATTGAAATGTTCTGTAGCAGGAAAGCCTGTAATAACAGCGACACAGATGCTTGATTCAATGATAAGAAATCCAAGACCTACAAGAGCGGAGGTTTCGGATGTTGCAAATGCAATCTATGACGGTACTGATGCAATAATGCTTTCAGGAGAGTCCGCAATGGGTAAATATCCTCTTGAAGCACTGAAGATGATGGTGAAGATAGCAAAAGAAACAGAGTTGCATCTTGATCATGCTCTTTATAGAGGCAGAAAAGTAAACAAGATGGATAAGAAAAATATTTCAAATCAAGTTTGTTATGCAGCAGTTTATACAGCAGACCAATTGGATGCAAAGGCAATAATAGCACCGTCCATTACAGGATTTACCACAAGAATGCTTTCAAAGTGGAGATCAAGTATACCGGTTTACGGAATGAGCCCAAGTATCTCAACTGTTCGTCAAATGCAGCTTTTCTACGGTGTAGTTCCTGTATGGGCAAAGAGATCGGATACTACAGATGAGCTTATAGCATCATCAGTAGATATATTAAAAACAGGAAAGTATTTAAATGTAAATGATCTTGTTGTTATTACAGCAGGTATCATACCTAAGAAAACAGACAGAGGTCCTGCAAAACATACAAATACAATGCAGGTAGAAATAGTAAAATAATTATAAGTAAAATTAATTTTCTGATGAAATATCATACTTTTTTATACAAAAATAAGTAGAAGTATGATAAAATACAGATAAATTAATGACCGTACAGGTCCTAAAATAAAGTCACAAGAATGTTTGCATTCAGGTGACTTTATTGGGATTAAAAAGGAGAGAAAACATGACAAACCCAATAGTAACAATAACAATGACAGATGGCTCAGTAATTAAAATCGAACTTTACCCTGAAGTAGCACCAAATACTGTAAAAAATTTTATAAGTCTTATTAATGAGAAGTTTTATGACGGACTTACATTCCACAGAGTAATTTCAGGATTTATGATACAGGGTGGATGCCCACAGGGAAACGGAATGGGTGGTCCTGACTATCAGATCAGGGGCGAGTTTAATCAGAACGGATTCCAGAATGATTTGGCACACAGCAGAGGAGTTATTTCAATGGCAAGAGCTATGAGTCCAAACTCAGCAGGTTCACAGTTCTTTATAATGCATCAGGATGCACCTCATTTAGATGGAGCATATGCTGCATTCGGAATGGTAATCGAGGGTATGGATGTAGTTGATAAAATAGCGGCTGTGGATACAGACTACAATGACAGACCAAATACAGAGCAAAAGATTGCTACAATGAGAGTTGATACATTCGGCGAGACTTATGAAGCTCCTGAAAAGTGTTAATATCTTTGGTAAGCATTGTAAGATATTGATATCTGATGAGAACGTGGCTTTGTGGGAGGCATTTAACTCCCACAAAGCCACAATTGCTATACTAGGTAAAGAAGATATAGATATATCGGTTTCAAAATATGCAGTGGAAAGTTTTGAAGATATTGATGAAGTATATATAAAGAAGGTTGCATGTAGGACTCTGGGTTTAGCGCTTGATATAGGTAGAGTAGACGGTATAAATATTCGAGAGATGAAAGTGGAAGATTTTAAGAGTTTATCTTTGTTTATGGAGTTTCCTTTTAAGAGCTCAAAAGAGTTAAAGGAATATATTTCATTTCACTATGATTTCTATGGCTACGGACTGTATGTATTTGAAAATGAAAGAGAGCTGATGGGGCTGGCCGGGTTTTATAATGAGGACGGAAAATGCTTTATTTCATATATGACTGATGAAAAGTATAGAAGATATGGATATACATTTAAAGTTTGCAAATATCTGTTGAACTATATTAAAGAATCGGAGGAAATAAGAGAGATATATGCACAAATAGACAGTTCAAATACAGCGTCAATAAATTTTTGCAAAGAAACTTGGAATAATAATAAGTGAAAAGTTTCAGTAAAGAGTAAAAGATTTAATAAAAATTATTTATATTTTTCAATATATAAATCCGAGTTGCGCCATTAGGTTAGAAAAAAACCTAACTGTTGTTTTTTTATACAAATTTTTAATGTATAATTTTAGGTACAATATTTTTGGGACACTAAAGTGCAGGGGTTTAATAGATGAAAGTAAAGGCATTTGCAAAAATTAATTTATGCTTGGATGTACTAAGAAGAAAAGATAATGGTTACCATGAAGTAGAAATGGTTATGACAAATGTTGATATATTTGATGTACTGGAAATTAAAGAACTTGAAGAAAAAAAGATATTACTTAAATCATACAATACGGATTTGGCAATGGATGAGACCAATCTTATATACAAGGCCATAGCGCTTTTGCAAAGGGAAACCGGAAAGACATTCGGAGTGGAGATTTTGCTGGAGAAGAATATCCCGATGGAAGCAGGCATGGCAGGGGGAAGTGCAGATGCGGCGGCTACATTAAAAGCGGTAAATGAGCTTTTTAAACTTGGCGTAAGCGATGAGAGACTTTTGGAATTGGGAGCAAGCCTTGGTGCCGATATACCTTTTTGTATAATGGGAGGGACGGTACTGGCAAGCGGAATTGGAGAAAAGCTTAGGCGGTTAAGCCCCTTACCGAAAATGAAACTCTTAATAGTAAAACCGAAAGCCGGTCTTTCTACAAAAAAGGTATATGAGAGTCTTGATATAGAAGGACTTAACAGAGCAGGTTTTAAACATAAAGATGTACGGGAAATGGTTTCCGTCATAGAGAGTGATGAAGCCGATAAGACAAAGATAGAAAGAATAGCAGAGAGGCTTAACAATATTTTGGAGGTACCTTCCATAAGGCTTTTGCCTTTGATATCAGATATAAAGCAAAAAATGCTTGAGAATAATTGTCTGGGAGCTCTTATGAGTGGAAGCGGAACTGCGATATTCGGTATCTATGAAAATGATGAGGATATGCAAAAAACCAAAGAGATATTGAAAAGAGACGATAGAATAAATTATATACAGATTACAAATACGTTATAGAAATTTATATGGAGGATACAATGACGGATTTTTCGCATGCAGATATAGATGAATATATGCCACTAAGAGATGTGGTTTTTAAAACCTTAAGACAGGCAATTCTAAGAGGAGAGTTGCAACCAGGTGAGAGACTTATGGAGATAGCCCTTGCAAAGAAGCTTGGAGTGTCAAGAACACCTATAAGAGAAGCTATAAGAATGCTTGAACTGGAAGGTCTTGTTCTTATGATTCCGAGAAAAGGTGCGGAGGTTGCAGGAATTACCGAAAAGAATCTTAGAGATACTCTGGAAGTTAGAAGAGCTTTAGAGGAGCTTGCAATAGAACTTTCATGTACAAAGATTACAGATGAGGAGTTAAAAGAGCTTGAGCAGGCTGAAGAGGAATTTGTTGATTCAATAGAAAATAAAGATATTATTGATATTGCACGTGCAGATGAGAAATTTCATGATATAATATTTACAAGCACAGGCAATGATAAGCTGGTACAGATGATAAATAATCTACGTGAGCAGATGTATCGTTACAGACTTGAGTATGTAAAGACGGAATCTACAAGAAATCAGCTTATGGATGAGCATGAAATGATATTAAAGGCATTAAAGTGTAGAGACAAGTCGGAAGCTAAGAGAATCATTGCTGAGCATATTAATAATCAGGAGGTCAATGTTTCCAAAAAGATTAAGGAAACACCTAAAAATAATGAGGAAATTAGTGATAATATTCGGAGGACAGTCCTCTGAACATGAGATATCTGTAATATCTGCAACCAATATTTCAAAGCAAGTGGATACCGATAAGTATGAGCTCATTTTGATCGGTATCACCAAGGAAGGTAAATGGCTCAAAGTTGAGAATATATCTTCGATGGAAGATGGAAGTTGGATAAATTCAAATAATTGTGCATTTATTTTGCCTGATGCGACAAAAAAGTGTATAATAGTAGAAATAGATGGGGAATATAAAGAAATTCATGTGGATGTGGTGTTCCCTGTACTGCATGGACTCTATGGTGAAGACGGTACTATTCAGGGACTGTTGGAGCTTGCAAAAATTCCCTATGTAGGATGTGGAGTTTTGGCCAGTGCTGTTGGTATGGACAAGCTCTATACAAACTTGTAGTAGACAAACTTGGTATCAGACAGGCTGCATATGAGCCTGTACTTGACTATGAAGCTAGGGAGGATTTTGAGGGAGTAGTAAAGAGAATTGAAAACAGGTTTGATTATCCTGTATTTGTTAAGCCTTCAAATGCCGGTTCTTCAAGAGGTGTATCAAAAGCTTCAAACAGAGAGGAACTGGAAAAAGGCATAAAAGAAGCTCTGAATCATGACAGAAAAGTTCTTGTTGAAGAAACTATAGTTGGACATGAAGTGGAATGCGGAGTGCTTGGTAAACCGGGAGATGTAATGGCAAGCGGAGTCGGTGAGATAAAATCAGCTGCGACATTCTATGACTATGATGCAAAATATAAGCTTGATTCACTTACATTGCTTGATTCAAAGCTTCCGGACGGAGTGAGAGAAAAACTCCCCGAGTGTGCAAAAAAGATTTTTACGGCTTTGGACGGATTCGGACTTTCAAGAGTGGACTTCTTTGCAAGGGAAGACGGAGAGATTGTATTTAACGAGATAAATACAATGCCGGGATTTACAGCAATAAGTATGTATCCTATGTTATTTGAGGCTGCAGGTATCGGAAAGAAAGAGCTGATTGACAAACTTATTGATTTGGCTTTTGAGAGAAGGTGATTTTTCCTTGAATTTACCTATAGGAATATTTGATTCTGGTGTCGGAGGGCTTACGGTAGCAAAGGAAATAGTGTCGCAGATGCCAAATGAAAGTACTGTTTATTTTGGAGATACCGCGAGGGTTCCATATGGTTCCAAGTCTAGGGATACCATTATCAAATACTCCGGACAGATTGTAAAATTTTTACAGACAAAAAATGTAAAAGCTATTGTGATTGCGTGCAATACCGCCAGTGCTTTTGCGCTTGACATATTAAAGACAGAGATTGATATACCGATAATGGGTGTTATTCATGCAGGTGCCGTGACGGCTACCAATACTACAAAGGTAGGAAGGATAGGAGTTGTAGGCACCAGCGGAACAATATCCAGCGGTATATATGAGAAGACTATTCATCAGATAAATAATGAGCTTGAAGTAATACAAAAGGCCTGCCCGCTTTTGGTTCCTTTAGTAGAAGAGGGGCTTATAAATGACAGAGTTACAGATGAGATTATTTCAAGATATGTTAGTGAATTAAAGAGCAGACATATTGACAGTCTGGTATTGGGATGTACTCATTATCCTTTACTGTATAAGACTTTTGGAAGGATTATGGGAGATGAAGTTTCCCTTGTAAATCCTGCATATGAGACCGCGAAGGAATTGAAATCTTTGTTGGAGCGTGAAAATCTATGTGCCTCGGAAGGTGGTGAGATTTTTCATGACTTTTATGTCAGTGATATGGCGGAAAGATTTAGTGATTTTGCATCTTCTATTATGCCCGGAATAGTAAAGAAAGCCGGCATAGTCAATATAGAGGAATTTTAGTAACAATATAAAAATGTTGTTACGATTAAAAAACATTTAAAGCTTTGCAGAATGCATACAAATTGGATTGGCTAGACAAGAGTGTACATAAAGCAGACAGGCATTCTTTGTTGAGCATAGTTATCAGTTTTTTATTTAAGGTTATTTTATATAGAATAGTGGGAAGATACATTTTTCTAGTAAACTATCATTCTTTTATTTTAAACTTGATATTTGCATAACAACCAGTGGTAGCTTAGGGTTGGGTAGAGACCGCATGGCGGCTTCTACTATGGTTTTAAGGTAGAAGATTATGAAAGAATTTGTAGATATTGAGATTAGCGGCTCTCATTTGAGGTATGATGAGAATGATCCTATTGCCGTGAATATTTCAGGTAATCACTATATTGATGGTGATATACACAAGATAACTTACGTGGAAGAAACCCAAGGTTTTGATGAAATTATCCTTAATACAATAATAGTAAATAAGAACAGGGGTGAAATTATTAAAGAGGGTGTGGTGAATTCCAAGATGGTATTTGCCAATAACAGTAAGTACAAAACAATATATGACACTCCCTTTGGAAGATTGGATATGGAAACAGAGACAAAGCTTTTACTCATAGACATGAGTGAAGATGAGATAAATGTCTATGTTGAATATATACTCTACATAGAGGGAGATAGGGCATCTAATTCCAAGATGCGCATTCACATAGTTGAAGCTGTGGATAGAGTAGACAACAAGGGTGGTTGATCCACCCTTTTTTAAATAAGTTAGGAGAACCTAAGTTAAGGAGAAAATATGGATAATAAATTAAAAATTTCATTTAATTCACCGATTATTTTGGGATTTGTTATTTTGAGCTTTATAGTATTTGTAATGGATGTTATTACAGGAGGACTTTCTACAAGATTGTTCTTTAGTGTGTACAGATCGTCTTTTATGAATCCGCTTACATATATCAGATTTTTCGGACATGTACTGGGTCATGCAAACCTTGATCATTTCCTTGGAAATATAATGCTGATACTTGTAATCGGACCGATGCTTGAAGAAAAGTACGGCTCGGCAAATATACTCTTTGTAATTCTTGCAACTGCACTTGTAACAGGATTGGTACATTTCTTTGTATTCCCGTATTCAGGATTGCTTGGAGCAAGCGGTGTAGTGTTTGCATTTATACTGCTTTCATCATTTGCAGGATTTAAAGAAGGAAAGATTCCTTTTACATTTATTCTTGTAGCACTCTTATATATCGGAGAGCAGATATATCAGGGGATTCTTTGTACAGGACAATATTTCAAATCTTACTCATATCCTCGGAGGTATAGTAGGTGCCCTGCTTGGATTTGTGATGAATAAGGGGAGAATGAACAGGTACTAGTTCAGATGCCGTATCTGTAGCTATGGAATGTGTAGATATATCAAATGCAAAAGTTTATGATAAAATAAAAATTAATGTAGAAGATATATGCTTTATAGAATTTAACAGCGTGGACAATGATGTGCTTTTATATGCGAACAGGAATCTTAACGGAAAGCATGACTGTTGCAAATAGATTATTTACAAGTGATCTATTGTTTAAGAGGGAGATATCACAAAATTTCTTAGTCTTTGTGATATCTCCCTTTGTATTAATTATAATGCCCACGGCAGGATAGAATTATAATGACATCTGATTCTATAATATACACAATTCTGTGTTCATCATCTATTCGTCTGCTCCACAGACCTGCTAAATTCTTTTTTAAAGGTTCGGGTTTTCCTATGCCGTCAAAAGGATTTCTAATTATATCCTTAATAAGTTGATTTATCCGTTTCAAGCTTTTTTATCATGACTTTGCCAATAAAGATAGTCTTCCCATGCATCAAAATCCCACTGTAGTGTTCTTGCCATAACATCAATCCTCTATCAATTCATGTTCGGAAAGTCTAAGCTGACCGGCGTTGTATTTGTCAAGCTTTTCTTCCAAATACCTTACATTACTCTCCGAATAAAAAGGGTCTACAGAAATTTCAAAAGGTATACGGTGCTCTCTGCCAACCTTCTTGGCAAATATAGTAAAGGCTGCACTCATAGAAAGTCCAAGCTCATTACAAACATTTTCCATTCTCTTTTTATCCGCCTCATCGAGACGAAAGTTTACATTAACTGTCTGTGCCATAAAACTTCTCCTTTCTTGTATTATTGAGTTTATTATAGCATTTGTAAAGAAAAATACAAGAAAAATGATATAAATTATATTTACATAATATAATCAATATTGATTTTTTCAGATACTCTCCAATTTCACAAAATGTGATATAATATAATAAGTATTGAATGAAAATAGAGGAGAAATATGTCTTTTACACATCTACATGTACATACAGGATATTCATTATTGGACGGTTCCTGTAAGATAAAAGAGATAATAAGTCGTGCAAAGGAACTTAATATGACATCACTTGCCATTACCGATCATGGAGTGATGTATGGAGTCATAGATTTTTATAAAGAGGCAAAGGCACAAGGTATTAAGCCGATACTTGGATGTGAGGTCTATGTAAGTCCGTCTTCAAGATTTGAAAGCAGGCAAAACAGGGAGACAGATACTACCACCTTATTTTGTTGGCAAAAAATGATAAGGGTTATGAGAATCTGACAAAGATAGTTTCAAAAGGTTTTACAGAAGGATTTTATTATAAACCGAGAATAGACTTTGAACTGTTACAGGAGTACCATGAGGGTATAATAGCTCTTTCAGCCTGTCTTGCAGGTGAAATTCCAAAGCTGATAGCAAGAGGCAGAGAAGATGATGCAAGAAAAGCCGCACAAAAATATAAAGATTTGTTTGGCGATGATTCTTTTTATTTGGAACTTCAAAACCATGGAATTCCTGAGCAAAAGTATGTAAATCAGGTTCTGGTAAAGATTGGAAAAGAACTGGATATTCCGCTTGTAGCAACCAATGATATACACTATATAAATGCTGAAGATGCAAAAGCACATGATATATTGCTTTGTATACAGACAAGTAAGACAGTATCTGATCCGGACAGGATGAGATATGAGGGCGGCCAATTTTTCTTAAAGTCCGAAGATGAGATGAAGGCACTCTTTCCATATGCACCGGAGGCTATCGAAAACACTTCAAAGATAGCGGATATGTGTGATGTGGAAATAAAATTCGGTGAGACCAAATTGCCGGAGTATCCCGTACCGAATCAAATGTCTGCAAAGGAATATTTGGAAAGTCTGTGTCAAAGCGGTTTTGAAAGAAATTACCCGGATGATTATCCAAACAGAGATGAAATAAAGAGCAGAATGTACTATGAGCTTGGCGTAATAGAAAAAATGGGCTATATAGACTATTTTTTGATAGTCTGGGACTATATAAACTATGCAAGAAGCAAGGGAATCTCGGTGGGACCCGGAAGAGGATCCGCAGCAGGAAGCGTAGTATCATACTGCCTTGGAATCACGGATATCGATCCGATAAAGTACAATCTTATTTTTGAGAGATTTTTAAATCCTGAGAGAGTTTCCATGCCCGATATAGACGTGGACTTTGCGGATGAAAGACGTGGCGAAGTTATTGAATATGTGGTAAATAAATACGGAAGTGAAAGAGTATGCCAGATAATTACTTTCGGTACATTACAGGCAAGAGGTGTTATCAGAGATGTCGGAAGGGCTATGGAGATCCCATATGCCAGATGCGACAGCATTGCTAAGATGATACCGATGGATAAAGATATTACTTTAGGGCTTGCACTTGAGAGAAATAAGGAACTTAAAGAACTTTATGACAGTGATGAAGTGGTTCATGAACTTATAAATTACAGTTTGAAACTTGAGGGACTACCAAGACATGCGAGTATTCATGCGGCGGGTGTGGTGATATCCAAAAAAGCTGTTGAGGAATATGTACCGCTTGCGCTTGGTGTGGATGATGCGGTTACCACCCAATTTACCATGACAACTTTAGAAGAGCTCGGTCTTTTAAAGATGGACTTTTTGGGACTGCGTACGCTTACCGTGCTACAAAATGCACTGGCGATGATAAAGAAAAATTATGATGTAGATATCGATTTAAAAAAGATAGATTATGACGATAAGAAGGTATATGATTTTATATCCACAGGAAAGACCGATGCGGTATTTCAGCTGGAGAGTGCCGGAATGCAAAGCTTTATGAAGCGATTGAAACCTGAAAATCTGGAGGATATAATTGCCGGTATCTCGCTTTATCGTCCGGGTCCTATGGACTTTATCCCCAAATATATTGCAGGTAAGAACAATAAAGATAAGGTAAGTTATGATACACCGCAACTTATTTCCATACTTGAGCCGACCTACGGCTGTATAGTTTATCAGGAGCAGGTAATGCAGATAGTGCGTGATTTGGCAGGATATACTATGGGAGGAAGTGACGAGGTTCGTCGTGCCATGAGTAAGAAAAAAGCTCATGTAATGGAGATGGAGAGAAAAAATTTCATTTACGGCAATGAAGAAAAGAGTATCAAGGGCTGTATAAATAACGGATTAAGTGAGGAGATAGCAAACAGGATCTTTGATGAAATGATAGACTTTGCCAGCTATGCCTTTAACAAATCTCATGCTGCCTGTTATGCAGTCATCTCATATCAAACAGCTTATCTTAAATATTATTATCCTAAGGAATTTATGGCGGCTTCACTTACTTCGGTTAGTGATAATCCTCCGAAGCTGGCAGAATATATGGGAAGCCTTTCCGATATGGGAATAAAGATACTGCCGCCGGATGTAAATTTGGGAGAGGGCGCCTTCAGTGTTGATAAGGAAGGCATAAGATTCGGTCTTTCAACCATAAAGGGTGTGGGAAAGCTGTATCAGATACACTTGTAAGAGAGAGGACCTTAAACGGAAAGTTTATCTCGCTTGAAAACTTTATTAACAGACTTCCGCAAAAAGATTTGAATAAGAGAAGTATTGAAAGTTTTATAAAAGCCGGAGCTCTTGACAGTATGGAAGGCAACAGGCATGAGAAGATGTTGAATGCGGAGCTTTTGATAGACAAAAAATCAAAAGAGAGCAAGGCTGTAATTCCCGGTCAGATGTCATTTTTTGATGTAGTGAGTGAAGAGGATAAAGACAGCTTTGTATCTGAGCTTGTACATATAGAGGAATATCCAAAAGAAGAACTTCTAAAATATGAGATGGAAGTTATGGGAATGTATGTCAGTGGACATCCACTGGAAGAATATACTTCACTTTTGGAAAAATATTCCGATGCAAGAAGCATTGATTTCTATCCTGATGAAAATGGTGATATTTCATTGGAGTCAGGAAGAAAAATCACTATTGGCGGATTACTGGTGGAGGTAAATAAGAGATTCACCAAAAAAGGCGATATGATGGCAATATGTACTTTGGAAGACTTATTTGGAAGAGTAGAACTTGTTGTATTTCCAAAGGCTTTTGAAAACCATGGCAGTGAGTTGGTAGAGGGCGGAAAAGTCTTTGTAAAAGGCAGAGTTGATACCTCGGGTGAAGAGGAAGGTAAGCTTATAGTAGATACCGTAAGAGAGTTTGGCAGAGTGAAAAAAGAGCTTTGGATACAGTATAATGACAAGGAAACTTATGAGGAAGACCTTGGAAATCTTTTAGCGGATATAGGTACTATGAGCGGAGACGACAGGGTAATCATATATCTGAAGAAGGAAAGGGCCAAAAAGGATCTTGGAAGTGAGTGGGGAGTACCTGCAGATTTTGCGGCAAGCGTATTGGCAGAAAGACTTGGAAGTAATAATGTAAAGGTAGTTGAGAAGATTTAATATATAAAAGTCAGATGTGTAACAAAATGCATAGAAAAATATTGATTATTTTAGTATAATTACTTTGTACTCAAAGAGTATTATAAGTATTATATATTATAAGTATTATATAAGTAAGAAAGGAAATCGTAGACATAAGTCTATGTGGTTTTAATATGGCAAATAATGAATTTAGGGAAGAGCTGGACCCTCAAAGCAGTGTAAACAAAGTAATAGGTATTGTTTCCGGAAAAGGTGGAGTAGGTAAGAGCCTTGTGACATCTTTGATGGCTGTTAAGGCGATGTCAAAAGGTTTTAGAGTAGGTATTATAGATGCCGACATTACAGGACCTTCAATACCTAAGGCATTCGGTCTTAGCGGAAAGTTAGGCGTTACATATGATCAGCTTATGATTCCGGCTGTTACAACTACCGGAATCAATGTGGTAAGTACAAATCTTATTTTGGAGAATGAGACAGATCCGGTTATATGGAGAGGTCCTGTAATAGCGGGCGTTGTAAAGCAGTTTTGGAAGGATACGGTATGGAATAATATCGACTATATGTTTGTGGATATGCCTCCGGGTACAGGTGATGTTCCGCTTACAGTTTTCCAGTCAATACCTGTTGACGGAATCATAATAGTCACAAGTCCTCAGGAGCTTGTTTCTATGATAGTTGCAAAAGCTGTAAATATGGCTAAAAAGATGAATGTTCCGATACTTGGTCTGGTTGAGAATATGAGCTATTTTGAATGTCCTGATTGTGGAAGCAGACATGAGATATTCGGAAAGAGTCATATTGATGAGATCGCCGAAAAAGAAGGCTTGAAGGTACTTGCAAAACTGCCTATAGATCCTGAAGTGGCAAGACAGGTGGATGCAGGCCTTGTAGAATATGTTGAAGCACCATGGTTTGATGAAGCGGCAGATTATATTTTAAAATAATTATTTTAACCGGAGTATACCGGTAAGAGTATGCAAAAGAAGTGGAGAGCTTATGTATATATCAAGTAACCCGAATAATGAGTTGGAGCAGTCCATTGTACAAGTTCCGGATCTGGTTCAGATACCGGAGGAAATACATGAAATGGCGCAGAAGTTTCAAGAAGCCATGATGATGTATACCGGTGCAATCAGAGAAGTGAAGACCAAGTTGGAAGTCTTAAACGATGAACTTTCTGTAAAAAACAGAAGAAATCCTATAGAAGTGATAAAGTCAAGAGTTAAAAAGCCTAAAAGCATTGTGGAAAAGCTTAAAAGGCGTGGACTTCCGCTTACACTTGAGTCGATTGTAAATAATTTGGATGATGTGGCAGGCATCAGGGTTATATGTTCCTTCCTTGATGACATTTATGAAGTGGCGGATATGCTTACAAGGCAGGATGATGTAAAACTGATTGCGGTTAAGGATTATATAAAAAAGCCGAAGGAAAACGGCTACCGCTCCTATCATCTTATTATTGAGATACCGGTATTTTTCTCAGACAAAAAGCAGCCGATGAGAGTTGAGGTACAGATAAGAACTATTGCCATGGATTTTTGGGCAAGCCTTGACCATCAGCTAAAATACAAAAAGGATTTTATTGACTCCGATGATGTTGAAAGACAGCTTAAAGAATGTGCCGATGTAATAGCAAATACGGATCAGCAAATGCTGAATATAAGACAAAGCATAGAGTCAAGAGGTATAGAAGTAAGAAAACCGAGATAAAATAAAGCTGCCGCTTAAAGCATACAATTTAAATTACAGCAGTAAGACTACAGTATAATTGTATATGCATTCAGAGCGGCAGCTATTTATTTAATCAATAACATATATATTTGATTTTAACCAGAGTTTCATCTTACTAAAGCCGAACATATATATCAAAAACAGTGTACTGGTTATGATCCATGAAAGCGGATAAGCCCAGAGTATTGTATAGAAATTCGGGAATTTTGGTACCATTACAATTATCCAGACTATTCGAAGTACGCATACACCTCCGGCGGTCATTATCATAGGTATCCAGCTGTCTCCGATTCCTCGAAGAGACCCTGAGAATATCTCAATAATAATATATGCGGGGAAGGCAATAACCATAAAGTCAAGCATCTGCGAACCTATCTTTAATACATTTTCATCTTGAGTAAATAAGGTATAGATACTTCTTCCGAAAAGCTTTAACAGCACCATTACTATTCCGGTAATTACGACCGACAAAATCATTCCGTAAATTATTCCTTTTTTTACTCTTTCTTTATTACCGTAGCCGAAATTTTGTCCGGTGAAGGTGGTAACAGAGATTCCGAGAGACTGTATAGTCATCCAAAAGAGGGTGTCTATTTTACCATAGGCGGTAAAGGCGGCAATTGTATCGGTACCGAGACTGTTTATAGAGGCCTGAATAAGTATATTTGCAATGGTGTACATGGCTGACTGCATTCCTGCGGCAGTACCTATACTTATCATCTTCTTTAGCTCCGAGAAATTAATTTGTAAACTCTTTAATCTTAATTTTAATGCATCATTTCTCCTATAAAGAACTATAATAACCAATAAGGCACTGATTATTTGCGATGTAACGGTTGCAACGGCTGCACCTGTTACTCCCATATTCATATAGTGTATCAATATAATATCTAAAACTATATTCACAAACAGCTTATAACAAGGAATATAAGCGGAGTTTTGGAATCACCTACAGCACGAAGGAGACCGGCTCCCATATTGTAGATAAGATTAGGTGCAAGTCCCAGAAAGTATATTTGCAAATAGGGCAATGCCATAGACATCATATCATCCGGAATATTCATATTTGCGAGCATTGTCTTTGAAAATATTATACCTAATATACTGACTATGATTCCCACTATAAGTGAAAACGCAATTGAAGTATGAACGCATATACTTACAAGTTTGCTGTTTTTTGCGCCATAGTGCTGTGAGACGATTACACTGAAGCCGGAGGATAATCCTACAAAAATGCCTATAAAAAGATTGATTATTGTACTTGTGGTTCCACCTACGGCCGCAAGTCCGAGTTTTCCGACATTTTGACCTACGATAACAGCGTCTGCAGTGTTATACAGCTGTTGGAAGAAAGTTCCAAGGAGTATGGGGAAGAAGAATAATAAAAGCCCGAAGGTAATATTCCCCTTGGTCATATCCTGCTTCTTAGTTTGTTCCATAAATATCCTTTCTTTTATATCATTTTTTCAGGTTTAAATACCTCATCAAATTTTTCCTCTGTCATAAGATTCATATAAAGGGTCGCCTCTTTTAAAGAAATATTTTTCTCATGAGCCAGTTTGGCAACCTTTGCAGCATTTTCATATCCTATATAGGGGCTGATGGCAGTAACAAGCATCAGTGAGTTATGCAGATTTTCATGCATTTTTTGTTTGTTTGCCTTGATACCGCACACACAGTGAACCCTGAATGAGTCCATACCTTCAGATAAAATTCTGACAGATTGAAGAAAATTATGAATAAGCACAGGCATAAAAACATTCAATTCAAAATTGCCCTGACTTGAAGCCATATTTACAGCCGTATTATTTGATATTACCTGTACACATACCATGGTCATTGACTCGCACTGTGTGGGATTTACTTTCCGGGCATTATGGAGCTTCCGGGTTCGTTTTCAGGGATAAATATTTCACCGAGGCCGCATCTTGGTCCGCTTGAAAGCCATCTGATATCATTTGCTATTTTCATTAAATCGCCTGAAAGAGATGAAAGTGCTCCATGTACAAAGGCAAGTTCGGACTTTGAAGTTAAAGCATGGAATTTATTGCTGTCGGTGATAAAGTCTGTACCGGTAAGTTTTGAGATATTCTTTGCAACCAGAGTATCAAAGCCCTTTGGAGCGTTCAGTCCCGTACCCACCGCAGTGGCACCGAGTGCAAGCTTTTTTATAAAGGGAAGTGCACTTTCTATTTGCTTATAATCATTTTCAAGAGAGGCCCTCCATCCGCTTATCTCCTGTGAAAAGGATATGGGAGTGGCATCTTGTAAATGTGTTCTTCCGGATTTTACAATTCCTTTATTTTCCTCTTCAAGCTTTTTAAATGCAAGTATAAGCTTCTCTAAAGAAGGCAGGAGTTTATCCTGTACTTCTAAGACTGCTGCTATATGCATTGCGGCGGGGAAGGTGTCATTTGAGCTTTGTGACATATTTACATCATCATTCGGGTGTAAAAGCTTTTTACCCAAGATCTCATTTCCTCTATTGGTGATTACCTCATTTACGTTCATATTGCTCTGAGTACCGCTGCCGGTCTGCCATACTGAGAGTGGGAAGTGCTCGTCCAGCTTACCTTCAAGTATTTCAGTACAAACTGTACTTATAATATTCGACTTTTCCTCCGTCAGTTTTCCAAGCTCAAGATTTGTAGCGGCACAAGCAGATTTCAGATATGCAAACGCTCGTATCACCTCCGCCGGAATTTTTTCAGTACCGATTTTAAAGTTTGAAAGACTTCTTGCTGTTTGAGCTCCGTAATATTTGTCTGCAGGTACTTCAATACTGCCCATAGAGTCATGCTCTATACGATATTCCATAGTTTTCTCCTAACATCATTTATGCTATAATCAGTTTAACAAAAAACAAAATAAAAAAACAGGTCAATAAATGAAAATAAAAAAACAAGAGTCAAAATTTTTAATAATACTCGATATATTGATGCAATTGGCAGTGATACTCTCGCTTGCCTGGTTTGTGGTGTTTATATTTGGAGCAAAAACCTTTATGGTCGGTCAGTCCATGTCACCGCAGATAGAGCAGGGAGAGGCTGTACTTATAAATAAAGCCGCATATACCTTTTTAAAACCTAAAAGATATGATTTGATAGCATTTGAAAACACTGATGGAAGAGTATGTATCAGAAGAGTCATAGGGCTTCCGGGTGAAAGTGTTAATATAAGAGATGGTTCGGTTTATATAGACGGTGAGGTACTTGATAAGTTTTCTGAGGCTTCATCAGGCGGTTTGGCGGCAGATGAAATTAAGCTGGCAAGCAATGAATATTTTGTATTGGGTGATAACCGAGTGGGAAGTGAGGACTCAAGAATCTCTACAATAGGAAATGTAACAGAAGACATGATCATAGGTAATGCATGGATTAGAGTATTGCCTGTAAAAAGGATAGGTTTTATAAAATAAGGCCTGATGAAAGGATAGTTTATGAAGATACAATGGTACCCGGGTCATATGACTAAGGCAAAAAGAGCCATGTCAGATGCCATAAAGCTTGTGGATATTATTATAGAGATGACGGATGCCAGAGCACCTGAGGCTACAAGAAATCCGGAAATTATGGAACTGGGATCCAATAAGTCCAGAATTATTATATTAAACAAGGCTGATCTCTCAGATGAGAGTGCGAACAATAGATGGGCAAGCCATTATAAGGAGCAGGGTTATGAGTGTATGTTTATGGACTCCAGAAAGAAAAACGGAGTGAATGCACTGATAAAGGCTATAGAGAATGTTTCAAAGGATAAGAGAGAAAGAGATGCCAAGAGAGGAATTAAAAACAGACCCGTAAGAGCAATGGTGGCAGGTATTCCGAATGTCGGCAAGTCCACACTTATAAATTCGGTTTCAGGAAGAGTCATGGCAAAGACCGGAAATAAGCCCGGAGTTACAAAGGGAAATCAGTGGATAAAACTTAAAGGTCAGATAGAGCTTTTAGATACTCCCGGAATACTTTGGCCAAAGTTTGAAGATGAAACTGTGGGAGAGATGATAGCATTTATCGGCTCTATAAACGATATGATCATAGATATAAGAGAGCTTGGGCTTGAACTTATCAAATGGTTTATTAAAAATAGGCCCGAGATACTTACAGAAAGATTTGAGATGGAAGACGGTGATGATGAAAATGCCGTTTTAATAAAAATAGCAAACTTAAGAGGCTGTACAAAGAAGGGCAATGAGCTTGACTATGATAAGGCTGCCGGTATCTTTGTAAATGAGTTCAGGTCCGGAAAACTTGGAAGAGTAACACTTCAAATGCCGTAGGAAAACAGGATGAGGAAAATAAGTGAAGAAAAACTTGCCCTTGAGAGAGTAAGACTTGAGGGCATGAGAGAATTTGAAAATAAATACAGAGATTTGGCATATATTGCCGGTATAGATGAGGCAGGCAGAGGGCCGCTTGCAGGTCCCGTGGTGGCGTCGGCGGTAATTTTGCCAAAGGACATCTTCCTTCCTTTTTTAAATGATTCCAAGAAGGTGACAGAAAAAAGAAGAGATGTTTTATTTGATGAAATAAAGCAAAATGCCATAGCGTACGGTATAGGTATTGCTTCAAATACTTTGATAGATGAGATAAATATATTGCAGGCTACTTATGAGGCAATGAGAGAGGCTATACATGCACTTGAAAAAACACCGGATGTTTTACTGGTGGATGCCGTACATATACCTGATATAAATATAAAGCAGGTGGGTATAGTAAAAGGAGATGCGAAAAGTGTAAATATAGCCGCAGCAAGCATACTTGCAAAGGTCACCAGAGACAGGCTTATGGCAGAGTATGATAAAATTTATCCGGAGTACGGCTTTGCGTCAAATAAGGGCTATGGTACGGCAACACATATAGCGGCTTTAAAGAAAATAGGACCATGTGACATACATAGAAAATCATTTATAGGAAACTTTGTAAGTGAATAAAAGAGAAATAGGAAACAAGGGGGAGGCAATGGCTGCCTCTTTTCTTGAAAATAAAGGTATTATAATACTTGAAAGAAACTACCAAAACAGATTTGGCGAGATAGATATTATAGCCAAAGAAGGTAATACATTATTATTTATAGAAGTAAAATACAGGAAAGATGAAAGCTTCGGATATCCGCTTGAGTCTGTGGGATATTTTAAGCAACAAAAAATAAGAAAACTGGCAAGATACTATCTTAATGAAAAGCATTATTTCACACATAGTATAAGATTTGACTGTATAGGAATAATGGGCGAAAAGATAGACTGGATAAAAGGAGCATTTTATTGAGCATAAAGATATTAAAAAAGAATGATAAAAATATTTTGAAACTGAAAAAGGCAAAAAACGGAGTGGAATATTTTTCGTTTGAAGCATTGGAAAAATATACCGAGCTTATTAACGGGTTTTCTACAAGGATAGGAGGGGTGAGTGAGGGCCCCTATGCCTCCATGAATTTAAGTTTTAGCAGAGAGCCTGATAATAAAGAGGGTGTACTTGAAAATTATAAAAGAATGGCAAAAGCCCTTGGTGTAAAGGAAGACAGTTTTGTGCTCTCATATCAGGAGCATTCCACCAATGTAAGAGTAGTGGATAAAAGTGACATGGGTAAGGGAGTATCGGTTGAAAGAGATTATAGAAATATTGACGGACTGATAACTAATGAGAGAGGCATTACCTTGGGGGCTTTTTTTGCAGACTGTATTCCACTTTATTTTTATGACAGTAAAAAACAGGTGATAGGGCTTGCGCATTCGGGGTGGAGAGGTACTTGTAAGAAAATGGGTGCGGTAATGATAGATGAGATGGCAAAAAACTTCGGAACAGATGCAAAGGATGTAATTGCCTGTATAGGTCCGGGGATTTGTCAAGACTGCTATCAGGTAAGCGAAGATGTTTATGAAGAGTTTTCAAAAAACTTTAAGAGGGAAGATATCGAGAGTATTTTTAGAGAAGACGGAAAAGATCATTTCAGGCTTTCACTTTGGAAGGCCAATGAAATAGTATTAAAAGAGGCCCGAGTTTTGCCGGAGAATATATTTACATCAAATATTTGTACCGCATGTAATCCCGATATACTTTACTCTCACAGAATAATGGGAGAAATCAGAGGAAATCTGGCTGCATTTTTGGCATTAAAATAAATTATTGTTTAAGTGTAACCTTAGACTTGCTAAAAGTTGATAAAGTAATTATACTGTTAATATTTGGATAAAGGAGGCTATATGGAAGATTTTTTCAAGAAGTTGAGCATATATGGAAGTATTGCAAAAGAAGAAGGACAGAAAATAGCACAGAACGCTTTGAATAAGGGCAAGGAAATTGCAGATATTACAAAGCTCAAAAGAGACATAAAAATAGAAGAGGATATTATAAAGTCCTACAAAATGGTTATAGGAGAGTATGTAGCGGCCAATGATCTTTTAAAAGATGATGAGCTGGTATTTGATCAGAGATCAAAGATACTTGAATGCCAAAAGAAATTAGATGAGTTGAATGCAAAGCTTGAAGAAATGAGCAAAAATAACAAGTAGGTATAAGGAGAAGATAATGAAGCCATACGCAGAGTTGACAAAAGAAGAGCTCTTAGAGCTTAAAAAGAGCCTTAAAGCGGAATATAAGGCAATGCAAAACAGAGACTTAAAACTTGATATGAGTAGAGGAAAGCCTTCACAGGAGCAGCTTGATATTTCTATGGGACTTATGGATGTACTTACATCAGATAAGGATCTTATGAGCGAGAACGGTTCCGATTGTCGAAACTACGGTGTACTTGACGGTATTCCTGAGGCGAAGGAGCTTATGGGTGATATGATGGAGGTTCCTGCGGATAATCTGATTATTTACGGAAACTCAAGTCTTAATATAATGTATGATTGTATTTCAAGATCATATACACATGGAGTAATGGGTTCTATACCTTGGTGTAAGCTTGACAAGGTGAAATTCCTCTGTATTGTACCGGGCTATGACAGACATTTTGCCATCACAGAGTATTTTGGATTTGAGAATGTATGTATACCGATGCTTGAGAGCGGCCCTGATATGGATATGATAGAGGAGCTTGTAAAAAAGGATGATTCCATAAAGGGAATCTGGTGTGTACCGAAGTATTCAAACCCTACAGGAAACTCATATTCAGATGAGGTGGTAAGAAGATTTGCGAGACTGAAGCCTGCAGCAAAGGATTTTAGAATTTACTGGGATAATGCATATACAATTCATCATCTCTATGACCTTGATCAGGATCATCTTATAGAGATTTTGGCAGAGTGTAAGAGAGCCGGAAATCCTGATCTTGTGTATAAGTTTGCTTCTACATCAAAGGTTACTTTCCCGGGTTCAGGTATTGCAGCACTTGCCACATCACATAACAACCTTGAGGATATCAAAAATCAGTTAAAGAATCAGACAATCGGTCATGATAAGGTAAATCAGCTCAGACATGTTAGATATTTCAAGGATATCCATGGTATGGTAGAGCATATGAAAAAGCATGCCGATTCACTCAGACCGAAGTTTGAGATGGTAATAGAAACTCTTGAAAATGAACTTGGCGGTCTTGGAATAGCAAGCTGGACAAAGCCAAAGGGCGGATATTTTATTTCATTTGATACTATGAACGGATGTGCCAAGGAAGTTGTATCAAAATGTAAAAAAGCCGGTGTTGTAATGACAGGTGCAGGAGCTACATTCCCGGGAGGAAAAGATCCGGATGATAAGAACATTCGTATCGCTCCTTCATTCCCACCTGTAGGTGATTTGGAGATAGCCGCAAACCTTCTGTGCCTATGTACAAAGATGGCGGCAGTTGATAAACTCTTAGGAGAATTATAATGATTAGTGCAAATGGAATAACCCTCAGATTAGGGAAGAAAGCCCTTTTTGAAGATGTCAATATAAAATTTACACCGGGCAACTGTTATGGACTTATAGGAGCAAACGGTGCGGGAAAGTCAACCTTCCTTAAGATACTCTCAGGTCAGATAGAGCCTACAAACGGTGAGATAGTTATGTCACCGGGGGAGAGACTTTCATTCTTGGAGCAGGACCATTTCAAATATGATACATATACTGTTTTGGATACTGTAATCATGGGAAATGCAAGACTCTATGAGATAATGAAGGAAAAGGATGCAATATATGCAAAGGCTGACTTTACCGAGGAAGACGGTATAAAGGCGGCAGAACTTGAAGGTGAGTTTGCCAATATGAACGGTTGGGAAGCTGAATCCGATGCGGCATCGGTACTTAACGGACTTGGTGTAGATACAGAATATCACTATACATTGATGAGTGAGATGCCTTCAAACCTCAAGGTAAAGGTACTTCTGGCAAAGGCACTTTTTGGTAACCCTGATATACTTTGCTTGACGAGCCTACAAACCACCTTGATTTGGATGCTATTGCCTGGCTTGAAGAGTTCCTTATAAACTTTGAGAATACAATTATAGTTGTATCTCATGACAGATATTTCCTTAATAAAGTCTGTACGATGATTGCAGATATCGACTATGGCAAGATACAGCTATATGCCGGAAACTATGATTTCTGGTATGAGTCAAGTCAGCTTATGGTCCGCCAGATGAAGGAAGCAAACAGAAAGAAAGAAGAAAAGATCAAGGAGTTGCAGGAGTTTATCCAAAGATTCTCCGCTAACGCTTCAAAATCAAAACAGGCTACATCCAGAAAAAGAGCTTTGGAAAAGATTGAGCTTGATGATATTAAACCTTCTTCAAGAAAATATCCGTATATTGACTTCAGGCCTGCAAGAGAGATCGGTAATGAAGTTCTTACAGTGGAGAATCTTTCAAAGACTATCGACGGCGAGAAAGTTTTGGATAATATCAGTTTTGTAATAAACAGAGAAGATAAAGTGGCTCTTGTAGGACCGAATGAAAAGGCAAAGACAGTTCTTTTTAAAATCCTTGTAGGAGAGATGGAGCCTGATAGCGGAAGCTATAAATGGGGACTTACCACCACACAGAGTTACTTCCCTAAGGACAATACCAAGGATTTCTCCGGTGAAGAGACAATAGTTGAATGGCTTACAGCATACTCTGAGATAAAGGATGCAACATATGTAAGAGGCTTCCTTGGAAGAATGCTCTTTGCAGGTGAAGACGGAGTAAAGAAAGTTAAGGTACTTTCAGGAGGAGAGAAGGTTCGTTGTATGCTCTCAAAGCTTATGATAAGCGGAGCAAATGTACTTATACTCGATGAGCCTACCGACCACCTTGATATGGAGTCTATTACAGCACTCAATACAGGACTTATAAAGTTCAAGGGTGTACTTATCTTCTCATCAAGAGACCATCAGGTAGTTCAGACTACTGCAAACAGAATTATGGAGATCATTAACGGAAGTCTTATAGATAAGATAACCACATATGATGAATATCTTGAATCTGATGAGATGGCAAGAAAGAGATTTACATATACAGTTTCAGCAGATGAAGAGAGTGATGATTGATATGGCAAGTACAAAGAAATGATTTCATGGAATGTCAACGGCCTTAGAGCCGCTGTTACCAAGGGATTTTTAGACTTCTTTAGAGATATTGATGCTGATATTTTTTGCATACAGGAGTCGAAGCTCTCAGAAGGTCAAATAGAGCTTGATCTTCCGGGATATTATGATTATTGGAACTATGCGCAAAAAAAAGGTTACTCCGGTGTAGCTGTTTTTACAAAAGATAAGCCGCTTAATGTAACTTACGGCATCGGTATAGAGGAACATGATAATGAGGGAAGAGTTATCACGGCAGAGTATGAAGATTTTTATCTGATAACCTGCTATACTCCAAACTCTCAAAGAGGTCTTACAAGACTTGACTACAGAATGACTTGGGAGGATGCTTTCCTTGCCTATATCTTAAAGCTTGAAGAAAAAAAGCCTGTAATATTCTGTGGTGATTTGAATGTTGCTCATAAAGAGATAGATTTGAAAAATCCTAAGACCAATAGAAAAAATGCCGGTTTTACAGATGAGGAAAGAGGCAAGATGGATGTTATTTTATCCTCGGGCTTTTGCGACAGCTTCAGAGTACTGTATCCGGATAAAACAGATGCTTATTCATGGTGGTCTTATATGGGCGGTGCCAGAGCTAAGAATGTAGGTTGGCGTATTGACTATTTTATAGTTTCTGATAAATTAAAAGATAGAATAAAGGAAGCTAAGATACATAGTGATATTTAGGTTCAGACCATTGTCCGGTAGAACTGGATATTGAAATATAAATATATAACTTAAAGGAGGTGCGTTATGGTAGTTCAGAGAGAAAGAGGTAGAAGTTATTCTTGTCCGCTTGGTATGACTGTGACGCCCTCTTATTTTTGTATAAAGGTTATAAGAAAATGTGAACGACTTTATTTAAACCTTTATGAAAGAAATGAAGAAGCGCCTGTAGAAAGAATAGAGTTTCCTAAAGAATCAAGAATAGGAGATGTGTGGTTTTTACAGGTAAATACACGCCTTAAGAAAACTTTTGAGTATGCTCTTGAAGATGAAAAAGGACTGTTTCCGGATGAATACGGTAAATGTTTTTCAGGCAGAGACAGTTTCGGTAAAACGAGTCTTATAGATAACCCAAGAAGATGTCCGGTATTTATAAGTGAATTTGACAGGGAGAATGATCTTAAAAACAACTTAGACAATAAAACTTTGGAGGAAGCATTTATTTACAGGCTTCATATAAGAGGTTTTACAAAATCAAACAGCTCAAAGGTTGTGGATAAGGGTACATTTAAAGGACTTATAAGTAAGATAGACTATTTAAAAGACTTGGGAGTCGATTTTGTTGACATAATGCCTGCTACCGAATTTGATGAATTTATAAGAGTCGGTGGAAGCTGGATTTCTCTTTTTGATAAGGAGAAGAAAGAAAAACAGGAAAAAATCAGACTAAACTATTGGGGATATGCAGACGGTTTAAACTTTGCACCGAAGGCAAGTTATTCTACCAGAAAAAACAGAAATCCTGTAAATGAATATAAGAGTATGGTAAAAGCCCTGCATGAAGCAGGTATTGGAGTTATACAGGAATTTTTCTTTGCGGGGAAGAATATCAGCTATATAATTGATGTATTAAGATACTGGAAAATCGAATACCACATAGATGGTTTTCATCTCACAGGAGTTGACTACTGTGAGGATATTGTAAAAGATCCTTATCTTCTTGATTGCAAATTTATATTTACAAATAAGATATATGAAAGCAAGGGCAAAAACATCATCTATATGGATTATGATTATATGAACAATATGAGAAAATATCTGAAGGTGATGAGGGAATGGTTCCTTTCGTTGCAAATGTGATTGCAGATAAGAGTAATTATTTAAACTTTATTTCGGATATCAACGGATTTTCACTTGCCGATATATACAGATATGATTATAAGCATAATGAAGACAATGGAGAGGACAATGCGGACGGATCAAATATGAACTTCTCCTGGAACTGCGGATTTGAGGGTGACACCAAAAAGATGCAGGTGCTTAACCTAAGAAAAAGGATGTATTTGAATGCAGTTTTACTTTTGATGATATCAAAAGGTACTCCTTGTATATGCAGCGGCGATGAGATATTACAGTCAAAGAACGGAAATAATAATACATACTGTCAGGACAATGATATAAGCTATTTTAATTGGAAACTTGTAAACAAGAATAAGGATTTTCTTGACTTTGTAAGGGCTATGCTTGGATTCAGAAGAGAGTATATTGTGGGTGTAGAAAAGTCTAAAACCTCTGTTCATGGTATGCAGGTGTGGAAACCGGATTTTGAATACTATAACAGGCAGATGGGAATATTTATAGAAGGAAAACAGGATATATATATTATCTTAAATATGCATTGGGACAGACATGAGTTTTCTCTTCCTACTATAAAGAGGGGAAGCTCTTGGAAGATATTGGTAAATACTGATGATATAAATTCTCCTTTTAAGAAAGAAGCTGTAAATACAAAAGACCAAAGAAAGATATCGGTTGAAGGCAGAAGTTGCATGGTACTTATTGCCGGAGAAGATAAAGAGGCAGATGTCAGAAAGAAGAAGATATGAATTTAATTATTATAGCAGCAGTTGCGGTAGTTATAGTTGCGGTTTTTCTAATGATGAATATATCAAGGCCTAAGAGTTCCGAGGATGATATGGCTGAATACTCAAAGTCTAAAGAGGATAAAAAAGAGCTTTCAAAGCCAAGCCTTAAAAAGGGATTTCAGGAAGAGGCAAGTGTAAAATGCATGGTTGCAAATGCCACATGTTCCCGTTTAAAATATATGGATTTTAAAGGCGATATTTATGACGTGAAGTATGACGGTAAAAATGTTAACATCGAAAGAGAAACCGAAAAAGATGATACATTAAAGGATTATAAGATAGAAAAAGCCTATATGCAGGGAGGTTTTTCTCTTATAGAGGGCAATGAAACAGCCGAGAGAATAAATAACTTCAATCAAAATATGAAGCATATAAGGGTTTATGATAAAGATGACAATGAGTATAAGTCCATAACCTTCAAACAGGGTATAAATGATTTTGTCGATATAAAAACTCTTGATGAACTGTGCGACTTTTTGAAAAAAGAGCTTCCACAGGGCGGTATCGTTTTAGATAAACTTGTAAAAATAGGATTCGGAAAGAGAAACTTGTGGACAACCTTCAGCTATGATTACGGGGACGGCAGAAGTAAAGTTATAAAAAAAGATGATACCCTGAAGTTTGAAGATTTGTTTGAAAGATGGGAATAAAGTGAGGTCACAAAAGTTGAAGCTTTTGTGACTTTTTTATTTGAATACTTCGAAATGTATTTAAAGATGAGTATATATTGGAAGGATGAGAAAGATGAATGGTTGTAATTATTGGTAAAAGTTAGGTATTAAATATATGCAAAACTAATAAAAAAAGTCCTTAAAATGCATATAAATAAAAAAAGATATTGACAAAAAAATTATACAATATTTATTAGAGCTGAACATATATCCTCCAAAAAACTGATTGAAAAGTATAATATTTTCGTATAAAATGAAGATAAATAATTAAATATCGTAACAAAATTCAAGGAGGGAATATGAGAAAGAGCTTAAAAAAATTAGGCAGTTTGTTATTGGTATGTAGTATGGTGGGCATGAGTTTGGCAGGTTGTTCACAGAAAGTGGAAGAAAAGACAGCAAGTGATACTGCGAGTGAGGCGGTAGTAGAGAATAAAGAGTTCTCTTATCCTATGGAAACAGATAAGACATTGACTTATTGGATTCCACTTAATGTCAATGTTTCAGCTAATTATGGAAATCTTGGAGAGACCGACTTTTATAAAAATCTGCACGAACAATCAGGAATTGCTGTAGAGTACAAGCATCCTGCACTCGGTCAGGAAAAAGAGCAGTTCAATCTTATGCTGCTGGATGAGGAATTACCTGATATCGTAGAATGGGAGTGGTTCGGATATGAAGGCGGACCGCAAAAGGCTATTGATGACGGCGTAATAATTCCTTTGAATGATGTATTTGATAAGTATTGCCCGAATATAAAGGCATATTTGAAGGATCATCCGGATGTGGATAAAATGATAAGAACAGACAATGGTGATTATTATTGCTTCCCGTTTATAAGAGGCGGAGACCTTCTGCTTACCAGTATGGGACCGATGCTTAGAGGTGACTGGCTCGATGAACTTGGACTTGAAGTACCGAAGACAGTGGATGAATGGGAAACAGTGCTTACAGCTTTCAAGGAGAAAAAGGGAGCTACAGGAGCATTTGCCTACTGGTATTCAGTACCGGATCTTACAAACAACAATCCTTTTGCCTGTGCATATGGTGCAAGAAGAACATTCTATTTAAAGGATGGTAAGATTACATATGGTGCTATAGAGGATTCATACAAAAATTATCTTCAAAAGATGAGTGAGTGGATGAAGGCGGGACTTTTAGATCCGGATCTTGCAACACTTACAAATGATCAGGTAGCGGCAAAGATAACAAGCGGGGCTGCAGGTGCGTCATTTGCTTGGGGCGGCAGCGGTATGGGAAACTGGACCAAGGCCGGAAAAGAGACAAATCCTGATTTCAGACTTGTAGGAGCACCATATCCTACACTGGAAGCGGGACAGAAACCTGAAATGGGACAGAGAGATAATTTCTATCCGGGAGGACTTGGATGTGCGGCAATCACAACAAGTTGTAAGGATGTGGAAGTGGCAGCAAGACTCTTAGATTATGGATACAGTGAAGCCGGACATGTACTTTTCAATTTCGGTAAAGAGGGTGTAAGTTATGAGATGAAAGACGGCAAATATACATATACAGATCTTTTACTCAATAACCCCGATATGTCAATAACTCATTCTATGGCAGGACATGTAAGAGCAAACTACAATGGACCTTTCGTTCAAGATGAAGAGTACATACTACAGTATTTCTCACTTGATGAGCAAAAAGAGGCATTAAAGCTTTGGTCAGATACAAATATGAAGAAGTATACAATTCCGCCTATAACTCTAATGCGGAAGAGAGTAAAGAAATAGCAAGAGTAATGACTGAGGTAAATACATACAGAGATGAATGTACATTAAAGTTTATCCTTGGAACTATGGATATGTCTGAGTGGGACAATTATGTAAGTACAATCAAGTCAATGGGAATTGACAAGGTATTGGAAATGGAGAATGCGGCATTGGAAAGATACAATGCAAGATAGTAAGATATGATATTTGGCAGACCGGTGCCTACAGGCATCGGTTTGTAAAGGTGATAATATGAAAAACACGATATTTTCTAAAATAAAAAAAGATTTAAAGCTAAATAAGAGTTTGTATATTTTAGTTCTACCGGTTTTAATATTTTATATTATATTTCACTATAAACCAATGTATGGTGCTATTATAGCCTTTATGGATTACAATCCGAGACTTGGTATTAAGGGAAGTGAATGGGTTGGTTTTGCGCAGTTCATAAGGTTTTTTAATAGCCCATATTTTGTTAGAATACTGAGAAATACAGTTCTGTTGAGCGTATATGGGATTATCTTCGGATTTCCCGCACCTATAATACTTGCACTGCTTTTAAATGAACTGAAACAAAAGAAGTTTAAGAAGACTGTTCAGACAGCAACATATTTGACACATTTTATTTCATTGGTAGTGGTAACAGGTATTATAAAAGAGTTTACACAAAGTACCGGACTCATAAATGATATAATTGAATTTTTCGGTGGTACACGAACATCTCTTATCCAAAATCCGGGACTTTACAGGACAATATATATCACTTCAGATATATGGCAGGAAATCGGATGGGGTTCAATAATATATCTGGCGGCATTGTCAGGTATAGATGAGCAGCTGTATGAGGCGGCATCTATAGATGGTGCAAACAGATGGGATAAACTTTTACATGTAACATTGCCGGGGATAAGCACTACGATAATTATTATGCTTATATTAAGGCTTGGGCAGATACTGGGATCCAGTTATGAGAAAACCATATTACTGTATAATGAGGCAACTTATGAAACAGCGGATGTTATAGCTTCCTATATTTACAGAGTAGGAATCCTTGAAAGAAACTGGAGTTATTCAACAGCAATAGGTCTGTTCAATTCATTTATCAACTTTATTTTCCTTATAGTTGCAAATAAGTTGAGCAAAAAAGTCAGTGAAACAAGTCTGTGGTAAGGAGAGATAATGAAAAAGAAGGATTCAAGTGCAATAAGCATATTCAATCTGTTTAATATATGTATTTTATCCATACTTGCCCTGTTATGTATATATCCTATATGGTATGTGTTGATGGCTTCATTATCAAACGGAAATCTGATCATGCAGCACAGCGGTGTATTGTTGTTTCCGATAAAGCCGAATATAGCGGCATATATTGCTGTATTTAAAAATAAAATGATTTTATCAGGTTATTTGAATACTATCAAAATTCTGGTTATAAGTTTGATATTGCAAATAACTATGACATCAATAGGAGCATATTTCTTTTCAAGAGATAGGGTGTTATTTAAGAAGCCTTTGATGTTTATTATCACTCTGACTATGTTTATAAGCGGAGGTATGATACCATTTTATCAGAATCTGAGATCCTTGCATTTGATGAACAGTCATTGGGGGCTTATTCTTCCTTTTATGATAAGTACCTACAATATGATTATTTTAAAGACATCATTTGAAAGTATACCGAAGTCACTCAGTGAGGCTGCAAGAATAGACGGGGCGGGACATATAAGAATTCTGTTTTCAATAGTATTGCCGCTTTCAAAACCTGTACTTGCGGTTATGCTTTTATACTATGGAGTGGGTGTATGGAACGGATGGTTTTGGGCTTCCACGATACTCACAGACAGAGCTATGTATCCGCTTCAGGTTATACTTAGAGAAATTTTGCTTTCAAATGACACTTCAGTTATGACACAGGGAGTATCTTCAGGAGATTTGGAAGCTGTGGGAGCAACGATAAGATATGCGACTGTTATAGTTGCAACCTTACCGATACTATGTGCGTATCCTTTCTTACAAAAGTATTTTACCAGGGGTATTATGATAGGTGCGGTGAAAGAATAAATTATGAAATATTTTGAAGCAATAAGAATACATCTGGAAGAATTTAAGAGAGATATAGAAAACTATAGTAGGGAATTATTGTATAAAGAGTTACCTGTACTTAGTGAAGAGAAGTTTTTACTGTATGAACAGACCGGAAACAGACTTATATATGAAAAGCTATATTTTGAGAGAAGAAAATTTTTGAATGTATTCTTCTTTGTTACATTATGGCATAAGGAAAAGATATATATAAAAAAGCTTGAAGATATAATATACACAATATGTAAAGAAGATACATGGGCTTTGCCTGCACATGTTGATATGAGTAAAGACGAGAGAAAGTATACCATAGATTTATTTGCGGCTGAAACGGCACAGGCCCTATCATGTATATACCATTATTTGGGTAAGATATTATCTGAGGAATGTACGGAAATTATAAAAGAAAATGTGTGGAATAGGATAATAAAACCTTATGTGGAAAGCGAATACGGATATCACAGATGGGAAAACCGGGATAACAACTGGATATCGGTATGTGCATCAAGTATAGGTAGTGCTGTATTGTATTTGCCTGATGATAAATGTGTAAGGGATAAAATACTTGATAGAGTCAAACTGTGCCTGGACAAATATATAGGAGGTTTCAGCAAAGACGGTGTATGCCTTGAGGGAATGAGTTATTTTACATATGGTATGGAATATTTTTTCGGTTTTGCAAGGCAGCTGTATGAATATACTGATGGAGAAAAAAACTTGTATGCCGATAAGAGGCTTGAAAACATTGTATTGTTTCAACAAAACTGCTTTTTACCGGGTGGCAACACTATAAGTTTTTCTGACGGTTCAACCAATGACAGATTCAGACTCGGACTCGCTTGTTTTTTAAAGAGTAAATTTAATGGTTTTGAAATTCCACCTATAGACCTTGCTATGAAATTTGACTCCGACGGTTGCTATAGATTTATGGCAAATCTACAGGATGATTTATGGGTGAGTGAATTTTTAGAGGATAAAAAAAATGAAGATCATGCCCAAAAAGATGAGTACAAATTTATCTTTTATAAAGAAGCACAGTGGGCTATATGGAACAGTGGTGATATCGGACTTGCAATCAAAGGTGGTAATAATAATGAACCTCACAACCATAATGATATAGGTAGTTTTATACTAAGCTATGCCGGAGAGATATTCCTTACAGATCTTGGATGTGGTGAGTATACAAAGGATTATTTTAAAGATGACACAAGATATAAAATATTTAATAACAGAAGTCTTTCACATAATGTACCGATAATAAACGGTGAGGAACAAAAAGCGGGTGAAGAGTATAAATGTTTAAGTTTTGAATCAACAAAAACAGGGCAGATCAGAATGTCTTATGTATCCGCCTATGGCTTAAAGAATATCGAACTTGACAGAAATATAGAGCTTTGCAGTAATGAGAATATTATTACTATAGAGGATGTATTGTCATCTGATAAATATACTTTGACGGAAAACCTGATAACATACATAAAGCCTAAAAATAGAAAAATAAAAAGAATTTTTATTGACAGGAAAAAAAGCAACACTTTGTATAGATGTGGTAAATGGTGGCAATATAAATACAAATGAAGTTTATTTCAGCAATCATAAAGGTGTTGAAGAGAGGGTGTGGCAAATACAGTTTAACTGTGAAAGTAAACATGATAACTGCAGGATAGAGCTTAAATTAGGCTTCAACAAAAAAATATAATTTTTTTAGTAAGTTTTTTAAATTACTATTGACAAAAACGACCTAATAGATTATTCTATTAAGGTCAGTTTTGGGTTATCGCCAAATGGTAAGGCACTGGACTCTGACTCCAGCATTTCTAGGTTCGAATCCTAGTAGCCCAGCTTTTACAACTCCCATTCAAACGAAGATGTTTGTGGGAGTTTTTTAGTATATACAGATGAGGTTTTTTATGAAGAAGGTAGCACTTGCAGGGACTGAAAGCTTGACAAATTATATTGATGCACTAAAAGAAAATGATATAGAAGTTATAGCAACTCTTGATGTGGATGAGGCCATAAAATGTGACGGCTTGCTTCTTCCGGGTGGAGGAGATATAGACCCTTCTTACTATGGAGAAGAAATGAACGGATCAGACGAGCCTGATAGAGAGCTCGACAAAGCGCAAAGAGATATTTTGGATGCATTTGTAAAGGCAAAAAAGCCTATCTTAGGTATTTGCAGAGGAATGCAGCTTATAAATATTTATTTTGGCGGAAGCTTACATCAAGACCTTGTAACAAGAGATATTCATACAAGAAAAAATGACAATGACAGTATACATAGTGTGATAAGTGTAGCCGAAGGAAATTTATTTGAAAATTTCTATGGCAAAACCTTCAATATTAATTCGGCACATCATCAGGGAGCAAAAAAACTGGGAGACGGCTTGAAGGAGGTTTTACGCTCTGAGGATGGAGTATGTGAAGCTATCATACATGAAGAATTACCGATTATAGCTACACAGTTTCATCCGGAGAGAATGTCTTATAAACAAAGAAGAGATGATGTGGTAGTAGGTGAGGAAATTTTTAAGTATTTCAAATCTCTTTTAAAATAAGAGACAGTTAGGTAGGGAGTCAAATGTATTCATTTAATGAAAGAATCAGATACAGTGAATTGGGGGAGAATGGAGAGCTATCTTTGGTAGGACTTTTGAATTTATTTCAAGACTGTTCAACATTTCAATCCGAGGACCTTGGTCTTGGAATAGAATATTTACAGGGAAAAAAGGAAGCTTGGTGGGTGAATTCCTGGCAGATAGATATTAACATATTGCCGGGACTGGCACAGAAAGTGGAAGTAGGTACATTTGCTTACAAATTTAAAAGCTTTTACGGCTATAGAAATTTCTTCTTAAAAGATGAGACCGGTGAGTTCCTGGTTAAGGCCGATTCCATATGGTTTCATTATGACTTGGACAATAAAAGACCTACCAAACCTACAGATGAAGCTTTAAAAAAGTATTTGGCGGGAAATGAGAAACGACTCGATATGACGGAGATTGCCAGAAAGTTTGATATACCGACAGAGTACGAGCTTGGCAAGGAAATTGTAGTAAGTAAAAATGATTTGGATACAAATCATCATATGAATAATGCAATATATATCAGTAAAGCCAAAAATATCATTGAAGAAGATTTCAAAGTAAAAAAAATAAGCGTACAATACAAGAAGGCGGCCGTATTGAATGATGTGATTTTACCTAGAATTACAAAGAATGAAAATTCATATATTGTAAATCTGGCAGATCCAAAGGGAGATACATATGCTATCGTCAGATTTGAATATTAAGGGGGATTTATGGAATTAGGAAAAATACAGAGCCTTAAAGTTGACAGAAAAAAGGATTTCGGTGTATATCTTACGGACGGAAACGGTGAAGATGTACTTCTGCCTATGAAGGAAGTGCCGGAAGGTTGTGAAGTAGGAAGTGAGATTGAAGTTTTTGTATATCGTGACAGTAAAGACAGACTTATTGCTACTACCAGAAGACCTAAATTTTGGTGGGAGAAGTAGGCAGACTTTTGGTAAAGTCAACTACCGGAATAGGTGCCTTTCTGGATATAGGACTTGAAAGAGATGTGCTTTTACCTTTTAAGGAGACTGTGAATAAGGTAAAAGAGGGAGATGAGATACTTGTATATCTTTATGTGGATAAGAGTAACAGACTTGCAGCCAGTGCAAAGGTCTATTCACATCTTTCACCAAACAGTCCATATAAAAAGGATGATGAGGTCGTAGGAACGGTATTTGAAATTAAAAAGATGGGTATATTTGTGGCTGTTGATGACAAATACAACGGTATGATCCCGCCAAATGAAAGCTTTGAGGATATCAAAATCGGTGACAGACTGGATATGAGAGTTATCCGAGTAAGAGAAGACGGAAAGCTTGACTTGAGTCCGAGAAAAAAAGCTTACAGACAGCTACTTACAGATGCGGATGTTCTTTACAATATAATTGTTAACAGAGGTGGCAGTTTAGGTTTTGATGAGAGTGTTTCTCCGGATAGAATAAAGGCCGAGCTTCAGCTTAGCAAGAATGCTTTTAAAAGAGCAATAGGACATCTTTTGAAAGAAGGAAAAATAGAAATAGTAGACGGAGACATCAGATGTCTTTAATTGATGATGTGATAAATAAAGCAAAGGAATGCTTATAAAATATAAAAAGGTCCGGCGGTTAAAACCGTCGGATCTTTTTAGGTAAATATATTTTATTCACCCTGATACATGAATTTTATTATTCTCTCAACGTCTTCTTTATCATGTGCTACAAGATCGAGTTCCTTGATATAGCCGTTTGAAAAGATGTTTGCCATTGAAAGATACTGTGTAAGCTTACTCTTAAGGTTGATTCTGTCGCCTTCAGGAGAAACAAGCTCAACTGTTCCTTTGCATTCATCGATTACTTTGAAAAAGCATCAACATCTTTGATATTTTGTACTTTCACATAAACCTCCATACAAATATATTTTTCTACAGTATAGCAAAATAGATATGCAGAGTAAAGATGTGAATTTCTTATATATAGCAAATATAAGTTTATTGTGCTACAATAGGCAGATGTCACAGGGTGACATAATATAAGTATTTCAATTATGGAGAAGGAAATGCAGATAATAATCGTAGGCTGCGGTAAGGTTGGTTCGACTATTGCGGAGCAACTTAGTGCAGAAGGACATGATATAACAATAGTTGATACAGATGAAGCGGTTGTAAAGGCTTTGGCGGCCAGACTTGATATAATGGGTGTTACAGGAAACGGAGCAACACATAGTGTATTGGAAGAGGCCGGAATAGAAGATTCCGATCTTTTGATTGCAGTTACCGAATCGGATGAGTTAAACCTTCTATGCTGCATGGTAGGAAAAAAAGCCGGAGCGGAGCATACCATAGCCAGAGTAAGAAATCCGGAGTACAGTCAGGATATCGGTTTTATGAAAAAAGAACTTGGACTTGCTATGACCATCAATCCGGAGTATGCGGCTTCTACAGAAATGGCAAGACTTTTAAGATTCCCTTCCGCTATAGAAATCGATACTTTCGGAAGAGGAAGAGTGGAGCTTTTGGAATATAAGATTCTTGATGACAATATACTGGTTGGAAAGAGCCTTATAGATGTCGGAAGAAATATAAAGTCGGATGTACTTATATGTGCAGTGGAAAGAGACGATGAGGTAATTATACCTAACGGTAGCTTTGTATTACAAAGCGGTGATATTGTAAGTATTGTGGCCTCCACAGAAAATGCAAAGGACTTCTTTAAGAAAGTCGGATGCAGCAGTAGCGGTGTAAGAGATACAATGATAGTCGGTGGAGGAACAATCGCCTACTATTTGGCAAAGCAGCTCTTACCTCTTGGAATAAAAGTAAAGATAATAGAAAAATCCTATGAAAGATGTGAGGAGCTTTCCGCAATGCTTCCGAATGCGGTAATCATTCACGGTGATGCTGCGGATAAGGATGTGCTCTTGGAAGAGGGTATAGAGAAATGTTCATCATTTGTTTCTCTTACAGGAATAGATGAGGAGAATGCCTTCCTTTCACTTTATGCAAAAAGTGTTTCACATGCAAAGATAGTTACCAAAATAAATCGTATTGCCTTTGATGATATTATAGAGAAGTTTGATCTTGGAAGTATGATCTATCCTAAGCATATCACAGCTGAATACATTGTAAGATATGTAAGAGGATTGCAAAACAGTGTCGGAAGCAATAATGTGGAGGCACTTTACAGAATCATACACGGAAAGGTAGAGGCTCTGGAGTTCTATATAAGAGAAGATTCAGGAATGACAGGTGCGACTTTAGAGGCATTGCCTATAAAGGACGGTGTACTTGTTGCAGGAATTATCAGAGACGGAAAAGTGATGATACCTAACGGTAAGTCAACATTACAAAGAAATGATTCCGTTATTATAATAACAAGAATTACAGGTATGCAAATTTAGAGGATATATTAAAGTAATGAACTATTCAATTATATTATATATAGTGGGAAAGGTGATGATGCTGGAGTCGGCATGTTTTTTGATACCGGCGGTAACATCACTTATATACGGTGAACACGAGGGCATGGCGTACTTGGTTGTGGGTGCGGTGTCTGCGATTATAGGATACCTTATTTCAAGCAAGAAAAAATTTGAAAATGTTTTCTTTGCAAGAGAAGGTTTTGTAATGGTTGCACTCTCATGGATAGTACTTAGTGTGGTGGGAGCAATTCCATTTGTACTTACCGGTGAGATTCCTAATATGGTAGATGCGCTGTTTGAAACTGTATCAGGTTTTACCACCACAGGTGCGAGTATACTTGAAGATGTGGAGAGCCTCAGTCATACATCTCTGATTTGGAGAAGCTTTACACACTGGGTAGGCGGTATGGGAGTTATTGTACTTCTTCTTGCGATACTTCCAATGGCCGGTGGCTACAATATGCATCTTATGAAGGCGGAAAGCCCGGGGCCTGTAGTTGGAAAACTTGTTCCAAGACTTAGAGATACCGCAAAGATTCTTTATCTTATATATCTGGTAATTACGGTTATAGAGTTTGTTATTTTACTGGTTGTAAAGATGCCTATATTTGATGCCCTCTGTATTACTTTCGGTACGGCAGGTACCGGCGGTTTCGGTATAAGGGCGGACAGCCTTGGAAGTTATTCCTATGCGATACAGGTTGTGGTGACTGTCTTTATGATACTTTTCGGTGTTAACTTTAATGCTTACTTCTTACTGCTTGGAAAGCATAAAAAAGATGCATTTAAGATAGAAGAGGTGAGATGGTATTTCGGAATAATCTTAGCTGCAATCATTATAATAACAATAAATATCAGAGGCTATTTTGATAATATTTTGATAGCATTAAACCATGCCGCATTCCAGGTAGGCTCGATTATTACAACCACAGGATATTCAACCACAGATTTTGATTTGTGGCCGCAGCTTTCAAGAAATGTAATAATTTTCCTTATGATGTGCGGTGCATGTGCAGGAAGTACAGGTGGTGGAATTAAGGTTTCAAGAATTATAGTTATGTTAAAATCGGTATTTCAGGAGATAGGTTACTATATTCATCCAAGAGGTGTAAAAACTATAAAAATGGACGGTAAGGTACTTGAAAAGCCGGTACTGAATAATATAAGAGTATTTATGCTGACATATATTATGATATATGTAATATCAATGTTTTTACTCTCACTCAATAATTTTGACTTTGAAACCAATTTTACAGCCGTGGCGGCTACATTCAACAATATAGGTCCGGGACTTGCAAAAGTGGGACCTATGGCAAACTTCAATATATATTCATATTTTTCAAAGCTGGTGCTTACATTTGATATGTTGGCGGGAAGACTGGAGTTATATCCAATGCTTCTTTTGTTAAGCCCCGGAGTATGGAGAATAGGAAAAGATAAATAAATTTATTTTTAAAGCACTTGCAAATTTTTTGCAGGTGCTTTATAATTCCTACTATTATGATAGGAATGAGGAAATAAGGATACTATGATTGAACTGAAAAATGTCACAAAGACTTTCAGTGCAGGAAGTAATACGGTTCATGCTGTAAAAGATGTATCTTTAGTTATAGAAAAGGGAGAGATATTTGGCATTATAGGATTTTCCGGAGCGGGAAAGTCAACACTTGTAAGATGCATAAATCTTTTAGAAAGACCAAACTCGGGCAAGTATTTGTAGATGACAAGGATCTGACAGCCCTTTCAGCTAGAGAATTAAGAAAAGCAAGAAAAAAAATCGGAATGATTTTCCAGCACTTTAATTTGATGCCGTCAAGAACGGTGGCGGATAATGTAGAATATTCACTTTTTGGAAGCGGACTTCCAAAAGCAAAAAAAAGAGCAAAGGTCAGAGAGCTTTTATCGCTTGTAGATATAGCGGATAAGGAGAATGCCTACCCAAGTCAGCTCTCGGGCGGTCAAAAGCAAAGAGTGGCGATAGCCAGGGCTCTTGCAAATGATCCCAAGGTACTTTTATGTGATGAGGCTACTTCGGCACTGGACCCTCAGACCACGGCTTCCATTTTGGAACTTTTGCAAAGTCTTAATAAAAAGCTTGGAATCACAATAGTGGTCATTACACATGAGATGGCTGTTGTAAAGCAGATCTGTGACAGAGTGGCGGTAATGGAAAACGGTAATGTGGTGGAAGAAGGAGATGTATTCTCAATATTTGCAAATCCTAAGCATAAGATTACAAAGGACTTTATAAAGACAACTTCAAATCTTCAAAAGATAGAAGGGCTTATAGCATCAGGTTCTGATGTGGTTAAGTTAAGTCCGGGAGAAGTTATACTTAGACTCAGTTATAAGAAAGCCAATACTTCGGAGGCTCTGATTTCAGAAGTTTCCAGAAAGTTTAATATAAATCTAAATATAATATATGCGGATGTGGAGATAGTAAAGGGAGCACCTATAGGTGGAACGGTGGCAATTGTCAGCGGAGAAAAGACTGATATAGATGCCGCCATCAAGCATTTGCATGATAAGGAAGTAGGAGTGGAGGTGATAAAGGATGAAAGAATTTTTACACATTCTCTTACCAAACATATCGGCTAAACCGAATGAACTTATCGAAGCTACTTTACAAACTTTGAATATGATGGTATTATCAGGTGCAATTTCACTTTTATTCGGTCTTATATTCGGAGTTATGATAGTTGTAACAGCACCTAAGGGAATACTTAGGAATGCGTTCATCTACAATATACTTGATAAGCTTATCAATGTATTCAGATCCATACCCTTTGTAATACTTCTTGCGGCTCTTATACCTTTTACAAGACTTGTTGTGGGAACTGCAATAGGAACAAAGGGAGCTATACTTCCATTGGTATTCGGTACGGTACCTTTCTTTACAAGACAGATTGAAAGTGCATTGCATGAAGTTGACAATGGTCTTATAGAGGCTGCACAGAGCATGGGTTCATCACCGATAGAGATTATTTTCAGAGTATATTTAAGAGAAAGTATGACCGGAATTATCAGAGGTGTACAGATCACGTTTATATCTCTGTTGGGACTTACCGCAATGGCGGGAGCTATAGGAGGCGGAGGTCTGGGAGATTTTGCAATTAGATACGGACATCAAAGAAATCAAACGGATGTAACTTATGTAACGGTAATCATTATACTTGTAATGGTAAGCTTGATACAGAGCATTGGAAACGGCGCGATAAAAAACAATACACATTAATCAGATTTTATACAGTGATTTGATTTTATTCGGAGCACTGATAAAATATATATAATCATAAGGAGGTTTATTATTATGAGAAAATTAAGTAAATTATTGGCGGTAGGTGCTATTTTAACTTTGGGACTTACTGCATGCGGTTCAAGTCAGAAGGCGGATACAAGTGCGGAGAGCACAAAAGCGGATGCAAGCAGTGCGGCGGAAGAAAGCACTAAAGCAGGAGAGAGCGCCAAGGCTGAGGGTGATACAACAATCAAAATCGGTGTTGTAGGCGAGAACAATGAGCAGTGGACTCCTGTAATAGAGGCTATGGCAAAAGAAGGTATCACTGTAGAGCTTGTAAAGTTTGCAGACTATTCATTGCCAAACAGAGCGTTAAATGACGGAGAAATCAATTTAAACGCTTTCCAGCACAAGGCATATCTTGCAAATGATATAAAGGATAACGGATATAAGATTGAGGCTATCGGTGATACAATCGTTGCACCTCTTGGAGTATATTCAAAGAAGATTGCAGATCTTTCAGAGTTAAAGGACGGCGATACAATTGCAATCCCAAGTGATGCTACAAACGGAGGTAGAGCTTTGAAGGTACTTGAGAGCGCAGGAGTTATCAAAGTAAATCCTGATGCGGGATATACACCTACACTTAGTGATATTACAGAGAATCCAAAGAATATCAAGTTCACAGAAGTAGAGGCTGCAAATACACCAAGCCTTTTACCTGATGTAGCTGCCGCAGTAATCAACGGCGGACATGCTGTAGACAACGGTTTAAATCCTGAGAACGATTCTATCTTCCTTGAGAAGGTACAGGAAGGAACAGATAATCCATATGTAAATATTATTGTTGCAAGAAGTGAAGACAAGGACAATGAGAATTACAAAAAGATTGTAAAGGCATATCAGAGTGATGATGTGAAGAAAGTTATTGAAGATGTATATAAGGGTGCTTATTTACCTGCATGGAAATAATTTTCTCTAAGAAAACCAAATAGATAAGAGCTGTCATATATTTCAAAAGTTGAAATATACGGCAGCTTTTTTTATAAGAATACAGACTCCGGTGCGGAGTTCACATATTGTTCATATCTAATTCAAAAACCTTTTACATAAAAAACAAACTTTAGCCACTTTTGTTTTCTATAATACAAAACATAGACAAGAGATAGCGAGTCTATAAAAATAAAAGATTTTTTTCATAATACTCGAGCCGATACATTCGGCTCTCCTCCCCAAAAATACAAGCCGACAGAGATGTCGGCTTTTTTTATATTCATTATTTATTGACATTTACCGCTTTTAAAAATATAAACTTGCTTGATAGTAAAAAAAATAACGAGAGGATAGATTTATCTAATAATATATGGATCAGTTTGCAAGAACTCAGCTTTTACTTGGTAAAAAAGCTATGGAAAAATTAAAAAATTCAAGAGTGGCGATATTTGGAGTAGGCGGTGTAGGAGGCTACAGTGTCGAGGCACTTGCCAGATCGGGTGTAGGAGCTATCGATTTGATAGATGACGACAAGGTATGTCTCACAAATATAAACAGACAGATAATTGCGGATGTAAAAAGTATAGGAAAATACAAAGTTGATGTTGCGAAAGAGAGGATACTAAGTATAAACCCTAAATGTAAAGTAACTACACATCAGTGCTTTTACCTGCCTGAAAATGCCGGGGACTTTGACTTTTCACAGTATGACTATGTAATAGATGCTGTGGATACAGTGACTGCAAAAATAAATCTTGTAATGCAGGCCAATGAAAGTAATGTAAATATAATCAGCAGTATGGGTGCCGGAAATAAGCTCGATCCTACGGGTTTTATGGTAAGTGATATATATAAGACCAGTGTATGTCCTCTTGCAAAGGTTATGAGGCGTGAACTTAAGAAAAGAAACATAAAGAAGCTTAAAGTGGTATATTCAAAAGAAGCGGCTATAGTTCCGTTTGAGGATGAAAGTATAAGCTGCAGTTCTCATTGTGTATGTCCTCCTGGAACTGAGAGAAAATGTACTGACAGAAGATCGATTCCGGGTTCTGTCGCCTTTGTACCTTCTGTGGTAGGACTGATAATAGCCGGAGAAGTAATTAAGGACTTAATAAAGGATGATACAAAATAGGTATCAATCTTAAATAAATGTATTGAGAGGGAAATATGATTGAAACAATTACGAAATTGAACGCGGCTTTAAGCGGGTTCATATGGGGTGTGCCGGCAATGATTGCTCTTATGGGTGTAGGTATATATCTGAGTATCAGAACAGGATTTTTACAGATAAGAAAATTCGGATATATAATGAAGACTACTGTCGGTAGAATTTTCAGGAAAAGAGATATAGCAGACGGTGCACTTTCACCTTTCCAAGCTGCTACTACGGCACTTGCGGCCACAGTGGGAACAGGAAATATTGCAGGTGTTGCAGGTGCCATATCAATAGGCGGTCCGGGAAGTGTATTCTGGATGTGGATATCGGCAATACTTGGAATGTGTACCAAATTTGCAGAGGTTACTCTTGCCGTATATTTCAGAAAAACAAATAAGCATGGAGACCTTGTAGGAGGACCGATGTATTATATTCAAAACGGTCTTTCAAAAAGATGGCTGTTTTTGGCGTACCTTTTTGCAACATTCGGTACACTTACGGTATTCGGAACAGGAAATGCCACTCAGGTAAATACTATTACGGCAGCTATAAATGTAGCACTCGAGGGATATGGAATAGTAAAACCGGGTGGTCATGAGATGATAAACTTAGTTATCGGAGTTATTGTAACCATACTTGTGGGAATGGTTTTACTTGGCGGTATCAAAAGAATAGGTTCTGTAACTGAAAAACTTGTACCTTTTATGGCACTTATATATGTAATATTGGCATTTGGAGTTGTTTTTTTAAATATAAGTAGAGTACCTGAGGTTTTTGGAAGTATTATATACGGAGCCTTCAATCCAAGAGCGGTCACCGGAGGTATTATAGGAAGCTTCTTTATAAGTATGAAAAAGGGAGTATCCAGAGGTATATTCTCAAATGAGGCAGGACTTGGAACGGGCCTATTGCTCATGCATCGGCAGATACAGGTAAGCCGGTAAAGCAGGGATTTTTCGGAATATTTGAAGTGTTTGCCGATACCATAGTTATATGTACACTTACAGCTTTGGTAATACTTTGCTCAGGTGTCACTATTCCTTTCGGTTCACCGGCAGGTGCTGAACTTACTATAGGAGGATTTATAAAGACCTATGGAAACGGAGTATCAATATTTACAGCAATAGCCATGTGTTCTTTTGCTTTCTCAACAATTATAGGATGGGGACTTTACGGTGCAAGATGCATAGAGTTCTTATTAAGTGAAAAGGTTATAAAGCCTTTTATGGTGGTATATTCTTTGACGGCGATAGTAGGCGCAACAATGGATCTGGGGCTTTTATGGGATATATCGGAGACTTTTAACGGACTTATGGCAATACCTAACCTTATAGCATTATTCCTGCTTGCAAATGTAGTGGTTAAGCTTACAAAGGAATATTTTGAGACAGAAGGAAAAGAAAAATAAAAAACGCTTGACAATAAAATAAGATTGTGTAAAATATAATCATAAGCTATTTAAGATTTGGAGGAAAAAGTTATGGCAGTAAAGATAATTACAAGTGAAAATTTTGAGGCAGAAGTTTTAAACGCAAAAGAGCCTGTATTGGTTGATATTTGGGCACCATGGTGCGGTCCATGTAAGATGCTTTCACCTATAGTTGATGAAGTGGCTGAAGAGGCACAAGGTTTTACAGTAGCTAAGATCAATGCGGATGAGAATCCTGATTTGGTAAACAAATTCCATGTTATGTCAATACCTACACTCTTGGTATTCAAAAACGGTGAGGTTGTGAACAAGTCTGTAGGTCTTATAACAAAGGATGAAGTAAAGGCTTTATTGGCATAATTGTAACTGATTAAGAGCAGTATCGCATATTCAGATACATTCACATTAAAGAAAGAAGTGATTATATGTACGATATAGTAGTAGTAGGTGCCGGAACAGCCGGATTGTCAGCTGCAATATACGGAGTAAGAGCGGGAAAATCAGTACTCGTACTTGAAGGTGCATCTTATGGAGGGCAGATAATAAATACTCCTGAGATAGAAAATTATCCCGCTATAAAGAAAACTTCAGGTTTCGAATTTGCAACAGATTTGTTCAATCAGGCAAAAGATCTGGGTGCTGAAGTAAAATATGAAAAGGTAGTGGGCATAAGCCTTGAAGGAAATATAAAGAAGGTAAAGACCGAAAAGGAAATCTATGATGCCAAATCGGTAATACTTGCTACCGGAGCAAGAACAGACCTCTCGGTCTTCCTAATGAGAAAAAATTAGTAGGTTCAGGAATATCATACTGTGCAACCTGTGACGGAATGTTTTACAAAGACAGAGTTGTTGCCGTAAACGGTGGAGGTAATACAGCCATAGAGGATGCTACATTCTTAGCCAATGTTGCAAAGAAGGTATATGTGATACATCGTAGAGATGAGTTCAGGGCTGAGGAAGCTGTAGTGGCAGCTTTGAAGAAGAAAGACAATGTCGAGTTTGTTTTGAACTCAAATATTGTAGAGATAAAGGAAGAATCTTTTGCGGTTACGGGAGTGATTGTAGAGGATAAAAATACCGGTGAAAAAAGAGAGATTGCAGTGGACGGACTATTTGTAGCAATAGGTCAGGTGCCGGATAATGCGGCTTTTGCAGATGTGGTGGAGCTTGATAAGGCAGGTTATATCGTATCCGGTGAAGACTGCAAGACAAAAACAGAAGGTGTTTTTGCGGCGGGAGACGGAAGAACAAAGGAAGTACGTCAGCTTGTAACTGCGGCAGGAGATGGTGCAGTGTCAGGAATTGCGGCGGCAAAATATGTGGAAACACTGAATATATAATTAGGAGAAAAGATATGAATATATATGATTTTAAAGTAAAAAACAATAAGGGTGAGGAAGTTAGCCTTAGTGATTATAAGAATAAAGTAGTACTTATAATAAACTCTGCTACAGAGTGTGGATTTACACCACAATACGAGCAGTTACAAAAGCTTTATGCAGACTATCAGGATAAGGACTTCGTTATACTTGATTTCCCATGTAATCAGTTCGGACATCAGGCACCCGGAAGTGATGAGGAGATTGCTAAGTTTTGCAGCTCAAGATTTGGTGTAACTTTCCCATTGTTCTCAAAAATAGAAGTAAACGGTGACGGAGCTTGTGAGGTATTTAAGTATCTTAAGAGCGAGAAGGGTTTTGCAGGCTGGGGAGCAGACAATGATATGTCAAAGCTTCTTACAAAGATGCTTAGTGAGGCAGATCCTGACTATGCAAGCAAGCCTGATATCAAGTGGAACTTTACAAAATTCCTTATTGATAAGAATGGAAATGTTGTAAGAAGATTTGAACCTACAGAAGGCGTTGAAGTAGTAGAAGAGGCTGTAAAAGAATTAATCTAATATAGAAAAGCCAAGGAGTGTTTATGAAAATAAAGGCTCCTTGAAGTTTTTTAAAGGAAAGAGGGAATATTAAAATGGCAGATAAGTACGACTTACTGAAACTTGAAAATCAACTTTGTTTTCCACTATATGCTTGCTCAAAGGAAATAGTAAGAAGATATAAGGTATATCTTGATAAGCTGGATTTGACATATACACAGTATATTGTAATGATGGTAATGTGGGAGGATAGGGAATTAAATGTAAAAGAGCTGGGAGATAAGCTCTTCCTTGATTCCGGTACACTTACCCCTGTATTAAAGAAGCTTGAATCAAAGGGTTATGTTACAAGAGAGCGCTCAAAGATAGATGAGAGAACACTTATAGTTACATTGACAAAAAGCGGAGAAGAGCTTAGAGAAAGTGCACTTGATATACCGGTCGGTATGAGAGGCTGTTTGAATATAAATGATGAAGAGATGACACAGCTTCGTAGCATGCTGAAAAAAATCTTAAGTGAAATGGGAGATGTGGCATAGCATTGATAGAGCAGAGATTTTACAGTAAGGGCATTGAAAATGAGTAGGGAAAAAGAGCTTTGGGATATATATGATGAAAATAAGCTGCCAACCGGAGAGACGATTGACAGATATAATTTTTCTCTAAATCCGAAGCAATTTCATTTGGTTGTAATAGCTATTCTGTTTACAAAGGATAAAAAGGTATTGATTACCAGGCGCTCACCTGATAAGAGATATGCCGGCGGACTTTGGGAGATACCGGGGGGTGGAGTAAGAGCAGGAGAGAGTTCACAGGATGCCGTACGAAGAGAAATTTTGGAAGAGACCAATATAAATCTTTATGGCAGAGACTATAAAAAACTTTGTACATATAAGAGAGTAAATACTGAAGGAAACAGTTATTTTGTGGATATGTACTGTTATCTTATATCCGAGGAAGATATTCGAAATGTAAATATACAGGTAGAGGAAGTGTCCGATTTTAAGATTTTAAGTGTTCCTGAAATAAAGGAGATAGCAAGAAAGGTGAATTCCTACATTTTGATAATTTAAAGGAAGTTTTATATAATTTATAAGATGTTTTTTGGAAGCTGCGAGAAAATCGCGGCTTTTTTGTATGGAAAATGTTATTTTATTTTACTTCTATTTAGGTTAAACTATATGTAATATTTATTACCGGAAAGGAGTAATGTATGAAAAGAAAAGTTTTTCTTGGGCTGTTAGCCGGTGCATTATTGATGGCCATACCTACATATGCGGCAACAGGAGGTTGGAAAAGAGATAATAACGGTTGGTGGTATCAGTTTTCTGACGGATCGTATGTAAGATCATCATGGCTTAGTGTAAATAATGTATGGTACTATATGAACGAATCGGGATATATGCAAACAGGTTGGTTAAAAGAAGGAAAAGACTGGTATTATCTTGATACAAACAACGGAAATATGAAAGTAGGCTGGGTCAATGTAAATAATACATGGTACTATATGAATCCTTTCAACGGCGGCAGAATGGACGCAAACACATATACACCTGACGGATATTATGTTGACGCAAGCGGAGCATATAGGCCCGGAGGAAGAATGACCGAAACAAACAGAGGCGGACAAAATAACAGCACAAATGCAATTTCCTCTGCAAGTCAAGTATCCACATCAGCATATGTGCAAAGAGTCATCGAGCTTGTAAATGAGGAGAGAGCACAGTACGGACTTTCACCTTTATCAGCAGACAGAGCGCTTATGAACAGCGCAGGCATAAGGGCAAGGAGCTTGTGACATTGTTCTCACATACAAGACCTGACGGTTCGAGCTACCGTACTTTAATGCCTTCAGGGCTTACCACTTGGGGAGAAAATGTTGCAATGGGACAGAGAAGTCCTGAAAGTGTTATGGACTCATGGATGAACTCACAGGGGCATAGAGAAAATATACTAAGTGATGATTTCAGTTTGATAGGTGTAGGATGTTATAGCGACGGTGGTACACTGTATTGGTCTCAAAATTTCGGTGCAAGAAGATAAAGCTTTTTATGTCAGATATGAAAATTTAATAAGAAGTAGATAAATTATATCTATATAAAATGATTTAACCTATAGTTTGAAGCATTATATTGCTTTAGACTATAGGTTTTTTTACTAAAGAATTTTGGAATTTTAAGAATATTTACATCATTATGTAGATATGAAAATAAATACTATAAACCTATAGACAAAATAGGTTTATAGTGATATTATCTACCTCATAAAATAAATGAGCGGGTACAAGGAGTATCCCGGAGAGTAATATTATGGATTTTGAATTTATAAAACAAGTAATTCCTTTATACATAGATGCAGCCGTTCTTACGCTGAAGATAGGTATACTTGGAATTATACTTGCCATAGCTGTAGGGCTCTTATGTACACTTGTTTTACATAAGAAGATACCGGTGCTTAGGCAATTGGTAAGTTTATATATTGAACTGAGCAGAAATACGCCATTGTTAATACAGTTATTTTTTATATACTATGGTTTACCTAAGCTTGGAATAAAGATAGATGCTTTTATATGCGGAGTATTCGGGCTTGCATTTCTTGGCGGAAGTTATATGTGCGAGGCATTCAGAAGTGGAATAGAAACTATAGATAAGATACAGGAAGAAAGTGCACTAAGTCTTGGTCTTAGCCACAATCAGACACTTTTTTATATTTTACTTCCACAGGCTGTTTCAATAAGTACACCTGCATTTGTAGCCAATATAATATTCCTTTGAAGGAGACATCGGTATTCTCAGCTATAAGTCTGATGGATTTGATGTTTACAGCGAAGGATTTGATCGGCTTATATTATAAAACGGTGGAGAGTTTAGTACTTCTGGTGATTTTTTATTTAATCATATTATTGCCGGTGTCCATACTCGGTTCCTATATAGAAAGGAGGGTACGATATGCCGGATTTGGGTCTTGATGTGATATTTAAAGGAAAGAATGCCGTAAGACTTCTTGGTGGACTTGGTATAGCACTTAGAATCAGTTTAATATCTGTGCTTATCAGTATTCCCTTGGGTATCTTGGTCGGTATTTTGATGACTTTTAAAAATCCGATATTAAAAGCAGTGCTTAGGATATATCTTGAAATTATAAGAATAATGCCGCAGCTTGTACTTTTGTTTATAGTATTTTTCGGTAGTACAAGAGCACTTGGAGTAGATATCTCAGCTGAACTTTCAGCAATCATAGTATTCAGCCTTTGGGGAACTGCAGAGATGGGAGATTTGGTAAGGGGAGCTGTTACAAGTATTCCCAAGCACCAGTATGAGAGCAGTGAAGCACTTGGACTGAGTAAGAAGCAGACTTTTATATATATAATTATACCTCAGACGATAAAGCGACTTATTCCTCTTTCAATTAACCTGATTACCAGAATGATAAAGACTACATCACTTGTACTTATGATAGGAGTTGTTGAGGTAATAAAGGTGGCACAGCAGATAACGGAGGCAAACAGAAACTCAAGTCCGAATGCGGCTTTTGGAGTATATCTGGTTGTGTTTATGATGTATTTTATCGCTTGTACCCCGATAAGTATGTTTGCAAGATATCTGGAAAAAAGAAATTAGTGTGACGGAAGGAGAGAATATGCCGGCATTATTGGAAATAAACAATGTTGTAAAAAATTATGACGGAAAAAATGCTGTACTTGACGGTGTGAGCCTTGAACTGAACAAGGGAGAGGTAATAGTGCTTATAGGGCCAAGCGGTTGCGGTAAGTCCACATTACTTCGATGTATAAACGGTCTGGAAGAAATACAGGGCGGAAGTATAAGCCTTGACGGAAAAGTTATTGACTATAAGCAAAATGATTTGACGAAACTCAGACAAAAAATAGGTATGGTTTTTCAAAGCTACGAGCTTTTTCCACATATGACAATACTTGAAAATATCATATTGGCCCCGACAAAGGTGGCAGGAGTAGATAAAGAGAGTGCAAAGAAGGAAGCGATGGAGCTTCTTGAAAGAGTAGGACTTGCCCATAAAGCAAATGCGTATCCGAGAGAACTTTCAGGCGGACAAAAGCAAAGAGTGGCAATAGTAAGAGCTTTGGCAATGCATCCTGAGATTTTATTATTTGATGAGGTTACAGCGGCTCTTGACCCTGAGATGGTAAGAGAAGTGCTTGATGTAATGCTTGATTTGGCAAAACAGGGTTCAACTATGATTATTGTAACTCATGAGATGCAATTTGCAGAGGCGGTTGCAGACAGAGTATATTTCCTTGACAAGGGAAATATAGTGGAGACGGGTAGACCTAAGAGCTTTTTCACTTCACCAAAGACTGAAAGAGCAAGACAATTTTTGAATATTTTTGAATTTGAATCTATTAAGGATGATAAGGAAGAATATAATATATAGATTTTCATATAGGAGGAATATAAAATGAAAAAAGGTAAATTAATAGGATTATTAGGTATTTTGGCTGCAGGAGCTTTGGCACTCAGTGCATGTGGTTCATCTTCAAAGACTGCAAGTGGAGCTAAGAATAAATTCAGAACTTTAGATGAAATCAAAAGTGCGGGAACTATAAATATAGGTGTTTTCTCAGACAAGCATCCTTTTGGATATGTTGATGAGAACGGTGAATATCAAGGATATGATGTTTACTTCGGAAACAGACTTGCCGAGGACCTTGGTGTTAAAATCAATTATGTAAGTACAGAGGCTGCAAACAGAGTGGAATATCTTGAGACCGGTAAGGTGGATATTATACTTGCAAACTTTACCGTTACACCTGAAAGAGCTGAGGCGGTAGATTTTGCACTTCCATATATGAATGTAGGATTAGGTGTTATATCATCTGATAAAGATACTGTAACAAGCCTTGATAATTGGAAGGCCGAGGACGAGATGATAGTTATTTCAGGAACAACAGCCGAGACTTATATGATCAAGAATTATCCTGATATTAAGCTTCAAAAGTATGACACATATGCAAATGCAAAGAATGCGCTCTTAAACGGTTCAGGTAAGGCATGGGTAAATGACAATACAGAAGTTATCGCATTTGCAAAGAGTAATCCGGGATATACTGTAGGTATTGATAATCTTGGTGCTAAGGATACCATCGCACCGGCTGTAACAAAGGGAAACACTACATTACTTGAATGGATCAATACAGAGATTGAAAATCTTGGAAAAGAGAACTTCTTCCACAAGGATTATGAAGAGACACTTACAGACACTTATGGCAGTGAATATGCAGATACTCTTGTAATAGAAGGTGGAAAGTGGAATAAGAATAAAAGCGGGTTTTTTGAATAAAAGCCCGTTTTTTATTTATAAGTGTAAAAAAATAATATATAATATTAAGTAAATATTTTTGTAAGAGGTGTAATATGACCGTAAGTGAAGTAATGGAGAAGATGATAAGGGAAAGCAAGGGAAGCTTTCGGGATATCAATCATTTTTTAAAAGTATGGGGATATGCAAGAAATATAGGAACGGGAGAGAATCTGGATGATGATACTCAAAAAACACTTGAAATAGCCGCTATAGTGCATGATATTTCCTGTCCGTCACTTAGAGAAAAGTATGGTGAAGCAGACGGTAAAAAGCAGGAAGAGGTGTCTTCACCGATGATTAGAAAATTTTTTGAAGGTAGTGATATATCAAAATCTATGGTAGACAGGATAGATTTTATGATATCACATCATCATACATATACAGATATAGACGGTATTGATTTACAAATTCTACTGGAGGCCGATTTTTTGGTAAATGCTGATGAGATGAAGTTAAAAAAAGAAGCAATAGAAGAGATGATGAGAAAAGTTTTCAAAACGGAAACCGGCATAAGATATCTTAAAGCATTGTTTTCAGACAGATAGAAGAAGAACCCTCCGAGTTTCGGAGGGTCATTTTTATTCAGTATTTAGTTTTGTGAGGGTGGAAGTAAAACTACAAGCATCTGTGCCGTTTCAGTACCGATATTTGTAACGCTCTTTTTGCTTCCGGGTGCTATATGTGCACTGTCGCCTTCTTCAAGAAAGGTCTCATTTCCGTCATCATCCTTAAAAAGCATCTTTCCCTTGATAATGTAATAGAGTGACTCTAAAGAATTTGCACCGTACTCTGTACCGCCTCCTGCAGGAAGAAAGTGAGAGAGGCCGCAAATAAGCTTTCCTCCTTCAACATCGGCAGGATCGTGGAGTCTTGTCAGCTTGCACTCTTTATGTCCCGGTGCTTCATATGTATAGTAACCGTCTCTTTTTGTGATCTTATAGTTTGCCATTTTCATCTCCTAATATATTTATTTCAGTCACAACCAACCTTGACTGATTTTGTTATTTTTAATATAACACCGGAAAAAAGTATTAGGAAATACATTTTATTACTTATAGTTATGCATTTTTTATATAACAGATTATAAAATCTTCGGATAAATAGTAAGATTCAATTCGCCGTTTACATATTCGCCGAGGAAAATATCCTGTATGTTTTCAATGCCCTGTTCATTGATTGAAGAAAGCAACCATTTTTCATCGCGTCCGATAACCTCAAGTATATCTTGGTTTATTCTGCCGTTTGAAATAATAGGGAACTTAGGTGTAGCTGATTGCATATCTATAATGGTAAGCTTACCGTTTGTTTCCATTATTGCAGATTTTACTTCTTTTGTAGAAAAAAGTCCCTCCATACGTATATGTAGCATAAGCTGATCTGCGGATATACCTACCTTGGCACAGTTTGCAACATTGACCTTACCGTTTTTTATAAGGATAACGGGATTTCCAACTATCAATGACTTTACAGCCTTGATATTTACCAGTAATTTTACGATAATAACAACTAAAGACCAGACCAAAATAAAAATAAGGAATGTTAAAATGGAAATGGAAGTGTTATAGATAACGCCACCTATAATTCCACCGAGTACATAGTTTTGTATCTGGTTTAGCGGAGTATTTATAGAGAATTCATATTTTCCAAGTATATGTATCTGTAAAATCATTACCATGATACCCAGAATAAATTTTATACCGACTAATAAATATATATTCATAAATTATCTCTCCCCGTTTATATATACATTATGATCTATTACATGTGTACGCTGCAAAGTATAGGAGTTATTGTCATTATTTAGATGCACCGTATAGTCCTCTTCATTGTAGCGGACTATAATACCGTCTTTTAAAGTGGTGGAATTTACCAGTATTTCTTTAGGTGATACATGTGTATCCGTAGCTATACTCTCTATAAATTTTACAAGAACATGTGACTGGGAAAAGTCTTTGTGATTCTTAGTATAAGTTTCCACATGGATGCCCAAAAGTATAAATGTAAAAACTGCAATACCTATAGAAATGTCTCTGAGCCTTGTCTTCATTCTGTCTCTCATAAAGTGAAAACCGGTTATTATAACAACAGCTAAGAGTAGAATGATAAATGTGGATCTGATGATCATATTGGTAGACTGGTGCTCTATGATATAATCTAAAGTATAAAAATTCATATGATACTTGCCCTCCTTTTAATTATCTTCGTAATTTATAGCATAAACTATATTCGCATTCAATCTGTTTTATTATATAAAATATTTAAATATTAATAAAACAGCATCCAATATATCAGTATACATCGGATGCTTCTATAAGTGCTTTTGTATATTCGTTTCCGGGTGGTGAATTATTCTGCTTGTTACATCTTTTTCCACTATATGACCGTCCTTCATTACGGCTACATCATCACACATATGGTGGACTAAGGATATATCATGGCATATAAAGAGTATAGCCATTCCCATTTCATCCTTTAAGTCATTTAACAGTGATATTATTTTTCTTTGAACTATCATATCAAGTGCCGAGGTTGCCTCATCACATATAAGAAGTTTCGGAGAGCAGGCGATGGCTCTGGCAATGGCGGCCCTTTGACATTCACCTCCGCTTACCTCACCGGGATATTTATTATAGAAAGAAGAATCAAGACCGCAGCGGTTTAAAAGTGAAACTGCTTTGTTTTTATAATTACCTCTAAAACCGAAGTTTTTTAAATTTAAAACTATACTATCGCCAAGGCTTCTTATCGGATTAAAGCTTTCTCTCGGAAGTTGAAAGATCATTTGCAGATCATTATATATCCTTCTGTACTGTGAGGCTGAAAATTTACTGACACATTTACCGTCAAATATCACTTCTCCGGATGTTACCGGTATCAAGCCGGTGATTGCCCTTGCAAGAGTACTTTTTCCGGACCCGCTCTCACCTACAACGCCAAGACAGCGTCCTGATTTTAATGCAAGATTAATATTTTCAATACTTGGCTTTGTCTCGCCATCAAATTGCTTCGTAAGATTATTTATAACTAAAATATCATTCATATATACTCCGAAATGAAGAGATAACTCTAACCGAATGCGGACATTATCAACTCCTTTGTAAATCACTTTTAGGAGAGGAGAGTACTTCACATGTTTTTCCATAATCAACCGTTTTACCGTTATTTAATACCAATATCCTGTCGGTGATACTTCTTGCTATTTTTATATTATGGGTTACAAGTATAACAGCTGTATTGTACCTTTCACGCAGTGATTTCAGCTCGTTTACAATCTGCACCGCCACTATAGGATCAAGTGCACTTGTAGGCTCATCGGCTAAAATCAAAGAAGGATTGTTCAAAATGGCAAGTGCTATACCAACTCTTTGATTCATACCGCCTGAAAGTTCAAATGGGTAAGCTCTTAAAATCCTTTTCGGATCGGGTAATGAGAGGTTTTCAAAAATACCTGTTGCTGTATCAAGAGCTTCTTCTTTTGAAATCTGTCTATGTGCTTTCATACTTTCAAAAACGGTATCACCTATAGTTTTTAAAGGATTGGTGTAAATGCCGGATTCCTGAAAAACCATACTTATACGATTGCCGCGAATTTTTCGCATTTCAGAAGCATTAAGTGATAAAAGGTCTATGTTTTCAAAAAATATATTTCCGGCAAGTACCCTGGGGCCTGAAAGCCCCATGATACTCTTTAGCAATGTGGATTTTCCACAACCGCTGTTTCCGACTACACCAAGAATCTCACCTGAATTTAGAGAAAATGAAAGATCATATAAAACTTGTCTTTTGTCATATGAAACATTTATATTCTCAAATTTCAAAAGTTCTTTCATTATTCGATTACCAGATCCTTACTGAATTCATAATAGTCACTTGGCATAGGAGTAAGACCTTTTATATTTTTCTTGCTTACAAGACTCATTTGTAAATGTGAAACAAATATAAAACCGCAATCATCCACCAAAATATCGCTCATATTTTTTGCAATCTCTTCACGCTTCTCACTTTCAAATGTTGTTGAGAGAGTTTTTGCAAGTTCATCAAGTTCGGCATTAGAGTAATGTCCTCTGTTCTTTGGTGACTCTGTAAGAGAAGTCATATCAAAGAAATATCCCTTGTTTCCGGTAGGATTTGTAACCATTGCACTTCCAAAGATATCCCAGGTAGCGCTATCCTTCATTACCTCAAGATAGTTCTCAGTACTGTTTATATTAAGCTTGATGCCGATATCCTTTAAGTTTGCCTGTATGCTTGTGCAAGTATAGGAAGCTCACTTCTTCCCGGATATGTTATATAATTAAGCTCAAAATTTTTTCCGTCCTTATCTACATAGCCGTCATTATCACTGTCAGTCCAGCCCGCATTTGCAAGTAATTCTTTTGACTTATCAGGTGAAAAACCATAGCTTGAGACTTCTCCGTCTTTCATAGGGAACGGACCGTTTGCAACTTTTCCATGTCCTCCAAGCAAAACGTTGACAAATCCGTCCTTATCGATAGCCATAGCTATAGCAGACCTGATATTTTTATCTGTGAGAAGTTCATTGTCAAAATTCAACTGCAAAAAGAATGCTCTGCTTGTAGCGGCTGAGTTTATATTGTAATTATCATTTTCAAACAGCGGATAGCTTGCATAAGGAAGTCCGTAGGTTGCATCAAGCTCTCCGGATTGAAGTCCCATGGTCAATGTATCACCGTCTGTGATAGACTTTACTGTGATATTTTTCTTTGAAACCTCACCTCCCCAGTAGTCATCTCTTGATTCAAGACTTATTTCGCTGTCAGACACTGCAGTTGCTTTGTAAGGACCGGTACCTGAAACATTCTTGTTTGCATCTACACCGGCCTGCATATCTATAATTGCTGTATAAGGCTCCGCAAGGAAATTTAAAAGAGCGGGATTAGGCTCTGTAGTTACAAATGTAATTGTTTGACCGTCTGCCTTTATTTCCTGTATCTTCATATCCTTTGGAGCTCTGTCATGAACGGCTATCAAATCTTCAAAGCATTCTTTTGCAGCGGCCGCATCAAGCTTTCTTCCTGATGAAAAATTGATACCTTCTTTTATTACAACTTCAAGAGTATTGTCATCTACAAACTTATAAGAGTCTGCAAGCCAAGGTACAAGCTCTATATCTTCATTTAATCTGAACAAAGTTTCACCGACACCGTATCTTACGCAGCTCCAGCCGGAGTAATCCTCATGTGGATTAAGACCTGCATCCGACATACCCACACCATAACTGCTTGTACCGTATACAAGGGTCTTTGCAGTGTCTGAAGTATCGGCTGAAACTGACGAGGTTTCAGTATTTGCAGAGCTTTCATTTGCGGTCTTTGAAGGAGAGGCGCATGCTCCCAAAAGTAGTGTTGCCGCAAAGGCAACAGAAAGTGATTTATTTGTTTTCTCATTTGTGTAAAACTCCTTTTATATATTAACGGATAAATATAGTTTTAACCGTTTATTTACTTCTATGCATTATAGTAATCTCTAAGAGATTCACCGAATATATTGAATATAGAGACTGTGATAAAGATAGCTATTCCGGGTGAAAGAGTGATCCATGGAGTTAGCTGAAGCAAACTCCTGCTTTCACTTATCATGCTTCCCCATTCCGGAGTAGGGGGGGTGGCACCAAGTCCCAAAAATGAAAGTGCAGCCATTTCCATAAGGCTTGTACCTATATCAAGGCTTGCGGTCACTACTATAGGCCCTATAATATTCGGAAGAATTTCTGTAAATACTATACGTATTGTATTGCTACCGCTTATTTTAGCGGCATTTATATATGTAGAGGTTTTGACGGAAAGCACCAGACCTCTTGATAGCCTTGCATATCTTGGCCATCCTACGGAGGCGAGAGCTATTATTGCGTCGAATATGCCGTTTTTAAAAAGTCCGGCAGTGGCAATTGCAAGTACAAGCCCCGGGAATGCCAAGAATATATCGGACAAACGCATAAGCAAAGTATCTGCCGTTCCTCCCAGGTATCCGCAAAATATTCCTATTACAACGCCGATAAAAGCCATTAAAAGTACTACTGCCAAAGCTGAGAATATACTGACTCTTGAGGCTGCAATAACTCTTGAAAACATATCTCTTCCATATATATCCGTTCCCATTATATGAGGAAAGGACGGAGGAGATTTCGCCATCATCAAGTTTTGTTGTGTAATATCAAATGGTGTAAGCATCGGAGAAAAGAATGCAAATATCAGCAGTGCAATCGTCAAAACAAAAGGGAAGATTATTTTTTTATTTCGCATATTTTCCACCTCCCGCTCTAAGTCTCGGATCTAAGAAATAATAGGAGATATCCGCCATTAAATTAATAAATACATATATAAATGCCATCCACAACACATATGCCAAAATCACAGGATAGTCACGTAAGTTTATGGATTCAATAGCCAACTTTCCTATTCCGTCCCACATGAAAATACTCTCAACTATGGAGCTTCCACCAAGAAGACTTCCAAAACTGAGTGCCATCAATGTTATGAGAGTGAGAGATGTAAGCCTTAGTACATTAAAGAATATGATTGTGTTTTCTTTTATACCTCTGGCTCTTGCTCCTGTAACATAAGGCTTTGACAGCTCCGACACAATGAGTGCGCGGATCTGTCTGATATACTTTGCGCTCATCGCCAGTGCAAGTGTAAGAGTCGGAAGTATCAGACTTTTTATACTTGTTCCCTGTGAGATTACCGGCAGAAGTTTCAGCTGTAATGCAAAAATATATGAAAGCACAAGCGCCACAAAAAAGTTCGGCAAAGAATTTCCTACAAATGACAGGGCTTTTATAATATTGTCAAATACAGAGTTTTTCTTTACCGCTGAAAGTATACCAAGTGGCAGGGAGATAATTAGGGTGGTGAGTAAAGAGCTTATACTGAGTAAGAGAGTATTCGGTAATTTAGAGAAAATATAGCCAAATACCGGCTTGCCCGACACATAGCTGATACCCATATCACCTTGAATCACACCTAAAAGCCAGCTTATGTATTGAATAATAAAGGGACGATTTAAACCAAGTTCCTCCCTTTTTTGATTTATAAGTTCCGGAGAAAGTACTCCGCCTATGGCTTCATATCTCACCGCTACCGCATCGCCTCCGGTGAAATAGATAAGGGCAAAGGATATGAAGCTTATGCCTATAAGTATAGGAATTAATGATAATAATCTTTTTAAAATATATTTAAACAATTTTTCCACCAAGAAAAGGTAAAATTTATTTGTTTAAGCAAAGCTGTAAACATGATAATAGAATATAAAAGAGAAAGGCATATGTCAAGAGAAAATGAAAATGAGTTTCAAATTAAAAGGCTTTATTTTCAATATAAAATACTGAAAAATAAAGCCTGTATATTTATCTTATGTATAAAACAGAAGGATCAAATGAGTTTGTATCTTTCACACCGGTATACATCATAAGCTCAGAAAGTTCTTCGTTCATTCTTTTTATTTTTTCAATAACACCGCTTTCACCTTCCTTTAAAAGTGGAGAAAGTATTCCTCTGCCGACAGATACGGCATCTGCACCAAGAGCCAAAGCTTTGTAGGCATCATATCCTGTGTCCATTGAACAGTCTACAAATATCTCCATACCGCTTACTTCCGCTTTTATATCGGGGAGTATCATAATCGGCGGTATACCGAAAGGAATACGACCGTGGTGGTGAGATACTACTATAGCACTGCAGCCTGCCTGCTTTGCCTTTACGGCATCTTGAACCGATAAAACTCCTTTTGCCACAAAAGGCACTTTTGCAAATTTTGCATATTCTGACAAATCGCTTTGAGTAACCGGCCCCATGGCTATGCCGTCAACTATATCATATTTTCCGTCCGTTCCAGGAACATGGTCAATATCCACACCTACCGCAACAGCACCGAATTTTTTTGCAAACTCTATCTGCTCAAAGATTATATCATGGTCGGCAAAAGGTTTTATTATTCTTACTGTCTTAGCTCCTATATCAGCTATTTCTTTGAATTCATCATCAGGCTCCATACCTACCCAATTGAGTATATTTAATGCCTTTGCGGCCTTTGCATATTCAAGCATAGGCTTTTTGCCGTCCTTGCCTACCTTATTCAAATGAGAAAACGCAGGCATCATTATAGGAGAGTCAAATTCTGTCCCAAATATTTTTTTATGCTTATCGGGAAGTATTGCATCTATAATTCTCATCTCCACAAGAATATTATTTAAATAGTTTCTGTTGTGCACATTTGCATCTTCCGCCTTACCGCTGGTTACAGGAATAAGTCCTGCAGGTCCGGGCCATTTTACATTTTCTGACATAATTATCCTTTCTAAAAATATATTATCTATTAGTGATATTTATATTGGTTTTAGGTTAATAATAACACAGATGAAAATTTTTTTGCAAATTTTACAAAATTTTCTCTGATATGCACATATATACTCTTACATTATATGGTAACAAAGCCATTGACCAAGCACAATATATTGTGTATACTAGGAATTCAAGAGAGTCATGTACTCTTAAAGTGAATTTATATAATAGCTGCAAAAACAGCAGATAATATATTATGTGAGGAAGGTTATCGACATGAGAATCATTAAAAGAAGCGGTGCAGAAGTAGATTTTGATATTTCAAAGATCATTTCAGCAATCTATAAAGCAAATGCTGTAGTAGGTGAAGATGATAAATTAAAAAAGGCTCAAGTTGACCGTATTGCCAATACTGTAGAGAATCAGTGCATGAGTATGAACCGTGCGATGAGCGTGGAAGAAATACAGGATATGGTAGAGGACGGCATCATGAGAGAGAATGCTTATGAGGTAGCCAGAAGATATATCACATACAGATATGTTCAGAGTATAAAGAGAAAACAAAATACAACAGATGATAAAATATTGGCACTTATAGAATGTGACAATGAGGAAGTAAAGCAGGAGAACTCAAATAAGAATCCCACTGTTGCCTCAGTACAAAGAGACTATATGGCAGGAGAGGTTTCAAAGGATCTCACAGAAAGAATACTTCTTGATACTGAGATAGTGGAAGCTCATAAGACAGGTATTCTTCACTTCCATGATGCGGATTATTTTGCACAGCATATGCACAACTGTGATCTTGTAAACCTTGAGGATATGCTTCAAAACGGAACTGTGATATCAGGCACATTTATTGAGAAGCCGCATAGTTTTTCAACAGCCTGCAATATCGCCACACAGATAATTGCGCAGGTTGCTTCAAGCCAGTATGGCGGGCAGAGTATTTCGCTGACACATCTTGCGCCTTTTGTAGATATAAGCAGACAAAAAATACGTGACGAAGTGGAATCTGAGATGTATGGTTTGAATGTCTCAAAGGAAAGAAAAGAAGAGATAATTGAAAAAAGACTTCGCAGAGAGATCACAAAGGGTGTACAGACTATACAGTATCAGGTAGTGACTTTGATGACTACAAACGGTCAGGCTCCGTTTATTACAGTATTTATGTATTTAAATGAAGCAAAGAATGAAAGAGAAAAAGAAGATCTGGCACTTATTATTGAAGAAATGATAAGACAGAGATATCAGGGTGTGAAGAATGAGGATGGTATATGGGTAACACCTGCATTCCCAAAGCTTATCTATGTTTTAGAAGAGGACAATATTCGCCCGGGAACAAGGTATTATCATCTTACAAAGCTTGCTGCAAAATGTACCGCAAAGAGACTTGTACCTGACTATGTTTCAGAGAAAAAGATGTTTGAGTATAAGGTGGATAAACGGTAACGGAAATTGCTACACACCTATGGGATGCAGAAGCTTCTTAACACCTTATGTGGATGAGAACGGTAAGCCGAAATACTACGGCAGATTCAATCAGGGTGTTGTTACTATAAATCTTGTAGATGTTGCACTTTCATCAGGTGGAGATACTACAAAGTTTTGGAATATCTTTGAGGAAAGACTTGAACTTTGTCATCGTGCACTCAGAGCAAGACATGAGAGATTAAAGGGAACACCTTCAGATGTTGCACCGATACTCTGGCAGCATGGAGCTCTTTCCAGATTAAAGAAGGGCGAGCCGATAGATAAGCTTTTGTATGGCGGATATTCAACCATAAGTCTTGGATATGCCGGGCTTTATGAATGTGTAAAATATATGACAGGAAAGAGCCATACAGATGATGCGGCAAAACCTTTTGCGCTCAGCGTAATGCAGAAGTTGAATGATAAATGTAATGAATGGAAGCAGGCGGAGAATATTGATTATTCGCCATATGGTACACCGCTTGAGTCCACAACATATAAGTTTGCCAAGTCACTTCAAAAGAGATTTGGAATCATAGAAGGTATTACAGATAAGAATTACATTACAAACAGCTACCATGTTCATGTCTCTGAAGATATTGATGCATTTACAAAACTTAAGTTTGAGAGTGAATTCCAAAAACTTTCACCGGGTGGTGCAATAAGCTATGTTGAGGTTCCGAATATGCAGGATAACCTTGATGCTGTAATGAGTCTTCTTGGATTTATCTATGACAATATAATGTATGCCGAGCTTAATACAAAGTCCGATTACTGTCAGGAATGTGGATTTGACGGAGAGATAAAGATTGTTAAAGATGCGGGCAAGCTTGTATGGAAATGTCCGAAATGCGGAAACACAGATCAGAATAAGCTCAATGTGGCAAGAAGAACTTGCGGTTACATCGGAACACAGTTCTGGAACCAGGGAAGAACTCAGGAGATTGCGGACAGAGTACTGCATCTGTAAAAATAAATATAAAGTTAAAGGCTGTTGCAATAAATGCGGCAGCTTTTTTAATGCAAAAAGGGACTGTCGGGAAATAAGTAATTTTACTTCTCGCAGAGCGAAATAGAAATATCCTGACAAATACAAGGCGTTTTGGCTTTGTTACTTTGTCAGGATATTTTGTTCCTGTCTTTGACAGTTTCAAAACTTAAAATGTCCCTGAAACCCAGTGTTTTACCGGGTTTCAGGGTATTTTTATTTCGTTTTGAAACTTAAAAAATAGTATTTTAAAAACTAAAAATTTATGTACAATTGACTTAACTAGAGCTAAAACATTGATACAACTGAATTAGAAGGATAAAGTACACTCATTAAGCAGTGTACTTTATTTTTGTTATGCGCCTAGCGGCGCACGTTTCTAACGGGTTAAAGTCCCGAATCCGCCCGGTAGTGGGAAGGATATAGCCGAAGGCAAGGGTGTCGAGGGTGACCTCGAATCTGAAGGAAGCTGGATATGAGGAAGATACTAACTCATGGGCAAATCTCCGGTCTGACGAACAGAAATCTCATATGAGGTTATGTATGAGGATAAGACTGCAACACAAGCCAAAGTCCAATAACTACACGGAATCATGCATGATAAATGAGGCAGATATATGGAGAGGAAGAAACGTGTGGTACCTAGGGAGGTCTGTGTGATATGCCTCGAAAGAGGTAACCATTGCACAAAGCAATGCTGAACACACAGAAGTCAGCAGAGGTCATAGTAGTCGAGAGACAAAGGACCGAATCAGTAGGAGTCTCAAGTATGACTGAGAAAGGAGGAATGACTAGACATGGCAGAAAACACTGAAAGCAGTGGCTGCTTGCAGAGAGATAGTGTGGAACATGAAGGGTATGCAAAAGCGCGTAGGTCATTCAATCTGATATGGAAAGAAAGAGACAGTGCACAGCCGAAGCTCTTAGAGGCGATACTGCATAAAGATAACTTTAACAGAGCGTATAAGAGAGTGAAGGCAAACAAGGGAGCACCTGGAATTGATGGAATGACCATCAAAGAGGCACTTTCTTATCTTCAGGAACATCAACAGGAGTTAACTAACCGTATCTATCGTGGAAAGTATACTCCGTCTCCAGTAAGGCGAGTTGAGATTCCTAAACCGGATGGTGGTGTGCGAAAGCTTGGCATACCAACAGTGATAGACCGTACACTTCAACAGGCGATAACACAGCAGTTAGTTCCAATCTATGAGCCACTTTTTACAGACGGCAGTTACGGCTACCGTCCAAACAGAGACGCAAAAAGGAGCAATACTTAAGGTTAAGGAGTACGCTGAACAGGGCTACACATATGCGGTAGTTCTAGACTTATCGAAATATTTCGATACAATCAACCACGAGATTCTCATCAACCTTCTGAGGAAAAACGTAAAAGATGAACGTGTGGTGCAACTTATCAAGAGGTATCTGAAAAGTGGTGTAATGGAAAATGGAGTGGTTATCGAAACAGAGGAAGGGTCGCCACAAGGAGGGAATATATCCCCTTTGCTTGCGAATATCTACCTCAATGAGTTCGACTGGGAGTTCTTGAAACGAGGTGTCCCATGCATAAGATATGCAGATGATATAGTACTTCTTGCGAAAAGCAAAAGGGCATCGGAGAGACTCTTAGAGAGCAGTACGAGGTATCTTGAGGATAAGCTGAAACTCAAAGTGAACAAAGAGAAAAGCCGTACTGTAAGCGTATTTGCAATCCGAAATTTTAAATTCCTTGGCTTTGCATTGGGAAGGAACAGAAGTGGCATGTATGTCCGAGTTCATTCAAAGTCATGGGAGAAGTTTAAGTTGAAACTGAAAGAGCTTTCTTCCCGTAAGTGCTGTCAGTCAATCAAGCCGAGCTTAGAAAGAATCAAGGTATACGCAAGAGGGTGGCTTAACTACTATGGAATTGCAAGCATGAAAAACAACATGAATGATGTTAACGGATGGCTCTATCACAGAATACGTATGTGTATATGGAAGCAATGGAAGCGTGTGAGAACTAGGTACCGAAATCTTAAGGTAATGGGAGTTCCAAAAGACCTGGCATGGAAAGCGGCAAATAGCAGACGTGGCTATTGGTTTACAAACACATACAGTTGCCATTAACATGGCAATGACAAAAGAAAGACTGATAAACAGTGGCTTCTATGATTTAGCCACAGCATACCAGTCTGTGCACGTCAACTATTGAAAGCGCTGTATACGAGAACCGTACGTACAGTGCTGTGAGAGGACGGCGGTTAGTCACCGCCTCCTACTCGATTGATTTTAATTAGCTAAGAATTATGATAAAATAAAGTAAGTATATTTTTATAGTTATAATTCTGTTTTTTCAAATCGATATTCAAAAATAGATTTTACTCAAACTGACTTTGATGTTGAGTTAATAAGAGGTAGATTGAAAACTGATCCAGATACGGCTTTTTTCTGGTCAGGACGAACAGATGGCATTGGAGGCATGGATGTTGCGAAAAAAATAGCAAAAAATAAAGGAGGAGTTACATTAGATCTACGATTGATGATACGAATATTGTAATGCCTGAATGGGATTTTAATACTCCTTCAAGTGTAACAGCTTGGGAGGAAGCTTCGAATGTATACGCAGAGCAAGTATCTGGTGAAATAAGAGCTGTAGTTGGTAGCGAACTACGACCAGGAAATATTTGGGAAAACATCGAACTACCAAGATTGAAGGCCAATCCAAATGTTACTAAGACTACAACAATAGATCCTAAAACAGGGGTAGAAAAAATTATATTCGAGAGGTAGAAATGAAAATTACAGGAACAAGATCAACAATTACTTTTGATTTAGAGAATGGTTTCCTCTTAAAAGCACAAGGAGAATTGCTGATCAATAAAAAATTTGTTGTTTATAAAGATAGTATGACACAATGGGAGCCACCTCATGAGGACCTTCCGATAACTCAAAGAGAAATAGAAAATATTATTAATACAGCTAAAAAAATGGAGAGCAATCAAACTATTCAACTAGACTTTGTATAATTATGTTGTATTCTAGGAGAAATGAATCTCTATACAGCTGGTCAGTTTGTCTATCATGGGACCAAGTTTCTAGGTGGAAGCGAAGAAGACGCTCAAACCGCAAACTTTTTAGGGAACCTGATAGGAGGGTATACAGCTTCTTCATCAACTAGCAAGTTTAGTCTCAATAAGGTGAAAGTAGATGTCGGAGTACCGAAGTATAACCGAGAGCAGATTCTAAAGAATATAGAAGAAAGCAGGCTTGCGAGAGAATCCAGCAACTTTGACCAATATTTGGCGAAGGAGAAACTCCAACGAAGCTTAAACAAATCCCCATTAGTTAGTCGGGAACTTCCGAAGGTAAAGGGTGTACACGATGTCGAAGTACCGAATGAATTAAAAGATAGATTGTTAAATCAATTCATCAATGCGAAAAATTCTCATGAGTTAATGAATATCTTGCATCATCAGGATGAGGAATTGAGAGGGTGTTTGTTGGAAATGATATTTACTAGCGAAAACTAATTGAGACATTTCGTACACAATTGTTATTCTTTAATAACTAATCATGTTTTAATGCGTAATAGTTTTACATCTCTATGCTTATTGGCTTGAATTGCACTAGCTACAAGCTTGGTATAGGGGTGTTTTTGTTTACTGAAGAAGATAAGTATGTTTTAAAGTTTGAAAAACTATTTTAAACTAAACAAAAGCAAATCTTTAGACGGTCGTGGCCATTACTTTGTTTTTTCTATCAAGATGAACAAAGATAGTAGGGGCATTAGACAGTATGAATACCAGAGACATTGTTTTAGTTTGTAAGAACTAAATCCGACACTTTTAGAAGACTATAAAAAGGATATCAATGAAAGGCTCAGACAAATTCATGGCTATCAGTCCGCAAAAAAGCTGTTTGAGTTAAATCAAACAGCTTGATAGATACTCACTTAATCAGAGAAAAAACGGTGTTGCACTTATTCTTGCAATTTATCATGTACAAAACAGTAACAATTTAAATGGTGTGAACTTTTTAGTAAATTCTAGCTCAATTCGTGTATTTTTAGAGTAAAATTCACACCATTCAATTGAAAGTTACTCAAATTAGATGAAATATTTCTTTCTGAAAACGTGGGAAAACATTGATTTTAAGCGGATATTGAAACTTATTCAAATAAAAATGTTTCCAACCAGGTCTTGCTTCAAACTCGGTTTTCATAATTCTAAAGCATTCTTCTATTTGCCAACGCTTTTCACTTATACTTAGTATTTCACTTACATTATCGTCAAGTAGGTCTGTTGAGACGTCATACATACCATCATACTTGGCTTCCTCATCTATTTTTTCTGTATTAAGACAGTTATATACATTTGCTGTTTCACCATCATCAGTTACCGCAATACTACCAAGAAACCTGGCCGGATCATTAGGATTTCTTCTTTCTTTTTTGGTACTGCCTCTTTCACCCATATGATTGTGCTTTCTTATTTTTTCCAAACCAAGTCCGGTATCACTACAGTAAATAAACTTTTGACAATCAAACTCTTTTAAAATTTTTTCTTCAAGTGGTTTAATAGAGGTTTGTTCATTTGTATTATAGGGTTTGGTCTATGTTCCTTGCTTTTGCCATATCTCTTAATGCCATCTTCATCCTCAATCTCAAAATAATAGTTAGTACAATATATTAAAACGAATATTTTGACAAAAATTTCAAGTGAGAAGTGTAGGTTATATGCGGGTTACAGGACTTTTTTATGCCTATTTAGGCAAACAAACTGTCAAAGACCCGGACAACTCCGATTTGCCGAAAAATTCGGTAATAGTATCTTATTCTTGACATTCCACCGTAATAATATATAATAATAACAAAGTCAAACATAATTTTCGCAAATAAAAACAAAGTCAAACAGAAATATTTTCATAAGCAAACATTTTTGGAGGTGAAATGGCAAAGTGTATTGTTATAGCGGACGATCTGACCGGTGCGAATGCTACAGGCGTATTGTTGAAAAAAATGGACTACAATACCTATACAATGATGAATGCCGAACGGCTGGAGCTTTCGCTCTCGGACAGCTGCGACTGTCTGATGTACCCGACAGACAGCAGGGGCATTGATAAGGAGCTTGCATATAACAGAGTGTATAATGTGGCAAAGCTTCTTTTTAACAGTGAAGTTAAAGTATGGGCAAAGAGAATTGATTCTACTATGAGGGGAAATATCGGAGCCGAAACCGATGCAATACTTAATGTGCTTGGAGATGATGTCATAGCCATAAGCGCCCCCTGTTTTCCGGAGTCAGGCAGAACGGTTGTGGGCGGATATCTCATGGTAAACGGTTTGCCGCTGCATAAGACATCTGTTGCCCTTGACCCCAAGTGTCCGGTAAAAACTTCCAATGTAGCCGATATTTTCAGACAGCAAAGCAAATTTAATGTTGGCTCGATAAAGCTTGACGATATGATGAGCGGAAAGCATGTACTGGCGGAGCATATGAAAAAACTTGTTAATGAGGGAAATCGTATACTTGTATTTGACTGTGTTACTCAGGGAGATTTGGATTTGATTGCCGATGCTCTCATAACCTCAGGACTGAAATTTGCGGCGGTAGACCCAGGGGTCTTTACCGCTACTATTGCAAGAAAGCTTATTACGCCGGTAAAAAAGGATACAAAGCACAAAATTCTTGCGCTTATAGGTTCTGTAAATCCGGTTACAAAGGCACAGGTGGAAGAGCTGTGGCTGAATCAGAGAACAGCATACAATGTTTTTATAAAATCATCACTGATGCTGGAAAAAGACGGTATACGAGATGCCGAAATAAAGAGAGTAAGTGATGAGCTGCTTGAAAAGTCCTCAAAGTATGAGATATTGACTGCTGTGGGAGACGGTATATATTCCGAAACAGAATTGATTTCAGTAAATATACCGACAGATATGATAATACAGATAAAATGACGGAAAGAATAAATGATGCATTCGCACAGATATGTTATAATGTATTGTCGCAAAATCCCGCGTTTAAGGGTATATACAGCAGCGGAGGCGATATCACCCAGGCGCTGTGCAAAAAATTTAATACAACCGGACTAAGGCTGTTAGATGAGGTTCTGCCTCTTGCCGCTTATGCCGAGATGATGTCGGGAGATTTTCCGGATATCAAGATAATCACCAAGGGCGGAATGGTAGGAGATGATGATGCGGCAAACCGCTGTATTACCTACCTGAAAGAAAAACTATATATGTAATAAAGGAGGAAAGATGAAAAAGGCACTGATTGCAGTTACTATGGGAGACCCTGCCGGTATAGGACCGGAGATTACAGCCAAGGCACTGGCGGATGAGGCGGTGTTTGATTATGCCGACTGCATAGTTATCGGGGATAAAAAAATAATGGAGCAGGCTATACAGATTACAAAGGTACCGTTGAAAATAAATACCGTTTCCAAGCCTGCTGAAGGAAAGTATGAATTCGGGGTTCTTAATCTCATAGATTTGAATAATGTTGATATGAGCGGGTTTGAATTCGGAAAAGTAAGCGGAATGTGCGGCAAGGCTGCATTTGAATATATTGCAAGGGCTATAGAGCTTACAAACACAGGTGAGACCGACGCCGTAGCTACGACCCCTATAAACAAGGAGTCTTTGCATGCTGGAAATGTTCCTTTCATCGGTCACACGGAAATATTTGCCGCTCTGACAAATACAAAAGATCCTCTGACAATGTTTGAAACAAACGGATTAAGGGTTTTCTTTCTTACCAGACATGTTTCACTCAGAAAAATGCTGGATATGATAAAGAAGGAAAGAATAGAGGATTATATAGTCCGCTGTTTGGAGGCACTAAAGCGCCTTGGAGTAAATGACAGGCAAATGGCTGTGGCGGGACTGAATCCTCACTGTGGTGAACACGGGCTTTTCGGCGATGAGGAAATGAAAGAAATAACACCTGCCGTAGAAGAAATGCAGGCTAAAGGTTATCCGGTTACGGGTCCTATAGGTGCAGACTCGGTATTTCATCAGGCTGCTCAGGGAAGATATAACAGTGTGCTGTCGCTTTATCATGACCAGGGACATATTGCAACAAAAACACTTGATTTTAATAAAACGATAGCTATTACTAACGGTATGCCGATACTTAGAACCTCAGTAGACCACGGCACCGCTTTTGATATAGCAGGAAAAGGCATTGCGGATGCGGTAAGTATGGTGGAGGCTATAAGATTGGCTGCAAAATATGCCCCGAATTTCAAGAAAATATAGGAAAGCAATATTGGCTTTCCTTTGTGTAAAAGGACGGCTGCGGGTGATCGAGCGCCTTTTGGCGCTGATGTCCTTACGCCCCCGTGTGCATAAATCAGGAAATGAATAAATTCGTTTCCAATAATTAGAAGGAGGTTTTTATGGTTGGTGGTTTAAGCGGTGAGAGAATGCTGATAGGTCTTATTATAGGCATTATACTTCTTATTGTGCTTGTACTGAAAACAAAGATACATGCATTCATAGCTCTGATTCTCTCGGCAATCGTTATCGGTGTCATAGGAGGCATGCCTTTGCAAAATACGAAGCTGGAGAGCGGGGCAACATTTGGTATTATCAATTCCGTTACTACAGGCTTCGGTAATACGCTGGGCTCTATAGGTATAATTATAGGCTTCGGTGTTATTATGGGGCAGATTTTTGAAGTGACGGGAGCGGCTAAGAGAATGGCTCTTACTTTCCTTAAGGTGTTCGGTAAGAACAGGGAAGAGGAGGCATTGGCTGTAACAGGCTTTATGGTGTCCATTCCTATATTCTGTGATTCGGGATTTATTATTCTGGCGCCAATCGCCAAGGCTATATCAAGGGCTACCAAAAAGTCGGTTATTTCCTTGGGAGCGGCACTGGCGGCAGGTCTGGTTATAACACATTCCTTAGTGCCGCCTACACCGGGGCCTCTCGGGGTTGCGGGTATTTACGGAATAGATGTGGGCAAATTCATTCTTATAGGCTTTGTCCTCGCAATTCCCATGACGTTCGCCTGTACGGCATATGCGAGATATATCGGAAAAAAAAATTTATCAGCTGCCTGACGAAACTGAAGAGAGCGGATACAAGAGAATGCCTTATCAAAAGCCTGATTACTCACAAGAGGCTAAGCTTGAAGCTGAAAATATCCCCGGCACCGTGGAATCGTTTTTCCCTATACTTGTTCCGATAGTATTGATACTGATCGCGACCGTTACATCTGCTATGAAGCTGAAAGAGGGTTATATGCAGATATTCCAGTTTATAGGTTCGCCTATATGTGCCGTCGGTATAGGACTTGTGCTGGCAATACTTACATTGGGAAGGAGCCTTACCAGAGAACAGATACTTAAGGAAATGGAAAAAGGTATGGCTCGGCAGGTATTATTATGCTGGTAACCGGAGGCGGAGGTGCACTCGGACAGATAATAAAGGACAGCGGACTCGGAAGCTACATTGCGCAAGGCCTTGCAGGCTCAGGACTTCCTATTGTAATTCTTCCGTTTGTCATAGCTACTTTGATAAGATTTATTCAAGGCTCGGGAACCGTGGCAATGACTACCGCGGCCAGTATTACGGCAGCCATAGTTGCTGAGTCGGGAGGAAACCCGTATATGGCGGCATTGGCCTGCTGTGTAGGCTCGCTTTTTTTCAGCTATTTTAATGATTCATATTTTTGGGTGGTCAACAGGACTTTGGGTGTCAGCGACACAAAAGATCAGATAAGGACTTACTCTATAACCTCCACGATAGCTTGGGCTGTCGGTTTTGCGGAAATAATGATATTAAGTATTTTCTTCCATTAAAGCCTGTGATATACTGTTACTACAATACAGGCGGGAGCGGTGGCTTTCACCCCTATAAGCAGGCAGTTATGGTGAACAACAAAATAATTTGCGGTAACTCCACACATATGCAATCACTGCCCGTATGAGCTTTTGATACTGCTATGCTGTGGAGTTTTTTATGCACACGGGGGCGAAAGGACATTAGCGACAAAAGGCGCACGCCCCCAGCGCAGACGAGTAGGGTTGGTTTCACCTCCCCTGCCGGATTGAGGAAGGATATATGCTAAGTGGCGAAAGGCAGCTGGAAATTATAAATATTATCAGAGAAAGCGGTGTGGCAGAGGTGGAATATCTTGCTAAAACATTGGGGGTAAGCACAATGACTATCCGCCGAGATTTGAAAAAGCTTGATGAGTCCGGACTTATTGAGAGATGCTACGGCGGAGCGGTGAGAAAAACCGAAGTCACATACGAAGCTAAAAGGATAAAAAACCATGAAAGCAAGATAAAAATCGCCGCAAATGCGGCTAAGTATGTACATGACGGAATGGCGGTATTCCTTGACGCAGGCACAACAACATTTGAGATTGCCAAAAATATAATGAATATAAACAATCTTACCATAGTTACAAATGACATAGAAATAGCTTCCCTGCTTGTAAATTCCGACTGTGACCTCATAATATGCGGGGGCACGGTGCAAAGAGTACAAAAAGCGTATACGGCTACTATGCTATGGATATGATTAAAAAATTCTCTTTTGATATAGGTTTTTTCGGAGCCGCAAGTATTAATGACAAGCTTCAGGTAATGACGCCCACCATTGAAAAAGCTTTTTTAAAAAAAATTGTGATAGAGCAGTGTAAGGTTTCGATACTGGCTGTGGACAATTCAAAGTTTGACAGAGACGGACTTCATATTATAAATGAGCTTTCCGACTACACCGCAGTTATTACAGACAGAGAATTTTCAAGTGAGGAGAGCAGGCTGCTTGATAAATCTGCAAAAACATAGTCCTTTTACGGAGGATGCATGAATTTAGTTTTGTTGATTACGGCATTGGTCATATTATTATGTGTGTGGCTGAATATTCTTTCAGGCAAACTGGGAGTTCCGGTGCTGCCGGCATTTATTTTGCTCGGAATGGCATTCGGATCGGACGGTATTGTAAAAATAGATTTTTACAATTTTGCTGCGGCAGAGAGGATACGTATGGCGGCGCTTATATTTATTATGTTCTACGGAGGCTTCGGTACAAACTGGAAGGAGGCAAAGAAGGTGGCGGTACAGGCAGGCCTGCTTTCAAGCCTCGGAGTTGTGCTGACAGCCGGGTTTGTTGGGCTTTTTGCACATTTTTTGTGTAAATTTTCATTATTTAACAGCTTTCTTATAGGCTCTGTAATTGCCTCAACAGATGCCGCGACGAGCATGCTTGGGGGCAACGGGTATTTGAGTGTATATATTACAGGTATCATAATCGGAAATACCGATATTCTGGGCAAGAAAGAGCTTGTGCCATTCTTTGACGGAATAACCGGACTTATGCAGATAGTTATTTTTTTTCCTTTTGGGACTCCTTGCATATCCTTCAAGGCTTCCTCAGATAGCTCCGACTGCCTTAATTTTGGCGGTCTTTATCACACTTATTGCCAGACCGTTTACGGTGTCACTGCTGCTGCTGCCGTTTAAAGCCGGATTAAATCAGATATTTCTTATATCCTGGGCGGGATTTAGGGGAGCGTTATCAATAGTTTTCGCAATAACGGCAACCTTAAATACCGTTTCGGAATATGATATTTTTCACAGTGTGTTTTTTATAGTGCTGCTCTCCATTTTAGTACAGGGAAGCCAGCTTTCGTTTGCAGCCAAAAAGTCGAATATGATAGATGACAATTATGATGTAATGAAAACCTTTTCCGATTACAGCAGTAATCTTCCTATAGAATTTATACAGCTTACGCTCGATAAAAGGTCTGCATGGTGCAATAAGGCCATAAGCGATTTAACAATGCCTCCGGACTCATTGATAGTTTTGGTTAAAAGAGGATATTTACCGAACGGTCAGACCGTGCTTTTAGAGGGGGATATCATAGTTATCGCGGCAAGGAGCATAGATTTTGATGAGTCGTATATGCTTGTGGAGGAGGAGGTTACTAAAGACACTCCGGAATACGGAGACACATTCATAGAAACTAAAGTTGATTTTCTGTTGACCTATTTCGAAAAAGTTGTTATAATAATTAAATGTGAGCATAGTTACATTATAACATGTAACGGAGAAAGATGGTTGTCGTTAGCCATCTTTTTTTATGTAAAAACTTAGGGTGGTGTGACTCATTTTGAACTACACCACCCTTTCTTATGACTATCATTTCCCGACAGCCCCTTAAAAAATTTTATTCTGATTTAACCTTGCAGAAGTTTTTCTTTCCTCTCTTAACAAGAAGTCCTTCACCTGCAAAATCTTCTTTTGTAAAAGTTTTCTTTACATCATTTATAACTTCACCTTCTATGGAAACACCGCCCTGTTCGATATTTCTTCTGGCTTCGGATCTGGTCTTTGAAAGTCCGCTTACTACAAGCACACCTGAAAGATCTATAGTACCGTCTCTGTAATCCTCATCCTGCAAAACATATGTAGGAACATTGCTCATATCGCCACCGCCTACAAATAGAGACTTGCTTGCGGCATTTGCCTTTTCGGCCTCTTCCTTGCCATGTACAAGCTCTGTAAGATGCATTGCAAGGATTTCCTTAGCTTCATTAAGTTTGGCACCTTCCCATTTAGACATTTCCTCTATCTGCTCAAGAGGAAGGAAGGTAAGCATTCTAAGGCAGGTAAGAACATCAGCATCAGGAAGATTTCTCCAGTACTGGTAGAACTCAAAAGGAGTTGTTTTATTTGGATCAAGCCAAACAGCACCGCCGACGGTTTTGCCCATTTTCTTACCCTCTGAGTTTAGTAAAAGGGTAATAGTCATAGCATGTGCATCTTTTCCAAGCTTTCTTCGGATAAGCTCAGTACCGCCAAGCATATTTGACCACTGATCGTCACCACCGAACTGCATATTGCAACCGTAGTCAAGGAAAAGCTTATAGAAGTCAAAACTTTGAAGTATCATATAGTTAAACTCAAGGAATGAGAGTCCGTTTGCCATACGATTTTCATAGCATTTTGCTCTAAGCATATTATTTACGGAAAAATGCGGACCTATATCACGTATAAATTCCATATAGTTGAGATCTCTAAGCCAATCGGCATTATTTACCATTCTTGCCTTATCTTCACCGAACTCGATAAAGCGGCTCATCTGCTTTTTGAAACATTCACAGTTGTGATCAATATCTTCTATTGTGAGGACTTTTCTAAGGTCGCTTCTTCCTGAAGGATCACCGATCATACCGGTACCGCCGCCTACCAAAGCGATAGGTTTATTGCCTGCCATTTGAAGTCTCTTCATAAGGCAAAGTGCCATAAAATGTCCTACATGTAAGCTGTCTGCTGTAGGGTCGAAACCGATATAGAATGTGGCTTCTCCGTTATTTATCATTTTACTGATTTCTTCTTCGTTTGTAACCTGGGCAATAAGTCCTCTTGCCTTTAATTCATCATAACAATTCATACATATCCATCCTTTATTTATTGCAGCTTCGGCTGATAAAATTTCATAAAAAGAAGTATAACAAAGTAATGAAAAATTATCAAGTTTATACTTTGAAAATTTAAAGTTTAGAACTTTAAAGCAACAAAGACTTGATAATTTTTTTGTGATTATTTTATACTGTTAAAATATCACGGACAGGAATGCCGTATGACTATAAATACATTAAGTAAAGTTTCATATGATTTAAGTTTGAAACAGATATAATGAAAGAGGCAATTATGGGAATAAAATATATTAGGAATCTTCCAAGTCCGGAAGAAATCATAGATAAGTATCCTTTAAGTAAAGATCTTGAAGCTAAAAAGAAGGAATTCGATAAGGAAATAGCGGACGTTTTTACAGGAAAAAGTAAAAGAATTTTGGCTGTCATAGGTCCATGCTCCGCAGATAATGAGGATTCCGTACTTGACTATGCAAGCAGACTTGTAAAGGTGGCACAGGAAGTCAAGGATAAGATAATAGTTATTCCGAGAGTTTATACAAATAAGCCGAGAACAAACGGGGACGGATATAAGGGACTTTTACATCAGCCAAATCCTGAAAAAAAAAACCAAATGTACATGATGGAATAATTGCAATCAGAAAGATGCATCTTAGAGTTATAGAAGAAACAGGATTATTTACTGCAGATGAGATGCTCTATCCTGATAATCTCGGATACTTGGATGATTTAATGAGCTATATTGCGGTTGGTGCAAGATCTGTTGAAAATCAGCAGCACAGACTTACATCATCGGGAGTTGATGTACCTGTAGGTATGAAAAATCCTACCAGCGGTGATATGTCTGTAATGCTCAATGCAATATATGCGGCACAGCAGTCACATGAATTTATATACAGAAATTTCGAGATAAAAACTGACGGAAATCCTTTATCACATGCGATACTTAGAGGTGCGGTAAATAAGCATGGACAGTGTTTGCCAAACTACCATTATGAGGATCTTAAGCTTCTTTTGGATCTTTATATGGAGAGAGATATTGAAAATCCTGCTGTTATCGTGGATGCAAATCACTCAAATTCAAATAAGAAGTATAAAGAGCAGATGCGTATAGTAAAAGAGGTATTACACTCTATGAGATATTCACAGGAGATAGGAAGTTTTGTAAAGGGTGTAATGATTGAGAGCTATATAGAGGAAGGAAGCCAGAAAATAGAAGAGCATATATACGGAAAATCTATTACCGATCCATGTTTGGGATTTGAAGATTCAAGGAAGCTACTTTTGGAAATGGCTGAAATGTTATAATGAATTATGCAAATATAAAATATGATGATATAGCAAACGGTCCGGGAGTAAGGACTTCTTTATTTGTATCAGGTTGTACACATGCTTGTAAAGGCTGTTTTAATGAGATGGCATGGGATTTTAAATACGGAGAAGAATTTACAGATGAAACTATTGAAGATATATTAAAGTCTGTGGAGCCTGAGTATATATCAGGTATTACAATACTTGGCGGAGAGCCTATGGAAAAGGTAAACCAAAAGGGAATACTGCCATTGATAGAAGAGTTCAAAAAAAGATATCCGAATAAGAATCTGTGGATATACTCGGGGTATACCTATGATGTTGACCTAATTCCCGGTGGAAGAGCTTATTTTGATGAAACACCGAAAATTTTATCGATTTGCGATGTGATTGTGGACGGTGAGTTTGTGCAGGAGCTCTATGATATTACACTGAGATTTAGAGGAAGCTCAAATCAAAGACTTATAGATGTGAAGCAAAGTGCTAAAGCAGGAAAGACAGTACTTTGGGAGGGGGATGCTACATTTGCCGACCACAGCATGTAGATCACTTGAAAATGATCTGATTATAAAAAATGATAAGAAATATTATATAGGTGGAAACCAAGGTTGGTTTTTAAGCCTTGGATATAAAGATATAGAAGAATATGGTTGCGGAATAATTGCGATATGTAATTTACTTATGTGTTTTTGGAAGTCTATTTACAAAAGCAAAAATACGGTCAGTAAAGATACATTTACGGCATTTGCTCTGATGATATATAAGAAGTATTTAAATATCCTTGATACACCTGTTATAAAAGGTTTGACCGGATTTGCACTTGCAAGAGCTGTTAATGCTTATTTTAAAGATAACAGACTTCCGATGAAAGCAAGATGGGGGTTTGGATACAATATATTCTTAAAGGTTAATAAGAGTTTGCAGGAAGGTATGCCTGTAATTTTGGGTGTCGGACCGGATCTTTTGTCGATTTTTAAAAAGAAAAAGGGTATAGAGGTTACAGATATTCAAACCGGAAATACAGCAAAGATATATGCGCATTATGTGCTGATTTATGACTGTAAAAAGGAAGGAGACGAGAACTGTTTTTATATATCGTCATGGGGGAGAGGCTATAAACTTTCTTACAGTGATTTTGTAAAATATCAAAAGAATACATTATTCGGTTTCTTACTATCAAATATAGTGGAAATACGAAATATATAAATGAGGGATACTATGGAAGAAAATGTTTTTTTGTAGTATCCTTTTTATTATATATTTTCAGGATGGCAATTTATGAGAAAAAAAGTTTTAAATCAATCAATAAAAGTAAAAATAGGTATTTTCATTATTGCAGTTGTTTTGGCATTGATAGTGAATTTATGCTTTGACTTTTTTGTTGTAGAATATACATCTTCGGGTTTCGGAGAAATAATAAATGAAATATCACTTTGTTATGAGTTACAGGATGCAATGACAAAGGAAAAGGCGAACTTTGCTACCTTTATAAAAAACAGAGACAATATAGAAGAATTGTTGATAAGTTGTAAGAGAACGGATGAGATAGTAGATAAGTTGGAGCTTGATATAATGCATATGGATAATACAAGATATGCAAAAATCTGGAGTATAAAAAACAGTTATCCCATATATGCAGCCAAAAGACAGGAAATAATAGATGCAAAATATGAAGCAAAGGATTTTATAGAAAAAGTATATGATCTTTATGAAATGCAGGACTATCTTATAGGATATGGAGAGAGATTAATGGATGTAACTCTAAGTGAGAACAATGCCATATATCAAAAGAGATCTGAATTCTTTAAAAAAATGCCTCTTGTACTAAGTATAATATTGATACCTATTATGGTATTGGTAATATATATGGCATTAAGATTGCAGGCATTGATAATTGTACCTATTAATAAGATGGTGCAGGTCTCAAAGAATATTGCAAAAATGATTTCTCGGATAAAGATATTATTATAAGTAATAAGGACGAGATGGGAGCTTTGACAAAAGCCTTTAATAAGATGAAACATGCAACTTCGGTATACATTTCAAGCTTAGAGGAAAGATATGAGCTTTCGGAACTCTTACATAAAGAGGCCCTTGAAAAGATGAACATGGAAAAAAGGCTCAATGAGGCAAGATTTGACCTGCTTAAAAATCAGATAAATCCTCATTTTCTATTCAACACTCTAAATATTATAGCCGCATCCGCCAATTTGGAAGATGCCAAGGATACGGAGAATATGATAAGGGCGCTTGGAAATATATTCAGATACAGTTTAAAGACCGATGAAAAGCAGGTAAGTCTTGAGAGAGAACTGAGTATCGTTAAGGACTATATGTATATACAGAAAATGCGTTTTGGAGATCGTGTTTCATACGATATAGTTTCAAAGGTTGAAAATGACAAGGTATATATTCCGTCATTTTCACTTCAGCCCATAGTGGAAAATGCAATAGTTCATGGTATTTCCAAAAAAGAAGAAGGCGGCAAGGTAGTGATAAGAGTATGGGAGAAGGAAGATATGCTTAATATCATCGTGGCTGATACAGGTGTCGGCATGAATGATGAAAGACTCTCTCAGTTGAAAGATTTTATGAAAGAGAGACCTACCGCAAAACTTGGAATAGGTTTTGGAAATATCTATAAGCGTATAAAAAATATGTATAAAACAGGCGATTTGAGAATATACTCAAAAGAAGGAAAAATGACAGTTGTATACTTTATGATACCACAATCTAAGTAGAGAAAGGAGAGAATGTGAATTTACTGATAGCGGATGACGAAAATCTTGAGCTGAAGGTACTTGAAAAAACAATTAAGAAGTTTTTTTTAAATGAGCTTGAGATATTTATGGCAAGTAACGGAAAACAGGCGGCATTGATAAGTACTGAGACAGAAATACATATTGCACTTTTGGATATTGAAATGCCCGGAATGAACGGAATAGAGTTGGCAAAGCTTCTCAGGGAGAAAAATCCCTATTGCATTATCATTTTTATAACAGCCTATGACAGATTTGACTATGCCATAGAGGCTATGCATATAAAAGCTTTTGATTATCTTTTAAAGCCCTGGAAGGAGGAAAAACTTAAAGGACTTATCAGTGAAGCCATAGTAAATATAAAAGAATTAAGTCTGGAAAACAGTGCAAATGAGAACTTACAGGAGTCACAAAAAAGCGCAATTAAAAAATATATAAAAGAGAATTATAAGAGGGATATAAGTGCCGGAGATGTGGCCGGTATACTTGGATATTCTGATGTGTATTTTTCAAAGATTTTTAAACAGCTCTTTGATGATACTTTTATAAACTATCTGACAAAGGTAAGAATAGATAAGGCAAAGGTTCTTTTAAAAGATGTCAGTTTTAATATAAAAGAAGTCGGTGCAAGTGTGGGATATACAGATTCAAACTACTTTACAAAGGTATTTAAAAGGTCGGTGGGAATGAGTCCTTCAGAGTACAGAGGAAGCGTTTAATTGACAGATTAAAAATTTACTTATTATATTAAAATATTACCATTCACATAAGTTTTTATTAAATATAGAATGTAATACGAAAGATGTAAGACTTTTTAGTATTTATTTTTGGAGGAACAATGAAAAAGAGATTTTTTGCATTAGCAATCGCTACATTAGCATTATCAGCTTGCGGACTTAAGAGTCCTGAGACAACAACAACTGCTGCAAACAGCAGTGAGACAACTGCTGCACAGGCAGACAGTGGCAGTGAGGGTGCAGAGGTAACCTTGGTTTATGCAGAGGTAAACCCACTTGATACAATTGTAGGACAGAGCGGAACTGCATTTAAGGAGAAGGTAGAAGAGCTTTCAGGCGGAAAGATTCATATTGATGTTCAGGCAAGCGGTGTACTTGGTTCAGAGAATGATGTACTTGACGGAATGCTTGGCGGAACAGGTACAGTAGATATGTCAAGAATTTCAGCTTTCGCCCTTACAAGCTATGGTGCAAAGAAGGCTTCACTTCTTTCATTACCATATACATTCAACTCAAGAGAGCATTTCTGGAAGTTCGTTGACAGTGATTTGTCAAAGGAGTTCTTAGAGGAAACATCAGATCTTAACCTTGGTATCAAGAGCTTGTACTATGGTGAGGAAGGCTTCAGACATTTCTTTACAAAGAATCCTGTAAACGCTGTTGAGGATTTAAAGGGAATGAAGATGAGAGTTTCAAACGACCCTGTAATGAACGGAATGGTTGAGGGACTTGGTGCATCTCCTACCGTAGTTGCATTTAACGAGCTTTATTCAGCACTTCAGACAGGTGTTGTAGACGGTGCAGAGCAGCCTATAACAAACTATAAGTCAAATGCTTTCCCTGAGGTGGCTCCAAACATCATCCTTGACGGTCATACACTTGGTGCATTCCAGGTAGTAATCACTGATGAAGCTTGGAATAAGCTTACACCTGAGCAGCAGGAGATCATTGTTGAGGCAGGAAAGTATGTAGGTGAAGTAAACAGAGAGATAGCACAAAAGGCAGAGGATAAGGTTTTAGAGGAGCTTAAGTCATCAGGTGTAAATGTTGTTGAAGTAACAGATAAAACACCTTGGAAAGAAGCTACAAAGAATGTTATCGATAAGAACACAACAGATCAGAAAGAATTATATCAGCAGATAGTTGACTTGGATAAATAAATATTATTGCCTCTTGGAGATTTCTCCAAGAGGTTTGTTATAGAATAAGAGGTAATTATGTCAGATTTTTTTAAAGCGGTAGACAAAATAAAACCGGCATATGATGCTACATACAAATTTGTTCTGCTTATATGTAAACTTTTATTGATAGGAGATATTGCCATAACAACAATGGCGGTTGCCGGAAGATATATATCATTTATACCGGATCCTGCATGGAGTGAGGAGATAGTTCTTACATTTATGGCATATATGGCAGTGCTTTCAGCAGCACTTGCAATAAGAAGAGGCGCACATATCAGGATGACGGCCTTTGATCCGTATCTGCCGAAGGGAGTGGTAAGATTTTTGGATGTACTTTCAGATATTGCAGTTTTGATACTTGCAGTTGTAATGATAGTTGTAGGCTGGAAATACGCTATGAAAATTGGTGCAAAGGGTACTTATGTAAGTATGCCCGGACTTTCAAAATTCTGGCAGTACTTCCCTATACCTTTAGCAGGTGTTGCGATGTTAATATTTGAGCTTGAGGCACTTTATAATCATATAAAGGCTATATGCTTAAAAGAAGATTCAAAGGAGGTGCAGGCATGAGTACAGGAGTAGCAATTGCTATATTACTTATAAGCTTTTTTGTAATGATATTTTTGCGTTTCCCGATTGCATATGCGGTGGCACTTTCATCTTTGCTCTGCCTTTTGGCACAGGGACAACCGCTTTCAACAATATGTCAGCAGATGGTTAAGGGTATTTCATCATTCTCACTTATGGCAGTTCCTTTTTTTATAACAATGGGTTGCCTTATGGGAAGCGGAGGTATATCCGAAAAACTTATTGCCCTGGCAAATGCTTGTGTAGGCTGGATGCGTGGAGGTATGGCAATGGTTAATATCGTGGCTTCATACTTCTTTGGAGGAATTTCAGGTTCAGCGGCGGCGGATACAGCATCACTTGGTTCAATTCTTATACCTATGATGGTGGATCAGGGATATGATGCGGATTTCCACAGCGGTTACAATTACTTCATCCTGTGAGGGACTTTTGGTACCTCCTTCACATAACATGGTTATATATGCTACTACAGCGGGCGGTGTATCGGTAGGAAGCTTATTCCTTGCAGGATATATTCCGGGGGCATTGCTTGCGGTATCACTCATGATAGGTTCATACATAATTTCAGTGAGAAAAAAATATCCAAAGGGTGAAAAGTTCTCGGTGAAGGTACTTTTAAAGCAGCTTAGCGTATCATTCTGGGCATTGGCGGCAGTTCTTATCGTAGTAGTAGGTGTAGTAGGCGGTGTGTTCACAGCTACAGAGTCGGCTGCTATAGCGGTTATCTACAGCCTTATTGTAAGCGTATTTATATATAAAGGCCTTGACTGGAAGGGTGTATGGAAGACTCTTGACGAATGTGTAAATACATTGTCAATAGTACTTATCCTTATCTCAACCTCAAGTATTTTCGGATATTGCCTTACAACACTTCATGTTCCGGATATGGCTGCAAGTGCAATCACAGGATTTACAAACAATCCTATAATACTTGCATTATTACTTAACCTTATTTTACTTATACTCGGATGTATCATGGATATGGCACCTATCATACTTATTGCCACACCGATACTTCTTCCTATTGCAAACTCTATAGGAATCGGACCGATACAGTTTGGTATCATGGTTATCTTAAACTGCGGTATAGGTCTTCTTACACCACCGGTCGGAGGAGTGCTCTTTATCGGTTCAGCCGTAGCAAAATTGCCTATGGAAAAGGTAGTAAAGGCAACATTGCCGTTCTATCTGTGTATGATAATCACACTTTTACTTATAACATTTATACCTGTTATAAGCCTTGGACTTCCAATGCTTTTGGGAAGTTTATAAATAGCAAAATATATTTTAAAAAATTTAACTGTACAAGCTCGAAAATGCTTGTTAAAAGTTATAAAACATAGTACAATTTGTTAAAGAGATGACAATGAATTAAATAGCTGTGTTTTAAAAAGACAGAGTCATTAAGTCAAAAATAAATATTGAAATATATTTTGGAGGAAAATATGAGCAAGATAGTAGTTGTTGGAGCAAATCATGCAGGTACTTGTGCAATCAATACAATCACAGGGTTTAATGAGGGAGATGAGGTAGTAGTATTTGATCAGAACTCAAATATCAGCTTTTTAGGTTGTGGTATGGCACTTTGGATAGGTGGTCAGATATCAAAGCCGGACGGACTTTTCTATTCAAACAAGGAAAAACTTGAGTCACAGGGTGCAAAAGTAAATATGAACAGCAAGGTTGAGAGAATAGACTTTGATAAAAAGTTTGTATACGCAACTTTGGAGAACGGTCAAAAGGTGGAAGAGAGCTATGATAAGCTGATACTGGCTACAGGTTCACTTCCTATAGTACCACAGATACCGGGTAGAGACTTGGAGAATGTTCAGCTTGTAAAGCTTTTCCAGAATGCCGAAGAAGTAATTAAGAAACTTGAAAATCCGGAGATAAAGACAATTGCGGTAGTCGGTGCGGGATATATCGGAGTAGAACTTGCGGAGGCGTTTGAGAGACATAATAAGAAGGTAATAGTTGTTGATATAGCAAATACTTCACTTTCAAGCTACTATGATCCTGAGTTCAGTGCACTTATGGATAAGAATCTTTCAGATCACGGCATTAAACTTGCTTTCGGTGAGACTGTAAAGGAGATTAAGGGTAACGGTAAGGTAGAGGCCATAGTAACAGATAAGAATGAATATCAGTGCGATATGGTTATTCTTGCTATAGGATTCAGACCAAATACAGAACTTGGAAAAGATTATCTTGAAACAATGTCAAACGGTGCATATATAGTTGATGAAACTCAGCAGACAAGCAAGAAGGATGTATATGCTATCGGTGATTGTGCAACAGTACTTTTCAACTCTACAGGAGAGAAGTCATATATTGCACTTGCAACAAATGCAGTACGTTCAGGAATTATAGCCGCATATAATGCATGCGGTAAGAAACTTGAGACTATCGGTGTTCAAGGATCAAATGCTATTTCAATTTATGATTTGAAGCTTGTATCTACAGGACTCAGTGAGCAAAAGGCAAAGCAGCTTGGTATGGATGTGCTTTCAACTTCATTTGAAGATTTACAAAAGGCAACATTCATTGAAACAACAAATCCTAAGGTAAATATAAAGATAGTATACGATGCAAAGACAAGAGTTATACTTGGAGCACAGATGGCATCTACATATGATATGTCAATGGGTATCCATATGTTCTCACTTGCAATACAGGAGAAGGTAACTATAGACAAGCTCAAATTGCTTGATATATTCTTCCTTCCACATTTCAACCAGCCATATAACTACATTACAATGGCTGCATTATCTGCAAAATAAAATTATGGTAAATAAAAAGGGAGCATATTTTTTTATGCTCCCTTTTTATGAAGTGTGTTAATTATTATTTATTTTTAGCAAGTTTTTTGAACTCGTCTGCTACGAACTGAACTTTTGTACCGATAATAACCTGTACAGCAGTCTTTGAAGGTCTGATAACTCCGGCAACACCTGCGGATTTAATCTTCTTTTCATCAACCTTTGTATAGTCTTTGATCTCAAGGCGAAGTCTTGTGATACAGTTATCAATAGATGTGAGGTTTTCAGGACCGCCTACACCTTCTAAGATAATAGCTGCAACTGCAGTAAAGTCATCATTAGCTAAAACTGCTTTTTTCTCTTCTTCTTCATCATCCTCTCTACCCGGAGTCTTAAGATCAAAACTTGTAATAACGAAGCGGAAGATAGCATAGTAGATAGCACCGTAAACCACACCGATTGGAACCAAAAGAAGTGGGTTTTGTGCAAATGGCGCCTTAAAACTGAGTACCCAGTCAACAAGACCTGCACTGAAGTTAAATCCTGCTCTTATAGGAAGAAGTGAAACTATTGCAAGTGAAATACCTGTTAAAGAGCATGAATAAGGTAAAGTACCGGTGCAAGGAACATGAATGCAAACTCAAGAGGCTCTGTAACACCTGTAAAGAATGATGAAAGAGCTGCAGCAAGTAAAAGACCGTAAGCGGCTTTCTTTCTTGCATTCTTAGCTGTGTGGTACATAGCAAGTGCAGCGCCCGGAAGACCGAACATCATTACAGGGAAGAATCCTGACATATACATACCTGTCTGTCCGAGGATACCGCCTTCTGCGCTTCCCCAGAATTTACCGATATCATTGATACCTGCAACATCGAACCAGAATACTGAGTTAAGTGCATGGTGAAGTCCGAACGGAATTAAAAGTCTGTTGAGGAATCCGTAGATACCTGCACCCACAGCACCTGTGCTGAGTATTGCCTCACCAAAGCTTACCAATGCTCCGTAAATAAGAGGCCAGATAAAGAATAATACTATAGCCGCAATAAGTGAAATCCTGCAGTAACAATAGCCACACTTCTCTTACCGCTAAAGAAAGAGAGTGCATCAGGAAGTTTGGTTGTTTTAAACTTATTATAGCAAGTTGCACCTATAAGACCGCAAACAATTCCGATAAACTGAGTCTGTGTCTTACCGAAAGCTGCAGGAACAGCATCAGCTTCAACACCTGTAAACATAGCTACAGAACCCTTTGATAAAAGAGTTGTGATAACAAGCCATGAAACAAGACCTGCAAGTGCGGCGGCACCGTCACCGTCATCACTCATACCGACAGCAACACCTATGGCAAACAAAATAGCCATATTGTCAATGATAGCACCACCTGCCTTTAAAAGGAAAGCTGCTACTATATTATTTCCACCCCAACCGGTAGGATCGATCCAATAACCGATACCCATCAAAATCGCCGCCACAGGAAGGCAGGCTACAGGAAGCATTAAAGACTTCCCAAGACGTTGTAAATACTTCATAAAAATTTCTCCTTATTATTTAAGATCATCCCTTTGCCGGCCGGTCAAAGAGAAAATTTATTATTTTGGTATTACTACCAATATTTCACTATCCTTATTCACAGATATATCTGTGATACTTTCAACTGATTTAAAATCCATTGTGTTGCAAACAAGCATCATGGTAATAGTTCTAAATCCGGCTGACTTTATTTTTTCAAGATCAGCTTGTATAAGCGGATCTTTTGCTTTAACTCTATCCCCTGCCTTTACAAAAGAAGAGAACCCTTCACCGTTCATCTTTACGGTATCAAGTCCGATATGTATGAGAATTTCCTCACCGGTATCGGCTAATATACTGACAGCATGTAAGGTCTCAAAAACCATGGTCACCTTGCCGTCAGCGGGAGAGGTTACAAGACCGTCGTTTGGAACGATTGCTACTCCCTTTCCAAGCATCTCTGATGAAATGTCTCATCAGGAACTTCTTTTATAGAAACACTTTTTCCGCTCATAGGACTGAAAAATGTATTTTTCTTTTTCTTAAATAAACCAAACATATTTTACTCCTCTGCCATAGTTACTCTTTTTATATGAATTGCCAAGTAGGTCATTTCCATTCTGGTTATTTTTGAACGGGTTTCAACCTCTATATATTCAGCAATCCTTTTTCCACAATCGAATTCTCTCGGATATTTATCCTTCATCATATCTTCAAAAATTGTATCCTCGTCATGAAGCATTTCATTTCTGTAAAGTCTTTGAATAAGAAACTTTACATGAGTTACAAATCTTTCATAATGAATAGAATTTTCATTCAGCTCTACATTCAACTCACTTTTTACAATATCCATTATATCTCTCATAAGATGTGGAAGGCTCAAAGTCTCCTTCATATGAGTGCTGTACTGTGCATTGACAAAATGAAGTGCAATAAAGCCTGCCTCCGAATCCGGAAGGGAAAGCCCTATTCTATCATTTATGAGTCTGAGAGTATAGAGTCCAAGCGCATATTCCTGAGGATAAAATCTTTTGATTTCCCACATCAGAGCATTTTCGGGAGTCATACCTTCTTTAAATCTCTCAATAGCAAAATTCACATGGTCAACCAGAGTAAGATAAATACTTTGGCTGAGCTTCAGCTTTTCTACATTGATTGCATATGAAATGACATCATCAGTAAGAGTTATTCTTTCAATAGGAATATCCGCAATCATATCCTGAAATTTAAGAAGCATTTCATTTTCCTTGATACGAAATACCTTCTCTATTTCAGACTCCGATAGAGTATCTCCTTTTTTTCTGCCGAAGCCTATACCTTTACCCATGGCAATAATTTCCTTGTTTTTATGGTCATGGGTTAAGACGATATTATTATTTATAATTTTTTCAATGATCATCGCACCACCATAAAGCAATAAAAAAAACCAAATAAACCATAAAGCTATGGTAAATTCGGTCTTGCCTGCGTCTCAGTAACAATCCTAAAATATTAGAATTTATGTAAGTATTATGACAGAATTCTTAAGATAAATCAATCGGCAAAATGTAGGAATTATATTTAGAAAAATTGGGGATAATATATAAAGAATTAAGAAAAAGTAATGAATACAGCAAAAATTAAAGTATTAATATATTGCTAATAAACACATTAAAAGCTAAAATATTTAGTATAAGAATTCGTAAAATCTATGTATTTATATCAGGAGGAATATGCTGGAGAAACTGAAAAAAGAGGTATATGAGGCAAATATGCTTTTGCCAAAATACAGTCTTGTGACATTTACCTGGGGAAATGTATCGGGTATTGATGAAAGCGGAAAATACTTTGTAATAAAGCCCAGTGGAATAGAGTATGACAAACTTACACCTGATGATATGGTGGTAATGGATCTTGACGGCAATCGTGTGGAAGGAAGATATAATCCGTCATCCGATACAAAGACACATCTTATACTATATCAAAACTTTAAGGATATAGGTGGAGTTGTACACACACATTCACCATATGCAACGGGATTTGCACAGGCAGGAGTGGACATTGCCTGTATGGGTACTACACAATGTGACTATTTCTATGGAGATATTCCATGTATAAGGCATCTCACAAAGAAGAGCTTGATGAGGATTATGAGCTGAATACCGGAAAAGTTATAGTTGAAACCTTTAAGGATAGAAATATTGATCCTTTATATATACCCGGATGTATATGCCATAGTCATGGTCCTTTTGCATGGGGCAAGGATGCATATACGGCAGTACATAATGCAGTGGTAATGGAAGAAGTTGCAAAGATGAATTTGTTTGCACTGAGTATAAATCCGGATGCGAAGAAAGCACCGAAATACTTGCAGGATAAGCATTTTTTGAGAAAGCATGGTAAGAATGCCTACTATGGCAACTAGGGGGAATATGGAAATAAAAAAGATAATAGAAACCGGAGATATATTTTTAGGAATTGAGTTTGGATCTACAAGAATAAAAGCTGTATTGACTGATGAAAACGGAGAAGTACTGGGCACAGGTATACATGACTGGGAAAACAGTTTCATAGACGGTATTTGGACATATCCGCTTGAGGAGATACTTTTAGGACTTTCAAGCTGTTATACAAGTATAAAGTCAGATATAAAAGAGAAGTATGGAGTAACTATAAAGCAGATAAAATACATGGGTATAAGTGCCATGATGCATGGATATATGGCATTTGATAAGGATATGAATCTGCTTTCTCCTTTTCAAACTTGGAGAAATTCAAATACTGAAGAAGCTGCAAAGGATTTAAGTGAAAGCTTTAAGTTTAATATTCCGCTCAGATGGACAATAGCACATTTGTATCAGAGAATACTTGATAAAGAAGAGCATGTAGAGAAGCTTGATTTTGTTACAACATTGTCATCATATATTCACTACATGCTTACAGGTGAAAAGAATATAGGTATAGGCGATGCTTCCGGAATATTCCCTATAGATTCGTCTGCTATGGATTATGATGCATCAATGCTTGATATTTTTGAAGAAAAAATAGCAGATAATAAATTCCCTTGGAAAATAAGATATATATTGCCTAAAGTAATGGTAGCAGGAGAGAAGGCAGGTGTACTAACAAAAGAAGGAGCGGCTCTTTTGGATAAAGAAGGAGATTTGAAAGAAGGAAGTATACTATGCCCACCTGAGGGCGATGCAGGTACAGGAATGGTAGCAACCAACTCTATTAAAAAAGGTACAGGAAATATGTCTGCAGGTACAAGTATGTTTGCAATGCTTGTACTTGATAAGAAACTTAATGATTACTACGAGGAAATAGATATGGTTACTACACCGGACGGATATCCGGTGGCTATGTCACATGCAAATAACGGTACAAGTGATTTGAATGCATGGGTTGGCTTATTTAGAGAATTTTCAAAGCTTTTCGGTATAAATATTTCAGATGGAGAATTGTTTGAAAAACTCTATACAAATTCATTAAACGGTAGTCCCGACTGCGGCAATCTGATGTCATTCGGATATTTTTCAGGAGAGGGTATTACAAAGCTTAATGAAGGAAGACCTTTATTTTTACGAAGCCCTAAGAGTGAGTTTAATCTGGCAAACTTTATGAGAGCACATTTATACAGCTCACTTACAGCAGTTAAGGTGGGGCTTGATATCTTAACAGAGAAAGAGAATGTAAAGATAAAGAAAATGATGGGACATGGAGGACTGTTTAAGACCAAAGGAGTTGGACAAAGATATCTTTCTGCAGCTATAAATGCCCCTGTAGAAGTGCTTGATACTGCAAGTGAGGGCGGTGCGTGGGGAATAGCATTACTGGCACTGTATTTAATTCACTCGGATAAGTACAAACTGGATGAGTTTTTATCCGAAAAGATTTTTGACAAAAACACCGGAAGTGAGATTATGGCTGATGAAAAGGATGTGGAAGGATTTAAGACCTTTACACAGAGATATCTGAATGCTGTAGATATTGAAAGGTTGAGTGTGGAAAAATTTGCTGAATAATAGTGATACTAAATTTAATAAATATAATTATTTTTACTTTTTATTTTTAATTATATTATGATAATGAAAAAGAGGATATAAGCTTATGAAAAAAAGTATATTTTGGAACGAACTTAAAAATGTATAAAAAAATATACAACAGACTGTAGATTATTTGAAGGAATTAGAGAAAGGAACTGAATTAATAAATAGAGAAGAGTATGAATTTTTTGTTATTCCTTCGTACACATCTTTACCAAGTGCAACTAATTCTGTTTCACAGGATAAAATAAGAATAGGTGCACAAAATATGGGATGGGAGGAAGAAGGACAGTATACAGGTGAAATTTCACCACTTATGCTTGATGAGATAAGTGTAAATCTTGTGATGGTAGGCCATTCAGAGAGAAGGCATGTATTTAGAGAAACAGATGAAGATGAGAATAAAAAGGTTCTTTGTGGTTTAAAGCATGGTTTTACAATGCTTTTATGTATTGGAGAAACAGAGCATGAGAAGGAGTTTGGTATAAGCAATGAGGTGCTTCGTAGTCAACTTATAAAGGACTTCATTGTGTAAGAAAAGAAGAAGTTAAAAAAATTTGGATTGCTTATGAACCTGTCTGGGCAATTGGAGTAAATGGTAAGCCGGCGTCAGAGGAATACGCTAATTCTAAACATAAAGTGATAAAAGAATGTCTGATAGATATTTTTGGAGAATGTGGACTTGAAATTCCGGTGTTGTATGGTGGTAGTGTTAATCCTCAGAATGCTGATTCTTTAATTACACAAGAGTATATTGATGGATTGTTTGTAGGAAGAAGTGCTTGGAATGCGGAACAGTTTTCGTCCCTTATATTTAAAAGTATAGATACATTAAAAAAACATAATAAAAAGGTGATGTAATATATACTTAATGTATGTTTGATTGTTATATATAGAAGTATAAAAACTAAAAACAGATTAATAATATGAGATATAGGCTATCATAATAAGGTGATAGCCTATATTTCATAATATACATATTAATATATACTTATATTAGATTATGATATACTTATAGTATAGGTAAAGATTTAATATACATTTTTGGTGGTTAGGCATTATGGAAAAGAAGAAAGTATTAATTGTAGACGATGAATATTTTTATTGGTAAATTAATATATAAATTAATTGCATGGGACGAGAAAAAAATTTAGAGTGTGTGAGTATTTTAGACAATGGAGAAGATGCAATAAATTTCATTAAGAATAATACTCCTGATATAGTTATAACCGATATAAGAATGCCCGGAGTCTCAGGACTGGATCTTATCAGGGAGACAAGAGGTATTTCAAATAAAATTCAATATATTATCATAAGTGGATATCGTGAGTTTGAGTATGCCAGAGAAGCAATGAAATACGGGATAGATCACTATGTGCTGAAACCTATAAATAAAGATGATTTAAGAGAAGCTCTTGATGATGTTATAAATATACTTGGTGAAATTGAAAACAAAGAAGCTAGAGAAAAAAAGACTTATAGAAACAGTTGAGAATAGTAAAAAGATAATTAAATCAAGTATTTTGAAAGATATAATAGAAAATAATGATTATGACAACACTATCTTTTTGAATAAAGATTCTAGGCTCTTTAGAGCAATAAATATAAAGCTGGATTATGAGGATATAGACCAGGTTTATAAAAGACAGGATAGTATAACAGTAGCCAAGGTGGTTGATATAGTAAATAAAAATCCTCGAGGTAAATGTGGGAGAAGTTATAGGGTGTAATAAAGGAATTTATGAATATATTCTTTTTATTTAACTATAGTATTGAAGACGCAAAGTCTATAGGGAGTATACTAAATACTATTTTTTAAGTAAAAATAAATGAATATTTGATTGGATTTGAAAGATATAGAGCAACCATAGGAGTAGGTAATGAAAAAGAGCGAGCTAAATGATATAAAAAAATATCAATTAATGAAGCGCGATATACGATAGAAAAAAAGATTGCGTATTGGAATTAATAGAGTCATATATTTTGAGGACTTAAATAGGGTAAATTCATCTAATGAATATGTAGATATAATGAATGAATATAATGATGAATTAAAAAAAGGTATGGAATCATTCGATATAGAAAAAAATAAAGTATATATTATCTGAGATTTTTTTAGAAAGATATCTGATGGTCAAAAATGAGGATATTGTTTATCAAATATATGATCGGATTTATGGGCTATTTAAAGATTATAGTGATGAAAAAAATAGAGGAAGAGTATAGAGATGCATTATCGCTGCTTAATTCATGTTGTAATTTAAGCGATTGTAAAAAAAGTTATATTAAAATATGTATTAGATTGCTTGGAATATATAAAAAGTAAATCGGAAGGTCGGGTATTAAAAACCTATAAGAACTATGATTTCATATATTAAAGACAATTATAGGGAAAAAAATCACTATTGAAGATATGGCAGAGATAGTAGATCTAAACCCGATATACTTGGGTAGTTTATTTAAAAAGGAAATTGGGTTAAATTTCTCTTCATATCTAATAAAAGTCAGGATAGATGCCGCAAAAAGTTTATTGGTAGAAACAAATTATACTATTGCAGCAATAGGAAGTGAGGTTGGTTATAAAGATACCAGATATTTTAGTCAACTATTTGAAAAGACGGTGGGAATAAAGCCGGCTTTGTATAGAAAGATACATTCTTAGAGGGAGCCATATGAGATTTTTTATTAAAATTATATGTATGGTGGGTATTGCTATAGTTCTTAGTGTTGCTGAAATCATCTATAGTACAAATGTGTTTTTTTAAAATAACTAAAGAACTTATACTAATTGCTGTTTTTTTATATTTATTAAAAAAACCTTTTTGGAATATTCAAGACTGTTAAATACAATGAATGATGTATTTGAGGATAATTTGAAGGAAAATGATTTTTTTGTAATGAACTGAAAAAAATTATATAGAAAAAAATATACAAATGAAAAAAATCAAAAAATATCGTTGAAATTTTTTTAATAAACAAACTGAATTGACAGCATTACAAAAGCCAAATAAATCCTCATTTTCTATATAATACGCTAGATTCAATAAGAGGAGAAGCATTATGTAATGATGATGATAATGTTGCAGATATGATAGCGACATTAGGATCTTTTTTTAGATATAGTATAAGTAAAAATGGAAATATGTCCAGGTTAAGAGATGAGTTGGAAAATGTTAAGAACTATATGAAGATACAGGAGTATAGATTTAGGGGACGATTTCACTTGGAGATAGAAGTAGGGGAAGATGACGTAAATGTATATGATTGTTATGTTCCAAGGCTTATTCTGCAACCTATAGTAGAAAATGCAATTTATCATGGTCTTGAAGGAGTACGGAACGGCGGTATTGTAAGGATAGAAGTGAACTTAATTGAAAAATATTTGATGATAATGATAATGGACAATGGAAGGGGGATGAAAGTAGAGGAATTAAAGGAAGTAAATAGAAGAATATTTGAAGGGGACTATAGAAAGCTAATAGATAATCCGAATTCGAATAATACAGGAATAGCTCTACCAAATATACATAAAAGAATTAATTTACTGTATGGAGAAGATTATGGGTTAACGGTGTATAGCAGTTTTGGACAAGGAACAGATGTTGAAATATTGCTACCGATACAGCTGAAAGCTTATGAGGATGAGTTATGATGAAAATCTTGTTTCAGGTAAAAAATTTGAGTTTAAAAAAAGAAAGCATGGGGAAACTATACAATGCTTCAATATCTTTTTTTGGTGGAATGATATATTCTCTTGCGGGTTTAGATTATTCAGGCAGAGATATTTTTCTGAAGATTATTAAAGGCAACATTGACGAGAAGAAATATGAAGGAGTGTTTTTTGTTGATAATAAACTATTGAATAGTGCAAAAAAAATTAAAGAGTATATATACATATTCTCATTACAGAACAAAAATAATAGATGATTGGACTGTGGCTGAGTATATATATCTGCGAGAGGGGAAATGGTTCTTAAGTAAAAATAACTTAAGAAATATGACAAAGAGAATAGAGGCCGTTTTAGAAGACTTTGGGTTAGATATTTCAGGTAGTAAAAAAGTGGGAGAATTAGGTATCCTGACAAGGTATCAGATAGAATTTATAAGAGCAATTATTCTAAATAAGAAGATTGTGATAATTGAAGATGAGTTTACAAATATGAAATATGAATATATAGAACTGTTCTCAAAATGGCTTAAAACAAATATGAAAGAGGATATGACAATAATATTGAATACATATTCACAAATAGCTTCATATAAATGTTCTGATATATTTGTTTGTTTCAAGAAGGGTTGCATAGTAAAAAGTATGTAGAAAAGATAGTATCGAAGGTATAGATAAATTATATAATTTTTATAGTTGGAAGCACTATGAATGAAAAAAATAAGTAGTTTAAGTAGTGTATATACATATAATAGATTACATAGTAATGATGAAGTATATTCGGTAAGTGGGAATTTCTTCGGTAAAAAAATATTGAAACATATAGTTTTTCAAAGGGAAAGGTATATAGCTTTTATAATAGAAGATCATAATAATAGATATAAATTTTTTTGAGGCTATATCCGAGTTAATAATAGAGATAAAAAAAATATTTTTATAGAAGGATACTATCAAAAAGTTATACGTGTACAAGATTTAATTGAGAAAAAAATAATTTCCGTTGATGGGATAGGAGAGAGATTTTTTTGGCTGAAAAATATGAGTATAGAAGATAATCTTTTATTACCTTCTTTGAACAAAAATATCTAATCTTAATTATTTAATAAATCAATATGAATTAAAAAAAGGGTTATATTTGAAGAATTAAAATCTAAGGATATAAATAAGTCGGATTTGGTGAGTGCATTAGATGTAAACCAAAAAGATATGTGTTTCACTGGAAAGATGGCTTATTTTTTTAGACCAAAGGTTTTTATTATATTTGAGCCATTTATATATTGTGATAACTATGGATTGTCGTTGATTAAAAAAATTATCTGAAAAAAATTTGCTAAAAGCAGGTACGACAGTAATAGTAATAAAATCAAGGACTGAGTATATGGAAGACATTTCAGATGAAATCATATGTATATAAAAGATAAACTATCTTAAATTACTCACACAAATTCTTTGTTTATTCACATTGTTTTAGAGTGATATTATAAGTATATTGTATATAAATAAAAACAGTACGTAGGGAGGTAGTAATGAAGAGGAGAATTTTTGGGAGCAATCGTTGGTTGTTGTTTGACATTCACACTTCTTGCAGGATGCTCAAATACAGGGGGCAAGGTAGAAAAATACAGGGGCTAACACCGAAGCTGCTCAAACAGCTACAGGTGAGGGCAAAAGATATGACATTTGTTATAGTTCCAAAGACTGTACATGCATGGTTTGATCAAGTAAATATAGGTGCTAAGAAGCAAGCAGATATGCTCTCAGCACAAACAGGAAGAAAAAAATAACAATTGATTATCGCGCACCTGAGAATGCAGATGTGACTGAGCAAAACTCGACACTTGAGCAGGCGGCCGCAACTCATCCGGATGGAATTTGCCTTGACCCAGTAGATTACGAGGGTAGTAAGGCGGTTATTGAGGAGATAGAGGCTAGAGGTATTCCGGTAATACTTTTTGATGCACCAACTCCGGAAGGAAGCAATTTGACAAGCGTTGGAAACGATTTTTCGGAGCAAGCTACAATTGCTGCAGATAAACTGGCAGAGTTGATCGGCGAGAAGGGGAAAGTTGCAGTTATGCAAGGTGCACCATCAGCTCCAAATCATGCAGAGAGATATAAAGCACATTTAGAAGCATTGAAAAAGTATCCTAATATTGAAGTTATTGATGGTGGAATTGATAATGACAGTATAGAAACTGCAAAGACTCAAGCAGCAGCAGTTTTGGCCGCAAATCCTGATTTGGCAGGATTCTTAAACTGTGATGCCGGTGGTTCCGGTATAGCAGCAGCTATAGAGGAAGCAGGTAAGTCAGGTACAGTTAAGTTCGTAGCTATGGATAATCTTATTGAGATATTAGATTATGTACCAAATACTATTCAAGCTACATCATCAACAATGCCACAGATGCAGGGAGAATACGCAGTTCTTATGATGTGGCAAAAGGCAAATGGTATGGAAATTCCAAAGAAGATTGATACCGGAATTGGCTATATTGATGCTACAAATATAGATGAATGGAAACAAATAGTATCAGGAAAATAGAATAAAATGTAGAAGATATGAGACCTATGGCTAATTAATTGGCTCATGGGTCTTTTTTAATACCAAAAATTATAAAAAGAGGTCAATGTGTCAGTATTAGAAGCAAAAAATATAAGTAAAAAATTTCCTGGGGTTTTAGCTCTGGACTCAGTAGATATTTCATTTGAACCTGGAGAAATACATGCAGTAATAGGAGAAAATGGAGCCGGAAAGAGTACATTGATAAAATGTCTTACAGGAGTATATACACCTGAAGAAGGAGAAGTTTTAGTAGAAGGAAGAAATGCAATAAAAAATAAGGACTTATTTAAGAAGGTTGCGTATGTACCGCAAGAGATAGATCTGTTTAAACATATGACTGTTGCAGAAAACTTGTTTATGCCTTTTGAAAAATTTGATATTAAGGGCACAATAAATCAAGGAGAATTAGGGAAAAAAGCGTTACCTATTTTAGAGAAGTTTAATATACCGGTAAGTCCAAGTGACTTGGTGAGAGATATTTCAGTATCATCACAGCAGTTACTTCAAATTGCAAGAGCAGTATCGAATGTAGATTATGAAGTTCTTATGTTGGACGAACCTACCACCAGCCTTACTGTCAAGGACACCAGGATATTATTTGATATTGTTAAAAGGATAGCAAGTGAGAATAAAGCTGTTGTTTTTATTTCTCATAAACTTGAAGAAATATTTGAGTTATGTGATGTAATTACAGTATTTAGAAATGGTAAGAGGATATCATATGCAAAGATAAGCGAAGTCGATGATATCTGGATAGTAAAGCAGATGACAGGTAGAGAAAAAGTGCTTGATCAGAAGTTTTATTCAGAAAAAGTTAGCAATGAAAATATTATGGAAGTAAAAAAACTGAGTGGTGAAAGATTCCATGATGTCAGTTTTAATTTGAGAAGAGGGGAGATACTCGGATTTACAGGTTTGGTAGGAGCCGGAAGGAGCGAGTTAATGCAAGCTATTCTGGGAATAATACCTATATATTCCGGTGAAATTATATTTGAAGGTGAACCTTGGAAAAAGGGTGATAGTAATTGGAGCGTGTCTAAAGGGTATATTTATTTACCGGAAGAAAGAAAAAAAGATGGAATTCTTCCGATGCTTTCAATTAGAGAAAATATATCAATTACTGCTTTAGACAGTTTAAGGTCGGGTCTTGGCCTTTCAAGAACAAAAGAGCAAGACTTGGCGGATGATATAATTAAATTATATGATATAAAAACTCCTGATGCAGATAAGCAGATACAATTCTTAAGTGGAGGAAATCAACAAAAAGTAATTATCGGAAGATCCATGAATGCAAAACCTAAAGTTTTAGTATTTGATGAGCCGACAAAAGGAATAGATGTCGGAACTAAGATTGAAATATATAAATTGATGAAAAGGTTAGCAGAAGAGGAACAAATAGGAATAATAATGATATCTTCGGAAATGGAAGAAATAATGAAGTGTTCCAATAGAATCATAGCTCTTTATGATGGCCACAATGCAGGAGAATATGATGCATCAACTGATGATAGAACTCTACTTGGAGCGATAATAGGATTAAATAAGGTTAAACAGGTGACAAGTGATGAAAAATAAAAATAGCATTTTAAATATATTTAAGCGTAGTAATATGACTGCCATCGGAATGGTTTTAATTATAATGTTTGTTATTGCATGTATAGGATCTCCATATTTTCTGGATGTATATAATATTCAGTCTTTACTAAGAGATCTGGCTATAATAGGTATGATAGGTATTGCACAATCTTTATTACTTTTAGTGGGAGAACTTGATTTATCAGTTGGAAAGATAGCAACCTTATGTGGAATATTATCAGGAATGCTTATGATTTATGCAAAAATAAATCCTTGGTTAGCTCTTATATGTGGTTTAATATTTGGAATATTTTTTGGATTACTAAACGGACTTATTATAACAAAGCTTAGATTAAATTCAATGGTTGCCACAATAGGTATGCAGGGAGTTTATGGTGGAATAAACTTGGTCTTAACGAAGGGAAAGGCAATAACAGGAATACCGGAGCAAATTCAGTTTTTAGGCAAAGGAAGCCTTGGTATTGTGCCTATGCCATTTATCTTTTGTATAATAGTATTGCTACTTGTGTTATTTTTAGTAAAAAAAACTAAAACAGGTAGATATATATATGCTATAGGTAACTCAAGAGAAGCGGCAACTATTTTGGGTATAAAAGTAGATAAAATAAGGGTGTTCATTTACGTTGCAGTTGGTTTGATATCGTCATTGGCAGGATTGTTGTACGTTTGCAGACTTGGCTCCGCACAGTCTACATTAGGTGAAAGCTGGCCAATGAACTCAATTGCAGCATCAGTTATAGGTGGTGTTTCATTAAATGGAGGTATTGGAAATCCGGCCGGTGCATTAATAGGTGCAGCTATTATAAGCATAATATCAAATATGATAGTATTATTTGGAGTAAATGCATATTGGCAGCAAGCAGTAAGTGGAATAGTAGTGGTTCTTGCAATTTCTTTCAGTTCTATAATGGAAATAATAAGAGAGAGAAGGGCAAGATCATGAAGCTGGGTTTAAACTTATCGTTTGCTGTAAAAAGGTGGATGGAACCTGAAATATTAGCAAAAATATGTAAAGAAGACTTTAATATAGATCATATACAATTCTCATGGGACTTTATAGACCCATGGTGGAGTGAAAAAGAAAGAAACAGTATTGCCAGGCAGTACAGATATGCTTTTAATAGCTTTGGATTGGTGATAGACAGTAATTTTGCGGGAAATGCCGCATATACATTTCCACATTTCTTGGGTCCGATAAAAGAACAGAGAAATTTGGCTTTGGAATACTTTAAAAGAGCTGTAGATGTTTCACTTGAACTTGGTACAGATATTATTGGAAGTCCCGCAGGCGGTATGTCAAATAAAGTTTCATACGACAGTAAATTAAGAGAGGAAGCATATAAGGAGCTGTTGGAATACTTGTTTGTTTGGCAGAATATGCTTCCAAAAGTGGAATAAAAGAGATACAAATAGAAGCAACTCCGTTGGAAACAGAGTTTCCGCACTCACCCGGAGCATCATTGAAACTTATGGAAGATTTGTCGGGAAGCAGTATACCATATAAGTTATTGATTGATTGGGGACATGCATTATTTAGGCCATTGTTAAAAGAAGAAGCAGATATTGATATATGGTTTAAAAAATGTAAAAAACATATCGGTGGAATACATTTACAACAAACAGATGGACTATATGATAGACATTGGGATTTTACAAATCCAAAGGGAATAATAACGCCGGAGAAAATCTTAGAGGCCACCAAAAAGGCAGGCTTGGATGACATTTATCAATATTTGGAAGTTGTTACAGCTTATGAAGAAAAGGATGAAATTGTTTTTAAAAATATGAAAAAAACGATGGAATTCTTACATAAGAATCTTGGAGTGTAAACTATGGAATATAAAAAGCTATATGAAGATATTTTACAAGAGCATCGAAGAGTATATGAAAGTTTGGATGAAAAAGACTTATATAGATTTATAGATACAGTAAAAAAACATGATAGGATATTTTTAATTGGCGTGGGTAGAGAGGGAATGGCAACCAGAGCTTTTGCTATGAGACTCATGCATATGGGAAAAGAGATACATTGGATATGGGATGATACTACACCTTCTATAAATAAAGGAGATTTGCTCATTGCCACATTAGGAGATGGTGAGATTGGACATATAAGATATATTTGCCAAAAAGCAAAGAAAATGGCGGATACATATATATGATTACCGGATCGAAATCAGGGAGTGCTGTAAAAGAACTGGCAGATGATGTACTATTCGTTCCGGCAAGTGTTTATAGAGGTAGAGATAAAGTTGTAGAATCGATTCAGCCAATGGGAAACCTATTTGAACAAACTTTATTTATTGTACTGGATATGGTAGTAATGATGATAGTAGACAGTTGTGATTTAACATTTGAGGATATGTCAAAGAGACATAGGAATGTGGAGTAATATATGTCAAAAAAAATTTTGAATAAAGATATTGGTAATTCAGTTAAAGAAATGTTGTCCGGATATGTATATGCTTATAATAGATATTATAAAAAGCCGGTAGATGAGAATTCTATTATATATAAAGGGCATAGAAAAGATAAGGTTGCCATCGTTATAGGTGGTGGAAGCGGACATGAGCCACTTTTTATAGGATATTGTGGAGCAGGTTTAGCAGATGCCGTAGCATGTGGAAATATTTGTGCATCCCCAAATCCTAAGTTGATTTTTGATACAGCTAAAGAGGTAGACCAGGGAAAAGGCGTTCTGTTTATATATGGATGTTATGCCGGTGATAACTTGAATTTCGATATGGCTGAAGATTTATGTAATAGTGCAGGCATTAAGACGAAGAACGTAAGGGTACAAGATGATTTCTCATCCGCACCCAAAGAAAGAAAATATGATAGAAGAGGAATTGCAGGAGATGTATTTGTATTTAAGATAGCCGGTGCGGCAGCGGATGCCGGTGAATCTTTAGAGGAAGTTCATAGGATTACTTCAAAAGCAAGGGATAATGTGAGTACTATCGGGTTAGCAACGAGTCCTGCAACACTTCCGGGAAATGATAAACCGACATTTGAGCTTGCAGATGATGAGATGGAATACGGAATGGGATTACATGGTGAGCCCGGAATTGAAAGAACAAAACTTGTAGATGCTGAGACCATAGTAGACAGGATGTATAGTGAAATAAAAAAAGAGATGGACTTGAAAAAAGGAGATGAGATTTGTGTCCTTATCAATGGTCTCGGATCTACGCCATTATTTGAATTGAATATAGTTTATTATAATTTATATAGGCTTATGCATAAAGATGGTTTAAGGGTACATGATGCAGATATAGGTTCTTATTGTACATGTATGGAAATGGGAGGTTTTTCAATTTCTGTATTCAGAATAGATGAAGAACTTAAAAAATACTATGATATGCCATGTTTTTCCCCATATTATGCTAAGGGAAGTTATGAAAATCAGATAACCGAGTCTGATGATAGCGAAAATTTCTTTGAAGTAAAAAATGAAAATGTTGAAAATGAGTTAATTAAAAGAAGTAAATCCGGTGTATTGGAAACACTAAATGTAAGTGATACAAAAAACATGTTACTTTATATTGCAAATAAAATAATATCCAATAAGCCATATTTGACAGAAGTAGACAGTAAGATAGGAGACGGTGACCATGGTATAGGTATGGCGCTTGGAATGGAAGAAGTAAAAAAAGTATTACATAAACTAAATGGTGTAGACAGTGTATATAAATTGTTTGAAGAAGCAGGTAATGCCATGTTGATGTCAATGGGTGGTGCTTCAGGAGTGATTTTTGGAAGTATGTATTTAGCAGGTGCTAAAGATATGGCACCAAAAGTATCTTTAACAGCATTTGATTTGGCTGATATGGAAGAAAAGAGTTTAAATTCCGTGGTTGAGATAGGGCATGCAGGGCTTGGCGATAAAACAATGGTAGATGCATTGCATCCTGTAGTTATAACAATGAAGAGTAATGCCGATAAAGGGTTATTAGAAATGCTTGTAGCTGCTGAGGAAGCTGCAAGAACAGGTGTAGAAAACACAAAGAAATATGTGGCTAAATTTGGAAGAGCTAAGTCTTTAGGCGAGAGGGCAGTTGGATTCCAAGATGCAGGAGCAACATCAGTATATTTGATAATACAAGGCATGAGAGAATTTGTTGAAGGAAAATTGGAGGTATAGATGATGAAAATAGCTATAGGTTCAGATCCAAATGCAGTTGAAGAGAAATATAGATTAATGGAATTTATAAAAAAGAGCAATTTGGGTGAAGTTACAGATTTTGGAAGTGATGATGCAATATATGCAAATGTTGCGATAGAAGTAGCAGAACAGGTTGCCAATAAAAAATTTGATAGAGGTATACTGCTATGTGGTACCGGTTTGGGGATGTCCATTGCTGCAAATAAAGTAAAGGGAGCATATGCTGCGTTGATTTCAGATATTTATTCTGCCAAAAGAGCTGTATTGAGTAATAATGCCAATATAGCATGTATGGGTGCATTTACTATTGGAGAAAAGCTCAGAGAAGAGTTGATATATGCATTTCTTACAAATGAATTTGATGAAGGAAGCCCTTCTAAAGAGAAGGTGGATGCATTTGTTTCATATGATATGAATAGATAATATATTAAATTAAGAAATTCTAGGCGGTGCAATATAAAATTAAATTGTAAATACTAGATATTTTGGGTTCTGTGTCAAATGCTGGGGTGGGTTGATTTTCAACCCACCTTTTATTGTTAGGGCAAGGACCTGTTCTAACACGACAATAAATAAAGCACCTGCCATAGGTACAGCTAAGAGTTAATCGAACACTTTTAGAACTAAAGAATATTGGATATTTTGGCTTGTATTATTTTTTCGAAATTCATCAAAAAATGCCTATTATGTGTAAGAGTATATATGAAATATATTATCTTAGAAATAGATATAGGTTTTGCTTTACTTAAAAATACGATTATATGTTAAACACTTTATTATTTCAAAACGATAATCAAATTTAAAGATTTATGACTGATTTTTAATTTAAATATTATGCCATGAATAATTCGGATTCTAGTATAAAATTTATAAAAAAATATGATATTTTTAAGTTATAAAGTATTGACTAAGGAGGGGGAGTAGATAAAAATGCATAAAAATAAAACTACATTATTTGAGATTACATGTTCTTTTCTTTTGGTTATCACCTTTTCCAGCCTAGTCCTTGGGGTGTATTGCTTTAATACCTTGGGTCAATATATTAGCCAACAAATTGATTTTTACCAAGAACAAAATCTAAAGCAAATCGGAAAAACCTTGGACAGCTATGGTGAGAATATTCAAACGACCCAACGTATTCTTACAGGAATGGTAATAGAACAGGAATTATTTCAAAAGGGTACAGGTACCAGAGGGCAAAAGAATGTACTGTATTCACAGAATATTGAAAATGTATTAAGGAATATACGTAGAACAAGTCCAATTATCAGCAATATTTTCATGGTATATGAGGGAGGATACTATACATCCGGCAGCTTTTTCTCCAAGGAAATTCTGGTACAAAAGCCATGGTATCAGGAGGCGCTTTTATCCGGGGAGAATATGGTTACGGTACAGCGACATAAGGCGGACTATCAGGTGTTTTTTGGTGAGGGACCTGAGGTTATTTCCTTGGTCAAAAAGATTATCAGTCCAAATGACGCCAAAACTATAATTGGTGTGATTATGGTGGATTTAGATGTTCGTTTATTGGAGGAGACTCTTGGTAGTCATACATTTGATGATGATCATTTGATACTTTTGCGAAACAGTGAAGGAGAAATTTTGGAAAGTGTCTGTGGGGAAGGAAATTATACGCAGGAGGATATAAAAAAAATTGTAAAATGTCTGGATAGTGAAACCGGTGTAGAGCAAGGCGGATTTTTGAAAGAATTTTCTTTGTACCGATATGGAGTGGAAAGTTATGACTGGAAGCTTGAGGCTGTGGTTTCTAAGGAAAATTTCAGGAGTCGGTTTTTAATAGCAGGGGGAACCTTTGTGGGGATTACCCTTTTAACATTGCTTTTTTCAGTTGCACTTTCCTATTTGTTGGCCAGAAGAATAACCCGCCCCATGCAAAGGCTCTTGACCCATATGGAGGAGTTTTCGAAAGGAGATTTTCATGTTCGAGCAAAAGAGGAGGGGAATAGGGATATTTTGGCTTTATCCAAAGGGTTTAACAAGATGTCCCGGCGTATCAGGCACTTAATGGAAGACTTAAGGATTAAGGAACATGAAAGTGCTAATGCAAGGCTAAGGGAACTACAGGCCCAGATTAATCCTCACTTTCTTTATAATACGCTGGAAACTATTCGCAGTTTGGCTCTTCGAAACGGTGTGGAAAGTATTGCCGATATAGCCAAGTCTATGGCTTTGATTTTTCGTTATTGTATCAACAGCCGAGATGAGGTGGTTACTTTAAGAGAGGAGCTTGCACATGTGAAAAGCTATATTAATATTCAAAAAATACGTTATAAAAACCGATTACAGGTATCTTTTTATGTGGATGAAGAACTGTTGGATAACCGCATCATTAAGATTTTAGTGCAACCTCTGGTGGAAAATGCTATTTATCATGGTATTGATCAAAAAAGAGAAGGCGGTAAAATTTCCATATTTTGCCACAAATCGCCTGAAGGTGTAGAAATTGCTGTTGAAGATAATGGCATGGGAATGAAACCGGAGATGTTACACAGTTTACAAAAACATTTGCAGAAGTGTCAGGGTGAGCATTCGGGAGATAGCATAGGACTGAAAAATGTGGATTCAAGGCTAAAACTTTACTATGGCAGAGAAAGGGGATTGCAAATAGAAAGTGTATACGAACAGGGAACCAGGGTTTCCTTTGATATTCCATTTGTAATGTACAGTGAAGAAAACAGACGGAAGGAAATGCAGACCGGCAGTATATTTGCAGAAAGGAGGGAAGATGTTTAAAGCTGTTATTGTGGATGATGAGGAAGATATACGTTATTTGATTCGATATTTGGTGGAAAAAAGTAAGCACAAGGTGGAAATTGTGGGGGAGGCTAATGATGCCCTGAGCGGCATTGCTCTTTGTGAAAAACTAAAGCCGGAGATCCTTTTTGCAGACATATGTATGCCCGGGATGGAAGGGCTGGAGATGATAGGGAGGATTAAGCAAAGTTTGCCTGATATGCAGTCTATTATTATCAGTGGCTATAGCTATTTTTCATATGCACAGGAGGCATTGCACAGAGGAGTTTCTGCGTATTTATTAAAACCTTTGGAGGAGGATTTGTTGGATGAAGCTCTTAAAAAGGTACAGAGGATTTTGGAGACTAAACAAAAAGAACTTCTGCATCAAAAGAGAATAAATGCAGAGTTAAAAAAGCTTCAAAGTTATTTGGAGACTCCAAGGGATACAGGGAAACAGAAGGAACCCATTCAAAGGGCAATTGAATACATCCGAGAGAATTACTATAGGGATATCACTTTGGAGGAGGTAGCGGGGGTGGTTTTCATGCATCCTACTTATTTTTCAGCATTATTTAAAAAGGAGATGGGGCAAAGTTTTGTGGTATATACCAATGGTCTTAGGATGGAGAAAGCGGGAAGACTTCTATGTGAAGGGGGATTAAGGGCAGTAGAAGTCTCTCATATGCTGGGTTTTCGAGATGTGAGCTATTTTAATCGGGTATTTAAAAAATATTTTGGTAAATCTCCACTTGAATATAAAGAGGGGGAGAAAAAGGAAACATAAGAGTAATTAAGTTTAGGGCGTCAATATTCTTAAAAATATGAATATTGGCGCCTATTTATAAAATTATGCAAATAGTAATACGAATCTATACGCTATCGAAGCATTAACTTGAAAGATGTTAAATTAAAATGAGATCAATAGCATAAAAAAAGTACAAATAATCTAAAGAATATTCTATTGTAAATAAGATGAAAAAAAATTAAAGTAAATAATATAGAAATAAGGCATAAGTATTGAGATAAATTTGCCTAGTTTTTCATTTTGGACGTGCTCATTTATAGGAGGAAATATGGAAAAGGAAAGATCAGGGATTCAATTTGGTATTATTGTAAGTAGCAGGAATTTTTTTCCTAAGGAACTCGCAAAAAATGGAAGAGATGCCATTTTGGAAAAAATGAAGGAAATGGGCTTTGGATGCATTATTTTATCTCCGACAGAAACTCCTTTGGGTGTGGTTGAAACCTACCAAGATGCAAAAAAATGTGCAGAACTTTTTGCAAAACATCGGGAGGAAATTGACGGTATTATAATTGTTTTACCTAATTTCGGGGATGAGGCGGCGGTGACGGAGGCCATAGTTCGCTCAGGGCTTAGGGTACCTGTACTGGTACAAGCCTGTGACGATGAGAAAGATAAGTTGGATCTTTCACACCGTAGGGATGCTTTTTGTGGAAAATTATCCGTATGCAATAATCTTTACCAGAACCGAATTCCATTTACAGATACCACTTACCATACATGCAGCATTGACAGTCGGGAATTTACGCTGGATGTGGAGAATTTTGCCGGAATCTGCAAAGTGGTGCGAGGGTTAAAAAATTTGAGGGTTGGAGCTATAGGAGCCAGACCGTCAGCCTTTCGTACAGTTAGATATTCGGAAAAGCTTTTGCAGGAAGCAGGTATTACTGTGGAAACCACAGATTTATCGGTTATTTTGGCTTTAGCCGAGGAAAAAATGAAGGATTCCAGGGTTAGGGATGTGATGGAGAGTATCCGCCTCTATGGAAATATGGCTTTTGAAGTCAGTGAGGAAAAGTTACGAAAACAGGCGGGCTTTTTTTTGGCAGTGAAGGATTGGCTGGAAGAGAATGATTGTCAGGCCAGTGCTATTCAGTGCTGGGATTCTTTGGAAAAAAATTATGGAATTGCATCCTGTCTTGCCATGAGCATGATGGGAGAGATGGGAATGCCGAGTGCCTGTGAAATGGATGTTATGGGGGCGGTTAGTATGGCGGCTCTCAATCTGGCTTCGGGAAAGCCGTCAGGATATCTGGATTGGAATAACGGATTTGCAGACAATAGAGATCGGTGTATGATGATTCACTGTGCCAACTATCCAAAAAGCTTTTTGGGTATGGAACCTGAAATCGGTAATTTGGACATACTTTCATTGGCTTTAGGTGAGGAAAACTGTTTTGGAGCATGTAAGGGGGTTATTGTTCCGGGGCCATTTACCTTTGCAAAAATCAGTACAGATGATTTTGAGGGAAGAATTAAAGCCTATGTAGGAGAGGGAGAATTTGTACATGAAGATATTTCCACTCCGGGAGGTCCGGGAGTAGTGGAAATAAAGGGTATGCAAAAGCTTATGAAGTATATTTGTCAAAATGGATTTGAACATCATGTGGCTATGAATCGCTCCCATACAGCAGGAATTTTAAAAGAGGCTCTTGAAAAATATATGGGATGGGAGGTGTATCACCATGAATAAAATGTGGAAAGCGAAAGAAATATCAGAAAAAACACAGGTTATAGAGTATCCGAAAAGTGTAGAAAAATGGGATATTTTTGAAATCACATTGTATTCTCACATTAAATACGAAAATCCTTTCCGTCAGGTATCTCTTTGGGGAGAGTTTAAAAGTAAGGAAACATGTGAAAGGGTGTGGGGATTTTATGATGGGGAAGGAAGATGGAAGATTCGATTTATGCCACAAGAAACAGGCGAATATACATTTTACATTTTTTCCAATGATTCGAATATGAATGAACACAGCGGAAGCTTCATCTCTTTGCCGGCAGGTGAAAATAATCATGGGCCGGTATATCCGAATAAAATCCTACATTTTTCATATGCTGACGGTACACCGTTTTTTGTACTGGGAACCACAGCTTACGGTTGGACCTACAGACCTTATGAAATAAGGACAAAAACCTTGGAATCTTTTGAGAAGTATAAATTCAATAAAATCCGAATGTTGTTAACTCCGAAATATTATCAGGGAGAGGATGGAGATGTGGACATTTCTTATGAGCCTGAATGTTACCCTTTTGAAGGAAAACCAAGGAATTTTGATTTTGAGCGCTTTATTCCCACCTATTTTCAAAACTATGAACGCTGCCTTTCAGATCTTAAAAAACGTGGAATAGAAGCGGATGTGATTTTGTTTCATTTTTATGATTTTGGACATTTTGGTATTGACCGAATGGACGAAGAACAGGCCCTTTTCTATTTGCAGTATGTGATTCGTCGCTTTAGTGCCTTTAGGAATGTGTGGTGGTCCTTGGCAAATGAGTATGATGTATCTGTGGAAGCAGACAGTGACGGGGGAAGTATGGTACGCACCAGAGTAAATCGAAGAAACTGGGATGTAATAGGGGAATACATTAAGGCTAACGATCCTTATCAGCACCCACGCTCAATTCATAATTATCCTTCGGGGGAGATTTATCCCAATCGTAGCTGGATGACACATGTGTCTTATCAGCATCCGAATACCTACCAACTGTTGATTGATTTGAAAAGGCGTTATCAAAAGCCTGTGGTGAATGATGAATACCAATATGAGGGGAATGTAAAGTATGAGTGGGGCAACAGTACCCCGGAGGAAGTTGTTTTTTCACACTGGCTGTCCTTTATGGCAGGTGGATATGCTACTCATGGGGAGGCTATAAAAATAAAGAATAATCGTGATATTTTCTGGACCTATGGGGGGGAGATTACAGGGGAGAGTGCAAAGAGAATTCGATTTTTAAAAGAGATTGCTTTGGGATGCTCTTTTCAGGAGATGAAGCCGGATTGGAGAAACACCGACGGTATAAATTACTTTTCGATTTCAAAAGAAGATATGGAGTACCTTTTGTTTTTCGGTACAGATATGCCCCATAAAAGAATTTATCCGGGGAATGCCAAAACCGGATTTTATAACTATCGTGTGGAAGTGTTTGATGTCTGGAATTGTAAAAAAATACAGGAGTATGAAATTCATAAACAAACAGCGTTTGTTCCTGCCAAGTGGAAGGCGGTGAAACTTACAGCAATATAAGGAGGAAGTATGGCAAATATCTGGCGGGACTTGATTATGGCACCGGAGGTGCCAAGGCTTGTATCATTGATGAGGAGGCAAGGGTTCTCTCCTATGCCTATCGTGAGTATCCCATAATAGTGGAGCATCCCGGTTGGTCGGAGCATGACCCCTTGGTTTATTGGGAAGCAGCTTGTGAACTGTTAAAAGAATGTATTCAAAAGGCAAAAGTAGTTCCAAAGGAGATTGTGGCAATTGCTGTCTCCTCCGCTCTACCCTGTTTGGTGATGCTTGATGAAAATGGAGCACCTATTCAAAAAGCTTATAATCTTATGGATAAAAGGGCGTGGATGGAAGCAAAGGAATTGATGGAAAATCCCGGAAAAGAGCAGATATTTGCCCTTTCGGGTAATCGACTGGAGGATCATCCTTCTATTGTAAACCTTCTGTGGGAAAAGAAAAACCGTCCTGAGGATTTCTCCCGAATTAAAAAAGTAAATACTATTGACGGATATATCCGTTATAAGTTGTGTGGAAGTCATACAACAAATCATTCCTGTGGAGTATTTTTAGGGGGATATAATATTAGAAAAAACAGTTTTGATAGGACACTGCTGTTAAATCTGGGTATTAACCCTGATTGGATGCCGGAAATCTATGGCTGTGAGGATATTGTGGGAGAGGTGAATAAAACAGCAGCCAAGGACACGGGTTTATCACCGGGAACTTTGGTTAGTGCCGGACAATGCGATTTTAATGCGGGCTGTATTGGAGCGGGACTTTTCAGAGAGGGAGATATAAATATGAATTTGGGAACTTGCGGTAATTTTGGAGTTATTCACAAGGACAGTAACTTTCTGGACACAATGCTGGCCTGTGCCTTTACAGCAAATTCCAATAATACATATATTACCATTCCAACCACTACCACAGGTGGAGGAGCCATTCGCTATTTGAGAGATTTCTTCGGGGATGCGGAAAAATCATTGGAAACTTACAGGAATGAGTGCTTACACAATGATGGATATGGAAGGAGAAAGAATTTCACCGGGTAGCGAGGGGCTGCTCATACTTCCATATCTTATGGGAGAACGAACCCCATTATGGAACAGCGAGGCCAGAGGGGTAGTATTCGGTATGTCTTTTCACCATACCAAGGGGCATATGATAAGGGCCATGATGGAGGGTGTGGCATATGCTTTGTACTCATCTTTTCTTTTAATGAAGGAATCGGGAAAAAACATGGGAAATTGCATTATTTTTAATGAGGGAGGAGCATCCAGCAGACTATGGAGAAAAATAATCACTGATGTGTTTGCAGTTCCAACCGCCATGGTGGAAAACCGGGTGGGAGCTCCTTACGGTGATGCAATTCTTGCGGGAGTGGCAGCAGGTGTATTTCCGGATTATCAGATTGCTAAAGATAAGGCAAACTACATTGATCCCATTGAACCGAATGAAAAGAATCACCAAATTTATATGGAGTATTACAGGTTGTTTGAAAAGCTCTACCGTGATGTTAAGGATGATTTTTCTATTTTAGCAAGGATTGTGAAAGGAGGAAAACTATGATAGTGCCACTTGCAGCAATGCAAAAGGAGGCTAGGAAAAAAGGATATGCGGTGCCACATTTCCTTGGGGCAAATTTTGAAATGACACTGGCTGCCATAGAGGCGGCTAAAGAGTGTGGTTCCCCCTTGGCTTTGGGCTTTGCTCCGGAGGTATTTGCCATGATTCCACTGGAGTATGCAGTGCCTATGTTACGGGAAGCTGCAGATAGAGCCACTGTGCCCGTGTCCATTCAACTGGAGCATGGAACAGGGTATGAAATATTGGCAAGAGCCATTTCTTTGGGAATGCAGTCCGTGATGTTTGACGGATCACATTTGCCTGTGGAGGAAAATATACAAAAAACCAAGGAAATTGTAAAAATGGCACATGCTTTTGGTTGCGATGTGGAGGCTGAGCTGGGCTATGTGGGAGGTTCCGCTCTTTGTGATATTGAGAGCGAAGAGAGTCGGGAAACAGATCCTGACATTGTGCTTGAGTTTATTCAACAAAGTCAGGTGGATTCCCTTGCTATTTCCTTCGGTAATGTTCATGGAAGGTATAGGGGAGAAGCAAAACTAAACTATGCATTGGTGGAAAAAATAGCGGGGATGACGGAAGTCCCCCTGACTATGCATGGAGGTTCAGGTCTTACAAAAGAACAGTATAAAAAAAGTATTGAGGCAGGAATCAGTAATATTCACTTTTATACTAATATTACTTTAGGATTGTGGAGGAGTTTGGAAGAACTTGCAAAAAAAAGAAACGGTCAGCCGGTGTATCATGAAATATGTGGTGCTACCATTGCCTATTTTAAAAAAGAGATTCTAAATATTATGGAGATTTGTAAAAGTGCCGGCATGGCATAAGTAGAGGAGAATATGAAAAATGTATTAATTTTAGGGGGACCGGGGAATATCTCCGAATCTACCATTCATTATTTTTTAGTAAAAAAAGTACCTGTGGGTGTATTGACCCATGCTACCACCGACCTTTTAGGATTGGATGGAAAGATTTCAGTTTTTAGGGGAGACCGAAATGATATAGAGGATTTGATGAGGGTATACAGGGAATTTGATCCTGAGGTTATCATTGATTTTTGTTGCTTTGAGCCATTTCAAGCCAAAGTGGCTGTGGAGGCGGTAAAGCAGATGCACTGTGCCAGATATATCTTTGTGAGTACGGTGGATGTGTACGGATATCCTCTAAATCGTCTTCCAATGCGAGAATCGGATCCTTGGGGAGAACCGAACTGTCTGTATGCAAAGAACAAAAAAGAATGTGAACAGATTTTTAAGGAGGGATTTGCCGATACATCCACCTCCTTAACAATTGCCAGACCCGCCTATTCAATGGGAAAAACCTTTGCACTGTCTGCTTTTGAGAGAAACAGGGGTAAACATATTGTGGCAAGAATCCGAGAGGGTAAGCCGGTGTATGTTCCGGGAGACGGAAATGCCCTTTTACAAACCGGATCAGCCTATAATACAGGGCTTATGATTGCCCGTATTGCAGAAAATGATAATTGTAAAGATCAGGATTATACATGCGGACATGATAGATTTAATACCCAAGATGAATATATTAAGGCCTTTGCAAATGTTTTGGGAAAGCCTGTAAAAATCGTACACATTCCGACGGATTTTATGTACAGTCTGGAAAGAAAAGAGGTGGAAGACAGTATTTTAAAGGACTTGTCTATTCATAATATTTACTTCTCTGTGGACAAATTTAAACAGGAATTTCCGGATTTTGTATGGGAGTATTCCATGGAGGATGCTGCAAGAGCTTTTATTGAACATCAGGATAAAATCGGTACCTTTGATAAGCCGCTTGAGGAGCAGTTTGAGGATAAAGTATTAGAAAAATGGGAAAAGGCCATGGAGGCTTTGAGACAGGAAATTGACTTTTAAAAAAATACGATGCAGTTCGTAATATTTTTATAGAAAATTAATATTAACAGGAGGATGTATGGATAAAACTTTAGAAAGAGCATGGAATTTGACGCCTGCACAAAGGGAAGAATATGCTAAGTATTTGATGCCGGCTTACCGTAAGCAAGGGGGATTTCCTTTAAAGGGAGCTAAGGGGATTTATCTGGAAGATCAGGATGGCAGAAAGTACATGGATTTTACCTCGGAAATGTTTGCCTGTATTTTGGGATTTGGAAATGAGGAAATAGCCGAAGTAATTTATGAGCAGGCAAAGGGGCTTACCATTGTAGCTCCTTTACATCAAACAGATCTTCGTTACAGTTTGTGTCATAAAATTGCTCAGATTGCGCCTGAGAATCTGGATCGCATGTCATTTACCGTAGGTGGGGGTCCTGCCATTGAATCTGCTATGAAGATCGCTTTAAAAAATGTGCCGGGTTCCAGAAATTTTGTCAGCCTTCAGGGAGGATATCATGGTACCACTTTTGGTGCAGCCAATGCCACATTCCTAACAAGCAGGTTGCATGAGTGGGGGGAAGCCAATCCGGAATTGTTTCATTTTGCAGGTGTACTTTCCAATAATTGCATTCGTGCACCTCGTCCCTACCCATATCGCTCTCCATTTTCAGGTAGTGAAGAAGAAATGGCAGAGTACTATGCAAACATGGTAAGAGACACTATTCTCAATGGAGTGCCGGGACCAACCGCAGGAGTGATTGTGGAGCCGGTACAGTCTGCAGGAGGACAGATTGAATTTTCTAAATTATATCTGCAAAAGCTACGTAAGATCTGTGACGAGATGGGAACATTACTGATTTTTGATGAATTTCAAACATATTGTCGCACAAATCGTTTCTTTGCGGCTCAGTACTATGATGTGGAGCCGGATATTATCACCTTTGCCAAGGGACTTGGTGGAGGCATCCCTGCAGCCGGTATTTTGATCCATAAAAGACTTCGAGGATTTGAAAACCTTATGGAGGATATGCAGACTTTCCAAAACAACCACATTGCCTATGCGGCCGCCTTAAAAACCATTGAGATAATTGAGCGTGATCATCTTTTAGAAAATGTGGAGACGGTGGGTGCTGCTATTAAAAACAGGCTGAAAATTATGCAGGAAAGGTACCCGGAAATTGGAGATATTCGTGGTCCGGGACTGGCTATCGGTGTGGAGATGGTAAAGAACCCTGAGAGTAAGGAGCCTCTTTCCAATGAAACTATGCAAGAACTTTTTCAGGCAGCCATTAAGCAGGGACTGTTTTATCAGTTGGCTGAAAATGTAATTAAGTTAAAGCCACCTATTGTAATTACATTAGACGAAGCAAATACCGCTATGGATATGCTTGAGGCTTCATTTGAGGCTGTGCTGCGCAAGTAAAAGGAGGAGTATGAAGGCGATTGTAAAATATGGACAGGCAGCCGGAGAGGTAGCACTTAGAGAAATACCTGAACCTATTTGCGGAAAAAAAGAGGTGAAGATTGAGGTGAAGGCCTGTGCCGTTTGTGCTACAGACTTGCACATTCTGGAGGGAAGTTATCCATGGGATGTGGGAAAAGTTTTAGGGCATGAATTTTCCGGGATAATCCGTGAGGTAGGAGCAGAGGTAACGGGCTTTAAGCCGGGTGACAGGGTGGCATCCTGTATGGAAGGGGGATTCGGAAAATATTGCGTAAAAGCTTTTGATGACTGGATATTTCCCATTCCTGATTCCATTTCCTTTGAGGAGGCGGCTCTTTTGGAGCCACTATGTTCTGCAGCCAACAGCGTTGTAAATAAATCCGAAATTTTGCCCGGAGATGTAGTTTTAATCGAAGGCCCGGGAGCTATAGGTCTGTTTGCAATGCAGATAGCAAAGCTTTCCGGAGCTATAACGATTCTGACAGGAATTACAAAGGATGGAGGCAGGATGCAACTCGCAAAGGAGTTGGGCTGTGACTATACTTTGGATGTACAAAGAGAAAATCTTCAGGAACTTGTTATGAATTTGACGCAGGGACGTGGGGTAGATACTGTGATTGAATGTACAGGCAGTCAAGCCGGGCTGGATACAGGATTGGCACTTTTAAAGACTGCGGGACAGCTCACACAAGTGGGGGTATTTGGAAAGCATCCTCAGATAGATTTGGGGCGAGTGGTATATCACAGTCAGAAAATTATCGGAAGCATTGCCTTTGACAGAGAAACATGGAGGCGATGTATTGATCTTTTAGATAGAAAACAAGTGCATGTACAGGAAATCATTTCACATACTTTTCCTTTAGAGGAGTGGGAAAAGGGATTTGAAGTTACAAAAAATCAAGAGGGATTGCGTGTTTTATTAATTCCCTAAAGGAGGAAATTTATGGCTTTACAGATAAAAAAAAGAAATATCTTTTTAACCTTTACATTATGCTTTGCAATGCTTGGAACGGCTTGCGGTGCTAAAACAAATGTAAGTTCTGTGACAGGAGCCGGTGGCGAGGGAGCAGCCGGGAACAGTCAGCCTGTAACTATTCGTTTCGCACATGGTTGGTCTCCATCAGGGGATACTGCGGTAGGAGCAAAGTTTGTTACAGATTTTGCTCAGTCTCATAAGGACAGTATAAATCTGGTGGAAGAGGTTGTGGCAGGTGATGAGATGCTCACAAAAATAAAGGTGGATATTGCAGGAGATAATTTGCCGGATGCCTGGATGTACTGGGGCTCTATGGCAGACAGCGGTAATTTAATCAAGTCGGGACTTTTGGCAGATGTGGGAGAGTACTTTAAAGAGTCGGAAAAAGTAAACCAAAGTGATTATCCTGACGCAATGTTTGATTCATTCAGGTTTGACGGAAAGATTTACGGGATTCCGACTGAGTCCTATGTAGGATTTTGGTTCTGTAATAAGGAATTATTTGAAAAGTACAATTTGGAGTATCCCACTACCTATGATGAATTGCTGGAAGTTTCTAAGGTGTTTAATGAAAACGGAATTGTACCTTTGGCTATGGGATCAAAGGCCGGAAATCCTGCCCACTTTTTCTTTAGCGAACTGTTCTGCCAATATGCCGGGGCAGAAGAAAAATTTTCGGAATTGACCGATGACTGGAAAGTAGACAATGAAAACTTCCGCAAGGTGGCAGAGTTGATTGCAGATATGAAAAAGAACAATGTATTTCCGGCAGATACGGTGGCAAACGGAGACTGGGGACCAAGCTTTGCTCTGTATGATGAGGGAAAGGCCGCTATGGTATACACTATGACCTGGCAGCTTAAAGCCCTAAGTCCGGAAACCGAGGCAAAAACAGTGCAGATCAATGCCCCAAAGATGCCCGGCAGTACAGTGGATCCTGCAGGCTTTGTCAGCAGCAACAGTACCTATGGTTTAGTGTTTAATGCTAAATCATTTGCAGATCCTGCGAAGAGAAAAGCTCTTATTGAGCTGGGAGATATGTTTACCTCCAATGAATGGGTGGAAACTATGTTTTATGAAACCGGCACATTAAATGCCAAGGATATTACAATTGATCCAAACAAAGTGCAAATGCCTATTTTATTTTCAGTGATTGACAACGCCAAGGGAAAGGAGAAAATGTCCTGCCATTGGTTGGCGTATCCGGATGGAGAGCCTTTTAGCTATTTCATGGAAAAGCTGGATGAGCTGTTTGCAGGCTCCATGTCACCGGAAGAGTTTAGTGAAGGCTGTCAAAAAGCATTAGATGAGGCAAAAGAAGACAGGTAAGGGGAGACGGGCCGATTATGTATACTACACAGACGAAAAAAAGAAATACATTGATATCCGCCGCCTTTCTTTCCCCTGCAATGGTATTATACTTGGGTTTTGTGATTTTGCCCATTGCCATGTCAATATACTATTCCCTAACTAAGTGGTCAGGGGCAGGAATACCGGAATTTATAGGACTGAGAAATTTTCAAAGAATTTTTAAAAATAAAGATTACTGGATCTGCTTTGGGAATACGGTGCAGTGCATTCTGTTTTCCTTGGCATTGCAATTGCCTTTAGGACTGATTTTTGCCTATTTATTAAGTCGTACCAAGGTGTTTTACAGATTGTTTCGCTCTATTTACTTCCTACCGGCAGTGATTTCACCTACTGCCATCGGCACAATGTTTTTGATATTTTTAAATGGGGATTTCGGGCCTTTTAATCTGATGTTAAAAAATCTGGGGCTACATGGTCTTACAAGAAACTGGCTCTCGGATTCCGGTACTGTGCTTTATGCAGTGATGTTTCCCATGATTTGGCAGTATATCGGCCACTATATCATTATATTTAGCGGGGATACAGTCTATCCCCGAAGATATTTTGGAAAGTGCCAGAATGGATGGAGCCAATTCTTTCCAGATTTTTTTAAAAATTGTAATTCCAATGCTGAAAAGTCTCATTGGAGTGTGTGTTGTTTTGTGCTTTACAGGAAGTGTTAAGGCATTTGACCAAGCTTATGTTATGACAGGAGGAGGTCCCGGGGTAAAATCCTCTTATCTTGCTATACGCATGTATGAGAGAGCCTTTACCGATAATAAGCTGGGGGAGGGTACAGCCATCGCTATTACAATGCTGGTATTTTCTCTTTTGTTTACCATTGTTTTTAATAAGATAAATAAAAGTGAAAGTCTTGAATATTAGGAGAACACTATGAAAACAGTAGAACAGTATAAAAAAGGAGTTTCTTTTCATCCTGTTACAGCTTTAAAATATCTGGCTTTAACTTTAGCAGGGTTTAGTTGTATTCTACCCTTTGTCTGGGTAGCACTTAGCTCTGTAAAACCTGATAGGGAAATATATAGCAATTCATTTGGTTTGCCTAAGGTATGGGTTTGGAGCAATTACAAAGATGCATGGAAAGGTGCACAGGTGGCTACCAGTTTTTTAAACAGTATTTTTTATTCCTTTACATCTGTAGCTCTTTTGATTTTAGTGGCTGCTATGGCATCCTATATTCTTGCCAGGGTGTGGACGAGTAAAATCCTATATAACTTTTTTGCTTTGGGCATTATGATTCCTATCCATGCAGTAATCATTCCGATGCTGATGATTCTTAGAAGACTTGGGTTGGTAAATACCAGACTTGGAATTATTCTGGCATATACTGTAGCAGAGCTTTCTTTCAGTATTTTCATTTTGGTGGCTTTTATGAAAACTATACCAAGGGAAATTGAGGAAGCGGCTCAAATTGACGGGAGTTCAAGACTACGTACCTTTTTCCAAATCATATTGCCTATCTCAAAGCCGGGGCTTGCCACCATTGGAACTTTTGCCTTCATTAACTCATGGAATGATCTTTTGTTGGCCTTGGTGATTACATCCGGTCCTAAGCTAAGTACTTTGAATTTGGCATGTTTTAATCTTCGAGGGTTGTATGTACAGCACTACGGACTTATTACTGCGGGGCTGATGATTATGATGATTCCTGTGATTGTAATTTACATTTTCTTTCAGGAACAGTTGGTAAAAGGAATCACAGCAGGGGCGGTAAAAAGCTAAGAGGGTATAAAAATCGCTCAAATTAAAGGGGTTGGGCGGTTTTCATAATTGACTTTGAAGGAAGTATAGATGATGAAAATAGCTATAGGTTCAGATCCAAATGCAGTTGAAGAGAAATATAGATTAATAGAATTCATAAAAAAGAGCAATTTGGGTGAAGTTACAGATTTTGGAAGTGATGATGCAATATATGCAAATGTTGCGATAGAGGTGGCAAAACAGGTTTCTGATAAGAATTTTGATAGAGGTATACTGCTATGTGGTACGGGACTGGGGATGTCCATTGCTGCCAATAAAGTAAAGGGTGCATATGCTGCGTTGATTTCAGATATTTATTCTGCTAAAAGAGCTGTATTGAGTAATAATGCAAATATAGCCTGTGTTGGAGCATTTACAATTGGTGATAAACTCAGAGAAGAGCTGATATATGCATTTCTTACAAATGAATTTGATGAAGGAAGTCCTTCTAAAGAAAAGGTGGATGCATTTGTTTCATATGATATGAATAGATAAAATATTTGAAAAAGAGTTTCAAGATTTTTATAAAATCTCGGAGCTCTTTTTGTTTTTGGAATAAAAGTTACTGAACATGTGACTACCACCAAAAAGTTTTTTTGTAGATATATATCTTATAGTGATATATAATAAGGGAAAAATAGAAAGTTTAAATCGTAAGTTAAATAAATTTTAATGGAAAGCTTTTAAGGGGCTGTACAAGGAAAATGTGTAGATGAATGGAAAAGAAGGCTCTGCGTATATAAATATAAATGTATTGTGGAGAATATTTACTTTTATAGTATCAACAATATTTTATATTTTAGTATCAGTGTACAACAAAGAAAATATAAACCGGATCATTTTTTTGGGAATGTCAATATCCTGTGCGTTAAGTTGCTGGCTGTATAAAAAGGTTTGTGAAAACAGATTGCACTTTAGGATCATGTTCAGTCTGGAAGTGTTCGCTTATGGAATATTTATATTTCTTAGCGGAGGCTTTAACAGTCCATACCTCTGGTATGAAGTAAACTGCATTTTATTGATGGTGGCACTGGATAGAAATATCACAGTAACATTTATTGCCTGTATTTGGTGCTTGCTGTGTGCGGTGGCCGGAAAGAGTATAGAAAACTCTTCATATCAGGATATAAATATTGTCTTGGGTATGGGACTTCTTATGTGTGAGTTTTATATAATAAGATATTATGTGGCTTATGTAGGAAAACAAAATGAAGAACTTGAGAATTTGAATATAGAACTGAAGAAAGAAAAAGAACTTAGTAATTATGCCTTTGTAATGTTGACTGAACTAAGTGAGAGCTTTGGACTTTTTGCAATGACGGATCCGAAAAAAATCATGGAAAAATTGTCATTGCTTTTGAGAAACAATAAGATGTATTCGGAATTTGTACTTGTAAAATTTGAACGTGATGATCTACCCGAGATTATAGAAAACTATGGTACTGATAAAGAAGTATATAATTACATAGTAGAAAAAATAAAACATTGGTATAGAAAACAAAATGAAAATTCTTTAGATAAAAGTGATGATGAAATATTTAATATAGATTTGGAGGGCAAAAGCTATGAAATTATAAGGATAGGCGAGTCTGATTATTTGAGCGGTGTTTTGGTAAGACGCGCATACGGTTCGCCGGATAAAGAGAAGGATTTTTATTTGTATCTGATAAAAACAGTATTCAACAATCTGGATACATATTCTCAAATAGAAAGATATGTAGCTGTAGAGGAACAAAATCGTATAGCAAATGAAATACATGATACAGTAATACAAAAACTTTTCGGAATCACCTGTAATCTGGCGGTTTTGGAAAGCAAGGTAAAGATGTCGGAGCAGGCCATAGAAAAAGACGAGATCATAGAGTCTATACAGATGCTGAAAAAATCCGTGGAGAGTACTATGGCTGAGCTTAGAGAAAGTATCTATGGAAAAAGATTTAAGGATAATATAAATACATTTATACATGCAGTATACGCATATATGGAGGAGCTGGAAAGGCTTAATGATGTAAAGATAAATTTAAATTTGGATGAAGAAGCGGATTATATAACGATAGCACAAAAGATAGCTCTATATAGAGTCGCATGTGAGGCGGTTAATAATGCTATCAAACACGGTAAGTCAAAAATTATAAATATCGAATTAAAAATGCAATCCGATACGGTAGAGTTACTTATAGAAGATGACGGAACAGGATTTTCAAGAGAGGATAAGGACTTTTCCGAGGGCAATGGCTTGAGAAATATGAGAAGCATAGCTGTTTTATTAAAGGGATATTTAAGTGTTATATATGATGAAACAAAAGGGGTTAGAGTTAAGCTGAGTTTACCAAGATAAATGGAGGACTGAATATGGTACTTGTTTTGGATGACCACCCTATTGCAAGGCAGGGTTTGGAATCAATTATTAAACTTCATAAACCTGAGGAGGAGACTGTACAGGCCGGGACCGTCTGTGAAGCGATCGATTTGGCAGAGCATAAGCACATAGATATGGCATTTATAGATTTACATTTACATAATGAGAGTGGATTTGAATTTTTGGAGTGGTTGCAAAGAAATGATAAAGCTGTAAAGACATTTGTAATAACCTCATCTTCAAGTGAAAGCGATTTTGTTAAGGCAAAAATCTTGGGATAGATGCCTATGTATTAAAAGATGCATTTATAGATGACATTATGTATAGCTTAAAAGTTGTGGACAGAGGGGGGAAGTTCTACTCATCGGATTTGGTTGACAACATGGGAAGCCTTACGGAAGAGGAAAAAAAGATAGAAACTTTGACAAAAAGAGAATTGGAAGTTGCTTTGCTTTTAAGAGAGGGATACTCAAATGCAAAGATTGCCGAGGATTTGTTTATATCTGAAGGAACTATAAAAAAACATATATCAAATATATTCGGAAAACTTGATTTGTATAGCAGAACGGAAGTATTGGTATTTGTTGAAAGAAATATAGAGAAATTTGAGTTGGCTCTAAATTCGGTTGATTCAAATCATAATTTATAAATATGTAGATAGGATAGAGGGAGTATGCGCAAGAAAAAAATGTTTTCAAAAAAACCGTATGTATTTTTAATTTTATTTTTCGGATTGGCTACAATAGGAGGGGCTTATTCAAGTTGGCATTCGGCTTTATCGGCAGAGGTAAAGATGACAAGCGGAGTCTTGGATGTTTTATTTGATGAAGATGTTGATGAAAAGTATTCGGTATATCTGACTGATGAAAGTGGAGATAATGAAAACTTGATAGGTGCCGAATTCAGAACAACAGATAAGGAAGTGGAAGTTTCATTTAATGAAGGTTTACCGATAAATCATTGCTTGAGGGAAAACTTTTGAAGTTGGATTTTCCTCTTACAACCGCACAGGGAAGTACAGTAAATAAATTAAATTATACAAAGCTTGACATGACAAATACAGGAGAGGTCTTGGAGTTGAAAGCTGATAAGGCTGTGCTTGCATATGAGGGAGTGGCTTATTCTCTTGGAGAAGATGAGGCTGCTTTTATGGAGCCTTTGCAGTTTGAAGTTTATAAGACTTTAAGTGAAGACGGAAAAGATGAGTTTGGCGGACAGATTTATTTAAAACTTCAATTAGACAGTGCAGAAAAAATACTTGAATTGCCGGTAAGTTTCAGTATAAACAGTGAGAAAATACAGGAAAGTATAGATCTCGATTTTAATGAGGGGAATCTTGTGGCTAATGTCGGAAACGGTGTAGTGGTGACATATTCCTGTGAGATACCTTTTGATGTATTCCAGGGAGGATCTAAAGTGCAGGAGAGCGATAAATAGGAGACTGAAATGAAAAAGAGAATTTGTTTATGTATAGCCGCATCAATAATAGCGACAATGTTTTGTGTAAATGCATGGGCATATTGGAAAGATGAGTTAAAAGTAAAAGCCAATGTTGCCTTTGTTTATGATGCAGAAATAGAAGTAAGAGAAGAGGTAGAGACAAAAGAAGTTAAGTCGGATGAAAGTGCTACTATAAAGGAGCAAAAGGAAGATACAGTTAAAAAATCAGAACAAAATGATATTGTTAAGCCTGATCAAAGAGATCTTGTTATAAGGCCGAAAAAGTCTGAAGAAACCAAGTAATATGAAAAAGATAAGCCTTGAAAAAAAATATATTATTTATGCAAGTATACTTTTATTATGTGTTATAATTCCGGTCTTACCATACTTTAAAGTAAAGAGCTTAGGTATGCCTTTTATTACATCATTATATTGGTGTACTCTTATAGGCATTATGCTTTTTATTTTACCATGGCTTTATATACCGAAAAAAAATCCGGCAAGCAGATACCTTGTCGGATATGGTTTATCAGGGGGGATAATATTTATAGCATTGGAATTTGTTCCGGCGGTATTTATGAAAAAACTTGGAGCAAGCCCTTATGACACATCAATTTCAGGTATACTGTTAAATGCAATGGCTTTAATACCTGCAATAACTGCAAAGGAAATGATAAGGTATTACTCTTTTGCGGCTGCATGTAAAACTTTAAAATATAAGAGAACAGCTATATTTCTTATAACAATAATAATGTGTCTTATAGAAATCAACTTCGGAAGTCTTTTAGCTATAAAAGAATTTAAAGAGTTGTTTATATACGGCACACAGATTTTATTACCGATAGTAGCAAAGAATATTCTCATGTCTGTATTTGTATTCTACGGAGGTGTTCTGCCAAGTGTAGTGTATATTGGGATAATACAGCTTTTTGAAAAATGTTTTCCGGTATTGCCGGAATTGTCATGGCTTTTAGACGGTGCCATAGGAATTGTTTTTCCGATAGTCTATGCCATGTTTATATCGGATCATGTTTTTGCAACCGGAAGAAAAAGTACAGAAGATAAAAAAAGTGATGTAATGTATTTGCTTTCTCTTTTGGCTGCAACAACCTTTGCCTGGTTTTGTGTCGGTGTGTTTCCGGTATATCCTTCTGTAATACTTACAGGAAGTATGGAGCCTATAATTATGCCGGGTGATGTGGTATTGGTACATAAAATATCAAATGAAGATGAAATATATGAGCTTTCAGAGGGAGATATCATAAACTTTAAGCGTGGGAATATAATAATAACTCATAGAATTAAAGAAGTATTTAAAGACGAAGCGGGTAATGTAAGCTTTGAGACTAAGGGCGATAACAATAATGCGGTTGATGAAGAGAAAGTACAGCCAAATGATGTAAAGGGCACAGTAATAAAAGTTGTACCTAAAATAGGTTTGCCTACATTGATACTGAAAGGACAGGATAAAATTCCGGAGGGAGTTATAGACAATTAATGAAAATCATAAAAAAGAACAAGAAAAAGACAAAAGATGTACATACCTTAGAACAAGATAAAAAAGAAGATATTAAATTGAAAAAAAACACAAGGATTTTTCTTTATACTTTAGGCGGTATATTGAGTTCGGTAAGTTTGATACTTCTATTTATAAATACAAGACCACATACCGCTACAGAGGAAGTATTAGTAAATTCTTATAATATTACAACAGCTGCTTCATATAAGGTACATTTAAAAGAAAACAATGTTTTTGAAGAAGAGTTTTTGGAAGAAGGAAGAGTATATCCAAGTGCGATTACGGATTTTATAAATATTGATTTTAATTCTGAAATAGCTATGACAAATGCCGTCAGTATATCCGGAGACTATATTATACAGGCTGTGTTGGAAGGATATCAAACCGGAAAAGATGAAGATAAAGTTCCTGTATATGAAAAAACATATCCGATTATTGAAGGTAGAGTGATTGAGAGTGTTACCGGTAGTGCCTCAATAAATGAAAGTCTAAGTATAGACAGGTCGGCATACAGAAATTATGCACAGGAGATAGAAAATACTCTTGGAGGAGAAACAGGAAAAGATTTTTATGTGGAGCTTAGAGGGAAATATTTTATAGACGGTGAAAAAAAGGATATTTCGTATAAAATTGATATTCCTATAAATAATGATAAATTTTATGAAATAATAAAGTCTGAGGCAAGTACGGACAGTGGAGATATAAAGGAAGAAAGTACTGTAAATGTTATGCCGGTATTTGGCTCTTATGCAATATTTATAGTATTATTCTTATTATCTGCAGGTATTTAGTGTTTGTAAGATTTTTCACTTCGAATATGGAAGGAAAGGAACTTGAACAAAAGAAACTTTCAGAGTTGATGAGAAAGTATGGCAGCAGAATGATATGTGTTGAAAATATGCCTGACAGCTCACAAAAGACAGAGGTAAGAGTTAAAAGAATTACAGATTTAATAGAGCTTGCAGATGAGATAAGAGAGCCTGTGCTTTATACCGAAGGTGAAAAAGAACTTCCAAAGGATGGAAGAATATATATACTTTCAAAGGATTATATATACTTTTTTGAAAGTCATATGTAGATTTAGATATTCAAATACTACTTTAGTAGTAGTCTAAAGTATAACTTGAGTACATTTTACCAATGTAACAAATGATATATAATTGGTACATAAGTGAAAGACGATATAATATCGGTTTTTCAAAAAAAGTTGAGTATCATGATTCACAATTTAATATCAATTTCTTTAGGAGGGAAAGATGAGAAAATCAAGAAGAAACACATTAGTTGGTGGAATAGTAGCATTAGGATTGGTATTGGCAGGAACAGGTTATGCTTATTGGACAGATTCATTAAACGTAACAACTAAGGCAACAACAGGAGATTTCGGTGTAAGATTTGTTGACCTTGGATTATACGGACAGTACTCAGATGAGACAATGAAGGGTGCAGGCTGGTCAATCGTAGACGGTATAGATGAGTCGGGATTTGTCGGTGATCAGTTCTTCTTGAGAGGTTCTAAGGACTACAACAGTATTGCAGCACCCGGAACAATCGATGCTTACAAAGAGAGAGCAAAGGGATACAACAGTGTTGAATTCAATGCAGAGCTTGTAGACAAAGAGGGATTATCAAAGAAAGTTGGCCCATACAATAAGGCTGTTACAGACGCAAGCGGAAAGATCCAGATAACAGTTGACAATATGTATCCGGGATATGCGCAGGTATTCCGTTCAGATATCGTAAATGTCGGTGATATCGCAGCAAAGCTTAGCAATATTAAGTTTGAGGCAAAGACACTTGACAAGAAGGATATGGGAAATCTTGAGGAGATGATCGGTGTTGCCGTATATATCCACAGAGAGCAGTACAAACCTAAGAATACAGGAAATGAAGATACATTCAAACTTGCTAAGGCAGTAGCAAGCACTGCAGCTAAAGATGACAGATTTTTCACAGTTGGCGGTGTTGATTTCGTCAGATTATCAGCACTTAATGATGTTGATTTGAGAAAAGCATTAGAGAACAACCTTATTAAGTGTGCACCTGCTACAGATCAAAGACTTGATATGTTCGTTGGTGTAGCTATGGATCCTGATGCAAAGGGTGTTTACACAACAGGTACAACAGAGAACAGAACAGATAAGGATGATAAGTTAAGCCAGGGTAAGGGAGTTCAGCTTTCAATGGATCTTCTTTGGGATCAGTTCAATGCAGGCAAGGATGCAGGAACAACAAATATATTGGTAAACCAGAATAAGGCCGGAAAGTAATAAAAATAATTGAACAGGCTTTGACATCAAAGGCGGGTTGAAATTCAACCCGCCTTTTTTATGTGGGAAATGCTATTTGTCAACCCAAACTTTTTGATATAAAATAGTCATACAACACTAAAGCATGGAGGCCTTATGAATTATAAATTCAAATACAAGAATACAGCTTTTGAGTTATTTAAGCTGTCTTTCTTTTTCCTATATTCTTCACTTGCGGGAATTGTAAATATTATTTTCACATTTGCGATGCTTGCGCTTATAAGTTCAAGATGGCATGAGATAAATAATTTTCTTAGAGCAATACTTGTATTTGCCCTACTTTTCTTTGTGCTATTTCAACCATTTATGATGTATAACAGAGCAAGAGGGAATGTAAAATCACTGAAGGAACTGATACTTGAACTTGGTGAAAAAGGAATAACCGTAGAGGTGGAGGAGAAGCATGAGTATATTGACTGGAGCAGGGTTAAAGCCGGAAAGAGATTTCCGGGAATGCTTATAATTTTTACCGACAATACAAACGGATATATTTGACAAAGAGAATTGTAGGTAAAGACTACAAAAAAATATTTAATGATATTTTGGGAAAAATAAAAGGATGAAGAGAAAACTGATATGGCTTTTAATCATTACTGTTATGATTATTAATATTTCATGTGTGAGAAAAAAGCCGACTACCGAGTATGTTTTTACATATGCGGAAAATCACCCAAAGGATTATCCTACTACTCTAGGAGCATTTGAGTTTGCCAGACTTGTAGAGGAAAAGAGCAATGGAAGAATAGCAATAGAAGTAGTATATGACGGTAAACTTGGAGATGAGCTCAGTGTTATAAAACAGCTGAAGTTTGGAGGAATTGATTTTACCAGAGCATCTATTTCACCGCTTTCAAACGATATAGAAGTTTTGAATGTTTTACAGATGCCTTATTTATATAGGGATGAGGAGCATATGTGGAATGTACTTTACAGTGAGATAGGAGATGAGATCCTTGCACAGTTTGACGGTTCCGGTATTGAGCCGCTGTCATTTTATACTGCAGGTGCAAGAAACTTTTATAATAATGTGAGGCCGATAGAAGATATATCGGATCTTTCGGGATTAAAAATCAGAGTACAGCAATCAGATCTCATGAAAGATATGATAAGAGCTTTGGGCGCTGAGCCTGTAGCTCAAGAGTACAGTCTGGTTTACGGCTCTCTTGAAAGAGCTGTGATAGACGGTGCGGAGAATAATATTCCGTCTTATATATCAGCTATGCACTATCAATATGCAAAATATTACACAAAGGATGAGCACACAAGAGTTCCGGAAATGCAACTTTGCTCTGATGTGACATGGAGTAAGCTTTCAGAAAAAGACAGAGCAATTATAAAGGAGGCTGCAATAGAGAGCAGCATTTATGAGAGAGAAATCTGGGCAAACAGGAAAAGATATATGAGAAAGAGCTTGTTGATAAGGGGATAGAGATAAATACTTTATCAAGCGAGGAGAGAGCAAATTTCAAGAAAATCTTGGAACCTCTTTATGAAAAATATTGCAAGGGCTATATGGATTTAATAAATAAAATAAATGAAAAGTGAGGTAGCAAATGCAAAAGTTTAATTATTATTCACCGACAAGGATTGTTTTTGGTAAAGGAACAAGGGAAGAAGTGGGAAATCTTATTGAAGGTTTCGGGTCAAAAAAGGTGGCTGTTATCTACGGTGGAAACAGTGCAAAGAAAAGCGGTCTGCTTGATTTGGTAGAAGAAAGATTGCAGGCAGAGGGCATAGAGGTGCTGCTACTTGGAGGAGTGGTGCCAAATCCGCTTTTAAGTAAGGCAAAGGAAATGGTTAAAAAAGCCCTTGAATTCGGAGCCGACTTTATTTTGGCTGTGGGTGGAGGAAGTGTAATAGATACCGCAAAGTTTGTGGCAATAGGTGTGGCAAATCCCGATACTGATATAGAAGAGTTTTTCTTCCAAAGAAAAAAGGTAGAGAAGTCTTTACCAAGCGGTACCATACTTACAATATCAGCCGCGGGTTCTGAAACCAGTGACTCAGCAGTTCTTACAGATGATGTAACCGGAAGCCGTATAAAGAAAGGAATTAACACAGACTTTAACAGATGCAGGTTTGCGATAATGGATCCGGAACTTACATATACTTTACCGAAGTATCAAATAGGTGCAGGTGCGGCAGATATCTTTATGCATACATCTGAGAGATATTTTACAACTATTCTCGGAAATCATTTGACTGATGAGATAGCTGAGGGACTCTTTAGAGATATTATAAAGTTTGGAGTAAAGGCTGTAAAAATCCGACAGACTATGAAGCTATGAGTGAGGTTATGTGGTGCGGAAGTGTATCACATATAGGGCTTACGGGTCTTGGGTCAAAAGGTGATACTCCAAGAGACGGTGACTGGTCATGCCATCAGCTTGGAATGGCTATATCATCACTTCATGATTCAACACATGGCGCAACCCTTAGTGCGATTTGGGCTTCATGGGCAAACTATGTAAAGGAAGAAAACATAGAGAGATTTGCAAGTTTTGCAAGAAAGGTATATGGAGTAGTTGAGGCTGATGATAAAAAGGCTGCTGATATAGGTATTGAAAGAACCGTAGAATTTTTCAAATCTGTCGGTATGCCTGTAAGTTTACACGAACTTCTTAACAGAGAGGTAAGCGAAAAAGACTGTGAGGACTTGGCAATAAATTGTTCGTATAAGAAATCAAGAAGTATAGGAAGTTTCAAATCACTTGACTATAATGATATGTACAATATCTATATGGCGGCAAGATAATGTAAAAAGAAGGCTTTAGGAGGTGTATAAAGCCTTCTTTTCATTTTCAGTATCTCCACTTAAGTAATCCGTGCTTTGATATATATGAGTTGTGGTATCTGCCGTCTGTTGTAACATCTGCTCCGAACCATTCAGGCGGGATAAAATTATCGGCTTCTTTTACCGAGTCAAACTCCACCTCTACGAGTTTGAGACTGTCAAGATCGCCTTTGAATATGTCAAGCTCCGCTATGAGATTATTTTTTAGCGGTATTTTATATCTGCTTTTTGAGATAATTATACCATCACATTTTTTTAGTAAATGTTCAAAGGACTCTTTATTAAGAGGGAGATTATATTCACTGCGGGATAGCAGACCGCTTCCCTTGTATGTAAGTACATAATCATCATTTTCTTTTCGTATCCTTACTACGGGATCGGTATTTAGATACCCTTGAGTCATATCGATTTTTTCATAGTCTTCTAAATTATCGGGGATATTTCGCACAAGAAATTTTCGCTCTATTTCTATATTTTCCATAATGCTCCTTTATATTAAAATTGATTCTGTTTCAAAAAGTATCTTCCGGCTAAAGTATAAGCCTGTTTTGGTTGATTTTCCGGTTCAAAATCAGTATACATAATTTTTTGTAATGATTAAAGAAAAATTTTAATCACTGTTGTATGAGATTTATCTTTATGCTATAATGGTTAATTAGATATGCCTCTTTTGGGCATTTATGAAACAAGGAGAAACTTTAATGAGCGTAGAAGTACAAAAATTAGAAAAAAACATGGCAAAGCTTACAGTCACAGTAGAAGCTAAAGAATTTGATAAGGCTATAGCTGATTCCTTTAAGAAAAATAAAAATAAATTCAATGTTCCGGGATTTAGAAAGGGACATGTTACTCAGGAAGTTTTTGAGAAGATGTATGGTTCAGACAATCTTATTCCTGATGCTATAGATTTTATGCTTGATGCAACATACCCAACAGCAGTAAGAGACAGTGAGCTTGAGATCGTTTCAAGACCACAGATAGATATTAAGAATGCTAAAAAGGGCGAAGATTTCGTATATGAGGCATTGGTAGCAGTTAAGCCGGCTGTAACTCTTGGTGAGTACAAGGGTATCGAAGTAAAGAAGGCTGACGAAGTTGTTAATGATGATGATATAGCAAGTGCATTAAAGAGCGAGCAGGAGAAGAATGCAAGACTTATTACTGTTGAGGGAAGAGCTGTAGAAAGCGGAGACAATATTTCACTTGATTTCGAGGGAAGCATTGACGGAGTTCCTTTCGACGGAGGTAAGGGCGAGGATTATCCTCTTGTTATCGGTTCCGGTGCATTTATTCCGGGATTTGAGGATCAGATTATAGGACATAATGTTGGAGAGGCTTTTGATGTAAACATCACTTTCCCTGAGAACTATCAGATGAAGGACCTTGCAGGAAAGGCGGCAGTATTTGCTTGTACTGTAAAGGAAATAAAGAAGAAAGAACTTCCTGAGCTTGATGATGATTTGCAAGCGAGATCAGTGAGTTTGATACAATGGCTGAGTATAAGGAAGATTTGAAGAAGCAGCTTGCAGAGGCTAAGGCTAAGAAGGCAGCTACAGAGAACGAGAATGCTGTTGTAGATAAGTTGATTGAGACTTCTACTATGGATATTCCTGAGCCAATGGTTGAGGCGCAGGTTGAAGGGCTTGTAGCAGACTATGGCAGAAGAATGGAGAGCCAGGGTATTACACTTGATCAGTATCTTCAGATTACAGGTATGACAAAGGCTGATTTATACAATCAGTTCAAGCCACAGGCATTAAAGCAGATCAAGACAAGACTTGTACTTGAGGAAGTAGCTAAGGCAGAAAATATTACTGTAAGTGAGGCTGAGATAGATGAAGAGCTTCAGAAGATAGCAGATTCTTACAAGATGGACTTAGAAAAGATTAAAGGATTCTTTGGCGAGAATGAGAGAAAGCAGATGACTGATGATCTCGCAGTTCAAAAAGCTATTGACTTTTTAGTTGAAAATGCTAAATTAGTATAAATTGATTTTAAAAATAAGTCAGCCATAAGGCTGGCTTATTGGAGTATTAAAGGATTTTAAAAATCCTTAAAGATAGGAGAGTTATGAGTTTAGTACCTACAGTCATTGAGTCTACCAGCAGAGGTGAGAGAGCCTTTGATATTTACTCAAGACTATTAAAGGATAGAATAATTTTCTTGGGAGAAGAGGTAAATGATGTTACTGCAAGTCTTGTAGTAGCACAGATCCTTTTCCTTGAGTCGGAAGATCCTACAAAGGATATCAATCTTTATATAAACAGCCCGGGCGGAAGTGTTGTGGCAGGTATGGCTATATATGATACAATGCAATATGTAAAATGTGATGTATCAACCATATGTATGGGTATGGCTGCAAGCATGGGTGCTTTCCTTTTGGCAGGCGGAACAAAGGGCAAGAGATATGCTCTTCCAAATGCCGAGATAATGATTCACCAGCCTTCAGGCGGTGCACAGGGACAGGCCAGCGATATAAAGATAGTTGCAGAACAGATATTAAAGACAAAACAGAAATTAAATAAAATATTGGCGGAGAATACAAATCAGCCAATTGAGGTCATAGAAAGAGATACTGAAAGAGACAATTATATGTCTGCCGAGGATGCCCTTTCTTATGGAATCATAGATAAGGTTATAGAACACCACTAAGGAGGTATTATGGCCAACAAGGACAAAATATGTTGCTCATTTTGTGGAAAAACATCTGATCAGGTTAGACGACTTCTTTCAGGTCCAAATGGAGTATATATTTGTGATGAATGTATAGAATTATGTTCAGAGATACTTGAAGAGGAACTTGACGGGATGTCAGATTACTATGATACTTCAAATGATATAAATCTTTTAAAGCCTAAGGAAATTAAAAATTTCCTTGATGAATATGTTATCGGTCAGGAGGATGCCAAGAAGGTATTGTCCGTAGCGGTATACAATCATTATAAGAGAATTAAATCAAAGAAGAGTTCAGAGGTAGAAATACAAAAGAGTAATATTCTAATGCTTGGACCTACAGGTTCAGGTAAAACATATTTGGCACAGACTCTTGCAAAGATTTTAAATGTACCGTTTGCTATTGCGGATGCTACAACTCTTACAGAGGCAGGATATGTTGGAGAAGATGTTGAAAATATTCTTCTTAAACTTATTCAGGCAGCTGACGGTGATGTCAAGAGAGCTGAATATGGAATAATCTATATAGATGAGATAGATAAGATAACAAAGAAGTCTGAAAATGTATCAATCACCAGAGATGTATCAGGTGAGGGTGTGCAGCAGGCTTTACTGAAGATACTGGAAGGCAGCGTGGCTTCGGTACCGCCACAGGGTGGTAGAAAGCATCCGCAACAGGAGCTTATCCAGATAGATACCACAAATATACTTTTCATATGCGGTGGTGCATTTGACGGACTTGAGAAAATAGTTGAAAACAGACTTTCAAAGGGCAGCATAGGATTTAATTCAGATGTTGTGGAAAAGAACTCAAAGTCTATAGACGAGCTTTTCAAGATGGTGCTTCCGGGAGACTTGACTAAGTTCGGTCTTATACCTGAGTTTATAGGTCGTGTACCTGTGACGGTATCACTTGATATGCTTGATAAGGATGCTCTTGTACAGATAATGACAAAGCCTAAGAATGCTATTACTAAGCAGTATCAGAAACTTTTTGAGCTTGATGACGTCAAGCTTGAGTTTGACCAATCTGCGGTTGAAGAAGTGGCTAATTTGGCGCTTGAGAGAAAGATTGGTGCCAGAGGGTTAAGATCAATACTTGAGGGTGTAATGACAGAGATGATGTATGAGATACCTTCAGATCCGAATATAGGTATTTGTACTATCACAAAAGAAACAATAGAAGGCGGAGAACCTGATATTGTCTACAGAGATAAATCTGTAAGATCAAAAAAGAGAAAAGAAACAGACGAAAATAGCGAAAGTGCTTAAATTTAATTTTACCCTCGGATATCAGCCGGGGGTATTATATTAGGGAATAAATGAATAAATTAAAAACAATATTGATAAGGAATCAAGTCATCTTTCCCGGAGAGGTGATAGGGTTTTCATCTGAAGACAGCAATATCATAAAGCCTCAGCTGGATGCTTATGAAAATGATGAAGAACTTTTTATTTTAAGATACAAAGCTGACAATGAAGAGGAGAGAAAAGACAGTGCATATACTGAGACTAATGGTGTAATTGCCAAGGTTGAGAGTGTAAAAAATAAAGATAACGGTGTAATAGAAGTTGTAGTAAGAGCGCTAAGACGAGGTAAGCTTATTTCTCTAAATAATTATGCTGAGAATGAATACGAGGCGGAAGTAGAAGAGTACATACAGTCCGAAGAAGGCTTTGACAGAATGTTAAATAGCCTGCAGCTTACTATGAGAGGCTATAGCGATGTAAATGAGAGATTTAAAAAACATATTTTAAACGAATTGCTTGCCATTGATAACCTTCCTGAGCTTTTAGACAGATTAAGGCTTGCTTTAAACCTTGATTATGAAAAGAAAAAGATCATAAATGCCGCAAAGACACCGGTTGAAGAGTCTATGCTACTTATGGAGATTATGAGTGAGGCTATAGACAGAAAAGAAATTGCGGAAAAAATAAAATCGGAAGTAGATAAGGACATTTCAAAGAATCAAAGAGACTATATTCTCAGAGAACATTTGAAGGTTATACAAAATGAAATGGCAAAAAACAGCGGCTATGAGACTGTTTCCGATGAGTACGAAGAGAAACTCAAAAACTTGGCGCTTGCCGATGAATATAAAGAGAAGATAAAAAAGGATATTTTCAGGCTGAATACGGCGGGCAGTAACGGTGCCGAGGGAAATGTGATCAGAACATATCTGGATACTGTTTTTGAAATGCCTTTTGGGGTATACAGTGAAGATTTCAATGACATAATACATGCAAAAAAGATTTTGGATGAGGACCATTACGGGCTCGAAAAAGTAAAGGACAGAATACTTGAATATCTCTCTGTAAGGATATTAAACCCTACAGGAAATTCACCTATACTCTGTCTTGTAGGACCACCGGGAACAGGTAAGACTTCAGTTGCAAAGAGTGTTGCAAAGGCACTTGGAAGAAAGTATGTAAGAATAAGCCTTGGTGGAGTTGGAGATGAAGCGGAAATCAGAGGACATAGAAGAACTTATGTAGGTGCTATGCCGGGAAGACTTGTCGAAGCTATAAAGCATGCCAAAGTTGCAAATCCGCTGCTTTTGCTGGATGAGATAGATAAGAGCTCAAAAGATTATAAGGGTGATGTTTCTGCAGCGCTTTTGGAGGTGCTTGACGGAGAACAAAATAAGACATTTAGAGACAGGTATCTTGAAATACCTCTTGATTTGTCTAAGGTTTTATTTATAGCCACAGCAAATACTCTGGATACTATTCCGAGACCGCTTCTTGACAGAATGGATATAATTGAAATCAGCTCATATACTGAAAATGAAAAATATCATATTGCCAAGAGTTACCTTGTTCCAAAGGAAGTGGAAGCAAACGGTATGAAGGATAAGGGAATTCATTTCAGCGATAAGGCTATAAAGAAGATAATCCATAACTATACGAGAGAGGCCGGTGTCAGAAACCTTTCAAGAAGGATTGGAGATATCTGTAGAAAATGTGCCAGAGAATCACTTGAAGGAAAAAAGATTTTTAAAATCACAGAGAAAAACGTTAGTAAATACCTCGGAAAAGAAAAGGTAAGACATGATGAGGTTGAAAAAGAGCCACAGGTCGGAATGGTTACAGGACTTGCATGGACAAGTGTGGGTGGGGATACTCTAAGCATTGAGGTAAATATAATGCCCGGAAAAGGAGTACTTACACTTACGGGAAATATGGGCGATGTAATGAAGGAGAGTGCCGGAATTTCAAAGAGTCTTGTAAGAAGCATGGCAAAGGAATATGATATAGAAGAAGGATTCTTTGAAAAGAACGATATACATTTGCATATACCGGAGGGTGCCGTACCAAAGGACGGTCCAAGTGCCGGAGTGACAATGACCACCGCAATCATTTCAGCCATCACGGGAAAAAGAGTGAGGGCAGATGTGGCTATGACAGGAGAGATAACCCTAAGGGGCAAGGTGCTTACTATAGGAGGTTTAAAAGAAAAGCTTCTGGCTGCCAAGCTTGCGGGAGTAAAGACAGTATGCGTTCCAAAGGAAAATGAAGTGGATGTGTCCGAATTGTCAGCTGAAATTACAGGTGGATTAGATATCGTATATGTCAAGGATATAAAAGAAGTCCTAAAGGTGGCGTTGATAGAGTAAATTTACTTGTTAATATAAGAAAATATAAATGAGGTACTTATGATAATAAAAAAAGCAGAACTGGAGACGGTATGTGGTATTACCAGTACATTTCCTGAAAATACAGATCCGGAAATAGTCTTTGCCGGTAAGTCAAATGTGGGTAAATCATCATTGATAAATTCTCTCATGAACAGGAAATCTTTGGCAAGGACATCAAGTCAGCCCGGAAAGACGCAGACCATAAATTATTATAAAGTAAATGATGATCTATACTTTGTTGATCTACCCGGGTATGGTTATGCCAATGCAAATCTTGCCACAAAGGAAAAATGGGGTAAGATGATAGAAAAGTACCTACATACTTCAAAGCAGATAAGATGTATATTTTTGCTGATAGATATAAGGCATGAGCCGGGTAAAAATGATAAGCAAATGTATGACTGGATAGTATATAACGGATATCAGCCTGTAATTATAGCTACAAAGCTTGATAAGTTAAAAAGAAGTCAGGTGGCTAAATGTGTTAAGATTGTGAGAGAAGGACTTGGATTACCTAAGAACGGCGTGCTTATACCTTTCTCATCACAGACCAAGCAGGGCAGAGAAGAAGTGTATGAATTTATAGAAAATCTTTTGGCAGAGGAACAGGTTTAATTTATTAGAAAGAGGCCGTATGGATATTTTAAGAGATTTGATGGATTTTTTGGATTCATCAGTGACAATGTTTCATGCAATAAATGAATGTGAAAAAGTTTTACAAAAATCAGGCTTTACTTATTTGCCTGAAAATGAGAAATGGAATATAAGCAAAGGAAAGTATTATACAAAAAGGAATTCATCAAGTCTTATAGCTTTTGATATAGCTGAGGGAGATTATCATTTTCAGATAAGTGCCGCACATTCCGATTCGCCTACATTTAAGCTAAAGGACAGGCCGGTAATAGAAGCAAACGGCTATTTAAAGCTTAATGTGGAAGGTTATGGAGGCATGATAAATGCCACATGGCTTGATAAACCTCTGACACTGGCAGGAAGAGTTATGGTAAATACCGATAAAGGTATCGAGACAAAACTTCTTCATATAGATAGAGATTTACTTGTTATTCCGAATGTGCCCATACATTTTAACAGAGAGATAAATAAAGGATTTCCTTCAACAATCAAGTTGATATGCTTCCGATATTCAGTGCAGGCAATCTTAAAGAAGCCGATTTTGACAATATGATTGCAAAGGAACTTGGTATAGAGTCTGAGAATATACTTGCAAAAGATCTATATCTGGTAAACAGACAAAAGTCTGCGGTTATAGGATTTGACAATGAGCTTATATCAAGTGGACGACTTGACGATCTGGAGTGTGTTTACACATCACTTAGAGGATTTGTTGAGGCTGAAAATAAAAACCATATAAATGTCTTTGCGGTATTTGACAATGAAGAGGTGGGCTCAGTTACAAAGCAGGGTGCCATGTCTACATTCCTTTCAAGTACACTTGACAGAGTAAACACTGCACTTGGAAAATCAAAGGAAGAGTATTACAGGGCTATAGCAAAGAGTATTCTTATCAGCTGTGACAATGCACATGCCCTTCACCCAAATCATCCTGAACTGTTTGATGTAAAGAACAGACCTGTTTTAAATCAAGGAATTGCAATTAAAGAAAGTGCAAATCAAAAATACACAACAGATGCATTCAGCAGAGCAATACTGAAAAAGATTCTTGATAAGAAAAATATACCTTATCAGACTTTTGCAAACAGAAGCGATATTGCAGGTGGTTCAACTCTTGGAAATCTTTCAAATACCGTTGTAAGTATGAATGCTGTGGACATCGGATTGCCACAATTGGCAATGCATTCAGCATATGAGACTGCAGGTGCAAAGGATGTAGGATATGCTTTTGAGGCGCTTAAAGTCTTTTTTGAAGCAAATATTGATATAAAAGATGATAAGGTCGCTGTAGAGGTTTAAATGGAAGAAAATAAGAATGACATATATTTAGATGGGGGTTAACGGCTGTTGCAGTTATAATAATAGCTCTTGTGATATCCCTGATTTTCAATAAGCTTGGGATCATTGCATCAGCCATAAAGACGGTTTTGTCAACCATTTCATCAGTGCTCTATGGTGTTGTAATGGCATTTTTGATGGCACCGGTATATGATAATATAGGTAGATGGGTCAGTGAAATACTATCATCATTATTTCCCAAGTGGAAGAAAGCGGATAAGTATGCAAAGATGGTTGCAACTTTAGCCTGTCTTGTTATTTTGATTTTGGTAGTATTTACATTGATAATGATGATTATACCGGAGTTGGTAAACAGTATTACAAATGTTATAAGCTACGCACCTTCGGGCGCTGAAAACCTTGAAGCTTGGCTCAAGGATATTTTGAATAAAAATCCCAACCTGGAAAGGCTTATAATAGGGAATTATCTGGATATCAGTGAGAGACTCAGTGATATAGCTACTACAACAGTGTTGCCTAATGTTAATACCTATATAAAGAATCTTTCAAGCGGTGTGCTCAATGTTCTCGGTGTGGTTGTAAATATTATCATCGGATTGATGGTAATGATGTACCTTTTAAATATGAAGACTACACTGGCATCACAGGCAAAGAAAATAGTGTATGCTGTTGCAGGGGTAAGGATAGGAAATGAGATAGTAACAGAGGCCAGATATATCAAGAATATGTTTGAAAAGTTTATTGTAGGTAAGATAATAGATTCTATTATAATAGGAATAATAAACTATTTCTTTATGGCCATAATACATATGCCATATGCTCTGCTTATAAGTGTAATAGTGGGAGTGACCAATGTCATACCTTTCTTTGGTCCTTTTATAGGTGCAATTCCAAGTATTATACTTTTACTTCTTATATCGCCTGTTACGGCACTTCAGTTTGCCGTATGGATTTTGGTATTGCAGCAGGTGGATGGAAATATTATCGGTCCTAAGATACTGGGACAGACTACAGGACTTCCAAGCTTTTGGGTATTGTTTTCAATACTGCTCTTTGGCGGACTTTTCGGTATTGTGGGTATGATAATAGCTGTGCCTACTTGGGCGATAATATACAGGACTATAAGCAGGCTTTCAGAGCATTTCTTAAAGAAAAAGGGATTGAAGCCTGACAGCAAACATTACATGGACCTTGATCATATAGATGAAGAAACAAAGAAGTATATAAAATTAGAATAATTTATTTGCCCCTCATTTGATAAAAATAATGAGGGGTAATTTTTAGGAGTGGAAATGACAAAAGAAAACTTACGGTATATAGAAAATGTCAAAGTTGAGGATATACCTTGGCATAGACTCACTACGACTTATAAAAGAGCTACAGACTTTCCTAAGTACTTTGAAATCTTAAATGATATGAGTGATAAAGATGCAATAGAGATGGCAGGGGAAGAGATAGCTATGGATATAGAGCATCAGTCTACTCTATGGCAAGCAACACCTTTTGCCTGCATATTCTTATACAGAATATTTAAAAAGGCACTTGATGAGAGTGATAAAAATTCTATAGCTGCGTACCTTGCAACGGAGCTTGCAGAGCTTTTTATCTATATTGCAGAGGCGATAAGAATGGCTGACAGTATGGAACCAATAGAAGATGACTGGGCAAAGAGATTGTATGAATTAATATAAAGTGATATACTCCTAGTTAGCAATATATAACCGGGAGGTTTTTTATGAATATAGTAAATATAATTTTAGTATTAATTGTGGTAGCAATAGTTGTATTCGGCTCAATCAGTTATATAAAGAAATTGAAAAAAGGCGGAGATTGTTGCCCTGAGCATGAAGAAGCCACTAAGTCCGTAAAAGTAAAGGACAGAGATAAGTCACATTATCCGTATGAGGCAAAGCTTGCCATTGACGGTATGAGTTGCAATAACTGTGTAAGAAATGTAGAAAATGCGCTAAATGCTCTTGACGGAACTTGGGCAAGTGTGAGCCTTGAAGATAATATGGCGACAGTGCTTTTAAAAAATCCGCCTGATATTGAGAAGCTTTCAAAGGCGGTAGCGGATGCGGGATATATGGTATTGAAGAGAAAATCAAAGATATAGCCTTAATAATATGTATATGTTATAATAAATATCACAAAGTATGAATATCGTACAGATTGTTAGTAGAAAGGAAAAGTTTATGTCAAAGAAGATTAAAGTTTTTTATGATTATACCTGTCCGTTTTGTTATAAAGGTTTAAAGGAACTTGGAGATATTCTTCCGGATTATAAAACTGTCGAGATTGAATGGTCCCCATGTGAAGCTCATCCGAGACCTGAACCTGCAAGAGTGCATTCCGATTTGGCCGCACAGGTAGGTTTTTATCTGGCGGAAAACGGATTGAATATTAAAAAGTACAATGATTTAGTATATGAAGCACATTTTGAGAATCAACAAAGAATTGATGATATAGAGCTTTTGGCGGATTTAGGTGAAGCTGCAGGAGCAAAGAGAGAAGATATTATTACTTTGCTTAATGAGAATAGGAATGCAAAGAAAGTGGAAGATTCAAATATTGAGGTTTGGCAGACTTTGGAGATTCAGGCTGTACCGTCTTATGTATACGGCGATAGGATGGCTGCATCCGGAGGCGGACTTTTGGTTCCTATAAGTAAGGTTGCAGAGCTTTTTAAGCTTGCTTCAAAGGGTGAGTAAAGTGTAATTTTGTGTAGAAATTTACAAATCTTACATAAAAAATATTTAACAAAGTTTTATAGATAGTATAAGAAAAAAATCACGTTATTATATAAAAAAATATAATTCGACGTGATTTTTTTATGCATAAAAACTGAAAAAATACGGCTTAAAGGGCTGCCTTAATGCTTCGCAAAGAGAATGCAACATTTTCTTATTGACATTTAACATTTATGTAATATAATGAGTGTATCCCGACGAACAAAAGATTCGTTCTTTGCAAGAAAGGAAGTAAATGATAAATAGAATAAAAAAGATTACTTTAGTAGCATTTGTTTTTTCTGCTTTGATGGCAGGAAGTGCTTATGCAGCTACACAGGCGGAAGTAGATAAGGTTACAGGTCCTGCGTTTGGATTAAATGCGGATCAGTACGAAACAACGCTTGAATCATATAAACAACAGCAGGAAGCTGAACTTGTAGCGAAGGAGGATGCTGAGATAGCTGCTCTTAGAGAAGCAGCCAGAGGAAGATCTATAGGTAAGTTTAAAGCATATGCTTACTCATTGGATTGTGATCCTTCAAATGTAACAAAGCAGGTACAGTACCGGTTGTAGGAAAAACTATTGCGGCAGACTGGTCAGTGCTCCCAAGGGGTACAAGAGTCCGTATCGGAAATAGTGATACTATCTATGTGGTTGAGGATACAGGCGGAAATATCAAGGGAAGAACAATTGATATCTTCATGCACAATGATAGGGAAGCCAGAGCACATGGAGTAAGATATCCGGAGCTTTACATTGTAGAGGGCGATGCCGGGGAAGCACAGCAAAAGATTGATGAGATCTTAGCAAGAAGAGCTGAAAGACAGGCAAGCCAAAATCAGTAGTAAAAATTTTAATACAATAAAAACAGCAAATAAGTTAATGTAAATGAATAGTTAGAGAAAGTTACAGCGAGTAACATGAGCAATATTATAATCTTTATATAGCTCAGAGGCTTTTTCATTAAGAAGAGGTAATATAGTTAATACATTTGCAAAAAGGGATATTAGAGAGAAAATCATTTCGGTTTTCTCTTTTTTATATTTCATGGCTGTATTAAAAAAGGTCTTAATCATTACCGGAAGTAAAATATCGTGGATGATTAAGACCTATTAGTATTATTTATTTTGCGAACTGCTTTGGAGGGGGTATTGATTCCCAATAGTTCAAATCTATAACCGTCTGCCTTTAACTGTTCAATGATTGTAGGCATTGCATCATGTACAAATGCTGTAGACGGCATATCATGCATAAGCAATATAGAGTGCTTGTTTGCATTTACCTGCTGTATTGTTTGATTGATAAGTTCCTGCCCTTTCTTACCTTCAACGTCACCGTCAAAAGAGTTCCAGTCAAAGTAAACTATACCTCTGTCTCTTACGGTTTGTAAAAGTTCCGGTCTGATAGCTTTATTATAACCTGTATTGCTACCGCCCGGGAAACGTAGGAGCTTTGTGTGCTCTCCGCTGGCTTTGTAGATAAGATCGTCCATGGCATCAAAATCCGCCATGAATGCATCTACAGAAGCGTAGATCTGCTTATAATTATGAGTTAAACTATGCACTGCCAGATTATGACCTCTATCATGTATTTGCTTCAACATATCAATAAGTGCGTCATTTTCCATATACTGTGCTGTAACAAAGAAACATGCCTTAACATCGTATTGATCAAGTATATCCAATAGTCTTGGTGTACCGGTCCAAGGACCGTCATCAAATGTAAGATAAACTATCTTTTCATCAGGTGATGGAGTTGTCTCCGGTGCTGCGGTAGTGGTTTCGGCAGTTGTCTCCGATTCACCCTCCGATATGGCTTCGATCTGACCGTCGGTAGAAGTCTCGCTTGGGTTTACTTCTACAGTTTCATTTGCACCGGTTGAAGAATCAGCTACTTTTACATGTTTTTTACGTGACTGCCATCCATATGCAACCATTGCTGTGAATACGCAACAAAAAATTAAAACTACAATGGGGACGAAGATATTCTTTCGTCTTCTTCTACTTCTCTTTTTCATTTCTACCTTCCTTAGATAAATTGAATGCCCTGAGTAGTGTGGAATCTACGATAGATAAAATATGGGATGTAGATGACATACAGAGTATTCGATACATTTACTAAGTATAGCAGATAATACTATATTTGTGTTGATAAATTTCTTAAATACTTTTTAAAGGAATACAGAATAGCTCTTTAAATATCATAGGAATGAAATATATATTATTATTAATACTTTTGTTGACAATTTACGAATATATAGATATTATGTGTGTGTTTAGTTTTTTGGTTTGTAAAGGAATGATTTTATGGTATATATATGGCTTATTTTAGGCTTTGTATGTCTTGTTGGCGGAGCTAATTTCTTTGTTGAAGGAGCTTCCGGTGTAGCAAGGAAATTGAATGTGCCTTCTGTTGTAATAGGACTTACAATAGTGGCTTCGGAACCAGTGCACCTGAGGCTGCCGTAAGTATTGATGCGGCATTAAAGGGCAGCAATGCAATAGCTCTGAATAATGTAATCGGATCGAATATATTTAATCTTTTGGCTGTGGTGGGAATTTGCGGAATAATACATGCCATGCCTGTGGATAAGGCGCTTCTAAAATTTGACTATATAGTTAATATAGTTATTACAATAATGTTGCTTGGATTTGTGTTCTTCTTTAGCGGAATAAACAGGATAGCGGGAGCAGTTTTTTTACTGCTGTTTATAGCATATATGATATATACTGTAAGAACGGCGCTAAAGGGTGGCAATGAAAATAAGGATGAGAAGAAAAAGAATCTACCGATACCTTTGGCTATTGTTTATATAGTGGGTGGACTTGCATTAGTAGTATTTGGAGGAGACAAGGTAGTTGAGTCGGCTTCCGAGATAGCTATAATGTTTGGAATGAGTGAGACACTTGTAGGTCTTACTATAGTTGCTATAGGAACATCTCTGCCTGAACTTGTTACAAGCATAGTAGCTTCGAGTAAGGGAGAGAATGCACTTGCCCTTGGAAATGTTGTAGGCTCAAATATATTCAATATAATGTTTATTCTGGCATTCTCATCAGTATTAAATCCTATATCAGCAGAAGTGGTGGCGGTATATGATACCTTTTTCCTTCTATGTGCAAGTTTAATGGTATATATATTGGCTAAGAATGATGGTGAAATATCAAAAAAAGAAGGTCTCGCAATGGTAGCGGCCTATATAGCGTATACTGCATATATTATTTTAAGATAAGAAAAAAAGTACCGGTTGTGAGCCGGTACTTTTTTATATTTATGCCAGGAACGGGACAAGGAATAGGAATCCGCATCCGATAATTACTCCTGTTATGATAAGAACTATAGCGCAATATCCCATGATATCTCTTGCACCAAGACCTGCTATACCAAGAGCCGGAAGAGCCCAGAACGGCTGAAGCATATTTGTCCATGCATCACCCCATGCAATAGCCATAGCTGATACTGCAGGAGAAACACCAAGAGAGTTTCCGGCAGGCATTACGATAGGAGCCTGAACAACCCACTGTCCTCCACCTGAAGGTACGAAGAAGTTTACAATACCTGCTGAGAGGAATGTAAATAATGGGAATGTAGTCTGATTTGAAATATTTACGAAGAAATCACTTATAGCACCTGCAAGTGAATGTCCGTTTGGACCTGCAGCGGTCATAATACCCATGATACCTGCATAGAATGGGAACTGTAATATAATACCGCCGGCATTCTTTGCAGCATCTGTAATAGCTCTTACATAGCTGATAGGTGTTCCGTGGAATATAATTCCAAGTGTAAGGAATATAAGATTTACAATATTAAGTGAAAGGTTGAAGTTTCCTGTGCTTGCAAATTGTAAATTAAATATACTATAGCAAGGACTGCTGTTATCAAAGATAATACAGGGCTGTTTTCAAGCTTTTCAGCCGGTGTTGTCGCCTTTGTTTCAACTGCTTCAGGATCAGCTAAAAGCTTAGGATCTACAGTAACTGTATCTTCAGGTGCAGGATGCATCTTTGCGTTAACAAAGGCAATCACAACAATTATTGCAACTACAATTATAATATTCCAAACAGAAAATATTGTCTGTGAAGTAGGAATAGATTCTGTGATAGCTCCTGCGGTCTGCTCATTTATCTTATCATTGTATGAAGCAAGCTGAAGAGGTATGGAACCTGAGAATCCTGCATGCCATACTACGAAACCTGAATATGCAGATGCGATAAGCAGTCTGTAGTCAACACCCTTTACTTTTCTGGCAATTTCCTTTGCAAGAATTGCACCTACTACAAGGCCGAAGCCCCAGTTAAGCCAGCAGGCAATCATTGAAACTACAGTAATAAAAACGATTGCTGAACTAGGTGTCTTTGGAACTCCTGCAGCAGCATTTATAGCTCTTTTAACCAGTGGTGCGGTAGCAAGCGCTGTACCGAGAACCAGTACCAAAGCCATCTGCATAGAGAAACCTAAAAGATCCCAAATTTTTGAACCCCAGGAATTAGCTACCTGAATAGGATTCATGCCTGTAACAGGCATTGCTACGATAAATACTAGGATGGTAAGTATAATACAAAAAATAAATGCATCCGGCAAATACTTCTGAACAATATTTACACAAGCGTTTGTAAATTTCTTAAACATTTATCTGCCTCCTTTTGCAAATTGTTTAATTATTAACATTATTATATCAAGTTTAGGTTATGTCTTCCAGTGCTAAAAACAACGAAAATACATAAACATATTATATGCATCTTACAAAAAAATATTATGGAAAAAGTAAGAAAGCAATATAAAGTTTATAGTAATTACTTGCACTGTTCAAATTAAAAGACCGGAATGCCGGACTTAAAAGAGAATTATTCTTTTAGTATATGGCATCCCGGCCATGGGAATTCAAAATATAATAAATGTATTAGAATGTCTTTAAATCATCTGCGACCTTTAAAGGAGCTTCTGTTTTTGCGATAACATCCTCTACACTTACACCCTCAGCTACTTCTGTAAGAACAAGACCTTCATCTGTAACCTGGATAACGGCTAATTCTGTAACGATTTCATCAACTGCATGAATAGCGGTAGCAGGGAGTGTGATATCATTTAAAATCTTTGGGGCACCGTCTTTTGCTGTATGTGTCATAGCAACAACGACCTTCTTTGAACCTGTAACAAGGTCCATAGCACCGCCCATACCGGGAACCATCTTACCCGGAACTATATGGCTTGCAAGGTTTCCATGACCGTCAACCTGCAAAGCGCCTAAAACAGTCATATCCACATGACCGCCACGAATAATTGCAAATGAGAAAGCACTGTCAAAATATGCGGCACCCGGAAGTACAGTAACATTTTGTCCGCCGGCATTGGTCAAATGCTTATTGATCATCTCCGGAGAAGCCACAGGTCCCATACCGAGAATTCCGTTCTCTGACTGAAGTGTAATCTCTATTCCCTCAGGAACATAGTCTGCAACCATAGTAGGAAGTCCGATACCTAAGTTTACTACATCACCGTCATGCAATTCTCTTGCAACACGTCTGGCAATTTTTTCTTTTGACATTATGACTCACCTCCTACAAGATAATCTACAAATATGGCAGGTACGGCAACATTCTCAGGTTGAATACCGCCTACAGGAACTATAAGTTCAGCAAATGCGATAACAGTATCAGCGGCAGTAGCCATAACTGTGTTAAAATTTTTGGTTGTAGCCGAGAAGAAGAGATTTCCCTTTTGATCAGCTATGGTAGCACCGATAAGGGCAAAGTCGGCTCTTAAAGGCTTCTCTAAAAGATAATCCTTACCGTCAATATTGAGAACCTGTTTTCCCTCTGCAACTTCTGTGCCGACACCTGTAGGTGTAAGTACACCACCAAGTCCTGCGCCGCCTGAACGGATTCTTTCTACAAGAGTTCCTTGAGGTGAAAGTTCAACTTCCATACTTCCGTCTTGCATCTTCTGTCCGGTTATAGGATTTGTGCCTATATGTGTTGCAATGACTTTCTTTACCTGATTGTTTACGATAAGTTTTCCTATACCTGTGGTAGGAGTTGCTGTATCATTACAAATAAGTGTAAGGTCTTTTACACCCTTTTCAACTAACGCATCAATGAGCGGTTCAGGTGTACCACATGCTATAAATCCGCCTACCATGATTGTAGCGCCATCATTGATACCTGCAATAGCATCTTTGATTGAAACTATTTTCATTTTGTCTCCCTTTCTACAACAATTGCTGTGCCCATTCCACCACCTATACATAGTGAAGCGAGGCCACATTTAACATCTCTTTTTTGCATTTCAAACAGTAAAGTAACAAGTATTCTTGCACCTGATGCTCCGATAGGATGTCCGAGTGCAATTGCTCCACCGTTCACATTTGTTATCTCTCTCTTAAATCCAAGTTCATTGCATACTGCAATTGCCTGTGCTGCAAAAGCTTCGTTTGCCTCTATAAGTTCAAGATCGTCAGCTGTAATGCCTGCTTTTTCCATTGCTTTTCTTGATGCAGGAATTACTCCAAGTCCCATTACGCTTGGATCTACACCGCCTGAAGCATATCCCTTTATAGTAGCTAAAATAGGAAGCTTAAGTTCAAGCGCTTTTTCCTTGGATGCGATAATAAACATTGCTGCACCGTCATTGATACCTGAAGCATTACCTGCCGTTACAGTACCGTCTTTTTTAAACGCCGGTTTAAGCTTTGCAAGATTTTCTATTGTAGTATTAAACTTTGGATATTCATCTGTATCAAATACCTTAGGATCGCCTTTTCTTTGAGGAATGAGTACAGGAACTATCTCATCTTTTAATCTTCCGGTCTCTATAGCCACCTGCGCTCTTCTTTGGCTCTCAACAGAAAATACATCCTGGTCTTCTCTGGTAATGCCCTTTTGTTCAGCGATGTTTTCCGCTGTCACACCCATATGATAGTTGTTGAAGGCATCCCAAAGACCGTCGGTGATCATTTCATCCACCAATGTCTGATTGCCCATCTTAACTCCAAATCTTGCACCTTTAACAAGGAATGGGGCATTTGACATACTCTCTGTACCACCTGCCAGGACGATATCGGCATCGCCGGCCTTTATAATCTGCGCCGCAAGTTCTATTGTTCTAAGACCTGAACCGCAAACCTTATTTATTGAAAATGCAGGAGTCGTATTTGGAAGTCCTGCTCCGAGTATTACCTGACGAGCAATATTTTGCCCGAGACCTGCACCAAGGACATTTCCTATGATGGCTTCGTCGATAATAGATGCGTCAATACCTGCACGTTCAATGGCTCCCTTTGCTGCAGTTATACCAAGATCTACTGCACTTACACCTGCCAATGAACCACCGAAACTACCGATGGCTGTTCTTGCAGCACTGACGATAACTACTTCTTTCATATTTTTCACCTCACTTATTCTATAAAATATAAAGTGGACAATACCAATTGAGTAAACTTTTTTCGTGTATTGTCAGATATATGTATCATATATAGAATATCACAAGTGATATCAATTATCCACCCTTTTGTTATTGAAAATTAACATAAAAAAATTATAATATATTTTTTATATATATCTTAATTAAACAATGTGTTATAATAAATAAAAAAATATTGGTATGTCAAAAATACTGCACATAATGCGTATTTAATCTTGTACAAATAATAAATAGAACAGCAAAAATAATTTTTGCTCAATATAAATAAAAAAATACATATTTTTGAGCATGGACATATTTTTAAAAATGGAATATGCTTATGCAAAATATATATAATGATTAGTCAAAAAAACTAATTGATTGTCGGATACATATATGTTATATTTTTATCATATAGTTCTACATGTCAAATTGATTTCTGACATGCAATATTGACAAGGAGGTGTTTTATGGGTTTTGTAAGGTTTGATACAGAAGGTGCTGTAGGTATTGTTACAATAAGCAGACCGAAGGCGCTCAATGCTTTGAACTCTGAAGTACTGGCTGAGCTTGATGCTTGCTTTGACAGTATTGACACTAATACAATCAGAGCTGTCATTTTGACAGGAGAAGGAGATAAGTCCTTTGTAGCAGGTGCCGATATAGGTGAAATGAGTAAGTTAAGCCCGGCGGAGGGTGAGGCTTTCGGAAAGAAGGGAAATGATGTATTCAGAAAAATCGAGACTTTCCCTATTCCTGTTATAGCTGCCGTAAACGGATTTGCTCTTGGCGGTGGATGTGAAATTGCTATGAGCTGTGATATTCGTATTTGTTCCGATAATGCTATGTTCGGACAGCCTGAGGTAGGACTTGGAATTACACCCGGATTTGGCGGAACACAAAGACTTGCGAGAATAGTCGGTGTGGGAATGGCAAAGCAGTTGATTTATACAGCAAGAAATATAAAAGCCGATGAGGCGTTTAGAATAGGTCTGGTTAACGCTATATACCCACAGGAGGAACTTATGCCTGCAGCAAAGAAGATGGCGGCTGCCATAGCACAAAATGCTCCTATTGCTGTTCGTGCATGTAAGAAAGCTATTAATGACGGACTTGATGCAAAGATGGATGATGCAATCGTGATAGAAGAAAAGCTCTTTGGAAGTTGTTTTGAAACACATGATCAGATAGAGGGTATGAGCGCTTTCCTTGAAAAGAGAAAAGAGAAGAATTTTACTAATTCATAAAGGCCGGTTTAATATAAAAAATCATAATAAAGTCTAAAATATAAATTTTAATTCAGAAAGGATAATAAAATGAAAGTTGGTATTATTGGTGCAGGTACAATGGGCTCAGGTATTGCTCAGGCTTTTGCAATGACAGATGGATATGAAGTAAGACTTTGCGATATTAAGGAAGAGTACGCACAGGCCGGTTTTGCAAGGATTCAAAAGAATATTAATTTCCTTGTAGGGAAGGAAAAAATATCAAAGGAGGCGGGAGATGCAATTATTTCAAAGATCAAAGTAGGTCTTAATGATATTTGCAGTGACTGCGATTTAATAGTTGAAGTTGCCCTTGAGAAGATGGAAGTTAAGCAGCAAATCTTTAAAGAACTTCAGAATATAGTTCCTAAGGATTGTATTTTTGCTTCAAATACTTCATCACTTTCTATCACAAGAATCGGTGAGGCACTTGACAGACCTGTAGTAGGTATGCATTTCTTCAACCCTGCAGACAGAATGAAACTTGTTGAAGTAATCGGTGGAGAAAAGACACCTGCAGAATTGGTTGAAAAGATCAAAAAGATATCAGAAGACATCGGAAAGACTCCTGTACAGGTTAAAGAAGCACCGGGATTTGTAGTTAACCGTATCCTTGTTCCAATGATTAATGAAGCAATCAATGTGTGGGCTGCAGGTACAGCGGATGCTGAAGGTGTAGACACAGCTATGATTCTCGGATGTGCACATCCTATGGGACCTCTTCATTTAGCAGACCTTATCGGTCTTGATATTTGTCTGGCTATTATGGAAGTTATTCACAATGAGACAGGGGATGACAAGTATTTACCGGCTCCCAAATTAAAAAGAGCTTGTAGCTGCAGGTAAACTTGGAAAGAAGACCGGAGAAGGAATATTCTCTTATAAGTAAAATATATATCCCCCTTTTTACAGTTCAAATGTAGAAAGGGGGTTTAATATGGTATAGATACAAAAAGGCGGGTTTGTATTTACTATATAGGTGAAAGAAAACTAAGAAAGGATAACGCAAACAAAGACTTTCACTATTTAAGTTTGCACTTGGATTTATTCAAGTAGGTATAATTCATGGATTTTACTTTAGACAAGAAACATGAGATGGCAAGATCCCTCTTTAGGGAGTTTGCCGAAAAGGAAGTAAAACCTCTTGCAATAGAGGTAGATGAAACAGAAATATTTCCAAGAGAGACTGTAACCAAGATGGCAAAATACGGTTTCCTTGGTATTCCTGTAGCAAAAGAGTTCGGAGGTCAGGGAGCTGATCCTCTTGCATATGTAATGTGTGTAGAAGAGTTGTCAAAAGTATGTGCGACAACAGGTGTTATTGTTTCCGCTCATACATCACTTTGTGCGGATCCTATTGCTATGTACGGTACACCTGAGCAGAAGAAAAAATATCTTATTCCTTTGGCAAAGGGTGAGAAGCTTGGAGCCTTTGCACTTACAGAGCCTAATGCAGGTACAGATGCGCAGGGTGCGGTTACAAAAGCTGTACTTGACGGTGATGAGTATGTGCTTAACGGTTCAAAGATTTTTATTACAAACGGTAAAGAAGCGGATATATATGTTGTAATCGCATGTACAGAAATAAAGGTTGATGCAAAGGGCAGACAAAAAAAGATTTTCTCCGCATTTATAGTTGAGAAAGATACACCCGGATTTGGATTCGGAACAAAGGAAAAGAAGATGGGTATCAGAGGTTCATCTACTTATGAGCTTATATTTACAGATTGCAGAGTCCCAAAGGAGAATATGCTTGGACCTGCAGGTAAGGGATTCGGTATTGCAATGCACACTCTTGACGGTGGTCGTATCGGTATTGCCGCACAGGCACTTGGTATTGCTGAGGGAGCACTTGAGAGAACTATCAACTATGTAAAAGAGAGAAAGCAGTTTGGAAGATCTATCGGAGCATTCCAAAATACTCAGTTTGAGCTTGCAAATATGGCAACCAAAGTAAAGGCGGCACAGATGCTTGTATATAGAGCTGCTATGGCTAAGGCAACACAGAAGACATATTCAGAGGAAGCTGCTATGGCTAAGTTATTTGCTGCAGAAGTAGCAATGGAAGTTACCACAAAGGCAGTACAGCTTCACGGTGGATATGGATATACAAGAGAATATGAGATTGAAAGAATGATGCGTGATGCGAAGATTACAGAAGTATATGAGGGTACAAGTGAAGTACAAAGAATGGTAATTTCCGGCGCATTGCTTAAATAATTGTGCTATTACGAATGGAGGATGTCATGAAGATAGTTGTTTGTATTAAACAAGTGCCGGATACTAAGGGCGGTGTTGTTTTTAACCCTGATGGCACATTAAACAGAGGAGCTATGCTTACAATCATGAACCCGGATGATAAGGCGGGTCTTGAGGCGGCTCTTAGACTTAAAGACAAATATGGTGCAGAAGTTACTGTTGTTACTATGGGACTTCCGAAAGCTGATGAAGTGCTTAGAGAAGCTATGGCAATGGGAGCAGATAAGGCTGTACTTATAACAGATAGAGTGCTTGGTGGAGCAGATACATGGGCTACATCACAGACAATAGCAGGTGCAATTAGAAAATTGGAGTATGACTTGGTTATTACAGGACGTCAGGCTATTGACGGTGATACAGCTCAGGTTGGACCTCAGATTTCAGAGCATCTGGATCTGCCGGTTATCAGCTATGCACAAAAGATAGAGATTGATGGCGACAGTGTTGTTGTAGAGCGTCAATTTGATGATAGATATCATGTTTAAAAGCAAAAATGCCTGTACTTATTACAGCTTTATCAGAGCTTAATGAGCCAAGATATATGACTCCGGGTGGTATTTTTGATGCTTATGAGAAAGAAGTAACTGTACTTTCAAGAGCTGACCTTATAGATGTTGACGATTCAAATATAGGTCTTAAGGGTTCACCTACACAGATTGCAAAGGCATCCGATAAAGTTAGAAAGGGTGCGGGAGAGCAGGTAAATCTTGGCGTATCGGAATCTGTGGATTACATCTTAGGCAAGTTAAAAGAAACACATATCATCTAAAAAGGAGTCGTTTATGAGACAAAATACAGAAGAATACAGGGGAGTGTTTACATTTGCCCAGCAGGTAGACGGCAAATTGAGCGGTATTTCCCTTGAGCTTATAGGAAAAGGTAAGGATTTAGCTGCTGATCTTAATACAGAGGTGACAGCAGTATTACTGGGATCTGATATAAAGGGACTGGTTGAAGAGCTCGCCGAGCACGGTGCTGATAAGATACTAGTTGTAGATGATCCTAAACTTAAAGAGTATCGTACAGAGCCATATACACAGGCGCTTACAGCAGTTATAAACGAATTTAAGCCTGAGATATTTATTATCGGTGCTACAGCAATCGGTAGAGATTTGGGACCTAGAGTTTCAGCAAGAGTCGGAACAGGACTTACAGCAGACTGTACACAGCTTGAGATCGGTGATTATCCATTGGTTGCTATTGCAGGAAGAGAGCAAAAGCATAATCAGCTCCTTATGACAAGACCTGCATTTGGTGGAAATACCATAGCTACTATTGCATGTCCTGAGAACAGACCGCAGATGGCAACAGTTCGTCCGGGAGTTATGCAAAAGAAGGAAAGAGTAGCAGGAGCGAAGGCGGAGGTAATAGACTTTGATGCTAAGCTTGAAGAAAATAATAAATATGTTGAAATTCTTGAAATAGTAAAGAATGCAAAGACAACAGAAGATATTATGGCAGCAAAAATTCTGGTATCAGGAGGAAGAGGTGTAGGTTCTGCTGAGAACTTTAAGATACTTAAGGATCTTGCAGATGTGCTTCATGGTACTGTAAGTTGTTCAAGAGCTGTGGTAGATGCAGGTTGGATGTCAAAGGATATTCAGGTGGGACAGACAGGTAAGACAGTTCGTCCACATCTTTATTTTGCAATAGGTATTTCAGGTGCTATACAGCATTTGGCAGGTATGGAAGAAAGTGATATTATCATTGCTATAAACAAGGATGAGAATGCACCTATCTTCAGCGTTGCAGATTACGGTATTGTAGGTGATTTAAATAAGATAGTTCCGGCACTTACAGAGAAAATCAAAGCAGAGCTTGCTAAGGAAGATTAATATTGTAAAAATTTTGAGGCTGTCACACTAAGCTATTAATGTGCAGCCTCTTTTTTACCAGGACATATCTATCGACGCTTAAAACTTATACATGAACACAAATCTGGTAAATAAATACTCTGATATAATAATGATTACATATTAAACTCATTCATTATTATATAGCCAAATAAATCCTGTGGAAGAAGTGTTAAATTTTTACTCTTTATTTTTGGAATTGAATCTCTCATTTTCTTTCCTAAAATTTCTTTACTCAAAAAATGCTTCATATAATCACCATATGTTAAGTCCCCTAGTCTGTCAGATTTTTCCTAAAAAATTTGCAACTTCAATTTTTGTTTCATCAATGCTTAATTGAGCGTCATTTATAGCTTGATCAATTGTATTCACTTCATCATCTGTAAGCTTTACAGCCTCATTAGCTTTAGCTTTATTCAATTGCTCTATATACTCCTCTTTAAAAATAAATTTTTTTCATTACCCATCCGCTAATAGCACTATATATTCCAATTTTATTAATTTGAGAAGATGCATCTGGTTCCTTCATTTTTATACCATTCAATCAATTTATTTGTAAAACATATTTTTGATTTGTTGTTTTTAAAATAGTATTCAATAATAGCATCCTCCCATGTTTCTATCATTTTATCTTTCGAATTACTATTCAAGCTAATGGTATCTTTCATAAAGCTATCTAATAAATTAAAAACATTTAATTTCTAAATTCAATAATTCAATTATTAGTTTTTTTCAAAATCTTCATCTTCCGTTGGATTGTCATTTCCACAATGTGCTAATTGCCAATTTTTAAATTCTAGGCTAATCTCTTCTCTAATATTTTTCTTCACTAACTGTGTGACTTACAACAGTACGCAACATACTTACAGTTTTTTTATTATGTTTTTCTAGCTTATTAAACTGTTTCTTATTTTTCTTATTTTTTTAGGAGCTATACCTCTTTGTCCATATAATCGCGTAACTAAACTTGAATCAACAATTACATTATATAAATCCAATATGGCCTTTATATATGTTGAATTAAAATTTATAGCAGGAGTGATAGAATCTTTATATCCACAAAACATCCATAAATGACTTGCAATATTTTGTTTTATCTCATCATTAATTCTCTTAGTGTCTTTCTCAAAAGAGATGCTTTTAAGTTTTGACATTACATATTCCCCCTATTCTTTCTCCCGTTTTCAGTATATGCTGAAAATCCGGTATACCCGATTCCAATTTCTAAATCTGAAATCAGCCTATTCTTACCAGGGAGTATTCTTTCTCCAATGTTATTAGCAAAAACTCTTACTCCTCTTTTTTTTCCCATGTCCATAGGAATTCCAGATACTTCTAAATATCCCGAGGTCTGATTATCTGAATTATAAAGTCTACCTGAATACTTTTTAGATATTCCTGGTTCTTTACAAATGATATATGGAACCCTCATTCTTGCTTGAGATGCAAAAGAAGCTGTACCCTTTTTATCCATGCTGGCAATAGTTTTATATGCCATTAAGTAATCCCCCACCGTTTGAATTATTGATAATGCATAAATCAAATACATAATTGGTTTCTTGTTCTCTCCCTTACAGTTGATATATGCTTCACAAATTTCAAAAATAACTTTCCAGTTTTCATTTTCAATATATGTAAGTTGAGCCTCCTTATTTCCAATATTTAATGGTCTCTTATTAAATAATAACCAAGCCACTCTAAATTTTTAGATACAGAGCAAAAAGAATCATGTTCTATACAAGTTTTATATTCTTCTTTAGATAAAAAAATCAAATACCTTTCTGCATATGTATAATTGCTTATCCGATAGAATATCATTATATATTTCTCCCTCTTCATACCTATTTATATGTAATAATTTATGTTTATCTAGTTCTTGTTGACATATAAATACTATTGCATATGCTTTATTTTTTGATAGACATTCATTAAACACTCTTACAAACGAATTATCCTTATCTCCTTTTTCTACAACATCAATGTCTACAGGATATTCGGATGCCAGTCTTTCAATCTTTACAATATTCTCTTGAATCTCATCTCTTCCATTCATTCCTCTATTAATTATATCCAAGGTTCTGGCTTCTTCAACATAGCCCCTAATTTCACTCAAAATAGCAAGTTTTTGTTCATCACTATTAAGTTTCGAATACTCATGTTCAAATAATTTAAACATGGCATTGTATGAAAAGCCATTGACGGGATTTGAATTAATAGCTCTTACTAAAAATGGATATATCTGAAAATACTCTGGAGTTATAACATCATTATTATTAATCTTTCTCTTATTTTCCATCAATTTTTTTCTATAGCTATTTTTACAATATGCAATCTCATATGCAAAAAAACATTAATTTGATCCTGAATATATTTTTTTGAATTGAATCAGCTATTGATTGTGCATCTTGTAGCCGGTTTATACAAGTTTGAGCTAATTCTAAAGCCTCATTCAATTTTTTTACTCTTATTTTTTTCCAAGCTCATCCGTACTATTACTTTGTAGTTTTTTGCATAGTTTACCATAATATTCTCTTGTAAATGTAATTTCTAATTGAGCAAGAGTACTATCAAAAAAACATCTGAATTTGAAAGTTCTCTTATATCAGAAAGTTTATTAATAACATCATCTAAATGCTGTAGTATCTGATTATGCTCTCTTATCTCTATTTCATTATTGTAATACTCTGAATTAGGCCCCATCATTCTCGCTAAGTTAATCAAAGCATACTTTATATCTTCATCTTCCTGATACTCATTAACATATAAATCAAGCATATTTACTAAAATTTTTATCTTCTTTGCACCGTCTATTCCATTGTTTTTAAGAAAAATATCTGCCTCTCTTGAGTTTCTAAACCTAAAAATAAATTTGTCATGAGAATCTGTACCATAAAAAAGCCATGGTATCGAAGTAATGATAAAATCAAAAAGCTGTGGATCCCCATATATTGAATCAGCTGTCCTATCTGAATTAACAAACAGCATTGAGAATGCAAGCTTATATGGAGATGTCAATTTATATTTACTAAACAATGCAATAGCTGAATTAAAAGAGTTTAAATCAAAATCTCTGTTTGCCTCTATTTTTTTTTGTTCATTATGTTCAATAGCATTAATTCTACTTTCTCCCAACTTAATTCCTGCTTTGAGTAAAGCTTTATACATCGGATTCAACAATCTCTCTTCTTTTTTACGATGAGTTATCATATTTAATTGATTTTTTACATAATACCCAACTATTCTCTGTTCTAAGTTTAACCCTTCAGCCAGTCGTTCCCTCAATTCATCCCGTAATAGAAAATAGTACATAAAAATATCATTTTCCTTACTTAACCTCTCATTCAAAAGTTTCTTTTCTTCTCTACTCAAATCACTATATTTGTCAATTTTCTTAGCTAAATTTTTTTTATCCTCCTCAGATAAGTCTCTGTTTGTAGCAACAAACAAAGCACGACCATTACTATAAACATATTTCCCATTATTATCTTTTTCGTCAGCATTTATAGGTAAAAAATTATCCTTTAACTCTAACTTCCATACTTTTTTTATATTAGATTTTTTCTCATAATGTGGATTAATATTAACATCTTCTTTACTAGATCCCCTATAAGCGGTACATACTAAAACGAAACGTCTCCCAAGATTGTCTAATAGCCTGCTTAAATTTCCTGCAATATCCTCAACATTTCTATAAGCTGCCGTATCCCATATTATTAAAATTCTTTCGTCAGATCCAGGAACTCTCTCTACTTCGCTTAGCAACTTATTTAGTAAATCAAATTCACGTCCATATTCATTATTAAATGATATCTCTTCATTTTTTATGAAAACCACGGGGTTCTTATGTTTTTTAAATACTCTGTATGCAATAGCTGCTAACGCAATACTTTTTGAGGTTCCAGGGTCACCTTCCAAAATAATTGGTAACCTTTTATTTTCAGAATCATGTTCTAAATCTTTGCCATCCAATGAGCGTTCTACTAGTTTTAATAGTGTTTCTTCAAAAGGTCGTTTTAAATAATAATTCAGTTCAGGAAAGTATCCGTACCATTGAGGAGATACAGATGAATTATCCAAAAAAAGTTCATAATATCTTCTTTGTTCGATTTCCCCTATAGGCTTTATCCCATTGACATTTTCATCTGTTAATAGTTGAGCAAAGTTTTGACATTTTAATAGTATTGTATTTTCGATATAAGCTGCTTTATTCCCTTTATAGAATAACTGCTTTGACGAACTTGTTTCCACTTCGCTTAAAATACTATCAGTATAATCGACTGAATTTAATGCATCACTTAACGATGATTCGCACCAGTAATCATTTCTATTTTGAACAAGTTCCTTCATTTTTTTTGTAAAGTCGTTATTTATGCCATCATTGAATATAAAAACTTTTGCTCCCCTTATTTGACTCAATCTAGGGAAAAAAATATTAAACTTCAATTCATTACATTCTATAGGATTGTAACCTATAACAACTAACTTACTTCTTGTATCTAGTTTATTTACAATATTTCCCATGATATCAAAAGCATTCATATCTGCCGTCATATCATCTAGTTCATTCTTTCCTTCAAAGCCAAGTAATTGTATAACAGGTAAATTTATACTACTAAAAGATATATTTTTAATTTCTTTTAACTCTGTGTAAATATCTGTATCCCTTTGGTCAGATGAGAAAAACTTTCCAAAATCCCCTCTTTTCTGACTTGTTATTACAAATCTCCACTTTTGGGATAATACAACATTTGGTAAGTCTTCCATTTTTATCCCTTGACCAACAAATAATCCAACATTATATAGTTGCATACTCTCCAAAAGTTCTGTAATCATCTTGTTAATCATCAAAATATCCATTTTCATTCTTTCTCCTGTTTTTAGTATTTCTTCTACCTTATTATGTACATTAAATTTTTATCTTACTCCACTATCCTTATATCTCCAACCTCCAATCACATACACTGCTATTGTTATAAACATATAGTTAGACTCAGTATTCTGATTTTTTTGCCGTTTCGATTAATTCATTAATCGCAATATTATATGTTAAGATCTTTCCGTCTAAAAAAATTAAATTACATTCTCAATTACAGATGTAAGTGACATGTACATCTTATAATACGTGATAACTACATACATCATAATTGGGTGACCTCTGTTCTTACTCTATCTGAATAATTAGATAACAGTCTGAAAAAGCTCAAAATCTACACAACTTTTTAGTGTATAGACATAATAGTTTTTGGTTAAACTCAATTCACAGAAACTAAAGTTAACTTTCTATTGATTTATTTCAAAAAAATCATTCTAATAATTAACTGTAAGTATAATCATATTATAGCATATAACATAAAAAGGATAGATATCTTTTAAAAAAATTATGTGTTTGGGGTTGTTAAGAATTGGTTCGCAACAAACATTTTTATTGACATCAGTTCTAGATTACCTAATTTTTTTATCTTTAAGAAAAAATATTGACATGAGAGTAAACTTTCAGTATAATCGAATCACTGTAAAACATACTAAATTAATAGGTAAATAGGTTATAGGTTTCTTGTTGTAAAGTAGGAAGGGATGCTCATGGGAAAGAAAGAACATAATCACAGTCACGAACATAATCATAATCACGAACATAACCACAATCATGATCATAAACATGGTGTGGATCATATCCACAGCCACAGAAATCTGATTGGATTTGATGAACATGGGATACCGACAATCACATTAAAATCAGATCATGAAGAGGATGGGGATGATAAGGCCTTTGTCAGAGATTATATGAATGCGGTATCGGAGTATAGAAAGACTTTTCCATCAAAGGATGAAGTACTTGAAAACACTCCGGATCCGGCAGTGAAAGAGATGATTTTGCGCCAGAATCAGCTGGGATTTGATACTACATTTGACAGATTTGACAAACAACAACCACAGTGTGGCTTCGGTATGGCGGGAATTTGCTGTAAGATTTGTAATATGGGACCATGTAAGGTTACCGCTAAGAGTCCCAAGGGAGTCTGTGGTGCGGATGCAGACCTTATAGTTGCAAGAAATCTACTTCGCTCTGCAGCTGCAGGTGTGGCTCAACATGGTATGCACGGTAGAGAAGTTATTTTGTCTTTAAAATGGGCGGCTGAAGGGAAACTTGATTTACCTATACTAGGACAGCAAAAGATAAAGGATACAGCAAGGCATTTGGAATAAAGACTGAGAGAAGAAGTATAAAAAAGATTGCTTCTGAACTGGCAGATGTGCTTTTGGAAGATATGAGCCGTACAGTACCGGGTGACTATAAAATTATAGAGGCACTCGGCTCGGATGAAAGAAAAAAGGTGTGGAAGGAACTTGATATTCTACCTATCAGTGCATACCATGAGGTATTTGAAGCTTATCATAAAACAGGTGTGGGTACAGACGGTGATTGGAAAAGTGTTATGCAACAGTTTCTTCGTTGCGGACTCGCATTTACATACTCAGGTGTAGTAAGTACATCAATAGCAACAGATGGACTTTTTGGAGTAGGAGACAGAGTCACATCAAAGGTAAATATCGGTGCTTTGAAAAAAGGATATGTAAATATTGCGGTCCATGGTCATCTGCCTACCCTTGTAAGTGAGATTGTAAGAGTCGGTCAGGAAGAGAAGTTTATAAATCTTGCAAAAGAAGCCGGGGCAAAGGGAATAAGATTCTACGGTATCTGCTGCTCAGGACTTTCAGCAATGTATCGTTATGCAGGAGTTATTCCGCTTTCAAATGCGGTGTCAGCCGAGCTTGTACTTGGTACAGGTGCACTGGATCTTTGGATTGCCGATGTACAGGATGTATTTCCGTCAATAATGGAAGTTGCAAAATGTTTTAGAACTACGGTTATTACAACCAGTGAATCTGCAAGATTGCCGGGTGCCGAAAGATTTGAGTATGATCATCATCACTCAAATATAGGAGAAACGAGAGAGCTTGCTGAGAGAATAATACTAAGAGGTATAGAAAGTTTCAAAGACAGACAGGGTATACCTGTATATATTCCGCCATATGAGGTGGATGCCGAAGTCGGATTTTCACCTGAGTATGTGCATAAACACTACGGTTCTATGAAACCTTTATACGAGGCGGTAAAGGAAGGTAAGATACTCGGTATTGTAAATATAGTAGGATGTAACAATCCTAAGGTTGTGTATGAGAAATGTGTTATTGATGTAGCCAATGCACTTCTTAGAAACAATATCTTGATACTTACAAACGGATGTGCCTCATTCCCGCTTATGAAGATGGGATATTGCAATGTTTCGGGACAGGAGCATGCAGGGGAGAGTTTAAAAGAATTCCTTGGAGATTTACCACCGGTATGGCATGTGGGTGAGTGTATAGATAATACCAAGTCAAGCGGAATCTTTGCAGGTGTTGCAGGTGAGGCCGGTAAACCGCTTTATGAAATGCCTTTTGCATTTTCTTCTCCTGAGTGGAGTAATGAAAAGGGAATAGATGCGGCCCTAGGCTTCAGACTCATGGGAATCAATTCATATCACTGTGTGGAAGCTCAAATTCATGGTTCAAAGAATGTAATAGAATTTTTGAAGGAGGGAACTAAGGAATTACTTGGATCTGTTATGGTTGTAGATACAAATCCCGACTCTCTGGGAGAAAAAATAGTTGCGGATATTATTGAAAAGAGAAAAGCCCTCGGTTGGGCAGTACCTGATGAGATAGTGCATAAAGATGAAGAATTAGCCTTAGTATAAGTCGGTTAGAAATAGATTGGATTAAAAAATGTTTTGACAACTTTTATTTATTATAGTACTATAACAGTGTACACATCTTGTGTACATATATATTGATACTAATCTCTAGCAGTAAGTTCTCCAACATCAGGAGTAAGCCGAGCCTAGAGATTTTTTGCTTTATGGGGAGGAATATTATGAAAACAGCAATACTGGTAGATGGTGGATATTATCGCAAGCGTGCATTCTCCATTGCAGGTGATATAACTGCAAAAGAAAGAGCTGAGGAATTATATTCATATTGCAAAAGGCATCTTTGGGAGAAGAAGAATAAAAAAGATTTTTTTGAACATGAATTATATAGAATTTTCTATTATGATTGTCCTCCATCATCTAAAAAAGTGTATCATCCACTTTTAAAGAGGACAGTAGATTTAGGAAAGACAGATATATATAATTGGGCTAACGAATTTTTTGAGGAGTTGAGTAAGAAAAGAAAAGTTGCTCTAAGAATGGGAACATTATCTGATTCATTAGCACATTATAATTTAAAGAGAGAGACTGTTAAAATGCTTCTAAATGGTAAGAAGCGTATAGAGGATTTGACGGAGAATGACTTTTCAATACTTATTGATCAGAAGGGGGTTGATATGAAAATTGGATTGGATATAGCTTCATTGGCCTATAAGAAACAGGTTGATCAAATTGTATTGATATCAGGTGATAGTGACTTTGTACCCGCATCAAAATTAGCACGAAGAGAGGGTATAGATTTTATACTAGATTCACTTGGAGAAAAGGATAAAGACGATTTGTCATTACATATAGACGGTTTGAAAACACATATAGATAGCATAAAGCCTAAAAATAAAACACAGCTATTGACAACTGATTTTTAAGATGTACAATGAAATTAAATAAAAGCTTCGTAAAAGTTTTGTATGGGGAATGAGGAGGAATTTTATGGATATGCAGTTGTTTTGGGACTCTGTGATAACAGTTGTCAGTGTGGTCGGATATGTGGGATATTTTGTTGCTGTCGGACTTATTGTAAGATATCTTATAGTAAAGTCAAAGAGGTAATAAAGGAGTTAAAAGTATAGTGTTTATAAAAAGAGCAGTTTACCTTTTTCGGTAAACTGCTGCTTTTACATTCTCCTAATTTCCGCCTGTATCATATTACCTACCAAGGAGGCAAAATTATCAAGTGATTTTACTTTTACAAAACTTCTTCCAAAGATTTTTTGAACATTGGACAGGTCGGCGTCATCGCCTGTAAAGGCGCAGAGGACATATATGTTCTCAAGCTTTGCCTTATGTACAAGCTCTGTCATATCATCTATAGCGATATCACCGCTGTAATTTCTGGATTTACCCTTGACCTCAAGCATATCATTCGGCTTATATCTGTAAGCCATATCACAACTCTGTGAGAAGCATTGTTTTTCTTCATCTGTTCCATTAAAGCGTTAAGTGCAAGACCGTCTCTGTTGGCACCTGTAGTAAAGAATCTGAATATTTCATTATTTTTTGATGTCTCATTGTAATCCCTGTAAAGATTCATTACAGTGTAGCCGCTCATAGATGAGTAACTCCATACTCTGACAGGAATGCGGCAGTTATCAAGTGCTTTTGAAATAATATAGCCCTGCGTGGATACTGTGTCCATACGATGAATCTGTGAAGCTGAGGCATCCAGTAAAATATCGACACTTATATTGCCGCTACCTTCCGCCACCTGTTTTTCAAAAATCTTAGTATTGTTAAGATACAGAGCCTTCCAGACAAGGGCTGGATTTAATTTACCTATTTTTGAATAAACTGTAGTGGGCTCAAGCTGAGTCAGCAGAGCATTCTTGATACGATTTGTAAGTTCCAAGACGGACGCATTATTACTTCCTATATTGTCAAAGAAAAATTCTTTGTTTTTAGTATACTGCCTTTGCATCTCTTTTCGCATCTTTGCGGCAAACCCGCTTACCTTGTCTTCACTTTCACCTCTTGTAAAAAATATTCTGGTACCTTCGTGGTTACCGGTACAGCATTCTCTTTGTATTTTCTCCGAAGTCTTATCATCATAGATGGATTTGCCGAAATAACTGCTGATATATTTGCGAAGTCCCTCTTCCGTTATACGATTGAATTTTTCAGAGTCTGTCTCAAAAGCTGTAGTATCAGAACCACCCCTGTTTTCCACATATCCTATAACAAGCTTTTTTGCACCGGATATTTCCTCCGAGACTCCGGCCTCTTTACCAAGGAAAAGTCTGGGTATAGGTATTTTAAACCTGTGTTTTTGCCCCTTTGCACTTACACCGGGAAGGTAGGTAAAATACTTTGCAAGAGTATTTGACAGAGTCCTAATAAAGCCTTCTGTATCCACATCAGCACCGATTTCAACCTCACTTAAGAGCTTCCTGTCTACCAAATCGGGCAGCCCGCTGTCCTCACCCATAGATGTTCTGTAATGTCCTTCAAGTATCCATCCCTCTCTGCTTTCAGCAATACTCGGCATAAACTCTATAAGCTTTTGTTTGCAGTACTCTTTCCTAAGGAGTGGAAGACTTGGTCTTGAATCTTTTTCCTTTTCAAATGTTGAATTTTCAAGTGCAATCCAAAACAATGCTTCATAGGTCCCCTGCCCTATTGTTTCATGGAAGGTATTGTAAAACTCCTTTAACCTTTTCCAGTCAAAATGTGCATAGCTGCTGCCAAGTATGGTGTTCCAATAAAGGTCGGCTTTTGCATTATCGTCGTACATACGAAAACCTATTGAAACATCATAATTTCCGGCGGCATTCCATACCATATTTGCTGCTCTCTCTTTTTTTCAAACTCCGTCAAGATCATGAAAAAATATTCTCCCCTGAAAGGCTTGACGGCAATCTGGCACTTACAATATCAAGCACCAATTGTCTTTCATATTCGTCAAAGCATTTATTTATCAGTCCCATTTGTAAGGCTTTAGTCACTTCAAGTCCTTTTTTCATCATTCCTATACATGATATAAGACCTCTAAGGTCAAGGCTTCTTGTAGAGATTTCACCGCCCTCACATTTTTTTCTTATTTCATCAAAAAGAGAGGCAAATTGTGAGATATATTCAGGTTTTAGCGTAGGATATTTATCCTTTATAAGCTTTTGTAAGTTTTCTGCCGATATAACAGGCATATGCAGTACCATAAACCTGGATGCGAGTGCCTCATTCATCTCTCTGGTGCCGGCATAGCCGTAGTTCATTGTACCTATAAATCTTGTGGCTTCATGAAGAGTTATTCTGTCATATCCCGGTAAGTCAATAGTTCTTCTGAAGTCAAGTACCGCATGAAGTACGGCGAGAGATTCATTCTTTGCCATATTTATTTCATCAAGCACTCCGAAACCTCCTCTTATAGCACAGTTTAGTATAGGCCCTTTTCTAAGGCGTACTTCTCCGTTTTCAAACGTGTCAGAACCTATAAGAGATGAGGCGTCGGTATTTATATAAAGTGATATATCCCACTCGGGTCTTGCAAATGCCATGGCAAGATTTTGTGCCAATACATTCTTTCCGGTAGCTTTAGGACCGTCAAGCAAGATATTTTCACCTGCTATTATAGCTGTAGCCGCCTCTTCCCAGATTTCCTTACCATAATATAGATATGAATCAGTGGGGATTCTTTTTTCATCGCCGTCTTCAAGCTTATAGAAGCTTCTAAATGAGCTTATCTCTGAAATGATTTTATCTGATACATTTTCCTGTTTTAAAAATTCTAAAATTTCCATATTTCCTCTATCTAATAAAAAATAAAAACTCCCAAGACAGTATTATATTACAACTGTCTTGGGAGGAGCAATAATTTTATTTACTTTACAGGATCTGCAGGTGTGAAGCCACCCTTTTTACCTCTCCGGATAGTAAGAACTGCATATAAAGCGGAAATTACAGCACCGCCTATATAAGCAATATTCCAGCTTAAACCAAAGCCGAGCTTTGCATTCAAGATATAGCATGCACAAATGAATGTGTAGAAGACACCGGGTACTAAAGTCATCCATGCCCATTTGCCTCGCTTATTTATTATAAGATAAATAGTTGCTGCTGCAAGCGGGAAGAGTGCCATTGTCTGGTTGGACCATGCAAAATATCTCCAAAGTATGTTGAATCCCTTAGGATCGATTTTTGCCCAAACAAGGATTGCACCTACTATAACGAAAATAGGAACGGCAAGACTGAGTCTTCTTGCATTGTTATCCTGCTTGATATGGAAAGTATCCGCAATAGTAAGTCTAAGTGCACGAAGTGCTGTATCTCCTGATGTTATAGGAAGGATAATAATACCGATAAGTGCTACGGCACCTCCGATAGGTCCAAGTGCATATCTACATACTACACCGACAACACTGGTAGGAGAAATAGCGACAAGCTCGCCTCCTTTTTGAATCATATACTGCCATACACCCTTGTCACTAAGCTGCATTGTGATACCGCCGTGCTCAGCTGTAAACTGGATAAGTGCCATTGTACCGGGCAGCCCATACCATAGCTATAAATCCTTCAACAACCATCATATTGTAGAAAGTCATACGACCTTCTTTTTCGCTCTTAATTGTACGAGCTACAAGAGCTGTCTGTGATGAGTGGAATCCTGAAAGGATACCGCAGGCTACAGTAACGAAGAAAATCGGAATAAAATGTCCTGCTTTAAAATATGCCGCATAGTCAAATGACTGTGTTGCCCAACTCCCCCAAACATCTACAAGCGGATAATGGAAGATAACCATTGCAGCAAAAACTCCGACTGCAGAGAATACCAAAATTGCACCGAAGATAGGATATACACGACCGATAATCTTATCTATAGGGAATACTGTTGCAACAAGGTAATAAGCAAAAATCACAGCGTAGATGACCCATGTTGAAACTTCTGTAGGAGCACCGCTGAAACCGAATACCTGAGTTGCGGCTATATCACCCGGGGTATAAATAAATACCGTACCTACAAGTAAAAGCAAGAGACATACAAACACATCATAAATCCAGAATACGGTTTTACTTGTATATTTGCGAACCATCTCCGGCATCTGAGCACCGCCGTCTCTGGTGCAAATCATACCTGCAAAATAATCATGAACCGCACCGCCGATTACATTACCTATAGGTATTGTAAGAAGTGCTATAGGTCCGAAAAGGATACCCTGAATAGGTCCGAGAATCGGTCCTGTTCCTGCGATGTTGAGCAAGTTGATCAATGCATTTTTCCATGTAGGCATAGGCACATAGTCTACACCATCCTGTCTTGAATAGGCCGGTGTTTCTCTATCATCAGGTTGGAAAACATGGTCGCAAAGACGTCCCATCAAGAATCCACCTACGATAAGAATCACAAGTCCGATCATAAATGTTGCCATAGAAAATTCCTCTCTTTCTTTCTATGATTAATTAATACATAATAAACATACTACTTGATAATAAGTTTTTTTCAAGTTTTTTTAATAATACATAGAAACTACTTTCATAAAATAATAAAAAAATAGGTGAAAAAAATTTGGTGTTGTATTTGTGCTTTATTAAAGATAATTAAATAAAGAAAAAAATTTATGGTTAGTTATAACTAACTATGTTAATATAAGCATAAATATTTATTTGTGTTCAGAAAGGTAAAATTGTGAAAATAGGAAATATTCTGATAAAAACCGGAGAAAAGAAAAAAATTCGAGCTCGAAAATATAAGCGGAGTTGCTTTTTTTGTGGCGGAAATCCGGGGAAAACATTGGTGATAACTGCCGGAGTGCATGGTGGAGAGTATGTTGGAATAGAGACATCCTTAAGACTTATAAAAGAAATTGATCCTGAAAAATTATATGGAAATATTATTATTTGTCCCGTTTTAAATCCTGAAGGTTTTTATGCCGGAGTGAAACAGATATCTACATCAGATTACAAAAATTTAAACAGAGAATTTCCGGGTGATGAAAACGGAACAAGCACACAAAAAACTGCTTTTAATATTGAAAAATACTTGTACCCGATAGCGGATTTTATAGTGGATCTACATGGGGGAGATATGAATGAGATGCTGATACCTCTTATTTTCTTTCCCTACGGCTCAGGTGAAGAAATGAAAAATTATGTAAGAGATATTGCATCAAGGATGAGTGTAAATTTTAGAGTAGGATCATATGCGAATAATGGTCTGTACAGCTATGCTACAAAGAAAAATATTCCTGCCATGTTATATGAAAGAGGAGAGCATGGTACATGGAGTGAAGCGGATGTACTGGCTGAAAGAGAAGACCTATATAAGCTGATGGAAATACTTGGAATAATAAAAGAGGGTTATGATATCAGTGTGAATAAAAATCAAAGAGAAATTATAAGCGCAGAGTATGTGGAATCATGCGATGACGGCCTTTGGTATCCTTTTTTTACACGGGGGGATACTGTAAAAAAAGGACAGTTACTTGGGGTTTTAAAAAATATAGAAGGTGATGAACTGCAAAGAGTCGAAGCAAAATTTGATGCCACTGTGTTATACTATACATTATCTTTGGGAGTAAGAAAAAAAGATACATTAATTGCATACGGAACTGAATAAATAAATCACTTGACAAAATCCGGCGTCAAAATTAAAATACTTTGAGTATCAAACTATTTGCTTTGATATTCAAAGTATTTTTATGTTTTGATGAAAGTCTTATGAAAGGACTTATGAAAGATGAAGATAGCACTTGCAGGAACCGGCTCAAAGCTTCCGTCTAAGATTTTAACAAATGATGATTTAAGTAAGATCGTAGATACAAGTGATGAGTGGATCAGCCAAAGAACCGGAATCAAAAAAAGGCATATCATAGGCGAAAATGAGAATCTGGTAAGTCTGGCTTTTGAGGCCGGTAAAGAAGCATTAGAATCTGCAAACATTGAAGGTAAGGATTTGGGACTTATCATAGTGGGTACTTCCACTCAGGATAAAAGACTTCCAAATACCGCATGTGAGTTACAACCTCTGCTCGGTGCAAAGGACTGTGCCTGTATGGATGTAAGCTCGGCATGTTCAGGATTTATATATGCACTGAGTATTGCATATTCTATGATGAATACATTAGACATTGAGTATGCTCTTGTAGTAGGCGGTGATGTACTTTCAAGAGAGATGGATTGGACTGACAGAACCACCTGTGTACTTTTCGGTGACGGTGTGGGAGCGGCAGTACTGAAAAAAGCGGATATCGAAGAGGGATTTTTAAGCTTTGATATCGGAGCTGACGGAAGTAAAGGATTTGCACTGTATGATAACTCCTACGGTGATGACAGATATATAAAAATGGATGGGCAAGAGGTTTTTAAGTTTACTGTCAGAACAGTGCCTCAAAGCATTGAAAATGCTATAAAAAAGGCAGGAGTACATAAGGATGATGTGGATTTATACCTTTTACATCAGGCAAATTTGAGAATACTTGAGGCTGTATCAAAAAAGCTTGATATACCTCTTGAAAAGTTACCTCATAATCTTGAAAACACCGGAAATACTTCGGCAGGAAGTGTACCGCTGTTACTTGATGAGGTGATTAAAAAGGGCATGGCAAAGAAGGGTGATCTGATTTTGCTATGTGGATTCGGAGCAGGACTAACCTGGGGAACTTGTGTATTAAGATTGTAATTATTTTACAACTTAAATATAAATAAAATTAGCATTTAAAGAATGGAGAAAATTATGTCAGAGAAAATGAAATCAATTATTGCAGAGCAGTTAAATATCGATGCGGCAGAGATCACATTGGAGTCAAGCTTCAAGGAAGATTTGAATGCAGACTCACTTGACCTTTTTGAGATGGTAATGGCACTTGAGGATAACTACGGTGTTGAAATACCTTCAGAGGATTTAGAGAAGCTTTTAACTGTAGGTGATGTAGTGAATTACCTTAAGGACAAGGGCGTAGATAATTTATAAAAATAAAAAACGCCTTAGGGCGTTTTCTTAAAAAGGCAGAGGAAATTAATGCAAACAGAAATAACAAAACTATTAGGTATAGAATATCCGATAATTCAAGGCGGTATGGCATGGGTTGCCGAGCATCATTTGGCTGCAGCGGTAAGTGCGGCAGGCGGACTTGGACTTATTGGCGGGGCAAATGCACCGGCAGAAGTTGTAAGAAATGAAATAAGAGAGGCAAGAAAGCTTACAGATAAGCCTTTGGAGTGAATGTAATGCTTATGTCACCTCATGCAGAAGAAATTGCCAAGGTAGTTGTGGAAGAAGGTATAAAGGTAGTCACTACAGGCGCAGGTTCACCTGAAAAGTATATGCAGATGTGGAAGGAAGCCGGAATAGTGGTAATTCCTGTAGTTGCGAGTGTTGCACTTGCAAGAAGAATGGAAAGATGCGGAGCTGACGCCGTTGTGGCGGAAGGTACCGAGAGTGGCGGACATATAGGTGAAGCCACTACCATGACCTTGGTTCCACAGGTGGTAAATGCAGTGGATATTCCTGTTATTGCGGCAGGCGGTATTGCAGACGGAAGAGGTCTTGCTGCGGCACTTATGCTTGGAGCAAAAGCTGTACAGATAGGTACAAGATTTGTGGTTGCAAATGAGTCTATTGTACATGAAAACTACAAAGACAGAGTAATCGCCGCAAAGGATATCGATTCTGCTGTAACAGGAAGAAGTCACGGACATCCGGTAAGAAGCTTAAGAAATGCCATGACCAGAGAATACACGAAGCTTGAGGCTGAGGGTAAGAGCTTTGAGGAACTTGAGTATTTGACTCTCGGTACACTCAGAAAGGCTGTTATGGATGGTGATGTTGTAAACGGAACCGTTATGGCAGGTCAGATAGCAGGACTTATAAACAAAAAGCAAAGTGCAAAAGAAATCATTGACGAGATAATAAGTGAGGCAACTAATCTTTTAAAGAATGCAGGGAGCTTAGTATAAATTATGAAGATAGCATTTTTATTCCCGGGACAGGGAGCTCAAAAACAAAATATGGGCAAGAGTTTTTATGAAAATGATGCGGATTCAAGGGCAGTTTTTGATAGTGTCAAAACAGTCACGGGGATAGATGAATGTGATCTGATTTTCAAAGAAAATGATGAATTAAACAATACAAGATATACACAGATAGCCATGGTGGCAACAGGTATTGCCATGTTAAAGGCTGTAGAAAAAACGGGACTTAAGGCTGATATATGTGCAGGTTTAAGCCTTGGAGAATATGAAGCACTGTATTTAAGCGGTGCTATAAGTGCTGAGGATGCCATTTCGGTGGTGGATAAAAGAGGTCAGTATATGTCTGAGATAAAGGGTGGCGCAATGAGTGCCGTACTCTCACTTGACAACGAGACTATCAAGTCTGTAGTGGATGAGATAGACGGATGTTGGGTGGCAAATTATAATTGCCCGGGACAGACTGTAATATCGGGAACTGAGGAAGCGGTTGCTCTTGCAGGCGAAAAATTGAAAGAAGCCGGAGCAAAAAGAGTACTGCCTTTAAAGGTAAGCGGTGCTTTTCACTCAGGACTTATGAAGGAAGCCGGAGAAAAACTTTCAAAAGTACTTGATGGCGTCGAAATAAGAGATATTCAGATACCTTATGTAGCAAATATCAATGCAAAAATTGTTACAGACAAGAATGATATCAAGAAGAATTTGATAGATCAGGTATCCGGAAGTGTACATTTGGAACAGAGCATAAGAAAAATGATTGAATGGGGAGTTGATACCTTTGTAGAAATCGGCCCGGGAAAGACAATGGCAGGTTTTGTAAAGAAAATTGATGCACAGGTAAAAATGTTCAATATCGAAGAGTATGCGGATGTGGCAAGTGTTTGTAGTCAGATTTTGGAGGCAAAATGAAAAGATTAGATGGCAAAACAGCTTTGGTAACAGGTGCAGGCAGAGGCATCGGAGCCGCTATAGCAAAGAAACTGGCAGCTGACGGAGCACTGGTATATGTAAATTATGCGGCATCAAGTGAGGCTGCAAAAAGTGTTGCAAAGAGATAGAGGACAATGGCGGAAGGGCAAAAATCTGCCAATGTGATATATCGGATTATGAGAGTACCAAGCAGATGATTGAAAATATCATTTCAGAGGACGGTGCTGTAGATATACTGGTAAACAATGCCGGTATTACAAAAGATAATCTAATGATGAGAATGAAACCTGAAGAGTTTGATGCGGTAATAGCTACCAATTTAAAGGGAAGCTTTAATACCATGCAGGTGGTTTCAAAATATATGATTAAGAAAAGAGCCGGAAGAATAATAAATATTTCTTCCGTTAGCGGTGTGATGGGCAATGCAGGACAGATAAACTATGCCGCATCAAAGGCAGGAGTTATAGGAATGACAAAGACTGCCGCAAGAGAGATGGCAAGCAGAAATATTACCGTAAATGCCATAGCACCGGGATATATAAGAACAGATATGACGGATGCCATGACAGATGATGCCAAGGCAAAAATAAATTCATTTATTCCATTGGGATATCAAGGTGAGGTAGAGGATATTGCAAATATGGTAGCATACCTTGCCGGAGAAGAGGGCAGATATATTACAGGTCAGGTCATCAAAATTGATGGCGGAATGAGTATGTAATTAAGAAGGATTGAAAGAACAACTAAAAAAGAGGTGACTATGAGAAGAAGAGTTGTTATTACAGGATTGGGAGCTATCACACCGATAGGTCTTAATGTCAATGATTTTTGGAAAAATATAAAAGCGGGTGTACATGGTATAGGACCTATAACATACTTTGATACAACCGACTATAAGGCAAAGCTGGCAGCTGAAGTAAAGGACTTTGATGCCAAAAACTATATGGATCCAAAATCTGCCAGAAGAATGGAGCAGTTTTCACAGTTTGCGGTAGCGGCAACAAAAGAGGCCATTGAAGATGCAAAGCTTGATATGTCAAAGGAAGATCCTTATATGGTAGGAGTTGCGGTAGGATCGGGAATCGGATCGCTGCAGTCTATGGAAAAGGAATACGGAAAACTTTTGGAAAAAGGGCCAAGCAGAGTGGCACCTCTTTTGGTACCTATGATGATTTCAAATATGGCGGCAGGTAATGTAGCAATTGCCTATGGATGTAAGGGAAAGAATATAAATGTAGTAACGGCTTGTGCTACCGGAACAAACTGTATAGGTGAGGCATTCAGATCTATCGTTTACGGAGAGGCTGATGTAATGCTTGCCGGAGGTACTGAAAGTTCCATCACTCCTATCGGTGTGGCGGGATTTACTTCACTCACAGCACTTAATACCGTAGATGACCCGGACAGAGCATCAATACCTTTTGATAAGGACAGAAACGGATTTATCATGGGAGAGGGAGCAGGAGTTTTAGTTTTAGAAGAACTTGAGCATGCTAAAAAAAGAGGTGCACATATATACGCCGAGATGGCAGGATATGGTGCAACCTGTGATGCATTCCATATTACTTCACCTGCAGAGGACGGCTCGGGTGCTGCAAAGGCTATGGAGCTTGCAATAAAGGATGCAGGTATGAAGCCTGAGGATATTGACTATGTTAATGCACATGGTACAGGAACTCATCATAATGATTTATTTGAGACAAAGGCTATAAAGACAGCTCTTGGGGAGCATGCAGATAAAGTCGGAATAAGTTCTACAAAGTCAATGGTTGGACATCTTCTTGGTGCAGCCGGAGGTGTTGAGGCAATTGTATGTGTAAAGTCTATAGAAGACGGATTTATGCACAAGAATGTAGGGCTTATAAATAAAGATCCGGAGTGCGATCTGGACTTTTTGACAGAGTCAAAAGAGATGGAAGTTAACGGAACAATCAGTAACTCCCTGGGCTTTGGCGGTCACAATGCAAGTATAGTTATTAGAAAATTTGTGGAGTAAACCTATGAAGATAGATGAAATTATAAAACTTATAGAGACGGTAAGTAAGAATGATGTTGATACATTAAACTATGCTACAGATTCCGAAAAAATCGTTATAAAGAAAAATAAAACAAAACTTGTTGCGGGAGAGCTTCAGACTCTACCGGTAGCACAGAGTGTAAGTTTTGAAGCGGCAAGTACAGTAGAGAACACAAAGGTTGCAGGTCATACCGTAACATCACCGCTTGTAGGAACTTTCTACAGTGCACCTTCACCTGATTCACCAAGCTTTGTAAATGTCGGTGACAGAGTAAAGAAAGGTCAGGTAATAGGTATCATCGAGGCAATGAAACTGATGAATGAGCTTGAGAGTGATTTTGACGGTGTTGTAAAAGAGATCCTTGTTAAGGATGAGGATGTGGTAGAGTTCGGACAGCCACTGTTTATTTTGGAGTAAAGAGTATGTTGGGAATCAAAGAAATTCAAGAGATAATACCTCACAGACATCCGTTTTTACTTATTGATTGTATTGAGGAGCTGGAGCCGGGTAAAAAAAGCGTAGGATATAAATGTATAACATATAATGAGTCTCAGTTTTTGGGACATTTTCCCGAGGAGCCTGTAATGCCCGGAGTACTTATGATAGAGGCATTGGCACAGACAGGTGCCGTCGCTATATTGTCAGTACCTGAAAATAAGGGTAAGACAGCATATTTCGGAGCTATAAATTCCGCTAAATTCAAAAGAAAAGTTGTTCCGGGAGATAAGTTGAAACTTTCCTGTGAGATAATCAGATCAAAAGGAAGAATAGGAATAGGTAAAGCTATAGCAAGTGTGGACGGTGAGATAGCGGTTGATGCCGAACTTACCTTTATCATTGGAGAATAAATGTTTAGAAAAGTATTGATAGCAAACAGAGGAGAGATTGCAGTCAGAATAATAAGAGCACTTAGAGAAATGGGTATTATAAGTGTTGCCGTATATTCTGAGGCGGATAGAGACAGCTTACATACGATGCTTGCAGATGAGGCTATTTGTATAGGACCCTGCACCTGCGATGAAGAGCTATCTGGATATGGAGAGAATACTCAGTGCCGCTATTACAACAGGTGCCGAGGCTATTCATCCGGGATTCGGATTTTTTTATCGGAGAATGAAAAAAATTTGCAAGACTTTGTACTGAAGTCGGAATAAAGTTTATCGGACCTAAATCTGAAACAATTGCTAAGCTTGGTGATAAGGCTGTAGCCAGAGCAACTATGCAAAAGGCACATATTCCTGTAATACCGGGGCTGACGGAAGTGTCAAGGATGTGAATGAGGCATTAAAAGCTTGCAAAGAAAGTGGGCTTCCCTGTAATGATAAAGGCTGCTCTTGGCGGTGGCGGAAAGGGTATGAGAATATCAAGAAGCGAAGACGATTTTTGCCGAGAATTTTATGACTGCAAAGGCGGAGGCTCTTAAAGGCTTTTTCGGATGATTCAATGTATATTGAAAAATATATAGAAAGACCGAGACATATCGAATTTCAGATTATGGCTGACAGCTATGGAAATGTAATACATCTTGGCGAAAGAGATTGCTCCATACAAAGAAGACATCAAAAAGGTGTTGGAGGAAGCGCCGTCAGTATTCCTTGACAGTAAGCTCAGAGAAAAGATGGGAAAGGCTGCCGTAAGTGCGGCAAAGGCTGCCGGATATGAGAATGCCGGAACCATTGAGTTTTTGGTGGATAAGAATAAAAACTTCTACTTTATGGAGATGAATACAAGAATTCAGGTAGAGCATCCTGTAACAGAGATGATCACCGGTATAGATCTTATAAAGGAGCAAATCAGAGTAGCTGCGGGAGAGAAGCTTTCTGTTACTCAAAAGGATGTGAAGATTGAAGGACATTCCATAGAGTGCAGAATAAATGCCGAAAATCCCGATAAGAATTTTGCACCTTCACCGGGAAGAATTGAGAGCATGCATTTGCCGGGCGGTAATGGTGTAAGAATAGATACACATATTTATGAAGATTACACAGTATCACCTTTTTATGATTCCATGCTTTTAAAGTTGATAGTTCACGGAAAGACAAGGCAGGAAGCTATTGCAAAGATGAGATCGGCTCTTGGAGAGATAGTAATTGAAGGTGTAGATACAAATATCGACTTTAACTATGAAATTATCAATAATCCATATTATATAGATGCGGATATAGATACTTCATTTATAGAGAAACAGTTTAAATTGTAGCAATGAAAGTTTTGAGGTGTTGTCATGTTTAGAAATATGTTTAAAAAGACATATGCAAAGATAGAACCGGAAAGTGAAAAGATAGATATTCCGGAGGGACTTTGGAAAAAGTGCAAAATATGTAAAGAGCCTATCTTTGCAGAGGATGTAAAGTCAAATCTTTATACCTGCCCTAAATGTGGAGGATATTTTAGAGTCCATGCATACAGAAGAATAGAAATGCTTGTGGATGACGGAAGTTTCATCGAGTGGAATAAGACAATGCCTATATCAAATCCTTTGGATTTTCCGGATTATGAGACTAAGCTTGAAGAGGAAAGACAAAAGAGTAAGCTTAATGAAGCCGTGGTTACCGGAGAGGCTACTATAGGTAATATAAGAACCGCTATAGCTGTATGTGATGCAAGATTTATGATGTCTTCTATGGGAAGAGTTGTAGGTGAAAAAATAACAGCGGCTGTAGAAAATGCGACAAAAGAGAAAATGCCGATTATTATTTTCTCATGTTCAGGCGGAGCCAGAATGCAAGAAGGTCTGATTTCACTTATGCAGATGGCAAAGACCTCAGCGGCATTAAAAAGACATCATGAGGCAGGACAGCTTTTTATAAGCTTCCTTACAGATCCTACTATGGGAGGTGTAAGTGCTTCATTTGCAATGCTTGGTGATATCATACTGGCAGAGCCTAAGGCTCTTATAGGGTTTGCAGGTCCGAGAGTAATTGCACAGACCATAGGTACAAAGTTTCCGGAAGGCTTCCAGAGTGCAGAGTTTTTACTTGAGCATGGATTTATAGATGCTATTGTAGAAAGATCGGAACAAAGAAGTGTTTTAAAGAAGATACTAAGAGCTCATACCTCAGGATTTAAGAAAGTTGCACGTCAGGAAAGTCAGGATGAAAATACCGAAAAGGTCACAGAAAAGCGCCCGAAGGTAAAGGCACCGAAGAATGCCTGGGACAGTGTACTCTTATCAAGAAGACCTGACAGACCTACCGCAAAGGATTATATTGACAGAATGTTCAGTTTCTTTTTGGAATTACATGGTGACAGACTCTCGGGAGATGACGGTGCGATTATCGGCGGTATAGCAAACTATTACGGAAAACCTGTAATGGTTGTGGCAGAGCAAAAAGGTAAGAGCATAAAAGAAAATAAAATCAGAAATTTCGGTATGCCAAATCCGAGCGGATATCGTAAGGCTCTAAGACTTATGAAGCATGCAAATAAATTTAATATGCCAATCATTTGCATAGTGGATACTCCGGGAGCATTTTGCGGGATAGAAGCCGAGGAGAAGGGACAGGCCGAGGCAATAGCCAGAGCACTTTTTGAAATGAGCGATATGACAGTACCTATTCTTTCTGTTGTAATAGGTGAAGGAGGGTCCGGAGGTGCACTTGCGCTTGCCCTAGCCAATGAAGTTTGGATGCTTGAACATTCAATATATTCAATACTTTCACCGGAAGGTTTCGCTTCAATATTATATAAAGATGCAAAAAAAGAGCAAAGAAGCCGCTGAGGTTATGAAAATCACCTCGAAGGAACTCTTAGCCTTGGGTGTAATAGACAGAGTTATAAAGGAAGATATACCTTTGACTGTAGACACTATGGATACTGTAATAGAAGAGATGGTTTCAAATATGGATGATTTCTTTGAGAAGAATTCTTCAAAATCCAAGGAAGAAATCGCAGAGGACAGATACAACAGATTCAGGAAGTTTTAAATAGCTGAAAGGGAAATATGGAATTCTTAAAAATAGGTGATAAAAGTTTGCTCTATCCCATTATCCAAGGAGGTATGGGTGTAGGAATAAGCCTTTCATCCCTTGCGGCACATGTGGCAGGCAATGGAGGAATGGGAATTATATCAACAGCACAGATTGGATTCAGAGAGGATGATTTTTATAAAAATCCTATAGAAGCAAATCTTCGTGCTGTAAAGACCGAACTTCAAAAAGCCAGAGATATAGCGGCGGAAGTATTTGAAAAGAGATTTAAAGTTTCAAAACAGGCTTCTAAATTCTTGGAAAAATTAAAAAATTATAATCCTTTTATAGGCTTTAATATAATGGTGGCAACAAACAAATATGCGGACTATGTAATAGAAGCTGTAAAAGCCGGTGCGGATATTATAATATCCGGAGCCGGACTGCCCATAGAATTGCCGGAACTTGTAGCAAAGGGGCAGGCACTAAGTGAAAACGCAAAAAAGACCTGTATTGCACCGATAGTATCAAGCAGAAAAAGTGCAAAAGTCATTTTAAAGATGTGGGACAGAAAATATAACACTACAGCGGATGCCGTAGTAATAGAAGGACCGCTTGCCGGTGGACATCTTGGATTTTCCTATGATGAGCTTCATGAGCTGGGTGCCGATACTATGGCAAGTAAAAATTATAAAAGAGAAAAGTATGATATCGAAATAAAAGAGATCATAGAAGAAGTAAAAATCTATGAAGAAAAATTCGGTAAAAAGATTCCTGTATTCGTAGCAGGCGGTATATATACAAAAGAAGATATGGATCATGCAATCAGTTTGGGTGCGGACGGAGTACAGATGGGTACAAGATTTGTTACTACATATGAATGTGATGCACCTGATGATTACAAGCAGACATATATTGATGCAAAAGAAGAAGATATAGTTATCACAAAATCACCTGTAGGTATGCCGGGAAGGGCCATAAGAAATGACTTTATGGACAGACTGAAGGAAGGTCCTATACCGATAAGACATTGTCACAACTGTTTGGCATTGTCGGTATGTGACAGAAAGACAATACCATATTGTATAACCGATGCACTGTGTTCTGCGGCAAATTCGGATGAAAGTCACGCATTGCTTTTTTGCGGTTCAAATGCCTACAGGGCTACAGCACTGGAGCATGTGGAAGATATAATGAAAGAGCTTACGGAAAAATAAATAATTAAGATTTGATGAGGGGGATGTAAAAAAACTCGTTTGAGTTTTTTCGCACCTCCCTTTTGCATTTAATTTTGTTAAAGAAAGCGTGGAGTCTTTGATTACAAATATAAGACAAATTCAAAGACAAATGTTCATTGATTTTCGGGTGAGTTTTTATTAGACTGTTAGAGGTACTTTACCGGAGAAATACAGTTTAGCAGAATGTCATAGGTATGTAAGATTTACTTAATACTTATGTGCCATATTTGTGATATAGTATTAATAAGTTAGAGGGTAAAAAATTAATATTAAAGTGAGTATAAAAAATGGAAATCAAAAAAATTATAGCCGGTGGACTGTCAATTATATTGGCGGTCGGAGCGATAAGCTTTGCACCGGGGAACGGAATGGTAACATATGCAGCCACGCCTCCAAGTATAACATCGCAGGGAGCTGCACTTTACAATGCAAATACGGGTGAGTTTCTGTATGAAAAAGATGGAAATAAGCAGTTTTTCCCTGCCTCGATCACTAAGATTATGACAACATTGATTGCTTTGGAGCAGGCCGATCTTGATGACACGGTGGTATTTTCAAAGAGCGCTACTACAAATCTTGAATCGGGAGCCACAAATCTTGGTGTAGTGGAAGGTGACAGAATAAGTGTAAGAGATGCACTTTACGGAACTATGCTTGCATCTGCAAATGAAGTTGCAAACGGACTTGCCGAGCATGTAGGAGGTTCAATACCGGGCTTTGCAAATATGATGAATGCCAGAGCCGTAGAGATAGGTGCAAAAACACAAATTTTGTAAATCCCAGCGGTTTGAACAGTCAAAACCATAAGACTACAGCTAAGGATATGGCATTGATTGCGGCTGAAGCGTTTAGAAATCCTAATTTCAGAGCTATTGCAAGTACTAGATATTATACATTTCCGGCAACAAAGAAAAACCAAGCAAATACAATTGCAATGCATCATAAGATGATTCAAATCAATGATAACAGATATTATCCGGGTGTAATAGGCGGAAAGACCGGCTATACAAAGAGTGCAGGCAACACTTTGGTGACCTGTGCTGAGAGAAACGGTGTAAGACTGGTAGTTGTAATACTAAAGAGTCAGGGAACTCATTATACAGACACAAGAGCCTTGCTTGACTATGGCTTTGCGATAGCTTCAACAGGCGGTGTGGATATTGCATCAAAAGATGTAAGTGTGAAAAAGAGTATTACAGGAGTAGCGGTGCAGGCTGCAAAAACGGAAGTAGTGGCAAGGACTGAAGCTGCAAAAGAACCTCAAATTGCAAAGGCGGACAGTGCAAAAGTTGATGCCGCACCGAAGTCAATTGCAACATCTGATGTAAGGGCTGAAAATTACGGACCGGGTATGGCACCGGATATAGGTTGGAAAGAGAGCAACGGAAGCTGGTTTTATGTAAAATCAGATAAAACAAGTGCAAGAGCTGAAGTTTTAAATATTAACGGAAAGAAATACTGGTTTGATGCAGACGGTAAAATGGCAAAAGGCTGGAGACAGGATACAAGCGGATCTTGGTATTTTATGGAGGATTCGGGAGCAATGAATTCTTCAGGCTGGCTTAAGTACAACGGACTATGGTATTATTTGGGAAGTGATGGTAAAATGTTGACAAATACCACCACACCTGACGGATACACTATAAACAGTGACGGAGTTTGGGTAAGCTAGGAGTTTGATGAAAAATATATTTTCAAAAATTATAGGATTAGGAGCAGTGGGGAGTATTACCTTGCTGCTCCGTTCTTTTTATGAAAGAAAGAACTTTAAAACGGTACAATATAATATAAGCAGTGAAAAGATTGAGAGTGAAAAGAAAATAGTATTTCTAACAGATTTACACAATAACAGTTTTGGAAAAAATAATGAGAAGTTGCTTGCGGCTATAGAGGACATATCGCCGGATTTGGTACTTATAGGCGGTGATATGATAACTGTAAAGAGCAGACTTGGTATAGAAAATGTGCTTCCTCTTTTAAAAAGACTTTCAAGTAAGTATAAATGTATATATGCCAACGGAAATCATGAACAAAGACTTAGTGAGAATAAATTCGGATTAAATTACAGGCAATATAAGCAGATAATGGAGGATATGGGAATAGTATATCTTTCAAATAAAAGCTGTGATTTGAATGATAATATATGTGTTCACGGGCTGGACCTTGAGAAAAAATATTATTTGAGAAGATTTAAAAAGCCTCTGGATTCCGATTATATAAATAAACGACTAAGTATAGATGAATCAAAGTTTAATATATTATTGGCACATTCACCCCTATTTGTAAAAGACTATGCAGACAGTCATGTGGATTTGGCACTTGCAGGGCATTTTCATGGAGGAACAATAAGGCTTCCGGGCGGTATAGGCGTGATGACACCACAGTTTCATTTCTTTAACAGATTGGTAGTAGGAATGAAAAAAGTCGGAAATATGATTCAGATAATCGGAGCGGGACTTGGAACTCACAGTATCAATATCAGATTGAATGATATGTCGGAGCTGATTGTGATTAATCTTAAGTGTCGCAATAAAGCTTGAAATTTGGTACAATAGTAAGGTTGAGTGATATCTATATATGAGAGGTGAGTATGGAGATTTCATACAAATTGGAGAGGTTTGAAGGACCGCTTGATTTGCTTTTATATCTTATAGAAAGGGATAGAGTAGATATATACGATATTCCGATTGTGAGTATAACGGAGCAGTATTTAAACTATATGAACGAGCTGGAAACCGATGACCTTGATTTGATGAGTGAATTTATTGTAATGGCGACCACACTTCTTGATATAAAGGCAAAGATGCTTTTACCGCTTGAAGAAGATGAGGAAACAAAAGAAATCATAGATCCGAGAGCTGAGCTTGTGGCAAGATTGCTTGAATATAAAAAATACAAGATGATGGCAAATGAGCTTGCCGGAAGATATTTTGACGCAGGTAAAATACTTTTTAAGGAGCCAAGTATTCCGGTTGAAGTGGAAGAGTATAAGGAACCTGTAAATTTAGATGAACTTTTCGGTGACTTAAATTTGCATAAGTTAAAAGAAGTATTTGACCGTGTAATGAAGCAAAAGGAAAACAGGATCGATAAGGTAAGAAGTAATTTCGGTACTATAAAAAAGGAACCTGTATCTTTGGAAACCAAGATAACAGAGGTTATGGCATATGCCAGAAAACATAGAAAATTTACCTTTAAATCACTGCTTGAAAGTCAAGTAAGCAAGCTTGAAGTTGTTGTTACATTTTTAAGCGTACTGGAGCTTATGAAAATAGGTAAAATAGCTCTTTTACAGGAGGAGACTTTCGGAGAAATGCAAATAGAAACTTTGGAGGAAGAGGGAAAGGAGGAGACGCTGGATCTTAGCGATATATTAGATGGCTAAATTAAGTAAAACAGAGGCGGCAATAGAGGCAATACTTTTTGCCTTGGGTATATCTGTGGAAATAAGACAATTATGTGCCGCTCTTGATATGAAAGAGAATGAAGTGATTCAAAATCTCGAATCATTAAAGGCAAAATATGAGAATGATAATAGAGGAATACAGATAATTGATCTGGGAGATTGTGTTCAGATGTGCACAAAGACAGATTATTATGAGCAGCTTATCAAGGTATGTAAGACACCTAAAAAGCAGGTACTTACCGATGCCCTACTTGAGACTTTATCAATTATTGCATACAAGCAACCTATTACAAAGTCTGAAATAGAGCGAATAAGAGGTGTTTCATCGGAACATGTAGTCAGCAGACTGGTGGAATTCGGACTTATATATGAAGCCGGAAAACTAGATGCTCCCGGAAGACCTTCACAGTTTGCCACTACTGAGGAATTCCTTCGAAGATTTGGTGTGGAATCAAAGGAATCTTTGCCAAGGCTCAATGCAGATCTTGAAGCGGAGATAGTGCATGAGGTGGAGGAAGAGACCGGATGGAAATTCGGCTTTGAAAGTGAAGTAAACGGAGTAGGGGAAGATAATTAATATGAAGATAAAGATAAAATATTTCAGTGAAGATATTGAAAAGCTGAAATTCATAGACGGAAAAAGTGACTGGATAGATTTAAGAGCTGCTGAAAGAGTTGAGATGAAGTCGGGAGACTACAAGCTTATAAGACTCGGAGTGGGAATGGAATTGCCGCTTGGATATGAAGCATTGGTGGTACCGAGAAGTTCCACTTTCAAAAACTTCGGAATCTTACAGACCAACTCAATGGGAGTTATCGATGAGTCATATTGCGGTGATAATGATGAATGGAGATTTCCTGCATTGGCAATGAGAGATACTGTTATAGAAGTAAATGACAGAATATGCCAGTTTAGAATTATCAAGCATCAGGATGCATTTGAATTTGAAGAAGTTAAAAAACTGGATGGAGTAGACAGAGGTGGCTTTGGCAGTACAGGGAAAAATTAAAAAGATATTTGTATCAGGCGTATTAGCTCTTGTTTTACTAAGCGGTTGCGGCGCAAATGAAAAGAAATACTTTGAAAGCGGCAAGGCCTTACTTGAAGAAGGAAAATATGCAGAAGCGGTGGAAGTCTTTGATAAGGCAATAGTTGTGCATGGAAGTAAGAATATCAGAGGTCTTGAAATAGATATACTCAGATACAGAGCGGAAGCCGAGTACAAAGCAGGTGATTACAAGGCAGCAGAGCATACATACAGGCTTCTTATATCTGCAGATGAAGAAAGAGTAGAATACTTGGATATGCTGGCTATCATATATACGAAGCTCAGCAATATAGATATGGATATAGATATAGCAGATGCCGCGGCAATGTATGATAAGGCACAGAGTCTGGATGACAGAAGTGAACTTCATATCAATGCCGGTATCAGTATAGTACAGTATTATGAGGATATGTATGATAAGAGTTCGGATTCATCATATCTTGATAAGGCAGAAGAGTTTTTAGAAAAACAGTTAAAAGAAACCAATAGAAAGAGCGCCAAAGTGCTTGCTGTTTATGCGAAGCATTTGTCAAAAAGGGAAGATTATGACAAGGCACTTGAAGCTGTGGAAGAAGGCATGGCACTTTTGGAAAATAAGACTTTAAATGCACATGATGATGAGACATTAAAGTCTTTGATGTTTTCAAAAGGATCATGCTATGAATATATGAGCGACTATAATAAGGCTTTGGAATGTTTCAATGCATATATTGAAAAATACGGCGAGGATGAAGAGGTTTCTCATGAGGTGGCTTTTTTAAAGTCAAGAATCAGATAGGTAGTATATGAGTACATATGAAACAAAAGAAATAGTTGAAAAGGTAGTTTTGCTGGGAGTTGATTTGGGTGATGATACAAAGGAATCCATGAAAGAGCTGGCTGAGCTTGTAGATACTGCGGGTGCAACGGTTCTTGACAGTATTATACAATCCAGAGAAAGGATGCATCCGGGCACCTATATAGGTAAGGGGAAGATAGAGGAAGTCAAAGACAGAGTTATAGAACTTGGAGCTACCGGAGTGGTATGCGATGACGAGCTTACACCTGCACAGCTGAGAAATCTTGAGGATCTTTTAGACACTAAGGTAATGGACAGAACAATGGTAATCCTTGACATATTTGCAAAAAGAGCAACAACAAGCGAAGGAAAGATTCAGGTGGAATTGGCACAGTTAAAGTTTTCTTCTGCAAGACTGGTAGGACTTAGAAGCAGCCTTTCAAGACTTGGAGGCGGTATCGGTACCAGAGGTCCGGGAGAGAAAAAGCTTGAGATGGACAGAAGACTTATTCATGAAAGAATTTCTCAGTTGAAAGCGGAGCTTAAAAAGGTTGAAAATCACAGAGATCTGATAAGAAAATCCAGAGATGAAAACCTTTCCTTTAATGTGGCAATAGTGGGATATACCAATGCCGGAAAATCCACTTTGCTTAATAAAGCTTACAGATGCAAATATTTTTGGCAGAGGATAAGCTCTTTTGCAACTCTTGATCCCACTACCAGAAAAATTTAAAGCTTGGAAGCGGACAGGAAATACTTGTAACAGATACTGTAGGTTTTATAAGAAAACTTCCGCATCACCTTATAGAAGCATTCAAGTCCACTCTGGAAGAGGCAAAGTATGCAAATCTTCTGATACATATGGTGGATGCTTCAAATGAAGAGGCATCATCACAGATGTTGGTGGTATACGATACACTAAAGAGCCTTGATGTAGTTGATAAGGATATAATTACAGTATTTAATAAGACAGATCTGATGGAAGAGAATATGGAGCTTCCAAGAGATTTCCACGCAGATAAAGTTTTAAAGATGTCGGCAAAGACCGGAGAGGGTATAGAGGATTTAAAAAAGACTATTGAAGATATTTTACAAAATCAAAGAGTTTATCTTGAGCATGTATTCCCTTATAAGGATGCCGGTAAAATAGCAATTGTCAGAAAATTCGGTGAAATCCTCAGTGAAGAATATATTGACGAAGGAATCAGTATAAAGGCATATATTCCGGCTGAAATCTTCGGAAAAGTAATTTCCACTTGAAAAATCCACATATGTAATATATATTAGTAGTACCTAACTTAGCAAAGCCTAACTGGGTAAAATGTTATATATTACTTGGAGTGGATATGTTATTAGCACTTTTGATTGCCGGTAAGATGTTGATGGGAACCGGTGGTGACAGACCGAACAGAGAAGAGAAAATTTGCGGTAAGCAACATTTTTGGAGAGATAAAAAAGAAGTAATGGGCTATAGATTGCAGTACAGTCTTCTCGACGGACATGCAAGGATTCTTGATAAAAATAATATAAGAAAAGCTACCGGTACAATGAGTGCTATGGAAGAGAAATTTGAAAGATTGGTTTCAGGCAGTTTTCTAAAGCCCGGAGATGTGATTGGAGTATCCAGAGCGTTATACGATCACTACGGTATTTATATAGGAGACGATAAGGTCATTCATTATGCGGACAAAACCAAGGATTTTGGAAGGAATGTCAGCATATATGAGACTGATTTAAAGGAATTTACCGGAGGATCACAGGATTATTTTGTTCTTCATTTTCCAAAGACAGGCGGTCCGCCAAGGAAAATTAGGAGCAGTACAAACTTTGATAAAAATCCGAGAGAACAGACCGGTATATTTGATTTTTTATTTAAAGCTAAGTATAAGCTGTTTTCACCGGAGGAGACCATAGAGAGGGCAAAATCAAGGCTTGGAGAAAGGGCCTACAATTTTACCAGAAACAATTGTGAGCATTTTGCACTTTGGTGTAAAACAGGAGTATCTTTTTCACGTCAGGTGGATATGGTACTTTCAATATAGTAAATTATGAAAGCTTTTCGGGTTTTTGATCCGGAGGCTTTTTTTGATTTGATTTCAAAAATAAAATCATTGTATAATAAAAAAATGAAAACAAATTGTTCTAATTTATGAGGTAATTTGATATGATATATAATTATATTTTTGGAAAATTTTAAATACGGGGAGCCTATTTTCTTTGCTGAATTACCCGGTAAGTCTAAAGATTATCTTAGGCAGGAAATAAAGAAACTTGTTGATGAGGGAGCATTGGAACGATTATATAATGGGGTATATTATCTTCCATATACAACCGTTTTAGGAACAAGAGGAAGAGTTTCAATAGATAAATATGTCGAAAAAAAATATATTCGATCCGGTGGTAAAACAAAGGGATATATCACAGGGCTTCAACTTGCAAATCAATATGGATTTACCACTCAAAATCCTTCATGCTATGAAATATGCAGCAACGAGGCAACGACCAGATATAGGAGGCAGGAGGTTGACGGAAGTCTTCTAATTATTTATAAGCCTGTAAAAGAAGTTGAGGATGAGAACAAATCTTCACTTCAATTTTTAGATTTGATGTCCAATATAGATAAGTACAGCGAGATATCAGGTGATGAAAAGATACAAAAAATAAAAAAATTTGTAGATGTAAATAATGTAGATTTTAAAATAGTAAAAGAATATCTGCCATTATATCCGGATAAAGTCTATAAGAATATATATGAAGGAGGGATGATGGGTGAACTGGTATGGTAATCAAAAGGAACGTTGGATAGAAATTATAAAAGCTGTTGCAGCTGAAGAAAAAAGAAGTTTACAAATGGTTGAGAAGGATACTATACAGTCAATATTTCTTTTAAAATTGTCTTACAGTGAATTGCCATTTGTATTTAAGGGTGGGACTTCATTATCTAAAGTATATGATTTGATAAAACGTTTTTTTCAGAAGATATAGATTTATCTATGAGCAGAAAGATTACGGAGTCGGAAAAGAAATCAGCGAGTTATACAATAATAAATATAGCAAGTAGTATGGGACTCTTTCATGCTAATGAAAAAGATATCAGATCAGGGTACAACTATAATAAATATGTTTTTTTGAATATGAATCTTTGTTCAACAGTATGCAATCTGAAATTATTGTGGAAACAAGTTTTTATCAAATATCTTATCCTGTCGAAACACTTAAAGTAAATTCTATTGTAGAGAAATTCTGTCAAAAAAATGGAATAGATATTAGAGAAATAGAAAAATTAAATTGTAATATAAAAAGTACAAAATTTGAGCAGAACTTTCATTGACAAAATATTTGCCATCTGTGATTATACACTTCTGGACTCTATAGATAGGAATTCCAGACATCTATATGATATTTCAAAAATGATTCCATATATAAAATTTGATTCGAAGTTTTGTGATCTGGTTATTAATGTCAGAAAAGATAGAATGCTTTCAAAGAATAATCCATCAGCACAAATAGAAAATGATATACCACAGATACTTGAAAGAATAATAGAGAAAAGAATATTTGAATCTGATTACAATAATATAACAAATAAGCTGTTGTATGAGAAGATGACATACGATGAAGCAATAAAAGAAGGTGTAGAAATAGTATTAAAGATGAAGGTGTTCTAGAGTCAACCTTTTTATTTCCTCAAACATTTGTTATAATACCTTGGTGAAAACAGGAGAGAAGGTCTATGAAAATCATTCTGGAAAATAAGGAAGCCGAGATTGTAGAAAAGAAATCAAGATTCATAGCAAATATTGCTATGGTAAGCTCTGAAGAAGAGGCACTTGAATTTATAGATAAAATAAAGAAAAAATATTATGATGCCAGGCATAATTGCTATGCATATATCATAGGAGAAGACGGAAACAAGAAAAAATGTTCGGATGACGGTGAACCGCAAAGAAGTGCCGGAATGCCTATGATGGAAGTACTGGAAAATCAGGGCTATTTTGATATAGTGGCAGTGGTTACCAGATATTTCGGAGGTACTTTACTTGGTGTGGGCGGACTTATACGTGCTTATCAAGGAGCGGTTATAGAGGCGCTTGCCAATACTAAAACAGGAGATATCAAAGACGGTTTCAGAGTACAGTATAAATTCGGATATGATTTTTACGGAAAGATAAAGTATATAGCAGACAGTGAAAATATAGTGATAGAAGATACCGTATTTGATGAGATGGTAACCATAAGTTTGATATTTGAAAAAGAGAATTGCGAAAGACTTCAAAAGAAGCTTGTGGAAGAGACCAATGCCAATATAGAAAAATTACTTATTGAAAAGATAAAATATATTACCGTAGATGATAAATGGTATAAGGAATACAAATAGAAAAGGTTAATATACTCAGAGGTTTAATAAATGCAGTTATATTTGGGAGAAGAGGGAAAAAAGTATTATTGGAGAGTCGTAGATGTCAGTAATATTGCCGATGTGGAGACTTTGGAAACAAAATTTGAATTAACGGAGGAAATGGCAAAGTATGTTCTTGACTCAAATGAAAGAGCCAGAGTGGAATATGACGGAAAAAATCTGCTTGTGGTAATACATGTGCCGGCATTTACACAAAACAACGGACATTATGAGACAAGGTCAATAAAGTTTTTTGTAAATTCAGAGAGCATATTTATGTTCGTTACCTATGACACAAACTATATCGTGCCAAAGATAGAAAAGTATATACAGACTGAGGAGGCGAACAGTCCGATGATGCTTCTTTTCTTGAGTCTTTTTGTTATATCGGATTCATTTTTACCGATACTGGATAAGCTAAATGAAGAGAGATTACATCTTAACAGAAGACTCAGAATGAACACGAATAATCAGGGAATTTGGGATCTGTCAGACCTTGAGGTAGGTCTTATATACCTTGGTGCTGCAACAAAACAGAATGTAGTGGCAATAAGGCAGATGAGAATAACTTCGGCAATTAAAAAATGTACTGAAGCAGAAAAAGAAGAGCTGGAAGATGCGTACATAGAGGCGAAGCAGGCAAGTGAAATGGCTGATATGGCGGCAAGCATAGTGGAACAGATGAGCGGTATGTACAATAACCTGATAAATATAAAGTTGAATGAAACAATGCGTATTATGACCATATGGTCACTTCTTATGACAATACCTACAGTTATATCCGGATTTTTCGGTATGAATGTTGATCTGCCTCTGGCAAAAGTGGAGGGTGGATGGATAATTATAAGTGTAATTACCGCAATTTTGTTATGGGCGATGTGGAAATTTATATGGAATAAACTTTAATAAAGATAATAGTTATATCAGTCAAAAAGGATGACTAATGTAACTATTATTTTTTTGCAAATTTTAGTAAATTATTTTTGAAAGGGGGTAATATGGACAGAAAAATAATAGTTGCAGGCCATATATCCTATGATATTACACCTCAAATATATGATACAAACGGGAAAAACTTCGGCAAGCTTTTAAAACCCGGAAAACTTATAAATGTGGGCAGGGCGACAGTGGCAAATGGCGGAGCTGTAAACAATACAGGTATGGCATTGCATAAATTCGGAGCAAATGTTGATCTTATTGCCAAGGTCGGAGATGATGAGTTCGGTCGTCAGATAATAGAAAAATGTGAAGAAAAGGGAGCAAAGACAAATTTTATAAAGGCTGTGGGGGAGGATACTTCATATACTATAGTATTATCACCACCTGGCTTTGACAGAAGTTTCTTACATTTCCCAGGGACAAACGATACCTTTAAATTTTCGGATTTAAATATGGAAAAAATAAAAAACGGTTATTTTTTCCATTTCGGTTATCCGACATTAATGGCCGGATTTTATAAAAACAATGCTAAAGACCTTATAGAAATGTATAAGAGCATAAAGGAAGCCGGACTGATAACAAGTCTTGATGTGGCGGCCATAGACCCTGAGGGTGATGCCGGAAAACTTGACTGGAAAGAAATTTTAAAGCAGGTACTTCCGTTTGTGGATGTATTTGAGCCGAGTTTTGAAGAACTTTTATGTATGATGGATAAAGAAGCATATGAAGATCTCTTGGAAAGAGCGGGAGAAGAAGATGTGTGCATGTGCTTAAGCTTTGAAAATGATGTGTTGCCGCTTGCAAAAAAAGTAATGGAATTTGGAGTTTCAATACTGCTTATAAAATGCGGTGCGGCAGGCATGTATCTTTGTACAGCAGATGATGTTTCAAAAAAACTGGGACTTTGCAGAGAATGGGACGGCTTTAAATGTTTTCAAAAGAGCTTTAAACCTGACAGGATAAAATCGGCAATAGGAGCAGGGGATACTGCCATTGCGGCATTTATTTACGGAATAGTAAATGACTATTTACCAAAATCCGCTATAGAGATAGCGGCAGGTACAGGTGCGATGTGTATTACGGAATACGATACATATAGCGGCTTAATTGATATAAAGGAGCTTGAAGAAAAGATAAAAAACAACTGGGAAACTCAGGATTTTATAAAGGAGTAAGATTATGTTAATAACACTAAAGAATATTTTGGATATAGCAGAGAGCAAAAATATGGCTGTGGCTGCATTTAATGTAACCTCACTGGAGGGGATAATGGCTGTAATAGAGGCTGCCGAAGAGGAAAATACACCTGTAATATTGCAGTTTGCCAATGCCGCACATGGAAAATATGTACCGCTTGAAAAGATTGGGAAAATAATGGTAATGCTTGCCGATGAGGCAAAGGTGCCTGTATGTGTACATCTGGATCATGGTGATAATTTTTTTGAGATAAAGACTGCACTGGATCTTGGATTTACAGGAATAATGTATGACGGATCCGCATTGCCTTTTAAAGAAAATGTGGCAAATACAAGATATGCGACGGCTCTTGCAGACGAATACGGCGCAAGTATAGAGGCTGAGCTTGGTGCTATGGGAGCCGAGGGTGCAGAGGATAATATTATGGGAGCATATACGGATCCCGAGCTTGCAAAAATCTTTGTAGAGGAAACAGGCATTGATGCGCTGGCGGCTTCATTCGGAACGGTACATGGAATATACAAAAGTGAACCCAAGCTTGACTTTGAAAGAATAGAAAATATCAGAGAACTGACAGGAGTTCCTGTTGTAATGCATGGAGGATCCGGCATAAGTGATGAAGACTTCAGAAGATGTATTGACCGTGGAGTAAGAAAGATAAACTTCTATACATATGCGGCAAAATTTGCAGGAGATGCGATAAGAAAAATGGCCGGGGATACAAGCGGAAATCTGTATTCACACGATGTATTTGTTACTGCAAGAGAGAGTATGAAACAGACTTATAGGGATGCTATAAGAGTATTTAAAAATGAAAAATAGAATATGACAATTGTCATATGATACCCGTTACAAAAAACAATTATGTGAAAAAACTTTTATTGATATTATTACCATATCAACCGAAAGGTAATATGAGGAGGTCTTATGAGAAGAAAATTAATGGCAGGTGCATTGGCACTTGCAATGGTAGGTAGTTTGGTAGCTTGTGGTGGCGGAGAGAAAAAGGCCGCATCGGAGGGAGAAAGCAAAGAAGCTGCTACAACAGTACAGAGTGGTGAAAGCAAAAGCGGTGACAGCAAAAGCGGTGAGAAGAAGCATTATAAGTTCGGATACACATGTATGGACGGAACAAACCCGTTCTTTGTTACCATTCAGGATAAAATCAAGGAAATGGTAGAGGCAAACGGTGATGAACTTATAGTAACAGATCCCGGAAATGATGTTACAAAGCAGATTTCACAGGTTGAGGATATGCTTTCACAAAATCTTGACGGATTGTTTATGAATCCGGTTGATGCACAGGGTATTATACCTGCACTCGATCTTGCAAAGGATGCAGGAGTTCCTATGGTGGGATTTGATACTGAAGTAGGAGATATGTCATATCTTGTATCATACACAGGATCAGATAACTACAACGCAGGAAAAGTAGTTGGAGAGGACCTTGTTAAGAAGGCACCTAACGGAGGAAAGATTATAGTTCTTGATTCACCTACTATGCAGTCAGTTGTAGACAGAACAAACGGATTTATGGACGCTATAAAGGATCATGGATTTGAAGTTGTAGCACAGCAGGATGCAAAGGGAAATCTTCAGATAGCAATGGGTATTGCAGAAGATCTTTTACAGTCAAATCCTGATGTAGTAGCAATTTTCGGTGGAAACGATCCTACAGCTCTCGGTGCATTGGCAGCTGCAAATGCGGCAGGCATCAAGAATTGCATGATTTACGGTGTTGACGGTTCACCTGACATCAAGTCAGAGCTTGCATCAGGCGATTCTTTAATAGAGGGTAGCGGTGCTCAGTCTCCTGTTTCTATCGCAGAGCAGGCAGTTAAGATTATGTATGATTATGTAGAAGGAAAGCAGGTTGAAGAGAGATATCCTGTAGAAACATTCCTTATCACATCAGACAATGTAGCAAAGTACGGAACAGACGGCTGGCAGTAAGCTTTAGCAGTATTTAACGAAATTATTTTAAATAACACAATTTAAGGCATCCCAAGGGATGCCTTATTTAGAAAATAAGAGCAGGTGAAACAGTGGCAGACAATATTTTATTGAAAATGAAAAACATATCTAAGAGTTTCCCGGGAGTTAAGGCCTTAGATAAAGTAAACCTCGAGTTAAAGTCCGGGGAAGTGCATGCACTGTTGGGAGAAAATGGTGCCGGAAAATCAACTCTTATAAAAGTGCTTGGTGGAATATACAGCCTTGATGAGGGAGAGATAGAGATCGAAGGCAAGAAAGTATCGATTGAGTCGGTTCATGATGCCTCAAAAAACAATATTGCGATAATACATCAAGAGCTTGTTTTGGTGCCGTATATGACAGTGGCGGAAAATATATATTTGGGTAGAGAATCGGGAAAAGGATTTACTGTAAATATTTCAAAAATGGAAAAAGATGCTCAAAAGATTCTGGATGATTTGGGCATGGATATAGATGCAAGAGAACTTGTTATGAATCTTCCTATAGCGAAGCAGCAGATGGTAGAAATAACAAAGGCGGTATCGGTAAATGCAAAGATACTGGTTATGGACGAGCCTACATCTTCCATAAGTGACAGAGAGGTTGAAAATCTCTTCAATATCATGAGAGATCTTACAAAGAAGGGCGTCGGAATTATCTACATATCACATAAGATGAGTGAGCTTGAAGAAATATGTGACAGAGTTACGGTAATGAGAGACGGCGAATATGTAGGAACAAAGGTAGTAAAGGAGACCAACAAGGACGAACTTATCGCCATGATGGTTGGAAGAACTTTGACAAACTACTATGTAAGGGATTTTATGCCGTCTAAGGAAGTTATACTTAAAGTAGAGAATTTAAAGATGGCGACAGGGTAAAAGATGTCAGCTTTGAGTTAAAGAAAGGCGAGATCATAGGTTTTGCAGGTCTTGTCGGAGCCGGCAGAAGCGAGGCTATGCAGGCAATATTCGGACTGTCAAAGGATGTTTCCGGAGATATATACATTGAGGGGAAAAAGGTAAATATAAAAGATCCGACAGATGCGATAAAGTGCGGTCTTGCACTTGTGCCTGAGAGCAGAAAAGAGCAGGGACTTTATTTACTACAGGATATAAAATACAATACCACTATTGAAGTTCTTGATGAGTTTATAAAAAATTTGAATGTAAATTCAAAAAAAGAGTCTGAGATAACCCAAAAATATATAGACATGATGGCGACCAAGACACCTTCACAGGAGCAGGTGATCGGTAATCTCTCAGGTGGAAATCAGCAAAAGGTAATGATAGGAAGGTGGCTTGCTACAAATCCTAAGATTCTTATTATGGACGAGCCTACAAGAGGAATAGATGTAGGAGCAAAATCAGAGATATACAGAATAATGAATGACTTGGTAAAACAGGGTGTTTCAATCATTATGATATCCTCGGAACTGCCGGAAATAATCAATATGAGCGACAGAGTATATGTCATGGCGGCAGGAACAATAAGAGGCTGTATAGATCATGAAGAAATATCACAAGAGAGTATTATGGCATTGGCAGCTATATGATGGAGGTAAAAAGTGAAAAAGCGAATAATTTAAAGGCGTTAAATTTTTTCAAAGAAAATATGGGAATCATAATCGCATTGCTGGTGCTGGCAATATTCCTTACGGTATTTCCTGCTACAAGCAGCTCATTCCCTACAACAAAAAATGTTTTCAATGTACTTAGACAGATATCCACAAATATGCTTCTTGCATGTGGAATGACTATGGTAATCATACTTGGCGGTATTGACTTGTCGGTAGGTTCCGTAATAGCACTTTCAGGTGTATTTGCCGCAGGATGTGTATCCAGATACGGTATGAATATTTACCTTGCTATGATTATCGGAGTAATCATAGGAATTGTAATAGGTGCATTTAACGGTTTTGTTATTTCAAGAACAACTATACCGCCATTTATTGTGACTCTGGCAACAATGAATATTGCAAGAGGTCTTGCCGGTGTTTATACAGGAGGTTCACCGGTAAGAGTGGTTTCCAAAGAATGGCAGTGGCTTGGTGCCGGATATATCGGTATTTTCCCTGTACCTGTTATTATAATGATCATTATATTTATAATATCGGTTCTTATAATGAACAGAACAAAAATTGGTAGATATATATATGCAGTCGGCGGAAATACACTTGCGGCAAAGTTTTCAGGCATAAGTGTTTCAAAAGTAAAATTCATGGTGTATACTTATTCAGGACTTATGGCAGGTCTTGCAGGAGTAATCTTGGCTTCACGTATGTATTCCGGACAGCCTACAGCAGGTGACGGCGCCGAGATGGATGCCATAGCTGCGGTAGTAGTCGGTGGAACATCAATGTCAGGTGGATACGGAAAGCTTGGAGGTACATTGGTAGGTGCCCTTATCATAGGAATTTTAAGCAACGGACTTAACCTTATGAATGTAAACTCTTTCTGGCAGACTGTTGTAAAGGGTATTGTAATATTACTTGCAGTATTTATCGACTATATTAGAAATTTAAAAAAGAGTAAATAATGAAAAAAATAGACAAAAACAGGCTAAGGGCATTTTATATGCTCTTAGCATATGTTTTTTTATTGTGTTTATCGGTAGTTTTGCTTAAATTGAAAACTGAAGACAAGAAAATTATTTTCGGATCGACATTTATGACAATGAATAATCCTTATTTTAATGTGCTCAATGAGAATATAAGAGACACTATTGAAGCAAACGGTGATATACTTATAACAAGGGATCCGGCGCAAAGCCAGGAAAGACAAAATGCTCAAATAATGGATATGTTAAACGAAGGTATTGACTTTCTGTTTGCAAATGCAGTGGACAGGAGCGGAATAGAAAGTGCATTGCTTGAATGCAAAAAAAGAGGAGTTCCGGTAATATTGATTGATACTGATGTTGACAACAGAATCGGTGTAATAAGCGCAATACAATCGGATAATTATGAAGCAGGAGTACTCTTGGCACAGGATTTGATAAGAAAAAAGCCTGAAGGTGCAAAGATACTTATCGTTGAGAACCTCATAGCTTCATCTATGATACAAAGAAGACAGGGATTTATTGACACTATAGCGGGTGATAAAAAATATGAGATCGTTGAGGAAATAGACGGAGTAAGTGAGATTGAGACTGTAAATCATGCTGTAATCGATTATATTGAAAATAATGATAAGGATTTTGATGTTATATTCGGATTGAATGATCCTACAGCAATCGGTGCGATTGCGGCAATCAGAGAGAAGAGCGAAAAGAAAGTTTTAATCTATGGAGTTGACGGTTCCCCCGATGCTAAGGAGCTGATAAGGCAGGGGCTTTTTACAGCCACAGTTGCACAACATCCTATATATATGGGTAAGGAAGCGGCTAAAGTGGCATATGATTATCTTGAGGGAAAAGAAATAGAATCCGACATAAGAATAAATGTTGACTTAATAAATGCGGGTAATTTAACCAGATTTGATATATCGAAATGGCAATAAAATGAAAAGTATAGGGAATTTAAAAATAAATACAATACTGGAGATAATGCTGGTAATATCTCTTGCCGCAGTTATTTTGATTTCAGGTTTTATATGGATAGTTACACAAAGTGTCGTAAGTATACATGAGGCTAAACTGTTTTTATCAAATGCGGTAAACGTGCCCGGCAATACTCTGCATATATTTATATTTTCAATTATTTCATCAGTATGTTTCATACTTACCTTTTGTATAAGAAACAGTAATATAATAAATGATACGGGAATTATATTTGCTACCTTTGTATTGGAGTTTATACTTGGGCTGATATACATACTACTGTTAAATTTTAATTATAACGGAATATTGCTTTTGGACTTTTGCAAATGCGCTGATGTATTTAAAGAGAAATAAATATATGCCCATGGTAGTTATTATTGCGATGATAAGCTATCTTTTAACAACTCATGAGCTGGTAAAACTCTTTATAAATGTTTTTGATATTTCATCGTACATAGAGGTATGCGGTCAAAGCATACAGACATTAATATACTTTATCTATAATGTACTAAATCTTATGACTGTTGTATGTTTTATATTATGTTGTATTATTATAATAGTAAGCAAGGAAGAGATAATAGAAAAAAATTTAGAGCTGAATAAAAGACTTGAGATAGCAAATACAGATTTGCAAAGAACAAATGAAGAACTTGAGAAGTCTTTGATGGATAATGCAAGACTTGCTGAAATCAGAGAGAGAAACCGTATTGCCAGAGAAATTCACGATACTTTAGGGCATACTCTTACAGGTCTTGCGGCAGGTATAGACGCCTGTATAGCATTGGCGGGAGATGATAAACCGGCTTTAAGAAATCAGCTGGATTTACTTTCAAAGGTAAGCAGAAACGGTATAAAAGATATCAGAATGAGTGTCAGCTCATTAAGACCGGATGCACCTGAAAGACTTAATCTTAAAAGTGCTATAGAAGAGCTTGTAGAGAATACAAAAAGAGTTGCCGGTGTAAACATAAAACTTGACTGCGATACTATCAATTTAAAGTTTGATGAAGACGAAGAGATGGCCATATACAGGATAGTACAGGAAAGTCTTACAAATGCCATAAGACATGGAAAAGCAAAAAATATATATGTATCCATTAAGAAAAACTACGGAAGTATCAATCTTTTGATATGTGATGACGGAATAGGATGTGAAGATATCAAAGCAGGATTTGGACTCAGGCATATCAGAGAAAGAGTAAATATGTTAAAAGGACAGGTGAATTTTGGCAGTGAAGAGGGCTTTAAAGTGGAAGCTATGATACCGATAAGATGGGGAGAGGAATATGATTAAAGTTTTAATTGCAGATGATCAGGAACTGATAAGAGAAAGCTTAAAGATAATCCTTGACAGTAAACCTGATATAGAGGTAACGGATGCCGTGTCCGACGGACTTGAGGTAATAAGAAGTGTCAGGGAAAATAGGCCCGATATAATACTATTGGATATCAGAATGCCCAGACTTGACGGAGTATCCTGCACAAAGATCATAAAAGAAGGTTATCCTGATATAAAAATTATTATACTCACCACATTTGATGATGATGAATATGTTTTTAATGCTTTAAAATACGGGGCAAGCGGTTATCTTTTAAAAGGTATAAGCATGGACAGCCTGGTAGAGGCGATAAATACGGTATATCAGGGGCAGGCGATGATAAATCCCGATATCGCTTCAAAGGTCTTAAAGTTTTTTTCAAAACTGGCTGTAAACAATGAAACCATACATGTAGAATCCGAGAATGTAAAAACTCTTACAAAGAATGAATGGGTCATAATAGAAGAGGTGGCAAAGGGAAAAAGCAATAAAGAAATTGCAAAGAACCTGAGTTTTTCCGAAGGTACTGTAAGAAATTATTTATCAACGATACTTGATAAACTTGAACTTCGTGACAGAACACAGCTTGCTATATGGGCAATAGGCAGAGGTGAACTGTGAGAAAGAATAGAAAAGTTTTTTTGGCAGCAATTCTTTTTATAGGGATACTTGGTACATTTTTTTGTATATGCAGACCCAAAGAAACAGTAATAGAATTTGCAATGTTTAACGGAAGCAATTGGGATGTTGCGGTGCAGGAAAGCTATTCCGTTATAGACAAAGCAATAGAGAAGTTTGAAAAAGAGCATAAGGGTGTAAAGATAAATACTCCGGAGGAATACAAAAGGAAGACTATAGCGAGTGGATGTCTGAGAGAATATTGAAAGACAAAATGCCGGACATATTTATGGTACTGGATGAGGATTTTGAAAATTATATAAATCTTGGGCTTATAGAAAATCTGGACAGATATGTGATGGAAGACAAAGACTTTGATATAGACAAATATTACACTGAGATTGCAAATTCGGGAGTTTTTTCGGGTCATAGATATGCACTTCCGTATGAAGCCATGCCTACTCTTATGTTTGTAAACCGTACACTCCTTGAAAAACTGCATATTGATATACCAAGCAATGACTATACATTTGATGATTTTTACAGAATATGCAGAATGATAACTTTGGACAGAGATTTGGACGGAAGTCCGGATTACTTTGGAATATACAAATATGACTGGATAAATGCGGCGCTTTCAAATGATGTCGAAATCTTTTCAAAGGACGGCAAGAAATCATATTTTAATCAAGATAAGTTTGCCGAGTCAATAAGATTTGTAAAGAGCCTGGAATCATTAAACGGAAATAAAAATATAACCAAGGAGCAGTTTGACAGCGGAAAGGTGGCTTTCAGTCAGATGTCACTTGCCGAATATAGGACTTATAAGTCATATCCTTACAAGATAAAAAAATACACCGGCTTTGCATGGGATTGCATACCTATGCCGGCAGGTAATTCGGGTAATAATGTAAGCATGATAGACAGTCTTGATATTGCAATAAGTTCAAGGTCAAATAAGAAGAAACTGGCATGGGAATTCTTAAAAACACTCACCTATGATACTGAAATACAGCAGACATTGTATAATGAGATGCCTGTAGCATCGGTGCTTAAGGAAGTAATGGAAAGCAAGGAGTCTGAGAATATATTTAAAGAAGATGAAGATATCATAGATTCCAAACTGATATGCCATATACTTGAAAACGGTATAGCAAAACCGAAATTTAGCGGTTATGAAGGAGCGATATCTCTGGCAGATTCAAAAATTTCAAAGCTGAATCTGGGAGATGATATAGAAAATGCACTTAGAATATTGCAAAGACAAATGAGCAAATATTTGATACAAGAAAGGGGAAAGACATGAAAAGATCACAAATTAACAGCATCATAAGAGAGATGGAGGAGCTTATAAGGGAGAACGGCTTCCACCTGCCGCCATTTTGTAACTGGACACCAAAAGATTGGGAAAACAGGGGTCATGAATATGATGAAATAAGAGATAATATGCTCGGATGGGATATCACGGACTTCGGACTCGGAGATTTTGATAAGATCGGTTTCGGGCTTATCACACTCAGAAACGGAAACAGAAACAATGAGAAGTATAAAAAAGTCTATGCAGAGAAGCTCTTATTCTTAAGAGACGACATGATGGCACCTATGCACTTCCACTGGTTTAAATCGGAGGATATTATAAACAGAGGTGGAGGTACACTTCTTATAAAAGTATATAATGACGACGGTAAGGGAGGACTTGCCGACTCGGATGTACTTATAAACTCGGACGGAAGATCATACTATGTAAAGGCAGGAAGCCTTGTAAAACTTTGCCGGGAGAGAGCATCACCATATGGCCGCATCAATACCATGAGTTCCATGTGGAGCCCGGAAGCGGAAGCGTGCTTATAGGTGAAGTTTCCCAATGTAATGATGACAATATAGATAACAGATTCTATGAAGATATAGGCAGATTCCCAAAGATAGAAGAGGATGAAGAGCCTTACAGACTGCTTTGTAATGAGTATCCGGTGGCTAAAAATATATAATATAAAGAAGATCTCGACCAAACAGTCGGGATTTTTCTTTTTTAAATTTATGATAAAAATAATTATATTAATCAACATTATATTGACTATTTTATGGATAAGTAGTATCATAAAAAATACCAAAAACGTTTTTGTAGTTTGAAATTTTGGAGAATATTTTGGCGTGGCATCTATAAAAGAAGTAGCCGTGGCTGCAGGTGTTTCCGTGAGCACAGTATCGCGAGCCTTAAACGGTTATACTGATGTAAGAGAAGATACAAGAAAGAAGATAATGGATATTGCACAGGAGCTTGGTTACAGGCCAAGCCAAAGTGCAAGAAATCTTTCATCAAAGAAAAGAGAATGTCGCTATACTTATCTCAGGTTTAGGAAGTAACAGCCCTGTGGATGAGTTCACCGGTAATGTTTTGAAAGGTCTGAATTCATACATACAAGGTAAGAATATGATTATTGCAATGTATGGAATTTCTACCGAGATGCAGACAAAACAGAAATTATCGGAATTCTGTAGAGAATACAGTCTGTCGGGGGTGATACTTGCAGGATTAAAACTTGGAGATCCTTATATTGAAGAAATAAAACATACCGATATACCATGCGTAGGTATAGATATAAAGCTTGAGGGAAAGATGGGAGCATCTGTACTTACAAATGATATTGAAGCTTTCAGAGAAATTACAAACTATGCTGTAGAAAAAGGGTTTTCACAGCTTGTACTCGTAAAGGGAAAGAACGAGGCTTCGGTTACACATGAGAGGTATGCGGGTTTTAAGAAGGCACTTAAGGATAAGGGTATTTCCGATAATGCGGTAGATGTTCTGGATTGTAGATTTGATGAAAATCTGGCTTATAAAAAGGTGAGATCATATATAGAAAAGCATAAGACGAAAAAAGGAAGAACTTTTGTATGTATGAGTGATCTTATGGCTGTTGCGGCTGCAAAGGCTATAGAGGATCTTGGTTACAGTGTAAATGGGGATTTTATTGTTACAGGATTTGACGGTATACAGCTTTTAAATTATATTAGGCCGAGGATAGCTACAATAGATCAAAATATAGTAAAAAAGGGCTATGAGGGTATGCGTTTACTTATGAAGATAATAAAGGGAGAAGATAAACCCAGAACAATATATGTAAAGCATAGGCTTATAGAAGGCGAATGATTTTTATTTAGGAGGTATATATAATGAAATTAAAAAAACTTTTAAAGTCAGGTCTTGCACTTGGGCTTTGTTTTGGACTTGCAGCATGTTCGGGAGGAGGAGCTTCATCAAATACATCAGGTGAGTCTTCAAAGGCGGTAGAATCCGAATCTTCACAGGAAACAAAGGCAGGTGCTGACGGAGAGGAAATCGAGCTTAAGATTCCTACATATTTAGCAGGAGAGAATGTGGGTGCTACTTTCTTCTTACCGCAGGTGGAAAGATTTAATGAAAAATATGCAGGTAAATATAAAGTGGTTGTTGAGGAAGTTGTTCAGGACTCATATGCGGAGAAGATCAAGCAGCTTGCAGGGCAGAATAAGCTACCTACCTTGGTACATTCACCGGGTTCCGGAGGAATTGATACTCAGTGGTTTAAACAGGTTATTCTTGACAATGATATGGCATATGATCTGACAGAATTTGCAAAGGAATATCCTGATGTTGCATCTTCATGGATAGAGGGATCAAAGGAATTCTGTACAGTTGACGGAAAGATTATTTGTAATCCTCTTATCGTACTAAGACCTATAGGATTATATTACAATGAGTCTCTTTATAAGCCTGAGAAAGACATAAGAGATATGAGTATGGATGAGTTTATTTCAGGTCTTGGTGACAACAAGCTGGCATTTATGACATCTGAAAATGCATGGACTTCATCACTTATGCTTGCCGCTCTTATTGCAAATGAGGAAGGTGGAGTAGAGCTTTTAAACAATAATACAAGTGAAAAGCTTTGGGATTATAATACTCCTGTAATGGTAAATGCTATAGGCAAGCTACAAAAGCTTTTACAAAACAATGCATCAAGTAATACGGTAGGAGCGGCTTATGCAGATGCTGCAAATGCATTTATGAGCAATAATGCGGCTTTAATTTGTAACGGTTCATGGATGGCATCAGAGTTTAATGAAGATGCAAAGGATAAGTGGAGTAACGGCTTTGACGGAAAAGATGTAAAGACAACTATATATCCGGGAAATATTGCACTTGCAAACCCTAAGGCATATGGAGACTTCTGGATCTCAAATGCGGCAAGCGATGAGCAAAAAGAAGCTGCAAAAGCATTCCTTGCATTTAGAAGCTCAAAAGAAGAGATTGAGGCCTATATTTTGGCAGAGGGTGGAAATGCACCTAATATTGAATACAGCGGTGATTTCCTAAATAAACTTAAAGAAAATAATATATTATATCAACTTGATCAGAGTATGAATGCGGATACAAAATTCGTAGCTACTCTTGGAGATATATTACCGGCTTCTGTAGCTGATACAGAGTTTGGAAAACTTCTTCCTAAGTTGATTGACAACTCTTTGACACCGGAACAGTTCTGTGCCGAGCTGACAAAAAAGGCACAAGAGGCTAAGCAATAAGCATTTGTATGCTCCCTATATAGGGAGCATATTTTAGAATAAGGAGGACTTTGATGAGTTCAAAGAGGAAAATAGCGCCAAGCAAACTTGAACGTAAAAATTATAAATGGATATATTTATTTTTACTTCCCTCTTTCATTGTGTTTGTAACATTTTATATACAGCCGATATTTACGGTTTTTTACACTTCATTTACAAAATGGGACGGATTCAACAAGCCGAAATTTATCGGTTTAACAAACTATATAAATATGTTCGGCAATACAGCATTCAGATATTCTTTGAAAAACTTATTGCTATGGTCAATTATAGCGGCGGTATTTCATGTAGGCTTTGGAGTACTTGTGGCTTTTGCCATCTTTAAAAAGCCATACGGATGGAAATTTACCAGAGCTGTTTTTATGATACCTAATGTAATAAGTGCTGCCGCATGGGCAATGATTTACAGATTCATGTTTCATGATGATATGGGTATGATAAATAATCTTATAAGAAGGTTTAATCCGGATTTTCATATACAGTGGTTTTACCAGTCGCCATTTGCCTTTATTGCAGTAACTTTGACATGGCTTTTTTATGCGGTAATTGTAACCTTGATAGTATTAAATGATTTGTTTGCAATACCCGGCGATTTGTTTGAAGCGGCAAGAGTTGACGGTGCTTCAGATTTTCAGTTGATAAAGTATATACAGCTTCCACTTTGCAGAAATGCAATAGGAACATCTATTATAGCTTCGATTACAGCAAGAGTTGCAATGTATGAGCAGATAGCGCTGACTACTGCAGGCGGACCGGGGTGATGATACAATGAACTTGCCGGTGATACTGGTAAAATCCATAATGGATCTAAAGTACGGATATGCAAATGCAAACGGTGTGATAATGTTTATTTTGGGACTTTTTATACTGTGGCTTATAAACAAATTATTCAAAATGAATGAAAGTGTATATTAAGGAGGGCTTTTATGGATTTAAAAAATAGCGGAAAAATTTTATCAAAAGTATTCACTTATATTTTACTTTTATTCACAGTGATAATTTCTATTTTTCCGATCATATGGGTGGTTATGTCGGCATTTAAAGATAATGCCATGATTTTATCAGATCCTTTTTCGCTACCGAAACAGATAAGTTTTGAACCTTTTGTATATATCTTTTCAAAATATGATTTTGCGAGATACTTTGTAAACTCGTTTTTGATATCTGTAAGTTCAACTTTAGTAGCGCTTATAATTTTTGCTATGGGGAGCTATGTACTGGCAAAGTATGATTTCCCGGGAAAAAATCTGGTTTTCATACTGTATACGGTTACTTTACTTGTACCTGCACAATCAAAGGCACAACCTATCTTTTCCCTTATCATGAAGCTTGGACTTTATGACAATATATGGGGTGTGGCGATTGTATATGTTTCCATGGGACTTGCAATATCAACTTTTATATTAAAACCTGCATTTATGGCTGTTCCCAAATCTTTGGATGAAGCTGCAGTAATAGAAGGTGCAAACTTTTTTACAGTATTCTGGAAGATTAATTTGCCGCTTGCAAAGGGTGGACTTGCAACGGCAGGTATTTTAATGTTTTTAGGAAACTGGAATGAATACTTCTATGCATCCATACTTACATCATCAGACGCCACAAGGACTTTGCCTCTTGCATTGCAGTTTTTTACAGAGGCATTCTCATATAACTATCCGAGGCTTTTTGCGGCATTGACTGTAGTTATACTTCCGGGAATAGTACTGTATATTTTGGCACAAGAGCAGGTGCAGGTGTCTGTAGCAAGCTCAGGAATAAAGGGTTAGAGAGGATTATTATGCAGCAGTTGGAATATAAGGGCACAGTAATCAAAGAATGTTTTTTTGACAGAAAGAACATAAATAAATTTGAAGCAATATTTACACAGGGAAACGGGTATCTGGGAATCAGAAATGTACTCGAAGAGCACTATATAGGCGAAATAAGAGATACTTTTATAACAGGTACATTTAATAAGGCATCTGAGGAAGAAGTAACGGAACTTCCGAATATTGCGGATGCAAGTGCTGTTAAAATCATTGTAAACGGAGAAGAGTTCAGCCTTACAGAGGGAAAGATATCTTCTTATGAGAGAAGCCTCGACTTAACTACAGGCGAGAGTACAAGAATCGTTAAATGGGAAAGTCCAAAGGGAATAAAGCTTGACCTTGTTTTCAGGCGTTTTGTGTCTCTTGATAATGAGCATATCTTTGTACAAAAAGTCGAACTGATTTGTGATCAAGATGCAAATATTATTATTGAGAGCGGAATAGACGGTTCCGTAACAAATAGCGGGGCTATGCATTTTGAGGATATACAAAGACGAGTGTATGATGGCAGGTATATGGAATATATTGCAAAAACAACTCAGTCACATGTAAAGGTCATTCAAGGTGCTGTGTGCAGTCTGAATAAAGAAGCTTTCGTAATACCTGTTATGGGAAGAAGAACTCTTGCAAATAAATACAGTTTAAAAATCAAAGCAAATGAAAAGCTTGAGTTTGAGAAAAAATCAGTATTCTTTTCTGAAAGAGATAAGGAATATGCACATTTAAAGGTCGAAAAAAGGCTTGATGAAATAAAAAAAGAGTCTGCAAAGCTTATAAGAGAGCTTGAAGTTCAAAGCTATAATGAGCTTTTTAAAAGAAGCGAAGCAAAATGGCAAGATTACTTTGAAAAAAGCAAAATAGATATAGGTACCGATGATATATATGTAAAGACTTCAATAAATTTTGCACTCTATCATTTAAGGATTATGGTAAAAGCGGATGATAACAGAGTTGGAATAGGTGCAAAGCTCTGAGCGGTGAGGGATATAAGGGACATTCTTTCTGGGATACCGAGCTTTTTATACTTCCTTATTTTACATATACACATCCTGAAATTGCAAGGACACTTCTGGAATACAGATATCATAATCTTTACGGTGCAAGGCTGAAAGCCAAAGAAAACGGTTATGAAGGGGCAATGTATCCATGGGAGTGTGCATGGGTGGATGACGGAGAGGTGACTCCTCTTTATATGGGAGCCGATATAGTGACAGGTGAAATAACAAAGGTTTGGACCGGACTTATAGAGCATCATATAACAGCCGATATAGTGTATGCTATAGATAATTATTATAGAGTTACAAATGATAATGATTATATGGAAAAGTACGGATATGAGATAATATTTGAAGCTGCACTTTTTTGGGCAAGCAGACTTGAATATATTGCAGACAAAGACAGATATGAGATAAGAAATGTTATAGGACCGGATGAGTATAAGGAACATGTAGATAATAATGCGTACACCAATTATATGGCAGCTTACACCATGAGACTTGCAATCGAAAAGTATGAATATCTAAAAACCGAGAATAAGAAACTTTTTGATATTTTAGATTCCAAACTTGATTTAAAATATATAAAGGATTGCATAGAAAAGAAATTGCCGAAACTTTACTTACCTCTACCAAATGAAGAAGGTATAATTCCACAGTCGGACACATTCTTAGGATTAAAAAAACTTGATATAAGTAAATATAAAAACTCTGACGAAGTACTGGGAATCTACAATGACTATAATACAAAACAGCTAAATGAGTACATGGTTTCAAAACAGTCTGATACGGTTATGCTTTTGTATTTATTCAGAGATTTATTTGACCATGAAACAAGAAAAAAGAATTTTGTTTTCTATGAGGACAAGACCTTACATGACTCTTCACTAAGTAAGTCAACACATGCTATTTTGGCGAATGAATTTGACTTTGAGGAAATGTCATATAAGCTGTTTAAAGGAGCCATAAGTGTAGACATGGGGACAAATATGAAGTCATCTGATGAAGGTATACACAGTGCCTCAATAGGAGGGATATGGGCTGTATATGTATTTGGATTCGGCGGTGTAATGATTGATAAAAAAGGTTTAAGCATCAGTCCATGTCTACCCAAAGGATGGGATTTTTTAGAGTTTCCACTGGTTTATAAAGGAACAAGTTTAAGAGTCAGAGTGGAAAAGAATAATGATGTGAGTATACAAAAAATTGACGGAAACAGCGTGGAGATTTATGTAAAAGGAGAGAAACTGATTATTTAATAATAACGGTTTAGGAGTAGGAATGGAAAGAAAATATAAAGGTATAATATTCGACCTTGACGGAGTAATCTGTCATACGGATAAGTATCACTATATGGCATGGAAAAACATGGCAGACGGCTTGGGCATATACTTTGATGAAGAAATAAATAACAGACTCAGGGGAGTAAGCCGTATGGAGAGTCTGGATATTATACTTGAAAGATCAGATAAGGCATACAGCGATAAAGAAAAAGAAGAATTTGCAAATAAAAAAAATGAACTGTATAAAGAACTTTTAAATGAGATGAGTGAGAAAGACCTTGATAAAAAGGTAAAAGATACCTTGGATATTTTAAAAGAAAGAGGTTATAAAACAGCCATAGCCTCATCAAGTAAAAATGCAAAGCTTATACTTTCAAAGTTAAATCTTATTGATTTTTTTGATATTATAGTGGACGGTAATGATATTACACATTCAAAGCCCGATAAAGAAGTGTTTGAAAAAGCGGGGATTGGGCTAAAACTTTTACCAAAGGATTGTCTGGTAGTTGAGGATGCGGCTTCCGGAGTAGAGGGTGCAATAAGAGCCGGAATGGATGTTGCAGGAATAGGGGATGCAAAAAAGCTCGGTGATGTGAGTTACAGTTTGGAAAGCTTTGAAGATTTGCAAAAGTATTGTATATAGAAAGAGAGAAAAATGGTTAATACAAAGGCGGCAGAGGCTTCAATAATTAAAGGGAATAATTATCGCATAAGTATACTTACGGACAGGCTTATAAGATTTGAATACAGTAAAAAAAATGTATTTGTAGATGAAGAGACGGCGGCTGTTACAAACAGAAAGTTCCCGAAAGTAAGGTTTGATGTTTTAGACGGTGAAGATAAACTGGTTATAGTTACAGATTATCTAAGAGTAATATATGATAAAAAAGAATTCTCAGGTGAAGGCTTAAGGATAAATGTAAGCGGAAACTACGGAACAACTTCAAGTGTATGGCATTATGGAGATAAGAATGAGAGTTTAAAAGGGACAACCAGAACACTCGATAATATTGACGGCGAGACAAAACTCGGTGAGGGAATCATATCAAGGCAGATGTGGTCTGTGGTGGATGACAGCAGTTCCATGCTTATAACAAAGGACGGATTTAAGCTGAGAGAAGACGAGGAAGCCCTCGATCTGTATTTCTTTGGTTACGGACTTGACTATTTGACAGCGCTTAAAGACTTTTACACCCTCAGCGGAGAACTTCCTTTACTTCCAAGATTTACTCTTGGAAACTGGTGGAGCAGATATTATAAATACACTCAAAAGTCATATCTGGATTTAATGGACAGATTTGACAGCGAAGATATTCCATTCAGTGTGGCGGTTATCGATATGGACTGGCATATTACGGATGTGGAAGGAAGATTCGGTACAGGATGGACAGGTTATACATGGAATAAGGAGCTATTCCCAAGTCCGGGAGAATTTAAGCGAACTGCATACAAGAGGATATAAGGTCTTACTGAATGTACATCCGGCAGACGGTATAAGGGCATATGAAGATTGCTATAAGGATATTGGTGAATTTATGGGTGTAAATATTAAAAAGGAAGAACCTGTACTTTTTGATATTGCCGATAATAAATTCAGAGAAGGATACTTTAAACATGTTCATCATCCGCTTGAAAAACAGGGAGTCGATTACTGGTGGATAGACTGGCAGCAGGGGGAAAATTCAGGACATAAGGGACTTGATCCTCTATGGCTTTTAAACTACTTTCACTATAAGGATTCAGAGAGAGAAGACCGTGGAAGAGGTCTTATACTTTCAAGATATGCAGGAGTGGGAAGCCATAAATATCCTATAGGATTTTCCGGAGATACCATCATTACATGGAAAAGTCTTGATTTTCAGCCTTATTTTACAGCCACCGCATCAAATATCGGCTATGCATGGTGGAGCCATGATATCGGCGGACATATGAACGGAGTGCGAGACGATGAGATGTTTGTAAGATGGGTACAGTTTGGTGTATTCTCACCTATAATGAGATTGCACAGTACCTGCAATGAATTTTCAGGAAAAGAACCTTGGAAGTACAATCAGATTGCGGAAAGAATAGTTAAAAAATATTTGAGACTTCGCCATAGACTTATACCATATCTTTATACTATGAACAGAAGAGCAAATGTAAATAAGCTTCCTTTAATACTGCCGCTTTATTACTATGAACCTGCAAATGATAAGGTTTATAATTATAAAAATGAGTATTATTTCGGAGAGAATCTTATAGTATGTCCTGTGACCGGAAAAATTGATACAGAGAGCGGATTGGCAAAGACCAAGATATGGCTTCCTGAGGGTGAGTGGTTTGATATATTTAGCGGAGTTAGATACAGTGGAAGTCGTGAGCTTGAAATATACAGAAATCTGGAAGATATCGCTGTATTTGCAAGAGAGGGAAGTATCTTGCCACTTGATGCAAATATAAGTACAAATGATATTAAAAATCCGACAGAGCTTGATTTGAATATTTTTACAGGTAAGTCGGGAGAGTTTATACTTGCAGAGGACGAAAAGGAGTATAAGACCTATGTAGAGTCCGACTGGGCTTATACAAAGTATGAGCTGATTGATGAGGATGATAAGCAGATATTTAAGATTCAACCGGTTTTTGGAAATAAAAATGCAACAAGAGAAAAAAGAAAATATAATTTGTATTTCTACGGTGTAGGAAGTGAGAGCGAGTTTAATATTTTATCGGATAAGGACTCTGTAACACCTTTATGTACGGAATATGATAAAAATAAAAATGCTTTGATTATAAGATTGCCTGAAATTTCCACAACATCCACACTGGAGGTTGAAGTTAAAGATTTGGGATATACTTTGCATAAGAGTATACAAAACAAAGTATTTGACATTCTAAATAAGGCACAGATAGAATATGATTTAAAGACAAAGGTAATTGAAGTAGTGCGAAAGTATAATTCCAAAAATACAGGTGAGGTAATCGGTGAAATTTACAGTGTCTGTGAAAATGAATTTGTAAGAGGAGCTATAATAGAGCTTTTGTCTGCAAAATAATAAAGTATTAAATGATAAAGGAGATTTTATGTTAGTATTTCATTATCCGAAATGTTCAACTTGTGTGAAGGCAAGAAAGTGGTTAAGAGATAAAAATGTGGAGTTTAAGGAAAAGAATATTGTGGAGGAGACTCCAAGTGTAGAAGAGTTAAGAAAGGTTTTAGATTATTCGGGCCTTCCTATAAAAAAGCTTTTTAATACAAGCGGTATGCTCTACAGAGAGCTGAATATCAAAGAAAAAATGGATACTATGAGTGATGACGAAAAGCTTAAGCTCCTTTCAGAAAACGGAATGCTGATAAAAAGACCTATAGTTTTGGGAGACGATTTTGCCTTGGTAGGTTTTAAAGAGAGCGAGTGGGGAAATAAATGGCAGTAAAGTCATAGGATAGATTTTATAAAAATAATAAAGCATAGAAAGATTAGAAAATAATTTCAAAATGATTATTTTTATTGAAAAACTATTCAATGAGTGATATTCTAAGCTTATAATTATATGATGAGGGTCAAAGATATTTGACCCTCTTGGTATTATCCCTACAATAAGGAGGAATCATGAGAAATTTAGATAAGTACAAGGGAGTCATCCCGGCATTTTATGCATGTTATGATGATAATGGGGAGATCAGTCCTGAGAGAGTAAGAGCTCTTACAGAGTACTTTGTGGATAAAAAGGTCAGAGGAGTATATGTAAACGGTTCTTCAGGTGAATGTATTTACCAGAGCGTTGAAGACAGAAAAGTTGTTCTTGAGAATGTAATGAAGGTTAAGGGTGATCTTACAATAATTAACCATATAGCATGTAACAATACCAAGGACGGTATGGAGCTTGCAGCTCATGCCGAGAGTCTTAAAGTAGATGCTATTGCGGCAATTCCACCTATTTATTTTAAGCTTCCTGAGTATGCCATTGCACAGTATTGGAATGATTACAGCAGTGCCGCACCGAATACGGATTTTATTATATACAATATCCCACAGCTTGCCGGAGTGGCTTTAAGCAGAGGTCTTTATGCAAAGATGAGAGAGAATAAGAATGTTATAGGTGTAAAGAATTCTTCCATGCCTGTATTTGACATTCAAGGCTTCGTAAGAGACGGTGGTGATGATTATATCGTATTTAACGGTCCGGATGAGCAGTTTGTTTCAGGTAGAGTAATAGGTGCTAAGGCAGGTATCGGTGGAACATATGGAGCAATGCCTGAGCTTTTCCTTGCAATGGATGAGTGTATAAATTCAGGTGATATGAAAAGATCAAATGAGATACAGTACTGTGTAAATGATATTATAGCGGCTCTTACTTCAGGACATGGAAATATGTATGCTATGATAAAGGAAGTTCTTAGGATTAACGAGGGACTTGATATCGGTAGCGTAAGAAAACCTTTGGTGGCATTGACAGATGCTGATAAAGAGATTGCAAAATCAGCGGCTAAGATGATAGCTGATGCTAAAAAGAAATTCCTATGATGAATAAAGTGTATTTGGGAATTGATATAGGGGGGAACCGCAGCAAAGTTCGGACTTGTTGATGAAAACGGAAACATACTTCACAAGGATGAGTTCTCGGTTTCATTTGACGGATACGAAACACCAATACTTAAGACTGTTTTGGAAAAGACTGAGTATTTTGTGGCTTCAAGCGGACTTGCTTTCAGTGAAATATCAGGAATAGGTGTATCTGCTACAGGTCAGATAGATTCCGAAAAAGGTGAAGTTATCGGAAGTGCGGGACATATAAAGAACTGGGTAGGATCAAAGATAAAGGAAAGCTTTGAAAAGAAATATTCTGTCAAAACTATAGTTATAAATGATGCAAACAGTGCAGCACTCGGTGAAAAATGGATAGGAGCCGGAAGAGGCTATAAAAATATCGTTGCTATAACCATCGGTACCGGAGTCGGTGGAGGTATTATAGTTGATGATAAGATATTGCTTGGTAAAAGAGGACTGGCAGGAGAGATAGGACATATAGTGATACATGGAAGCGGAGAGAGTTGTTCATGTGGTAATATAGGTTGCCTTGAAAGATATGCGTCTACAACAGCACTTGTAAGGAGTGTCTCAAAACTGCAAAAGGAAAATCCGACAGCTTTTCCGAAAGACTTTGAAGAAAATATCAATGGTAGAAAGATATTTGATGCCTTACATGAAAACAGTCTGTTAAGGCAAGTGGTTGATAATTGGGTGGATGATATTTCACTTGGTATCATTTCACTTGTTCATATCTTTAATCCTGAACAGGTTATTATAGGCGGCGGAGTAAGCGGCAGAAAAGAGTTTATAGAAAGCCTTAGTAAAAAGGTACATGAAAAGGTAATGCCAAGATTTGGAAGGTCTTGAAATAGTTCCTGCAAAACTTGGGAATGATGCCGGCCTTGTCGGTGCAATATATTATTTGATAGAGAATAAATAAAATAGAGGTATAAATGTAAATGAGCTTTATTTCATAATACTTGTAGTGTTTGTATTATGGAATAAAGCTCTTATTATTTAGTCTACTTTAGGCAGCATAGCCGCATATTTTTTTAGTTCCTCATCTGTCGGAACACTGTCATCCATCTTTCCGTCATGGAATTTCTCATAAGCAACCATATCAAAATATCCGGTTCCTGTAAGTCCGAATACGATAGTTTTTTCTTTACCGCTCTCTTTACATTTCTTAGCTTCTTCAATAGCCGCATAGATAGCATGTGAACTCTCGGGAGCAGGGAGTATACCCTCAGTTCTTGCAAAATATTCCGCAGCTTTAAATACATCAGTCTGGTTTACTGAAGCTGCCTCCATATAACCGTCATGATAAAGCTGTGAAAGAGTAGAACTCATTCCATGATATCTGAGACCGCCGGCATGACTTGGTGAAGGAATGAAATCACTGCCCAATGTGTACATCTTTGCAAGCGGAGTCATCATACCTGTATCACAGAAGTCATAGGCAAATGTTCCTCTTGTAAAGCTTGGACATGATGCAGGCTCTATAGCAATAATTCTTACATCACTTTCACCCCTAAGCTTCTCGCCCATGAAAGGAGATATAAGACCGCCAAGGTTTGAACCGCCACCTGCACAGCCTATGATAATATCAGGTTTGATATTATACTTATCAAGTGCGGCCTTAGTCTCAAGACCGATAATTGATTGATGTAATAAAACCTGGTTTAATACGCTGCCGAGAACATATCTGTATCCTTCAGTGGTTGTGGCTTTTTCTACAGCCTCCGATATAGCACATCCAAGACTTCCTGTGGTGCCCGGATGTCTTTCAAGGATTCTTCTTCCCACCTCGGTTTCCATAGACGGTGAAGGTGTGACGGTAGCACCGTATGTTCTCATAACCTCGCGTCTGAAAGGCTTCTGTTCATAGGATACCTTAACCATATATACCTTACAGTCAAGTCCGAAGTATGCACATGCCATAGAAAGTGCTGTACCCCATTGTCCTGCACCGGTTTCAGTAGTAACACCCTTAAGTCCCTGCTCTTTAGCGTAGTAGGCTTGAGCTATAGCCGAGTTTAACTTATGACTTCCACTGGTATTATTTCCCTCAAATTTATAATAAATCTTTGCAGGTGTGCCAAGCTTTTCTTCCAGACAGTATGCTCTTACAAGCGGAGCCGGTCTATACATTCTATAGAATGATCTTATTTCTTCCGGTATCTCAAAATAAGCAGTAGTATCATCAAGCTCCTGTTTAACAAGTTCGTCACAGAATACATGTGACAGCTCTTCATAGGTCACAGGCTTATGTGTTCCGGGATTTAAAAGTGGAGCCGGTTTATTCTTCATATCAGCTCTTACATTGTACCAATATTTTGGCATCTCATTTTCTTCTAAATAAATCTTATAAGGTATCTCCATACACTCTCTCCTTTCAAGTGGACATCTGCCGAAGTGCCGGCAAATATTATATTCTAAAGTATACATTGATAAGTAGCTTTAGTCCAGTGAAGAATTGGTGAAATACAACAATGCGGGTGAATATGATTTCAATCATATTAAATAATTAAATGGTCTACCGGGAAATAATGAATTTTATTCTCTGCATAACCAACCGGAAATATCTTTGGTAAGAATATTATAGTGGGGACTTATTGTGGCAGAGAGATACTTTTATTTGAATATATATTATAAAAAGAACAAAAAAACAAATGAAAAAAATATAATATGATTTGATATAATTAAGGTAATATTATGAGCGTGTAAAAAAATATTTATGTGATTGAAGAATGTTATGGCATAAATGTTATTAAATATAATAAGATACTATGAAATATGTATAGCGGAAGTAAAAGATATAGCATCAGATATTATAATGTGAGGTAATAAATGATGAATTATAAAAAGTGGGAAATAATCATATTGCTTTTTATTTATAATAAGCAGCTGTAGTATATAAAAAAAGATATTGCAAATGAAATTAATAAAGAAGGATATGCTGTAAATTTTTATAGAATATGATAAGAAATACGAAATTGATATTGATAATGACGGCGAGACAGATTCAGTAAAGGTATTTACCTCTACAGATGGCTATACATCAGTAGAGGTGAATATATAAAATCTGTATATCAAAAATTCGGGTTTATATGTGGAAGATAGAAAAATATATTATAGGCTTTCAAAAATACAACAGGCATATATTTAATAAATTCTGATTTGAAGCTTAGTTTAGAAGGTAATTATATTATAAATGATTCTAAGCATACATTAGTTAAAGAGCTTAAAAGCATATAAGTATAATGATAAAACAGCTGTTTATGAAATAACTACATATCAGAAAAGGGGAGGCTTTGTATTTATACGAAACAGATATGCAAAACTTAATATATTTTTAAAAACTGAGAATGGGGATAAGGGATATATCAATGTAACAAAAAGATGAGTATGAAAGTACTACAGGTGAATTTTTATATAGAGGAAGAGCGATTAGTTGATTATTTTTGATGTAGAAGAAATATCATGGGCAGGTTAATAATAAAAATTGTATAGTTTCCGAACTATGATATTTATACAGGAATTTTTATTAAGAAACTTTCAAAATGAGAGAGTCAAGTTGAAAATGAACTTGTAAGTAGGAATCATTTGTACTGTAACAGCTATAACTGCAGGTTTAATTGATGCTGATAGAAGTGATAGTGAAACGGAATATGGTAAAGTTTTTAGTAATAAAATCTATAAATGAATGCATAAATATGAGCCGTTTGAGTAGTTGTTTGGGATTGTATACAGCTCATGCGATACATGAAATTGAACAACCGGCAGATAATAGTTATGCGTGGTCAGAATATGAGGGAAGTTATAAAGGTAAAAAAAGATCAAAAAGACCCGGAAATGCCGGATTTGCAAAAAAATAATTGTTAATATTGAGCATAGACAGAAATGGAGAGCTATATGTATAAAAAAATAAATGTGGCTATATTATTAATATCAACATGTTTGCTATTTATATTTATATTTTTTTATATAGAATATACAAATAGTAAAAAGAAAGGAAAATGCATTGAGATATTATAATCAAATTATGCCAATAATAATTTTGGCGGATATATTAGATGCAGACTTAGAGTATAGTAACAATTATGGTAATAAAGGTATATTAAAAGGTGGAGAAGAAAATTTAACAAGAAGAGTGAGTGATGATATAATGGATTATATTACAAAGCAAAGTGATAATATGTATGAATACAGAATAATAGAATCTGAAAGAGTTTTTGAAATATATAGACAATTTTAATAATAATATGAAAAAAATATCAGAATATCAAGAAGTGACGTGAAAGATAGAAGTATAGTTAAAAAGACAATATCAGAGGGAGAGGGATTGGGAGAGTTTCATGAGTGTAAAGATTTAAGTGCATTAATTGATTATATGTGTAGTAAAACTGATGATGGGGAGTATTTTATAGAAGCATTGGATATTATAGGAGTAAATGGGTCAGATATACCCGGTAGAATAGTATATATACGAGATGACGGAACAGAGAAAGTTCTTTACGAGAAAGACACTTTAAATCTTTCTATGTTGTTTAAGGATGTCGGTAGCTGATCTTTGAACAATTGTTTTTATGATGAGAAAAATGTTATAAGAGCACAATACTCCTAATATAGTTTTCATCATCTGTGGAGAATTACATTTGACTTTTGTAGAAATAATGGGGAAATTGTAGAAAAACTATGATAGACCGTTGTTGAGAGGAGAAGAAAGTGATAGGTAAGAAAATAAATTTACTCACAATTATACTTTTAATAATGTGTTTTAGTTATGGATGTGGAGCAAATACATATTCAAAAACAGAAAAATTTATTGATTATAATGCCGGAGTGGAATCTCTTTCGGATGAAGAAGCTATAAATCTGGTAAAGGAAATTATAACATTTATGGATACAGGTATAGAAACCGGTGAAGATGTTGAAGGCTTGAATGGGGAGAACTTTGCATATTTTTAAGAATAAAGAATATGAAAATAAATTAGAAATCTATCATAGAAATTATATCAAAGATGTTGCATATGAATATTTGACTTCAATGTATAGAATCACAAGGTTTAATTCCGGTATGGGAAAGGCAAAACAGGGATTTGACGGTGGAACTATTAGGTATAGAATAGATGCTTTGGGAGATTTCAGTATTCTATCAAGAGGGGATAATGAAATATGTATTGAATCTGTTTTTAATAAAGACAGCAGTCTTGGAGATGGAATGCCGAATACAGATAAAGGACAAATATTTCTCAGTTTATGTGATGATAATAAATGGAGAATATCTAAAGTTTCTCAATGGTATGATGATTTGGTGTTTTATGATTTGGAAGAATATATAGATGAATTTTTTGACAGTAGAAATAATGTAAAAGACGACTATAAAGCTTTTATCAGAGATTATGGGTATAATGCAAGAAGTGGGAATAGGATTACTATGAAAATAATAAGGAGTTTTCCCAAAGAGCAGATCTTAGCAAGTAGTGATTTTGTAATATTGGAGGAGTCGGAAGATATTCAAATATTAAGTTCTCTTTCTAAGCTTGCGACTTATATTGCATATGAAGAAATATATGCAAGACATGGGAAAATATATCCGAAGTATTCCATAGAATATAATTATTTCAATGGATTGAGCTGGTATAAAGAGAATAAAGAATTCAGTGAGGATGATTTAAGTGATATTGAAAGGCATAATTTAGAGATTATAAAGTCACATTTGGAAGAGTTTTAGGAGAAAAGAGTATGAAACATAAATTATTAAGTGTAATTAGCATAAGTTTTATATTACTTCTGTTATTCAATGTCAAAACCGTTGCCATTGAAAATAAAGATAACAATCCTGAAATGACGGATGAAAGAGTTATAGAGATTATTAAAGAGATTGCCGATTTTATGGATTCAGGAGAAAAGATTGGTGATGAGATATCTTGCAGAGAGTCTGACGGATATGATGATTACTATTTTAAAAATGAGGATGATGAGGAAAAGTTGTATAGATACCACAGAGATTATATTAAAGATGCGGCTTATGATTATCTGTGTGAAATGTATGATATAAGGCTTTATAGAGGGAGATGCACACAGTCAAGAACATCAAGGAGCAGTTTAAGTAGCTGCTTATACTATAAAATTTATACAGATGGTGAGTTTAGTGTAAAGAGTAGAAGTAAAAAGAGTATATGTGTTCAAATTCAATTTGTAAAAAAGGTAATATTGGCTGAGGATATGCCGGAAATCAGCGATGGTGAGGTATATTTAGAACTGTGTGAGGATAATAAGTGGAGAATATCTAAAGTTTCTCAATGGTATGATGATTTGGCATACTATGATTTGGGATATATGATGAAGACATTCTTTGATCCGGAATATAGTTTGCTGTCGGACTATGAAAGATTTATAGAAAAATATGGGTATGACTCAAAGGGAAATAGAATAAGTATGTATATAAGTACAGATGATAATGATGAGATATTTCAGGGAAGTGATACTGAGCTTATTAGTGAAGCATCGAATTTAGAAAAGTTGAAAAAACTTTCTAAGCTGGCAGCATGTATGGCTCGTGAAGAGATATATGCAAGACATGGAAAGATATACCCCAAGTTTAGTATAGAATTTAACTACTTTTATAAAAAAATATGGTATGAAGAAAAATGAAAATTTCAGTGAGAATAATTTAAATGACATTGAAAAAAAGAAAATTTAAAGATATTGTCTGAGTATATTGAAAGTTTTTAGCAGGTATTTAGAAGTTGATTCAGGTAAAGTATATTATAAGATTGCTGTAAGAGAACATTATGATATAAGGGAAAGATTAACATTTCTTGATGAGAAATTGGCTGTTGTAGCAAGAGTCAGCAGACTTGAGCATAGAGAAGTGATTAATGAGTATATGTTAATGAAAGAAAGTGATGTAAAGACTAGAGCGTATCAGAATGAAAAACTTATAGGTGGGGCATTATTTGCAAAGGTAAGCCAAGTGGAAAATGAACTTGTAAGAGTGAGTATAGATGATGATGAAAATGATTCCGGTGATAAGGCATTCCTAAACTATGCTACAGTATATTCTTCACCTGAAGGAGGAAGCCGGTATTGTATGCCTGAAGTTGGAGATAGGATAATAGTGAAATTTCCTGACGCAAATGAACAACATGTGTATGTTCAAAATGCTTTTCATGTAGATTGGAATTTTAAACAAAGAGGAGCTTTTGATGGGAGTATATAAAAATAGGAGACTTAATATATTTATTTTAGTATTTTCTTCAGTTATATTATTTATTTTTATATTATTATACTTTGAGTACAGTGCGGAAAAGAGAGAAGAAAAGGCTATGAGATATTACTATGAAATAATTCCGGTAATTAAATTATCCCATATTTTAGGGACAGACATTGAATGCAATGATGAGAAAGGAAATAAATGGATTATAAAAGCAGGTGGAAATATGGAGAACATTGTATATGAATACACATTAGATTATATACATGGTAAAATTAGTTCTTTGGTTAGATATAGGATTATTGAAAATAAGAATACAAACAGATATATTAAAAACTTTAATGCTAATATGAGAAACATACGAATTTCCGGAATAGATGGCGTAGGAAATACAATATATCCTAAAAACAATATCGGAGAGTGAAAGATTGGATGTTTTTACAGAGTGTAAAGATCTGAATGATCTGATTGAATATATGAAGAAAAATAAGTAAAGATGGAGGATATTATATTGACGAACTGGATACTATAGGATTGGACGGTTCAAGCTTTGAAGGAAAGATTGTATATGATACAGGGAAAGGTTATGAAAAAGTAATAACAGAATATGGGTCAATTACTTTGAATCAATTATTAAAAAATGATTATAGTACTGATGATTATTAATCCTGAATTATTCACGGCGTAATATTTACATTAAAAAACGTGCTGTAAATATTCAAACTTGATTCATGACGCTGTAACTGACTTAATACACATAAATATTTGCAGACTTACCCTAGGTAGAGTTTACAAGTAGTTATCAAGCTGTCAAGGTCCATTATTAGTTGTTATTCAAGATGTATACATAGCTTGCTGATATTGGATAACATTTGATATGGGTGATGGAACAGAAAATGTTATACATAAGAGTGGAACAATAGGTATTAGAGAATTATTTACTATGACATATAGAACCTGTGAATATCAGAGAGATATAAAAGCTGGAGGAGTTGATAGCATATATGAATAAATTAACAAAAGACGGAGAATATTATTTGTATGCTCTTGCTGTAGTTGGATTAGATAGATCAGGATTTAATGGCAGAATAACATATGTATCAGATAACGTGGAAGAGAAAGTTATAGATGAAGATGGCGTATTGTATTTGAGTGAATTGTTTAAAAAGTATTAGAGTGATTTTTTGTTAAGGTATAATTATAATTAATATATTTTTAACTAAGGATAAGATATGAATACGGTTGAAAAGAAGAAACTTAAGGTGATTCTAATGACAATAAATATAACTTTTTTTGTTTTTTGAAATACAGAAACTAAAGTTATATATTGATGATTTAAAAGCATGTAAGTAAAATTGAAAACAAAAGATTTATAAATGTAAATCTTGCATTTGGGATAAACATGAAACTCTTTATTTCAGAATCAATGAAAGGACAAAAAAATAAAAAAGTAGGGTATGCCGGAACTGAGCAACCGGCAAGATAATATATGATTATGGAAATGGAAAGTTTAAAACTATTTTTAGAACCAGGTACTATATCAGTAAATGCATTATTTTTAGGAACTTTTTAAAGGGGAATAAAAATGAGTAGTGAGGCAAAAAGAAAAATTAAGAAATATAATATGTATATATTTATTTTTTTATTCTTTCAGGTATTTTGATATTGGGAGTGCAGAAATTAAAAGCATATATTGAACAAGTGAGATTTGATAGAGAACAAAAGGCTTATAATTTTAGTAGTGAAGGTCTTTTACGATATAGACTTTCAAAATTCGTGTATGCAAAATTAGAGTTTACAAACCATAAAGGAGAGGCATTTACAATAGAAGACGAAAATGATATGAAACGTATAGATGCAGAGGAGGAAGAATATATTGCCGGAAAAACGGATAAATTTGGTAGCTATCGTTTTATAGAAGGAGAATACACACAGGAAAGAATAAAGAATTTTAATGACAATATGAAACATATTAGGTTATGGGATTATTCTGAAAAAAATATGTAACAATAACCGAGAATGAGAAAATGGAAGAGTTCATTGAAGTGAAAAATATAGATGAATTATATGAATATATGATTACTGAAGCTCCTGATGGGATATCAAATATAGGGAAGCTGGACATAATTGGTTATGACGGAACCAATCAGCCTACAAAGATTATATATGATTATGGAAATGGGGAGAGTCATATTATAACAGAGTCAGGTACTTTATCACTTGGGATATTATTTGAGAATTATCTTAAAGATATATAGTGATATTTTGTGGTATTGTTACATCCTGTAATATAAAAAGTAAAGGTGATGTTAACTATATGACTCTATGTTTGCAAGCATGTAAAGATATTGGAAACGATGGTTACAGCAGGTAATCCTTATGGGAAACAAGGAGATAAGTCGGTAGTGGATTTGACCACTAAAATGGCAATCATTGGAGAAGAAAAAATCATAGATGAATATGAGGTATTGTATTTGGGAGATCTATTCAAAAAGTATTAAAGCAGTTTTGGCTAAGGAGAATATATGAATGTGGTTGAGAAAAATAAACTTAAGGTAATCCTAGTAATTACAAGTATATTGACTTTAGTGTTTATAGTGATAGTTGGCATGGAGTATTTGGATGAAAAAAGAAGAGATAGAGCACTTAAATACTATAATGAAATATCTACTACAGTAATTTTGGCAGGTACACTGGGAATGGACCTGGAATGCAGTGATAATAAAGGGAATACTTGGGTTATAAATGGGAGTGATATAAGTTTACTTGACATAGTTACTAAGGATATTACAGATTATATATCAGGGGAGAAGCAGAGTCTTTACAACTACAAAATTATAAAAAATGAATATATACAGAAATATATAGATAATTTTAATGACAATATGAAGCATATAAGAATAAGTGGAGAGAACGGAGCAGGAATTCCTATCCCACCAAAGACTATATCTGAGGGAGAGGGAATGGAGGAGTTTCAAGAAATAAAGAGTTTAGATGAACTGACAACATATATGCACAAATTAACAAAAAATGGTGAATATTATCTGTATGCTCTTTATGTGGTTGGATTAGACGGATCGGGATTTAGTGGTAGAATAACATATGAATCAGATAATGGAGAAGAAAAAATCATAGATGAATATGGTGTATTGTATTTAGGAGATCTATTCCAAAAGTATTAAAGCAGTTTTGGATAAGGGGAATATATGAATGTGATTGAGAAGAATAAACTTAAGGTAATCCTAATAATTACAAGTATATTGACTTTAGTGTTTATAGTGATAGTTGGCATAGAGTATTTGAATGAAAAAAGAAGAGATAGAGCACTTAAATACTATAATGAGATATCTACTACAGTAATTCTGGCAGATACACTGGAAATGGACTTGGAATGCAGTGATAATACAGGGAAAAGTTGGATAATTACTAATCAGAATGAAAGCTTTACCGATATAGTCAGCCAAGATATTGCAGACTATATATCAGGGAAGAAAAGTAGTCTTTATAACTACAAAATCATAGAAAATGAAAATATGCAGAAATATATAGATAATTTTAATGACAATATGAAGAATATAAGGATAAGTGGAGAGAACGGAGCAGGAATTCCTATCCCACCAAAGACGATATCAGAGGGAGAGGGAATGGAGGAGTTTGAAGAAATAAAGAATTTGGAGGAACTCATAGCATACATGCACAAATTAACAAAAAATGGTGAATATTATCTGTATGCTCTTTCAGTAATAGGATTAGACGGTTCAGGCTTAAATGGTAGGATAACATTTGATATGGGTGATGGAACAGAAAATATTATACATGAGAGTGGAACAATAGGTATTAGAGAATTATTTACTATGACATATAGAACTTATGAATATGAGAGAGGTATAAAAGTTGGAGGTGAATGGTCCTATGTCAAGATTTAGTACAAATTAAAATTAGAGGTTCTACCGGTTAAGATGCCGGAAGAACATGTGCCTTATTATATAGCTTTTCAAACTCGTCAGTAGATTAGTTTATTATATTTATTTAGAAAAAAATATAAAGATAAGATTTAAGGAGACATTTATGATAGGGTTAAAGGGTAAATTAAAGTCTAGGTGGGTTTTATGCTTCATAATATTTTTCCTTAGTATTATTGATATATGGGAATCATTTATTTAAGGAAAGAGCTAAAAAAATTGGAAGATATGAGAAAAAAAGAATCATTGGAATTTATGGAAGATGGCTGGAAGAAATACAGAATGATGCTGTATGCCGGTGCAAATATGGAGTATACAGATAGTGAAGGAAACATCAGAGTAATAGAAACAGAACCCGTACTTTTAGATATATATGATGAAGTTATAAAATCTTATATTTTAGGTAAGATACTCAGCCTTGGCTCATTTCAAATAACTGAGGGTAAAAGAACATCAGAATTTATACAAAACTTTAATGATAATATGAAACATGTAAAGATATGGGGTGCACATGAGAATAGATATATAACGATTGCTGAGAATGAGGGGTTGGAAGAATTTGAGGATATAAATAGTTTTGAAGAACTGTGGGAATATATGAATAAACGAAATGACGAAGGAGTTATATATATTAATGAACTTGACATAGTTGGATATGACAGAACAGGACAAGATGCAAAGTTTATATATGATTATGGGAATGGAAAAATTAAAGAATTATCAATCAATAGGATTAGCTTAGTTAATTTATTTGGCTTATTGAAGGAGGAGTATAGGGAATAGCTTTATAAGGAGTATTATTGTAATGGGGAACAACATTTGATTTTTGTAGAAATGATGGGAATGATCCATATTATGATAAAGATGGATTCTTTAGTAAAGTTGGTGCAATAGGGAAATCTATAGGTCTTGAATGGGGTGGAGATTGGAAAACGCCGGCAGATAAACTCCATTTTCAACGACCTGATTGGGGAAGCACTACCAAAGAGTTGAAACAACAACATGGAACACCGGATGAATTTGAAAAAACCTGGAATTAATAGAGGATAGAGATTGGCATGAAGAGTAATATTAAAGTTCTAAGTTTATTTTTTGTATTATGTATATTAATAACAGGATGCATGAACTCCTCATTTAACAAAAAAATAAATATCAATAATATAAAAAGTGATATAAGTGGATTTTATAAAAAAATTTTTCGACTGATTATTTAGATGAAGAGATAACAGTTGTTAATAAAGATATAATAGGCTGGGATGGGGAAGTAGTAAAAATATATTGATACAAATAATAAAGTGTCAAGATGTACTGTAATAATTTACGGAGAAGATGAAAAATCGACTTCAGAATATTATTTTATAGATGGATATATATATGTAACGACATTAAAAGAATACTATACATATCCTATATATTATTCATATAACAGACCGATAGATATAATGTACAGAACATTTGATGAGGCAGTTATTTATGATGGCATGATTTATGAGCTTGTAAATGGAGAATTTATTAAAAAAATATAGAAGATATAAAAATACCTTATACATCATTACAGGAGATAAATGAAGCAACAGGTGAGTGAGGGTGAGAAAAAGTGCAATGCATGTAAAGAGGAGGGAAGAGTACAGTAATATAGAAGACAAATGAATTTGTAATTATGTTACCTGAACTTATAGGGACTAAGTACATATCTGAAAAAAACCGGATATTATATATACAAGTCTTGATGGAAGCGTAAATTTTTCGTTTAATTTATTAGTAACTTCATCGGGTGAAAAGGATATGAGTTATGCCATAAATATGTTAAAAAAATAATGATAAAAAAATATGAATCCGCATATATCTTTTTGAAGATAAAACAATTGAAAAGTGCTGCAGGTAACAGTATAAGTTTAATACAATTTAAAAAGCTATGGAATTGATGAAGCTGCTTTATAACATAATATATCTAGTCAGCATAGATAAATATATTATTCAGGGAGCATTTAACTGTAAGTATAATGATATGGATGAGTGGAAAAGAGCAGCTCTTGAAATAATAAAGTCAATAAAGTTAGAATAAAGAAATGATAACTTGAATCGTGGTAGTATAAAATTATATATCAATTAAATATCTAATAAGTGATTTAAAAATTAAATATAAAAAAAGAAGGCGATAGAGAAAACTTGTAACTTTATCGTCTTTTTTAGCATATAAAAGTTTATGAATTATAACAGCCTTTTATACAAGGTTTGTTTGAATATATATATTATAAAAAAAGAACAAAAAAACAAATGAAAAAAATAAAAATATGATTTGATATAATTAAGATAATATTATGAGCGTGTAAAAATATTTATAAAATAAGAAGTAGAGTGTATAAATAAAAGTTTCTTAAAGCGGCAAAATGACGAGAGATAAATGAGATGTCTGTAGTATGGTGAACTAAATCCAGACAATGCCGGTAAAACACCTTAAAGTATTTTAGAAAAAGCCGGTTTTGTTTGGCATACAAAAGATGCTAAGTATATTCCAAAGAGAGGAGACATATTAGTACAGCATGAACATTATGGAAAAGAGAATGTTAAACATGTTGAGATAGTGGATTCATATGATGGGAAAGAGGCTAAAGTTTGGTCATGAGGTAAAGTTTATAAATCATTGCCGGCACTAAGAACAAAATCTGAGTTATATGGCAGGATATTAGGATATTGGAGAATAGAAAAATGAAAAAAATATTTATAGTAATAGCATTCACAAGTGTTTTATTATCTTGTGGTTTTATAAATAGGAAAAAAGTTATAGAACAAACTTCTGTATTTGCAAAAAGCCAATATGAAGAGTGTGATAATAAGGTGGATGAATTATCAGAATCAGATCTTGAAGAACTTAAGTGGTTGATACAGACTTTGCATGTATCTCATGTAGGGGCTTCTAATATTGTAGGCAATGGAAGTGTGCTGGATACTAAGGAAAAGCAGGCAGAGTTTCTTTATACTTTAAACGAAATAGAATATGAACATATCTTTAAAGATAGTTTGGGAGGATATGTTATTTTTGAAAATGATAAAAAACTTATAGACCGTAAGAATGCAGAGATTATACTGAAAATGGCGGGAGCTTCCAGAACTAAGGATGTATGGCAGTATCTCTCTCAAAATTACAGCTATGATATGAAATCTGAAGATATATTTACAATGCCAATGTATAGAAGAGAAGGAAGTGATTACTTTATAGAATTTAGAGACTGGAAATTTATAGGGGGAGAAGATGGAAAACTTACAGTAAGATATAAAATATATAAACCCATTTTTCATAGGGATATAGAGTATGTGGAGGTTAGGCTTCATAAGGATGAGAAAAGTGTATTTGGTGGGTATAGTGCAGACTACATGATGGCTACTCCTATAGAGCTTGAAGAAACAGCTTATGAAAAAGAGGAGTTTTTTCAAGGAAATACTTGGGGTGAGTACAGAAAGCCTCTTGCTATGGGAGATTCTATAGACGATTATATTTTCAGACTGGATGGTTCTTTATATCAAATGCCTTTTCCGTTAGATGAACTCACATCAAAAGGATGGGAATATACTGAAAATTTGAAAAAGGATGAAGAAAGGGATGAAATCACCCTTAAGAAGGGAGGCAAGGAAATATATTGTATTGTATGGTATTGCCAAATAAGAGATGATCCCAAATGGTATGTTGTAAGCTTAAAGACAGGTTTTGGAGAAGAGATTTCTGATGTTGATTTTGAACTTTTTGGAAATCGTAAGAGAGGAGACTATGCTTATGGATATGGAGTTCATGGAATATATGGATTTAGGGATCCCCTATATTTAGAAGCTGGTATTGGTGTCTATGCAGGCACAGGTAGTGATAAAACAATAAAAGGTTTTACTATGACGTATGCTCCCAAATACATGGACAGAATAGAACGATTAAATGAAATTGCCACAGATGTAAAGGGTGAAGTAAACCTTACGGGAAAGGGAAATACTGAACTTGAGCGAGATATTTCCTACAAACTTGCTATGTATGATGAGCCTCTGTATGTGCAAGTAAAGAGCCTTGATAAGGTCGGCTGGGCTAAAGATATGAATATAATATGGGTAAAGAAGGGTGAGCAGGAAGATATTATAGAGTATATAGAATATGGTAAAGATTTTAATTTATTTATAGATGATAACAATAAGGTTAAAATTGAAGTGGTTCGAATGGAAGACAGCTCGGATGATAAACCTGAAGTTTTGACTATAAGATGAAGTGAAGAATGTAGAAAAATTTTTAGAAAAAGATAAATACATTGAACAAAACGGAAGATAAAATGGATGCAGGGGACACTTATAAAAAGAATTATAATGGAAAAACATATACAAAAGCAAGAAAGGAAGGGTATGTAACCCCGGATGCAATATTTAAAGATAGAAATATGGTTAAACAAAAATTAGGACAATGGTACTATATCAGTAAATGCATTATTTTTAGGAACTTTTTTAAAGGGGAATAAAAATGAGTAGTGAGGCAAAAAGAAAAATTAAGAAATATAATATGTATATATTTATTTTTTTATTCTTTCAGGTATTTTGATATTGGGAGTGCAGAAATTAAAAGCATATATTGAACAAGTGAGATTTGATAGAGAACAAAAAGGCTTATAATTTTAGTAGTGAAGGTCTTTTTACGATATAGACTTTCAAAATTCGTGTATGCAAAATTAGAGTTTACAAATCATAAAGGTGAGGTATTTATAATAGAAGAGGACAATGATATGAAACGTATAGATGCAGAGGAGGAAGAATATATTGCCGGGAAAACGGATAAATTTGGTAGCTATCGTTTTATAGAAGGAGAATACACACAGGAAAGAATAAAGAATTTTAATGACAATATGAAACATATTAGGTTATGGGATTATTCTGAAGAAAAATATAAAACAATAGCTGAAACTGAAAGAATAATGGAGTTCACTGAGGTGAAAAATATAAATGAATTGTGGGAATATTTAAGTCATGAAAAGGTTGAGGGGTTATCTAATATGGGAGTATTAGATACGATAGGATATGATGGGACTGAACAACCGGCAAAGATTATATATGATTATGGAAATGGAGAAGAGAAGATTTTGGCAGAAAAAGATGTTATTGGAATAATGGAATTGTTTAAAAATAACTCTTTGAGATAGATGATATGGTTAGAATAAAGAGAGGGTTGAAGTTTAGGTGGATTTTATGCTTCATAATATTTTCCTTAGCATTATTAATATATGGAAATCATTTACTTAAAGAAAGAGCTAAAAAATTGGAAGATATGAGAAAAAAAGAATCATTAGAATTTATGGAAGATGGCTGGAAAAAATACAGAATGATGTTGTATGCCGGTGCAAACATGGAGTATACAGATAGTGAAGGAAATATCAGAATAATAGAAACTGAACCCGTGCTTTTAGATATATATGATGAAGTTATAAAACCTTATATTTTAGGTGATTTATCTACACTTGGCTCCTTCCAAATAACTGAGGGTGAAGAAACACCAGAACTGATACGAAATTTTAATGATAATATGGAACATATAAAGATAAGGAGTGCACATGAGAATAGATATATAACGATTGCTGAGAATGAGGGGTTGGAAGAATTTGAGGATATAAATAGTTTTGAAGAACTGTGGGAGTATATGAATAAGCGAAATGATGAAGGAGTTATATATATAAATGAACTTGACATAGTTGGGTATGACAGAACAGCACAAGATGCAAGGTTTATATATGATTATGGAGATGGGAAAATCAAAAAACTTTCAATTAATATAGTTAGCTTATTAAGTTTATTTAGAGAAAAGTATAAAGATTGGTCATAAGGAGAAGCTTGTGGTTAGAATAAAGAGTAGGCTGAAGTTCAGGTGGATTTTATGCTTCATAATATTTTTCATAGTATTATTGATATATGGAAATCATTTACTTAAAGAAAGAGCTAAAAAATTGGAAGACATGAGAAGGACAGAGGCATTCGATTTTATGGAAGATGGCTGGAAGAAATACAGAATGATGAAGTATGCAGGTGCAAATATGGAGTATACCGATAGTAAAGGAAATATCAAAGTAATAGAAACAGAACCTGTGCTTTTAGATGTATTTGATGAAGCTATAGATCCATATATTTTAGGTAAGACACCTTCCCTCGGCTACTTTCGGATAACTGAAGGTAAAAGAACATCAGAATTTATACAAAACTTAAATGATAATATGTCGCACTTAAAGATATGGAATAATCGTGAGGGCAGATATATGACTATTTCTGAGAATGAGGGATTGGAAGAGTTTAAAGATATAAATAGTTTTGAAGAACTGTGGGAATATATGAATAAGCGAAATGATGAAGGAGTTAAATATATAAATGAACTTGATATAGTTGGACATGACAGAACAGGTCAACCCGGAAAGTTTATATATGATTATGGGAATGGAGAAAGTAAAGAAATATCAGAGAATGTGATTAGTTTATTATATCTATTTAGAAAAAAATATAAAGATAAGCTTTTAAGGAGATATTGATAATAGGGGGAAAGGGTAAAGTTTAGGTGGGTTTTATGCTTCATAGTATTTTCCTTAGTATTATTGATATATGGGAATCATTTATTTAAGGAAAGAGCTAAAAAATTGGAAGATATGAGAAAAAAAGAATCATTAGAATTTATGGAAGATGGTTGGAAAAAATACAGAATGATGTTGTATGCCGGTGCAAACATGGAGTATACAGATAGTGAAGGAAATATCAGAATAATAGAAACAGAGCCTGTGCTTCTAGATGTATTTGATGAAGCTATAGATCCATATATTTTAGGCAAGACACCTTCCCTAGGCTCTTTTCGGATAACGGAGGGGGAAGAAACTTTAGAACTGATACAAAACTTCAATGATAATATGTCGCACTTAAAGATATGGAATAATCGTGAGGGCAGATATATGACTATTTCTGAGAATGAGGGATTGGAAGAGTTTAAAGATATAAATAGTTTTGAAGAGCTGTGGGAATATATGAATAAGCGAAATGATGAAGGAGTTATATATATAAATGAACTTTATATAGTTGGACATGACAGGACAGATCGAGCCGGAAAGTTTATATATGATTATGGGAATGGAAAAAGTAAAAAACTTTCAATTAATATAGTCGACTTATTAAGTTTGTTTAGCGAAAATTATAAAGATTGGTCATAAGGAGAATTCTCGGGTTTTATAGAGGGGTAAGGTGATCATGTATATTGAAAGCATGCAAAATTAGTTATTTTTTGAAAGAAGTGACGAGTTTTTAAAAGAGTTTTATATGAAAAAAGATGAGTATGAACAATGTATTTTTAAGGACTTGGAGGAACTTTTGGGAGAAAAAAATGCTAAATATATTGTGATTTCGCCGCTCTATAGCAGCTTTGTTACACAGTCATATGAATATAGACTGGGGTATATGGAAAAGATTTATACTTGAGCAATCTCGATAAAAGTATATACAGGGAACTTCCTTTAATGAAAGGGTATATAACAGAGGACTTTGCTACAATAGATAAATATATGCTTAATCATATACAGATGATAGCGTTCTGATTAGGAAAACTAATAGATTGAATAATGGCGGTAGTTCATATTTTGATGGTTTTGGAAGCAATGGAGGTTCTTCTTTTGGCGATATTCCTAAGGGAGCTCTTAGTAGAGGAGGTAGAACTGACTGATGAAATACTTTATTTTTATATTTTGTGTAGCTTTAACAATTGTAGTGTGCTCTTGTGTACAAAGCAATAATGTTGAAGATATAAAACTTGATTATAGAACGAGTGAAGAATTTGGATTAAAAGAGGCACAGGATATATAGTTAGGGAAATGGTAACTTTTATGGATAAGGAGATAGAACTTGGTAAATCAGGTATTGCTCGCAGAGACTCAGATGGCTTTGACGAATATTACTTCAGTAGTCGAGAGGATGAAAAGAGACTTGAAGAATATCATAGAAATTACCTAACTGACGAAACATATACATATCTTACACAAATGTATGAAATAAGTAGATATGGTCGTGGTATGGCACAGCAGGTGGAAAGAGACGAAAAGACAATATATGGTTTAAGATATTCCATTGACACGCAAAGAGATTTCAGATTGAAGTCAGCCGGCAATAATGAACTTCACATAGAGGTTCCTTTCATATATCACGTCATTATATCAGATACTCTTCCTAAGGAGGATTATGGAGATATAGTATTTACTAAGTATGATGACGGAAAATGGAGAATAAGTAAAATATCTCATTGGTATAATGATATTGTGTTTTATGGGCTTGGAAAAAGAATGTATCTTTTAGACAATTATTGTAAAACAAAGTCAGATTATGAGCAGTTCGTAGAGAGATTCGGAGTTTCATCAAATGGTGATAAAATACCAATGGATATCTTACAAATTTTATATAATGAGATTTTACCAAATAGTGACAAGCTAAAGTTTGGAGAATTTATAAATGGAGAGTTTCCGGAATTATTTACGAAATTGACAGCTTATCTGGCAATGGAGGAAATATATGCCAGACATGGAAAACCTTATGAAAAGGGAACATTTGAATATGAATATTTTAACAAGGCAACAGCATGGTATAAAGAAAATTCTGATTTTTCAGAAAATATGTTAAATGATATAGAGATATATAATATCAGTAAATTGAGTGATTATATAGACGGTTTGTAATTACTATATATTGGATAGTGATATCTGCTACGGTGGTAGGATAAATATTAGCGTAAATTGTATACATGGAGGTGTATGGTGAGGCATTTATTGGAGGTACTATACGAGGGGACAAAAAAGAAGAATATTTATCATCCGGCGGAAAGGTGACACAAATAATCGCTAAAACATATGCGTGCCATGAAATTGCTCAACCGGAAGATAAGATGGATGTATGGGATACCTATAAAAAGAATTATAAAGGAAAAAAAGATGCAAAAGCAAGAATGGAAGGGTATGCAACTCCAGATACAACATTGAAAGATAGAAATGTGATTAAACAAAAATTGGGACAAGGCTATAGCTACAGTATAAGTATTATTGACTCCAAAGATACCATTCAGAGATTAAAAAAACTTTAACGATAATATGAAGCATATAAGGATAAGTGGAGAAAATGGAGCAGGAATTCCTATCCCACCAAAGACTATATCTGAGGTAGAGGAGATGGCGGAGTTTAAAGAAATGAAGAATTTGGAAGAATTAATAGAATATATGCACAGATTAACTGCAAATAAAAATAAAGAATATTATCTGTATGCTTGGTCCTATGTATGGGAGGTAGATATGGAAGAAAAAAGTCAGGTGGAATGGATATTTAACTAAAGATACTAATATAAGATCGGATAAATTACTAGTAGAAATGCTAGGCTTGAATTATTCGTATACAATAAATCCATTTGACAGTCATAATACTGAGAAAGCAATTAAAAACTTTTAATAATAATATGAAACATATAAGAGTATGGAATGAGCAAGAAAAAAAATACAAGACAATTTCTGAAAGCGAGGGTTTGGAGGAGTTCAAAGAGATTAAAAGTTTACAAGAAATGTTTGAGTATATGAACAAGATAAGTAATAAAGGAGCACTGTATATTGATGAACTTGACATAATAGGTCATGATAGAACAGCACGATTTACAAAGTTTATTTATGATTATGGAAATGGAGAGGAAAAAGTAATAACAGACTATGGGAAAATAGATTTTGGTGATTTATTTGAATAAAATACATGGAGGATTAATTTGGATAAAAAGGGGAGAACGGTAAGATTATTTATTTTTTGGGGAATACTTACTTTGGTGTGCATTAGTAGTTATTCCGTTTATAGATATAGAGTTCACTTACAAAACATAATAAATATACGTAGTAAAGATTCTATAGATTTTTTTTATGATGGAGTAAGAAAATATGAATTACAGCAAGCCACAGAAGCTAAATTGGAGTATGTCGCTACTGATGGAAGTGTGTCTTATTTTGACAATGAAACTATGTTGGTCGATAAGTGTGAAGAAGTATCCGACAAATATATAAAGGGAGAGATAAAGGCACTGGGACAATTTAAACTGATAGAGGGAGAAAATACAGCTAGGAGGATAGAGATATTCAACGATAATATGTCTCATATAAAAGTATGGAATGAACCTGAGAAAAGATATAAGACAATTTCTGAGAGTGAAGGGTTGGAAGAATTTAAGGAAGTGAGAAATCTGGATGAATTATGTAGATATATGTATAAGAAAAGTGAGTTTAATGTACTGTACATTGATGAACTTAACATAATAGGGCATGATAGGACAGCACATTTTACAAAGTTTATCTATGACTACGGAAATGGAAAAGAAAAAGTAATAACAGAATATGGGAAAAATATCTTTTAGAAAAATTATTTGAGGTATTTTTAGTGTAAGTATTATCAGTCGGGATATTATTTGAGAATTATCTTAAAAATATAAAAGTCAATAAAGATAATATTAGAGCACAATAAAAAAACACAAGTTTTTATCGTGCTTTTTATTGTATAAAATAAAAATTTAGGGAGTATGAGACTAAAACGAGTCTCACACTCCCTATTTTGAAGTTATCTATTTCCGGATAACTCCTTTTTAGATTTATAATTTATTTTTTAAGATCTGTTTTATCTTTTGGAAGGACTACATTCAATAGTACAGCCATGATAGTTGCAACAACTACAGGGCTCTTTCCGAAGATAGTAGTGAATTCCGGTGGGAAAGCGGCAAGTGAACCTTGTGCCTGTGAAATACCTACACCGAGAGCTACTGAAAGACCTACAATAGATGTATTTCTAAAGTCCATTTTCTCTGTGAAGATAAGCTTGATACCTGTCATTGCGATTGAAGCAAATACTGATATTGTAGCACCACCGAGTACACAAACAGGGATAGTAGTAAGCAATGCAGAGAACTTAGGTATAAGACCTGCTACAAGGATTATAACACCTGCAAGTCCAAGAACCGCTCTGTTGATAACCTTTGTTGTTGTTACAATACCTACATTCTGTGAGAATGTAGCTGTAGGAAGTCCGCCAAGTGCGGCACCGAGTATATTTGATATACCATAACCGATGATACCGCTTCTAAGCTCATCACCTGTAGGAAGTCTGTCCATAGAACCGCTTGTTGTAGCTGATAAATCTCCGATAGCCTGAATAGAGTTTATAGCAAACAAAAGTCCGATTGCTATACAAGCTGCCGGGTCAAACTTTATACCGAAGTGAAGTATCTGAGGCAGTGAGAATACACCTGCACTTGCGACAGATGAGAAGTTGACCATACCAAGCACCAATGCAAGAATATAACCGCAAATCATTGCCACCAATATGGAAGCAAGCTTTAAGATACCTGTAGCAAAGTTGTTGAGTACTATAACAATAATAAGTGTAAAAATTGCTACACCCCAGTTCTTTAAAGAGCCGTAGTCTTCTCTTCCAAGACCGCCTGCCATATAGTTTACAGCAACTGAGTAAAGTGAAAGACCGATAGTAAATACTACAGTACCTGTTACAAGCGGTGGGAAAAGCTTCTGAATTTTCTTAACAAAGAGACCTACCAATATAGCAACAATACCACCGACTATCTGAGCTCCAAGTATGGAAGCTACACCCGAAGTTTTCGCAATATCCTGCATAGTAGGAACGTATGCAAAGCTTATACCCATAATAACAGGAAGTTTTGCACCGATTCTAAATGTCTTGGTACCTATACCGAAAAGCTGTAAAAGTGTAGACAATGCGGCAACTACCAAAGCCGCCTGAACCATAAGCACTCTGTCCGGACCTGAAAGCTCAGCAACATTTGATACGATGATAGCAGGTGTTATACATCCTACAATCATTGCAACCACGTGTTGAAGTGCAAGTGGAAGAGCTTCTGAAAACTTTGGGAAACCGTCCAATTCAAATATAGAAGCATACTGCTTCTGGCCTGCATTTGCTGAATTACTCATATTATCAATACCTCCCTGATCAATCTACAATTCTTGTACCTGTTTTGCCGTTAATAGCATCTTTAGCTTTTTCAAGCAATGTTATCATTGCTGTTTTGTTCTCACCTGAAGCAGCAAAATCTACTGCGGCAAGTACTTTTGGAAGCATTGATCCCGGAGCGAACTCTCCGTCATCAGCATACTTTAAAGCTTCAGCTGTGCTGAGCTTATCTAACCATTTTTCATTTTCTGTGCCATATCCGATGGCAACCTTTTCTACAGCAGTAAGGATAATAAGTGTATCTGCACCTACATTCTTTGCAAGAAGAGCGGCAGCAGCATCCTTATCGATTACTGCAGGAGCACCTGAGAGATGCTTTCCGTTTGATACTACAGGGATTCCGCCACCACCGCAGCAGATTACAACCTGTCCGTTGTCAGCCATTGACTTAATAGCAGACAACTCAATAATTTCTTGTGGAGCCGGTGAAGCAACAACTCTTCTGTATCCTCTTCCGGCATCTTCCTTAACAATCCAACCTCTGCTTCCGGCCGCCTCAAGAGCCTCATCTTTGCCCATGAACTTTCCGATAGGCTTTGTCGGATTTTCAAATGCTTTATCATTCTCATCTACTCTGATCTGAGTAACAACTGTAGCTATTGGAGGAACTTCAAGATTTCTGTTTAAAAATTCCTCACGAAGAGCGTTCTGTATATCATATCCGATATAAGCCTGGCTCATTGCCACACATACTGAAAGTGGAGTTGAATCGGAGTCTGTATTATGCGCATACTCTGTCATGGCATTGTTTATTACACCAACCTGTGGACCGTTTCCGTGAACGATAAGAACCTCATGGCCATCTTCGATTAAATCTACGATAGCCTTAGCAGTAGTTTTTACAGCTACCATCTGCTCTTTTAAATTATTACCTAGGGCATTACCACCAAGAGCGATTACAATCTTGCTTTTGAATTTCATATAAAATTCCCCTTATTCTTAGGATATAGTTTATAAAGACAAAGGGGCAGCCCTATATAGCCGCCCCCCTTTTGTATAGGTAATAGATGATCTATCACCTTATTTACTAAGACTCACTGGCCTCTTTATTTTTCTGAAAAGATTCTGTCCTGTCCACGTGCCTCAAGCTGCTCTAAAACCTTAGCAGGATCTTTAAACTTCTCAAGTAAGATCATAGCTGCGATTACATATGGCTTGTAGCTTGCCTCTTTGTAAAGTGGATCTCTGTATCTATCAAATACTGAAGCATCAACTTCACCCTCTTTACATGAAAGACCTGTGATATCAGCAGGTAAGCAGTGGAGATAAAGAGCCTTACCGTCCTTTGTAAGCTTCATCATTTCTTCTGTACATGCCCAATCCTTGTGGTTAGCGTTCTGAGCTAAGAGTTCCTTCTCTAAAGCCTTGATTCCTTCTGAATCACCCTCTGCATAAAGATTTGTTCTCTTCTCCATTGCAGCAAATGGTGCCCAAGACTTTGGATAAACGATATCAGCATCCTTGAATGCTTCCTTCATATCATTTGTAACTGTGAACTTACCGCCTGCAGCATCTGCATTCTTCTTAGCAACATCAACTACCTCAGGCATAACCTCATAACCTTCCGGATGAGCTAAAACAACGTCCATACCAAGTCTTGTGAAAAGACCGATGATACCCTGTGGAACTGAGAGTGGCTTACCGTAAGATGGTGAATAAGCCCAGCTCATAGCTACCTTCTTACCCTTAAGGTTCTCGATACCGCCAAACTCATGGATTACGTGTAAAGCATCAGCCATAGACTGTGTTGGGTGGTCGATATCACACTGAAGGTTTACAAGAGTAGGTCTCTGCTCTAATACACCGTCATCATATCCTGCTTGAACAGCATCAGCAACTTCGTGCATATATGCATTACCCTTACCGATGTACATATCATCTCTGATACCGATAATATCAGCCATGAATGAGATCATGTTAGCTGTCTCACGAACTGTCTCACCATGAGCGATCTGTGACTTACCCTCATCAAGATCCTGAACCTCAAGACCTAAAAGGTTACAAGCTGAAGCGAAAGAGAATCTTGTTCTTGTTGAGTTATCACGGAAGAGTGATATTCCAAGTCCTGAATCGAAACCTTTGTAGAGATGTTTCTCTTTCTGAGGTCACGAAGTGCATCAGCAACTGTCCATACAGCATTAAGCTCATCATCTGACTTTTCCCATGTAAGGAAGAAATCGTTCATGAACATATCCTGTGTTTTGAGGTTCTTTAACTTTTCAACTAAATTCTTGAAATCTGACATTTTTGTTACTCCTTATTTTTAAAAGCAATGCTTTAGTTTTTATAATATACATTTTTTTACAATCCCGGATTAAACTGTGTATCCGGGATTAAAATTTATCAAAATACAATTTGTGAAGATTAGTCACAGTAGTAAGCAGGAAGTGCTGCGTAGAATGCTGCACAAGTTACCAAGTCTTTCTTCCATGTGATCTCGTTTGGTGCATGAGCCTGTGCCTCTGCTCCAGGTCCGAATCCGATTACAGGGATACCGTTTCTACCCATGATAGAAACACCGTTTGTAGAGAATGTCCACTTGTCAAGAAGCGGTCTTACCTCACGCTCAGGTGTAGTCTTTGCATTACCGATTCTCTTATCACCGAAGAGATCCTTGTATGCTGCAACGGCACTTGTACAAACCTTGTGATCCTCAGGAAGTACCCAAGTAGGGAAGTAGCACTCGATAGGATATACAACACCTTAAATGAAGGTCTGTCATAGTTGTACATACTTACTGTTACATCTGAACCGTACTTCTTAACTGCAGGAAGCTGTCTGATTTCCTCAAGACATGACTCCCAAGTCTCACCTACAGTCATTCTTCTGTCAAGTGATACCGCACAAGAGTCTGCTACCGCACAACGAGAAGGTGATGTGAAGAAGATCTGTGAAGCTGTAACAGTTCCTCTACCAAGGAATCTTGCTTCTTTCCACTGATCGTTGTACTTAGGATTGAGCATCTTTACAAGACCTCTGATATCTGTAGACTCAGCGTCACCGTTGTTGTTAAGTGCACGAACATCTCTTAAGATATCTGCCATCTTGTAGATTGCATTGTCACCTCTGTCAGGAGCTGAACCGTGGCAAGAAACACCCTTAACATCGATTCTGATCTCCATACGTCCTCTTTGTCCTCTGTAAAGTCCACCGTCTGTAGGCTCTGAAGATACAACGAACTCAGGTCTGATCTTGTCCTCATGGTAGATGTACTCCCAGCAAAGACCGTCACAGTCCTCTTCCTGAACTGTACCTACAACCATTACACGATACTTATCGTTAAGAAGTCCGAGATCCTTCATAATCTTTGCAGCATATACTGCAGAAACTGTACCGCCAAGCTGATCTGAAACACCACGACCGCCGATCTCTTCCTCGTCCTCAAATCCCTCATATGGATCGAAGGTCCAGTTGTCTCTGTTTCCGATACCTACTGTATCGATATGTCCGTCAAATGCGATGAGAGTCTTTCCGCTTCCCATGAATCCCATAACATTACCCTGCGGATCCACCTTAACTTCGTCAAAGCCTACCTTTCCATCTCAGCCTTGATAGTAGCAACGTGAGCAGCCTCATCAGATGACTCGCCCGGATTTGCAACTATAGCACGAAGGAAAGCTGTCATATCAGCCTTGTATCCTTCGGCTAAAGATTTAATCTTATCCAACTCTTCTTTTGATAATTTACCCATTGTATTGTTCCTCCTTCAATATATAACTATCTTATCTTTCCTTAGCTTCCCAGATAATATTTCTCCAACGCTGTGGGTCTGTGTCGCCCTCAGTAGAGAAGAGTAATACCTTAGAATCCTTGGTTAAGTTTAGTTTCTCTCTAAGCTCCTTGTACTCGTCGTCCATCATGATAGTAGCAAGTGCACCGAACGGAGCAGCTCCTGACTCACCTGAAAGAACCTGAGTATCTCCTTTTAAAGGAGCGTTAAGCATACGCATACCTCTTGCAGCTACGATATCTGCAGCTGAGATGAAGCATGTTGCATGATTCTTTAATATATCCCAAGATGTGATATTTGGCTCACCGCAAGCAAGACCTGCCATGATTGTATCCATATCTCCATCTACGATTCTTATATCACCGTCTGCCGCAACAGCACCCTGTAAAGACAAGCGGCAGCCTCAGCCTCAACAACTACCATGATAGGTGGGTTCTCTTTGTACTTGTTAGCAAAGTAACCAACCATTGCACCTGCAAGTGAACCGACACCTGCCTGAACAAATACATGAGTAGGTCTTTCGGCAAACTGAGCATCAGCCTCAAGAGCCATAGTACCGTATCCTTGCATAATCCATGCAGGAATCTTCTCATAGCCTTCCCAAGCTGTATCCTGAACTACAACACCGTGCTCAACACCTGCAGCAAGTTTTGCAGCCTCACGAACACACTCATCATAGTTTACATCTGAAATCCAAGCATCAGCACCCTCAGCCTTGATGTTATTGAGTCTTGTCTCAGTTGAACCCTTTGGCATGATAATTACTGATTTTTGATGTAATTTATTTGCTGCCCAAGCTACTCCACGACCATGGTTACCATCTGTAGCAGAGAAGAATGTAGCAGGTTTGAATTTCTTTGCAAACTCGTCGGATGTAAGAACTGAATAAGGTAGTTCTGATACATCTACATTCATCTCATCAGCTATGTACTTAGCGATAGCATATGAACCGCCAAGAACCTTAAATGCATTCAAACCGAATCTGTAAGACTCATCTTTTACCTTTACTGTTCCTAATCCAAGGAATTCAGCCATTTCCTTCAAATCAGCCAGTGGTGTTTGAGTATACTGAGGAAAGCTCTCATGAAATGCTTTCGCTTTTGTTACTTCTTCCACAGACATTATCGGAAGATTGGCATCCTCTGTTTTGGGCATATTATTTAAGACCCATTTTAGTTGTGACATGAAATTTTAAACCTCCTAAATTGTTTAGCAAAAATGCTATTATTCATTAACTGTTTTAGCTTGTTCAATATAGCTATACAGTGTGAATTTACTAATTCCGAAAAATTGGGAAATTTTGTCCCCTGACTTAGTGATGAGAAAAGCGCCGGCATCCTGTAAAAACTTAATAGCCTTAATCTTTTCATCCTTTGTCATAAGGGCAGGTGTCTTTCCTACAATCCTTACGCTTTGTTCTATCAGATTTTCAAGCAAATCATTTACACTAAGTGGGATTTGTCCATAAACGTCTTCCTCGGCGGCTTCAAAGCTCTCGACTATGCCGGAGAGTGTTGCCTGAGCATTTATGAAATTTGTCATATCATGGTTGATACCAAGAATAAATCTGTATTTTCCGCTTTCATCCTTTAAAAAGACAGTGGAAGATTTTAAGATTCTTCCGTCGGTGGTATGTGTTTTGTAGCCAAGGTGATCACTAACGTTTTCTCCCTTTTTCAAAGCTTCAAGAGTTCCGAGAACTATCTTGGAAGCACCGTCACCGATTTTTCTTCCTGTTACATGACCATTGATGATATAGCAAATAGTGTGTTCCAGATCGTCAGCTTGCAAATCATGAATACAGACTTCACAGTCGTTGCCAAAATGCCTGGCGATACCATGTGCAATCATTACCAAAGATTCTAAAGTCAAATCATCTCTTTTCATAAAAATCACTATTGCCATTCCTTTATTATTCGAATGCCTAAAATTTTTTTAGGTATCTATAATATAACATCTTTAACAAGGCAAATCAATAGCAAACTAAAAAAATTTAGGTAAACAAAAATATTGTAAGAATAAACAAAAAAACAATTCTTTTTAGGTGAATTTATACAGTAAAAAAAGGTTTGATAATGAATGTATAAGAAATAACTGACAAATATTTAAAGATTAGTAACATAAATTTTAACTGTACATATCGGAGCGAAGAAAATATAATAATAGTCGTAGTATATTAAAGGAGGAAATACTTATGAAGAGGTTTATATTAGTGCTTTCCTGCCTTTTCCTGGCCGGATGCGGCAGTGCCGGTAAAGCTGATAATGAAAAGACAGTTGCTGAAAGTAAATTGGCAAACGAGAGTAATATAAATGAGAATAATATAGAAGAAACTACTGAAGTAGGATCTGAAAAAAAAGACGGAGAGGTAGATTATGATTTGACAATTATGGGGCCTGATATGGTTTATGCTACCGTATACCAAATGATGATAGATCCTATGACATACGTAGGTAAGAGTTTTAAAATAAGCGGAAACTACTATTCCTCATACAGTAAGGATAAGGATGTATATTATCATTTCTGTATGATAAAGGATGCGGCGGCATGCTGTGCACAGGGACTTGAACTGCTTTGGGCGGATGAAAAAATGAACAGACATGAAAACTGTCCTGAAGAAGATGCTCTTGTCACTGTGGAAGGTGTATTTGAGACTTATGAAGAAGGCCCTAATACATATGGAAGAATAAAAGATGCAAAGATAGTGGAAGAGTAAGTATAAAACCGGGACTGTCAATGCAGTTTGACTCTCCCGGTTGTTTTTATGATTTACTTTGTCTTAGAGATTTAAAAAAGGCGGTGAGCATACTTGAACATTCATTGTGCAGTGGACCTGATATAAGCTCTACATCTGTTTTATGGTTAAATCCGTCTGTTTGCAAAACATTTATAATGGAGCCTGCACATCCGGCTTTAGGGTTCATAGCGCCAAGTACCACCTTTTTTATTCTGGACTGGACTATAGCGCCGGCACACATAGGACAGGGCTCAAGAGTTATATACATCGTGCAATCCTCAAGTCGCCAGTCTCCGAGCTTTTTGCAAGCCTTTTTAATTGCGATGATCTCAGCATGTGAGAGTGTGCTTTTATCCTTGTTTCTTCTATTGTATCCTCTGGCTATTATCTTATCTTCAAAAACTATCACACAGCCGATAGGAACATCACCTATATCACCGGCTTTCTTCGCCTGTTTTATGGCTTCTTTTAAAAAATATTCATCTTTGTTCATAAACTTCCTTTGTAAGACACAAAATTTTAACAGTTTCGATTTATAATTGATGTGCACCTTTCAGATATGGTGTATAATAGTCAAATACAAAACTGTTAGAAAATATTCATTTTTTTATATTAAAACAAATGGTATAATATAAACAGTTACATTTAAAACTAAATCAAAATAAAAATTAAGTCAAGATATAAAGGTGGAACGATGGAATTAATATTGGTATGCGATGATGATAGAGAGATAGTAGACGCAATAAAGATATATCTCTCAGGGGAGGGATTCGAGGTACTTACGGCCTATGACGGTGAAGAGGCTGTAAAATTGATGGCAAAACACAGAGTTGATCTGTTGATAATAGATATTATGATGCCTGTACTGGACGGAATAAGAGCTACGATGAAGATAAGAGAGAACAGCACTGTGCCTATTATAATGCTTTCGGCAAAATCTGAGGATGCAGACAAGATTTTGGGGCTTAATATCGGTGCGGATGATTATCTTACAAAGCCTTTTAATCCTCTTGAGCTTGTTGCAAGAGTAAAGAGCCAGCTTAGAAGATATAAAAAACTTGGAAATATGTCTGTGCCTGAGTCACAAAAGGTCGTTGTAGGTGACCTTGAAATTGACGATGAGACTAAGGAAGTTACAATTGCAGGGGAACTGATAAAGCTTACACCTATAGAGTATAATATACTCTTGCTTCTTGCAAAGAATGCGGGAAAGGTGTTCTCCATTGACGAAATATATGAGCAGATCTGGAATGAAGAGGCTATCGGAGCTGACAATACAGTTGCCGTACATATAAGACATATAAGAGAGAAGATAGAATTAAATCCTAAGGAGCCAAGATATTTGAAAGTTGTCTGGGGAGTAGGATACAAGATTGAAAAACAAAGCTGATATGGATAAGAATACATTTTTATCAAAAAGAAGGATGAAAGTCTGGACAAGCATATTACATATAATAGCGTTTGTTGTTTTTGTTATAGGTATTTCGATTATTTATTGTAATGAAAATTTCAATAAAGGCATACTGTGGATGAATGCGGAGAAGTATGATGATTCTCCGGCATTCAGAACACAGTTTGACTCGGATATTTCATTGCTTTTTTCGTATGCAAATTTAAAGGATATTTTTGAAACGGACGGTAAATTTGATGTTAATAAGGATATATTCGGTCTGAATATGGGACCGAGTAATGATGTTGATTTTACCGTAGGTGCAATAATAGAATACGCTAAAAGACATGGTTACTATATTGATGAACATTTTCAGGTAAGTGTTGTAGACCAAAGTCTTGTAAATCAAATAGAAGATACCTCGTATTTTGTAAATTACAGAACATATGCGGATAACTCCGGACTTATTGAACCGGGGGATGCATATATCAGTATGAAGACAGCGATAACCGAGAGTCTTTTTTTACTGTCAAAATATTATAATGCATATGAGAGATTTGTTCTTGCACCGTCAAATTTCAGGTACAGACTTGAGTATGGTGATGTTGTGTACACAAATGACAGAACACTTAATATCAAAAGTGTTTATGAATACGGAAAGTATGCGATAGCATCTTCACAAGGCATGGTAGTGGACACGAACTTGAGTGAGATACCAAAGGAGCTGTCTTATCAGGCTGAAAAGCTTACGGATAAACTTTCAAAGCCTTATAAAGTATATATTGCTGTTAATACATTGTATACTGCCACAGATGTATATGCTTTAGCGAATGTTGAGTATTTGAGTCAGAGAAGAGTATATTCAATCGGATTGGTAATGGCTACAGCAGGACTTATACTTATGGCTTTAAGTATGGCATATTTGCTTATATTCAGCGGACACAGTGAAGGAAGAAAAGGTATTAGGATAAATAAACTCTTTGATATCATACCTGTTGAGGTAAAAATACTTCTACTTATTTTTGGCATTGTGCTTGTGTTTGCAATAAACAGCTTTATAGGGCAGAAAGTACTGCATATATATATAGAAAAGAAACATTGGAGCTTTGCGGATCAAATGTTAAATTATGCTTCTGTTTATATCGTAGCTTTACCTATATTATTCTCAGTTGTAAGGGAGTATAAGGCCGGACTGTTGTGGAAGAATTCATATACAAAAGTGATTAAAGAGAGTCTTTCAATATACATGTTAAAAAGGAGTTTTAAGAAAAAATGGAGCTCAAACTTCCTTGTACTTATGCTTGTGGACTTTATTGCGGTTACATTATTCCTTGTTACAACAATAAATGAAAAGAGTCTTTTTGGAAGGTTGATGATATTTATCTGCTTTATCATCTTCTTGGTTGTAAACTTCATTATATTTAATAAGATATACAAGACGGCAATAGCCTTTGACAGTATTGCAGAGGCTTTAAAAGAAATTGCAAACGGAAATACCAGATACAGACTGAATGAAGAAGAATTTGGTGGAAGAGAGGCAAATGTTGTAAAGAATCTAAACAACATAAGTAAGGGATTTCAAGGTGCCATCAATGAGCAGGTAAAGAGTGAAAGACTCAAAGCCGATTTGATAACAAATGTGTCACATGATATCAAAACACCTCTTACTTCGATTATAAACTATGTGGATCTTATAAAGAGAGAGAAACCGGAAAATGCCAAGATACAGGAATATTTGGATATTCTATCCGTAAAGTCACAGCATTTGAAAAATCTGACTGAGGATTTGGTTGAGGCAAGTAAGGTATCAAGCGGAAATATATCTGTAGATCTTAGAGATATTGATCTGGTAGAGATGATAAATCAAACAAACGGAGAGTTTGAAGAAAAGTTCAGCGAGAAAGGGCTTTCAATTATTTCAAATACTCCTTCAAGCGGAGTAATGATAAGGGCTGACGGTAGACATCTTTGGAGAGTTTTGGAAAATCTTTACAATAATGCCTTCAAGTATGCGGCTAAGAATTCAAGAATTTATATTGATATTATTTCAGATAATACCGGAGCGACTTTCGTTATAAAAAACATATCTGAAAATCCGCTAAATATAAGACCTGATGAACTCACAGAGAGATTTGTGAGAGGTGATGTTTCAAGAACTACTGAAGGAAGTGGACTTGGGCTTTCCATAGCAAAGTCTTTGACCATACTTCAAGGCGGAAAGTTTGATATAATTATAGATGGCGATCTTTTCAAAGTTCAGATAAAATTTGAAAAAGTAGCATAAAGATTGGTATAAGATTAGATTGAATTCAATCTAATCTTATATTTTCGTTGACTTTTAGCACTCGGAGTGATATAGTGCTAACAACAGCTTCGAAATGTAGTTGAATAAGAGAAAATGATATTGATTGTATTATCAAAAAAGGAGGTAATATGATAGATGATCCAAAAAACAGAAGGCCTTTTTTGTATTATTATTTTATAGTCTTGATAATAATGATGGCAATAAACTTTATGGTGCTTCCGTTTATAAAGGAAGGTCAAATAAAGCAGGTAGATTATGGTACATTTATGACCATGACTGAGAATAAAGAGATTTCAAAGGTTGATATACAGACCAATCAAATACTTTTTATGGGAAATAATGATAAGACAGTATATAAGACAGGTCTTATGAATGATCCGGGTCTTACAGACAGACTGCATGATGCGGGAGTGGAATTTTCAAGTGAGATAGTAAGAAAGGATTCACCGATTGTATCCGCACTCTTAAGCTGGATACTTCCGCTGGCAATATTTTATTTTATTTGGAACAGGATTACAAAGAGAATGCTTGATAAAAACAGTGCAAACTCTTTGATGTTTGGAAATATGGGAAAATCAGGTGCAAAGGTATATGTTAAGTCCTCTGAAGGAATCAAGTTTGATGATGTTGCGGGTGAGGATGAAGCTAAGGAGAATCTTACTGAAATTGTAGATTATTTACATAACCCGGGTAAATATAAAGATATAGGTGCTTCTATGCCAAAGGGTATACTTCTTGTAGGACCTCCGGGAACAGGTAAAACAATGCTTGCAAAGGCTGTGGCAGGTGAAGCAAATGTACCATTCTTTTCAATGTCGGGTTCTGAATTTGTGGAGATGTTTGTAGGTATGGGTGCTTCAAAGGTGAGAGATCTTTTCAAACAGGCAAAGGAAAAAGCGCCATGTATAGTTTTTATTGATGAGATAGATGCTATAGGTAAGAAAAGAGACGGTCAGATAGGAGGAAATGATGAGAGAGAGCAGACTCTCAATCAGCTTTTAACTGAGATGGACGGATTTGAAGGGAATTCGGGAGTTATTATACTTGCGGCTACAAACAGACCCGATGCGCTCGATCCGGCACTTACAAGACCGGGAAGATTTGACAGAAGAGTACCTGTAGAACTCCCCGATTTAAAGGGTAGAGAGGAGATACTCAAGGTTCATGCAAAGAAGATAAAGATTGCAGATGATGTTGACTTTAAGCTGATTGCAAGAATTGCATCAGGTGCCTCAGGTGCTGAACTTGCAAATATTATAAATGAGGCGGCTCTAAGAGCGGTCAGAGATAACAGAAAGTTTGTAAATCAATCTGATTTGGAGGAGAGTATAGAAGTAGTTATTGCAGGATATCAAAAGAAAAATTCCATATTGACTGATGCTGAGAAGTGGAGAGTATCATATCACGAAGTAGGTCATGCGCTTGTAGCTGCTAAACAGACCAATTCGGCACCGGTTACAAAGATAACCATTATTCCAAGAACTTCCGGAGCACTGGGATATACCTTGCAGGTAGATGAGGGAAATCATTATCTTATGACAAAGACAGAGCTTGAAAATAAGATTGCCACTCTTACAGGTGGAAGAGCTGCAGAGGAAGTAGTGTTTGGGGATGTTTCCACCGGGAGCTTCAAATGATATAGAACAGGCCACAAAGATTGCAAGAGCAATGATTACCAGATACGGAATGAGTAAGGACTTTGATATGGTTGCACTTGAAACTGTTAACAATAGGTACCTTGGAGGTGATACTTCTTTGGTGGCTTCAGCTGAGACTGCGGCTGTTATAGATAAGCAGGTTGTAGCTTTGGTGAAAGCTCAGCATGAGAAAGCTGCGCAGATACTTATGGAAAACCGAGATAAACTTGAAGAAATATCTCGTTTCCTGTATGAGAAGGAAACTATCACAGGTGATGAGTTTATGGATATATTAAACAGATAATGTTTACATAATCTTAAAACTTTAATATAATGTCGTTGATATTCATTTGGATATTTAGAAAAAAATGAAAGTGGGTGAGCAAATGGTAGAATTAGACGGTTTTAAAACCACACTACAATCCTACGAAAAAATATTGCTGGAAGTGAGGGATTCACTTTGACTTAGACAGTAAGGAAAAAAAGATAATTGAGCTTGATCGTGCAATGGAAGAGCCTACATTTTGGGACGATCCAAAAGAGAGTACCAAGATAGTAAGAGAGGCAAAACAGCTCAAAGATACTGTCGAAAAATATAATAAGTTAAAGTCTGAATACGAAGATATCGGAGTTCTCATAGAGATGGGCTATGAGGAAAATGATGAGAGCCTTATACCTGAGATAGAAGGTATGCTTGAAGAATTTACAAAGGAAATAGATGAACTTAAGATAGCTACATTGCTTACAGGAGAATACGACTCTTCAAATGCCATTATGAAACTTAATGCAGGTGCCGGCGGAACGGAGTCTTGTGACTGGTGTTCAATGCTTTATAGAATGTATACCAGATGGGCAGCCAAAGAAGGCTACAGTGTAGAAGTTCTTGATATGCTGGAGGGAGATGAAGCAGGAATAAAGTCCGTTACATTACAGATAAACGGCATAAATGCCTATGGTTATCTTAGAAGTGAGCATGGTGTGCACAGGCTTGTACGTATCTCGCCTTTTAACGCGGCAGGAAAGCGTCAGACCTCATTTGTGTCCTGTGACATTATGCCTGATATAGAAGAAGACCTTGATGTGGATATCAATCCGGACGATTTGAGGATAGATACTTATCGTTCATCAGGTGCCGGCGGTCAGCATATCAATAAGACTTCTTCAGCTATAAGAATTACACACATCCCTACAGGTGTGGTAGTACAGTGTCAGAATGAAAGAAGCCAGTTCCAAAACAAGGACAAGGCTATGCAGATGCTAAAAGCTAAGCTTTTTATGTTAAAGCAGCAGGCAAATGTTGAAAAACTTTCAGATATCAGAGGTGATGTAAAGGACATAGGCTGGGGAAATCAGATTCGTTCCTATGTAATGCAGCCATATACAATGGTAAAGGATCACAGAACCGGAGCGGAAAGTGGAAATGTAAGTGCCGTAATGGATGGAGATATTGATAAGTTCATTATTGCATATCTTACCTGGCAAAGTCTTGGATGCCCTGCAAGAAATGCGGGGGATGAATAATGTAGAAAAAAATAAAGAAACCGACTGTGAAAAAAGTTTTCATGGTCGGTTTTTAGTATTGTATCTAATTTAATTCCAGGATATTTCAAGATTTCTGTTATGCTGAACGCAATCTTTCAAATAAAGATTTATAAGGGTTTGATACGGTATACCTGTGCTCTCGGCTTTTTCTTTGAAATAAGCAATTATGCTTTCATCAAGATTGATTGTAACCTGTTTCTTCACAAGTTTAGCATATGGATTTTTCCTTGGGTTTAAATTCTTTATATCATATTCTGTTCTCATTTTTATCGCTCTCCTTTTTATGGTTGACTTATAATTATTATATAATTATAAGTCAAGATGAAGAGGCCGTTAAGTAGGTTATATTTAAAAAATACACTTCTTTAAGTCCTTCGGAATATCAAAAAAACAGAGTAAAAAGATAGTGATTTAGCGCTTGCAATAAAAAATAAACTATGATATTATTAAGTACTGTGACACATAATCCTTGCTTTTGATACCGATGTCAAAGGCCAGAGACCAAGAGGAGGTAAGAAATGACAAGTACATATGAATTAGCATTAGTGCTTAATGGTAAGCTTGAAGATGATGCAAGAGCAGAAGCTCTGGAGAAAGTTCAAAACTACATCACAAGATTTGGTGGAAGCGTTGTAAATGTCGATGATTGGGGTAAGAAGAGATTCGCCTATGACATTAACAAGCAAAAAGAAGGATTCTACTATTTCATTAAGTTCCAGTCAGAGGATAATAATTGCCCTAACGAGTTAGAGTCAAATATCCGTATCATGGAATCAGTTGTGAGATACCTAGTCGTTAAGCAGTAAGCTTAATATAAAGGAGATATTGTATGAACAGAGCCATATTAATGGGCAGACTAACAAGGGACCCGGAAGTAAGATATTCAAGTGGTGAGAGATCTATGGCAATTGCAAGATATACTCTTGCGGTAGACAGAGGTTTCAAACGTGGAGACTCATCTGAACAAAACGCAGACTTTATACCATGTGTTGCATTTGATAAAGCCGGCGAATTTGCAGAGAGATATTTTAGACAGGGAATGAGAGTATTGGTTTCCGGTCGTATTCAGACAGGAAGTTATACCAACAAGGAAGGTCAAAAGGTTTATACAACTGAGGTTATTATAGATACTCAGGAATTTGCAGACAGTAAGGGAGCAAGCGATGGCGCAAGCAGCTATCAGGCTTCTACAAGACCGTCACCGGCATCAGCAAGTACAGACGGATTTATGAATATTCCGGACGGAGTTGATGACGAGGGTCTACCATTTAACTAGGTTAAAAATAAGAAAGGGGACTTTATCATGGCATTTAACAAGGCTGATAGAGCAGAAGGCTCTAGAAGAAGACCTGCTAACGGATTACGCAGGAGAAAGAAAGTTTGTGCATTCTGTAGTGATAAGGAAAAGGCTATTGATTATAAAGATGTGGCAACTCTTAGAAAATATATTTCAGAGAGAGGAAAAATCCTTCCAAGAAGAATTTCAGGAAGCTGTGCTAAGCATCAGAGAGAAATCACAGTAGCTATCAAGAAGGCTAGACATATAGCTCTTCTTCCTTATGTTGTAGAATAAAAATATACGAATATAACAAAACCTGTTTTTGTCTTAGACAGAAACGGGTTTTTTTGCGTTAGTTAAGGTAAATGTAATGAAAAATACAACCTTGTAGTGTATAATGTATAGTACAAATGAGCTTATGGCGGTAATAAAAAGAAATTTATCAGTATAAAATGATGGAGTAGAATATGAAAAAGAAAACACTGCTACCCGTTTTGGCTTTAGGCTTACTTTTGGCAACACCTGTAAGTGTATATGCTGAAGGCTGGGCAAAATCGGGTTCCGATTGGACTTACTTAGACAGAAACAATAATAAAATAACAAATGAGTGGAGAAAAGGTGCCGATGACAAATGGCGTTACCTAAACGACGCAGGTGTTATGGCAACCAACAGTTGGGTAGATGATGACAAGTATTATGTTGATGACCAGGGACTTATAGCGGAGGGCTGGAGAAGCTAAACGACGGAAGTAAAGAGTACTGGGCGTATTTCCAGGAAGGCGGTAAGGCAGTCAAGGGAAATTGGAAGAACATAAATAATAAATATTATTACTTTGATGAAGATGGAAAGATGCTCACCGGCTGGATACTTGATAATAACTACTATATAAAAAATGACGGTACAATGGTGACAGGCTGGTATAAACTTATGCCGCCAAGCGATGAAGAAGAGAGAAGAACCGGACCCAATTCGTCTTCGGATGAAAAGTGGTTTTATTTTACAAATACAGGAAAAAAATTCAAGCCTGTATTGTCAAACGGATCAAAATTCGGTGAAAAGAAGATAGACGGTGTAAGATATGCTTTCAATGAGAACGGAGAGTTGGTTACAGGCTGGGTACAGACTTCCGGAGATTCAAATCCTACTATTAAGAACTTCAAATATATGAATGCTGACGGAACTGTAAGGACAGGATGGTATTCCATAGAGCCGCCTGAGGAACTTGAAGGAGAATATAATAATTCTGTTGTGTGGTTTTATTTCTCATCACTGGGTGAGCCGTTTGCTTCAAAAAGTGAAAAACTGAATGCGAATGATCTACAGAAAATAAAGGGAAAGCAGTATCTTTTTGACAAAAACGGCACACCTGTATACGGTATCCAAAAGGTTTATCAAGGAAATACCTATTCGGCATACTATTTCGGAAACGAGTCACAATGCTATCTGATGAAGGGTAAGCACACAATAAAGGACGGAACAGGCAAGTCGGAGGAGTACTTCTTCCAGAATTCAAGCGGAAAAGGGCTTACAGGTACAAAGGATCACAAGCTTTATTATAAAGGAAGGCTTGTAAAAGCAAACGAGTCTTTGAAATATCAGGTTTTTGCGGTTCCGAATGAGAATGGAAGCGGAACTACAAATTATGTGGTGAACTCATCAGGTAAAATTGTATCAAACGGCAAAGTAAAAGATGCCGACAAAGTGGAGTATAAGACCAATTCGGCAGGAGTACTTGTGGCAATAGACGGTGATACAAACATAAAGGGGACATTTGAAACACCGCAGGAGCCGGAGTGGGCTAATAATGATTAAAGTGAGGTAAATATGGATTGTATTTTTTGTAAAATAGCCAATGGAGAGATTCCTTCAGACACAGTTTGAAGACGACAATTTCAAGGTAATACTTGATCTTTCACCTGCAAGCAAGGGGCATATGCTTATATTGCCGAAAGCACATGCAAGAGATATCACAGAACTTAGCGAGGATATAGCAGGTAAAGCAATTGTTTTGGCTGCGAAACTTGGTAAGGCTTCTATGGCCGCTCTTGGAGCTACAGGATTTAATACCCTGGCAAATACAGGAGAGAGTGCAGGACAGACGGTTTTCCATTGCCATATTCATATAATACCGAGATATGACGATGCTTCAAGTATTGTAAGCTGGGTGCCCGGACAGTCGGACAAAGAAGTACAAAGAGAAACCGCAAAGAAAATAGCGGAGTGTATCATATAATGGAACTTGGGATAGGTAAAAAAAATTATATTGCTATCAGTATTATCGTTGTAAATATTATATACTTTATATTCCTTGAAACTCATGGCGGTTCTGAAAATACAATGGTAATGCTAAAGTACGGTGCGGCTTTTCCGGAAAATATAAAAAACGGTGAGTATTACAGACTTGTCACTTCCATGTTTATGCACTTTGGAATAGAACATATAGTTAACAACATGCTTATACTTGTAATGCTTGGAGGAAAACTTGAAGATATACTTGGCCATGTGAGATTTTTCATTATATATATGCTTTCAGGTATAATCGCAAATATAGGTTCGGATTGGTTTCAGACCTATACAGGTGATGTGGCTGTAAGTGCCGGTGCTTCAGGTGCAATATTCGGTATAGTCGGAGCACTGCTATATGCACTTTTGAGAAACAAAGGAAGAATAAAAGATCTTAGCGTACATCAGATAGCAATCTCTCTTGCATTAATGCTTTATACAGGATTTAGGACTACAGGTGTGGATAATACCGCTCATGTGGCAGGCGCAGCGGCCGGGTTTATACTATGTCTTATTTTGTATCATGGTAATAGAAAAGAAGAGTTGCAATATGATGAATATTATGATAGAATTTTATAGCTAAATAAGCACATCAAGTGAATAGGGAAAGAGGTGCCATAGGTCCTTTTCTTAAGCTTGATGGAAGAAAAACCAAAGGAGAAAAACAATGAGTGTTATTTCAATGAAGCAGTTACTTGAGGCAGGTGTTCACTTTGGACATCAGACAAGAAGATGGAACCCTAAGATGGCTCCATATATCTACACAGAGAGAAACGGTATCCACATTATCGATCTTCAGCAGAGTGTAGGTATGGTTGATACAGCATATAATGCTATGTCAGATATAGCTAAAGATGGTGGAAAGATTCTTTTTGTAGGAACAAAGAAGCAGGCACAGGATGCTATCAAAGAAGAGGCAGAGCGTTGCGGAATGTACTATGTTAACGAGAGATGGCTTGGTGGAATGCTTACAAACTTTAAGACAATCCAGTCAAGAATCAAGAGACTTCGTCAGTTGGAAGAGATGAGCGAAGACGGTACATTTGATTTACTTCCAAAGAAGGAAGTTATTCAGTTAAAGAAGGAATGGGAGAAGCTTGAGAAGAACCTCGGCGGTATCAAGGATATGAAGAACATTCCTGACGCTATATTTATTATAGATCCAAAGAAGGAGAGAATCTGTGTTCAGGAGGCTCATACTTTAGGTATTCCACTTATCGGTATCTGTGATACAAACTGTGATCCTGATGAGCTTGATTATCTTATCCCGGGGAAATGATGATGCTATCCGTGCTGTAAAGCTTATCGTAGCTAAGATGGCAGATGCCGTTATCGAGGCAAATCAGGGTGAGATCCTTTCAACATCAGAGGATGTTGCTGATGATTCACTTGAGGGTGAGACATTCACACCTGATAAGGAAGCTTTGGACGACAGACAGTTCTAATTTTAAAGAGATTTGAGTTGTAAACGGGTTGCAAAGAGGGTTTTACCGCTTTGCAACTTGTCATATTTATAAATGTTTAGGAGGTTTTACAATGGCAGCAGTAACAGCAGCAATGGTAAAAGAGTTAAGAGAGATGACAGGCGCAGGAATGATGGACTGTAAGAAGGCCCTCGCTGCAACTGATGGAGATATGGATGCGGCAGTTGATTTCCTTCGTGAGAAGGGACTTGCAGGAGCACAGAAGAAGGCAGGTCGTATAGCAGCTGAAGGTATCGTAGATGTTTGTGTTAGCGATGATGCAAAGAAAGCGGTTGTAGTTGAAGTAAATGCTGAGACAGACTTCGTTGCAAGAATGAGAAGTTCAGAACTTATGTTGCAGAGGTTGCAGCACAGGCATTAAAGACAAGTGCAAGTGATGTAGACGCATTCCTTAATGAGAAGTGGGAGCTTGATCCAAGCCTTACAGTAGGCGAGAAGCTTTCAAGCATGATCTCAATCATCGGTGAGAACATGTCAATCAGAAGATTCGAGAAGGTAGAAGAGAATGACGGTTGCATAGTTTCATACATCCACGGTGGCGGAAAGATCGGTGTTTTAGTAGACCTTGTAACAGATGTTGTAAATGATGACATTAAAGAGATGGCAAAGAACGTAGCAATGCAGGTTGCAGCTCTTCATCCAAAGTATACTTCAGATAAGGAAGTTGATGCAGAGTACCTTGCAAAGGAGAGAGAGATCCTCTTAGCTCAGATTCAGAACGACCCTAAGGAAGCTTCAAAGCCTGAGAAGGTTATTATGGGCATGATCGAGGGAAGAATCAAGAAAGAGCTTAAGGAGATTTGCCTTCTTGACCAGGCTTATGTAAAGGCGGCAGACGGAAAGCAGTCTGTAGCTGCTTATGTAGCAGAGGTTGCTAAGGCAAACAATGCAAATATTTCTATCAAGGGATTCGTTAGATTCGAGACAGGTGAAGGTCTTGAGAAGAAGAGCGAGAACTTTGCAGAAGAAGTTGCAAAGCAGATGTCAGAAAAGATGATTTAATAAAATACACTTAATTTCGCTAAAGCCAAGGATTTTACAGTCTTGGCTTTAGTTTTATAAAGGAGAAAAAATGGATATAACAAAAATAGTAACAGATATAATAAATAAGGCCAAGGCGGATCCTGCACTTTTAGCAAATCTTACAAGTGATCCTGAAAAGACAATAGAGAACCTTACAGGTATCGATATTCCTGACGGTCAGCTTGACGCGGTTGTAAACGGAGTAAAGGCACAGATTACAAAGGTCGGAATTGCAGGTGCAATGGACAAGCTTGGAGATCTTTTTAAGAACTGATATGGATTTTTTATTTGATTTGCATACGCATACAATCGCCAGCGGTCATGCATATTCCACATTGAAAGAAAATATGGAAGAAGCGGTGGCAAAAGGGCTTTTAGCATATGGATTTTCAGATCATAGTGAGGCGGTACCGGGTTCATGCAAAAATATATACTTTATGAATTTCAAAGCAATACCGAGAAGGTTTAAAGATGTTTTGATTTTTAAGAGGTGTAGAGGCAAATATAATAGACTATAAAGGAAATTTGGATATAGATAACAATATACTGGGAAGACTTGACTATGTTATAGCGAGTCTCCATACTATTTGCATAAATCCGGGAAGCTTACAGGAGAATATGGATGCATACTTCGGTGCAATGTCAAATCGCTTTGTAAAGATCATAGGGCATCCGGATGACGGAAGATATCCTATAGATCATGATGAACTTGCAAAAGAAGCAAAGAAAAGAGGAATTGTTCTGGAGTTGAACAATTCCTCACTTAATCCTAATTCAGCCAGACAAAAGCGGAAGGAAAATGCCATAAAGATGCTTGAGGCCGCAAAAAAAGTACGGTACAAATGTCATATGTAATACGGACAGTCACTATGCGGACGCTGTGGGCGATTTCAGAAATTGTGATATATTATTGAGAGAAATGAACTTTCCACAGGAACTTATATTAAATAACAGTATGGAAAAGCTGAAATTGGTTTTAAACAAGAGTATTGAAGAAATGTAAATACTGTTTTGAGGTAGTTATGGAAAAGGAAATACAAAAGAAGACACAGGGAATTACAGATATGACCTGTGGCAATCCGCTAAAACTGATATTAGCATTTGCCATCCCAATGCTTATCGGAACCTTATTTCAACAATTTTACAGTATGGTAGATACTGTAATGGTGGGTAAGTATCTTGGTGTTAATTCATTGGCAGCTGTGGGTTCCACAGGTGCCATATTTTTCATGGTAAACGGATTTGTTATAGGAAATACTTCCGGATTTGCGATACCTATAGCACAAAAATTCGGAGCAAAAGACTATAGTGAGATGAGAAAATATACTGTGAATGCGGCATATATGGGGATTTTTTTCTCGGTTATACTGACAGCGGTAGTATGTTTGCTGACAAGGGTAATACTTATAGCTACAAATACACCGACAGAAATCATCGATGAAGCATATATTTACATAATAATAGTATTTGCAGGTATTCCGGTAATGTATTTATATAACTTGACTGCAAGTATTATAAGAGCACTGGGAGATTCAAAAACACCACTGTATTTTCTTATAGTTGCTGCACTTCTTAATATAGTGCTTGATATAGTATCTATACAGGTGATGGGACTTGGTGTTGCGGGACCTGCCTATGCTACTGTTGTTTCACAGCTGGTATCCGGAATACTCTGCGTTATATTCATGAAAAAGAGATTTCATATATTGAGGACGGATGATGGAGAGCGTAAGATCTCCATGAGACATATTAAAGTATTATTGTCAATGGGTATACCAATGGGTCTTCAGTACTCTATTACAGCAATAGGCTCTGTAATATTGCAGGCTGCAGTAAACGGGCTTGGCGCTATAACAGTGGCGGCTGTTACCGCAGGCAGTAAGATAAGCAGCTTCTGCGTCGCCGTAACAGATGCTCTTGGAGCGACCATGGCCACTTATTGCGGACAAAATGTAGGTGCTGGAAAACTTGACAGAGTTAGAGAAGGCGTAAAAGTAGCAACAATAATAGGTATAATATATTCGGCTATTGTATTTATTTTGATGATATTTATAGGTGGAGAGTTGCCGAAACTCTTTATAGATGCTTCAAAAACCGATGTAATAGAAAGGCCAGAATATTCCTTTTGTGGAACTCCGGATTTTACTTTGCTCTGATATTTGTAAATGTATGGAGGAATTCCATTCAGGGAATGGGATTTCCGATGTTTGCAATAATTTCAGGTATATGTGAGATGTTTGCAAGAGGTATCGTAGGTTTTGTAGGTGTTAAATACTTCGGCTTTGTTGCTGCATGTATGGGATCACCGCTTGCGTGGGTTATAGCGGATATATTCCTTATACCGGGATTTTTATATTGCCTTAAGAAACTTGGCAGGGTATTTGGAGAAAAACATACAAGAGAAGAATTTCAATATGAATAATTACAATAAAAAGATCGGAATATTGTATATACTGGGTGCTGCATTCGGATTTGCCCTAATGGGGCTCTTTGTACGACTGGCAGGAGATCTGCCTACATTTGAAAAAGCATTTTTCAGAAATTTAATTGCGGCCTTTGTGGCATTTTTTATGCTTATGAAAAGTGGAAGACCTAAGCCTGTAAGCGGTAAGAATCTTGGTATACTGCTGCTTAGATCTACCTGCGGTATGGCAGGCATTATATGCAATTTCTATGCCATAGACCATATGAATATGGCCGATGCCACAATTCTAAATAAAATGAGTCCTTTCTTTGCTATATTGGCAGGTTTTTTGATACTGAAAGAAAAGGCCGGAGCAGTTGATATCATTGCTACTGTCATAGCCTTTGTAGGAATGATATTTGTAGCAAAGCCCGGAGCAAACTTTACATTTTTTCCTGCCCTTATAGGTATTGCAGGTGGAATGATGGCCGGAATTGCCTATACTCTTGTGAGAAAACTTACAGGAAACGGTGTGAACGGAATGTTTATAGTATTTTTCTTTTCATGCTTTTCAACTATTGCAGGAATACCTTTTATAGCGATGAACTATGTAAGTCCAAGCCTTATACAGCTTACAATGCTTGTACTTGCAGGATGCGGTGCCATGATAGGACAGATATGCATTACAAAGGCTTACAGCTATGCACCTGCAAAGGAAATAGCGATATATGATTATACGCAGGTTATATATTCGGCATTACTCGGTTTTATATTTATGCAGCAAATACCCGACAGATTCAGTGTAATAGGATATATAATAATAATATCAATGGCTGTAGTAAAATGGATATACAATAATAAAAGCAAATAAACAAAAAAGTCCCATTTCAGGGACTTTTTATTTTACTCCAGTATGTTTCCTAGATTTTGCGGTTCGATCTTATGTTTTTTTGCATATCCGGTAAGTATAAGTGTCAAGGCACCATCACCGGTTACATTACAAGCTGTACCAAATGAATCTTGTAGGGCAAAAATGGTAAGCATGAGAGCGGTTCCGGTCTCGTCAAACATAAGAACTCCGGTTATAAGACCCAGGGAAGCCATTACTGTACCTCCCGGAACTCCCGGTGCACCTATTGCGAATACACCAAGGAGGAGGCAGAACAGAATCATCTTTTCAGGAGAAGGGAATTCTCCGTAAAGCATTTTTGAAACTACCATAACAAAGAATGTCTCAGTCATAACAGAGCCGCAAAGGTGAATATTTGCAAATAGCGGAATACCGAAATTTACCATATCATCACGAAGAGGCGGTTCTGATTTCTTAGCACATTCCAGAGCAACTGAAAGTGTAGCGGCACTTGACATTGTACCTACTGCAGTCATATATGCAGGTCCATAGTTTCTTATTATATCTAAAGGATTTGCACCTGCATAAGCACCTGCAATCAAATAAAGAAGTGCCAACCATATATAGTGACCTATCATTACCATAATGATAATAACGAGGAACACAGGTAATTGTTTTGTTATACTTCCCTCATATGCGAGAGTAGCAAAAGTAGTACCGATAAGAATAGGAAGTACAGGAATAACAAATCTTGTTACTATACTTAGTACTACCTTTTGGAATTCTTCCAAAACACCGGTGATAAGCTCACTTCTGTTCCATGCTGCAGCCAGTCCAACCATTACAGAGAAGAAAAGAGCACTCATAACAGGCATTATAGCCGGTATGGAAAGCTGGAACACAAGTTTCGGTAATTCTTTAAGTCCCTCAACTTCAGGTGCCAGACTCATATGAGGAAGGATCAAAAATCCTGAGACTGTAGCAAATAATGCCGCACCGATGGAAGAAACATAGGCTATTATAAGAGCTACTATAAGTATTCTTGATGCATTGCTTCCAAGCCTTGTAATAGACGGGGCAATAAAACCTATAATAATAAGCGGAATACAAAATCCTATAAATTGTCCTACAATGTACTTAACAGTTACTATTATATTAAGCAGAGCTACAGAGAATGCACCTGTATCATTTTTGTTGAGGAAAAGTCCTACAGCAATACCTATTACAAGTGCAAGTAACAGCCTAAAAGGCAGACTGTTTAAAATACCATTCTTTTTCATATCAAAATCCTCCTAAAGATTTAATGGTTTTCTACCATGAGTTTTATGATTTCATTATTTGTTTCTCTCATTCCGTCCTTGCCTATCTTTGAAATTCCCTTGATAGTCTCTTCGATATTGTTCATTACAATACCGTCACCGCCATGGAAAGCTTGGCCGTCTCTGTACATGCTAAGTCCCATAATAGCCGCATCCACGGAAGAGGCTATTTTAGCCGCACAGGATGCCTTTGCGCCGTCACACATAATACCCGATACGATAGCCAGAGTATTCACAACAGTGTGCTCCACAGCTTCAAGACTGCCTTCTGTAAGATAGGCGATACCCGCACCTGCACCTGCTCCGGCACTTACAGCACCACAGTAGGCAGATAAGGTACCTATACCATGTTTTTGATGTATGGAAGTAAGGTTTGAAAGTGCAAGTGCACGATAAAGCTTTTCTTTTGACGCCTTTAATTCTTTGGCGTACTCGATAACAGGAATTGAACAGGTAATACCTTGATTACCGCTTCCGGAGTTTATAATAACAGGAAGCTCACAGCCGTTCATTCTGGCATCCGAGCCTGCGGCGGCCTTTGCTTTTGCTCTTATCTTTACATCATTGCCATAGGTATCAAGCAGCACGGAGCCTATGTTTGCACCGTAATTTCCCAAAAGACCTTCTTCAGATATCGAAGTATTATAATATATCTGTCTGTCAAGAGTTTCTTTCACGTCCGAAATATCCAGTGAGTTTATAAAATCCCAGATATCATTCATATTGAGCAGATCTTTATCTGCACTTGTGGATGTAGCGTTATTTTCTATTTCAGCTTTAAAAATTATATCATTATTCTTTTCAATAAGCACTATATTTGTATGTTGATTTGTAATACGAATCTTTACATACTCATCATCAGCAAAGAGTGTAATAATAAGGTCGAATACATAACCTATATCAAGAGGAATTACATCAATTTCTATATTATTTATAAAATTCGCAATTTCACATTTCTTGTTATCATCCACATCTGAAATAACTTCAAGTTTTCTGTCGGCATCACCTGCAACTATACCGGCTGCCACCGCCGCAGGTATACCTTTCAGATATCCGGTATTTGGAACTATCACGCTCTTTACATTTTTAATAATACTGCCGCTGGCTTCAACAAGCACTTTTTTAGGCAATTTGCCAAGCACTTCTCTTGCCTTTGCCGCCGCATAAGCCAGTGCTATGGGTTCTGTACATCCCATAGCCGGTACAAGTTCTTCCCTCAATATTTGTACATAGGTCCTGTACCTAATATCATCCTTATTCATTAAACTAAATACACCCCCCAAACAGCCGGTTTTACTAAATATTATTATGGTAAAAACTATATATATATAGTATATTAGATTCATATGTAAATTGTAAATCTTAAAAAATTAAATATATAATTCAAGAAAAATAAACATAATTAGTTAAATGTATTTAATATGCTGTGGGACTACAAAACATTTACCAACCATGATAAAGGGGAAATTATGGAAAATTTTTTAGATTTAAAGAAGCTTAATACCTTCGTGAAAATAGCAGAGTCGGGTAGCTTTTACAAAGCCTCAATGATGCTGGGATATTCACCGGCAGCTGTATCAATACAGATACAACAACTCGAGGTTGATCTTGGTATGAGGCTTTTTGACAGACTCGGTAAGCAGGTGCGACTTACCGATCACGGAAAGCAGTTTTATCCATATGCAGAGAAAATACTTATGCTCAATGAAGAGGCAAAAGAGTCATTAATAAGAACGGATGACATGCTCACGGGTGAACTTCGAATAGGAACAATAGATTCCATTTGCGACACATTATTTCCGCAGGTTTTGGCAGAGTTTTATGAGAAGAATCCGAATGTATCGGTAGAAGTAAAGGTATGTACTCCGACGGAACTGTTTGAGGGAATAAAACATAATAATATAGATATAATGCTGTTACTTGATAAACCCAGTGTTTCAAAGGATTTCGTTGCGGATGTACAGATGGAGACCGAAGTGGTATTTTGTGCTTCAAGAAATCATCCGTTGGCATACAAAAATGAAATAGAGCTTTCAGAGATCCTAAGTTATCCCTGTATACTTACGGAGAAAAATTCAAGCTACAGATATATTTTTGAGAGTAAACTCTCGGAGCTTGGTCTTAGTATAAAACCAAGTATTGAATCACAGAATACCAATCTGATTATCAAACTTTTGTGCAACAATATGGGCTATTCTGTGTTACCGAGATTTTTGATAGAGCCGAAACTAAGAGATAACACATTGGCTGTATTGCCTATAAAGGATTTTCATATAAAGGTGAATTATCAGGTACTGCACAAGAAAGATAAGTTCGTAAACAGACAGATGGAAAGCTTTATAAATATGTTGGAGAAGCAGGCAGGAATACTGCAGGTAAGCAATCCGTAAAGCTGATTTATACTGTATTTGAATTATAAAACAGTATGAAAATATTTCGAACAAATGTTCTTTTAACTGTACTTTTGTATTATCACATGCTATAATTTTTGTAGGTTGGCAGTTGCCGACAGACAGAAAGGTTAAAAATAATGGAATTTAAATTACATTCAGAGTTTTTGCCTACAGGAGATCAGCCTCAAGCAATAGAGGCGTTGGTAAAAGGATTTAAAGAAGGAAACCAGTTTCAAACCTTGCTCGGTGCGACAGGTTCCGGTAAGACATTTACCATGGCAAATGTTATTCAAAAATTGCAAAAGCCTACACTTATAATAGCACATAATAAGACATTGGCCGCCCAGCTCTATGGAGAGTTCAAAGAGTTCTTTCCTGAAAATGCGGTAGAATACTTCGTTTCTTATTATGATTATTATCAGCCTGAGGCATATGTGCCTTCCACAGACACATATATCGAAAAAGACTCTGCAATAAATGACGAGATAGATAAACTCAGACACTCCGCCACAGCATCGCTTTCAGAAAGAAAAGATGTGATAATAGTGGCTTCAGTGTCATGTATATATGGACTTGGTAGCCCAATAGACTATCAGGAGATGGTAGTATCCTTAAGGCCCGGAATGGAAAGAGACAGAGATGATGTCATAAGAAAGCTTATAGATATGCAGTATGACAGAAATGATATGGACTTTCACCGTGGTACTTTTCGTGTGCGTGGAGATGTGCTTGAAGTATTTCCGGCGGCATCCACATCCACAGCATTAAGATTTGAGTTTTTCGGTGATGAAGTGGACAGAATACTTGAGATAGATACACTGACAGGAAATATCCTGGCCGAACTTTCACATGCGGTCATTTTCCCGGCATCTCATTATGTGGTGGCGCCTGAAAAGATGATGATTGCCACACAAAATATTTTGGAAGAGTGTGAAGAGAGAGTAAAGTTCTTCAAATCGGAGGATAAGCTTATAGAAGCTCAGAGAATAGATGAGCGAACTCATTTTGATGTGGAGATGATGAGAGAGACCGGATTTTGCTCGGGAATAGAAAACTACTCAAGACACCTTACAGGTTCAGCACCCGGTGAACCGCCCTATACATTGATAGATTACTTTAAGGATGAATTTCTTATAATCGTAGACGAGTCTCATATTACCATTCCACAGATTAGAGGAATGTATGCAGGTGACAGATCCAGAAAAACCACACTGGTAAACTACGGTTTCAGATTGCCTTCGGCACTTGATAACAGACCTTTGGAATTTTCGGAGTTTGAATCAAAGATAGATCAAATGCTTTTTGTATCAGCTACACCAAGTGTATATGAAAAAGAGCATGAAATGTTTAGAACGGAGCAGATCATAAGACCTACAGGACTTTTGGATCCGCCTATAAGTGTAAGACCTGTAGAAGGTCAGATAGATGATTTGATATCCGAGGTAAACAAAGAAATCGAAAAAAAGAACAAGATACTTATCACCACTCTCACAAAAAGAATGGCGGAGGATCTTACCGAATATATGAAGGAAGTGGGTATCAGAGTAAGATACCTGCATTCAGATATTGATACTTTAGAGAGAGCGGAGATTATCAGGGATATGAGACTTGATAAATTTGACGTACTTGTAGGTATCAATCTTTTGCGTGAGGGACTTGATATACCGGAGATTACCTTGGTGGCAATACTTGATGCGGATAAAGAGGGATTTTTAAGAAGTGAGACCTCACTTATTCAGACCATAGGAAGAGCCGCAAGAAATGCGGACGGACATGTAATAATGTATGCCGACAATATGACCGACTCTATGAAGGCGGCAATAGATGAGACCTACAGAAGAAGAGGCATACAGGAAGCCTACAATAAAGAGCATGGTATCACACCTACCACAATAAAGAAGGCGGTAAGAGATCTGATAGCGATATCAAAGGCTGCCGAGAGTGTATCAACTATTGATAAGGATGTGGAGTCCATGGATAAAGTAGAGATAAACAAGCTTATAAAAGAGCTTGAAAAGAAAATGTTTAGAGCCGCTGCGGAGCTGGATTTTGAAATGCGGCACTTTTGCGAGATAAGATAAGTGAGCTCAGAGCAAACTTATAAAAATAATAAATTGGAGAAGAGGAAGTGGCAGACAAAAAAAAAGTGTCAAGAAGCCTTGAAAGAGTGGTTGCGGAGACAGCCATGCTTGCAGGTGAGACTATGCTCATAGCCGGAGCGGAGATCAGTAGAGTGGAAGATACTATGAACAGGATACTTGACTATTCAAAATGTGAATCACATACTGCATTTGTTCTGGCAACAGGTATTACTTTGACTTTGGACAGTGATGAAGGACTTATCACCATGTCAAAAAGAGTACCTGAAAGAACTACAAATATCAACAGAATATATCTGATAAACAATGTATCAAGAGCCCTGAGTGCAGGAACTATAGATATATATACGGCATATGATGAGATAAAGAAGATAAGGGATGTAAGGCAGTTTAGAGGTGTGCTTTACGGACTTTCCTTTGTAGGAGTGGCACTATTTTTCGCCATGATGCTTGGAGGAGATTTTACCGACTGCATGGTTGCGGGAGTTGCGGGACTTGCAATGGCAATTACACAGTGGGCACTGGTTCCTTTCGGGTTTAACTCATTTTTCCTGAATATGATCTCCACACTGTCCATGGCTTTGACAGCAGTGGGATTTCAAAGATTTGTATTTGCAAATATGAATATAGATCTGGTAATAATAGGTGGAATAATGCCGATAGTACCGGGAGTTATCTTTACCACAGCTATGAGAGATACCTTAAACGGAGATTATACCGCAGGTGTCAGCAGAATGCTTGAGACGGGAGTTGTGGCCTTTGCGGTTGCTGTAGGCGTGGCACTGGCATATGTGATTTTGTGAGGCGAGTATGTTATTTAAGATAATTGGTGCATTTATTGCAGTGGTGGCTTTTTGTATCATGATTGAGCTGCCGAAAAAATACATGGTACAGGCAGGGATGACCGGAATGGTGGGCTGGGCTGTATATCTTTTAATGGAGATGGTAGCAAGTAGGGTGGAGATTGCCGCCCTTGTTTCAGCACTTTGTATTGCAACAATGTCACATATACTTGCCAGAGTTTTAAAAGCACCGGTAAGTAATTTCCTTATACCGGGAATATTACCGATAGTACCCGGAGGTTCAATATACAGATGCGCTTACGCCTTTATAAGAGAGTCGTCATATCTGAGTACCTATATGAATGAAGCATTAAAAATTGCGGGATCCATAGCCCTTGCCATATTCTTTGTGGACTCGGTATTTAAGTTGCATTTACCGAAAAGATTTAAAAGATCAAAACAGACATAAAACAGGATAGCAACTTTATCAGTAAAAAGAGCAAGAATACAATTGACAAGGTAAGAGTAGAATCTTAATGTAATAGATAATAGAATAAATTTTTAATTTATGGAGACGTGTATGTATTATATTGGTGTTGATTTGGGAACCTCAGCCCTGAAGCTTGTAATGATGAACAGTAAGGGTGAACTTGTAAAGTCTGTATCTAAGGAGTATCCTCTATACTTTCCGCATTCAGGATGGAGTGAGCAAAAGCCCGAAGACTGGTTTATAGCGGTAAAAGAAGGCTTAAAGGAGATAGCTGCAGATTTAGACGATAAGATAGGCGGTATCAGCTTCGGAGGACAGATGCATGGGCTGGTTATCCTTGATAAGGATGACAATGTGCTAAGGCCTGCCATACTCTGGAATGACGGTAGAAGTACTGAGGAAACCGACTATTTAAACAATGTTGTAGGAAAGGAAAAACTTTCCAAGCTCACTGCAAATATTGCATTTGCGGGATTTACCGCACCTAAGATACTTTGGGTAAAGGAAAACGAGCCTGAGATTTTTGCAAAAATTTCAAAAATAATGCTTCCAAAGGATTATATCAGCTATATGCTTAGCGGAAGCTTTTCTACAGATTATTCGGATGCTTCCGGTATGTTACTTTTGGATGTAAAGAATAAAAAATGGTCATCTGAGATGATTGAAATATGCGGTATTTCAGAAACTATGCTTCCAAAACTTTTCGAAAGCTTTGATGTGGTAGGTAATATAAAACCTGAGCTTGCAAAAGAGCTTGGACTTAATGAAGATATAAAGATAATCGCAGGAGCAGGAGATAATGCGGCTGCGGCTATAGGAACAGGTACTGTGGGAGAAGGAGCCTGCAATATTTCTCTTGGAACCTCGGGAACAATATTTATATCAAGCCAAAAATTTGGAGTTGATAAGTATAATGCACTTCATTCATTTGCTCATTCGGACGGAAAATACCACCTTATGGGATGTATGCTAAGTGCGGCTTCATGTAATAAATGGTGGATGGAAGATATTTTAAAGACAAAGGATTTTTCAAAAGAACAGGAAAATATAGATAATCTTGGAGAAAATAAGGTGTTCTTTTTACCATATCTTATGGGAGAGCGCTCACCTCACAATGATCCGGCTGCAAGAGGTACATTTATAGGAATGAGCATGGACACAAGAAGAGAAGATATGACACTGGCAATACTTGAGGGTGTTACTTTTGGACTCAGAGATTCTCTTGAAGTGGCAAGAAGCCTCGGTATAGAAATAAAGAAGACCATGATATGCGGCGGAGGTGCAAAGAGTGCACTTTGGAAAAAACTTGTGGCAAATATCATGAATGTAGAAGTTGAAGTACCTGTAAGTGAGGAAGGTCCGGGGTTTGGAGCTGCCATACTTGCGGCAGTAGGCTGCAATGAATACGAAAGTGTTGAAGCGGCTACAAAGTCCATAATAAAAATAAAAGAAAGAATACAACCGGATCCTGAACTCGTGGCAAAATACGAAAAAAAGTACCAAAAGTTTAGAAAGATATATCCGGCACTTAAGGGTATATTTAAAGAGATTTTATAAGGAAGGAAATTTATGTTACAGATAGGAACAAAAGCACCGGAGTTTTCACTTCCGGATGAGAACGGAACAGTCAGAAACCTTTCAGATTATGAAGGTAAGAAACTTATATTATATTTTTATCCTAAGGACAATACACCCGGATGTACAAGCCAGGCCTGTGGCTTCGGAGAGTTGTATCCGCAGTTTACGGAAAAAGGAGTAGAGGTTGTAGGCATCAGTAAGGACAGTGTGGCATCACATAAGAAGTTTAAAGATAAATATTCACTGCCGTTTACATTGCTTTCAAATCCCGAGCTTGACGTGATACAGGCATATGATGTATGGCATGAGAAAAAACTCTATGGAAAAGTATCTATGGGAGTGGTAAGAACCACATATCTTATAGATGAAAAGGGAATTATCATAGAGGCGATGGATAAGGTAAAAGCCGCCAAGAATCCGGCTGAGATGTTGGAGATTTTGGAATGAAAATAGTAGTATCACCTGCCAAGACAATGATAGAAAATACGGACTGTTATATCGGAAGCAGTGTACCTACATATATTGATAAGAGTAAGATCCTTTTAGAAGAGATAAGAAAAAAATCTTATGAAGAGCTAAAAGAGATATGGAAATGCAATGAAAAAATTGCAAATGAAAATTTTGACAGATTTAAAAACATGAATTTGCAGGGGAGTCTTACCCCTGCAATATTTTCTTATCAAGGTATACAGTATCAGTATATGGCGGTAAATGTAATGGAAGCTTCCGCAATAGAGTATATAAAAGAGAATTTATATATACTTTCGGGATTTTTCGGAATACTTAGAGCATTTGACGGCGTAAGTCCGTACAGACTTGAGATGCAGGCAAAGATGGAGATAGGAGAGCATAAAAATCTGTATGAGTTTTGGGGCGATAAAATATATAGAAAGCTCTTTGAAACCGGAGAAGTAGTAATAAATCTTGCCTCAAAAGAATATTCAAAAACTATAGAAAGCTATCTTTCAAAAGAAAATAAATTCATCACCTGTGTGTTTGCCGAGAAAAAAGACGGGAAGGTAGTACAAAAAGCCACCATGGCAAAGATGGCAAGAGGTGAGATGGTAAACTTCATTGCATCGGGAAATATCCAAAATGAAGAGGAAATAAAAAAGTTTGACAGACTCGGATTCAAGTTTGATAAAGAGCTTTCAAATGAGAAAAAATATGTGTTTGTATTAGAGTAATTTCGGAAGGTTATTATGTATATTTCAAAACCCTATAAGGGAAGGCCTGTTGATATAGAAAACAGACAGGATAAAGAAAAAAGATGTTATGATTTTTTGGACAGTCTGGGAGTGGAATACGAAGTTGTAGACCATGACGAGGCTTCAGATATGGAAAAATGCAAGGAGATAGAGGGTGCGCTTGGAGTTAAGATATGCAAAAATATAGTCCTTTGCAACAGGCAGGAAACAAAGTTTTTCCTCTTTATGATGCCGGGAGATAAGAAATATGTTACAAAAGATATTTCAAAGAAACTGGATATGTCCAGACTCTCCTTTGCAAAAGAGAACTATTTGAAGGAATTTTTGGATGTAACACCGGGTTCTGTAAGTGTACTGGGACTTTTAAACGATAAAGACAACAGAGTTGACCTTGTTATAGACAAAGATGTAATACAGGCCGATTTTATCAGATGTCATCCCTGTGAGAACACCTCAACCTTAAAAATAAGCACTGAAGATTTTTTAAACAAAATAATACCTGCATTGGGAAAAGAAGCTAAAATAATAGATAATTGAAAATGAATAATAAAAAAAGGATATTTGCGGCAATAGATCTAAAATCCTTCTATGCTTCGGTAGAGTGCAGAGAAAGAAATCTGGATCCCATGGATATAAATCTGGTGGTGGCGGATGAGAGCAGAACCTCAAAAACTATCTGCCTGGCGGTAAGCCCTGCACTTAAGACTTTCGGAATACCCGGAAGACCGAGACTTTTTGAAGTAATAAAAAGACTGCAGGAAATAAACTACAGAAGAGAAAAGCTTGTAGGCAAGCCTGAAGGAAAATCATATTCTCTTGAAGAACTCAAAAAAAATGTAAAACTGGAAGTTGATATGGTGGTGGCTGTACCGAGAATGAAAAAATATATGGAGTACAGTGCAAGGATAATCAGCGTATATCTAAAGTATGTATCACCTGAGGATATATATGTATATTCGGTGGATGAAGTCTTTATAGATATTACCGGGTATGCAGGTGATGATGCAACAGGATTTGTGGAAAGAATGGTAAAAGATGTCCTTGATACCACAGGAATAACGGCAAGTGCAGGTATAGGTGAAAACATGTACCTTGCAAAAGTGGCTATGGACATCATGGCAAAAAGAGCAAAACCTAATGAACACGGGGCAAGAATAGGAGAACTGAGTGTAAAATCCTACAGAGAAAAGCTTTGGAGCCATACACCTATTACAGATTTTTGGAGAATAGGAAGAGGCTACAGTAAAAACCTTGCAAAGTACGGAATATATACAATGGGAGATATAGCAAGGGAGAGCTTAAAAAAGAATCGTGCCAATGAGGGAATGAATCTTTTATATAAGCTGTTCGGAAAAAATGCAAGTTTCTTAATAGAACATGCATGGGGAATCGACAATACGGAAATCAAAGATATAAAAGCATATACACCGGAGAAGAAAAGTATAAGCGAAGGTCAGGTATTGCTTAGAGCATACAGCTATGAAGAGGTAAGAACGATTGTTATAGAGATGGCTGAAAGACTCTCATTTTCATTGCTTGAAAAAGATACAGCCACAAGGCAGATAACTTTAAGTATAGGATATGATATAGACAGTTTAACAGATCCTGAGACAGCTAAAAAATATACCGGGAATATTATAAAAGACTTTTACGGAAGGAGTGTACCGGAAGGGGCACATGGTTCGATAAATTTTTTATCATATACCAACTCTACTAATGAAATCTGTAAAAAAAGCGAGGAGCTGTTTGAGAGACTTGCAAATCCTATATTGCTGTTTAGAAGGATGACCATAGTTGCGAGTGAGATAGGCCATAAAAACAGCGCAGGCTGTACGGGAAATCTCTTGGAAGCAAACAGCATTTCGGAAGAAAAAGAAAGCAGTAGAATGAAAGCCGTACTTAAAGTAAAAAGAAAATTCGGAAACAATGCCATATTTAAAGGGCTTAATCTCAAAGAAGAGGGAACTGCACTTGACAGAAACAGGCAAATAGGCGGACATAGGGAATAAAGTGGAAATACATTGAAAAATATCGAAAATGATATATACTGTAGATAACAGTTTATTACTTCAGTTCGTAAAAATCAAATAAGGAGACATCTTATGAGAAAATTTAAGACGATTTTTGTGACAATGCTACTTGCGGTATTTCTGCTTAGCGGATGTTTTAGTTCAGACAAAGCCGAAAATATCGAGCCAAATATCGAGCCGGATGCTCTGACAAAAACATCATGGATTTCATATGATGACGGATCATATTGGGTGTTCAATGAGTACCACAGCTTTTTCTGGTATCAGGAGAAGGGGATTACCGATGACAATTATTATGGCGGAACATATAAATTGTACAGAGGTGAGAAGGCAATGGATTTTATAGAAAAGAAGCTTTCCTCCTATGGTGTGACCAAGGCCGAGCTGATGGAAGTTATAAACAGATCGGACGAATATACAGTAGAAGATTTTATATGTATTTATACAAAGAATACGACATTTATGTTAGAGGGTAAGGAGCAGATATCTAAGCCGAATATGATACCCTACATGGGATTTCTTTTGGAAGATGAAACGATACTGGATATTGCAAATATGAAGACCGGATCTTACTACGGATTTATTAAAGAAGAATAGAAAATTTATACAGCCCACGCATTTATGTTACTGATAAGTTAAAGTATTACTTTGTCAGGATATAAATGCGCGGGCTTTTTGATTGGAGAGATAGAATGGAAAAGAGAAAAATAAGCCAAAATGAAGAAGCAATAAGAGGTATTCTGATAATAATAGCATTCATAGTTGGACTGGTATTCCTTAGAGATATACTGGCAAAAAGGGGAGTGAGGATTACTATGTTAACAGAGTTAGACTATATAAATGCAGCAGAATATTACATGCAGAAAAAATACGGAGAAAAGTTTGAAGGAGAATATGTATATGAAGATAGCGTGTATGTACACCCAAAGTCAAAACCGGAGTGGCATGTGGTAGTGGACTTTGAGAGTGAGGGAGGGTTGACATCTTTTCATGATAATTATGTAGGATACCTGAAGAAGGAAGAACTTGAGAAGTATATATATGAGCTGGTAAAGCCTATATATGGGGAGTGTAAAGTATATATACATCCATATGGTTTTGCACTGGATGATAGTTGGAATAAAGGTATAGACATGAGAACATATGAAAGTGTTGGAATGTATAATGCATACATATTCACATCTAAACAAGCAGAAAGTGTAGAGGAGGACTTTAAAAGAACATGTGAAAACTTTATAAATAAAGATTTACATGTAGGTGATCTATCAGTTACATATATAAAAAAAGAAGAGCTTGATAAATTTGAAGAAAGATTGATAAGCTACACGTTTAATAGACTTAAGTTTTACTATAGAATCTCGAGTGTATACAGTAAGGTGGATAAGATAGGATTTGGTGATGTAGATATTTTAGAAGGAGATAAGAATTATGGCAAGTGATATCGGACAGGAAAACTGGAAGAAAACTTAGGAAAGATGTTTACCGAAATGGGAGGTATGATAGATATCGTATCTGAGAGGTGAATTGAAGTAAACAGTATTATAGAAAGTGTAGAATAACTATGGAGAAAAATAAGAAGATAAGTATAATATTAGTATTTTCATTGCTTTCAGTGATAACTATAGTAGGTTATTTGTTGTCACAAGTTGCATTTTTTAGCGATCCTGAGTTTGAAAGAGCTGTAAGAAATACTACGATAGGAAATACTGTGTCAGGTGCACTACAGAAGGCGTATCCAATGTTACAGGGAGAGAGTCCTATTAAAGGTATAATTTGGAAGAAGGATTTGGAGAATATAAACTATATATTTATCGATTTTAGAGAGTATAGGGTGAAAGATATAAGTGATATAAAATATTTTTAAAAATGCAGAAATAGTTATGTTAGGCTATTCAAGTGCATATACCGGAGATAAGAGCATATATGAGGAAAAGCATATACTTGATAATTTATACAAGGCAAAGAATTTAAAAATACTTGGATAATTTGCAATTATATAACTTAAAGTTAGATGATAAGGATATAGAAAATATAAAGGAAATGTTTCGAATGCAAGGGTAGTTATAGAATAACTGTATACAGATTTTTTTCTACTCTGTTTTTTTCAATAACAATAAATTTCAGAAAATAAAATATAAAGAATCTTGAAGATATAAAGTACTTCAAGAATGCTAAATTTATAGGGTTTTGTTATGTGAGTGCATATGCCGGAGATAAGAGTATTTATGAGGATGAGCATGTGCTCGATAATATATATTTAATAAAAAAACTGGCACATTTAAAGAAGCTGGATTTATATCATTTGAAGATAAATGAAGACATTGAAGCTATGTTTCCTGATGCAGAAGTTTTTATCGAATAGAGGTTAAAAAATCAAATGTTGAAGAAGAGAAGATTAAGCCAAAACGAAGAGGCAATAAGGGGTATTTTACTGATAATAGTTTTTATAGTTGGACTTGTATTCCTTAGAGATATGCTGGTAAAAAGGGGAGTAAGGATTTTGATGCTTACAAGGAAAGATTATATAAATGCAGCAGAATATTACATGCAGAAAAAATACGGAGAGAAGTTTGAAGGTGAGTATATAGTTGAGGACAGTATATACGTTCATCCAAAGGCAAATCCTCAGTGGCATGCAGTAGTAGAGATTGAAAATGACGGAATAATGACATCTTTTCATGATAATTATGTAGGATACCTAAAGAAAGAAGAACTTGAAAAGTATATATATGAGCTGGTAAAACCGATATATGGGGAGTGTAAAGTATATATACATCCATATGGTTTTTCATTGGATGACAGCTTTAACAAAGATACGGACTTAATGACATACGTAAGTAATGGAAATTATGCATTAGATATATTTACGTATGAAAATGCAGAAAATATGGAAACTGAATTAAATAAGACATGCAGTATTTTTTTATTGAAAATAAATTAGAATGCAATGTTATAAATGTTACATATATTACTCAAGAAAACTTCAGCAGTCTAGAGGAAATTAATATTGACAAGATATATAATTCAAAGGATTACTATTATTCATTAGATAGTATATATGATAAAAAGAATGATACCGGATTTTCAGATATATATGTAATGAAAGGAAGAGATGGTTATGGAAAATAATAATATGGCAACTGAAGATGAACTACAGGAAAAAGCACTATGAAAAATCTGATAAACATATTACAGGGTGAATGGGAAGGTGTGGCAAGTGAGAGCTTCGTAGCGCAGTTTGAGTCATTACAGCCTTCATTCAATCAAATGGATCAGTTGATACTGGACATATCAAAGCAGTGTGATGATGTGGCAGATGCAACTCAGGCACTTGATGAAGAGGTTGCAAGGAAGTTTAAATAGAAGTTAGTTTTGTAGCCCATGTATTTATGTTGTCTATAAGATATTATTTAGTTTATTAAGATAAATGAAGACATTGAAGCTATGTTTCCTGATGCAGAAGTTTTTATCGAGTAGAGGTTAAAAAATCAAATGGTGAAAAAAAGAAGACTAAGTCAGAATAAAGAAGCAATAAGAGGTATTCTTATAATAATAGTATTTATAGTGGGACTGGTATTCCTTAGAGATATGTTGTTAAAAAGTGGAGTGAGCATTACTATGTTAACAGAGTTAGATTATATAAATGCAGCAGAATATTACATGCAGAAAAAATATGGAGAAAAGTTTGAAGGAGAATATGTATATGAAGATAGCGTTTATGTACACCCAAAGTCAAAACCGGAGTGGCATGTAGTAGTGGACTTTGAGAGTGAGGGAGGGATGACATATTTTCATGATAATTATGTAGGATACTTAAAGAAAGCAGAGCTAGAGAAGTATATCTATGAGCTTATAAAACCTATATATGGGGAGTGTAAAGTGTATACACATCCATATGGTTTTTCGCTTGATGATAGCTTTAACAAAGATACGGACATAAGGATATATTTAAATAATGGCATGTATAATACATATGTGTTTATATAAAAAAATGTGGGAAATATAGAAGAAGATTTTTAGAAAAGTTTGCGATATTTTTTTAGAAAAAGACTTACAAAGTAGTAATTTAATAGTAACGTACATTACTAAAAGCAGATTTTTAATAAATTTGAAGAAAAAAATTAAAAGATTATACATTTAATAGTTTAAACTTTTATTATAGAATTACAAGTTTTTATAGTAAATCAGATAAATCAGGATTTGAAGAGATAGATATTTTTAAAAGGGGACAAAGATTATGGGAAGTAATAATCCTTCAGATAAAGAATTACAGGAAAAAGCCTTATATGATATTCTACAATATTTACCATTGGATAAATTAGATATAAATAATGGCTATAGTATAAATTATATAGTTAAGCTGGTTAAAGATTCAGAAAAGGAGTTGAATGTTAACGAAAAACTAAAAAAGGAAGATAAGTCTAAACTGAAAGCCATAGAAGAAAATCTCCCGGCAATAGAAGCAATCTTAAAAGATAGACCTGAACTTGGTGAAGCCAGAATATCAAATATGAGTTGGCAGGATAATGATGGTGATGGTAAACAAGATTACAATTCGGAGGGAATGCAGGCTTGTACATTTGAAAGAGATGATCAGGTTTATATATCATTTAGAGGGACGCCAAAAAGATCTTGGATTGATAATGCAAAGGGTCTTGTAAGAGATTTGAATTTATTAGAAGTTGTTGCTACTGCGCTTAAGTTGGTATCAGATGTACATCATTTTTCACCATCAATTATGAATAATAGTTTATTGAGAAATAATACAGGGGAAATTGTAGAAGTGCTTGGGAAATTAGGCGAAATAGTATCAAAAAAAATAATGCCTCAAAATGATACCTCGACTACGGATAATGAAATCCTGATGTAAATGTATCTATTGAGTAAACTATTTATAGATATGCTAGTATCTGTATTTTTTTGCATATAAGGATGATGATTAAGTTAATAAATTTTTGCACTATAAAGTTTTTGAACAAAAAAATATAACTATATATAAAATATTACAAAAAGTTGAAGTGATTATTCATTATATCTTTGCAAAAACACAATAAAAAAATTGAAGTATACTATGTATATTGTTGAAATTATATAAAACGAGTAGTATAATACAATTGTTCTTTAAAAAGAACAAGGAGGACACTCCTATGGCAGGACAGATTAGGATTACGCCGGAACAGATGCAACTCAGGCACTTGATGAGGAGATTGCAAGTAAGTTTAAATAGAAGTTAGTTTTGTAGCCCATGTATTTATGTTATCTATAAGTTATTATTTAGTTTATTAAGATATATGAATACATGGGTATTTTTAAAATTAAGGGATTAGAATGAAAAAAAGAAGACTAAGTCAGAATAAAGAAGCAATAAGAGGTATTCTGATAATAATAGTATTCATAGTGGGACTGGTATTCCTTAGAGATATACTGGCAAAAAGGGGAGTGAGCATTACTATGTTAACAGAGTTAGACTATATAAATGCAGCAGAATATTACATGCAGAAAAAATACGGAGAAAAGTTTGAAGGAGAATATGTATATGAAGATAGCGTGTATGTACACCCAAAGTCAAAACCGGAGTGGCATGTAGTAGTGGACTTTGAGAGTGAGGGTGGGATGACATCTTTTCATGATAATTATGTAGGATACTTGAAGAAAGAAGAACTTGAGAAGTATATATATGAGCTGGTAAAGCCTATATATGGGGAGTGTAAGGTGTATACACAGCCATATGATTTTTCCCTTGATGATAGCTTCAATATAGATACAGATATAAGGACATATGTAAATAGAGGAAACTATATTACATGTATATTTACATATGAAAAGGCTACAAATATAGAAAAAGACTTTAGAAAAGTATGTGATATTTTTTAGATAAAAATTTACAAACAAATAGATTACTGGTTACATATTTTACAAAGGAAGACTTTTGATAAATTTGAAGAGTACAGAATGGATTACATATTTAACCAACAAAAATATTATTATAGAATTTCAGGTTTTTTTATAGTAAAAGTAGACAAAGTTGGATTTGATGAAATAAAGATATTAGAAGGGGATGAAAAATATGGCAAATAATATGCCAACTGATAAAGAATTGCAGGAAAAAGCGTTATATGACATTGTGCAGTATTGGTAGGATATAAATATGATGAGTTGAATAGAGTTGTAAGTATTGAAGACAATAATGGAGGGAAAAGACTTTATAAGTATAATGGGCTTGGAGATATCACAGAGGTAACAAATTCTTTTGGAGAGAAGAGAACATATAAGTATACAGCAAATAGGCAGGTATCAAAATTAAAGGATTTTGACGAGAAAACCTATGAAGTAGAGTACAATAATATAAATTTACCTGTAAGGTTAAAAGATAAAAACGGAAATACTACAGAGTATGTATATGATAATATCAGAAGAATATCTCAGATAAAGCGAGCCGGTGGAGTGGAAAAATTTGAATATGATAAAAGGGGCAATATGACTAAAATGATTGCTCCTGACGGAAGTATGAAGAGATTTTCCTATGATGACAATAGAAATATTGTCAGTGTTACTTACCCAACAGGTCTAAGTGAGAATTATAAATATGATAAGTTAAACAGGTGCATCAGTAAGGAATTTTCTGACGGAGTGAAGTCTGATTTTGTTTATGATGGAGACAGACTTGTTGAGATAGCACTGCCAAGCGGAAGTATCAGATATGAATATGATGAATATGGAAGAGTATTAAAGCAAACCTTGGATGATAATATCAGCGAAAGCTTTGTATATGATTCTATGAACAGGGTATTGGAGTATACCGATATATTTGGCAATGTATCAGGCTATGAATATAATCAGAACGGCAGAGTAAAAGCGGTTAATTTAGGTGATGATGTAAAATACATATATAATTATGATAAGCTTGGAAGACCTACAGAAGAAAGCCGACTGGCGGGCGATACGGAAAATAAGATTTATTATGATTATGACGACTTAGGAAGAGTATCCGGAATAAGGACTGATACGGGTAGAGAAAATACTTATAGCTATGATAATGAAGGAAATATAACATCTATTAAAGACAGCATCGGAAATACAAACTATTTTAAATACGGTGTAGGAAATACACTTGAAAAAGTGGTTGACAGTGACGGTCTGGTAAGTGAGTACAGTTATGATAAAATGTACAATCTTGTAGGAATAAGACAGTACAAAAAAGATAATGAAAATGACTGTATGACAAGAAGCTATCATAGAAACAATATGGGCAGAATATTTAAAATAGAAAATGCCGACAGTACTTATAAAACTATGGATTATAACAGTCTTGGACAAGTGGTGAAAAATATTGATGAAGACGGTTTTAAAACAGAGTTAAAGTACAATGAAGCAGGACTTTTAACTTCGATGAAATGTTCTGACGGTAATTATGTAAACTATGAGTACGATAGCAACAGATTTTTGAAAGCTGTATCAGGAAGCTTTGGAACTATGAGCTTTGAAAGAGATAAGAAAGGTTTGGTGAAAAAGGCTTTAACTACAGAGGGACACAGTATTGCTTATGAATATGATAAGTTTGGAAGAACTGTGGCTATAGTATACCCTGACGGTAAAAAGGTGGGATATAACTATGATAAAAAAGGTAGACTTATAGAAACCGTTTCAGGAAATGAACATATCAGGTTGACCTATGACTGTTTGGGCAGACTTGAATCAAGAGAGTATAGTGATGGAAGCAAAACTTTCTATGAATACAATGATATCGGAAGTCCGACAAAAATAACACATATCAGTGATGAAAAAATCAATATGGAATATACTTATACATATGATTTGGTAGGAAATAAGACAGGCATAAGTATCAATAAGAACGGAAGTGTAAAGGATTACAGTTATTCTTATGATGAGGTAGGAAGAATCACAAAAGTTGTATTGAACGATAAAATGCTAAGGGAATACAGATATGATATCTTCGGAAACAGAACCGCTAAAGTAGAATATGTTGAAGATGAAGTGATTACTACAAAATATATCTATAAGGGTGGAAAACTCGCAGAAGAGCTTATAGTTAAGAATAACGGTTTGATTCAAAAAAGGTATGAGTATGACAAGAGAGGAAATCTTATCAAGAAGTTTTCAGGTGGTGAGCTTGAAGCAGAGTACAAATACAACGGATTGGGACAACTTATAAGTGTCATATCCGGTAAACAGTGTAACCTATGAATATGACGGACTTGGTCACAGAATAGGTAAGACAGAGACTGACGGAAATGAGTCACATACTACAAGCTATGTAATTGATATCAGAAAAAAGACTGATAATATACTATGGCAAAACAGTGATGGAAATGAGAGAAGTTTTGTATGGGATATTCAACTGATATCAGAGGTGGAGGATGATAACAGCACCAATATAATATGTGATGAGCTTGGAAGTGTAATACTTGAAGGGGGTGAGCTTTTTGAGTACTCAGAGTTTGGAGAAGTGCTTGGAAGCAAACCAAAGAACTTCGGATTTGCCGGTCTCATGGTAGATGATATAAGCGGAAACTATCTTTCAGCTACAAGAATGTACGATGAAAATATGGGAAGATTTCTTGGAAAGGATAAAATCAAGGGAGATCTAAGATATGGATTTACTCAGAACGAGTATACGTACTGCTATAATGCACCATTAATATTTGTGGACAGCACAGGAGAATCACCAATTGTGAACACATTGGAGTCGATACATGATGATAATGGCGTTAATATGTTTGATAGAATAACTGTATTATTGGATGATATCTTTAATAGTAAATATAAATATTGGGTTGAAGAAATTCCAAATAATAAAAAAAAAGTCGTATTACACAAATAGCATATAATATCATTAAATCTTCCAGGGAAATATTAGAGCTTAAGTTTATTCCTGGTTCAAACTTTGATATCAATGGAAGGATAAGTATTTCTGATTTATGTAACGAGTTTTCTAGGAATCCGGAAAATGATAGTATTTTTGCTGCTGTAGATTTTCACAAGGATAAGGATGGTGTATATCACGTTTCAAGAATATGCTGGCAGGCCTGTGGAGGTTATAATAATTTTTATGATTTTGCATTTGATTCTTTTACATCTATGAATAGGGGTAAATTTAAATTTGGAAGAGGAGATGATAAATTTACACTTTGGATGTGGAAGGGGGATTATTTTAACCTTGGAGCCGGAGGTGAAATAGGTATATACAAAGGTAAGAACTGGCATGTAGGTTGTTATACTCAAAGCAAACTAAAAATGAATTTGAATATAAGGCTAAAAGATGGTACACAAGTACTTGATTGGGATGCTGATGATCAGTATCAGTGGTGGATAACAGGGTTTAATCCGGATAAAAGATTTCAAGATGTAAAAGCTGAAGATTTAGTAATGACAGGGATGGTTGACTTTAATGAGGAAAGGGCTATGTGGAAGGAATTCGTACATACAGCAGAATTTGATGATCAAAACGAAGATAAAATAAATGATAACTGGTGTTTAGACTTAGTTCATAGAAATGCAGTTATAAAATGGGAAAGGGGTAATATAAATTAATGAAAATTAAATTCATTATATGTTTTTTAATAGCATGCATGCTCATAGGGTGTACCTCGGTAGTTAAGGTTGCAAGATATGTACATGACTCTGATAAATTAGATAACTACATATATGGCGAGGCTGTAGTAGTAAATGAGTATATAGAAAAGATAATAAGAGCATTGAACACTAATGATAGAGAACTATTAGCGAGTTTATTTCCCGAGCATGCAAGGAGTAAGATAGACAATTTTGATGAAAAGATAGACAGAATTATCAGAGAAAATGAGTCATGGCCATGGCCGTCTTCCATAATAAGGTATAAGCTTAATGAAGATAATAATTATCAATCAAGAGCAGATAGAGGTAAAATCTATAAAGAGGTATATGCTAATACTACTATAGAGTTCGCAGACCCTAAGGAGGGAGAAGTACATAGACCGAGTTTAAAGATTGCTATGGTAATAGTACCTGTAGATGATTTTCATGAAAATAATGTTGGAATATCTATATTTGCAATTGGAGAAGGGGAGTTTATTAAGGATGATGTGGATAAAGAAAAGGACGGATATGATATCTATGCGTTTGGACACTAATAATAGGAGATAAGAATATGGAAATTAAATCAAATATTGCAGGCATGGCAAGTGCAGAGAATAATTATGATGTATTTAAGTATAGATTAAATAAAAGTAGGGAAGATTTAGTAAATATTATAACAGATATTGATGACTACTGGAGTGGAAGAAGCGGAGATGGTTTTAAATATATTTGCTGGTATTTAAAGATTTTGATGGATACAGGATATGAAGAATTGGTCAGATTACGAATGGAAATCATTGAATCAAAGAAATATATAAATGATAACGACTATAATCTTTCGAATCAGATACAAAGTAAGGAGCATATAAAAGTATGAAAAAAATAAGATTCCTTATTATTGCATCAGTCCTTTTAATATCAGCCTGCTCAAGGGTTAAAAATACAGTGGACGGTGCAAAGAGTGAGATTACAAAAAATGATAATCAACCACCTGAGGAAAAAGAATATAAAGATAAGGTGATTGCTGCGTTGGATGATCAAAATGCTGATGCGCTGAAAGCACTGTTTTCAAAGAATGCAAGAGATAACATAGAAGATATGGACTTTAAAATTGCATTACTGCTTAAGAGGTATAAGGGAAAGTCAAAGAGTGTCAAGTATGACAGAAATTTTCCGGTAGTCACAGAAGACAAAGAAAAGGGAATAAAAAGGATTGAGACTTATTATGTTGTAGAGACAGATGGTGGTTGTTTGGATTTTATGTACCTTCAAGTTGTAGCTAAAGATGATGAGGATCCTGATGAGATAGGTATCAGCTCTATGATGTATTCGCCTGAGATTTGGCAGATTACCATGGATGACAGCAACAGAGGATATTATCTTTGGGTAGACAATCCGTTTTGGGCAGACTTTGTCGATCCTGATGAGGTTATGACCACAGAAAGTGAAAAGTAATACTATTGTTTAGAGCCCCTATGTGAAAAGGCATGGGGGTTCTTTTAATATAAAAATAATATAGCAAGTAATATTCGATACCTGATTTTAATAAAAATATTGAAATATGGCAAAAATATTTATAGAATAAAACATATAATAACAACTGAAATGTACGTGATTTTAAACAGGAGAATTAAATGTGAACTTGAGAAGAGTATAGTTATATCATCTAAAGATAAATAGTGATGTAAAAAGCGGCATGCAAGAGTTTTTTATAGACGGGTTTTTAGTATTGAGGAGGTAATAGGAATTAATGAGAATTAAAATTATTATAGTTTGTTTAATAGCATGATATATATGCATTTGGACGATGATTATAATCTTTCAATAAGTAAAAGTATAGAGTCCTCTTAATACACAAACAATATGGTAAGTCTACAAAAGAATTTTAACGGAAAGGAAATATGGAAATGAATTATACATTATCATTTTACTTGGGAATATTTACAATAATATGCATGATTGTGGTGAGCAGAATAGCTTTTTTTAAGGATGCGGAGTTTCTTAGAGCGGTAAGAGATACTATGGGGAAAAACCGTATGTCTCTGGCACATAAAAGAGAGAAGCCTATCAAGGGTATCATTTGGAAAAAGGATTTAAAGAAGATGAACTTCTTATCAATCAATTTTAAGGATTACCATGTTAAGGATGTAAGTGACCTTGAATATTTTAAGAATGTTGAGACAATTATCTTGACATATATGGGCGATAATGAGGAAGATATCGGTATGTATAATGAGGAACATGTCCTTGATAATCTAAATAAAGTAAGGGATTTTAATAAGCTGAGAAGGGTACAGTTATATCATCTTAACGCAGATAAGAGTGTGAAGAACGAATGTCCGAGGGCAATAGTGTTTATAGACTAGTTTTTACGGTTAGGAGAGACATAGATGAAATTAGAGTATAAAAAGCGGATATATTGGTTGCTTAGGTTTATACTTATTGTATGCGTAGTCAATGTGCTGACAGGATTCTATGAGATGTGTAGTACAAGCAAAAACGCAAATGTAAATCAAATTATATGGAAGGGCGAGAGATATAATAAGGACGAGACCGGATATCACAGTATAGATGAGATTAAGTATTTGGTGGATATACCGACAGATTGTGATGTAAAAGATATTTGGGCGGTGGCAAGTTATTATGCAAAGGATGACAGTGAGTGTGATACAAGACTGAAGGAACTTAAGAGTATATATGATGAAGGGGGAGAAAAGGCTATCGTAGAGGATATCATGTCTAAAGATGTAGGAGATGATAAAAAGACTATGATGGAGTACCTGATAGTGGACGGTTGCCTAATAAGAAGTCTTGGAAACGACACGGAACTGCTTAATAATGTTCTTGAACACTGCTATGACAGAGACTATGGATTCCTTGGATACAAAAGATATATTGATATCGGAAATAAGCTCTATAAAAAGAACGGTAAGCTTGAAAGAATTATTGAAGCTTTTGAAACTTTAAGCAAGTATACAATTGATCGTGCAATTGTGATGCCCAAATCAGAAGATGGGAATGAAAGTGCAACTGAAACGGTATACTATCATCATATGATACAACTATTCCAGACATTCTCAAGTTTATTATATTTTGACGATAATCTTTTAGTGGCAAAATCATATCCCGGGACGGATAATAAGAAATATATTGTTAGGACATCTATAAAAGAAAATTATGATATTGTATTATCCTACAAAAAAAATACAGATCATTTATAGATCTTGGACATATCAGTATATACGGAAGATATAAGAATCTGAATATGATAATAAAGAATGTATCAATTAGAGATTTGGATGATTTTTGATATTACAAATTATATATCATTAAAAAAAGTCCTGCAACTGATATGGTGGAGGATAAATTAATTGATTTAAAAATTATATCTAAAAATTTTTTTAGACTTTGTGGTACCTATGTAATTGTATATGATTCGGATATACATACGCTTGAGGGGTTAAGCTACGGATTTTATCCTGTACTTCCGGTGTATAGTTACTTTGATATATACAATGTAGTTGCATCTCCTGACAGTCACTATGTAGATACAATAGAAGCTATAAAAAATTTCAATACAAATTTTTCAAAAGGTGGTTATTTGGAAGAATTTGCAAATGATGTCGGCTATGATGGAAATAATCAACTGACATTGGAAAATTTCGGCGAGAAGATAGATGAACTTTGCAGTATGGAAGAGAAAATTTATAGATTTTTGTATATAGGATATAATATCGGTATAGATAGTATTGTAAATGATTTTACCGGAAGAGAACCGTTGCATAAGAAAGATTAAAAGGGAATTTCCGAGAGCAATGGTGTTTATAAACCGGGTTTTACGGTTAGGAGAGACATAGATGAAATTAGAGTATAAAAAGCGGATATATTGGGTGCTTAGGTTTATACTGATTGTATGTGTAGTCAATGTGCTGACCGGTATGTATGAGGTTATGACTACAGAAAGTGAAAAGTAATACTATTGTTTAGAGCCCCTATGTGAAAAGGTATGGGGGTTCTTTTAATATATAAAAATATTGAAATATAGCAAAAATATTTATAAAATAAACATATAATAATAACTGAAATGTACGTGATTTTTAAACAGGAGGAAGAATTAAATATGAACTACACAATAACATTTTATTTAGGCATATTTATAATTATTCTAATATTTTTTTAATGGAGAGAATAGCATTTTTTTAAGGACGAAGAATTTTTTGAGGGCTGTGAGAGATACTATGGGTAAAGATCGTATGTCTTTGGCAAAAAAAGACGAGAAAAAGCCAATAAAGGGTATTATCCGGAAGAGTTCTTTGAGGAAAAATAAAATTTCTGTCTATAAATTTTAAAGACTATCATGTGAAAGATATTACTGATTTGGGATATTTTAAGAATGTTGAAACTATAATACTGACATATATGGGTGATAATGAGGAGGATATAGGCACATATGAAGAAGAGAATGTACTTGATAATTTGCATTTTGTAAAAAATTTTAAGAACTTGAGAAGAGTACAGTTATACCATCTAAAGATAAATTGTGATGTAAAAGCTGTATGCCCAAATGCAAAAAGTATTTATAGACCGGTTTTAGCATTAAGGAGGGATTTGCGTGAAGTTAAAGTACAGAAATAGAATATATATTGCCTTAATATTGATACTTGTTTTATGTATAATCAATGTATTGACCGGTATGTACGAACTAATGTCTTCAGACTATAATGTGACAGCGAATCAAATAATATGGAACGGAGCAAGATATAACAGGGATGAAAATGAATATAAAAGAATAGATAATCTTGAAAATATAGTAGAAATTCCAAAAGATTGCGATGTAAAAGATATATGGGCAGTGGCAAGTTATTATGCAAAAGATGATGTCGAGTGTGATGCGAGATTAAAAGAACTTGAAAAAATATATGATACCGAGGGGAAGAAGGCTACTGTAGAAAATATTTTATCCCAAGAATTAGGAAACAATAAAAAGACTGTTATGGAGTATCTGATAGTAGACGGTATTTTGATATCAAGCTTAAGAGAGGATGAGAAACTGCTGAATACTGTGCTTGAATACTGTTTTGACCGTGACTATGGATTTTTTGGGTATAAGAGATATATCGATATCGGAAATAAGCTGTACAGAAAAAATGAAAAGTTGGAAGAGATTATTAAGGCGTTTGAAATTTTAAGTAAATATACGATAGACCGTGCAATTGCGATTCCTGAAGCAAAAGATGAGGATGAAGGTGCGGTAGAAACGGGATATTATCATGGTATGATACAACTATTTCAGACATTTTCGAGTATGTCATATTTTGCTGATGATCTTTTATTGGAAAGGTCGTATCCGCATAGTGATAATCGGAAATATATTGTCAGGGCAACTATAAAAGAAAATTATGATATTGTCTTATCATACAAGAAGCATAAATCATTTATAAACCTTGGAAATATCAGTATATATGGTAAATATAAAAATTTGAATATGATTGTGCAATATACGGGTTTCGGTTATTTGGATTATCGAGATATTGAAGAGAATATAGCGTTTAGAAGTATTGCAATTAGAAAAGTATATGATAAGTTATTCGAAATAGATATTATGTCAGATCATTTTGGATTGCGTAGTACTTATGTGCTTATATATGATACAGATATGAATACAATAGAGGGGTTCAGCTATGGTATTTACCCGGGATTTGTTCTTTTTAATGAAACCAATATAGACACTCCGGAGGCTATAAGAAATTTCAACACAAATTTTTCAAAAGGCGGTTATTTTGGTGAGTTTTCAAATGAACTGGGATATGATGAGAATAATCCACTTACTTTAGAAAACTTTGGTGAGAGAATGGATGAAATATGGGATATGAATAAGAAAACTTTAGAAGTATTGGGAAAAGACTACAATATCAGTATGGAAATGATTGTAATGGACTTGAGTGGAGAAGAACCGTTAAAAAGAAAAGAGTAAAGGAAGAAGAATATGGCAGAATATATTATGGCTTTTGATGCAGGCACTACAAGCAGCAGATGTATCATATTCAATCGAAAAGGTGAGATATGTGAGGTGGCACAAAAAGAGCTGACACAGCATTATCCAAAGGCGGGTTGGGTAGAACACAATGCTGATGCTATATGGTCTACACAGCTTAGTGTAGCTGTAGAAGCTATGGCAAAGCTTGGAATAAGTGCCTCGGATATTGCAGGTATCGGTATCACAAATCAAAGAGAAACTACAATAGTATGGGATAAGGAAACGGGTATTCCTGTGTATAGGGCAATAGTTTGGCAATGTAGAAGGACTGCGGATTATTGTAATGAGTTAAAGAACAGCGGATATTCTGATATGATTCGTGATAAAACCGGTCTGATGCTTGATGCATATTTTTCGGGAACAAAGATAAAGTGGATACTTGACAATGTGGAAGGTGCAAGAAAAAAGGCAAAAGAAGGCAAATTGCTGTTCGGTACGGTAGATACCTGGCTTATTTGGAAGCTTACAAACGGGAAAGTACATGTTACAGATTATTCAAATGCCTCAAGAACCATGCTCTTTAATATACATACCTTGGAATGGGATGAGGAGATACTTGGTCTACTTGATATTCCAAAATCAATGCTGCCACAGGTAAAGGAATCTTCATGTATTTACGGTGAGGCGGACTCATCATTTTTTGGACAAAGTATTCCTATTGCCGGTGTGGCAGGAGATCAGCAGGCGGCGCTCTTTGGACAGACTTGTTTTGAGATGGGAGAGGCAAAGAGTACTTATGGTACAGGTTGCTTTCTGCTTATGAATACAGGTGAAAAGCCTGTCAAATCCGATAACGGGCTGGTGACGACTATTGCCTGGGGACTTGGCGGAAAGGTGAACTACGCCCTTGAGGGTTCTGTATTTGTAGCAGGTGCTTCTATACAGTGGCTTAGGGATGAAATGCGTCTGATAGATTCATCCGAAGATTCAGAATATATGGCAATGAAGGTTGAGGATACAAACGGTTGCTATGTTGTGCCGGCTTTTACAGGACTTGGTGCACCTTATTGGGATCAATATGCCAGAGGTACTATTGTCGGTATTACCAGAGGCGTTAATAAATATCATATAATCAGGGCCACATTGGAGTCTATGGCTTATCAGGTGAGAGATGTACTTGATGTGATGGAGAAGGATTCGGGTATAGTTTTAAGTTTATTGAATGTGGACGGCGGTGCAAGTACCAATGACTTTTTGATGCAGACTCAAGCGGATTTTTGTAATGTACGTGTGGAGCGTCCAAAATGTGTGGAGACTACGGCACTTGGTGTTGCATATCTGGCAGGACTTGCTGTCGGATTTTGGAACAGTATAGAGGATATAAAGGGTAGCAGAAGTATTGACAGAGTATTTACACCAAATCTTTGTGAAGAAGTCAGAAAAGAAAAGATAAGAATGTGGAAAAAGGCTGTGAAGTATGCCTTCGGATGGGCAAAGGAAGATTAGAAAAAAGGCATTGATTTTAAAACAGGTCAATGCCTTTAAATTTTATTGTTGTTTTGAGATAAGCTTTTGCTGGAATTTTTTGCTGATTTCCATGATATCTTTGATGAGATCGGCAGCACTGTCTGCGTAGTCCTTATTTTTTACGGTAGATTTTACTTTTGATACAACGATATCCTCTCTGTTTTGATTTAGAACAGGGAGATTATTTTTTATTTTGTAGGCTGCAATATCGGCTACTATATCCATTCTTTTTTCAAAGAGGGCTATCATTTCCTTGTCTATAGTATCAATTTTTTCACGCAGATTTTCTAATTCGTTCATAAGTACTCCTTATAATGACTTGTAACCTTGTAACTACTTTTATCATAATATTATATTATGGCAAAAAGTAAAGACTATATTTGATTTTACAGATAAAAATAATTGATGTATGTATTTTTTTAATTTGACAAAAGAGGAAAAATAAATATAATTAAAATATGGACTATAAAAAATTAAATTTTAAACAATTAGAAGCGGATGATATACCAAAGTATGCCAAGTTTTACGGACTTAGGCATAACAGAACTTGTGACAGTGTAGAGCTTGAGAGCTTATATGGAAAGAATATTATAATGTAAGAGCGGTTATCGCAATGAGAGATGATGAGGAGGTTGGACTTCTTTGGCTTATGGGGGATGAGGACAGACCTTTCTCCGCTATGCCACTTTGTAAGGAAGAGGACCTTGAGTATTGCTTCGGCTTAATGGTGGATTATTTTAATGAAGTATTGAACCTGCCTTTAAAGATTCATCTGGCAGATGAGGAAGGAATAAAAGTATTGAATTTGCCGGAGGATAAGTTTATCGTAAGGCTTGAGGAGGATGCTAAGGATTATCTCTATGAAGGAGAGAAGCTCAGAACTCTTTCAGGAAAGAAGCTTCATAAAAAGAAAAATCATTACAATAATTTTGTAAAGAATTATGGTGACAGATATGAATACAGAGCTCTTGGATGTAATCCTACAGACAGAGATGATGTGTTCAAATTTTTGGATAAGTGGAGAGCACAAAAGGGAGAAGAGGTTGAACAACATCTGGACCCTGAGGTAGAAGGAATACATGATATTTTGCTTAATTGTACCAGACTGAATATAAGAATGGGTGCGATATATATTGACGGCAAAATGGAGGCTTTTTCCATAGGAAGCTACAATCCACTTGAGGACATGGCTGTAATACATATTGAAAAGGCAAATCCTGAGATAGCAGGTCTTTATCAGGCAATCAATAAAGAATTTTTGGTACATGAATTTCCGAATGTAAGTCTTGTTAATCGTGAAGACGATTTGGGACTTGAGGGACTACGGCATGCAAAGCAAAGTTATTATCCGGTGGATTATGCGAGAAAGTACTATGTTGAGCAAATAAGGTAATACTATGATAAAATATTTGAATCAAAAAGAAAAAGCATTTACAAAGCCTCTGTATCAGGAGGCTTTTTTTGAAGATTCCGACAGCTTTGTAAATTATTATTATGAGGAAAAGCTTAAAGATAACAGGATTTTGGCGGATATAGAGGGTGAAAGCATAAGGTCTATGATGATGCTGAATCCTTATAAAATATCAGTCTTTAACAAACTTTATAATCTGGACTATATAGTTGCTGTAGCTACCGGAAAGGAATTTAAGCGACAGGGCTATATGAGAAGGCTCTTAAATAAGGCACTTTGCGATATGAATGCAGAACATGTTCCGTTTACATACTTGATTCCTGCCAATAAGGATTATTATCTGCCTTTTGACTTTGCCTTTGTGGCGGATAAAAATGAGTATAATGCAAATTTTAGCGAACTTAAAAAGCAGGTAATCAAAGAGGAGCCTGATAAGGAGCTTATTTTTAGGATCTTGGATTTTATAAATAATGAAGTTTCAAGGGATAATGATGTATATACCTATAGAGATGAGAATTATTTTATAAGGGATCTAAAGGAGATCGCTTCCGAGGACGGATTTATAAATGTATACAGCGATGATAATGATATACTGGCTGTGGAATCTTTTTGGGGCAGACAAAAGCTTGAGCTAAAGGAGAGAATAGTATCAGGAGAACTTTCCCAAAGGGAGTTTGGCAAGGAAAATATCATGGTCAGGATCACTGATATAGCAGAACTTTTGTCAAATTTTAGAGCAAAGGAACCTGTAGATATTATTATAAAAATAAATGATAATATAGTAAAAACTCAAAACGGATATTTTAGAATAGAGATGGATAGCAGTCATTCAAGTATTTGTAAGCTCTCAGATATAGGTGATAGAGGCTTTATAGAGTTTGATATAGCGGACTTTACATCCTGGATATTTGGGTATGTAAGTGATGTGAAATGTGAAATTGTTAATTTTTTTCTGATAAAAAGTATTGCAAAAACATTGAATTCTATAAATAAAATCAGTGGAATATTTATAAATGAACTTGTATAATAAGCGTTGATGCATAAAAGCTTGTAAGAGGAAATTATAATTTTGCTTGTAATATATTGGAGCTTTATACTATATGCAGATAGAAAGAAGGGTGTAAAATGAAAAATCCATTACATTATCAATTATCTGAATATGATTGCGGACCGACTTCAATGCTTAATGCACTGAGCTTTCTATTTGAAAGAGAAGATATTCCGCCGGAAGTTATCAGAAACATTATGCTTTACACACTTGATTGCTACAGTAATGAGGGGCATCCGGGAAAGAGCGGAACTTCTCATATGGCAATGATGTTTCTTAGTAATTGGCTGAACAGATTCAGAGAGATAAGGCAGCTCAATGTCATATGTGAATATATTACAGGTGAACAGGTTTTCATAGGTGAAACAAGCCGTATAAATGATGCACTCAACAGGGGCGGTGCTGTAGTAGTAAGGCTCTTTTATGATGTACAGCATTATGCCCTGCTTACAGGTGTGGATGATAAGAATATTTATATGTTTGATCCTTATTATGAGGATGAGTTTACAGATGAGCACTGGTCACAGTTCATACCGGAAGGTGATGTGGAGCTGGTACTTGATCAACCTTTAAAATATAATCGTATTGTGCCTTTCGGATATTTTAATAGGGAGGATGACGTACTCTATGCCCTTGGAAAGTTCGAAAACCGTGAGGCGGTAATACTTTATAATGAGAAGACCGAAAAGACCCCGGAGAAGACGATAGAGTACTTTATATAGTTCAGGTTTTACATTGAGAAAAGAATATGAAAACGGTAAAATAAGAACAGAAAGTGAGTTTAGGGAGGCTTTAGAATATGTGCTATCTTGTTGCAAAGAAGGCTGACGGTATAGAAGTATAGCGCTACAGACTTCTCATGGACAACATTTGGTTGATTTCAAAAAAAAGATAATAAAAGAGATAGGTGCTGAGAATATACAACTGGTTACTATAAGCAGACCGTCAGCTTATGGAGAGTATGAACCATATAGATTTGTTGATACAGAGCAGGAATTTGAAGAGAATTTAAAATTGCTTTAGCATATACAATGTGTGGAATACTATTTTAATAGTATATATAATATAACTTACAGGCAGCTGATTTAGTGATCAGCTGTCTTTTTTAAATTCTTTAAAATCACTACCAAAGTCCGAAAAGATGTACAGCATGTCTGATATGATAATTACAGTAAATGTATTAACGGAGGTAATTATGTCCAGATTAGCTAATATTGTGGTGTATGAAGAGAACAAGGGGATTTTAAAGAACAACGGATTTTATAATGACGGTAAGTTTATAAAACTGCCACATGATTTGGAAAAACATAGGAATGTAGTGGTACTCTCACCTAATGTTATTAAAGATATTGTGGAGGATAAGGACAAATTTTTTGCCGGGAAGTTTAAATACTCTTCAAAATGTGAAATCTCTGTTGTAAACGCAGACAGCTTTAAATATCTTTCAGATTTGGTAATGAATTTTGCCAATGCATATCATCCGGGAGGTGGCTATAAGAACGGAGCTTGTGCACAGGAAGAGTGTTTATGTAGGCAGAGTACTTTGTATGAATCTATAAGTTCATCCAAGGCTTCTAAGATGTATAAGTATAATCTTAAATTTGGAACGGCATTTGATTCCGATTATATGCTTCTGTCACCTGTAGTAGATGTATTTAGAAATATAGATTTAGAATTTATTCCTAAACCTTATACCACAGCTGTTATGACTATTCCTGCACCGAATCTGTTTGACAGAGCATATGGACAGTCAAAAGAGGTTCTTGATAAGGTGATGAAGAAAAGGCTTAGACAATATCTATACTGTGCGGCAAGATTAGGATATAGAACAATTACATTGGGAGCATGGGGCTGTGGAGCATTCGGACATGATGCTCGCAATGTTGCTGGATATTTTAAAGAATTGATAGTTGAAGAAAAAATGTGGAAGCTGTTTGATAAAATTATATTTGCTGTTTATGGAAGAGGAAACAGTGAGTATAATTATAGAATGTTTAAAGAAATATTGGGAGAGTGTGAAGACAGCAAAGTTTATAATGAATAAAAATACCTGCAATTAACGTACGTAAAAAAGTACGTTATACTTTCTTTGTAAGGAGATAATATTATGACTGCAATTAGTATAACAAAGGCAAGAGCGAATCTTTACCAAACTGTTTCAGATGTTAATGAATATTCGCAGCCGATAATTATAACAAATAAATATCATTTGTGAAGATCCGTTTAAAACTCCACCACCATATGAGAGTTTGGTTGGAAGTCTTACCGGGTTTTATTCAAGGCGTATAAATATTCAGCACAGATTAGTATATGAAGTTTATAGTGATGAGATTATCGAGAATGGTATAGCGTATGAAGGTGTGGTAAAGTAGCACACATGTGGACGCATTATGAGGGAATAAAATAAGAATTGAAAAATACAATCTTTGTGCTACAATAGTCCTTAGCAATATATGTTAAAGTTTTGACATAGTTTCAAAGCTTGACGGTTTTAATGGAGGTTTTGTTATGAAGCGTTTAAGAATGATGCGTGCACCACTCAAGTATGTACAGGGAAAAGGAGCTTTGCTTCAGTTCCGTAAGGAAATGGAGTATATGGGAAAGAGATGGTTGTTTGTCTGTTCGAACAGCGGTTATAACAGCTGCCATGAAGATTTGGAAAAGAGTTTTGAAGGAGAAGATGATTATCGCAGATATGAAGTCTTCGGAGGAATGTCAAGTATCAGCGAGATAAAGAAAATGCAGGACATTGTTGAGGCTGATAAGATTGATGTTGTTGTTGCGGTAGGCGGCGGTTCGGCAGTGGATGCAGCTAAGGCAACAGCATACTACATGGGTAAGAGAATAGTTATAATACCTACAGTTGCAGCTACAGATGCACCTTGTACAGGACTTTCGGTTATATATAATGATGACGGAAGCTTTAATAAATATTTATTCTATCCGCAAAACCCTGATGCGGTACTTGTAGACAGCAGTGTTATAGCTAAAGCACCTGTAAAGTTTTTGATTGCAGGAATGGGAGACGCTCTCTACAGAGTCACCAAGTTTGGAGAGTGGCGGTATTACAAGAGCAGGTATGGCGATTGCAAAGGCTTGCTATGATACTTTAAGAAAATACGGAAAAGCGGCTATAACCGCCTGTGAGAATAATGTTGTTACTCCGGCTTTGGATGCAATTATCGAGGCTACAGTTTACCTGTCAGGTGTAGGAGCAGATAATGTAAACTGTGCGGCTCCTCACTCATTCTACAACGGAGTTACTTCACTTGGCGGACATGAGGCATATCATGGTAATTGTGTGGCATTCGGTACTTTGATACAGCTTACACTTGAGTGTGCGGATAAGGCCGAGTTTGAGGATATACAGAATTTCTGTCTTGAAGTAGGACTGCCTATTACACTTGCAGAGCTTGGAGATTTTTCAGATGAGGATCTTCACACTATAGCAAAGAACGCCTGCGTAAAGGGAGAAACAATACATAACCTTGCCGGAGACGTAACACCTGATGAGTTGTATGCGGCTATTATAGCTACAGATGCTTTGGGTAAGGCAAGACTTGGCAAGTAATTTATATACAATGAGTAAATGGGCTGTCACCAAATAGATATTTAGTCTGTTTGGTGGCGGCTTTTTTATGTTCTTTGTAAAATATTGGGGTGGGTGGATTTTAAATCCATTTTTTTATGCCAAATGAAAAATTGTAATTGCATTTGTCATTTTAGCATTGGCAAAATAAACAAATGCCTTTGATTTACAGCTTACAATGCTTTAAAATAAATATTAAAGTAAGCGGTAAAGAGAAAATATATATGAAACCGGTGAAAATCCGGTGGCGGGAGGTAAAATGAAATCAAAGCATGATGTAATAGTAATAAGACCGGGTTTAGTATATTTGTTTGTCAGTTTTATGCCTATAGTTTTAGGGGTTACAACATTTTGGGGGCTAGGCAAAGCTTTACCGTCAGATAGTCCGGAGACGGACAAGATGGCAAGGTGGATATTGCTGTTATTTTTTTTGACTGTCGGATTAGTATTGGGATTATATGCGTTGCTTACCAAGATAAAAATTGACAATGAGAAAATAGAAATAACAAGGTTTCCTCTAAAAAGAAAGGAATATTTTTGGTTTGATATAACTACTGCAAAGATTATAAATGAGGCATTGGCTTACCCATGTGTGATATATACAGCAGAAAAAAGAATAGCAAAAGTACCAAGGGCATATATAGGCTATGAAAAGCTATTAAATGAGCTAAGCAAAAGAAAAATTATTGAGGAAGATGATTTGTACCTGGAAGCCAGAGGAATGTTGGCATTTGATAAGCTAAAGCTTAGAGATCTCTTTATAAGGTAGTGGGAATAGGGTTAAAGTATAATAAAAATAGATATGAGAATAGCATAAAATGAATGATAACAAAAAAGAAACTATTGGAAATGACCTTGAAAATTTTATAAAAGAAAAAAAGAATGGGGAAGTATTGTATTTGGGTGATGATACAGAAAGATTTATTTTGGGAGAGTCCGGAGCAAATCCTATTATATTCTTTGGAATAAATTCAAGTACAGCTAATGCTTTAACCTTGGCTTCTTGGGGGAACGCCATAGAGAAAAGAAAATATTTGAAAGATTGCTCAAAGGAAATTCTAGCTATTGCCCCTGATAGAAAGTGGGTATGCCGTGGCAAACTAACAGTGAGGGGGAATCCAAGGCATCAATTATATGTACCTGATAATACCAAATTACAAGATTTATATTTTAACTTAGATGGAAAAGTTTTATGCAGTAAAGATTGAAAAAATTATGGTGCATAGATGTGTACAATTATTGATAAATAATGTATAAAAAAATTTGAACTTAGAAAAATAATAGTATAAAAAAATAGATATTATTAGAGGAGGAGCATAGTGACCGCTATAAAAATATTATAAATAAAACCCGAATATAATTTTATAAATACTAATGAACATCTTGGAAAGCATGTGATACTTCTTGGACTGGCAGGAAGCTATGCATATGGGACAAATATAGAAGGCAGTGATATAGATATAAGAGGAATTACTCTAAACCAAAAGTCCGATCTAATAGGACTTACGCAGTTTGAACAGTATGTGGATGATAATACGGATACTGTTATCTATGCATTCAATAAAATGGTGAATTTACTTTTAAGTTGCAATCCGAATACAATAGAGTTACTTGGCCTTTCACCGGATAATTATCTCTATCTTAATGATATCGGACAGATGCTTCTGGATAATAAAAGATTGTTTTTATCTAAAAGGGCTATTCAATCATTTGGAGGATATGCGGATGCGCAACTTAGAAGATTACAGAATGCACTTGCCAGAGACACATTTCCACAAAGTGAAAGAGCAGCATATTTTTAATTCTGTAAAGAATGCAATGTACAGTTTTAACTCAAGCTATAAGAGCTTTGAAAACGGAAGTCTGGAGATTTTTATTGACAAAGCAATTAACCCTGAGCTTGAAACAGAGATATTTATCAATGCAAATTTGAATCATTATCCGCTAAGAGATTATGCAAGTATGTGGAATACAATGTCAAATGTTGTAAAAGACTATGAGAAAATAGGTAAGAGAAATAAAAAGAAGGATGATTTGCATCTGAATAAACATGCCATGCATCTTATGAGATTATTTATGATGGCTATTGATATACTGGAAAAGGGAGAAATCAATGCATACAGAGAAAAGGAACATAATCTGCTGATGGATATCCGCTTTGGAAAATATCAAACAGATGAGGGAACTTTTTCGGACAGCTTCTATGATATGATGAGAGAGTATGAAAGACGTTTGCATTATGCGGCTGAGCACACAGATCTTCCGGATGAGCCGGATTTTAAGATGGTTCAGGAACTTGTAATGACAATAAATGAAAGGGTGATTCGAGATGAGATATGAGAATTTTGAAGGAAATATAGAAGAGCTGATTCGCATGAAGCTCAGAGAGATAGAAGAAAAAGAGAATATAAAAGTGTTACATGCTATAGAATCCGGTAGCAGAGCATGGGGGTTTGCCTCACCTGACAGTGACTATGATGTAAGATTTATCTATGTAAGAAATAAAGACTTTTATTTATCCCTTCGTGAGAACAAGGATTTTATTGATTGGGAATTAAATGAGGTGCTCGATATCAATGGTTGGGATATAAAAAAGGCATTGAAGCATTTTCACAAATCCAATGCAACATTATTTGAATGGAGCAATTCTCCTATTGTGTATTATACCACGGATGAATGGAAGGAGCTTTATGATAGAACGGCATCCAAGTACTTTTCATGCAAATCGGCACTTTACCATTACTGCGGTACGGCAAAAAAGAATTATTACGATTATCTATGTGCTGATATGGTAAATTACAAAAAGTATTTTTATGTACTTAGACCTATTCTTGCCTGCAAATGGATAGATGAAAAGAAATGTCCTCCGCCGGTGCTCTTTGATGAATTAGTCAATGCTGTTCTTGAGGAAGATATGAAGGCGGCGGTAGAGGATTTACTTGCAAAGAAGGTAAGAATGTCTGAATCCGAAAAGGGCCCAAGGGCTGAGATGATTAATAAATATATTGAAAACAAGCTGGAATATTATAAGGCGATTGTGGAAACAATGGAGGATGACAGGAACACTGATTGGGATGCGTTGGAAGAGGAGTTTAGAGGGGTGATAGACAGATTTTGTCGGTAGAATAAAAAAACTGATAAGTTTGCTTTAACAATCCGGGGAAAATGCTTGTATCTACAAAGTAATTCTTAGTAGGCGGTGATTCAAGACCTCGTAATGAAATAATCATGAAGTTATTCAGATTACTTGGAGCGTCAGAACGACAGGTATTTGGAGGACTTTTGATCTATAAAGCAGCTATTCAAAACGATTTAGAAGGTCTGAAATAGTTTCTGATATTGAACATACTGAGATTAAAGTTTGGAATATTGATCTTGCTGATTCATATCCTGAACTTGAGGCAGATGAGAAAAATATTCTTAGATATATTGCCAAGAATGGAAAGCATGTTTCTGTCAACACAATCACAGATATATTATTCCGCTATTTTAATGAATGTTATTCCGATATCGTTGATATTATTCCGTTAAAGTGGTATGCTATGTCTTAGCTTGGGAGGATAATCTATGTTTTTGACAGTAAAACAGGCTTCTGAAAAATGGGGCATTTCTGATAGAAGAATCAGAGTTCTTTGTTCTGAGGGAAAAATTTCAGGTGCATACCGGGAAGGGCGTAGATGGAAAATTCCTGTGGATGCAAAGAAACCTGCTGATGGTCGTTATAAGTCAAGGGAAAGCCTTTTGGCACAAATTGACCTCAAGAAGGTAGAACTGGACAGCAGAAGACCTTTAACTGCGGGCGAGGTTGCAAGGCTCAACGAAGAATTTATTGTAGAGTACACATACAACTCCAATGCTATTGAAGGAAATACACTTACTTTGAGAGAAACGGATTTAGTTCTTCGTGGTCTTACGATTGACCGGAAACCGCTGAAAGACCATATGGAGGCCGTCGGTCATAAAGAAGCATTTGATTTTGTGAGCGAAGTGGTAAAAGATAATCTTCCAATCAGTGAGAGCATCATCAAACAGATCCACTATCTGGTTCTTGCAGATAAGAGAGAAGACCGTGGTGTCTACCGTAGAGTTCCGGTTCGTATTGTGGGCGCACAGCATGAACCCGCGCCTCCGTATCTTATTAAGCCGAAGATGGAACAGTTGCTATATGATTTTGCTGCAAGCACAGAGCATATTGTGACAAACTGGCTCGTTTTCACATCGAGTTTGAGGGCATCCATCCTTTTATCGATGGGAATGGAAGAACCGGACGACTGCTTGTAAATCTTGAGTTGATGAAATCCGGATTCCCACCTATAGATATTAAGTTTACAGATAGAATTGCCTATTATAATGCGTTTGATGAATATTATGTAAAGCACAATCTTTCGCTAATGGAAAATCTGTTTGCAGGATACATCAATGCAAGATTAGATATGTATTTAGATATGCTACAGGATTAACCGACCTGCTGCTGAATAAGTGGGTCACCTATGTATTGTAGATTTTGCTTTAAAAGAAATGTGAGGTGGATTGATTGCGTACATACACATGGGATGAATATTACGAAAAATTCTATGATTGGGCGGAAAGCACACAGGTGCGTAATCTGTCTGCATTGACTTCACTTGGTTCTGCTGATGAAGTCGGAGAAATCATCATCGAATTGCAGGTTAATGTACCGGCATCTAACCGTCTGCTTAGAAAGGCTGTGGAAGAAAAACTGGCCTTCTCCGGCTCTGATTTAGCAGAGTTTGCCTATATCAACGATAAAGAACCGGTGACTGCTGCTGTGCTTAATTCAGCAGAACGATTGACCGCCGAGGATATGGAATATTTGTATGGCGAGATTGATGATGAGGTTATCATCGAAATCTGTAAGCAACGAAATATTTTGCTACCGGAAGCCTTGCGCAAAGAGGAAGAAGAGGATATCTACATCGATGATTTTATCCCGGAACCACCCGCTCCGAAAAGGGGATTCTTTGGTACTCTTGCTGCTATTTTTGCAGGAGCAAGTGCCGGAGTGTCTTTGGCACAAGGAAGACGGCATGATCGACGATGCAACGGTGACTGTGCCAACTGTCCGCCTCACTATGGTTACCGATACGGTAGATGGTATTATGGACATGACCATGTTCACGGCTGTGAATTTGGCGGTAATAAAGGCAGCGGCAGTATGGATTAAGGAGATGTGGATGACTGCAACCCGTTCTTGGAAGATGAAAAATTCACATTTTTATGATAGAGTATGGGTATAAAAATAGTCTCTGATATACTTGTCAAATCGGAGCAAAATATAGCATTTTAGGAGGCACTTCAAATAAATATGATAAAGATACTTTTCATCTGCCACGGCAATATCTGCCGTTCGCCTATGGCAGAGTTTATAATGAAAGACAAAGTGAAGAAGCTTGGGTTGGAGGATATGTTTGAGATAGCCTCAGCTGCAACAAGCTCGGAAGAGATATGGAACGGTGTGGGCAATCCGATGTTTCCGTCTGCAAAAGACGAACTGCAAAAGCATGGAATAGCCTGTGCAGGCAAGAAGGCAAGGCAGATGGTAAAGTCCGACTATGAAGAATATGACTATCTTATAGGTATGGATTATGCTAATATAAGAAATATGAAAAATCTGTTTGGCGACGGAGAGAAGATATTCAAACTTCTAAGCTTTGCGGGAAGTGATGATTCGGTATCGGACCCATGGTATACCGACAGATTTGATGTTGCCTTTGATGATATAAACAGAGGTATAGATGGATTTTTAAAGTATTTGGAGGGGAAAAATGTCATCAATTAAAAAAGTATTGATAATAAAGGTAATTGCAGCAATCTTTTGTATTGCCGTAGGAGTGGTATCATTCTTTCTGATAGCTGATAAGCTGGGGAATGTGGATTTTCATGCCGATACAATAAATGCTCTTGATAAGAGCAGAAGTAAGGTTATGGAGCTGGCGGCTGCGGCTGTGGCATCTTCATCGGCTATTACACTTTTACCGGGAGATGTAGGTACTCCTATTGCACAGGAACTTGCCGATATGAGTAAGTATTTTCTGATTGTGCTTTGTGCAATCTACCTTGAGAAGTTTTTACTTACTGTAACAGGCTTTGTGGCATTTAAGTATGTTATTCCTGTGGCATGTGTGCTTTTCATAGTATTTATCGCTTCAAATGAGAAGATATTTGCAAAGATTGCGACTAAATTATTTTTATTCAGTCTGGTTATATCATTTACTATTCCTGTGAGTGTAAATATTGCGAGAATGATTGAGAGTAATTATGCCGCCTCGATAGAGACGACTCTTAATAATGCCAAGCAAAATACGGATACCGTAACAAAGAGTGCTGAGGAAGAAAATAAACAGCAGTGCATTTGAAAAAATAGTAAATAATATTACGGGAAATGTGAACGAGCTTTTAAAGAAGTTTGAGAATACTCTCAGTTCCTTTATAGAGGCTATTGCTGTACTTATTGTAACATCATGCCTTATACCTATAGGAGTGCTTTTGTTCTTCTTATGGTTGGTGAAGCTTCTTTTCTCAATAGATGTAAATAATTTCAGCTTTATCAGAAGAGAATAAACAAATTGTTAAAAATATATCGTTAAAATATTGACAATGGTAATGTTAAGTTATAATATAGATGTATGTAACTTTAGTAACACTTAAGTTCTTATTATTAAGAACTAATGCTCAAAAATGGAGGCTGTATATGAGATTTACATTACCAAGAGACATTTATCATGGAAAAGATTCACTAGAGGCTTTAAAGAGCTTCACCGGCAAGAAGGCTTTTGTCTGTGTAGGCGGAGGATCTATGAAAAGGTTCGGATTCTTAGACAAGACAATCGCTTATTTGGAAGAAGCCGGTATGGAAGTAAGACTTTTTGAGGGAATTGAGTCTGATCCTTCTGTAGATACTGTAATGCGTGGTGCCAAGGAAATGCTCGAGTTTGGTCCTGACTGGATAGTTGCTATCGGTGGCGGATCACCTATTGATGCCGCTAAGGCAATGTGGATCAAGTATGAGTATCCTGATTGTACTTTTGAGGATATGTGTAAGGTATTCGGTATTCCTACACTTAGAAAGAAAGCAAGATTCTGTGCTATTTCTTCCACATCCGGAACAGCTACGGAGGTAACAGCTTTTTCAATTATCACAGACTATGAAAAAGGTATCAAATATCCTATAGCCGACTTTGAGATAACACCTGACGTTGCAATTGTAGATCCTGCACTTGCACAGACAATGCCGAAGAAGCTTGTTGCACATACAGGTATGGATGCTATTACACATGCTATAGAGGCATATGTATCTACAGCCAACTGTGATTTTACAGATCCTCTTGCACTGCATGCAATAGAGATGATTCATAAGTATCTTATCAAATCATACAATGAGGATAAGGAAGCAAGAGATGCAATGCACAATGCACAATGTCTTGCAGGTATGGCATTTTCAAATGCTTTACTTGGAATAGTACATTCTATGGCGCATAAGACAGGTGCGGCATTTGGAGATTTGGGTGCTCATATTATTCACGGTGCCGCAAATGCTATGTACCTTCCAAAGGTTATAGCTTTCAATGCAAAGGATAAGGAAGCTGCAAAGAGATATGCTAAGATAGCGGATGTGCTTGGATTGCCGGGCAATAACGAAGATGAGAAGATAAAAGAGCTTATCAAGTACCTTAGAGGTTTAAATGATGCTTTAAATATTCCACATTGTATAAAGAATTATGGTGCAGACTCATATCCTACAGAGAACGGATTTGTACCTGAAAATGTTTTCTTAGAGAGACTTCATGATATAGCTGTTAATGCTGTTGGAGATGCATGTACAGGTTCAAACCCAAGACAGCCAAGTGTTGAAGAGATGGAGAAACTTTTAAAATGCTGCTACTATGATACGGAAGTAGATTTCTAAAATTTTTATAGTATAAATGAACACATCAACATCTGATATATTTTTAGATTGTTGATGTGTTTTTTTGATGAAAATTTAAAACTCAGTATCAAATTTGCTTGAAAAACAAAATAAAAAGTTGTAATATGATAGCGAGTTTCAAATTGAGTTTAAGGCTCAGTACTGAAATTGGAGGTGTGGTTTGAAGAAAGCTCAGTACAAAACAAGACAATTGCTTGAAATAGAGGATTTCCTGAAAAATAATGAGAATAAGCATGTCACGGTAAATGATATTATTCTCTTTTTCAAACAGCAGGGAAAGAATATCGGGAAAGCTACTGTTTACAGGCATTTGGATAGAATGGTAAGCGATGGGACAGTACATAAATATATGTTGGAAACGGGAGACAGTGCCTGTTTTGAATATGTAGAGGGTGAAGACGTTCATCCGGTATGTTTTCATTGTAAATGCGAAAAATGCGGAAAGCTTATGCATTTGGAATGTACTGAATTGTCTTTGATTGGCGAGCATTTGAGAAATGAACACGGTTTTTCCATAGACCATGCCAGAACAGTTTTTTATGGAACTTGTAATGAATGTAGAGAATAGAGGGAGACTATGAAGAAGTATATTGGAATAGGACTGAGTATCCTTGTAGCTATGATGATGGTTTTAGGCTGTGCAAAGAAGGAAAGTGAAGGTGGCAGTGAGGCTCAGAGCAGTAGCACGGTAGCAGAAAGCAGCAGTTCTGAAACTAAGAAGCTGAGCATTGTTACTACTATTTTCCCTGCGTATGACTGGGTAAAGCAGGTTGTAGGTGATAATGAAAATGTAGAGATTTCCTTCCTTATAGATAAGGGTGTGGATTTACACAGCTATCAGGCATCTGCGGCAGACATTGCAAAGATCACGGAAAGCGACCTTTTCGTATATGTCGGTGGTGATTCTGACGATTGGGCTGAGGATATTATAAAAGAAAATCCTAATTTAAAGTATATCAATATGGTAGACAGTATAGGTGAAGCTGCACTGGCAGAGGAACTTGTAGAGGGTATGCAGGAGGAAGAGCACGATCACGATCATGGTGAGCATGAAGAAGGCGAACATGAGGAGCATGCACATGAAGAGGGTGATCACGAACATGAGGAGCATGCACATGAAGAGGGTGATCACGATCATGAACATGCAGATCATGACCATGAGGAAGAGATTGATGAGCATGTATGGCTTTCAATCAAGAATGCAGAGACTATAGTAAGTGCTATAGAAGCTAAGTTGGCTGAGATTGACCTGACAATAAGGCTGACTATGAAAAGAATGCAAAGGACTATTTAGCTAAGCTTGATGAACTTGATAAGGAGTATAAGGAGACACTTTCAAGTATTCAAAATAAAACTATAATAGTCGGAGACAGATTCCCATTCAGATATCTGGTAAATGAGTATGGAATAAATTACTATGCTGCATTTTTGGGTTGTGATGCAGGCAGTGAAGCTTCTTTTGAAACAGTTACATTCCTTGCAAATAAAATGGATGAACTTAATATGTCAAAGATATTTATAATTGACGGTTCAAAGGGAGAGTTGGCAAAAACAATAGTTGATAATACAAAGGACAAAAATGCTACTGTTTTGATGCTTGATTCTATGCAATCCACAAAGAGTAGTGATAATGCAAACTACATAGATATAATGAGAAAGAATCTGGAAGTACTTAAAGATGCATTATAGACTGGAGTTTTATGATAAAATGTGAAAAATTGTCACTGGGATATGATGGAAAAGCCATAGTGGATAATCTGAACTTTGAAATACAGGATGGTGATTATCTATGCGTAATCGGTGAGAACGGTGTCGGCAAGTCTACACTTATAAAGACGCTTTTAAAACTTATAAAACCGATCTCAGGAGAGGTTATATATAATGAAAATCTGTTGCCTGTCGAGATAGGATATCTATCACAGCAGCAACAGTTATTAAAGGACTTTCCGGCATCAGTTTTTGAAATTGTGCTGTCAGGCTGTCAGTCAAAGGTGGGAATCAGACCATTTTATAAAAAAGAAGAAAAGCAGACCGCAAAGGAAAAGATGGAAAAGCTTGGACTTTTGGATCTTATGACCAGAAGTTTCAGTGAGCTCTCAGGCGGCCAGCAGCAAAGGGTGCTTTTAGCCAGAGCATTGATGGCGGGACAGAGGCTTATAATACTTGATGAGCCGGTTACAGGTCTTGACCCGGAGGCGAGTCAGAACATGTATGATATTATCAATGAGCTGAATAAGAGTAATATGACAATTGTTATGATATCTCATGATATAAAAGTGGCACTTGAATATGCAACTAAGGTTTTGTATATCGGTGAGAATATATTTTTCGGAACCACTCTTGAATATAAACAGAGTAGGGGGATGGCATGAAAGATATAAGTGTATATTTAAGTTATCCCTTTGTAAGATATGCGATAATAGTAGGCATACTTATAGCCCTTTGCTCCTCACTTCTAGGTGTTATTCTGGTATTGAAACGCTTTTCATTTATAGGTGACGGACTTTCTCATGTGGCATTCGGTGCGGTGGCGGTATCTACCGTATTTAATCTTACCGACAATATGGTGCTTGTATTGCCGGTTACAATAATTGCCGCAATTCTCCTTTTAAAGGGCGGAGCAAACGGAAAGATAAAGGGAGATGCATCAATAACGATGATGTCTGTGGGTGCTATGGCATTCGGTTATCTGGTGATGAATGTGTTTTCAAGCGGAACCAATCTGGCAGGAGATGTATGTACAACCTTGTTCGGATCCACTTCAATACTTACTTTAACAAAGGAAAAGGTAGTTCTTTGTGTTATATTGTCGGTAGTTGTAATAGCAACATTTATACTGTTTTATAATAAGATATTTGCAGTAACCTTTGATGAGAACTTGCAAGTGCGACAGGTATGGATACAAAGAAATACAATCTTTTGATAGCAATAATAATTGCAATAATTGTGGTGTTGGCGATGAATTTAGTAGGTTCACTTCTTATTTCAGCACTTGTGGTTTTCCCTGCATTGGCATCCATGTGTGTGTTTAAAAGTTTCCTCTCAGTGACTTTATCATCGGCAATATTTTCAGTGGTATGTACCGCTCTCGGACTTTTTATCTCAATACTTGGAGGTTCACCGGTAGGTGCAACTATTGTATGTATTGATGTATTGGCATTTTTAATGTTCTATATAATAAGTAAAATGAGACATTAATTAAAATCTGTGTTATAGTTTAGGTAAGGGTGATTGAAAATCAAAATCTCTTACCCGGATTGCAACACAGATTTTATTTTTTCAGAAGCTTTGTTATTTTTTTGTCTTGATAATGTTTAGGAATTAATGTAAAATCAAAGCGAATTTGAAAATAATACGCAGTTTCGGAATAGTGCCGGACTGCTGACTAATAGCATTTGTTCAAACAGCTTTAAGCTGTTTGAGAGAAAACGAGGTATATATGGAAAAAAGACCTGTAGTATTATGTATAATGGATGGTTTGGGACTTAGAAAAGGACATGATCACAATGCGGTATTTGAAGCTAATACACCTAATCTTTGTAATTTAATGAAGGAATATCCTTTTGTAGAGGGACAGGCAAGCGGACTTTTTGTGGGTCTGCCTGACGGACAGATGGGTAACTCTGAGGTAGGTCATATGAATATGGGTGCCGGAAGAATTATCTATCAGGAGCTTACAAGAATATCAAAGGCTATAGAGGACGGAGATTTCTTTGATAATAAGGCTCTTCTTGCAGCTGTAGAGAATGCAAAGAAGAATGGTAGTGCTCTTCACCTTATGGGACTTGTTTCAAGTGGTGGTGTACATAGCCACAATACACATATTTACGGAATTTTGGAGCTTGCAAAGAGAAACGGATTAAAAGAAGTATATGTACATGCTTTTCTTGACGGTAGAGATACACCTCCTACATCAGGAAAGGAATTTGTTTCTGAACTTGAGAAAGAGATGGACAAAATCGGTGTAGGTCAGGTAGCTTCAGTAATGGGACGTTTCTATGCAATGGATAGAGATAACAGATGGGACAGAGTTGAAGCCGCTTATTCTATTATGACTAAGGGCGGAAACCTGAAAAAGAGTGCTACAGAGGGAATACAGGAGTCATATGACGAAGGTAAGAATGATGAGTTTGTTGTACCTTTCTCAGTAGATCATGACGGTGCAAAGGTTATCAAAGATAAGGATTCCGTTATCTTTTTTAACTTCAGACCTGATAGAGCAAGAGAGATGACAAGAGTATTTTGTGTAGACGATTTTGACGGTTTTAACAGAGGAAAGAGACTTGATACTACATTTGTATGCTTCACAGATTATGATGAGAGCATAGGTAACAAGCTTGTTGCCTTTGAGAAGGAAGAGATAAAGGATACATTCGGAGAGTTTATAGCAGAGCATGGTATGAAGCAGGTAAGAATTGCCGAGACTGAGAAGTATGCTCATGTTACATTCTTCTTTAACGGAGGCAAGGAAGAGCCTAATGAGGGAGAGGACAGAATTCTTGTTAACTCACCAAAGGATGTAGCTACATATGACTTAAAGCCACAGATGAGCGCATATGAAGTGTGTGATAAGCTTGTGGATGCTATTAAGGGCGGTAAGTATGATGTTATCATCATAAACTTTGCAAACCCTGATATGGTAGGTCATACAGCTGTGGAAAATGCGGCTATTAAGGCTGTTGAAACAGTTGATGAGTGTATAGGAAAGACTGTGGAGGCCATCAAGGAAGTAAACGGAGTAATGTTTATCTGTGCGGACCACGGAAACTGTGAGACTTTAGTTGATGAAGAGACAGGTGAACCACATACAGCTCATACAACAAATCCTGTACCTTTCATTTTAGTAAATGCGGATCCAAAATACACTCTTGCAGAAGGCGGAAGACTTTGTGATATAGTACCTACATTGATTGAACTTATGGGCTTAGAAAAGCCGGCATCAATGACAGGAAAGAGTTTATTGGTTGAAAAAGTAAATTTTTAATTTTATGCTCAGGGGGGTTTTCCCGGGCATTTTTATATATTAAGAAAGGTATAAAAGAGCGCATGATCTTTCCCTACATTATTAAATAAACCGTAAATAATATACAAAGATAATTCATATAGCGTTAATTGACTTTGAAAAATCAAATGGCGTATTATGTGTATTATTAATCTGATACAATAAGCTTGATAAAGATTAGATGAATAAAAATATAAATATTTCGTGATTGTTATTGTATATAGATATGATTGCGATATAATACTAAACGTTTTAATACGCAGATAACGGAGGTTATATGAGAAGTAAAATAATGAGAATGGGAGCGTTGGGATTGGCTTCTATATTGGCTGCACAAAGTGTTGGCGTAGGTACTGCTTTTGCACAAAGTTCAAATTTTGATTTAAGAAAAAAGGTAATCGGTCTTACAGGTATAACATTTGTAAGCGGAAATATAGACAGATATGTTACAAGAGGCGAGTTTGCGAAGATGCTTGTACAGGCTTCATCATATCGCTCGGTACTTACAAAGACAAGTAATGTGTCGGTATTTAATGATGTTCCGAAAGATAATGAGAATGCATCCGCTATAAAGATGGCCGTGGAGCAGGGATATATGACAGGATATCTTGGCGGTAATTTCAAGCCTAATGATAATGTTACATTGAATGATGCTGTAAGAGGAGTACTTGCTTTGCTTGGATATCAGGCGAGTGATTTTGCAGGTGATGCAAATAATAAAAGAATGGCAAAGTACGGTTTCCTCGAGCTAAATGAGAATCTTACATCACTTACACCTACTTCAAATCTAAAAGTGAGGGACTGTATAAATCTATTTTATAATATGTTAAAAACAAATATGAAAGATGGAGGAGCATATATTGCAACTGTATTCGGAGGTGAGTTAAACAGTGATAAGGAAGTAAATCCTTTAAAGCTTGCGGATAATTCACTTAAGGGACCTAAGGTAGTAAAGTCGGTAAATCAATTGGCACAGGCACTTCCATTTGATTATAAGGACGCAAATCTCTTTGTAGACGGCAGCAGCGTAGGTGCCGACAGATTCAAGAGTCTTATGCTTTCTTCAGAGGTAGGTCTTGTAATTTACTACTCTGCAGCCGCTAAGACTGTATGGGCATATGATGAAAATACAGATGCCACAAGCGGTAAGAAGGCTGTACATGGTACTGTTGAAAGCATATATTATGAGTCAACATCTACACTTACACCTACATCGGTAACAATAGACGGTGAGACTTACAGAATTGCAAGCAGTGATATGCAGTTTGCATTCTCTATCTACGGAAGTATTAAAGTTAATGATGATGTTACTTTAGTCGTAGATATAAATAATTCTGAGGATGGATCTGCAAGCTACACAGTAGTTGATTATATAGCAGATTAGTTAGGAGAAAAATGAAGAAAAATTTATTATTATACCTGCAATTATAGCCCTTGGCGTAGGTGGATTTTTCTTTATGAGATCAAGACAGGCTACAAAGATTGATACGAGTACATTTGTATCCACAGCGATAGCATCAAAGCAGGATATCTCTTCGGAGATATCCTCTTCGGGTACTCTTACACCTAAGGACACTTATAATATAACAGCTTTAGTATCGGGAGATATTATTGCGGCGAACTTTGAAGTCGGTGATATGGTAAATAAAGATCAGGTACTTTATCAAATAGATAGGTCAAGTCTTGAATCTGATATAAATTCCTCAAATAATTCTCTTAGTAAAGCGAATACAGGATATGCTACGGCAAATAAAGATCTTGCAAAGGCAAAGTCTGATTTTTCAGGTAATATGTATCGCTCTACAAGAAAGGGCTATATCAAGGAGTTGAGTATTCAGGCGGGAGATAAGATAAGCGGAGGCACAAAACTTGCCACCATATACAATGATACTGTTATGAATATTCGTATTCCCCTTCTTAAGCATCGAGGCACAGAATATTAAGGCAGGCATGACGGGTGTTCTCACTCTGACTGAAACCGGTGAACAGATAGAAGGAAGAGTATTGTCGGTATCAAGTATGGATCAGACAATGGACGGTGGAAGACTTGTACGTAATGTAACATTTGAGGTAAGTAATCCGGGTGGTCTTACAGATAAGACAACCGCAAATGCTACAGTAGGTGATATCACATCTACAGGAGACGGTACTTTTGAGGCGACTACAAATGTCGATATGAGCGCCGACCTTGCCGAAGGTGTACAGATAGAAAGCGTGTTGGTAAATGTAGGTGACTATGTAGAAGTGGGAACACCTATTTTTAAGATGACTGCCGAGTCTGCAGATAAGCTTTTAAAAAGCTATAAGGACGCTGTGGATACTGCACAGGGAAATGTGGATGCGGCACAAAAGGGTGTTGATACAGCTAAGAAAACCTATGATGAATATACTATCAAATCACCTATTTCAGGAAAGGTTATATCAAAGAACTACAAAGTCGGAGATAAAGTAGGATCAGGCGGAAACAATAAAGCAACAAATATGGCTGTTATTTATGATATGAGCTCATATACATTCAAAATGAGTGTGGATGAGAAAGATATTATAAAGGTTCAAAACGGACAGAAGGTAAGAATAAAATCGGATGCCTTCCCTGATCAAAACTATACAGGAACCGTTACAAATGTCAGTCTTGAGAGTACCAGCCAAAATGGTGTATCAACCTATCCTGTTACTATAACGCTTGATGAGACTTATAATCTTTTGCCCGGAATGAATGTGGACGGATATATTACATTGGAATCTGCAAAGGATGCTCTTACCATACCTTCGGGAGCTTTGATGAGAGGAAACAAGGTATATGTAAGAGATACTTCAGCTACACAAAACGCAGATGCAAGCGGTACGGCTTCAAGTGGAGACGGCCTTATACCTGCAGGATTTAAAGAGGTGACTGTAACTACCGGAGTTATAAATGCAGACTTTGTACAGATTACATCGGGACTTAATGAAGGTGATGAAGTCTATGTGGATGAGAGTGCAAGTATGGATGCTGCCGGAACGGACGGTATGGACGGAATGTCAGGCGGCGGTGAAGCAGTGCCTGCAGACGGTGGTGCAGATGCGCAAGATGCAGGAGCCGGAGGAGAGTAATGGAAAAACTTATCCAAATGATAGATATTCGAAAAGAGTATAAAATGGGCGATGAGACAGTTTACGCCAATGACGGTGTGAATCTTGATATCGACAAGGGAGAGTTTGTTGCAATTGTGGGTAAGTCCGGATCCGGTAAATCCACTCTTATGAATATTATAGGGGCGTTGGATGTGCCTACATCAGGCAAATACCTTTTGGGCGGAAAAGATGTCGGAAAGCTTAGCGACAATCAACTGGCCGATATCAGAAATAAGATGATAGGATTTGTTTTTCAGCAATACAATCTTTTACCCAGAATGAATCTTTTGGAAAACGTGGAATTGCCGCTTTTATATGCGCATGTTTCAAATCATGAAAGAGAAAAGAGGGCAATGGAGGCACTTGAAAAGGTGGGACTTGCCGAAAAGGCAAAGCAGATGCCCAATCAGCTTTCAGGAGGACAGCAGCAAAGAGTGAGTATTGCAAGAGCTCTGGCTGCAAATCCTTCACTGATTTTGGCGGATGAGCCTACAGGTGCCTTGGACTCAAAGACCAGCCGTCAGGTATTGGATTTTTTTAAGAAGATCCATGAAGAGGGGAATACGGTTATTATGATTACACATGACAACTCTATTGCGATGGAAGCAAAGAGAGTTATTCGAATAGCTGACGGTAAAATAAATTTGATGGAAGTAGTGAAGAGTATGCTGCAGTCATTTAAACTGGCAATAAAGAGTATTATTGCAAATAAAATGAGATCATTTTTGACAATGCTCGGACTTATCATAGGTGTATCTGCTGTCGTTATACTGGTCAGTGTAATGATGGGATATATGAACAATATGGTAAAGTCCTTTATGGACATGGGTGCCAATACTATCAGTGTCAATTTGGTCAATATGCCTGCAAGACAGGCATCGGTAGATCAGATGTATGATTTCTTCAATGAACATAGAGATATTTTTTCGGAGATGACACCACAGGTCAACGTCAGCGGGACGATAAAGGTGGGAAGTGAAAAAACCACCACAACCACGGTTTCCGGAGTAAGTGAATACTATGGTAAATTGAAGAATTACAAACTTGAGAAAGGAAGATTCCTATCATATGCGGACATGGTATCCAGACAAAAAGTTGTTGTAATCGGATATTATGTTGCAAGCAAGCTTTTCGGTTCACCGAAAGCTGCGATAGGTGAGACTATAAAGATAAACGGTTCGGCATTTACTGTCGTAGGTGTGGTACAAAGACAGGATAAAACACAGTTGTCGGCAAGGGGCAGTGATGATTTTGCATTTATGCCTTATTCCACAGCAGGACAGTTAAACGGAACTTCCGTACCGGATTATTATATTTTTGCTACTGTAAATACACAGGTAAGTAATCAAGCTGTAGAGCTTTTAAAGGATTTTTTAAAGACAATCTACACTCAAAAAGAAACATACTTTGTTCAATCTATGAGTCAGATGCTTGGAGAAATCAATACACAGCTTGCTCTTATGAGTACTATTATAGGAGCTATTGCAGGTATTTCACTTCTTGTTGCAGGTGTGGGAGTTATGAACATCATGTTGGTATCGGTTACTGAGAGAACCAGAGAAATCGGTATCAGAAAAGCACTTGGAGCCAGAAAGGGTGTTATACTGCAGCAGTTTGTTATAGAGGCTTTGGTTACAAGTACACTGGGTGGTTCGCTTGGAATCGTACTGGGTTGCATTGCCAGTCCTACTATTGGCAGTTTTATGAATATTTCATCACCTGCCAATATCAATGCGGTTATAATTTCATTCAGTGTATCCGTAGCAATAGGGCTTATATTCGGATATATGCCGGCTATGAGAGCTGCAAGCTTAAATCCGATAGATGCACTTAGAAGTGAGTAAAACTTTTGCTTTAAAATGTCCGGTAAAGTCGGGCATTTTTTAGTGTAAAATTAATTTTAATACAATTTTTATTGGCTTATTTATTGATATAGGATATACTAAGGAAATGAAGAAATTTTTTTATACATTATGGATATGTCTTTATCCGATACTTATTTATACAGCAATCCAGCTTTCTCTTGGAATGTTGATGGGAGTTTTATTTAGTATCTTTGCCGGTGTCAGAGGTCCTGAAGCAATGGAGAATATTATAACAGAAAATGCACTGGTTATCACTGCAATATGTGCGGTGGTTACTTCTGTTTTTCTCAGTCTGTTTTTCTACCTGGACATTAATAAAGGCAGAATTGAAAAGCGTGGCCAAATTAGGGCTATGGATTTTGTGATGGCCATTCTAGGCGGTGCAGGTGTTGCAATTGCATTAAATATTATTATAGCATTGACAAACATGGCAGGTAAGGATACGGCGTTTGTGGAAGTCAGTGATTCGATTACAAGTAATCCGCTTATTGTCACAATAATATGTGCCGGAATATTGATACCGATAGTTGAGGAAATAATATTCAGAGGTCTGCTTCTTAACAGAATTAGATATCAATATAATTTTGCAGCAGGTTTGCTTATATCATCTGTATTATTCGGTATCTACCATGGAAATATAGTTCAGGCTATTTACGCGACACTTTTGGGGATTTTCCTCGGGTTTGCATATCACAAAACAAAAAGTATTTTAATTCCTATTATTATACATATGAGCTCAAATACTTTTGTTTCAATTTATGCCAAGCTCGGTGAGAATGAAGAAAATATAGGGATTTTGTTGATAGCTGTGGTTATCAGCTTAATATTTGCTTTAATAGGTACAATATATTTTATAAACAGAAAGGATGAATAATGAAAGTTTTGAGTATAGCGGTGCCATGCTTTAATTCGGCGGCATATATGAGAAAGTGCATTGATTCTTTGCTTGTAGGTAAGGAAGATGTAGAGATATTGATAGTAAATGACGGTTCATCTAAGGACAATACAGCTGAGATAGCGGATGAGTATGAGAAAAAATATCCTACTATCTGTAAGGCGATTCATAAGGAAAACGGTGGTCATGGTGATGCTGTAATGTTTGGACTTAGAGCCGCTACAGGTGAGTTTTTTAAGGTGGTGGATTCAGATGATTATTTGGATGAAAAGTCATTTTTGGAAGTACTCAATAAGCTTAAAGAGTTTATAAGAGATAAGGAAAATATTGATATGCTTCTTTGCAACTTTGTCTATGATAAAGATGGTGCAAAGAAGAAAAAGGTAATGACTTATAAGAGAAACTTACCTATAAACAAGAAGTTTGAATGGGAGGATATCAAGCCTTTCCACACAGGACAGTATATTCTTATGCACTCCGTAATATACAAGAGAGAGCTTCTTATAGAGAATAAACTTGAACTTCCAAAGCATACATTCTATGTGGATAATATCTTTGTATATCAGCCTTTGAAGGTGGTAAAGGATATTTACTATATGGATGTAAATCTTTACAGATATTATATCGGAAGGGAGGATCAATCTGTAAATGAGCAGGTAATGATCGGAAGAATAGATCAGCAGATAAGAGTTACTAAAATCATGCTTGATTCATTCGATCCTTATGATGTTGCAAATAAAAAGCTTAGAAAGTATCTTATAAGCTATCTTGAGATAATGATGGTAATATCTTCCATACTTGCCATTCGCTCAAAGAGTGAGGAAAATATGCAAAAGAAGAAAGAACTTTGGGATTATCTAAAGGATCACAATCCAAGACTTTATAAGAGGATAAGATATGGTCTCCTGGGACAGACTATGAACCTTCCCGGTAAAGTGGGAAAAGGTATTGCCGTAGCGGGATATAAGATTGCAAATAAGCTGTATGGATTTAACTAAATAGAGAGAAGTTGTGAACTGTATCTTAGGTTTGTTTTTGAGTTCCGGATACAGTTCTTTTTTAAGAAAAAAAATTAAAATAATGCTTGACAATATGAGCATTATTTTATATACTTACATAGCGTTAAACGTGACGGGATCTTAGCTCAGCTGGGAGAGCATCTGCCTTACAAGCAGAGGGTCACAGGTTCGAGCCCTGTAGGTCCCATTTTTCATGCAAAGCATGGATATAATCATATGGCGACGTAGCTCAGTTGGCTAGAGCATACGGTTCATACCCGTAGTGTCGAGAGTTCGAATCTCCCCGTCGCTATCTAATTATGTCTGACTTCGGTCAGACTTTTTTATTTGCTATAGCTTGATTTTAAACGGCCTTTTGAACACATTGCAAAAACAGTCCCAAACCCGCAACCGAGAGTTGGGACTGTTTTATATAAAAATTAATTATTAAAACTCAAAATATCTCATGACATTATTATAAGAAATATTCTCTACAAGTTCCTTTAAAGCCTTCTCATCATTCGGATACTGACCGCTTTCAACCCATTCTCCTATAAGCTGGCAGAGTATTCTTCTGAAGTACTCATGTCTTGTATATGAAAGGAATGAACGTGAGTCTGTGAGCATACCGTTAAAGTTTCCTAAGCAACCGAGAGCGGCGAGAGACTTCATCTGGGCTCTCATGCCGTCATAGTGATCGTTGAACCACCATGCAGAACCCTGCTGTACTTTTCCGGCAATGCTTGAATCCTGGAAGCATCCGATGATTGTACCGATGGCTGCATCATCATTAGGATTTAGTGAATAGAGTATTGTTTTGGAAGCTCACCTGTTACATTTAAAGCATTTAAAAAATCTGCAAGCTGATCTGCAGGAGCATATCCGCTTATAGCATCAAATCCTGTATCGGGACCGAGCTTATTATACATTGCTGTATTATTGTTTCTCTTACAACCGAAGTGAAGCTGCATTACCCAGTTCAATCCGTGATACTCTTTACCAAGTGCAAGTAAGAGAGCTGTCTTAAACTGATACTGCTCTGTAAGGCTTACATCCTCGCCTGCAAGTCTTTTCTTTAATATAGCATCAACCTCGTTTTCACTTGCAGGAGCATAATATACAAAGTCAACACCATGATCTGATACAGAGCAACCGTTGCTGTGGAAAAACTCCAATCTGTTCTTCAATGCTTCCTTAAGAGATGCAAAGTCTTTTACAGATACACCGCTTACCTCGGAGAGCTTTGCAATATATTCCGCAAAATCAGGCTTTTCAATATTTGTAGCCTTATCAGGTCTCCACGCCGGGAGTACTTTAAATCCAAGGTCCTTGATTTCTTTTAGTTTTATATGCCATTCAAGAGAATCTATAGGATCATCTGTAGTACATATAACTTTAACATTTGAATTTCTGATAATATTTCTTACACTTAATTCATCTGTAGCAAGTTTTTCTTTTGTGAGATTCCAAACCTCATCCGCACTCTCAGGGCTTAGATGACCTTTAAAGCCGAAATACTTTTGAAGCTCAAGATGTGACCAATGATAAAGCGGATTACCGATAAGCTTTGGCAATGTGGCAGCCCATGCATCAAACTTTTCTCTGTCCGATGATTCACTACCTGTTATAAATTTTTCATCTACGCCGTTTGATCTGATTTGGCGCCACTTGTAGTGGTCGCCACCAAGCCATACCTGAGTGATATTATCAAATTTTTTATCTTCATAAATCTCTTGTGGATTTATATGACAGTGATAGTCAACTATCGGCATCTTACTTGCATAGTCATGATAAAGATGCTTTGCTGTTTGTGTATCAAGTAAGAAATTCTGATCCATAAAATTCTTCATGTTAACCTCCTTAGCCAAACGGCTGTATAAAGTAAAATTTATAAATAACTACGTTTACAGTAGTCATATACATATTAAGTTTTAGAGTATCAATTCCCCGATTTAAAAGTAGCTCTTTCTATAATGGACGGTTCAAGTATGTAGATATTTTCAGGAGATTGTCCGTCAAATACCTCCAAAAGAGTTTTTACACTGTGACTGCACAGATCAAAAAGCCTTGAGTCAACAGTGGTAAGCTCGGGATATGACATTTTTGAAAAAATTGAATTATCATATCCTATTATTGAAAGCTCATTAGGAACCGAAATACTGTTTTGTTTTGCAAACTTTAATGCAATCATCGCAAGAAAATCATCAGAGGCAATTATTCCTTCGGGAATAAAAAACTCTTTGGTAAACTTTTCAAGCGAGATAATAATGCTTTCTATATCATTTTCCTCACATAAAAGAGTAGCATAGTTTTCGCTTTTTATTTTCAGCTCTTTACATCCTGACGTAAACCCGTCCAGCTTTCTCTTGGCGGATTGTGAGGTGGAATTGTAAAGAAAGAGCAAATTTCTTTTGCCGGTATTATATAACATATTTGCACTTATTTTTGTAGCATTATAATCATCATAATAAGAACAATATACATTCTCACCTTCTAAAAATCCGTTTATTAAAAATATCGGCAAAGATTTTGCTGTACTTTTTATCAGATTTTTATTATCTTTAGCGGATATATATTTTGAACCTATCATAATAACGGCATCCACACTTTTTGAAATAAGTATATTTAAATATTTTTTGAGATTCTTTGTATCATATCCGCTGCAGCATAAAAGCGAGTCGTAGCCGTTTTCTCTGAGCATTTTCTCAAAATAGGACAGAGCTCTCGCCACATAGATATCGGAAGGATCTGAACATAGTATACCTATAGTTTTCATAGTATTTAGCCCAAGTCCTCTGGCAAATACATTTGGAGTATAGCCAAGTTCCTCCATAATATCATGAACTTTTTTTCTGGTCTTTTCGCTTACCTTCGGGCTGTCGTTGATAACTCTTGATACTGTAGCTATGGAGACATTTGCCCTGTTTGCAATATCATATATATTCATAATTCACCATTTAAGTATCCGGTTTATACAGCATATAAATACACTGTATAAAAGTTAAATGTAAGTCTTATGTTTACAAAGCATATCCATCTTGACAATGGATAAAAATCCCATGTATAATGCGATTGTAAACGCTTACATTTATTATAAACTGAATATAAGTATTTGGCAAGGAGATAAAGGAAATGGATTATATCAAAATCAATGATTTAGATAATGTATGTGTGGCATTGAATGCATTGCCAAAGGGGAAAAAAATCACAATAGGAAGCGACAGTATAGAGACAAACAGTGAAATTCCTGCCGGACATAAGGTGGCACTTAAGGATATCAAAGCCGGTGAGGATGTTATAAAGTATGGAAACAGGATTGGGATTGCAAAAGAGGATATAAGAAAAGGTGACTGGATACATACTCATAATATAAAAACAGCACTTGGTGATTTGCTGGAATATAAATATATTCCAAAGGTTAAAGAGATAGAAGAAACTGCTCATGAGACCTTTTTTGGATTTAAGAGAAAAAACGGCAAGGTGGGAGTAAGAAATGAAATATGGATTATACCTACAGTAGGCTGTGTCAATAATGTGGCACAGGCAATTGAAAGAAGAGCAAAGTCTCTTGTAAAGGGAAGTGTGGAAGATGTAATAGCTTTTGTACATCCATATGGCTGTTCACAGATGGGGGATGATCAGGAAAATACAAGAAATATACTTGCGGATATGATAAATCATCCCAATGCGGGAGGTGTACTTGTACTGGGGCTTGGTTGTGAAAATTCAAATATTCCCTTACTTAAAGACTACCTCGGTGATATAGACGAAAACAGAGTGAAGTTTTGGTATCTCAGGAAGTTGAGGATGAGATAGAAACAGGACTTTCTCTTATAGAAGAACTTATAAACAATATAGCCGATGAAAAGAGAGAAGAAATAGATGCAAGCGAACTTATAATCGGAATGAAATGCGGAGGCTCTGACGGGCTTTCGGGAATAACAGCAAATCCTATAGTCGGAGAGTTCTCAGATATTCTTATATCAAAGGGAGGAAGCACAATACTTACGGAAGTACCCGAGATGTTTGGAGCGGAAACTCTTTTGATGGAAAGATGTAAGGATAAGGAAACTTTTGAAAAGACGGTGGCTCTTATAAATGATTTTAAAATGTATTTTAAAAATCATAATCAGACGATTTATGAGAATCCGTCACCGGGAAATAAGGCAGGCGGTATATCCACACTGGAAGATAAGTCTTTGGGCTGTACACAGAAGTCGGGAAGTGCTAAAGTGGTAGATGTACTTGATTATGGAGATACCGTAAAAACAAAAGGCCTTAATCTGCTTTCATCACCGGGAAATGACCTGGTAGCCGCTACGGCGCTTGCAATGAGCGGAGCTCATATAGTGCTCTTTACAACAGGAAGGGGAACACCTTTTGCCTCGCCGGTTCCGACGTTAAAGATAGCTACCAATTCAAGACTTGCAAAAGGCAAGGGAAATTGGATAGATTTTAATGCCGGAAGAATGGTTGAGGATAAAACAAAGGAAGAGCTTGCAAACGAGCTTTTTAAACTTGTGCTGGATGTGGCAAGCGGAAAGAAAGTAAAGTCTGAAGTTGCGGGATTCCATGATTTTGCAATCTTTAAACAGGGAGTAACTCTTTAGTCAACTACCCATCACCTAAAGGTAATGGGCTTGTAACTGCCCAGTCGTAGTAACGGCTTACGTCTCCGACCTTTAGGCCCCAATAGATATTGCTATCTAAAGTGGCGTTACATCGTAGGGTGGTTGACAACACCCTTTACAACAAAGATTTACTCTGCTGTAACTATACTAGGTACTTGGCTATCGGTTAGATAGTTGATTCCCATACGGTATAGATTCATAGCTCCAATGCGGTCATCGTTTGATTTATATCCACAGTTTTTACAAGCAAACAAATGTATTTTCTTGTTACGATTGGCTTTTTCAATATGTCCGCAAACAGGGCAGCATTGACTCGTATAACGAGGGTCTACTTTTAATACGAGAGACCGGTTCTGTTTTGCTTTGTAAATTAGCTTTTGCTCTAAATCATAGAACGACCATGATACAGATACATAACGGTCTTTTGTTCGTACACGTTCAGTAACAGAACGAACTCCACTTAAATCTTCTAAGACGAAGAGAGTATACTTTGGATTAGACTCCACGAGTGCCTTCGATACCTGATGATTGACATCCTGCATCCAACGGTTTTCTCGTGAACCAATCGTTTTTATTCTACGTCTGGCAGATGGAGTCCTACGCATCTGTAATTCTTTGCGAAGTTTAGAATAATGAGCACGTTTCTGTTTAATGGTTTTACCACTAAAAAAGCCTGATTTATGTTTACTGTCGTAGGTTGCAATGACAAAGTTAATACCTCTGTCAATACCAACAACGTTGCAGATTTCAGCATCTTCACATTCTTCCACTTCATAAGTTACAGGTATGTGTAAAAAATACTTGCCGTGCTTATTTACAAGTTTGGCTGTACCAAAACTATAAATACTATGGTCAAAATATTTAGGCATACCCTTATCAAAATATGGCAGTTTTACACGTCCATCTAAAGTATTTACGGAAAAGCAATGATTCGTAAGAGAATAATCCCTATTCCAAACAAGGTCATATTGTGGTTTTGTGAAGTTAGGTTTAATCCACTCATTCTGATTTCCAAGAATAGTTTTGTATCTGGCAATCACAGTCTTTAAAACAGATTGAGCCATTTGAGATTTTAAACCGAATCTATTTCTTAAATCAGAATACAGCACCTTGTTAAGAGCAAACTGCTTTAGATTGTGCGTCCGGAATACATAGTTTGAAACATGATTGCAAGCATCTGTATAGGCAGACATAGTTGTATTAAGTAATGTTTTATCATCATCACTTGGAACTATTTGAATTTTTGCTGTAACAGTTATCTGTTCCATATGTACTCCTTTCATTGATATTCACTAAAAATATTATATAATAACAATTAGTGACATTCAATAATTAGAGGTAATATTATTGATAATAAATATAATCGTCATAACAGGCGTAAATACAGTTTAAAAAGTACATATCGTATTAGTGACAAAATATCGTAAACAGCTACTGGGAAGCAACATTGCTGACGATGTAAAACAAAAGATATTCGATATTTGTAAATCTCATAATTGGGAAATAATTGCTATGGAAACTGACAAAGACCATATACATTTTCTAGTCAGTTATGACACTACCGATAAGATCTGTGATATCGTAAAAACCATCAAGCAAGAAACAACTCATTGTTTATGGGTTAAATATAACAGTTTTCTTTCCAAATAGTATTGGAAGAAACACATCTTTTGGTCTGATGGTTATTTTGCTTGTAGTATTGGGGAAGTATCGTCATCTACAATTCAAAAGTACATCGAAAGCCAAGGGTAATGGTTAAAAAATTACAAGACTCCTCCCACCACCCAAGAGTAGTGGGTTTCCGTCTATGACAACCGAAAGGATTTTATTTATGAAAATAAATCGGACCACTGAAAGAAGTATACAAATAATGCAGCTTATAGCTAAATCCGGAGAAGGCCTTGAAATGGATGAAATCTGTGAGAAGCTGTCCATTCCAAGAACCAGTTGCTATGACATACTGGTTACATTGGTTCATATGGGAATGCTTGAAGTAAACACCGGCATTAAAAGAAGCTATAAGATAGGCATAAATGCTTACAGAATTGGTATGAGCTATACCAATAACAGAAATATTTCTGAAATCATAGCGCCTGCACTGAAGGAGCTTTCAAAGGAATTGCAAAAGACCTGCTTTTTCGGTGTATTGGAAGGTAATAAAATAGTATATATATCAAAGTGTGAGCCGGAAAACCCTATAATAACCACGGCAACTATAGGTACCAAGAATCCGGTATACAACACTTCGCTTGGAAAAGCCATACTCTCTACTATGAGTGAAGACAAAATAAGAAGTATAGCCGGGGAAATAGATTTCAAGCCTGCAACAAGATTTACACTTACAGATGCGGATGCTCTTGTGGAAAATGTCAAGCTTTCAAAAAAAAGGGGATTTGCGCTGGATGAGAGAGAGCTTGAAGAACATATGGAATGTGTCGGAGTACCTATATTTGATGAAAAAAGAGAGTGTATAGGAGCTGTGTCGGCTTCAAGTCTTTACAGAAAAGATGAGGACTATTTGGCGCTTGGAGAGATATTAAAAAAGAGGGGACTTGAAATATCAAAATCTTTAGGTTTTATGCCTTGACAATGATAAAAAAGTTAACTACAATCAATATATCGCAAATATGAATTGATATTCGTATATACGAATATTGATATATTGTTTATGGAGGTTCAAATGAGAAAAGAACAGGTTCTTACAAGAATGAAAGAAGATTGTCTGGTTGCCGTTGTTCGTGCAAAGAACAAAGAGCAGGGCGAGAAGGTCATAGATGCTATTGTTGCAGGAGGAATCAATTTTATTGAGATCACTATGACTATGGATGAGGGAAATCCTGTAGAGTTTATACAGTTTATGTCCGAGAAGTACAGAAATAATGAAAAGGTAGTTATCGGTGCAGGTACGGTACTTGACCCTGAGACTGCAAGAGCTGTAATTTTGGCAGGTGCAAACTATGTTGTAAGTCCGGGACTCAATGTAGATACTATCAAGCTTTGTAACAGATACAGAATTCCGATGCTTCCGGGGTGTTATGTCACCCACAGAGGCTATCACAGCGCTTGAATCAGGATGTGATATCATAAAAGTATTCCCGGGAAATGTAGTAGGACCGGGTGCAATCAGCTCATTTAAGGGACCTCTTCCACAGGGAGATTTCATGCCAAGCGGCGGTGTGGACGTTGACAATGTAGATAAGTGGTTAAAGGCTGGAGCATGTGCGGTAGGCACAGGTTCATCTCTTACAAAGGGTGCGGCTACAGGTGATTTCGCAGCTATAACAGCAAAGGCAAAGGAATTTGTTGAGGCGGTAGCGGCGGCAAGAAAGTAAGATTTTATTTTGAATGGAGAAAATATGGCAAAGATAGTTACAATGGGAGAGATAATGCTCAGATTATCAACTCCAAATAATGAGAAGTTTATTCAGGCTGATGAGTTTGATATCAATTATGGCGGTGGCGAGGCAAATGTTGCCGTTTCTCTTGCAAACTATGGACATGAAGCGGATTTTGTAAGTGCATTACCAAAGAATCCTATAGGTGATGCGGCTATTGCAACTCTTCGCAAGTACAATGTAGGAATAAAGCATATCTCAAGAAGCGGAGAGAGAGTAGGTATCTACTTCCTTGAGACAGGTTCAGCTATGAGAGCTTCAAATGTAGTATATGACAGAGCTCATTCTTCTATTTCTACAGCTAAGGTTGAAGAGTTTGACTTTGACGAGATTTTCAAAGATGCCGATTGGTTCCATTTTACAGGTATCACACCTGCAGTTTCAGATTCTGCCGCAGAGCTTACAGAGGCTGCTCTTAAGGCTGCAAAGAAGGCAGGGGTTACAGTATCTGTAGACCTTAACTTCAGAAAGAAACTCTGGTCATCAGAGAAAGCAAAGAAAATAATGACAAATCTTATGCAGTATGTAGATGTATGTATAGGTAATGAAGAGGATGCCGAGAAGGTTCTCGGGTTTAAGCCGGGCAATACAGATGTTACAGCCGGAGAACTTGAGCTTAGCGGTTATGTAGATATCTTCAATCAGATGTGTGATCAGTTTAAGTTCAAGTATGTGATCAGTTCACTTCGTGAGAGCTTCTCAGCTTCAAACAATGACTGGTCAGCATGTATCATGGACGGAAGCACAAGAGAGTTCTATCACTCAAAGAAATACCATGTAACCCCGATTGTAGACAGAGTCGGTGGCGGTGATTCATTTGCAGCAGGTGTTATCTGCGGTCTTTGCGATAAGAAGGACTTTAAGTCAGCACTTGAGTTTGCCGTAGCAGCTTCAGCACTTAAGCACACAATACCGGGAGATTTCAACCTTGTAACAAGAGAAGATGTTGAGAGCCTTGCAGGTGGAGACGGATCGGGTAGAGTACAAAGATAAAAACAAAATATGTATTTTCCTATATAAAGATTTGTGTTTACAAATTATGAATAGCATAGTACAATCAGACTATGCTATTTTTTTATTGATATAGTAAAAATAATGTTACATATATTTTATAATTAAGGTTGAAAATTTAAAAAAATAGTATTCTATGGTTATAGACTTTTGTTATATTGGCATTGTATGAATTCTATAGTAGTAATATATGATGATTACTATAATATTTTATACATAATATTTAATATATATTGTGCGTATTTAATATAAATATATTATAAGGAGAACTATTATATGGAAAATTGGGGTACAGTGAATATTGAAGGAATGATATCCTTAATAAAGGAGTCCGTTGAAGAAGGTCATGAAGGTTCTGCTTTATTGTTTTTAGGAGAGCCTGGAATTGGAAAAGCAGAAGCAATAAAAGATTTGGCGACAGATATGGGAATTGGATTTAAAGAGATAAAGCTTGACCAAATTGATAATTCAGATATGAATATGCTACTAAAAATAGAGAAGCTTGATGATGGCGAAAGAAAGTTGAAATATTCACATAGTGATTTGTTGCCACAAATTGATAGAGATGGAGAGTCGGGAATACTATTGTTAAATAATATTACATCGTGTACAGATGAGGTTTGGCATACAGTTTTTGATTTCACACGTTCAGATAGATGTGTTAATGCTTATAGATTACCCGAAAAATGGGTAGTTGTATATTTAGGAAACAGAGAAGAGGACGGGGTAGATTTTAAAAAAGAACCATGGGGGAAATTAATAAATAGGTGCTTTAGTCTTGTTGTAAATAAATAAAAGTTATAGGTTTTTAGATTTTGTTGTGGGCTGTTTTAGCCCACTTTTATTTGTGGTACATAATATTTTGTGCATAAAGTTAGATAAAGATTGTATATCAAATGTGTAGTGCTCTTTTTAGCAAGAGTAGATATAAAAAAAGAATATATTGTGTACTGAGTTTAGTATGAGAAGACATTAACGGTTTTCAATAATCATCATATTGTATTTCAAACCATTTTATTTCTAATATATTTTTTTATATCACGGTGATAATTTTTCTGAAACAATAAGTCTATACTGTTCCATTATTTAATCCCTCTCGAAGACGTTTCATGGACTCCTCAAAACTTAATGTATGACCGTTTGAAAAGTCATCTTCGCTTTGTTCCAGAAGCCTATATAGTTCATATTTACTTGTTAGTTTATTATATAAGTCAATGCTCATAACGGCTAAGTCACCTCGACCGTTTTTTTGGTAATAAATATAGGTTCGTTTGTGTTATGACAAAATGTGGAGATATCATTGTAGCTGTTACGTAAGTCTGTACTGGATTTGATTATCGGCATAAAACCTCCTTTCTAAAGAAATTATAATATTATTTCTTTAGAAACTCAATGATTAAAGGAATAAAATTTGAAATATCCTATTGACAAAAAAATAACAATGTTGTATTATACGAGTGTGTTAAAAAAATAACGAAATATTCATTTTATTATGTCGGAGGAAATATGGCAGATAAGAATTTTATTGTAGATAATATCGATAACTTAAGCATCAGGATGAAAGAGCTGAGAGAAGCTCAGAGAGAATTTGCGACCTACTCTCAGGAACAGGTTGATAAAATATTCTATGAGGTATCCTTGGCTGCCAATAAGGCAAGATTTGAGCTTGCAAAGATGGCGGTTGAAGAGACTGGAATGGGAGTTTTAGAGGATAAGGTTATAAAGAATCATTACGCTGCAGAGTATATTTACAATGCATACAAGGATACTAAAACTTGCGGAGTAATTGAAGAGGATGCTATCTTGGAATAAGAAAAATTGCTGAGCCTATAGGTGTTATAGCTGCCGTTATTCCTACAACAAACCCTACATCCACAGCTATATTTAAAATACTTTTGGCACTTAAGACAAGAAATGCCATTATAATAAGCCCACACCCAAGAGCAAAGGATTGTACAAACTACACTGCCAGAATACTTTTGGAAAAGGCGGTAGAGGCAGGTGCGCCAAAGGGAATAATCGGTTGGATAGATGTGCCTTCGCTTGAGCTTACAAATGAGGTAATGCATGAGGCTGATATCATACTTGCGACAGGTGGACCGGGAATGGTTAAATCAGCTTACTCATCAGGTAAGCCTGCAATAGGTGTAGGCGCGGGAAATACTCCGGTTATCATTGATGAAACAGCTGACATCAAGATGGCGGTAAACTCAATAATACATTCAAAGACTTTTGATAACGGAATGATTTGTGCTTCAGAGCAGTCTGTAACTGTAATGGAGAGTATATATAATGAAGTAAAAAAAGAGTTTGCATTCAGAGGCTGTTATTTTCTGAAGAAGGATGAGCTTAATAAGGTAAGAAAGACTATTATTGTAGGCGGATCACTAAATGCCAAAATTGTTGGACAGTCTGCATTTAAGATTGCGGAAATGGCAGGTGTAAGCGTACCTGAAAGTACAAGATACTTATCGGTGAAGTAGAGTCTGTTGATATAAGCGAAGAGTTTGCTCATGAAAAACTTTCACCTGTACTTGCAATGTATAAGGCTAAGACATTTGATGAGGCTATAGCTAAGGCTGAAAGACTTGTTGCAGACGGTGGATATGGACATACATCAGCTATTTATATAGATGTAAATGAGAAGGAAAAACTTGCTATCCATGAAAGTGCAATGAAGACTTGCAGAATACTTGTAAATACTCCTGCGGCTCATGGCGGTATCGGTGATTTGTACAACTTCAAACTTGCTCCTTCACTTACTTTAGGTTGTGGTTCATGGGGCGGAAACTCTGTTTCAGAGAATGTAGGTGTGAAGCATCTTATTAATATAAAAACTGTAGCACAAAGGAGAGAGAACATGTTGTGGCTTAGAACTCCTGAAAAGGTTTACTTCAAGAGAGGTTGTCTGCCTGTAGCGCTTGATGAGCTTGGAAATGTAATGCATAAGAAGAAAGCATTTATCGTAACAGATACATTCCTTTACAAGAACGGGTATACAGAAGTTATTACAAAGAAGCTTGATGAGATGGGTATAAGACATACATGCTTCTATGATGTAACACCGGATCCTACACTTCAGTGTGCAAGAGAGGGTGTAAAGGCAATGGCTTCTTTTGAGCCTGATGTAATTATTGCACTCGGTGGCGGTTCGGCTATGGATGCCGCAAAGATAATGTGGGTTATGTATGAGCATCCGGAAGTTAACTTTGAAGATATGGCCATGGACTTTATGGATATCAGAAAGAGAGTATATAAATTCCCTAAGATGGGTGAGAAGGCATATTTTGTTGCAGTACCTACATCATCAGGTACAGGTAGCGAGGTTACTCCTTTTGCTATCATTACAGATAAGGATACAGGAATAAAATGGCCTATAGCCGACTATGAGATCCTTCCGAATATGGCTATAGTGGATGTTGACAATATGATGGATCAGCCAAAGGGACTTACAGCCGCATCAGGAATTGACGTACTTACACATGCTCTTGAGGCATATGTATCCATAATGGCTACAGATTATACAGACGGACTTGCACTAAGAGCGATGAAGCTTGTGTTTGATTATCTTCCTTCAGCCTATGAGAACGGAAGTGCGGATCCTATTGCAAGAGAGAAGATGGCGGACGCTTCATGCCTTGCAGGTATGGCTTTTGCAAATGCATTCCTTGGTATAAACCATTCAATGGCACATAAACTTGGTGCCTTCCACCATATAGCACATGGTCTTGCTAATGCGATTATTCTTACAAGAGTAATGAGATATAATGCTGTAGATGTACCTACAAAGATGGGAACATTCCCACAGTATGAGTATCCTAAGGCAAAAGAAAGATATGTAGAGGCTGCTAAATACTGTGGAGTAACAGGAAAAAATGATGATGAGATATTTGAAAACTTTATAAATAAAATAGAGGAATTAAAGAAGATCATCGGAGTAAAAGAGACTATAGCACTTTATGGTGTAGAGGAAAAATACTTCTTAGACACATTGGACGAGATGAGTGAGCAGGCATTTAATGATCAATGTACTCCGGCAAATCCAAGATATCCGCTTATAAGCGAGATCAAAGAGCTGTATATGGACGCTTATTACGGCAGATAATAAAAAGCACGATAAAGGTACACTTAATTTAGAAAGGAGATTGATGTATTATACATCTGTTGAAATTATGGATTTGACAAATAAAAAGCTTATTTTAGAGAGACAGCATAAGAAAGTATATGAAACCGATGATTGCATTATTAAAGCATTCAGTGGTGAACATCCAAAATCTGATGTATTCAATGAGGCACTTAATCAGGCGAGAATAGAGGAGACAGGACTTAATGTTCCAAAGGTCCTGGCCGTAGAAGAAATGGACGGCGGATGGGCAATAGTAATGCTTAAGAAAAACGGTAAGACTTTAAAAGAAATCATGGAGTCTGATAAGGAAAATACAAGAAAATATATGGAGATGTTTGTGGATATACAGCTTGATATTCATTCAAAATCATCACCACTTCTTAACAGAATGAATTTAAAATTCAGCAGACAGATAAATGATTTGAAGGAACTTAGTGCAACTATGAGATATGATCTTTTGACAAAGCTTGACGGAATGAAAAAGCATACAAAAATATGTCATGGCGATTTCAATCCAAGCAATGTGCTTATAGGAGAAGACGGTGAAGTTTCAATAATTGACTGGTCTCATGCTACTCAGGGAAATGCTGCCGGAGATGCGGCAAATACCTACCTACTCTTTGCACTTACAGATAAAGAGCTTGCCGATATGTACATGGATATTTATTGTGAGAAGTCGGATACGGCAAAACAGTATGTACAAAGATGGCTCTCCATAGTGGCGGCGCAGAGATTATCAAAGCATATAGAGGCTGAAAAAGAGCTTTTGATGCAATACATTGATGTTGTGGACTATGTATAAATAAAAACCCAAAGCCGAAAGGCTGTTCCTAATTCAATATAAAAAAGATTGTATACAATTTTATAATTGCATACAATCTTTTTTTATCGTATAATGTGAACTTAAATACAGGAAGGAGAAGATGTGTAAACATCAAGGTAAAATGAGTGAAAATATAAATTCATCCAATTTTAAAATGGATGCAAATGAAAGAAGAAAAAGGATAATAGGTGTATCTATAATAGGTATAGTAACAAATCTGTTACTGGGAGTTCTAAAGGCGGTACTTGGAATACTTTCAGGATCAATCGCTCTTGTAAGTGATGCTTTAAATAATATTACAGACTCATCATCATCACTTATTACGATAATAGGCACAAAGCTTGCAGGTAAGGCGCCTGATAAGCAACATCCTTTCGGACATGGAAGAACGGAGTATCTGACAAGTCTTTTGATTGGAGGTATCGTATTTATTACCGGTTTTCAATCTCTTATCAGTTCGATAAAGGCTATTTTTAACAGAGAAGAGATGAGTACGAGTATTGTTACTGCGATAATAATTATTGCCACAATTGTTGCTAAAATTTCTCTTGGTACTTTTACTGAAAACAGCGGTAAAAAATATAATTCAGGTGCATTGATTGCATCAGGTGCTGATGCAAAAAATGATGCTATAGTGTCTTTAGTAACTCTGATATCTACATTAATATATATGTTTACAAAAATTTCTGTGGACGGTATTGCCGGTGTTATTATTTCTATATTTATTTTAAAGACTGCCTATGAAGTGTTATCTGACACTGTAAAAAAGATTCTCGGTGAAAGAGTTGACGGTGAGATGGTAAGGGGGATAAAAGAGATTGTAAGAAATACCGAGGGTGTTATAAATTGCTTCGATCTTATACTAAATGACTATGGCCCTGATTTTTATACGGGATCTATAAATGTGGAAATAGAGGATAGCAGAAGTATCGGTGAGATGTATCCTATTTTGCATGAGGCCCAGACAAAGATTTACAATAAATATAATGTTTTTCTTGTATTCGGATTTTACTCTGTAGACGTAAATGATGAGAAATATAAAAAGATAAAATCAATACTCAAAAACTATAAAGAAAATGAAAGACATATCATTAACTATCATGGAATAGTTATAGATGAAAAAGACAGTACTATTTATTGTGATATAACAAGAGACTTTGATATCAAATCTGAAACCGTTATAGAAAAATGTGAACAGAATTTTTGAAAGAGGAGTTTCCTAAGTATAAAAATACATGTAAATATTGATACTGAATTTGCGGGAGAATAGAGAATATTCAATCAATAGAAGTGTGAAAAACTTAAAAAAATAGTATATTGAAAAATACCCAAAAATGTTTATATAAATTGTATCTAACAAAAGTACTTGAAATACAAAAAAAGTACATAAAAACAGCTTGAAATAAATAAAACCTTTTAGTATAATGACATCCGTTAGCAAATGCTAACGAATACAATATAATAGAACTTAAATGCAAGGGAAGTGTTTTGCAAGAGTATTTGGTCAAAACGTATTATTACATTCTGATTCTGGTGCTTTTTTGTAGTGCAACATTCCCTTTATTTAGGTTTGTAAGTTAGTGGCCACTAACTGGATGTAATAGGAGATTTATGAAAAGGAAGCTATTTTTAAATGTAGGTGTTGGAGCATTGAGCATATTGATGGCTGCAACGCAGATTACACCGGCTTTTGCGGGTTCATGGAAGAACACACAGAGCGGATGGAACTATATAAATGATAATGGCAGCAAGGCTTTGGGTTGGACTCAGACTCCAAGCGGCTGGTATTATCTTGATACTGAAACTGGGATTATGCAGACCGGGTGGAAGAAGGATAATGCCGGACATTGGTATTTCCTAAATACAGCCAAGGGAGCTGCCGAGGGTATAATGCTTACAGGGTGGAATTGGATTGACGGGTATTGCTATTATTTCAATCCTCAAAGCGGACCTGATCAGGGTAAACTTCTTGTAAATACTACAACTCCTGACGGTTACAAGGTTAATGCCGACGGTAAATGGGAAAAAGACGGAAAAGTTGTATTCTCACAGGGCAAAGGACTTTCTTCTACAGCAGGTGCGTCGGGAAATAATGCAAATCAGTCAGCTGCAAAAAAGAGCACAACAAGTTCTAAGGGCGGCTCAGGTGGCGGTTCAAGAGGCGGCTCAGGCGGCGGAAGCTCAAGAGGCGGAAACGGTAGAGGCGGTTCAAGAGGCGGAAACGGTTCAAATGCAGCATCTGTAGGTGGAAATACCGCAGAAAACAACAGCGCTTCAACAATCGTATCACAAAATCAAAACGCAGGTACAGATACAAATTCAGGGAATAGAGGATATTCTTTAGGTGATGTAGAGCACAATGCCAATACAGTAGAAAACAATACTGCAAATAATAATGTGGCAGGCACAGAAAATAACACAGGCAATAACGCAACTTCAAATAATGAAAACGCAGGAACTACAGGGAACAACACAGGTAGTGAAGTTGCAAACAATGCAGGAAATACCTCAAACAGTGGGGGGTCAAATAACGCGGGTAATACAGAAAACAATGGAACAGCAACTACTGAAGAAACAAATAATGATAAATTTGCATATGTAAATTATACAAAAAATGTAAATACAGATTTCGGAGAGTATGTTGTAGTTGCATTCAAATATGGAACTATTGATGATTATAAAGTATTAGTAGACGGAGTAGATGTTACTTCAAACATGACCAAAGTAGATGATGACGGTCATGTAGTGAAGTGGCTTTCAAGTGTATTAAGTCCTTCAGCGTTACAGATTGTAAAAAAGGCTGATAATGATACTCAGGACATCACACTTGCAGGCGGAGAGAGAAAGAATATAACAAAGACTGATGTAAAGGCACCTAAGTATGTGTTATCAAACGGTCCTATTACAAAGTTTGACTACTACCTTGAGACATATGATGATGCCGGCAAGGTAAGAAAGAATGCTTCAAAGACTACATTTACATTACAGTCAAAGAAGGTAGATTCAGCAGCAGCTGCGGTTCCTTCACAATACTATATCCCTGTAACAGAGATAGACAATTTGGGAACAGGTAGCATAAAGATAAAGCTTCAGCTTGAAAATGAGGAGCAGGAGAAGTGGTTTGAAGGACTTAATAATATTAAGCTTCTTAGCGAAGAACACAATATTATAAACTCAAATCTTATATACAATAAGTCTGTAGAGACAAAGTATGCAAAGGTGGGAGTTATAAATATTCCTCTTCCTCAAACAATGCCAGAAGCAGAGGCGATTACTATGTAAGTATAGGCTCTACAAAGAGTAATGAAAGAATAAGCCTTCCTATATCATTGGTAAGCAGTACAAACTTTAAGGTAATGCGTGACAGTACAACTCCAAATCCGAAGATTGGAGAAAATATCAGATTTAAGATAGTGGATCCTAAAAACAATCAGAGCTTCGGAAATGATGTAGGTGTGGTAATGTACAGAGTAACACTTACAAAACCTGACGGTAGTGTTATTGAATTGCCGAAGATTTCAGGATGGCATAATATTTCTGAAATAGTACAGATTACAGGAACAGACAGTACTTCAGGTAAGGTGTATACAGATGTAGCCGGAGTTTATACAGCTACAATTTATACAAAGGGATACAAGACTCTTACAAAGAAGTTTGAAGTATTAAATAGTGACGGTTCATCTGTAGTAACAACACCTGTTAGTGATGAGTCTAAGACTGTGGATGCGATATCAGCGCCTACAGTAAGTAAAACTCATGCAGGAAACAGAGAATCTTCAACGATTACAAAGGTTCTTGTAGGCGGAGGAAGTTCTTCATCTTCTTCAAGCTCAGGAAAGAAGGCTGATTCCGTATCAGGTGCTACAGGTAAGACAGGTAAGACAGGCGGTAAGTCTGATGCTACATCGGGAGCAAGCGGAAGCATGAAGATAAATTCATACCTTATGTATGATTATGATCTGCTTACTAATGCAATGATTTGAACGAAATCGGACTTAGAACTAAGCAATCCGATGCTGTAATGAACTGGTGGTTTGAGCAGTCACCTGAGGCGATTGTTGGAGAAGATAAGAGTAAATTATACCTTCTTAACAACTTTGTGGATGCATATAAGGATGCAAAACTTGAAGGAAAGGTTCTTACATTTGAGGACTATATCAAGTCTGAGAATGCAACTACAAGAAATATTGTCGGAAATGTAAAGAATGTACTTGAAAACGGTAGGCTTGGTACTATTTATCGTTACGGTAATCTTGTAGGAGAAGCGGCACCTACATTTGAAGGTCTCATACAGGCAAATGCGGACAGCTTTACAATAACTACAGACAATGCGGATTTCTTAAAGAATCTTGAGTCTGTTATACTTGACGGATCATCACCTCTTAGAGGCGATAAGTATTTGAAGCAGTATGAAGTAAGTGCAGATTATAAGAGTATTACACTGTATAAGAGTGCATTCAACAAGTATCTTGCGCCTATTGTAGGAAGACATAAACTTGCTCTTAATTCTATAGGCTTTGAGAAGATAGAACTTGACCTTACAATCACAGATACTTTGGAAGAAGTGGAACTTAGTGATGTAAGTGAAAAGCATGAAACGGATTCAGAAATAGTTATAAAGGCTGTTAAGGATGATGATGCCAAGAAGGGCGATTTCCTCAGTAAGCTTGGCAGCGTACAGATTCAAAATCCAGACTCTACACTGAGAAATGTAATATCCGCATCTGCAGGCGGTTATACTTCAAATTCAGTTTATACTGTTGCGGACGGAAAAGTTACACTTCGCGGCGGATTGTTCAAAAATGCGGGTGAATATACTATCTACCTTCAGTCAAGCGATAAGAATTACCCTGTAAAATCTATTAAGGTAAATATAGTACAAAAAGTGGAGACTGTTGCTCCCGGTACCCCCTGTAACCCCACCTGCAGTGGAAGAGGGCAAGGATGCACCTAAGGCAAAGACAGGCAAAAAGTCGAATTCGATATTCTACAATATGCTTACAGTGAAATTCGATGGCATGAATGAATCCGACCTTGAGAAATATCTTAAAGCGGTTACAAGTGTCAATGTAAACGGTGAGGATTATACTAAAGCGGGTATTATCGGTTTCGGATTTGGAAATATAAAAGAATTTAAGGTGCAAAATGATTCAACTTATGGCGGTAAAATAAGTCAGTTATCTGTAAAGGCAAGCAGTTTTACAGATAATAAGTTTGATTTTGTTGTAAAGGCGGATGGATATAAGGATCTTACATTTACAATGAATGCTGACGGAAGCATTGCGGAAAGCGTTGCACCGGCACCGGTAGTTCCTACTCCCGCTCCTGTGGTAAATCCTGTGGAGATAGAGAAGGTAGAGTCTGTAAAGTATAATAATGCCGATGTATATGCCGTTACACTAAAGGGTGATACTGCAAAGATTAATGAGTTTATTGAGAAGCTTAATGCTGTAGAAGTAAACGGTGTAAAGGTTGAAGAAGCTACAACACCTATAACTATGCTTGGTAGAGATGTCTTTGCCGTAGACAGTAATAATGTAATCTACATAAAATCAAGAAAGATAAAGGGATTTGCAGACAAACTTGTATTTAAGGGAGAAGGTATGGATGATTTAGTCTATACTACATCTTCACAGATAGCTACACCGGCTGTTACAGGTTCAGAGATTAAGACAGGCTTTGATAGTTTTGTAAGATTAACATTTGATAATACGGATAGAGTAGTGCTTAAAAAGTTCACAGAGTTGATAAATTCAGGCAATGCAACCGTAACCGTAAACGGCGTTACTTACAATAAGGGATATAATATTGCAAAGGCCAATACATATAAGCTTTCATCAAATATGGCTTACGGGTATACTCAGTTTATAGACCTTTCACTTAACGGATTTAATCAGGCAAGTAATGAAGTGGTAATAAGTTCCGAGAACTTTGAAACTATCAGATTTAATGTAGAGATAGCTGAAAATGCTTCCGCTTCAGGAAACAGAAGGACAAGAAGAGACTTAAGTGCAGTAGAAACTGCTACATCTTCAAATGCAGTAATACGATAAAATTAAATATTATATTTGATTGAATATGCCTCCTTTTAGGGTAGATTAGTAAAAGCACTTATCACTTTAGAAGGGGGCTTTTTATGTATGGGGAAAGAAAATTTTGAGAATAAATGAACATATGTTCCGTATTGACAGCTTGACTTTATTTTTGTAAGATGAAAGTTGCACTATTGTAGGGATTTTTATGCCCTTTTAGAGGTGTTTGGATGTGAAAATGTCCAATGTAACTTGCCAAATGGCTAAACAAAATGATTAGATTGTTCTGATTATAGCATAGAAAAATCTAAAATCATAGAATAAAAAATATACAGGGGTGAAACGTCAATGGATAGAAGCAAGATGCATCCGATAACTTCCGGAAAGAGCATGAGGATGAGTTTCCAAACACAAAAAGAAGTTCTGGAAATGCCAAACCTGATAGAGATACAAAAAGACTCATATCAATGGTTCCTGGATGCAGGCCTAAAAGAAGTTTTTAGGGATATATTTCCTATAGAAGATTTTGCAGGACATTTTAGCCTCGATTTTGTCAACTTTAAATTGGCAAGAGATGAAGTTAAATATTCCATAGAAGAGTGTAAGGATAGAGATACAACATACGCAGCTCCGTTAAAGGTGAAAATCAGACTTACCAATAAGGATAAGGATGAGATAAACGAGCATGAAATCTTTTTAGGAGATTTACCACTGATGACAGATACCGGATCATTTGTAATAAATGGTGCAGAGAGAGTTATAGTCAGCCAGTTGGTCCGTTCACCGGGTATTTATTATACAATAGATCATGATAAAATAGGTAAAGAGCTATTTATGTCTCAGGTCATACCTAACAGAGGTGCATGGCTTGAATACGAAACAGATTCTAATGATATCTTTTATGCAAGAGTGGATAGAACAAGAAAAGTTCCTATCACAGTGCTTTTGCGTGCTTTCGGTCTAGGAACAAATACTCAGATCATAGATATGTTTGGCGAAGAACCAAAGATTATGGCGAGTTTTGCAAAAGATCCGTCTGAAAACTACCAGGACGGTTTGCTTGAATTATACAAGAAAATCAGACCGGGTGAGCCGCTTTCAGTAGACAGTGCTGAAAGTTTACTTAGAGCAATGTTCTTCGATGCCAGAAGATATGATTTAGCAAAGGTAGGAAGATACAAATTCAACAAGAAACTCCATTTCAAGAACAGAATAAAGGGACATACTCTCGCAAGAGATGTAGTGGATGAGAATACAGGTGAGGTATTGGCACAGGCAGATACTGTAGTTGATGCTAAGACTGCAACAGAAATACAGAATGCAGCTATTCCTGCCGTATGGATAAAGGGGGTAGAGCGCGAAGTAAAAGTTCTCTCAAATATGATGGTAGATATCGAAAGCTATGTACCTGAACTTACAGACCCTAAATCTATCGGAGTTACAGAGCAGGTGTATTATCCTGTGCTTAAGAAGTTGATTGAGGAAAACGAGGGTGAAGAGCTTATAAAGGCTATTGAGAAGAATATCAATGAGCTTATTCCCAAGCACATCACCAGAGAGGATATCTTCGCTACGGTAAACTACAATATGCATATAGAAGAGCATATCGGAAGCAGAGATGATATCGACCACTTAGGAAACAGAAGAATAAGAGCGGTAGGAGAGTTGTTACAAAACCAATATCGTATCGGTCTTACAAGAATGGAGAGAGTTGTAAGAGAGAGAATGACCACTCAGGACATTGAGTCTATTACACCTCAATCACTTATAAATATTAAGCCTGTAACTGCCGCTGTTAAGGAGTTCTTCGGAAGTTCACAGCTGAGCCAGTTTATGGATCAAATAACCCTCTTTCAGAGCTTACACATAAGAGAAGACTTTCAGCTTTGGGACCGGGAGGTCTTTCAAGAGAAAGAGCCGGATTCGAGGTTCGAGACGTTCACTATACTCACTATGGCAGAATGTGCCCTATCGAGACACCTGAAGGACCTAATATCGGACTTATCAACTCACTTGCAAGCTTTGCCAGAGTAAATGAGTACGGATTTGTAGAGGCGCCTTATCGTGTTGTGGATAAGTCACAGGATCCTGAAAATCCGATAGTTACAGAAGAAGTAGTATATCTTACAGCTGATGAAGAGGATAATTTCACAGTAGCGCAGGCGAATGAACCGCTTGATGCTGACGGACACTTTGTAAATAACAATGTTTCAGGACGTTACCGTGATGAGACTTCAGAGTTTAAGAAGAAAAATATAGATTTGATGGACGTATCACCGAGAATGGTATTCTCGGTAGCTACAAGTATGATTCCTTTCCTTGAGAACGATGATGCTAACCGTGCGCTGATGGGTTCAAACATGCAGAGACAGGCAGTGCCTCTTATGATCACCGATGCACCTGTAGTAGGTACAGGTATGGAGACCAAGGCTGCAGTAGACTCGGGTGTTTGTGTTGTTGCTAAGAATTCGGGAACAGTAATTGAGTGTTCATCAGATAAGATTGTTATTAAAAGAGATGATGATGCGGTACTTGATACTTACAAGCTTATTAAGTTTGCAAGAAGTAACCAGTCAAACTCATATAATCAAAAGCCGATAGTATTTAAGGGCAACCATGTAAATGCCGGTGAGGTTATTGCAGACGGTGCTTCTACATATAATGGAGAGATAGCCCTTGGAAAGAATCCGCTTATCGGTTTCATGACATGGGAAGGATACAATTACGAGGATGCCGTACTCCTTAGTGAGAGACTTGTAGAATATGATGTATATACATCTATTCATATCGAGGAATATGAATGTGCGGCAAGAGAGACTAAGCTCGGACCTGAAGAGATTACAAGAGATGTACCGGGAGTCGGTGATGATGCTCTTAAAGATCTTGATGAGAGAGGTATTATCAGAATCGGTGCGGAAGTAAGAGCCGGTGATATACTTGTAGGAAAGGTTACTCCGAAGGGAGAGACAGAGCTTACAGCAGAAGAAAGACTTCTTCGTGCAATCTTCGGTGAGAAGGCAAGAGAGGTAAGAGATACTTCACTTAAGGTACCACATGGTGCTTATGGTGTGGTTGTTGATGCGAAAGTATTTACAAGAGAAGCCGGAGATGAATTGGCTCCGGGTGTTACACAGAATGTAAGAATTTATATAGCACAAAGAGAAAGATCTCTGTAGGTGATAAGATGGCGGGTCGTCACGGTAACAAGGGTGTTGTTTCCAGAGTATTACCTGTGGAAGATATGCCTTTCCTTCCAAACGGCAGACCGCTTGATATCGTGCTTAACCCTCTTGGTGTGCCTTCACGTATGAACATCGGACAGGTACTTGAGATTCACCTCTCACTTGCTGCAAAGGCGCTTGGCTTTAATGTGGCTACCCCTGTTTTTGACGGTGCAAACGAGAATGACATCATGGATATGCTTGAAGTTGCAAATGACTATGTAAACGGTGATTGGGATGACTTCGAGAATAAATATAAAGATGTGCTCGATCCGGGAGTTGTAGAATACCTCGGTTCACATCTTGAGAACAGAAAACTTTGGGAAGGAGTTCCTCTTTCAAGAGACGGTAAGGTAAGACTTCGTGACGGTAGAACAGGAGAGTACTTTGACAGCCCGGTTACAATAGGTCACATGCATTATTTGAAACTCCACCACATGGTAGATGATAAGATCCATGCAAGATCAACCGGACCATACTCACTTGTTACTCAGCAGCCACTTGGCGGTAAAGCACAGTTTGGTGGACAGAGATTCGGAGAGATGGAGGTTTGGGCTCTTGAGGCTTATGGTGCGTCATACACATTGCAGGAGATCCTGACTGTAAAATCTGACGATGTTACAGGACGTGTGAAGACATATGAGGCAGTTATCAAGGGTGAAAATATACCTGATGCAGGTATACCTGAGTCATTCAAGGTACTTTTAAAAGAGCTCCAGTCTTTGGGACTTGATATAAGTGTACTCGGAGAAGACGGAAGAGAAGTGGAACTTAAAGAGAATACAGAATATGCAGATCTTAGCATTCACTCTATTATAGAGGGTGAGAGCAGACACCATGGAAGGGAAGATTTCAAATCTGCAGGTTATAGTGAGCAGGAAGTAAAGGATGGGGAGTTTGTATCTGTTTCGGAAGATGCGGCTGACATGCAGAGTGCTGATGTTGACTATGATGGTGACATAGATTCGGGGGATGATTCCTCCTATAACGAAGATTCATTTGATGACACAGATAATTTCGAAGAATAATCTGAAAGTGGAGTGAATACTTATACAGCAGATGCCTAAGGGCATCTGCATAAAATCAATGAAGTCGATTTATCGTTTTATATAGAAGGGAGCAAATTTTATGCCTGAAAACAATGATGCTTATCAGCCAATTTCTTTTGATGCAATTAAGATTGGTTTGGCTTCTCCTGAAAAAATACTGCAATGGTCTCATGGTGAGGTTACAAAGCCTGAGACTATCAACTACAGGACATTAAAGCCTGAGAGAGACGGTCTTTTCTGTGAAAGAATATTCGGACCAAGTAAGGACTGGGAATGTCACTGTGGTAAATATAAGAAAATCCGCTACAAGGGCACTGTCTGTGACAGATGTGGAGTAGAGGTAACAAAGGCCAGTGTGCGCAGAGAGCGCATGGGTCATATCAAACTGGCCGCACCTGTATCTCATATATGGTATTTTAAGGGAATTCCTTCAAGAATGGGTCTTATCATGGATATTGCACCACGTATCTTGGAGAAAGTATTGTACTTTGCATCATATATAGTATTGGATGGTGGTGACACAGCCCTCAACTATAAGCAGGTGCTTTCAGAAAGAGAGTATAGAGATGCAATCGACACCTATGGATATGGTTCATTTAGAGCAGGTATGGGTGCAGAGAGCATTTTAGAAATATTAAGCAATATTGACCTTGAAAAAGAGTCGGTAGAATTAAAAGAAGCATTGGTAGATGCTACAGGACAAAAGAGAGCAAAGATCATCAAGAGACTTGATGTAGTAGAGGCTTTCAGAAGTTCGGGAAATAAGCCCGAGTGGATGATACTCACAAATGTACCTGTTATACCGCCTGATATCAGACCTATGGTACAGCTTGACGGTGGTAGATTCGCTACCAGTGATTTGAATGATCTTTACAGAAGAATTATAAACAGAAACAACCGTTTGGCAAGACTTTTAGAGCTTGGTGCTCCTGATATCATTATCAGAAATGAGAAGAGAATGTTACAGGAAGCTGTAGATGCTCTTATAGATAACGGTAGAAGAGGAAGACCTGTTACAGGCCCGGGAAACAGAGCACTTAAGTCACTTTCAGATATGTTAAAGGGTAAGCAGGGACGTTTCCGTCAGAACCTTCTTGGAAAGCGTGTTGACTATTCGGGAAGATCGGTTATCGTAGTAGGACCTGAGCTTAAGATTTATCAGTGCGGTCTTCCAAAGGAGATGGCTATAGAGCTCTTCAAGCCTTTCGTAATGAAAGAACTTGTAGAAAAGGGAACAGCTCACAATATAAAATCTGCCAAGAAAATGGTAGAGAGAATGCAAAATGATGTATGGGATATCCTTGAGGAAGTTATCAAAGAGCATCCTGTAATGCTTAACAGAGCACCTACACTTCACAGACTCGGTATTCAGGCATTTGAGCCTGTACTTGTAGAGGGTAAGGCTATCAAGCTTCATCCGCTTGTATGTACTGCGTTTAACGCCGACTTTGACGGTGACCAGATGGCTGTCCATTTGCCGCTTTCAGTTGAGGCTCAGGCAGAGTGTAGATTCCTATTGCTCTCACCAAACAACCTCCTTAAGCCTTCAGACGGTGGACCTGTTGCCGTTCCTTCACAGGATATGGTTCTGGGAATCTATTATCTGACACAGGAAAGACCCGGAGCAAAGGGCGAAGGTAAGTTCTTTAAGAGTGTAAATGAGGCGATACTTGCATATGACAACAAGGTCGTTACATTGCATTCAAAGATAAAGGTTAGAATAAGCAAAAACTTGAAAACGGAGAAGTTTTATCGGAAACTGTAGAATCTACAGTAGGTAGACTTTTATTTAATGAGATAATACCTCAGGATCTTGGCTTTGTTGACAGAAGCATTCCGGGAAATGAGTTAAAGCCGGAGATTGATTTCCTTGTAAAGAAAAAGCAGTGTAAGCAGATCCTTGAAAAGGTTATCAATGTACACGGACTTTCAAGAACAGCGGAAGTGCTGGATGATATAAAGGCAATCGGATACAAGTTCTCAACTATTGCATCTATGACTGTTTCTATTTCAGATATGACAGTACCTGAGAGTAAGGGAGAACTTATAAAGAATGCACAGGCTACAGTTGATAAAATAGCAAAGAACTATGCCCGTGGATTTATTACAGAAGAAGAGAGATACAAGGAAGTTATAAAGACCTGGGATATGACAGATAAGCAGCTTACCAGAGACCTGCTTGACGGACTTGATGCATACAACAACATCTTTATGATGGCTGACTCGGGAGCGAGAGGTTCCGATAAGCAGATAAAGCAGCTTGCAGGTATGCGTGGTCTTATGGCGGATACAACAGGTCATACTATCGAGCTTCCTATAAAGTCAAACTTTAGAGAGGGTCTTGACGTTTTGGAGTACTTTATCTCAGCTCACGGTGCGAGAAAAGGACTTTCGGATACAGCTCTTCGTACAGCGGATTCAGGATACCTTACAAGAAGACTTGTAGACGTTTCACAGGACTTAATAGTTCGTGAAACAGACTGCTGTGAAGGCAAGGAAATTCCGTTTATGGAAATCAAAGCTTTCTCAGACGGTAAGGAAGTTATTGAGAGTCTTGAGGAGAGAATCACAGGAAGATATATTGCAGAGACTATAACAGATCCTGATACAGGAGAAGTGGTAGTTAAGGCAAATCATATGTGTACTCCAAAGAGAGCCGCTGCAGTAATGAAGGTACTTGAGAAGCTTGGAAGAGACAGCGTAAAGATAAGAACCATACTTTCATGTAAATCACATACAGGTATCTGTGCTAAGTGCTATGGTGCAACATGGCTACAGGCCAGGCTGTACAGGTAGGTGAGGCAGTAGGTATTATAGCTGCTCAGTCTATCGGTGAGCCGGGTACACAGCTTACTATGCGTACTTTCCATACCGGAGGTGTTGCCGGTGGAGATATCACACAAGGTCTTCCCAGAGTCGAGGAGCTTTTCGAGGCAAGAAAACCTAAGGGTCTTGCAATCATCACAGAGTTTGGCGGTGTTGTAGAACTTAAGGATACCAAGAAAAAGCGTGAGATCATTGTTACAAACAATGAAACAGGCGAGTCAAAGACATATTTGATTCCATACGGCTCAAGAATAAAGGTACAAAACGGAGATGTTTTGGAGGCCGGTGACGAGCTTACAGAAGGTAGTGTAAACCCACATGATATCCTTAAGATAAAAGGTGTTCGTGCGGTTCAGGATTACATGCTTCGTGAAGTTCAAAGAGTATACAGACTTCAGGGTGTTGAAATCAACGATAAGCATATAGAGGTTATCGTTCGTCAGATGCTTAAGAAGGTAAGAATAGAAGAAAACAATGATGCAGATGTACTTCCGGGGAAATTCTATGGATGTTCTGGATTACAATGATATGAATGAAAAACTTATTGCAGAAGGAAAGACTCCTGCAGAAGGTAAGCAGGTAATGCTTGGTATTACAAAGGCATCTCTTGCTACTGACTCATTCCTTTCAGCGGCATCATTCCAGGAGACTACAAAGGTTCTTACAGAAGCCGCTATCAACGGTAAGGTGGATCACCTTATAGGACTTAAGGAGAATGTACTTATAGGTAAGCTTATACCTGCAGGTACAGGTATGAAGAGATACAGAAGTGTAACTCTGAATACAGACGAATTCATCGGAGATGATGATGAGATTATCTTAAGTGAGGACGATCCTGCACTTCTTGATATCAAAGAAGAGCTGATAGCTGATGCAAAGGAAGCACTTGAGTCTGAGGAAAAGGCTCTTGAGATGGAAAATGCTGAAGAGGTTTCAGAAGGTGAAGAGAGTTCTGATAATGAAGCAGATGCTTATAGTGATGAAGAATAAAGGTAAAAGGGAGACTGCCGGTGTGGCGGTCTCTTTTTGAGTTTATATTTAGTACTTATGTAGGTAGAGATATTTTCTGCGAAAAATAGATTTTGACCATATTGTTATTGTATGGTAAAATAACTACGTCTTAAGAAATCTCTTAGATAAAATAGTGTAGCCTTTATACATTACATATATACAGTTTACTGTATATATACTCTAAAATTTACGATTTTGAGACGGCCCTTGTAAAATAAGGGTTTACAGCACTTAGAGTAACATAAGTTACGATAATTTTAGCTGAAATCGATTGTTAAATTTTAGGCACGTTAAAGCCCCTTGAGAGCCTTGATTTATAAGGGCTTGGAGGGGGTAGGGTTTACAGAAGTTAACCCCGATAAGGGGACGGAAACAATTATAGTGTTGGTGATGGTACAACAAGTGCTATTAGTTTACAGAAGTTAACCCCGATAAGGGGACGGAAACACAATGATACTCTAATGCAGTGGTATGACGGATTAACAGGTTTACAGAAGTTAACCCCGATAAGGGGACGGAAACATATACTCCGAAGTCTTTTACAACTTCTACAACAATGTTTACAGAAGTTAACCCCGATAAGGGGACGGAAACTTTGTCTCAACATAGCCAGATATCTCCAATTCTCTATAAGTTTACAGAAGTTAACCCCGATAAGGGGACGGAAACTACCAGGGTCGGAGTTACCACATACAATTATATCTAGTTTACAGAAGTTAACCCCGATAAGGGGACGGAAACGCTTCAAAACCGTTGTTAATCATTTCTTCGTTGTTAAGTTTACAGAAGTTAACCCCGATAAGGGGACGGAAACAACAAACAAACTGATTTAACTACTCTTATAGAAAGAGTTTACAGAAGTTAACCCCGATAAGGGGACGGAAACCTATTATACATTTTACCATTACTTCCTACTAATTCTACGTGTTTACAGAAGTTAACCCCGATAAGGGGACGGAAACGTAGTTTATATGTAATAGGATACATTGATTTTCCATTCAGTTTACAGAAGTTAACCCCGATAAGGGGACGGAAACTTAATGTTGTTCTCATGTTTCTACCTCTCTTTGCTTTGTTTACAGAAGTTAACCCCGATAAGGGGACGGAAACTATTGGCATGCTATAATGCAGAGTTTACCGTCTGGTTAGTTTACAGAAGTTAACCCCGATAAGGGGACGGAAACGAACACTTACCATACCTTTAACAGCGCCAGGAATATGTTTACAGAAGTTAACCCCGATAAGGGGACGGAAACATTCATGTGCTTGGTTCATACAAACAAACCTTTGTTTACAGAAACTAATCCCGATAAGGGGACGGAAACATTGATGTTCAAGATATAAAGCTACTGGAGTAGCTACAAGTTTACGGAAACTATAACCCCGATAAGGGGACGGAAACTTGTTCCACCACCAAATTTCATAGATGACCAAGGTTGAGTTTACAGAAACTGACCCCGATAAGGGGACGGAAACCTTTTCAACTTCTTGTCGACTATAAGCGACACAGTCGTCTTAGTTTACAGAAATCAACCCCGATAAGGGGACGATTTAAGAATATTGTTATTGAAATATATTTATATTCATCATAAAATAAAGCCAAGTGAACGACTTTTATTTTATTTCTATGTTCATTTTATCTTATGTTTTATCTAATCAATTTCTATAAAATCAAATCAGTAATATTATATGGAGGTCGTATGAAGAGCAACAAAGAAAAAGATATTACGCAAAAGACACTTGAAAGGTATGATGATGTATTCGCAGATATTATAAATGTGTTGTTATTTAATGGAGAAAAAGTGGTGACGGAAGACAGCCTGACAGATGTACTGCCCGGAAGTATTTTAAAGATGGATGGCAGGATAAGGACACAGTATAGGGATATTGCAAAATATTGGCATAACAGTAAGATAAAATTATCAATGTTCGGATTGGAGAATCAGACAAAGCCGGAAAAGAGAATGCCGCTGAGGGTCTTTGGATATGATGGAGCGGAGTATGTCAGGCAGGCCAAAAAGGAGAACAGCAAAGAAGTAATTTATCCTGTGATTACATTAGTACTATATTTCGGGTATAATAGTAGATGGAATCATCCAAAGAGTTTGTTTGAACTTTTAGAGATAGATGACAGGATTAAACCATATGTTAATGATTTCAAAATGAATCTATTTGAAATAGCATATCTTGAGAGAGAAAAGATAGATATGTTCAAAAGTGATTTTCGTATACTGGCGGACTATTTGTATCAGATGCGTGTAAATAAACTATGTGGCCGGTGATACAGTAATTGAACATGTGGATGAACTTTTAATGCTGATGTCTGCGATGACGAATGATTACAGATTTGAAGAGACTATAAATGAGGTGAAAGGAAAGGAGCATGTAACTATGTGTGAAGTACTTGACAGAGTAGAAGCAAGGGGAATGGAAAAAGGAATAGCAAAAGGAAGAGAAGAAGGTATTAAAGAGGGTATCAAAGAAGGTACTATAAATGTCCTTATTTCTCTGGTAAAGGACGGAATTTTAAACATTTCGGATGCAGCAAAGAGAGCCGGTATAAGCGTTGCAGAATTTAAAAAGTATACAGACAGGTAAAATAAATACATAGAAAATCAATCAATATTATGTTACACTCCATATGAAACAGTTTTCATATGGAGTGCTTGTTTTTTGGATATATTGATGAAAATCCTGTAAATAAGCACAACTTATTATATGAGGTGAATGCTTATGCAAGAATTTAAAAATTGGAAGCCACCGGTACTTCCTGAGCAGATTCCACAGGGTGATATGCCGGGAGATAAGGTCGTTATAAGTGAGTATCATATTGACAGAGCAAACAGGATATTTCCTGATCTGCTTGAAGAGATTGAAAAAGTAAAGAAAGAAAATGGTAGCCAAAAGATAGTAGTGGCTGTATGCGGAGGCTCAGGAGTAGGAAAATCCGGAATAGCTGCAGTACTGTCATATTATCTAAAGGAAATAGGGCTTGGAAGCTACACACTCTCAGGAGATAATTATCCGCATAGGATTCCGGAGTACAATGATGCAGAGAGATTACATCTCTTTAGAGAGGGTGCTCTAAAGGAAATGCTAAAGGACGGTGAGTACACCAAAGAACGCTTTGATATAATTCATGGATTACAGGTAGAAGGTGAGGATGCAGACCTTGAAAATATCAAAAAATATCCCTGGTATGAATCCTATATAAATGGTGGGCATAAAGCGCTTGAAGGTTATCTTGGAACCGAAAATGAGCTTGCATTTAAAGAGCTTGAAGATATTTTGAATAAGTTTAAGTCCGGTGCGGATAAAATATGGTTAAAGAGAATGGGAAGAACCAACACACAGCTTTGGTATGATGAGATCGATTTCAAAGACGTGGGTGTTCTTATGATTGAATGGACGCATGGAAACAGTGATTATTATAAGGGAGTGGATATTCCGATACTTTTACACAGCACACCACAGGAAACTTTGGAATACAGACTGTTAAGAAATCGTGACGGTGAAATAGACAGTCCTTTTACTACAATGGTACTTGAGATCGAGCAGGAAATGCTAAAGAATCAGGCACATAAGGCAAAGATAATAATTGCTAAAAACGGTGAGAGATTAACTTACCCTGAGTATTGCAAGTCTATGGGAATGTAGTGAGGTGAATATGAAAAGAAATGATAACGGGCCTATGCTAAATGCCTACCCTGACAGTCTTGGTGGAAATCTTGGGGATATTGCAAATTTCCTCAGTAAAAAAGAATTGAAGGATGTATTTTCATCATTTTACATACTCCCAAGCCTTTTTCATACAGATCTTGACAGAGGATTTTCGGTTATTGACTACTCCTTAAATGAAATGCTTGCCAAAAGAGAGGATTTGGAAAAGCTTGATGAACTCGGAGTTGATTTAAAGCTTGATTTTATACTAAATCATGCCTCTGTACTTTCCAAACCGTTTCAGGATATTATAAAAAACGGTGAGAAGTCAAAGTACAGAGATTTTTTCATTGATTGGAATAAATTTTGGGCCGGATGTGGAGAAATGACAGAGGAAGGCTATATACAGCCAAAACCTGAGCTTATAAAGGATATGTTTTTTAGAAAACCCGGACTTCCTATACTGATGGTTAGATTTCCTGACGGAAAGGAAGTGCCGTACTGGAATACCTTTTATCAGGAAGTAAGATATCCGGCTTTAGATGCTATAGATATCAGAAATATTACAGGAGTACAGTATAGTATTGCAGAAGGACTTGCAAATCTGTTAAATACAGGACTTACAGAAGGCAGATCACCTGCAGAGATTTTAAAAGAGACAAATATATATACAGACAAACTTAGCGATAAACAAAAGGAAGCACTTTATGAAAGACTTGAGTCTGAGAGAAAATATCTCGGACAGATGGATCTGAATATCAAATCTCCTCTTGTTTGGGAGTTTTATGATAATACTTTAAAGACATTGGCAGATTATGGTGCAAAGATAGTAAGACTGGATGCTTTTGCCTATGCTCCAAAGGAAGTAGGTGAGAAGAATTTCTTAAATGAGCCTGCCACTTGGGATGTACTTACAAAGGTGAGGGAATTGGCTGATAAATACAATGTAAGACTACTACCTGAGATTCACACAAGCTATGAGGAAAAAATCTATGAGAAGATTGCAAATAAGGGATATATGACTTATGATTTCTTCCTTCCCGGACTTATTATAGATGCCTTTGAACAGCAATCAGGAGAAGTCTTAAAAAAATGGGCTGATGAGCTTGTAGAAAAAAATATACAGGTAGTAAATATGCTTGGCTGTCATGACGGTATACCTCTACTTGATTTAAAGGGACTTATCAGTGAGGAAAGAATTCAGTCTGTTATAGATACCGTGGTAAAGCGAGGTGGATATGTAAAGGATTTGCATGGTCAAAAGAATGTATATTATCAGGTAAATGCAACTTACTACAGTGCACTGGGTGAAGAGGATAAGAGAATGCTCCTTGCAAGAGCTATTCAAATCTTTATGCCCGGAAAGCCACAAGTGTGGTATTTAGATCTTTTTTGCAGGAAAGAATGATCACGAAGCAGTAAAGAGAGCAGGAGCCGGAGGACATAAGGAAATTAACCGTACAAACCTGACTGCTAAAGAGATGGAAGAAGGCTTACAAACCGAAATAGTACAAAAGCAGCTTGAAATGATTAGATTTCGCCATACATTTCCTGCATTTTCAAATGAGAGTGAATTTAGTATGAAATGTAGCGGAAGTAAGCTTTTTATGGAATGGAAGAATAAAGAGGAAAGAGCGGTACTAAAAGCCGATCTGTCAGACTTTAATTTTGATATTCTTGCAGAAAAAGACGGTGAGAAAATTTATCAATATAAATAATACAAAAAGAGTAAAACCCATATTAAGGTTTTACTCTTTTTTAACCCTTGATGCTGTCACCAAGCAGCCCTTTTATAAGAAATTTTTGAATAAAAATAAATATTATAAGTGTTGGAATCATTGTTACCACACTTGCAGCCATCTGAGTTTCCCATGTGGTCTTATAAAGTGACTGATAATCTGTAAGTACCATGGCTACAGTTCTGTTTCCGGTGACAATATAAATGTTCTTGCAAAAAGCAGATCACCATAGGCTCTGATAAAGGCAAAAAGCCCTGTTGTAAGCAGCCCGGGAAGTATCAAAGGGGCAAGAATATATCTTACGCCTTCAATCCTTGTAGCACCGTCCATCCATGCGGCTTCTTCAAGAGTTACAGGTATATCCTTTATATATGAGTACAAAAGCCAGAGACTCATAGGAAGGCATACAGCCACATTTGCAACAATAAGTGCAAGTTTGGTATCAAGCAGTCCAAGGTTTTTAAATACAATATATATAGGTGAGGCAAGTATTACCTCTGAAAACATCTGAGTCAGAATGATAATCAAAAGCACGGTTTTTCTAAGTTTAAATTTATACCTTGCCACAGCATATGCAGCTAAAATTCCTATCAAAAGACAAATGATTGCTGAAGCTACGGAAACATAGAAGCTTGTTAAAAGTGCAGGCAGAATGCTTTTTTCACCTATTAAAACTGTCTTATAATTCACCCATTCGAGTGGAGCTTTAAACCATGTAGGTGGCCATTTTGTTATGTCTTCATATTTTTTCAGGGAGGTATTTAACATAATAAATATAGGACTGATAAATATAAAAACAAACACGGAGTAAAAAAACGTTCTTATAGTTTTAAATATTTTTCTTTTTAAAATCATATCAATCCTCCTCCACTTCCAGCTTATAATAAAGCATTGTAAAGATAAAGAGTATTACTACCACTACAGAGGAGAGTGCATATGCAGCTCCAAGATTAAACTTTGAGAAAGCTTGCTCATATATTTTCAGCATTAGAGTTTCCGTACTTCTCATAGGTCCACCGCCGGTAAGAACAAAGATAACATTAAAGGAATTGAATGTCCATATACTTACCAAAGTTAATGTAACAAGAAATACCCTCTTAATACATGGACAGGTGATATGAATGAATCTGCTTATAACACCTGCACCGTCTATCTTTGCACTCTCATAAAGTGAAGAATTTATATTTGAAAGCCCTGCCATAAATATCATGGAGACCATTGGAAGTCCAAGCCAGGTATCCACAAATGAAGCGGCAAAAAATGCCATACCGGGATTTGAAAGAAAGCTTATATTTTCATGTATCAATCCAAGTTTTTGAAGATAGAAATTCAGATAGCCATAATTTCCGTCCAGTATCCACTTCCATATAACAGCTACAGCCACCTGTTGCATTGCCCATGGCAGGAGTGACATAAACTTTAGAAACTTTGAAAAATACATATCACTGTTCATAAATAATGCCATGATAAATCCCAAAGATAATTTAAGAAACAGTAACTACAGCATATCTGAAAGTGAGTGAGAGTGTTGGAAGAAAGAATTTTGCACTGAAAACTTTATTGAAATTTTCAAGACCGACAAAGTTCATTTCACCGTTGATGATTGCAATCTTAAAAAAAGACCCCGATATAATGCGATATATCGGGTATCCGAATAATAATGCCACTACTACGAAAAGAGGTAGCAGCAATATATAAGGTTGAAGTCTTTTTTTAAAATTGGCTCTATTTGAAGAGACTTTATTTTGCGACTTCAGACTGTGCCTCATCTAATGCCTCTTTTGCGCCCATCTCACCTGTAAGAGCTTTTTGTACAGCAGTAAGGAATGCCTTGTTGAAGCTGTCCCAATCCTCTACCTGCGGCTCGCTGATACCATATTCTATGCTTGCAGCAAATGCCTGCATAAACTCAGTCTTGAATCTTTCATCCTCAAACTCTTCTTTCAATATAGGGAACCAACCAAAAGCCTCTGATACAGGTCTTTGATATTCAGGCTGTCCCATAAATTCTACAAATTTCCAAGCGAGGTCTTTGTTCTTGCTGATACTTGAGATAACATATGAGTCTGTTACCAAAGTCTCTGCCTTTTGCTTGCCTTCAGGAAGTACCGCTACCTTGTAAGGTGCCGTATCGGCGGACTTATCAAGTGTTTCCTTCTCCCATGGACCCGATACGAACATTGCAAGATTACCATTTGCAAATAATGTAGCCTGGTCACCTCTTGCAGTGCTTACGACATCCGGAACAAGCTTTTCATCATTGAACTTTTTGAGATATTCTAAAGTACCCACATTTGCCTCGGTATCAAATGTAATCTCACCCTTATCATCTACCAAAGCACCACCGTTTTGATATATAAAGTTTAAAAGCTCATCAGTTCCGCTTGTGATATCTGTAGGAATTGCAAATCCGTACACATCAGGATTAGAGCTGTGAACTTCTTTAGCAGTCTCTAAGAGTTCATCCCAGTTTGTTGGAGGTGTTTCTATCAGATCGCTTCTATAATATAAAGCTCTTGATGAGAATGCCATAGGAATACCATACTGCTTTCCGTCAACGCTTCCTGTTGCCAAAACAGACTCCACTCTGTTTGCCTTAAACTCATCTGTAATATATGCACTAAGATCTTCAGCTATGCCGAGAGTTGCAAGCTGCTTTAATGTTCTTGAACCTGTAAGCATGATATCAGGTGCATCACCTGCCTGATAAAGTGAAACTATCTTTGAGTTGAGCTCATCCCAACCTACAGATACTATTTCTACTTCTACACCCTCATTTGCTTCTCAAATCCTGCTATACCGTTATCAAGCTCTTTCTTTAAATATCCGCCGTCATAACCCGGAACCAATAACTTGATCACAGTATTCTCTGATGATGTACCTGCAGTAGTAGACTCCGCTACTTCCTTGTTTGCCTCTGTGCTCTCTGTTTTTGCAGTTGTAGAACATCCTGCTAAAAGACTGCTTGCAAGCATCATGCCGGCAAGACTGAATGATAAGATTTTTTTCATAGTTTTTGTAAATTTATACCCTTTCTTTTGAAGTTAAATGCTTAAGGATTATATCAAAAATATATATAAACATCTATATATATTCAAAAAACGATAAAAAAGGTCTGTCTATTTAAAAGGCATATAATAGCATTTTAATTTTTGTATTAATATAGTAGATATAGGTTGATTCGTATGAATATATAAAAATAGACTGAATTTGCTTGCTAAGTAATAGCATGAGAAGTTATCATTATAAGAAATTAATTGATAAGGGAAATATATGAGAAGCAAAGAAGAATTATTGAGGCTTATGGCAGATTATGTAAGAGATATGGAAGATGAAGCGATAGTTGATATTGCAAAGGAATATCTTGATGCAGGGTACCCGGCAAAAGAGGGTATACTTGACGGTTTGACTGTGGGTATGGAGGAAGCCGGCAAGCTTTATGATGAAGAGGAATATTATATAGCGGAATTATTACTTTGTGCCGATGCCATGTATGCAGGTATAGATGTACTCAAAGGTGAGATAGAAGGAAATACCGATAAGAAGATAAAGGCTGTAATAGGTGTAATAGACGGGGATACTCATGATATAGGTAAAAATCTGGTGAAGATAATGCTTGAAACTGCAGGCTTTGAGATGATAGATCTTGGCAGGGATGTTGCAGTGGAAGATTTTGTAAAGGCAGCTATGGAACATGAGGCGGGGCTTGTATGTATGTCTTCTTTGATGTCTACAACAATGTATGGAATGCAAAGGGTTATAGAGGGTCTTGTAGAAAGCGGATATCGTGAAAATGTAAAGATTATGGTAGGTGGCGGCCCAATCACCCACAATTTTGCAATGCAAATAGGAGCCGATGCATATTCAGATAATGCTATAGAAGCAGTAAGTGTAGCAAAAAGACTTTGCGGATTGGCTTAAGTAAATGAGAGATTTACGCTTCTGTTTTGATAATGAAAAATGCCGAATGGATGATGTGTATAATAAATTATATGAGGAAAATGTATATGAGCTTGACGGTATATTGCAGATTTTTGATAATGAAAATGAGCTAAACGCTATATATAAGTACCTGATAAAATATGACAGATTATCGGATGAAGCAAGGGCACTGATGAATAAGAAGATTAAAGATATAGAAGAAAAACTGCTTGAAAGAGTAGATACAGCCATAGCAGACGGATATAAAATAATAAGTCTGGCAGATCCGCTATCAAGCATTGAATTTCTGGGTAAAAAGGGTGCGAAAGTATATATTGATACTATTTTGCTTGATCTTATATATAAAATAAAGCATTTATGCGAGAAAAACGCTTGTATACTTCATCTCTGCCCAAGACTGAGTAATCTATTAAAATCAGATGAAAATACAAAGTTTAAAGAGGTAAAGCTTAATGACAGTTATAACTCCTTGGTTGAAGCTTTATTGTCGAATCATAAAGAAAGTATAACAGCCTTTAGATGTATACATTTTTGTGGCGAGATCGATAAGATACAAGCTATTAGATTGGATTAAAATATGAATGTATTGGAATTTTTAAGAGAGAAAAATATTCATATAGATGCCGCATGCAATGGACTTGGAGTATGCGGAAAATGCAGGATAAAGCTTGAAAATACAGACGCTTTGGAGAGTGAGAGAAAACTCTTAGGTGAAGAAAATATAAATTCCGGATATAGACTTGCCTGTATGCATTCTGTAGAGGAAGTGGACAAAGAGCTTATATTAAAAGAGTTTGAGCATACTGAAAAGCCTGAAAATATAGTACTTACCGATAGTTTTATACCTAAAATCAATCATACAAATATAAGAGATAAGTACGGTATTGCTATAGATATAGGCACCACTACAGTGGCCATGGAGCTTATAGATCTGGAGAATACAGAGATTATTTCAAAAGTTGCTGACGTGAACTCACAGGTGAAATTCGGCTTTGATGTGATGAGTAGAATTGCATTTACCTGGAAAACACAGAAGGACTTTCTATTTTGAAAAAAAGTATAGTGGATACTTTGAACACACTTATAAATAAATTACTTGATGAAAGTAAGGTAAAGAGAGAGGATATAGCAGAACTTGTAGTCTCTGCAAATACCACAATGTGTCATATTCTACTTGGAGAGAGTGTGGAGAGTTTGGGCAAATTTCCTTTTTTACCAAAATTCAAGGAAGTAAAGAAAGTATCTGCAAAAGATATAGGAATAGACCTTGATGCTACACTTATAACATTACCGCATATATCAGGATTTTTGGGTTCTGATATAGTATCCGGAGTATATGCAAGCGGTATTTGTGATGATAATAAAGCTGAAAATATACTTTTTATAGATATTGGAACAAATGGCGAAATGCTTCTAAAAACAGATAAAAAGCTTCTGGCCACCTCATGTGCTATAGGGCCTGCGCTTGAAGGTATGAATATTTCATGCGGCATAAGAGCCGGAATCGGTGCGATAGATGATTTTCATATTGATGAAGACGGCATTTCTTATACTACTATTGGAAATACAGAGCCGACAGGAATATGCGGCAGCGGTGTACTTTCTATGGTAAGAGAGCTTTTAAAGGCAGGTTTTATAAACAAAATGGGAGCTATAGATAAAAAATGTCTTGATGGTAACCGGAGCTTTATTAAAGCAGGCGATTCCGGTAAGCCATTTATAAAAATAAATGATAATCTGTATTTTACTGCAAATGATATAAGGCAGGTACAGCTTGCCAAGGGAGCTATACTCTCAGGTATAAGAGCGCTTATAAAAAAAGCCGGCATTAAAACCGGTGATATAACAAGGGTATGTATAGCCGGGCAGTTTGGTAAGTATATAAGTATGGACTCTTTTTTTGGGGTTGGACTTATGCCAAGGGAATTTGAGGGAAAGGTGGAATACCTTGGAAATACCTCGCTTACCGGAGCGTATATGGCTCTTCTTGATAAAAATGCGATAGAATATATGACTGAAATCTCCGTGGAGACCGAGTATTTTGAGCTTTCAAAGCTTGAAGAGTATGAAAAAATATTTGCAAAGGCTTTGAGATTTGACTGATAATAGGAGAAAATGTATGGAACTTAAGATTCATCCTAATGATAAGATGACACCTGTGGAAAGGGCAAAAGCAATAGCTGAAAAAAGAGATTATGACAGAATAATGATGGATCCTTTTTTGGGCGAGATAAAGGCAAGGCTTATAGGAAAAAATACCAGAGAGTACTGGAGAAATGAAGACAGCCTTGTAATGGGAGATATAGTGTCTATGAACCGATTCGGTCTGGATGGAATGGGTGTGGGTCCAAATGCCTACGGCATTGCAGAGGCAATGGGAGTAGTGCCGCATTATCCCGAGCAGGGGCTTATATATGTTGAGAGTCATCCTATAAACAGTATTGATGAGGTCAATAGGCTAAAGGATATTACAATTGATAGCGGAAACTTAAAGATGTACTATAATGCGACTGCAAGGCTTAGAGAAGTTGCAGATGGATTTTGTGGAGTAGGAGCTTCCGTATCGGGACCTATAACATTAGCAGGATTTGTACTGGGAACAGATAAACTTTTAAAAGCTATGATAAAGTCACCCGATAAGGTGCATGAATTTTTGAGATATATAACAGATAATGTAAAAAAGGTCGTAGATATTTTCAATGTACTTGATATAGGTTTTTCAATGGCAGACCCTATAGCCTCATGCACTATGATAAGCCCAAAAATGTATAGGGATTTTGCATATCCATATACTTTGGAAATCAGTTCTTATATCAAGGAAAAATCATGCAGAGCACCAAGCTATCATGTTTGCGGTAATACAAAAAAGGTATGGGAATATGTAAAAAATCTGGATATAGGTCTCTTTAGTGTGGACAATGAGATGGATATAGATGAAACTTGTGAGTTTTTTGCGGATTCAAAGATGGTTGCAGGGAATGTGGCACCGGTTCACACCATCTGTAACGGAACACAGAAAAATATAGAAGATGAAGTAAAGAGATGTATCCTTGCCGGAAAGAAATGTAAAAAAGGATTTATGCTCACTCCGGGATGCAACCTTCCCCTTGCAACAACAGATGAAAAGATAGATATGTTTTTGAATGCGGGAAGGAAGTATAGCTTTATATAATCAATATTAAAATAAAATATGTATATGATCTATCTGTTGTAGTAAATATTATGGCACTTGCTAAGATGCAGGTGTCTTTTTATTTCTTAAAGCAATTATTGACTGATAGTCGAAAAAAAGTATTGACAGTGAGGAAACGGCGTTCTATAATAAAAACCGACCGTCAGTCTAAAAAAGGAGGCAGAAATGAAAAAAGGTGAAAAAAGAAAACAGGAACTTCTAAATATTGCCTATCGCATGTTCATAGAAAAAGGCTACGAGAATACAAGTATTGATGAGATTGTGGCTAAGGCCGGTATAGCAAAAGGAACTTGCTATTATTATTTTGCGAGCAAAGAAGCAATGCTGGAGGCGGTCATCGAAATGATGATAGAGAAGGAGAGTGCCGTAGCCAAAGAGCTTCTTCAGGCACCCCTTTCCATACCCGAAAAACTGGTTTCGGTTGTAAATGCCTTTCGTCCGGATAAAGAGGAAGCGGTGATTACGGATGTTCTGGAAAGAAAAGAAAATATTATTATGCACGATAAAATCTGTAAGAAAATTGTAGAGGTGGCGGTGCCGATTCTGGCAGAGATTGTTAAAGAAGGTATAGCACAGGGAATATTTTCGTGTACGCATATTGAGGAGCGAGTGAAGATGCTCCTTGTTATGAGTCAGCATATGTTTGATTATGGGGTTTTTGGTGAAAGAGATGTAGAGGTGTACATCGATATGCTGGAGAAGTCTCTGGGGGCAAAACCTGGAAGCATGCATTTTATCAGCGAGGTCTTAGTAGAGGGGGCAAAGGAATGATCAAAGAACAGTCAATGAATCAGAAAAAAATGAATCTTTTTTTGCGTGTACTGTTTATCATTCTTATCATAGCGATATCAGGGGCGGCAATACTACAGATTTTTGCTCCGGAATATATGGGAAGAAACTCTGCGTATGGCATTTCTATAGGTTGGCAAAGAGAAATCGGATTTTGGAATATTGCCGTTTTGGTTATATTGATTACGGCATATAGGAATTACAATTGGACCTATCTAAAGTCCATTTTACTTGCGCTGATTCTGGGAGGAATAGGTATCGGCAGCAATCATTTTGTTCACTATCTCAAGATGCATCAAATGGTAAATTTAATCGGTGCTATGGAGAATTATCTTCTGGTTCTTGCTTGGATTATCGGATGGAGAATAGAAGAGAGAAGGCAGGATTTATGAAAATATGCATAGTTGGCCTTGGCGTCATAGGAACAACGTATGGGTATGTGTTCCAAAAAGCCGGGCATCAAGTCGAGCATTTGCTGAGAGAAGAGAAAAATCAAAAGTGCCGGCAAGTTTAAACATCAGTTTATTAGATGGACGCTATAACAAAAAAGGTGAAGAAAAAATGAATCGATACAGGGTGAACCTTGCCAAGCCGAATACAGAGTATGATTTTATTATTTTGAGTGTGGCAAGCGGGAAAATAAAGGATGCTGTAGCGACACTTTCACAAAATCATATTAGAGGAAGCCTGATTTTATTTTGTAACTTTTGGAACAGTAGGGAAGAGATGAACGAAATAGCAGGTACTTATCCTTATATTATAGGTTTTCCTACCGCAGGTGGAAGACTTTTGCAGAGCAACTTGGACTGCGTTCTGTTTGACCATATCATGCTGGAAAGTGAGGAAAAAGCAGGGATTTCCAATTACAAGGCTTTAAAAGCACTGCTTGAATCTGTAGATTTGAAAACGGAGATTCCTCACGATATGGTGGAATGGATATGGATTCATATGGCTATCAATGCAGGGGTAACCTCTTCTGCAGCCCGGGAAGGGAAAATTGATTCTCCGGCGCAGCTTGCTTTTAACCTGATGAATGATGCCCATGCCCTGTCGATTACAGTAAAGGCAATAAGAGAAACGATTCAGGTGGTCAAGGCGAGAGGAGTAAATTTAAGCTTCTATAAAAATGAACTTCTTCCATATAGGATTCCGGCTACAATTGCAGGAATTTTCATGAAACAAATGTTCAAAACGAATGAACTCACCCGAAGAATCATGACTTTGCATAGCGATGTAGGGGATATGCTGTATGGGTGCAAATGTGTTTATGAGACCGGGAAGTTAAAGCATCTTGACTTGCCGATGTTTTACTCTAATATGGATAAACTTTTTATAATAGCTGACAGTCAACTGTTATGAGAACTGTAATGGCTGTACATATAAAAATACCGGCTTTATTTTAGAATAAAGCCGATATTTTAAGGTTTATATCTTACTGTTCTGTCTTTAAGGTAGCTATCTTTTTTACAAGTAATAAAAATTCCAACTTACTTGTATCATTTTTGATATCAGGAATTGAATCAAGTAATGACACAACACTGTCATAGCTTGATTTACCTTAAACTCCGAATCACGAAGTAACATTCCGGTTTCTGCTACTGCAGCGGCAAACTTCATATTATCAGACATATCCTCCTTTATAGCTTCAGTGCTGACAGGGTAGTTTAATTCTTTACTTGTTTCGGAATCAGGCTCCTTATATCTTACAGCAATATTCAAAAGATCATTTGAATCGTTGGCGGCAGTGGTTTGATATTTAAGGTCTGAACCTATTTTCATAGGTGAATCATTGTCAACTATTTCATACAATACGGTTACTCTGTGACCTGAACCTATTTCACCGCCGTCTTTGGTATCATCTTTAAAATCTTCATCATCCATTATACGATTCTCATAGCCTATAAGTCTGTAGCCCTTTATAAATTTAGGGTTAAATTCCAATTGGAACTTTACATCCTTTGCTACAGTAAAGAAGTTTGCACCAAGCTCTTCTGAGAGTACTTTCTTTGCTTCAAATCTTGAATCAATATAAGAATAATTTCCGTTTCCGTTGTCAGCCAGTGCTTCCATCTTATTGTCCTTTATATTCTCAGTACCGAATCCCAGAACGGAAAGGAATACACCGCTTTCTTTTTCCTTCTTTATAAGCCTTGTAAGTTCACCTTCACTTGTGATTCCGACATTTAGATCACCGTCGGTGGCAAGTATGACTCTATTATTTCCGTCAGCTTTAAAGTACTTTCTTGCAATTTCGTAAGCAGTCTTGATACCTTCAGATCCTGCAGTACTTCCACCTGCTTCCAAATCCTCTATGGCAGCCATTATTTCTTTTGAGTCGGAACCCTTTGCTCCTTCAAGTACAACATGGTCGCTTCCTGCATATGTAACTATGGAAATTGTATCATTTTCCTTTAACTGCTCACACAGAAGCAAGAATGCATTTTTAACAAGCGGTAATTTGTCAGGTTCATCCATAGAGCCTGATACATCAATAAGAAATACAAGGTTTGATGGTTTCTTTTCAAGTTCATCCACCTGTTTTGCCTGCATACCTACCATCATAAGCTTGGTATCGGGATTCCACGGACATGCGGAAATTTCGGTAGTTACCGAGAAGGGCTCACCCTCATTTGGCTGTGGATAATCATAGTGGAAATAATTCAGCATTTCCTCAATTCTTACCGCATCAGCCGGAGGCAACTCTCCGGAATTTACAAATCTTCTGATATTTGCATAGGAAGCGGTGTCCACATCAGCCGCAAATGTAGAAAGCGGTGAAGTGGCTACAGCTTTGAAGAGGTTTCGTCGATAGCATTATATTCCTCAGTGTTATAATTTGCATCATAACTTACATAAGGAGTGGCATATTCAGCCACCTTTCCGGTATCGTAAACCGCACCTTCCGTTTTAGGCTGTGGGCCTGAACATCCGACAAGTAAGGCAGGAGTGCTGAGGGCAAATATCAACATACCTGCACTTACCTTACAAAGACTTGATCTATTTTTCATATACTCATCCTCCTAATAAAACAATCAAGTGTAAAGTGTTATAGTAATAGTAACATTAAATACAATATAATAAATGTAGAAGAGTGTAAGTATTTATTAAAATTTTAGACATAGTTTATTCATTTATCTGTGCATCACTTGATTTTCTGTAATGTCTGGGAGAAAGACCGTAGGTTTTTTTAAAGGCATCCTTAAAGTAGTTGCTGTCATTGAATCCACAACTGATTGCTATATCGGTCACATTAAGTTTTGTGGTGGCAAGCTTGGTGGCGGCCTGCTTTAACCTTACATAGTTCAGATATTCTTTGAATCTCATTCCTGTAGTATTTTTAAATTTTTTACTGAAGTAGGTATAACTTAAACCTGCCATATCTGCAATATCATTAAGAGTTAAAGGTTTATCATAATTGTCCGTGATATACTTTGCCAATGTCAGCATATGCTCGTCAGTGGTATTTATAATAGCCGGTGTAGAGCGGTTAAAAGAACAGAGTCTGATACAGTACAGGAATAATTCTTTCAATAAAAGCCTGAGAGTTTTTGAGCTGTGTTCATCATCAAGTTTATCCTCAGTGAGCATATTTTGAAGATGCTCATTTATTTTACCTTGATAGGCGGCAGGAACATGAAATACCTCTTTACTTGAAAAATAGTTTTTAAAAGTGTCGTTGTTCATATAAATATTGTCGATAAGGTCGCTGTATTTAAAGTAAATATTTATTCTCACACATGGAGTGTCCGAAGTATATTTGGTATAATGCATTTCTCTTGGCGGAATAAGCAAAAAATCTCCGGCATTCATCTCAAGCATTTGATTTTCTATAAAGAATGTGCATTGTGAAGTTTTGCAATAATACAGTTCATAATACATATGAAAGTGATTGTCAGGCATGTTAAATTTATAGCTGTTATTTCTGGTAGCGATGTTCACATAAATTCTGTCAATATCGGAATTAGATACTCTCATATAGCCTCCTCAAATTAGTATTCAAAAACATTATAACACAGTACTTAAACTTAAAATAACAAAAAAACAGTAGTTTACTTTGTTTTGCACTATTTTTAGTTGGTTTTTTGGCTTAAGCTGTTGTATAAATTAGTTAAACGAAAGGCAAAAGTATGAGTGAAAGTATCAAATGTAGCAGGGATGAAGCATTTAGAGAGAGAAGTTTAAATGGTGATATGCTTGCGTTGGTTATTTATACAGGTATGCCGCTGGCGATATATCAGGGACTCAGTCAGTTGTTCAAAATATTTGACACAATAATGGCTGCCCATATAAATGCCGAATCGGTGTCTGCGGTAGCATATTTGTCACAGCTTATAGCTTTATTGTCTGCCATATCGGGAGGTCTTTCAGTAAGTGCAGGAATAAAAATTTCAAGTGCATTTGGAGAGGGCGACTATGATATGGTCAAAAAAAGAGTAAGTACTGTTTATTTAACAGCTGCCGTATTTGCGGTTTTGATGTTGGCTGTATTCATTCCGCTGACAATACCTTTTTTAAAACTGGCGGCAACACCGGATATACTTATAAAAGCCGGTGCATCATATTTCAGTATTGAAATTTTGACCATGGCTGTCAGTTTTATAAATAATATTTATATTGCAGTGGAGAGGTCAAGGGGGAATACGTCAAGAATATTGTGGCTGAATATGCTGGTGTTGGTGTCAAAACTTATACTTACAGCAATATTTGTATACATATTCAACGGCGGATTGCATATGATTGCAATTGCCACCTTGTTATCTCAGAGTATATTGCTTATATTTGCAATATATAACAGTCTTGAAAAAGAAAGTATTTTCTCATTTGATTTAAAGTTTATCAGCTTTAGAAAAAATGTTGTAAATGATATGTATCTGCTTTCAATTCCGGTTGTGGCGGAGAAGATATTTTTTTCTTTGGGAAAGACCCTTATAAACAGTATGAGTACCGTATACGGAGCTTTGATGGTCGGAGCTTTGGGAGTATCAAATACTCTGGGGGGAATTACAACATCACCGCAGAACGGATTTCAAGACGGCAGCAGTGCAATAATAAGCCAGAACTTCGGTGCAGGCAAATATAGGAGAGTATTAAGCGCATTTTATAATACTGCATTTGTAAATACCGTAATGGGATTTATAATTTGTATGGTAACTTTATCGGGATTAGATTTCTTAAGTAATATTTTTGCAGGAGGAGATATCAATTTTGCAAAAATGATCGGAGAAGTTTACAGATACGAAGCCATAGGCTCGTTATTCCTGGGCGTCAATGCGGCAGTGATGTCATTACTGTACGGTTTGGGAAAGACAAAGATAACAATGATTTTGAATATATCAAGAGTCTTTGTATTCAGAATACCGGTACTGTACTTTCTTCAAAATTTCACAAATTTAAAGAATGCAAGTATAGGTATAGTAATGATGGTAAGCAATGTTTCTATAACAGTAATGTCTGTGATAGTGATTTGCTTTGTAATAAAAAATTATAAAAATAAATATTTATTATAAAAGAGGAGAATTATGATGAAAAAGTTGAGTTTGGCAATGGCTGTTTTGTTAGCCGGTTCATTGACAGCGTGTACAGGAAATGCAGGTAAGGATGTTTCAAAGGAAGCACAAACCGGAGAGAGTACAACGGCAAAGAGTGGAGAAGGAACTTCAGGACCTGTTACACTTACATTTAACTGGTGGGGCGGAGATTCCAGACATGAGGCAACCAAAAAGGCTGTAGATGCTTTTATGGCAAAGTATCCGGATATCAAGGTTGAAGTAAACTTCGGTGCATGGACAGACTGGGAGCCCGCAAGGGCGCTTGAGTTCCAGTCAGGTACGGCGGCAGATCTTTCACAGATAAATATGGACTGGATCAGCAACTATGATGCAAACGGTGATACATTCCTTGATTTAAACACTGTGTCTGATGTAATTGATCTTACTCAGTATGACAGCGCACTTCTTGACAGATCAAAGGATTCAAAGGGCGGACTTGCAGGAGTACCTATAGCTGAAACCGGAAGAATTTTCTACTGGGATAAGACAACTTTTGATGAGGCAGGTATTGATACACCTAAGTCTCTTGCAGAGCTTAGAGCTGCAGGTGCCACTTTTAAAGAGAAACTTGGAGATGACTATTATCCTCTTGCAATGGGACAGTATGACAGAGCAATCTTTATGACATTCTATCTTCAAGCTAAATATAAAGAAGCAATCTTCAGTGATGACGGAAAGTTCAACTTCACAGAAGATCAGATAAAGGACGGTATAGAGTTTATACAGTCACTTGAGGCGGATCACGTTATTCCGTCAATAAAGACTGTAGACGGTGACGGTGCCGCAAGCTTTGATGTAAACGAGAAATTTATAAGCGGAAAATATGCAGGTATTTTAGAGTGGGACAGCTCGGCAAGCAAGTTTAAGAAGGCTTTGGGAGATGCAAGAGAACTTGTTGTAGGTGAAGAATTTAAGGACCTTGCCGACGGAAGCGGCACAGGCGTGTTTACAAAGATATCAATGCTTTATGCAATATCTGCAAAATCACAGCATCCGAAGGAAGCTGCAATGTTACTTAACTTCCTTGTAAACGATCCTGAAGGTATAGAGATAATCGGCACAGAAAGAGGAATACCGGCTTCAAAGGTGGCGCTTGAACAGCTTACAAAGGCAGATAAGATAAATCCTATGACAGGTGATGCACATAAGAAGGTTCTTGAAGCGGCAGAGTTCAGTATGAGTCCTAAATTTGACGATTCATCACTTAAGGGTTCAACCGGACTTTATACAGAAGTATTCGGCGGCGTAAGCTATGGAGATTACAGTGCCGAGGACGGCGCAAAGATGCTCTTTGACGGATTTAGCAAAGTAAGCAACTAAGTTTACAAAATAAATATTTTAATCTGACAAAGGGGGCCATATTTTTGCAGCCCCCTTTTAATATAAGGAGAGTTATTTTGAAAAATAAAACATTAAAAAAAGTTTTGAAAAATAATATTGGTTTTCTTTTTATATTGCCTTGGCTTATAGGATTTTGTGTTTTTAAGCTGTATCCTTTTGCATCATCGCTGTATTTCAGTTTTACAGATTTTCACCTGTTTAAGGGAATATCAAAGTATACTGTAGAAAATTATGTTGATGTATTTACAAATAAAAACGAGCTTAAGGCTTTGATTGTAACTTTTAAGTACGCATTCATAACGGTACCTCTAAAGCTTGTAGCCGCACTGTTTATTGCATATATACTAAACTTTAAGATAAAGGGTGTGAATTTTTTCAGAACTGCATACTATATTCCTTCCATACTTGGAGGATCTGTAGCTGTTTCGGTACTTTGGAAGGCACTGTTTAAAGATGAGGGGCTTATTCAGACAGCTTTTGCTATGATAGGACTTCATGCACCAAGCTTTTTCTCAGATCCGAACTGGGCATTGTTTTCGATATCACTGCTTAGAATGTGGCAGTTCGGTTCGGCAATGGTGATATTTCTTGCGGCACTTAAGGGAGTTCCGGCAGAACTTTATGAGGCTGCATCAATTGACGGAGCGGGAAAGTGGAAGCAGTTTTTCTCGGTTACGGTACCGCTTATTACACCTGTAATATTTTATAACCTTATAACTCAGCTTGTACAGGCATTCCAGGAGTTTAACGGACCATATATTATTACACAGGGTGGACCGAGAGGTTCAACTACATTGATGTCACTTTTGATATACAATAATGCATTTAAAAACTATCAGATGGGTAAGGCAAGTGCTCAAGCCTGGGTGTTATTCGTTATTTTACTTGTTTTGACAGCAGTAGCATTCTATTCACAAAAACATTGGGTTTACTATGCGGATGAGGAGAAATAAAAATGAGCTTAAAAACAAAAAGAAATATACAATTGGTTATAAGATATACTGTTCTGATAGCAGTGGGTTTATTTATGATATATCCGCTTTTATGGATGATCGGAGCTACATTTAAGCCGAATAATGAGATATTTTCAGGACTTAGTATAATTCCGAAAAAAGCTACATTTGATGGATATCTTAATGCAATGAAAAACTATGGCGGAGATATAAACATATGGAAGGCGATGTTAAATACCTATTCATATGTTATACCTGCCGTAATATTTACAATAGTTTCATCTACTTTAACGGCATATGGCTTCGGAAGATTCAAATTCTTCGGAAGAAGCGTATTATTTGCAATACTGATGTCAACACTTTTCCTGCCGCAGGTGGTTTTAAATGTACCGCAGTATATTATGTACAATATTTTCGGATGGGTAGGCTCAAAGCTTTATCTGCCACTTATTGTTCCTTCAATGTTTGCGACAGAGACCTATTTTGTATTTATGCTTATTCAGTTTTTAAGAAATATACCTAAGGAGCTTGAAGAAGCGGCAAAGATTGACGGATGTAATGAAATACAGACGTTGATTAAGGTAATAGTACCTATGTTAAAGCCTGCACTTGTTTCATGTGCACTTTTTAAATTTATGTGGGCAAGTAATGACTTCCTTGGACCGCTTTTGTATGTAAACAATCCTGCAAAATATCCTGCAACTATATTTGTAAAGCTTGCAATGGACTCTGATGCCGGATTTGCATGGAACAGGATACTTTCAACATCACTTATTTCAATTTTACCTTCAATAATTATATTCTTTATAGCACAGAATCAGTTTGTAGAGGGAATATCTGCAGGTGGAGTAAAGGGTTGATATGGTAAAAAAAGAAAAATATATATTACTTGATAAATATATTGATTTTTTATTGGAAAACTCGGATGCATCTTCACCGATGTGGAATATAGAGCGTATCAGAAGCGGAAGCAAAAACAAATGGAATTATATTGACGCCTGCATGATAAGCGCATACCTTGAACTTTATGAAATAAAGAAAGATAAAAAGTATCTGAATTTTTGTGATGATTTCGTTTCTGCATTTGTAAATGAGGATGGAAGTATAAATACTTATGATATAAAAGAATACAATATTGATAATATTAGACCGGGAAAGAATCTTTTTAAGCTTTTTGAACTTACAGGTAAGGAAAAGTATAGAAAAGCGATGGATACCGTATATTCTCAGCTAAAATCAATGCCAAGAACATTGGAAGGAAATTTCTGGCATAAGAAAATCTATCCCTATCAGGTCTGGCTTGACGGACTTTATATGGCACAGCCTTTTTATATGGAGTATGAAACCAAATATAACAGGATGAGATTTTGTATTGACAGTTTTTTGCAGTTTGAAAATGTGGAAAGAATAATGAGAGATACAAAAACAGGTCTGTATTATCACGGTTATGATGAATCAAGGCAGTCGCTTTGGTGTGATAAGAAAACGGGATTAAGTAAAAATTTCTGGTTGAGGTCAATAGGATGGTTTATCTTAAGTCTTGTGGACACGGCACTTGTTATAGATGAGTCATTATACTATGAATTTAGAAGATTAAAGGAGATGCTTTATAATCTGGCAAATGATTTACTTAAGTTTCAGGATGAGAGCGGAATGTTTTATCAGCTGGTAGACAGGAAAGGTGATAAAGATAATTACCTTGAGACATCAGGAAGTGCACTTATTTCATATGCATTTTTGAAAGCCACAAGAAATAAGCTTTTACCGAAAAGATTTGAAGATATCGGAAAGAGGATTTTTGACGGTATACTTAATAGGTATTTATGTGTTGAAGGAGAAGAACTTTCAATTGGAGGAATTTGCCTTGTGGCAGGACTTGGAGGAAAGGAAAACAGGGACGGAAGTAAAGAGTATTATTACTCGGAGCCGGTGGTAAAAAATGAAGCCAAGGGTGTGGCACCACTTCTTATGGCATATACGGAAATAATAAGGTTGGGTATGGCATATGATTGACCTTGAAATTGTAAAGGTGTTTAAGAGGAGTGTAACAATTGAAGTCTGTAGTGATACTCCTTATGAAAATAAAAAGATATACGATGTTTTTATAAACGGCGAAAAGAAAATATCAACAAATAAAAATGTTATATCAATTTTCAATCTTCTTCCGGACAGTGATTATAATATATATATCACTTGCGAGAATAAGATTTCCGATATAAAAAGCTTTCATACGGAATATGAATATGTACTTCTTAATGTAAAAGACTTTGGAGCTGCAGGTGACGGAGTAAAGATAGATTCGGTATGTATACAGGCTGCAATAAACGCCTGTCCTAAAGACGGTACGGTTTATATTCCCAAGGGAAAATATTTATGTACTCCGGTATTTTTAAAGAGCAATATAGATCTGTGGATAGATAAGAATGCGGTACTGATCGGTGAAAAGGACAGAAAAAAGTATCCGATTCTGCCCGGTATGACAGAGTCAAGTGACGAGAAGGAAGAGTATAATATCGGATCATGGGAAGGTAATCCTTTGGACTGTTTTGCAGCACTTATTACAGGAATAAGTGTGGAGAATGTACTGATATATGGTGAGGGTATACTTGACGGTAATGCAGGTATGCTTGACTGGTGGAAGGATGCAAAGAAGAAAAATATAGCATGGAGACCGAATACGGTATTTTTACATAATTGTAAAAACATAGCCATGCAGGGGCTTTGTATAATGAATTCGCCTTCATGGACTCTACATCCTTATTACAGTGACAATCTTTTGTTTTTAAGCAATACAATTATAAATCCGGATAATTCACCTAATACTGACGGGCTTGATCCTGAAAGTTGTGAAAATGTCCTTATACTCGGTGCGGATATTTCTGTGGGAGACGATTGTGTTGCGATAAAGAGCGGAAAATATTATATGGCAATAAGGCATTATAAGCCTGCAAAGAATATAGTCATCAGAAACTCCATATTCAGAAAAGGCCACGGAAGTGTGACTATAGGTTCCGAAGTTGCGGCAGGAGTATATGATGTAAGAGTGGAAAAATGTATATTTGAAGGGACGGACAGAGGACTTAGAATAAAAACCAGAAGAGGAAGAGGAGAGAAATCTGTGCTTGATAATATTTATTTTGAGAATATTATTATGAAAGATGTATGCATGCCTTTTACTGCAAATATGTTTTACTTCTGTGATCCTGACGGACATTCCGATTATGTACAAAATCAGGATAAGATGGAAGTCAATGAAAAGACTCCGAAAATCGGGAAAATAGAAGCAAGGGATATCAGATGTGAGAATGTAAAAAATATATTTGCATGTCTGTACGGGTTGCCTGAGATGCCTATTGAGGAAATTAAGCTTGAAAACATCACTTTAATCTTTGATAAGGAAGAAAATATCAAGCCTGTTGTTCCGATAATGATGGACAATTTTCCTGCTATGTGTAAAAGGGGGATATTTGCAAAGAATATAAAAAAGCTTATATTAAAAAATATAGAGATTACAGGCAGTAAAGACAGCAATCCTTTTATGGAAAATATTGAGGATTGTGAATGTATAGAGGTGAAATTTAATTGAAAACAGAAGATAATAAAATAATAATCAAAGTCGGAAAAAAAGATTGTGATTACATCAGCTTAAGAGAGTGTATGCACTCTCTTAATTTTTATAAATACGGAAAATAAGAAGATAGAGATAATACTTGAAGACGAAAAATACTTTGAGCAGGTAATTATTACAAAACCTGATATCACATTAAAGGCGAAAGAGGGCATATGCCCTACAATAAGCTTTTATTATGGAATAGGCTATAAATATAAAAGTATAGGAGAGTCGGGTTATTTTGAAGAAAATCAAATAGCGGGCAAGCATTTTGCAAAAAGATGGGGTGCAACGGTTATAGTTGAAAAATCTGCATATAATTTCAGAGCGGAGAATATAAATTTTGAAAACTCTTTTAATCTGTATATGACAGAGAGTGAAATATCAGACGGAATTGAAAAAATAAGCAGTGAAGAATACGGACAGAGCAAATGTGAAACCAATGAAGACAGATTATCCCTTGAAATTAAAGTGGGAGGGTATCATAATAAAGAGAGAGCGGCTGCATTGGTCTGTGAAGCTGATAATTCTCTATTTGTAAACTGCAATTTTAAATCAAGCCAGGACACATTATATGCAGGACATGGTAAGCAAAGATTTATTTACTGTAATATCTACGGTAATGTCGACTATATTTTCGGTGAAGAAGATGCAAGAGCTGATTTTATAAAATGTAATCTGATATGGCTTGGATATACGGGAGAGGAGGTGTCTCCCGGAATAATATGTGCACCGAAGGGGGTATTTACATTCTATAAATGCAGAATCAAAAAGAATAAAGATAAAAATTATAAAAGTCTGCCGGGATATCTGGCAAGACCGTGGAGAGCAAGCGGTGCAGTATTATTTTGTAAATGTGAGATAGAAGAAAACTCCATATGTAAAGAGGGATTTACAGAAATGAATAAAGTTACCCCTGAGGAAGTGGCATTTTTTGAGTATGAAAATATCTGCAAAGGACATATTTTTATTACAGATAGGGGTAAAGAACTGTTTTAGTGATTTGAATAAAATATCAGAGGTGGGTATTTTGGTGGCTGTCAGTATAAAAAATGAAGGGAACAATGTATTATTCGGATGTGATAATAGGCGCCACACATTATTCCTTTATTACCACAAAGGCAGTAGACTATGCCCTCAAAAAAGGTTCAAGATTTCTTTCTTTCCCAATGCATACAAATGATTACAGCTCTATATTTGAGAGAGAATTTATCAGAATGAGTCCTAAGGTAGCAAAAAGAATGGGCAAGCCTTTAGCTGAAAAAATCACAAAAGCTGACAGAGTTGTTATCAAAACGAAGAAAGGCACAAATGTGGCTTTTGGTATTGCCGGAAGGAGGGCAGGTATATTTGCAGGAAGCTGTACAAAAAAAGGAAGAGTGGCTTCTTCAAGCTTTGAAGTGTATGTACCCATTATAGAGACAATGACAAACGGAGTTGTAATAGCCGACGGTTCGCTTGGATATCTCGGAGCTATAAAAAGTCCTATAGAATTGATATTTGAAAACGGTTATTTGGTTGAGATAAACGGAAAAGAAGATGCACTAAGACTTAAAAAATATATGGAAAGTTTTGGAGATAAAGAAATATACTGTGCCGCAGAACTCGGAATAGGACTAAATACAAAGTCAAAATGCGAAGGTATCTGTTATATTGAAGATGAGTCCACATATAAAACATTTCACATAGGATTTGGAAGAAATATAGCTCTTGGAGGTAATCATGAAGCAAGGGGGCATTTTGATATTGTAACACATAAGCCGGATATTTTTGTAGATGATATTATAGTTATGCAAGAGGGAGAGATTGCAAAATAAAAGTTACACTATATTAAATGAATAATAAATATATTTATAAGAATATTGTAATTAAATATTGCATTTTAAAAGTAAATATTCTATGATAATTGTAAAGAGCTGTATATTTATCCATAAATTTATACAGTTTCAAATGTGGCGGGAAAATATCAATTTTATCTTCTTATATAAAATAGATTGCAAGACTGTTCTGTACAAAGAGGGTTTTAATGTGTAAATTTTCCTGTAAACTTTTAGAAAGAGAGAAGCTTATGGAAATTATTAAATTAATCGGTGTGCTGGTTGTTATCGTCGGTCTTGCACTAAAGATGGACACACTAGCTACAGTAGTTGTAGCAGGTGTGATTACAGGTTTTGTAGCAGGTATGACACCTCTGGATATTCTTACAGTATTGGGAAATGCATTTCTGACTAACAGAGTTGCAACAATGTTTGTACTGGCATTGCCTGCAATAGGTATTTGTGAAAGATATGGTCTAAAAGACAAGGCTGTTGATCTAATAAAGAAAATAGCCAATGCAACTACAGGAAAAATCTTATCATTATATCTTGCAATCCGTGTATTTGCAGCAGCTACTTCTTTACGTATTGGTGGTCATATTCAGTTTATCAGACCACTTATCCATCTATGGCAAGAGGTGCAGCAGTAGCAAAGTATGGGGAACTTGATGATAATAATGAGGATGATATCAAGGGACTCTGTGCAGGAGTTGAGAATTTTGGAAACTTCTTTGGTCAGAACTGCTTTTTGGGTGCTTCAGGAACATTGCTTATTGTTACTACATTGACAGAACAGGGTATAACAAAAGTAGGAGAAAAGGGTCCGGATGTAGATGTACTTGGAATAGCAAAGTGGTCTATACCTATAGCTATAGTTGCTGTAATAGTTGGAATTATATATTTCATGATATATGATAAAAAACTTGAAAAATCATTGGGAGGTAAATAATGGATAGCGTTTTAAAACTTTCTGAGATTGGAACCTGGGGACTGACAAAGACTGTTGCAGAGATTTTCTTTATATGTATAGGTATTGTTTTTATATTGGTAGGACTTAAAGCCCTTAGAGATAGACAGTTTGCAAATAGTAAGACAAGTGCATTCTTTTGGTTTGTTGTAGCATTTACATTTATAGCAGGGCCATATGTACCTAAGTTTATAACAGGTATTTGTGTAGTACTTATGGCATTGCTTACAGCTGCAGGCAAGGTTGGACAGAGTGCCAGTGATGTACCTAGTGCCGCAGAGACAAGAGCAAATGCGGATAGACTTGGAAATAAGATATTTATTGCACCTTTAGTACTTGCACTAAGTGCATGGATTATTGCAACAGTGTGGAAGAAGCTTGGTGCTAACAATGCTGTTGGACTGTCAGCCATTATTGCATTGATAGTTGTATTCTTAGTAACAGGTGCTAAGAAGGAATATGCTGTAAAAGATGGTACAAGACTTATGGATAATGTAGGACCTGTAGGACTTTTACCACAGATTTTAGCTGCACTTGGTGCTTTGTTCACAGCAGCCGGAGTTGGAGATGTTATAGCAAAGGGTATTGAGATGGTAATACCGGATAACAGTAGACTTATAGCAGTTATAGTATACTGTCTTGCAATGGCACTTTTTACAGCAATTATGGGAAACGGTTTTGCGGCATTCTCTGTTATTACAGTAGGTATAGGTATTCCATTCCTTATTAACCATGGAGCAAATCCTTTAGTAGTAGGTGCAATGGGACTTACAGCAGGATATTGCGGTACTTTGATGACACCTATGGCTGCAAACTTCAACATTATGCCGGCGGCACTTCTTGAAACGAAGAATAAATATGGAATTATCAAGATGCAGTTGCCATATGCTATAGTAATGTTGGTTGCTCATATTGTTTTGATGTATATATTTGCTTTTAGATAAGTATTTGAAAGGATAGGATATGAAATTATTATTGACGGCTTTTGACCCATTTGGAGGAGATGCTATAAATCCCGCTCTTGAGGCGGTGAAACTTGTGGCTGATAAAATCGGAAGATTTGATATCGTAAAGCTGGAAGTACCTACTGTCTTTGGAAAGTCAATAGATACAGTCGCAAAGGCTATTGAGGAAGAAAAACCTGATGTAGTTCTTTGTATAGGACAGGCGGGTGGAAGATTTGAGATAACACCTGAGAGGGTTGCTATAAATGTGGATGATGCCAGAATAAAGGACAATGAGGGTAATCAACCTATAGATACAAAGATTTTTGAAGACGGAGAGAATGCTTACTTTACAACACTTCCTATAAAGGCAATGGTAGAGGCAATCAGAGAAGCAAACCTTCCGGCAGCTGTATCAAATACGGCAGGAACCTTTGTATGTAATCATTTGATGTATGGCGTTCTCTATACATTGGCAAAGAAATATCCTCATATAAAGGGTGGATTTACACATGTTCCGTTTATACCTGCACAGGTGGCAAGAAGAACACCTGTGGCTCCTTATATGGCACTTGAGGACATAAAGAGAGGTCTTGAAGCTGCAATATCCGCTATTCATAAAAATTTTGATGCGGATATAAATGTAAACGGAGGCAAAGAGTTTTAATCAGTTTAATAGAAACCTGTTTCGGGAAAACGAAGCAGGTTTTTTAATGCAAAAAATTGTGCAAAATAAATTTATAAAATTAACAATTGTTACAGAAAAACATATAAAAAAATACTATACTAAAAGAGTAATGAAGGTTAAAGCTTTTTACCATAAAGGAGAAGAATATGGATAAGTTTTTAAAGAATATAAATCATGAAGAAGTTTTAAAGTTAGCTGACTTGGTTCAGGCAACTGACGGACAGGTGGTTTCAAAGACTTTGGCGCAGAACAAGTATGTAAGTATCACAGTTTTCGCATTTTCAAAGGGTGAGGAGATTTCAACTCATGAGTCAGACGGAGATGCTTTGGTTACAGTACTTGAAGGAACAGGTAAGCTTATTGTAGACGGAAAAGAATTTATATTAAACGCAGGTGAGAGCGTGGTAATGCCATCCAGAAAGCCTCATTCAGTTCATGCAATCGAGAGCTTTAAGATGCAGCTTACAGTTGTTTTCCCATTTGACAGATAAATATATTAAGTAAAGGAATAAAAATATGAGTGCAATACTGGGTCCAATACATCATTGGCTTTTTAGAAAGATAAAGATACAAAACGATTTAACAAATGCTTTAATAGCAACAGCAAAGGATAAGGGCTTGAATGTATCAGCTCTTGCCGATATAGATGAGAAGTTCGGTTCACTTCCTGAGGGTGAACTTGGAAATATAATAGATCCTACAAATATCCATGGTTGGTTACAGGATAAGATAGCCATAGTAGAGAGAAGACTTGCATATGTTGCAAAGAATCTTACAGAGGGCAATGCTGATGCAATCGGTATTATCTGTGAGTGTGCAAGAGCTTTCGGCAAGGAAAATGCTATCGGAAGCGGAGCTTCACCTGTTGACGGTTTTGAGTATTATGAGAATACATTTGTAAGCGGAATGCCATGTGACGGTGTAAATATGATTGTGAATGAGGACAGTGATGAGCTTATGTGGCAGGAGACTGTAGATATTCACAAGCAGTACTGGGATGAAGTAGGTGCAAATGTAGCACTGTTTTATGAAATAAGGAATGCCATGATTGAAGGAGTGTTTGACGGTAGCGGTCTGACATATTATGCTTTGGGAAATGGCTCATATAAGTTGGTAAGGGAGTAATATGTACGGAATAGAAATTTTAGTAGATGAACACAAGAATATAATAGAGTTTTGCAAGAGCATGAAGTCTATGTGTTGCTCAATCATAGAGGGAAATGAAGTAGATGCAAATCTTGTAAAAGAATGTGTGGCTTTCGGTAAGACCTATGCGGACCACCTTCATCACGGAAAGGAAGAGAAGATCCTTTTCAAAATAATGCTTGAAAAGCTGGGTCCTGTAGCAGATAAACTTATCAGAAACGGTATGCTTGTAGAGCATGACCTTGGAAGACTTCATATGAATGAGCTTTTAGAAGCTGCCGACAGATATGAAAAAGATCCATCCACATTAAATAAGCTCGATATAATCACAAATGCTGCCGGATATGCTACACTTCTTAACAGACATATAGGAAAAGAGGATGAGGTAGTATATACTTTTGCCGAGAGAGCTTTATCAGCTGAGGACAAAGAGAGAGTCGATTCCGAAACTAAGGAATTTGATGAAGATCCTGAGAATAAAGCAAATGTGGCTAAATACCTTGAGTGGTTTGAAGGCTTCAGAGCAAAATACCCTGCAAGATAATAAATAAATGTATTATAAAATTAAGAAGAACATTTTGATCTTTATTTAAGTGAAAGCTGTTCTTCTTATTTTTAGTTTTTAAGATAGGGACTATATGAAGAGAGAGATTTTAGAAAGAATGTTGATACACCTTGGTCCAATGCAGATGGTGAAGAACCTATTGAAGGATTAGGAGATTTTGTTGATGAAAATATAGAATTATATAAAAAAGATAAAAATATTTTATTTTAACAGAAGAAGCTTACGGACAGTATTTCTGGAGTGGTGAAATGTTTACTCCTTTTAGTGAAGGCAGTACGGATTTTGAAGAATGGAATGATTTCTTCAATGATGATTTATACTCATTAAAAAAAATCTTTAATATAACTGATAATAAGGATCCGGATTTTGTTCAGCTATTTTATGGATATGGATATCCTGACTGTATTTATGCTGTAAGTCAAGATGTAAACTCTGAAAATCCAACCGTATTTGGGACTGATCATGAGGAATGGTTTATAGAAGTTGATGTTGAAGGTGATTTGGAAAAATATTTACAAAGATTCTGGACAAAAAAAGAGTTAAGAGAATATATGGAATATAGAATTGATTTATGGATACAAGGCTAAATGGACGAAACATTTAAGAAAAAATTAGTAAACCACCGGCTAATCAGGTGGTTTATTGTTTTGTCATATAAGACCTCATTGCACAAGCTATAATCTAAAGAATAATGAGAAAATACTTGCCCAGATAATGATAATACTTGTTTTTTTCAAGAATAAGAGACAAGATTTATAATGTAAACTTTTTTTATTACAAGGTTAAAAAGAGGAGATGATGAGTTGAAATATTATAAAAAAATAAGACTTGAAAACAATATGATTTGTATTATAAGAAATGCTACAATTAACGACGCTAAAAGTGTACTTGAGAATACGAAGAATATACGTGAGGAAACAGACTTCCTCCTTTCTTATCCGGATGAAATAAATTTTAGTGTTGAGGAAGAAGAGGAATTACTTGAAGATAAAGAAAACAGCTCCTGTGAGATACAAATTTGCGCGCTTATTGATGATAGAATTATCGGTTTAGCCGGAATTTCTGCGGTTGGATCAAAAGACAAGGTAAAGCATCGTGCAGAGTTTGGAATAAGTATTGAAAAAGCATATTATGGAAAAGGAATAGGTACTGCATTAACAAAGGCATGTATTGAATGCGCAAAAACTGCCGGTTATAGACAATTGGAACTTGAAGTGGTTGCTGAAAATAAAAATGCGATTGCACTTTATAAAAAATTTGGATTCAAGGAAATTGGTCGTAATCCGAGAGGATTTTGTTCTCGTTATACTGGATGGCAGGAACTTATATCCATGTTACTGGAGTTGGATTAAATATTGGTTTGTATTTGAAAAGATATATTAAATAACTACAAAAAGAGGATGTCGCATGCGACATCCTCAAAATTTTTATCTACTCTGTGTCCAAACACCGCTTCCGTCTACATAGTAGCGATTGTTATCAACCCACTGATTTGTAAGCATCTTACCAAGATTGCTGTTGTTCTCTGTGCTGAGCCAGTACCACTTTCCTGAATATGGGCTCTTAAGCCAACCGGTTACCATATAACCTCTGTTATCAAAATAGTACCAGTTGCCGTTTATCTGCTGCCAGTTGTTTGTTGTATATGTTCTGTCAGCGTTGATATACCACCAGCCTACATTATCCTTTAACCAAGCACCTGAATTGCTTGCACTTGAACCGTTAGGTCCTGCAGCATTTCCACCGTTTGAACTTGTCTGTCCACCAAGACTTGCTAAAACATCTTCGTCTACATCAAATTCATCTGACTCTGTCCAGTTACCCTTAGTACCATTGCTTGCTGCTGCACGAATCTTTACTGTATAACTTCCCTTACCGTACTCACGGATTTTGCTGCGGAAGTCATAGCTTGTTCCAGCTGTTGTTACATTTTCTTTGATTGAATTGTTACGGTAAAGCTTTACTTCATACTGCTTTGCATATGCAGCGCTCTCCCATGTAACGATTGGGCTGTCATTATCACCCCAAGAAATATCATTCACTTCCAATGCGCCGCTCTCGCCTGCGCTTGTTTTTGGAAGAGTTACTGTGATTGACATATTTCCACTTGTTGTAGAAACTTTAGAGATTGTAGCACCCTTACCGGTTGCATCATTAAGTGTAACATTACCTGAAGGTGTTCCCTTAAATGTATAATCACTGTCAGGCTTTACCTTGATAGTAACTTTTGGCTTCTTACCGAAATCGGTGTTTGTAATAGAAGAGACTGTTACCTGGTCAACTCCTGTACTGTCACTGTCAACATCTATGTTTCCTGAATTCATACCCGGTGCAAGATCGTAATTGATATTGATTCTTACATTCGGTACAACAGTCTTTGTGTTTTTGGCAAAAGCTACACCGGCCATTCCAAGAATCATGGAAGCCGTTAAAACAACTGAAGCCACTTTTTTGATATGGTTTCGTATCATATGTTCCTCCATTCTGCAGGTTACCCTGCGAAAAAATATTTGTTTTGTTATGTTTATATTCTAAAATATTTTTCGTGGAAAATATAGTCCTTTAGACTTAAGTTTATCTTACTATATTGTAACTAATTTTGAATTTCAGCGAAAAATAACAGAATAAATTTTTAAAGAATAACGGAATATTACTTACAGAAGGAACTTTTTTTCCATAAGTATTACAAGCATTAAATCAGAAAAGATCATACTTTATTTTTATAAAAATATATATCAGTACTTGATTTACTTATAAAAATGAGGTATATATATAAATATAGTTAGGCAAGCCTAATTATAAAAATAAAATAACCTAATTTAATAGAAGGGGATAATATGTTTAAAAGAAATTTGAGTATACTTATTGCAGCCGCAGGAATGGCTTTATCACTTTGTGCATGTGCGGGAGGGAAAACTTCAGATATTCAGACTACTGCACAAAATACAGAGGCAAAGTCAATGGAGGAAACATCAAAAACAAGTAGTGATACTATGAATAAGAAGAATGTGGTTGTTACCACTTCATTTTTACAGGATATGGTGGAACAACTTGCGGGTGATACTGTAAATGTGGAACTTATAATACCTGCCGGAGAGGATCCGCATTTGTATGTTGCAAAGCCTGAGGATTATACAAAACTTAGTTCTTCAGACCTTACACTTTATCATGGACTTCATTTTGAAGGCAAAATGGTGGAGGCGCTTGAAGCTAAAGGTGAAGCTGTGAGCAGAAATTTTCCGAAAGATCGTATAGGCACAATGGATGAAGACGGTGAGATCATTGCAGATCCGCATTTTTGGTTTGATATAGGACTTTATAAAATGGCGGTTGAAGCTGCAGGTGAATCACTTGAAAATTTGAATCCTGAATATAAGGATAAATATGAAGAAAACAAGATTAAATATCTGGAGGAACTTACAAAACTTGATGAGTATGTAAAGGAGAATATTTCTTCAATACCTAAGGAGAGCAGATATTTGATAACACCTCATGATGCATTCAATTATTTCTCAAGATCATATGATATAGAGGTAAAGGCACCTCAAGGTGTAAGTACCGAATCGGAGGTGGCAAATCAGGATATACAAGAAACAATAGATTTTATAGTAGATCATAAGATAAAGGCTATATTTGCAGAGTCTACAACCGATCCTGCACGTATGGAAAAGCTTAGAGAAGGTGCAGCTGCAAAGGGAGCAGATGTAAAGATCGTAAGTGGCGAAGGAAATGAGTTGTTCTCGGATTCTTTGGCACCAAAGGGTGAAGACGGTGATACATATATTGATATGTATAAGCATAATGTAAAACTTATTACAGATAATTTGAAATAGCACCTTTGAGGTTTGATATGGAAAAAGTATTGATACATTTGGAAGATTTTACGATGGCATATACAGATATTCCTGTGATATGGGATATGGATCTTGATATCTTTGAGGGAGTATTACTGCAATAATAGGGCCAAACGGAGCAGGAAAATCCACCTTAATGAAGGGAATACTGGGGCTTATGAAACCTATCTCAGGTAAAAGTAAGTATTATGGGTAAAGTCTTACAAGGAGGTATATAAGCAGATTGCTTATATACCTCAGACCACTACTGTAAACTGGAATTTCCCTACTACGGTAATTGATGTGGTGACAATGGGAAGATATGCGGGACTTGGTTTATTTAAAAGAGTAAATGCTTCCGAAAAAGAAAAAGCTTTGGAAGCATTGAAAAAAATGAAAATGGAAGATTTTGCCTCCAGGCAGATTTCAGAACTTTCAGGGGGACAAAAACAAAGGGTATTCATAGCAAGGGCAATTGCTCAGAATGCCCTTATTTACTTTATGGATGAACCGCTTGCAGGAGTTGATAAGAAAACCGAGAATATAATTATAGAAACAATGAGGGAGTTTAAAAAAGAGGGGAAGACCATTATAGCGGTACATCATGATTTAAACACCCTATGCGAATATTTCGATCATGTAATTATGGTTAATAAGCAACTTATAGCAAGCGGAAGGACCGAGGAAGTCTTTGTAAAAGAGAATATAGATGCGACATATGGGGAGTAGGCTATGAATATAAGTATTATTACACAGTATTCGTTTATTGTGGTTGCGATAGGAACAATGCTGCTTGCCATGGCAACAGGTATAGTCGGAACGATAAGTATTTTAAAAGGACAAAGTTTGATAGGTGATGCTGTAGGTCATGCATCACTTCCCGGAATAATTTTAGCATTTATGATATCCGGAAGAAAAAGTTCTCTTATTTTAATGCTTGGTGCAATAGTGGCAGGCATAGTCGCTTTTATTCTGATACAGATTATTTCGGAAGGCTCAAAGATAGAAGCAGACACCGCAATGGCGGTAATTTTATCTGCAATGTTCGGTATGGGTATGGTACTAAAAAGTTATATACAGGGTAATCCGAAATATCAGGGAGCTTCACAGTCGGGACTCGCCAGCTATATATTCGGACAGGCGGCATATATACTAAGAGAGGATGTTTATATAATACTCACTGTATCTGTAATATCCCTTGCCCTATTTATACTTTTTTACAAGGAGATAAAGGTATATGTATTTGATATGGTTTATGCGTATACAATAGGGATAAATTCAAGACTTACCTCTCTTCTTATAATGATAATAACAATGATTTTAATTGCGGCAGGTCTAAAGGCTGTGGGTGCCATTCTTATAAGCAGTATGCTTATAACTCCGGCCGTTACAGGTTTACAATGGAGTAAAAGTTATGAAAAAGTATTAGTGATTGCGGCGGTAACAGGAGCCTTATCTGCCTTTCTTGGTACTTTTATAAGCAGTGCAATTAAGGGATTTTCCACAGGACCAAGTATTATACTTATTATGTCTGTAATTGCACTCTTTTCTGTACTGTTTGCACCGAGAGGTATTGTAAGAATGCTTTTAAATATTAGGAAGATGAGGGTAGGGAAATGATTGAATCTTTGTATATTCTTATAATAACCTCACTTGCCTGTGCTGTTTTGGGAGTATTTTTAGTGTTAAGAAGGCTTTCAATGGTTTCCGATGCAATCTCACATTCCGTACTTCTTGGAATAGTTATAGGATATTTTGTTACTAAAGATATAGGGAGTGTTTTATTAATAATAGGAGCAAGTCTTTTCGGTGTTTTAACTACTGTTTGCATAGAGTTACTGATAAAAAGTAAAAGAGTGACAGAAGATGCTTCTGTAGGTATAATTTTTCCGTTGTTTTTTTCGATAGCTGTTATACTTATTACAAGATATGCAAGAAATGTGCATCTGGATACGGAAGTCGTTTTAATAGGAGAGATCATACTTGCTCCGCTTCATAGAATAAATTTCCTTGGTATCAGCCTTCCAAAAGCTTTGGTACAGATGAGTTTTGTACTTTTAATAAATACAGTATTTATAGCGGTTTTTTTTAGAAAACTGAAAATAAGTTCATTTGATCCTGTATATGCCGGAGTGGCAGGTATTGTAGGTACAGGTCTTTATTATGTTTTTATGGCCTTGGTTTCATTTACCGCAGTTTCGGCTTTGAGTCGGTAGGTGCGATACTTGCAATATCCTTTTTTATTTCACCGGCTGCAAGTGCATATCTGATATCAAAGGATCTGAAAATAACGGTATTATTGGCGGCTGTATATGCAGTAGTTAATTCTTGCATTGGTTATTTTCTTGCTGTAAAATTTAATGTATCCATGTCGGGAATGTGTGCTTTGGTTTCAGGCTTAACATTTATGATAACCATTGCAGTATATCCGGGTGGAATCATTACTAAGATGATAAGATACATTAAAAACAGAAATCGTTTCAGTAGAGAACTTTTGATTTTACACATAGATAATCATACAGGAAAGAAAAATGCTCTCGGTGAATTGGGATACAGTACAATCAGAGAGCATATTGCCTGGTCCGATAGGAAGCTCAAGTGTGTTTTGGACAAGCTGATAAAAAAGGGATATGTTTATCGTGCAAAAGAAAGAGGTGTATATTCTCTGACTGAAACGGGTAAAAAATTAAGTGATGATATAAGAAAACATTACGGACTCAGAGTAAGGGAAAATGATATGGCTAAGATAGACACCGGTAGAGATGATTATATTTCAGCAATTTATGAGCTTATTGAAAAAAAGGAAATTGCAACAAATAAAAAGATCTCGGAGATTTTGGGAGTAAAGGCTGCATCTGTAAGTGAGATGTTAAAAAAACTTACAGAAGAGGGAGAAGTATATACTGAGAATAAATCTATTCTTTTGACGGAAACAGGTAAAACGAGGGCCAGAGCATTGCTTACAAAGCATAGATTGTGGGAATTGTTTCTGGTGGAATATCTGGGTTATTCATGGCAGGATGTCCATGAGGATGCAAAAGCTTTGGAGTATGTCACTTCAAACGGATTAAAAGACAGACTAAATGAATTTCTAAATAAACCTATGCACTGCCCGCATGGAAATGAAATATACGAAAATCATCCTGAGACCGATAAGCTTAAAAACTGTCAGAAATCACAAAAGGTATATCCTGTCGACTTCATAAGGTTGAAGATGATAAAGATCTGATTGAATATCTGGAAGAAAAAAAGATTGCTTTAGGAGATGAATTTGTAGTAAAGGATATTGATGATTTTGACGATTCGGTACTTGTAAGCTCTGCAAGTGAAGATAAACATATTGCAGGGAAAGCGGCAGTGAGGATGATGGTAGAAATTATTTAATTGTATATACTGCCCGGAGGTGGAAATTTGAAATTTGGTGTAAGAGCTCATGATTTTGGAAAACAAGATGCAAAGACTTTAGCGAATAAAGTCAGAGACGTAGGGTTTGAGACTGTTCATTTGGCGGTGAAAAAGTCTTTTTTTGGGATAAACGGGAATGTTGATATAAATGCTGAAGAGATTGAATATATAAAAGATGCCTTTAGTGGGATGGAAATCAGTGTGTTGGGAAGTTATATTGATTTTACTACAGATGATGAGGATATATGGCAAAAGCACAGAAATGAGTTTATAGCGGCTATGAAAACAAGTAAACCGCTTGGAGCTTTATATGTAGGAAGTGAAAGTTCGTATGGAGAAGTTGATATGGAAAATAAGATAAGACTTTTTCCTAAATTACTAAAAAGGCTTGATGATATATTAAACGAAGCAAATAAATATGATGCTTATGTGGCAATGGAGCCTGTAGCATCACATACTCTATATAACGGTGAGTTTACTGCTAAAATGCTTAATACACTTGGAAGTGAGAGATTAAAGATAATATTTGATCCGGGTAAACGTGCTTACTAAGGAAAGAGTGGATTCACAGGAAGTACTGTGGAGAGAATGTATAGATGCATTCGGAAAAGAAACGGAGATAATCCATTTAAAAGATGGAGTATTTCCGGATAAAGGCAGACATATACCATGTAAGCTCGGGGGAGGTGTTATGAGATATGATATTATTACCGAGTGGATTAAAAAAGAAAAATCTTATATTTCTATAATAAGAGAAGAAGAAAGATCTGAGTATGCAAGCGAAGATCTTGCATTTATGAAAAGAATATTTCTATAAAAAATGTGCCCCGGCAAATGCCTGGGCACATTAAAATTTATAAATCGTTAAAGTATTAGTCTACCTTCGGGCCGGCAGCTACTAAAGCCTTACCTGCCTCATTTGTTTCATACTTCTTGAAGTTCTTTGCAAATCTTGAAGCAAGATCCTTTGCCTTGATTTCCCAATCAGCAACATTTGCATATGTATCTCTTGGGTCGAGGATCTTTGTATCAACACCCTCAAGCTCTGTTGGAACCTCAAAATCAAAGTAAGGAATCTTCTTTGTAGGAGCATTCTTGATAGCACCGCTAAGGATTCCGTCGATGATACCACGAGTATCCTTGATTGAGATTCTCTTTCCTGTTCCGTTCCATCCTGTATTTACAAGATAAGCCTTTGAACCGTTCTTTTCCATTCTCTTTACAAGCTCTTCGGCATACTTTGTTGGATGAAGCTCAAGGAAAGCCTGTCCGAAGCAAGCTGAGAATGTAGGTGTAGGCTCTGTAATACCACGCTCTGTACCTGCAAGCTTAGCTGTAAATCCACTGAGGAAGTAGTACTGAGTTTGCTCAGGTGTAAGGATTGATACAGGAGGAAGCACTCCGAATGCATCTGCTGAAAGGAAGATTACATTCTCTGCAGCAGGACCATGTGATATAGGCTTAACTATATTCTCGATATGGTTGATAGGATATGAAACTCTTGTGTTCTCTGTCTTGCTTCCGTCATTAAAGTCAATCTTACCGTTCTCATCAAGAGTAACGTTCTCTAAAAGAGCATCTCTTCTGATAGCATTGTAGATATCAGGCTCAGACTCCTTGTCAAGGTTGATAACCTTAGCATAGCATCCGCCCTCATAGTTGAATACACCGTTGTCATCCCAACCGTGCTCATCATCACCGATAAGAAGTCTCTTAGGATCTGTTGAAAGAGTTGTCTTACCTGTTCCTGAAAGACCGAAGAAGATAGCTGTATTCTCACCGTTCATATCTGTATTTGCTGAACAGTGCATTGAAGCAATTCCCTTAAGTGGGAGATAGTAGTTCATCATTGAGAACATACCCTTCTTCATCTCACCGCCGTACCATGTGTTAAGGATAACCTGCTCGCGGCTTGTGATATTGAAAGCAACAGCTGTTTCTGAATTAAGACCAAGCTCCTTGTAGTTAGCTACCTTTGCTTTTGAAGCATTGTAAACTACGAAGTCAGGCTTGAAGTTCTCAAGTTCCTCAGCAGTCGGCTGAATAAACATATTTGTAACGAAATGTGCCTGCCAAGCAACTTCAACGATGAAACGAACAGACATTCTTGTGTCCTTGTTTGCACCACAGAAAGCGTCTACGACATAAAGCTTCTTGTTTGAAAGCTCATTTTTTGCAAGGTCCTTTAAAACCTTCCATGAATCCTCTGAAAGCGGATGGTTGTCATTTGCATAGTCTGCAGATGTCCACCAAACTGTATCTTTTGAATTCTCATCCATAACTATAAATTTATCTTTAGGGGAACGACCTGTGTAGATACCTGTCAATACATTAACGGCACCAAGCTCACTTACCTGTCCTTTTTCATAGCCTGATAATGAAGAATCTGTCTCGGCTGCAAATAATTCATCATAAGATGGATTGTGTACTATCTCTGTAGTGCCTGTGATGCCATACTGAGTTAAATCAATATTTGCCATAATAATCCTCTTTTCTATAATTCATTTATTTTGTTATCATGAAACCCGGGTGAAAAGGTATTTTTCCCCTTGATACAAAATATAAAGTTATGTACTCTTTCAAGTACAATTAACCTTATTAAAATATACATAACAATTTGAAAAAAAGCAATAATATTTTTGAACTTCGTTAAAAAAATACGAAATAAAAAAAGCACTAAGTTTATTAGTGCTTCAAATTCATCAAAATATTATATTTTTGATATCTGTGAAATAGCATTTTCCTTGACCATTACTTTAAAATGTTCTTTATAGTAGTCTTCACTGAATGAGGTAGCAGGAAGTTTCACGCCGTATTCTGAAAGAATATTTGCGGCAACTGCAAAATCCTTTTTATTTTCATTCTTTTTAAGAACCAGAATGAATCTTTTATTTACTTCATCCTTATAAAGAGTGTTTTCTCCGGAGTAGGTTTTAACAGCTTTGGCAGCCTCTATAAGCTCATCTAAAGTTTCAAATGAATATGCCCTTAAATACGGCTCTTTTTGAGATTCGTCGGCTTTATCGTCATCAAGATCGAGCGCACCCTCAAGAAGATTATTAAACTTCATATCAAAAGAAGCAAATACATCATCAGCCATTGTAGGAGAGAACTTTGCAAAACGTGTATCCAGCTCGTCCGGATCATCAACTTTTGTTACATATATGATAATACTTTCATTTGAGAGAGGAACCGCCTCTATCATCAGAGGAGAGTCATCCGCATCAAATCCTACTTCATAAGAAGCTTTGCTTAGCATTTCCTGAAACAATGCCTTGGCATTGTCGCTGCCGTAGGCCAATTCAACTACATTTAAATTTCTGTTTTCCAAATCCACATTTGACAGTGTACATCTTATCTGGTTGGTACTAATCCTTTCAATTCTCAAGGTATCACCCCTTTCTATCAGTAGAATCGTACAAATACATTGTACTTATGTTTTACAATTATGTAAAGAGAGTAAGTGCCTAAAGAAGAGCACAAAAAAAGCAGGTGATGGGAATCGAACCCACGTATTCAGCTTGGAAGGCTGATGTTCTACCATTGAACCACACCTGCAAAAAATTACTTTGTGATGATATCAAAAAAATGGGGAAATGTCAAGTGTAAAAATTAGAACAAATTTGAATTTTGTGTATATTTTTTAATACATTGGGTTTTCTCTTAAAAATATTTTAGAAATAATAAAATATAATTAGATAAGTATTGAAAAGCATATAGAAAAATGTTAAAATACAAGCTACATTATTAGGTTTTTGTAATTAAAACTGCATAATTCAGAGAGGAGATTTACAATGCTACTAATTGGTAATGGAAGGGTAGTTACTGGAAATCAGGAACAGCCATTAATTGAGGATGGGTCTGTAGTACTGGATGGCAACACAGTTTTAGAGGTTGGAAACTACCGTGATTTGAAGGAAAAATATGCGGATGCAACTTTCGTGGATGCAAAGGGCGGGCTCATAATGCCGGCATTCATAAACACACACGAGCATATTTACTCGGCTATGGCAAGAGGCCTTAGCATCAACGGTTACAACCCGCATGGATTCTTGGAGATCCTGGACGGCTTATGGTGGACAATAGACAGAAATTTGGACAACGAGCTCACATATCTTTCTGCTATGACTACTTATATTGATTGCATTAAGAATGGTGTTACAACTATTTTTGATCATCATGCAAGCTTCGGTGAGATCGAGGGAAGCCTTTTTGCTATTGAAAAGGCTGCGAGAGAGACAGGCGTTAGAAGCTGTCTTTGCTATGAGATATCAGATCGTGATGGCGAAGATAAGATGAAGGCGGCTGTTAAGGAAAACGTTGATTTTGCAAATCATGCAAAAAAAGACGATTCAGACATGATTGCCGGTATGATGGGAATGCATGCAAGCTTCACAATTTCTGACAAGTCAATGGAATACGCTATGTCAAGAAAGCCTGAAGATATCGGATGTCATATCCACGTGGCTGAAGGTATTGAAGATTTGCATTCATGCTTGAAAGTACACAACCAAAGAATTGTTGACAGATTATATGACTGGAAGGTTCTTGGCGATAAGTCATTGCTTGCACACTGTATTTATATTAACCCACACGAGATGGATCTCATCAGAGATACAAATACTTGTGTAGTACATAACCCTGAGTCAAACATGGGTAATGCATGCGGATGTCCTCCGACAATGGAGATCGTTCACAGAGGAATCGTATGCGGACTCGGAAGTGACGGTTACACACATGACGTTTTAGAGTCATGGAAGGTTGCAAATGTGCTTCATAAGCACCATTTATGCGATCCTAATACAGCTTGGGTCGAAGTTCCGAAGATGCTTTTTGAGTACAATGCAAATATTGCAAACAGATACTTTAAGAAGCCGCTTGGAGTATTAAAGCCCGGCGCGGCAGCGGATGTTATCGTTGTTGATTATACCCCGAATACACCTATGACCGCTTCAAATATCAACAGCCATCTGTTGTTCGGAGTATGCGGAAAGGATGTTAGAACTACAATTGCAAACGGAAATATCTTGATGAAAGATAGAGAGCTTCTTCACATTGATGAAAAAGAAGTACTTGCTAAGGTAAGAGAAGGCGCTATGAGACTTGCAAATAAGATCAATGGAAGGGGAAATGCATAATGGGCGATATAATGACACCGATTCCTTTTAATAGGATCATGGAAAGACTCCTTGAAGAGATGGAAAAAGAAGGCTCTTGTTACGGAGTAAAGAAAGCTTATAAGGCTGATAAGAATAAATTTTACACAATTTTCGGAAGAAAATTGGAGACACAGATAGGTCCTGCGGCAGGTCCTCATACACAGCTCGCACAGAATATTATCGCAGGATATTATGCAGGTGCAAGATTCTTCGAGCTTAAGACAGTTCAGAAGATGGATGGTAGAGAGCTTGCGGCTTGTGTGGCTAAGCCATGTATTACAGCTGAGGATGAGTGCTACAACTGTGAGTGGTCAACAGAGCTTACAGTTCAGGAAGCTTTTGATGAGTATATCAAGGGTTGGTTTGCGCTTAAGGTTATCTCAAAGGAATGGGATCTTGGTGGCAGCGACGGCTTCCAGTTCAACATTTCAGTAGGTTACGATCTTGCAGGTATTAAGCTTCCTAAGGTTGATAATTTCATCAACGGAATGATGGATGCTTCAGAGACTCCAATATACAAAGAGTGTAAGGAATATCTTGAGAAGAATTTAAGCAAGTTCAAGAAGTTTACAAAGGCTGATCTTGATGCTATCACTCCTGATATTGTAAATTCCGTAACGGTATCTACATTGCACGGATGTCCTCCACAGGAAATCGAGGCTATTGCATCATATCTTATTACAGAAAAGGGATTAAATACATTCGTAAAATGTAACCCGACTCTTCTTGGATATGAAGTTGCAAGAGAGATGCTTGACAGCATGGGATATGACTACATTGCGTTTACGGATCTTCACTTTAAAGAGGATTTACAGTACTCGGATGCGGTTCCTATGTTGGAGAGACTTATGGCACTCGCTTCTTCAAAGAACCTTGAGTTCGGTGTTAAGATTACAAATACATTCCCGGTTGATGTAAAGAACAATGAGCTTCCGTCACAGGAAATGTACATGTCAGGAAAGTCTTTGTATCCACTTTCACTTCTTGTTGCGAGAAATCTTTCAAGAAGCTTTAACGGCAAGCTTAGAATTGCATATTCAGGTGGTTGTGATTACTTCAATATAGATAAGGTTGTAGGTAGTGGAATATGGCCTGTAACAGTAGCTACTACTATCTTGAAACCGGGCGGATATCAGAGATTTATTGAGATGTCAGAAAAGCTTGAAAAGGCTGAGATCAAGGCTTGGTCAGGAATTGATGTAGAGGCTCTTGAGAAGCTTGTTTCAGATGTTAGAAGCGATAAGCATCACGTTAAGCCTGTTAAGCCGCTTCCAAACAGAAAAGCTGATAAGAAGGTTCCTTACCTTGATTGCTACATGGCACCTTGTGTAAACAGATGTCCTATCAATCAGGATATTACAGCTTACGGAATCCTTGTCAATGAAGGTAAGTATGAGGATGCTCTTAATGTTATCTTAGAGAAGAACCCACTTCCGTTCATGACAGGTCATATCTGTACACATACATGTCAGAGTGCTTGTACAAGAAATCACTATGAGACTGATGTACAGATCAGAAGAAATAAGCTTATTGCGGCACAGAACGCATTTGAAAAGGTTGTACCTACTTTAAAGAGCGCTGATAAGAAGAACTTAAAGGTTGCTGTAGTAGGTGGTGGTCCTGCAGGTATCGCAGCTGCATTCTTCCTTGCAAGAGAAGGTGTGGATGTTACTGTATTTGATGAGAGAGATACTATGGGTGGTGTTGTTGCAAACATCATTCCGGGATTCAGAATTCCTGCTGACGATATCCAAAGAGACGTAGAGCTTGCAAAGGCTTACGGAGCAAAGTTTGTTACAAACAAGAGAATTGATGATATAAATGCACTTAAGGCTGAAGGCTTTGATAAGGTTATCCTTGCAATCGGTGCACATAAGGAGCTTCCACTTGAGCTTGAAGAAGGAAAGGCAATCAATGCACTTCACTTCTTAGAGGACTTCAAAAAGACTGAAGGAAAGATGGATCTTGGCGAGAATGTTATCGTTGTAGGTGGTGGAAACACAGCTATGGACGTTGCAAGATCGGCTAAGAGAGTTCCGGGGTGTTAAGAATGTATACCTTGCATACAGAAGAAATGCAAGATATATGCCTGCTGACGAGGAAGAACTTAACGAGGCAATTGAGGATGGCGTAGAGTTCGTTACACTTGTTTCTCCAAAATCATTCAAGGGCGGCAAACTTGTATGTGCTAAGAACGTACTTGGTGAGCCTGATGCAAGTGGTAGAAGAGGTGTTAAGGAGACAGATGAACTTGTTGAATTACCATGTGATACACTTATTGCATCAATCGGTGAGAGTGTAAGAGGTGACTTCTACACAAACAACGGTATTGAGATCGACAAAAAGAATCTTCCTGTACTCGATCCTGTTACTCTTGAGACAAATGTTAAGGGAGTATATGCTGCAGGTGATGGCGCTAAGGGTGCATCTGTTATCGTAAAGGCTATTGCCGACAGTAAGAAGGTTTGCGAGGCTATCGTAAATCATGCAATCGGTGAGCTTAAGATTTCCGATACTACTGACGAGAAGGTATACTCATACAGAGGAATTCTTGAAGAGGTAGAGGAGAAGAAGGCTGACAACAGATGTTTAGCTTGTGACTATATTTGTGAGAATTGTACAGAAGTTTGTCCAAACAGAGCTAATGTATATGTTAATGTAAAGGGTAGCCATCAGATAGTTCATGTGGATTATATGTGCAATGAGTGCGGTAACTGTGAGACATTCTGTCCATACGCTTCTGCACCATACAAGGATAAACTTACATTATTCGCAAGTGAAGCAGACATGCTTGATTCAGAGAATGACGGTTTTGTAATCATTAAGGGAAGCAAGGATGTTAAGGTAAGAATTGACGGACAAAATCTTGTATATAGAATAGGTGAGAGCAATGACAAGCTCAATTATAGATATGCTGAACTTATCGACACTATCTATAATGAATATGAGTATTTGCTCCTATAATATAGACTGAGATAAAATATGATATAGTTAAGATATGCCACCCTAAAAAGTGGCATATTTTGCTATGTAAGGAGATAATATGAATAGAGTTTTTATTAAGGGTGGAAAAATAGTAAATTCCAAAGAAAGCTTTGTTGCCGATATACTCATTGAAGATGAGAAAATAAGCAAAGTATTTAAAAATGGTGAGATAGCTAAGCTTGATGAAGGTACAAAGGTTATTGACGCTTCCGGTAAGCTTATATTTCCCGGATTTATTGATGCGCATACACATTTTGAATTGCATGTGGCAGGCACAGTGACATGTGATGATTTTTATTCGGGAACAAGAGCGGCTGTAAGTGGCGGAACCACAACTATTATCGATTTTGGCACCCAATATAAGGGAGAAACTCTTAATGAGGGCATGGACAATTGGCTTAAAAAGGCTAAGGATGGTGTTTTTTGTGACTATGGAATACACATGTCAATCAGTGATTGGAATGAGGAGGCAAAACGTCAGTGTCAGGATATGATGGACAGAGGTGTTACCACTTTTAAAATCTATTTGACATATGATATTCTCTTGCATGACAATGAGGCCTTTGAAGTACTACAAAGACTTAAGGAAGTTGGAGCTATTACAGGAGTACATTGTGAGAATGCCGGACTTATCTTTGCACTTCAGCAGGAATTTGTGGAAGCAGGATTACAGAGTAAGGTTTCATCTCATTATAAGACCAGACCTGCTGCAGCCGAGGCTGAGGCTATTAACAGAATACTTCACCTTGCAGAGGTTGCGGGGAGCGATATAATTGATGTCCATCTGACTTGTAAGGAAGGCTTGGATGAGATAAGAGCTGCAAGAAAAAGAGGACAGAAGGTATATGCGGAGACCTGTCCACAGTATCTTACTATGACCAACAGTTTGTATGAGTTACCGGGATTTGAAGGAGCTAAGTATGTCATAGCACCACCACTTAGAGAACAGGCCGATATCGATGAGCTTTGGAAGGCTATTGCAGACGGAGAAATTCAAACTGTAGCAACAGATCACTGTTCTTTCACATCTGAGCAAAAGAAACTTGGAATGGAAGATTTCAGAAAGATTCCGGGAGGAATGCCGGGTGTAGAGACAAGAGGTATTGTGATGTACTCCGAAGGTGTTGCCGCGGGTAGAATCAGTGTAGAAAAGATGTGTGAAGTACTTTGTGAGAACCCTGCAAAACTCTACGGACTTTATGACAGAAAGGGATTCATAGAGGAAGGCTTTGATGCCGATATCGTCATATTAGATCCTGATGCACAGACTAAGATTACTGCCGCTACTCAGGTTTCAAAATGTGACTATGCACCGCTTGAGGGTAAGGTTTTGAGCGGACATATAGATAAGGTATTCTTAAGAGGTAGTGAAGTGGTTGATAATACCAAAATCAAAGATACTCCTGAAGGTAAGTTCTTAAAAAGAAAGCCATATCAGAAATTTTTATAATATAAATATCTTTTTAGACGCCATGATTTATTCTGTATTTAAATAAATCATGGCGCTTTTATTGATTTTATAGTATAATGCTTTAATGTAGATAAAAATTGGTGTAGCGGATTGGCTCAAACCGTTACGGAATATAGAAGGGGAAATATGCGACTTATTGATACAAAAGATGCCGTAGGGCATATGCTCTGTCATGATATAACACAGATCATAAAAGGTGAGAAAAAAGGTCCTGTATTCAGAAAGGGACATATTATAAGAGAAGAGGATGTGGAGGTATTACTTTCAGTAGGTAAGGATCATATCTATATATGGGAAGTAAACGAGAATATGCTTCATGAAAATGATGCGGCACTTATGCTTTATGACATGTGTAAGAATGAACATCTTACAAGAGATCCGGATATAAAAGAAGGTAAGGTCGAGCTCATTGCAGAATGTGACGGACTATTAAAGATAGATAAGGAAAGAATCAACAAGCTCAATTCACTTGGCGAGATGATGATTGCGAGTATACATGATAACTTCCCTGTGAAAGCCGGTCAGCATCTTGCAGGTATGAGAGTTATACCGCTTATTATAGAAAAAGAAAAATGGAAAAGGCAAAGGAAATTGTGGGAGATAAGCCTCTCTTTGAACTTTTACCATATAAACAAATGAAAGTCGGAATAGTAACTACAGGTAATGAAGTTTACTACGGAAGAATAAAGGATACCTTTACACCTGTGGTTATAAACAAAGTGAAAGAATATGGTGCTGAAGTTATAGCACATGAGATAAGCAGTGATGATGTGGAAATGGAAATCGAGTGCATCAAAAAGGTCATGGCTGCAGGAGTTGATATTGTACTTTGTACAGGCGGAATGAGTGTGGATCCTGACGATAAGACACCTTATGCTATAGGACAGAATGCAAGCAGGGTTATTACTTACGGTGCACCTGTACTTCCGGGTGCCATGTTTATGCTGGCTTATGGCGGTGAAAATGAAAATATTACATTTATGGGGCTCCCCGGCTGTGTAATGTATGAGAAGAAAACAATATTTGATATTGTATTGCCAAGAATTATGGCAGGGGAAAAGGTGGAAAAGTCTGATATTGACTGCTTGGGAGTAGGCGGATACTGCATGCATTGTCCGGTATGTATATTCCCGAATTGTTCATTTGGTGTGTCATAATTTTTTAAAGGAGCGAGTATATGGACAAGGAATTATACAAAGTTATAGCTGAGTCAAAGAAAAAAGGATTAAGAACATTTGTATTTACATCATTAGGTGATAAAGATTATGGCAGCAAGGCTGTGATAAGAGAGGGAGAGCTTGTATGGATAAGTAAGGATACAAGCTTTTTCAAGGAAAATCTTGAACAGATAAAGGAAATAAATAAATCCGGTATGGTAGAGATAGCCGGTAACAGAGTATATGTAGAGCATATATGTAATACAAGCAAGATTGTAATCTGCGGTGCCGGTCACACAAGTATTGCTATGATTAAGATAGGTCAGATGCTTGGCTTTGAGATGATAGTTGTGGAGGATAGAGAAGAATTTGCAGCCAAAGCAAAGAATGCAGGGGCTGACAGAGTTTGTTGTGAGGATTTCATCAGCACTTTCAAAATTTGAATCTGACTATGATACATATTTTGTAGTAGTGACAAGAGGGCATCAGTGGGATAAAGAATGTATCAGAGAAATCCTTAAGAAACCATATGCCTATATAGGACTTATGGGTGCAAAGAGAAGAGTAGGATTTGTACTTGATGCCATCAGAAGTGAGGGCTATGATGAAAAGAAGATAGATGAAATCTATAGTCCGATAGGACTTGATATAAATTCAGAGACTCCTGTAGAGATAGCTATTTCAATTTTTGCCGAGATAATATCTGTAAAAAATGCAAAAAATAAAAATGTCGGCTATATAGACGGGATGCTTGAGAAAATAGAGAGCAGTGCTGAAAGAATGGTTATGGCTACTATAGTAGGAAAAAAAGGTTCTGCGCCAAGAGGTGTCGGAGCAAAGGCATTGTTTTTAAAAGACGGCAGCTTTGTCGGAACTATCGGCGGAGGAAAGGCTGAACATGACATTATGGTCAAGGTAGAAGATATACTTAAGAAACATGATGATATGCAACCATATTTATTAAATGTTGATCTTACAGATGATGAAGCGAGCATTGAAGGTATGGTTTGCGGCGGAAGAATAGAAGTACTTCTTGAACTTGTTTAAGATTAAATATGAGAGATTGTTACAATAGAAAAATTGACTATATGAGAATCTCCGTTACCAACAGATGCAATTTCAGATGCACATACTGTATGCCTGAAACAAAAAAAGTGGAAGAGACTCTAAGCCTGGATGAAATATATGAAGTGGCATTTGCAGCAAGCGAATGCGGTATTACAAAGTATAAGATTACAGGTGGTGAGCCTCTTATAAGAGACGGTATAGTTGATTTTATAAAAAAGCTTTACAAGCTTGAAAATATAAAAGACATTACAATGACAACAAATGGTTTTTACCTTGAAAAACTCGCTAAAGATTTAAAGAAAGCGGGACTTTCAAGTGTAAATATAAGTCTGGATACTCTGAATAGAGAGAAATTTAAACAAATTACCGGTGTTGATGCATTAAATGATGTAATGGCAGGTATAAAAGAAGCTCTAAATGTGGGAATAAGTACGAAGATAAATACAGTAATACAAAAGGGTGTAAATGATGATGAGCTCTTTGATATTATAGAGCTTGCAAGAAATGACAAATTAAATATCAGATTTATAGAGATGATGCCAATAGGGCATGGCAAGGAATCGACAGGAGTAAGTAATGTAGAAATCCTTGAAAGAATAAAAGAAAAATACAATGTCGCAGAGGATAATAAAAAGCACGGCAACGGTCCTGCAAAGTATATAAAGCTTGAAGGATTTAACGGTTCTATAGGCTTTATCAGTGCAATTCATGGAAAATTTTGTGATAATTGTAACAGAATCAGATTTACATCTACAGGAAAGCTAAAACCATGTCTTTGTTATGAATCAAATATTGATGTAAAGGATATTTTAAAAAATACTGAAATCGGATTTGAAAAAAAGCACAATATATTAAAAGAAAAAATCAGAGAATGTATAGCAGGTAAGCCCGAAGCACATGCTTTTGAAGACTTGTCAAAGATCAGCGAAATGAAAGATATGGTAGAAATAGGTGGGTAATGAACAATATAGAAGTTTTAGCAGTATGTATCAGTGAGAAAAAAGGCACTGAGAAAACAGAAGTAGAAAAAATTGTATTAAAAGAAGACTGGGGCATCGAGGGAGATGCACATGCGGGCAAATGGCATAGACAGGTAAGTTTATTGGCATTTGAAAAAATAGATGCCTTCAGAAAAAAAGGAGCCGAAGTAGATTTCGGAGCATTCGGTGAGAATATAATTGTGGGTGGCGTAGACCTTAGAAGTCTGCCTGTGGGAACTGTCCTTGAAATAGGAGAGGCAAAGCTAAAAGTTACACAGATAGGCAAGGAATGTCACAGCCACTGCAATATATATAAAAAAATGGGGGACTGTATTATGCCAAGAGAAGGCATATTTGCAGAAGTATTAAAAGGGGGAGTTGTAGAAAAAGGAGAGAAAATAAAAGTTATTGAAAAAGAAGAAGGTCCGTACAGAGTCGGCATAGTTACAGTGTCCGACAGGGCTTCAAAAGGTGAGTATGAGGATAAATCAGGTCCTATGATAAAGGAACTGGTGGAAGCTGCCGGAATGGAAGTCATAGATTATGTAATAGTTCCGGATGAAAAGGGGCAAATAGCTAAAAAGCTGTTGCATTTCAGTGATCAAAGACAGGCGGATTTGGTATTTACCACAGGCGGAACAGGATTTTCAAAAAGAGATGTTACACCTGAAGCAACCAAGCAGGTTGTGGAAAGAGAAGTTCCGGGTATAGGAGAGGCGCTTAGAGCCTATTCTCTTACTATTACACCAAAGGCTATGCTAAGCCGTCAAACTGCCGGAATAAGAGGAAACACTCTGATAATAAATCTACCGGGAAGTCCGAAAGCCTGCAAAGAGAACATTGATTATATAATGACACCGCTAAAGCACGGACTTGGAATATTAAGCGGTAGAGAGACAAATTAAAGATAAAAGGGAGAAAATATGAGATTAAAAAACATTTGTAAAGTTTTGGGCGTAGTAGCCGCATTGACATTAGTAGGATGTGGCGGAGCTAAGCAGACCACAGAAACAACAGTAGCTGAAACTACAACAGTAGCTGCAGAAACAACAAAAGAGGAAACAACAAAAGAGGAAACAACAAGTGCCGAGGAAACAAAGGCGGAGAGTAAAGGGGATGCATCGGCAATAAATGTATTCGCGGCAGCATCACTTAAGGGTGCTATGGAAGAAATCATTGCTGAATACAATAAGGCTAATCCTGATGTAAAGATTGCTTTAAATACAGATTCATCAGGTAAACTTCAGACTCAGATTGAGGAAGGATTTGCATGTGATATCTTCTTTAGTGCAGGTAAGAAGCAGATGGAGAAGTTAAAAGAAGGCGGATTTATCAAAGAAGGAACTGATGTGGATCTGCTTCACAATAAGCTTTGTATAGTAGCTCCTAAGGATTCAGACACAAAGGTTACAGGTATTGCAAATATAAAGGATGCCAAGTCAATATCAATCGGTGAGTCAAGCGTTCCTGCCGGTTCATATGCAAGAGAGGCACTTTCAAAGGCTTATCCGGACCTTGGTATAAGCAAGGAAAGCACCGGTGCCGAGCTTCAGGACAAGCTTGGACTTGAAGTAATTGAAAACTCAAACGTTACAAAGACACTTTTATCTGTTGTAGAGGGATTTGGTGAAGTAGGATTTGTATATGTTACAGATACCTATGGAAAAGATGATGTCCAGATTATTGAAAAAGTAGACGAGAGTCTCAGCGGAAAAATCACATATCCTATAGCAAGAGTAAACAATGACGAAGCTGATGAGAAGATAAGTGCGGAAGCCGACAAGTTCTATGATTACTTGAAGTCAGATGATGCAAAGAAGGTATTTGAAAAATATTTATATGAGTAATGTTTTAGCACATTTAGACTGGAGCCCTTTTTTTATAACCCTAAAAATAGGGCTTCTTTCTACAATAATATGTTTTTTTCTGGGTGTGGGACTTGCCTATGTCAGTCTATATATGAACAAAAGGATAATGGCGGTATTTGACAGCATACTTACATTGCCGATGGTACTTCCGCCTACTGTAGTGGGATTTTTTCTGCTTCTTATATTTAGCCGAAGAAGACCGGTAGGTATTTTTTTATACAGTAATTTTCAGATAAAGATAGTGCAAAGCTTTATAGGTTGCGTACTGGCGGCATTTATTATAGCTTTTCCGCTAATGTATAAGAATGCAAAGTCGGCTTTTTTACAGCTGGATAAGAATCTTATATATGCAGGCAGAACTTTGGGACTGTCAGAGTTTCAGATCTTCTTTAAAGTTGTATGTCCTATAACATCACCATCACTTTTTTCAGGTGCGATTTTAAGCTTTGCAAGAGCGATAGGGGAGTATGGTGCGACATCCATGCTTGCCGGTAATATATCCGGAAAAACCGCCACAATATCACAGCAGATAGCTTATCTTGTACAAAATCAGAGCTATCTTGAAGCCGGAATATGGGTAGGTATTGTGCTGTTTATCGCCTTTTTAATAATGCTTTTGATGGAGTATATACAGAGATAGTATGCTTGAATTAAATATAAAAAAGAAACTTAATAACTTTACTTTAGATATAGAATGTGAGCTGGACAGCAACAGAATAGGAATACTTGGGGGGTCAGGAGCCGGAAAAAGTATGATTTTAAAAATGCTTGCCGGTATTGAAAAGCCTGATAAAGGCTATATAAAACTTGATGATCAGCTGCTTTTTGATTCTGAGAAAAAAATAGATATAAAACCTAAGGACAGAAATATAGGATATTGTTTTCAAAACTATGCACTTTTCCCAAATCTTACAGTATATGAAAATATTATTATAGGACTTAGTAAGCCTGAGAGAGCTGATGCCGACAAGTTTCTTGAGAAGTTTGAACTCACAAAGATAAAGGATTCAAAACCGAATAAGATAAGCGGAGGTCAGGCGGCAAGAGTTGCAATGGCAAGGATACTTATCAGAAAGCCTAAAGCATTACTGTTTGATGAGGCATTTTCTGCACTTGATATTTATCTTAGAGATCATATACAGGAAGAAATAGCACAGATTCTAAAAGACTTTAAAGGCAGTGCAATATTCGTTTCACACTCAAGGGACGAGGTATATAGGCTTTGTGACAGTACAATGGTAATTGATGCGGGTAAGATTTCAAATCTTGGAAATACAAAGAAAATATTTAAATACCCTGAGACAAAAGTAACGGCAATACTTACAGGGTGTAAAAATATTTCCGATATAAGATATATTTCAGATAATACTATAGAGGCCATAGATTGGAGAATAAAGCTTGTGTTTTCAAAAGAGCTGCCAAAGGATATAAATGCCATAGGTATCAGAGCTCATGAGTTTATCCCTGTATGGGAAGAAACCGGTACTAATCTGATAGAGTTTAAATTAAAGAGTAGGGCAAAGCTGCCATTTGAGGATAATTATTATCTGTATACAAACGGAAGTTCAGATATTACCTGGCTTGTACAAAAGGATATTAAAGAAAAGATTGACAGCAGGGGATTGCCGAAATTCCTGCAGATAGATGAAGAAAATATATTATTGTTGAAATAGATCGGAGAAGATATGGAATTTACACATTTTGATGATAACAAAAATGCGGTAATGGTAGACGTTTCAGATAAGGATATTACAGACAGAGTTGCTATTGCAACAGGAAGAATTACTCTTTGTGATGAAGCCATGCAAGCGGTGACGGGTAAAAAGATAAAAAAGGGTGATGTACTTACAGTAGCTCAGGTTGCAGGTATTATGGGGCAAAAAAGAACTTCAGAGCTTATTCCCATGTGCCATAATATAAATCTTACAAGTTCAAAGATAACTTTTGAAATTGAGGGAAATGATATAATAGTCTTCTCAAAATCAAAGACTTCAGGTAAAACAGGCGTGGAGATGGAAGCATTGATGGGGGTAAATATTGCACTGCTTACCGTATATGATATGTGTAAAGCCATTGATAAGAGAATGCTTATAAGCGATATTCATCTTTTAGAGAAAACCGGAGGAAAAAGCGGAGACTTTTATTTTTAATAAAGAGCGAGGGTGTAACTTAGTTTTAAGTCGCACCCTCATTTTAAAATATTATATTTAAGTATAAATGTTTTATTGTACCGGCTTAATATAAGCTGTAGCTACATAAGCCTGTCCGCCGTTATAATTGATAATGGACCATGTTGAATCATGTTCTCCTGCATATTCTACAGATACTCCCAAACTCAAAGTGGCAAGAATATCTCCATCTAGACTAGGAGATGAACGAACATGCAACCTTGCTGTAGTAATATATTTTACACTTGCAGCAGTCTCAGGTGCAGTCTCCGCACTTGTCTCCGAAGTATCGGTGCTGTCTGATGAAACGGCTGTAGTGGTTGTTGTATTTGTAGTAGTTGTTTTCTTCTTTGAAGGAACAAGTGATCTGAATAAAAGAATTAAAACAATAAGTATTACAAACCCTATGATTACCTTGGTCAGATCTGCTGTATTGACCGTAGGTCTTTTTTTGTTCTTTGAAGATTTCTTTGCAACTCTTCTTCTTTGAGTACCTTCAGTACCTGTACTGCTTGCTCTTCTTTGAGAACTGTCATTTCTAATAGGTGTAACCACAGGTGATACATGGGTTTTTCTTGGAGAGTACTCATTTATAAATGTCTGTACCTCCTCTGAAAGTAATTGATATGCAAAGGTTGCATTAAATTCCTCATTATTATTTTCATGTACAGCTTTATTTCCTATTGAACGAATTTTATGATAATGTTCAAATGATTCATGTGAAATAACATTACTTGTATATAAAGAATCTATAATATCGGTCAGACTCTGCTCATCGTCATCATCACGACCGCTGAGCTGCTTTACTATGATTTCCAATGTCTGTCTTGCCTTGATCATTGACAAGTTATACTCTTGAGCCGCCAAAAGTTTTTGGGTATCATAAACTCCGTTTTGAATCTGCTGCCATGCAGTATTGTTGGTTGAGTTTGCCATCCGGTAAACCTCCTATAAAATCGATTATATATCTGTGAATAAAAGTTCGAATACAAAGCTCACAGAAACCTAGCTTTATTATACAATATAAGCTGTATAAAAGACAATATTTAGTGAGAATTATTCGCAAAAAAGGAGGTAAAATTTATAAAAAAATCGACTCTTCACAAGAAAGAGCCGATTTATAATTAAAATATTTTATTTTATGCCTCAGCGATGCACTCGATTTCGCAAAGAACTCCCTTTGGAAGATCTCTTACAGCGAAGCAGCTTCTTGCAGGCTTTGATGTGAAATACTTTGCATATACTTCATTGAATGCAGCGAAATCAGCGATATCTGCAAGGAAACATGTTGTTTTTACAACTTTGTCCATTCCTGAACCTGCAGCCTCCAAGATAGCGGCTACATTCTTACAGCTTTGCTCTGTCTGAGCTGTGATTCCCTCAGGAACCTCACCGTTAGCAGGATTTACAGGAATCTGTCCTGATGTGAAAACAAGTCCGTTTGTGATAAATCCCTGTGAATATGGTCCTATTGCACCCGGTGCATTTTTGTATCGATTACTTTCATGTGAATCTCCTTTTTCTTTTTCTTATATTTTATACTAATTTTTAGATTTGTACACCCTCTTTTTACTGTTGTATGTGAATTTTATTTGATTATAAATATTTAAGAATTGATTTACTGGTATTGATTGTAAAAAATTGATATAATTATATTAATTATTGCTTTAAAGATTAAGCGCAACAGGAGGTTAGAATCTATGGGACTTATTTCAGCTATAAGCGGTGCTGCAGGAGGCGTACTGGCGGATTCATGGAGAGACTATTTCTATGCAGATTCGCTGGAAGGGGATATAATTGTAACAAAGGGTAAAAAAAGAGTGGACCAAAGAGGTTCAAATAATAAATCCACAAATAATGTTATCACTGACGGTTCTATTATTGCAGTGGCAGACGGCCAGTGTATGATAGTTGTTGAAAACGGAAGAATAAAGGATGTCTGTGCGGAAACCGGAAAATATGTTTACAGCAATACTGAAGAGCCTACGATTTTTGCAGGTAATCTTAAAGAGACAGTTAAAAGAACATGGGAACAGTTCAAGAACAGACTGGTATTTGGTGGAGGCGCTACAGGAGATACCAGAATTTACTATGTAAATACAAAGGAGATACCCGGATTTAAATTCGGAACAACTTCTCCGATACCATATAGAATAGTTGATTCAAATATCGGATTTGATTATGAGACAAAAATCAGATGTCATGGTAGTTACTCTTTTAAAGTCGTAGACCCTCTGCTTTTTTATCAAAATGTATCAGGAAATGTAGACGGTGATTATAGGCTTGAAGGACCGATTTTACAGCAGATGACTGCAGATCTTTTGAATTCACTTCAGCCTGCATTTGGAAGACTTTCAGGAATAGGATCAAGATACAGTGATATTCCAAATCATACAAAGGAAATCTCAGATGAACTTAACAGTATAATGTCAAGTGAATGGGGTGACAGACTGGGAATTGAAATTGTTTCATTTGCAATAAGCGGAATATCTATTCCACCGGAAGATGAAAAAGATATAAAGCAGATGCAAAGAGCAGCTGTTTTACAGAATGCATCTATGGCAGCCGCAAATCTTACTTTGGCTCAGGCTGATGCTATGAGAGATGCGGCAAAAATTCGGGCGGTGCAATGATGGGATTTGCAGGCATGAATATGGCAGCCCAGATGGGTGGAATAAATGCAAATCAGCTCTATCAGATGGCTGCAGATGAGCGGGCCAAGCAGCAGATGAATCAGGCCGGGCAGGCAAATACCATGCAGCAAAACGGAGTGCCGCAACAGGGTGGTATGCAGCAGGCGAGTGATACATGGACCTGTAGTCACGGTCACGGAAACAATACAGGAAAGTTTTGTACGGAATGCGGAGAGCAAAAGCCTGTAGCGGCTCCAATTCATTGCTCGGCTTGCGGATATACTCCAAATGATCCAAGCAATCCACCTAAATTCTGTCCGGAGTGTGGAAAACCGTTCTAAAGGATGTAGACAATATGAACAATATAGATAAAGTAACACTTACAATACCAAAAGAGAAAAATATTGCATTGATTGCACATGACGGCAAAAAGCCTGATATTATAAACTGGTGTGAAGAGCACAAGGATATTTTGGCAAAACATAAATTGTACGGAACAGGTACTACAGCCAGACTTATAACCGAAAAAAACAGGTCTTACTGTAAAGGGATACAATTCAGGTCCTCTTGGCGGAGACCAGCAGATAGGTGCAAGGATAGTGGAAGGAAAGATTGACTTTGTTATATTCTTTACCGACCCGCTTACAGCGGCACCTCATGACCCTGATGTAAAGGCACTGCTTCGTATAGTTCAGGTATATGATGTACCTATGGCTATAAATAAATCCAGTGCCGACTTTATAATAACATCATCACTTATGGATAAAGAATACGATCATGATGTTATAAACTTTAAAGAGAACATTTCTAAAAGAGTTAAGGAAATGTCATAAAATGACTTGCAGAGAAGCCAGAAAGCTCATCATACCGTTTATACATGATGAGCTTTCAATGGAGGAAACAAGAGACTTTTTGCAACATGTGAGGAGTTGCAAAGCATGTATGGATGAGCTGGAAATCTATTATATTGTTGAAGTGGGCATGGATAAGTCGGACAGTGAAGATATTGATTACAATTTGACGGCGGCTCTAAACAGCCATATAAGAGAGTCCTACCAGAAGATTTATATTATTCATCGGTAGGGTGCTTAAGTATTCCATAAATACACTGATGTTTTTCGGAGTGTTTATTATTGCCATGATGCAATTACGAATTTGGTTCTTTTAGTAGGAGATATATGAAGAAATTAGTTCTGATAGATGGACATAGTATTTTAAACAGAGCATTTTACGGAGTTCCGGAGCTTTCAAACTCACAGGGCTTACATACCAATGCGGTTTACGGTTTTTTGAATATCATGTTCAAGATTTTGGACGAGGAGGCGGCTGATTACATAGCAGTCGCTTTTGACTTGTCTGCCCCGACATTTAGACATAAGGCATATGCGGAATACAAAGGCACAAGAAAGTCAATGCCTGATGAACTCAGAGAGCAGGTTCCGATTATAAAGGATGTGCTCTCATCCATGAATATACCTATACTTACAATGGAAGGGTATGAGGCCGATGATATTATAGGAACCATTGCAAAGAGATATCAAAGCGATGAAGTTTTTGTAAGTGTAATATCAGGTGACAGAGATCTTTTGCAGCTGTCCGATAAATATATAAAGATAAGGATCCCAAAGACTTCAAAGGGTGTTACAACAGTTCATGATTACCTTCCTGAGGATGTGATGAATGAATATGGTGTTACACCGAAGGAGTTTATAGATGTAAAGGCTCTGATGGGAGATACCTCCGATAATGTGCCTGGAGTACCTTCCATTGGAGAAAAAACGGCTACCAAAATCATACAGGAATATCATTCTATAGAAAATGCAATTGAGCATGTGGATGAATTAAAGCCGCCAAGAGCATCAAAAGCATTAAGTGAGCATATAGAGGATGCAAAATTCTCAAAGATGCTTGTTACTATAGTAACCGATGCCCCAATAGAAACTGATATTTCAGATATGGAAGTGGGAAATCTCTATACAAAAGAGAGTCTTGAATGGATAAACAAGCTTGAGTTTAAATCTTTCCTAAAAAGATATGAAAATGTGGAGATAGAAGCAAGTATCGAACTTGATACAAGTGTAATTGATAAACAGGATGCATGGGAGAGCCTTACGTTAAGCTGAAAGATGCAAAAGAATTTGGAATTTCCGCATGCTTGGAAGAAACAGTTGTAAAGAGCTATCATGAAAATTCGCTTTATGCTATATCTGTTACTTTGGAAAATAAATCCTATATCATAAAGGATATGGAAAATATTTCGGACATACTTGAGGAGATTATCCGACTGGATGCGAGAAAGTATATACTTTCATTAAAGCCTCTTATAAAGCTTGTAAAAGATATGAAGGCGGCAAAGAACTTCTATGATATTTCAGTGGCGGCATATCTTATCAATCCTTTAAAGGACAGCTATTTTGTAGAGGATATCGCAAGAGATTATATGGAAAGTGCCTGCTCTTCAAAGAGTGAGATGATAGGCAAGGCTAAGCTCGATGAAGTCTTGAGATTTAACGATGAGAAGGCAATAAATTATTTTGCCACAGAAAGCTATGTGGCACTTCATTCCGGAGAAAATATCTTGGCAAAGCTTAAAGATTTGGAACTTACATGGCTTTATGAAAATGTGGAAATGCCTTTGATATATTCACTTGCAAAGATGGAAAACACCGGAGTAAGAGTGGATGAAGAAAGACTGAAAAAATATGCAGATACATTGCTTGAAAAAATAGCAAAGCTTGAAGAAAGCATAACACAAAAAGCCGGTGAAAGTTTTAATATAAATTCTCCGAAACAGCTTGGAGAGATACTTTTTGAAAAGCTTAAGCTTTCAGGAGGAAAAAAGACAAAGACAGGTTACTCCACTGCGGCGGATGTACTCGAAAAGCTTGCGCCTGAGCATGAGATAATAAGAGATATACTTGAATACCGTCAGCTTACAAAGCTTAATTCGACCTATGCTACAGGACTTGCGGGATATATAAGAGAAGACGGCAGAATACATGGTACCTTCAATCAGACAATTACTGCAACGGGACGTATTTCATCTACCGATCCGAACCTGCAAAATATTCCTGTAAGGACTGAGATGGGAAGTAAGATAAGAGATATCTTTGTACCTAAGGAAGGATATGTATTTGTGGATGCCGACTATTCTCAGATAGAGCTTAGAGTTTTGGCTTCACTTTCAGATGATGAAAAACTTATAGAGAGTTATAATTCTGCAGCGGATATTCACGCTGCTACGGCATCACAGGTTTTCCATGTGCCGCTTGATGAGGTGACACCGGAGCTTAGAAGAAATGCAAAGGCTGTAAACTTCGGAGTGGTATACGGTATATCCGCATTCGGACTTTCGGAAGACTTAAGCATATCAAGAAAAGAAGCACTGGATTATATAAATAATTATTTTAAGATATATGGCGGTGTAAAGAAGTTTTTGGATAAACAGGTGGCGGATGCCAAAGAAAAAGGCTATGTAAAGACAATGTTTGGCAGAATCAGACCGATACCTGAAATAAAGAGTTCAAACTTTATGACCAGATCATTCGGTGACAGAGTTGCAATGAATTCGCCTATACAGGGAAGTGCCGCGGATATTATGAAAATATCCATGCTGAAAGTGGACGAGGCACTTGAAAAGAGCGGATTTGATGCAAGAATTGTATTGCAAATCCACGATGAGCTTTTGGTGGAAGTAAAGGAAGATGAGGCTGTAAAAGTTTCAGAACTTGTTGAAAAGGCTATGAAAGAGGCGGTAAGCCTTAAAGTTCCGCTTGAAGTGGATGCTCATATAGGAAAAACATGGTTGGAGGCAAAATAATGAATATTTTGCTTTTGGGAGGTATAGGCTCCGGAAAAAGTGAAGCCTTGAAAATACTTAAAGAAGAGCATTTTGCAAATATCATAGAAGCCGATAAGGTGGCACATTTTTTATATGAAAAAGACAGGGCAGGTTACACTGCCCTTAGGTCTGTTTTGGGGGATATTATACTGGATGATAAAAAAAACATTGATAGAAAAAAATTAGGTGATATACTTTACTATGATAAAGAAAAATTAAGACTGGTAAACAGTATAATACATCCGTTGGTATATGAAGAAATCAAAAACCGACTTGTAGAGAACAGATTGAATGTGGTGGAGCAGGCACTTATGCCTGACAATAAAGATATTTATGATGAGATTTGGTATCTGCATACAGATCATGAGATCAGAATAGAGAGATTGATGTTATCAAGAGGGCTTGAGAAAGAGCGAATTGAGCAGATAATTGCAAAGCAGCCAAAAGAGTCGGAGTTTGAGTCTGTTGCGGATAAAATTATACAAAATAACGGATCCAGGTCTGATTTGGAGAAAAACATAAGAGAGGCTTTGAGGTGATACTTTGAGACTGGTTAGCTTGGCAAGCGGAAGCGACGGAAATTCCACTTACATTGGCAGTGAGAATACTCATATTCTGGTGGATGCCGGTATTTCAAATAAAAAAATAGAGACAAGACTGAACGAATTGGGGCTTTGCGGAAAAGATATTTCAGGAATATTTTTGACACATGAACATAGCGATCATATATCAGGTCTGGAAGTCTTTGTAAGAAAAAATGAAATTCCTGTATATGCTTCGGAAGGTACGCTCAGATATTTAAAAGAAAGAGATAAATACTCTAAAATTAAAGATTATTTTCATATAATACAATCAAAAAAATATACAAGTTTGGGAGATTTGGAAGTTTTGGCATTTGATATAGACCATGATGCAAATGAGCCGTTCGGATACAGGGTGGAATGCGAAAATAAAAAAATTGCGGTAGCTACAGACCTTGGAAGATATACAAAGGATATTGTCGATAATCTTTCAAATCTTGATGCATTACTTATTGAAGCAAATCATGATATCAGAATGCTGGAAACAGGCCCTTATCCCTATGAGCTTAAAAGAAGGATATTAAGTGAAAGAGGACATCTTTCAAATGAAAATTCCGGAAAGCTTATATGTGAGATCTTAAATGAAAATATAAAGAAAATCTTTTTGGGACATCTTTCAGATAAGAATAATCTTCCGGAGCTGGCTCTTGAAAGTGTAAGATATGAAATTTTTGCGGATGAGAGACCTTACAATCCAAAAGATTTTGATATAGAAGTGGCAAAAAGAGATGCATTATCTGAAATTTGCTATGTGTAGTGTTAGGAATGGAGAATTTTATGAACAAGGTTATAATAACTGTGGTAGGCAAAGATACAGTAGGTATTATAGCAAGAGTATGTACATATCTTGCAGACAATAAAATAAATATATTGGACATCTCACAAACAATAGTAAGCGGATATTTCAATATGATGATGATTACAGATATGGAAAATGCCACTGTAAAATTCACAAAAGTTGTTGAGGATCTGGACGTCCTCGGGGATGAGATCGGAGTAAAGATAAAAGCTCAAAAAGAAGAAATTTTTGAATCCATGCACAGACTCTAGGAGGAATTATGCTGAATATGTTTGAAGTAATAGAGACTAACGACATGATCGATAAAGATCTGTTGGATGTCAGAACTATTACTATTGGAATAAGCTTACTTGACTGTATAGATACGGATTTAAATAAGCTTTGTAAAAATATATATGATAAGATAACAAATACCGCAAAGGACCTTGTAAGAGTAGGTGACGAAATATCAAAGGACTTCGGTGTACCTATTGTAAACAAGAGAATATCGGTCACACCTATCGCCTTGGTGGGTGGAAGCGCCTGCAAGACAAAGAAGACTTTGTACAGATAGCAAAGACACTTGATAAGGCTGCAAAAGACCTTGGAGTAAACTTTTTAGGCGGATATTCAGCCATAGTTTCAAAGGGAATAACTGTGGCGGACAGACTTCTTATTGAGTCAATACCACAGGCAATGAATGAGACGGACTTTATTTGCAGTTCTGTAAATCTTGGGTCCACAAAGACCGGACTTAATATGGATGCGGTAAGGCTTATGGGGAAAATAGTAAAAGATACTGCGATTATGACAGCGGACAGAGATTCTATCGGTTGTGCAAAGCTTGTGGTATTTTGCAATGCTCCTGATGACAATCCATTTATGGCAGGTGCATTCCATGGTGTTACAGAGGCGGATGCCATTATAAATGTAGGTGTCAGCGGACCGGGAGTTGTACGTGCGGCTTTAAAGAAAGCCGAAGGCGAAAACTTTGAGGTGCTTTGTGAGACTATAAAAAAGACAGCATTTAAGATTACAAGAGTCGGACAGCTTGTGGCAAGAGAAGCGTCAAAAAAGACTTGGTATTCCTTTCGGAATAATAGATCTCTCATTGGCACCTACACCTTCCGTAGGAGATTCTGTAGCTGAAATACTTGAAGAAATAGGACTTGAAAGAGTAGGTGCACCGGGAACTACAGCGGCACTTGCACTTTTAAACGATCAGGTGAAAAAGGGCGGTGTTATGGCCTCTTCATATGTAGGAGGACTTTCAGGCGCATTTATTCCTGTATCGGAGGATCAAGGTATGATAGATGCAGTGAATGCCGGAGCTTTGACTTTGGAAAAGCTTGAGGCAATGACCTGCGTATGCTCTGTAGGACTTGATATGATTGCAATACCGGGAGATACTTCAGAAGAGACAATAGCAGGTATTATTGCGGATGAGGCAGCTATCGGCATGATAAATCAAAAGACTACGGCAGTAAGACTTATACCTGTTATCGGTAAAGGTGAGGGAGAAGTGGTAGAGTTTGGTGGACTTTTAGGCTACGCTCCTATAATGCCTGTAAACGGCTTCTCATGTGAGAAATTTGTAAACAGAGGCGGCAGAATACCTGCACCTATACATAGTTTAAAAACTAAATTTAATATCAAAAAACAGGCATATATCATGATATGCCTGCTTTTTTAATTCAATTGATATTACTTCAACATCTTAAATCCCGGGAAGTAGCGGAAGATTACCTTTGCAATTATTTTCTCTTTATATACATATGGATGTACCCATCTTCTGGAGTCGGCGGAATTGTTTCTGTTGTCACCTAAACAAAAGTAAGCTCCGTCAGGTACTTCAAAATGCATATCGGCCTCAGGTATCATAGGCTCCCTTATATAATCTTCTTCAAGCGGAGTTTCGGAATTGTTCAAATACACCTTGCCGTCCTTGATATCCACAATATCCCCCGGCTCACCGATAATTCTCTTTACATAGTATAGACTCTCATCATCAGGGAATTTAAATATTATGATATCCCCACGCTTCGGTTCCTGGAAAAGATAAGTGAGTCTGAATCCGACAACTCTGTCCCCTGTCATTATAGTATTTTCCATAGATGCAGACGGCACTCTCGAATTTGCTATAATAAAAAGGTTTAAAACAAGCGCTATCACAGCAGCTACCACTATTATAGAAATCCAACTGAAAATTTCTTTTACAACGTCAAAATCTGAATTGTTATTCATCATCTTCTCCAATCTAGTATTCTCTCACAATTTTTTCTTTATTTGAACTCATACTATTTTTACGATAATTGAATTTATAATACAACCAAATGATAAAATAATTATGAAAATAATAATAAACATATTTTTTTAAGACTTTAAAGCTTTAAATATTATATGTTTGGTATTTTCGTGGTATAATATGTGCATAAAATTTGAACTTGATATGGAAGAAATACTATTCATAATTTTGAAAAGCTAAAGTCGATATAATATGACATATATAAAAATATAAGGGACAGGTAAAGCAAGATGAAAAAACATATTATGCTAATTATAGCTATATTATTGCTGATTGTCGGATGCAGAAACAGTGTTAAGGAAGTTGAAACGAAGGTAGTAGAAGAAACAAAGGATTCTTACAGCTTGTTATGGGGCGTAAAAAATAAGTTGATGTCTTCTTTTGTTAGTGAAGACGGAAAATCATATTGTACAGTACAAGAGGGTATAAATGAGGACTTGGATAAGAATCCGATACTAAGCTATATGTTGACTATACCAATGAAGTATGCTGTAGAAGTAAATATGATTATGGACTCAATAAGGGAAAAAAATACAAGTACAGGCATAGTACATTTGGAAAGAAGTATGCAAAGCTTTGATATTAATGTATATGGTTTAAAAAGCAAACAATTGGAAAACTCAATTAATCTGTTAAAAATACTGCAAGAAAAAAATATGAATATAATGCCTACCGATTACACCATGTTTGCCACAAGAATGTATGAGAATAGGCCATGTCTTGTATTTGCTGCAGAAGATATAGTGCCTTCAAATAAAGACAAGAACAATAATACAAAGAGAATGATATATGTTGACGTAGAGACAGGTGAGATATTTGAAAAAGAGTATGAGGATATCAGTAGTAATCTGGAGGACGAGAATAGAATTAACTTAATATTTACATCACAGCATGGTAAGTTCTTAAAACAGAATATGGACAAGATAAAATATTCTGATTCTGATACAAATTCAGTAAGAATTTTAAGTTTTTGGGAAGGGTGCAGGCAGATACATTTTGCGAATATAGAAAACATTTCAGAGAATAATGAAAAGTTATTTGCCATGTTCCCTGAACTTAGAAAAGCGTATAATGAGATAAAAGAATCAAAAGAAGATCTAAATGTTTCTGTTGATATAGTTCTGACAGGAAGTCCAAGTGAAGAGGAAATAATGGAACTTATATTACCTGAAGGTAAAGAACTCTCTTTTGAAGGGATCAAAATAAGTGAAAAGAACTCAATAGACGGTCAAGAACATGATATTCATAGTTTTGACGAGTGGAGAGAGTACTGTAAGCCGACAGATAATCCTGGTAAGTATGCCTCACCGATAGTTGAAGTGGCAGATTGAGGTTTCATATAAGTTGAATATAAGAAATAATTTAAAATATTTTCAAATTGAGGTATGGATATGAAAAAAATTGCCTATACGGTTATACTTATGTCATTTGTTTTATGTAGTTGCTCAAAAAACAATGAGTATGGTAAGGAGAATAAATGGGAAAAAAAGGCAAATTATTTTGCAAGTGAAATGAATCAGGATAATACCGGGTGTTATACAATACAATTGCTGGATGATGATGAAAGAACAACTTATCCAATGGCTGTAGTACCATACAAATATTTACTTTGTGAAGATATACAAGAGAGTTATTATTACCGTCATAGAAAAGAATTGGGTAAAAATATTTACTATATGAAATGTGATATAAAAAAGTATCTTATTGATGTATATGATATAAAAACAAATAAAAAGATGAAAACAATAGATGCCAAAAAGATACTTAAAAAGTATACTGAGATACAGGCAAGTCAATTTGCAGTTCTCGGAACAGCAATAATTGACGGAGCACCATATGCCACCGTTTTGATAAACAGTCTTTATAACAGTGATGATTTGGGGAACCTATATATAAATCTAGCGGATGAATCAAGCTTTTATAAGATGTTTGCAGAAGAAGAAGAAGATAAGGTCATTGAAATCAGAAAGGATGATATATCACAAGATGTTTTTTTAAATCAGAATACATTAGATACAGGATTAAAGATAGTCAGTAACAGATACGAAGGTCAAGTAGTTTTAACCGCAGATGCATATAAAATGCCACAAAATAATAAAAGGTTGTATGAGATGTTTCCAAAACTAAAAGAAAATGTAGAAAAGCTTAATAAAACAAATAAAAAAGCGGAAATAGACTTTATGCTGTCTGATGATTTGACTGATGAGGAGATATTAAGGTTGTTTGTAAATGACGGTCAGGAAATTTCTTTTGACGGTGTAATAGTGGATGCGGAGAGTTCAGTGGACGGACTTTTTCATAAAGTAGACAGCTTTGAAGATTTTTATAAATATACTGAGCCGGTAGAGCAGTTTAAACCTGAATATAAGCCTATAATGAAATAGGAGGAGCGAGCAATGGTTGAATTTCTAAGTTATTTAAGTAAAGGTTTTGCATTAATATTTGAATCAGATCTATATAAACATTTCTATCTTTTATGTATTGCATTTTCACTTTTCTATATTTTTAGAAAAGCCTATATAGTGGCTGTGAGCGGTGGAGATTTCTTTGCACCATATCATATATCAAACGGCTATTTTTATATTTACAATATTTTTTATCTTGGTAAGAGGAAAATAGCGTTGGAAGATATAAAATCCATTGCTATAGGCTGTAATAGAAGAAAAGGATATCGTATCTATGAGATGATATTAAATTTAAAAAGCGGGAAAAGTGCGTTTTTACATTTTGAGAAAAGCAAATCAAATATTAAGAGAATTGAAGTCTTGGAATCGGAACTTGAGAGATATAAGATAGATGTAAAAAAGGATAATGATGTATAAAAATTATAAGTAATAATAGTCATATTTAAACGGTGTAGTTTATAACATTTACTTTCATGTTTTGCAAAAGAATAGTATAATCTATATAAATGTTATGGAGCGGATAAGCGGGCATTATATTATCTGAACTGTTACTCATAATGTTAGAAGGAAGGGTTAGGCTATGGATAAGAATTTATATGATTTGATGGATTGGGCAGCAATAGAGGAGATCACTTATTCAGAATGTGACAGACCAAAGAAGATTCTCGGTTCACATAGAGTGGATGGTGGCTTTGGTTCAGGCTTTTATACCAAGTGCAAAAGAGATGGCGTTGTTGATTGACGGAAACAAAAATCCTGTTGCAATGCAATGTATGGATGAAGCCGGATTTTTTGCATGCTTTGTGGGAAGAAAGCAGGAGTTTAAATATAAATTTATAGTTAAATATGATAATGAAGTAGAACAGACCATATCAGATCCGTATTCTTTTGACAGTATATACTCTGAGGAAGATTTATCAAAATTTGATGCCGGTATCAACTATGAAATATATGAAAAAATGGGTGCAAAGCCTATTACAATTTCAGGAGTGGAGGGTGTAAATTTCTCGGTATGGGCACCTGAAGCTATGAGGGTATCTGTTGTAGGTGATTTCAACCTTTGGGACGGCAGAAGACATCAGATGGAGAGACTTGGTGATTTCGGAGTTTTTGAAATATTTATACCGGGAGTAAGCGTAGGCAGTCTTTATAAATTTGAAATAAAGACAAAAAAGGGAGAGCCTATGCTAAAGTCTGATCCTTATGCATTTTATTCCGAGCTTAGACCAAATACTGCAAGTATAGTTGCGGATATTTCAGGCTTTGAATGGAGTGATGAGGATTGGATGAAAGACAGAGAAAATATCCAATCTACAAAGATGAATGAATCAGCAGCAATGAATATCTATGAATTACATCTTGGCTCATGGATAAGAAAAGAAATGCAGTATGATGAGAACGGTGAGGAAGTAAACGGCTCTGTATTCTATAATTATCGTGAGATAGCACATAAGCTTTCTGTTTATGTAAAGAAGATGAATTATACACATGTGGAGATTATGCCTGTAATGGAGCATCCTCTTGATGCAAGTTGGGGCTATCAGGTGACAGGATATTACAGTCCTACAAGCAGATACGGTACACCGGATGATTTCATGTACTTTATAAACTATTTACATAAGAAGGGAATAGGCGTAATACTTGATTGGGTACCTGCTCATTTCCCAAGAGATTTGCACGGCCTTGGATGTTTTGACGGCAGTCATTTGTATGAGCATGCAGATCCGAGACAGGGAGCACATCCGCATTGGGGTACATTGATATATAATTATGCAAGGCCTCAGGTAAGCAACTTCCTTATCTCAAATGCACTTTTCTGGGCTGATAAATACCATGTTGACGGTATAAGAATGGATGCTGTAGCTTCAATGCTCTATCTTGACTACGGTAAGAACTCGGGAGAGTGGGTTGCAAATATATATGGCGGCAATGAAAATCTGGATGCGATAGAGTTCTTAAAGCATCTGAATTCAATTTACAAAAAGAAAAATCCTTCAAGCCTTTTGATTGCTGAGGAGTCTACAGCATGGCCTAAGGTAAGCGGTGATTTAAACGATGGCGGACTTGGATTTGACTATAAGTGGAATATGGGTTGGATGAATGACTTCCTTGAGTTTATGAAGCTTGACCCTTATTTTAGAAGCGGAGATTATAATGCTTTGACATTCTCGCTCTTTTATCACTACAGTGAGAACTTCATTCTTGTTTTAAGCCATGATGAGGTGGTTCACGGTAAGGCTACTCTTGCAGGAAAGATGCCGGGAGCAACTCAGGAAGAAAAGTTTGCAAACCTCAGAGCGGCATACGGATATATGATGACTCATCCGGGAAAGAAACTTCTCTTTATGGGACAGGAATTCGGCCAGATGAATGAGTGGAATGAAAATGTATCACTTGAGTGGAATCTGCTTGATTATGATATTCACAGTAAGATGCAAAAGTATTCAAAGGCTTTGAATAAACTGTATCTGGATTATCCTGCGCTGTATAAGCTTGATTATAATCCTGACGGATTCGAGTGGATAAACTGTACATCAAAGGATGAGAGTACAGTTGTATTCCTCAGAAAGACCGAGAATGAGGAAGACACATTGGTTGTGGTATGCAATTTCACACCGGTTGTTTATGAAAGAGAAATCGGTGTTCCGTTTAAGGGAACATATACCGAAATTTTCAATTCAGATGATAAGAAGTATGGCGGAAGCGGAGTCGGAAATAAGAGGGCGAAGAAATCTGTTAAGAAAAAAGTGGACGGCAGAGAGAATTCGCTCAAGATAAAGGTTCCTCCAATGGCTACAATAGTATTTAAGTGGGAAGAATAGTGGATTTTTATAATTTATTAAAAACCGGAACCGGAATTTATTTAACAGGTGAAATAAGTTCCGGTTTATCCGGTATATCTGAAAGTGCAGTGGCTGAGTCTGTAGCACAGGATATAGAAAAACTTAAGCCAAGTGTGATGGCACAGACTATAAAAGAGCTTTCTCCAATTTTATTGGCGATAGCATATAATGTGGTGATAGTTATAGTCACATTTATCATAGCAAGTCAGGTTATTAAGATATTAGCAAAAATGTTTGACAAGTTTTTGCATAAAGTAAAGGCGGATCTGACTGTAATAAGATTTTTGATATCCACATTAAAGGTAATACTGTATGCACTTGTGATTTCGGACTGGCTGAGCGACTTGGTATAAATCAGGCCACTGTAGTAGCTATACTCGGTTCGGCGGGTGTTGCATTAGGTCTGGCATGGCAGGGAAGTTTAAGCAATTTTGCCGGAGGAATGATAATACTTTTTAGCAGACCTTTTGTAAGAGGTGATTATATAATTACTCCTAAAGCTGAGGGTATTGTAGATACTATAGGAGTGATATACACAATACTTCTCACGCCGGATAATAAGAGAATATCCATACCCAATGGCGCACTTGCAAATGATGTTATAACAAATGTCACTGCAAATGATATAAGAAGAATAGATATCCAGGTTGGAGTGTCATATAATTCAGATATCAGAAAAGCAAAGAAGCTGATAAAAGATTCCTTTGTTGAAAACGGGCTGGTATTAAAGAATAATGAGATTTTGGCCTATGTAAGCGACCTGGCATCATCTGCTGTAATTCTCGGCGGAAGAGCTTGGTGTAAGACTCAGGATTACTGGACCGTCAGATGGGGAATAATAGAAGAGATAAAGGTTAAATTTGACAAAAACGGTATAGAGATTCCTTACAATCAATTGGAAGTACATTTAAAGGACAATTCTAACAAGCCGTAGTATGAACAAGAAGATAGTTTAAGGCTTGCGGAAAAGAATATGTAAATAAATTTTTATAAGAGCTGTTATACAAAATCTATAGTATGAGTTGAGTGGATGATCAACATATATTATAGAATATGATTGGTATAGCAGCTTTTTTATATAAGTATACAATGTTCATGCACTTTATCATAGTAGAGAAATGAAGTATTGACAAGAATGCTTTAGCATGCTACCATAAGAAAGTGCAAATGCAAAGCAGTAAAGAAAGTTATGAGGTGTATTTATGAAAAAAATTTATTTACTTGGAGTTTTAGCAACAATTATGTTGGCAGGCTGTTCATCAGCAAAGACTACCGAAAGTTCATCAGCAGACACAAGTGCAGCAGAGAGCAAGTTGACAGATGAGGCTTCTATTGCAGGCACAGATGACGATACAACTTTTGCTGTAGGATTTGATCAGGATTTTCCACCTATGGGGTTTGTCGGAGACGACGGGGAATTTACCGGATTTGATTTAGACCTGGCGGCAGAGGTGGCAAAGCGATTAGGCAAAGAGATAAAGTATCAGCCTATAGCCTGGGATGCAAAAGATATGGAACTTGCATCCGGTAATATTGATTGTATTTGGAACGGCTTCAGTACTAAAAACAGAGAAGATAAATATACATGGACAAAGCCATATATGAAAAATGATCAGGTATTTGTAGTAAGATCTGATTCCAATATCAGTTCATTTGAGGATTTGGCAGGAAAGACAGTGGAGGTTCAGATAGATTCATCAGCCGAAGCGGTATTAAAAGAGAATGCAGAACTTTCAGGTACATTCGCTAAATTACAGACTGTAGCGGATTTTAACACAGGTTTTATGGATCTTGAAATGGGTGGTGTGGATGCTTTGGCTATGAATAGTGTAGTGGCAAATTATCAGATCACAAAAAGAGGCAGCAAAGGTTTCAAAGTTTTGGATAAGCCGCTTTCAAGTGAAGAATATGCGGTAGGATTTAAACTTGGAAATACAATATTGAGAGATGAGGTGCAGACGGCACTCGAAGAGATGAGGGCAGACGGTACATTAAAGAGCATTTCTGAGAAATGGTTCGGTAAGGATGTTACTACATTAGAGTGATAGCATATGTAGTGAACAATAATTTACCGGAACCATAAAATTAATACATAGCACTTTATCATAGTAGTAAAATAAAGTGTTGACAATTACACTTTAGTATGCTACCATAATAAACTATAAAGAGAAAACAAAAGTCAAAGAAAGTTATGAGGTGTATTTATGAAAAAAATTTATTTACTTGGAATCTTAGCAACAATTATGTTGGCAGGCTGTTCCTCGGAAAAGCCTGCAGAGAGTACATCAGCATCAGCCGATACAAGTGCAGTGGAGAGCAAAGCGGATGAGACTACCAAAGCGGCATCAGAGAATAAGACTACTTTTACAGTTGGATTTGATCAGGACTTCCCACCTATGGGATTTGTAGGAGAAGACGGAGAGTTCACAGGATTTGACCTTGAACTTGCAGCTGAAGTTGCAAAGAGAATGGGCAAGGAGATCAAATATCAGCCTATAGCATGGGATGCAAAGGACATGGAGCTTACATCAGGCAATATTGATTGTATCTGGAACGGTTTCAGTATTCAGGGTAGAGAAGATAAGTACACATGGTCAAAGCCATATATGAAGAATGATCAGGTATTTGTTGTAAAGGCAGATTCAAGTATTGAATCAATAGAAGACCTTGCAGGAAAGACAGTGGAGGTTCAGACGGATTCATCAGCAGAGGCCGCATTGAAGGAAAACACCGAACTTGCAAATACTTTCTCTAAATTACAGACTGTAGCAGATTATAATACAGGTTTTATGGATCTTGAGATGGGTGGAGTGGATGCCATCGCAATGGACAGTGTAGTAGCAAACTATCAGATCACAAAGAGAGGTGGAAACGGATTTACAGTACTTGATACACCGCTTTCAAGTGAGGAATACGGTATCGGCTTTAAGCTTGGAAATGAAACTTTAAGAAATGAAGTTCAAAAGGCACTTGAAGATATGAAAGCGGACGGAACAATGAAAACTATTTCAGAAAAATGGTTTGGTAAGGATGTTACCACTTTAGAGTAAAATTAAGACGCCGACAGATATCTGCCGGCGTTTTTTTTTTCTTATAGATATAAGACTTTTATTTTGCAATCCTGCAAAGCTTTTAGAAATAACTTATGGTAGGATTGCAAAATAAAGGATATAATAGTAAGATATTTACACTGATTGGAGATTTTATGAATATTCTTGATATTGCATTAAAGCTTGTGCCCGGAATGCTGGTAAGTATACAGATATTTTTTGTCACACTTTTACTTTCACTTCCGCTGGGATTGTTGGTTGCCTTTGGCAGATTGAGTAAAATAAAGCTTATTTCATATCTGTGCAAGGTATATATTTCAATAATGCGCGGTACACCGCTTATGTTACAGCTGATGGTTGTATACTTCGGACCTTATTATATTTTCGGAGTATCCACATCGGGAAATTACAGGATAGTTGCTACCATAATCGGTTTCGTGGTAAATTATGCGGCATACTTTGCAGAGATATACAGAAGCGGAATTCAGTCCATGCCAAGCGGACAGTACGAAGCCGCAAAGATATTGGGATACAGTAAATCTCAGACTTTCTTTGTTATAATACTGCCACAGGTAATAAAGAGAATTTTGCCGTCTATAACAAATGAGGTAATTACTTTGGTAAAGGATACATCTTTGGCCTTTACAATAAGTGTGGCCGAGATGTTTACAATGGCAAAGGCACTCGCAAGCAGTACAACAAGTATGTTACCCTTTGTATGCGCCGCATTGTTCTATTATATATTTAATTTAATAGTAGCATTTGCAATGGAAGCAATAGAGAAGAAGTTAGAATATTACAAGTAGGTGATTATGTCATTATTAAGTATGAAATCAGTAAAGAAATCCTTCGGCGGTGTGGAAATTTTAAAGGATATATCACTGGAAGTAAAAGAAGGTGAAATTTTAAGTATTATAGGTCCGTCAGGTTCAGGCAAATCCACACTTTTGCGCTGTGCTACATTATTGGAAGATATGGATGACGGAGAGCTTAGCTATAACGAGAATATGGTTTGTAAAAGTGTAGACGGTAAGGCGGTTTATGAGAGTCAGAGTAAATTGAGAGAAATCTCTGAATACTTCGGTCTTGTATTCCAAAACTTCAATCTTTTCCCACATATGAATGTATTGCAAAATATATGTGATGCGCCGATAAGAGTACAAAAAAGGGATAAGGAGAGCGTAAAAGAAGAAGCCTTTTCTTTGCTAAAGAAGATGGGGCTTGAGGACAGAGCAGGAGCATATCCTTATCAGCTTTCAGGCGGTCAGTCTCAAAGAGTAGCTATTGCCAGAGCATTGGCGCTAAATCCCAAGATACTTTTCTTTGATGAGCCGACATCTGCGCTTGATCCGGAGCTTACAGGAGAAGTTCTAAGAGTAATAAAATCATTGTCAGATTTAAAAATCGCCATGGTCATTGTTACACATGAGATGGCATTTGCTAAAGAAATATCCGATAAGGTAATATTTATGTCTGACGGAGTAATAGTTGAGTCGGGAACTCCTGAGGAAGTATTTGCATCTACTAATGAAAGAATGAAGAATTTTATAGGTGCATTAAGCAAATAAACAAAAAGGTGGAAAATATGAAATACATAGTTATACTTGGAGACGGAATGGCGGATAAAGATATTCCTGAACTTGGCAATAAGACAATACTTGATGTAGCTAAAAAGCCACATATTGACTCTCTTAAGGGTGTGCTCGGTATGGCAAGAACAGTGCCGAAGGAGTTAAAACCTGGAAGTGATGTGGCAAACCTTGCAGTAATGGGATATGATCCTCTTAAGTGCTATACAGGTAGATCACCACTTGAGGCTGTAAGTATCGGCATAAATATGAAAGAAACAGATGTTGCAATAAGATGTAATCTGGTTACTCTATCAGATGAAGAGGATCCAAAGAAAAGAACAATGCTTGACTATTCTGCAGGTGAGATATCTACCGAGGAGGCAAGAGAGCTTATTGAAGCGGTGGAAAAAGAGCTTGGAGATTATGAATTCAAATTTTATCCCGGAATATCATACAGACATTGTTTGATATGGGACAAAGGAAAGACCGGACTTGAACTTACACCTCCGCATGATATATCTGACAGAGTAATAGGTGAATACTTGCCAAAAAATGATAAGATTTTATCTCTTATGGAAAGAAGCTATAGTATTTTAAAGGATCATCCTGTGAATTTAAAGAGAAAGTCGGAGGGTAAGAATCCTGCAAACTCCATATGGCTTTGGGGAGAGGGCACAAAACCTAATGTAGAAAACTTTGAAAAGAAAAACGGACTTAAGGGTGCCGTCATCTCAGCCGTGGATCTTATAAAGGGTATCGGCATCAGTGCAGGAATGGAGAGCATTGATGTAGAAGGTGCAACAGGTACTTTGGATACCAATTATGAGGGAAAACTTGCAGCTGCTAAAAAGACCTTGCTAGAGGATGGAAATGATTTCTTATATATTCATCTTGAAGGACCGGATGAGTGCGGACATCATGGAGATACTGAAGGTAAGATCTTAGCGGTGGAAAGAATTGATGAAAGAGTTGTAGGACCTCTTTGTGAGGCACTTAGAGAAGCAAATGAAGATTTTGCAATGCTCATAATGCCGGATCATCCTACCCCTATTGAGACCAAGACTCATTCTTCAGACCCTGTTCCTTTTAAGATATACAGATCAAATAATGAGGCAGATGTTGCAATAACCTATACAGAAAAAAATGCAAAAGAATCCGGAATATTTATAGAGGAAGGGTATACACTTTTAGAGAAGTTTATCAATAATAAATTGTAAGATAGGTATAAAAACAATATTTCAAATTTATAATTAAGGTAGTCAAGTAATAATTTCGTAGTACTTGATTTCTATCGATTTTATAAAAAAGCAATTTATGGTGGTATATAAAAAAACACCATAAATTGCTTTTTTTGAATATATAAAAACTTATATTTTATATATGGGATATCATTGCATTAGATATAAATTTGTAAAAAAATCGCATAATATCCAATAAATAATATTATAAATAGATAATTTACATTTACAAGAAAAAAAGTGCTATTGTATTAACATAAATAGAATAAGGGTTGATAAAAACTCTGTTAATAATTAATAAAATTTCTATAGTTGTTGAGAGTAAGTCGGTATATTCAACAAGTCCTGAAACGGTATATATGAGACTTGGAGATAGGTCATTTATGGAGACAGATGGAGCGTATGTATGGAGAGAAATAAGTTTAAGATAGTGCTTGGACTTGTAATGTTTGCAATATTTTTCTTGGGTGCAGTTATATTGTTAAGTGTGAATTTCTTTTTGCGATCATTAACAATTTTAATAATGAGCAATATGAATTATATAACGAATGTTTCTATTGTAGGTGAGCCGGTATTATTTTTGCCTAAGTATTGTAAGTTTCATTATCTCAGTAGTTGCATTGACAAAAAAAGTATTTTTGCTCTTAAAAAGAAATATAATATGTTTTAGTAGTAGTTACTTGATATATGGTTTTTAATACTATATACTGATGTTATGAAAACTAATAAAGAGATTATCAATGATATGATAAAGCATTTTGAGGGTTTGGATGTTGTAAAATCTGAAGATATTCCGGATATTTCTTTGTATATGGATCAGATGACAAGTTTTATTGATGAGAAGCTTGAGAGTTTCAAACGAGAGGAGGATGATAAGCTTCTTACAAAAACCATGATCAATAATTATACGAAGAACAAGCTTTTACCGCCTTCCGATAAGAAAAAATATACCAAGAATCATGTGATGCTTCTTATACTTATATATTTTTACAAGAATGTACTTTCCTTTGGGGATATTAAAAGGCTCTGTGATCTTAGTATATACAATGAATTTGAAAAGGGAGATGAGTCCCTTTCACAGCTGTATGATATCTTGGTTAGAATAGAAGATGATAAAAAGATCAGAGATTATAGATGATTTGAAAAAAAAGGTTTGAGTATGCAGAAAAAAAGAGTAAATGGATTTGACAAAAAAAGATGAAAATGTTGAATTATTTACTTTTTTTATCAGATATTGTACTGGAAGTATATTTTTAAGCAACATTTAATTGAATATATTCTGAATAAAAATTTGAGTTAAAAAGATATGAATAAGTAAGAAAAATTTTAACTGTACATATACACTTAAATTACATATACTTATAATATAAATATATTTGTATCGAATGATATGATACAAAAAATATAAGGAGGAATATATGAGATTAGCTAAAAAAATAGCTATTTTGGGAACTGTTTTATTATGTTCACTTTTATCAAAACCTGCTTATGCTGCAAATAAAACAATTAGCTCAGTCGGGATAAAAGTAAATTCAAATTTAAGTATAGGTGACAGAACAGATAATTTAAGCATAAATTATGGCAGTAATTCAGGTGGTGATATAAATGTATATACCACATCCGACAGATTTAATATAGCGGATGCCGAGATTACAAGCGGAAGAAGCAGCCTTAATATAGGTGATGAGATAAAGATGAAGATCACTTTGGAGGCAAACAGTGACTATTCATTTAAGGGAACTTATTCATCTTCAAATATATCTGTGAATGGTGGAAAATATCTTTCTTCAAGCAAGAAACGGAGACCTGATAGTAAATATAAAGTTGAATCCTCTAAAGGGAACTTATGAGGCACCTGAGGATGTAGAGTGGAAAGACAGCGGCATAGGTATAGCTAAGTGGGATGAACCTTCAGAGACTTCAGGATATTATGAGATTATATTGATGCGTGGAAGTACACATATCACAAAGGTGGAAAACTATAAAGGAACAAGCTATAACTTCAGAAATGATATGACTCAAAAGGGTACATATAAATTCAGAATCAGAACAGTTTCTCATGGTGACAATGATTATGGAAGAAATTCAGAATGGATAACTTCCGATGAGTTCTATCTTGATGCTTCAAATGTTTCAACAGGAAATAACAATGTAACAACTCAGGTAGGAAACGGTGTAGGATGGAACAAATCTCCGGAGATACATGGTATTTCAGATACCCTGACGGCAGTCTAAAGACAAACGGATGGGAATATATAGCTGATAAATGGTATCTTTTTGATGATGCCGGTAGAATGCTTACAGGTTGGCAGAAGGTCGACGGAGAGTATTATTATATGAATTCCTATGGACATATGACAACAGGCTGGCAGCAGTCAAACGGTAAATGGTATTACATGAATGCGGAGATCCCAAGAGGTAAGATGCTCAGCAATACATGGCTTCACAGCAGTGACGGAAAGTATTATTACCTTGACAGCAATGGTGCTATGTGTGAGGGATGGACACAGATCAGCGGAAACTGGTACTATTTCTATCCGGGCTCAGGATATATGGCTACAAATACAACAGTTGATTCATTCAGACTCGGCGCAAACGGTGCATGGGTAAGATAAGTATAAAAAGGGGAAGGGGATTACCCTTCCTTTTATAATTCTCTAAAATGGAACTCTTTATTTCCGTTTGCATAATCTGCAACTATATCGCCATTTCCATAGAGCTTGTATTTGTAAGTACAAAGTCCTTCAAGTCCTACAGGACCTCTGGCATGAAGTTTTCCGGTGCTGATACCTACCTCGGCTCCGAAACCGTATCTGAATCCGTCGGCAAATCTTGTGGAACAGTTCTTATATACATTTGCAGAATCAACTCTGCTCATAAAATAATCGGCATTTACATCTACATTCGTAAGTATGGCATCTGTATGATGTGAACCGTAGGTATTTATATGATTAATTGCTTCATCAATACTCTTTACAGATTTCACATTGATAGTCTTCTCAAGATATTCCGTATGGAAAGAATCATCATTGGCTGTATCTGCATTATCAAATACGTTAAGACCTCTTTATCGGCATAGACCTTAATACCTGCTGTTTTAAACGCTTCATTCAGTTTCGGTAAAAGCTTTGAAACAGACTTTTCATGAACCAGTAATGTCTCTGTGGTATTACATGCGGAAGGGTACTGAGTCTTTGCGTCTATCAATATTCTTACAGATTTTTCAAGGTCAAAGTCCTCATCTACATATGTATGACATACACCGTCGGCATGTCCCATAACAGGAATACTTGTATTGTCCATAATATATTTCACAAATGAATTTGAACCTCTTGGTATAAGTAAATCTACATATTCACTACATCCAAGCAGTTCACCAACATCACTTCTGGCTTCAAGCTGTATAAGTATATTCTTAGGCAGACCGGCTTCTAAAACCGCCTCTTTTATACTTTCAAAAAGTGCCCTGTTTGTAAGCTTGGCTTCACTTCCGCCTTTAAGTATGGCTGCATTTCCGCTCTTTATACATAGAGAAGCAATCTGAACAAGGGCATCAGGTCTTGCTTCGAAGATAACTCCTATAACACCTATCGGAGTTGTGGTTCTGGTAAGAGTGAGTCCGGCATCAAGCTCTCTTTTTAATGTTATCTTTCCTATAGGATCTTCCATCTTTATAAGATCATTGATACCCGCTATGACCGTATCCATCTTATGCTCGTCAAACAAAAGCCTTGAAAGTATGGAAGAGGATATATTTTCAGCCTTTGCATTTTCAATATCCTTTTGATTTTCAGATAATATATGTTCTCTGTTTTTGTCCAAATTCTTTATAATATTTTGAAGACAGTTGTTTCTCATCTCATTGCTGCTTGCCATCAGAATAAAACTGTCCGTTTTTACTTTTTTTGCAATCTCTTTCATAAATCTCCTTAGATGTTTAATCTATAATAAAGATATATTAATTAATAAACAATTGCAAGCAATTTATTTGAAAATAAATTGTATAAGAAACATATAAAGTATTGTTCCGGCGGAAATGGAAAGTATCATCTGCCTTTTCCAAAAATGTAATATTACAATAACTGCAATGCTTATGGCTTCGGGTAAAGCGTGAAACTCATTAAATATTGATACATCTTTAAGAGAATATACCACTAAAAGCCCCAGTACGGATGCCGGCAAAACCTTGCCCAGATACTTTACATAGGAGGGAGTTTCCTTGTTTGTCGGAAAAACCATAAAGGGTAAAAATCTGGTTATCATTGTGGCAAATGCTACGATTAATATTATAATCAAATGCTGTATTTTACTCATGTTTTTCTAACCTCCCTCTAAGTAATGTAAGTACGGTAAGTATGATAATCATTGAAGGAACGATAAAGTTTGTACCTTTGAAAATAGTCAGACATACAAATGATATAAAAAGTCCGATAACAGATGCGCTATGATCCTTTTCTTTAATCCAATTTTCAAGGAATATAACTACAAAGAGTGCAGTCATAACAAACTCTATTCCCTTAGTATCAAAGGGTATAAAACTTCCAAATATTCCGCCTATAGTGGCACCTGCAACCCAATATATCTGATTTAACATGGTTACAAAGAACATAAACCAGCCCTTGTCAATATCTTTAGGAACATCTACCGTAGCATTTATAGAAAATGATTCATCACACATGCCGTAAATCAAATAAAGTTTCTTCCAACCGGGAATATTATATTTTTCAAGCATTGAAATTCCGTAGAATAAATGTCTTGCATTTATCATAAGCGTAAGAAAAAAGATATTTACAGGATCGAAGCTTCCAAGTAACCATGAAACGGTAGCAAATTCTACAGAGCCTGCAAATATTATAAAACTCATGAACATCGGGTAGTAGAATTTAAAACCGGATTGATTCATGTAGATACCATAAGCAATGCCTAAAAATAAAAATCCGGCTAAAATAGGGATGGTATTTGGAAATGCCGCAAAGAAAGCAGATTTTATCTTATTTTTAGAAACCATAAAAACTCCTTGTAAATGAAATTAAGATACAAGTTTACTACCGGAGTATAAAAAAATCAATAAAAAATGTATACCCGCATAAATACAGGTATACATTAAAAAACATTTTATTTCTTTAAGCATTCAACGATCTTATCAGCCATTGCAACTGCATCAGCGTACTGATCCTCTGTAAGAAGTGATTTGATACTGATAGTTTCCTCTGCAATATTTACCTTCTTTAACTGTCCGATTATTTCACGCATGCTCTTTCCGGCTGTGAGTGCCCATGAACCGTTCTCAACCACAAAAACATCTCTGTTCTGGAAGTTATGTGCAACAAGATCCATAAGGAAGTTTTCCATAGGAGTGAAAAGTCCGCCATTGTAAGATGAAGATGCAAATACAAGTACCTTAGCTCTGAAAGCTTCTGAAATGAGGTAAGACACATCAATTGATGAAATATCAAGCACCTTTGTATTTCTGATACCTCTTTGTGCTACGAGAGTAGCGAGTAATGTGGAAAACTCTTCTGTATGTCCGTAAACGGAGCCTGAGAAAATAACCACCTCATCATCCTCAGGAGAATATGATCCCCATGTCTGATACTTCTTGAAACATTCAATAATATCCTCTTTTGTTCTGTATATAGGTCCGTGGAGTGAACAGATAAGCTCTATATCCAGGTCTGTAAGCTTCTTTAATATATTTAATACCTGCAATCCGAACTTTCCCACAATATTTGCATAATATCTTCTGGATTCAGAATACCACTCGCAATCATAGTTCAACTCATCTGCGAATATATTTCCTGAGAGTGCACCGAAACAACCGAAAGCATCTGCAGAGAAAAGCGCTTTTGATTTCTCATCATATACCATCATTACCTCAGGCCAGTGAACCATAGGTGCAAAATAGAACTTGAATGTATGCTTACCTGTGCTTAATGTATCACCTTCTTTTACTTCTAAGAATCTGTTTTCCAAAGAGAAGTCAAAGAATTGTCCGATCATTGTCTTAATCTTGGCATTTCCTACTATCATCATTTCAGGGTGCATATTTAAAAGATCGCCTAAGGTAGCGGCATGGTCAGGTTCCATATGAGTTATAACTACATAGTCAAGGGGTCTGTCACCAAGTGTTGCTTTTAAGTTCTCAAAGAATACTCCCTCTACAGATCTGTCAACAGAATCAAAGAGTATAGTTTTTTCATCCAATATAACATATGAGTTGTAAGACATTCCGTTCGGAATAGGATAGGCATTTTCAAAAAGTCTCTGCCTTCTGTCACTTCCTCCCACATAATATAAATTGTCCTTAATACATTGTTCCTGATGCATAATTCCTCCATATACATTTTCATAGATAAAGTAGCAAAAGCTACTACATTAAACATTTTCTTATTATTTCACACATAATAGTATAATGCAAAAAGTTTTTTTATTTGCAAGATTTTTTTATAAGATACAATTTTATAAAGTTTTATTTTTGTGGTGAGTTTTTGGGATTTAACAGAGATATATTGCCTAATTTAAGGGTTAAAAAGCAAATTTTGACTGAATAGGTTAGGATACTGTATACAGGAATTTGTGAAATTTTACTGTTTACAAACTTTTCGTAAAAAAATATCAAAAATTCCCTGTAAAAGGTAAATAATTTTCTTTTTTATGCTTTGCTATATTATATGAATATGGTATAATAATGGACGAAAAATACAGGAAAATACATATGGAGGTTTTTACGTATGGCAAATAAGTGGGTATACCTTTTTACGGAAGGTAACGCAACAATGAGAAATCTTTTAGGTGGTAAGGGTGCTAACCTTGCAGAGATGACTGCATTAGGTCTTCCTGTTCCACAGGGATTTACAATTACAACAGAGGCATGTACACAGTACTATGAGGATGGCGAGAAGATAAATGATGAGATCATGGGTCAAATCATGGAGAATATTACTAAGATGGAAGAGATCACAGGAAAGAAATTCGGTGATAAGGAAAATCCACTCTTAGTTTCTGTTCGTTCAGGTGCAAGAGCATCTATGCCTGGTATGATGGATACAATTCTTAACCTCGGTCTTAACGAAGAGGTTGTAGAGGTTCTGGCTGCAAAGTCAGGTAACCCAAGATGGGCTTATGACTGCTACAGAAGATTTATCCAGATGTTCTCAGACGTAGTTATGGAAGTTGGTAAGAAGTACTTTGAGGTTCTTATTGACGAGATGAAAGAGAAAAAGGGAGTTACAGAGGACGTTGATCTTACAGCTGAGGATTTGAAGGAACTTGCAAATCAGTTCAAGGCTGAGTATAAGTCAAAGATCGGTTCAGATTTCCCATCAGATCCTAAGGAACAGCTTATGGCTGCTGTTAAGGCTGTATTCCGTTCATGGGATAACCCACGTGCAAACATCTATCGTCGTGACAATGATATTCCATATTCATGGGGTACAGCTGTTAACGTACAGATGATGGCATTCGGTAACATGGGTGATACATCAGGTACAGGTGTTGCATTTACAAGAGACCCTGCTACAGGTGAGAGAAAGCTCATGGGTGAGTTCCTTATGAACGCACAGGGTGAGGACGTTGTTGCAGGTGTTCGTACACCACAGCATATCGATCAGTTGAAGGAAGTAATGCCTGCTGTATATGATGAATTTGTTGAAATCTGCCATAAGCTTGAGAATCACTACAGAGATATGCAGGATATGGAGTTTACTATCGAGGATAGAAAGCTTTACATGTTGCAGACAAGAAACGGTAAGAGAACAGCATTTGCTGCACTTAAGATCGCTTGTGACCTTGTAGATGAGGGAATGATCGATGAGGCTAAGGCTGTTTCTATGATAGAGCCAAGAAACCTTGATACACTTCTTCACCCTACATTTGATACAGAGGCTGTTAAGAAGGCTACACCTATCGGTAAGGGTCTTGCCGCTTCACCGGGTGCTGCAAGCGGACAGATCGTATTTACAGCTGATGATGCTAAGGCTTGGGCTGAAGCAGGTAAGAAGGTTGTTCTTGTAAGACTTGAGACATCACCTGAGGATATCGAGGGTATGAAGGCAGCTCAGGGTATCCTTACAGTTCGTGGCGGTATGACATCACATGCAGCCGTTGTTGCTCGTGGTATGGGTACTTGCTGTGTATCAGGTCTTTCAGAGATTATTATGGATGAGGAGAACAAGAAGTTCGAACTTGGCGGAAAGACATTCCACGAGGGAGATGTTATCTCATTCGACGGTACAACAGGAAATGTTTATGACGGTGCTATCCCAACTCAGGAAGCTCAGATTGCAGGTGAGTTCGGAAGAATCATGGGATGGGCTGATAAGTATAGAAGACTTAAAGTTCGTACAAACGCAGACACACCTGAGGATGCAAGAAAGGCCAGAGAGCTTGGTGCAGAGGGTATCGGACTTTGCCGTACAGAGCATATGTTCTTTGAAGGCGACAGAATTGACGCATTCAGAGAGATGATCTGTTCAGATACAGTAGAAGAGAGAGAGAAAGCTCTTGATAAGATTTTACCTGTACAGCAGGGAGATTTCGAGAAGCTTTACGAGGCACTTGAGGGTAACCCTGTTACAATCAGATTCCTTGATCCGCCACTTCATGAGTTCGTTCCTACAGAGGAGTCTGAGATTGAGAAGCTTGCAAAGACTCAGGGCAAAACAGTAGCACAGATCAAGGCTATTATTGCTTCACTTCACGAGTTCAACCCAATGATGGGACACAGAGGACTTCGTCTTGCAGTAACATATCCTGAGATTGCAGTAATGCAGACAAAGGCTGTTATCAGAGCGGCTATCAATGTAGCTAAGGCTCATCCTGATTGGAATCTTAAGCCTGAGATCATGATTCCGCTTTCATCTGACGCTAAGGAGCTTAAGTACGTTAAGGATATCGTTGTTAAGACAGCAGATGAGGAGATTGCGGCAGCAGGCTCAAACATCAAGTATGAAGTTGGTACAATGGTTGAGATCCCAAGAGCATGTCTTACAGCTGATGAGATTGCTAAGCAGGCTGAATTCTTCTGCTTCGGTACAAACGACCTTACACAGATGACATTCGGTTTCTCAAGAGATGACGCAGGTAAGTTCCTCAATGCTTACTACGACAGAAAAATCTTCGAGAACGATCCGTTTGCTAAGCTTGACCAGGTTGGTGTAGGTAAGCTTATGAAGATGGCTATCGAGCTTGGAAAGCAGACAAGACCTGATATCCACGTAGGTATCTGTGGAGAGCACGGTGGAGATCCTTCATCAGTTGAGTTCTGCCACAAGATCGGTCTTGACTATGTGTCATGTTCACCGTTCAGAGTGCCGATTGCAAGACTTGCAGCAGCACAGGCAGCAATTGCTGAGAGAAAGTAATATAATATATAGATATTTTTGGAGCAGACGCGAGGGCGTCTGCTCTTTTTTGGGTTCTTTTGTCAAGTTTTTGGGGTGGGTTGATTTTTTTCAGCTCACTTTTTTTATTTTACAAAATGTTTTTAATAAATAATATCACCTTACAACTCATCTTAAAAAAACAATTCTTAAATGAATCTCAATATTTTTTTATCGAATAACAATACATTTTTTTATTGCTAAACATTAAATTATATGTTATCATGTTCCCAGTATTAATGAATTTTTTTACAGCTTGTAAATATCTATATGTAAAGTAGGAGGTTGTGATGAATTGGACACAAAATAAAAGTATAGCTTTATCTAAGGTATGTGTATTTGTTTTTGCCATATTGGGTATACTGCTTAATATTTACATACACCATGATATAAAATTTATTATCTTAAGGCGCATTTATATTCCTCTTTCCAAGGAAGAACTTATCGGAAAGTATATCATTTTCAGTATGATTGCTGTTTACATACTTGATATACTTGCCTATACCGCACTGTTTCTCCTATATAAGCTCTTATGTAATATACATAAGTCTAAAGTATTTATAGCAGAAAATGTCAAGTATCTTAGAATGCTTTCATGGTGCTGTTTTATTGTCTCATTTGTATGCTTTATTTTAACATTTTTCTATCTACCTTTTGTATTACTTGTTACAGGCTCTGCATTTATGGCTCTTATACTGAGAGTAGTTAAGAATGTCTTTACAGAGGCTATAGAAATAAAGCAAGAAAATGAGTATACCATATAAGGAGAAAAGTTATGATTATGGTAAATATAGATGTGGTAATGGCAAAAAGGAAGATGTCTGCCGGAGAGCTTGCCGAGCGAATAGGTATCACAGCTGCCAATTTGTCCATTCTTAAAAATAATAAAGCCAAGGCGGTACGATTCTCCACTTTGGAGGCTATATGCAGAGAACTTAACTGCCAAGTGGCAGATATACTGGAATACATACCTGACGAAAACTAAAGGAGGTCTTTAACATGAGCGAAAATTTATCAGATAATTATACAGCTATAAATTCAGATAATGATATAACTGCAAATGCAAACAATAATGTATCTGACAGTTCAAACAACACTGCAAGTGCAGGCAATAATATAGCTGACGGTTCAAACAACACTGCAAGTGCAGGCAATAATATAGCTGACAGTTCAAACAATACTGCAAGTACTCCCACAGTCGGCATTAATATGGAGTCTGAAACTTCAAATAAGACTCCAATAAAAAAAGAGCCTAAATATAAGTTTGAAACGTTAGATATAATAATGCTGCCCGTTGTATTTATACTCGCATTTATGCATAAAATATTATAACTTAAATACAGGTATGGTAACTTTAGGTTTGGGAGCTACCTTATACATAGTACTTTATGTTATCTCAGTGCTTGCATATGCTAAATTAAAGGCTGTTAAGTTCAATAGTGAAAGTATTATTTTATCGGTACTTATGATACTTTTAGCCATAAGCTTTACTGTTTTTTATAACTATTCCCTTAATATATTTATGCAAATAGCTATGAATTTTATGCTTATTTACCTTCCTGTAGCGGTATTTAACAAGCTTATAAAAAGTGAAACTTCAGCGCTTATATTATATGACTATATCAATGCACTTGTATTTATTCCTATACATAATGCTACTTCTTTTTGGATTTGCATGTTTTCAAAGAGGGGAAAAAGCACTTCAAGTACAAAGACTAAGTACTTTTTGCATATTTTTCTCGGACTTTTGATTGGTACTCCGTTTATAATGATTGTCATTTTCCTGCTTTCAAGTGCAGATGCTACTTTTAAAAATATTTTTGACCATTTATTCAACTTCGATATCAATGTTCCTGAAAATATAGGAACTCTTATATGGTCACTACCTATGGCAACCTACCTGTACGCACTTATCTACGGAAGTTCCATAGAGGATAATTCAAAGTCCTTTAATATAGATAAGTTTAATAAAACCATGGATAATGCAACTTTCATACCAAGACTTAGTTTATATACCGTTAATGCAGTTATTTGCTGCTTTTATATTCTTTTTATAGGAATACAGGCTATATATTTTTTAGATATTTTAGGCGGTTCTTTGCCGGCTGATTTTACCTATTCAGAATATGCAAGAAGAGGATTTTTTGAACTTCTGGCTGTTGCCTTAATCAATATAGTATTTATTGCGGTAGCTAAAATTTTTTCAGTTAAAAATGAAAATAATAAGTATTTGCGTATTCATATAATCCTAAATTCAATATTAACATTGGCACTTATATCGGTTGACTTTGCCAAGATGTATCTGTATATAAGCACTTATGGACTTACAACACTGCGCATAATTCCAAGTGTATTTATGATTTTCTTATGTTTTGTATTTGCCTTTATCATAATTGGAGAATTTAAGAAGAGCTTTCCTGTTACCAAATTAAGTTTCTATGCAGGAAATATACTTTTTGTACTTCTTTGTCTTGCTAATATAGACGCAGTGGTTGCCGGGTATAATCTTAATGCCTATATGAACGGTAATCTGCCATACTATGATATATATGATCTTAGGGAAAGTGATATGGCTGCAATGCCTGTTATTTACAAGGCTTGGAAAAACAGTTCCGATAAAGAACTTAAAGATAAGCTACACTTCTGCGCAGAAGGTATCATAGGGTATTATTCTTTTGATATAGATGAACCTATCAGTTATAATTACTCCAGAAATAAGGCTTTCGAAATAAAAAAACATATGAATCTAAATTAAGGTTCTTTGTCAAGTGTTGGGGTGGGTTGATTTTTCAGCCCACTTTTTATATTTGAATTTTTTGAACTTAGCATTTTACCTGGCATTATATATTTAAAGCCTGATAAATATTTTTTTGCACAACAAAAAGACCTCGTCCCCAGACATTTTTTAAGCCGTAACCATTAAAATTCTATTCCTAAAATATGTAAAGTTACGTACACCATAAGATATTCTTTTAAGTACCTTTATCTTGTTATTAAACCCTTCTGTAGGCCCATTTGATATATGTCGATACTTAAGTGGATTTAAGATGTATTTGTAATTATTTCTAAATGCTGTGATTGCCGCATTAAACTCTTTTTATGCGGAACTTTCCACTTCAAGCAGCCATTCGCGAAGTAGCACTCCTTGCTTTGAGTATGATTTTTCATCAAGTAGCTTAATAAACAACTCTTTTATGAAGTGTGCTTTCCTTCTCCAGAGCCCAATATACCTGCCTTATAAAGTGGTACCTGTCAACAACTATCTTAGCATTTGGAAAGTATGTTTTAGCTATATCTATGAAAGTCTTATTCATATCACATGAGAAATATTTTACATTCATGCGTTTTGACTTATCAAGAGACTTAAAGTATTCAACCAAACATGCACTCTTTATTGAGTAGAGTATATCAAGAACTTTGTGTTTTATAGGATTCACAACAATAGTTTGATACTTTTCGGTTCCGGCATTCCCTTTAAACTCATCTATTGATATAGCTTCCCCAATTCTATCAGATGAATTGTTAAGTGTACCAAGTATCTTATATACAGTGTGAGTAGAAACATTAGCTTTGTCGGATGCCTCTGAAATAGTTATTGCACTACGGAAAGAATGAGCAATGAACTTGGTCAGCCTTTCTTAATAAAAAATTCAATACGATTGTAATGAGGACTAGACACAAGAAATTCATGTTTAAATTTGGTAAAATTTGAAGTAAATGTTCAGAATATCTGAACAAGAACAAAGAACCGGTTTGGAATATCCGAAAAGTAGAGCAAATCTACTTTACAGGTGCTTCCATTCTATTTTGTACTATTTGGTAATCAAAAAATGATTTTTTGTTTTGAGCATTTACATATAGAATAAAAATATGGTATTATTATCTCAAATCAAAAAAACTAAATATTTGATTTAAAAATAAAGGAGATAACTGTATGCATCAAATAATGTTAAAAAAATGAAATTGGCAAATCCTAATCCGACAGGTTCTTTAAAGGATCATTTGGAATTCCTTAAAGCCAAACTTGATGAAATGAACTCTCTTGAGAGTAATTATAATCAAAAAAAGGTGACAGTAGTTGAACCGTTTGAAAATGACGACACAGTTGTTTTTAAAAGTAGAATCTGAACTTGAATTAAGTTCACCTGGTAGAGCATTTACAGGACTTTCAAGATCATTATTAAATGAAAATTCAAAATGAATATGACAGTTTTTTTAAAGAAAAATTTATGGCATGGAAGATTGTTCTCATTTGAAAGAGTATATAAAGACTATAAAGTGATTGATAATATTTCAGACATGGATTTTTTGGTTAGAGTATTAGTATTAACAAAAAAACCTAAAAGTCTTTTAACACAAACAGAAAGAAATATTCTGTCACAAATGAAAAATACTTGCAGCTAATTTGACAAATGATTTTTTTCAAAAGGAGAAAAAGGAATGATTACTTTAAATTCAAATGAAATGAAGGTATATGGAATGATTATAAATTATATAATTCCAGGTCTAGCTCCGGGTAATTATATGGCAAGAGATTTCTTTGGCAATACTACGGCAATTCCAAGAATAGTACGCCGTATCTGTGAAGAAGTGAAGGCAGGAAATTTATCTAAAGTATCATTGATGGGGAGAAAATGTAAGCGTCAAGCTAAGTACGCATAGAGCAAAAAGTCATATAACTAGAACTTATCATTCTAATCCTACGACTTTTTATTTTTACAACTCTCAGGAATCTCATCTGACCAAGGTACTAGGCTTGAAGCGTCTCTACCTGACTGTATGGTATCAAAAACAAATGTAAGATATTTTTGTGGTATCAGGTTATTAAGTATTGCACTTTGAATTATACTGTATATCAATGTAGATGCATTAGCCCCGTTAGGTGTATTCGCAAATAGCCAATTAGATCTACCTATAACAAATGGCTTCACACTTTGTTCAGCAAGATTATTACTTAATTGTATTCTTGCATCCTTTAGAAAGTTCTCTAAGTACTCTTTTTGATTTATTGCATAAGTAATAGCCTTCCCCATTAAACTCTTAGGAAGGATTTTTGATTCTATTTGTGAAATCCAACTATAGAACTCATCAAGTACTTGTTTGGACTCGGTTTTTCTCATTTCCAGTCGCTTTTCCAATGTAAGACCGGATTCGTCTGCCTTATCTTCCAAGCGGAATAGTTTCCTTAGATAAGTCTCCCCTTGTTTTGCATACTCATTACTCCTATTAACTTCGTATGCTTCATGGAACTTTCTCTTTGCATGTACAAGGCATCCGCATAAGGTCTTATCCATAAGCTTTTTATATCCGGTGTACCCATCGCAGTGAAGGTAAGTTCCTTTCCAATCCTCAAGATACTTTTTAGCATAGTCTCCGCTTCGACCAAGTGTATATTCATACAATACTGCAGGATGTGTATTGTATTTGCTTGTTCTATACACCCATACATATGACTTGCTTCCTGCTTCCTTTCCGGGTTCATGCAATACCTCCAGGACGGTTTCATCTGCATGGAGTAGTGTCTCATTTAGTAGACTAAGCTTTATCTGCTCATATATAGGCTTTAGAAGATTAGCTCCTTTTATGATCCAATTAGATAAATTTTGTCTTGATATCTCAAAGCCTAATCTTTTAAACTCTTGCTCCATTCTATATAGTGGTAGTGCAAGTGTGTACTTTTGATTCATTATATAAGACATAAAGCTTGGTGATACTACACTCTTTTTTTAATAAGAGCTTTTAGGATGAGGTGCTATCTTTATAAAGCCACTTTCTCCATTCTTGTCACAGTTTCTGCAACTATAAACATAAGTCACATGCTCTATAACCTTAACCTCTGCAGGGACTACCACCAGTTCTTTTCTTATCTCTTTCTTCATAACTGTAAGGGGGCTGTGGCAGTTATCACATACCTGTTCACTGTCATTTAATTTATATTCAACTACCTCAACAGGAATATCATTAAACTTGCTTCCTTTTTTAGCTTTTCTTCTTTTATGCTCAGGTATAATACTTTCCTGTGGTGGCTCACTTTGAATGGGCTCTCTAAATGTTTCAGCCTCATTGAAGACATCAAAAAGAGAAAGTTGTCCATCAATAGCTTTTTCGCTTGATTTGCCAAATTTCTCTTTTGCCTTTAATTTCAGTTGCTCCATATACCAATTATTTAATTTATTTAACTTAGCAATCTGTTCACTCTTTTCTTTTTGTACTTTTTCTAAAGTCTCAATCTCTTTGTCCTTTCTTTTTTTATTTTTTCTAAAGTCTTAATCTCATTGTCTTTATCATGTAAGATAGCCTTAAGTCCGGCAATTTCTGCTTGCAATTCATCTATAGTTTTCATTTTACCGGACCTCCAAATCTCAAATATTTATGTAAAGATTATACTATAAAATCTATGGTAAATCCAGCAAAATCAACACTTTTTAAAGACTTCACTACACTTGATTTTTTGTTTTATTCCCGGTGCCATGATTATATTCTTCAAGTCGTCTATTAATAAATCCATAGTGATTTCTGTATCACTTTGTGACGGCCAAACCACATGTCCTTTTTCAATTCTTTTAAAATGAATCCAAAATCCATTATCTTCCCATACAAGAAGCTTTATCCTATCCCTTACATTGTTACAGAAAGCAAATATTACCTTATCTCTTGGATCAAGGTTGAAATTGCTATAAACAATTTCAGCTAATCCATTTATATTTTTCCTCATATCAGTAGCACCACAAGAAAGAATTACACGATAGTTGTCATAGTTAAACATTTATTTTATTCACCACCTTGATCACCTTTGCAAGTAGTTCAAGATCCGTATATCTATCCACTACGATGTTGACAGCACCTATCTCCATCTTTAGGGTCTTGCCGGCTTGTGTTGTCTTGATTTCAATAAATTTAACATCCTTAGAGTGCTTTGATTTCTTATCATGTTTACTCACCCATCCTGTGACTGTTGAAATAGGTAATCCATTCTTCCTAGCCCAGCTTGCGATACTTAATCCACTATTTTTAAACTCCTCAATCAATTGCTCTTTTTCTTCTTTAGAATATTTAGCCATAGGCACCTCCACATATTTAGTATAAGATTATTTTATAGTGTAAGTGTATTTATGGGGAGGCGTACTTGAATTGACGCTTACAATTATATAGCGGAAGGTGGCGAGTATTTTGCTGAGTAATTTGAAATGTTTAAAAGATGATATTGTAAGTAAAGAATGGACAATATGTAGTTTTGTATTCGAATATAAAAAGATTGAATACATTGTACTTGTAAAAAGATTTGTTAGAACAGAAAAACGAGCGAATCAATATGCATTGGTAAAATTACATTTTATGAAAAGCAATGATTTAAGTAATGATTTACAGGTTGAGGCTAATAGTAAAAAGCTTGATAATTGATGCTAAAACTTTAAGATTGTATTTTGGAATAGAATATTCTGATAATATGGCAGATATTCTTTGTCAATTTACGAAACAGCTTGGAAATATAATTCCTCAAATGGTACCAGATATTGTGTCTGATATTGTGCGAAAAGCAATGGTGAATTCATTGAGTCGAAGTGACTCCGAGAATCCTAATAAGATTTATTGTAACAAGGTAAAAAGAAATCCTAATAGTGGGCAAAGAAGTGAATTCAACGCAGATAAAACCAAATTACTACGAGAGTCACTATTTAAACATTTTTGTAATGAACCAAATGTTAGTTTTTGCTATTTTGCGCAGCCATCAATGGAAAATGATGATGCAACGATTTTAAAGAAGTTCTCAAAATAGCCTAATCAAAAATTGCTGTATTGAGTTGAAAGCATTGATGTAAACACCGCTAAGTCATTGGACTTTATGCAAGGATTGAATACTCCTAAAATAGCCTAAAAATCTCATGTGGAGAGTGTCGTGTTGATGTCAAGGGTGGAGAAATAAGAGTGAGAAAATGGCTTGAAATTAGGGAATTCTGTGAAATGCAGCATGGAGTTTGACTGCGATGAATTCAAGAAAATCCCTTTAAATCAATGTGTGGGAACATATCCATTCGAACAGTTGAGTTGATGGAATAGATATTGGGTATGTTGTGTAGACAGGATGGATATTTAATATGTTGAGTTGATAGAATGGTTGAATTGGCTAATTACTATATGTTATTATTGACGTATAGTAATTAGGTGGAAGATGGGAGTAGGATAAAATATGCGGGGAAATTCAAAGGTACATTTTATACCTCCGATACCGAAAAGAGAACAACGTGTCGGGATTTATTGCCGTGTCAGCACAAACAGCATGGAGCAACTGCAAAGCCTGACAGTCCAAGTATCTCATTTGACACGATTGACGGCTGCAATGCCGCAATGGGTGTTGGCAGATGTTTATATGTATATTGCTACCAGCAAGACGGGGGCATCAAGGAAAGAATTCAATCGTCTGCTGGAAGATTGCAATTCGAGAAAAATTGAAATAGTTATAACGAAAAATATCAGTAGATTTGGAAGAGATACTGTAGAAATACTGGATGCCTTGAATCAACTGAAAACATTAGGCGTTCGTGTAATATTTGAACAGGAAGAATTGGATACTGCGAATACGGATAGCGACTTAATGATTTCGATAATTGAATCGCTTGCACAGGCTGAAAATGAATCAAGAAGTGGGAATATTCGATGGGGAATTAAGCAAAAAGCGGCATCTGGGACATCAAAACTTTATGATAGAAAGAGTTATGGCTATAAGCATGATAAGGAAGGTCATCTGATTATTGATGAAGAAACAGCTAAAAATGTTAAGCTGATATTTGATTTGTATCTCAGTGGTCAAAGTGTTATAGGGATTATCAGAGAACTTGAAAAAAGCAAATCCTCTCGCCTACCGGAAAAGAGAAATGGTGCAAGAGAACGATTGATGTAATGCTTAGCAATGAGAAGTATACGGGGAATGTCATGCTTCTAAAATCTAGTAAAAGTAAGGTACAATATTTGTCTTCGGATAATAATCCAGCGATAATATCTAAAGAAGTGTTTGAGGCTGTGCAGATAGAAAAAGCACGTAGGAGCAATGTGACAAAAGATGAGAATGGTAGCAGAAGAAAAACTCAAAAGTATACTTCAAAGAGAAGTAGATAATTGACAATTAGATATTAAAAGTGAGAAATATATACAAATGTATTTAGAAATACAAATGGAGGATAATATGATTGCAAAGACCAATTTACAAATTGATGAGCAAATTTTAAAAACAGATAAAGTCATATGTCGTCATATAAGCAATATGAGCAATTTGTCAAGAGGGCAGATTTCACAGGATATTCTTTCTCAGCTTCGACATTTTGTGGAGCATATTATGCTGAAAGTTTATGCTAATGGCAATGACATAGAAGATTCACATGAAAATATTCAAAAAGCTGTTAAATACGTAAAAAACGAAAGTTTTTTACGCCATTTGTCTCGCTTTCATCATTTTTTGCAAGTATCAGTTTCGCATCGCACTTTAGAAGAAGAGAATTCTGAGCGATTGATGTTGAAATATTATGAATATCTTTTTCGCATAAAAAAATTTTTGCATAAAGAATATTCGATGGATGTACTTTCTAATCTTGATCAGTTCCCATTAGAAACTGATGATTGTTTTAAAGAATATTATGAGAAAATTGCTCAAAAAGTAGATCAATACAAAACTCCCATACGAAATGGTTTTCGATTTGATCGCTTTTATATTCAGACAATTAAACCATTCTTTTTTGGTAATAAAATATACTACGAAGTTGCTTTTATTCCTGCAAATGATAGATCTAGTAAAACAGACCGAATAATTGCATTTACTGATATTGAAATTACAGATTTTTATGCGGTTAAATTTGCTATTGCCGATAATTATATAGATTTATTTGGCAAACAAATGCCAATTCGAATTATCGTGGATTGGGAAGTGAATATTCGTCCATGCGAGTTTTCAAATTTTAGTAAACTCATAGACAATAATGAATTTATTCCAGGTCAAGCAGAACAACGAAATTTTGCTCAATATTTAACTGAAACAGGAGTAAGTTTGTCTGAAATTATTATGTTTTCAGATGAGGCTTACCAAGAAGTCTATGAGCGAATAGTACCTAAAAGTACTGCTCGACATTTTTTTGATGTTCTTGATACTTGTCGATTGATTATAAAAAATGAAAAACCGGGTTGCAATGTTCTTCGATATTTGCTTCATCATATGACGAACAGAATTATTAAAGACCAGTATAAAAAACATTGGAAATGGAATTATCAAGAATGCAAGTATGAGTATGTGGGAGGAAATTTTAAACTTTCACATCTTTATTTAGCTTATGAATGTATTCCTTTTGATACAATGCCTTTTTGTTCTGCTTTGAGACATCACGTTCCGAGCATTTCGGATTTATTTGATTGCCTTGATGCAACTGGACGCGAACATGAGATTTTAGCGTGGATGGTTAAAAATAATACAGAGCAGAAAGGAGTTCTTTTTACACCATTAGAAAAATGCGAAGATAATGGCAAGTATAAGCTAGGTGATATTAAAGATATTGATATGCTTGTCAAAACCTATAACGAAGAATTGTATATGAGTGAGAAACAGCAAGCTCGTAAGTTAATAATTGTAAATAATCATATTTTTATTGAGAATTATAAGGATGATACCATTGCAATTATTCAAACAGTAAAAAGCTTGGCAGTAGATGGTGTAGAAAATTATTCTAATATGGTGAACCATTGGCTTCAAAACACAGATTATCAAATTGACTCTGACGAAAAGAGAAAAGTATTGATAAATATGTTCACTAAGTCAAGGGTTTCTGTAATATACGGATCAGCAGGCACCGGTAAAACAACTCTTATAAATCATGTTTCACACCTTTAATAATTATTCTAAGATTTATTTAGCTCATACAAATCCTGCAGTAAATAATCTTAAGCGAAAAGTTGCTGCGTCATCAAATTGTGAGTTTATGACAATAACGAAATTTATAAATACAAAGGATTTGAAACGAGATTATGACATCCTTATAATTGATGAATGTAGTACTATAAGCAATCAAAATATGAGAAAGTTGCTTGAACTTGCAAAATTTAAGTTACTTGTTTTGGTGGGAGATACTTATCAGATAGAAGCTATTGAATTTGGTAATTGGTTTGATGCTGTTCGTAGCTTTTTGCCGAAATCAGCAGTTTGTGAATTAACTAAGCCATATAGAAGTGACAGTAAGCAGCTACTTGCATTATGGGATAATGTGCGCAGAATGGAAGATGATGTTTTTGATAGATTGCAAGGAGGTGAATTCTCAGCTAACCTTGATCCATCTATGTTTACTTCAGCAGAGGATGATGAAATAATCCTTTGTCTGAATTATGGGGGATTATACGGAATTAATAATATTAATCATTTTATGCAAGAAAACAATAATGGCAAGGAAATATGGAGAGGGATACAACGGTATAAAGTTGGTGATCCAGTTCTGTTTAATGATTCTGCTGATAAATTTTTTAGTCGGAATAAAGAACAGGTGCCGATTATTCATAATAATATGAAAGCTCGAATTGTAAATTTTATAATTTTGGATAAAGACAAGCCAACCGAGCGCATTCAATTTGATATAGAAATTGATAGACCACTTATTGAGCTAAATGTGGATGATTATGAGTTTGAGATTATTGGAAAAGCTGAAAACGGTAATTCAATCATCCGCTTTGCGGTTAATAAAAACAAAAGTACAGATGAAGATGACGATGGTGTTTCAAAAACAATGGTTCCGTTCCAAATTGCATATGCTGTATCAATCCACAAAGCACAAGGACTGGAATATGATTCCGTTAAAATTATCTTAACGGACGAGATTGATGAATTAATAACTCACAGTATTTTTATACTGCTATTACTCGTGCAAGAAAGAAACTAAAAATTTATTGGACACAAGAAGTAGAAAAGAAAGTTCTCAATAGATTAAAACCGAAGAATAATAGTCATGATGTAGCTTTGCTTAAGAATGAGATAAATTGAATTAGAGTACCGCAATTTATTAAAATAGCCTAATTAAAAATTAAAGGTTGATGAGAAAGAAAAGCTGTCAAAAGTCATAAAATAAGGACTTTCTGCATTTGTGGATAAATTCACAAATAGCTTAACTATTACATGTGGAGGCGGTGTGTTTGCTGACAAGAAATGGTAAATAAGGGACAAAACAAAGCGTATTTCCGGGCTTTTTCGGAGGTTTGGATCTGAAGCCGTACTTTTGAAAAAGCTCGATTTTCTTATATGGAAACATGTCTACTTCAAAATGTGCGTCCGGTTGTAACCTTGGATTAGACGTCGCGGGTTGCAGGAAGTGGTCATATAAAACGACGAACAGTATTTTCAGCTTGGTGTTTGAGAAGATGGCTATGGCTGTTGATGGGATATTAAGCCGCGATCAAGAGGCTATGGTATTGAGACTGCGGCAATATAGAGTTTATAGTTACATATGATGATGAAAATAAGGTAGTACGTGAATTTGGAGTATAGGTTGATGAATTTGCGGATAGCTTTCAAAATTATCAGGGAAATTATTCCGGTGACTAAGGATGTCCACGAGGCAATCAGAATTATTTAAGATTGTGATGGGATGGTGAGGATGAGTAAGGTCTCGCAAAAAATACATTTGTTTAAATATAGCAGGAAGGTGATTGATGAGGTATGGGAATACTTGGCAAAAGGAAGATGCGTATAGAAGATATTGTGAGTGTTGTGCTATTGGAACAAACTCAGAATTATAGTAAAAGAACGAAGTCTGGACTTGTTTTCGGTAATTCTATCTTTAATCCGGATGTTATTCTCATGGATGGAAATGCTGAACCGATGGGGACTACCTATACGTTTAGCGTTACCTTAAAGGATGGTAGCAAGGATATTGTTAAAGCTGATTCGGGGACAGCTATTTGTGATCGGTTGTTACAAATGGCTTTAGACGGTGAGTCTGTAATACCGATGGACAATGGACAGTTGTCTAATAATAAGAAAGCACCGGAACTCCAAAAGAATCAGCTCCCACAAGGAGTGTATAAGGTAGGAAGAGATATCCCGGTCGGAGTATTTGACTTTCATCATGTATGGGGAAATGGCAGCATTCATGTCTATAAGGCCGAAGAAACAATACTTGGTAATCTGACATTCGTAGGCAATATTGGCGATACATGTGAGTACGAAAAGATGGACTGTATTCATGTTATTTGCGAAAACGGATGGTACGTACATATAATTGGGAATCTTATTGTGAGTATTTCGAGATCAAAAGATATTGAACTTGATTTGTAAGGAGAAGCATGGAAGGTAAAGCAAGTACTTCTTTTAGAGAACAGGTGATTTTTTATTATATACAGAAATTCTATTGTGATGCTGTAAATCGCTATAAGCATTCGACTGTTGGCGAGTTAGATATTTATATACCTTCAATTGATGTTGCGATTGAATATGATGGAAGCTACTGGCATAAAAGCAAGCTTCTGGGGGATAATGAAAAGAATGCACGCGCAAAAAAAGCGGGTATTAAGCTGATTCGTATCCGTGAGCATAAATTACCTAGTATAATCCACTTTAAATAAAACTATGTTTTATTACACTTACAACCTCTAAATCTTACGCTTTCTTGTTCGAGGTTTTGGAGCACGCTTTTCCTTATCACAGGCATTGGCGGCTTTATGGTTTACAACTTCATATACAATCTTGCTGATATCTTCTTTATTAAGGTCTATATCATCAAGTTTATACGACCAGTGATATGGAACAGGAACCTTATTGATTTCATCAAAGTATTGATAAATCCGGGCTTTCCATCTCCTCTTTGCTTGAAACCCTGATGCCGCTCAGCATCTGTTTCGTAATCTTACTGAAAAAGCCTTCCACCATATTCAGCCAGGAACCATGGGTTGGCGTAAATACAAATTCAAACCTCCCCTGCCTTGTATTGAGATATTCCTGTGTTTCCCTTGAAGTATGGTCAGAATGATTGTCAAGAATAATACGTATTTTATCACTGACAGGATATTTCTCATCCAGTACCTTCAAAAAACGGACGAAATCAGAGCTTTTGTGGGTAGGACTTACCAGTGGAATCGCCTCTCCTGTAAGTAGGTCAATAGCAGCAAGCAATGACAGTGTTCCTAACCGCACATATTCATAATCCCTGTATACTGTACTGTTTTTCTCTGTACCGGGAACAGGCGGTTTATCGTCAACAGTTGTATTCAATGCCTGCATACCCGGCTTTTTATCATAGGACAGGGTGTGAACCGGCATACCTTCCATAGGCTTAAGGTTTCCCTCCTCATCAAACTGTAGGGAAAGTTGTTTATAAATAACAAGGACATCATGCATTTTTGAATCAAAATCCGGGTCGCGCTTTTCACAGTAATAAGATACCTTAAAAGGGCGAATCTTTGCGTTTGACAAAATTTTGCGCAACGTTGTTTCTGTCACGGATGCCATACGCGGATGACCTTCCTGTTCTGCAATGGAATTAATAAAACGCGTAAAGCTGGCAGGATACCACAATTCGGCTGAATATCCGAACTCTTTCGGCTTCTGGCAGGCCTTATTTATGACCCAAGTAATATCTGCATCGGTAATTTCCGCTTTACGTCCACGTCCCTTGTTATCATGCAGGGCTGCTTCAATGCCATCGGTATTATATTTATCAAGGCATAACCTTACAGTTGTAACGCAAATGTCCAGTTTATCCGCAATCGATTCATCTGATCAGCATTCTGATTTTAACAAAAGTATTTTAGCCCTGATATAGGTTCTTACTTCTATAGTGCTTTGGTTGAGGATACCCTCTAAAGTAGCTTTATCGTCATCTGCAAGTTTAATTGACTTTACTAAATTTGGCATAATGTGACCTCCCTTGGATAAGGTTATTATACCACAGTCACAAACATATGCCTAATTAAATTGACTTATACTAGTCATTAACTCGTTATGGAGAGGAAGTTTTATTTGGGTGGGACTAGTGGCAAGAATTTGATTGGAGGGGTAGTTGATGCAAAAATGGAAAACGAATCCGGAAGTGATAAAAAATGATCGATATAAAAGTGCTGAAATAGCATATATGGAGATACAGAAATACTGTAAAGTTAAGGGATATATGTTTTTTCCGGATATGACAGAAGAAGAATTTGTGGAGGTATTTAACTTTGAAAATATGGAGTAAAAAGTGCAAAGAAAACAGGGGTTTTTAATACCAAAAATAAAAATTTGAAATTAGAGAGGAGTGAGATTTTGCGTTTATTAACATTGAATATTAATATGTTTAACTATCAAATTGACAATAGTTTTTTTATGACTATTTACATGATATAAAACCCGGATTTAGCAATTATCCAAGAGGTTAGATTTAACAGGTTAAACGAGAAAAAGTATTCAACTATATTTCCTAAGGGTTATGATAACTGTAATATTAAATCTAAAAATTCATTTAACAGTAGCATTTTACAAAAAAAGACTGGAAAAAGAGATGATACTGCTGATTTTAAAAAGATATAATTATTCGCATATAAGGTTAAAGAAGAATAAATGTGTAGTATTAGGCGTACATACACCTAAAAATTGAAATAGGAGAATATGATATAGATTTTTTTGAAAAAAATTATGATGCTGATATTGTTTGTGGAGATTTAAATGCGAGTTCAAAACGCAAGGAATCCTTAAATTATGAGCTTTATCAAAAATTGATTGGTAGTGGCTATTATGATTTGTGGGAAAAAGGCTTTTATTGAATAAAAAAAGCGTATTATTATAACTATAAAGGCAAAAAAATTTCCTGCTGACAAAAAAAGAATTTTTTTAGAACCTATTCGGGTAATACACATATTGATTATGTATTGGGAAAGTCTGATTTGGAAATCAAGGAAATAATAATTGATTATAGAACATTAGCTTTTACAGATCATACTGGTATTATTATTGATGTTTAAGAGAGTAAATGAGCATCATCGTTCTAATAAGTAGTTCATGAGCTTGTTAAATTACAATTTATGGGACTCTCATATGAAAGAACACTGTCATATGCCCGGTCTTCAGAGATGGTTAAACTGCCATAAAGATATGAAAATACATGAGAGGTTGTCTTTAACTTAGAGCATGGTGATATAACCCTTGTATAAATAAGCTGTGTAATTAATTCAAATAAAGAGAACTGAAACGCATTTGAGAAGTAAGTATATCAATAGTTTAATTAACATAAAGAAAATACTTTATATTGTTTAGTTGAAAACATTTTGTTTTTATATTATGGTAATCTTGTCACATTGATAAGTAACGACAATATAGTTACAATATTGATACAAGAATGGAGGTAGCGTATATGGATAAATCGGCAACATTGAACTTAAGAGTAAATCCTACACTAAAGAAAAATGCGGAGGCTGTACTTGGACGTTTGGGAGTTCCTATGTCTACGGCTGTAGATATGTTTCTTAATCAAATTGTATTGACCGGAGGGATTCCTTTTGCCATAACTTTACCAAGTGCTCCCGGAGAGTATTGATATGACTAAAATGAGTACAGACGAGATTCATGATAAGATACAAAGAGGATATGAATCTTATAAGGCCGGTAGGACACAGGATGCTGCGAAGGCTTTTGAACATTTTAGAGAGAGTCATAACGGATAGTAAAATATAGGGTTGATATTATGGATGAAGCGCTTAAAGATAAAATTTAAATATTTGAATCCTATTCAAATTGTTTCAGTCTGTTTGAGTGACACAAAAGACACCTTGTATTTAGATAGGTAAAGCAATAGAATATAGAGATAACTGTTTAAGTAGGAGTGGAGATAGCAATGAGTAGAAAATTTGATGATTTCTTAAATGAACAACTTAATGATACTGAAATTAGAAGCGAATATGAAGCACTGCAACCGGAACATGACTTGATACAGGGTGTGATTGATAATGGGAAGGAAGTACATAAGGTGATATCAGAAAAACAGAAAATTTAAATATAAAAATTGCAAGTAATGCCTGATTATAAGCCGGGCATTATTTTTAACATTAATATTATGTTTAATATTCTTGCCTACGGAAATGTTTGCGGATGACCTGATTATAATAAACATATAGAGATTTATACTATGGTTTCAGAACTTGTATACTGAAATGAGAAAATTAGGCAGGTGCTTATAGTATCCGATAGTGTAATTATACTTTTAGTAAATAATTTCAGTAAAATAGAGAGGGAGATAACATGGTAAATTAAATTGACTGTAAAAAAATTATAAATAAAAAAACAGATTTGGTATAGTGAAACATTGTATTTTACTATATAAAGAGTCATTGTGACTTTTAGCCTCATTGTGTTATACTTTTAATAGGTAAGTGTTTGGCTTACGCATGAAAGAGCGGACTAAGTGAAAGGAAGAAACACACCTATTTCATACAATAGTTATGTAAAATGCTGATCGACAAGAATACGTATAAAAATGATCTTGCTACTAAATTGATTGTGTGTTCGGTTATGATGGACAAATAAGAATTAGGTAATTTATGTGGGGGTGCTATGCGGGTAAATGAAGAGATAATTTATCGAGTTTTTGAAAAGTGCGAAATACAGATTGAAGGACAGACTATTTCAAAGGAACTACTGTTAAAGACTTTTGGAGATTTTTTGACGCAAACAATAGCGAAGCGAGACCACAATATCGGGCTGGTTATGCATACAGGGTCGCTTTGTTTTGATGTTGTATTAATTACTTACGCAACTATTTTTAATCTGATATCAAATAAAGCTGAAACCATGGATATTATTAGTTCTTTTTCAGAAGGGGACACAGTTCTTTACGGACAACCAAAGAAATGCCGTTACATTTTTAAGGGTTTTATAGACGGAAGCGAGATTGGAACAGAAAAAGGTAAAAAGTTTATAAAACTTGTACAAAGTGAGATATCTACGAAATATGTCCCTGAAAAAGAATGGAGAAATATTGAACCATACAATGGTGATTCGTTTCGCATGGATGGAAGGGGAATAAGAAAGAAAACATCACTAAGAGATGTTTTTTACGTTGATGTGTTGGGCTTCAAGAAGGAGAATATACCTAGTATTTTAGACACGTCATGTGTGATAGTGGCACCCCATGAACATGCTGATTTTTTGGTAAAGAACATAAGTTTGCTTTTTAACAAAAAACAAATCAGCTTATTAGAATTGATAACGGCTTCTTATTTTACAGAGGAAGAAGAATATAGATACGGTGGTAATACAGGTAAAAACGAACCGACATTAAAGTTTACTTCTAAGGTTTCCGTTGCAAGAACTTTACTTTTGTCCAGACGTGGGAACAGGCATTTAGGGCTAATTGTTCTTGGAGAAGATTCGATATCAAGAGGCTATTTTGAGTTACCTGAGTTGATTAATAGAAAATCGCTTCAGTATGTATATATATGCTCTTCTATGAACAGTGACTTGGGACTTGAATTGACATCAGATGTTGAAAAGATGGAAATCTTTGCATGCACCAAGGAATTTCTGTTGGAAAATACAACTTATGAGAAAGTCGAAAATAATCATTATATTACAGAACTCGTAACACAAGTTAATACAATTATTGATAAGAATAATGAGTTGGTCATTATTGAAAAAAATGGTATAGGATCGGATGTGATTCACGAGTTCAAGAAGAATATTCTTGAGATAAAACGTGAGGAGTATTCTACAGAAGGGAAAGACGATTTTCTAATTCTTGCGCACTCATTGATGAAATTATTTGTTACTGCACCATTTCCTATGGATATATTTTCTGTGGCCGAGGAGAGAGGGCTTATTGAAGTTGATTCTCCGGAGAAAAAAAATTCAGAGCTTAGGAGACTGGCAGAGGTTTTCCCGGAAAGCATGCAAAAGAGTTCATTAACCGTGGTTGAAATTCTTGAAGGGATACTTGTCGAAAAGAAAAGCACTAACGGAAAATATGAGTGGTTACGAAAATTTTTATATAATCATTTAGGCAAGAGGGTGGCCATTGTTGTTCCAAAAGCATATTATGTAACACTCATAAAGGGAACAGGACTTTTTTCGGAGTATTTGTTTAGGAATAAGGATTTTGTTACTGCAAACAGATTTGACAGTTCTAAGATGTACGACTGTGTAGTTGTTCTTGGAGATTACGAAGGAAAAGCTTTTAATGTTTTTAGATGTAATGCTGCAGCAACAATTATTTCGGTAATATATGAAAGTGAGAAAGTAGGGTATTATTTTAAGGATAAGATATTTCATAATAGGTTAAACCGGCTTAATAGGAAATCGACAATTATAATATCTAATCAGGATGAAGATGAAATAATAACGACTGAAGAAGAGAATGCAAAAGGTTTCGAAAAAGAAATCGAAGATTATATTGCTAACGTTGACTTGTCATATATGGGTTCAATCTATAAAAGCGATTCCGGATATGAAGGCGCAATGAATACTGATATTGTGGCTGTAGTTGTTTTTGATGATGACACCAAGGCTTATTTAAGTAGAAATTACAAAGGATATGTGCTTGAGGAAGCTACAGGCATAGTTAAGGAAGTAGGAGTACAGGAATTTTGTGAAGGAGATTCTATCATCTTTACGAAAAATAATGACGATACCAAAGACATCGTCAGTTCTATACTTGATAAACTGTTTATAGACGGCAAGTTTGACAGCAATACTGAAGAAAAGTATAGGAAGGCAAACTTGTGGAAAAGAGCGTTGGTGGAATTTATGCGTTCTAATGGACACACTGCTAGGAAAGTTGTGGATTTAATGCTTAGAGATGGAGCCGGGGTACACGAGCAAACAATATTACATTGGCTGGATGAAGATTCTTACACGGTTGGCCCAAGAGATGTTGATTCAATACGTCATATAGGAAATATTACAGGTGTTGAAGAACTTAAGGAGAGCCCCGAAGACATTTGAAGCCTGTAGAGATATAAGATCTATCAGACGAAAAATATTGGACCGGGTGGGAACAGCGATTGTTGATAAATTAAGCGGACGAACTCCGCAGATACAAAATTATATGGAATCAATTTACGAAAAGATAGATACACTTGCAGAGATTAAAAGAGTTGAACGAATAGCGAAGGTTAAAATGGTTGTTCCTATGGGGATGGCAAATAGGCCGATTTTGATTTAAGGGTGGTAATTATGGAAGATAAGCAAAAGATGATAAGGGTACGAGATAAGTATATAGAGCTTGTAAAAAAAGAACTTATGGGACCGGGATCAGAGATATCTATTCCTGATATTGAACATGAACTTATTTCCGATGCTCCCAATACCAGATACTCAGTAGGTGTACTTTTTACAAAGAATATTAAAATGAAAGCTGACAATAATGACGCTTTGAGAGTTGAGGAACAGGATAGTGAGGTGAAGATTGACGAGACGGAGGATGTTTTAGTCAATACTGAAGAGGGATTTGTCAAACATCACCACTTAGAGTTTGATGCTGACGAGGATAATCTTGACGAAGAGATTGGTCTTGCCACACAAAATATGCCTTCTTCTATGGGAATAACCCTTTTTGTAAAAGGAAAATGTGAAACGGTGAATTGTAAGGTCAGATTTGCAACTTATAAGAAGGCTGTGGCTACTGATTGTCGTATTCCTTACAGAGGCATTCCTAATGAATATGAGCTTCCAACAGAATTTGATCATTACGTTTATCTGGACCGTAATGAAAAGACATTAAGGCTTACTTCAGGGGGGGATTAATAGAAAATCAATAGCGGCACTAAAAGAAAGAGACTTGTTGGGTGGAGATGAACACGACATTATTTCACTTATGTATAGACTTTCTGATCAGCTTGGAAAGGGATATGTAAGAGAACCTCATGTGTGTGAACTTGAGTTGGACTTTTCCAATTCTGATTATATTGATCAAAACAAGAAATTAGATCAAACAAATGCAAAAGTTACCGCTTTAAGGCGTAATATGGGAAGTGATATTTGGTCGTTAACTATTATGCTTGTTAATGATGACTCAGGGAAATCAAGCGCAAAGCTATGCCTTTATCAACCTGAAATAAGAATTAACAGTGAAAACAATGGTTTTGTTTTTGTAGAGTATGGCGCCAATGTAGACTGCTCCGAATTAAATGATGAAGAGCAGTCTTTGGCACTTCAGTATAGAAATAAAAAAGTATATGGAACAGGATTAGGTACTTCTATTTCATGGGATGTCGATGCTTTGGGAAATGGAGAAATATTCAGTGAGTATTTTCCTATAAGCGAAGTCCCTCCGATGGACTTCAGTTTACCCAAAGATTCGAGTGTGACAAAAGATGCTTTATCCATGAAATACTTATCAGATTTGATAAAAGAAGAAAAAAGTGTCAAGATAGAAAAATTATTATCTATCGTATCAGCATACGATAAATGGATAAGTGAAATCAGAGATAAGACTAATTCACTGCCGGAGAAATACCATTATATTGCAGGGAAAAATATAATGGGTTGTGAAGCTGCTTCAAAGCGCATGCATGAGGGTGTAGAACTGCTTAAGTCAAGTGATGCAGCTTGGGATGCATTTCAATTGGCTAACAGGGCTATGTTTATGCAGCGAGCTCACCTTAAATTGCAGGAAAAGACATCTAATGTAAACAGATATCCTTACGATGAAGAGCTAACGGAAATATTGGATAAGATTGACTACCATAGTGTTGAAAAGCTTTTGGAAGACTTCTATACATGGAGACCCTTCCAAATTGCATTTACTAATGAGTATAAAGTCAATAGTAGATGACCGTTCCGGTGATAGAGAGTTGGTTGATTTAATATGGTTTCCTACAGGTGGCGGTAAAACAGAAGCTTATCTTGGTCTTACGGCTTTCACTATTTTTTATAGAAGACTTGCTCATAAGGAGAATGCAGCCGGAACGACTGTTATTATGCGTTATACATTACGTCTTCTGGCGGCACAACAGTTTACCCGTGCATCTACTCTTATCTGTGCATGTGAGTATATTCGTGTTGATGCCACGGATAAAAAATCAGCATATGGAAAATACGATCTTGGTTCAGAACCGATAACGATTGGGCTGTGGATAGGAGGAGATCATACACCGAATAAAAATGCCAAAGCAAAATCAGAACTTAGTCAATTGACAAAAGCAACAGCAGAAGAGCTTGATTACCAAAAGGACAGACACAATAAGTTTCAGGTATTGAAGTGTCCGTGGTGTGGAACAAAAATGGTTCAAGACCGAAACGGGCGTAAAAAATTAGGTGAATGGGGATACAGGATGAGAGGTAACACACACTTTGAATTGTGGTGCCCTCAGGAAGCATGCTTTTTTAACGAACGGGGCAAGTTACCGATACAGGTTGTTGATGAAGAATTATATCAGAATCCGCCAACCCTTTTATTTGGTACAGTAGATAAATTTGCAATGCTTCCATGGAACCCACAAATTGGAGCATTTTTTGGTGTTAGAACAGATAACAGGGCACCCGAATTGATCATACAAGATGAGTTACATCTTATTTCCGGTCCGTTGGGAACAATGGTTGGTTTGTATGAGGCGGCAATTGATTCTATTTGTATTAGCAAAGGTTCAAAAACCAAGATTATTGCATCAACAGCAACTATAAGAAGGGCTGCAGAACAATGCTCATCTTTGTATGACAGAGAAGTTTGCCAATTTCCGCATCCGGGTATCGATGCCGAAGATTCATTTTTTGCAAGAGAGTCGGTTATAGATTATGAAAAGGGAATATATGGAAGAAAGTATGTCGGTCTGATGCCTTCCGGAAAAACAAAAGCAATGATGGAAATCAGGTCTATTGCAGCATTGCTTCAAAAGATTCACACAATGGATTTGCCTTATGAAGTAAAAGATAAATATTGGACGCTTACTGTTTATTTTAATAGTTTAAAGGATCTTGGGAAATGCTCGACACTTGTAGATGATGACATAAAAGATTTTATTAAAAGAATGGCTTACCGTATGGGGACAGCAAAGGATGCTCGAATAATTACAGGTGCAGATGAATTGACCAGTCGTGTTTCAACAACGCAATTAAATGAAACTTTGGATAAGTTGGAAAAGTTGACCTATAGCAAGGAAAATATAGAAAACAAAAGGTGGCCTTCAAATATTTTGCTTGCAACGAATATGATTTCTGTAGGTATAGATGTTGCCAGATTAAATGTAATGCTTTTGGTTGGCCAACCTAAACTTACAAGTGAATATATTCAGGCCTCAAGCCGAGTTGGAAGATCATATCCGGGAGTAGCTTTTGCGATGTATGATGGTTCCAAGAGTCGAGACAGATCACATTATGAGCAGTTTATCGGCTATCATGAATCGTTTTATAAACATGTAGAGCCTACAGGAGTTACCCCGTTTTCAAAGCCGGCAAGAGATAGAGCATTACACGCTATAGTAATTGCACTAATTAGACAATTATTACCGGATTTAACACCTGAAAATGCAGCCGGCTGTTTTTCACGTGTTAAGTACAAAAGGGAAATTGATTCTATAGTTGAATATATAGTTGCTCGAAATAACGATATAATCAACAAGGTTAGTCCCGGAGCAGACACCGAGGAATCAGATATTCGAGAAGAAATAGATACATTTTTGGAAAATTGGGAGAAACTTAGAGAAGGGTATGATGATCACTTCTTTTATGGTGAGAAGTATATGGTCACATATCCGGAAGATGGTAATGCCAGATTAATGAAAGCATATAACTCAAGTAGGAGCGATAATGCGTTTGATACAATGACATCAATGAGGAATGTAGATATTTCTGTCGGAAGTAGCATTTTAATATGGAAGGATTGATAACATGGAATATAAATATGAGAAAATTCCATTAAATAAAATAACACATGCAGTTAGAGCATCACAAGCAGTACTACAGTACGGTGTTGGAGCTATGGTTGATTTTCCTGAGCAAACTTTAATGACTGCAGCACCTGAAACATGGGAAGGAAGTATAGTTGAGATTCATGATGAGAGGCTTGAGAAGGTTCTTCATGTGGATTTTTTTGGAATGCCGGGAAGTAAGGATGACACAAGATATCAAAGCGGTATCGCGTATTCAAGATTTCCGGAATGGTATTTTTGTCCAAGGTGCAGATCTTTTAAGTCTTTAGAAGAGTGGATAAATGAATACAGATCTAATCCGAAGTGCAAAAAGATGAGAGAAAATGATCCTCACATGATTAAGAACTTAAAGTGCCCTTCTTGTTTTCAGGAACTGGTAGTGGCACGTATTGTTGTTGCGTGTGGTCATGGTCATATAGATGATTTTCCATGGATAAAATGGGTTCATGCCAAGAATGGTTTTGGCGCGAAAAAAATATGCTACAATCCAAAACTGAGGTTTACAACAAGTGCATCATCAACCGAAGGTTTGGAAGGTTTGACAATCACATGTGAGACATGTCATGCCAGGGCAACCCTTAAGGGGGCCTTCGATAAGAATGCTCTTGAAAACCTGGATAAGACTACGGGGTATGAATACAGTTTTCAGTGTACAGGGAGACATCCTTGGAAGAATTCTATAGAGCCGTGTGGGGAATATCCACATGTACTGCAAAGAGGTGGATCATCTGTTTATTTTCCTATTTCCGTGAGTTCGTTGGTTATTCCACCTTATTCAAGTCAGTTAACGGCAAAAATACAAGGAAGTCCTTTTTTCTCAGACTTAAAAAAGGCTATTACAGAATCAATAAAAACTTTTTCCTCTATGGGTATGGAGGTTACACAGGAAATGAAGGAAAAGGTTGTATCGCAGAAGATTAGTGAATATGCTTCTAAAATAGGACGAGATATAGGACATGATGAAGCATCGGTAAAGCCTGTTTTGATGCGTAGATGGAGTGGAACCACAGATGATAGTTACACTACCACAAGTGTAAAGTATAGAGCTGAAGAATATGAAGCTCTGAGCGGAGAAGTAGTTCAAGAGGATAAAAGTGGTGAATTTGTTCGAGAATCAACTGATATAAAAAAATATGGATTGACATATATTAAAAATATATCATTGATTCATAAAGTAAGAGAAGTTCAGGCGTTAGTTGGTTTTTCAAGATTGGAGCCGGTTGAGGAAGATGATGAGAACAACGCAACAAAAATCAAAAAGGTATCTATCAAAGAGGAAAATACAAATTGGTATCCGGGATACGATGTTCGAGGCGAAGGTATTTATTGAACTAGACGATGATGCCATTGATAAATGGAGAACAAACAATCCCCGTATACAACACCGTGTTGATCAGTTGAACGAGAATTATTCTAAATCTTATTATGGTGACATACGACCTAGGACTATTACAGCAAAATTTCTTTTATTGCACACTCTTTCACACTTGTTGATGAAACAGTTGAGTTTTGAGTGTGGGTATAGCATAGCATCTATTAAAGAGAGAATATATTGCAGTGAATTTTCCGAAGGTAAAAGTATGTCAGGTATTTTGATATATACAGCGAGCGGAGACTCTGAAGGAACAATGGGTGGACTTGTTCGTCAGGGCAGATCTGACATTTTTCCTAGCATTTTTAAAAAGGCAATTGAGAGTGCTATAACATGTTCAAATGATCCGGTTTGTAGTTTGAGTATGGGGCAGGGGCGCGATTCGCTAAATCTGTCCGCTTGTCATGCCTGTACTCTTGTACCCGAAACAAGCTGTGAAGAATTTAATGTTTTTCTGGATAGAGGAATGATAATAGGAACATACGAAGAGCAGGATATTGGTTTTTTTTCGGACTACATTTATAAAGATACCGTAACATATAACATAGTTAAAAATCCTCAAAATGATGGTTCGAAGTCTCAGATTCTTATAACAGATTTAGGTACGAACTTAAAAAATGCAGATTATGTAGATATATGGAAGAATATGCTTCAATTTTCATCAGATGAGCATGAGAGAAAGATAATAAATGAGTTGATTGCTAAAGTTTCTGATTATAAAGACGGAGAGAAGCCGTTCAAAGAAGGTACATTTCAGGTCCTTGGCGATTCTAAATATTATAACGTTGATCTATATTGGCCCAAGAAGAAGATAATGATTTTTAGTGCTGAAAATGAAGAAGAGTTCAATAAGGCATCAAAAAGTGAATGGAAATGTTTTTACCTTAGCAGAGAGGACATAATCGCTGAAAGCATATTGACGGTATTAAAGGAGATTTGATATGGCAATAATGATACCTGAGGTGGCAAGAGAATATGATCCGGCCAGTTTGGAAGGAGTAATGTTTGATTCCCTAAAAAAACTTCCTTCGGATTACTATGTTGTCCATTCTTTTAAGAATGTATATGTTGAGAACAACACACTTCATGAAGGAGAAGTGGACTTTGTTATTTTTAATCAAACTAAAGGATTGTTGTGTCTTGAGGCCAAAGCCGGAGCAGTAAGGTACGAGGGGGGATACTGGAAATACGCAAGTGGATGTATTATGAAACATGGTGGTCCTTATAATCAAGCTGCATGGAATAAGTGGGACTTACTGAGTGTGGTACAAAACAGCTCATTAAAAGATGTTTCCTGCAGATGTAAGTTTTTGCATGCTGTGTGGTTCCCTTCTATTTCGCAGGATCAATTGCGTGGAATCAAGTTTCCTAAGGAAGTGGATAGAACTATTACTCTTACAAAGGAGGCATTAGAAGATCCTGAGCCGTATATTAGTTCTTTGTTCGATATTGAGCTGGAAAATCACATCAAAACAGACCTAAGTGAGCGGGATGTAAGAAGACTTATTAGAGAAATAATATGTCCTGAGTTTAACATTTTTCCTTCCAAAAGCTTTGATAATGATTTGAAAAGAATAGTTTTTCACAGATTGTTGAAGGAACAAGAGGTACTGTTAAACTATCTTGTTGAACAAAAGTCTGCTGTTATTAATGGGGCTGCGGGAACAGGAAAAACTATGATGGCAGTTGAAAAAGCAACCAGACATGCATCTAACGGCGAAAGAGTATTATTTCTTTGCTACAATGTAATGCTAAGGGATTATTTGGATAAAGAGTATCACCATGAGTACATAGATTATATGACAATTGACAAATTTGCATGTAAGGTTGCTAAAACTGAGAAACCTGACTACGGGGCTGCCGGTATTAGAATTTTAGATATGTATCTTTCAGGCTCATTCCGTTATAAGCATGTGATTATAGATGAAGGACAAGATTTTGGGCGAGAACAGATAGAAGAGGCGGATCTTCTGCAGACAATATATGATGTTGTAATTGATAATGAAGAGGTTGAGGGAACATTCTATGTTTTTTATGATAAATTACAGCTTGTTCAGTCTAAAAATATCCCTAAGTTTATAAGTGATGCCGATTGTAAATTAACATTATATAAGAACTGCAGAAATACTGAAAATATTGCAATAACGTCTTTAAAAGCTATATCGGACAGAAATCCTAAATTGTGTGACGGAGCGATCAAAGGGGTACCGGCAAGGATTCATTATCGAGAAAATTCCGAAGAAGTAATCGATCGCGTTGAATCGATAATTGAGGAATTAAAGGAAGAAGGTATTACTGATGTGGCTATTCTTACTTGTAAAAGTGAAGCCGGTAGTATTTTAAATGATGCATGCACCAATGGTACATTTAAGAAAAAAATATTTACCACATGTAGAAAGTATAAGGGGTTAGAAGCTGATGCGATTATATTGGTAGATGTTGATGAAGAAACATTTCGTAGTGAGGCAGTTCAAAGGTTTTATGTTGGAGCTTCAAGGGCGAGACTTCGATTGGAAATCGTAACTACAATGACAGATACAGCTTGTGAAAGTGTTCTTCTTAATGTGGTTGATTATAAAAAGAAAATAAAGAACCCTAAAAGAGATATGGCTTCAGCTTTTAATTCAATGCCGATTGTTTAGTATATTGACCGGAGAAATCTCATTTAATATATCATTAAGGAAAATGCATTAAAGTTTAAAGGGGATATAATTATGCCTAAGAAAACAAAAGAACAAATTAGTTTTAATATGAGACAAGTTAAAAATAAAGATTCTAATATTGAGTTAATACTTAGGAAAGAACTATGGAGCAGAGGTCTTAGGTATAGAAAGAATGTCGCCGGAATAATAGGTAAACCTGATATTGTATTCAAATCAAAGAAGGTAGCTGTTTTTTGTGACAGTGAATTTTGGCATGGTTATGATTGGGAAAATAGAAAAAGGGATTTTAAATCAAATCAAGATTTTTGGATACCTAAAATAGAAAGAAATATTGAAAGAGATAAAGAAGTAAATAAAGCTTTAGAGAACGAAGGGTGGAAAGTGCTTCGCTTTTGGGGTAAAGATATAAAAAAACACTGTAAAGAATGTGCCTGGGAGATACAAAAAGCATTGCGATGAAGTATACAGTAGACGAATCATATCCTGCAATTAGATAAACATCGTTTGTCGGTGGGGTATTACCTTTGGGAGTTATGAGTATTGATTATATAGCTATATTAGACGGTATTCTAGGAGAAAATTTATTAACAGATGGAGAATAACACATTTTATGTACAGAACTATAGATTTATGTGCCGGAATAGGTGGCATAAGGCGAGGGTTTGAGCTAACGGGAAGATGCAGGAATGTTCTGTCTGCAGAAATAGATGAACAGGCGGCCAGAACATATGAGCATCTTTCGGTGAAGATCCAAGAAATAACTTAATGAGCAAGAGATTTCGTGAAAAGTTGAAAGATTATCCTTATGATATTCTTTTAGCAGGATTTCCGTGTCAGGCTTTTAGTAGTGCAGGTTTACAAATGGGATTCAAAGATAAGGAAAAAGGAAATGTTTTTTTTGGAATTGCGAAGATTATTGAAGAAAGCAGACCTAAAGCTGTTTTTCTTGAAAATGTACAAAACTTGATGTCACATGATGGTGGAAAAACTATTGTTCGAATTCTTAAAATATTAAATGAACTAAAATATAAGATTATAGGTGCAGATTTTGATGAAAAAGGAAATCCTATTTTTACAAGAAGTTCATTTATAAGAAATACTATTGACTTTGGATTACCTCAAAACCGTCCAAGAGCATATATTATGGCATTTAATAGGGATATTTATGGTGATGCATTGAACTTGTTGGATGAAAGTGAAGGGATGCCCAAAGGATCGAAAGATGTGATTTATCAGGATGTGAATGAACTTTTAGAACCTCTGGTTTCTATTAATTACTATATGGCTTCAGGTTATTTACAGACTTTAATTAACCATAAAAAAAGAGAGAATGCTAGAGGAAATGGATTTGGATATTGCATAGTAAATGATCCAAACAGAACATATAAATTTGCAAATGCAATATTAGCAACAGGTGGATCTGGTAAAGAGAGAAATTTGGTATACCAACCAGTTTCTAGGTATAACAATATGGTTATTAAAGGGAAAGAACACCTATTAATGATCAAGGTATTAGAGTGATGACTCCGACTGAGTGGGGGAGATTACAAGGATTCATAGGATATGGATTTATGGATGCAGATGGTGAAGATCACTTTGAATTTCCTGATGGAATGTGCAATGGGCAAAAGTATAAGCAATTTGGAAATTCTGTCTCAATCCCTGTAATAAAAGAAATGGCAGAATATATGATAGAGAAGCTAGATAAGTTAACCGGAGGATTGGAGTAGATAATATAGTAGAGCAGGGATAATAATTTGAAGAGGTGAAATGTAATGTCAAATGACTTGCAGAAACTTTTGAAAAAGTTTATTGGAGAATATGAATCAGAGCTAAATGCTGCGCGTAAAGATGAGGACTTTAAACGACCTTTTGGGAAATTAGTTAGACAGGATATTACGTCCCTAATCAGAGTACGACTTCCGGAGAACACTTATAAGGTTAAGGGTAGTGTTGGAGCAGGAAGATGGACAGATGTTCCGTGGATTGCAGTATTTGATAAACGTATTACTACATCAGCTCAAAGAGGCGTATATATTGTATATTTACTTAACAAAGATACTAAGGAATTATTTCTCACGCTTAACCAAGGAGCAACAGATATTGCACAAGGAGGGGATAGTACAGGGAAGCTCGCTTTTACTGGAATTGCTAATGCAAGTAATATTAAGGCTGCTGAGAATCTTAAAAACAAAGCGGAAAATATAAGGAGTGAGATAGGCTCTTTTCCCGGACTAGAAAGCAACCTTATTGGTAGCGGTTCAAAGGCTTATGACGCAGGTTGTATCTACTACATAAAATATACCCTTAATTCATTGCCGGAAGATGAAAAACTGTATTCGGATTTAAATAAATTTATAGAAGCATATAAAGCATATTATGATAAAGTCTTTTTGAAATCTGAGGAAAATGATGTAAAGGTGCAAGAAGGTGGGGAGGAATTGCAAGTAGAACAAAAAATTGAGAAAATCTTTGAATATATTAATTCAAGGGGATTTGTATATGATGAAAAATTACTTAAAAATTTCTACCTCAGCTTAAAATCAAAACCATTTGTTCTTTTAGCCGGTACGAGTGGTACGGGAAAAACTAGATTGATACGACTGTTTGCAGAAGCTATAGGTGCATATGGAAGTGGAAGATATAAACAGGTTGCGGTGAAACCTGATTGGTCGGATTCTATGGATCTTTTCGGACATGTGAATCTTGATAATAAATTTGTTCCGGGAGCAATTGTTGAGTTTATAAAGAAAGCTGCAGACGATCCAGACAAATTACCATATATATTATGTTTAGATGAAATGAATTTAGCACGTGTGGAGTACTACTTCAGCGATTTTCTTTCTATTATGGAGACAAGAGATTGGGTTGAAGATGAAATCATAACCGACAATTTGGTTCCTAAGATTTGTTATTCAGGAGATGAGGATGCAGAAAAACTTTATTCGAATTTAATGATACCGGAAAATTTATATATCATAGGAACTGTAAATATGGATGAAACTACATTTCCATTCAGTAAGAAGGTATTGGATAGAGCAAATACAATAGAGTTTTCATATGTTGATTTTAACTTGCCGGAAAGTATCTCGCCAAACGAAGCAGAAGTTGTAGAGGTGAAAAATGAATTTTTGCGTTCTGACTATCTTAAATTAAGAACGGATTGTATAGATAAATGGGAAGCTGTTAAGAAATTCAATGAGGATATTACTAAAATTAACAGCGCATTGGAAAAGTCGGATTCGCATTTTGGATATAGAATGAGAGATGAGATTATTTTCTATATGTTATACAATGACGAATTTGGCTTATTAGATGAGAAGGAAGCTTTTGATAATCAGATAATGCAAAAGATACTTCCTCGTATTCAAGGTAGTGCAGAGTCAACTGCTAATATTTTACGTGAATTATTTAAAATATGTGCGGGTAGTTACATTAATAACAACGGACAAACTGATGGCTTAAAAATGAAAAGTTACTTAGATAATAAGGAAATTGCAAATTATCCAAAGAGTTCAGAGAAAATATGCAAGATGCTTAGGAGATATGAAGACGATGATTTTACCTCTTTCTGGGTCTAACCGAATAATTGAAGTGACAGCATCAGATATAAAAGTTACTATAAAGAGAAGAAAAACAACTTCTCTTTTTTCTGATGCACTTTTAGGGCAGAAGTCCAAAGTGGAAATCTGGGGGAATATAGAAAAATTAATTCTCTGTGGTTGTGAATGTACTCCCATAAATGAAAATTATTCTCAGGAAGAAACAGTGCCTCTATTTTTTGAGCAGGAGGATTATATTATTAGTGCACTCTCTCTTAAAGGTGAGCCGGTACATTTTGAGCATGTAGATAAGTACATTAGAGAAGCTATAACCCCTGTAGATGATTATGAGCCAAATTGTCTGAGTGGTGTTATAAATTTCGGAAATAATGTTGGCTATTCTAATCTTATTTTCTATGATAACTTAGGAAATAGATTATTGATTGAAATAGAGGTATTTCCATCTAAACTATCATATAAAGAGGACTATGAATCTATAAGAAATGACATAAATGAGATGGTTGAGGCTGCTGCTATAGATTTTATCAAATCAACCTATTCGTTGGGTACAATCAGTTCTGTACGAAATGATGTACCTGCAATTTTCTTTACACTTATCAGCCAACTATTTGATAAGTTTTTAAAAGCTGTGAAAGTGATAATGAAAAAACCAAATCATAAGTTAAATAAAGAGTATTCAATAGTTGAAAACCATAAGTTAAGAAGAACAGATAACAAGACTTTACTGTGGCTATCAAAACATCCTGATAGGATAAAGCGTTCTGAAGGAAAGAACTTGGTTAAAAGCGCTCTTGGAGTTCAGAAGAAAATAACATATGATACGGTTGAAAACAGGTTAGTAAAGTTTATGCTTATAACGACAGTTAAGCGTTTGTCGAAGTTCAGACTGATATACGTATCAAGTTTTAAATATTCTGAAAAATCTGCTGATATAGAAGTTATTAAAAATATTGATACTATGGTATCTAAGATTAATAGAGAGCTGGATAATCCTATATTTTCTGAAGTGTCCAAGTTAAAGAGCCTTAATACGATGTCTTTAGTGTTTCAAATGGCACCGGGATATAGAGATTTGTACAGATACTTCCAATTAATACAAAGAGGAATATCTTTTACAGGTGAAGTATACAGTTTTTCTGTTAAAGAGACATCAGTATTATATGAATATTGGTGTTTCATCAAGCTTGTTAATATCATGAAGAAAAGATATGCAATTCTTGATGATGGCAATGATATAATAAAAGCTAACAGAAAAGGAGTGGTTGTTACTCTTTCAAAAAATTCAAAATCTGAGGTACGCTTTCTTGATCCAAACACAGGTGATAGATTTGAGCTTATTTATAATCCGGGAGAATATCCATCAGATACGGTTAAGCAGGTTCCTGATAATGTTTTGAAACTATCAAAACAGAGTGGTATAAATGGAAAAACAGCAAAATTTCAATATGTGTTTGATGCAAAATATAAGGTTGAGATGAATCCTGATGAGTATTATCCGGATAAGGAAAAGAAACCGGGCCCTAAAGTAGCAGATATTAATACAATGCACAGATATAGAGATGCTATAGTAGCTAAGAATGGTGATTTTACAGAGACACTGATGTTTGGAGCATACGTTCTTTTTCCATATCCGGGTAATGAGGAAGAATACCGTTCACATCAATTTTATAAAAGTATTGGCTCAGTTAATATAGGTGGTGTACCTTTTTTACCGGGAAAAACAAAAATAGCTGAAGAACTACTGACAAGGCTTGTTGGTGAATCTGATTCCAGTGCATTTGAGAGAGCGGTTCTACCTAAGGGTATTGAGGATAGACTGAAAAAAACAGATTGGAGTAAGAAAGATGTACTTGTCGGGTCATTAAGCTCAGTAGAGCAGTGGGTGGAGTGCTTTAATAAAAAGTATTACTACGTTCCTGCAGATAGTTTAAATACTAACTACCATCAGGTTGAATATATTGCTATATATCAATCGAAGAAACTTTTTGGCGAAGATGCAGGAGTTTTTTATTATGGAGAAGTTTTAGAGGTAAGTGTTTTACCTAGGATAGAGATAAACAATCTTGGAGGACGTACACATCCAAATGCAAAGTGCTACAGATTCACAATAAAAGAGTGGAAGAAGCTGCCATCAAAGATTGGGTTTGAGAGGGATTGGGTGTACCGTCCAAGATATAGCAATTCATTCCTACTACATAACAGCAAATCAACTTTTGAACTATTTAATATCAGGTCAGAGGCAGATTACAGATTAGTATATGAATTACGCAGAATTCAAGATAATTTAAAAGTTCAAGATAATGCTAAGGAATTGTTTGTAAAGATTGATGATTCTATATCAGTTTATAATGATGGTTCTTATATACGTGTTTACGATTCAGGTAAGGAAAAACGGAGAGAATCAACGGCGGACTTTATCAGATCGCCGAGTATTGTGTTTGAATATATTAAAAAATGTATTGTGGAAAACAAAAAGATTTTGAGAAAATAATAATTATAAAGAGGATTTGTAAATTATGGGAAGAAAGCTTTATAAACCAATATTGAAAGATGGGTATCACCTTGTAGATTCTTCTGAAAATTCGAATCGTGTTAGGGGACAGGCTCGTGATAAAGAAAATAAAAATCCGGATATTGTAGAATGGGAAGCAGTAGATGCGGTTAGTTACAAAGAGATGGGTGAGGCACTTGCAGTTGCTATTATAGCTGCTGCTGCAGCCGGAGCAGGATTATATTATGTGATAAATAATAAAGTTGTACCGTGGTGGAAGAGCGCTGCATTGCCGTGGGTAAAACGAAGAAGTGATTATGTTACTTCATTTTTTAAAGGCGAGAAAAAATATAAATCAGTACAGAGAGCAAATACGGGAAATAAAGATAAAAATCTTGCTGAAATGGAAAAGGTTTCAAACCAAATAGATGAGGTCTTTGAGAAGATGTATATAGATATGAGCGAAACAGAAGCAAAGCAACATCTATTAAAGATCATATTTCATATGCTGGAAATTGCAAATGAAATAAGAATTATGAGTAATGCTCACATTAAGCGTCATAGTGAAAGTGAGGAAGATTTAAGGCTTAGAATTGATGCTTCTGAGAAATTTTTGGTAAAAAAACTTGCCTATAATTTAGATTTAATTCTTTCAAATCCAGAAATGTATTTAGATGAAAAAACTTCAAATGACTTGTTCAACTTACTTGGAGGTGGATTGATAACAAACGGAGAATATATTCCAGTTGAAGCCCAAAAAGTTTATGATGCTATTCTTGCACAGAAAGATTAGAATATAACGATAAGGAGTTTAATTTAAAATATATATTTTATATTGCAATGAAAGGGGATGTATCTTGAGCATTAAAGAAATCCAGTTGTTTAAAGAATTTGAGTATGACAAAGCAGTAAAATGGCATAAAAATGCAGAGAAGCTAAGGAGAAAGTTTGTTGAGGATTATCCTATAGAATCGATAGAGGAGTTGTCATTATTTGATTATGCTATAGGTAACAAAGTGAGTTTTTGTCAGAGAATAAAGTATGAGCTTAAAGATATGGCCTCTATGGGCAATACATATCCAAGTATATTTGGCATATATCTTAATAATGGGATTACTGCAACACTGTCAAAAACATATAAAAAAATTTACAGTGATGATGTTGAAGAAGCTTTTCTAGCCATAAAAAAAGATATAATCAAATTACTGGATTATGCTAAAAAAGGGGATTATACTGCTATAGTAAATAGTAGACTACATAAACCGTTTAAGTCTAGACTTATTATCACATATTTTCCGGGAATGATTATTCCGTAGTTACAGAATCAAGTTTAAAAAGCTATTTTTGAAATATTGGGATTAACCTATGATACTAAGAAAGATGTTATTTATAATAATATTACGTTACGGGATTGGAAGAATTCGGTACCGGAATTTTCTTCATGGAGTAACGAAGTATTCATGAGTTTTTGCGAATGGTTGAAGAAATATAATAAAAAGATCGAAGGTTATAAACTGGAAGACGAATATTATAAGAATGCTAAGGAAGTAGAAAATAAGATTGAAAAACTTAATTTACAGGGGATGGATAAAGAAGCAGTAATTAAAATACGTGTTAATCAAGGTGTATTCAAGGAACAGTTATTGTGTAGGTACAGTCATTGTTGTTTATGTAATGTAACACAGAAAGATTTTCTTATTGCAAGTCATATTAAACCATGGAAGGATAGCGATGAGAATGAGCGTTTGGATATTGATAATGGATTATTACTTTGTCCAAACCATGACAAGGCATTTGATAGAGGCTATATATCATTTGATGATAATGGTTTAATTATAATTTCAGATGAGCTTGATGATACAAATAGAGTATTTTTAAATCTTAGACAAGATATGAGTATAAAGCTTACAGATGGGAACAGAGAATACTTGAAATATCATAGAAAAAATATCATGATGCTAAATAGATAATGTTATAGATACATAGTCTCATGATTATTTCATTAACCAAAGAGTTATTTGAACAATTGGCTTTTACATGGAGGTAAATATGTTCATAGGAAATAAGTGGGAATGGGCTGAAGTATATGTCCTTTTAAGACTTTTGGCAGAAGAAAACAAGGGTGAAATCAAAGAGTATACCGCCGGAGAAATGATATCGATTTATATTAATGGAGAAAAAGTGAAGGAATTGCCTGTGACAGAGTTTGAATCGGAGTACGGAAAGCTGTTGAAAGAGATTAACAACAAAGATTCAAAGTGTACATTTTCTGTAGAAAGTACTCAGAATTTCATGGATAGAATTTTATGTTATAAGATTTTTGCGCCTCCAACGGATAAAAGTGATATCATGGTAAAAATAATTGATGCAGATACAGTGTACAGTAAGACTATAGGTTCCACGATAAAATCCGAATTGGGTTCAGCTCCAACCTTGTTGAATGCAGGAAAAACTACAAACTTTATATATAAGATAGTACATAATTATCTTGATTTGATGATAGAAGCAAATGAAATATACAACGTATCAGGCGGTAAGAATTATATAGATGTCAGAGGGCGTATAAATAAGATAATTGAAGAAAACGGAACTCTTGAATACCGTAAGATGAATAATCAGATTTTTGAAGATAATCTGGTACTTATCGACAGTAATATGGATAAAATTATTGCTGAGACACTTTTATATTTTTATAAAGACGGAATCAGCAACTGCAACGAGATGGTTGAAAAACTTGAACAGGAAAATCCTATGAATTACGGTAATGTAAATGCCTATAAATATAAGTTTAAAAAGTTTTTGACAGCTGTGGCATTGGGAATGAAACCTGCTACAGTGTGGGACGGTTTGGATGAGGCCACAGGTGGATATATTGTAGTTACAAAGGAAGGTAATGTTCTTGCATATCATATATACAACAGAAATTACTTTGAGGAATATTTGTTAAGTAATACAAAATATGAAACAGTATCCACATCAAGGCATGATTTCGGGGAAGTGTACAGTGAAAATGGAGAAGATTTTATGAAACTCAATCTGCAGGTAAGATTCAGATGATTAAGGATAAGATGATAGAACAGGGAAAAGTGATAATCTCGCCAATTACATTTTTTCTATGCCAAAATTCAAATAATGGCGAGATTATTCTATCCGATAGTCATTTTTAATAGCCAAATACTTCAAAATGGCTATGAAAAGTCATCGTAAATATATTTTTAATTAACATACTGCGGTAATACCGGAAAGGAGTACATATATGAAAAATAATATATGACAATGCTGACATGCTATTTTTACTTTATATTTATATTTTTTTAACTATTGTACTTTTTAGTATTAAAAAAATCTCAAAAATATAAAAAGAGACTCTAAAGTGGTAAAAGTTATAAAATATATACTCGCTATTCCAATCGTCATTTTAAATATATTGATTTTGGGTGATTTGGATATCACGTTTCAGCTTTTTAAAGATGAAAATAAAACAGAAAACAAAAAGTGAGTGTACGTATAATGGACCTACAAAAAAGATATGAAGAACTAAAAAAACAAAACTTCCCTGACGGCGAAAGAATAAAATTTATTGCGGATTTGGGAGCAAGCGAAGAGATAGAATATCATTATAAATTAATCTGCACAGACCGGGATGAAGGTATGAACTTAAATCTGTCCGGCAGTTTTTATAAACATGATAAAGAGGGATTGGAGTTTTTATTTACAGTTTTAGATAATGAAGATGATGAAAACATAAAAGCATTTACCGCATACCTTATGGCCGAGACGCTTTCAAAACTAAGATATAGAGATTTTTATTTAGAATTTTGCAACAGGCTTATTTCGGTTATGATCTCACTTATAGAAACAACCGATAATTCACTTCGTAGAAAAGTTATTATAGCTCTTGGATGGATAGGCTCTTCAAATGAGATTGATATTTTGACAAAGCAAATGTCGGAAGATAAAGACAGTCTTTGCAGGGCATGGTCAGCATCAAGCCTTATGCAAATGTCTTTTCACGGAGTTGATAAGGAATTGTTGCAGGAAAAAACAAAGTTATGTTTTGCATCTGTGATTGCTGCAGAGACCGATTTACATGCCTGTGGCATTATGATAGAAGCTGCACAGATTCTATTTGGAAAGAAATGGATAAGTTCATCGGCTGTGGAAGATGTGGATGCTGAGAAAATAGAAAAGGCGAGAAAGTCGGCGGTAAGATTTTTGAATAAGTAGTAAACATGAACTACAAGTTGCACATTAGTAAATCCTATATTACAAATTAAGTTTGACGTACAGCCTAATTTTCTGTATAATACTTCACATCAAAAGGTGACGTAGACTTAAAGGGGATGTGAAAAAACTCGATTGAGTTTTTTCGCATCTCCCTTTTTACATTTATTGTGTATAGTTTACTGAAATCATACGTGAAAAAAGCGCACTTCCCCTACCCCATAGAAATTCTTTTTTTGAATCTATGCGGCAGTTCTGTTTCTCATCTTTTTTTTCTGATATTTATATAAATTATGTCCTATCGCCACGAGTAAAACTTCCAGTTTGACTGAATGAATACCTCTTCGGACAATTCTCTTGTACCAACGGTCGTTTTTCATAATTCCGTAAGTGCCTTCTGCTTGTATCGAACGGTTCATTCGTAATAACGCACCATGGATACTTTCTAGGTTTTCTATTACTTCCTGGTGCATGGAAGTTAGTTCCTGATTGATCCGAACGGTTCGATTCTTATCTGTATTCTTACATTTCTTTGCATATGGACATCCGCTACAGTCTTCACATTCATACAGTTCTTCCTTGCGTCCGTACTGATTTCCCCTCACATCTTTTCTGCATAAAAAAATGGAATGCTTTATCGTTAGGACATCTCATGACTCCTTGCTCATCAATTCTGAAGTTAACTGCACGAAATGGATCTTCATGATATTTACGATCCTTAGTTTCCTTTTTAAACATTGGAAATTTCATATACTTTTCAATTCCGTTCTGCTCACAGAAAATATAATTGTTGTATGAGCCATATCCGGCATCTGCCACAGGATATTTGGGATAGAATCCATAAGTTTGTTTGAAGTGCTCCATCAAAGGAACGAAACAATCCATATCCGAACGATAATGGTTCACGTCAACAACTGCAATATATTCATCTGCTACACCAATCTGTACATTATATGCCGGCAGAAGCTGATCATTGCCCATGTAATCCTTTTTTATACGCATAAAAGTAGCCGAGTTATCTGTTTTAGAGTAACTGTTTCGGTCAGGACCACAGATTTCAATTTTTTGTATGTATTCTTGAAGCTTCTGACAGAAAGTAGTCAAGTGTTCATAATGACGCTGTTCTTTGGATTTTCGCTTTCCGCTTCCGTAAACAAATGCACTTGTATCCAGTTCCCATAAAAGTAATAGCTGCTCAATGATTTCATTCAGATAATCCGGTACATACTCTGTGTTTGTTGTGATCTGCACCCCACTCCATGCGATTTCTGCATTAATTTCATCAATCTCTGCAGTGATTTTTTCGTAAAGCTTGTAACGGAACTTTTCCGTAGCCTTCTTCCATACCCAGGTATACTTGTTTGCGTTTGCTTCAAACTTGGAGCCGTCGATGTAGAGATGTTGTAGATCTACATGCTCCTCGTTAAAGATAGCATGATTGATGTCGTTAAAAATGTTTTCAATCTTATCTTGAAGTATTTCATTGATGAAATATCCAAAGGTTCTGTATGACGGAGTCCGGTGATCCATGAGATACATGAACCTGATATTAACTTTGCAGTTGTCTTCCAGTTCTCTCAGAGAGCAGTAACCGCTAGTCATAAATCCGAAAAGTACTGTTTTTAACATGTTGACCGGATTATATCTGAGTCGTCCGGTTGTGTACTCCGAAATATCCGTCAGATACTTGTTTAAATCGATTCCTCCCATCAATCTGTCAAATGTTAAAACAGGATCCAGCAGATCCAAACAATCTGAAAGAAACAGTGGTAAATATCCTTGTTTTGAATTACAATAATTAGTGTGTAAATTTTTCATTGCAAGTTAATTTTACCACAAAAATAGGACCTTTCGCATGATCGAATGGTCCTATTTCTTTTAGGTACTTATTTCACAGCCCCTTTTATTATTTTGTTAGGGCAAGGCCCTGTTCTCGCAAGAGAACAAATAAACCACCTGCTATGCGGGTGGTTGAAATAGCTTTAGCGTTATGTAAAAAAACCCCCAAATTTGATATAATATTAAAGGTTCGCCAACCAATAAATATATCAAAGGGGGGTATCCAAATGGATAATAGTAGTTTATCACATACATCATGGAATTGTAAGTATCATATAGTATTTGCGCCAAAATATAGGAGAAAAATAATATATGGAGAATTAAAACAGGACATAGCAAATATATTAAGTATGCTATGCAAAAGAAAAGAAGTACATATAGTAGAAGCAGAAGTATGTCCTGATCATATACATATGTTGGTAGAAATTCCACCTAAAATGAGTGTGTCAGATTTTGTAGGGTATTTAAAAGGGAAAAGTACATTAATGATATTTGAAAGACACGCAAACTTAAAATATAAGTATGGAAATAGGCATTTTTGGTGTAGGGGATATTACGTAGATACAGTAGGAAAAAATGCAAAAAAGATAGAAGAGTATATAAGGAACCAGTTAAATGAAGATATGGTGTATGATCAGATGAGTATGAAAGAATATATAGACCCGTTTACGGGTGAGCCGGTAATAAAAGACAATAAGAAAAAATAAGCCTAAGGGGCTAAGTAAGTAAATGACGTGCGGTTGGCGAACTTTCGATGAGTCTTTAGACTCTAGCGCAGGTAAAGAGCCCTTATAGGGCGAAATAACAAACCACCGGCTTAGCCGGTGGTACTGATTCGGAGAAGGAGGGATATAATATTAAAGGTATAAGAAAGAATTTAAGTTTTGTATTTATTATATTGATGTTTGCACTGTTGGTTTCAGGCTGTGCAAAGCAAAGTGAAAACAATAATATTCATATCGGAACAGGTGGGACAGGCGGTACATACTTTGCCTATGGAAATGCCTTAAAGGCTATTGCCGAGCAGGAAAGTGATATTGATGTAAGCATACAAATGAGCGCCGGATCTGCAGCAAATATAAGATTGCTTGAAAACAATATCGTTGGTATGGCAATAGTGCAAAATGATACTCTTACAGATGCTTACAAAGGAAAAGGCGAGTTTGAAGGTAATCCTTTAAAAACAACCAAGGCTGTTGCAGGCCTTTATACGGAGAGCTATCAAATAGTCGTAAATAAGAAATTAAAGCTGAACTCTGTGGAGGATTTGACAGGACTTAGAGTTTCAGTAGGTGAAGAGGGCTCAGGTGTTTTGAAAAATGCAAAGAATATCCTGAGAGCCTATGGTATGACTGTAGATGATATTGATGTGAGATATCTATCATTTGAAGATGCAGCAAATGCCTTAAAAACGGGGAGATAGATGCTTTCTTTGTAACGGCGTCGGCACCTACAAAGGCAATTTCGGATTTGGCAGATTCCAATGTAGCTATTGATATTCTTTCATTGGATGAAAGGGCTATAAGATTTCTTCAAAACAGTTATAGTGGATATAGTGTTACTACAATAAAAAAAGGTACATATAAGGGTGTAAACAAGGATATTACCACAGTAGGGGTAATGGCTGTACTTGTGGCAAACAACAATATGAGTTCAAGCAATATTGAAACTGTATTAAATCTGATAAAAAGCCATCAGGACAGCTTTAATAAGATATCGGGTAATGCTTTAAATATTTTTGATGAATCAACACTAAACAACATTGATGTACCACTACATAAGGCTGCAAGTACTTGGTACAGTGACAATGGAATAACCGGATTAAAGGCCGAAGTTAAGGCGGATACCGTTTCAAGAAAAACTTTAAATCTGGATATGTATCAGACGGTTGCAGTTGCGGTACTTGCACTTTTTATAGGAGTACTTTTAAAGGAAAGAATAAAATTTTTAACAACATTTTGTATTCCGGGCTCCTGTGGTAGGAGGAATGATCTTTGCTATAATATTCTGTGCATTGTATGCGCTTGGCATTCTTGAGATAAATTTTGATGAAACTCTTAGAAATGTATGCATGGTTATGTTCTTTACTTCAGTAGGATTCCAGGCAAATATGAAGGTGTTAAAGAGTGGCGGTAAGGGTACATTTATCTTCCTTATATTGGTATTGTTACTTATAATATCCCAAAACTTTGTAGCAGTGGGACTTTCAAAACTTCTTGGTATAAATCCGTTTATAGGTATGTGTACAGGTTCAATATCGATGATTGGAGGGCATGGTACTGCCGGAGCCTTCGGTCCTTTGCTTGAGGATATGAATGTTGACGGTGCAACCACTTTGGCTACAGCGGCGGCTACTTTCGGACTTGTAGCAGGTTCACTGATGGGCGGACCATTGGCAAACAGTCTTATAAAAAAGAAGAGCCTTATGGATACTGCAGTATATGGAGATGACAGTATGCTTGTTGAGGAGGAGATAAAGCACAGAAGAGAGGTTTCAATGTATGCACCTGCAGTGTATCAGCTGACTTTGGCAATGGGTATTGGAACTATTATATCTTTTGTACTTTCAAAGACCGGAATGACCTTCCCTATTTACATAGGCTCTATGATAGTTGCGGCTGTAATGAGAAATATCAGTGAATATACGGACAGCTTCAGAATACATATGGGTGAAATAAACGATCTTGGAAGTATTTGCCTTTCTCTTTTCCTTGGTGTAGCTATGATTACACTAAAACTTTGGCAGTTGGCCGCACTTGCCCTTCCTCTGTTTATACTATTGGCAGGTCAAGTACTTCTTATGTTTATCTTTGCAAGATTTATTGTATTCAAATGTATGGGAAGTGATTATGATGCGGCTGTTTTGGCAGCAGGTACATGTGGTTTCGGTATGGGTGCAACACCTAATGCCATGGCAAATATGCAGGCTGTTACAGAGAAATATCTCCCGTCAGTTAAAGCATTCTTACTTATTCCGATAGTCGGAAGTATGTTTGCGGATTTCTTAAACAGTTTGACAATAACATTCTTTATAAACTTCTTAGGTTAAAAATAATTTAACCTTATTTAAAAGCTCACCTTATAAGAGGTGAGTTTTTTATTGGAATAGTATATTTTGATTAAGATTTTTAGTTGAAGTTTTTTTGTAATAAAATATTATATTTTTATAGTATAGCTTTTGTAAAAAGTCTTATGTGAAGTAGAAGAGGAAATGTTGGAGAGTACAAGACTTTTTGACTTAAAAATTATAAATATAGATACCTAGGGGGTCAAATGTTAAAAGGAAGGGTAACAATACCTACAGATGTTGATATCATTGAAGAGACAAAGGAAATAATGGAGCTTTGGGGTGCTGACGCTATCAGAGATTGTGACGGAACAGATATGCCGAAGGAAATAGAGGAACTGGATGCGAAGATCTATGCCACTTATTATACCACCAGAAAGGATAATGAGTGGGCAAAGGCCAATCCTGATGAAGTGCAGCAGATGTATATAATGACTGACTTCCATATGGCAACAGAGGATGTTCTTAGAATCAGATTGATGGAAGGCTTACATCCGGATCTTTTAAAGGTTAATGATTATGATGATATAAAAAGATGGTGGGAAGTCATGGACAGGACAATCGGAGAGCCTGTGAGTGACTGGAGTTATGAAGACGGTGAAGTAATTATAAATGCAAAGAAGTACCATGAATATACAGTAAGTTTCTTGGCTTATATCATTTGGGATCCTGTACATATGTACAATGCAGTGACAAACGGCTGGACGAATTTTGAAAAGCAGATAACTTTTGATGTACGTCAGCCAAAAACAAAAGCCTATTCTATGAAGAGACTCAGAAAGTTTTTGGAGGAACATCCTAAGGTCGATGTAATAAGATTTACCACATTCTTTCATCAGTTTACATTGATATTTGATGAACTTGCAAGGCAAAAGTATGTGGATTGGTATGGATATACAGCCTCTGTAAGTCCATATATTTTAGACCAATTTGAAAAGGAAACCGGTATTAAGTTCAGACCTGAATATATTATAGATCAGGGTTATATGAACAATACTTACAGAGTTCCATGTAAGGAATATTTTGCCTTTGTGGATTTCCAAAGAAGAGAAGTTGCAAAACTTGCCAAAGAGATGGTCGATATAGTTCACGAATATGGTAAGGAAGCTATGATGTTTTTGGGTGATCACTGGATCGGCATGGAGCCGTATATGGAAGAGTTCAAAAATATAGGTTTGGATGCAGTGGTTGGAAGTGTCGGAAACGGACAGACACTTAGACTTATCAGTGATATAGAAGGGGTAAAATATACAGAGGGCAGACTCTTGCCTTATTTCTTCCCGGATACTTTCTATAAGGGTGGTGATCCGCTGGGAGAGGCAAAGAGAAATTGGATCACAGCCAGAAGAGCAATACTTAGAAAACCTGTAGACAGAATAGGCTATGGCGGATATTTAAAGCTTACACTTGATTTCCCTGAGTTTATTGACTATACAAAGCAGGTATGTGATGAGTTTAGAGAACTGTATACAAATGCTCAAGGTTGTAAGGCTCATTGTATAAAGAAGATTGCTGTGCTCAGCGTTTGGGGAAGATATAAGGCATGGGGGAATCATATGGTACACCATGCTATATACTACAAGAAGAATTATTCATATGCAGGAGTAATAGAGGCGCTTAGCGGTGCTCCATTCGATATTGACTTTATCAGCTTTGAAGAAATTTAAAGGATAAGGATATTTTAAACAGATTTGATATAGTGATGAATATCGGTGATGCCAACACAGGACAAACCGGTGGACAGTATTGGAGTGATGAGAGAATACTTACAGCTGTAAGGGACTTCATATATAATGGCGGAGGCTTTATAGGTGTAGGTGAACCAAGCGGATATGCTTATCAGGGAAGAACACTGCAGCTTGCAACTCAGCTTGGAGTAGAACTTGAAAACGGATTTACTTTGGCAAGAGGAAAGTATTATAAAGAAGTAAAATCACATTTTATTACAGCGGAATCCCGTGATGAAATATACTTTGGCGAAGGTAAGGACTCCATTTATGCACTTGATGGTACAGAAATTCTTGCTTTAGAGGGAGACTCCGTACAGCTTGCATGTAAGGAGAACGGTAAGGGCAGAACTGTTTATATTAGCGGTTTACCTTACAGTCTTGAAAATAACAGATTGCTTTATAGAGCGATACTTTGGGCTTCACATGATGAAGAGGGTATCCACAGATGGTTCAGCACCAACTTGAATGTAGAGGTAAATGCTTATGTGGAAAATAATAAATTCTGTGTAGTAAACAATACCTATGAATCTCAGGTTACAAATATATATAAGGGGGATGGAAGTTCATTTGAACTTACACTTGAGCCAAATGAAAATTAAAATGGTTTGAAATAGAGAGGAAAGTATGAAATCAAGTATAATAGAAGTATTGCAGCAATATGATAATTTTGCCGAACTAAAAAGAGTTTTTCGGAGTATGGTAACGGTCATATAAATGATACCTATCTTCTGGATTATGAACGTATCGGTAAGATTATTTTACAAAAGATAAATAAATCAATATTTAAAGAGCCGAAGAAGCTCATGGAAAATATTGCCCTGGTAACATCATTTTTAAGAGATAAGATTGAAAAAAACGGAGGAGATCCGGACCGAGAGACTCTAAATCTTATAAAGACAAAAGACGGACAAAGTTTTTATGAAGACAGTAAAGGAGATATTTGGCGAGCTTATAATTTTATATCGGATACTATATGCTATGAACAGGTTACAAATGCTAAAGAGTTTTATGAATCAGGCTTCGCTTTCGGAAATTTTCAAAATCTTTTGGCAGACTTTCCGGTGAATAAACTTAGCGAAGTTATCAAAAACTTCCACAATACTGAGGACAGATTTGCTACATTTAAAGCACAAATAAATGAAGATCCTTTGGGCAGAGTAAAGGATGTCAAAGAGGAGATGGACTTTTTCTTAAACAGGGAAGAATATACCCATATCTTTAACAGAGCACTTGCAAATAATGAGATCTCGTTGAAGGTTACACATAATGATACCAAGCTTAACAATATTTTATTTGATAAAGATACAAAGAAGGCTTTATGTGTAATAGACCTTGACACTATAATGCCGGGTGTTGCAGCTTTTGACTTTGGTGACTCCATTCGTTTCGGTGCAAATAAAGGACTTGAGGATGAGCCGGATCTGTCAAAGGTAGGTTTTGATATTGAACTGTTTGAAGCTTTTACAAGGGGATTTTTGGAAGCTTGCGGTAAGAGTTTAAATAAAAGAGAAATTGAACTTTTGCATATGGGAGCTATAGTAATGACCTATGAATGCGGTATAAGATTTTTGGGAGATTATATTGCAGGTGATAAGTATTTTAAGATAGCAAGAGAAAATCATAATCTTGACCGTGCAAGAACTCAAATAAAGCTTATTTCAGATATGGAAGAACATATTGAAGAGATGAAAAAGATTGTAGAAAAGTATATTTAGTTTATGAGTTGGAAGCCACAAATGTTGAAAGATATTTGTGGCTGTTTATAGAAACGGATACTGATACATGTTAAATAAAAAAATTATACTTTGCGGTTTTATGGCGAGCGGAAAGACAACTGTAGGAAGAGCATTGGCAAAGGAGATTTCTACCAATTATATAGATACCGATGAGCTCTTGATAGAGACCTATGAAATGGATATACCTACTATATTTGAAACATGGTGAGAATCATTTTAGAGATTTGGAGCATGATATAGCTAAAAAGGTTTCTAAAATGACGTCCGGAGTTATTTCCACAGGTGGAGGAATGCTTACCTTTGACAGAAATGGTGAGGTTTTAAAAAAAGGAGGAATTATCATATGTCTTGTAAGGGATTTTGACAGGATATATGAAGACCTGCTCTCAGATACGAACAGACCGCTTGCAAGATATAAGTCAAAGGAAGAACTTAAGCAGATGTATGATATGAGGATTTCAAAATATCAAAAGTATTCAGACTATACCGTTGAGAATAATGGCAGTGTAGAGGATTGTGTAAAAAAGATAATATCCATTATTGACGTAAATTAAAATAAATTATATACTGTTACGAAAGTATGTTCGAACTGTTAGAACATGTTTATGGAGAGATGTAATGGATACAAAGTATATAAAAATAAGAGGTGCCAATGAGCACAATTTAAAAAATATATCAGTGGACATACCAAGAGGAGAATTGGTTGTTTTAACAGGGCTTTCCGGTTCAGGAAAGTCCTCTTTGGCGTTCGATACCATTTATGCTGAGGGTCAAAGAAGATATATGGAGTCAATGTCTTCATATGCCAGAATGTTTCTGGGACAGATGGAAAAGCCTGATGTGGAAAGTATAGAGGGGCTGTCTCCTGCGATTTCAATAGACCAAAAGTCTACGAATAGAAACCCGAGGTCTACAGTGGGTACTGTTACGGAGATTTATGATTACCTAAGACTTTTGTATGCAAGAATAGGTATTCCTCATTGCCCGAATTGCGGTAAGGAGATACATAGACAGAGTATTGATCAGATGGTCGACAGAGTACTTACTCTTCCAGAAAAGACCAAGTTTATGATACTTGCACCTGTGGTAAAGGGCAAAAAGGGAAGACATGAGAAGGTACTTGAAAGTGCAAAAAAATCAGGCTATGTACGTGCTATGATAGACGGAAACATGTATGAACTCAGCGAGGAAATTACACTGGAAAAGAATATCAAGCACAGCATTGATATTGTAATAGACAGACTCTCAGTAAAGGAAAATATAGAAAAAAGACTTACAGATTCATTGGAAGCCGCTCTAAATCTTGGCGGCGGCTATGCAACCATTGATGTGATAGATGGTGAGCCTATGAAGTTTTCACAAAACTTTGCCTGTCCCGATTGCGGTATTTCAATTGATGAGGTGGAGCCGAGAACATTTTCATTTAACAATCCTTTCGGAGCCTGCCCTGACTGTGCAGGACTTGGATACACAATGGAATTTGATGAGGATCTGATGATTCCCGATAAATCACTTTCTATTAATCAGGGAGCTATAATAGTTCTTGGCTGGCAAAGCAGCAATGATAAAAAAAGCTTCAGTAATGCTATGCTAAGAGCCTTGGCGGAAAAGTTTAACTTCAGTCTGGATACACCTTTTGAGGATTATCCTAAAGAAATACATGATATATTGATTTACGGTACTACCGAGCAGGTGGATGTAGCCTATACAGGCCAGAGAGGAAGCGGAGTATATCCTGTTATATTTGAAGGCCTTATAAAAAATATGGAAAAGCGTTATAGAGAGACATTTTCACAGTCTGCCAAGGAAGAATATGAGCAGTATATGAGAATTGCACCATGTAAGTCTTGTGGCGGAAGAAGACTGAAAAAAGAGGCTCTGGCTGTAACTGTCGGTGGCAAAAATATCTATGATGCTACAGATGCATCTATTACGGATTTTAGAAACTTTATAGACAGCTTAGAGCTTACAAAGATGCAGGAAGCTATAGGAGCATTAATTTTAAAGGAGATCAGAGCCAGAGTTTCATTTCTTATAGATGTAGGCCTTGACTATCTAAGCCTTACAAGAGCGACAGGTACACTCAGCGGCGGTGAAGCACAAAGAATAAGGCTTGCTACTCAGATAGGCTCAGGCCTTGTAGGCGTGGCTTATATTTTGGATGAGCCCAGTATCGGACTTCATCAAAGGGATAATGACAAGCTTCTTGCTACATTGAAGCATCTAAGAGATTTAGGAAATTCCGTTTTGGTGGTGGAGCATGATGAAGACACTATGATGGAAGCAGACTATATAGTGGACATAGGACCGGGAGCCGGAAGTCATGGCGGTGAGGTGGTAGCTACAGGTACTGCCAAGGAAATAATGGCAAATCCGAATTCCATTACCGGTAAATATCTTTCAGGTGAGATAAAGATATCTGTACCAAAGAGCAGAAGAACACCTACAGGATGGCTTAAAGTCAAGGGTGCGGCTCAAAACAATTTAAAGAATATAAATGTAGATATACCTACAGGAGTAATGACCTGCGTTACAGGTGTTTCAGGCTCAGGTAAGTCTTCTTTGGTAAATGAAATAGTATATAAGGCACTTGCAAAGAAGCTGAACCGTGCTCATACTATTCCGGGCAAGTATAAGTCTATAGAAGGTGCAGAGCAGCTTGATAAGGTAATTGCGATAGACCAGTCACCGATAGGAAGAACTCCAAGATCAAATCCTGCCACGTATACAGGTGTATTTGATATGATCAGAGATCTATTTGCGGCAACTCAGGATGCAAAGATGAGAGGCTATAAGAAGGGTAGATTCAGCTTCAATGTAAAGGGTGGAAGATGTGAGAGCTGTTCAGGTGACGGTATTATAAAGATAGAGATGCATTTCCTACCTGATGTGTATGTACCATGTGAAGTCTGTGGCGGAAAGAGATACAACAGAGAGACTTTGGAAGTAAAGTATAAGGGAAAATCCATATATGATGTGCTTGATATGACTGTGGAAGAAGCATTGACCTTCTTTGAAAATGTACCTACTATAGCAAGGAAAATACAGACCTTATATGATGTAGGTCTTTCTTATATCAAACTTGGTCAGCCGTCTACAGAGCTGAGCGGTGGAGAGGCTCAGAGAATAAAGCTTGCAACCGAGCTTTCAAAGAGGGCTACAGGAAAAACTATTTACATCTTAGATGAGCCTACTACAGGTCTTCATTTTGCAGATGTACATAAGCTTGTAGAGATACTTAGAAGACTCTCAGACAGTGGAAATACGGTACTTGTAATAGAGCATAATCTGGATGTTATAAAATGTGCCGATTATATAATAGATATAGGTCCCGAAGGCGGTGCAGGAGGTGGCGAAGTTGTAGCCACAGGCACACCTGAGGAGATAGCAAATATAGAAAGTCATATACCGGAAAGTATGTGAAGAGATACTTAGACTAAAGTTATATAAGTATAATGTATACATTTTTTGGATATGTTGATTTTGTAGTATAAAATGATAGAATAGAATTGCCTCTTGATAGAGACTATCATTTCAAAAGGGATTGTATGAGAATTACAAAAGTTTAAATACAGTTTCTTATGAAAAGTTGGAGGTGATAGAAATGGATTGCATAAATGGTATTGTTTTGCAGAAAGGAATATTTTATGAAACAGGAATTACTTGCAAAAATGAATGCTTATTTAGCAAATCAGGAGATTATGTACATCAAACTACATAATATGCACTGGAATCTGAAGGGACACGGATTTTTCACTCTTCATTCCAAACTGGAGGAATATTACGATCAGACAGCCGATATTATCGACGAGGTAGCTGAGAGAATACTTGCTAAGGATGCTCTACCGATAGCTAACTTAAAAGAAGCGTTGGAAATTAGCAAGGTAAAGGAACTTCCCGATAAAGCCATCAACATTGACGAGGCTATTCGTATACTCACTATTGATGTTGAATACTGGGTAAACGATTCAAAGGAAATCGTGGAATTGGCTGATAAGGAAGGCGATTTTGTTACCGCAGATATCTTCACAGGCTATGTAAAAGAATATGAGAAGACATTGTGGATGCTTAAGGCATTTGCACAAAACTAAACACTAAAAAATCTCAAGGCACAGCCGAAACCGGCTGTGCCTTTTAAAAATTTATATATCTAAAACGGCTACCAAAGTATAGTCGCTTGGATTCTTAAAATCTGCTTTAATATTTGATACATCAAGACTCCAGTTTCCGATTCCGGAATATTTTGATGACAATATCATATGGAAGTTGAGCATTGCAGCACCGAGTCCCAATAAATTGTCATTCTTTATAACCACTTCATCAAACTTATTAAATAAATAAATATGAGTTCCGTTTATAACGAAGCGATAATTTTGATGATTCAAAAAGCTGGGTGAAAGACTGGCTGCATAAAGGGCATCAGCAATAACCGGGTCTGCATATTCATCATCAAAATTATATGGAGTGTTAAAATCAGAATCAAATGCCAGAGTTGTAACTGCAATCTTTGGAGCAATATGTCCGGATTTGCTACTTATACTTACATTTGAAGGTGAATGTATATCAAGTTTTGTAGTGTCCTTTTCTTTTTTACCATAACCGAATGCTACCATAGCGGCTATATCCATTTCAGATTCGATAAGTAAGACCTTCTTTACCGCAGCACTGTCATCACAAGTCAAAAAACATGATGACAATCCCATTTCTTCAAGTTTTAAAATAATATGTTCAGCCATAAATCCTGCATTTACAAGATAATTATCTTTATTCTCAGATAAAATAACGAGGTAAGCAGGAGCATTAAAGGCATTTCCACGATATCCTGCCACACCTGAAAGTCTTTGAGCGGTATCTTCATTAGCGGCTATAAGTGCTTTTGTATTTACATCGAAAAGCTTTTGAGCTGAATTAAAAAATGCTGTTATCTCATCTAATTTGCTTTGTTCAACAGGCTTTTTGTGAAAATCTCTGATAGAATTTCTCTTTTCAATAAGTTCCAAATAATTCATACATTTATTCCCTCCACAGTACAAATTCCAAAAGATTAAATTATATATATTATACAAAAAAAGCCTGCAAGGTCAATTTTATATATGTTTTGTTTTGAAAAAAATATGGCAGGAGAAGGGTATTATTAATATAGTTATAGGAAATATTTCTTGTCGACATTGTAAGAAGGAAATATATAAATAATCATACATATTGCATAATTATCTAAAGAAAGAATCGTGAATATGCCTATATACAAATAGATATTAAGTGATATCATCATATTTATATAGGAAGAATCGTAATTATTTGAGAAGGAGATAAATTATGTTAAAAGGGATTCCTGAAAGGATAGGATCTGACTTATTGAAAGCAATGGCGGATATGGGGCATGGAGATTTGATGGTAATTGCAGATGATTTTTACCCTCCATACACTAAAAGTCCTAATGCAATAAGCATACAGGCAAAAGGAAACAGTGCAGCTGAAATGTTGGAGGCAATACTACAGTTATTGCCTATAGATACAGAATATGCTGTTCATCCTGTTGAATATATGGTTCCGGATGCTGATTCCGGTGTCGTTATGGACAATAATAAAGTATGGGAAGATATAAAAGCTGTAGCAAAAAAATACGGGTATGGAGATGCTGTAGGAACTATTGAGAGAACAAAGTTTTATGAAAAAGCCGGAAGGGCATTTGTGACCGTATGTACAAGTGAAAGACAGCCATATGGTTGTATAATAGTTCAAAAGGGAGTAATGTGAAAATACAAATAATATATTAACAATAAGAACGTCAAGTCTTGTGACTTGACGTTTTTGTGAGAAAACAATTGTTAAAAAATTATTCTTTATATTAATTTATTTGTTAGAATTGCATTTATTAGATATTATGATATAATAAGTTTACAATATTATTAAGTGGAATAGGGCATAAATATTAACAATTATTAATTGATGGTGTGCCCATATGTCTAGACAAGGAGGATTTTTATGACAGGTTTACCACTTATATTCGTGTTTATTTTGGCGGTTATCGTGATGATAGTTGCCATCTCAAAATTTGGTGTACATCCGTTTATATCGATTATGTGTATATCACTTATTTTGGGACTTGTAGCAGGAATACCGCTGGTAGATAAGACATTGGAAGACGGAACAAAGATACAAGGTCTTGCAAGTGTTATCGGAGCAGGATTTTCAGGTACTTTTTCAAGTATAGGTATTGTTATCATACTTGGTGCTCTGATCGGAACAATTTTGGAGAAAACAGGTGCAGCGTTTAAACTGGCAGATATGGTTATTAAGCTGGTTGGAAAGAACAATCCTGTTTTGGCAGTAGAGCTTATGGGTTGGGTAGTATCAATACCGGTATTCTGTGATTCCGGATTTGTTATCTTAAACCCTATAAGAAAGGCTTTAGTAAAGAGAACTGCTCAGTCATCTGTAGCTATGACAGTAGGACTTTCTGCAGGTCTTTACATTTCACATGTATTTATACCGCCTACACCGGGTCCTATAGCAGCTGCTTCTACACTCGGTATCGGTGATAACCTATTACTTGTAATGGGTATGGGTGCAGTGTGTTCTATATTCCCTCTTTAGCAGGTTTATTCTATGCTAAATTTATCGGTAAGAGTGTAAAGGCTGATGATGAGGCTGATTCAGGTGAGGTTACAAAGACATATGAAGAGCTTGTAGCTGAATATGGTAAGCTTCCAAGCGGAGCAATGTCTTTAGCACCTATTTTAGTTCCGGTATTACTTATGGCTATTGCATCAATAGTTGCAATGATGAAGATGAGCGGTACAGGTGCGGATGTTTTAAAATTCCTTGGAACACCTATTATAGCTCTTGCAGTAGGTACAGTTTTTGGTGTATTACAGCTTCAGGGTGCAGGCAAGATGAAGGATTTCTACAGTATTACAAATGATACATTAAAGACTGTAGGACCTATATTGTTCGTGACCGCAGCAGGTGGTGTACTTGGTAAGGTTATAGCATCATCTGATATGGTTAACTTTATAAAGGATCATGCGGCAGTTTTCAGCACAATGGGTATGCTTTTCCCATTCTTATTATCCGCTATTTTAAAGAGTGCACAGGGTTCATCTACAGTAGCACTTACAACCACTGCGGGTATTGTGGCACCGTTACTTCCGGCACTTGGATTTGCAAGTCCTATGAGTGCTACACTTGTAACTATGGCTATAGGTGCAGGTGCTATGACAGTATCACATGCTAATGACTCATACTTCTGGGTTGTTACAAACTTCGGTGCGATGACTCCTGAAAAGGGATATAAGACACAGACAGTGTGTACATTACTTTTAGGTATTGCAGGTATTGTTGAAATAATGCTTCTCAGCTTATTTTTACATTAATTAAACAGTATTTTATTATGAGGCACAAATTTTATTTCTGTAAGATTTGTGCCTTATTTTTTTATTTTGAAATATGATATATTTTAAAAATCTGTATGCTTTATCAAAAATACTTTTTGTAAAATATGAGAATATTTTTTTACTTCTAAAGTACCGGATATCATTAAATTTGCTGACAGTAATTTTTAAATATGGTATATTTATAATGATTGCGCTTAAAGCGTTTTAAGGATGTATTCCTAAGTTTACTGATAAAAAGTCAGTAAGATGAAAATATAAATTTTATAGGAAAATAACATGGAATTACTTGAACAATGTAAAATCTGGAATGATGACGGTGAATATGAGCGTGTAGTTGATGCACTTGAAATATTACCTGAGAATGCCAGAACACCTGAAATGGATTCAGAGCTTGCAAGAGCGTATAATAACCTGGGAGAGCCCGGAGAATATAAATTATTTGCGCAGGCATTGGAACTATTAAAGCCTCATGAGGAATACTTTAGAGGTAATCATAAATACTATTTCAGGATAGCATATTCATACTATTATCTGGATGAAGACGGAGTTGCATTACACTACTTTAGGAAGGCTTTGGACTCTAAACCCGGGGACAAGGATACTATGGATATGATGACTTCCTGTGCTGATATGATATCTGAATCGGATATAAGAATAAAGATGTCTGAAAGAGTACACTCAATGTGGAAAGATGTAATTGAAAGCATAAATAAGTGGGATAAGCTTGATAAAGACTTTTATTCAAAAACAGTATCTATTATTGAAACAGGTATTAAAGAGGTATTTGAAAGAACAAATGCCCATATAATAGGAGAAAGGGCAATGGAGCTGGAGGCAGGTGATGATAAATCAGATATCTTTATGCTTCAATATATATTGGATATGATGCCGGAAACTCTGAAAAGCATGGTGGATATTAAGATAGGAAGATCACCTAAAACGTCTGTTCCGGATACATCTTTTTTTAATGACAGAGAGTATGACATAAAGGGGCTTAGATTTTTTGTCAGTGATGACAGGCAGATAGTTATCTATGCGGATGAATTCGATATGCCTCTGGAGGTATTTGAGAAGCTCTTTATTGATATATTCGGTGAAATAGATCTTATGGCAAATGACTTTGAGTTTGATTTTGCAGATAAGGAGGATTTTGATTCTCCTAACGACGAGACTTGCAGTATAGTACTTAAGTTTAAAAACAGGGAAGATTTTTTAAAGGAATGTGTCGACTACAGAGGGCTTAGAGCATGTGCTGAAAGTAAGGGCGCAAGACTTGGAATAGAAGCAAAAGACTATCTGAAAATGTATTCGGGTTATCAGCTGCCGTCTATAGTAGAGGATGAGATAAGAGAGGATATATATACAGGAACTACATGTTTGCCTTCTCTTATAAGTGAGTATATGTCATCAAAACTGTTTGATAAGATGCCGATAATGGATGAGTTATACAGAAACGGAGTTGCAGCAGGTTTTTTCTGTTTTAGTATAGACAAAAAGAAGCATTCTGATGATATGCTTGAATATGAGTTTGAAATAATGAACTTAAGAGATCAGCTTATTGAATATATTATGAAAAAGCTGAAAGAAGAGAAAAGAGAACATGATATAGTATTTTTGGAAGGTGCAACCGGTAAAAGATACGGATATCTGGATTTTTTAATATTTGGAAGTTTTATGCTTATAATGAATACAGCATGTGATTTCTTTGAAAAGAGAAAAGTGCCTTTTGCAGGCTATAAAACTTTTAGAAAAATAGCAAAGACAATAATGTTTGTGGAGGAATAATGTTTAATTTTTTTAAGAAAAAACAAAATGAGGTGGAGATACCACAGGTACAGCCAATGGCGGTATGGGAGGAAAATTCCTATATGCACGTACTTTCAAATCTTGTGGATGATGAGGATATTGATGGTGCAAGAGAAAGAATAGAGGCAATTGAAGGTGTAAAGCTTATAGAGTTTAACGAAACAGATGACGGATCAGGCAATCTCACATTGGAATACAAGGGTGATGAATATGGCGTAGGATTCTATTTTGAAGATTTTGCTTTGGAGAGCTTGTATTCTTTGCAGAATCAAAAGATTCATGAGGAAGATTTTTTAGAGATACAGGAAAAAGATACTTCATTTGTTATTCATATGAATTTCAATAAAAATTATTTTGATTCATATCATTTACAGCTAAAGCTTATAATGGCATTTTTCCCGGATGCACTTGCAGTAGTGGATGAAAGTGCAGAAAGACTTTTGAGTGGAAGATGGGTAAAACTTGCGGCAGAGTCAAGTGTTACACCTAATGCAGAAAGCTTATTTACGGTACAGGCAGTATTTGATGATGAGACAAAGAAAGTATGGCTTCATACACATGGTATGTGTAGAACCGGATTTTCAGAGTTTGAGCTCTTGGATATAAGCCAGGAAAATGCAAATGATATTTATTACTTACTAAATACTGTGGCTTGCAGAGTATTGTATCAGAATGAAGCTATAGAAGATTATATATTCCTTGGAGAGTTTATAGATGGAAATGAGATAGTTGTGGCACCACTGCCTTGGAATGTTGCTATTGAAAAATATCCTTCCACCATACTTGGAGGTCCTGCAGACAGAGTCGACAGTCATAATACAAACAGTCAGGTTATTTTCCTGTTCTTATCAGAGGAAGATGCAAACAATGCTAAATATACAAAGCCTTCCGAGATAGAGGAAAAGCTTGTTGAAAATCCTCTCTACTATTATACAAATGAGCAGACTGATCATATGAAGTTTATGGCAAGAGACAGATATGAAATTATGAAAAAGGCAATCTTGGAGAATCCGGGTTACAGAGCATTGATAAAGGTTGGATTGCCTACAGACGGAGAGGATGGAAATCCTGATTATGAAATCTCGAGCATATCTGGTTTGAACTTATAGAGTTTACGGAGGAAGGTTTTAAAGCAGTGCTTACACAGGCTCCATACAGGGTTGCCGCCATGAAAGAGGGAGATGAGGGTGAATACACAATCAATGATGTAACAGACTGGATAATTTATACAGATGAAATGAGTATAGATCCAAATACTGCATATTTATTATAGGGGGAGAGATTATGTTTTTTACAAACATAAAGCTTGCAGAAAAGTATAATTACTTAAACGAAAAGTTTCTTGCTGCATATGAATGGTTAAGGAACAATGACTTAAAGGCATTGCAGGCAGGTAGATATGAGATAATGGGGGATGAAGTGGTTGCCAATGTACATGAGTACAATACATTGCCCATTGAAGAAAAGAAATTTGAAGCACATGATAAATTCTTTGATATTCAATGTCTTGTGGACGGTGTTGAGTTTTTTGGAGTGTGTAACAGAGAAGGTTTAGTTGTAAGTGAGGCAAGACCTGAAAATGATATAGTACTATATGAGAAACCGGAGGTATATGGACATGTTATACTTTATCCCGGAGACTTTATAGTAGTAGCACCGGAAGATGCGCATATGCCCGGATGTGCACTGACTGCTCCGTCAGCTGCTAAAAAGGTGGTTGTGAAAGTAAGAGTATGATAAAAAAAGGTTTTTTAATCGGGCTGTTACTTTTTGGTATATTTTTTGGAGCGGGAAATCTGATTTTTCCTGCTGAACTCGGGTTTAGAGCAGGAGAGAATTTCTATCCTGCCATACTCGGTTTTGTATTATCAGGTGTGGGAATAGCAATAATTACCTTGGTTCTTGGCACAATGGTAAAAGGTGGGTATAAAAATGAGATCAGCATAAAGGTGGATCCTAAATTTGCTACATCATATTTGACAATGCTATATCTTGCCATAGGACCTTTCTTTGCAATACCTAGAACTGCAGGAACTTCATTTTCCATAGGAATAGCTCCTGTGACCGGCAATGGAAGACTGCCGCTATTTATATTCAGTGCAATTTATTTTTATTTGCATATCTTATAGCTATTAATCCTTCAAAGTTGATGGATAGGGTTGGTAAGATACTTACACCTATGTTTGCAATGCTTATAGTTATTCTTATAGTGATTGGAAATATGAATTTCCATGAGATAAATCAGGGTGAAATGAGTACTGCAATGTCGGCTCTTAAGACAGGTTTTTTGGAAGGATACAATACTTTGGATGCGCTGGCTGCCGTAAGTTTTTGTTTGATTGCCACTTCAAGTATAAAGACCTTTGGATTTTCTTCAAAGAAGGAATATATAAAGATAATGACTGTAGTGGGTATAGTAACAGCTATATTCTTCAGTACACTTTATATAGGTCTTGGAGCATTGGGAAATAAATTCAGTATACCTGCAGATGTATTGGCAGATTCCGGGCACTAATATAGGAACTTATATCTTGTCAAAAAGCTCATACGAACTTTTTGGTAGCTTCGGACAGGTGTTCTTGGGTGCAATGACTATACTTACCTGCTTTACAACTACTGCAGGCCTTATAGTAGTAGTTTCTGAGTATTTTGTGGATACATTCTCAAGATTTAAGTATAAAACATATGTGACTATATTTACTCTTATAGGCTTTGCTATGTCAAACTTCGGACTTAATACTATAATTAAGATATCGGTGCCTGTACTTAGAATTTTATATCCTATTACGATAGTTATAGTTGCAGTAATTATCTTAAATAAATTTGTCAGACTTTCAAAGTCGGGAATGGCAATTACAGTGATTTTAACAACTGTTTTTTCCGGAATAGAAGTAATGGGCAGTGTTTTAAAAGTGAAGTCAATAAACTATATCATGGCTTTGTTTATAGGAGGAGATTCCGGATTTTTCTGGATGAATATTGCTGTTTTTGGAATAGTATTATCACTTTTAATGAAAGATAAAATAAAGGGAGATAGCTTTGAAATATAAAAATGAGCTGTTAAAGGGGAGACCTTATAACAGCTCATTTTTTAGAATCTTAAAACTTTTAGAGATGTGTCCTCATGTGACGCAAGACTGTAAGCACAGTTTTTATCAAGAGATTCCATTCTTACCCATTCAAGAGAACGCATGGTTGCTTCCTTATCAACTGTAACAGCAGGAGGAGCAAGCTCTTTCCATGCAAGCTCTCCATATCCGGCATCGGAGTACAATAAAGTAAATTTGTTATTTTCAGATGTCACTTTTACTCCAAACATTCCGGCAGAGTGTCCGTAAAGCTTCATAAGTATGATGGAGCCGTCACCTAAGAGATCCAAAGACTTTTCAAAAGGACCTTCTTTGCCGTTCCAGTCAAAAATTGAAATGTTTGCATTCTTCCACCAGCTTCTGGAATATCTTAATGGATTTTTTACAGCAGCCTTTGCTTCATCTCTGGAAACAAGGATCTTTGTTTTTGAAGAAAAGTCTGCAACACCACTGACATTTTCAAAGTCCAGATGTGTAAGAAGTACATAGTCAATATCCTGTGGTGAAAGATTTAACTCTTCAAGTCTTGAAACAAGTGAAGAATTCTTTGGCAAATGAAAGCGTGTGGAAGCAAAGGTGAGAGGTGCTTTTATTGTCTTTAACTGCTTGTCAAAGCTAAGTGGCTCTTCAGATTCCAACGCTTCTTTTATGCCTGTGTCTACAAGAATATTTTTGTTACCGGTTTGTATAAGGAATGAAAGAACCGGAATATTTACCCTATCCTCACTTTTAAGTAATAAACCATGTGTCTGTGGATTAAAGCCGGTATTCCCATTATATGCAAGAGAAGGAGCTACCATCACTTCTCCGGTTTGTAATATATGTATTTTCATAAATAACCATACCTTAAATTTATTTTTAGTTGTTTCAAATACTATTATACAAAACATAATACCTAAGGTCAAACTTAATATAATTTTTGGTTGCTAAGACTTATCGCATTACGTATAATTATAGAAATGTGAGGTAAGAAGAAAATGACAAAAAATAAAAAAGATGGTGGAAATTTGCTGAAAAAACTGCTTTGGTGGATTCCGATAATAATCTTGGGATTAATGTTTGCTTTGGGTGCGTGTACAAGGCAGGAAGCAAAGAAAGAAACTGTAAGAACAGAAAGCTCTAAAGTAGAAAGTTCCAAAACGGAAAGTAAAAAAACAGGAGAAAATCAAAGTAAGGATTCGACGACCGAAGAGGAACAAAGTACCACGATTGTTGAGACTGAAAAGGAAACACTTTCGGAAACTACACCGGAAAAAGAAGTAAAAGTAGAAGAAAACGGAAACTATACTTCTAAGGAAGAAGTTGCACTCTACATTCATACTTATGGTAAATTACCGGTAAATTATATAACAAAAAAAGATGCGCAGGATATGGGATGGGATCCGTCAAAGGGAAATCTCTCAGATATACTGCCGGGAATGAGTATAGGCGGAAGTGCTTTCGGAAATTATGAGGGTGCACTACCAAGAGCAAACGGAAGAAGATATTTTGAATGCGATATTGATTATGACGGTGGATACAGAGGTGCCAAAAGATTGGTTTATTCTAATGACGGATTGGTATTCTACACAGAAGATCATTACAATACTTTCGAACAAATATATTAGGGAAAATTAAATGAATAATATAACTTTGAAATTAGATAAATTCAGTGGTAAAAATGAGATACATAATTATTTGAAAAAGAAAATGAAATTTCCTGATTATTACGGAGGAAATCTTGACGCACTTTATGATTGTTTGACTGATATAAGCACGGATACAGCTGTAGATATAAGATATGATGAGGAAAACGATATGCAAAGAGCCGTGCTTGAAGTGTTCAGTGATGCAGTGGCTACAAATACACATTTGGCTATAATAAAGACAAAGGTAAATAAGAAAAAGCAATTGTAAGTTCGTTTTGAAATTTTAGATTGGAGAATAGATGGAGTCAAAGTGGATGCTTTATACAAAGCGGGCTGAGTTTGAAAAAATATCAGCCCGTTTTAATATTTCACCGGTATTAGCAAGGATTATAATAAACAGGGATATAAAAGAAGAAGATTTTCCGATATTTCTTCAAAATGATATGAGCCTGATGCATGATCCAAAATACCTGACCGGTATAAATGAAGCTTATGATATCATAACGGAAGAAATAAATGCCGGAAAAAAGATAAGAGTAGTAGGCGACTATGATATAGACGGAGTATGTTCGTCCTATATTCTGGTAAAAGCATTAAAATATTTCGGAGCAAATGTAGATGTGAGGATACCGGACAGAATAAAGGACGGTTACGGAATCAATGATAATATAATAAAAGATGCGGCAAGTGATGGCGTAGATATGATAATAACCTGTGATAACGGTATTGCGGCACATTCTCAGATGGAGCTTGCAAGAAAACTTGGAATTAAAGTAATTATCACCGATCATCATGAGGTATATCAAGAGAATGAAAGGGATCTTTTACCTGTTGCAAATGTAGTAATAAATCCCAAAAGAAGTGATTGTGAATATCCTTTTAAGAGTATATGCGGAGGTCTGGTGGCATATAAACTTATGGAATATATTTATGAGAAGAGAAACAAAGGAAAAAAGATTTATGATGATTTGGAACTTAAAGATCTCTTAGAAGTAGCGGCTATAGCTACTGTCGGAGATGTAATGCCGTTAATTGATGAAAACAGGATATTGGTAAAAAACGGACTGAAAAGTCTGATGAATACAAATAATCTTGGACTTCAGGCTCTTATAAAGGCTACAGGTATGGAGGGCAAAAAACTCAGTGCATACAGTATCGGATTTGTACTCGGACCATGCTTAAATGCCGGAGGAAGGCTTGAAAATGCTCTGATTGCACTTAATATGTTTATGGCTGAAAGTAAAGAAGAAGCTGATGAATATGCCGAGCATCTAAAGGAATTAAATGATGAGCGAAAAGACCTTACATTAAAGAATGTAAAAAGAGCTATAGAGATTGCAGAAAATGAATATATGGATGATGATATTCTTGTAATACATTTAGATGATTGTCATGAATCAATAGCCGGAATAATAGCCGGAAGAGTAAGAGAAGCTCTTGGAAAACCGACTATTATACTTACGGAAGCCTTCGGTGAGGAAGATATGATAAAGGGATCCGGCAGGTCTATAGAAAGCTACAACATGTTTGAAGCGCTGTATGAAGTCAAAGATATATTTGTAAAATTCGGCGGACATCATATGGCTGCCGGAATGAGCCTTGAAAAAAACAGGCTTGATGAGTTTAGAAACAGGCTTAATATGAATTCAAAACTTTGTGAAGAGGATTTTGTGCAAAAGGTTTGGATAGATATTGCGCTTCCGTTTTCATATTTGAATCTCGATTTCGTAAGAGAACTTGAGAAACTGGAGCCTTTTGGAAATAAGAATGAAAAACCAAAGTTTGCCAGAAAAGATATAAAAATACTTTCAAAAAAGGTACTTGGAAAGAACAAAAATGTTGTAAAGATGCTTTTGGAAGATACAGACGGGACTGTAGTGGAGGGAATCTATTTCGGTGACGGTGAAGAGTTCTTTGAAGACATAAAGGAAAGAAAAGAGATAGATATTATATATTATCCGGATATTAATGAGTATAACGGAAGAGAAAGCCTGCAGATAGTTATAAGTAATTATAGGTAAACATATAGCAAAGAGATTTGATTTATTGTATACTTTCATAGACAACAGCAATATGGTTGTAGTTAGGAGATAAAGATATGGTTAATGAAGTGATGAACTTTTTAAAGGAACTTGACCCTGAGGTTGGCGTTGCAGTAGAAAAAGAGGCAAACAGACAGAGAAGAAATCTTGAGCTGATTGCATCAGAAAATATTGTATCCGAAGCTGTAATGATGGCGATGGGAACAGTTCTTACAAATAAATATGCCGAAGGATATCCGGGAAAGAGATATTACGGCGGATGTGAAGATGTAGATATAGTAGAAAGTATTGCAATTGAGAGAGCAAAGAAGCTTTTTGGCTGTGACTATGCAAATGTACAGCCTCATTCAGGAGCACAGGCAAATATGGCTGTATTCTTAGCAATGCTTGAGGCGGGAGATACAGTACTTGGAATGAATTTGAATCATGGCGGACATTTGACACATGGTTCAGCGGTAAACTTTTCAGGAAAATATTTTAATATAGTACCTTATGGTGTAAATGATGAAGGCTTTATAGACTATGATGAGCTTGAAAGGATTGCCGTTGAGTGTAAGCCTAAAATGATAATAGCAGGTGCAAGTGCATATGCAAGAACTATCGACTTTAAGAGATTCAGAGAAGTTGCCGATAAAGTGGGCGCATATTTGATGGTTGATATGGCGCATATTGCCGGACTTGTGGCTGCCGGACTTCATCCTTCACCTATCGGAATTGCTGATGTTGTAACTACAACAACACATAAGACACTCAGAGGACCTAGAGGCGGACTTATTTTGGCAAACAAGGAAGCCGCCGAGAAATTCAACTTCAATAAGGCTGTATTCCCGGGAATACAGGGCGGTCCGCTTGAGCATGTGATAGCATCAAAGGCTGTGTGCTTTGGTGAGGCTCTAAAACCTGAGTTTAAGGCATATCAGGAGCAGATAGTAAAGAATGCCAAGGCATTGGCTGATGCTTTGATTGCCGAGGGATTTAATATCCTTACAGGAGGTACAGACAATCATTTGATGTTGCTTGACCTTAGAGGCACAGGTGTTACCCGGAAAAGAACTTCAAAATAAATGTGATGAAGTATATATTACTTTGAACAAGAATACTGTTCCAAATGATCCTGAGAGTCCTTTTACAACAAGTGGAGTAAGAATAGGTACTCCTGCAGTAACAAGCAGAGGACTTGTGGAAGAGGATATGAAGACTATAGCAAGACTTATCAAAATGGCTGCATTTGAGTTTGATACAAAGGCAGACGAGATAAGAGCTGAAGTTACAAAGCTTATGGATAAGTATCCTATCTATAAATAATATTTTAAAATATTTCAGAAAGGCCGGCCCAATAAATGTTTTGGGCCGATTTGGTGTGTATTATGAAAGAATTAAAGGACTATGTAAGAAGTATACCTGATTTTCCGGAGCCGGGAATCATCTTTAGAGATGTGACTAATATATTACAGGACCCTGACGGACTTGCCCTTAGCATAGACGGTTTGAGAGCTGAAATTAAAGATATTGAATATGATCTTATCTTGGGCCCGGAATCAAGAGGCTTTATCTTCGGTGTACCTGTAGCCTATGCAGAGCATAAGGCTTTTATCCCTGTAAGAAAAAAAGGTAAGCTTCCATGTGAGACCGTAAGTATGGATTATGATCTGGAATACGGCAAGGCTACAATAGAAATTCATAAGGATGCTATAAAGCCGGGTGACAAAGTGGTTATAATTGATGATTTAATCGCTACAGGAGGTACAATTGAGGCTATAACAAAGCTTGTTGAAAGTCTTGGAGGTGAGATTGTAAAGATCGTATTTGTAATGGAGCTTGAAGGTCTTAAGGGAAGAGAAAAGCTTTCAAAATACAATATTGCCAGCCTGATAAAGTATGAGGGAAAATAAAAATTGAAATAGTATAGGGACATAACTCTTTGTATACAAGGGTTATGTCTTTTTTGTTAAAAACAAATGAAATAATTTGTATAAGTTTTATATAAAATGTAGGGCTAAATAATATCTAAAGTGTAATCTATAAAGCTATTGATGAAGTTTCTTTGTGTAATATTATTACTTCTATATCAAAACTTGACAAAAATTGTATCGGATTATTATAATTAAAACACTAATATCAGTGAATATTTAAGCAAATCAAATTTGATGTAGAAGTGAAATTTATAATTGTTCGTAAAAATCAAAAAATCTTGTTCGAATTAAACTTTACAAATATCACTTCAAAATATGAGCTGAAAATATGGTAGAACCATAAACAGGAGGAGAAAATGAAAAAAAGAGGTTTAGCGTTAGCGGTTGTGTCAGCTATGTTGATTACAACATTGGGTGCATGTGGAGGTGGATCAAAGCAGGCTACAAGTGACGGTACTACAGCGACAGGACAGTCACAGGAAGCTGTAGAGACTACAAAGGCAGCTGCAGAGAATCTTACAGGTGTAGATGCGATAATTGCGGAGGCTCAGGGGATGACATTAGAGGAACTTGCAAAGAAGGCTATTGAAGAGTCTAACGGACAGACATTCTATGGTGTTGGAAACTCAAGCCGTGGAAAGACTGCAATTCCACTATTCATCTCATATTTGCAGACAATAGATCCAAACTACAATATGAATTTTGAGTGGCAGCAGCCTAAGAACAATAAGATCTTTGAACAACTCAGTGCAGATTCATTAAAGCCTACAGGAACATTTGCAATGACTTTGATTCAGGACGGAAATCAGATTCAGACTAAGATGGTAGAAACAGGTATATTAAAGACATTTATACCTAAGGACTGGGCAGATGCAAATAATGTGACTGCAGACAGCTATAAAGGATTCCTTCCACTTCAGACATTGAATAAGTATTTATGTTCAATAATACAGGAGATGCAAAGTTTACAAACTGCTGGGATTTTGTATATGAAGGTTCACATCCTTTGTTTATGGATATTGATTCCGAGCTTGTTGGAAAGAACTTCCTTTATATGCTTACGAAGGATGAGTATGCAGAAAAGTTAAAGGAAGCATATGACAAACTTGATGAAACTAAGAAGGCATACTTTGATCCAACTATTAAAGAAGTTGAGACAGATGCAAAAGACCTTGGATTGTCTGATAATGGAAAGTACGCTCTAGCATGGATTAAGCTCTGGGTTGAAAACTATACAGAAGAAACAGATGACGGACCTATATGCAATACTCTTGTAGATTCATCAGCAAAGAATCAGTCAGGACTTTTGGTTTATTCAAAACTTCGTTCTATAGAGGAATCTTCAAATATATCAGTAAATAATGTGACTGTTGCGGCATATCAGGATGATTACACAGGTATGGGTGGTTATGGATATAACCACTATCTCTTCCTTACAAAGAACAGTCCTCTTCCTTGGACAGCATGTGCATTTATAGCATATATTACATGTACAGAAGACGGATTCAGCGCATGGGGTAAGGATATGGGAGGATATTCTTCTAATCCTAAGGTCATGGAAGAAACTGAAGCTAAATATCAGCATCAAAAGGGTGGATACAATGAAGCCGGAGAAGATCAGTTCCCGGCTAAGGACGATAAAGGCTATGATTGGTGGATAACTGATGGAGGTCTTGTACTTGAAGACCCACAGTATTGTGCAGAGGTTTCATTTACTGTAGGTAGCTGGATTGAAATGTTAAGTAAAGCTTCAGATAAGAACTAATTTAACCGGTGCTGCTTCGTGCAGCACCTTTTTAAGGAGAAGATTATGGGAATACTAAAAAATAGAGTTAAAACTTTTTTTAGCAAGCCACAAAATATTATTTTGCTTATTTTTGGAATAATGCTGACATTCAGTACTATAGCTCCGGTGATTGCAATAGTAAAAGATACTCTCCAAATACATCCGGGAACCATAGATCAGCATCTTACAGGAAAGGCATCAGGCTACAGCATTGTAAACTATACGGACTTATTTACAAGTAAACTTGCGATGTCCAATCTTTGGAGACCGCTCTTTAACACTATACTTTTGGCTGTACTTACATGTATAATATCTATCCTTTATGGTGGATTTTTTGCATTTTTAGTTACAAGAACCAATATGAAGTTTAAAAAATATTTGAGCTCAATATTTATTTTTCCTTATATAATGCCACAGTGGACATTGGCGGTTGTATGGCAAAATATGTTCAACTCAAATGCTGTGCTTGGTACATCTGACGGATTGATTGCTTCACTAACAGGAATAACCTTTCCAAAGTGGTGGTGTCAGGGACTATTTCCAAGTGCAGTTGTATTGGGACTGCACTATGCACCTTTTGCATATATAATGATCGGTGGTATTTTCAAAAATATGGATGCCAATCTTGAAGAGGCTGCTACGATACTTGATACACCCAAGTGGAAGATTATGACAATGATTACATTGCCTATGATCACACCTGCTATACTTAATACTATTTTGCTGGTATTCGGTTCAGCTATGGGCTCATATCCGGTACCACATTACCTAGGACTTACAACACTTTCAACCAAATATATCTCTTTGAACAGTAAGTATACAGGTGAGGCGAGTATACTGGCAATCATTATGATGGTATTCGGTATACTTATCTTAGGAATAAATCAGATATCACTAAGAAGCAGAAAAAACTATACAACAGTTACAGGAAAATCCGGTCAGCTGTCTAAGATAAATATAGGAAAAATAGGAAAATATGTGGTTGGAGCTATATTTGCAGTATTGACTTTCTTTACAAGTATATGGCCTATTATGCTTTTTGCACTTGAGACTTTCCTCCCAAACCCCGGAGATTACAGCTTCCTTTACACACATGATTTCAGTAATCTCACTACAAAATGGTGGTTGACAAGTGAAAATGTTACAGAAAACGGACTCTACGGTCAGTTTGGTATACTACACAACCCTACTATATGGAAAGCATTCTGGGGTACACTACTTTTGGCATTTGCTTGTGCGGCTATTGCAGGAACTATAGGTACTTTGATTGGCTATGCTGTTGCAAAGAACAGACGATCAAAATGGGCAGCCTATGTAAATAATATGGCTTTTTTACCTTATTTAATGCCATCTATAGCAGTTGGTGCAGCATTCTTTATATTGTTTTCAAATGAACATATCAATTTGTTCAATACATACTATCTGCTTATTATAGCAGGCGTTATAAAATATATTCCTTTTGCAAGTAGAGCTTCACTCAATTCAATGCTTCAAATTAGTAATGAGCTTGAGGAAGCGGCAATAATTCAAAATGCCGGTTGGTTTAAGAGAATGGTAAGAATAATTATACCGATTCAGAAATCTTCTATTATAAGTGGATTCAGTTTACCTTTTATGACCTGCCTCAGAGAGTTGTCACTATTCCTCTTACTTTGTACACAGGGATTTATATTGTCAACTACACTTGACTATTTTGATGAAATGGGACTGTATGCATTTTCAAGTGCTATAAACTTAATTTTGATCGTAACTATACTTTTCTTTAATACATTGGCAGATAAACTTACAGGCTCAAGCCTGGACAATGGAATAGGAGGTTGATATGCCGGCAATTAAATTAACTAATATTACCAAAAGATGGAAAAATTATTTTGGCGTGGACAATTTAAGTCTTGAGATACCTGATAATTCATTTATTACATTGCTTGGACCTTCAGGCTGCGGAAAGACAACTATTCTTCGTATGATTGCAGGTTTGGAAACGCCTACCGAGGGAAAAATTACTATAGGTGATAATGTAGTATTTGACAGCGAGAAGGGGATTAATGTACCGGCAAACAAGAGAAGAGTAGGATTCTTGTTCCAAAACTACGCTCTTTGGCCAAATATGACTGTTTATCAGAATATAATGTTTGGACTAAAGAATATAAAGGAAGAGCTTCCGGTAATAGATGTAGAAGCAAAAAGATATACAGATATTATAAGAGCATTACAGAATGGTAAAAGAATAAAGGCCGAAGTAATGGATTGCTATGATAAAAACGGAAAGCTGGATAATAACAGAGCTTATGTAAAACTGATAGATGCTTTTGAACTGTCAATATTTAGTGCAAAAACTGTATTTGAATTAAAAATTCATGAAAGTGATAACCCGGATGAGGTTGCCGATAGGTATAGAGCGGAGTATGAGCAAAAACTCGTAAGCATTGTAGATGCACATAGAGCAAAGGGAGAAGAACTGAATAAAGACTTTGAAGTTGTTAAGGCAGGTAATGTAGTGACAGAAGTCCGTAAGCTCACTGATGAGGAAATGGATTCAAGACTTCGCCAGGTAGCAAGAATTGTTAAGATCGGTATGTTTATGGACAGATATCCGGCAGAGCTTTCAGGTGGTCAGCAACAAAGAGTTGCTATTGCAAGAACACTTGCACCAAGGCCACAGGTTCTTTTTATGGATGAGCCACTCTCAAATCTGGATGCAAAGCTTAGACTTGAAATGCGTTACGAGCTTCAAAGACTTCATGTAGAGACAGGAAGTACATTTGTTTATGTTACACATGACCAGATGGAGGCTATGACACTTGCAACTCAGATTTGTCTTGTGGAAAATGGTGTATTGCAGCAGTATGCACCTCCGCTTGAGGTTTACAGAAGACCTGAAAATCTCTTTGTTGCCGATTTCGTTGGAAATCCTTCTATTAACTTTGTAGAGGCAAAGGGTACCCAGCAGGGTGATGGAAGTATTTCTTTGGACATCCTTGGCGGTGTAAAGGCAAAGTTTGTCACAAATGAAAATATTAAGCTGAATGAATGGTTTGAAAAAAGAGATAGCGATGCAGCAAAGAAGCAGGAACTGCTTAAAGGACTTATGAAGGATAAGCATTATGTGGAAAAGGCTAACAAGGATGAGGTATTTAAGTATCATATAGCAAAGGTTATGGAAGAGGACAGCAGCATACAAAGTGAGCCTGTTGTAAGTAATGAGGACTTTGTAGTTGCAATAAGACCGGAGGCCATAGGAATAACATCAGGAGAAGGGCTTCATACAACTATTTACGGTGCGATGCCTACAGGAATGGAAAGCACATTGAAGTTAAGATTTGGAGATTATCTGCTTACGGGAGTGATATTTGGAAACACAGCCTATAAAATAGGTGAAAATGTAAATATCAATATAAACGGAGATGATATATTATTGTTTGACAGAAGATCGGGCATGAGAGTTGCAACAGGACATCTGGTGCTTGAGAATGTCTAAAGCGTGTAAGTTTTCATAAAAAAGCTTAAATATTGGTATTGACAAATAAAGGTAAGTTAAATATAATTACTAATTGTGACATTAGAGATTGATGCTTATTCCAATGCCCCGGAGAGCATTTATCCATATAAAGCGAAGTTAAAAGATTAATGGAGGTCAGTCAATGAAAACTTTTATGGCTAATCCGGATAAGATCGACAGAAAATGGTATGTTGTCGATGCAAAGGGAGCTACATTGGGACGACTTGCTTCAGAAGTTGCAAGTGTATTAAGAGGAAAGAATAAACCGGAATTTACACCACATGTTGATTGTGGAGATTATGTTATCGTAATCAATGCTGCTGATGTAAAGGTTACAGGTAAAAAGTTAGATCAGAAGATTTATTACAACCATTCAGAGTATGTCGGTGGTATGAGAGAGACAACACTTCGTGAACTTCTTGCAAAGAAGCCTGAGAGAGTTGTAGAGCTTGCCATCAAGGGCATGCTTCCAAAGGGACCACTTGGTAGAGATATGTACAGAAAGCTTCATGTTTATGCAGGCGAGACTCATGGACATCAGGCACAGAAACCAGTAGTAATGGAAATTAAAGGCTAATAATCTTTAAGAAGGAGAATGGTATGGCTAACGATAAGTTTTACGGAACAGGTAGAAGAAAAAGTTCTATCGCTAGAGTATATCTTGTACCGGGAACAGGCAAGATAACAATAAATAAAAGAGATATTGATGAGTATTTTGGTCTTGAGACATTGAAGGTTGTTGTTCGTCAGCCTTTAGTTGCTACAGACAATGTAAATAAGTTTGATGTACTTGTAAATGTTTGTGGTGGTGGCTTCACAGGTCAGGCCGGAGCTATCAGACATGGTATATCAAGAGCACTTCTTCACGCAGATGAGGAGTACAGACCAACTTTAAAGAAGGCCGGATTCCTTACAAGAGATCCAAGAATGAAAGAGCGTAAGAAATACGGTCTTAAGTCAGCGAGAAGAGCTCCACAGTTCAGTAAGAGATAATTATTATTATTTAAAACTACACCCCATAAATTTAAGGAGAACCTTGAGTTTATGGGGGTTTTTGCTTGTCAGTATTCCGATACTATATTAATGTGTTATATATATGAAACAGCATTCTAATAATTTTAACAGTATAAAAACCAAAGTCATATTAACATAGAAACTTTAATGTTAGAATATAATAAAATATATCCAAAAGATCTTATTATAATTGAGAATGGGGGTAGTAAAATGGCCAATATTTGTGTGTATAGAGGAATAGTGAAAGGAAGAAAAAATGCATGTTATGCTTTTTTTGGAGCTTTACCATGTTTGAATGACCAATACATTGTTGAAGAGTATGGTGATGATCAGAATTATACTATTCAATTTGAGGGTGACTGTAAATGGTCAATAAATATGTATTGTAGTAGTTGGAAAGAAGACTTTCAGATAGAATTACCTGAAGATTATCGTGAGGCGGAAAAAGAAGGATGGCAAAAATATGGTCAAATCGATATGGAAGATCTTTCAAAAATGTTTAAAATAGAGGTATGGTGTAACTATGCAGATATTGATGATCCAAGTGAGGATGTATTCATGCACTTCAGAAATGGTGAGGAGATATATGATGAATGCCCTGAAAGCATTGGTGGAATTACAGAAGCATATCGTATAATGGACGAAGATATGTTTTAATATTTATAGATTATTTTACATCGCAGTTGAGATGGATGGTGACACTATGGTATTAAAGCGGAGCAAGGATACTTCAGGGGCTGTGTAAACAGCCCTCTTTATATTTATGAAAACCTGCTGTTATGATATAATGATACAAACATATGAGGGAGGAAATTATGAGTGCAAGATTGGTTTTTATCGGATTGATGGTATTTTTGGGAGTAGCTTTTACTTGTATAACATTATGGTTAGGTTCAAGATTAACAAAGGATTCTCCAAATGGAATGAACGATGCCGTAAATTCTGAAACAAATACAGATAAAATGAAGTTTAGTGAAGTGCTAAGCTATTTGGTAAGAATTGCTATAGCAGTATATTTTGTTCTATGGCTGATGAATAAATTCGGTTCCGGATTTTCAGCTTTGGGCGGAATGATCATTGCAATGCCTGTGCGATCATTTTTCAATGCCAGAAGGCGTACAAAGAAATTTATATTTTCAATTTCAGTATTTACATTGTTTTGTGTATTTTTAATGTTTGGATACATACTTATCGGTGTACCTGTAAAGCCACCGGTAATGAGTATAAATGGTACAAATATTACCGTAAGTAAAACAAAAGCTTCGGAGCTTCTAGATAAAGGTTTTGATATATATGTATTGAAAGATTATGACAGATATGAGTACAGTGAATTGCTGACAGACGGTTCTTACATTAAATATGAGAGAAATCAAGATTTAAAAGTAGAAAAAGGTGATAGAGATAGGAGGGAAACCTTGAGAGGGGCATCGTATTTACTTGTAAAAGATGAAACTGTCATAGGTGCCATAGATTTATTTGGAAGTCTTGATAAGGATGTGGATATAGAGGATTCTAAAGTCATAAATTTATATATGGATGAAGACTGTGTCGCTGCGATAAAAGAAAAATCAATAGATATCAGTTTTAACAATATGGACCTACTTGAGACATTAAATACAGATACTGTAAGGATGATTTTTAAAAGCAAGCTATGGTTAATACCTGAAGAGTATGAAACTACAAGTTCTTCATACGGAATAGCATGGCGCACAAATAGTGATGATATATTCTGGAACGAATATTATGCTTACATACGAATTGATGAAAATTACAATATGAAAGATTTTATTCTTTCAACAAGTATCGCAAAGGATAAGAGTTAAAATGAAATAAAGATTCAAACTGATATGTATAGGATTGGCAGTACTTATTTTTGAAGATATAAATGTGTGGTATTAACAGAAAGGAAAGTTTTATGACAACAAGGACATTAAAGTTGGTGATGGCTATAGTGCTGTCATTTTTTATGTGTGTAGCCCAAATGCCGATTACAGCATTTGCTGATGCATCAGATGCCAGACTGGATGATATAAAGGTAAATGTATTTACTGCAACTAATCCAAGTGGAGTATTAGGTCAGTTATCACCGGGATTTGATCAGAATGAAACAGATTATGAATTATATACAGGTCCAGATGGAACAGAAGTTTTATTTGAAATAAAAAAGAAATATGAGGAACAAAGCCTTAAGCTTGAGATAAATGGCGAAGTAGTTATGGATTCAAGAGGTGGGCAAGGCAGTTCGTTGTCTGTTTACAGTTTTCCAAAAGCTCTTACACAGGAAAACAACTTGGCTACAATTACAGTAACATCAACAGACGGTAATGTAGAAGTATATGATATTAATATTATAAAGGCTGATAGACCTTTAGATAATACTCAGAGACCAAATGATACAAGGGTAAATAATATTTTACCGATGGCAAAACAATATGGTCAAAATAATGTTATACCGATGCCTTTATCACCGGTTTTTGATGATGATTCATATGAATATGAGATGAATGTTGATAATACAGTTGAGAAAGTCGCTTTTGCAGTACAATTAAAAGATAATTCACAGGATATGGAAGTATCTGTAGGAGCAAGTAATATAGCTACACACCAGGTAGGTACTGAGGGAAGAGAGACAGATGAGATAACACTTACCGGACAAACTACTATGGTGTTCTTTTTTGTGAAGGCAGCTGACGGTACGACGGGATCTCCTTACAGTGTAAAGATCAAAAAGTCAGATATGACTACAAAACTTGCTTCTATTGAAGGAAGAGTTAAGTATCAAGGTTCAGGTACAAATGATTTGGTACTGTCACCGGCTTTTAATCCTAATATAAAAGAATATGAAGCTATTATCGATGAAGATGTTACAAGAGTAAGTTTGAGTGTTCAGATGAATTCAGCTTCACAGGTATTCAGAGCGGAAAAGACGGAAATCATCTTGTGCTCACACCGGATGTAAGCGGTATAGTATTATCAACAGATGCAGAAGGATTTGTAATTACAAATGATACAACATCAATTAAATTCACAGTTGCAACACATGATGGAAGTAGTAGTGATGAATATAAGCTTGTTATAAAGCGTGAAAACAATAATCAGCCACAGGCACAAAATCCTGCAAATAACAATGCAGTTCAGTCGCAAAATCCTGTAAATCAGACGTCAACAGGAAGTGTAAATCATCCTGTTCAGAGCATTTCAAGAAATGCAGATCAGGTTATTCAAGAAACAACAGGAAGCACAAATCATGCAATTCAGGAAATTGGTGGCAATAATGCAGTAGTAAACAATAATGTAAATACACAGCATGTAGCTACAGGAAATACCAACTCAGCTAGCTCAAGCAACGAAAGTTTGACCGGTTCAAGAAGTGGTGGAAGTTCACGTTCAGGTGGCGGCGGTGGATCACGATCCGGTGGTGGTGGATCACGCTCCGGTGGATCAGGTGGTGGCAGTTCACGTTCTGCTTCATCAGGAAGTAAAATGTCCGGCGGATCAGGTTCAGGAACATGGAAGCAAGATAGTAATGGCTGGAGGTATAGCTTGAGTAACGGTTCATATCCTAGAAATGAGTGGAAGCAACTTCCATACAGCAATGGTCTTGGATGGTATCTGTTCGATGAATTAGGATATTTGAAAACAGGATGGATACTCTATAACAGTCGTTGGTACTACTTGAGTGCAGCTAATGATGCAACACTTGGAAAGATGGTTACCGGATGGGCCGAGTTAGATGGAAAGTGGTATTATCTTGAGCCTACAGGAAATGCAAATCATCCACAGGGTGCAATGTATTCAAATGAGAGAACACCTGACGGTTACAATGTAGATGCAAGTGGTGCATTTATAAAATAATTATTGATTTATGATAGGACGAGGGAAAGACTTTTGTCCTATTTATTGCAAAATTTTACGTTTAAGAGTGATAGAATATTTGCGTTTTTTTTCTATTTAGGATATATTATTGTATGTACAAATTAATTTATCAAGTATAGGAGATACAGATGGAATTAAAGCAGGAACTTATAATTGTTTTGGACTTTGGAGGCCAGTACAACCAGTTAGTTGCAAGAAGAGTAAGAGAGAACAATGTATATTGTGAGATCTATTCATATAAAACCCCTTTAGAAGAGATCAAGAAGAAAAATCCAAAGGGAATTATACTTACAGGAGGACCGGACAGTTGCTATCTGCCTGATTCAGCCACATATTCAAAAGAGCTTTTTGAACTTGGAGTTCCTGTACTTGGACTTTGTTATGGTGCACAGCTTATGCAGCATCTACTTGGTGGAAAAGTAGAGAGAGCAAGTGTAAGAGAGTATGGTAAAATCAAACTGACAGTGGATAAGGCTGACAGTGCTTTATTTAAGGATGTACCGGAGGAAAGCATTGTGTGGATGAGCCATACAGACTATATAAGTAAACTTGGTGAAGGATTTGAGATTACATCACATAGTGCTGACTGCCCTGTAGCTTCATATGAGAATACAGCAAAGAATCTCTACGGAATACAGTTCCACCCTGAAGTTTTGCATTCAGAGTATGGCCATGTAATGCTTGGAAACTTTATAAAATGTCTGCAAATGTGAATGTAATTGGAAGATGGATGCCTTTGTAGAAAACAGTATAAAGGCAATCAAAGAAAAGGTAGGCAACGGTAAGGTGCTTTGTGCACTTTCAGGCGGTGTTGACTCATCAGTTGCAGCAGTAATGCTCAGCAAGGCGGTAGGTGAGAATCTTACATGCGTATTTGTAGACCATGGACTTCTAAGAAAAAATGAAGGTGATGAGGTTGAGGCTGTATTCGGACCGAACGGCAACTATAAGCTGAACTTTATCAGAGTAAATGCGGCAGACAGATTCTACTCAAAGCTTGCAGGTGTAAGCGAGCCTGAAAAAAAGCGTAAGATAATAGGTGAAGAATTCATCAGAGTATTTGAGGAAGAAGCTAAGAAAATCGGTAAGGTAGATTTCCTTGTACAGGGAACTATTTATCCTGATGTAGTAGAGTCAGGGCTTGGTGGTGAGAGTGTAGTAATAAAGTCACACCACAATGTAGGAGGACTTCCTGATTATGTTGATTTCAAAGAGATCATAGAGCCGCTTAGGGATCTTTTCAAGGATGAGGTAAGAAAGGCGGGACTTGAGCTTGGCATACCGAAGCATCTTGTATTCCGTCAGCCATTCCCTGGACCTGGCCTCGGTATAAGAATAATAGGTGAAGTGACAGCAGAAAAGGTAAAGATAGTTCAGGATGCTGATGCTATTTACCGTGAGGAAATAGATAAGGCAGGACTTTCACAGGAAATCAACCAGTACTTTGCAGCTCTTACAAATATGAGAAGCGTAGGAGTAATGGGAGATTACAGAACTTATGACTATGCCATAGCACTTCGTGCAGTAAAAACTATAGACTTTATGACAGCGGAGGCTGCGAGACTTCCTTGGGAAGTACTTGAAAAGGTGACCAACAGGATTATCAATGAGGTAGACCACGTAAACAGGGTACTTTACGATATCACAAGCAAGCCGCCGGGAACTATTGAGTTGGAATAGTCTCACCATCTAAGGGTGACCGATGCTTTTGCATCGGTCATTTTCGAGACGAAGCAAAGCTGAGTCCGAAAAACTAAGCGAGAAAACTCACGAGAGTTTTCGAGAGGACATCGCAAGCGATATTTTTACGTCAGCCCCATATATCGAGCACGAAGTGCGAAGATAGATGGAAACCCTTCTGCAGGGAAATAGTAAACCGAAGATGAAACGGTCAAATATACTCGTTTCGAATATACGTCATTGTGGCGTGACTCGCGTACGCCTCATATCGGATTTCTGTACTTAGTCTATTTCACCATATTTTCTCATAGATTATTTTTGAATATTATATAATTGGGCGTAATTGAGTAGTTTATTTTTAGAGATTAATCGAAGATAGATTAGGGAAAATAAGCAAGAAAAATCATAAAGGATTTTTTTCAATTACAAAAAGATGAATATACCATTTCAGATTGGATAAAGATCAATTATATGATAATACAGTCCGATAATTAAAAATATTTAAACAGGAGGATTGATGTATGTTATCAAAAAAATCAAATTGTGGTTTTTTTAATCATAAAAAAATTATTTAAAGATGTCAAGATTTTTTTAATTTTAACAGTGGCGCTTCTTTTTAGTTACCTGGATTTTTTTGATCATCAATATATTGCAATTAAATCTTATATTCCCAAACAACTATTGTTGTCGGTTGAAGTTTCGGTAGATTTCCTTACTAATATATCTGGAATATTTTTTTGACTATAAGTACTTTTTAGTTTTACAATTATTGTCACTGTACTTAATAAATATAGCAGTAGCATATCACCTAGGATGCTTCAGAGTTTCATAGATAGGACCGGAGTTCTTGGTTTATATGGTATATTTGTCAGTGGTTTTTTCTATTCAGTAATCAGTATCCTATTATTGCAAGATATTGCTCCAGACCAACATGTTGTCGCTGGAAGTTTCGGAATTGCTTATTCCATAATTGCGATGCTAAGTTTTATCGCTTTCTCAAGACAGGTTCTTGATAATCTACAAGTATCAAATATTATAGAAAATGTTTTTAATGATTGCGAGAAACTTATTGATAAAGAGGTAGAACTAAGAAAAAAAGCTAAGCATTATGAAGAAGGCGACGAATCTACAAAGTTATCAATTGTAGCTGAGAACTCAGGTTATTTATTTGAAATAAAAATCAGATGATATTTTTTTAAAAAAAGCTTAATGGTATAAAAAGCAGAATTTGTTATAAACAAGAGAATTGGTGAATACACAACCAAAGGAGAAAGCGTAGGGGAATTAAATATATTCCAATGCAAGTTAGATGATAATGATAAAAAAGAATTAAAAGAAAAATTAAGTCCATTGTTTATAATAAATGCTTATAATTATAGAGAAGAAGATTATCACCGTGGAATTATAAAATTAACCGAAATCGCTGATATGGCCCTAAGCCCTGGCACAAATGACCCAAATACTGCAATAATGTGTATAAATAAAATGTCATCATTGCTTGGGAAACTCTTATCTACAGGCAATCATTTTATAATCCTGAAAGAGGACGAAGATGTAAAAATAATTTATCAAAGTTATTCTGTAAAGGACGAACTATATCTTGCTTTCAGCCAGATAATTTCCTATTCAGCAGGTGATCCTTTGGTTACCAAAGAGATTTTACAAGGGATTTATATCATATACATAATGGCAGATATGGGTGCTAAAAAAAGCATAAAAAAAGATTTTTTTAATGATAGCTATGAAATTTTAATGGAAAATTTTACTCACGAAATTCATTTGGATATTTTTTTAAAAATAAAAAAACAATATGGAAGAGTACGTAAGCTTACAGGAAAATATATCTGAATCTATTTGAATTTAAATGCATTCAAAATCAAATTAAAAAAACGTGGTCAATTAGTTTAGTATTTGTGGACCACTTTTTCGATAATAACTCCGGGCCAATTTTTCGGTTGATATTTACATGATGAAATATTTACGTTTGAGCCTAATGCATTTAATATAAGCAAGAAATAAATATCTTTAAATAAAAAAATACGAAAAAAATTACTATTGAAAAAAACAATGATTTTTGAACCTGTTTCAATATTAAAGGAAAATGGGACAATTTTTTTAAAAATAGAACCTAGTATTTTGAACGGTTTGGTATATATCGTATGTTTGGAAAAGAAGAGTGGGAATAAACAAAATAATACCACAAATCCTTTAAATATAAGGGTTTGTGGCGTTTTTTTATATGTGGCTTGAGTACAAAATGAGTACAGGAAAGATAGCGAAATATTTTTAATATATTGATAGTTTAATAATATAGTATATGTATCCATAATCCTTAAATACATTATTGATATTCTTCATCTTCCGGAATAACTAAATGGTCTATATAATCCATAACTTCTTCATAAATGGGTTTACACTCTCATTGATCTTCTAACATATTTAAAAGATCAAATACTGATTGAGAGTCAGATTTTATACCATCACGCATAGCTTTGTTAGGGTCGGTTTCATATACAGGTATACTGACCTTTATAGAATCATCAAGAAGTGTATTATCGGTAACTTGTTTAAGCTTGATAATAAAGAAATCCTTAACAATACAAAGTATTGAAACGATTATAAGCACTGTAGCAACAATATTTTCATTAAGCCAAGAAACTTTAGCAATGAATTCATCAAGCTTGAAAGCTAGGAATAATGCCAAGGAACCTGTACATAAAATAGCTATCAGATAGTTACCTGAAAGATTTAATAGTATCCCAAAGAGTGATGAGATTAAATATACTGCTGAAGCCATTAATGATCCGCCAGTAACAGTACCAATTTTAAATGAACTACGACTATAATCATGGTATTGTTGATTGTAGAGAAATTTTCGAAGAAGCTGTGAGATATTCACTCGCTGCTGCTAAAAAGGACGAAGGAAGTCAGTGAGGATTAAAGAGTACCAGGAGGTGTTGAAGAGACATCTCCTTTTTCGTATAAAAATGAAATTTAACTTAGGTAAAAAAATTGTGCGGTATGAGACGGAGGCGTTTTTATAAATCGTCCCTATTTTTTCAAGTAACTTCAGGTTGTGTTTTTCGCTATTTTTATATGGTATAATTAAAAATAATTTGGAGGTGTTTTATGAGTGTTTCTTATAAAAAAAATTATGGATCCATTTAATAGAAAAGAATATGAAAAGAACCGACTTAATCAAGCTAACAGGAATTACTTCAAACACCTTAGCTAATATGGGTAAAGACGAATATATATCAATGAAAAAAACTTAGAAAGAATATGTAAAGCAATGAATCTTACTCCAAGCGATATCTTGGAATTTGTGGAGGATTAGCACATGAAAGATGATAACACTTTGATACCGATAGAGGAAACAAGCATCACAAATCTAATCTACACCATTCGTGGGAAGCAGGTAATGATTGACAGGGACTTGGCTGACTTATATCAGGTTCAAACCAAAAGGTTGAATGAGCAAGTCAAAAGAAACTCGGCTAGATTTCCTGAAGAGTTTTGCTTTAGACTTAGTGCAGAAGAAAAGAATGAACTGGTCGCAAATTGCGACCGGTTCACTACTATGAAACATTCATCATCGAATCCATATGCTTTTACGGAACAAGGCATTGCTATGCTTTCTGCTGTTCTTAAAAGTGATATTGCAGTAGAAGTAAGCATAAGGATTATGAATAGTTTTGTGGAGATGAGAAAATTCCTGCTTTCAAATCAACAACTTTTTTCGAGGCTGGATAGAGTGGAGTTAAAACAGTTAGAAACAGATAAGAAACTTGAAGAAGTATTCAACTACATTGCGAGAAATACAGAGGTAAAACAAAAGATCTTTTTTGACGGACAAATCTATGATGCCTTCAGTTTTATTGCAGATATAATTGGAAAAGCACAGAGTAAACTGATCTTGATCGATAATTATGTGGATGTAAATACGCTTAATATACTTTGTAAGAAGAATTCAGGAGTTGACGTATTGATTGTAACATCTGGAAAAGGAAACTTAACAACAAAAGACATGAACAAGTTTAATGCTCAGTACCCGAGTTTGAGCGTGAAAACGACCAAAGATTTTCATGATCGTTTTTTGATTATCGATGACAAAGAAGGATACTTTATCGGTGCATCTATAAAAGACGCCGGGAAGAAGAGTTTTGCGATAACAAAGATTGAAGATGGAAAATTGGTTCAGGATTTGATCAATAAAGTTAAGTAGGAGGAGTTTAGTGATTAAGGATAATATCTTATATAATGAGAGTGCAAAACCTGTTTTACTTTCCTTTATGAAGTTTTCCATCAAGCCTCTTTTGCAATAGAACTTGATAAGATATTCAGGGGATGACTCCATGTTTGTAACAATGAATGTATACATGTAAGTTATTTGGTTTTCAGGTTTTTCAACTTTACAGACAACACATCTTGCATAAGGCCAAGGACCTGCCTGATACATGAATTCACCATAAACTACAGCATAATCTACTTTGTTTTTTTGTAATTTCATCAAGTTCATCTACAAGAGATGATGCCTTATCACGAAGTATAGCATTTTCTTTCAAACGAATTACATAGCCGATACCATTTTCTTCACACTGTTTATACAAACCGAGTGTTGCAAAGCCACTATCTCCATGAAGGAGAAGTTTAATTTCCGGAAAAGCTTCAAGATATTCATCAAGTATAGGCTGCAGAAAGTCCAAATCTAAAATGATAGCTTCCGGCATCTGAATACTATAAACTTTCTTTCGAAGAATTTGATTTATTGAAAGGAACTGATTCAGTGAATCCTCATCCATTCGATTATGAAATCTTGAAATGGTTGGTTGTGATCAAAGTGCCTTTATTCAGCACTGCTTTAAACACAGGATCATTTGTAAGTTCATCTGAAGAATCAGCTAAGGAGTATCTAAAAAATGAAACCTAGAGAATTATGTGAAAAAGCCTGGAAGGAAATAGCGGGAAATTTCCCTGATTTTAAGATAATAAGTAAAGGACAGACACTAAAGAAAACATCTAAAAATAAGGACCTTACCTATGAAATTCACTTTCAAGCCAATAGAAACAACTATGAGTGTAGCGTAGAATTTATACCGCATATTGCCATATATTCAAAAGGTATGAAAAAAGCAAATATTAATAATGGTTTTGTATTTGGTGGGGAGATGGGAGCTCTGCTGGGAAGGACTCCATTTAAATGGTGGCAGTTAGCCGGGGCAAGCTATAAATATACAGTGGAAGAAATTAGCGAACTTATCAGAGAGCATATAATGACTATATTTGACGATTTTGAAGATACAGAAACCAATATTGAGAATATCCTAAACGGTAAGCCGATTGTCCACAACCTACTGTACTATGTCTATTACTTTGGGGGAAAAGATAAGGCTGAAAAGTATTTTAATAAGATCCTTAAAGAAGATAAGTTTAAGAATAAGTACATCAGTTTTTATAATAAGTTAAAAGAAATGCCTAAGGAAGAGATTTCTCAGGTGAGTAATGAGTTTAATGGTGCCGGATTGATACAGTTCGCCTATCTAAATGGACTAAAGATTGAAGAATAATTACGGTTAAGGATACCATTTTCCAATGAGAGTAAGGAGGCTAAATGAACGAATTTAATAAGTACAAATTATTAAGCGAAGGTAAAGCATTTGGAGATAGAGCTAAAATTGCTTTAGTATTACTTGATAGCAACACAGCTTATGAAGAACTAAAAGTAGAAGGTGCACAAACTTCAGTTCCGGGAAGTTATAGCTGTGTCGGTGGAGATCCGGCTTCAATACTTGAAATGATAACGATAGAGTTGATATGCCGCAATCCTCGTGATACATGGTATTTGCCTGACAATGTAAAATATTGGGACAGGCGATTTGGCAGTCTGTTTGAAACAAAGTTCTTTTGTTATGATGACGATGTAGAAACTTGGAGCAAAATACTGAATAAATTCTTTATAAAGCTGCAGTGGATGCCTAAAAGAGAAGACTATAGTTCAACAAAAAGTTATAATAATGCCTGGGGATATTTTGCAGAGCTTTTAGCGGTTGTAAAAGAAAATAATCATCCTGAATTTAATATTTATTATGAGATTGCTACCGGTAAAGGTATGAGTGAATCAGTATTTGAAAGAAAGCTAAAAGAGCTGGCTGAATTAAAACAGTCATTTGTAAAAGGGTAAATATTAATAAAGATAAATCTGACCGAGGTGGGGGAGGTTTTAATGAGTGAGAATGGACTTATGGATTTGAAAAAACAAATGATCAAACTTATTGAACATTTAAGCAATGAAAATATTATTACAGGTGTAAGTGCAAAGGATTTAGACAGTCAAACATTTGAGGAGTCGGTTATTTTACTGAGAGATACACTCAAAGAAAAATATCCAAGTACGAAATTGAAAAAAATTATGAAAAGCGTTCATTATGCAAACGGTTTTAGTGATTCGGATTTAAAACAAAGTGCATTTATAATTGATGAAATTGAACAGTATCTTTGTATAAATAAATTTCTTAATCATGATAAGTCGGTTAAGTATTTTAATAAGCGTATAGTATCAAACGAGTTTGAAATAAATCCACAAAATATGGTTTTGCTTATGATAGAAAGCTTACTTTGCAGTAAGAGTAAGGTATAGTTTTAAAATATTTTTTTAAGCGATAGAAACTTACAAAATGAAAGTTATAATATTCAAGTATAAATACATATTGAAAGTGTATAATTATTAAAATAGAGAGGTGTAGATATATGCTTTTTATTAAATGTACCTTATATTGAGAAGGATAAAAGCAAAAAAATTAGGGGCTAATTGGAACCCTGAATTAAAAAAATGGTATGTAAAAAAAATAAAGAAGATTATTATAAATTTGTTGATTGGATAGAACCATATGGAAATATGGTTGTGATTGATGAATTATATTTAGTCGAAGGAGTACAAAAATGTTTCAAATGTGGTAAAGAAACACGAGTTATCGGATTTGGAATAGATAAACATCTGTCTATAGATAAAATGTATGACTTACAAATAAATTATAATGAAAATATAGAATATGCGCTTGAGGAAATAAATCAAAAATGATATACATATTGTTGGTCCAATAACTCCAATTCCTGAAATTTTGATGAAATATATTAAATCAAAATATAATTATAAGCTTAGATATTCTAAAACTACAAATACAAGCAATATTTCTAATTGTTGTGAGCATTGTGATGTATTGCAAGGGATTTTTCTCTTTAATGAAGTTGATAGTCCATTTTTTTATACATTCACCTGAAGATATAAAAAGACTTAAAATATATAAAGTTATATTAGGATATGATCTGATTATAAATGCTGAAGATGGATGGGCAAGTTTTGATGAAATGTTTAAGAGATATGGTAATATTATATCTTTGGATATTGACCTTTAAAATTATTACACCACATGTAAAGAAGTAAATTAGAATAGCAGAGATAATTATGAATTTTTTATTTGTAGCTTTTGGTGGAGCTGTCGGGGCAATGGCAAGATATGCGATAAGTCTTATACCGGTTAAAACAGGATTTCCGATACTTACACTTATTACAAATATAGCCGGTGCGATATTGATAGGTTTTATTGTCGGATTTACCAATAACAAAGACAATATATCAGAGAATACAGTGCTGTTTTGGAAGACAGGTGTATGTGGCGGATTCACTACATTTTCCACATTTTCACTTGAGGCGTTTAACTTACTTGATAATAAGCAATATACATTAGGCGGATTATATATTGTACTAAGTGTCACATGCTGTATATTAGGTATATTATGTGGAAAGAAGCTGGAACAGTGGTAAAATCTCAGTGAGACTGTTTTTGGAATAAATTCTATTAAAAATTCAGAGGAGTATATAGCTTATACACAAAAGTCGAAAGTTAAGGATATAGTACTTGCACTTGAAGATTTTGATATCGAGAAAGCCTTGGAAAATTTAAGTATGAGCCGGTTTAAAAAAGCAAATATATACCAGAATATCCGGGATTATGAGGAAGATGCTGATAAAATAGGAGAAGAATTATAAGTGTTTAGAAATAGTAGGAGGATTAATATATAAATAGTTATGTGTGATTATTGTTTCGATATCAAAAAAACAAAAGACTTTTCTTCGCCCAAACTATATGAAGATACTATAGAGTATATTAAGGATCTTGTTGAAAAAAGAGGTTTTATAATTGTTGAAGGTAGTTGCAAGTTAGGGGAACATATGAAAGACGGACATTGGGTTGATGATATTATTTACCATATTATTAAATGTCCGAAATGCGGTAAAAAATTTACCTGCATTGTGAATACCTATAGAGGTGGCGGGTCTTTTGAATAACTGTCACTTTGTTATAAATATGTATTTTTTATTTGACATAGAGAAAGAGATTTTATGATAGAGTATACTAGTGGAAATATTTTTGAGAGTGGTGCAGATTGCCTAATAAATGCGGTAAACTGTGAAGGAGTTATGGGAAAAGGAATTGCTTATCAGTTTAAGTTGAAATTTCCTGAAAATAACAAGTCGTATATTAAAGCATGTAAGTCAAGTGAATTGACAATTGGAAAAGTACATTATTTTACTGAAAATGGAATTACTATTGTAAATTTACCTACTAAAAACAAATGGCGTGAAAAATCAAAGATAGAGTATATTAAAACGGCAATGGATTATTTTGTCGATATATTACCAAAACTGAAAGTAAAAAAGATTGCGATTCCACCTTTAGGATGTGGCAATGGAGGTCTTAATTGGGAAGATGTTAAAAAGATAATAGAATGTAAACTGGAAAATATTTCTGATAAATATAATTTTATAATCTTTGAGCCTGCATCTTCAAGTAAGTCCGTAATTATGAAAAAACCTAGACTGAATATTGCAAGTCTGATTTTACTTGATATTAGATTGAACTTAAAGAGGTTTAATAATATAAGGCTACACAAGACCTGTTACTTTCTGAACTTTTTCCTTAAAGAAGAGTATTTTTAAATTTGATAAATGGAAGTTGGGACCATATTCAAGTGTAATTGATACTGTTGCAAAAGATATAAAAAGAATATCAAGAATACCATGGAATAGATGATGCAGAAACAACTTTTGATGAGATATTCAAAGTAATATGTAGTGAGAATGTAAGCAATGAATTTAACAGGCTACATATCGTAGTACAAAAATCAACTGAGTATGTTAATGTTATACAGACAGACAAAAAAATTGGATTGTATTACATTGATTTTATATTTAATACAAACAGGTTGTTTGCAAAACAGGGAACAATTAATAGAAAACCTTAAATTCAAGTTGGGAGACAAGGTGAATAAATTTTTCGGATAAATATATTTTTTGAATGTATAGAGTATCTGGAAAGTACATTAATTATATCAAAAGATATAAATAGTAATTATTTTATTAGGGATTAAAATAACGGAGAATTCCATGAGTTTTTTATTTGTAGCTTTTGGTGGAGCTGTCGGGGCAATGGCAAGATATGCGATAAGTCTTATACCGGTTAAAACAGGATTTCCGATACTTACACTTATTACAAATATAGCAGGTGCAATATTAATCGGTTTTATTGTCGGATTTACCAATAACAAAGAAAATATATCAGAGAATACAGTGCTGTTTTGGAAGACAGGTGTATGTGGTGGATTTACTACATTTTCAACATTCTCACTTGAAGCGTTTAACTTACTTGATAATAAGCAATATACATTAGGTGGATTATATATTGTACTAAGTGTCACATGCTGTATATTAGGTATATTATGTGGAAAGAAGCTGGCAACAGTGGTATAATTATAAAAGGTAGAAAATACCGAAAGGAATAAGATATGTTGCTAGATGATGAAAGATATGCAAGTGTTATCGAATACGGTAAGGATGCAGTAACTAAAATTAACGAAGGTAATTTAAAAGAGGGATTTGAAAGCGCCGATAAAGGCTGGGATGCATTTCCTGAGTCGGGAGCTAAATGGAATCAGGGCTATGGATATGCAAAAAACTTCTTCAAAAAAGCTCTGGAAAATAATGATTTGTTGAATGCCAAAATATGGCTTGAGAGAATGACAGAAAATAATGATAACTTACATTTATTTGACGAAGAGCTTGAACATATGAAGGCAAAGTATGCATATGAAAACGGTGAGCTTGATAAGGCGTTTGAAATATGGCAGAAACTTGTAAAGATAAAGGCGGTAAGCTTCAGATACTTTGATAATGACGATCCAAAGTATAAAGATTTCTATAAGTCAAGAAAATAAAACAAAAGCACATAGCTTTGAGAAATTCTTTTGCTATGTGCTTATTTGGTTTATGAAAACCTGCCGTTAGCCATCTCATAGGTTTTATCTGCAAGTGACATTGTAGATTTTCTATGAGAAACGAGTACAATTGTCTTTCCGGCACTTTCCTCTGAGAGTGATTTTAAGATAATGCCCTCATTTAAAACATCCAGATTGCTGGTAGGTTCATCTAAAAGTAGGAAGTCACCGTCATGTAAGAATGCTCTGGCAAGTCCTACACGCTGCTTTTCACCATCTGATAGCGAATCACCCAGCTCACCTACACCCGTATCATAGCCATTTGGAAGACCTATTATAAAGTCATGTATACTTGCTTTCTTAGCTGCATTTTGAATTTCTTCAAGAGTTGCATTTTGCTTTGCAACTCTTATATTATCGGCAATAGTCCCTTGGAACATTACAGTTTCCTGAGTTACATATCCTGTCATTTCACGAAGATTATCAGTATTAATATCCTTTATATTCTTTCCTGAAATATGTACTTCACCTGTTTTTACATCCCAGAATCTCATGAGTAGTTTCAATAGTGTAGATTTACCGGAACCGCTCACACCATGTATTCCAAGCACCTGACCTTTCTTTATATCAAGAGAAACATTATCAAGTATAGTTTCATCTCCATAGGAGAAGTTTACGCAATCAACATCTGCACCTTCAAATAAAGTATTTCTTTACCTGATACTTCTTCAACCACCGGTTCTTCCTCAAGCAGTGAAAGTACACGCTCACCACAGGCAAGAGTCTGATTGAGATTGTTTGATAAAGAAGACAGTGCAACAGTAGGTCCGAATGAACTCATCATAGCCAATGTTGCAATAAGCATCTGTGAAAATCCTATGCTCTCATTCTTATAAAGCATCAGCATACAAAAGAACATTAACCATGAGAAAAGCTGGATAACAAGGTTTGTCGCAGCTCTTTGAGAACCCTCATACATACTTAGCTTTCTTTGATTATCAGACAGTTCTAAAGACTTTGAATCCATCTCATTTAAGCGCACCTCACCCTGATTGTACTGAAGTATTTCGTCTACTCCATACATACTGTTGATAACAAAGTTGTTTAGTTCGCCTACATTATTTCTAAATTTCATTCCGGCATCTGCACTGCGACTTCCATTCCAAAGCGGAAGAGCAATTCCTACAGCTAAATATGCAAGTAATGAAATGATACCTGCAATAGGGTGTAGAGTCCATATAAATACAACCATTATAAGAGATGTTATAAAAGCAATGGCTATAGGTGATATGGTATGTGCAAAGAATACCTCCAATAACTCTATATCACTTGTTATAATAGCAATAAGATTGCCTTTTTCCTTACCCTCAAGCTTGGCAGGACATAGCTTTCTAAGTACAGTAAAAACCTTATGTCGTATTATGGCAAGTATACGAAAGGCAATGTAGTGATTACAGTATTGCTCTCCATAGTGAAGAATACCTCTGGCAACGGCCATTACAATAAGTGATATGAATATTATTTTTGAAATGTCGGGAGCAGAAGTAAATCCGTTATTTAACAGAGTATAAAGTCCGTAAAGAATACCATATCCGCCTGTTATGGTAAGGAAGATAGCACATAAAAAGCCGATGACGCCAAGGAAAATTCCAAGTAACATAACGCCTGTCAAAGGCTTTACCAAAACGATAAGACTTCTCATAATGGAAAGTCCTGATCTTCTTGTAGTTTGTTTCATTATCCTACTACCTCCCTTCTTTTTGAGAAATTCTCAAGATTCATTTGATCTGTAAACAGCTTTTCATAAGCACCTTTATTGTTCATTAGCTCAGAGTGAAGTCCGTATTCAACAATGTTTCCGTTTTTAAGCATAAATATCTTATCACTGTCAACTACATTTGCCAGTCTATGTGATATAAGTATAACAGTTTTGGTTTTTGATAACTCATGTATTACATTCATTATTATCTCTTCACTGCCTGCATCAACATTTGATGTTGCTTCATCAAATATATATAACGGAGTATTGTGAAGAAGAGCCCTTGCAAGTGAGAGTCTTTGCTTTTGTCCTCCGGATAGATTGCTTGCATTTGAAGTAAGCTTTGTATCAAGTCCGTCTTGAGAATTGATAAAGGCAAGAAGATTGACCTTTTCAAGAGCATCATTCATTTCTTTTTCTGTAGCATTCGGATTGCCCATCAAAAGATTATCTCTTACAGTACCTGCAAATATCCAGCTGCTATGGCCTACCAATGTAAAATGACTAAGTATGGTTTCACTTGTGAGCTCATTATGCTCATTATTATTTATCTTAAGACTTCCGCTATACTTTGGATTTTTACCCATAAGTATGCCTGCTATGGTAGATTTACCCGAGCCTGATACACCTACGATTGAAACAAATGATTTTGGCTCAATAGTCATATTTATTTTATTCAATATGGTCTTATTTGAATCATATGAGAAAGAAAGATCTTCAAGTGATATTTTAATGTCATTATCACTTATTTCTTTATTTCCTCTTTGCTGTTCAGGAAGATCAAGGAATGCAAATATACGATCGCTTGCCTTCATTCCGTTCATACCGATATGAAAGAAGCTTCCTAATATTCTCATTGGAAGGAAAAATTCAGCGGCAAGGAATAAGATCATAAGCATTCCATAAAGAGAAACTTCACTTTTGTAAAACTGTGAAAGTGCACTGATAATTCCTACAGCCGCACCGCCATATGCCACTATATCCATAACAGAGGTACTGTTAAGCTGCATCATCAAAACTTTCATTGTTATTTTTCTAAATTGTTCCGACTCTCTATCCATATCATCTGCAGCAGCTTTATCCGCCTGATATATTTTAAGAGTTGTCATACCTTGTAACTTTTCAAGGAAACTGTCACCAAGACCGTAATATATGTCAAAGTAACGGCTTAGCAGCTTTTTAGCTACTAACATTACAAGCATTATAACAATGGGTATAAGAGGTACTGCCACAAGAAGAATAACGGCAGATTTCATACTGATTCTTATTACAACTATAAATAGAGTCAATGGAGCAATTAATGAGTAGAAAAATTGACTCAAATATCTGCTGAAATATACTTCAAGCTGTTCCACACCCTCACCTGCCATTTGAACAATTTCAGAGGTATGTACCTGTTCTCTGTAGGCAGGACCTAAGCGAAGTACCTTTTCATAGATACGGTTGCGCAAGATTCTCTTTACATTTGCACCTGCATGAAAACTTGCTTTAGTGTAAAGTTTGTCACATACTGCTCTTATCAAAACACCTACAATTACGACAATAACAACTCTTGGAATATGAGATTCAAAGGCTGTATCTAAGAAAACTTCTTGGATAAGTCCGGTAATATTTATTGCAATGATTATTTGCATAATAAGAGATATCCATTGCCAAAGAACTTGGTAGAGGATATACTTTCCGGAGCCTTTCAAAAGACGAATAAGTCTCATCTTGATCATAAATTAAAGACCTCCATATTATTTAGTAATATCAATAAATATAGCATATTTGGAATACCTAACTCCGGGCTATATTTTTAATTTAGCTTTTAAAGATGTAAGAGCATGCTTTATACACATAATTGGGTGGTAAAACATGATACGTGGTCCTGAATAGCGCATTACCTCTTTGATTTTTACTCTCATATCAGGAGAATAACAGTGAACCTTACAATTACTGCAAAAACTTTTGCTTTCCATAAACGGGCAATGCTCAATTCTTGAGCGTGCATAGTCCATAAGCTTCTGACAATCTTTACATAGAGTGATATTATGGCCATGCTTCCCATGACAGTATATTTCTATCATCCGAGTTACGGCATGTAATTCATCCTGCCTTTTCTTTTCTGCTTTTTCTGAATTCATATAATTTAGCCTTTCAATATAGGAAAATGAAATTAAAGATTCAATAATAAACGTAGATTATGTATATATAAATATAGCATGATTTAAGGTGTTTCTATGATAAAAGGTTAGGGGCACCTAAAATATTAGTTGTATTTTGGCTGGAAATGAAAAAGTTAAAATGATAGAATAAAAACATGATAAATCTTGAAAGGAATATATAAATGTTTTCAAAAATAAAAGAAAGAGGCTTAAATACAGGTGATTTAAAGTTAATTGCAATTGTGGCAATGACAATAGATCATTTGACATGGTTGCTTTTTCCGGGGCTTCAAAGAGTATGGTTTGTATTTGCACTCCATATAATAGGACGACTTACCGCTCCTATCATGTGGTTTTTTATAGCGGAAGGCTCATATTATACAAGAGATTCCGTTAAGTACATAAAGAGATTGTTTTTATTTGCAGTAATATCACATTTTGCATACAGTTTTGCTTTTGGACTTAGTGCAGTGCCTTTTAAAACCGGAATATTCAATCAGACAAGTGTTATATGGTCGCTTGCCATAGGTGCGACGCTGATATTTGCAGTGCAAAAACATAAATTGTCAGGTATTGTAACGGTATTTCTTATAATACTTGCAAATCTGCTTTCATTCCCTGCGGATTGGTCATGTATTGCGGTTATGGTTCCTTTTTTCCTATATATGCACAGAGGAGATTTTAAAAAGCAGGCAATTGATTATATTATTTTTGCCATAGTATATGCCGCAGTTTATTTTATATTTATAGACAGAGTTTATGCAGTACTACAGCTGTTTATATGTTTGTGCCTACCGCTTTTAAAAATGTATAATGGTGAAGTCGGAAGCAATAAGAGTATGAAATGGTTGTTTTATATTTACTATCCGGCACATTTGTTTTTAATAGGTTTTATCAGAATATTATTATATGGAAATGTAAATATTTTATTTTAATATAAGGGGGAAATATGGTAAAAGGTTGGAAAGATAAGCTTGAAAATCATGTAAATATAAATGAGAAAATTTTTGTTGATATGAAGGCAAAAGGAAATGCAGAGTATGACTTTTGTTGCTTTGGAGTGGATGGAAACGGAAAACTCTCAGATGACAGATATATGATTTTTTACAATCAAAAGGATAGCCCTAAAGCTGAGGTAAGTGAGGAAGATATAGCTGATGGAGTAAGGTATACTCTAAATCTTTCAACAATTCCCGACTTTATCAACAGACTGGTATTTACTGTAAGTATTGACGGTAACAAGACTATGGGAGAGATGAATAGCCTTGAGACTAAAGTATATCAATCCGGAGCCAAGGATATAGAAATGACACTTGGAGGCAATGATTTTTCCAATGAAAAGGCGGTTATTGTTATGGAAATATACCGTAAGGATGTTTGGAGAATAGGCTGTGTGGCAAGCGGATTTGACGGTGGATTGTCTGCACTTTTAAAATACTTCGGTGGAGAAGAAGTCAACGATGAGTCAAATTCAGAAAATAGCGAAAGCTTGTTATCAAGTACCAAAAAAGTATCCCTTGAAAAGAAGATGGAGAAAGCACCGGAGCTTATAAGTCTTGTAAAACCTTTGGTATTTGAGCTAAAGAAAAAGAATCTTGAGAGTACGGTGGCAAGGGTAGGTCTTGTTCTTGATATTTCAGGATCTATGGTACCGAGGTTTAAGAACGGCACTGTACAGTCGATTGTAAATAAGACATTGCCTCTGGCAGTACAGTTTGATGATGACGGAGAACTTGATTTTTGGTTTTACGGAACTACAGCCAGAAAGATGAACAGCGTGAACTTAAAAAACTACACGACGGCTGTCCCTGAAGATTGGAAACATCTGATGTTGGATCTTGGAGGAAGAAATAATGAGCCTATTGTAATGAGAATGGTAGTGGATGAATATAAGGATACCAAGATACCTGCCTATGTACTTTTTATTACAGACGGAGGAGTAAACCAAAAAAAGGAAATACAAAATATCATCACAGAGGCCTCACATCTGCCGATTTTTTGGCAGTTTGTTGGTGTAGGCGGAAAGAATTACGGTATACTTGAAAAGCTGGATACAATGACCGGAAGATATGTGGACAATGCAGGATTTTTTGCTTTGGATGATTTTCAAAAGGTATCAAATGAAGAGCTCTATGCCAGATTATTGGAAGAGTTTCCTTCATGGCTTGAAGAAATAAGGGAAAAAGGGATGATATAAGTATTTGCATGTATTTAAGGAGATAGTGGATGTACTATACGGTTACATTAAATCCGGCTATAGATATGCTTACAAAAGTTGAAAACTTTGAACTTGGCAAGCTAAACAGAACCGGTGAGTCCGATTACGTTGTAGGAGGAAAGGGAATAAACATTTCTCTTTTACTTAAAAATATCGGAAAAGAAAGTAAGGCATTGGGCTTTATAGCGGGTTTTACAGGATATTTTATAAAAGATGAATTAAAAAAGCGGGGAATAGAATCTGATTTTGTTGAGACAAAAGGATTTACAAGAATCAATATCAAATTGACTACAGATACAGAGACTGAAATCAACTCTCAAAGCAGTAAGGTAAGTGCAGAAAATATAAAAGAGTTTTTTAATACGCTTGAAGGATTAAACAGTGAGGATACGGTTTTTTTATCAGGCAATATTATACCGGGTATGGAAAGCGATGATTTTGTAAAAATAGCCGAGAAGGTAAGGCAAAAGGGTACAAAGCTGGTTGTTGACAGCAATAAGGATATGGTCATTAATACTTTAAAATGCAAGCCTTTTATCGTAAAGCCTAATGAATTTGAACTGGGAGAAATGTTTGGAGCCAAGCTAAATTCCATCGAAGATATAAAAAAGTATGCAAGAAAGCTTCAGGAAATGGGTGCACAAAATGTACTGGTTTCAAGAGGAAGTAAGGGTGCAATACTTTTTACATCTACAGGTGAAGTTCTTGGTGCAAATACCGCAAAGGGTAAGGTGGTTTCAACAATAGCTGCAGGTGACAGTATGCTTGCAATGTTTGTAGCAAAGTATGATGAGACTAAAGACTTTAAACTCAGTTTACAGTATGCATCAGCGGCAGGCGGCGCAACATCATTTCTGCAGGGGTAGGTAAAAAAGAACTTATAGATGAACTTTTAGTACAAATAAAGGTTGAAGAGTTACTATAATTTTTAAATCGAATGGAGATAAGATGGAATTTAGAGCAATGAGAAGATTCAAACAACAGCTGTCAAAAGAGGAGTGTGTTGAAATACTTAAGAGTGCACCAAGAGGGGTTATAGCTATGAACGGTGAGAACGGATATCCTTATGCCGTTACGATAAACCAATATTTTGATGAAACCGACGGTAGAATATATTTTCACGGTGCATTGCAGGGGCTTAAGGTAGATCTTTTGGAAAAAGATAACAAGGTATGTTTTACAACTACAGATGAGGGGCATATAGAAGAGGGAGACTGGGCAAATACATTCAAAAGTGTTGTGTGTCTGGGGCGTGTAGAGGAATTGAATGATAAGGAAAAGATATATGATCAGTTGAGAAGACTCGCTAAAGGATTTTATCCAAGCCCGGAATCCATTGAAAAGGAAATTGAAAGCGCAGGTAGCAGAGTGAAAATGTATGTAATGAGTATTGACCATATGACCGGTAAACTGGTTCATGAAAAGTAAATAGGTTTTATATATGTGGAATGAGCGGATGAATTAGTATATAATTGGGATATAAAAAATGGAGGTAGTATAGTGCCTTTTAAGATTATAAGAAATGATATAACTAAGGTAAAAGCGGATGCCATAGTAAATACAGTAAACCCTTACGGTTTTATCGGACGTGGAGTTGAGACTGCTATATATAATGCGGCAGGAAGCGAAGCGCTTTTAGAGGAAAGAAGAAAGCTTGGAATTTTATATCCCGGAGATGTGGGTATTACACCTGCATTCAATCTTGATGCCAAATACATTATTCATGTAAGCGGTCCTGTTTGGAAGGACGGAAGAAGTAACGAACTTGCTATACTTAGGCAGTGCTATGATAGAGCGTTGCATATGGCAGTTGAAAACAATTGCAAATCTATAGCATTTCCTTTGCTTGCAACAGGTACATACAGATTTCCGGAAGAAATCGGAGTAGCTATAGCTGTAGAAGCATTCACAGAATTTTTAAAAGAGCATGAAATAGAAATATTTCTTGTGGTTTTCGGAAGTGATGCGGTACGGGTTTCCGGCACTCTGGTGGATAAAGTCACAGAGTTTATAGATGATGATTATGTAGCGGCGGCCGGTGCTACAGAGTATCTGCCGGTGGATGAAGATTACTACGCATATGAAGATGATGAGGAATATCTTGGTTACAAAGAGCCGCCATATCAGAACCTAAATTTAAGAGAATCGGAAGTAAGAGACACTCAACATGATTATAGTCATTCTTCTTTAAACATACCGGATTTCTTAAGAAAGAGGAAGCCCCGGGATGTTTCTGAATCACTGGAGGATGCATTAAAGAAGATATATACTGAATCTTTTGAAAAACATTTACAGCAACTTATAAACAAGAAGGGATTGAAAAACTCCGAGGTTTACGCAACTTCAAATATATCAAAGCAGTATTTTTCAAAGCTTTTAAAGGGAAAGGTAAAGCCTTCAAAAGAGAAAGTACTGGCACTTGCAGTCGGACTTAGGTTAAATATTGATGAGACTGTGGACTTTTAAGGATTGCGGGATATGCACTTTCACCTATTTCACAGACCGACAAGGTGGTGGAATACTTTATCAGGAATGAAGATTACAATGTAATCAAAATAGATATTGTGCTCTTTGACTTCGGTTTAGAGCCACTTTCAAGTTAAATATAAAAGGTCGCCTTGGGGTTGACCTTTTTTTGCTTCGATTAATGTATCATAAGCTTACAAAACAATTTTAAAGGAGAAATCTTATGAAAAAGACATTAACAGAAATAGTTTATATTTTGGACAGAAGCGGATCAATGAGCGGTCTTGAGGCTGATACAATCGGTGGATTCAATTCAATGATTGAAAAGCAAAAACAGACAGGAGAGAAAGCATATGTATCAACAGTATTGTTTGATGACAGAACCGAGGTTATTCATGACAGAGTGCCGATTGAAAAAGTGGATAAGATAACAAATAAAGAGTATTTTGTAAGAGGATCGACAGCGCTTTTGGACGCAGTTGGTGGTGCAATCAAACATATAATCAATATTCATAAATATGCAAGAGAAGAAGACAGACCTGATAAGACCATATTTGTTATCACAACAGACGGAATGGAAAATGCAAGCATAAATTATAACTACGAGCAGGTTAAGAAGATGATTGAAAGAGCAGAAAGAGTATGGCTGGGAATTTATCTTCATAGGAGCAAATATAGATGCCTGTGCAGAAGCTGAGAGATTTGGAATACGAAAAGAAAGAGCCGTAAATTATATACATGATGATAGGGGCACAAAGCTTGTATATGAAGGAGTATCACAGGCTATGTGTGCTGCAATGGAAGCAGATTCCCCAATGGTTATGGAAGAGAGTTTATCCAATAGTAGATGGAAAAAAGAAATAGTTTTTGACTATCTGAAACGCAAGAAATAAAACATAGTAGAGGATTAAGATTGAAAATGAAAAGTAGAGGGTATCCATTCCCTTAATCGCATCGCAAACAAGCCATCTTTCGGTGGCTGCTTTAAAAATTGAATATTAAGAGTTAAGGCTATGCAGTTGCTGACTTGATTTTATAACCTTGATTCCTTGCGATGATAATTGCCTGTTCTACAGTGATTTCCCGGTCAACAGGAGTCAAATAGGATTTCCGATAAAGTTCCGCATTATAGTTTTCACCGTTCTTCAGCATATGATATAATGCAGTCAGAAGCATTCTTGCAATGGCAATGATTGCTTTCTTGTGACCGCGACGCTTTTTGAGACGGAGATAGCGGTTGCGAATTTCCGGATGCTTTTTGCTGGTAACAACAGCGTTGGCACATTGGACCAGCAGTGGTTTGATATAGCATCCGGCCTTGGAAACCCGGACAGATTTTTTCTTCCCTGCACTTTCATTGTTGGTTGGAGTAAGACCGGCCCATGAGCATAGGTGTTTCGCCGAAGGAAAAGCCTCCATATTGGTACCGATTTCGGAAATGATTCCGATGGCAGTAAAGTCGCTACGGATACCGGGAGCGGTTTGGAGAATGGCAAGTTCCTGCTGATAGGGAGCGGCGAGCGCAAGAATGAGTTCTTCAAGCTCTGCTTTCCGGGATTCCAAGTTTTCATAATGAGATTTGATAACCTTAAGTTTGCCGGCTTGTTCCGGAGTGATATAACCGTCAATAGCGTCACGGAGTTGAGGAAGTTTCTTTTTCAAACTTTTGTAAACAAGGGGTTCAAGGTCAAAAGATGTATCTGCGGGATTTTCCAAAAGTTTATCCAGTATCGCCTGAGCAGATTTGCCGAAGGTGTCCGAAACAACGTTTCCCAACTGGATATTGGAAACCGTGAGACAGTTCTGCAAACGATTCTTTTCGCTTGATTGAAAGCAGGTCAGTTTGAAACGGTAACGCATAAGGTCACGGAGCTGGCGGATGTCAGCGGGCGGCATAAAGCTACCGGCAACAAGATCATGCTTGAACAGGTCAGCAATCCATTTGGCATCTTTCTTGTCAGTTTTCTTTCCACGGATAGCCTTAACATATTTGGGATGAGCAAGGACAATCGAACAGTCATTTTCTAAGATGTTATAAACAGGAATCCAGTATTTACCGGTAGATTCCATACAGACATCCTTGCAATTCCGGTTGAGTAACCATTGTAACAAAGTTTTCAGACCGCTCGTGTAGGTAGAAAACCGGTGGCTCTCATAATAAGTGATACCTTTATCGTTTGTAGAAGCGATACAGGCAACTACAAAAGTCTTGTGGACATCAATACCACAACAGATTTTGTAGACGATTTTTAAAGACATAGGGACTCCTTTCAGAATCAGAAGATTCATTAGAGATTATAGGGAGAGACGGTATTGACTGAACGCCTAAGCCATAAACGAGATTGTTTATACAAAGATAAGATTACGTGCTCCACGACACACTTATTTGTGCTTGAAAAGGCGAACCACACATATAATTATGCGGTCATCCGGCAAGCTGGACAGCCCACTCACCTCCCCGTGATTTGTAGTATACCGAGTTCCCTACAAGAGAATTATAAATAAAAAATAAGCTCAAGGAAACATTTTCATAACGTTTTGTGCCTTGAGCAAAGCGAAAGGAATGGAAATAATTATGCTAACATATACGATATTTGCCGGAGTAAACGGTGCAGGTAAGTCAACTTTGTATAGTACATTAATACAGGAAAATCATGATTTTGGAGTAAGAGTAAATTCAGATGAAATCGTAATATCCAATGGTGGAGATTGGAGAAATCAATCCGATCAGGCCAAGGCAATGAAGATGGCCGTAAAACTTATAAAAGACTGTATGAATAAAGGTGTTTCATTCAATCAGGAAACCACATTGACCGGAAGAAGTATGATAAATAATATACTGAAGGCAAAGAGGCTTGGTTACAAGATAATTATGAACTATGTAGGACTTAGTAGTCCGGAGTTAGCCATTCAAAGAGTTGCCCACAGAGTCAGTATGGGCGGACATGGTATTCTGGATGAGGATATAAAAAGAAGATATCATGTTTCATTGTCAAAACTTAAGGAATTAATGCCGCTTATAAATGAATTATATATTTATGATAATTCCAATCATATGAATTTGGTGGCTAAGACGATTGCAGGATACCTTACATTGCTTGATACTGACTGCTTATGGTTGAATTCTTCTCACTTATTTGATAGATACACAAATGAATTCATGCTATAATGGAAGATGTGCGATATGGTAACATAGATATGTGAAGGTATCGCACAGAAAGAAATTAAATATAAGAGAGGTATTATTTATATGAAGAAGATAGCAGGAATTATATTAACAGGAGTTTTACTCACAGTTGCAGGATGCTCAAACAATGCAAGTATGCAGGAGACTACAGCAAAGGAAACAGCTGTAAGCAGTGTAGCTGCAAGCGAAAAAGCCGGAGAAACTATGAAGGAAAGTGAGGAAGCTAAAAAAGACAGCTATACACATATTGATCAGGAAACTGCAAAGCAGATGATGGCAAATGAAGACGGCCATGTGATTGTTGATGTGAGAAGCAAGGATGAGTATGCAGCAGGTCATATTCCGGGGGCTATATGTATACCAAATGAGAGTATAACAAATACTCAGCCTACAGAGCTTCCTGACCTTGATCAGGTTATACTTGTATATTGCAGAAGCGGAAACCGTAGCAGACAGGCTTCACAAAAGCTTTATGACATGGGTTATACAAATGTATATGAATTTGGTGGTATCAATGACTGGACAGGAGAAACAGTAGCAGGTAATTAATAATAAGCCAAATTAGGATAAGTATAGAGTGAAACTTTTCATATAGAACTTTAAAAGACATTGATTAGAGGAGATATTATGAGTACAAGTACATTAATAAAGACAAACAGCGGTATTACACAGGTATCACTGGAAGCAAAGTTTTTCAGTAAAAGATGTATAAATATCAATGGAGAAATAACAGATGAGCTGGCTGTTGATTTTACTGACAAGATATTGGAACTCAATCTGGAGTCAAACGAGCCTATTACAGTGCTTATAAACAGTCCGGGAGGAGAAATAAACAGCGGTCTTTTGATGTATGATGCAATAGTAGGCTCTATAGCACCTGTAAGGATGATATGTAGGGGAAAAGCATACAGCATGGGTGCGGTGCTTTTGGCATGTGCAGGCAAAAGATATATGCTTCCAAACAGTGAACTTATGCTACATCAACCGATGCTTGGCGGAAGAGTATCAGGAAATGCTTCAAGTATCAAGAGTATTTCAGACAGCATGCTTGAAACCAAGAAGAAAATTAACAGTCTACTGGCAAAACATACAGAAAAGACCGAAGAAGAGATTGACAAAGCTACTGATTTTGATCATTATTTCTCACCTGATGAAGCAATTGCATTCAATCTATGTGATGAAATAATAGAGTTCTCAAAAGTTATTGATTTTGTAAAAGAAGCGGAGTGGTAATGAGAGATAAAAATGGTAAGCAGATACAATCACAAATTGACAGGGTGATTTTAGGTGAAGGCGAAGATTGTATATTTTCTACAGACAGTAATATAACCGGTATAAACAATAATATCTTGGTAGTCGGAGGCTCAGGTTCAGGTAAAACCCTTTCCATAACGGAGGCATTTCTTCTGGAATCATATAACAGAAATATCATTACTTCTGTAACAAAGAGAAGAATTGTAAATAAATATTTTTCATTATTGGAAGAAAGAGAATATAAGGTCTGGGATCTTGACTTCGTACATCCTGAAAATGGAAATATAGCTTATGATCCGCTTGATTTCATCAAAGTTATCAGGATATAGTTTTTGTAGCCAAGAGCATTGTCACAGCAAATAAGAAAAGAGAAAACAGCAATGCGGATCCGTTCTGGGATGAGGCGGCTACTTCACTTTTTGCGGCATTTATATCCTATGTACTGATGAAAAAGGATGATCCGAGCTTTATAGATGTTCTTGAGATGATCGATAAGCTTAGCTTTGAGGATGATACAAGCGAGATAAAGACTAATTATGATTACGATTTTTTATCGTTAGAAATGGCAAATCCTTTCAACTTTGCTACGGTTAACTGGAAATCTTTTAGGAGATTACCTATAAAAACCGCAAGTTGTGTTTTCGGTACATTGAATACTGCCATAGGATATGTCTTTACACCTGAGCTTAGAAGAATGTTCAAGATGGAAAATAAGATAAGCTTTGAAAAGCTGGCAACGGAGAATCGAGCATTGTTTGTGACTACCAGTCCGGTAAATCCAAGCTTAAACAGTTTTATAAATATGTTTTATGCACATATATTTAAAGAACTGTTTGAAATTGGAGAAAGACAGGCCGAAGGTGTATTGCCAAGACCTATTCATTTTCTTGCTGATGACTTTGCAACCGGATGTCCGGTACCTCTATTTGACCAGTATATTTCAATATTCAGGGAAAAGGGTATCTCAGTTACACTTTTGATACAGTCGGAGTCACAATTGTCCTCACTTTATGGAGATGACAGTGCTACAACTATTATTAATAACTGTGATACATATGTCTATATGGGTTCAAATGATTTGGATACTGCAAGAAATATCGGAATGAGGGCAGGAATAATGACAGAGGATTGTCTGAATATGAAACTGGGAAATCAGATTATATTCAGAAGAGGCTCAAAACCTAAGTTTTCAAAAAGATATAATATCATGGAAAATGAACTGTATAAAAAGCTTACAAATAATATGAAAGAGCCGAAGGTATTTGAAGGATTTACTCAAGAAAGAAGCTTATTTATAGAAGAACTTAAAAACAGTGTAAAGCTAAATGAAACAGATCTATATGAAGACGATCAATATGAAACAGACGAGTTTGAACCGAAGTCATTTAAAATAAAGCCCATAGCTGAGATGGTAGAACTATATGGGGGAGCGGAAAATGGAAAGGATAAAATTTTCTATGACTTTTTTGAATTCAGGGATGACTTTTCTGAAGACGAGGATGACTTTCCTGAAGACGATGATGACTCTCCCGACTTTTTCTAGGCATTAAAGACAAAATTTAAAATACAGGGTGATCAGGGAGAGTATTGATGAAAATAGGTGGTAATTTGATGAGAAAAATTTGTTTTACAAGAGATTTGGAGTTTATATATGAAGATTAAGAAAACCGGATATTTGCTTATTTTTATATGTGCCGCCATTCTTAGTATATACAGTTTTTTTCTTTATTGGCTGAAAAGACTTATATATTATTTGATATCGGTGAGATGGAAACAAAGATGCTTTATTTTTGAACATATACTGCTGGTTGTTATATTTTTATCTGATATTAAGATTGGTGAAAAAAACAATTATATAAGACTTATAGGTATAGGATTTTTTAGCCTGATATATATGATTTTACATCAAGCTGCCACCGCCTTTATAGTAGATTGTATCTTCCTTTTGGTGATCATTTGGCTTGGTGAAATAATACTTGTAAAGGTGAGAAAAAGCTGTGTGGAGGATAGCATTATAGTTCGCTATTTAAACAGCTTCAGCGCAGGAAGCCTTACATATATTATTTTTATATGTGTTCTTTCAGCACTTCATCTTGCCTCAAAAAAAGGAGTGAGATATTTTACCCTCGGACTTGCAATAGTTGTTTTAGCCGTATATATTTTGATGAGGTTTTTCAAAATAATAGTACCGGTAGTAAAGAATAATACAGAAAAAAAATCTGATTTTGAAAATAAAAATTTTTTCTGTATCGGTTCTGCAATATCACTTTCAGCAATTCTGTTACAAATTGGAAGAATCAATATTACATTGGACTATGATTCTTTAAGGTACGGACTTAGAAGCTTGTCGGTACTTATCGGAAATACCGGAATATATGACAATCTGGGAACTGTAAACGATGTATATGTCTATCCGAAAGGACTTGAGATACTTACACTTGCACTTAATACAAAGAAAAGCTTCGGATTTGTACTGAGTTTTTCTTATATATGTGCAATAATGGTACTTTTTACGGTATTTGAAATAGTAAAAGTCTGCAGTGAAAAAAAGACTGATAAGTCATGGCTTGCAGTAGTACTGGTATCAGTGACACCTGCAATTATGAACATGGGACTATCGGCAAAGACTGATATGATTACATTATTAATGCAGCTGATATCAATACTGAATATGTGCCTGTATGTGAAAAAAAGACATAGTTACTATATTACATTTGCATTGATAGCCCTGCTTGCAAGTATTATATATAAGCCTACGAGTTTATTGTTCAGCTTCGGTATAGGCATTGCAAATATTATTTACCTTGTTACAGACCTTATAAAGAATAAAAATAAAATCAAAAATTTATTCGAATTTGCCTACCTGTTAATTATTCCGATAGCTGCAATAGTACTTGTATATGCAAGAACATATATACTTACCGGACATATTATTACTTCGGTATATTCTTCTATATGGTATAAGCTTGGAATAGAGACAAAATATCCTTATACTATCGGAGATTATAGAAGTGCCGGTATGAATATGTCATCAGGTGAGAGCGTGGATATATTTTACAGACTATTCCAGCTTTTTATATCACCGACAAATGAGACACATATTTATATAGCTTCACCTACTGTATTAATAACTGTATTATTTATAATTTTGGCTGTATTTACTTTTAGATACTGCATTAAAAATAAGGGTAATAAATATATATTTACATATATAATGATTATTCTCGGAGTAGATGCTGCGGTCAGTCTGATCAGCTTATTTATATTAAATCAGGTAGACGGCAATTATTTCATATTGCTGTTTGCTTTGGTGATAATTGCGGTTTGTTTTTTAGTTAAAGAAACAAAGAGTTTATTCTATTCATTGATACCATGTATAGCATTTTCACTTCTTATAACGGGTGTTACAAATTGGGCAGGTATCAGAGGGCTTACTGAAAACCCGAAGTATATGAGAGAACTTGGAATCTATAATCATCATGACAGATATATCGACAAAGAAGTGCTTGGAAACACAGACAGCAACTTTGTAGATGTATATATGGATTTGATGAAATTGGGCAATCCAAGAACACTATTATTGTCAGAGGACAACTTACTTAAAATATTAAGTGCGGATATAAGGACTTATACGGATATTACAGGAAGCGGAGGTAATTCGGCGGTTGTAAGAACACTTGATAATTTTAAGGATTATCTGCATTATGCGGATATAAAATATATCTGTGTTGAAGATGAGTATCTGGAAGGCAGAGAAAGAGCTGCGGATGTTGTAAGATATTTGTTGGAGGATGGAAGTACTACAGTTTATAAAGATTATGGAGATGTAATACTTTATAAAGTGATGATAAATTAAAAAATGTGCAAGTTTTGGGGCTTGCACACTTTTTTTACCAAATACCAAGTATATGTTGCATTATAAGGGTTACTGCGGTAATTCCTATCCAACATATGCCGCCAAGTATAATAGGCTTGCCGCCTGATTTGATAAGCTTAATAAGATTACTGTTCAGCCCGATTGCAGCCATTGCCATGATGATACAGAACTTACTGAAATCCTTAAGGGAGCAAATGAATGTGAAGGCACACCTGCACTTAAAGCAACAGTAGTGATAACGGATGCGATAATAAAAAATATTATAAACATCGGAAATGACCTTTTAAGGCTGAAACTGTTCTGATTATCATTTGACTTTTTTGCATTGATTATTGCAAGCACCAAAGTAATGGGGATGATTGCCAGAGTTCTGGTAAGCTTTACCGTAACAGCCTTATCAAGCGTCTGAGTGCCCAGATTCCACATACTGTCCCAAGTGGAAGCGGCAGCGGTAACGGATGAAGTGTCATTTACTGCAGTTCCTGAAAATACTCCAAAAGCCTCTCCGCTTAGAGTATCAAAGCCAATCATTTTTCCAAAAACGGGAAAGAGCAATGCAGCCAATACATTGAAAAAGAAAATAACGGATATTGCCTGTGCCACCTCATCATCATCGGCATTTATTACAGGTGCTGTTGCCGCTATGGCGGAACCTCCGCATATGGAAGAACCTACCCCAACAAGAGTTGAGATATTGCCGGGTATTTTCATCAACTTATGTAAAATAAAGGCAATTATAAGTGCAGTGGATATCGTTAATATTATGATAGGGAGTGACTGCCTGCCTGTTTGAAGCACAACGCTTAGATTAAGGCCGAATCCCAGAAAAACTACAGCCGCCTGCAAAACATATTTTGAAGTGAACTTTATTCCGCTACCTGCCATGCCCTTATCATTCCAAACAAGAGTAATGATCATACCTGCAATAATCGCAATCACCGGACCTCCGATTATAGGAAATCTCTTCCCCAGAAACCAAGCCGGCAAGGCAATGAGAAAGCATATAAGCATACCTAAAAAGTTTTTTGATAAGAAAGATTTTACTGAATTCATCTTAATGTCCTTTCTGAATTTTACAGTATGATTATAGCACAATGAGGGGAAATGTGGGGAGAAAATTTTTGGCTGGAATTTTCTTCAAGAAATGTATTGCAAAAACAATATTTTGAAATTTAAAATTTTTAAAGATTAAAGGAGCTATTATGTTTAAAGTTTTACTACAACTGGATGAAGAACGTATAAAAAAAGATAAAGAGTTTGATTTAAATGATATCTATAAAGAGATAGATGCTCTCTATCGTAAAGCCGGATGTTATCTACTTGAAAATGATGGAAATAAGTATATCTATACTATTGATAATACAGAGGAAGCACCGGCAAGACTTGGTGTACCGAGTCTTGATATAAGGAAATTGCCTTGGTTTAAATATATGGATAAATTTTTTCTTGTACATAATGAATACTCTAAAGATGAATGGGTATATGAAGATATGATACCTGACTGGGAAGAACAGCTTGAAGACGAAGAAGATGATGAAGAAAGCTAGAAAATTTTCGGAGTGGAATATAACAATAGATAATATACTTAGTGCTGTTGTTAAATTTCAGGAGGTATATATGTATTTTGCAAACAAAAAGGAGAATGAATGTACAAAGTATTATTACAACTTGATGAAGATAGTATAAAACAAGATAAGAACTATAATATAAAAGATATTTATACTGAGATAGATAATCTATATAAAAAAAGCCGAATGTTATCTTCTAAATAAAAACTAATGATAAATATATCTATACCATTGATAATTTTGAAGAAGCCCCGGCAAGACTGGGTGTTCCGAGTCTTGATATAAGAGAGTTACCATGGTTTAAGTATATGAAAGAATTTTGGCTTATACATGAATCATCTTATAACTCCAATATGCTAATATATGAAGATATGATAAATGTCGGTGAATATAAAGAGGTGCCTATAAAGGATGAAAACTAATAGGCAGGTGTAAGAGAATTGTATATAGGTGTCTTTGTCGTTAGATAAGGCACCTTTTTCTTGTAAGTAAATACAGTACGTGTATTGGTAATAAACTTATAGAGAATAGCATAATCAGTAAGAAGCATAAGGTTATTAAAAACCTTAAAACCAGGCTTGACTTTAGTATTTTTTAGGTTTATTATAACCTTATAAAATAAAGGTTATTAAAAACCTAGAAGGAGTGGCATGGATATATCATATCTTAAGAGCTTGGAAAAGATTGATACATCAGATATTTCAGATGCTATAAGCAGTGAGCTTCGTATAATATCAGGTGATAATAAATCAAAATATTCAATCATACTAGCATATTTATTGTACAGGGCAGCTAAGGACAAAATTAAAAACCTTGACAGTATAGAATTACTTGAGGATATCTGTGATGTAGATGACAGCATAAAAAGTGAGTTAATTTATTATTTTCCTGAGATATCGCCTATATTAGATAGATTAAAGGTATATGGATTTGATGCAGAGAATCTCCTTGCATATCTGTTATTTAATAATGACTTAGAAGATGTTTTCCAAGAGTCATCCACGCCAAGAGGAATATTAAAGCTGGTTGCTAAGATATTGGATGTACAGGAAAATGATAGTGTATTGGAGCTTTGCTCAGGCAAGGGTAATTTTTTTGTTGAGCTGGCATTGTTAAGAGAAAATCTAAAATATACCGGCATAGAGTATAATATGGCGGTTAACTTTATTGCAAATATAAGGTCATCACTATTGGACAGGGATATATCTTTAGTTTTAAATGATGCTATGACATACAAAGCAGAAGAGAAGGTAGATAAGCTTTTTGCAAATTATCCTTTTATGATCTCTATTCCTGATATTGAAGATATTGTAAAAGATTTTGTGGATTTTCCGTATAATATAAAGAGAGTTTCTTCAGACTGGATATTTAACTTGAAATTAGTTGAGCAGATGAAATTGGATGGAAGGGCTGTAGCAATTATGACAAATGGAACAACATGGAATTCTACAGACAGAAAAATAAGGGAATACTTTGTTGAAAACGGTCTTATAGAAGCAACTGTTTTATTACCTGCAAAACTATTTCCGGGAACATCAATTGCAACAACTCTTGTAATTTTTAGCTATGGCAACACCAATATTAAGATGATTGATGCCGGTAAGAATTTTACAAAAGATGGAAGAAGAACTATATTATCGGACAATGACATATCAGATATTATGGAGTTATTACAAAAGAACAGTAATAACTCTATAACAATAAGCATAAATGAGATTGCCAAAAATGATTACATTATTAATGCAAGTAGATATTTAGAGAAAGCGCCGGAAATTAAAGACGGAGTGGAGCTTACGAGTATTGTAAAGAGTATAACAAGGGGAGCACAGGTAAAAGCATCATATTTAGATGAAAATAGAGCAGGTGAACCCACACCTTATAGATATATAATGATTTCAAATATCAGTGATGGAGATATTTCCTTTACAAATAATCAGTACTTAAAGGATATACAGGCTAATGTAAAAAAGTTTTGTATAAGAAATAATTCAATCGTTTTGACTAAAACAGGATCACCGGACTTTAAATCAGCAGTTGTACAGGTAGCAGAAGGTATGGAAATATTGGCAACCGGAAATATGTTTATTATTGAAATAGATGAGAAAAAGGCTAATCCATATTATTTACAAGCACTTTTTGACAGTGAGCTTGGAAGAGCCTTATTTAAAAGTATATATGTAGGCAGCGTAATCCCAACAATTTCTTTAGAAAAACTGAGAAAGCTTGAGATTCCTTTGCCTTCGCTAGAGGAACAGAATATAATAGGAGAGAAATATAAAGAGGAACTTGAGAGGATGGCTGACTTAAAAGAAAAGTTTTCGACTTCAAGAGAAAAACTGAAGCGAATTTACAATATAAAAAACAATATGTAATAAAATAAAAATTATTTTTAAAGAAAGTGGAAATGGAGATTATGACAGGCGAATTAAAAAATAAAATTGACGGATTGTGGGAGATATTTTGGACAGGAGGAATTACCAATCCTCTAGAGGTTGTAGAACAGATGACATATTTGATGTTCATCAAAGATATAGACAGTGCCGATAATATAAGAGCAAAAGAGGCATCTATGCTTGGATTACCTTTTAAGAGTATCTTTGACGGCGAGGTGGTGATAGGGGATAGAAAAGTAGAAGGAGAACAGCTTAAGTGGTCTGTTTTTCACGATTTTCCTGCACAAAGAATGTACAGCATAATGCAAGAATGGGTATTTCCTTTTATAAAAAATCTTCACGGTGATAAGAATAGCGCCTACAGTAAGTATATGGGAGATGCCATATTTAAAGTAAGTACACCTCTAATGCTTTCAAAGATAGTGGATGCCATGGATGAGATATATGCCATGATGGATAAGATACAGAGTACGGATGTAAGAGGAGATGTATATGAGTACCTCCTCTCAAAAATTGCACAGTCAGGTGTAAACGGTCAGTTTAGAACACCAAGGCATATCATAAGGATGATGGTAGAAATGATGGATCCGCAGCCAAATGAGACTATATGTGATCCCGCATGCGGTACATCCGGATTTCTTGTAATGAGTGGTGAGTACTTAAAGGAAAAATATAAAAAAGAAGTACTTATGGATAAAAAGAATAAAGAACATTTCATGAATAACATGTTCTACGGATTTGATATGGACAGAACTATGCTTCGTATAGGTGCTATGAATATGATGACGCATGGTATAGAAAATCCTTGTATAGAGTATAGAGACAGTTTATCCGATCAAAACCCTGATAAGGATATGTACTCCCTTATACTTGCAAACCCACCATTTAAGGGTAGTCTTGATGCTGATATAGTATCTACAGATATTCTAAAAATATGTAAGACTAAAAAAACAGAACTTTTATTCCTTGCACTTTTTACACGAATGCTAAAGATAGGTGGAAGATGTGCCTGTATAGTACCTGATGGTGTGCTTTTCGGATCTTCAAATGCTCATAAGGCTATAAGAAAAGAATTGATAGAAAATCAAAAGCTGGAAGCAGTAATATCGATGCCTTCAGGAGTTTTTAAACCGTATGCGGGAGTATCCACAGGTATACTTATCTTCACAAAAACAGGTCATGGAGGAACTGATAATGTCTGGTTCTATGATATGACAGCAGATGGAAAGAGCCTAGATGATAAGCGGTCACCTATAGAAGAGAATGATGTTCCTGATATCATAGCCAGATTCAAAAACCTTGATGGTGAAAAAGACAGAAAGCGAACAGATAAGTCCTTTATGGTACCTAAGAGTGAAATCATAGAAAAAGATTATGATTTATCCATCAACAAATATAAGGAAGTGGAGTATATACCTGTAGAATATCCGCCAACATCTGAGATCTTGGATGAAATAGAGCGATTAAATGAGCAGATAATGGAAGAGACCAGAGTCTTGAGAGAATTATTGAAAGGGACCTCAAATTGAGGTTTGGTGAAGGCATAATAATGGAATTTATATTATTAGAAGATTGCTGCGAAATCCTAGATTCTTTGAGAATACCTATAACTGCATCAGATAGAGAAAAGGGAGTATATCCATATTATGGAGCTAATGGAATACAAGACTATGTTTCAAGTTACATATTTGATGATGATCTTGTACTTTTAGCTGAAGATGGTGGTAGTTTTGGCTCAAAGACAAAACCTATAGCATACAGGGTATCAGGTAAATGCTGGGTAAATAATCATGCACATGTCCTTAAACCAAAAGAAGGGATAGATGTAGATTTCTTGTGCTATTCTTTGATGTTTTATAATACGAAAGGATTGGTTAATGGAGCGACAAGACAGAAATTAACTCAATCTGCAATGAGAAAAATGAAAATACCTAAGTTGAATATAGATACACAAAGAGCTATTGTAAAAGAAATAAAATCAGTAATTTCAATAATTGATATTAGAGAAAAACAATTGGAAAAATTAGGCTTGCTAGTAAGAGCCCGATTTGTCGAGTGCTTTAGAGAAATAGAAGAGATATGTAATGTGGATTATTACATTAAAGAACTAATTGCTGGTAAAAGTCTTGCAGGTGAAGTGGAATGTAAGAATAAGGTTTTAAAGACTGGAGCAGTTTCATTTGATTACTTTGATAAGAATCAGACGAAAAATTTACCATTAGATTATGAACCAAAGAAAGAACATCTTGTGTGTAGAGGCGATATTATAATTAGTCGTATGAATACGGCGGAACTAACAGGTGCTACTGCATATGTTTGGGATATATCTGAAAACGTATATATTCCAGATAGACTTTGGAAAGCTGTTATAAGAGAGGGAGTTAATCCGATATTTGTATGGAATATGTTAATTCAAACTTCTACAAAAGAGCAGATTTTAAAGAAGTGTTCAGGAACTAGTGGTAGTATGAAAAATATATCTAAAGCGGGAATGTTAGGTATAAAAGTTAAGAAGGTTGATAATGTTCTCCAAAATAAATTTGGTACATTTGTGGAAGGGGTATACAAATCAAAAGTTGAGGTGCAAAGGACAATTGACGAAGCACAGTTATTATTTGATAGTCTTATGCAAAAGTACTTTGGGTAGAAAATAAATAATAAAAACTAGGATAAATGTATGAAAAAGCTTATATATTTGAGTATAAACAAATCGGGATATGTAATAAAGTATTAGTTGGTGTAGGATGATGGTATATAAGGGAGTATACTATCATGGAAGAAAAAATTGTAATCATACTAAATGAGATGTCAGAGTATTTATCTATTTCGCAGATGAAAAAGCTTCAGGAGGTTATCTTGAAAGCTTTTTCTAATAGTGGAGCTAGTAAGCAGGAAATATCAAATGAAGACTTTTTAAAACTCTTTTTAGATGCAAAGAAGGTTGAAGGATGTTCTGAAAGGACAATACAATATTATAAGGTAACTATAGAACATTTGCTAAAGAATAAGGAAACACCGGTAAGAAGAGTAACTACCGAGGAGATGAGGGAATATCTTTCAGACTATCAAAAGATAAATAATTGCAGCAATACTACTATTGACAATATAAGACGAAATATTTCCAGCTTCTTTTCGTGGCTTGAAGAGGAGGACTATATTCTAAAAAGTCCTATGAAGCGTATACATAAGATAAAGACCAAAACTGTGGTGAAGAGTGTTATTTCCGACGAGAGCATAGAAAGACTGAGAGATAATTGTTCATCAAAAAGGGATAGGGCGATAATCGACTTATTGTATTCTACCGGAATAAGAGTAGGAGAGCTTGTTAATTTAAATATTAGTGACATAGACTTAGAAGGACGTGAGTGCGTAGTATATGGCAAGGGAAATAAAGAGAGAAAGGTATACTTTGATGCTAAGGCAAAGGTACACCTTATTGATTATATTGAAAGTAGAGATGATGATAATGAGGCTCTCTTTGTAACTTTGGATGCGCCACATGATAGGTTAAAAATAAGTGGAGTAGAGATTCGACTAAGACAACTTGGCAGAAAGCTGAATCTTGAAAAAATCCATCCACATAAGTTCCGTAGAAGTATGGCAACCAGAGCAATAGATAAGGGCATGCCAATCGAGCAAGTGCAAAAGATACTAGGACACTCTCAAATAGATACTACAATGCAATACGCCATGGTAAACCAAAACAATGTAAAAAATTCTCATCAAAGATATATTGCTTGATTTTTTTAACAACTTGAGGTTTGTAGGGAAAAAATTGGAGTTTAAAACATTAGGTGAAATATGTGATATTGTTTCAGGAGGGACACCATCAAGATCAAGAATGGAATTTTGGAATAATGGGGACATTCCTTGGATAAAGATTGGAAATTTAAATGGTAAGTACGTTGAAAAAGCAGATGAGTATATCACAAAAGTAGGACTAGAGAACTCAGCAGCAAAAGTGTTGCCCAAGGGAACTATACTGTATACAATTTTTGCTACACTAGGTGAAACAGCTATACTTTCAATTGATGCATGTACTAATCAAGCAATTGCTGGAATATGCATAAAAGATAATTTACAAGTATCTACTGATTACATGTATTATTTTTTAAAATCTAAAAAGAAATTTGTAAATAATATAGGAAGGGTGTAGCTCAGAATAATATTAATATGTCAATACTTAAGGCATTTAAAGTTCCTCTACCAGAGTATAGTGCACAAAGTGAAATAGTTGATATACTTGATAAAACTGTAAATATTATAAATATGAGACGAGTAGAATTAGAGAATCTTGATAGACTAGTAAAAGCCCGATTTGTAGAGATGTTTGTTGATACAAATGATAAATATGAAAAAAATCGCCTCTTAGCAATAGTGTTGAGGAGATGTTTATAGGACCATTTGGAAGTTCATTAAAAAAATGAGATGTTTGTTGATAAAGAAGAAGCATTCTGCATGGTATATGAGCAGAAACATGCAATTAAAAAAACAGTAGATTTACCAGCTAGATATGTTGACAGGGAAAAGTTTAATGAATTAAAAAGATTTACAGTTATGGGTGGTGACATAATTGTATCGTGCAGAGGAACTATAGGTGAAATTTATTCTTTACCAGAGAATTCTCCTATTGGAATAATGCATCCATCAATTATGAAGATAAGATTAAAACCAGAAAAATATTGTAATGTATTTTTTGAATTAATGTTAAGTAAATTTATGAAAGACAATATTGAGAAAAATAATGGAAGTGGAATTAAAATGGCTATTACAGCAAGAGACTTAGGGAAAGAGGCATTTATTCTACCGCCTTTAAAGAGACAAATGCAGTTTGAAGAATTTGTTAGCCATGTCAACAAATCAAAATTTCCAAATCTCCACCACCACAAATCCATATATACAAAACTTCAACTTTGCTGTAAAATGGTCATAGTTAACGATTTTCTTAATACAAAGAGGTTTTGAATAAATAAAACTTTAAGAATATTCTCGGCAAGGTGAGATATTCATTATTTAATACTACTTACTAAAAACTATGGGGAGGTTTGCCATGGGCAACTTTGACTATTTGAAGAGGAAAAAAGGTTTGACACTTTTTCAAATGTTGCTATTGCGGCAGAAAAAGTTTTATATATAGATCCGGGACTATGTGTGATGAATTGCCGTAGAGCGATGGAGTTTGCAATCAAGTGGATGTATTCGGTCGATGCATCACTGACTAAGCCATATCAGGAGAATCTTATAAGCTTGATGAATACGGAAGAATTCAAAGATATTATTGATGAAGACCTGTTCAAGCGTATGGATTTTATACGAAAGATAGGTAATGAAGGTACTCACAATGCAAGGAAAATAACAGAGGAACAGGCAATGCTTTGTCTTGAAAATCTGCATATATTCTTTGACTTTGTGAGCTATTGTTATGCGGATAATTATACTGAACAAAGCTTTGACAGATCACTTTTGACAAAAGAAGTGGAGCCACCAAAGACACCTGTGATTTCAAATATAGATTTAGATAAGCTGATAGCAGAAAATGCATCACTTAGGGCTTCACTTACAGAGCAGAGAGAAGAAAAGATTCAAAGCTATGTTGCAAAACCGCTGGAGCTTTCAGAATATTCAACAAGAAAAATATACATTGATGCTATGCTTGCAGATGCAGGATGGAGAGAAGGCAGTGACTGGTTAAATGAAGTAAAATTAAAAGGGCTGCCTACAAAATCAGGTGAAGGTTTTGCAGACTATGTACTTTATGATGATGCCCATAGACCGCTTGCTGTAGTAGAGGCTAAGCGTACATGTGTGGATGTTGTAGCCGGAAGAAAACAGGCAAGTGACTATGCAGATGTCATTGAGAAAGAGACCGGGAGACGACCTTGTATTTTCCTTACGAATGGATTTGAGACCAGAATAATAGATGGTGAATATCCGGAAAGAAAGGTAGCAAGCATATATTCAAAAGAAGATTTGGAAAAGATGTTCAACTTAAGGAAAATGAGAACATCTCTTGAGAATGTTGTTATAGATAAGAATATTGCAGGTAGATATTATCAGGAGGCGGCAATTAAGGCAGTATGCAATGCTTTTGACAGAAAGCATCGTAGAAAGGCATTGCTGGTTATGGCAACAGGTTCAGGAAAGACAAGAACTGTAATAGAGTTATGTCATGTACTTCTTGATGCCGGATGGATCAAAAATATCTTATTCCTTGCGGACAGAACAACTTTGGTACGCCAGGCAAAAAGAGCGTTTCAAACTAATTATCCAAATCTTTCACTAACTAATCTTTGTGAAGACAAGGAAAATTATAATGCTCATTGCGTTTTTTCTACATATCAGACCATGATGAATTGTATAGATTCTGTTAGGGATGATGATAGAAAATTATTTACATGCGGACATTTTGATCTTGTAATATGTGACGAAGCACACAGGTCTATTTATAATAAATACAAGAATATCTTCACATACTTTGATGCTCCGCTTGTAGGACTTACGGCTACCCCTAAGAATGACATTGACAAGAATACTTATGAAAGATTTGATCTGGAGCAGGGTGTACCGACATATGGATATGAACTTGCAGAGGCTGTAAAGACGGATATCTTGTGGACTTTTTATCTGTTGAGACGAAACTTAAGTTTATTGAGGATGGAATTGTATACGCAGATCTTTCTGATGAAGACAAAGTAATATATGAAAATACTTTTGAGATGGAAGATGGTAGCTTGCCTGCGGCAATAAATTCATCTGCACTTAATGATTGGATATTTAATACAGATACCATTCGTCAAGCTCTTGATACATTTATGGAAAATGGAATAAGAATAGACTATGGACAGAAGATTGGAAAGAGCATTATCTTTGCAAAAAACCATGCTCATGCTGAGAAAATTCTGGAGATTTTTAATAAAGAGTATCCGCATTTAATAGACCATGCTCAGGTTATTGATAATAGGATCAAGAATGCACAGAGTATTATTGACAAATTTTCAGATGCAAATAAACTTCCTCAGATAGCTATTTCTGTTGATATGCTTGATACCGGTATTGATGTGCCGGAGGTTGTAAACCTTGTATTTTTCAAAAAAGTAATGAGTTATGCAAAGTTTTGGCAGATGATAGGGCGTGGAACAAGACTGTGCCCGGGGCTTATTGACGGTGTAGATAAGTCTAAATTTTATATTTTCGATTTTTGTGGGAACTTTGATTTCTTTAGAATAAATAAGGGCAAAGCTGCTGCAAATGATACTTCTATACAAAGTGCTATCTTTAGTTTGAAGTTTGAAATAGCTTATAGATTGCAGGGTATAGACTATCAGAGTGATGAGTTGATAGCATTTAGGAAAAGACTTGTAGAGGAGATGGTAGGAAAGGTAGCTGAACTGCCAAGAGATAATTTTGCTGTAAGACAGCACTTGAAATATGTTGAATTGTATTCTTCGGAAGAAGGCTATAAAGCTCTTACATTTGAAGATACTGTACTGATAAGGGAAGAACTCGCACCACTTATTTTACCTGAAGATGATGAAATCAGTGCAGTTCGTTTCGATGCGCTAATGTATGGAATAGAACTTGCATGCCTTGCAGGTAAATCATATAAGAGATTCGTTACTGATTTAAAGAGAAATGTGAAAAAACTCGCAAAAATTGCAAACATTACAGAGATAAATGAGCAATCAGATCTTATAGGAGATATTTTATATACTGATTACATAGTTGACTGTGGAGTAAATGAGTTTGAGAGAATCAGAGAAAAGCTGCGTGGACTTATGAAATATATTCCCAAGGGAGGTGTTATATATGAGACCAACTTTACAGATGATATTATTTCTATAGAATGGAATGACTCAGATCTTGAAAGCGATTCACTCAAAAACTATCGTGCAAAGGCTGAATATTATATCAGAGAGCACCAAGATAATGAGGCTATAAAAAAGCTGAAATCAAATATACCTTTAAGTAAAGAGGATATAAAAGAACTTGAAAATGTGCTTTGGTCGGAGCTTGGAACTAAAGAGGAATATGAACATGAATATGGTCAAAAACCGCTTGGAGAACTTGTTCGTGAAATAGTCGGTCTTGATATGAATGCGGCAAAGGAAGCATTTTCAGAGTACCTTGAGAACAGCAATCTTGACAGCAGACAGATTTACTTTGTAAACCAGATAGTGGAGTATATAGTTCACAATGGAATGATGAAGGATCTATCTGTATTACAAGATGCCCCATTTACAGATCAGGGAAGCATAGTTGAAATATTTACAGACCTGGGTGTATGGGAAAATATTAGAGGTATTATTGATAGTATTAATGAGAATGCGGCTGCATAGTTATGGTACTTGTCTTATTTTAATAACTTGGGTGTTGTAAAAAAACGAATCATATGCTACAATTTAGGCAAGTAAATGTTAGCCGTTTCTCATAGGACGGGATATAAAATTATGAGGTGTAATTTAGCCACTTGCCGATGGTGTGGGATATAAGTAATTCGGTGCGTAAATGTAGCCACTTACTATATGGGTGGGGTATAAATAATATAGTGCGTAAATCCCTCTAATCGAAATGATAGAGGGAATTTTTTGGAGGTTTGTATGGAGGTAAAACAAGGATATTCTTATCATATAAAGGATCTTTTCTTTTCTGATGTGTCAGATTCCTCTCTAATGGGCAACAAGGAAAATGGAAATTATAGACCGCATTACTATGCAATTGAGGATTCAAAGAATAAAGATATTTTTTGGATGATACCGATTAGCTCAAAAGTAGAAAAATACAAAAAGATAGTTGCTTATAAAATAAAGAGAAACGGCAAGTGTAGCACGATTGTAATTGGGACATTCGCTGGAGAAGAAAATGCGTTTTTGATACAAAATGCCTTTCCGGTTAAAGCGGTTTATTTTGATCATGTGCATACGATTCAAGGGAATCCGATTACGGTACACAAAAAATTGGATAAAGAACTTCGGACAAAGCTGAAGGAAGTCATCGCTATGAAGAAAAGAGGAATCAATCTGTTTTTTACAGATGTAGATATGATTTTAGAGCTTATGAACAGGTTGAAATAGGGAGTAAATTTTAGAACTTGATTGCTATGCTAAGTTTCAAGGTGCAAAAATTTCACCATGAATACGTGTAAAGCAAGAGTGATCAAAAATCTTGACCTTAAAAAAGAAATTTCTGAAAGAAAAAATGTATCCAATACTTGACAAAAGGGTGTAATGATTGTAAAAGTGCATTTCATATATCTAGAATAAAAAGTATTTCCAAACATGAAGAGTAGTTTGATTCCGGAAGGACTAACTTTTTTTATAAGTTTTTTTGCCAACAAACTTATATTTATTAATGTACATTGGCATCAGAGAGACATTGCGATTGGCTGATATATGGTAAAATCAAACTGAAGATATGATAAATAAATCAAAGAGGTAAAAATTTTGAGAGTAATTGTTTGTGGAGGCAGAAATTTTCAGGACAGGGAGTTCTGTTTTGAAAAGCTTGATGAGATTATTGGACAACTTGATAATGTTGAGATAGTATCCGGTCATGCAAAAGGAGCAGACACATTCGGTGAAGAGTATGCCTTGAAAAACTCTCTGAAAGTGTCTGTGTTTAAACCTGATTGGAAAAAATATGGTAGAGGTGCAGGACCGGTAAGAAATAAGGAGATGTATAAGTATGCCTTAGAAGATGAGCCTATGGTTATTGCATTTTGGGATGGTGAGAGTAAGGGTACAAAAAGTATGATAGATATTGCATCAAAAGATGGTGCAAAAGTTCATGTGGTAGAGATTTAAAATTGTTTTGTATTCTGTATTGTGCTAATATATCAGAAAATAAATTTTATAAAGAATAATTATACTCGTATGAAAATTTAAATATAGAGTATATGGGAGATATTTATGTACAAAATATTTGTATACGGAACTTTGAAATCTGAATACCTGCAAAATAAGCTCTTAGGGCATACTTTGGATTCATATGAAGCAAGGCTTGAGGGATATTCTATAAACACAGGTGAGAAGTATTTCAATGTGGTTCCTAATGCAGGAGGATGTGTTAAGGGAAGAGTTTTACTTGTAGACAAAAAAGACATGCTGTATATAGACCAATGGGAAGTTATTCCGATGTATATGAAAGCGGAAGTAGAGGTACACTCTAAGTATGGTCATGAGAGAGTCTATATTTATATAAAAAAGGATAAGGAAGAAAAGATCAATCTGCAGGATAATGTTGAGAACATGTGCAACAATGAGGATCTGGAAGGTACTATAGATGAGTTTGCCGATGCCAGAGATATGGAGTTTCCGGTATGTGATATTTATCTAAATTATTCGATAGATATTAAAGCATGTGATTTCAGTAAGATTGAAAAAAAGCAGGATATATTCACTGAAAAAGTTAAAGACATAATTAAGTATAAAGAGTTTTCATTTCTGGGATATGAGTACTTGACCTATCAAAGTGGGGAAAAACAGATAGGGGTGAGAGTATCACTTTATTGCATAAGTGATAATAAAAATGCCACATTGAGTGTTATGTTGCCGGTTTCGACATGCAATCCGACAAAGTTCTGGGAGAATGCTTTTACAGGAGAGTTGGAAATAGAAGGAAGAAACTTTGCAGATTATATTTATTCAAAATATAATCTAAAAGTCTTGGATGTACCGAAGTTTATAATATATTCATCGAATGAAATTGATGAGTCAAAAAGGCTTGAAGTTTTCTCGGTCGAAAAGGCCACTAATATAGAGTTTGATATTAGTAAAGCGGCAAATACAGATATATCAAAAGACAAAGATATGCAAATCTATGAATCAGAGAATGTAAAAATCGAAATACCGAATAACTTCGAGGTCTGCTATACCGACAGATTAAAATCTCTTATACAGACCCTATCTGTATAAGATTATATATTGAAAACATGTTAAAACAGCTATATCTATAAATAAGGAGTACACTATGTTGGAAGTAGGAATAAAGGGACAAAGAGAAACCATTGTAACAAAGCAAAATACTGCAGCAGGTATAGGAAGTGGAAGTCTGGAGGTGTTTTCCACACCGATTATGATACTTTTGATGGAAGAGTCATGCTTTATGAGTGTTAATGATAAGCTGGATGAGGGGTTTACGACTGTAGGCATTTCGGTTAATGTAAAGCATTTATCAGCCACACCGCTTGGAATGAAGGTCGAGATAAAGTCTGAGCTTATAAAAGTGGATGGAAGAGCTCTTACATTCAAGGTTGAGGCATATGATGAAAAGGGACTTATAGGTGAAGGAATTCATGAAAGATTCATTGTAAATAATGAAAAGTTTCAGGCAAAGACTGACAGTAAGTCAGATAAATAATTCAAGGTGCAGAAGGGTAAAACCTGCTGCACTTTTTTTCATTTTAAGACTATCTTTATTGGTGGTATAATTGTTTTATGGTAGTATAGGCTAAAAGGAGGAGTATATGAAAAAGAGTTTTATATATTTGATTCCTGCAATTTTTTTATTGGTAGGATGTGGAAAGAAGATTTCAATAAAGATTAACACAAATGAAAGTACAGTGGCTGAGAGTTCTGCGAAAGAAAGTACTCAGGAAACTGAAGTAAAAGTACAAAAGGATGTGGATAGCTTAAAGGCACATGTTTATTACAAAATAGCGGATGATGGAAATACAATACCTCAACTTAGTGTAGAGGGAAATGAAAAGTTGAATGATATTGTAAATAAAATAAATAATGATTGGGTAGGCGGATATTATCCAAGGATAAATCTGACTCGTACCGATACAAGTGTTTTCAGTGCATTGCTGGCTACCACTGTAATAAATGGAAGTACTGATACAAAAGAACTGCTTAGAGGGGTAAATATAGACTCAAATACAGGTAAGGAGCTTAAGATAGATGATGTATTAAAGGATCCCGTCGGGCTATATGATAGGATTGAAAAGGATAATTACCTTGCAGATGAATATGGAGAAGATATAGAGGGATTTAGTGAGAAGTTAAAGACTGTTCTGACAAACCCTGATACTTTTAATTTGGGAGCAAATGATAAGGCCGATCTGGCGTGGACAATAAGTAGCGGTGGTATGATGATTTATATGACCGTAAAGGGTGAATACGGAGAAAGGATAGTTTCCATACCTTTGGAGTATGCAATATATGGTGAGTTTTTTAGTGAAGACATACTAAGATTGCCAAAGGATTATGCTTTTGAAATATCTATAGACAAAGAGATAAAGATAAATCTTGACGGTAAAATCAGAACTGTGAAAATAGAACAAGATATTGACGAGTATTTTATGTTAAAGGAAATAGATGTAACAATTGACGGTGAAAAAAGCACATATGAGGAAGGTGCAAGCTATGGCATTTCTAAGGCAAGCGTGGTGAAAAAAGGAGATAATGCCTATCTTTACATTGAATTGCAGTATGACAATGATTACAACAGTATATCAATCATTGATTTGAATAATAAATCTGAAAAGATGGAGATACAGGAGAGTTTTGCAGATACTTCTCTTTTAAACCCGGATGAGTTTTATCTCGGAAACAGAATTTATACTATAAGTACATTGGGAATAGAGGGAAGATATACTCTGGATAATAAAGGAATGCCAAAGCTTTTGGAAAATTATTATAATATTATAACACCTATCAGGCTAACTACTAAAATTGATATAAAGGGCAAAAAGCTTGAAGGTATAAACGGAAAAGAACTTGGGGACTATGACATTCCTACCGGAACTTTACTTGTTCCTGTAGGTACAGATACTGAAACTTTTACCGATTATACTAATTCGGCCGGAGACATTGTTCGCATACCTATGCAAGGAGCCGAAGAATATGGTTTTATGATAGAGGGCAAGAGTATAGAAGACGTATTTGACGGTACAATCTTTGCAGGATAGTGATATGTTTGAAGGTCAAATAATCATTCATGTGGATATGGATGCTTTTTATGCTTCTGTGGAAATTAGAGATGATAAAACTCTTATAGATAAGCCCCTTATCATAGGTTCCATGCCAAATGAAAGAGGGGTGGTATCAACTTGTAATTATGAAGCGAGAAAATATGGTATACGTTCGGGTATGAATATCAAGGAGGCGTTTAATCGTTGTCCTAAGGGAGTATTTATGCACCCAAACTTGATAAATATATCAAGGTATCAAATCAGCTGCATGAGATTTTGGAAAGTTATACTGATGTAACAGAATATATAGCTTTAGATGAGGGATACCTTGACCTTACCGGAAAAGTAAATTCATGGGAAGAAGCAAGAAAAATAGGACATGAAATTAAAAAAAGGGTAAGGGAGGAGCTCTCTCTTACCTGTTCTGTCGGTTTGGCATATTCAAAGATTGCTGCAAAGACTGCAAGTGAAGAGAAAAAGCCGGATGGATATTTTGAAATACCAAGCAGAGAAGATTTTGTAACATTGGTACTTGATAGAAATGTAAAATCATTATATACAGTAGGAGAAAAAACTGCCAAAAAGCTCCATTTATATGGTGTGGATACAGTCAGAGATCTGCAAAACAAAAGCAATGAAGTGAAAATGTTTATGGGAAAACAGGGTGAATATCTGGTTGACCTGGCTTTTGGATTTGATGACAGGAAGGTGACACCTTATAGAGAAGAGGACACTAAGTCCATAAGTAAGGAGTTTACATTTCAAAAGGATGTTTCAAGCTTTAAACTCTTAGATGATGTGCTATTCATCCTGTCTTTTCGTGTGGCAACAAGAGCAAAGAGACTGGGGCTTTATGGAGAGGGTGTTTCTCTTAAAATCACCTATTCCAATATGAAGAGTATTACAAGATCCATGCTTATAAGCGAAAGCACAAATGATGCCTATACCATATACGAAAATGCGAGCAAGCTTCTAAAGAATGTATCAAAGGGTGAAGTAAGACTGGTTGGGACCGGACTTTACCATTTGAGGGAGGAAGATGGAAGGCAGCTTAGTTTTACCGATATTTTTTCTACACAAAAGGATATAATAAAAGAGAAGATTCAAAACAAATGGCAGGAGATGAGCATGTATTATAAAATGGATTTTGATGAAATAAAGGACATGCAAAATAGTATAAAGGTATATGATTATATAGAGCAATGAGGGAAGTAATGGTCTCTATGCAAAAATATAATGTATAAAAATATGGGTAAAGTTTTGCGATATAATATTACCCGAATAATATCTGAAAGGATCGAATATGAGAACTTTTGATGAACAGGCTATAGTTTCTATAGCACCTAATGCGAATGCGGTTTCAAACGGCAGAAAGCTGTCATCCGGAAACAGTTTTGTAAAAAGGATGAAGTCGGCTGATGACAGCCTCTATTTTGGTGAATGTAAAGGTAGTGGAAAGAGTAATTATAATGTTTCCATAGATTTTGAAAAAGAGGGTGAACCGGTGTTTAGATGCTCCTGCCCAAGCAGACAGTTTCCATGTAAGCACGCCATAGGCTTGATGTTTGAAATGAAAGAGGGAAAGAGCTTTGAAACAGCTGAGATTCCTCAGGATATCTTGGATAAGAGAGAAAAGATAGAGGCAAGAGAAAAGAAAAAGGCGGAGAAGGAAATTGAAAAGGAACAAAATCCTGACAAGCCAAAGAAGACAAGTGCAGCTTCAAATGCGGCTAAAACAAAGAAAATAAAAAAGCAGATTGAGGGTTTGGATCTGTTAAAAGATGTTATGGATCAAATAACAAGTTCAGGTGTGGCAGCCTGCGCTGATAAAGCATTTGATAAAAAGTATGATGAACTGGCAAAACAGCTGGGAGATTACTATTTGCCGGGAGTACAGATAATCTTTAAAAGATTTTTAAAGTATCTACGTACAGATAAAGATCTGATAGAATTAGAGGACACAAAACAAAAAGATTCTGAATATTACACTGAAGAGTATTTGTTTAACCTTGTAGTAAAAGAGCTTACCAAGCTTAGATATATCGAGAAGAGAGCAAGGGATTACCTTAATAAAAAGCTTGAAAGTGATGATACTAACCCGGATGATAATATACTATATGAGGCACTTGGTGGAGTCTGGAAGCTTGAAGAACTTGGAGAAATAGGTCTTAAAAAGGATAATGTATCACTGGTTGAGCTTAGTTTTATATCAGAGTTTGATGATGTAAAGGCGGAATATATAGATAAGGGTTATTGGATAGATCTTGATAACGGTGAGATAAACTATACAGCCAATTACTGTCCCCTAAAGGCTAAAAAGTATATTCAAAGAGATGACAGCTTCTTTGGGAAAAAGTTTATTGAAAAGCTTTATTTCTATCCGGCTAATGAGGGTGAAAACAGAAGAATTCGTTATGAAAGCAGCAAAGATGAGGATTTAGATATATCAGATATCAAAAAGATAAAGAGTTTTGCCAAAAAGAATATATCCGAGTTTTTAAAGCCTGCTAAAAATATATTGAAAGCTACTTTATCCGATAATGCTTACGGAGTACTTTTTGAGTTTTCAAAGATAGGTACAAACGGTAGTGATGTTGTGGTAGAGGATTCAGAAGGAAAGCAGATCTTATTAAAAGCTTTATCCGATGATAAAACAGCTATGAGTTCAATGTTTGGACTTCCGAATGTAGACTATCTTAAAAATCAGGTGCTGTTTGGACTTGCACATTATGACTCAAGATTGAAGCAGATATGTATAGAACCAAGAAGTATTATCACAGATGATAAAATACTCAGATTGGCATATTGAGGGAGGTTATTATGAATTTGGATATTTTATATAAATTACAGGAACAATTAAGAAACAGCATAATAACAGGCAGCTCTCTTATAAAAGAAGACTTCAGACTAAAAAAGTGCGTAGATGATATGGAATCTTTATCAAAGCTTGCACCGGTGTTTGCACAGATCAAAAAGCAGGCTGAGGAATTGTTTGTATGTGATAATCCGGGTGAGAAGACACTTGATCTCCTTGCACTGGTAGATGCGGTACTTGAAACTCAAGCCGGAACATATGAAAGCACCGAGCTTACAGATATTGAAAAAAGCTGTGGAAGGGTGAATGGAAATTATTCTTATAAGATGCTTGAGCCTATTATAACTGCACTTACTACAACAGGAAGCGGCAGATGGGAAGTGTTGGTGGAAGCCAGAAAAGAAAACCCTGATATCTTCTTAGACTATAGAATATTGCCAAAGTTTATTGACGGACTGGGTGACGGATACAGTGAGATCTCATTTATGATCGGAAGATGGATAATGGAGTATGGCAAGATGATGATAGAGCCGTTAAAAAAAGGCTTTGATCCGATGGGAAAGAGTGAAATGTATCTAAGACTTGATATTATCTCAGATCTTGCAAAGGAAAAAGAGAATGATTGGTATATATCTCTTATAAATACTGAGACAAGGAAGGATATAAGAAAAAGGGCTATACATTCTTTGAAATATAGTGAAGATAATATAGACTTTTTGATAGAACTTGCAAAAACGTCCGATAGAGCAAGTAAAACTGATGCTATAGAGACTCTAAAAACATTTAAGAATCCGAAGGCAGTTGAATTTTTGAAAACTGTAGAAGTAAAGAAATAAAAGGTGATAGATATGAGCGAAGAATTACAAAGGCTTCCTGCGGAGGTCATGTTCCAAAAAGAAATAGATGCACTTATTGCAGCTGAAAAGAATCCTATTCCTACGGGATGGAAGATGTCACCAAAGTCTGTGCTCACTTATATTATGGGTGGTGAGTGCAATGGTGTTAAAATAATGCCTAAGTACATAGGAAATAAAAGAATAGTTGAGATTGCCATAGCTACTTTGGTAACAGACAGAGCACTTCTTTTGATAGGTGAGCCGGGTACTGCAAAGTCATGGCTTTCAGAACATCTTTGTGCGGCTATAAACGGTAACTCAACCTGTGTTATACAGGGAACTGCCGGAACTACAGAGGAGCAGATAAGATACTCATGGAATTATGCAATGCTTATTGCAGAAGGTCCCAGTGATAAGGCTATAATAAAGAGCCCTATATTTGAGGCTATGGAAGAGGGAAAGATAGCGAGATTTGAGGAGATTTCCCGTTGTGCTTCTGAAGTACAGGATGCCCTTATTTCTATTCTTTCTGAAAAGAGAATTTCTATTCCCGAACTTTCTAAAGAGAGTGCGGCTAAAAAGGGATTTTCTATAATAGCTACAGCCAATACCAGAGACCGTGGTGTAAATGATATGAGTGCTGCTCTAAAGAGAAGATTTAATATAGTGGTGCTTCCAAGTCCAAATACTCTTGAAGAGGAGATGGATATAGTAAAGACCAGAATAGAGAAGCTTTCAGAGGGTATGGCATTGCTCTCAAAGGTGCCTGAGGCTGAGGTAATAAAGAAGGTTTGTACAATATTTAGAGAGCTTAGACAGGGAGAGACCTTGGATGGAAAGCAAAAGATAAAATCTACTGCAAATGTACTTTCTACAGCGGAGGCCATATCTTTACTTACAAACAGTATGTCTTTGGCAGGAAGCTTTGGAAACGGAGAGATAAGCGATGCCGATCTGGCAGCAGGACTTCAGGGTGCAATAGTAAAAGAGGATTCTAAGGACTCAAAGGTTTGGGAAGAGTACCTTGAAAATATAATGAAAAAGCGTGGAAAAGAGTGGATCGGACTCTACAATGAGTGTAGGATGCTCAATGGCTAGGAGGCAGCCATGAAAACTTTTGGAATTAGACATTTTTCACCTGCCGGAGCTTATTTTGTAATGCAGTTTCTGGATAAAATAAAGCCTGATTTGGTGCTTATAGAGGGACCGGCAGATTTTGATTTTTTGATAGATGATATTGTTTCAAAAAAACTTGTGCCGCCATTTGCGATTATGGCATATACAAAGGAAGCACCTATTGATACCATACTCTATCCTTTTGCAGAATATTCACCCGAGTATCAGGCTATCCTTTGGGCAAGAGAAAATAATAAGGAATGCCGATTTTTTGATTTGGAATCCGATATAATGCTTGGATTTGAAAGAACAGATGATGATACTAAAGATGAAGAGGTGATTTCTAAAGAACCTAAGAATAATAAATCTGATGTGGATATGGAAGGCTTTTGGGAGAGAAATTTAGAGCAGAGTGAGAATATGGATGCCTACAGAGCAGGCAGTGCTTTGTTTGGTGAAAGCCTTAGAAAAGATACAAAACCGGATGACAAATCTTTTGCAAGAGATATAATTCGTGAAAGCTTTATGAAAAGAAAGATAAATGAATATATAAAAAAGGGTTTTGATACGGAAAAGATAGTAGCCATAACAGGTGCTTTTCATACATCAGCTATTGAAAATCTTGAAGGAGCAATGTCTGATAAGGAATATAAGGGATTAGAAAGAAGAGAATCCAATATCACCTTGATGCCATATTCATACTACAGACTCAGTAAAAGAACAGGTTATGGTGCGGGAAATGCGGCACCGGCATATTATGAGTTACTTTGGCAGGGATTTTTAAATGGAGATATTACTTTACATGAAAGAAAGTATCTCAGCACTTTGGCAAAGTATATTAGAGAACATGGCGGTATAGTTTCATCTGCTCAGGTAATAGAGGCAACAAGGCTTGCAAGAGAACTGGCTGTTATTCGTGGTGGATCTATTCCTACACTTGAGGATTTAAAAGATGCGAGCATTACCTGTATGGGTGGCGGAAGCTTTGGCGAGATGGCAATGGGCTTTGCCCAAACCGATATAGGTAAAAAAATAGGCAGTGTTCCTCAGGATGCTATGCAGACTTCTATACAGAGTGATTTTACTAATAAACTTAAACAGTTAAAACTTGAAAAGTATAAGGAGCTTGTAGCAACACCACTTCAGCTTGATTTAAGAGAGAACTTAAGGGTAAAGTCAGAAGAAAGTGCTTTTCTTGATCTGAACAGATCTTTTTTCCTCTATAGACTTGTTGTACTTGGAATTGATTTTGCTAAGATCAAAAAAAGCAATCAGGATAATGCAACATGGGCAGAGAACTGGATACTGCAGTGGACACCTGAAGCAGAGATACAGATAGTGGAAAGTGTATTAAAGGGAGATACTATCGTAGATGCTGTAGCATTTGTTTTGGGTGAGAAGCTTTCTGAAGCTACAAAGATATCAGAAATAGCAAAAGTTATAGAAGATGCATTTAACTGCGGATTGCCAAAGATAGTAGAGGGTGCAGGAAGAAGTCTTGATGAAATGGCAAACGGTGCTATATCAATGAATGATATAGCAGATACAGTAAGTAAACTTTCAAATATGATCTCATTTGGAGATATAAGAAAACTGGACAGAGAACCTTTGGTGCCTATTGTAAAAAGACTTTGTATCAGAGCTTCTCTTATGCTGGTTGGAGAGTCGGCATGTGATGATATAGCTGCAGCCACATTGGCGGATGATATTCAAAAAATACATAGTGTTTTTATGATGCAGGATTTTTTGGATGAGAGTTTTTGGCTTGATAAGCTTATAGAACTTTCAAACAGAGATGATTTGAATACCAAAATATCAGGTCTTGCTACAGCAATTCTTCTGGATGCAGGTAAGATAGATGAGCCTACTCTTAGAATGGAGGTTTCAAGACGACTTTCTATGGGAATGCCGGCAGAACTTGGTGCAAACTGGTTTGCAGGATTGTCTATGAGAAATCATTATGCTCTTATAGGAAGGCTTACACTCTGGGAGAGCCTTAGTGAATACTTGGATACTCTGGATGAAGAGGAATTTAGACGCTCTGCGGTATTTTTAAGAAGGGCCTTTGTAGAATACAGTGCAAAGGAAAAGGATATGATTGCGGAGAATCTGGGTGAAATATGGGGACTCAATGCACAGGCGGTAAGCGAAATAATCAACTCTGAGATAAAGGAAGTGGATACTGAGATACTTGAAGACTTTGATTTTGGAGACTTTTAGGAGATATAAATGGATACAAAGGACAGACTGAGGCGTTGGAGGTTGATACTTGGATCCGAGGCTGAAAAAAGGATTGAAGGCATGGATGGCGGTAATGCCCTAAGTCAGGAAGATCTTATGATGGATATGGCTTTAGATGCTATTTATAATAGGGATATGAAATTCAGCTTTGGAGGAGGAGCCGGAAGGGGTGCTTCAAGTCCACAGATAAGCAGATGGCTTGGAGATGTGAGAACACTTTTTGATAAGGATCTTGTAAAGATTATCCAGGCTGATGCTATGGAAAGATGTGGATTAAAACAGCTTATATTTGAGCCTGAGCTTTTAAATAATATAGAACCTGATATGCAAATGGCAAGTATGATACTTACTTTAAAGGATCAAATACCGAAACAGAGTAAGGAAAGTGCAAGAGAATTTATCAGAAAAATAGTTGAACAGATAAATGCATTACTGGAAAGTGATTTAAAAAGAGCGGTTACCGCAAGTATTAACAGGAAGCTGCATTCGCCTATACCGTCAGCATCAGCACTTGATTTTCAAACTACAATAAGGAAGGGAATCAAGGATTATAATGCAAAGCTAAAGAAGATTATTCCACAAAAGTATTATTTCTTTGAAAGAAGTGCTACAACGGCCGCCAATAAATATACTGTTGTTTTGGATATTGACCAGAGCGGTTCTATGGGAGAGTCGGTAATTTATTCATCTATAATGAGCTGCATACTGGCAAGTATGAGTGCTATAAAGACAAGAGTAGTGGCTTTTGATACCAATATTGTGGATCTGAGTGAAAAATGTGAGGACCCTATTGATTTGCTTTTTGGATTTACTTTGGGTGGCGGAACAGATATTGAAAAATCTATAAAATATTGCAGTAAATATATAGAGAACCCTAAAAAGACTATTTTCTTTTTGATTTCAGATCTTGAAGAAGGCGGAAATCGTGCAGGACTTCTTAGAAGACTGACTCAGATGAAGGAAGACGGTGTAATTGTGATTTGTTTGCTTGCAATATCGGATTCAGGTAAACCTTTTTATGATGCAAATATGGCACAAAAAATAGCAAACAACGGCATTCCTTGTTTTGCGGCAGCACCTCAGATGCTACCAAGGCTACTTGAAAAAGCAATGAAAAATGAGGATCTTAGTGAGTTTGCAAACAGTAATATGGGAGCCGAGAAATAAAGATCTATAATCAAATAAGAGTTTTATTTTAGGAGAAAAGAAAATTGAGAAAATTATTTACCGTTACACTTGGAATATTATGTGCTGTTTCAATTATGGGATGTAAGGCAATAAAAAATCACACAGATGCGACAGAAACCACAAAAACACAGACAATTATAGAGTCACAGGAGTCCGCTGAAACTAAAGAAGCTGAAGAAACAAAGGAGAGTGCTAATCTGACAGGAGGCTGGACAATAAATTCAAAGTTTGAACCAAGTGAGAATATAAATGCTATGGCAGCTTTTGATAAAGCGACAGAAAGCTTGGAGGGCTATAAATATACCGTTATTGCAGTACTTGGATCACAAATAGTGGCAGGAACAAATTATTCCTATCTTTGCAGAGCGGAAATGGCATTACCTGATGCAAAACCTGAGTATGTGATTGTAAATGTATACGAAGATTTGGACGGAAATGCCGAGATTACAGGTAGTCTTAGCCTTTAGAAGGCAAAGAAGGCTGGGAGTACAATGATATAAATCCTTTTATGGAAGAAAATGAGGAGGTCAAAGCTGCATTTGATAAAGCACTTGACGGTTTGACCGGCGCGGAATATGAGCCTATTGCATATATCGGTTATAAGGATAATTCATATGCTATACTTACAAAGATAACAATTACCTCAGTAGAGCCTTTAATAAGTCTTTCAACGGTATACATTACAAAAACAGACAGTGAGGCTATGATTGATGATATATATGATATTGATATGTCTTTGGAGAATGTAGGAAATCAATAATTAAGAGTTGTTTAGGGATTAATTGAGTCGGTTGTGGTGACTGTTAAATAATTATTTTATAGGGGGAAATATGAATTTTAGGTTTGCAAAAAGAGAAGATACTGCTTTAATACTTTATTTTATAAAGGAACTTGCTCTTTATGAGAAAATGCTTGATGAAGTGGTAGCTGATGAGAAAATCTTGGAAGAATGGATTTTTGATAAGCAAAAGGCAGAGGTTATTTTTGTAATGGAGGATGAAAAAGAAGTGGGATTTGCACTTTTCTTTCATAACTTTTCAACATTTCTTGGAAGGGCAGGAATATATCTTGAGGACTTATTTGTAATGCCTGAGTTTAGGAAAAGAGGATATGGTAAGGCTTTACTAAAGAAATTGGCGGCTATTGCAGTAGATAGAGGTTGTGGCAGACTTGAGTGGTGGTGCCTTGACTGGAATAAGTCAAGTATTGATTTTTATCTGTCTTTGGGTGCCGAGCCTATGTCAGACTGGACCACATATAGGATTACCGGGGATACATTAAAGAGGATGGCAAAAGTGTAAAATATATAATTGATATAGTATGTTAAGCTAAATAGACCGATGCAATTAGTGCAGCGGTCTATTTTTTTATAAATTTTAATTCATGATATTTAATAAGATATTGTTGAGTTTTGATAATATGTAGGGTAAAATATACTATATCTTACATGACTTAAATTTCTAAATTTTTCTATATTTTCTAGAATCAAATAATATTAATCTCCGAGAGAATAGATAGTAATTTTAATTTTTGGTATAATAGGGAGGAGACATGGGAGAAAAAGACGTAACTCAAAAAATGTTGGAATGTTATAATGATGTATTCGCAGATGTTTTAAATGTACTTTTATTTAACGGTGAGATGATAGTTGATGAGAGTAATCTTACTGATGCTTTACCAATGAGTGTATTTAAAGTGGACGGAAGAGTCAGAACTCAGGACAGAGATGTTGCAAAATATTGGAATAACAGTAAAATAAATATGGCATTTTTTGGATTGGAAAATCAAACCGGACCTGATAAGCTAATGCCATTTAGAGTCTTTGGATATGATGGTGCAGAGTATGCAAAACAAAGTAGGAGAGAAAACAGGAATGAAATAAAATATCCTGTAATTACTTTAGTCTTATATCTTGGAGTTGAAAGAAAGTGGGAATATCCCAAAACACTTTTTGAAATACTTGACATAGACGAAAATATAAAACCTTATGTTAATGATTTCAAGATAAATCTTTTCGAGATAGCCTATTTAGATAGGGAAAAGATAGACTTATTTAAAAGTGATTTTAAAATACTGGCTGACTACCTGTACCAAATGAGAGTGAATAAGGACTATATACCTGATAAAACTGTAATTAATCATGTAGAAGAATTATTAATGTTGATGGCTTCAATGACCGGAGACGTAAGATTTGAGGAGACTATAAATGATTTGAACGGAAAGGAGCGAGTGACTATGTGTGAAGTACTTGATAGAGTAGAGGCAAAAGGTATTGAAAAAGGAGCGGATATCATAAGCAAGCTGAATGAAATATTGGTAAGGGAAGGGGATTTGGAGAAGATACTTAAAGCCAATACTAATAAAGAATATAGAAACGAATTACTTAAAAAAAGTATAATTTGATGGATGAATTTAAAAAAACTAAGTTTATAATAAAAATTATAAAAATGAAGTAAATATAGGACTACATTATGGTATTTATACTTGATGGAAAATGGAGTTGACTATTATCTTAGTGAGATTTCAGATGGATCTCTGGGAGAGTGGATCAAAAAAATAATATATAAAACTTTATATTGGTAAATTTAAGAGGCTGTCGGGAAATACTGAATTTTTAATCCCTACAGAACAAAATAGAAATATCCTGACAAATACAAGGCATTTTTGGCTTTGCGACTTTGTCAGGATATTTTTACTTTTCTATAATACTATCTATTTTTAGGGCATAAAACTCCCTTGGCTGAAATTTTTGCTTTTTGCATTTTTACTATGCTGTTTTTCTCCTGTAGTTTTTCTTCAAATTTCTTTAGTTTGGCATAGAGAAAACGATGATATTTATTTATATTTCTTCCTATTGCAAAAAGCATAAATTCTTTATAAACCTTATCTGAAGTACGATAGTTAAAACGTCGGAAATCTTCATTCTCTTTAATATCTCCAAAATGACTTTCTGTTTGAATAGAGCGTATCTGTCGTTTCAGAATGCCTTTTTTTCACTCTGTATGTTAGCATGTGACTTCTCTCGAAGCTCTTCCCATACTTCATTGATTTCATTACTTTGTTCTTATCAATATCTTTATCAGGATTATATTTGTATAAGCATTTAGGCTTATGTTCACATCCACTACAGTCTGAACATCCATACACCTCATATGTTTGTGTATAACCATTCTGTTCTTTCTTTTCTGTGTTGATATGTCTCAGTTCACGACCGTCATGGCAGATATAGACTTGCTCATCCTCAAATACCATTGTCTTCATGTTGTAGTATTTACCTATATCTTTACTGTATGCTCTTGTTTTTCGTTTTTCATGATCCTGTAGTTTTATATAGCTTTCTATCTTATTTCCTTTTAGATATAAGAGATTTTTCTCACTACAATAACCGCTGTCTGCCGTCACTTCTTCAAGTACTTCTCCAAATGCTTCCTTATGTTTTTTAAGAACAGGAATTAATGTATTATAATCTGTACGATCATTACTTACATAGCTATGTACAATAAAATAATTCTCTACTGCTATCTGTACATTGTATGCCGGCTTTAGCTGCCCATTCAGCATATGATCTTCCTTCATTCGCATAAAAGTTGCTTCCAAATCAGTTTTTGAATAGCTGTTTCTATCTTTCCCCATAATTTCAAAGCATTCTTTATAGCTCATTAATCGCTGTCCACAATGTTCAAGTTCTTCATAAAGTTGTTGAAGTTTTGGCTTTCTCTTACCCTTTCCGTTAACAAATACAATACCTTCTCCGTCAGCAATAGTCATAAGGTTTTTCTGAAGCTTAAGTATTTCAATAGGCGAGAAGTTATCAATCTCTATAATACGGTTATTAGATAACTTTTTATGTTTTGTAATCTTTCTTTTTCTGTTCTTCTCAATAATATCTCTAACTTTATCAATCCCGTCAATCACAAACATTTGTGCATTTCCAAGCTCGTACTTTTCACCAAATCCATTATCTTGTAAAAAAGAATTATAGTCTGAATAAAGCTTATCAACAGAATCAAGCAGACCTGCAAGGTGATAATTAATGCTTCCACGCCATACAAAGTATAACGATTAGCATTAGCTTCTATTTTTGTTCCATCAATAAACAATTCTTTTAATGTTACAAATCCTTCTTTTTGTAATCGTCTCATAAACTGATAGTTTAAGTCATCCAAGATATCTGAAGTAAGTTTCTTACCTTTAAAATCATAAAAGGCATCTCTTTTAGGCTTCCTCCCCCTAGTAAGCCAGATAAAAGCAATATCTCTTTCGCATAAATCTACAATACGATCAATAGAACGAATTCCTCGCATATTTGCATAAGTAATAACTGCATACATCATGATTGGATTGTACCCCGTTCTTCCCTTGTCCGAACAATTGGCTAACAGTCCGGAAAAATCTAAATCCTCCATAACTTTTTTTAGGGTATAGACTGGATCGTCATCGGGTAAACTCAATTCATAGAAACTAAAGTTGATTTTCTGTTGACCTATTTCAAAAAAGTCGTTATAATAATTAACTGTGAGCATAGTTACATTATAACATGTAACGGAGAAAGATGGTTGTCGTTAGCCATCTTTTTTTATGTAAAAATTTAGGGAGGAGTGACTCATTTTGAGTTACTCCTCCCTCTTTTGTGGCTGCCATTTCCCGACAGCCCCTTGTCTTTATACTATTATCTTAGCCCTGCTTCCGCCGGTCTTGTCTTTTTTTACAACTATTTGCTTATCGATTTTTTGCTTGAGTTCACCAACATGAGAGATAATACCTATAAGTTTATTATTGCTTGCAAGTGATGCAAGAGCATTCATGGCCTGAGAAAGTGAGTCCTCATCAAGCGAGCCGAATCCTTCGTCTATAAACATAGTATCGAGCTGAATACCTCCGGCTGATGACTGAATTTCATCAGAGAGTCCAAGTGCTAAAGCCAGAGAGGCCTTAAAGGATTCACCTCCTGATAGAGATTTTACGCTTCTGGTTGTACCGTTGTAGTGGTCTATTACATCAAGATCAAGTCCGGTTTGTCCGACTTTACTGATTGAATCTTCCTTGCGGATCAGATCATATTGCCCGTCGGTCATTATCATAAGTCTGCTGTTTGCTCTTGAGATAATTCGGTCAAAATAATGCATTTGAATGTAAGTTTCAAGCATTATCTTATCCTTTCCGGTGATAGTGCCGTTTGCAGTATCTGAGAGCGCCTTTACCCAAGTGTATTTTTTCTCAATGTCTATAAGCTCGGAGGATTTGAGCTTTATATTATCGTGGTTTGACTGATTATTTACTATTCTGCTATGAATATTCTCCTTATTTACTAAGCTGAGTTTTGTTTGATGTAAGCTCAGCCATTTTTTGCTTTTCAGCTTCAAGGTCAACTTCTTGCTTATTTTCCATCTGCTTTTTAAGCTCAGTCTTTGTAGCATTGGCTGAAGCCAGATTTTCATTGCACTCATTTAATCTCTTTGTAGCCTGCTCTATATCTTCTTTGATTTTTAAAATTTTTTCTTTATTCTTTTGTATTTCTTTTGTTGCTTCAAGCTTTGAATCAAATGCAAGTTTTGACTTTAAATCAATAATTCTCTCATTTAGTGAGTTATTCTCAGATGTCAAAGTACTTATTGTATTGCTGATAGCAGTTATACTGTTTTGCAATTCTTCTACTCTTGCACGTGACTGAGGAAGTCTGACTTCAATAGCTTCTTTTCTGGCAATATTTTTTTCTTCTGCCCGGATATTTTGGTCAAGTACTTTTATATTGCTTTCAAGTTCGGCTATTTTTGATCTTGTAATATCGGTGGCATTATTCATATCGATATCTCCAAGTAGTTCCTTAATAGAGGAAACTGTAGTATCTGTCTTTTCTTTCTTGATACCTATTAAGTTTCCTGCCTTAAGGCTGGCCTCATTTGCCTCGGCATTCGCCTTTGAAAGCTTAGATTGAAGAGCATCCAGTTCATCCTTTTTTGGTACATTAGTGGGTTTAACTGCTTTTTGTGGGTGTGATAGGGAACCACATACCGGACAGGGCATATTATCTACTAAAGTTTCTGCCAAAAGGCCTGCCTGAGCATCAAGATAAAGATTGCTTTTTGCTTTAAAAGACAGGTCAAGCTCATTTGCTACGGCCTTTTTCTGTTCGTATATTAAAGCGGCTTCTTTGTATTCTGCAGCGATTTTTTTCAGGTCTTCCATGCTCTTTAATAAAGTATTCAACTTTGATAGGTTTTCTTTATGTATCGACTTTTGATTTTCAAATAAAAGCTTTTGCTCACCGGATCTTTGAAGAGCCTTTGATTCCTCTGTCAATCTTTCTATTTCAGTCTTTAAATCCTCTATTTCTTTACTTGTTTTTACAAGTAGAGCATTATTTTTATCAATATTTAAAGCATTATTTTTAAAGGTGGATTCTTTTTGACTTAGTTCATCATACTCGGGCAGTTGAGACTCAATGGTAGCAGAAGCTTTTGTGAGTTCTTCTTGAACAGATGTTTTTTTCTGTGCTTCTTCTAAAGCTTTTGTTAAAGAGAGCTTATCTTCAGTGAGTCTTGAAATCTTTATTTCATTTTGCTCAAAGGCTGACTTTGCTTTCAGATAATTCTCTCCACGCTCAATGTTTATCTTTAGTACATCAAGTTGCTTTTCTATTTCAGATATAGAGTAAGCAGTCTTTTCTTCAGCTGCAGTATCTTCTGATATAAGCTTTTCAATAAGCTCAATACATTCATCTGTAGGTAATTCAGAGTTTTTTGCCTTTGTAACCTCCGTAAAAAGGAGTGAGGAGTCATCACAACTTATTCCTGAGATATACTGAGAAATACTTTGTTTTATTTTTGAACAGGAGTTATCAAGAGCAGCTGCTTCTGATTTTAACCTGCTTTGCAGATCCGAATAAAGTTTTGTTTTAAAGATATGTCTGAATATTTCTATTCTGTCTTTGGTAGGTGCAATCAAAAGTTTCAGGAAATCGCCCTGTGCAATCATTGCTATTTGACAAAACTGATCTCTGTTAATACCGATAATATTATTTATTGCATTTTCTACTTCTTTGGTCTTTGTAAGAGGTTTTCCGTCAGGCAGAATAAGCTCTACACCCGCTGTTTGCTTGGTAAGTCCGGTTCCTCGTTGCGCAGCTCTTTCATATTCGGGATTTCTTTCTATAGCGTATTCTTTACCTTTATAGTTGAAAACAAGTCGTACAAATGTAGGTGTTTTAATATCGGCATATTTTGATCTAAACATGGAAACTTCTCTGTTATTTCCGCTTGGATCACCGTAAAGTGCATAGGTAATGGCATCAAATATAGTTGTTTTACCGGCTCCGGTGTCACCTGTTATAAGATAGAGTCCGCCTGTACCAAGTTTGTCAAAGTCAAATTCCATCTTACCGGCATAAGGTCCAAATGCTGAAACTGTTAATTTTATAGGTCTCATTATTTATTCCTCCAAATATCTTCAATAATATTTCCATAAAATCTTTTTGTACATCACTTAAATGTTGACCGTTTCTTGACTCGTAGAAAATATCAAACAACTCAAGTGGCGACTTTGATTCCATATCGTTTATAAGGGTTATCTCGGCACTGTTTCTTGTTCTTTGATTATCATAATCAAGCTTCATTATATTTTTATAAACCACACGAAGTTTTGTTATAACATCCTGTATATCATCTTCATCGGTCAAGGTGATATGAAGATAATCATTTCTTAAAGTGCTGCCTTCATAAAAATCCTTAAGCATTATTTCATTATATTTACCTTTTATTTCCACCATATCACGAAGCGGAGTGAGAGGAATAAGGTCAATTTTTATATTTCCTTTTTCCTTTATATCAATGACGGTTATACTCTTGGTATCATTTGCTTCAGAGAATGAGTATTTTAGCGGGGTACCGCAATATCTTATATACTCACTTCCACAGCTTTGCGAACGGTGAATATGTCCAAGTGCCACATAATCAAAGTCTTTAAAAACGCTTGCATCTACATTGTCACTACCTCCAACGGAAATATCTTCTGATTCTGTTCTTGAAGAGCCTGTAACAAACTGGTGAGTAATAAGGATATTTCTGGCATCGGTATCTATATCCATACTATTTATTACAATTGACATGGCATCTGTATATGAGGATATTTCTTCATCCGGAAAGAATCTTCTTACATGAACAGGCTTTATAAAAGGCAACATGTATATATTTATCTTTCCAAAATCATCAGAAAGTTCAATTGGAGAAATATTGCCGTTATAAACCGGAGACAGATGTATACCTGCTTATCAAACAGTCTGGAACCGAATGCAATACGTTCGGCAGAATCATGATTTCCGCTTATTATAAAAACATTTAGTTCTCTCTGTGACAGTTTATAGAGAAAATCATCAAAAAGCTCCACCGCCTCGGCAGGAGGAATAGGCTTATCATAGATATCACCGGCAAGTATTATACCGCTTGGTTGTTCCTCATCTATAATGTGAATGATCTTATTGAGGATATAGGTCTGGTCTTCCAGCATGGAAAATTCATTTACACGTTTTCCAAGGTGTAAATCGGATAGATGCATAAGCTTCATGAGCTGATTTCCTTTCACTTGTATGATTACGGATTTTATACTTGCAACTAAAAAATTATATAAAAAAATAAATATATTATAGCTTTAAGTATAAAAATATATATGTTAATATTATAGCATAAGGAAGAAGAATAGTGAAAATTTTTGTACTGTTTTCGTTGTTTTGCGTGCATTAAACTATAATATTTAAAGGTAGGTTGACTTATGAAATTTTGGATTTTTATGCTTGTAATGAACTTACTTATTCCATTGACTATGATAATTTTTGGATATATTTATAGTAAAAAACCACCACAAAAGCCAAAGAGTAAGTTTGCATACTCAGGATATAGAACGCCAATGTCTATGAAAAATGAAGAAACCTGGGAGTATGCAAATAGATTTTTTGGTAAGCTCTGGTTTAGATTTGGTATTGTATTGGGGTTAATAAGTATAATTCCATTGTTTTTTGTTATCGGAAAGGACAAAGACACTGTAGGATTTGCAGGCCTGATAATATGCTATGTTCAGTTGGTAGCAATGCTTATACCGGTAATTCCGACAGAAATATCACTTAGAAAAAGATTTGATAAAAATGGAAACAGAAAGGACAAATAATGAGAAAAGTTAAGCTTTGTACTCTATGCTATATCGAGAGAGATGATAAATATTTGATGCTTCATAGAGTAAGTAAAAAGAATGATATAAACAAGGATAAGTGGATAGGAGTTGGCGGACATTTTGAAGAAATGGAAAGTCCTGAAGATTGCCTTATTAGAGAAGTAAGGGAAGAGACGGGATATGAACTGGTTGACTTTGATTTTCGAGGTATCGTAACCTTTGTATATGGAAAGAGGGGAGAGGAAGTCGTAGAGTATATGCACCTTTTTGTCGGAAGAAATGTAGAGGGTGAGCCTACAGAATGTAATGAAGGGGTTTTACAGTGGGTGGATAAAAAGATGTGCTAAATCTTAATCTCTGGGAGGGAGATAAGATTTTTCTAAAACTCTTAGAGGAGAGAAAGGGATTTTTCTCACTGAAACTTGTGTATGATGAGGATGAAATACTGAGCGGAGCATTCTTGGATGGAAAATCAATGAATATATAATAATGGATGAATTTTATACATTGATATTGTATAATGAAATTAATTATCGGATTTGAGGGGGAATTATGGAAAAGAAAATTCGTATAAAAGGTGAAATATACTTATTACTGTCCGGATTTTTCTTCGGACTTCAGCCTTTTTTTGCAAAGATCATATATGCTCACGGAGGAGATGCATACAGTCTTTTAGTTTTGAGATTTTTAATAAGCGGAGCTGTATTTGCGGCTATTTATACGATGCTCGGTAAAAGTATATGGCTGACAAAGGATGAGTTTATTTCAGTATTTATTTTATCGGTTCCTGAAGTAATTATGTGTATACTGCTGTTTTTATCATACAGTTATATATCATCAGGCTTGGCTTCGACATTGCATTTTTCATATCCGGCTGCAGTTATTTTGCTTGAATTATTGATTTTTAGAAAAAAAATAAGTAAGATAAAGCTGTTATGTTTGTTGTTTTGTGCAATAGGTATAGGTGTGTTTTATCAACCTGACGGAAATATAAATATCTTGGGAATGGTTATGGCACTTGCCTCAGGTGTAGGTTATGCCATATATATTATAGTATTGACACATGGAAAAGCAGGAAAGATACCTGTACTGAAAATGTCTGCATGGCTTTCATTTTTACTTGCAATAGAGATTGCAATTGTTATGCTTGTATCAGGTAAGTTCAGATTTCAAATGGATGCCACAGCTATAGGAATGAGTGTATTTATGGCGGCTGTTATATCTACATTGGCACTTGCAACATTTCAAATCGGAGCACCTATGTGCGGCGCTCAAACAGCGGCACTTCTTAGCACCATAGAGCCGGTGAGCAGTATTTTACTTGGAGTAATATTCCTTGGAGAACATATGAGTCTGAGGATTTTTGTCGGTATATGTTTTATACTGATGTCAATAGTGATTCAAATTAAAGAAAAGAAAGAATAGGATTTGAAGGGAGTTTTATATGAAATTAGCGGTAGCTTTACAAGAAAGAGCAGATCTTAATATCAAAATAGATGATTTGAAGGGAAGATTAAACAGAAATATATTGGTACAGGAAGGTGAAAAGCCTGCAGAAGATCCTAAGGATCTAAAAAAAGAGCTGGACTCTTGTGTTGAAAGATTGGAATATTTGATAGCAGCTATCAATAAAACAAACTGTGAAACAATAGTTGACGGAAAGTCTATTACCGAATTGCTTGCAAGAAAGGATGCGCTGCAAGTAAAAGCATCTGCTTACAGAGACAGTGTATATGTGGGAAGCAGTAATACAGACAGAGCAAGAAGTACCGAGATAAAGATAGTTCCTGTTATAGATGTTAAAGCTTGGCAAAAAGAGGCTGATGAGACAGCAAAAGAAATCAGACTTATAGATAATAAAATCCAGGAAACAAACTGGACTACTGAACTTATAGAATAATATTTTTAGACGGTAGCATATTCAGGGCGAGTAAAAATTAGCTTTTGCGCACATATCGGAGCCTTGGGCAAGCATTTGTTTATAGTTATGCCCCGACAGTGTACAAGTGTATTGTTATAAATTACTGTTATTACCGATTACTGACTGTTTGTGTGAGGGAGGGAAGTGGGATTATGATAAAAACAATATCAGATTATTGTAAAGAAAAATTTGGAACAAAGGTGTATAGATTGGCACTGACTACAGGAGCCACCTGCCCCAACCGTGATGGAAAGGTTGGTGTGGGTGGCTGTAGTTTTTGCTCCGATAAGGGTTCGGGTGAGTTTGCTGTAAGCTCTGAAGATATAAAAGAGCAAATAGAAAAAGCAAAGATATTGATCTCTGCTAAAATTCCCGGTTCTATAAAGGAAGGTGATAGAAAGTATATTGCATATTTTCAATCATTTTCAAATACTTATGGAGATACGAAGCGACTGCTTGGATTATTTGAACAGGCGACAAAAAGGGATGAGATTGTAGCACTTTCAATTGCTACAAGGCCTGATTGCTTTAGTAAAGAGATGTTTGAGGGACTTGAGAGTCTAAACAAAATAAAACCGGTTTGGATAGAGCTTGGACTGCAGACTGTAAATGAAGATTCCGCAAAGGCTTTTAACAGAGGTTATACACTTGATATTTTTGAAAGAACATATAATGAATTAAAGAAAAGAAATTTTGAAGTAATTGTGCATATGATTTTGGGATTGCCGGGTGAAACAAAAGATGATATGTATGCAACGGCTAAGTATCTTGCAAAAAAGAAAATAGACGGTATTAAGATACATGGACTGCATATATTAAAAGGTACAAGACTTGCAAAAGAATATGAAAATCACCCGTTTAAAATAATGAGTCTTGAAGAATACACAGAGATACTTATAAACTGCCTGAAAATATTGCCGGAGGGTACAATCATACATAGAATGACGGGAGACGGAGACAAGAAGCTTTTAATTGAACCTATGTGGAGTGCAGATAAAAAAAGAGTGCTCAATTATATAAATAAAAGAATAAGAGAAGAGTTTTTATAAGGCTTGCAAGAACATATGTTTTGGTCTAAAATGAAATAAAGAAAATTTTTAGAGGTATTATGTCTACTATATACGATAAATTAAATGATAAACAAAAACAGGCGGTTTTTACTACAGAGGGACCGCTTTTACTTTTAGCGGGAGCAGGCTCGGGTAAAACTGGTGTGCTCATGCATAGAATTGCATATTTGATAGAGGAAAAACATGTAGATCCTTACAATATCATGGCAATAACTTTTACAAATAAAGCAGCCAAGGAAATGAAAGAGAGAATAGGAAAACTTATAGGCGAAGAGGGAAATTTTGTATGGGTAATGACCTTTCACTCAAGCTGTGTAAGATTTCTTAGAAGATTTATTGATAAAATAGGCTTTGATAACAGCTTTACAATATATGACAGTGATGATCAAAAGACTTTGATGAAAAAGATATTTAAAGAGAATAATATCAACACTAAAGTATATAAAGAAAGAGCTGTTTTGAATGCAATATCAAATTGCAAAAATGAACTTATGACACCTTCTGAATATATGAAGTCGGCTGTGGATTCTTATGAAAAGGGTGTAGCAAGACTCTATGAAATCTATCAAAGCACTCTTAAAAAGAATAATGCCCTTGATTTTGACGATCTAATTTGCAGAAGTGTGGAGCTTTTTGAAAAATGTCCTGAAGTGCTTGATTATTATCAGGACAGATTCAGATATATAATGGTGGATGAGTATCAGGATACAAATACGGCACAGTTTAGGCTTATTTATTTGCTTGCACAAAAATACGGAAATATATGTGTTGTGGGTGATGACGACCAGAGTATATATAAGTTTAGAGGTGCAAATATTGAGAATATCCTAAGTTTCGAGAAAAGGTTTGAAAATGTAAAGGTAATAAAGCTTGAGCAAAACTATCGTTCTACCGGAAATATACTTGATGCGGCAAATGCTGTTATAAAAATAACCGTGGCAGAAAAGATAAAAGCCTTTGGACAGAGGGAGAAAGCGGAGGAAATATAGAACTTCGCCAATTCCAAACTGCGAATGAAGAGGCTGACAATATAATAAAGGATATCAGAGACAGAGCAAGGGATAATTTCAGAGACTTTGCAGTGCTTTACAGGACAAATGCACAGTCCAGACTTTTGGAGGAGAGATGTGTAACTTTGGGTATTCCGTATCAGCTTGTAGGTGGCGTAAACTTCTATCAAAGAAAAGAGATAAAGGATGTGCTGGCATATCTAAAGACAATTGCTAACGGAAATGATGATATTGCTCTTCTTAGAATAATCAATGTGCCGAAAAGAGGAATAGGAGCTACCACTATTGCAAAGGTAAGCGAATATGCCAATGAAAATAATATAAGTCTTTATGATGCTATGAGTATCAGTGAAATGGCAGGAGTAGGTAAGGCAAGTGATAAAATCAAGAGTTTTATTACAATGATTGAGGAGTTTAGAGAGAAGGTAGCAAAGAAGGCAAATATTGCAAATCTGATTGAAGAGCTTTTGGAGGAAACCGGATATATTGAAAGCCTCTATGATGAGGGTGAAATTGAAGGTGAAAGCAGAAAAGAAAATATCGACGAACTTATAAATAAGTCGAGAGAATATGAAGACGGAGAACTTTCATTATTCCTTGAGGATGTATCTTTGGTTGCCGATATTGACAGGATGGATGAAAATGCCGACAGGATCACACTTATGACTTTACATGGAGCTAAAGGTTTGGAGTTTGATACTGTATATCTTGCCGGCATGGAGGAAGGTCTCTTTCCAAGCGCTATGAGTTCAAATTCCAGAGAGGATTTGGAAGAAGAGAGAAGACTTGCATATGTAGGTATTACAAGGGCAAAGAAAAATCTTATACTTACATCAGCAAAGCAGAGAATGGTAAATGGTGAAACCAGATATTCTTTGATGTCAAGATTTGTCAGTGAAATTCCAAAGGAACTTTTAAACAAGCATGTTTTGGACAGTGAGAAAAGATATGTGGAAAGAAGCATAGACTTTGGTGAGAGATTACCATGGGAGACAAAAACTCCGATAAATAATAATAATTTTGAGAAAACACTCAACTTTGGAAAGCAGTTTAAGGTGGAAAAGGCTCAAAGTCTTGATTATTCTGTAGGTGATACTGTAAAACATATAAAATTCGGAATGGGTAAAGTTCTTGAAATCATTGACGGAGACAGAGATTTTGAAGTTAAGGTCAATTTTGAGAAATTTGGAATTAAAAAGATGTATGCAGGATTTGCCAAGCTGACTAAAATATGATAAAATCAATTGATTGAGTAGTTAAGCATTTTTGCCTGACTTTGTACACAAAATATATCTTAAAAGAGAGGTATGGTTATGGATAAATTTAATAATTTAAGTTCTAGAATGGAAGAATTGGTTAATGCATCAAGACTTAACAGTCTTTTGGCAAAGAGAGAAGAAGATGAGAAGAAGAAAAACACCATTATTTGGGTTTTGGCTATTATAGGTGCTATCGCTGCTGTAGCAGGTATTGCTTTTGCAGTATATAAATTCTTCACACCTGATTATCTTGAAGACTTCGAAGAAGACTTTGATGATGATTTTGACTATGACTTTGATGATGAAATAGAAGAATAAGAAATAACATGATATGATGGCGGCCCTTGAGGTCGCCTTATCTTTTGTGAGGTGATAATGAAAAAAGGCGATATCTTAAAGGGACAGATTACAGAAAGTCATTTTCCGGACAGCGCATATATTGACATTGAAGGAGAAAAGGTACTTATAAAGAAAGGTATACTCGGTCAAACAATAGAGTTTGCTGTTACAAAAAAGAGAAAAGGAAAACTCGAGGGAAGAGCATTAAACATAATTGAAAAATCACAATTAGAGGACAATGAAAGTCCATGTATACATCATGAAGTATGTGGAGGATGTACTTATCAGACTTTAAGTTATGAAAATCAGCTGAAGTTAAAGGATAAGCAGCTTAGAGAACTTATGGAGGGTGCTACAGATAAGGATTTTGAATGGGAGGGAGTTATACCTTCTCCAAAGTATCTGGCATACAGAAATAAGATGGAGTTTTCATTTGGTGATGAACAAAAAGACGGTGATTTGGCACTTGGTATGCACAAGAAGGGCAGTCACTATGATATAGTGAATGTGTTTGAATGTAAGATAGTGGACAGTGATTTTACCAAGATACTTGAGCTTACTTTAAACTTTTTTAAGGAGAGAAAAGTATCATACTTTCATAAAAACAGCCATATAGGTTTTTTAAGACATTTGCTTATCAGAAGAAGCGAGTATACAGGAGAGATTTTAGTCTCTTTGGTAACTACAAGCAGTTTCGGTTTTGTGGAGGATCCAAATTCATTACCTGAGCCTTCTGTACTTGGAACTGCGGAAGAAGTAATTATAAAAGAATGGGCAGATTATATAAAATCAGAGACTGATAAGAGAATCTTGAATGGCAATATAGGTGGAATTTTACACACAAAGAATGACTCATATGCAGATGCGGTACTAAATCAGGGAACGACCCTTCTTCATGGTAAGGACTATATCACAGAGAAATTAAACGGACTTGAATTTAAAATAACACCATTCTCATTCTTTCAGACTAATTCTAAAGGAGCAGAAGTATTATATAATGTTGCAGGGAAGTATTTAGGAAATACAGCAGGCAAGTCGGTATTTGACCTTTATTCAGGTACAGGTACTATTGCACAGCTTCTGGCATCTGAGTCTGAAAAAGTTTATGGCGTGGAGATAGTTGAAGAGGCTGTTGAAGCCGCCATAGAAAATGCGAAGAAAAACGGTCTTGATAACTGTGAGTTTATAGCCGGGGATGTATTAAAGGTGGTGGATACCTTGGGATTTAATCCTGATATTATAATACTGGATCCGCCAAGAGACGGAATACATCCAAAGGCATTACCAAAGATACTGGACTTCGGTGCCAAAAGAATAGTTTATATCTCCTGCAAGCCTACATCCTTTGTGCGTGATCTAAAAGTAATGGAAGCCGCCGGCTATAGAATGGAAAAATGCGTGGGAGTAGACATGTTCCCAAACACAGTTAACTGTGAGGCGGTTGTTATGCTGTCGCGACCGTAAGGGAAGCGAGAGCATTACAAACCACCCATGCAATAGCCGTCCGTGACTGTCAAGTGCGAAGCACGCAGACAGAACGGAAACGGCGAACTGCGGAGGCGGTTGTTATGCTGTCAAAAGTTGCATCCTACTAAGTAAATAAAATTTAAAAAGTAAAGGCTTATTCAAAGGCCATCGTTAAAATGTAATCGGTAGCTTTGAGTAAGCCGTATTTTTTGTGAGAAAAATCAACTGAGTAGATACAAGTCAAAGATACCAAGATTATCCGGAAACATTTTTGATATCTCAGAAAATAAGACTTGTCAAGGAGAACAATTGGTGATATGATCAACATATCAAAAAAAAATGATGTGAGGGGCTTTCATGAAGAGAGATTTAGTGAAAACTGCAAAGATATTTAAAGCCTTTTCAGTGGCGGTTCGCCTAGAGATATTAGATTTATTAAAAAACGGGGAAGTATGTGCCTGTGTTTTATTGGAAAAACTGGATTTAACGCAATCAGGCTTGTCATACCATATGAAAATATTGATAGAGTCAGGAATTGTTACAGCAAGAGAAGAAGGTAAGTGGGTTTACTACACTATATCTGAACAAGGAAGACAAAAATAATACAGATGTTTTTAGAATCTACAGCAAGAAATTAGTTACCCTTAAGGGTAACTAAAAAAACGTTATTTACATCAAAAAAAATTGATATATTAATAAAGTTTAATTCAAAGAATTGAAGAAAGGGTGAAAAAATGAAGAGAATGTCAATTTATGAACCGGCTATGTGTTGTGATACAGGTGTTTGCGGAGTTAATGTGGATCCTGAACTCGTACGTATTTCAACAGTGATCAACAACTTGAAGAAAAATGGTATCACTATTGAAAGATACAATTTATCAAGTAAGCCAATGGCATTTGTCAATAATAACAAGGTAAAAGAGGCTTTGGATAAAAATGGAACCGATAGTCTTCCATTAATTCTTGTGGACGAGGATATAGTCATAGAGGGCAGATATCCAAAGAATGAAGAAATAATGGAACTTTTACAAATCTCTAAAGATTATCTTGAAAGTAGTAAGCAAAATGGCTGTTGTTCTTCAGGTAATGATTCTTGCTGTAGTGAAGATAAAGAACCGGATCAAGGGGGCTGTGGAAATAACAGCTCTTGTTGCTAAGGGGGGATTATGAAGGAATTTAATCTTGCGGATATTAAATTAACCAAATATCTATTTTTCACAGGCAAGGGAGGTGTAGGTAAAACATCTACAGCTTGTGCAACAGCAGTGGCTTTAGCAGATGAAGGAAAGAAAGTACTGCTGATTAGTACCGACCCTGCTTCAAATCTTCAAGATGTTTTTGAAACAGAATTAGACGGTAAAGCAAAGCCAATTAAAGGAGTAGATAATTTAGAAGTAATCAATCTGGATCCATTGGAAGCGGCATATAACTATAAAGAAAGTGTTGTAGCACCTTTTAGGGGTAAATTGCCTGATTCTGTTATTGAGAGTATGGAAGAACAGCTATCCGGATCTTGTACAGTGGAGATTGCTGCCTTTAATGAGTTTTCTAATTTCATTACAAATTCTAAGATCAATACAGACTATAACCATATTATATTTGATACAGCACCTACAGGTCATACCCTTAGAATGTTACAGCTTCCTTCTGCTTGGACTGATTTTATCAGCGAAAGTACCCATGGAGCATCCTGTTTAGGACAGCTTTCAGGATTAGAGTCTAAAAAAGAAACTTATAAAAAGGCAGTTGAAAATTTATCAGATAAGAGTTTAACAACTCTGGTATTAGTTACAAGGCCTGATAAAACACCACTTAATGAGGTAGCCAGAGCATCAAAGGAGCTATCTGAGATTGGAATAAAAAATCAAATATTAGTGATTAATGGTATCTTAGAAAATTATGATGATGACTTATCTGAAAGTATATTTAACAAACAAAAGTTAGCCCTTGAAAATATGCCGGATATGTTGACTGAGTTTGATACCTATACAATTGCCTTGAGATCATACAACATTACCGGAATCGACTCTATAAGAAATCTACTTAAGAAAGATCAAATAAATGAACAAAAAGTGGAAGTAGAAGGCAAACTCTTTAATTTAGATGATATTGTTAGTGATCTTGTAAAAAATAATAGAAAAGTAATCTTTACTATGGGCAAGGGTGGTGTAGGAAAGACTACTATTGCATCTTCCGTTGCCCTCAAGCTAAGCAAACTTGGTAAAAAGGTACATCTGGCTACAACAGATCCCGCTGACCATATCAAATTTATGATAGATAGTTCAAGTGGAATATCTATGAGTCATATTGATGAAAAAGAAGAATTAAAAAAATATCAAGATGAAATACTTGAAAATGCAAGAAAAACAATGAGTGAGGATGATGTAGCTTACATTGAGGAAGATTTAAGATCACCATGTACACAGGAAATAGCTGTATTTAGAGCTTTTGCAGAGCTCGTGGAAAAAGCAGACGATGAGATAGTGGTGATTGATACTGCTCCTACAGGTCATACCCTATTGTTGTTAGACTCAACTTTAAGTTATCATCAAGAAGTTCAAAGAACACAAGGACAGATACCTGAATCTGTAAAAAACTTGTTACCCAGATTAAGGGGAGAGGAAACAGAAGTATTAATAGTTAGCTTGGCGGAGGCTACCCCGTTTTATGAGGCATCTCGATTAGAAGAAGATCTAACAAGGGCATCCATTCATACCAATTGGTGGATTGTCAATTCATCCTTGTATAAAGCAAATCCCGGTAACAAGATGTTATCTGCTAAAGCGAATGAAGAAGTTAAGTGGATTAACAAGATATTAGATCATACTTCAGGAAAGCTAGCCGTTATTGAATGGACAAAAGAAGACCTTTGTGGTGATAAACTTTATCAGATATAAAAAGAAAAAATGATGAAGAGTTTATACAAACCATTAAAGAGATTGAAAATAAGGTTCAAAAAATAATTGAGAAAGTTGAGGCGATTTAGGAATGAAGAAAAATTTTCCTTCTATTCCGGAATGGTTAGGAAAATTTGAGTTCTATAACGTGTCTATACCAACAACAATTTTACTTTGGATAATGATTTATCCAATGATGTTGAAAATTGATTTTAAGAGTATCAAAGACATAGGAAAAAATCCTAAAGGTCTATTTATTACATGGTTTGTGAATTGGATCATTAAGCCACTCAGCATGTATTTAATTTCTTCCTTATTTTTCTTTATTATTTATAAGGGATTTATAAATAAGGAATTGGCATCAGAATATTTAGCCGGGGCGGTTTTACTCGGAGCTGCACCATGTACAGCAATGGTATTTGTATGGAGCAAGTTAACAAGAGGTGATAGTGCTTATACCTTAGTACAGGTAGCTAGTAACGACTTAATTATTTTTCATGGCATATTTAACAAAGCTGCCATTTTCAATTGCAGCTCCCTGTAGCATGATTGGGCAGGGCACTATAGGTAAATCTGTTCCAAGACAGAAGAGAGATAAGTTAGAAGTTGTAGCTAAGTATAAGTATCGAGTTTTATTTTTGGGGAAAATATGGAGGTAGGGTATAAATGGATAATGGATGGCTAAACCGGTCACAATTTTTGTTTGAGAGAACGGAGTTGGAAAATCTACACTTAAAGGTTATGGATACCTTGGGATTTAATCCTGATATTATAATACTCGATCCGCCAAGAGACGGAATACATCCAAAGGCATTACCAAAGATACTGGACTTCGGTGCCAAAAGAATAGTTTATATCTCCTGCAAGCCTACATCCTTTGTGCGTGATCTAAAAGTGATGGAAGCCGCCGACTACAGAATGGAAAAATGCGTGGGAGTAGATATGTTCCCTAATACCGTTAATTGTGAGACGGTAGCACTATTGTCCAAACTTGATGTCGATAAGCATATAGATGTTGAAATTAAGCTTGATGAGCTTGATTTGACAAGTGCTGAAAGTAAAGCGTCTTATGCACAAATTAAGGAATATATATTAGAAAAAATTTGATTTAAAGGTTTCGACACTCTATATTACACAGATTAAAAGGAAATGTGGTATTGAATTAAGGGAGCATTATAATAAATCCAAAAAAGAGAAACAGGTTATTCCACAATGCACACCGGAAAAAGAGGAAGCTATCATGGAGGCTTTAAGGCATTTTAAAATGATTTAGTAGGAATGGAGGGTATTTATGAGACTATTTTACAAAACAGAAACCGACAAGTAAATGACAAAAGAAGTCAAGGTGTTGACAATTCGCGCCATATTAAGTTATTTAAGAATCTCCTTGTATTTCATTGCCATTTCTGTTATAACAAATTATACTATCTAAAATAGAAAGGACTTAAGATGACAACTCTTATTAAACATAAACGTGTAGAATTTTCAGAACTTTTTTATGACCTAGTTTTTGTTTTTGCAATTTCAAAAGTAACTACTTTAATTGACCATCTTCATAACGGTATTTTGACTTGGAATTCTTTCCTTGATTTTTTCATGGCTGTCTTGGTTCTCACCGATTCCTGGATGATTCAAACCGTTTATACCAATCGCTATGGAAAGAACTCTTTATTTAACATAGTAATCATGTTTATCAAAATGGGACTTTTACTCTTTATAGCCAATATGATGGGACCTGATTGGCAACAATATTTTAATTATCTCTGTTGGGCTATTGGTACATTAACCCTTACCTTATTTTTTCAATATTTGGTTGAGTTTTTTAGAAAATCAACCGATGATGTTAATCGGAAAAGTATCAAAGATTTTCTATGGATAACAGGTCTAGGAAGTTTAGGAGTCTATCTAGCAGCTCTTCTTCCTATTTACGTTGGAGTCTATACCTTATTTGCTAGTATTCTGCTAACATTTATTATGCCAATTATCTTGCTTAGTAAAGATGAGCATTACCAGGTAAATTTCCCCCATTTAATCGAGCGCCTCTCCCTTCTTGTCATTATTACGTTTGGAGAGATGATTATGGAGCTAACTGACTTCTTTACAATCGAGAATTTCTCGATTTATTCGGTTCTCTATTTCATTATTACGCTTTCTCTGTTCTTGTTTTATTTTGGTCAATTCGACCATGCTATTGATGAAAATTCTGATAAAAAGGGACTATTTCTAGTTTACAGTCACTATCCTATTTTCATTGGACTTATTATGATGACTGTTTCGATGAGTTTTCTTCTGAATCCTGAAGTTAATCGTCTCTTTGCAACCAGCTTCTATTATATCGGATTTGGCCTCTTTCAAGCTGCTGTCCTAGCAAATGGGCCCTATAACAAACACTATCTTAGCTATTCGAAAAGTTACTACTGTGTCCAAGCGACACTCTATCTGGCTGCCTTGATTCTCTCTTTAATCTTTGCTTCTAATCCTATAATAGTAGCGAGTATAACAACCATTTTAGCTCTAGCTATAGCCACTCATTTTATTTATTTTTATGTGACACAGAATAAAAAATATTCCAAATCTAACTGGGGGTTATTTTAATGAGATTATAACATAAAAAAAGCTTTGGGAACCAAGGCTTTTTTTGGCTCTTTGTCAACTGTAGTGGGTTGAATAAAAGCTAACTCCTGGAGAGGGCTATCGTTGTCCTTTCCAGGCTTATATTCAGAAGAACCTGAAATATTTGAAAGTCCATTAAAAACTGAATATAGAAACAAAATGGAATATACTTTTGCTGATATGTATAAAGACAGTCCAATTATGCTTGGAATGCATAAGAAGAATAGATTTTACGAAGTAGTAGATACAAAGGAATGTAACCTAGTACATAGAGATTTTGAAATAATAAGAAACGGAATTATCGACTTTGTAAGAGAAAAAAATCTTCCATTTGTAAAAAGAGAAATCATGAAGGACTTTTAAGACATTTAATCATTCGTTATGCATTGACAACGGGCGAAATAATGGTAAATATCGTAACAACAACACAAAGTGAATTTGATAGAAAGAGTTTTGTAGATATGCTTTTAGGATTGAAACTTGAAGGAAATATAAAATCTATCGTGCATACTGAAAAATGACTCACTTGCAGATGCAGTTGTTCCAGAAAAAAATAAATATAATTTTTGGAAAAGAATACATAACAGAAAAAATATTTGACTTGAAATTTAAAGTAGCACCATTTTCATTTTTTCAACCAAATGTATTTGGAGCAATAAATCTATATTCAAAAGCAATTGAACTTTGTGGAGACATAGAAAACAAAGTAGTATTTGACCTATATTCAGGAACGGGAACAATAGGGCAAATTGTAGCAAGAAAAGCAAAAGCTGTTTATGGAATTGAAATTGTAGAAGAGGCAGTTGAAAGTGCAAACAAATCAGCAAAAGAAAACGGACTAACAAATTGTACCTTCATTGCAGGAGACGTCTTAGAGGAAATTGAAAACAGAAAAGAAATGGTAGATGTAATAGTCGTAGATCCACCAAGAGACGGAATAAACCAAAAAGCATTGGAAAAAATAATCTCCTGTGGTGCAAAAACAATGGTTTACATTTCTTGCAATCCAAAAACTCAAAAAAGAGACGTACAAGTTCTAATCGAAAACGGCTACGAACTAAAAACATTAAAAATCTTTAACCAGTTTCCAAGAACAGTTCATTGCGAGGCTATAGCGTTGCTACAAAAAGAGGAATCATGAAAATCCTCCATTTTAAGCAGTTTTACAAGCATTTTGTGTTTGTAGATAATGTCGATTGTGGGAAGAAAAAGCTTCTAAAAAATTATGTCGATGTGAATGTTTGCATTGATATGGTGTGCTTTGGTATGTTGCGACATGGTTTGATATAATTATAAAAATGACAAAAGGAGTTAAACAATATGGTCGCTATTTCAGTAAACCGGGTAACTAAGACCTTTAAACGTTATGAAAAACAGGAACGAATTCTTGATAATTTCTTTCATAGAAAGTATTTGGAGAAAGTGGCAGTTGATAATGTCTCATTTCAAATTAATAAAGGAGAGTGTGTTGCTGTAATTGGGCAGAATGGCGCAGGAAAAACTACAATGATGAAGTTGATGTCCGGCTTGCTGTTACCGACAACAGGAAAAATTGAAGTTTTAAATTATAATCCCTTCAAAAAGGAAAAGGCTTATAAGAAATCCATTACACTATTGTTAGGACAAAAACAACAACTTTGGTGGGATGTTTCGGCGAAGGATAATTATTTACTACTAAAAGATATATACGAGTTAAGAGATAAAGAATATGAAAAGAACCTAAGTGAGCTAGTTGAGATGATTGGTGCTGAAGATATTCTTCAAAGCCCGGTAAGAACATTATCACTTGGAGAAAGAATGAAATGTGAATTAATTGGTTCATTGTTATATAAACCGGAAATTCTATTTCTTGATGAACCAACTATAGGGATGGATTTAATAGCACAAAAAGAAGTCAGGGAGTTTATTAAAAACTATAGTATCAATAATAAAGCAACAGTGATTTTGACAAGTCACAATATGGGTGATATAGAAGCTGTTTGTGAAAGAGCTATATTTATGGATAAAGGGAAGATATATTACGACGGTAAATTTTCTGAATTCGTAAAAGAGCATGGGAAGGATGTACTGGTATCTATTGAGAAAAGAAGCGAGAATGAAAATATTTTATGGAGTGAATATGGTGAAGTGCTTGAAAATAGCGAGGGGTTGGTAAAACTAAGGGTTGCAAAAGATGATATTATGGTATTAAGGCATAAGTTGGCAGACAATGAATATATAAACAATATCATGATATCTGAAGTTGGTGCAGAAGATATAGTTAGAGACTTCTATAAGATGGAGAAGAGACATGAAAGCACTTAAAAAGTATGTATCTGTATATCGACTGATGTGGAAGCAGGTAACGGATTATCGTTTCGAATTTCTTGCAGAGTTAGTATGCACATTCATACCGGTAATTGCTCTATACTATCTATGGAGTGACATATATATAGCTGAAAATAGCATAAAGGGAATGAAGTTTGGAGAGATGTTCCTTTATATAGTTTTGGCTAGATTTATATCAATGATTATTACACCTAATTTTATATTTGAAATCATGGGTGATATACAGAGTGGAGAAATACAACATTTCATTTGTAAACCAATCAATTATATTAGATATTCATTTGTAAAAATATATAGCTGAAAAAGTAGAAGTATGTTGTTTTGCTCAATCATTTATATTGTAATTTTTGCTTTCTTGTTTAAAGGTAAAATATTTTATGGATCCGGAGTGGATATAATTTTATTTTTTGTTGAAGTAATGGTGGCAATGGTATTTTACTTCCAAATAGCAATGGTGATTGGATTATTGAGCTTTTGGATATATGAAATTTCAAGTTGGTATTATACATTAACTTTTGCGATTGAATTTTTGGCGGGTGGTTTATTTCCACTCACACTATTACCGGAATCAGTTTCTAATATATGTAGATACATGCCATTTCAATATATGATTTATTTTCCGGCACGAACATTATTGATGGGAACGGATAGGACAGAGGTGATTAGATACTTCTATGTTATTGTACCATGGATAGTAGGTTTAGGAATACTTCTTGAAGTGTTATGGAAAAATGGGCTTAAGCATTACGAGCTTATTGGAGGATAAAATGCGAGAACTAAGATTCCATATAAATATATTTAGAGGATTCATCGTGAACACATTTGCAAGAGAGTCAGATTATAGGGGGAATTTAATAGCTGAAATAATAGACAGTTTGTTAAATATCTTTGTAAATATATATTTTTTCAAGATTATTTTTTTCTAAATACAAATGCTATAGCTGGTTGGAATAGTGAAGAAATGCTGGTGTTAGTCGCAGTAACACAGATTATAACATCGATTATCTATATGTTATTTATGAATAATTTACCAAGAATCCAAACTTATGTCTTGCATGGAGACTTCGATTATATATTGCTGAAACCTTGTAGTTCACAGTTTTATGTATCGCTTAGATACTTCTATTTTGGAGCAGTACCAAGTGTGATATTTTCATTTGCACTTTTGATATATGCACTGTTTCATGTAGGAGCAAAAATAACAGTAGTAAAGGCGATTATATTTTTTATTGATATAGTAGCAGCTATTGTTATCTGCTATTCAATATGGTTCTTGATAATGATATTATCAATTATTTTTATAAAAATTGGAGCGATGCATGAACTGTTTTTTTAAGTGCGTTGAAATTTCTGGAGTATCCACAAAATATTTATAAGGGAATGATAAGAATTTTTAATGATCTATATTATACCGCTTGCAACAGTTTCAAATGTTTCGGCTGAAAAATTATTAGGAAAAAGTAGGAATGATTGATACGATAGAAATTATTTTTATTGTCGATAGTATTTTTTATGTTGACAAGAATATGCTATAGATTGGCCTTAAAAAGATATAGCAGTGCAAGTTCGTAATTGAGATTGAAAAGGCTCGAAAGAAAGGCAGCTCATGTTATCGTGTTGAAGATGTAGTAGGTAACGGTTAAGTAGAGTATAGTTTTAATTTTTAATACAATGATATAATGTAAAATAGTGAAAAAAATAGTGTAAATTTAGTGAAAAAAAGAGCTGTATAAATATTTGAATTATTTGAGGGAAAAATATATTGAGTTTATAGTCTAAACAGGATATAAATGGTGCATATATGAAACTATTAACAATTGATGAGATAATATCTTCGATTCTTGATGAAACCAAGGGACTTGATGAAGAGATAACTGACGGAATGATTCTCAAGGAAGAGATGATTCCATATTCAAGTCTTGATAAAGTAAAACAATTGCTGAAAATAGAATATTTAGATCAGGTATTCTCGGATTATATTTTAAAATATAACTGGGGTAATGTCGGTTTTTTAAGTTATCAATTTGGCAACAATGATGAGATTGGACTTGATTGGTTAATAAATAGAAATCTTGAATACAGTGATTATCATATTCTACAAAAAGAAGGAATTATTATTATTGCAAACGGAGATCCATATACTATTTTACTTGAATACAGCTCCGGAAAGATATATGCTTTTACAAGTGATATGAGTTATGAAGAAAAAATACAGATTGCTTTGGACTTTGAAGAACTGGTGAGAGCCATGGGAACAGGACAGTATGCACTTTGGAAGAATAATGAAAAAGAGTTCACTGAACTGATGAGTAGTATGGTGGAAGAAGATGGACTTGTGTTTTGGAAAGATTACGTGGGATTGTATTAGATAAATGCATAAACTGGTATTTATCAGAAAATGAGGAATAGTTGAAATGGAGGCGCTATAATAACATGAAGATTGAAGGGAACCAGAAAGAACTGGATGCAATGGTAGAATTTCATAAGGGAAACCGTGTCGAGGGGCTGAGACTACAAGAAGAATTTGCAGCGGAATTTCGTAAGGAGTATAAAGACAAAGATCACTGTCCTTGCCTGAAAGCCTGTCGTTATCACGGAAACTGTAAGGAATGTGTAGCAATACACAGAGCGCATCAGGAACATGTTCCTAATTGTATGCGACCATTGATTAATAAAAAATTGAAATTGATGTCAGAATTAACAGAGCATACCTTGGCAAATGAAATAGAAGCTCCACATGAGATTTTAAGAAAATAGGCAAGTCAAATTTCAGTACATAAAGATATAGAGCATAATCAACTATACTTGAATAAGAGTTATATTTATTATAGAATTATGAAAAGACAGAAATATTACTAAAACAGGTTTTGCAGAAAGGAGAAGGTCCAATATTCTATACAGGAGAATGCCGGATCGAATTTTGATATGAAAATAATCGAAAACAAAATGATTTTTGCATTTGATGGAAAAAATAAATGTGCAGCGGAAGTTGAGGATGGAGAAACTCTGGTTTTCCGTACACATGATTGTTTTGATAATCAGTTAAGTGAAGAGGGTTCATCTATAGGTAGCCTAAACTGGGATTGTATCAATCCGGCCACAGGACCTGTTTATGTAAAAAGTGCTCTTGCAGGTGATGTACTGAAGGTTGAAATACTTGACATTAAACTTGAAAACCAAGGTGTGATGTGCGCACTCCCTGATAACGGTGTATTGGGTTCTTTAGTAAAAGAAGAGTCTGTAAAGCGTTTGAAAGTGGAAGACAATAAGGTTTACTTTAATGAAATATTGTATTTGATGTGAATCCTATGGTTGGAGTTATAGGTGTAGCACCAAAGAGTGGAGCTATAAATTGCGGAACGCCCGGAAATCATGGCGGAAATATGGACAATAAGAGAATTGCAAAAGGTGCGACTCTTTATTTCCCTGTATTTCATGACGGAGCAATATTTTCTTTAGGTGATGTACATGCAGCCATGGGAGATGGAGAAATAATGGTCAGCGGTGTGGAAATTTCAGCTGATGTTACAGTAAGACTCTCTGTAATAAAGGGTGTAAGTATAGAGACACCGATGCTTGAAAACGATGATATCTGTGGTGTAATCTATTCTCACGAAGAGATTGAAAAAGCAGTATTTCATGCAGTAAGAATTACAAATGAGGTAATGCAAAAGAAGCTTGGACTTTCATTTAATGATGCGGGTATGCTTATTAGTGCAGTTGGAGACTTGAGATTTTGTCAGGTGGTAGATCCTGAGCGTACTGTTATGATGTGTATACCGAAAACTATACTTAAAGAATTGTTTTAGATAAAAGTATAATTAAATATTGATAGATTAATATTAGCCGGAGGATGAAAAAATCTCCGGTTTTTTACAGTTTAATTATCAATACATTGACTATATACCGATTACTTTTATAATGGAATCATATGATAAATTACTACAGAGTATACTAAGAAAGAATAAATGGAGAAAGTATGGATAAAGGGAATATATTAGTAATAGGTGACTCGGGGGTCGGCAAATCAACCTTGATCAATGCTGTTTAGGAGAGGAAATTGCTGAATCCGGTTTTGGAGATAAGGGTACTACAAAAGAACTGAAAGTATATGAAAGTGATGTACTGGATTTTCGTATTATAGACACTGTAGGTTTTGAACCGTCATTTTTTAAAAGAATGGGGGCTATAAATGCTGTAAAAAAGTGGTCAAAAAATGCCGTTAAAGAGGGAAAAGAAAACTCGGATATAAATGTTATATGGTTTTGCGTCGAAGGCACTTCGAGTAAATTATTTCCGGAGGCAATAAAAAGTCTTTCTAAAGCGACATCTATTTATCCATCTGTTCCAATAATAGTTGTAATTACAAAATCATATTCAAAGCCTGAGCGTGAAAGAAATATACAGATGGTTAAAGAGGTATTTGAAAAGCAAAAGAATACAAAAAATCTGAAGGGCATTATTCCTGTAGTTGCAATGATATATGAAATAGATGAAGAGCAATTTGTGGCACAGGAAGGTATAACCGAGCTTATAGATATGACATATGAGCTGATACCTGAAGGTATGCAAGCAGCAAAAAAAGACATTGAAGCATTTAAACTAAACAGAAAAAGATCATTTGCACAAACTGCAATTGCTACTTTTACGCTAAGTGCTGTGGCAATAGCGGCAATACCTATTCCGCTTTCAGATGCAGTATTGTTATCACCTTTAGAGATTGGAGAAATAAATTCTTTGGCAAAGATATATGGCATTAAGAATGATAAAAACTCTAAAAGATTTTTAAATTCTGTTGTAGAAGCAGGAACTGTAGGTATGGCTGCAAAGGCGGCTATAAATGCGCTAAAAGCAATTCCGGCAATCAATCTGGCGGCCTCTGTAATAAATGCAGCTGTTGCAGGTGCTATCGTTCTTGGAATAGGTGAAGTATGTGTGTATACATATGAGCAAATTTACCTTGGAAATAAGTCTTTGGACGATGTGGATTGGATCAATAAGATAATTGAGGCCAAGTTAAATAAACAAATAATTGAAAAGATAAATATGATTATAACTGATGAGGATTTTAGAAACGGTAATATAACTAATTTAAAGAAGCTGTTTACAAAGCTGTTGATAAAATAAGGAGATTTTATGGCAATAGACGGAGTAAAAATTATAGACAGTGATGATGCTTATGATATTTATAATGATATTGTGGAACGATATAAAGATGGTGTAGATGTAGAGCTCATTAAAAGAGAATGGCTTGCTGAGGAAGCAAATTTTTGCATAGATGAATTGTATACAGAGATATATTGGACAGCTCTTGCTTATTCACTTTGGAAGATAGGACATTTGGATGAAAATATAAAAAATAAAGCTTTAGAAATCATATCAGAAGGTGCAAGCAAACTATGGAACGAGATAGACGAAAGGGCGGTAAAAGCGAGGCAGAAAGCTTTAAATAAATTAGCTCTTCAAATTCAAAGTGAGAATCCACGACCGATTAAAAAGCCTAAGTCACAAAAAAGAAGAGAACCGTATTTTGAACTTGGAGATGTTATCTCGGTAAAGTTTGAGAATGAATATGGAATCTGTTTTGTCTCGGATTTGGAGGTTAGACCAAGAAAGATAGAATATCATATAGCCTGTGCAAGAACATTACAGGATTTTGAGCCTACAATGGATGATTTTATTAACAGCAGTATTGCTTATAAGAAAATGAACACGGAGTTTGCGCTTGAAACGGACTGCTGGTTTAATCATAAGGATCTGGGTGTATTACTGCCATATTTAAAGAAAATAGGTAAGGTAAAACTTAAACCTTACAGTTTGGGAGTACTCTCGCCTGCTGATTCGCTTGAGCATTTTTATGATGATATTACAAATGAATCGGATTTATGGCCTTTTAAGACAATCGAGATAAGCGAAATAATAGAAGAAATTTTAGAAAATTAACATGGAAGAAATTTATAATGAATAAGAAATGTCGTATAAAACCGGAAGATTTAAAAGATCTTTTTCACACAGATGGTCCTGAGGGTTGTATAGCTACTGACAGAATAATGCTTGAAGGCAGAAAAGTAGGATATATGTACAGAGAGTATGCGGATCGAAAAGATGATAGTGGATGGAGATTTACAGCAGGAGATGAGAACGAAGAATATATGTCAAATGCTGAAAATGCCGGAGTATATACTTTAAATGCCGTTGCCAATATTGATTCGGATATTATTCCTTTTTTGAATTCACCTGTAGGAAGCGGTTTTTTCAGAGATAAAGACGGTCATTTTGTAAAGGATGATTTTGATATAATTGCGAGACAGGAGATAGATGAGATTTTATATGAACATAATATTGCAGACTCAAAGGATTATGAGAACAGAGATCCGGAGGAATTGGCAGAAATATATAAAAATATTAAGATAGTTCAGGAGAATCATGATTTGTCCGATGATGATGTAGAAGAATTATTAAAAAGCATTTTCTCTGACTATGATGAATCATAATAAATCGTATATAAACCGGAGTAATATTTATTGACTGAGCAAAAGGTAGAGTAAAATAATACATACTTAATAATAAAAAACGTACCGAATAGGTACGTTTTTTATTTTTTATTAATAGCTTGTAAGCTTATCTACATTTTCAATTATAACAATCTTTGTATCGGCATCTACGCTGTTTACAAGTTTTTTCATGTACTCCTCAGGGATTCTTATACAACCGGCTGATGAAGTATCTTTGTCGGTTTTTGTACAGTGGATGAAGATTGCTGAGCCTTTACCGGGTACAGCTTCCGTATTATAGTTAAGTGCTAATGCATAGTTGTAGAAAGGATGAGCCGCTTTTAAATCTTCGGCTGAATTCCAGTCTTTCTTTACATTTGAGGTATTTACCCATTTATTGTAATATGCACTGTTTGAATCATCTACCCAGTAATCTCCATCACCTATCTTACGATATTCCAAGATGCTTCCGGGATTATCCTTAAGTCCGAAGGCGAACATAGCACTGAATACTCCTTCAGGTGTTTTTTTATCACCTTCAGCTTTCTCAATAGAAATACCGTTTGTACCGGCTATACCGTTTACATACCAGTTCTTTTTCCATGTACCGTCTGCTGATTTTGTATAGTCATTGACTGTTACCTTGTTTATTGCTTTTATGTCCCACTATCAGCACAATATGGCTTGCAGATTTTGAAACTGCCAGCTTTTCTACAGGCAGTGCGGCATAAGAGTTTATAGTTGTACTTGCCAGCAGTGTTGTAAACACCATAAAAGTTGCGCATATTTTTTTAATCAAATTCATATATTATTCCATTCTGCATTGGAGATGTAAATGCATCTCATCATTAAAAATTCTATAAACAAGATTTTATACTGACCACTATGCTTTAGTCAATGAAAAAAATATTAAAAAATATAGTCCTTATTTCTTTTTACATAAAAAACAGGTTAAATACAACAGGTTAACGTGGGAACATGCTAAAGTGCACACATCTTCCGGCTGTAAAGTACAGAGTCGTTGAAAAGGACGGACATGTTATCGAAGGAGACTTTTATTATATTGAAAACGGAATGGGCAAGCAACTTAGATGGCTGGCAAAAATATTTGCAATATTTGGAATAATGGTAGGTTTCTTCGGAATAGGAACTTTTACCCGGATAAACGGTATTACAAGTGCAATAGGGAACTTCTTTGACTTTGATAGCACTAAACGGTGTAGTGGTAAGAGAGACAAAATCATTTTTTGAGCGTGGCGTTCATAATAAAATATAAAGCAAAAAGGTCTTAGACTCACAGATTTATAACTGTAAATCTAAGACCTTTTGTTAGTTATTATTGTTCTGCATATTCAGGAAATGTAATACTGTTTTCCTTGAAAACATGAACAAAAATATCCTCAACGAAATCCTTCATAAGTTTAAACGTATTGGCATATGTGACGCAAGTATCAGCCGGTACTTGAAAGTTATTTGTAAGCTGTTGCATTTCCTTAATCATGTCGCCTACATCTACATGTTCACCTTCAAGTTCACTTATCAATTCAAGAGTTTCTTTGTCAGGATGATGATTTGAACGCATCAGCGGGAATATGAGCCTCTCTTCTTTTGCAAAATGCTCTTCAAGTTCTGCTTTCATTCTTGCAAATAAGTTGTGAATCTTTGTAAGTTCCGCACCATGATGCTGATAATGTACTATCAAAATCTTGTTTAAAAGCTTTTCGATTTGTTCCATCATCTCACGTTCTGTAACATGATGAGTTGCCTCAAGATTATCAAGCATCTCATTAACGCTTAGTTTTTCAAAATCTTCTATGGATTCCACACTTTCTTTGTTTTGTGGAACAGGCTGCGAAGCTATATTGTTAAGTTCATTTATAAGTGAAGTAAGGTCAATACTCCCGTCTGTGAAAGACTCATCAAGTGGCATATGACCACCACAGCAGTAGTCAAGGTGTAAGTTGTTAAGATAAGGAATTGTTTGAGGATATTGTTTAACAATATCGGCAAGTGACATTTTAGCTGTAATCATAGCATACCTCCTTAAAGTGAGTGAATTATCATAAACAAATTCATTGTCAGTTTTATAGATAAAGATGAACTTACATCAATATCTATAAAAAGAGTATACACTTATAAAATATCGAAATCTGTAACAAATAAGACAAAAATAAAATATTATAAGAATATAATTATAGTTTTTTAATTTAAAAGATACAAAAAAACAGATGAAATGGTAGGGTTTAAAAATCAGCTTGAAAGAAGTATATATTTGTTGTATACTTTTTTTGTTATAATTTTATATGGGTTCTCTTAGTTAAAATGGATATAACGATAGCCTCCTAAGCTGTAATTGTGGGTTCGATTCCCGCAGGGAACATTTTTTAGCAATGGAATTAGCCATTGCTATTTTTTATTCTTGCCGTAAATATTTACTGTGATAAAATAGTATCAGATATTTGATGTATATGGTAAGAAAGGGGATGCTTATGTACGAAAGAGAGATAAAAGAACTTCAAAAGATAATCGATGACAGTAAAGCAATAGTATTTTTCGGTGGTGCCGGAGTTTCTACAGAAAGCGGCATTCCGGATTTCAGAAGTGCGGACGGTCTTTACAATCAAAAGTATAAGTACTCTCCCGAACAGGTGGTAAGTCACAGCTTTTTTATGAAATATCCTGAGGTTTTTTATGAGTTTTATAAGGATAAAATGATGTGTCTTGAGGCAAAGCCAAATGCAGCACATAATAAACTCTCAGAGCTTGAAAAGTCGGGAAAGCTTAAGGCTGTAGTGACACAGAATATTGACGGGCTTCATCAAAAAGCCGGAAGTAAAACAGTCTATGAGCTTCACGGAAGTATACATAGAAATTACTGTATGAAATGTGGAAAATCCTATGATGCAAAATATATTAAAAATCATAAAGGAATACCATATTGTGAATGTGGCGGTATGATAAAACCTGATGTTGTTTTGTATGAAGAGGGACTTGACGGTAATGTAATAAATGCCGCGATAAGAGCAATCGCATCGGCAGACACTCTTATAATCGGCGGAACATCTTTGAGGGTATATCCTGCGGCAAGTTTTATTGATTATTTTCATGGAAAGCACCTTGTGGTTATAAATAAATTGGAGACCGGAAAAACTGTAAATGCAGAGTTGTATGTGAATGCTCCTATCGGAGAGATTATGAGCGGAATAATTGTCTGATAGAAAATAATAAAAAAGAGGTGGGTTATGCCAAGGGGGAACAATCAAAAATTTAAATTTACATATCTTATGAAAATCATGGCTGAGAAGACTGATGATGAACATAGTCTCACTATGCCACAAATACTTGAGGAGCTTGAGAAGTACGAAGTCACTGCAGAGAGAAAAAGTATTTATGAAGATTTTAAGGATATGGCAAAATTAGGCATAGATGTTATAAAGGAGCAAAGAGGTAGAGAGACATTTTATCATATCGCAGGAAGAGAGTTTGAGCTTGCAGAGGTAAAACTTCTTATTGATGCTGTACAATCTGCAAAGTTTATAACTCAAAAAAAGTCAAAGTCGCTGATTTCCAAAGTGAAGAATTTTGTAAGTGAGCATCAGGCCAGGCAATTACAAAGACAGATTGTGATAAACGATCGTGTAAAGACCATGAATGAAAGTGTATATTACAATGTGGATGATATACATACTGCGATAAATCAAAACAGGAAGATTAAATTCAAATACTACAAATGGGATATCGATAAGAAGCTTGTGGAAAGACATGGCGGAATATATTTCGTTGTCAGTCCATGGGCACTGCTTTGGGATGATGAAAACTACTATATGATTGCCTTTGATGATTGGGATAATAAGATAAAACATTACCGTGTAGATAAGATGATGTATATCGAGGTGGGAAATGAAGAGAGAGCCGGAAAGGAAGAGTTCAAAAACTTTGATATGGCAAAATACTCAAAGGCAACATTCGGTATGTATCATGGTGAAAAGACTAAGGTATGTATAAAATTTGCAAATCATATGTGTGGAGTATTTATAGACAGATTCGGGAAAGATACTCTTTTCAGAAAAATAGATGAAAATCAGAGTGAGCTGATAGTGGATATAAATGTCAGCCCGCAGTTTTTCGGATGGATTTTCAGCCTTGGAAATGATGTTGAAATAGTATCTCCAAAAGAAGTTGTTAATGAGCTGAGGGAATACACAAAGAAATTTATAATGAAATATGAATAGATTTTAGAAGGCTTTTACTTTTAAAGTGAGAGTCTTTTTTGATGGTATTTTTAAAGGACAGCATAGGTGATATTTTATAATCAAAGAGAAATTTGATTGGAGGATGTTATGGAAAAGATATTTATAACAGTAACAGGGACAAGGCATTATTTCGGAAGCGAATTTTTGGAAAAAGATATGAAGCTTATTTTAGAAAAGGAGCCTGACAATGAATATGACAAAGAGGCTATAAAGGTACTTTGTGATGGGCTCGGGAAGATAGGATATGTGTCAAACAGCCCATATACAGTGTTAGGTGAATCATTCAGTGCAGGAAGATTATATGATAAAATAGGCGAGAGAGCGGTAGCAAAAGTAATACATAAAACAGATTGCGGTATTGTATGCAAGATTTCAAAAAAATCCTTGTTGGGTAGTGAGAAATAGTCTATCATTGTATAGAGATAAAATTGGGTGAGAATGGATTATTAATCGAATAATATAAGGAGTAAGTATGAGTGCTTTGGGTAATATTTTGTGGTTTATTTTCTGTGGGCTTTGGAGTGGGATGTTGTGGATATTTGCCGGTTGTCTTTGCTGTATAACGGTTATAGGAATACCTTTAGGTCTTCAATGCTTTAAGTTTGCCGGGTTGGCATTTTTTCCGTTCGGAAAAGAAGTGGTATATGGAGGAGGTGCGGTAAGCTTTCTTGTAAATATTATCTGGCTTATTACGCTTGGAATACCTATAGCAATCACTCATGCAATTGCGGGGCTGATTCTTTGTATAACCATAATAGGTTTTCCTTTTGGACTTCAGTTTTTCAAATTGGCTAAACTTTCATTAATGCCTTTCGGTGCAAGAATAATTTAATTAAAACATCCTTAAATTAAGGAATAGCTGATTGAAAAAAACATATAATTGATATATTATTGAGATAACAAATTTTGGTAATTTATATATCAACGATATATTAGGAGGATAATATGCCAATTAGTTTAAAAAAAGGTCAAAAAGTTAGTCTTACAAAGGGAAATCCGGGACTTAAGAATGTTGTGGTAGGACTTGGATGGGATACAAATGCCTATGATACAGGTGCAGATTTTGACCTGGATGCAGCAGCTTTTTGTTTAACAGATTCAGGTAAAGTTTCAAGCCAGAATGATTTCGTATTCTTTGGAAATCTTAATCACCAATCAGGTGCAATAAGCCATTTGGGAGATAATCTTACAGGTGCAGGTGACGGTGATGATGAACAGATAAAGATTGATCTGTCAAGAATTCCTGCAGAGATAACAAAAATTGCATTTACAGTTACTATTTATGAGGCTGATGCAAGAAGACAGAATTTCGGACAGGTTTCAAATGCTTTGTAAGAATATTTGATGAAAATACAGGTGAAGAGCTTTTGAGATATGATCTTGGAGAGGACTTCTCTATTGAAACCGCAGTTGTATTTGGTGAATTATATAAGAATGGCGACGAGTGGAAGTTTAATGCTATAGGTAGCGGATACCAGGGCGGATTGGCTGCTCTTTGCAATATGTATGGAATAGATGCAGAATAGATTTTACTATGGGGACTGTGCACTTTTAGGTGCCGGTCCTTTTTTATTAAAAAATATTTTATTCGTAACATATGATACTGAAAAATATAGTTTAGAAGATTATAATTAGGGCATACTAACTTATATGGGGAAAAGGAGAATGATATGAGTAAAATACTTGATTTAAATAAACCGGTTTTTGAGTTGGCAAGGGAATATCCCGATTTTATAGAAATATTTTCAGAGCTTGGATTTAAAGATATAAAAAATCCTGTAATGTTAAATTCAATGGGGCGCTTTATTACTATAAATAAGGGCGCTGAAATGAAAGGGATTCCTCTTGAAAAAATAAAAGAAGTTTTTAAAGAGCATGGGTATGAGATAGCTGAAGAAAAAAAAGAAGAAAAAGAATTAAAAGAGGTGGCAGAGAGTATACAAAACAACACTGAAGACAGTACCGAGTTACTCAAGCAGTATTTGATAAGACTCTCAAACGGTGAATCATTGGAGTCGGTTCAAAAAGATTTTAGAGAAAAATTTGAATCTGTAGATGCAAGTGAAATAATGAAGGCGGAGCAGTCACTGATGGAATCGGGAATGCCGTATCAGGAGGTTCAAAAATTATGTGATGTTCACTCGGCGCTGTTTCATGGAACAACAAGCAATGAGCTTGGAAGTGAGAATGACATAAAGAATACTATGAGTATGGCAGACGGTGCAAATGAAGATGACACTAAAATGCTTATTGAGACAAAGGGACATCCGCTTTCTACATTTACAAGAGAGAATGAAAATCTTGAGAAATACATAAACGAATTTTTGGTTAAACTTGAAAAAAATGAGGTGGACAGAGTTCTGCTTTCAAAGATAAGAGAAGTTTCCATGCATTATGCAAAAAAAGGAGATCTTTTATATCCTTTATTAAAGACTAAATATAATGTTTCCGGACCTGCTACTGTAATGTGGTCCGTAGATGATGAATCAGGGATGAGCTTGGAAGACTGGATAAGATCGAAAAAGAAGATGAGCAGTGGGTAACAGATATAAAGGCTGTAATCACTCGTATGCAGGAAATGATCTATAAGGAGGCAAATATCTTATTCCCGATATGTACAGTGAACTTTACAGATGAGGATTGGTTGAATATATATCTGGACAGCAAGGGATATGAAAACTGTCTTGATATTGTACCTGAAAGCTTTGATAAAGGCGAAAAGGTAAAAAGAGAGTTTGATGATATTGACGGAGAGATAGTACTTCCCGGAGGACATTTTACAAAAGAGCAGCTTATTGCACTCTTAGATACCATGCCTCTTGAGATTACATTTATAGATGCAGATGATATAAACAGATTCTTTAACGACAATGATTGCCCGAAAGCATTTAAAAGACCGTTGATGGCAATTGACAGAGATGTGTATTCATGCCATCCTCCAAAGATAGAGCCAATGGTAAGAGAGATAATATCCGGTTTTAAGAACGGAAGCAGGGATGAGGTTGCTATCTGGGTGAAGAAAAATAATAAAGATATGCTTGTAAAATATATGGCTGTAAGAGATAAAAACAAAAAGTATCTTGGAACTATGGAAATAGTACAGGACATGGATTTTGCAAGAGAGCATTTTGAAGAAGAGAATAAATAATAAGAAATGAGCCTATGAATTTATTTCATAGGCTCGATTTGTCATTCGATTATATTTGTAAGTCCGTTTTTTATAAATGAGAGTGTAAGCACTGCAAGATCATGAGGTGACATTTCAAAATCAGAGTCTATCCATCTTGTAAGCAGTCCGAGTGTACCGGAAAGAATAAAATCATAGTATAATTCGAAATAAGGCATATTTTTTTGCTTGATGAATGCCTTATATTTATTGAATACACAGAATTGCAACTTGTTTCTAAGTTCATTGGAGAAATTTGAATCCAGATCATCATGTATAAATATCTTAGACATATCCTTATTGTCATATATGAATACAAATAAAGCTTCTATAAAAGGAACCAGATTGTCTGTATCAGGAGCTATTGTGGTAAGTATATCATCAAAATCTTTTAAAAGATCGGCTTGAATATGATCCATCAAATCATAGACATCCTTATAGTGTAAGTAAAATGTACCTCTGTTTATGTCCGCCATTTGAGCCAATTCTTTTACTGTAATATTTTGGATCTTCTTTGTTTCGAGTAAAATACTCAGACATTTTCTAAGCTGTGATCTGGTTTTTCTTACTCTCCTGTCTAAAGTGCGTTCGTTCATAAAACCTCCAATTATTATTTTAATTCTATTATTAGACTACATATAAAAAAATGCTGTTTAAAAATTCTAATATCATTTAATTAACTATTGTATATAAATATACTTAAAAGTATAATCAATTGCATTAAAAAAAGCAATAGTTAATTAAAACGGTAACAAAAGCACGGTAGTTTGACAGTTGAATAAAAGAAAAAATCTTGTAGGCCCTGAAAAGCCTATATTTTTTTGTCAAATTTTCTTCATTTTTATGTGGCTATTTGCGGTTATTTATGGTATAATTAGCGTATGGAGGAATTAATTTATGAAACTAACATGTGCCGGAACAAAAAAGTCACCTAGTTATTATATTCAAAAATCTGTGCGTATAGGAAATAAAACCACTACTAAGACTGTAGAACGACTTGGAAGTATCGAAGAAATTAGGGCACGATGTGGAGAGCAAGATCCCTTGAATGGGCAAAGGCATATGTCAGAAAGCTGACCATTGCTGAAAAGGAGACGAAAAAAAGGGAGTTCTGCTTTAAATTTTTCTTCATCCATGCTCATAGATAAAGATGTTCGTAACTCCTGCAATGCGGGGTACCTTTTTATTCAAGATATCTACTATTCCCTTGGCTTGGATAAGATTTGCAACACTATAGCAGAAAAATATAAATTCGATTATGACCTAAATGACATTCTTTCCATGCTTGTTTATTCAAGAATTATTGCACCTGGCTCCAAACTTTCTTCTCTTGAAAGCTCTCAAAAATTTCTTGAGCAACCTAAATGCGAATTGCACCAGGTGTACAGAGCTCTTGAAGTAATCGCAAATGAAAACGACTTCTTTCAGTCTGAGCTATACAAGAACTCACAAAACCTAGTGAACCGTAACAAGGAAGTACTTTATTACGACTGCACAAACTATTATTTCGAGATTGAAGAGGAAGACGATTTTAGAAAGTATGGGATTTCAAAAGAGTATCGTCCTAATCCCATTGTCCAAATGGGTATGTTCATGGATGCTGATGCTATACCTTTGGCCTTTTCTATCTTTGAGGGCAACCAAAACGAACAGCCCTCTATGTCTCCGCTTGAACAGAAAATTATAAAAGACTTCGGCACTTCAAATTTCATTGTATGTACAGATGCCGGGCTTTCCTCCACTTCAAACAGAAAACTTAACAGCATTCAGGGGAGAGGATTTGTAACAACACAGTCTATCAAAAAGCTCAAAGGTTTCTTACAGGATTTCTGTCTTGCTGATGAGGGATGGTATCTTCCCGGCAGCAATAAAAAATATAAGCTTAGTGAGCTTGATGAAGAAGCCGATTATGACAAGGTTTTTTATAATGACAGATGGATTAATGAGGACAATCTTGAACAGCATCTTATTGTTACTTATTCCATCAAATATCGTAATTATCAGAGGACCGTAAGAGAGCGTCAAGTTGAAAGAGCAATAAAGTACATAGAGTCGCCATCTAAGCTTACAAAGAACAGAGCCAATGACCCAAAACGATTTGTTGAACAGGGGCATTGCACCCCGGATGGTGAAGTTGCCAGTAAAACAATCACCTCATTAAACCAAAAACAGATTGATAACGAAACCAAATACGACGGATTTTACGCTGTCTGTACAAACCTTGAGTGTGATGTATCAAGTATTATTAAAATCAATCAAAGAAGATGGGAAATTGAGGAATGCTTTCGCATCATGAAGACTGAATTTAAATCCAGACCTATATATCTATCCAGAAAAGATAGAATAACAGCTCACTTCACTACCTGCTTTACAGCTCTGGTTATTTATAGAATTCTTGAGCAAAAGCTAAAGGAAAAATACACCTGTGAAGAACTAATAAATACAATACGTTCCATGGATATGATGATCGCACCTGGAGAAGGATATATCCCGACCTACACTCGCACCGATATCACGGATGCTCTGCACGATGCTTTTGGATTTAGAACAGACTACCAGATAACATCTCAGAAAAAAATATGAGAAAAATTTTAAATCAGACTCGAAAAAGAAAAAAATAACCACATACTTTTTCATTAAGAAAGCCCCACAAACAGCGTATTTACACTACTTGTGAGGCTTTTACTCTCTTTCAACTGTCAAAGACGGGATTGTATATAAATATACTTAAAAGTATAATCAATTGCATTAAAAAAAGCAATAGTTAATTAAAACGGTAACAAAAAGCATTTTTTTATTAAAAAAATCATTTTAAGTAAAGTTAAAAAGTATAGTATAATATAATATCGAGGTCAAAACCTTAAAATTGGATTTAAAACATTTTTGTGATATAAGGACTTTTTATGAGAACTAAGAAATTTAGATATATTATATTTGTATTTGTATTCCTATTGGCAGTAATAGGTTTTTTACTATATTCCTTTTTGAAAAAAAATAAAGTTGACAATGTAGGTGTAGATATTGAAACGAGCGATATGAATATACCGAAGCTATATAATGTGCTTGGGGACTACTACATAAATAAAATGTATGGGTACAGCAATGAAATGGATGTGGAGGTATCTGATAATATACTGTCTTTGGTGCTGGATGATTTCAGTATGAAGTTTAAAATAGTAGATACAAATATTTCCGAAATAGAAGAGTATGATTACAGTATCAGAAAATTTGATACGAATGAGCTTGTTGAAAGCGGTGACAGGACAAAGGTGGACGGAGATATTATAGATTTGCATCTATCAAGCCTTATGGAAGAAAATAAGGAATATTTCCTTGAATTAAGGATGTATACAGGTGGAAAAACTTTTCATTATTACAGCAGGATAGTAAGAAGTAATACAGAATTCCTAAAACAGCTTATTGATATGGCAAATACTTTTTCCAATAATAATTTTGACAGTAATACCGCCAGAGACAATACAGTATATCTGGAGAGTGACGGAACAGGAAATTCAAAGGGACTTGAATATGTTACATTAAAGTCGGATTTTAATATGATCAGCTATAATGGAATGAATTTAACACCCACAGAAAAGGAAGTGAGCCTTGTAAATTATAACGGGAAGGTTGGAGAGATACATTTCAGCTTCAAGGCGGAAGCAGGTGATAAATCATATAATATAGAAGAAAATTTTATATGTAAATCAGGAACTCAAAGGCTATATATGCTTGATTATACCAGGACTATGAATCAAAGCCTTTCAAACGGTCTTAAGTATGATAAAAAAACAGATCTGGGCATGGGCAATAAAGAAGTGAAGATTATTTCAGACAATAGTGGTGAAAAAATTGCATTTCTTGCAGATAACAAACTTTTTTTATCAAGCAGTAAAAATGGAAAAATTGAAATGGTATATAATGCAGGAAAGTATAATTACATTATGCCGCTTAAGTTTGGAGACGGGTTGTATTTTATAAGTTACGGATATAATATTGACGCAGCTCATATTGGAGAAGTCGGTGTAAGCTTGATGAAATATATGGAAGGCTCGAAAAAGACTGTCAAACTTGCATTTGTAAAGGCTGATATTGACACATCAAGTCTAAAGGAGTCAATAGATGAGCTTGCATATATGGGTGATAATGCAATGCTATATCTGAAACTTATAGATAAGGTGGTAGGTCTTGATATTTCATCCGGCAATTATGTCACTGTCGCGGAAAATTTGGAAAATGGTAAATATTCTATAAGTCAGGATAAGAGCCTTCTCTCATGGAATATTGGAGACGGATTAAATATTTATAATTTCGACCGGAGAAAATAAACAGCTGGATAATGAAAATGATGTGTTATTACCTATAGGATACATAGGAAGTGATTTGGTAGTTGCGATACAGTCACAAAATATTTCAAATACCATTAACGGAAAATCAACAGGAAGTATTTTTGAAAAGGTAAGTATATACAATAATCTTTTGGAGTTACAAAAGGAGTACACTTACGACAGCAGATATATAGATAATATAGATGTTACAGGGAATCGTGTACATATAGATCTGTATCAATATGATGGTGAGAATTTTACAAGAATAGGAGAAGATACTATCATAAGTAATAAGTCTGTGACAAGTGAGAGCAGAGTATCATCATATATGGATAATTTCAGAGGGAAGAACTATGTTATAGACAATGCCAAGTGGATCGAAAGTGAAGTTTCTTATTACAAGGATCTACAAATAGACAGTACTGATATTGAATACAATATAGATTTGAATAAATCATACCTTGAAAATATGTACTATGTATACATCAATTCAAAACTTGAAGGAATATATGATGATCCGGTAAATGCGATAGAGGACGCATATACCGATATGGGATTTGTGAGAAGAAACGGAATAATGGTTTATGTGAGAGCGATGGTAGAGACTGCATCTAATACAAATTTGATGTGACAAAAGCCGGTGAATATGTAAACTATTGGGAAAATGATAAGCTTACAAGATTCAGGGGAATAACATTAAAAGAGGCTATGTACTTTCTGACTGTAAAAAAACCTGTTTTTTCATTTACTGCAATCAATAATCCTGTTATAATCACAGCGTATGATTCTAAAAGTGTCACAGTATATGATATAAATACAGCAAGTGTACAGAAAATAGATGTAAATGAGGCGCAAAGTATATTCAATAGTGCTCAAAATGACTTTTCTTGTTTCTTTACCTTTGGAATGTAATGTGATAAAATTATAACCGTAATAAAAAAGAAAGAAATGGCTTAAGATTTTTATTTACTTAATATTAAAGTTTAAATATATAGTTTTATATAGAGGAGAAAAATGGCTCAATATATAATGAATGGTGGAAGTCCGTTAGTAGGAGAGGTTGCAATAGGCGGCGCAAAAAATGCGGCACTTGGAATATTGGCAGCAGCTATAATGACAGACGAAGACGTTTTTATAGAAAATTTACCTGATGTAAAAGATATAAATGTAATGCTTGAGGCGATAAAGGCTATCGGTGCAAGTGTTGAAAGACTTGATAGACATAGTGTTAGAATTAATGCATCCTCAGTAAAGGATGTATTGGTTGATGATGAATTTATAAGAAAGATCCGAGCATCATATTATTTTATCGGAGCACTTTTGGGTAAGTATAAGAGTGCAGAGGTGGCGTTACCGGGTGGTTGTAATATAGGATCAAGACCTATTGATTTACATTTGAAAGGCTTTAAGGCGCTTGGAGCCGAGATTGAAATTGAGTCCGGAAGAGTAAAAGCACATGCTATTGATCTGGTTGCAGCAGATATATATTTGGATACAGTATCAGTTGGTGCTACTATAAATATTATGATGGCGGCATCATTGGCAGAGGGAAGAACAGTTATAGAAAATGCGGCAAAAGAACCGCATATAGTTGACGTGGCTAATTTCTTAAACAGCATGGGTGCCGATATAAAGGGTGCAGGAACAGACGTTATAAGAATAAACGGTGTTAAGTCATTGCATGGAAGTCAGTATTCTATTATACCTGATCAGATAGAAGCCGGAACATTCATGTGTGCCGCAGCTGTAACAAAGGGTGATATTACTGTAAAGAACATTATACCGAAACATATGGAAGCTATAAGTGCAAAACTTATGGAGATGGGATGTGAGGTAGTGGAATTTGATGATGCGATAAGAGTTATTGCAAAGAATAATCAAAAGGCTACCAATATAAAGACATTACCTTACCCGGGCTTTCCTACAGATATGCAACCACAAATAACTACCGCATTGGCTTTGGCTACAGGTAGTAGCCTTGTAGTGGAAAGTATATTTGAAAATAGGTTTAAATATGTTGATGAACTTGCAAGAATGGGTACTAATATAAAAGTAGAGGGTAATACCGCTATGGTTATCGGTGTGGAAAAACTCAGAGGTGCGGCGCTTAAAGCACCTGATCTTAGAGCCGGTGCGGCACTTGTATTGGCGGGTCTTGCTGCAGAAGGACTGACTACAGTGGATGATATTAAGTATATAAAAAGAGGATATGAGGATTTTGAAGGCAAGTTGGTTTCATTGGGTGCCGATATAAAAGAGGTAGACAGTGAAGTTGAAGCTAAAAAGTTTAATATCAAAGTTGTATAAGAATTTAATTTGCGGACGGCTTGGCTGTCCGCTTTTTAATATATAAGAGCGGATGCTATGATATATTTGCTTTGGGATATCATGTTGGTGAGACGAATGCCGGTGAACTGTATTTGTTGATAAAGTTTGATGAAAATCTAAAATCAGATAAAGATATAGTGTATGAGATTTACTAGCATAAAGAATGTAAACCGGCTTAAATAAAGGGCTTTTTTGATTTCGAATTTTCTTGAAAAAAATAAAAATAAATGCTTGACATTAATCCCTTGTTGCGATATTATAATTAGGCAGTTACGGAGAGGTATCGAAGTGGTCATAACGAGGCGGTCTTGAAAACCGTTTGTCCGCAAGGGCGCGTGGGTTCGAATCCCACCCTCTCCGCTTACTTTTTGCCTAAAAGCAAAAAGTAAAACAGAAGAAGGATAACTCGCAACCAAGCAGAAGTACCCAAGTGGTTGAAGGGGCTCCCCTGGAAAGGGAGTAGGCTGTTAATAGCGGTGCGAGGGTTCAAATCCCTCCTTCTGCGTTGAACCTTGATAATTTAAGATTAAACAGTACACACAACCCTGAAAATAACTTAATTATTTTAATAATAATTGATGAGATTTCAGAAAAACAACGTTTAGATTCGAACAGAATTTAAAAACCTTTAAAAAAACAGTAGATCTGTGAAAACAGATGATGCAAGCTAGCGAGAAGGCTAGATTAAACTTTTATATGAGAGTTTGATCCTGGCTCAGGATGAACGCTGGCGGCGTGCTTAACACATGCAAGTCGAACGAAGCTGCTTAAAGGAAGTCTTCGGATGGAATTTAGGTAGACTTAGTGGCGGACGGGTGAGTAACGCGTGGATAACCTGCCTTATACAGGGGGATAACGGAGAGAAATTTCCGCTAAGACCGCATAAGACCACAGCACCGCATGGTGCAGGGGTAAAATATTTATAGGTATAAGATGGATCCGCGTCCGATTAGCTAGTTGGTGAGGTAAAGGCCCACCAAGGCGACGATCGGTAGCCGGCCTGAGAGGGTGAACGGCCACATTGGGACTGAGACACGGCCCAAACTCCTACGGGAGGCAGCAGTGGGGAATATTGGACAATGGGGGAAACCCTGATCCAGCGACGCCGCGTGAGTGAAGAAGTATTTCGGTATGTAAAGCTCTATCAGCAGGGAAGAAAATGACGGTACCTGACTAAGAAGCCCCGGCTAACTACGTGCCAGCAGCCGCGGTAATACGTAGGGGGCAAGCGTTATCCGGATTTACTGGGTGTAAAGGGAGCGCAGACGGCAATGCAAGTCTGAAGTGAAAGGCGTGGGCTCAACCCATGAACTGCTTTGGAAACTGTATAGCTTGAGTGTCGGAGGGGTAAGCGGAATTCCTAGTGTAGCGGTGAAATGCGTAGATATTAGGAGGAACACCGGAGGCGAAGGCGGCTTACTGGACGACAACTGACGTTGAGGCTCGAAGGCGTGGGGAGCAAACAGGATTAGATACCCTGGTAGTCCACGCAGTAAACGATGAATACTTGGTGTCGGGGAGGTAAACTCTTCGGTGCCGCAAGCTAACGCATTAAGTATTCCACCTGGGGAGTACGTTCGCAAGAATGAAACTCAAAGGAATTGACGGGGACCCGCACAAGCGGTGGAGCATGTGGTTTAATTCGAAGCAACGCGAAGAACCTTACCAAATCTTGACATACTCTTGAATAACTTTGTAATGAAGCTAGACCTTCGGGACAAGGGATACAGGTGGTGCATGGTTGTCGTCAGCTCGTGTCGTGAGATGTTGGGTTAAGTCCCGCAACGAGCGCAACCCTTGTCGTCAGTAGCCAGCAGTAAGATGGGCACTCTGACGAGACAGCCGGAGATAATCCGGAGGAAGGTGGGGATGACGTCAAATCATCATGCCCCTTATGATTTGGGCTACACACGTGCTACAATGGCGTAAACAAAGTGAAGCAAAGCTGCGAAGCCAAGCAAATCACAAAAATAACGTCTCAGTTCGGATTGTAGTCTGCAACTCGACTATATGAAGCTGGAATCGCTAGTAATCGCAGATCAGAATGCTGCGGTGAATACGTTCCCGGGTCTTGTACACACCGCCCGTCACACCATGGGAGTCATCAATGCCCGAAGTCAGTGACCCAACCGTAAGGAGGGAGCTGCCGAAGGCAGGGAGGATAACTGGGGTGAAGTCGTAACAAGGTAGCCGTATCGGAAGGTGCGGCTGGATCACCTCCTTTCTAAGGATAAAGTAGGGGTTGTGAGTACTGTTTAGTTTTGAATGCTCAAGGCTAAAAACCTTAGCGGTGTCGATGCGTCTAGGGGACACACCCGTTCCCATTCCGAACACGATGGTTAAGACCTAGTCGGCCGATGGTACTATACTGGAGACGGTATGGGAGAGTAGGTGGATGCCGCTGTATTTTAATTTAATAATTAGGGCTTATAGCTCAGCCGGTTAGAGCGCACGCCTGATAAGCGTGAGGTCGGTGGTTCGAGTCCACTTAAGCCCATGCATGGAGACTACATCAGATATTCCTTTGGAGAGGATGAAAGATGTTGAAGTTCGAATCTTTAAGTCTCATTTGCAAAGATATTCTTTGCATGATGTACCTTGAAAACTGCATACCAAACGAGAAATTATATAAATATTTTATAATTAGACATCCGAGGATATTAATCGAAAGATTAATATTTTTAAATAACAAAAATAAATTTTTAAACATAGTGTATGATACACGCTAGTGTCATACATAAACACTAAATCTAAAATGATTTAAGAGGTTAAACATAAAGAGCGTAGGGTGGATGCCCTAGGCACTGACAGCCGAAGAAAGACGTGACAAGCTGCGAAAAGCTGCGGGGAGAAGCACATATTCAGTGATCCGCAGATGTCTGAATGGGGAAACCCACTTGGAAGAACTCCAAGTATCTGTACGCCAATACATAACGTACAGAAGGGAACCCGTGAACTGAAACATCTAAGTAGCCGGAGGAAAAGAAAACAAAAGTGATTGCGAAAGTAGCGGCGAGCGAAATCGTAAGAGCCCAAAACCGTGGTGCGTGCACTGCGGGGTAGAGGACTGCAAACACGAGTAAGATATATTACCTGAACCGTTTTGGAAAAAGCGGGCCAAAGAGCGTGAGAGCCGTGTAAGGGAAAAATGTATTGAATCCAGCAGTATCCGGAGTACCACGAGACACGAGAAACCTTAGGGGAAGCAGGGGGACCACCCCCAAGGCTAAATACTAGTCAGTGACCGATAGCGTATAGTACTGTGAAGGAAAGGTGAAAAAGAACCCCGGAGGGGAGTGAAAAAGAACCTGAAACCCCTATGTTTACAAACTGTGGAACACCGAAAGGTGAACCGCGTACTTTTTGTAGAACGGTCCGGCGAGTTACATGTACAGGCGAGGTTAAGTATTAAAGATACGGAGCCGAAGGGAAACCAAGTCTTAATAGGGCGATTTTAGTCAGTATGTGTAGACCCGAAACCGGGTGATCTATCCATGTCCAGGTTGAAGTTCGCGTAAAAGTGAATGGAGGACCGAACGCACATCCGTTGAAAAGGGTGGCGATGAGGTGTGGATAGGGGAGAAATTCCAATCGAACCCGGAGATAGCTGGTTCTCCTCGAAATAGTTTTAGGACTAGCCTCGTTATTAGTCTACCGGAGGTAGAGCACTGAATTTTTGCGGGGGCGTCAAAGCCTACCAAGAGATATCAAACTCCGAATGCCGGCTAGATGATTGACGGGAGTCAGACTACACGAGATAAGTTGGGTAGTCAAAAGGGAAAGAGCCCAGACCTACGGCTAAGGTCCCAAAGTGTGTGTTAAGTGGAAAAGGATGTGGGATTTCGAAGACAGCTAGGATGTTGGCTTAGAAGCAGCCATACATTAAAAGAGTGCGTAACAGCTCACTAGTCGAGAGGTCCTGCGCCGAAAATGTCCGGGGCTAAACACACCACCGAAGCTTAGGAATGTATATTATACATTGGTAGAGGAGCATTCTTAGAGGCGTAGAAGCCATACCGGAAGGAATGGTGGAGTAATAAGAAGAGAGAATGCCGGAATGAGTAGCGAGAAAGAGGTGAGAATCCTCTTGGCCGAATATCTAAGGTTTCCTGAGTAAAGCTGATCTACTCAGGGTAAGTCGGGGCCTAAGGCAAGGTCGAAAGACGTAGTCGATGGATAACAGGTACAGATTCCTGTACTACATATAATCAGAACTGTGGGGACACGGAGACTAAAACCGAACCCGGGAGGACAAAAACCGGGGCAAGCGAAGTACCTGTATGGGAGGAAAAACCACCATGCAAAGGGAAAACGTGATGCGTACCGAAGTTTAGTAGGGAAGTCGGTTAGGGAGCCGTCAAGAAAAGCCGCTATTGTGTTATATGTACCCGTACCGCAAACCGACACAGGTAGATGAGGAGAGAATCCTAAGGCCGGCGGGAGAAGCATTGTTAAGGAACTCGGCAAAATGACCCCGTAACTTCGGGAGAAGGGGTGCCACTAGAAATAGTGGTCGCAGAAAAAAGGCTCAAGCAACTGTTTAGCAAAAACACAGGTCTATGCGAAACCGCAAGGTGAAGTATATGGGCTGACGCCTGCCCGGTGCTGGAAGGTTAAGAGGAGAAGTCAGGCAACGAAGCTTTGAATTGAAGCCCCAGTAAACGGCGGCCGTAACTATAACGGTCCTAAGGTAGCGAAATTCCTTGTCGGGTAAGTTCCGACCCGCACGAAAGGCGTAATGATTTGAGCGCTGTCTCAACAATGCACCCGTGAAATTGAAGTACCAGTGAAGATGCTGGTTACCCGCGCCAGGACGGAAAGACCCCATGGAGCTTTTACTCCAGTTTGGTACTGGGATTCGGTAATACTCGTACAGGATAGGTGGGAGACGTAGAAGTATAGACGCCAGTTTATGCAGAGTCGCCGTTGGGATACCACCCCTGTATTGCTGGATTTTCTAACCTGCACCCGTTATCCGGGTGGGGGACAATGCCAGACGGGGAGTTTGACTGAGGGCGGTCGCCTCCGAAAAGAGTATCGGAGGCGCTCGAAGGTTCCCTCAGAATGGTCGGAAACCATTCAAAGAGTGCAAAAGGCAGAAGGGAGCTTGACTGCGACACCGACGGGTGGAGCAGGTACGAAAAAGTAGGACTTAGTGATCCGGTGGCATAAAGTGGGATTGCCATCGCTCAACGGATAAAAGCTACCCTGGGGATAACAGGCTTATCACTCCCAAGAGTTCACATCGACGGAGTGGTTTGGCACCTCGATGTCGGCTCATCGCATCCTGGGGCTGTAGCAGGTCCCAAGGGTTGGGCTGTTCGCCCATTAAAGCGGTACGCGAGCTGGGTTCAGAACGTCGTGAGACAGTTCGGTCCCTATCCGGCGTGGGCGTAAGATATTTGAGAGGAGCCGTCCTTAGTACGAGAGGACCGGGACGGACTGACCGCTGGTGTACCTGTTGGAGAGTAACTCCATGGCAGGGTAGCTATGTCGGGACGGGATAAACGCTGAAGGCATCTAAGCGTGAAGCCCCCCTCAAGATGGGATATCTCATGTGAAAACAGTAAGACCCCTTGAAGACTACGAGGTAGATAGGGCCAAGATGTAAGTACAGTAATGTATTAAGTTGATGGTTACTAATAGGTCGAGGGTTTAACCAAAAGGATAAGGAATTTATTTTTTGAGTTTGGTACGCAGTTTTGAAGGCACATTTCCTTCATAAAAAATACTTGACATTTTATTGTTTAAAGAGTAGAATATCACAGTATTCGGCCCCATGGTCAAGCGGTTAAGACATCGCCCTTTCACGGCGGTAACACGAGTTCAAATCTCGTTGGGGTCATTGGCGAAAGCCTTTGTTGGGAGCTTTAGCTCAGTTGGTTAGAGCAATCGGCTCATAACCGATCGGTCCCGGGTTCGAGTCCCTGAAGCTCCACTGCCCTTAGATTTCTAAGGGCAATATTCCTTGATAGCTCAGTCGGTAGAGCATGCGGCTGTTAACCGCAGTGTCGTAGGTTCAAGTCCTACTCAGGGAGCTAAGATTTTATATCTTAATATTTATGGCCCGATGGCTCAGTTGGTTAGAGCGCCGCCCTGTCACGGCGGAGGTCGTCGGTTCGAGTCCGATTCGGGTCGCTTTTATGCCGTAGTGGCGGAACAGGCAGACGCCCGGGACTTAAATCCCGTGGGTAGAAATACCCGTACCGGTTCGATTCCGGTCTGCGGCAGTTTGAAATTTAGCACGGTCCTTATAATAAAGGATTTGTGCTTTTTTTATATTTTTTTAATTTATCAGGAGTCAGGATGATAAGAAAAGTACTGTTTAAAATATCCGATTCAATTCCTAAGAATCTTAGGTAAAACCTCGGACAATATAAATGAAAATATTACAATTGATCCTCCTATAATGAGATTTGGAGTAAAAGATTCGTGTAAAAGTATTATTCCCATAACCGCAGCCATCACACTTTCAAGAGAGAGCAATACTCCGCTTGTTGTGGCGGATACATGCTTCATACCGTACAATATTAAAAAGAAAGGTAAGGTTGTACAAAATACGGTAAGATATATTAACTGAAAGCTGTCTGCAAGATTTAAGACAAACCTGTTATTTCCGATTAAAAATAATGACAGGATAGAAAGAACGGCTGTAGTGGAAACTTGCAATACATTCAATATTCCAGAATCATAAAGTTTTGAGTACTTTGATGAAATAACAATATACAAAGCATAGTCAACAGCACAAAGCATGCAATATATATCACCGATATGAAATCTTCCAAGATTATTACCTAAAATAAAGAATACACCTATCATGCAAATAAATGAAACAATAATATCAGACAGTGAAGGTCTTTTTCTCATTATAATAAGGTATGCCAAAGGTAAGAGTATGATATATGATGCAATAATAAGAGATGAACGTGAAGTGGTAGTATATTGTAAACCTACTGTAAATGTAAAAAATTCTCCAAATAAAAAGATACCCATTATAATACCGGCTTTTTAATATCTCCATATTTATTTTTCAAGAGCCTCTTATTGTAAATAAATATAAGTATTATTGCAGCAAAAGAAAATCTTAAGGACAGTATCATATAAGGCGATACATCATTTAAGAGTTGTTTTACAAAAAAATATAGGCCGAAGCCCAAAAGAATGTTGCAATAAATAATGCAAAAAAAGCCTGAACCTTCTCCCTTTTCATTTTATCCCCCAATAGTAAAAAAAATAAACCAATTTAAGCTTTTATTATAACTCATATTTATTGTAAAAATATATATTTCCATAGATTAATCTCTTATAAACTCAAATTGATTTTTGTATACCGGAAACAAAATAAATACCTACATGATTTAACATTAGTTACAGATTTTTTTATTGTACTAAAACTAGAATAGAAGTTGAATTACAGTATAGGCCTAGGCTGATTGTTGCCCGGCTTTGTTTTATTAATCAAAGGAGTTTGTATGAATAAATATTTTGATATAAAAGATAAAGTATATGATGTTACTGAGAAGTATCCGGAACTTATAGAAGTATTGGCAGGTGCAGGATTTGAGAATCTAAAAAACGATATGATGAGAAAATCAATGGGTAAACTTCTCAGTCTTGAAACCGCTTTAAAGAGTAAGAATATAAATGTTGAGGTATTTGAAAAGCAACTTGTAGAGGTCATAGAGAGAAAGACTGTGATGTCCGATAATAACGGCATTGTAAGAAATCAGGATGAAAATGCAAAGACCTCTATAAAGGGAATATTGCCATGTCCTGTAAGAATGCAGTTTATAGAAAGGTTTGAAAAGTTTGTGGAAAGTCAGGACTATGAAATCAACTACAATCTGAATGCTGCAAGTATGGGAATGGAAGTTATTGAAGAAGAAATAAGGAATGCAAAGACTGAAGACGATTTGTCGGATGTATATATGTCGGCAGGATTTAATCTGTTTTTTGACAAGAAGTTGATGGGTAAATTCAGAGATAAGGGTGTTTTTGTAGACTATAGACAGGGAAAATTAAATAAATCTCTAGATAACGGAATGATTTCCTTAAAGGATCCGAAAGGAGAATATTCTATAATAGGCGTTGTTCCTGCAATTTTTATTGTAAATAAAGACGTACTGGGAGACAGAAGTTTACCTACCTCATGGGAGGATCTGTTTAAGCCTGAATTTGAAAACTCCATAGCACTTCCTACCTCGGATTTGGATATGTTTAATGCGATTATGCTTGGAATATATTCAAAATACGGAAGGGAAGCTGTTGAGGCACTTGGAAGAGGTCTTTTAAAGTCAATGCATCCGGCACAGATGGTAAAGACCGGAGGAAGAAAAGATTTTAATACACCTGCAGTAAGTATTATGCCTTATTTCTTTTCAAAGACCATAAAGGAAAATTCAAACCTTACAGTAGTTTGGCCAAAGGACGGAGCTATAATAAGTCCTGTATTCCTTTTGACAAGAAAGAAAAATTATGATAACAGTAAACCTTTAATAGATTTCCTTTTATCAAAAGAAGTGGCGGATATATTGGGTGCAGACGGTAAATTTCCACAGACAAATCCTGAATACGATAATAAACTTGCAGAAGATCAAAACTTCCTTTGGGCAGGATGGGAGTTTATTCACTCAAATGATATTGGAGAAATCCTTTTAAATACGGAAAAATGGTTTTACGGTCAGACAGAATAAGGAGAGATTAATATATGAATTTAGTTATATTTTCAGGTCCTCCTTCGTCTGGAAAGACCTCTGTTATTTTGAAAACTATTGAAGCAATGAAGGATCGAGGTATAAAGGCGGGAGTTGTAAAGTTTGACTGCTTATATACCGATGATGATATCATATATGAAAAGGCAGACATTCCTGTAAAGAAAGGGCTCTCCGGAGGACTTTGTCCCGATCATTTCTTTGCATCAAATATTGAAGACGTTGTGAAATGGGGAAGGGAACAAGGTCTGGATCTACTCATTACAGAGTCGGCAGGACTTTGTAATCGTTGTTCACCATATATTACAGATATAAAAGGTGTATGTGTAATAGATAATCTCTCGGGTATAAATACACCTAAAAAAATCGGACCTATGTTAAAGGCTGCGGATATTGTAGTCATAACAAAGGGCGATATAGTAAGTCAGGCGGAGAGAGAAGTATTCAGCGGTAGAGTAAGTGCGGTAAACCCGAGAGCTATGGTAATGAATGTAAACGGACTCAGCGGTCAGGGAGCATTCGAGTTGTCTACATTAATATATGACAATGAAGTAAATATTGAGTCGGTACAGGGAATGAAGCTCAGATTTGCAATGCCTTCGGCAATGTGTTCTTATTGTCTGGGAGAAACCAGAATAGGAGAAGATTACCAATTAGGTAATACCAAGAAGATGCAATGGGAGGCAAATAAATGAGTGAAATAAAATTAAAAGAGTTACTGGAAAAATATCCTTTTGCGACAGATTTCTTTGAGAGCGCAGGCTTTGATATCACTGAAAGTTTGGATGCAACTTTTTCTGAATTTTTGGATGGATTTACCGAAGAAGAACTTGAAGAAACAGCAATAAATAAGGAAGAATTAAAAATCCAGCTTGACACATTCATCAAGCAAATGCTACAATTCCTTGGTGATAATAAAGAAAAAATAGAAAGTTTAACTATTTTCCCCGGCCATAATAAAAGTGGAGAAAGAGAAAATTGTGAAAAATTTGACATTTTTTCTTCGCAAATTGTGTCTATAGTAGGACCGACAGGATCCGGAAAGAGTAGATTGTTGGCTGACATAGAATGGGCAGCACAAAATGATACCCCTACAGGAAGAACCATATATATAAATGGTAAAAAACCGGATCCAAAATGGCGTTATTCTACAAATAATAAATTGGTTGCACAGCTATCACAAAACATGAACTTTGTTATGGATCTTACGGCCCGTGAATTTATAACCATGCATGCGGAGAGCAGAATGGTCGAAGATATCGAGACCGTAGTTGAGAAGATCCTTTATGAAGCAAATAAACTTGCCGGAGAAAATTTCGCACCTGAAACTGCAGTTACAGCTCTAAGTGGAGGCCAGTCCAGAGCCTTGATGATTGCCGATACAGCGGTGCTAAGTTCTTCACCGATAGTTTGATTGACGAAATTGAAAATGCCGGAATAGATAGAAAAAAGGCTTTAGACCTTTTAATATCACAGGATAAAATAGTCCTTATGGCTACACATGATCCTCTTTTGGCATTGATGGCAGATAAGAGAATTGTTATCAAAAACGGTGGAATAGACAAGATAATAGAGACTACGGCAGAGGAAAAGGAAGTTTTGGTGCAACTGAACTATATTGACGGAATTATGCAAGAATCTAGAAAAAGACTGCGTGCGGGTATGACGCTTAAAGGAGATATATGTCAGGAAATTACACCGAGTCCCCACTCTTTAGGGGAATGACTGAAGAAGAGATAGAGATTTGCTTAAAAGAGGCAAAAGCAGATATTGTGGGCTTTAGAAAAGGCGAAATGATTTTCAATCAGGGAGATAAGCCCAGATATATTACAATGTTGGTTGAGGGTAGTGTGTCGGTAGGCAATGACTCTGTGAACGGAAAAAGAAGTATATTGGGAATGTTTTCAAACCCGGGAGAGCTTTTTGGAGAGGTTTTTTTATTTTTAAACTATGATGAGTATGCCAATTATGCATGTGCAAGTGCGCCAAGTAAGGTTTTAGAGATACCAAAGGAGTATCTTACAAGACTTGGAGACAAGCCGTCAGCACTTCAAAACAAAATGCTCTCAAATTTGCTCACAATCTTTGCTGAGAGAACATACTATTTAAATAATAGATTACAGGTACTGTCATGCTCAACATTAAAGCAAAAAATCGCAAGATTTATATTGCAGAATATGAATGACAGAGATAGAGTTACCTTAAAGATGAGTAGAGAAGAGTTTGCGGACTTTTTAAATGCGGCAAGACCTTCACTCTCAAGAGAACTTATGAAAATGCAGGAAGACGGTTACATAAAGGTTGTAAGAAAGGATCTTATTGTAAAAAATCTGGAAGGACTTAAAAGTCTTTAAAAAAAAACATTGCTCGGTAACTAAAGTTACGGTTTTTTGCTTTTCTTTCTGCTATTATACACTCATGCATAAGATGCAAAAGAAAAATAAACTTAAATCTGTAAAACAGATTGCTCATAGACTGTAGAACAGTCATAGTAAGAGGAGGTAAAAATGGAAAACAAAATGTTTTGTTATCAGTGTCAAGAGACAGCGGGTAATACAGGATGTACACAGGTAGGTGTATGTGGTAAGAAGCCTGAAGTTGCAAATATGCAGGATTTACTTATATATGTAAGTAAGGGCATATCAGCAGTTACAACAAGACTTCGTGCAGAAGGAAAGGAAGTAAGCAAGGAAGTAAACCACCTTATTACATTAAACCTTTTTATAACTATTACAAATGCAAACTTTGACAATGATGCTATTATCGCAAGAATCAAGAAAACATTGGATGTTAAGAAGGAACTTCTTGCAGAGGTTTCACAGCCTGAGTTCTTGCCTGAGGCAGCTTTCTGGGAGTCATATGACGAGAGCGAGTATCTTACAAAGGCAGCAACAGTAGGTGTGCTTGCAACAGAAAACGAGGATATCAGAAGTCTTAGAGAGCTTATTATATATGGTCTTAAGGGACTTTCAGCATATTCAAAGCATGCAAATGCACTTTTACAGGATGACGGTGAGGTAGACGCATTCTTACAGAGAGCATTGGCTGCAACACTTGATGATACTCTCGGTGTAGATGAGCTTGTAGCACTTACACTTGAGACAGGTAAGTATGGTGTAAACGGAATGGCTTACTTGATAAGGCAAACACAACAGCTTACGGTAACCCTGAGATTACAACAGTTGATATCGGTGTAGGTACAAATCCCGGTATTCTTGTTTCAGGACATGACTTAAGAGACCTTGAGATGCTTTTAAAGCAGACACAGGGAACAGGAGTGGATGTTTATACTCACTCAGAGATGCTTGCAGGTCAGTATTATCCTGAACTTAAGAAGTATTCAAACCTTAAGGGTAACTATGGTAATGCATGGTGGAAGCAGAAAGAAGAGTTTGAGAGCTTTAACGGACCTATCCTTATGACTACAAACTGTATCGTACCGCCTAAGGCAAGCTATATTGACAGACTTTATACAACAGGTTCAGCAGGTTATCCGGGATGTAAGCATATTGCAGGTGATATCGGTGAGGAGAAGGATTTCTCAGAGATCATAGAGCAGGCTAAAAAGTGTGCACCTCCAACTGAGATCGAGAGCGGAAATATTGTAGGTGGTTTTGCACATGCACAGGTTCTTGCACTTGCAGATAAGGTAGTAGATGCTGTTAAAACAGGTGCTATTTCAAAGTTCGTTGTAATGGCAGGTTGTGACGGTCGTTCAAAGGCAAGAAATTACTATACAGATTTCGCAAAGGCTCTTCCAAAGGATGCTGTTATTCTTACAGCAGGATGTGCTAAGTACAAATACAATAAGCTTGACCTTGGAGATATCGGTGGTATTCCGAGAGTTCTTGATGCAGGTCAGTGTAATGACTCTTATTCATTGGCAGTTATCGCACTTAAGCTTAAGGAAGTATTCGGACTTGATGATATCAATGATCTTCCGCTTGAGTTCAATATTGCATGGTATGAGCAGAAGGCAGTTATCGTTTTACTTGCGCTTTTATACTTAGGAGTGAAGAATATTCACCTCGGACCAACACTTCCGGGATTCCTTTCACCAAATGTAGCTAAGGTATTGGTAGATAACTTCGGTATCGCAGGTATCGGAACAGTTGAAGATGATATCGAGCTTTTCTTTGGAAAGGTTGAGAAGGAAGTAGCTGAGGGAAAGTACAGACCTGATATGCTTATCGGAGAGGTGCTTTCAGAGAATCCTGCAGCTGCAAATGTGCTTATGGATATCGGTATGCACTGTCTCGGATGTCCATCATCACAGATGGAGTCACTTGCAGAGGCTGCTATGGTACATGGTATCGATGTAAATGAACTTATCGACAGATTAAATCAGTTAGGATAATAATAATAAGCACCAAGAAGCCCATAAATAAAGGGTTTCAAGGTGCTTATTTTTGTTTTTGATAATAAATTGATAATGTTTTATAAATTTTCCAACTTTTGGGCAAGTTCTTTTTGCTTGTTTGGGTATAGGTGGGCATAAGTGTTCAGTGTCATTTTAATATCTGAATGCCCTAACCGATTAGCTATTAGTAACGGGTTTTCTCCCATTTCAACCAATAGAGCAACGTGCGAGTGTCTAAAGTCGTGTATTCTCATGTGTGGCAAGCCTGCCAGTTTTAAATATTTATCTTTTTTATGCTCTATGCTAAGCTGTCTAATGTTAAGAAGTGAGGCGGTGGCATCTGTATCAAGGCAATGTTCTTTATATTCTTTTATTTCGTCTATTAGAAAGCCCGGAAGCGTTACAACCCTATTGCTTGATTTTGTCTTTGGTGTAGTAGTTAAAAATTTGCCTGCTGCATACCCTTTTGTTTTGCTAATATGCAGCAGTTTATTATCCATGTCTACATCTCCAAATGTAAGGGCCATCAGTTCGCCACGTCTCAGGCCTGCATAAAAGAGCAAATCAAATATAACCTTGTCCCTTATGTCTGTAATGTTGGCTTTAAAGGCTTTGTACTGCTCCAATGTCAAAAATACCTTTTCTTTCTTTGTATCATCTTTTAGAGCGTCAACCGTTTTGCAAGGGTTTAAACTCAGGCCGTAGTATTTGCAAGCGTAAGACAGTATAGCCGACAAAATACGAAGTATACCGTTCTTTGTTTGAGTGCTTAATGTGTTCCCTTGTTTCGGCTGTAAATTATTGAGCCATTCTCTTATCATATTAGGCGTAATGTTGTTTATTTTAGTTTCTCCAAAATACGGCAGTATATGCGATTGTATGTTATGTTCTTTTATATAATAGCTTGACAGCTTGTATTTAGCCTTGTAATCCTCCAGATAAACATCAACTAAAGCCTTAAATAATATTGTCGGTTGGCTACTGTGATGTTCTAAAAAATCACGCTCCCAGCTTTGGGCTTCTTTTTTTGTTGTAAAGCCCCTTTTAACCTTTTGTTTCTTATGGCCTAAGTAGTCCTTATAGTAGCAGGACACAAACCAAGAACCTTTTTTATTATTATCTTTATAAACCGGCATATTCTTAACTCCTGTTCTAGTTCCGAGCTATTGAGGTACTAAGAAGATGCCAGATCTAAGCGTATAAGGTCTATACACTTAATAGAACCGTTACAAAGAAAAAGAATAACGGCACTATTAAATATATAGGCTATTTTTTATTCTATGGTGTCTATTTTGAGTTTTAACGGAACAAAGATATAAATATAGGGTAGAAACTAAAAGCCATTACAAGCGAAAATAAGGGGGTTGTTTGAAACAACCACATAAAAGGGGCTAACTGCTGCATATTTGAGTTCCGAAAGTGGAAAGTAAAAGAGCTTATAACTTTTCTTTGTAACGGCTTTGATAATGTAGTCGTTTCAAACGACCGCATAAATAATTAAAAGTATACTTTTTATTGTTCGTCTGTTTCTGATTCCTTTTGTGGTAATGGCACATCTTTAAGGTTTTGCACTCTACCATCAATCCATGTTCGAAATAAATCTTCAGGAACGGAGCTTTTTGCCATCAATTCCGCCATTTTTTCATAGTCATCAAGAAAGCTTAATATAATATGATCAGATGTACCAAGCCCATGAGTTTGGTCCCCACCATTAAACGGCAAGGTTTCAAGCCAAACATGCCATATACTAGATTGTTCAAGGATAGGGACTATATGCCTTATCATATCTGCATATGTTTCCAAGTTGTTAGTATTCTTTTTGTTTTCTGATAGCCCTATTAAGTAATCACTTGAGACATTAAATATAGTTGCGATATTTTTCAAAACTTCAATGTTTGGAATGCGAGAACCACTCTCAAAGAATGACAAGGCACTTGTTGTAATTCCTAATTTTTGGGCAAGATCTACTTGTGTCATGCCTCTTTCTTGTCTCAATTTTTTTATTCTATCCGAAAAAAATATTTTTCCATCTTTACCCCTATGCTTTGCGTGTTATTTTGTTTACATAATAACACGCAAATAGAAAAAATTCAACAGATACATATTATATTTACATATATTAAAAATATAATATGAGTATTTACAACATTATCTTGACAAGACAATTTTATTTACATATTATTATAATTGTAAATATAGTTTACAAAAAGAAAGGAGCTCATAAATGAGAGTAGATAGGTACAAACTAGGCCACATATTAGTTGATAAGGATATGACAGCAACGCAGTTGGCAGAGCATACGGGATTATCAAGGGCAACAATAAGCTGTATTAGGGGCGGTAAAAGTTGCCTATACGAAACAGCTGAGAAGATAGCCGTTGCACTAGGTGTGGAAGTAAAAGACATTAGAGAAGTAGAGCAGTAAATCAATAATAAATCCGAGCTATTGAGGTGCTAAGAATGTTATTAATTAAATGAAGGGAGCAATGAACTAATGGAAAAAAACAAGCTTTGCGAAAAGGTAAAGCAACAGGCCAATATAACAAGTATAAGAGAGCGTACACACTTAACGGCGGACGATATAGCGTATTTACTTAGTAGAAGCCAAAGCGTAGCTTACAAGGTATTAAACGACCTTAACGCAGACTTAGAAAACCAAGGATATTACACCATAAGGGGCAGAGTACCGAAAAAATACTTTTGTGAAAGGTTTAATATTCCTTATGAAAGCGTAAGTTAGAGGTGATAATTTGCAATTAGACGAATTTATAAAACACTTTGACGGCGTAAAGCGTAGTGGGAACGGGAATACCTATAAAGCTGTTTGCCCTTGCCATAACGACAGGCAAGCAAGTTTAGGAATATCAGCCAAAGGCGAACAGATACTAATAAATTGCCTTGCAGGTTGCCATTACAAAGATATATTAGCAGCAGTTGGCTTAACTGAGGCGGATTTATTCAATGACGGCAAGACAATGAAAAAAAAGAGTTGGTGGGATAAATTAGCTGATTATGCAAAGAAGCCAATTGAAGCCGTATACGACTATAAGGACGCTTCAGGAAATTACCTATATAGCAAAATCCGTTTTTGTTGGTAAGGTGATCAGATGCGCCGTTATAGACAAGAAAAACGACAGCTTCACAATGGAAAAGCCCGGGGAGTGTATTCCCTTTATAATTTGCCTGCTGCCTTAAAAAGCAATTAAAAAAAGGCTTTCCCGTGTATATCACAGAGGGCGAAAAAGACGTAAACACGCTAAAGAACTTAGAGTATACAGCTGTAACGGCTGGCGGTGTAAGTGATTGGCGTTCAGAATTTGCCCACTATTTTACGGGTGCAAGAGTTGTTATATTGCCTGATAATGATACTCCGGGGCTTGAGCTAAAGGACAAAATAATCAAGGATTTGAAACCGTTTGCACACTCTATAAAGTGGGTTGTTACGTCAAAGGCAGAGCATGGAGACGTAACGGACTATTTAAACAAAGAGGGACACTCTAAAGAGGACTTACAAAAGCTTATTGATGAAGTTTCGGCGGTTACTGCTCCATGGATCCAGATAACCGAAAGGAAAGACGGAAGCAAGAAACAGAGCGTTAATCCGGGATTACTCAAGGCCTGTATAAGTGAACATTTAAGTTATAAGACCGTAGACGGTTGTTATTATTGGTATGAGAATGGATATTATAAGCAGACTGATAAAAATATCGTTAAGGCTAAAATAGCGAATTATATGCCTAATGTAATAGCCGGCGATAATCTACTGAACAATGTTTATAATTTAATGCTTGCAGACGAGGAGCATATGGCAAGTGAAAAGGACTTTAATACCAACGAAAAATATATAAACTTTAAAAATGGTTTATACAACATTGATACTAAAGTCCTAGAACGTCATAACAGCGATATATTATATACACGCCAAGTAAATACAGAGTATAACAAAGATACTGTACTAAAAGGATACCACACTTTTTATAAGTATGTAAGAGATTTGTGTACAAATGCAGCAGGCGAAATAGACTGGCAAGTATATAAGGCGTTACAAGAGATTGCAGGCCTTGCCATATCTAATGTATACGGCTATCGAACCAAAAAAGCAGCATTCTTATATAGTCCGGTAGGAAATACAGGTAAAAGCCAATTTTTAGGGCTAATAGGGCACCTGATAGGGCAAGAAAATATAACTAATATACCGTTACAGAACATGAACGAGGACAAAGGACGCTTTGCACTTGCTAATATCGGGCGTGTTAGGCTAATTGCTAACGGTGATCAGAGCAAGGCAGATGTAAAGGATAGTTCAACATTTAAATCTTTAACAGGTGGTGACTCTGTTAAGACAGAAGCCAAAGGCAAGGACATAGCATCAAGGATTTTTAAAGGCTTTATAATCATTGCTTGTAACGACCTGCCATATATTGCAGATGATAAGGGCGAACATGTGTATAGAAGAATGTATACAGTTCCTTGCGTGCATACAATAGCGGAAAAGGACAGAGACGCAAGTATATTAGATAAAATGTTGCAGGAACTCCCGGCAATTGTAAATTGGGCTATAGAGGGATTACATAGGCTTATAGATAATAACTATACATTTACCGAAATAGAGGCAGGCAATAAATATATAGAAAACTACCGTAAAAATTCCGATACGGTATTTAGTTTCTTAGATGATGAGGGTTATACAATTACTAAAGATCCAAATGATAAAGTAAGCAAAAAAACTTTATACAAAAAATATATTTGTTACTGCAATAAGGAAGAACGCCAGCAGGTAAGCCCAAAGCAATTTAAGGATAGAATTACTAAGCTTACCGGATTAAGTGAACAAAGGACTTATGTCGGTAACTTACGAGATTATTTTATGCAAGGTATAAAGGAAGAAAATGACGGATTTAAAATGGTAACAGATGCGGAAATAACACTATTTGACAACAAAAAATTATCCCAAAACGCAGTTTAAAATTGGGATAAAGTTGGGATAAAGTTGGGATAATTATCCGTTACAAAGAAATGTTGCTGTTACATGAAACTTTAGTTCAATAAAGTTTATCCCAAAAAATCAAGGTATTATCCCTAGTTTATCCCAAAAAAAATACATTTTTGGGATAGTGAAAACCCTTTATTTATAAGGGTTTGAGACATGTTTTTATATCATTATCCCTATTATCCCTTATTTATTTAAGTTATAAAAAAATAAATTAAAAAAAGAGGTATAAATATATATATATATAAAGAACTTCAAAAAAATGGGATATTTGGGATAATGGGATATTTTCATTTTAGGACTGCCGATATTATAAAAAGACAATTAAGGCAGATCTAGAAGTTGTATCAGGCTTTTTTTCCTTGTAACGGCAGATAGTAAAAAGAAATAAAAAAAGGGTATGAATTAAAAACCATACCCAAATACCGTATAAAAGTTTTATCTCGGAATAAAGTCAATTAACATTTGATAATTTATAGCAGACAATAATTTTTTTGCATATCTTCAAAGCTGAAATTTTGTTTATTAAGAATTTTAGTTAATGCCTGCGGAGTGATGTTGAGTCTTTGAGCTACTTCTCTTTGGTTGATCTGATTTTTCAAGAAGTAATTTTTTTAAACTCAATTATAAGCTGTTCTTTAGATTGATATTTCATACTTGTAATGCTCCTATCTTTAAAAATAAGAACATTATAATACAAAAAAAGGTTATTATTCAATATATAAAGGTTATATCTAAGAAGAAAATAGATATAAATAATATATTTTATAATACAAAAAGGTTGACAAGTAACCCAAAATAGGTTATAATACTCTTACATCAAAGAAAGGAGTATTAAAAAATGAAAGGGCAGCAGATAACAAATATAAGAAAAGCGGTTTGCATAATGGCTAATGAATTAAGGAAAGTAGGTTATAACTTATCTGCTGCATTTAAAAAAGCATGGAGCAGAATTAAAAACAGTATGACCGCAAGGGCTACCGGCGTAAGCTTTGGAAATAGACAAGAAATATTACAGTTTATAGCACAATTCAAGCGTGATGACCTGTATATAACACTTGAGAGGGAGCAGGCTAATATTATTGACTGTAACGCTATAAAAATTATAGTCCATATTAAGCCGTTACAGAAAAAAGCTTTTATAGGCTACATCCCTAAGGGGCTAAGCAATGAATTAGCAAAGGTTATTGATAAAGGGTTAAGCGTTAAAGCCGATTTGTTAGGGATTATAGGTGGGTATGCACATAAAGAGAATTACGGAGCATTATTAAACATAGCAATATAAGAAAGGCATTACAGTATGACAAGAGAGCAATTATATAAGAGGTGGCGAGCAATAACTACTATAAAGAACAATATAGATATGCTTGAGGATGAATATTTGTTTTTTATAGCTGATAAGATCCTAGAACTAAGATGTGAGCAAGAAAGCATTATCAAGTATGCATTTGAACATAAAGATAAGATACTAAAGGAAATAAGAGAATCAGGAGCATGGCAAGAGAACAAGTTTATGACCTAATACAAGAAAGGCTATATAAACTTAGTGATTACCGGCTGTATTTTATAGCAGCCCTGATATTAGATAAAGAAAAGGAGTAAAGAAATGAGTAAAATAACTAATATTTTTGAGGAGTTCGAGAAAATGAGTGGCCAAGTGGTTGTAGCGCATGGCGTGGAGACATTAAAAATTGCTAAAGAGTTAAGCAGCTTAATATCAGGCTTACCGCTATCCCTTGCGGACAATGATAAGCTAGTGTATTTGATGAAAGAGCAGTTAATGACTGCAGAGCATGAACAATTCTTAGCAGGGTTTGACTTAGCTTTAAAGATGGTGAATGTATTCAAAAATGACAGGAGGAGCAAATAACAATATGAAAAGCGATATTAAAAAACTGGATAACATAAAGGAACTAATAGGCCTAAACATAGAGCCGTTACGAAATGATGACTATAGTTTTTTAAAGGCTATAAATACCATACTTGTAGAGTATGTAAACGCTAAGTATGGCGAATAATAAAAGGGTATGCGCTAATAATATGTATAACGATAACATAATGCCAAATAATGAAATAGCACTCATGATGAATGAAATATATAATAAATGGTGGGTAAATGTTAGAGAGTTTAACAAGGACACAAACAGTAAAGAAGTAAAGCAGGCTATAAAAATAATAACTGATTATGTAGCCGTAAACTTTGATAATTATCCTATAGCACGTAAAATGGCATTGGCCTATATAGATGAATTAACGGCCAGAACAGACGGCGGATATATATCTTAGTGTAACGGAAAGGAATAGAAAGGATTTAAAGAAATGACAAGGGATACAGCAGTTTTAATAGTTAAGAACAACATAGATAGATTTGACGATAGATTAGTTCGCTTTGTTGCCAAGCTAATACTCCAATGGATACAGTTGGAAATAAAGGAGAAGGAGAACAAACAAATTAAAGATATGGGCTAGTATTTTTTACGGTACCCATATAGGGACTACCTAAAGGCATGTATGAACATTACTAGAAGCCATTACGATATATTAGGAAATGAATTGCAGTTATTAATCAATACCATAAAGCAACTTAGAACCTGTATAAATAAAATGGAAAGTTAAGGGCTTGCCGGGACATATTGCAGAATTATTAAACGAAACAAATACTAGATATAAATATGAGGGTGTATCCTTTAAGGGTATGCCCTTTATTTTGCGTTGTAACGGATATTATTTACTACCCTATACCTGGCGCCCTATAGGCATGGAAAAGGCTTATATAGGTACATAGGTAGGGTAGGGGGATACTAAAAAGTTTATGCCTTTTATATAGCGACCGCCGCCCTAGTTTTCTTTACATAAATTACTAAAAACCTTCAAAAAGTGGAATAAGTCTTTTAGACTTTTTTGTCGGAAAGTAGGGAGGGTAATAAATCGTTACACCCTTTAAACACTTAACTTGCTTATTTTTGAGCGGGTTCGATGTAATGGAACTAAGACTAAAATGTCTATGTTTCCACCTGCTGTATGTTTCTGTAACCTCCCGTTAGTCACCGTAACCCACCGTGAAAAACCGTAGAATATTATCTATATTCCACATTTGGAATACAGCTATTATATATGGCTTTTGCCCTAAAATGAGCTAAAGTCCTTAACTATAGTTGTATTGCCACCTGCTGCATATTCTTATTTTTCCGGAGCTTAAATCCTAGTACGCAAATCTAATAAAACCTAATACTATGCTTTTAGGAACTTGATAAAACCTGACATTTATTTTTATGTAACGGTATGGATCCGGAACGAAGCAAGGACTAACCAAGGAGCAAACAACGGACGAGCAACGACCATTAACACAGAACGAGCAGAGAAAGAAAATAAAATACTATATTAAAGCCTTTATTTATATATAGGTATGTAAGTGGTATAATAAACATATAAGTACAATAAAAAAGACTTAATAAAGCCGTTACAATCTAGATTATTATTTCTGTAACGGTTATTTTATGTATTAAGGGGGGTGTGATATGAGAGACCTTAAAAAGGTAAATGATGCTAAATTATCCGGATTTATACTAGGTTATTACCTAAAATATAAGAAAGAGTATGACGACTTAAAAGAATACTATGATAGGACATTAAAGGAAGCAGAGCAAGAACATTTATATAGCCTGAAAGCTGTACGCTATGACGGTGTAAAGGTTGATGGCGGACAACATACCGATATAGCCGATAAGATAGCAAAATATGAGGAGTGGCGAAAACAAACAGATAAGCATTGCGAATATTGGCTTAATGTACAAAACAATAAGGCCGTTAATTCGTATAATGGTGTAAAAGAATATATAAACGATACAGTGCCATGGACTGCAGGTCTTTTTCAGTTCAGGGAGGGAATATGGAAAGATTGTAATATTCCAATGTTGCAGCAGGTACTTAGACTAAAGTATCTTGAATGTAAGGACGATACGGAAATTGCCAAGCTTGTTAATATGAAGCCTGCAGATATTGGAAACCTGATACATATGTATGTTAAGGATTGATAATAAAATGATAATCAAATAATAAAAAATAGGGTTGTAAAATAAATTATAAGGGTGTTTAATAGTATTTCTTAATCTAAAAAAGTATTAAAAAATAGGACTGTAATACAGTTAGGATAAATTTATATAGATTAAAAGACAGCCCGGATTTAAAAGTCCGGGCTGTTTTTTATATTGTATTTTTATCCATATTTTTTTATAAATCTGTTAAACTCAAGATCCGACATTTTATCATTTTCAAACTTTAATTTTCTGTATGCTGAGGGTGTCAGACCGTATTTATGTTTGAAGGCCTTTGAAAAAACAGATAGGGAATCATAGCCGCAAGAATATGCAACATTTTCTACAGACAGAGCGGAGTCATCCAGCATATGACAGGCTCTGTTAAGTCTGCAATATGTCAGGTATTCAGATGGCGAATGTCCCATTGTATTTTTAAAAAGTGTAAAAAGATAATTTCTGCTTATACCTAAATGAGAGGAAACATCGGTGACACTTATTTGATTGTAGAAATTATTCTGAATAAATTCTACGGCTCTTACAAGATAATTATTATTTCTAAGTTCTGTTGATTGACTTAAAGACTCCGAATACATTGTATCGGGACATATAGTGCTTAAAAACTCATATAAAAGTGACTGTCTCTTTAATTCCTCTTTAAATCCGCTTGAATCCGTATCAAGTATTGCTTCCGTAATAGCTATTATTTTTTCTCTGTTACCGGTTAAAACAGGGTTATCAGAGCTTATTCCTATTCGTTTCATTATTTCTACAGCTTTATCGCCTTTAAATGCGATCCAAAGATAATGCCACGGATCCTCAAAATCGGCTTGGTAAAATGTCATTGCGCTGGGCTCTATTAAAAAAGCTTGATTTTCACCTAAATCATACTCTACATCTGAACAAAAAAACTTACCTTTACCGTTTAATATAAAATGTATTATATAGCAGGGTCTTATAGCCGGTCCGAATCTATGTCCGGGACTGCATTCTTCATGACCTGCAAAATTTATAAAGCAATCAGAGAATGTCTGATCATTAAACAGTTTAAAATTTATACCTTTCATAATTCTCCATTTTAATATAAATACATATTGAAAAACATATTCATAAGATATATTTTATTTTGTTGAAGTTTTAATTGCAATAATGAATTTACGTAAGTACATTCAATTTTATATTTAGTTTACAAAAATAACAATCAGTGAATATAGTATAAAAATTAGAAGCACATATAAATGTGCTTCTAAAGGATAAAAAAATAAACAAAGACTATGAAACTAATTACAAATTGACAAATTTATATAACATTTTGAAATGCATGGCAAAAATAATTATATTATTATAAGACCATGAAATTTAAGGGAGGACTTAAAATGATTAAGAAAAAATTACTTGGTTTAGCACTATCTTCAATGATGGTATTATCTTTAGCAGCTTGTGGCGGATCAACAGGTGGAGCTGACAAATCATCTGCAGCTGCAGACAGCTCACAAAGCAGCGGTGACGGCGGAAAGATAACAGTTGCTATATGGGATAACGGACAAAAACCGGGATTACAGGAAATCATAAATGATTTTACTGCAGAAACAGGATATCAGGTAGATCTTCAGGTAATCTCATGGGACGCATATTGGACATTACTTGAGGCGGGTGCTTCAGGCGGAGATATGCCTGATGTATTCTGGATGCACTCAAATGAGTCACAAAAATATATGGAAAATGATATCCTTATGGATCTTACAGACAAAATCAAGGCAAGCGATAAGCTTGAGATGGATAAATTCCCTGAAGATGTTAAGGAGTTATACGTAAATGACGGTAAGACATATGCTATACCAAAGGATGTGGATACAATAGCACTTTGGTACAATAAGACTATGTTTGATGAGGCAGGTCTTGCATATCCTGATGAGAACTGGACATGGGATGATTACTATGATGCGGCTGTAAAGCTCACAAAGCCTGACGGAAGTCAGTTCGGTACAGCTATGAATCCTACAAACAACCAGGACGGATGGTACAATATAGTATATTCAATGGGTGGTAAGGTTATTTCAGATGATAAGAAAAAATCCGGAATGGATGACCCTAATACATTAAAGGCAATGGAGTTTGTTGATAAGCTCAGAAAAGATGCTATGCCTGATGCTACCGTAATGTCTGAGACAGGTACAGATGTACTCTTACAGTCAGGTAAAATCGCTATGCTCCCACAGGGTTCATGGATGGTTGCGCCGTTTAAGGAGAATGAGTATCTTGTTGCAAATTGTGATGTAGCTGTACTTCCAAAGGATGCAACTACAGGTAAGAGAGTCAGCCTTTATAACGGTCTTGGATGGGCTGCAAATGCCGGTACAAAGAATCCTGAGGCTGCATGGAAGCTTATCGAGTGGTTTTCAACAAAGGATAATCAGGAAAAGCAGGCAAAGCTTGGTGTAACAATGGCGGCATATGAGGGTGTATCTGATTTGTGGAAAAACAATACAGATAAGTTCAACCTTCAAGCATACTTAACAATGTTAAATGACAGTGACCTTGTAATCAGACCACACTCAAGAGCAACAGTAGTTTGGGAAACAAGAACACAGCAAATCTTGTAGAGGCTTGGAGCAATAAGGTAAGTATAGATGAGGCATGTAAGAAGGCTGCATCCGATATGAATGAACTGTTGTCACAGGAATAATTGATGCATTTACCCGAAGCCGCTACATTTTGTAGCGGCTCTTTGTAATAAGGAGAATATATGAATAAAAGTAGGATGACACCAAGACAAAAGAGTGAGCTAAGATGGGGATGGGCTTTTATGTTTCCGACAGTCTTAGGACTATTGGTACTCAATATTTACCCTACATTTAGAACGATATATCAAAGCTTTTTCAAAACAGGAGATTTTGGAAAAGGAAATAAATTTGTAGGATTCGGAAATTATATAAAACTTTTTCAAGGAACTGAGATATGGCAGGCAATTATAAATACCTTCAAATATGCTATAGTTGAAGTGCCTTTTTCTATAGCTATAGCTTTGGTACTGGCAGTATTCTTAAACGGAAAAATAAAGGGAAGAGGTATTTATCGTACCGTTTTCTTCCTTCCGATGGTTGCTGCACCTGCTGCAGTGGCAATGGTATGGAGATGGCTTTACAATTCCGAGTTCGGTCTTATAAATAATATTTTCCATTTGAAAGTAAACTGGATATCAGACCCTAATCTGGCTGTATATTCTATTGCCATAATAGGTATATGGTCAATAATCGGTTATAATATGATACTTTTTATCTCGGGATTGCAGGAAATACCAAGTGACTACTACGAGGCATCAAGCCTTGACGGTGCAAGTGGAATACATCAGTTCTTTAATATTACAATACCTTTACTTTCACCTACTATATTCTTTGTAAGTATTACCAGAGTAATAGGCGGATTCATGGTGTTTGACCTTATATACATGGTAATGGACAGAGATAATCCTGCACTGCCAAGGACTCGGTCTTTAGTATTCTTATTCTATCAGTATACTTTCAGAAATCAGGATAAGGGAATGGGAGCGGCAGTTGTGGTAATTTTATTGTTAATTATCATTATTATCACCATATTGCAGATGTTGGCACAGAAAAAATGGGTTCATTATAATTAGGAGGAGATATGAAATTAAATAAACTTTTAATTCATGTGATACTTATCATGGTATCCATAACTATGATCGTACCCTTTGCATGGATGGCACTTACAGCTTTTAAAACGGTAACAGAGTCCACATCTGTGAATCCGTTTACTATATTTCCTGCAAAATGGATAACTTCAAATTTCACAGAAGTTATAGGCAATATGGACTTTATGAAATTATATCTGAACACATTATTGCTTATAGTCGGAAGAGTATTTTTGCGGTAATGACTTCAACTATAGCGGGCTATGCATTGGCAAGACTTGATTTTCCGGGAAAAACTGTGTGCTTCGGACTGGTACTTTTCCAAATGATGGTTCCAAGCCAGATATTTATTATTCCTCAGTACCTTATGCTAAGTAAGCTTGGAATGCTTGATACAATATTTGCCCTTATATTCCCGGGACTTGTATCGGCTTTTGGAACATTCCTTCTTAGACAGACATTTATGTCACTTCCAAGAGATTTGGAAGAGGCTGCAAGAATAGACGGATGCAATATCGGACAGACATTTTTGTTTATTATGATGCCGCTTGTGCGTTCGGGAATGATTGCACTCGGTATCTTCACTGCTGTTTTTGCTTACAAGGATCTTATGTGGCCAATGATTGTAAACAAGAATGTTATGCCGCTTTCTGCTGCACTTGCTAAAATGCAGGGACAGTATACAAACAACTATCCACAACTAATGGCAGCTTCATTACTTGCTTGTATTCCTATGATCATTTTATATTTGATATTCCAAAAGCAGTTTGTAGAAGGTATAGCGACATCAGGTGGAAAATTATAATATTAAGAGGTTTTTATGTCTATTAAATTAAACGGTAATTTAATTACTCTTTCAACAAAGAATACATCATATCAGATGAAGTTTGATGACTTAGGTTATCTCTTCCACACATGGTATGGTGAAAGAATAGAAGACAATGACGATATGTCTTACAGGATCAGCAGCATAGACAGAGGGTTTAGCGGAAATCCGTATGAAACAATGGATAGAAGCTATTCTTTGGATGTATATCCACAGGAATATCCTACTTTTGGAAACGGGGATTACAGAGTTGACTGCATTCAGGTAATAAATCCTGACGGTACAAATGTAGTGGAATTAAAATATGACTCATGTGAAATCAAAAAGGGAAATATGATTTGCCGGGACTTCCTGCATTTTTTTGGAATGAGGAAGAGGGTGAGAGTCTTAAAGTAAACCTTATAGATAAGGTAAGCGGAGTAAGAATAGAGCTTTTGTATGGTGTACTGGAAAAATATGATATTATCACAAGAGCTGTCAGAATAGTAAATACATCTGCAAATGAACTCAAAATAGAAAAGGCACTTTCAGCATGTATAGATATGGTGGACGGTGATTTTGATCTTATACATCTCCACGGAAAGCATGCTATGGAAAGAGAGTTCGAGAGAAGTCCGCTTTTGCATGGAAAGATGGTACTTGAAAGCAAGAGAGGTACCTCAAGCCATCAGCAAAATCCTTTTGCAATACTTGCAAAAAAAGGATGCTACAGAAACTTTTGGTGAATGTGTGGGTGTTGCATTTGTATATAGCGGTTCATTTATAATCGAAGCTGAAATAGATCAAGTAAATCAGACAAGGCTTGTTGTAGGTCTTCATCCTGAGCAGTTTGAATATATATTGAATGCAGGTGAAGAGCTTGTACTTCCTGAGGTTGCCTTTACATATTCAAATGCAGGCTTTGAGAAAATGACACATTCATTCCATGATGCCGTAAGACAAAATCTTCAGCAGGGAGAATTTGTACATAAGCACAGACCGATACTTATAAATAACTGGGAAGCTACATATTTTGACTTTAATGCAGACAAGATCTTCGATATCGCATCAAAGGCAAAGAGTCTTGGAATAGAGCTTTTGGTTATGGATGACGGATGGTTCGGAGAAAGATATGATGATGTAAGAGGTCTTGGTGACTGGTATGTAAACGAAGAGAAACTTGGTTCATCATTAAAGGAATTGGTTGATCGTATCAATGCAATAGATATGAAATTCGGCATCTGGTTTGAGCCGGAGATGATAAATGAGGATACAAGACTTTACAGAGAGCATCCTGATTTTATGATTAGAGTACCGGACAGAAAGGGTGTGAAGGGCAGAGAGCAGTTTATTCTTGACTTTACCAGAAAAGATGTAAGAGATTATATTAAAGATATGATGGTAAAGATACTTGACAATGCAAATATTGAGTATATCAAATGGGATATGAACAGAAGCTTGTCTGCAGTATATTCAGCAAAACTTCCTGTAAAAAATATGGGAGAGTTCCATTACAGATATGTTCTAGGTCTTTATGATTTACTTGGTGAACTTACAAAGAAGTATCCAAATATTATGTTTGAAGGATGTTCAGGCGGCGGCGGAAGATATGATCTCGGTATGCTTTACTACCATCCTCAAATCTGGTTAAGTGATGATACCGACGCTGTTGAAAGATTGAAAATACAGTACGGAAGTTCATTTGCATATCCTATCGGAAGTGCAGGTGCACATGTATCCGCATCACCTAATCATCAAACTACAAGGAAAACACCTTTTGAAACAAGAGCTACCGTAGCTATGGGAGGTACTTTCGGATATGAGCTTGATTTAAACAAGGTATCTGAAAAAGAGCAGGAGCAGGTGAAGGCTCAGGTTAAGGATTATCTGAAATATGATGAGCTTATACATGAAGGCGATTACTACAGAATTACAAGTCCATACGATAAATCAAGGGTGACTGCTTGGCAAGTTCTTTTAAAGGATAAATCATTCGGTCTTTTAAGTGCAGTGGTTCAAAGTGTGGAGGCGAATGAGTCAAACATCTATATTTATCCGAGAGGCCTTGAAGACAATGCTTATTATGAGATAGCAGGTGAAAAGAGGCGAGGAAAAGTTTGGATGAATGGTGGAGTTTTAATTCCGAGAATTAAAGAAGAGTACGAGTCATTCAGATTTGAAATAAAAAGAGTATAGTAATGAAAAAAACAGTAAGCAAAATCGGCTTACTGTTTTTTAATATTAAACTTTAAGTTTTTCACTTAGCCATATGCACAGATTACTATATCTGCTTTCAAGATTTTCGTGATGCCCGTAATTATCAAATACAGAGGTAACATCCATAATCTTTTCTTTAATTATACTGTGTAAATCTGTAGCAATCTTTGGAGCATTTTCTAAAATATTATTATGTTTATCTCCCTCATTTTTTCCGTTCAGCAAATAAACGGAAGCTTTTTTATTTTTAAAGTCTGTATCTTTACAGTATTTTATAAAATCCGGATACCAGAATGAACCGCAAAGTGAAAACACTATAGCCGGAATATCAATAGTTGAAAGAGAATATACTGTTGCCAGCCCGCCAAGAGAATATCCGCCATAGACAATTCTTTCATAATCTATATTGTATTCAGACAAAACTTCAGGCAAAAAAGTTTCAAAAATCAGTTTGTGATATTTATCTGCACTTCCGCCGAAATCGGGCATACCGGGTCTTATATTTTTGGTAGGCCAAGGTGTAAAAGCGTCCAATCTGTTTACAGCTTTCAGTCCGATAATTATTGCCTTATCTTTTAAAGCATTTAAGCGAAATATTTCACCGTCATTTAAAAGTATAAGCGGATAACTCTTCGTTTTATCATAATTTTTTGGCAAGTTTATTTCAGCCTTAAACATTTTATTTATTCAGGAAGGTATTTATATCTTCCAGTGCTTTAATAGAAGATGCACCGTAGTCCATAAACTCATCATATGAAATAGTCATGATTTTGTCATTTGCTATGGCAGGTACATCGCTTAAAACAGTATTATTTTTCATAAGTTCCACAGCATTTGTATCCATCTCTTTATCTCTGTCGCTTGTGACATAGATAATTACTTCAGGTGCCATTGTGACAAGATTTTCAAGTGTCAAGTCGGAAGTACCTGTTGCAACATTTGTATATCCCAATATATTAAGTATACTTTCCTGTAGTGCAGACTTGTAAGCACCGAAGGTTGAATCATTGTATGCACACATGATGAGGGCATTTTTTAATTCACCTGAATTTTTGTCTGAAGATGCCACAGCGTTGATCTTTTTCTCAAGTTCGTCAGCATATGTATTTGCTTTTTCCTGCACATTGAAGATTATTCCTATATTTCTTATATCTTCAATAACATTTTCAAGGCTCTGCTTCATATTGGAAACAGAAGCTTTTTGAGTGTATACAGGTATAGAGTTTTCATTCCAGGAGTCAATTGTTCCCAAAGATTTATCTGAAAACATCATATTTCTTCCTATTATAATATCAGGGTTATTGGATAAAACAACCTCTTTTGATACACTCTTTTTATCACCGATATGAGGGATTGCGGCAATTGCATCAGCATAATCGCCTGTAACTTCATTATCCGGATTTAACATGCCTACAATTTTATCCTGTAATCCGAGATCGATCAGCATTTCTGTAGATGAGAGATTATTGGTTATTATTCGCTCAGGAGCTTTTTCAAATACCTGTGTGATTTCCTTACCGTCTGCATCATAGGTTGTAATGCTGACAGGGTAAACAGTCTCAGAAGATTTCTTTTCATCCGCGGCTGAACTTTCAGATACGGAAGTGCTCTCCGCTACAGATGAGCTTGTTTCGGCTACAGTACTGCTTGCAGAATTATTGTTTGAGGCTGTTGCACATCCTACAAGTGCAAGAGAAATACATGTGCTCAGAGCTATATTAAATATTTTTTTCATTTTTTATTCCTTTCATATTAGATATATTCTATCATGGCTTGATTATCATCAGTCCATGATATTTTACAATCGATATCATATACATCTTTCATAGATTCTTTGGTTATAGTTGATTTCGGACTGCCTTCGTACTTTATCTCACCTCCCTTCATAAGATATATGTAATCCGAATATTTACATGCAAGCTGTATATCATGGAGTACGGCAAGCACATTTATATTCAAATCTTTTATAATTTGCAAAATTTCGATTTTATATTTTATGTCAAGATGGTTTGTAGGTTCGTCAAGAAGCAGCAGGCTCGGTCTTTGTGCAATGGCACGTGCAAGTGCTACACGTTGCTTTTCACCTCCCGATAAGGAGAGGTAGGAGCGCTCGGATTTATCAAGCATGCCGACTTTTCTCAATGAGTCCTTTACAATATCATAGTCGATCTGCTTTTCAGTCTGCATAAATCCTATATGAGGTGTTCTGCCAAGCATTACCATATCTCCAACATTGCAATCAAAATTTATTTCATTAAATTGTGCAACGACAGCCATTTCTTTTGCCGAATCTTTCAAACGTATATCTTCCATATTTTTATTGTTCAATAAAATTTCACCGGAAGAAGGTTTTAAAATTCTGTATATGGTTTTTAGAAGAGTTGTTTTACCGCATCCGTTCGGTCCGAGTATTGAATAGAATTTATTTCCTTTAACATCTATAGAGACATTATGCAATATTGTTTTATCCTTTATGGAGTATGATATATTATTACAAATTAAATCCATTATCTTTGCCCCTTTCTTTGATTTTGTATAACAATATAAATAAAGAAAGGACCACCCACTAAAGATGTAAATATTCCTATAGGTAACTCGGCTTTATCAATAAGACATCTTGCTAATATATCCGACCAAAGTATAAAAAGACTGCCGAGAATTGCTGAAAGCGGTATTATTTTTTTATGGTCGGTACCTACAAGAATCCTTGATATATGAGGTGTTATCAAACCTACAAAACCTATTATTCCGCATTTTGAGACTAAAATTCCTGTTATCATGGAGATAAAGATCATATATATAAATCTGTATCTATGTAAATTTATTCCCAAAGTGACAGCAACCTCATCACCCATAAGCATCGCATTTAAAACCCTGTACTGTGTTATAAAGAATATAAATGATACAGGAATAATAAATAAAGGTAGGTCTATATCTTTCCATGAAGCACTTGCAAGTGAACCCATAGTCCAGAATTTTATTGTCATCATGCTGTCCGAATTGGCGCCTATTGATATTATAAAATTGGAAAATGCACTGAACAGGGCATTTACAACGGCACCTGAAAGTATAAGACTTGTTGTAGTAATCTTTTTACCGAGAGATGCTATAAAAAGTACTATTCCGGTTGAAATGACGGAGCCGAAAAATGCACCGGTTCCGGTCAAAGATTTTAAACCGAGTATAATAAACAAAGTGGCTCCAAATGTAGCACCGGCGGAAATTCCAAGTATATACGGCTCTGAAATGGGATTATTGACGGTAGTTTGCATTATTGTTCCGCAAAGTGCCAATCCTGCTCCTACAAAAAGCGCCATTATTACTCTGGGAACCCTCATATTAAGTACAATGGCAACAGTAGATTTTGAAAAAGTACTTATAATCTCACTACCCGATAAACTGTTTGAAATTATATTAAAAGTATCTTTTAAACTGATTCTGACTGCACCAAGCGAAACGCCTGTAAGCATTGAAAACAGAAGAAATATAAACAGTACTGTAAGCAGCAGCATAAATTTAAAGTCATTTTTACTTTTTTTGACATAAATATATTTATAAAACCTTTCATATGATATAGTTAGTGATACCTAACGATGATATTATAATTGATATTTTTTTAAAATTTGAATATAGAATAATATAAAGATATGGACTATTATTAAAAATATAGTCCATAAGAGGAGGGTTTGTGAAGGAAAAAGAGTTTTTATTGGATTGTCAAAGAGAATACAGCAGCAGAAAGTATCTGATTACAGGAGTGTCTCTACAGGAAAAGATTAAGGGAGAACATATTTCTTATGATACTACTCACAGTGCTTTTATTTATACATTGGAAGGCGGAGCGAATATTAATTTTAATGATAAAAGTTTTACAGCCACACCTGATGTAGTTATTCATGGTGCCAAAAACAGAAAAATAGCTTTTGACGTAATTACCGATGAGCCTTTTATACATTTAAATATATATTACGATCCTGAAGTTCCATGGCATGGGTATAGTGATATTATGAATTCGGTATATAAAATATCTGATTTTGAGCAGGATATTTCAAAAGAATTGTTGTTGAAACTAAAAGCAAGTGTAGAGAGAGCAAATTTTGACGATCAGGTGCATAACAGTATTATTGCTCAACAACTTATTCTCAGTTCTTTCGGGTATTCCATGATAAATAAAGAGATATTACAGATAGAAAAAGCTGTGGAACTTATGGAAAAATTCTATAATAAAAATTTAAAACTTGAGGATCTATCCGATATTGCAGGTATGAATAAGGCACATTTTTCCTATGCATTCAATAAGATATACCACATCAGGCCTATTGATTATCTTATAAGACTACGCCTTAGAAAGGCTGTAAATCTGCTGTTATCGGGCGTATCGGTCACTGAAGCAGCTATCAATGTAGGGTATAGAGACCCGCTGTATTTCAGTAGATTATATAAAAAATATTTTGGTATACCGCCAAGTCAAACTTTGAAAAAAATAGCGCAAAATAGGGTTTATTATCGAATACATAGATAAAAAAAGTTTATTTATTTGAAATATTATGCTATAATCTCAACAATACATTGTTGAAAAAAATGTGAATAAGATTGCGGAATATTTTTTTCTTAAGGAGAATATATCTAAAAATTTTTTTGGTTAATCTAACATCTATATCTAAAGTTCAAAAAAATCGAAAATTAGGTGTTATTAAATCCAAACAAAATTTGCTAACAATTTAACAATTATATATGCCGAGATTTTAAATAAAATCAGCAACGTATTTAATGGCATATAAATACATCGTGGAGGGAATTTTGATGTACAGTTTTACAGTAAACGGTAAATTGGTTGAAACTGAAAAAGAAGTGTCACTGCTTAGATTTTTGCGTGACGATTTAAAGCTCAAATCTATTAAGGACGGTTGTAGTCAGGGAGCGTGCGGTACTTGTACCATTATAATTGACGGTAAGGCTACAAGAGCCTGTGTTATGACTACAAAAAGAGCTGAAGGTATGAACATAGTTTCAGTTGAAGGCTTAAGTGATTTTGAAAAAGAGGCATTTGTGTATGCATTCGGTTCAAAGGGTGCTGTACAGTGCGGATTCTGTATTCCGGGTATGGTAATGTCAGGTAAAGCTCTTATTGACAGAAATCCTAATCCTACAGAAAATGAGATCAAAGAGGCAATAAAGGGAAATATCTGTAGATGTACAGGATATAAGAAGATCATTGAAGGTATCGACCTTGCGGCTCAGATACTTAGAGGCGACAAGAAGATTGATGAAGAGCTTGAAAAGGGTGAAGACTTCGGTGTAGGATCAAATGCATTCAGAATTGATGTAAGAGATAAGGTTCTCGGTATCGGTGAGTATGTTGATGATATGGAACTTGAGAATATGCTCCATGCTTCAGCAGTCAGAACAAAATATCCTAGAGCAAGAGTACTTGATATTGACGCTTCAGAGGCACTGGCACTTGAAGGAGTTGTTGCGGTTTATATGGCTGAAGATGTTCCAAACAATAAGGTAGGACATATTCAGCAGGACTGGGATGTAATGATTGCAAAAGGCGATATCACAAGATGCATGGGTGATGCTATCTGTATCGTAGTTGCTGAAAGTGAAGATATATTAAAGAAGGCTAAGGCTCTTGTTAAGGTTGAATATGAGGTTTTGGAGCCTGTAAGAAATATAGACGAAGCTAAGGCGGAAAATGCACCTAAGGTTCATCCTAACGGTAATCTTTGTCAGTCAAGACATGTTAAAAGAGGCGATGCCAAGGAAGCGATTGCCAATTCAAAATATACTGTTACAGAGACTTTTGATACACCTTTTACAGAGCATGCATTCCTTGAGCCTGAGTGTGCGATAGCTCTTCCATATAAGGACGGTGTAAAGGTTTACTCTACAGACCAGAGTGTATTTGATACAAGAAAAGAAATAGCTATAATGTTTGGTTGGGATCCTGAAAGGATAGTTGTTGAGAACAAGCTTGTAGGTGGCGGATTCGGAGGTAAAGAAGACGTTTCAGTTCAGCATATAGCCGCACTTTGTGCATATAAGCTTGGAAGAACTGTAAAGGCTAAGTTTAGTAGAGACGAGTCACTCGCATTCCATCCAAAGCGTCATGCTATGCATGGTACATTTACTCTCGGATGTAATGAAAACGGTATATTCACAGGACTTGACTGTGATATCTATTTTGATACAGGTGCATATGCATCTCTTTGCGGACCTGTACTTGAGCGTGCATGTACTCATGCGGTAGGACCTTATTGCTATCAGAATCATGATATTAGAGGTTTCGGATACTATACAAACAATCCTCCGGCAGGTGCGTTCAGAGGATTCGGAGTATGCCAGAGTGAATTTGCACTTGAGTCAATCATTGACTTGCTGCTGAGAAGGTAGGTATATCACCTTGGGAAATCAGATACAGAAATGCTATCGAACCGGGTAAGGTATTGCCTAACGGACAGATAGCAGACTGTTCAACAGCTCTTAAAGAGACATTGGAAGCTGTAAAAGATGCTTATGAAGCAAACTATCCGAATGTAGGTTTGGCATGTGCTATGAAGAATGCCGGTGTAGGTGTAGGACTTCCTGATACAGGACGTGCAAAACTTATTGTCAATGACGGTGTTATAGAGATATACTGCGGTGCTTCAGATATCGGTCAGGGTTGTGCAACAATATTTGTACAGATGGCGGCAGAAACTTTGAACTTGCCGAAGTCTAAGTTTAAAAATATGGGATGTAACTCTGAACTTGATCCTGACTCAGGTACTACTTCAGGATCAAGACAGACTCTTATAAGCGGTGAGGCTATAAGAAGAGTTTCACTTGAACTTAAAAAGGATCTTGATGCTGCCGGAGGAGATTTAACTAAGCTTAACGGTAAAGACTACTATGCAGAGTACTTTGAGCCTACAGATAAGCTTGGAGCAGACGTACCGTTCCCTAAATCTCATGTTGCATACGGATTTGCAACACATCTTGTTGTACTTGATGAGGACGGTAAGGTTAAGAAGGTTTATGCGGCTCATGACTCAGGAAAGGTAGTAAACCCTATTTCTATCCAGGGTCAGATAGAGGGTGGAGTTCTTATGTCACTCGGATATGCACTTACTGAGGACTTTAAGTTACAGGATTGCGTACCTAAGTCAAAGTACGGTACACTTGGACTTATGAGAGCTACAGATATACCTGAGATTGAGGCAATATATGTTGAGAAGGAAGAGCTTCTTGGAGTAGCATACGGTTCAAAGGGTATCGGCGAGATTGCAACAATCCCTACAGCTCCTGCTGTACAGAATGCGTACTACAAGAGAGACGGTAAGTTAAGACCTAAATTACCTATGGATGATACATATTATTCAAACAAAAAGAAAAAATAAAGAATGATTTTTGGTTGGGATTCGATAAGAGTCCCAACTTTTTTATTTTAAAAATAATAAACAGGTGTTGAAAAAAGCTCACGACTGTAATATAATACCGAATAAATAGCCATATGTCTAAAAAAATATACATAAGTATAAAGAATAGGAGAGAGAAAGATGTTTGAAAAGATTGCTTCATTTATAGTGAATAAAAGAAAAGCTTTTCTTGTATTTTTTATTCTTGCTGCAGTATTCGGAGTGTTCAGTTCATCATGGGTAAAGGTCAGTGATAAATTATCAGATTATTTACCGGAGTCCTCCGAGACAAAGCAGGGGCTTGATATTATGGATGAGAGCTTTACGACTTTTGGAACGGCAAAAGTAATGATTTATAATGTTGATTATGACAGAGCCCTTGAAGTATCAAAAGAAATTGGGGATATCAAGGGAGTTTCAAAAGTAGATTTTTATGATAAATCTGATAAAGATTATGAAAATAAGGATATAGAAGATTTTTATAAGAATTTTTCTGCTCTGTATACAATAAGCTTTGATGATGTTGAAAGCTCCAAATTAGTTCAGGATGCAATAGTTAAGGTAAGGGATTTGGTATCACCTTATGACAATGTTATATATACAACTATTGATAAAGATGATGCTAAAGATTTGAACAAGGATATGAAGGTTATATTTGTCCTTGTAATAATTATAATAATAGCTGTATTATTGTTCACCTCACAAACATATATGGAAATACTGATTTTCATGCTTACATTCGGAATAGCGATAGTACTGAATATAGGTACAAATTTTATATTCGGAAGAATCTCTTTTGTAACAAAGGCTGTAGGCATAGTATTGCAGTTGGCGCTTGCTATTGACTATGTAATAATACTTTTCCACAGATTTATGGAGGAAAGAAGGTATTACAAGCCGAAACATGCTCTTATAAAAGCACTTGCAAAGGCTATACCCGAGATATCATCAAGTTCTCTTACCACTATGGCAGGTATGGTGGCACTGATGACAATGCAGTTTCAGATAGGTATGGACCTTGGAAGAGTTTTACTTAAGTCAATTATATTCAGTATGCTGGCAGTATTTGCATTTATGCCTGCACTTATAATGATGTTTGAAAAACAGATTGAAAAATCAATGCATAAAAATTTCGTACCGAATATAGAAGTACTTGGAAGCGGAATTTTAAAGTTAAAAAGAATTATACTTCCTTTATTTATAGTTATTACAGTCGCCGGAGTTATACTTTCAAATAAAACCGGATATATATTTGATGTAAATTCCATAGAGTCTGATAAGAAGACCGAGTATCTTGAAGCGAAGGAAAAAATTGAGGAGCAGTTTGGAAGAAGCAATATAATGGCGATAGTTATTCCGAAGGAGGACTACTTGCGAGAGGCCGCACTGCTTAAAGAAGTTTCAAATATTCAGGGAGTAAAGAGTGTTACAGGACTTGCAAATATTGAAGTAGGTAATAACGGAGAATATGTACTTACAGACAGTTTAAATCCAAGGGAACTGGCGGAGGTTGCAGATGTGGATGTGGATCTTGTAAAGGCAGCATATAGATTCTATGCATTAAAGAATGAGCAGTACGGTGCGTTTATGAAGAGTATTGACAGCTATAAAATACCTATAATAAATATGGTGGACTTTTTATATGACCAAATTGAAGAGGGCGGTCTTGATATAGATGAGGATACTATCAGCGATATAGTAGATATACATAAAAGTATAACCGATGCAAGAAAACAGCTGGAAAGTGAAAAGTATTCAAGAATTTTACTTATATGGGATAAGCCTCTTGAAGGTGAAGATACCTTTACAAATATTGATAATGTGCGAGAAATAGCAAAGAAATATTATGATGAAGCATATGTGGTCGGTGACAGTTCAAGTGACTATGATATCAGTAAATCATTTGGAGGTGACAATTTAAGAATCAGTATTATAACAGCACTTTTGGTTGGTGTTATATTACTTTTTACATTCCAAAATGCCGCATTGCCTTTTATATTGGTACTTACAATACAGGGAAGTATCTGGATAAACTTCAGTTTGCCGTATCTGACGGGTGAGAATATGTTCTTCTTAAGTTATTTGATAGTAAGTTCAATACAGATGGGAGCAACAATCGATTATGCAATTGTTATCACAAGCAGATATCTGGCTCTACGAGAAGAGATTTCGGACAGAAAGAAAGTAATATCAAGAACTTTAAATGAGGCTTTCCCCTACAATAGTCACATCGGGAAGTATTATGGCGGCTTCAGGATTTGTAATAGGAAATATCACATCAAATCCGACCATTGCATCTCTTGGAAAAACTCTTGGAAAGGGAGTTGTTATTTCAATTATAATGGTAATGGTGGTGTTGCCGGTATTACTTTATACTTTTGATTTCATTATTGACAAGACATCGTTTTCAAGAAAAATAAATGAGGAGGAGAATAAGAGAGAAGATGAAGAAGAAAATAGCATTATTACTGAGTCTTAGTTTAATATTCGGAAATGTTTTACCGGTATATGCGACTGCAAATGCCGATATTAACTCTGCACAAAATACACAAGATGTCATAAATATAAACAGCGCCGATGAACTCATAAGTCTTTCAAAAGATTCTACGGTTGAGAATTTTACATTAAATAAGATCTATGTTTTAACAAATGATATTGACTTGTCGGACAAGGACTTTAAGCCTGTTTCAATATTCTCCGGAACTCTTGACGGCAGTGGATATACAATAAAGGGGCTTAATGTAAGTGAAAAAAGTACAGGTGCGGGTCTTATAAGTGTACTCGGTACAAAGGGAAGCATTAAGAATCTTAATGTGGAAGGAAATATAAGCCCTGACGGCGGTAAGACACTTGTAGGAGGAGTTGTAGGAACCAATAAAGGTGTTATAGAGAATGTAAGCTTCGCCGGATATGTAACAGCTTATAAAAGAGTAGGCGGTATAGCCGGTGTAAATGATGAAAGCGGATTTATAATCAACTCAAAAAATCATGCTGTGGTAAACGGCACAAAAATAGTAGGAGGTATCTGCGGATATAATAAGGGAAGTATCGTAGGATCACAAAACCTTGGAAGAATTGCAGGTAATAATGAGAGTGTACTTCCTGATGATGATAAAATGAAAAGTGTACCAAGTATTACCGTTTCAAATGCCGTTACTGATGATGTAAAGCAGGAGATGACAGGCGGAATTGCAGGAGTATCAAGCGGTATTATAAGAGATTGTACAAACAGTGAAAAGGTAGGATACCCTCATATAGGATATAAAGTAGGTGGTATAGTCGGCTTACAGACTGGAGCTTTAAATAATTGTATAAATGAAGCCTCAGTTTATGGTAGGAAGGATATAGGAGGTATAGCCGGATTATTAAAGCCTTATATAGAGATTTCATATGAAGGGGATACTATAGACAGCCTGGAAAGACAGACGGAAACACTGTCAAAGTTATTGGATGCCTTTGAGGCCGAGGTGGATAAAAATGCAACTATATTGGAGAATAATGTAGACGGCATTGATTCCAAAAAAAATGAGCTTGAAGAGAGTATAAATGAAAGAAAAAATTTCCACACTGAAGAGGCGGATAAATTTGATGCCGGATTGCAAGAAAAAAAAGACGATATAAAGGGTATAACCGGTAATATAAACTCCGATATTTCAGATATAGGAGATAATGTTGGAGATTTAAGGCATGGAGAAAGCTATAAGGATATCATAAATGACAGAAATACCAAACTTCAAAATCTTATTGCCGGTATAAAAAATATCAATGAGATATCTAAAAGAATGAAAAGTGATATTGAGGATAAAAAAGAAAGTGCCGATAATATTGCAGATGATTTGCAGGCAATTACTCATGAAATTGATGATTTGTATTCAAAATCAAATGAGTTACTTGATTATTTGGATGATGAAAAAAGTGATTTAAGGCAGAATCTTGATGATTCCTATGAAACCGTAAGAGGAAAAAAAGATGAGCTTGAAGCTGAGATAAATAAAGCAAGACAGGACTTAAAAAGCAGCAGACAGGATATAAAGAGCAGTGTTGACGGAGTAAAGAATGAAATTGACAATATAAGGGGCACTATTCAAACGGAGGGGACAGGCTAAAAGAGAAAATTGATGACGGGAAAATTTATTTTGACGTATCTGTAAATCCGCCTAAGGAATATGCATACGGTAGACTGGAAAATTCTCTAAACAGAGCAATTATAAACGGTGATATAGATACTGCGGGAATTGTAGGTAGAGTCGGCATAGATCCGGAGGACAGCATTATTACGGAAACGGACATTAAAGATGATGTAGATAAAAGAGGAGAGACATCTCTTAATTTTTCAAATAATGTATATGCTCTGATACAGTCAAATACAAATGAAGGTGAAATAAATGTAAAAAATGACTACGCAGGAGGTATAGTGGCAAAAGCCGACTATGGAGCAGTCGTTGCAAACAAAAACTTTGCCGATGTCAGTTCACAAAGCGGATCTTATATAGGAGGAATTGCAGGTTACAGTAAAAACCTTATCAAAGATTCTTATATGCTTGGAGATGTAAAAGGAAGCGATTATATAGGAGGGATTGCCGGAATTGCCGGAGATCTTATAGGAAATACCGCCATGAGTACTGTAGTAAGTACCAATTCCGGAAGGTTTGGAAGTATTGCCGGAGATGTTTTAAAAGACGCCTATGTAAATGCAAACAGATATGTTGATGAAGGTGTCGGAGCGATAAATGATATAACTCTAAACTCTGAAGCAGGTATTGTTTCATATGAGGAACTTTTGCAGGATAATAATACTCCTGAAGGATTTAAAACTCTAAGAGTAAATTACTTTGTGGGAGATGATATTATAAAGACAGTAAATGTCGCATATAATTCATATGTCAGCGGTGCCGATATTCCTAAGGCTCCGGAGGTTGAGGGATATAATACATACTGGGAGAATAAGGAATTAAATAATATAAAGAGGAATATAAACATACATTTGGTTGAAGAAAGATGGAATAAAAATATTTCTGCAAATACAAATATTAACGGTAAGCCGGTTTTACTTGCAAGTGCATTATTCTATGAAGGGACAAGTATTCAAGTGGAAGAGACTGGCGTACCTGAGACAGATAAAGATGTGATTAGGGCATATAAATACAGTATAATTCCTGAAGGAAGATATATGAATGAGGGCATTGAGCTTAGAGTTTTAAATGAAGACGGTAAGGCAAATGTTGTAGGAATAAAGACTGAAAACGGTATTATAAAAGCGGATACAGTCAAAGTCGGATCTTATCTGAGCTTTAAAGTAAACAGTCCACAAGGAGAAATTGTTCTGATTAGGACTGAGAGTATAAATAAATATATTATTATACTTTCTTTTATAGCGGCAGCTGCAGTAATAATTTCAGGATATCTTTATTATAAAAAGAAAAAGAAATAAATACTTGAAATACAATTGGGACTGTCGGGAAATAAGTAATTTTACTTCCCGCAGAGCGAAATAGAAATATCCTGACAAATACAAGGCGTTTTGGCTTTCTCCCTTGAGTAAGCCGGATAAAAACAATATCTCTTTCACATAAATCCACAATACGATCGATAGTACGTATTCCTCGCATATTTGCATAAGTAATAACTGCATACATCAAGACTGGGTTGTACCCTGTTCTTCTCTTATCCGAACAATTGGCTAACAGTCCGGAAAAATCTAAATCCTCCATAACTTTTTTTAGGGTATAGACCGGATCGTCATCGGGTAAACTCAATTCATAGAAACTAGATTTTTTTAAAAATTATATTAAAAATGAAATTAGATTGACATAAAAACATTCATGTATATAATCACAATATAAATATTTAAGAACGGAATAGAAAGTCCTTTGTATAGAAGATGTAAATAATTGTGAAATAATGGACAATACAAAGATTCAAAGTATATAATTGTATTCTATAGTTTGAAAAAAACTATTAGAAAAATATTTTTTTAGTTTTAACTGTTTTTTTCATCAGTCTTGGGAAGGATAATATATGAAGAAGAGTTTTTCTTATAGTGTTTGGGATGTTGTGGGTTGGTCATAAATGTTTAAATGTATAATAATTTTTAATAATTTCATTTGTATTAGGCTTATATTTTTTTATTTTGCAAAGATAATAATATATCCAGAGCCTTGGCAAATATGAAACCAGGATATTATAATTATAATAAGATTTCTAAACTACTATCTATCTACTTTTTTTGGAATAGCTGCTTCAATGGCAGTATGTATAATAGGAATAATTGTTGATAGTTTATTTTTGGAAATATCAAGTTTTTTTCTTCTACTTGCTCTATATATATTTGTTTATATATATGAAGCAAAATGATCATTTAAGATAATTTTTGAAACATTATTTTTTTGTACAATGGTATATCAATGTTTTATATATAAGGGGCTGTCGGGAAATAAGTAATTTTACTTCCCGCAGAGCGAAATAGAAATATCCTGACAAATACAAGGCGTTTTGGCTTTGTGACTTTGTCAGGATATTTTGTTTTTCTATAATACTGTCTATTTTTGGGCATAAAACTCCCTTGGATGAAATTTTGCTTTTGCATTTTTTACTATGCTGTTTTCTCCTGTGGTTTTCCTTCAAATTTTTTTAGTTTTGCGTAGAGAAAACGATGATATTTATTTATATTTCTTCCTATTGCAATAACTGCATACATCAAGACCGGGTTGTACCCTGTTCTTCCCTTATCCGAACAATTGGCTAACAGTCCGGAAAAATCTAAATCCTCCATAACTTTTTTTATGGCTGCCATTTTCCGACAGCCCCATTTTGATAAATCACCTGTATTGAAAAAGACTGTGAAGTTTTAGTATAATAGAAGAAAACTATGATAATAGGTAGGAAAAATATGAAAAAGAGAGTTGTTATTTTTGGAGATTCAAATACATGGGGGTATGATGCTGCTACAGGTGGAAGATTTAATGAAGAAATCAGATGGCCTATGGTAGCTGCCAAGCTCCTTGGAAGTGAATATAGAATATATGAAGAGGGGCTTTGCGGAAGAACCACCTGTCTTGACGATCCTTTTAATGAGGGACTTTCAGGGTTAACATATCTTTTACCATGCTTGCAAACACATTCACCACTTGATATGTTGGTTATAATGCTTGGAACAATGATTGTAAAGAGAGATTTTCTTTGACAGCAGCCAATATTGCACTTGGAATGAGAAGACTTGTAAAAAAGGCTCTTGAGGCGGAAGTTTGGAGGGATAAGCCTAATATACTTGTAATAGCACCGGGACCTATATTAAAGGAATGTGAGCTTTCGGATGTAGGTAAAAACATGGGTATATGCTCCGATAAGTCCTATGAAATTGCAAAAGAATATGAACTTATAGCAAAGGAACTTGGGGTGGAATTTTTTGATTCGGCTTCATGTGTTACTATGAATGATATTGACTTTATGCATTTAACGGAAGACTCACATAAGGCACTTGCAAAAAGGGTGAGCGAAATTATAAAGAATACTTTGGAAAGTAAAGAATTGAAGGCATAGTATGACTTTAACTCAATTAAAATATGTTATAGAAGTAGCAAATGCCGGTTCTATAAATAAGGCCGCAGGAAATCTGTTTATTACACAGCCGAGTCTTTCGTCAGCAATAGCCGAACTGGAATCGGAAATAGGAATAAAACTGTTTTCAAGGAATAACAGAGGTATATTTCTTACACCGGAAGGCAGTGAGTTTGTAGGATATGCAAGACAGGTTGTTGAGCAGTTTGATTTGATAGAGGCTAAATATATTTCAAGTCCCAAGCTTAAAAAGAAATTCAGTGTATCAATGCAGCACTATACATTTGCAGTCAGTGCCTTTGTAAATCTGGTAAAGCAATTCGGTATGGACGAATATGAATTTGCAGTACATGAGACAAAGACATTTGATGTTATTAATGATGTAAAGACATTTAAAAGTGAGATAGGAATACTTTATTTGAATGATTTTAATAAAAATATTCTGACCAAGCTTTTTAAGGAATCAAATCTTGTCTTTACTCCGCTGATGGAGTGCAGTATTTATGTTTATTTGTACAGAAATCATCCTTTGGCAAATAAAAGTAAGATAAAAATGGAAGAGCTTATGGATTATCCATGTCTTTCTTTTGAACAGGGAGATTACAATTCGTTTTATTTTGCGGAAGAGGTTCTTTCAACCTATGAATACCATAAGCTGATAAAGGCTAATGACAGGGCAACTTTACTTAATCTTATGGTAGGTTTAAACGGATACACACTTTGCTCAGGTATCATATGTGAAGAGTTAAACGGTGATGAATATATGGCTGTAAAGCTTGATTCTGATGAAAAAATGACCATAGGTTATATTATGAGAAAAGATATTGCAATCAGTGAGCTTGGCAAAAAGTATCTGGAAGAGGTATCAAAGTTTAATGATAAGATATTGGAATAGGAGATAGAATGAAATTAGGTGTAATAGGCTTTGGAAATATGGGATCCGCCATTGCAAAAGGATTTGTTTCGAAAAAGTCGATGGATATCAAAGATATAGGTGTTTTTGATACATATGATAAAACAAGAGAAAGAGCAAAGACTGACGGATTTAAAGTATACAATGATGAGACGGATCTGGTAAAAAATTCCGATACCATACTTGTAGCGGTAAAGCCGATACATGCAAAATCTCTTTTTGAAAAGATAGCTGCAGAGCTTAATGATAAACTTATTATATCAATTGTTGCAGGTCTTGAGAGCGAGACTATAAAGTCATGGATAGGAAGAGATAAAAGAGTATTAAGAATAATGCCAAATACTCCCGCTATAGTAGGTGAGGGTGTATTTGCTCTTGACAGTGACAGCAATGCATATGATGAAGAAAAGAAAACTCTTGATGGCATGTTTTCAGCGATAGGTCTTGTGGAATGGGTGGAAGAGAGCCTTTTTCCGGTCGTTACAGGACTTTCAGGAGGAGGCCCGGCATATGTTGCAATGTTTATAGAGGCATTGGCTGATGCAGGTGTACTTCATGGACTAAAAAGAGATGTGGCCATAAAGATGGCTGCAAAAACAGTACTTGGAAGTGCGGCACAATTACTTGAGACCGGTATACATCCGGCGGTACTAAAGGATATGGTGTGCTCACCTGCAGGTACTACTATAGAAGGTGTAAAAGCACTTGAGGATTACAGTTTTAGAGCAGGAGTGATAGAAGCAATCACTGCAGCCACATTAAAATCGAAGAAATAAAATAAAGAGTCAGCTACATTTTGTAGCTGACTTAAGATTATATAAGATTATTTCGCTACTGTAGCGGCATCTGCAGCAATAGAAGAAGCGGCGTCAGCAGCAGTTGATGCGATGTTGGCAGCATCTGAAGCTAGACCGTTTGCAGACTCCATAACATTTGCAACATCAGCGGCAGCACTTGAGAGATCTCCACCAACCGACTCCATAGCAGAAGAAACTTCATCCTTAGCAGATTCAACAGCAGAAGAAGCATCAGCCTTACCTGCTTCAACACCTGAAGAAGCGGCATCAGCAGCTGATTCCATAGCAGAAGAAACTTCGTTTGCAGCTGATTCTACAGCAGAAGAAGCCTCAGCCTTTTGTGAGCTTGAACCACAAGCTGTGAAAGCAAGCATAGCTATTGCGGCGATTGAAAATAATTTTAATTTTAACATTTTAAATACCTCCCATAAACAGACTGAGCAATCAGTCTTAAGTTTGACAAGAGACGATTTTATACCTATTTATCAAAAAAATGTCAAATAAAAATAGCATTTTATATCTAAAAAAAGAAAAAAATAGTTTCGAAAGATTGAATTAAAAATTCTTAAACAAAAACTTTTACGGCTTATTACGCCTGTACGTGTAGTAATATAATAAAAGAAAAAGATATGGAATGGAATAAAATCCATATTTTCGGATAGGAGAATAATGATTAGATTTGAGACAATAGATGAAAAATACCAAAAATCTGGAAGAAATAAAACAACTTTACTTTGATGCTTTTCCTTTTGAAGAGAGGATACCTTTTTATATTATGGTATTAGTCGGAAACGACAGAGGTGTGGAATTTTTGTCAATTTATGATGACGATAAATGGCTTGGATTTATACATACATTGGTTGGTGATGAACTTTCATATATCTTTTATTTTGCAATAGAAAATTCCTTAAGACAGAGTGGATACGGAAGCAGAATACTGCATGAGTATAAGAAAATTCATCCAAGGCTTTCTCTGGCAATAGAGCCGATAGAGGAAAGCGATAATTTAAAGCAAAGAAAAAAGAGGCTTGAATTTTACAGAAAGAACGGCTTTGAAACTCTTGATACCAGAGTTGTAGAGATGGGAGTTGAATTAGAGCTGATGGGCGCAAAGGGAATGGAGATAAGGGAGAGCGATTACAAAAAACTTGTAAAAAAATTCTTTGATTCATTTGAGCAAAAACGAGTGCTGTCAGTAAAAGAAATGAGAGATGCAGACAGCTATACTATTGCAAATTTTGTAGACAGCAAGGAGTTAATGTACAGGGCAGGAGAGGCAATATTCTATGTTGGAGACTGGAATATAGGTGATAAAGTACTTGTAGTTGCCGGAAGCGGAAATAATGCAGGTGACGGATATGTGGTGGCGGATCTTCTTAATATAGAAGGAATTGATGTAGAGATACTTTTGATAAAGGATAAATTCTCAGAGGACGGACAATACTATTTTAATATTTGTAAGCAAAACGGAATAAAATACAATATTTTAGATGACAGTATGGACTATCAGGCTTTACTTGATAAATTTAATTCATATGATTATATTCTCGATTGTATATATGGCACAGGTTTTAGCGGTGATGTAAAAGAACCGGTATATTCCCTTATAAAGGCTATAAATGATTCAAATGCAAGTGTGGTAAGTGCAGATATAAATTCGGGAATGAACGGCGATACCGGGGAGGCGGATATATGTGTTAATTCAGACATTACGGTAAGTATAGGATTCTTGAAAAAAGGTCTTATTACAAAAGAGGCTTCAAAACATATAGGTGAGCTTGTAAATATGGATATAGGTATAGTAATTGAAAACAGCGATAATAGGACTGTATAATGTATTATTTTTAAGTAGAGGTTCTATCTTATTGCAAATAATTTCTATATTATGTATACTTAAGGGTAGACTTTATGGAAGTGGAGAATTGAAGTGGCAAGTCGAAAACAAACAACAAAAAGAACAGGGAAAACAAGTAGCCGTAGCAGAGCGAAGAAGAAAATAGATAATAATGAGCAGTTGGATTTCCTTAATTCGGAAATTCTGATGATTGCGTTATTTTGTGTATCATTAGTACTTTTTTTAAGTCATTTCGGACTTATAGGAGTAGTGGGAAAATATCTTAGAATATTCCAGCTTGGAGTATTCGGAATACTGGGTTTTGCAGTGCCAATGTTTGTATTTGTCGGTGGAGCGTTTTTACTTTCAAATATAGGATCAAGCCTTGCAAAAATTAAATTTGCAGGTGTTTTGATGGCTGTGCTTGCTATTGATGCACTTATATCACTTTTTGGAATTCCGAATTTAAAAGAATTCGGTCTTATAAGATTTTATACAGAGGGATGGTATGGTGGATTCATAGGTGGAGGTCTGGGACTTCTTATATCATCGGTACTGGGTAAGATCGGAGCTATCATATTCTTTATTGCTGTACTTATAATATCAATTGTTATATTAACCGGAAAATCATTTGTCTCCATAGTAAACCGGAGGACAGATGACCATATCAAGGGCTAAAAATGATGTGGCAAGGGTGATGGAACAAAGAAAACAAAGAAGAGAACAGCAACTTGTCGAAGAATGGGAATATGAAGAAGATCCTGGGTTTGAAGAAGAGTTTGAAGAACTTGATATTGATGATAAAAATGAAGGATATATTGGTGAACTTTTAGATTATGACTACAAGCCTAATAAGGGCAAGATTGACCTGGGGGCTATTGATTTCTCAAAGAAGAAAAAAAAGCATGTTGTGGATCTTCCCACGGCCAATGTAGGAAGTCAAAGAAATGAGCCTATATCCGGTATTTTCGATGCAAAAAATGATGAGAAATTTGTAAAAGACAGCTCGGACAAGGGTACTATTCAGAGTAAATATGAGGCCAGCTATGAACCTAAAAGATCCGGCACACAGTCTTCAATTATCGTAAATAAACGACCTGATACCTTCTATGGAAGCATAAACAGAGGTAAAGAAGATTCAAGATTTGAAAATGATATAGATGAAGAAACATTGAGAAGAGCCAATGAAATACTGGCAAGAAAGGATGAAATAGATATATATGAACAGCCTATTTCAACTGTCAGAATCATAGATGACGAAACACATGAAGACTTCCGCTATATAGATGAAAATTACGACTTTACAAGAAGAGAAGAAAAAGAAGAAAACTCAGACAAAAGCATTGAATTCATAAAAGCTTATGGTGATGAATATGATGAGCCAAGGGGAACATCATATGGAAACAACTCATTTGATGATATATATGTACATAATAAAGGGGCACAGAGTGAACCTGTAAATAATGGAAGTTTCAAAAGAGAAGAAACTCATGACACAGATAAACTTGAAAACACTCTGGTAAGCAATGATGGTGAAAAGACTTTAGTAACTGCAGGTGGAAAAGTCATAGTTTCAGACACCCAAGCATTGCAAAAGAAGATGGAGGAGCAAAGAGCAAACTCACCACAGGGTAAGATAAGAAATGAAATCGCAAAGAAAGTTCAAAGGCCTTATACATATCCGGGTACATTCCTGTTAAATAAGAATACTGAAGCAGGAGAGGCAATATCAGACAGTGAATATAGAAATACTGCAATTACATTGCAGGAGACATTGGCAAGCTTTGATGTAAATGTAACGGTGGAAGATATAAGTGTAGGACCTTCTGTAACACTTTATGAGTTAAAGCCTGAGCAGGGTGTAAAGGTATCAAAAGTACTCTCACTTGCAAATGATATTAAACTTGCATTGGCGGCAAGTGATATAAGAATTGAGGCACCTATACCCGGTAAATCCGCCATAGGTATAGAGGTACCGAATAAGCAAAAGCAGACGGTATTCTTAAGAGATCTTTTTGAGAGTAGAGCTTTTAAAAACGGAAATGAAAGTATCGGTTTTGCGGTAGGTAAGGATATTTCCGGCAAAGTAATAGTTTCAGATATTGCAAAGATGCCTCATGTACTTATTGCAGGTGCAACAGGCTCGGGTAAATCGGTATGTATCAATACTTTGATAATGAGTATTATATACAAGTATTCACCTGAAGATGTAAAACTTATCATGGTAGACCCTAAGGTTGTGGAGCTATCAGTATACAACGGCATACCTCATCTTTTGATACCTGTTGTAACAGAGCCTAAGAAGGCGGCTTCAGCACTTAACTGGGCTGTAGCTGAAATGGGTGAGAGATATAAGAAGTTTGCGGCTACAGGAGTAAGAGATCTTACGGCTTATAATAAGAGAATAGAAGAGGCGAGAAGAAGAGGCAATATTGAAGGTTTGCCTGAGAAATTGCCGAAGATAGTTATAATTATAGATGAGTTGGCGGACCTTATGATGGTTGCAAACAATGAGGTTGAAGATGCAATAGTAAGACTTGCACAGCTTGCCAGAGCATGTGGAATTCACCTTGTTATAGCTACACAAAGACCTAGTGTAAATGTTATCACAGGTATAATAAAGGCCAATATACCTTCAAGAATTGCTTTTGCGGTATCTTCAGGTACGGATTCCAGAACAATACTTGACAGCAACGGTGCTGAAAAGCTTCTTGGAAAGGGTGATATGCTGTTTGCACCATATGGATCGGCAACACCTATGAGAGTACAGGGTGCGTTTGTATCTGATGAAGAGGTGTCTGCAGTAGTTGATTTCTTAAAAATCAGGGAATGCAGGCGGTATATGATGAGAATACAATCAAGCAGATAGAAGAAACGCAGAATGCGGCAAGTGCGGGAAGTGATATTTCGGAAAGAGATGAGCTTTTTGAGGCTGCGGGAAGATATATAATAGAAAAAGACAAATCTTCCATAGGTAATCTTCAAAGAAACTTTAAAATAGGCTTTAACAGAGCCGCAAGAATAATGGATCAGCTTGCAAGTGCGGGGGTTGTAGGTGGTGAAGCCGGAACAAAGAAAAGAGAAATATTGATGAATATGGACGAGTTCTTGGATGTTTTATAAACATCCGAGAACTTATCTTTAGGAGGATATATGCGTAGCGATATCGAGATTGCAAGAAGTATAGAAATGAAAAATATTGTCGATGTGGCAAGTGAATATGGTATAGATGCTAATGACTTGGAAATGTACGGTAAGTATAAGGCAAAGCTTAGTGAAGAGTTTTTAAAAGCTCATGAAGAAAATAAAAGAGGTAAGCTTGTACTTGTAACGGCAATAAATCCTACTCCTGCAGGAGAGGGGAAAGACTACAACTCTTGTAGGTCTTGGACAGGCATTTAAGGAGATGGGAAAGAGTGCGGTAATAGCACTTAGAGAGCCTTCTCTCGGACCATGTTTCGGTGTAAAGGGCGGAGCTGCCGGAGGCGGATATGCACAGGTGGTACCTATGGATGAGTTAAATCTTCACTTTACAGGAGATTTTCACGCTATAACATCTGCAAATAATCTTTTGGCCGCTATGCTTGACAATCATATTCAACAGGGAAATACACTTGGAATAGATACAGGGGCAATCATTCATAAAAGATGTATAGATATGAATGACAGAGTGTTAAGAAATATAGTAGTAGGACTTGGAAATAAGACCGACGGAGTGGTCAGAGAAGATCATTTTGTAATCTCGGTGGCTTCAGAGATAATGGCAATACTATGTTTGTCAAAGGATATGAATGATTTGAAGGAAAGACTTTCAAATATTATAGTTGCATATAATTTTAAAGGAGAGCCTGTATTTGCCAAAGATTTAAAAGCTGTGGGAGCTATGGCCGCACTTTTAAAAGATGCAATAAAGCCGAATATCGTACAGACTCTGAATCATTCACTTGCACTTGTTCACGGTGGTCCTTTTGCAAATATAGCACATGGATGTAATTCAATAAGAGCTACAAAGATTGCAATGGGAATGGCCGATATAGCGCTTACAGAGGCAGGATTCGGTGCGGACCTCGGAGCGGAGAAGTTCTTTGATATAAAATGCAGAAAAGCAGGTCTTTCTCCTGACTGTGTGGTAATAGTAGCTACAGTGAGAGCTCTTAAATATAATGGCGGAGTGGCTAAGGAAGATTTATCAAATGAAAATCTTGAAGCCTTGAAAAAAGGTATAGTAAATCTTGAAAAGCATATTGAAAATATAAAACTCTTCGGAGTACCTGTAGTGGTTACCCTAAATAATTTTGTTACTGATACAGAGGCGGAAGTGGACTTTATCAGAGAGTTTTGTGAAAGCAGAAATTGTGAGTTTGCAGTTTCAAAGGTATGGGAAGAAGGCGGAAAGGGCGGAATAGAGCTTGCCGAAAAGATTCTTTACACACTTGAAAATAAAAAGAGTCATTTTACTCTGCTTTATCCTGATGATATGAGTCTTGAAGATAAGCTTCATACTATTGCAACAAAAATATACGGAGCAAAGAATGTAGTGTATTCACCTGCAGCAAAGAAGGCTCTTGATAGGGCAAAAGCACTCGGATTTGATAAATTTCCTATATGTATGGCAAAGAATCAGTACTCACTTTCAGATGATCCGAAGAAACTTGGAAGACCTGAGAACTTTGAGATAAATGTAAGGGAAGTATATGTGAATGCGGGAGCAGGTTTTGTGGTTGCAATAACAGGAAATATTATGACCATGCCGGGACTTCCAAAGGTGCCTGCTGCAGAAGCTGTGGATGTAGATGATAATGGAGATATAGTAGGATTGTTCTAAAAGACCTTAAAGTAAACATCTGTAAAAGGGAGAAAAGATGAAACTGATTGAAAACGCCAAGGGACTTGATATAGAGATAATATCGGGAGAATTACAGGATGATTTTTCCGATTTGGTATTTAATACAAAGAAAATAGTAAAGGATTGTATCTTTGTATGCATAAAAGGTGCAAGATTTGATACTCATGATGTGATTGATGAGATAGTAAAGCAAGGTGCAAAGGCGATAGTGGTAGAAAGAGATATAAAAAGAGATGATGTTTGTGTTATAAAGGTGGCAGATACCAGAGTGGCACTTGCAAGACTTTCAGCCGCATTTTTCTCACATCCTGCACAAAAAATGAAAATAATAGGTATTACAGGTACAAAAGGAAAGACAACTTCCTCTCATATGTTAAAGAACCTTCTTGAGCAAAATGCCAAGGTAGGGCTTATCGGTACAAACGGAATAACAATAGGAGATATACACAGACCTACATTAAATACCACACCTGAGTCATATGAGCTGCATAAAACTTTTAAAGAATGTCTGGATGCGGGCTGTGAATATGTTGTGATGGAAGTTTCTTCACAGGCGGTAAAGATGAAAAGAACAGAAGGTATCCGCTTTGATATCGGAATATTTACAAATATTTCGCATGATCATATCGGGCCTGATGAACATAAAGATTTTGATGAGTATTTGATGTATAAATCTCTTTTCTTTACACAGTGTGATAAAACAATTGTAAATATAGAAGACGAACATTCTGATTTTGTTTTAAAGCAGTCTACATCAGTAGAAAAGTACACATTCGGAAAAGGCGGAGATTTTGAAGCGAAAAATATTGAATATATATCAAATAAAGATTTTTTAGGCACAAAGATAGATATAAGCTGTTCAAATACCGTTAGAGAAAAATATAATATAGCTGAGATTATCTCAGATATTTATATAGGGATTCCGGGAGAATTTAATGTATATAATGCATTGGCGGCGCTTGCAGCAGCTATTATACTCGGAGTAAAAGCTGACGATTTAAAGACGGCATTAAAAAATACAAGAGTAAACGGCAGAATGGAAGTAGCATATACTTCACATGAATTCAATGTGGTAATTGACTATGCACATAATGCAGTCAGTACCGAAAGCCTTATACATACTTTGAGACATTACAATCCGAAGAGACTTGTAATAGTATTCGGTTCAGGCGGAAACAGATCAAAGGACAGAAGATATTCAATGGGAGAAATCTGCGGAAAACTGGCTGATTTTTCAATAGTGACTGCTGATAATTCAAGATATGAAAAAACAGAGGACATAATCGCAGATATAATATCAAAACTAAAGCCTACAGGTGGTGACTATATTACAATTCCTGACAGAAGAGAGGCTATTTATTATTCTATAGAAAATGCAAAGCAGGGTGATCTCATCGCTATAATAGGAAAAGGACATGAGGACTATCAGGAGATAAACGGAGTCAGAACTCATTTCTTAGACAAAGAAGTGGTGGATGAGTGCTTGGAGAAGATAAAAAGATGAATAACACTACGATAAAGGAGCTTGCAGCCTCAACAGGCGGAGAAATCATTTCCGGAAATGAGAATGCCGTATTTTCAAATATAGTTATTGACTCAAGGCAGGCTGACAAAGACAGTCTTTTTGTTCCGCTGGTCGGAGAGAAAAATGATGCCCATAAATTTTTGGAGTCTGTATATGATATGGGTTGCAGAGTGGCAATAAGTTCAAAAAAAGATATTTTTCTTAAGGATGATTTCAATATAGTACTTGTAAATGATACAACCGAGGCACTTCAAAAGCTTGGAAAGTATATCAGAAATAAGTTGACATTGCCTTTGGTAGGTATTACAGGAAGCGTAGGTAAGACTACAACAAGAGAAATGGTGGCACTTGCTCTTTCAGATTTGAAAGTCTTTAAGACACCTAATAACTTCAATTCGCAAGTCGGTGTTCCGATTACATTAAGCAGAATAAATGATGAAGAGATAGGCGTAATAGAACTTGGCATGAGTCAATTCGGCGAGATGGAAAAAATTGCAAAAATAGTAAACTGCGACTGCGCTCTGGTTACCAATATAGGCACGGCTCATATTGAAAATTTGCATACAAGAGAAAATATAAGAGCCGAGAAGTTTCATATAATGGACGGTATGAAGAAAGGCAGTGTGGTATTTTTAAATGCCGATAATGATATGCTTTTTGATCCGCCTAAAGAAAAGGGTATAGTATATAAGTATTTCAGTGCAAAGGGAAATACATCATGTGATTACTATGCAACCGATATAGTATTTAATAATGCTATGCCTGAGTTCACAGCTCATATAGGAGGAAAGAAGGTAAGAGTTCATTTGAATGTTTTCGGTGAGCATCAGATTTCAAATGCTTTGGCGGCAATTGCAGTAGCGGATCATTACAATCTTTCGATAGAATCTGCGGCAAAACATTTGGAGGAATTTAGGGGATTTTCTCACAGACAGGAGTTAATAAAATTAAAAGATTTTACAATTATAGATGATACATACAATGCCTCACCGGACTCCATGAAGGCTTCTATTTCAATACTTAAAGATTTTGATGCCGAAAGAAAAATTGCAATATTGGCTGATATGAAGGAACTGGGGAACGATGAGAAAATACTCCACAAAGAAATCGGGGATTTTATTAATGAGAATGTGAAATTCGATGCTGTATTTACTGTGGGAGAATTGGCAAAGGAAATTATAAAAGATATCAATAAAGATATATATACAAAGAGCTTTGAAGATAATGAGAGTTTGGAGAAATTTATGTCCGGATATCTCAAGGCGGGAGATGTATGTTTGCTTAAGGGCTCAAACAGTATGAGACTTTTTGATGTTGTAGATAAAATAAGAAATTATGAAAAATTTATTCGCTGATATAATAATAGCAAATACAAATGTGGACAGACCATTTACATATATTATCCCCGAAAAACTGAGGGATAGTATAATTCCGGGCTGTCCTGTTTTGATTGAATTCGGGAAAATAGTAAAAAAAGGCTATGTAATTGATATAAGGGAAAATACAAATGTAGATGTTTCAAAATTAAAATCCATACTTTCAATACCTGAAAGAGAACTTAGTGCTGATGAAAATCTATTAAGTCTTGCCATATGGATAAAGCACAGATATGGTGTAAGCTTTGATAAGGCAATAGCAACGGTAATGCCTGTAAAGTCGGAGGCAGCGGAAAGAGTCAGCAATGAGATTTTCTTAAATATTGATGCAGAGTGCCTTGATAAAAAAATAGAAGAACTTATAAAGTCAAGAAAAACAGCCCGGGCAAGAGTTTTGGAAGAACTGAAAACAAAAACAAGCCTGCCGCAAAGCTTTATAAATAAAGAGCTTAAAGTAAATTCCGCTACATTAAAGAAAATGGAGGAGGAAGGCTATATTGTAATAGGTTCCAAGAAAAGAAAGGTAAATCCATTGTTGCCTATACTCCGTTCTCTGGGAATAGAGGACTTTAATGACGTAATAAAGCCTAAGGAGTATACTTTAAATGCCGAGCAGGAAAATGCTGTAAATACTTTTAAGTACGATTTTGATATTTGCAGCAGGAATACCTATCTTTTACATGGTATTACCGGAAGCGGAAAAACCTTGGTTTATAAAGATGATAAAGTATGTGATATCAAAGGGATATAAGGCAATAGTGCTTATACCGGAGATTTCATTGACATATCAGACAGTGCTTAGGATGGCGGAGCATTTTGGTGAGAGAGTTGCAATCATAAATTCAAAGCTCTCTAAGAATGAAAAGTTTTATCAATTTGAAAGAATAAAAAATGATGATGCGGATGTAATAATAGGGCCAAGGTCGGCAATATTTGCGCCTGTAAAAAATCTTGGACTTATAGTAATAGATGAGGAGCATGATTCAGCCTATAAAAATGAAAATGTACCTACATTTAATGTAAGGGATGTGGCACAAAAACTTTCGGAAATTACAAATGCATCCTTGGTTTTGGCATCGGCAACTCCAACACCCGAGACATATAACAGAGCAATGGAAAAAAAGATAAAGCTTTTGGAATTAAAAACGAGGGCTAAAAATACTACTTTGCCAAAGGTAAGTATAGTTGATATGAGGGAAGAGCTAAAGCGAGGAAACAGGAGTATTTTCAGCGATAAGTTAAGAACGCTTATAGAGGACAGATTAAGAAAACATGAGCAGATTATGCTGTTTATGAACAGAAGAGGTTATTCAAGCTTTGTATCATGCAGATCTTGCGGTGAAGCTATAAAATGTAAGCACTGTGATGTTACTATGACATTGCATAACAATAACCGACTGGTATGTCATTACTGCGGATATTCAATAGACCTGCCAAAAACTTGCCCAAGCTGCAACTCAAAGTATATTGCAAATTTCGGTACCGGAACACAAAAACTTGAAGCTATGACAAGAGCGGAGTTTCCGAATGCGAAGGTACTTAGAATGGATACCGACAGTGTTTCAAAAAAGAACAGCGCCAATGATATGATAAGGGATTTTGCAAACGGTGATGCGGATATTTTGATAGGCACACAGATGATAGTAAAAGGCCATGATTTTTCAAATGTTACCTTGGTCGGAATAATGGCTGCGGATACATCGCTTTATGTAAGCAATTATACAAGTGCACAAAGGACATTTGAACTTTTGACACAGGCTGCGGGCCGAGCGGGAAGAGCCAAGGACGGAGAGGCTGTTATCCAGACATATAAGCCTGAAAACTATGCCATAGTTGCAGCTGCGGCACAGGACTATAAAAGATATTTTAACAATGAGATAGCTTACAGAAGTTTGGGAGGATACCCGCCTGCATGTCATATGCTTACAGTAATGTTTAGCAGTATTAAGGAAGAAGAATTAAATAAAAGTGCAAGTGAGACTGTAAAAATTATAAAGTCGGAAGCTGCATTTAAAAAATCAATGATAATAGGACCTACCGAACCGAGTGTAAGTAAGGTCAAGGACTATTACAGAAAACTGGTATACATAAAAAATGCTAATTATGATATACTTTTAAATATACAAAAAAAAATAGAAGAAAGTCTAAGCACATATAGAAATGTCGGTGCGATATATGACTTTAATTGAGGAGATAGATAATGGCTATAAGAGCAATACGAGTAATGGGCGACAGCGTGTTAAACAAAAAATGTAAAGAAGTAAAGGAAGTAAATGACAGAACAAAAGTTTTGATAGATGATATGATAGATACTATGAGAGAGGCTAACGGTGTAGGACTTGCGGCACCTCAAATAGGAGTTTTAAAGCGTATAGTTGTAATAGAGACTGAGCCTGAAAATGTACATGTACTTATAAATCCTGTTATACTTGAACAGGACGGCGAGCAGATAGGATATGAGGGCTGTCTCAGCGTACCGGGAAAGAGCGGAGTGGTAAAAAGACCTAACCATGTTGTGGTAAAAGCATTCGATATAGATATGAATGAATATACTCTTGAAGGAGAGGGACTACTTGCAAGAGCTATATGTCATGAATGCGGACATCTTGAGGGTGAACTATACGTGGACCTTGTAGAAGGCGAACTTATAGACAATGAAGAGCTTGAGAGTATGTATGAGGATGAGGAAGACGAAGAATGAAAATAGTTTTTATGGGAACACCGGACTTTTCTGTTGAGCCGCTTAAAGCACTTGTAAAAGCGGGGCATGAGGTCAGTCTTGTGCTCACAAGAGAAGATAAGAAAAGAAATAGAGGAGAGCTAAGCCCTACACCTGTAAAGGAATTGGCTTTAAGCCTTAATATACCGGTACTTACACCTTCAAAGATGAAGGATGAAGCACTGATTGATAGACTTAAGTCTGAAAATGCCGATTTTTTTGTGGTGGTGGCGTACGGAAAGATTTTGCCGAAGGCTATTCTTGATATACCGAAATTCGGATGTATAAATATTCATGCATCACTATTGCCGGAATATAGAGGTGCCGCTCCTATACAGTGGTCAATTGTAGACGGAAAAGAAAAGACCGGAATTACTACAATGCTGATGGATGAAGGTCTGGATACAGGTGATATTTTAAAACAGTATGAAATAAAAATAGACAAAAAAGAGACCGGAGGTTCGCTGTTTGATAAATTGGCAGTGCTTGGCGGCGAGGCGATAGTGGATACTATAGCAAATTTTGACAGTATTGTACCTTCACCTCAAGGTGAGGCGACTACCGAATATGCAAAAATGATTTCAAAGAGTATGGGTGAGATAGACTTTAATAAAACTGCCGTTGAAATAGAGCGATTGATAAGAGGAATGAATCCATGGCCAAGTGCATATACAAAGTATCAAGGCAAGGTGCTTAAGATATGGGAAGCTGAGGTGGCAGAGAATATATCGGAATTACCAAATATAAACTTAAGTGAAAATTACGGCAAAATATATAGCTTTAACAGCAGGATTTTTATAATATGTAATCAAAGTATCCTGGAAGTTTTATCTTTGCAACTTGAGGGTAAGAAAAGAATGTCTGCAAAGGACTTCCTGATGGGAAGAGATATAGAACAGGGATATAAGTTGGGATAAAGGACCTGATATACGAGGAGGAGCTTATGTATTACGGATTTGATATAACCTATATTTTTGTTATTATAGGAATGCTTATAACATTGATTGCCTCATGGAGAATGAAGGCAACATTCGCAAAATATGAAAGAGTGGCATCACAGTCAAGGCTTACGGGAAGAGAGGTTGCAGAAAGGATCTTAAGAGCAAACGGAATATATGATGTTTGTGTAAGACCTGTTTCAGGCAGACTTACAGATCACTATGATCCGAGAGATAAGACTGTAAGTTTAAGTGAAGTGATTTACGGATCGACTTCCGTAGCGGCAATTGCAGTTGCGGCACATGAATGTGGACATGCAATACAGGATAATGTCGGATATGTACCTCTAAACTTAAGGAGTGCGTTTGTACCGGTAGCAAACTGGGGAAGCAGACTTTCATGGCCTCTTATATTTGTAGGATTTTTACTGGGATATGGAAACATATCAAATATGCTTATTCAAATAGGTATGGCAATGTTTTTACTTGCAGTAATCTTCCAAATTATTACATTGCCTGTAGAGTTTGATGCTTCAAGAAGAGCTTTAATAGAGTTGGAAAACAATGAAATTCTCTTTGACAGAGAAGATAAGAGTGCAAGAAAGGTACTTTTTGCGGCGGCTATGACATATGTGGCTGCAGCGGCTGCAGGAGTATTGCAAATGCTTAGACTTATGCTTTTATTCAGCGGTAGAAGCAGAAGAAGGAACTGATAATGGAAAAAACAAATATAAGGGCTTTGGTTTTGGAAGCTCTGTTGTTGATAGATGTTGAAAAAGAGTACAGCCATAAGGTAATTGATATGGCTCTTGAAAAATATTCATATTTATCAAAGGCGGACAGAGGCTTTTTTTCAAAAGTGGTCCATGGAGTGGTTGAGTACAGATTGCAGCTGGATGATATTATAAAAAAATATAATAACGGAAAGCGTGTAAAACCTGTAATCAGAGAGATACTTAGAATGTCTGTATATCAGATTCTTTATATGGACAGAGTTCCTGACAGAGCTGTAATAAATGAGGCTGTAAATCTTGTTAAGATTAAAAGACTACAGGGACTTACAGGATTTGTAAACGGAATACTTAGAAAGATAAGCAGTGAAAAAGAAGAACTGAAATTTGATGATTTAAGTATCAGGTACTCAATGCCTGAACTCATTTTAAATATAATAAGAGATAATACAGGTGAGTATTTTAAAGAAACCTTGGAGTATTTCCTTAATACAGGACATTTGTCAATAAGAGTAAATACTTCAAAATCAAGTGTTGAAGATGTAATAAAAGATTTGGAAGCTAAGAACATCAAGGTCAAAATATCGGAGCTTAATTCCGACGTATTGTATATTACAGGATTTGACAGAGTGGATGATATTGAGGTTATAAAGTCCGGAAAATGTTATATCACAGATACATCATCATCTATGATATCAAAGGTACTTGGAGTAAGAGATATTAAAAAATGTGTGGATGTATGTGCCGCACCGGGAGGAAAGTCATTTTTATTGGCGGATAAGCTTGATAAGAGTTCAAAGATATATTCCTGTGATGTAAGTGAAAATAAGGTTGAATTGATAAGAGAGAATGCAAAAGTACAGGGATTTTCAAATATTATTCCGGCTGTTGCGGATGCAAGAATCTTTGATGAGAGATTTAGTGATGCTGATTTGATTTTGGCTGATTTACCATGTAGTGGAATAGGTATTATAGGGAAAAAGCCGGATATAAAGTATAGACTTGAAGAAGAAGGATTAAAGTCACTTTCAAACTTACAAAAAGAGATACTTGATAATGTGTCCAAGTATGTAAAGAAAAACGGCGAGTTGATATTTTCCACATGTACATTAAATAAAGCGGAAAATGAAGACAATATGCTTTTGTTTTTAAAAAACCACAAAGATTTTAAAGCCGTTGATTTGACTGAGAGAATAGACAAAGAAACAATAAAAATGCTTGAAGAGGGCGAACTTAAAAAAGGGTATATGAAACTGATACCGGGAAGAGATAACTGCGACGGATTTTTCATTGCAGTATTTAGGAGAGATAATGACTGATATTAAGTCAATGGATTTAGATGAATTAAAGACATTTGTAAAGGAGATGAATGAGCCTGAGTTTAGGGCAAAGCAATTATTTGAGTGGATGCACAAGTCACTTATATCCTCCTTTGATGAATGTACAAACCTGTCAAAGGCATTCAGAGAAAAGCTTAAAGGAGAGTACAAGCCTTACAAATCTTAAGGCTGTAGAGATATTTAAGTCAAAACTTGATGATACACAGAAATATCTTTTTGCACTTGAGGACGGAAATATCATAGAGAGTGTAAGAATGAAATACGAGCATGGAAACTCGGTTTGTATATCATCGCAAGTGGGATGCAGAATGGGCTGTAAGTTCTGTGCATCCACTCTTGACGGACTTGTAAGAAATCTTTCAGCCTCGGAAATGCTTGATCAGATATACAGCATACAAAAACTTCTCGGAGAGAGAATATCAAATATAGTTGTGATGGGTTCGGGAGAGCCAATGGACAATTATGATAATATAGTAAAATTTGTAAAAATTATAAGCAGTGATATGGGACTGAATATCAGCCAAAGAAATATTACCGTATCAACTTGCGGTATAGTACCTAAAATAAGGGCTTTGGCAGATGAGGGACTGAGTATCACTTTGGCGCTTTCCTTACATGCACCTAATGATGAAATAAGGAAGACAATAATGCCTGTGGCAAACAAATATGCTCTAAAGGATGTTATTTCAGCCTGTGATTATTATTTTAAAAAGACCGGAAGAAGAGTATCATATGAGTATTCACTTGTGGCAGGTGTAAATGATAATATAAAAGAGGCTATGAATCTTGTAAAACTTGTGAACGGAAGAAATATTCATATAAACTTGATTCCGGTAAATCCTATAAAGGAGAGAGACTTTAAACAGTCAGACAAGCTTAAGATAAAGGCTTTTAAGGATTTCCTGGAGAAACATAAGGTAAATGCAACAGTTAGAAGAGAGATGGGGAGAGATATAGACGGTGCCTGTGGACAGTTAAGAAGGAGATTTATTCAATCGGAAACGAATTCTTAAAACTTGGAGGTGTAATATGTATTCGGTTGCTTTGACCGATGTAGGCAGAACAAGACTTGTAAATCAGGATACGGTATATATAAGTGATACACCGATAGGAGTATTACCGAATTTATATATTGTGGCTGACGGCATGGGCGGAGAAAAGGCAGGAGATTATGCATCAAGTCTTTGATAGGCTATATGCTTACATATATTGAACATACAATGAAAATGCCTGTAATGGCAATACAAGAATCCATTGAATATGCAAATGCAAATCTATTTGCAGAAGGAAGCAAAAATCCAAATCTTTCCGGAATGGGAACAACGGTGGTGGCGGCCTGTATTATAGATAATATTTTGCATGTATTCAATGTTGGTGATTCCAGATGCTATGTACTTGATGAGAACAGTATTTCTCAGATAACCAAAGATCATTCCCTTGTGGAAATGTTGGTTTCAAAGGGAGAAATAACAAGAGAGAGTGCTGAATATAAAGAGAATAAGAGTAAGATAACCAGAGCTGTAGGTGCAGAGGAAAAAGTACTTATTGACAGCTTTGAAGTGGAACTTTTTGGAAATGAATATGTATTATTATGTTCAGACGGACTTACAAATATGGTGGACGATAGGAAGATTTAAATATAATATCTTCAAGTGCCGGTGTAAAGTCAAGTGCAAAAAGACTAATAGAGGAGGCAAATCTATCAGGCGGTAATGATAATATATCAATTTTGCTTATAGATATGAATGAGGGGTAGTATTATGAATCTTGAATCAGTTGTCTTGCAAGGAAGATATGAAATTATAGAGAAAATAGGCTCGGGAGGCATGTCAAATGTATTCAGAGCAAAAGATCTAAAGCTTGGCAGAGCTGTTGCCATAAAAGTTTTAAAGGAAGAGTTTTGCTCAGATGCGGAATTTGTAGAAAAGTTTAAAAGAGAAGCACAGGCGGCAGCAGGGCTCTTAGGAGAAAATATAGTTAATATCTACGATGTAGTAGATGAGGGTAAGTACCATTTTATAGTTATGGAGATTGTAGACGGAATTACCCTTAAAGAATATATAAAGATAAAGGGTAAGCTGGATATAACAGAGGGTGTAAGTATTGCAATACAGGTGGCAAAGGCCTTAAAGCTGGCGCATACACAGCATATAGTACATAGAGATATAAAACCTCAAAATATACTTATAACCGATGAGAGCAAGATAAAAGTTGCGGATTTCGGTATAGCAAGAGCGGTATCAGAACAGACATTGAATGCAAACGCCATAGGTTCGGTGCATTATATTTCACCTGAGCAGGCAAGAGGCGGAAGATGTGATGCAAGAAGTGATATATACTCTCTTGGAATCACAATGTATGAGATGTTTACCGGCAGAGTACCTTTTACAGGTGAATCTACAGTAGCAATAGCTTTGGCACATCTTGAGCAGGCTATTACACCTCCGCATATATATAATAATCAAATATCCGCAAATCTGGAAAGAGTTATACTAAGGTGTACAAAGAAGGATCCGGCTAACAGATATCAAAGTATCACTGAAGTTTTGGATGATCTTGAAAATGTATTGTTAAATCCGGATGAGCCGTATGCACTTACAGGTGCTACAAAGGTTATTAAGTCCGAGGATACGGCTGTATTGAATCAGGTGGAGCCTATAGACGATATGGCTGATGAAGAATACGATAATAATGAAGTTGATGATGATGAATATGATGAGGAAGATGAAAGATGGACAGAATAATGTCCATTGTCGGAGTTATCGTGGCAGTTATCATAGTTATACTTTTAGTATTCTTTGTAGGAAGATTTACAGGAGTATTCGGAGGTAAAAAGAGTGATGTCTCACAGAGCACACTTGACTCCACTCAGACAGTAATGCCGGATGTGGTTGGACTTTCAGAGAAGATGGCTGATAAGAAGCTTTCAGATAATAATCTTCAGATGCAGGTAAAATCAAGTGAATACTCGGATACTGTGGAGAAAGGAAATGTTATTTCACAGGAGCCAAAGGCAGATGAAGTGGTTTCCAAGTATTCAAAAGTAAGCGTTGTTATAAGTCTTGGATCCGATACAGTGGATATAACAAAACTTGGTATTGCGGGAAAGACTAAGGAAGCGGCAGAGGCGTTATTAAAAGAAAACGGTTTTTCTGTAGATTCAAAAGAGGAAAATTCCGATACTATAGAAAAGGGAATTGTTATATCGTACAGTCCGACAAAGCCTAAAAACGGTGAGAGAATCACTTTGATCGTCAGCAGCGGTAAAAAGGTGACAAAGGTTATTGTCCCTAATATCACAAATATGAATGAAGCTGAAGCAAAGACTTTGCTTGAGAGTAACGGTCTTGTGCTTGGAACAAGAGCGGAACAAAACAGTCAGAGTGTAGCGGCCGGAATTATAGCCGGACAATCAATTGCGGCGGGATCAAGTGTTGATAGCGGTACAAGTATAGACTATGCCGTAAGCACCGGAATAGCAGAGTCAAGTGAGGTTGAGAGTGAGAGTTTAGATCAGGCACAAACCACAAAGGCTAGCGTTTCACCTGCACCGACAGCTGCAAACTACAGATATGTAGCCTCAATAGATACCAATTATTCTTTACAGGATGTTATAGGACCGAGTTCAGGATTTACCAGTGTAAAGGTTATGATAAGACTTAAGCAGACTGTAAACGGAAGTGATGTATATTCTACATTGATGGAAGCAAGGACTGTTACGGGTGACACCATACTTCCGGTAAGATTCAGAACCATTGTCGGAGCCAACGGTGTAGACCAGGGACAGGTGGAAATCGTAAATGTAGACAGTGGCGAGGTAATGAAATCATATACAGTGGAGTTCTTTAGAGTTGAGTAAAGAAGATATGAGCAAAACTTATTTTGCAAAAATAATAAAAGGAATAGCAGGTTTTTATTATTGTATAATACTTGATGAAGGTGAGAGGAAAGGACAGATTTTTTCTTGTAAAGCAAAGGGCATTTTCAGAAAACTGGGTGTAAAGCCCTTAGTAGGAGACAATGTAGATTTTGAAATTACAGATATAAAGGATCTTGAAGGAAATATAATAAAGATTCACAAGAGAAAAAATGCCTTGATAAGACCGGCAGTAGCCAATATAGATAAAGTAGTACTTGTTTTGGCGGTGGAATCACCATCGCCGGCATTCTACTATTTGGATAAGTATTTGATAAATATGTCAAATGCCGGAATAAAGGTGGAGATATGCTGGAATAAAACAGATCTTAACATGGATAAGGCTTTAGAATATGCAAAAATATATACAGCTGCCGGATTTAAAAACATTATAGCTTCAACTTTTGAAGAAAACGGACTTGAAGATTTAAGAGAAGCTCTTAAAGGTGAGGTAAGTGTACTTGCCGGAGCATCGGGAGTCGGAAAGTCCTCCATAACAAATATACTTGCCCCAAAAGCAAATATGGATACAAATACTGTAAGCAGAAAAATAGAAAGAGGCAGACATACTACCAGACATTCAGAGCTTTTCATGATTGACAGTGACACCTTTGTATTTGATACTCCGGGATTTACAAGTGTGGAATCACCTACATTTGATAAGGAGGAGCTTAGGTTTCATTTCCATGAGTTTGAAGAGTATGAAGGTAAATGCAGATTTGCAGGTTGTATGCATATAAATGAGCCGGATTGTGCCGTGAAACAGGCATTAGAAGAAAACCTGATCGGTAAATCAAGGTATCAAAGCTATAAAAAAATGTATGAAGAGCTTTCTGAAAGGAGAAAGTATTGAAAAAGAATATTGCACCATCACTACTTGCAGCTGACTTCTTTGATTTATCATCACAGATGAAGCTTTTAAAAGAGGGAAATATAAAAGTATTACATCTGGATGTAATGGACGGAATGTTTGTACCCAGTATTTCATTTGGAATGCCGGTTATAAGTTCATTAAGAAAATCGGTGGATTTTTTCTTTGATGTACATATGATGGTAGAAAATCCGGAAAGATATATTGAAGATTTTTACAATAGCGGAGCCAATGGTATAACAATACATTTTGAGGCTTGCAAGCATATAGACAGATGCATATCACAAATAAAGTCACTGGGACTTAGAAGCGGTATATCCATAAATCCTGCAACTCCTGTTTCACTCTTAGAAAATATCGTTTCCGAAGTTGATATGGTACTGATAATGAGTGTAAATCCGGGGTTTGGGGGACAAAAGTTTATTCCCTACAGCCTGGATAAGATAAAAGAGTTATCTAAGATGAGAGAAAAGAAAAATCCGAAACTTTTGATACAGGTGGATGGAGGAGTCGGTGTAGAAAATATAAAAGCTCTTTCAGATGCCGGAGTGGATGAGTTTGTGGCAGGTTCTTCAGTATTTAAAGGTGATATTTTAAAGAATATAAAAGCTTTAAATAATGCACTGGGAGAGGCATAGATATTGTAAATGAATGCAATAATTGTTACCGGCGGAGATATAGATATATCATTATTGGAAAACTATATAGCCGAAAATAAAGAAGATATTATTATCAGTGTGGATGCGGCAATTACAAAGCTTGAAAAAATAAATGTAATCCCGGATATAATGGTAGGAGATTTTGATACCTTGGCTGATGATGAAATGTTGAAAAAATATGCCAAATTTCAGGTTGAGATAGTAAGACATGATCCTATAAAGGATTTCTCAGATAGCGAACTTGCGGTGGATAGGGCTATCGGAGAAGGTATCAGAAAAATAGCTGTATTTGGTGCGCTGGGAAAGAGATTTGACCACGCTTTTGCCAATATTTTGATACTTCAAAAGTATAAGAAGCTGGGAGTGGATATAACCATATATGATAAATACAATAAGATATATGTTAAGTCCAATCATTTTACTTTGAAAAAAGAGAAACTTTTGGGAAAATACATAAGCTTTTTTTCGCTTGAAGGAAAAAACTTTATGGAGAAACTCGAAGGAGTAAAGTATCCTATTGAAAAATAAAAATAATTGATAATATAGCGACTCAAGCCTTTATATAAGCAATGAGATAAAAGGTGATAAGATTGAAGCCACTTTTAGCGGATACTTACTTGTAGTGGAGAGCAGAGATTAAAGAATATAAAGCAGACTTTCAGTAATTGAAGGTCTGTTTTTTGCATTGTAGATTTATAAAAATAATTAATGTAAACCATTATTAATAAAAAGTTCATTTACAAAAGTCAAAAACTTGGTTACCCTTATAGTGTATTAAAGTAACGGTACAATAAAAGGAAGGGGAGCATATGGAGTGGAAGGTAAAATCTGACAGGGCTATTTATTTGCAGATTATTGATTACATAAGAATGCAAATAGTCTCAGGTGAGATAGGCTGCGGAGATAAGCTTTTGAGCGTTAGAGAACTTTCAAATGTGTTAAATGTAAATCCTAATACTGTACAGAGGGCGTATGCGGAGCTTGAAAGAATGGGACTGGTAGATACTATAAGAAATACCGGTAGGGAAGTTACAAATAATATAGAAATAATAAGGCAGAGTAAAGAAGAGTTGGCAAAAGCATATACTATGGATTTTGTATCAAATATGATTGCTCTGGGGTTTACAAAAAAGGAAATACTTGTTTATATAAAGAAACATGAGGAGGTAAGTGATGTTTGAACTGTTAAGCATTAAATCTGTCAGTAAGAAGTATGGAATAAAGCAAGCTTTAAAAAATATAGATATTGAGATTTTAAAGGGAAGAATAGTAGGTCTGCTTGGACCTAACGGAAGCGGTAAAACCACTTTGATAAAAATTATTGCAGGTATACTTAAGCAAACGGAAGGTATTGTTACAATAGATGGTCAAGAACCTAATGAGATTACAAAATCCTATGTTGCATATCTTCCTGACAAAGATTTTCTGGATGAGAATATGAGTATTGATAATACCATATCAATGTTTGAAGATTTTTATGATGATTTTTCATCAAAAACCGCTTATGAATTACTTAATAACTTACAAGTGCCGCTAAATTCCAAGATAAAAACTTTATCAAAGGGAAATCGAGAAAAGGTTCAGCTTATACTTGTAATGAGCAGAAGAGCGAAGCTTTATATTTTGGATGAGCCTATAGCCGGGGTGGATCCTGCGGCAAGGGATTACATTTTAAATACAATTATAAGCAATTATAACAGAGAGGCGGCTGTTTTAATCTCTACACATCTTATTGCAGATGTTGAAAAGATATTGGATGATGTTATTTTCTTAAAAAACGGAGAAATTATATTGCAAGGTGCTGCCGACAAAATAAGAAGTGAAAAGGGTTGCTCTATAGATGCATATTTTAGGGAGGTGTTTAATGCTGAAAACAATAAAGTACGAATTCAAGCAAATTAGATTTATAATTTTTGCGCTAATAATAGGTATGACTATTTTTACAGCTTTGGCATTCGGATTTGTAGTGTTGCCAATGTGGATATTTGATCCTAGAAATTCTGAGGTAAATAATATATGGTCAATAGTTGTTTCAACATTATCTTTGGTTGGATATGGACTTATAATATGGGCCTTGACAATCGGTATATACCTTTTCTTTGGACTAAGGTTTTATAATACTATGTATTCATCAAAAGGTTATTTGACCCATGCTCTACCACTAAAGACACATGAGCTTATCCTTGGAAAGATTATACCTGCTATAATAACACAGATATTTGCAGGTCTGTTGGTAAGTGTCTCAGCTATACTTATAATTGGAGGTTACTTTATAAATATAAGCGGATTTTATGAGGCCAGAGAGAATTTATTTGAATTAATGCGTTTTTTCGTGGGAAGTTCATTATTTCAAAGTTTGAATAATGGTATATTGCTGTTTATGGCAGGTATTATGATTATATCAAGTGTTTGTTCGATTACAATGCTTTTGTTTATGTGCGCTTCAGTGGGTCAGTTATTTAACTCAAACAGAGTGTTGATGGGAATAATATCTTTTATAGTCATAAACAGAGTATTTTCAGGAGTGGAGACGATATTAAAATTATTGCTTGATACTTTTTTTAAAGCCTTTGATATGGAAGGTATCAGTATATTTGCTTATAGTCATATGATTTTATCCATTATATTGAGCTCGATTTTGTTCATAGCATGTTATTTTATCAGCAATTATATAATCAGAAATAAACTTAATTTAGAATAATAATCAGCAAAAATTAAAAAATATATATTAAAACATTATAAGTGGTATGATTAAAACTATTCAAACTGGATATTTTAATCATACCACTATTTTTATATACTTATCTCAGCCCAAAATGATGGAGGAAAGATCATGGAAAGAACAAAAGACAGTACAGTTTTTAAACTTGTAGCAACAGCACTTATGGCGGCATTATGCTATGTGAGCTTCACATATTTAAAGATACCGATTCCTACAATATCAGGTGATATGACAGCTTTACATATAGGAAACGCTTTTTGCGTACTTGCAGCATTATTGCTTGGTGGGGTATATGGAGGTATAGCCGGAAGCCTTGGGATGACCATAGCCGATATTTTAAATCCGGTATATATTACATCCGCACCTAAGACATTTATATTAAAGCTTTGTATCGGACTTATTGCAGGTTTTGTGGCACATAAAATTGCACATATTACAGAAATCATGATACAAAATATATTATGAAGTGGACAGCAATATCTTCAATCTGTGGACTGGGATTTAATGTTATATTCGATCCTATAGTAGGATATTTGTATAAGGTGTATATTCTGGGAGTTCAGACGGATGCGGCAAAGATTATGGCTACATGGGCGGCAGGCACGACTCTTATAAATGCAATAGTAAGTACAGTATTGATAGTAGTACTTTATGCGGCACTTAGACCTGTGCTTATTAAATCGGGATTGTTCCTTAAAATAAAATAGCATACTCCATTTTAGAGGATATTTCTATTTGCTCTCAGGTGAATAGAGATATCCTTTTTTTTCTAATATATTGCCACATCCCTTATAGTGGTATATAATACAACCGTGGTATCTGCCCGCTTTGTTTTATTAACGGCTATTATGCATTAGCACTTGATCTTGCCACTCAGGATGAGATAGATAAGATTGCCTCATATGCTTTCAAAGTAAGATAAACCCATGAAAATCCGGTTAATGACAGATTCACAAGAGATTTGGGCGGAGCCAAAGATGCTTACGCCGAAGTATTCAAAAGACTTGGTATATAATAGGAGGAAGGCTTGAAAGATAGATATATTAGTCCGCTTTCAGAAAGATATGCAAGTGCAAAGATGCAGTATATTTTTTCGCAGGACAAGAAGTTTAAAACTTGGAGAAAACTGTGGATTGCTCTTGCAGAAACTGAAAAAGAGCTTGGCCTGAATATTACTGATGAACAAATAGAGGAATTAAAGAAATTTCAGGATGATATAAACTTTGATGTTGCAAAGGAAAGAGAAAAGGAAGTAAGACATGATGTAATGAGTCATGTATATGCTTACGGTGTACAATGTCCAAAGGCAAAGGGAATTATACATCTTGGAGCAACCAGTTGTTATGTAGGTGATAATACTGATATTATCATAATGAAGGAAGCACTTGAGCTGGTAAAAGAAAAGCTTGTAAATGTAATAAATGAGCTTTCAAAGTTTGCGCTTAAATATAAGGATCTGCCGACTTTGGCATTCACTCACTTCCAGCCGGCACAGCCTACTACAGTAGGAAAGAGGGCTACACTTTGGATAAATGAGCTTTTGCTGGATTATGAGGATGTAAATTATACTCTTGATAATTTAAAGCTTTTAGGATGCAAGGGTACAACAGGTACTCAAGCCTCTTTTGTCGAGCTTTTTGACGGGGATGATGAGAAGATAAATAAAATAGATCCTATGATTGCAAATAAGATGGGATTTAAGGAATGTTATCCGGTTTCAGGGCAGACATACTCAAGAAAAGTGGATATAAAGGTATTAAATGTGCTTGCGGGTATTGCGGCTTCGGCACATAAGTTCTCAAATGATATCAGACTTTTACAGCATTTAAAAGAGATCGAAGAGCCTTTTGAAAAGTCACAGATAGGCTCATCAGCTATGGCATATAAGAGAAATCCGATGCGAAGCGAGAGAATCGCATCTTTGGCAAATTATGTAATGAGTGATGTTATGAATCCAATGATGGTAGCATCCACTCAGTGGTTTGAAAGAACACTTGACGATTCTGCAAATAAGAGACTTTCAATACCGGAAGGCTTTTTAAGCATAGACGGTATACTTGATTTATATTTGAATGTAGTGGACGGATTGGTAGTATATCCGAAAGTTATAGAAAAACACTTGATGTCAGAATTGCCTTTTATGGCTACAGAGAATATAATGATGGATGCAGTGAAAGCCGGTGGAGACAGACAGGAGCTACATGAAAGAATTAGAGAGCTTTCAATGATTGCAGGAAGAAATGTTAAGGAACTCGGTAAAGAAAATAATCTACTTGATTTGATTGCCAAAGATCCTATGTTTAAACTTTCAAAAGAAGAACTGAAAGAATCTATGAAGCCTGAAAAGTACGTTGGAAGAAGTAGCGCTCAGGTGGAAGATTTTATAAAAAGAATTATCAAGCCTATCTTAGATGAAAATAAAGATATTCTGGGATTGAAGGCTGATATAAATGTGTAAGGAGAATAAAATGGTAAGAGCTATTGTAGGCGCTAACTGGGGCGACGAAGGTAAGGGCAAAATCACAGATATGCTTGCGGCGAAAGCGGATATTATTATTCGTTTCAGGGCGGTAGCAATGCAGGTCATACAATTATAAACAATTACGGTAAATTTGCTTTGCATCTATTGCCGTCAGGAGTATTTTATGATCACACAATAAGCATTATAGGAAATGGTGTTGCACTTAATATTCCATATCTTGTTAAAGAGATAAATGAGTTGGTTGAAAAAGGTGTACCAAGACCTAAGGTTTTGGTTTCTGACAGAGCACAGCTTTTGATGCCATATCATATTTTGCAGGATACCTATGAGGAGGCAAGACTTGCCGGAAAAGCATATGGCTCTACCAAGTCAGGAATAGCTCCTTTTTATTCAGATAAGTTTGCAAAAATCGGAATACAGGTAAGTGAGCTTTTCGATGATGAAATATTGGAAGAGAAGGTTGAAAAGATCTGTACTTTAAAAAATATTATGTTCAAGTATCTTTATAATATGCCTAAGCTTGATAAAACAGAACTTATGAATACACTTCATGAATACAGAGATATGGTAGCACCTTTTGTATGTGATGTGAGTGCATATCTTTACAAGGCAATAAAAGAGGGAAAGAATATTCTCCTTGAGGGTCAGCTGGGTTCACTAAAGGATCCGGACCATGGAATCTATCCTATGGTTACATCATCTTCCACATTGGCTGCATATGGCGCTATCGGAGCAGGTATTGCTCCATATGAGATAAAGGAAATCACAACAGTGGTTAAGGCTTATTCATCAGCAGTAGGTGCCGGAGAATTTGTCAGTGAGATAGAGGATGAGGCTGCTGCAGATGAACTTAGAAAAAGAGGTGGAGACGGTGGTGAGTTCGGTGCTACCACAGGAAGACCTAGAAGAATGGGATGGTTTGATGCTGTAGCATCCAGATACGGAGTAAGAATTCAGGGTACTACAGAGGTCGCACTTACAGTACTTGATGTACTTGGATATCTAAAAGAGATTCCTGTATGTGTAGGCTATGATATAAATGGTGAGATAACCAAGGACTTCCCTACAACAAATAAACTAAAGATTGCAAACCTGTATATGAATATCTTCCGGGATGGAATTGTGATATCAGAGGTATAAAGAAGTATGAGGAATTGCCTGAGAATTGTAGGAAGTATATTGAGTTTATAGAAAAAGAACTTGAAGTACCTGTAAAGTTGGTAAGCAATGGACCGGGTAGAGATGATATTATCTATAGATAGGACTTTTGCCGGCCCCATATTAGTTTAAACTGATATGGGGCATGACTATTCATTAAATAAGGAGAAAAAATGCTGGACATAATAGAGAAACTTCAAAAAGAAGCTTTAGAAAAGATAAAGAGTGCAGAAAACAAAGAAAGATTAAACGAGCTTAAGGTAGCGTATCTTGGTAAAAAGGGCGAACTTACCGCACTTCTTAAAAACATGAAGAATGTATCTCCCGAAGATAGAGCAGAATTCGGTAAGGTAGTAAATGAGGCAAGAGAAGCTATTGAAAATACATTAAATAATGTCGGAAGTGAGCTTGCAAAGCTTGCACTTGAGGCAAGATTAAAAGCAGAGACCATAGATGTTACACTGCCTGCAAACAAGAGAGAGTTCGGTCACAGCCATCCAAATATTGTTGCATTACATGAGGTTGAAAAAATCTTCACAAGCATGGGATATGAGGTTGTGGAAGGACCTGAGATAGAGTTTGACGAATATAACTTTACAAAATTGAATATTCCTGAGGATCACCCTGCAAAGGATGAACAGGATACATTCTATATAACAAAGGATATAGTACTTCGTACACAGACATCACCCGTACAGGCAAGAACAATGGAAACAGGAAAGATTCCGATAAAGATGATAAGCCCGGGAAGAGTTTATCGTTCCGATGAAGTGGATGCTACTCATTCACCTACTTTTAACCAGATAGAGGGACTTATTGTAGATAAGGATATCACATTTGCAGACCTTAAGGGAACGCTTGAGGTATTTGCCAAGAAACTCTTTGGAGAAGATACAAAGGTTAAGTTCAGACCTCATCACTTCCCTTTTACAGAGCCAAGCGCAGAGATGGATGTAACCTGCTTTAATGTCATGGAAGAGGATGTAGATTCTGTAAGGGCAGCGGTTGGATAGAGATCCTTGGTTGCGGAATGGTACATCCTCATGTATTTGATATGTGTGGTGTAGATAAGAATGAATATAACGGTTTTGCATTCGGTATAGGACTTGAGAGAATAGCTCTATTAAAGTATGAAATCGATGATATGAGACTTTTATACGAGAATGATATCAGATTCTTGAAGCAATTCTAATAAAGCTTTTACAAAGATTATATTTACAGTAAATAACAGAGGTGAAGAATGGATACAGCATTATCATGGATAAAGGCCTATGTGCCTGACTTGGAAGTGACTCCAAGTGAATATACAGATGCAATGACTCTTACCGGAACAAAGGTAGAGGGTTATAAAGAATTGGATAAAAATCTCGAAAAAATAGTTGTAGGAGAGATACTTTCAATAGAAAAACATCCTGATGCGGATAAACTTATTATTTGTCAGGTGGATGTCGGAAATGAAAAAATACAGATAGTTACAGGAGCACCTAATGTTTCGGTTGGTGATAAGGTGCCTGTAGTTTTAGACGGCGGAAAAGTTGCAGGCGGACATGACGGTTCTCCATTACCTGAAAACGGTATCAAGATAAAGAAGGGGAAGCTTCGCGGAGTTGAGTCATTCGGTATGATGTGCTCTATTGACGAGCTTGGACAGGACAAAAACTATTTCCCTGATGCACCTGAAAACGGAATATATATCCTACCAAAGGATGCGAAAGTCGGCAGTGATGCTATAGAACTTTTAGGACTTAGAGATACAGTATTTGAGTATGAAATTACATCAAACAGAGTGGACTGCTATGGAGTAATAGGAATTGCAAGAGAAGCTGCAGCTACATTCAAGAAAAAGCTTGTTTTACCACTGGTTAATACAACAGGAAATTCTGAGAATGTAAATGATTATTTAAGTGTGGAAGTAAAGGATGAGACTCTTTGTAAGAGATATGTTGCAAGAGTTGTAAAGAATATAAAACTTGCACCGTCACCTGCATGGATGCAGCAGAGACTTCGTGCAGTAGGAATAAGACCTATAAATAATATAGTAGATATAACAAACTATGTTATGGCGGAGTACGGTCAGCCTATGCATGCCTTTGATTACAATCTTATTGAAGGACAAAAAATAGTTGTAGACAGAGCAAAGGACGGAGATGAGTTTGAAACTCTTGACGGAGTGGTAAGAAAGCTTGACAGCAACATACTTATGATAAATGATGCTAAAAAAGCTGTAGCTATTGCCGGAATCATGGGTGGTGAGAACTCAAAGATTACAGATGATGTAAGCACAATGATATTTGAATGTGCTACTTTTGACGGTACAAATATCAGACTTTCATCAAAGAGAATAGGACTTCGTACAGATTCATCAGGAAAGTTTGAAAAGGGACTTGATCCGAATAATGCTTATGATGCTATGATGAGAGCATGTTCCTTGGTGGAAGAACTTGGAGCAGGAGAAGTAGTAGGCGGAACAATTGATGTTTACCCTATAAAGGCGGTAGAGTCAAGAGTAGCTTTTGAGCATGAAAGAATCAATAAATTACTTGGAACTTCCATATCAAAGGAAGATATGCTTGAAATCTTTGACAGAATTGAGTTAAAATACGATAAAGAGACTAACGAGATTGTGGCTCCTACATTCAGACAGGATATTCACTTCATGGCAGATCTTGCTGAGGAAGTGGCAAGATTTTTCGGATACGATAAGATACCTACAACATTGCCGAAATCAAGTGCCACTATAGGCGGTATCAGTATGAAGCTTGAAATAGAAGAACTTGCAAGAGAAGTGGCAAAGTTCTTAGGATTTTCAGAGGCTATGAACTATTCTTTTGAGAGTGCAAAGGTTTTTGACAAGCTTGGATTATCAAAGGATAGCCATTACAGAAAAGCAATAGAGATCACAAATCCTTTGGGTGAAGATTTCAGAATGATGAGAACCCAGGCTGTAAACGGTATACTTAATTCTCTTTCAACAAATTACAACAGAAGAAATAAGGATGTGCATTTATTTGAACTTGCAAATATCTATATTCCAAAGGAGCTTCCTTTAAAGGAATTGCCTGACGAGAGAATGCAGTTTGTACTTGGGTTCTACGGTAAAGAAAACTTCTTTGATATGAAGGGTGTGGTAGAGGAATTCTTATACACAATAGGAATTGTCGGCAAGCTTCACTATGATCCAAGTTGTAAGGAAGAGTTCTTACACCCGGGAAGAAAGGCTGATATAGTACTTGACGGTGTGCGTCTCGGATATTTGGGTGAAGTGCATCCGATTGTGTGTGATAATTATAAGCTGGGTGAGAAGACCTATATTGCGGTGCTTGATTTGCCGAATGTAATTCCTTTTGTAAACTTTGATATCAAATATACAGGAATAGCAAAATATCCTGCAATTTCAAGAGATATTTCTTAGTAGTTCCAAGAAATATTCTTGTAGGTGAAATAGAGGATATTATTTCAGAAAACGGTGGAAGCAATCTTGAATCATTTAATTTGTTTGATATCTACGAGGGTGATCAGATAGAGGCGGGATTTAAGTCGGTGGCTTATTCACTTACATTCAGAAACAAGGAAAGAACTCTTCTTGATGCTGATGTAAATGAAGTAATGGATAAGATATTAAAGAAGCTTGAGGAAAAGAATATCAAAATCAGATCCTAGTTTAAATCAGGTTTTGGGAAAATCTTTGATAGATATGTGTTTTGTTTTAGAAAAGTGAGAGATGGATATGATTAGAAGTAGGGGAAGGAAAAAGAAAAGTAAATCTTTTATAAGGTACTTTTGTCTTTTTGTGCTGTCTGTTATATTGCTTACTTCTGCACTAATCGGAGATGACACCAGGGCTTATGGAGAAGGAAGAGAGGCTATCTTTAAAAATCCGATAAATCCGGATTATGAAAGCAATGATAATGGAGTCAAGACATCATTCAGACTTAGAGCACTCAATAATCTGAGTGGAGAAACTGAATACGGTTCTAATGCTATGTCTTTGATTTCGGTAAGTGAAAATGATAATCTAAGAAGCACTATGAAAAATTTTGCTGATATACTTGATATGGATATTTACAGCAATCTTTGCCTTAGTGCAAATATAGAAAACAGTTCCGACGTAGAAAGAGATATAAGTTTTGATATAAAACTGCCTTCTAAAACAGAGGGCAGTGTATCGGAGATTAGATTGATAAATTCCGAGTTGGATATTTCACGGGGGATCTCTCAGGAGTTGATATAAGATATGAGCTTGATAACGGCAGTATTACCGAGGCTGAGAGAAAGTCGGGAAAGAGAATTGATTTTAATAAGATTAAAGCTATAAAGATAGAGGGAAAAGTAGTCGCAGGTCAAAAATTTGAAGGTGTATTTCCGATGGAAATCATAGAACACAGAATGGTAATAGAAAAAAAAGACGATTTTGTGGATGATTTAAAGAGCATTGAGGAAGTCAATACCAATAATATCTTTGATTTTAAGTTGGACTACAGATATCCTATCAAAAAAGAACTTAATCTTAGTATTGCAACCTGTCATGGAAGTGACAGAGCTGAAGATTTTTCGAATGGAAAAATAGTAGGAATAGCAAAGCGTGATGAGGAAAGCTATGATATATTACCAAATGATATTATAGAACAACTTTCAGGAGCCAATGCGGCGTTTTACTCAATGTTTACCGTAGATGAAAAGAAAGATGCCTTTGTAAATGATTACAGTTTTGTAAGCATATATACAAAGGACTTCCAGGATTTGGTAAAGGACAGAGGTTATTCTCTGCTGATAAAAAACGGATCTCTACAGGATAAATACAGTTTTATAGTCGGAGACAAAAAACATATATATGATGAGGGGCTTGAATTACATCTTGGGAAAAAGGATAAGTACAATCATTTACTTTCAAAAGTATATGTAGAGTTTCAAAAAGTACTGGATTGTAAAGATCTTGAGATCACAGTGGGAAGTGAGTGGAACAGCTTTGACAATCTGGTAAATGCAAAGCTTCAAAACAGTGATGAAATAACTGAGATTGACAGAAGCAAAATAAAAGTTGAGTCTAATGTAGATACAAAAAAAATAGGTGATTACAGTGTAAAATATTCCTGTGAGATACTGCCGAATGTATGGGTAAGTAACAGTGCAAAGGTAAAGGTAACAGGAAGCAAGGAATCATCACAGGCTCAAAAAGAGAGTAAAACAGACAGCAATGTAAGGATTGAGTAAAAAATCCGGCTTGCATTTGATACTGTTTAGTGATATTATAAGAACAGTTTTGTATTTAATGGAGTGTAGATATGTTAAATAATATAATTTCAATAATATTTATTATAGTATGTGTATTCTTGACAGCGGTTGTGTTGTTCCAGGAAGGTAATGAGCAGGGACTTGGTTCAATAGGCGGTATTGCCGATACATATTGGGGCAAGAATAGAGGTCGTTCAGTAGAAGGTTTGCTTGAGAAGCTTACAAAGGTTGCTGCGGCATTATTCTTGATTTTTATCATTAGTTTTAAATATTGTTAAATAATAAAAAGCACTCAAAGGAGTGCTTTTTATTATAAGTATATTTAAAAGTTTTATTTTATAAAGGGATATATGGATAAGAATTTAGAAAAAAGAAAAAAGATTGTGATGGACTTCATAGACAGTCCTTTGTATGTACCTATGAAAGCAAAGGAGCTTGCCGTTTTTTTCAATGTTGAAAAAGAAAGAAGACCGGAGCTTGATGAAGTATTGAAAGAATTACTGCTTGAAGGCAGGCTTGAAATAAGTAAAAGAGGTAAGTACAAAAACCTGAGAATAAGTTTTTGCTTGGTGAGTTTATGGCAAATCCTAAGGGATTCGGTTTTGTAAGAGTGGAAGGTAGAGATTCGGATATATTTATTCCTGCCGATTACACTGCGAATGCTATGAACGGAGATCAGGTAAAGGTTGTGATAGATGTTGAAAGCGGAGAAAAAAGAGCTGAAGGTCATATCATAGGTATAGAAAAGCATGCCAATATTCAAATGGTAGGCTATTATAAAAAGAATAATAAGTTCGGTTTTGTATTGCCGGATGATACAAAGATTTTGAAAGATATCTATATTCCTGCCGCAAGAGATAAGGGTGCAAAGACCGGAGATAAGGTGGTTGTTGAGATTACAGACTTTGGCGGTGATAAAAAGAAGCCTGAGGGTAAGGTTATTGAAATTCTTGGTAAAAGCACAGATGCAGGGGTTGATATACTTTCAATAATAAGAGCTTTCGGTCTACCTGAAAAGTTTGGCGATGATGTGGAAAATGAATTGAAAAAGATTCCAAGTACGGTTCTTGAAAAAGATATAAAAGGAAGACAGGATTTCAGAGATCTGGTGACAGTGACTATAGACGGCGAGGATGCCAAGGACTTGGATGATGCAATAACACTTGAGAAGAATGGAAATATATGGCATTTGGGAGTTCATATAGCTGATGTTACTCATTATGTAAGAGAGAATACAGCACTTGATAAGGAGGCATTACACAGAGCTACAAGTGTATATCTGGTAGATAGAGTGATTCCTATGCTTCCAAGAAAGCTAAGTAACGGAATATGCTCATTGAATCAGGGTGAAGACAGACTGGCACTTTCATGCATGATGGAAATTGACGAAAAGGGCAATATAATAGGACATAATATCTGCGAGAGTGTTATTAATGTAAATGAGAGAATGACATATACTGCAGTTAATGAAATTATTACAGATTCAAATGAAGAAACAAAGCAAAGATATAGCGACTATATAGAGCTTTTTAATAATTTCAAGTCGGTATCGGAACTGCTTAGAGGCGCAAGAACAAAGCGAGGATCCATAGATTTTGATCTGCCTGAGAGTAAGGTGATACTTGATAAAAACGGCAAGGCTGTGGATATTAAGCCATATGAGAGGAATTCGGCCACAAAGCTGATAGAGGATTTTATGCTTGCAGCCAATGAGACTGTGGCAGAGGATTTTTTCTGGCAGGATATTCCGTTTTTGTATAGAGTCCATGAGAATCCGGACCCTGAAAAGATAAAGAGTTTGGCAATATTTATAAATAACTTCGGTTTTACACTCAGAAGAAAAAATGATGAGGTCTCACCGAAGGAACTTCAAAAACTTTTGGCAAATATTGAAGGAAGTGATGCGGAGGCTATTATATCAAGGATAGCACTCAGAAGTATGAAGCAGGCAAGATATGATACATCATGCATAGGACATTTCGGTCTTGCGGCAAAGTATTATACTCATTTTACCTCACCTATCAGAAGATATCCGGATCTGCAGATACACAGAATAATAAAAGAAAATATCAGAAACGGACTTTTAGACAGAAGAATAGAACATTACAGAGCCATTTTAGACGGTGTGGCTTTACAGTCATCACAGATGGAAAGAAGAGCCGAGGAAGCTGAAAGAGAGACTGTAAAGTATAAAAAATGCGAATATATGCTCGGTCATATGGGCGAAGAGTTTGACGGTATAATAAGCGGTGTGACAAGTTTCGGTATATTTGTAGAGCTTGAAAATACGGTGGAAGGATTTATAAGAATTGCAGATCTGGAAGGCGATTATTTTGTCTACAATGAAGCCGGATATGAACTTATAGGAGAAATAACAAAAAAGAAATTTGTTTTAGGTCAAAAGGTAAGAGTAAAGGTGTATGATATAGACAGACTTGCAAAGAGAATTGACTTTAAACTTGTAAAGGAGAGAGATGGCAGAGGGGATTAAGATAATAGCAAATAATAAAAAAGCATATTTTGATTATTTCATCTTGGAAAATTATGAAACAGGTATTGAGCTGTTCGGAACAGAAGTAAAATCCGTGAGAATGGGCCATGTTTCAATCAAGGAATCCTGGATAAGGATTGACAGAGGTGAAGTATTTATCATGGGAATGCATATCAATCCTTATGAGAAGGGAAATATATTCAATAAAGATCCTCTGAGAGTAAGAAAACTACTGATGCATAAGAAAGAGATCTTAAAGCTTGACTCTAAGCTTAACGAAAAAGGTCTTACAATAGTACCTTTAAAGGTTTATTTAAAGGGAAGTCTTGTAAAGGTTGAAATCGGATTGGCAAGGGGAAAGAAAAACTATGATAAGAGAGAAACCCTGGCGAAGAAGACACAGCAAAGAGAGATAGAGAAGGCGATGAAGAGGAGTATGAGGTAGAAACGTATGTTCGATTTTTCTCTTGACAAACGTATGTTCTTATTGTAGACTTATTACATAGAACAAATGTTTGGAGGAGAATATGAGAAAAGTATTTTTAGCATTCATTTTTACATTGTTTTTAATAAGCTTTTTACTTGGCCGAGCAAATACTACAAGTGCCGGCATGGATACAGAAAATATAAGATATACATCAATTAAAGTAGAGTATGGCGACAGTTTGGAGAGCATATCCGAAGAGTATAATAATATCGGTATGTCTCAGGATGAGTATATCTCAAATTTGATGGAGATGAACGGAATGGACAGTAAAAAAGTACATCCGGGATGCTTTATACTGGTGAGCTATAAAATTGACAGATAAATTTTTAAAAGATTGAGGGAGAAATAACATTATTTCTCCCTTAGCTTTACCATATTTCTGGCACTTCTTCGTCTCTCATCCTCTATAGCGGCATAGTGCTTTTTAGTGGTATTTACATCACTGTGTCCCAGAACATCCGCCACCAGATATATATCACCTGTTTCTTTGTATAGATTGGTACCATAGGTAGAGCGGAGCTTGTGCGGAGTGATTTTCTTTAGTGGACTGATTATTCCGGCATACTTTTTCACCAGATTTTCAACGCTTCTTACAGATAGTCTTTTGTTTTGCATTGATAAAAACAGTGCACCTTCATGTCCGCTTTCTTCCAAAATTAAAACTCTTTCGTCAAAATAGTTTTGCAGAGCTTCCTTTACTTCATCTGAAAAATATATTGTAACTTCTTTTCCACCCTTTCTATGTATTAAAATTCCGTTGTTTTTAAAATCCACATCGGATATATCAAGTCCGACACATTCAGAGACTCTTATTCCGGTGCCAAGTAATAAAGAGAGAATAGCAACATCTCGTACCTTTGTTTTTCCATGGTATGCCCTTTGTCTGTCACTGAGTCCTTCACCGTTTTCAGCTTCATCAATCATCATAGCAACTTCATCAATATCAAGCCTTATAATCTCTTTTGAATGTAATTTGGGTAATTGTACTCTTTCCATTATATTTTCACTTAGTTTTTCGGTTCGATAAAAATACTTGAATACACTTTTTAAAGTGGAAATTTTTCTTTTTATGGCATTTTCTTTATTTGAAATTTTCTTACCGTCGGTATCACGATACTTTAAATATTCCATAAACTCTTCAATATCGGTAACTGTCAGATTTTCAAGTACGGAAATCGGTATATCTTTTACATTGATATACGCTTTTTTTATACTTGGATTTTCTTCAAGAAGAAATTGTAAAAATATCTTTTATATCATAGGCATAGGCTATTTGTGTCCTTGACTGTGTTCGAGGTTCAATGCCTCGAAAAAAGTCTTTAAAAAATGCCGGGAGCTCTGAAAGCATCGCTCTGAGTTTTTTTATATTCTCAATATCAACTTGTTCATTATATTTATAGTCAGGCATAATTTCTCCTTAATATATCTAAAATAGTGAAGTAATCACCGGAGTTTACATTTTTGTACCTGATTGCTCAGCACAATATAATTTAATATTTAACAGTATAACAAAATTATATATTTTTATATAGAGTTATCTTGAGATTTATGTTATTATACTATCGTCGCATAGAGTTATAATTTTATCATATAGGTTAAGCGATATATGAGACCAAAAGGAGGTTTTTACCAATGAACTATTTAGAAATTGAGAAGGTTATCGGAAGAGAAATACTTGACTCAAGAGGAAATCCAACAGTTGAGGCTGAGGTTTATCTTGTAGATGGAACAATCGGAAGAGGAACAGCTCCATCAGGTGCATCTACAGGTGAGTTTGAGGCACTTGAGCTTAGAGACGGTGACAAGTCACGTTACCTTGGAAAGGGTGTTTCAAAGGCTGTTGAGAATATAAATACAACTATCAATGATGTACTTGAGGGTATGGATGCATCAGATATCTACGCTGTAGATAAGGCAATGATCGAGGCTGACGGTACAAAGGATAAGTCAAAGCTCGGTGCTAATGCAATCCTTGCAGTATCAATAGCTTGTGCGAGAGCGGCAGCTATTTCACTTGATATCCCACTTTACAGATTCCTTGGCGGTGTAAATGCAAACAGACTTCCTGTACCGATGATGAACATCTTAAACGGTGGTGCACATGCATCAAACAACGTAGATGTACAGGAATTTATGGTTATGCCTGTAGGAGCTCCAAGCTTTAAAGAAGCTCTTAGATGGTGTGCAGAAGTATTCCATAACCTTGCAGCACTTTTAAAGGCGGAAGGACTTGCTACAAGTGTAGGTGATGAGGGTGGTTTTGCTCCAAACCTTACAGGTGGTGATGAGGAAGCTATCGAGTTCATTCTTAAGGCTGTTGAGAAGGCAGGATACAAGCCGGGTGTTGATTTCATGATCGCTATGGATGCAGCTGCAAGTGAGTGGAAGACAGGTACAATCGGAAAGTATAAACTTCCAAAGGCAGGAACAGAGTTCACATCTGCAGAGCTTGTTGAGCATTGGAAGAAGCTTGTTGAGAAGTATCCTATCATCTCTATCGAGGACGGTCTTGATGAGGAAGATTGGGAAGGATGGAAGCTTCTTACAAAGGAACTTGGCGGAAAGGTTCAGCTTGTAGGTGATGACTTATTCGTTACAAATACAGAGAGACTTAAGAAGGGTATTGACAGTGATTGTGCAAACTCAATTCTTATAAAGCTCAACCAGATCGGTTCAGTTTCTGAGACACTTGAGGCTATCAAGATGGCTCATAAGGCAGGATATACATCAATTTCTTCACACAGATCAGGTGAGACAGAGGATACAACTATAGCTGACCTTGCTGTAGCTCTTAACACATGTCAGATTAAGACAGGTGCACCTTCAAGATCAGAGAGAGTTGCTAAGTACAATCAGTTACTTAGAATCGAAGAGGAGCTCGGTGAGAGCGCTTGCTACCCCGGTATGGGCGCATTCAATGTAAAGAGATAATTTACATATAAAGTTAAATAAAATAATATTACCGGTTTCGGGCTTTACCCGAAGCCGGTTTTTTTAATGCCTATTTTTAAATGATTAATTTCTGACGAAAATATTAAGAAAAGGATTTAATGGATAAGGGTATGGATAAAGGACAACTGTACAATATCTTGATTTTTCAGTAGAGAGATAATACATTTTAAACAACTCATCAACTATTTTATGCAATAAAAAAATAATAATAAATATAAAAAAATATAGTTAAAATTTCCTGAATATACAGGAGAGATATAAAAAGCCTTACTGCAAAAAAAGTATAAAAAAATAAAACGACAATTAAAGATTTGACTTATTTGACAAAACACTAAAATAATAATATTATATGAATATAATATTAACGTAACCTTAAAGCAGTAGAGTGTGGAGTGAGATATGCGTAAATTAAACTTATATAGGACATATTATGTCAGATACCCATGTGTATAGGCATTGAACAACAGACAGTACGGGAACTTACAAAGATTGAAAAATGACTGTAGAAACTATTTCTAGAATATCTATAAAAGCAAACAGTACAATTATCAACATAAATTAAGTTTTTACAGTAATAACATGATATAAATTTCTTTATACAAATGCACTTACAAAAATATTGTTTAAATATATTTTTGTGGGTTGTTTTGTTTGCGTGAAGAAAATATATAAATAAACTAACTGGATATAGAGAGACTGATTTAATGCCATACATTAAACAGTGATATGGGAGTATGCATGTTGAGCATGATATAGGACCTTATATTCCGGTTGACACACAATCAAGGAGGTGGTTTGATGAAAAAAAAGAGGGTAGTAAGTCACGTGGGCTTACTGGCTGCTTCCGCTCTGTTCCTCTTGGCAAATCCTTTTACTGCACATGCAGAAGGATGGGACAACTCAAGCGGTGAGTGGAGATATCTGGATAATGCCAATAACGCAGTGTCTGAGGCTTGGAGAAAGTTGGGTGACGCATGGTATTATCTGGGTGATGACGGCAACATGGTAAGAGATTCAATCGTTACCATAGGAGACGGCATTTATTATTTGAATGCCGATGGAGTGATGGCGGCTAATCGTTGGATTCTTGCAAAAGATATTGACGATAATGATGCATGGTATTACTTCGGTGCCGACGGAAAAGCATACAAGGGCAAAGATGGAAGAGTGTATACTCGTGAAATTGATGGAAAGAGATATCTTTTCGATGAAGAAGGAGTAATGCTTACAGGATTCTTGATGCAGAGGGCAATGCAGTAGAAGATGACAATCCATTTAAGAGCGCAAAATACTACTTCGGTAATGACGGAGCAATGTATGTAAATCAGTGGTTACTGTACTCACAGGTAGGTGAGAATCCGGGATATTCAGAGCTTGGACAGAGAAACTACAGTGAGTATGATGAGATGTGGCTGTATTTCGGACATAATGGAAGAAAGTATGTTGCAAGCAGTACAGACCAGTCAAGACAGAGAGAAATAAACGGTAAGGCATATCTGTTTGATGAGAACGGTGTTATGATACCACAGCTTTCTGTAACCAATGCAAATATTAGAGCGACAGCAAGCAATGCCAAAGTAAAATACGGTTCACTTGATGTTGACGGTGAGCTTAAAGACGATTACTGGACATTTACAGTACCGAATGAAGTTATGAGTCAGTATGACTATGATACACAAGAGCACAGCTGGTTCAGAACAAGAAAAGACGGTAGTGTAATTAAAGATAGAATAGCTACGGTACTTGGAAGAAGATACGCTTTCGATGAGATCGGACGTATGCAGACAGGTTTTGTAATTATGTTGGAAGATGATACATTCGGTATCAAATATGACGTTGATGAGTGGACAAAGGAAGATTTCCTTACAGACTCTTTAAGTTCACCTATCGCTGCAATCGACAGAGGTAACTTATATCTGTTCGGTACAGATGAGCTTAATGACGGTTCAATGATCACAGGTGAGGTTACAGTTTCTCTTAGAGACCAAACGTTGTCTTCGGTTTCAGAGATAACGGTAAGGCAATCGGAGCAAGAGGTACTCTTGCAAAGAACGACGGTAAGTTCTACTTCAACGGATTAAGACTGGATGCTGATGCAAGCCTTAAGTACGGTATTCTTAAGGATACAAGAACAGGACATGGCGAGTATGTAGTCGTAGACTCAAACGGTAAAGTAGTCAAAGGCACAAAGATTCTTAAAGATGGAGAGGGTAACTGGATAGTAGTTTCAAACTCAAAGTTCGTAGCAAGAGTAAGTGATAGTGACAGACCAAGAAAGAAGAACGGAAGATTCTATCACTATGATTCAAGTGCTGACAGACATGACAGATGGGGAGCAGAAATCACATATGCCGCAGACGGATTGAACAACTTGGATAGTGATTTTGTTCTCTTTGACAGATAGTTAGAGGAGAGATATGAAGAAAAATAATTTAATAAGGAAAGCTAAGCAAGCGACTGCCGGGTTACTGACAGCCGCGATGGCACTGACAGGGGCGCCGCTTGGAAGTCTCACTGCTTGGGCGTCTCCAAGTATCACAGGGCAGAATACGCCAATCTCTACAAGTTTAGAGAATGATACCATGCTTATGGGTGGTAGACCGAATGATGGTTATGGAACAACGCATAACCATGAATATCCGGGAAATACGAGTAATGATTACAATCAGTATGGAGCTACCTATGGTAATGGTACGACAACAGCATATAAGTATGGTTGGATAAGACAAGGTTCATCAGGTTCGTTTGCAGGATGGAAATGGGATATCAATGGTTTGATTGATGATGTAGGCTCAGAGCTAGCAGTGAGACTGATGAAGCATATGTTAAGTCATATCCGGGTGGACCACTTTCAGTTACCTATCCATCAAGTAGTCCACAAGGGTTTAATACAGCTATTCATCTAGGGGCTGATACTATTAGTCTCGGTAATAAGATGAATATTGGTCAAAATAATATTAGCAGAGCAAATTCCACAGCTAATCCGTTTTATCCAGCTTATGACGGTGAGGTAAAAAACGGTGAAGTTATAAAGGTGTTTGATGGGCATACTGATATGAAACTTGAGATTAGACTTTCTGTCAAGCCTACTACTGACGGTAAATATATATTAACAGAATATACTGTAAAAAACTTAAACATGAATCTTACAGATTCTAATACCAAGATAGTAGATGCTGGTAGAACAGATGGTGGTAGAACAGTATGGTTTGCAGCAGGTACTGATATAATGATTGCACAGGATGACTATGCGGCAGTTTGGTCAACACCAAAGACTAATACAGGAAATAAGAATGAGGGTATACATGGCCAAGCTAATAATGGCAATACATACACACTCGGTTCATTTGATATGCTTACATATAGTCCGCAGTATCCAAATCTTGGTATGCAAAAGAGAAATTCGTCTGACCCAAGTGCCATTACTACATGGGTAGGACATTATGGAAGCTTTACGTCAAACTATGGAAATGACTTAGTAGACACTTCATACATGGATAATGGTACACATGGAGCGACCGACTCAGGTCTTGCGTATTCACTTAAGTTTGACCTTCTTCCCGGTGAGGAGAAGACAGGTGTGATAGCATGGTCTATGAGAGGACCTACATACTATGTAGACCCGGTAAATGGTAATGATTCCAATAATGGATTTATGTCAACACCATTTAAGAGTGTTAAGGCAGCGGTAGCTAAGATTGGAAGTAGAACTCCTAAAAAGACATATGTCTATATAATGAATGATGCACAGATTGATTCTACTATTACTATTCCGGCAGGAAAGTCAATAACATTTGGTACTACTGACTATGTACTTGATCCAACTACAAACTCAAAGGTAGCGGCATATCCGATAACAGTTGGTGCTGACGGTCAAAGAACCAATCAAAAGGTTATAGAGAGAGCAAATGATTTTACAGGTCCACTATTCAAGGTGGAACATGCAAACTCATCTATTTCATTTACAGATATAAAAGTAGATGGTAGAGGTGATGCAGTAAATGATATAACAGGCTCGCTGGTACTTGCAAAAGCCGGTACAGTAAATACTCTCACAGGTGCAGTACTTACAAATAATAAGATAACACCAGTAGAACATGAGCAGTTTACAGATAATAATCATGATGGAACTTGGAATACAGGAGAGCCATTTATAGATGCTAATGGAAATGGTGTTTGGGATGGTCCGGAGGCATTTGTAGATGCTAATGGAAATGGCAAGTATGATATCGGTGAAACATTTACAGATGCTAATAGAAATGGTATCTATGATAAGTCAGCGAATGCTACTGTAGCAAGTGCTATACACTTGTTAAGTGGTTCTAAGTTAAATATGAATTATGGTACTATTACAGGTAATACATCTTATATGGGTGGTGCTATTACAAAGAATACAGGCTCAGAAGTAAGTTTGTCAGGTGCCATAAATATTACAGGAAATGTTTCAGGTGCCGGTGGAGCGTCCAACTTGATGATTGATACTACCGGAAGCAAGGCTAAGGTTACTTCAAATCTTACATCTGCTTCAAGAATCGGTCTTTCATCACTTCAGTCTGTACCTCTTGCAGGTGTAACAGTACTTGAGGCTGATAATGGAACCGGAGCTCCACTGCCATATAACTTAAATAACTTTAGTGCTGATAAACAAGGTCAGGGTTCACTTTATGGAGATGCAGCCGGAGAGTTAGTAAATCTTAATGCAAGTGCAGTTACATATGTTGTAAGTCATGTTATGATGGATGGTTCTACAGTACCGGGTACATCTACAAGCAGCGTACTTACAACAGCGGGTGCACCTGTAGCTATAGCACCTATAAATGATAGTGCATACTTACATACAGTTTCATATACAGTACCGGGAAGTAGTCCGGCACAGACACTTACAAGCCCTGAGGTTACACCGACAGGACATGGTCTTTCAGTAGATGCTGATGGAGTTTCAGGATATCTTCCCGGAAATGATATATCAGTCATCTTTAGATATGTAAGAAATGAATCAGTAGCAAGTTTGATCCGGCAGGAGGAACACCTACTACCGTACCTGATATAGTTTCACCGGCGGGAGGGGCACCAATAGCTTCATTGCCATTAGTTTCAAGAACGGGTTATGATTTTGTTGGATGGTTCAAATATACAGATGCAAATAATAATAATAAATATGATACAGGTGAGACAGTGCTTACAGCAAGTGCTACAGGAGAGACAGGATTAGATAATCCGGTAGTGACAGGAACTGTCAACTACTTTGCTAAGTGGACACCGTCAACTACACCTTATAACTTTGATGTAGTTCATAAGAATTCATCAACTACAGTTCCTATAAGTTTTTCAACTAGTACAACACCGCATCCATACTTAGATCCTATATCAGCTTCACCGCTGACTATACCTGGATATGTATTGTACACAGCGGTTCAGACACCGGCTTCACCAAGCTATTTTGATCCGGGTAAATAACTACAATGGTACTATGTCAATAGGTGGTGCATCTGTAAAATATACATATAGAGTGGATCCAAGTGTAAGAAAGGCTTTCACAGTTGAGCATATAGATACATCAACAGGTGCTGTAATACAGACAACTCAGGTTTATAGGGCTGCAGAGGCGGCTATATCAGCTGCTCCACTTACAACTTTAGGATACAGCTTGACAAATGCACAAATTACAACAGGAAATACATCAACAGGTGCACATGTGCTTACAGTAGCAGATATGCAGACAGCAGCCGGAGGAACAGTCGGCTTAATGCAGATCAGAGCTTCACAGCACATATGCCAAACCAGGATGTAACTATCCGTTATGAATATGCAAATACAACAGGATATTTTGCAGTTCAAAAGTTTGTAGATTCTACTACAAATGAGAGAATAGGAAACTTAAATCCTATATCATTTACAAATGCGGCAGCAATGAATATTCCATATACAGGTGTTTACGGATACCTTTATGGTTCAGCTACAGCAACACCGGCTGCAGGAACATTTGACGGGGCAGGAAACTTTACAGGAGTAATGCCGTCAACAAATGTAAATCTTGACTATCTGTTGAATAGAGATCCGGCTTATTGGAAGACAATGAGCTTTGCAGTTGCAAATGCACCATATAACTATGGCGTTGTACCGTCAACTACATTCTCATTCTTAAAGGATGATCATACAGCAGCAGCAAGTGGAAATGCTTACACATTCCAAAAGATTACAGATCTTGGTGGAGTTCCAACTCCGGGCAGCAAATCCTACACCATACTATAAGTTTGAAGGATGGTATTTGGATGCGGCAGCGACAACACCTGTAACACCGGGAATGACATTTGATAATGATGTTACATTATATGCTAAGTTTGTAGAAGATCCGGCATATTGGATAGATATAAACTTTGCGGCAGGAGACCATGGAAGCATCTCAGCACCATCAAGTCTTCATACATATTATGATAATAAATGGGGTAATATATTAGGTTCTATCCCAACACCAACACCTGAGCTCAACTATTTATTCTTAGGCTGGAAGAATGGTACAAATGTAATAACAAATGCTTCATCACTTACAAATGGAGCTACATATACAGCTCACTTCGGTAAAGACCCTAACACATGGGGAACAAACATGGGTTCAATCTCACCTGTAGGAAGAATTGGATCAAACGGTAGTGGTGAAATAGTAATAGAAGGTACTACACCCGGAAATGTTTATGTTATAAGTGATCCGGATGGAAATATCATTGCGGTAGTTCCCGGAGATGCAAATGGAAACAGAACAGCTGTTCCAAATCTTACACCGGGTGCACATTACAATGTACAGGAGGGAACACCTGATACTCAGGCAACAGTAGGACAGCCTATTTCAAGTATTACGGGTACATCTGTATCAACACCACAGGATGTATATATCCCAACAGTAGATAACAACTACAATATCGGATATGATCCTGAAAATGACGGAATGGCACAGATAGTTGTAAATCCGGCAGATCCTGACGCAGACTATGCACTCATAGATGAGAATGGAAATGTAGTACAATATCCCGGAAGTGACAATGGATGGATGACTCCGGTAGGAAACAACCCTTCAACCGTTACTTTTAACAACTTAAATCCAAATGCAACATATACAGTAGTGGCAAGAAAGAAGGGCAACACAGCTATTCCTGATCCACTTACAAAGCTTCCTGATGGAAATCAGATAATTGCAAATCCGGGTGATATGGCAGAAGCTACAAAGTATGTTGTAGAAACCAGAGACGGAGATATAGTATCAGTAGGTACTACAAATGTGGGAAGTGATACATATACAGATGCTAAGGCAGGAGAAAGTGTTGCTATACATGCAGATCCGGTTAATGCAAATGGAAAGAACTTCTTATATTGGAAGGTATTGGCAGGTAGAGCGGCCGGAGTTAGTGGAAAGATAATTCAGGCTGACTACACATTCAACCTTTCTAATTCAAATATTGTTCTTAAGGCAGTATATGAGCCTACAAAGGTAGCAGGAGATGATGCTAATGTAGAGGAAGATTTGAGAGGGAAAGCAGGAGTAGGAGAGTTTGGTCTTGAGCCATCTCAGATACCGGCACTTGCAAATCTACTGACAACTCCGGCTGACAGAGCACTCAATACAGTAAATGGTGCAACAGTAGACTACAAAGTTATTTTTGATAAGAGAGATACTACAAGTGCAGAGTCTAATCTTGTAAAACCTGTTTCATATTCAGGATCTAATCATCCGGGAGCATATACAGCAGCTTATTCACTTGATATTAAGCTTGAGAGATATGTAAATGGAAGAAGAGTTGATGCAGGAATCGTAGCTACAGCGTCAAATGCAACAGTAGATGTGATTGCACAGTTACCTGCATCTGATGTAGATCAGTTAGATTATCAGTTATTTGATGTTACATCCGGTACACCTGTTGATATAACAATAACAACTGATGTAGCCAATAATGCAGGACTTGTGAAGTTTACAGGAAATCTCTTACATACATATGTAATGGTTTACTCAAAAGCATTTAAGGTTACATTTGTAGATAATAAACCGGTACTTGATCACTTACACTTAAATGATACAAGCAGAAACTTCTACAAGCAGTTTAAAGTAAGAAAGAAAGACTCGGTAGAAGACAGCGATTATGCAAGTGATTATAGTGTAGTGACAGATTATGCTCAAAATGATGTAGCAAATGCACTTGTAACACCATTTGAGGATATCTATGGTGTACAGTATGACTATGTAAATTGGTCAAAGAAGGAAGATAAGCTTTCTATATTTGATACTACAAATGAGTTAACAAAGAAGACTACGGTTTATGCGTTCTATAATAATAATAAGAAGGAAGTAGCAAAGGCAAGAGTAGATCTTGATAAGACAATTGATGAGGCAAGAATACTTACAGGAGATCCTTATCTTAAGGTTGCTGAAATTGCTGAAATAAATGAGGCTATTGCAAGTGCAGTTGAGACACTTAGACAGGCAAGAGATCTTGTATCTCCTGACGGAACTACATATCTTAGACAGGCAAATTATGTAGAGCTTCAACAAGCTATAGAGGCACTTAGAAGAATTATAGACAAGTATTCAAATATTACAGCGGACAGAGCAGGAGCTAGAAATAGAAGAACCGGCGGTGCCAGCGGTGGAGGTAACTCTTCAAGTGGTAGAGGAAGTAAACTTTTAACACCGGGAGAGAAGTCAACACAGAATACAGCTATCAATGAGGGAAGTAATACAAGAGCATTTGTACTTGGTGTAGACGGTGCTTGGACAACAAACCCTGTAACAGGCGGATGGTCATTCGTACTTAACGGAGGAACACCTATCAATGATATGTGGGGTATGATTACTTTCAATGATGCAACAGGAAAGAAAGTATCTCGTTGGTATTACTTCGACGCTCGCTCAACTATGGCAACAGGTTGGGTATATGACTCAAAGAATGGTAACTGGTATTATATGAATACTACAGAAGGTCCTGAGCTTGGACAGATGGTAAAGGGCTGGGTAAAAGATACAAATACAAATAAATGGTATTACATGAATGATAATACAGGTATTTTGAATACCGGATGGCATTTAGATAAGCAGGATGGTAGATGGTACTATCTAAAACCAGAATGGTGAAATGCTTGTTGGATGGCATAATATTGATGGAAAGTGGTATTACTTCAATACCAGTACTCCACAAAAATACCTATACATGGGATGCCAATGCTTTCAAGTGGAACTACTTGAACAATAGTGCCAGACCATATGGATCTATGTATGCAGGAGAGAAGACTCGGACGGATATAGCGTAGATGCAAATGGTGTTTGGAACTAAGTGACATAGGAGAAGAAATGAAAAGAAAGACAATAAAAAGCAAAGTTAACTGCTGCATTGTCTGCGGGCGTGGCTTTTACCATGCTCGCACCGGCAATGCCGGCGTATGCAGCTACAGGTAGTATTTCATTTGATATGGGAAAAACCTATAATGCTCTTCGTGGAGATGCTTTGATTGGTATTAGTGGTAATCAAGGTGCTGCTATGCCGGGCACATATACAGATGGAAGTGCTATTATAGGCGATACATTTGCAAATAATCAGTCCCCTACAAGTGGTGGTATGGGTTATTATGAAATGCCGTTTTGGGATACAACTTGGTTGAATGCAAGTGGTGTAAATCTAAATGGTAATACACCTCCATCAATTCCACCAAATTATAATTTCCCGGGATATCTTTTAAAGGGATGGTATAAGGAAGATCCTGAGGTAAATCCTTCTCAGACAAGAGTGAATCATTTACCAAATACTATTCCGTATAGTGCAAATACTACATATTATGCGGCATTTGTAGCAGATACAAATAAAAAGTATATATATACACAAAAACATGAGAGTGCTACAAATGTGCATGCACCTCTAACTACAGATGGTACATATCCTATATCTAATACTGTTCATGATAAGACACCAACTGTACCACCAGGATCACCACCAGGAACACTACCTACAGTACCTGTACCAACAGATAATAGTGTAAATAGTAAAGAGTCTAAGAATGTTTTGCAGGTGGTTTCATCAAGACCTTTAAATATTTATGGATATAAGGGAACTATAAAGGAAATAGCATTCACAAAAAATACTACGAGCGGTAGTATGACAGAGACTTCAGATACATCAGGTGCTTATGGAGATGGAAGATATATAAATCCAACCACTCTTGTAGATGGTGTTGAGAATCTTGCAAGTCAATATAGATTTGTATATAATGCAGCAGGTCCATCATTTACCGGACAGATGGTAAATAGAGACTTGACAACTGTTATTGAGTATGTGGTGGATCCGGATCAAAAGTCAAGACTTACAGTAGAACATAAAATCTTAGATACAACAGGGGCAGTAGCTTCAACAGAGTCAGAGTTTAATCATACTTTTAAAGCTGAAGAGACTATTACAGGTATATCACCTAAGACAGACCTTATAACTCCACAACCTGGAAATACAGAGTCAAGATACAAGCTTCAATCTGCAGCCTTCACAAATGTGGGATCTGTAGGACCATATAAGCATACTTTATTGACAATCAATAAGAATGCAAATGGTGGTATTTTATCTGATACAGCAACTGATGCATCAGGTCTTCTAGATCTTACACCTGAGGCAGGTACAACATATCTCGCAACCGGAGCATTGAATGCAGCAGCAAAGATGCCAAACCAGGGAGTTACACTAGAGTATACTTATGTACCTAATCCAAATTATAGAGTAAATGTAAGAACTAAGTATGTTACTGTAGATGGAACAGATCTTACATCATTAGTAGCAGCAAGAACATCAACAACAGTTGGATCAGACGGAATGATTGAAACTCTAGGTGCAATCAATTCAACAGTAAATATACCTTATCCTGATTTAGCAAGTGAGGGATATGGTACACCAACATTTTTGATAACAGGAAACCCTGGAGCCGGCGGAGTAGTTCCAAACTTAGCATCTAATATTGCAGTAGCGGATTTGGCTACAGATTCATATGTAGTAACTGTTACATATCCAAGATTACCAAGTTTCTGGGCACAGGTAATGTTCCAGACAGAGGGAAATGGTAGTTTAGAGGATCCGGATCATCCTGTTGGAACAGGTCATCCATATACTAATGCAAATGTAAATGCTATCAATTTGCCGGTAAATGGAGATAACTCAGTAGATATTCCACTTACAACTGTTCTTCCACATGCAGTAGCAGCAGCAGGATATGAGTTTAAGGGATACTTTGATGTATATACAGGTGCACAGGTTACAGATGAAAATGGTGCATTTATTTCTTCAACACCATATCACCTCTTAGATCCTGGACAGGGATTGGTAGCGAAGTTTGACATAATAGCAGTTGGTTAACTTTCACATTCAAATTTGAAGGAGGTCATGGTGATATAACACCGGCAGGACCTGTAACAGGTTCAGTATATCCACTTGATGGTACCGGAGCACCAAGAGCGATAAGGTGGGCAGAGCTTGATCCGGATGATCCGGGTATAGCAGCTGAATTTGTAGGTGTAAGACCTTCAGCAAGTGCGGATACAGGATATGTAATCAAATGGTTTGATGCAAGTGGTGCAGAGATAGCTGCAGGAACAGATATTGCGGCGTATCCAAATGGAAGTGTATTTACAGCAAGAGCTGTAACAACAACACCATTATCACTTGATCAGCCAACAGCTACAACTTCAATCAATACATCTACAGGTGCAGCTGAAATAACAGTATCTAACTTCAATGGTGATCCTACAGTGCAGTATGTAGTAACAACTCCTGACGGAACAATTGTTGAAGCACTTTCAAATATGAACTTACAGGCATTAAATGGTGTTATTTCAGGACCAAGAATCTTAGCAGATACAGAGTATCAAATAAGAGAGGTTGCACCGGATGCAACAGTAACAATTGGAAGCAATATTTCAAGTGTAACATCACCAACAACATCACCGGCTGTAGGAAGTCCTACAGATGTTACAACACCGGTAGCTGTAGCACCACAGGTTGTAGCAGATCCATCAGATCCAAATAGAATGCAGATGGTATTGTCACCTGTAACACCGGGACAGAGTTATGCTGTTTTAGATGATCAGGGTAATGTAGTAGCTAATTGGACTACACCAACAGGAAATAGATTGACAGTACCAAATCTTACACCGGGAAGAAATTATTCATTAGTTACAAGACCGGTAACAGATACAACATCTACACCTAATTCAATGCCTAGAAGATTGGATTTTGTAGCGGCAAATATAAAGAATGTCATTACATTGCTAAATCCATCAGATATAACAGTGGTATCACCGGCAGGACTTGATCTTAGTGATGTTCCGGCAGGTACAGTTGTTGAACTTAGAGCAAATCCTGTAAGTGGATCAAATGTATTTACAAGTAATTGGGAGTTTACTTTAGGACAACCGATAAATCTTTCAAATGATGGAAGTACAACTATAAGATTTACAATGCCAATAGGAAGAATAGTTGTAAAGGCAGTTTATGATACAGACTTAAGCAACTGGGATCCTATATCAGGAAATGACGCTTTAAGATCAGATGGAGTAGTCGGACCGGGAGGAAGCATAGGTGCCAGCAATCCGTTGTTAAATATTCCGGGAGATTTTAGAGTAGTTATAAATAGAACAAGAGTAAGCAATACTGATAAATTAGCTATTCAAGGTACTTTAACAGATGATAGATTTACAGGAGTATGGAGCATTGTAGCTAAGGTTCAGCAGAAGATAAGTGGATCATGGCAGGATTATGTAGACCCTAACTTGTTACTTAACGCTTTTGTAAACATGGGAGCACTTGAAGACAGTGGTCGTACATATATGTTACACCATATGGCTACATCAAGTAATGCGAATAGACTTACAGATGCAGACAGTCAGTGGAATCCTGTTTCAAGCTTTGATGGACTCTTTACATATAGTTTCCTTAATGGAGAAAGATATGTATTTGGATATACAACATCTGATAGTACCGTAACATTTGTAGATACCATCACAGGAAGCATGGTGACAACAGCGCAGGTTGCACCCGGAAGACCTCTAAGAAGTGCATCATCACAGTATAGAAGTGATGTGCCGGCAGTAGGTACAAAGGTTGAAGATAGAAATACAGGTCTTACATGGACCTATGTAGGCTTGAAGAAAACAGCAACCGGAGTTGGAGATGTGGATGAGAATGATATAGTAAGTGCAGATATGACAGTATACCTTTACTATACAATGATCAGACACTTAGAAATCAGCTTGTAGATGGATTGAATGATAGTATTACAAAGGGTGATGCATTAGATTTAAGCAAGTACAAAGCAAGTGATGCAGCGGCACTGCAGGCAAAGTTGGCAGAGGCAAGAGCATTATTAGCAAGAACAGCACCAAGTATGGCTGTTTCATCAGAACTTTCAAATGTTCTTAATGAATTAAATGCTATTCTTAAGCGCATGGGAGTTAATACAAGGCCTACACCGGGTGGTTCAGGAGGTCGTGGTGGCCGTGGAGGTTCAGGCGGCGGATCAGGTTCATCAGGAAGAAAGTCCGGAGGACAAACAGCAGGTCTTAGAGTCGGGTTTGACGGTAACTGGGAGCTTACAAATCCTGTAGAAGCTACAGCAAATCCTGACAGCAGTAAGTGGGTATTCAACCTTACAAATGGCACAAGAGCTAAGGGTTGGGCATACTTAAGCTACACTTACGAAGGAAAGACAAAGTCTGAGTGGTATCACTTTGGTCAAGACGGAATCATGGATTCAGGCTGGTTCTTAGACGGAAGTACATGGTATTATCTGTCAATGAATCACAACGGATTCTATGGTGAGATGATCAAGGGATGGCATCATGACGGACAAGACGGAAGATGGTACTATCTTGATCCTTCAAGCGGTGCTATGCATACAAACTGGAGCAAGATCGGAGGAGAGTACTATTTCTTGAATCCTACAGCACCTGCACAGACATGGTTCTTTGATAATGCTACAGGTAGATGGAATCATGGTAATGTGAATTCAAGACCATATGGTTCAATGTACCAGAATGAAACCACACCTGACGGTTATCATGTAAATGAAAGCGGAGCTTGGAGATAATCTATAGTTTATAAGAACCTGTAGATTTACTCGTTCCGAAACAATAGTGGGGAGTCACACGAAAGTGTGGCTCCCTGTTTATAATAAAACAGCCACCCGAAGGTGGCCGGAATAATTTATTGCTGTTATTTATTTTGTTCCGAATATTCTGTCACCGGCATCTCCAAGTCCGGGACAAATATAAGCGTCGGAATTAAGTTGTCTGTCAAGGTGACCTACATATATCTGTACATCCGGATGGGCCTCTTCAAGAGCCTTCAATCCTTCAGGTGCGGCTATTATACACATGAATTTTATTTTTTTACCGCCATGTTTCTTGATTTGAGATATAGCATCGATAGCAGAACCGCCTGTTGCAAGCATAGGATCTGTAACAACTATTATTCTCTCTTCAATAGGGTTTGGAAGTTTACAATAATATTCTACAGGTGTATGAGTTTGTTCATCTCTGTAAAGACCTATATGTCCTACCTTTGATGCAGGCACAAGCTGTAAGATACCGTCTACCATACCAAGACCTGCTCTTAGTATAGGTACTATTGCCATTTTTCTACCGGAAATTACTTCAGTCATGCATGTTTCAAGTGGAGTTTCAACTTCTACCTCTTCTGTAGGAAGGTCGTTTAATGCTTCGTATCCCATCAACATTGCAATCTCGCCCACAAGAGATCTAAATTCATTGGTTCCGGTATTCTTATCACGGAGTATTGATATTTTATGTTGAACCAATGGATGCTTATTAATATAAACTTTTGACATTTTACACCTCAATCTAAAATTTACTTCCCTTATTATAGTGCAAATAAAAGCATAAGTATATAGAAAAATTATTTAGTGCTTGGAGAATATTTTATAAGTACATAGTCACCAAGCTCATGAGAAATCGGTAAAGATATAAAGATATCACCGCCCGACTCATAGGAGAACATTTTTGGAAAACCTTCATTTACATCATTTTTCTTAATAAGAGGGAAATCAGCATCTTCAAGCAAAGCTTTCAGAGTATCAACACTTAATGTCTTTTTATATTCTGCAAAGCCGGCAGCCTGAGAGTTTGAAGCATTTTCAAGTACAACATCATCTGAGAGCATATAGTTTGCTATGGTAAGCGGATCTGCAAAATCAGTAAGTCCTATACTTTCCCCTGTATCAAGATTTATATTGTTTGTGAAAATAATCTTTTTACTCTCATTTCCGGTTTTGACTGTTCCGGTGTAAACTATACTCATTCTGTTTCTGCTTTGATTTTTAATATTATATTTTAAATCAACGGTTGAACCTACACCTGAACTAAATGAATCAAGAGCAAGTTTAGCATTATCCTCAATAGCTTTATTTACCGATGATTCTATTTTTGAGTTAATTCCTCCAAGTTTCGGATAGGAGATTTTAGACTTATCCTTGGAGTAACTCTGTGCATTTTCAGTAACACCTGATTTAGAAGAGGCTTTCTTTTCAGTAGTGCTTGTTTCGTTAGTTTTTGTTTCAGTTAGAGAAGATGACTCCTTGCTGTCATTTTTAGGAGCAATAGTGGTAGGTGATAAGGCACCGTTAGCACTGTTAGCTTCTGCGGTAGTAGGTGACAGAGCACCGTTAGCTTCTGTAGTCATAATACTTTTCAAATCTGAAGTATCTTTACTTTTGCATCCTGCCATAATAGCAGGCAACGCAAGAATTGTTAAGTATAATAATAGTTTCTTCATTTTACCTCCATTTGATTTGATTATTTAAATATATTATACATTAAAACAGGGAAAAGAAATCTTAATTATAAATTAGATTTTATACAACAATATGAAAGTATGATTTAGTTATTTTAAATATATAGTTTTATATAATTTGTTTAAATCCATTTTTAAATATGCTAAAATAATGCGAATGAATAGAACAATAGGAGATAATATGGCATTTATCAGTGTTTTTGATGTGCTTGGGCCAAATATGATAGGGCCTTCAAGTTCACATACTGCAGGAGCATGTGTAATTGCATTCTTAGCCAGAAAGATGATAGGGGGGAATCCCAAGAAGGTAGAGTTTATACTTTACGGATCTTTTGCAAAGACTTACAAAGGACATGGTACGGATAGAGCATTGCTTGGCGGACTTATGGGATTTGGCACAGATGATGTAAGAATACGTGATTCCTTTAATATTGCTACTGAAAGAGGCATAGAGTATAAATTTACACCTAACAGTGAGCTTACTGAGATTCATCCGAATACAGTTGATGTATGTATGGAGGATGAAGAGGGGCGAAAGGTTAAAGTAAGAGGAGAATCACTTGGCGGCGGTAAGGTAAGAATAGTAAAGATAGATCAGGTTGACATTGACTTTTCGGGTGAGTACAGTGCCATTATTTTGGTGCATCGTGACAGGCCGGGAGTTATAGCATATATCAGTAAGATTTTGAGTGAGCATAATATAAATATTGCATTTATGAAGCTTTACAGAGAGTCAAAGGGAAATAAGGCATATACAATTATAGAATCGGATGAAATGATACCGCCGGATATAAAGCCCGGATTATATAAAAATGAACATATATCACAGGTGATGATAGTTCAGTAGGAGAGAGTATGGATTTTATTAATGCAAAAGAGCTTTTAGAACTTTGCGATAAGAATGATCTGTCCATTTCAGATGTAATGAAAAAAAGAGAGTGTGATGAGAGCACAAGTTCAAAAGAAGAGATAATAAATAAAATGAAAAGAGTCCTTGAGATTATGAGAGACTCTTCAATACTTCCTGTAAATACACCCATAAAATCAATGGGAGGACTTATAGGAGGTGAAGCAAGAAAGCTTAATGAATATCAAAAGCAGGAGAAAAATATAGGTGGTCAGGTACTTTCTAAGGCTATAATGTATGCAATGGCTGTATTGGAATGCAATGCTTCAATGGGACTTATAGTTGCGGCTCCTACCGCCGGTTCATCAGGGGTAGTTCCCGGAGTTTTATTGGCAATGCAGGATGTATATTCTTTTTCTGATGAGAAAATAATAGATGCATTATTTACAGCAGGTGCAATAGGATATCTGGCTATGAGAAATGCTACCGTAGCCGGGGCTGTGGGCGGTTGTCAGGCGGAGATGGGTGTAGCGGCAGCCATGGCGGCGGCAGGTGCTGTTGAACTGATGGGAGGAAGCCCCGCTCAATGTCTTGATGCGGCATCAACGGTGCTTATGAATATGCTTGGACTTGTCTGTGATCCTGTAGGTGGACTGGTAGAGTATCCATGTCAAAACAGAAATGCTTCCGGAGTGGCAAATGCTTTGGTGGCGGCAGAACTTACAATGGCAGGAATAAAGCAGCTTATACCTTTTGATGAAATGCTTGAGACTATGTATAAGGTAGGTAAGAGAATGCCTGTAGAACTTAGAGAAACAGCACTTGGCGGATGTGCGGTAACAAAGCGCATGTGATGCTTGTGGAGGTTGCAGATAAAAAAGACGATTTCCCGATATAAATATATATCAGGAAATCGCTTATTTTATTATTTATTATATTTATAGAATCCTTCACCGGCATTTATACCTGTTTTACCCTCTGAAATATATTTTTCAAGAATTGCTTTTATCTTACCTTGAACAGTATTTGGATCCTTTGAAAGCGGATCATTAGATACTACATTAAGGGCAGTATTTAAACCGATTATATCAAGAATCTGGAAAGGTCCGTAAGGTGATCCTGTACCCATTCTCCATGTAAGGTCAATAGTAGCGGGATCTGCAACTTCCTTTGCAAGCAGCATCTGTCCTGCATTCAAAAAAGGTATCAGCATGGAATTTAATATATATCCGGGTTGCTCTTTTGTAAGACGAAGCGGGATCATTTTAATATCTGATGCAAATTTGGCTACAGCTTCATATGCATTCCTGTCTGTACCATCATGTCCCATGATTTCAGCAGTATTGCTGATCCATATATTATTAGCAAAATGAATGGCCAGGTATTTTTCAGGTCTGCTAAGACAATCACGGAATTGACTTGGAATCATACTTGAAGAGTTTGTGGCGACTATTGTCTTTTCCTCAAGATATGGATCTAAAGCTTTATAGAATATTGTCTTTGCTTCAGGATTTTCAGCCATGCTTTCAATTATAAGGTCGGTATCCTTACAAGCCTCTTCAAAACTTGTAGTGAGAACTATTTCTTTGTAAGCTTTCTCTGTAGCTTCCAGAAGTTTATCTATATCTGATTCTGTAAGTGATCCTGAATCCGGAGCCAATCCCCTTGGCAATGAAACGCCTGATCCAAGACTTTTCTTAGCCTCATTTAACGTATGTTTGTATATATTATATAATCTATCCAATTTGGTCTTGTTCTACCTATTGACTCTTCACTTCTAAGCAATATCTTTACATTGAAACCGCAAAAAGCTGTTTGAAATGCTATCTGTGAGCCAAGAACACCACCACCTGCAACTGTTATATTCTTCATATTACCTCCTTAATATCCTAATAAAGGACAAAGATTATCATTAATGCACAATATTTAATTGTATAAAATTCATTATAACACTTTTTTATTGATTTGTGAATATAATTCACTATATAAATAAAGTTTTTGATGCTGAAACTTTAACTTTATGAAAATATAGTATATAATGTAGCGGTAAAATTGTAAGAGGTTCAAGGAGGTTTTGAATGGGAAAGCAACCGACAAAACGAAATAGGGGTAATATGACAGGACTCCTTTTGATGGTTTTAGCCGCTATTATTACTATTATAATAGCTTTTCCGGTTACTGATAGCATTAGAAAGACTATAAAGGACAATATCAAATATATTGCCGGTAAATATTCTGCTACAGAACAAGGATTTGGCGGAAAGGTAAAAGCCATAGTAACAGTGGGAGATAATGGAATAGAAGATATTTCATTTGAAGGATCAAAGGAAACTCCAACTATAGGTGGAGCGGCTATTGAGAAGCTCAATACACAGATGAAAGCATCACTTGATACAGAGTTTGACTCTATAAGCGGTGCTACTATTACATCAACTGCTCTAAAAGGTGCATTGAAAAAGGCTTTACTTAAGGCTCAGGGTAAAGAAGTAGAAGAAGATATCGAAGTAAAGTCTGCAGATATCGTAGTAATAGGTGCAGGCGGTGCAGGTATGAGTGCGGCAATAGAGGCGGCACAAAAAGGTGCCACTAATGTAGTTATTTTGGAGAAGATGCCGATTACAGGAGGTAATACGGTAAGAGCTACAGGTGGTTTGAATGCGTCGGAAACGCAGTACCAAAAAAGAGACGGTATAGAAGACAGCAATGATTTGTTCTACGAAGATACAATGAAGGGTGGTAAGAATTTAAACGATCCCGATCTTGTAAAAACCTTGGTACAAAACTCAGCTGCGGCAGTTGACTGGGTAAATGAAATAGGCGGTGATCTTTCGGTAGTTGCTCAGTTTGGTGGGGCAAGTGTAAAGAGAATACATAGACCAAGTGATACATCTGCAGTAGGACCAATGCTTGTAAAGACCTTGAATGCCAAACTTGATGAGCTTGGAATTCCTGTTTTACTGAAACAAAGGCAACAAAGATAATTGCCGATAAGGACGGAAAGATAATAGGAGTAGAGGCTGAGGATGAGAACGGTAGCTTTATTATAAATACAAAGGCTGTTATACTTGCTACAGGTGGTTTTGGAGCAAATCCTGATATGGTAGTAAAATATGCGCCACAGCTTGCAGGATTTATTACAACAAATCATTCAGGAGCTACAGGTGACGGTATAGAAATGGCACTTGAGGTAGGAGCGGGACTTACAGATATAGAACAGATTCAAACTCATCCTACTGTAAATCCTAATACAGCAACTATGTATACTGAAGGTGTGCGTGGTAATGGTGCAATACTGGTAAATAATGAGGGAAATCGTTTTGTAAACGAACTTGAGACAAGAGATGTTGTTTCTGCAGCAATACTTGCACAGCCAAATGAAGAGAGCTGGCTTGTTTTTGATACAGCTGTAAGAGAATCTCTCAGTGCTATAGAAAAATATATAAATGAGGGAATTATTGTAGAAGCTAATACAATAGAAGAACTTGCCGAAAAAACAGGAATCAATAAAGAGAATCTTGTAGCTACCATGAATAAGTATGCCTCAATGCAGGAAGCAGGTGAGGATAGTGAATTTGGAAGAAAGAGTATGGAAGTACCTCTTACAAAGGCGCCTTTCTTTGCAGGACTTGCAAAGCCGGCTATTCATCATACAATGGGCGGTGTAAAGATAAACACAGAAACTCAGGTTTTAAAAGAAGACGGAAGTGTCATTCCGGGACTCTATGCAGCCGGTGAGGTAGTAGGTGGAGTACATGGCGGAAACAGACTTGGCGGAAATGCTGTAGCGGATATAGTAGTATTCGGACGTATTTCAGGTGATAATGCAAACGGGTATGTAGCTGCAAACGGCGGAAATACAGAAAGAACCATAACGGTAGAAAACGAAGATGCAAACTTTGTTCCACAGGATATTAAGACAGATCTTAAAGACGGTTCTTATAAAGGAAGCGCAAAGGGATTTGGCGGAGATGTGGAAGTCACATTTACCGTTAAAAACGGTATAGTAAACGATCTTTCTATAAGCGGAGGAAAAGAAACCGCAGAAATAGGAGGAAAGGCTATGGAGAAAATAAAGAGAAAAATGCAGTCAAGCGGTGAGTTCAAGGTTGACAGCGTAGCCGGAGCGTCTATTACTTCAAAGGGTGTAAGTGACGCCATAAAGAATGCTACATTGCAGTAGTAATTGATAGAAGAGTCGATATCTTTTCAGGTATCGACTTTTTTTAAATTGTTTGAAATCTCCGAATAATATGATTTATGTGGAAAATATCCAAAAAAAAACATAAATTAGCATAGAAAAATCCGGTATTTTATGATAATATCTATACGTCGAGCAACTATGGTGTGCTACAAAGATAGAGTAAACATTTAGGGGGACAAATTGTTAATAACTAGGGAAATGGATTATGCTGTAAGAATTATTAGAGCATTGAAAGAGGGAACAAAAGTTTCGGCAACGGAAGTGGCTAAAAAAGAACATTTACCACAAGCTATTACATATAAAGTTTTAAACAGTCTGTTGAAATCGAAGCTTATAGGAAGTATGAGAGGGGTTAACGGCGGATATTATTTAAAATGTGACCTCGCAGATACTACATTATTTGATATATGCATTGCTTTAGGTGAAGATATGAGTATCACAGAATGTTTAAGAGATGATTTTGACTGTATCAATAATAGATGTGGAGAATGTCTTTTAAATAAAGAGTTTACAAGAATACAGAGCTCACTCAACATAGAATTACAAAGAACTACTTTGGATAAACTTTTATAGGTTTATCCGTTTTTATTTGAAAAGAATTGTAAAAAATCTAATTGTTAAAAAGTCTTGAAGTGATATAATATTTTTATAAGCAAAAATTATAAGGAGACAGATTATGATAAATAGAATATATCTTGCAGGCGGTTGCTTTTGGGGTGTTGAAGGATACTTTAAAAGAATTAAAGGTGTGGTTGATACGACTTGCGGCTATGCAAACGGTAATACAGAAAATCCAAGCTATGAGGAGGTTTGCAGGCATAATACAGGACATGCTGAAGCGGTTTTAATAGATTATGATGATAGTGTATTAAGTCTTGAGGATTTATTAATATATTATTTTAGAATAATAGATCCTGTCAGTGTAAACAAACAGGGAAATGATGTGGGAACACAGTACAGAACGGGAATTTATTATACAGATGAAGCTCAGTTACCGACAATAAATGAGGCAATAGAAAGAGAGCAAAGAAAGTATAATGAAAAAATTGCGGTAGAAGTATTGCCGATTGAAAACTTTTATACCGCGGAAGAGTATCATCAAGATTATCTTGACAAAAATCCTAACGGATATTGTCATATAAATCTTGCTTGGGCAAATGAGCCTATAGTAAGGTCGGAAGAATATAAAAAGGATGATGACGAGGTTCTAAAAAACAGACTTAGCGCTCTACAATATGATGTAACTATGAATGCGGCTACCGAGAGACCTTTTGACAATGAATTTAACTCAAATTTTGAAAAAGGCATATATGTAGATATCACTTCGGGAGAACCGTTATTCTTTTCTACAGATAAGTTTGAATCGGGATGTGGATGGCCAAGTTTTTCAAAGCCAATACAAAAGGATTTGGTGCATTACAAAGAGGATTTAAGCCTTGGAAGAAGAAGGATTGAGGTAAGAAGCTCTAACGCCGATATTCATCTGGGACATGTGTTTAATGACGGTCCAAGTGAGCTTGGTGGTTTAAGATATTGCATTAATTCTGCGGCACTTAGATTTATTCCTTTAGACAAAATGGAAGAAGAGGGATACGGTTATTTGATAGAGTACGTTTCAAAGTAAATTGTCCTTGTAAAAAAGCATTTAAAATGTTAGTCTAAACAAAGAAAAATAAAGGGGATGGATATGACTGACAATTTTAAATACGGTGAAGAGACGAAACTTGAAAAGACAACTGAAAAACGAGCGAATTTCTCAGGAGGTCTTGGATATATCTTGGCTGTGGCAGGTTCTGCGGTAGGCCTTGGTAATATTTGGAGATTTCCATATTTGGCGGCAAAGTACGGTGGAGGTATGTTTTTATTGACCTACCTGGTACTTACTCTTACATTCGGATATGCAATGATTATGTCAGAGACTACCATAGGTAGAATGACAAAGAGAAGCGCTATAGGTGCATTCAATCAGTTTGGAAACAGCAAGATACTTAAGGTGGGCGGATTTATAAATGCGATAGTACCTGTGCTTATTGTGCCTTATTACAGCGTAATAGGAGGCTGGGTAGTAAAATATCTTGTAGAGTATATAAAGGGAAATGTATCCGGACTTGCAAGTGACGGTTATTTCGGTAGCTTTATAGGGGGATACAAAAATAGTATTCTTTTGGTTTATAATATTTGCGGCAGCTACATTTGTTGTAATACTTGGCGGTGTGGAGCAAGGAATTGAGAGAGTGTCAAAAATAATGATGCCTCTGCTTATCATACTTGCAATTATTGTTGCCGCGTATTCGGTAACAAGGCCGGGAGCTATGGCAGGAGTAAAGTATTTCTTTGTTCCGAATTTCAGTAACTTTTCATTAATGACGGTGGTTGCGGCACTTGGACAGATGTTTTATTCTCTGTCAATTGCTATGGGTATTTTGTACACCTACGGTTCATATTTGACAAGAGATGTGGATGTGGAGATCTCAACTTCAAGAGTGGAGCTTGTGGATACAGGTGTGGCTGTTTTGGCAGGACTTATGGTTATCCCGGCGGTATTTGCATTCTCAGGAGGTGATCCTGCAAAGCTTAAGGCCGGACCTTCACTTATGTTTATTACCTTGCCGAAGGTTTTTGAGAGTATGGGAGCGGGGCGTATTGCAGGTATAGGATTTTTCCTACTTGTACTTTTGGCTGCACTTACAAGCGCCATATCACTTGTGGAAACCAGTATTTCCACTTTCTGTGACGAGCTTAATTTAAGCAGAAATAAGTCTGTTATTTTAATGGCTGTTATAATGGTATTTGTAGGAGGTTCATCTGCGGCAGGATACGGTATATGGGATTTTGTATTGATATTTAAGATGCCTATACTTGATTTCCTTGACTTCCTTACAAACTCTATAATGATGCCGATAGCTGCACTTGCTACATGCTACTTGGTGGTAAGGGTTATTACATTAGAGAAATTGATGATGAAATTTCATATTCATCTAAATTTAAGAGAAAAAATCTTTATAATATAGTAATGAGGGTATTTGCACCTATATTTTTAATTGTAATATTGGTAAGTGCTATATTAAATACCCTTGGATTTATCAGCTTTTAAAATATATTTATTATGTGTGTCCGTTTTGACTGTACAAAGAATGGAGTTTTTATGAAAAGATTTGATGTGGTTGCATTAGGGGAATTATTGATTGATTTTACACCTGCAGGACTTTCACCAACAGGCATGAGACTTTTTGAGCAAAATCCGGGAGGAGCACCTGCAAATATGTTGACAGCTGTATCAAGAGTCGGATTAAAAACAGCATTTATCGGTAAGATAGGTGCCGACATGCATGGAGACTTTTTAAGAAGTGTACTGGACAGTGTTCCTATTGATACAAGCGGATTGATTACCGATTCATCGGTATTTACCACTTTGGCGTTTGTAAGTCTTTCCATAACAGGAGAGAGAGCTTTCTCATTTGCAAGAAAGCCTGGAGCGGATACAAGACTTGGTATAGATGAAATAAATAAAGATATTCTCGCAGATACTAAGGTGTTTCATGTGGGTTCCCTTTCTCTTACGGATGAGCCTTCAAGAAGTGCAACATTTGAGGCTGTAAAGCTTGCTAAGGAAGCAGGAGCAATTATATCCTATGATCCCAATTACCGTGAGCCGCTTTGGGACAGCGTGGATAAGGCCATGGAAATGATGAGATTGATGTCGGAATTTGCGGATATTATGAAAATATCTGATGAAGAAACATCTCTTCTTACGCCATACAAAGAGCCGCTTGAAGCAGGTAAGTATTTGGTAGATAGAGGAAGAAAACTTGTTGTAGTTACTCTTGGAGAAAAGGGTGCATTGGTCGTTTCAAAAGCGGGATATGTGGAAGTACCGGGATTTAAGAGTAATGTTGTGGATACCACAGGTGCCGGAGATTCATTCTGGGGAGGTCTGCTTGCAAGATTTTTAAGTGAAAATATGGATCTTGATAATATAACTTCAAAACAGATGTATGATATTGCAAGATTTGGAAATGCAGTAGCGAGTCTTTGTGTGGAAAAAGAGGTGGAATTGTAAGTATTCCTTCGCTTGATGAAACTTTAGAGAGGTTAAAACAATGAAACATATTGATGTAGCCGTAATAATGGCAGGTGGAAAGGGCAGTAGACTTTTAAGTATAACAAATGATGAAATACCAAAGCCAATGGTGCCGGTGGACGGCAAACCTTTACTTGAATATCAAGTGGAGAAGTTAAAGACATATGGAATCAAAAAGATAGTAATGATTGTAGGGCATTTGGGTGAAAAAATAGAAGATCACTTTAAGAATGGACAAGACTTCGGAGTTGAGATTGACTATATTTTTGAAAAGGAACCGCTTGGTACTGCAGGGGCGTTTTACTATTTGAAAGATAAAACTGATGCTAAGGATTTCATGCTTATTTTCGGAGATGTTTTCTTTGATATGGATTTTGACAGAATGGAAGATTTTCATTTCAAAAATTCAGCACTGACTACGCTTTTGGCACATCCAAACGGGCATCCATATGATTCGGATCTTATTCAGACGGATGATACAGGAAGAGTTATAGGATTTGATTCAAAGCACAATGTAAGAGATTACTGGTATGACAATATGGTCAATGCAGGTATCTATATAATAAACAAAAGACTGCTTGACTTAGTCAAAGAACCTGTAAAGACTGATTTTGAGAAGGATATACTTGCAAATCAGGTTAAACTTGGAGCAAATATTTATGCATATCATACACCTGAGTATGTGAAGGATGTCGGTACCGTAGACAGAATAAATGCTACAGTGGAGGAGTTAAAGAGCGGACTTATTCAGTCAAAGAATTTGAAGAATAAGCAAAGAGCTATCTTTCTTGACAGAGACGGTACTATGAATGTTTCAAAGGGATTTATATCAAAAGCTGATGACTTGGAACTGATTCCCGGTACAATTGATGCTATAAAGGCAATTAATAAGAGCGGTGCACTTGCAATAGTTATAACAAATCAACCTGTTATTGCAAGAGGAGAGTGTTCTTTTGAAGAACTTCACAATATTCACAATAAGCTAAAGACTCTCCTTGGTGAAAAGGGAGCTTTGTAGACGATATTTTTTATTGTCCACACCATCCTGATAAAGGATTTGAGGGTGAAGTGCCTGAGTTGAAATTTGACTGTGAATGCAGAAAGCCGAAGACAGGTATGATAGAAGAGGCGGTAAAGAAATACAATATTGATCTTTCAAAGTCATATATGGTTGGAGACTCTACAATGGATCTTGAGACGGCAAGAAATGCCGGAATAAAATCAGTGCTTGTAAACACAGGTTTTGCAGGAAATGACGGCAAATACGACAGAAGCTGCGATATTGAGGCGGACAATCTCCTTGATGCGGTTGAGAAGATAATTAAAGATTTCAGATAAGAAAGTTAAAAATAAGAGGCTTGTAATTTTACAATTATAGCGGCAGTTTAAAAACATCTGCATATGATTGTAAAATACAACCTCTAAAGTTTTATCCTACCAAGCACATCTTGCACTTGCACCACATGGCAGAATAAAATCGGATTTATTGACAGGCAGCCCTATTTCCATAGCTTCTATGCTTGCAGCAGGAAGCTTGTTTTCTTCTAAAGACTTCTTCATCATGTACGTTAGTACACCAGGTGCCAGACCGGTAGTATATGAGTTTATAAGGAAGAAGAGCGGTTCTTTGCTAAGCAACTGAGTTGTCAGCTTTATAAATTCATATATGGAGTCTTCTATTTTCCATATTTCACCCTTAGGACCTCTTCCATATGAAGGCGGATCCATTATTATGGCATCATAGGTATTTCCTCGTCTGATTTCTCTTTGTACAAACTTTATACAATCATCCACAAGCCATCTTATAGGAGCATTTGAAAGTCCGGAACTTACCATATTTTCTTTTGCCCAGCCTACCATACCTTTACTGGCATCTACATGTGTAACATTTGCGCCTGCAGCGGCGGCGGCAAGAGTAGCACCACCTGTATATGCAAAAAGGTTGAGTACTTTGATTTCACGGTTTTTATTTATAGCATCTTTTATTTTATTATAACTGAAATCCCAGTTTGTGGCCTGTTCGGGGAATACACCTGTATGTTTGAATGTAAAAGGCTTTAGATTAAATGTTATTTTTGATGAAGGCAGTTCATAGTCAATACTCCAGGTATCCGGAAGATTAAAAAATTCCCAATGTCCGCCACCTGCTTTACTTCTATGGTAGTGACCGTTTTTCTTCTTCCATGCAGGATGTGTATGCTCCGTATTCCAGAGCACTTGAGGATCGGGTCTTACCAATATATAATCTCCCCATCTCTCAAGCTTTTCGCCGTTTGAAGTATCCAGTATTTCATAGTCCTTCCAATTATCTGCAATCCACATAATTTTTCTCTCTATTCAGTGCTTTGTATTAAAAATACATTCAGCTTTTTAGTTATAAAAAATGCCGCTTGGTTGATTTTACAACCTAATACGGCATTGTCTGTGCCGGATAAACCGGCTATTTACTAAAGATATTTAAATAATTCCTGTGCCTCATCTTTTTTAGTCGTTTCCTTCAAGGAAAGTACCTCAAATTTTACAGACTTGCCACCGAATAATACTTCTACAATATCCCCTATTTTTACCTCAGCAGATGCTTTAACTACCTTATCATTTATAAGAACTCTTCCGGCATCACATGCTTCATTGGCTATTGTACGTCTTTTTATTATTCGTGAAACCTTTAAAAACTTGTCAATACGCATTATTTATTAACAGCATCCTTTAGTGCCTTACCCGGCTTGAACTTTGGAACTACGCTCTCGGCAATCTTCATTGTCTCACCTGTTCTTGGGTTTCTTCCTTCTCTTGCAGGTCTTACAGATGTCTCAAATGTACCAAAACCAACAAGCTGGATCTTTTCCTTCTTTGAAAGTTCTTCTGTAACAACTTCTACAAAAGACTTAAGTGTAGCTTCAAGGTCCTTCTTTGTAACGGAATTATCCATCTTCTTAGCAATAGCATCGATTAACTCTGTTCTATTCATTTTCTTCCTCCTAAAAATAATGTTCTAAACATTATACTAAAATATTACTGCCGAATTTAGTCGGCAATATAGAATCATTATGAGATATGATACCACTCATAACATAATTTATATAGTCTGTTTAAGCCGATTTGTCAAGATGAATAAAGCAAAAAAGCCATTTTGTAAGGGTTTTTTCTCTATAAAGTTATTTTACTTAAGAAAATTTATATTTTTAATTGACAAAGTATAGGTAAAGGATGTATTATACTAATACCCCGTGGGGGTGTAGTAGAAAGGAGAAATATGGCAAAGGAAAAATATAATATTACCGGAATGAGCTGTGCCGCCTGCTCCGCCAAAGTGGAGAGAGCGGTAGGTAAGCTTGAAGGTGTGGAGAATGTATCTGTAAATCTTTTGACAAATTCCATGCAGGTGGAATATAAGGAAGATAAGCTGAGTTCAAATGATATAATAAAAAATATAGCGGATGCCGGATACGGAGCATCTTTGGCTACAGCTACAAAACAGAAAAAAGAAGAGAAGAGTATAAAAAAGACCAATGATGATGCAATAGCTTCTATGAAGCTCAGGTTGAAGGTATCTATAGTATTTTTGGTTATTTTAATGTATTTCAGTATGGGAAGTATGATAGGCTTGCCACTTCCTAAATTCTTATCGGGTGAGGGTAATCCGGTAGGCTTTGCTCTGACACAGCTTCTTTTAGTACTGCCTGTAATGTATGTAAACAGAAAGTATTATATAAGCGGCTTTAAATCTCTTTTCCATCTTTCACCGAATATGGATACACTTATTGCGATAGGTACAGTTGCCGCATTTATATATGGTGTAATTGCAATATACGTAATGGGTTATGCGCTTAATAATGCCGATATGCATACAGTGACGGAATATAGAATGAATCTTTATTTTGAATCTGTGTCAATGATTTTGACTCTAATTACATTAGGAAAATTTTTTGAAACAGGTTCAAAAGCAAGAACAACGGATGCAATATCAAAGCTTATAGATTTATCACCGAAGAGGGCAAATGTACTTCGTGACGGTGTAGAGGAAAACATACTTACAGAAGATGTTGTAGTGGGAGATATTGTAATAGTACGTCCGGGTGAGAGCATTCCGGTAGACGGGATGATAATTGAGGGCAGTACCAGTGTGGATGAGAGTGCTATTACAGGTGAGAGCATACCTGTACAAAAGGAGAAAGGCGATAAGCTTATAGCAGCCACTATAAATAAAAACGGTAGTGTAAGGATAAAAGCCACAGAGGTAGGTGAGGACACTGCCATTTCAAGGATAATTGCTTTGGTGGAGGAGGCTTCATCATCAAAAGCACCTATTGCAAAGATGGCTGATAAGGTCGCAGGAGTATTTGTACCTGTAGTAATGGGAATTGCTCTCATCACATTTATAGTATGGTTGGCACTTGGATATGATTTTTCATTTGCACTAAATTGTGCCATAGCGGTACTTGTTATATCCTGCCCATGTTCTTTGGGACTTGCAACACCTGTAGCTATAATGGTGGGTACAGGTAAGGGTGCTGAAAACGGAATACTTATAAAGTCCGCAGATGCACTTGAGACAACTCACAGTATTGATACTGTAGTACTTGATAAGACAGGTACCGTAACAGAGGGTAAGCCTGTAGTTACAGATATTTTGGCATTTGATATAGACGAGAATGAATTTTTAAAGCTGGCTGCGGGAGTTGAGAGTGCTTCTGAGCATCCTTTAGCTGAGGCTATTGTAGAAAAGGCTAAGGAAAAGAATTTAGAGATTGTTTCACCTACAGAGTTTCAGGCTATATCAGGAAGAGGTATTGTTGCAAGTATTGATAATTCTAAAATAATTGCCGGAAATGAGCAGGCCATAAAAGAGCAGTACGGAAACAGTGAAAACTTTACAGAAGTATTTAAAAAGGGAAATGAACTTGCCGCTAAGGGTAAGACACCGATGTACTTTACTAAAGACGGCAAATTGCTTGGAATTATTGCAGTTGCGGATACGATAAAAAAAGACAGTAAGGAAGCTATACAGGCTCTTAAAAACAGAAATATTGATGTTGTATTGCTTACAGGTGATCATAAAAACACTGCAATGGCTATAGCAAAGGAAGCAGGCATTAAAAAGGTTATTGCCGAAGTTTTACCTACCGATAAGGAAGAACATATCAGAAAGCTTATGGAAGCAGGTCATAAGGTGGCAATGGTCGGTGACGGTATCAATGATTCGCCTGCACTTGCAAGAGCGGATGTAGGTATTGCAATAGGTGCAGGTACGGATATCGCTATAGAGAGTGCGGATATAGTATTGATGCACAGCTCATTAAAGGATGTGGCCACAGCAATTGACCTAAGTAAGGCTGTAATCAGAAATATAAAGCAGAATCTTTTCTGGGCATTCTTTTATAATTCAATAGGAATTCCACTGGCTGCAGGAGTATTTTATCTAAGCCTGGGATGGAAGCTCAGTCCTATGTTCGGAGCAGCGGCAATGGGAATGAGCAGTGTATGTGTGGTAAGCAATGCACTTAGACTTAGAGCATTTAAGCCAAAGGAAATAAAGAAAAACAATGTAGAAAATGATGAGATAGAACTCATTGAAAATAATAGAAAAGAGGATAAAAATATGACAACAGTAATTAATGTAAACGGAATGATGTGTGAGCATTGTAAAGCAACTGTGGAGAAAGTGACAAGAGGTGTAGAAGGTGTGAGCAATTCACTGGTGAATTTGGACGCAAAAAATGTTACAATAGAGCATAGTGCCGATACAGACTTGGAGAAGGTGAAAAAAGCTATTACAGATGCAGGCTATGAGGTAGTATAATGAGAGCCGATTCTAAGACTGTTTTAAGGCAGTTAAAGACCGCCAAAGGACAGCTTGAGGGCATAATAAAGATGGTGGAAGAGGACAGATATTGTATTGATATATCAAATCAGGTTCTTGCCACCAGAGCTCTTCTTGAAAGGACAAACCGTATTATTTTGGAAGCCCATATAGAGGGTTGCATTTTGGATGCGGCAGCTACAGGCAGTGAGGAAGAGAGAAAAGATAAGATATTTGAGCTGTCAAATATGATAAAGAAGATGACGAAATAATGGAAAGAGAAATTCTTTATATAATAGACGGGGAGTATAAGGATATTCAAGGCTATTTAAAAGCAAAGGGATATTCAGCCTCAAATATTATAGACCTGAAGAAATACGAAAACGGTATAATGCTCAATGGAGTTTGGGCTTATATGAATCAGAAGCCGGCGGTAAATGACCGGCTTCTTGTGCGTGTATGTGAAAATAAAAAGAGCGAAAATATAGTACCTGTGGATATTAAGCTTGATATAAAATATGAGGATGATGATATTATAGTTATAAATAAGAGCAATGATATGCCGATTCATCCAAGTCTTAACAATTATGAGAACTCACTTGCAAACGCTCTTATGCATTATTATAAAGGCAAAAACTTTGTTTTCAGATGTATTAACAGACTTGATAAGGACACTACGGGACTTACAATAGTGGCAAAGCATTTCTTAAGTGCCGGTATTTTAAATATTGCTATGCAAAACAGGCAGATAAAAAGAGTGTATAATGCTATAGTAAAAGATGACGGCAGATTGCCTGATGAGGGTACTGTTGACTTGCCGATAGCCAGAGAAGATGATACCTTGATAAAAAGAAAAGTAAGCCCTGACGGTCAAAGGGCGGTGACACTTTTTAAGGTCTTGCAAAGATTTGAAAAATATTCTTTAATAGAGCTTAGACTCAAAACAGGCAGAACACATCAGATACGTGTACATATGAGTCACATAGGTGCACCGCTTGTAGGAGATTATTTGTATAATGAAGATGATTACGGTAAAAATTTTGTAAGACCGCTCCTACATTCAAAAAGCCTTGAATTTATACATCCTATAACAGGTGAGAGAATGTATTTGGAATGTGATTTACCAATAGATTTTAAAGAAAAGATAGGAAAGAATTATGTTTAGAATAGAATACCCACATCTTGATATGAGAAAGATTGCAGACAGCGGACAGATATTTAGATTTAATATTTATGAGGATGAATTCAGTCTTGTGGCAGGTGATAAGCTGCTGTTTATAAAAGAGGACGGGGACGGATATATACTCTCTTGCAGTGAAGAGGAGTTTAATGATTTTTGGCTGGATTATTTTGACCTTAGACTTGATTATAAAGAGTATGAGAAGAATATTCCAAAGAGCGATCTGTTTTTAATAAATGCGACTGAATACTCATACGGAATTCGTATATTAAATCAGGATAAATGGGAAATGCTTATATCTTTTATAATTTCACAAAGAAAGAGCATACCGGCAATTAAATCTTCGGTTGAAAAACTTTCAAAGGTTTACGGAAAAAAAATAGATATGCAAGTTCCGAATTTCATAAAAAATATTGATTCCGATACAGAGTTTTACAGTTTCCCCACACCTCAGGCTTTAGCAAATGCAAGTATTGATGAGTTAAATGCCTGCTCACTTGGATACAGAAGCCCATATATAGAGGCCACTGCAAAGGCGGTATTTAGAAAAGATATAGACCTGGAAGCAATATCAAAGCTAAATGATACCGAACTTTTAGCCGCTTTAATGAGTCTTAAGGGGGGTAGGTATAAAGGTGGCAAACTGTGTGGCATTGTTCGGTTATCACAGAATTGCGGCCTTCCCTATAGATGTCTGGATAAAGCGAATGATTGATGAACACTATGACGGAGAATTTCCGCTGGAGCTTTATGAAGGTTATGCAGGTGTTATTCAACAATATATTTTCTATTATGGCAGAGAAAGTGTGAAACATAGTAGTAATTAACACAGAAATTTGATATTATATTACCATATAAAAATGTGAAAAAATACACATTTCCTATGAAAGGAGCGTTATGAACGAACTTACAAAAAAGGCTTATGAGACTTGGAAAAATGCCGATCTGGCTGATGAGGCTCTTGTAAAAGAGATGGCATCCATTGAAAATGATGAAGAGGCTATCAATGACAGATTTTATAAGGAATTGGCATTCGGTACAGGCGGTCTTAGAGGCGTGCTTGGAGTGGGAAGCAACAGAATGAATATTTATACTGTTGGAAAGGCCAGCAGAGGTTTGGCAAACTATATAAATTCCATATCAAAGGCTCCTAAGCTTGCCATATCATATGACAGCAGAAACAATTCCGATGTATTTGCAAAAAGAGCGGCAAGCATCTTTGCCGGAGCGGGAATCAAGGTATATATCTGGAAAGAGCTGATGCCTACACCTGCACTTTCTTTTGCAGTAAGAGAGCTCGGATGTGATGGAGGTATAATGGTTACAGCCAGTCACAACCCTGCAAAGTATAACGGATACAAAGTATATGGTGCTGACGGATGTCAGATAGCCAATGAGGCTGCAGACAGAATACTTGATGAGATCAACAGTGTGGAGACATTCTCAAACTATGAGCTGGTTGATTTTGAGGAAGGACTTAAGTCAGGTATTATTGAATATATAAGTGAAGATACATTTAATGCATTTATGGATGCTGTTTCAACACAGACTTTTATAGGTGATGAAGTTGATAAGAATGTAAAAATTGCTTATACACCGCTTTACGGAACAGGTTTAAGATGTGTTACAACCTGCCTTAAGAAACGGATTTACAAATATTGAGATAGTAAAAGAGCAGGCTACTCCAAACGGAGATTTCCCAACCTGCCCATATCCGAACCCTGAGATAAGAGAAGCTCTTGAAGTGGGTTTGAATGTTGCTAAAGAGGTAGGAGCGGATATTCTTATCGCTACAGATCCTGACTGTGACAGAGTAGGTATTGCAGTGAAACAGGGGGATGATTTCAGGCTGTTCTCAGGAAATGAGGTAGGTGTTTTACTTACAGACTTTATTGCAAAGAGAAAAGTTGCAATGGGAATCATGCCGGCAAAACCTGTAGTTGTTAAAACAATAGTTACTACAGATCTTGTAAACAGAGTTGCCGACAACTACGGTATTGAGACCAGAGATGTGCTTACAGGATTTAAGTATATCGGAGATCAGATTGCAAATCTTGAAAAAGACGGCGAAGTAGACAGATATCTCCTTGGATTTGAGGAGAGCTACGGATATCTTTCAGGAAGCTATGTAAGAGATAAGGACGCTGTAAACGGTGCATATTTGATTGCACAGATGTTTGCATATTATAAGGCTGATAATAAGTCATTACTTGATGTACTTAACGGATTATATGAGAAGTATGGTTATTATCTGAATACACTTTATTCATTTGAGTTTGAAGGTGAGAGCGGAATGAAGAAGATGGATGCAATAATGGACACTTTCAGAAACAATACACCGAAGAAATTGCGGGAGTAAAGGTTTTGGAAGTAAGAGATTATGAAACTTCTATTCAGACAAATCTTGCTACAGGTGAGAAAAAGGCAATAGACTTACCTAAGTCAAATGTTATAAAGTATATGCTTGAGGGTAATTCATCTGCGGTACTCAGACCTTCAGGAACTGAGCCGAAGTTAAAGCTTTATCTTGCTATAAGCAGTGAGAATGAGGCAAGTGCAAGAGAATTAGAGAATAAGATAGCAAATGAATTAAAGAAGAGTTTAGCTTAAATTTTTGGAGGCTGTGTAAAACGGCCTCTTTTTTAATGCATTAATATAAAACATTTTTACTTGCAATTTAAAATCTACTGTGCTATCATTGTGCGGTAGACGTACAAATGTATTTTAGGGGCGAACATGGAACAGAATATCAAATACTATGTGGTTAAAGATAAAGCAATACCTGAGGTACTCATCAAGGTGGTTGAAGCAAAGAGACTTTTGACTGCCGACAAGATGATGACTGTAAAGGAAGCCACAGATAAATGCGGTATAAGCAGAAGTTCATTTTATAAATATAAAGATGATATCTTTCCATTTGATGATTCTTCAAAGGGAAGGAATATCACCCTCTCTATTCAGATATCAGATGAAATGGGACTTTTATCAGAGTTGTTGGCAGTGGTTGCAAAGTATCATGCCAATATCTTGACAATACATCAGACTATACCTGTAAGCGGTGTGGCAACTATTTCTTTATCTATAGAGGTTTTAAAGGATACAGGAGACTTATCTAAGATGGTAGATGAAATCGGAAATTTAGATGGCATCTTTGATATAAAAATATTAGCTAGGGAGTAAATTATGTTTAATATTGCGATATTGGGATTTGGAACAGTAGGTTCAGGCGTATATGAAGTTGTAAAAGAAAATAATGCACTTTTAAAGGAGAAGACAGGTGAGGATATAGCTGTAAAGAGAATCCTTGATCTGCGTGAGTTCCCGGGAACTGAGTGGGAAAACTTGTTAGTACATGATATTAAAGAAATCATAGAGGATAAGGACATAGATGTAGTTGTAGAGACAATGGGCGGAACATCACCTGCTTTTGAGTTTGTAAGGGATGCTTTGCTTGCAGGCAAGCATGTAACAACCTCAAACAAGGCTTTGGTAGCGGCACATGGTACAGAGCTTTTAAAGATTGCAAGAGAAAAAAATGTAAACTTCTTCTTTGAAGCAAGTGTAGGCGGAGGTATTCCTATTATCAGAACTTTAACAGAGAGTTATGCCGGAGAGCATTTTAAGGAGATTACAGGTATCTTAAACGGTACTACAAATTATATACTTACAAAGATGAATGCAGAGGGTGAGAGCTTTGAAAAGGCACTTGCTACAGCACAGGATTTAGGATATGCAGAGAGAAATCCTGAGGCTGATGTGGAAGGGCATGATACTTGCAGAAAGATTGCAATACTTTCATCTCTTGCAACAGGTAAGGAAGTAAATTTTGAAAATATTCATACAGAGGGTATCACAAAGATAGATACAACAGATTTTGAGTATGCAAAGCATCTTAATACATCAATTAAGCTTTGTGGTGATGCAAAGTTTGAAAATGATAAGCTTTATGCATTTGTAGCACCTGTAATGGTTGAAAACAGTCATCCGCTCTTTATGGTAAATGATGTATTCAACGGTATTATGGTAGAGGGAAATATGCTTGGAAAGAGCATGCTCTATGGTAGCGGTGCAGGAAAACTTCCTACTGCAAGTGCAGTGGTTGCAGATATTGTTGCAATTGCAAAGAATAAGCATGGAAATGTAGCTTTCGGCTGGGGAGAGAACAAGCAGGAAGTAGTAGATATGCAGGAGACAAGCCATAGATACTTTGTAAGATTTATGGGCAGAGACAGTGAGTTTATAGAAAAATGCAAGTCCGAATTCAAGGATGCAAAAGAAGTTTATCTGGAAGGTAAGGACGAATTCGCTTTGATAACCGGAGTGCTTAAGGAAAAAGATTTCCTTTGTACTTTGAATAATCTGAGCGGTGTGATAAAATATATAAGAACAAAGATAGTTTGATTTTTATTGGCACTACCATTGGTGGTGCCAAAATTATATTTGGGAAGAAAATGAGAAAGATATTAGAATTTTTATTAAGTTTTGTACCTCCATGTGCATTTCATGAATTTACCGGTCTTTACTGTCCGGGTTGTGGCGGAACAAGGGCAGTGAGATTTTTGGTTAGAGGTAATATATGGAGAAGCTTTATTTATAATCCGATAGTACTTTATACAGTTATTGCAACTTTTATTTTTTTCGCTTTTGTAGTAAAGTATAAGATTAGTGGCAAGCATTTGAATAAAGATAAGATTGTTTTGCCGATGTTATATATAGGAATTGCTGTAATGATTTTAAACTGGATTATAAAAGACTGGTTTTTAATCTTTAGAGGAATTGACTTATTGAAATAGATGGGGATCATAGATGAAAGATACTGAAATCATTGCAAAAAGAAGATGGGAAAATAGGGCACTATTGTTCGGAATAGTTTCTATAATATTTAATATGTGTGCTCTACCAACATCCGGAGTTCCACTGGGTATTCCTTTGGGAATATTTGCTATCGCATTTGGGCTTATTTCAGCTGTAGACGGAATCAGAGGAAGAGCTGTTGCAGGTATTATTACAGGAATATTCGGTATATTAATAGGTTTAATTATATACTTAATGATATTTTTGTTATTACGCAATTAAAAGATCCAAATGTTTTAAGTATGTTTAAACCGGAGCAGATAAATGTACTACAGGATTATATTCAATTTTACATAGCGCATTAGTATTAATAAGGGAGGAAAGAGAATTGACTGATATAGTAAAGATCCTTGCACAGGAGCTTGGAATAAAGACGACACAGGTGGAGGCCACTATAAAGCTTATAGATGAAGGCAACACAATTCCTTTTATTTCAAGATATAGAAAAGAGGTAACAGGCTCTTTAAATGATGAAATACTCAGACAATTTGATGAGAGATTAAAGTACCTAAGAAATCTTGAGGAGAAGAAGGAACAGGTATTATCGGCAATTGAGGAGCAGGGAAAGCTTACAGAAGAGCTTAAAAAAGAAATAGAGTCGGCACTTACCTTAGTAGCAGTGGATGATCTTTACAGACCGTTCAGACCTAAGAGACGTACAAGAGCAATGATTGCTATTGAAAAGGGCCTTGAAAATTTCGCGAATGATATTTACGAGGAAAATCTTGGAACATCGGCACTTGAGGAAGCAAAAAAATACCTTTCAGATAAGGAAGGACTTGAAGTGGAAACACCTGAGGATGCTATAGCAGGTGCTATGGATATTATTGCCGAAAAGATTTCGGATGATGCGGCTTTTAGAAATAAGATAAGAGATTTGTCGTTTAAGCAGGGTATACTGACTTCTGTGGCAAAGGATGAAACTCTGGAATCTGTATATGAAAACTACTACAATTTTGCAGAGAGTGTTTCAAAAACTGCCGGATATAAGATACTTGCAATCAACAGAGGAGAAGAAGAAAAGATACTTACAGTAAAACTTGACCCTCCGGTTGAGGAGATTATCAGATATCTGGAAAAATGCATTATAAAAAAGCATAATGTACATACTGAGCAGATACTTAAGGATACTATTGATGATGCATATAAGAGACTTATTGCACCTTCAATAGAAAGAGATATCAGATCAAGTCTTACAGAAAAGGCGGAGGATGAGGCCATAAAGGTATTCGGAAAGAATCTTACACAGCTTTTGATGCAGCCGCCTGTAGCGGGCAGAGTTGTGCTTGGTTGGGATCCGGCTTTCAGAACAGGATGTAAGCTTGCAGTAGTTGATGAGACCGGAAAGGTACTTGATACGAAGGTTATATATCCTACAGCACCGCAAATAAAGTTGCAGAGTCAAAGAAGATATTAAAAGAGCTTATAAAGAAATACAATATAAGTCTTATTTCACTTGGAAACGGTACCGCTTCCAGAGAATCTGAGGCTGTTATTGTGGAACTTATAAAAGAAGTTGATACAAAGCTTGAGTATATTATAGTAAATGAGGCCGGAGCAAGTGTGTATTCTGCAAGTAAACTTGCGACAGAGGAGTTCCCAAACTTTGATGTGGGTCAAAGATCTGCGGCATCTATTGCAAGAAGACTTGAAGATCCGCTTGCAGAGCTTGTAAAGATAGATCCTAAGTCTATAGGTGTAGGTCAGTATCAGCATGATATGAATCAGAAAAAGCTCTCGGAAGCACTCTCGGGAGTTGTAGAGGACTGTGTAAACAAGGTAGGTGTGGATTTGAACACCGCTTCAGCACCTCTTTTAGAGTATATCTCAGGTATTTCAAAGGCTGTTGCAAAAAATATAGTTGTATACAGGGAGGAAAACGGAAGCTTTAAGACAAGAAAAGAGCTTTTAAAGGTTTCAAAGCTCGGACCTAAGGCATTTGAGCAGTGTGCAGGTTTCCTTAGAATAAATGACGGTAAAGAGCCGCTTGATATGACAAGTGTGCATCCTGAAAGCTATGAGGCTACAAAGAAGCTTTTAGAGAGTATAGGTTACAGTTCCAAGGATATCACAGTTGCCGGACTTAACGGTATTTCAAAGAAAATTACTGATTTTAAAAAGGTATCTGATGAAATCGGAATAGGGGAGATAACTTTAAAGGATATTGTAAAAGAGCTTGAAAAACCGGGAAGAGACCCTAGAGATGAGATGCAAAAGCCTATACTTCGTACTGATGTTATGGAGATGGAAGATTTAAAAGAGGGTATGATATTAAAAGGCACAGTCAGAAATGTTATTGACTTCGGCGCATTTGTGGATATCGGAGTACATCAAGACGGGCTTGTGCATATATCAAAGCTTAGCAAGAAGTTTATAAAGCATCCTCTTGAAGCAGTGAGTGTAGGAGATATTGTTGAAGTAAAGGTGGACAGTGTGGACTTAAAGAAAAAGAGAATAGCGCTGTCTATGGTATTGGATTGATATGAATAAAATAAAAATAGATATGCAGCTTAATGCAAAGGATATATGGCTTTTTTCCATGTATCACAGCAACAGAGGTTTTCTGCTTATATTTAATGTGCTTTTTACTGCTGTAATGTATTATTATATGATTACTTCTTGGAATAAAATCGATACTCCAAGGAAAATCCTGTTTTTGGTATTGGCAAATATGTTTTTGATAATACAGCCGGCAATGCTTTATCTAAAATCCGCAAAGCAGGCAAGAAGTGAGGCTATAAGAGCAGGGCTTTCACTTGAGATGAATGATGAGGGAATTGTGGTTTCATCAAAGGGAGAGAGCATTGATTTTAAATGGGAGAGCGGATTTCGTTCAAGAATAGTACCGGGGATTATAATAATATACGTGGATGCTGTCAGAGGTTATTTATTACCTGACAGATATACAAAGGAAAACAAAGAAAAAATAGTTGCTGTTTTAAAAGAGAAGACAAGGGTAAGTTTGTTATAAAATTATAAGTGCTTTTAAAAGCCTATAATTTACAAAGGTGGTTGGAATAAGGATGAATACAAGGGTATTTGAGAGTTTTTCCGATAAGGAAACATTTGATATTGCCTTTAGGATTGCAAATAATCTGAAGGCAAAAACCGGTTCTGCGGTTGTATGCCTTGACGGGGATCTTGGAGTCGGTAAAACCGTTTTTGCAAAGGGATTCGGTGCAGGACTTGGAATAAAGAGAGATATTGTAAGTCCTACCTTTAATATAGTGAAAAGCTATGAAGGTGATAAAAGACTGCATCATTTTGATGTGTACAGAATTTCCGATATCTCCGAGCTTGATGAAATAGGATTTGATGAATTTATATATGATGATGCTATAGTTCTTATAGAGTGGTCAAAGCTTATAGAAGAAGCATTGCCGAGAAATATTATAAGGGTTGTTATATCAAAGGATCTTGAAAAGGGATTTGATTACAGAAAAATAGCAGTGGAAGGCATGGATGATGAAGATTTTGGGAATTGAAAGTGCCGCATTAGTGGCTTCAGTTGCAATAATAGATGAAAATGTGACAATAGCGGAATATACTACAAATTTTAAAAAGACTCATTCAGAGACATTATTGCCAATGCTTAATGAAATAGTAAAAATGACGGGATTGGATCTAAAAGAGCTTTCAGCTATTGCAATTTCAGGAGGTCCGGGATCATTTACCGGACTTAGAATAGGTGCTGCAAGTGCAAAGGGACTAGGGCTTGCACTAGATTTGCCGCTTATTCATGTGCCCACACTTGATGCTATGGCATTAAATATATACTTAAGTGATGCTCTGATTATACCTATAATGGATGCCAGAAGAAATCAGGTGTATACAGGCATATATAAAAATGACCATCATTTGGAAGTAGTAAGAGAGTCTATGGCAGTGTCTATAGATGAATTATTGGATATACTTAGAGAAATAGATAAAGAAGAAAAAATAAAAAGAACAGTATTCCTTGGTGACGGAGTTCCGGTATTCAGGGAATATATTGATGAAAATTTTGAAATTGCACATGATTTTGCTCCGGCAAATTTGAACAGACAGAGAGCATCAAATATTGCAATGCTTGGTATGGAGATGTTTAAAGAAGGAAAATACATAGTTTCCGATGATATGAGACCGGAATATCTTAGAAAAAGCCAAGCTGAAAGGGAGAGAAATGTGGATTAGACCCATGCTTCTTTCTGATGTGGAAGCAATAAGAAGCTTAGAAAGTGATATTTTCAGTGATGCATGGAGCGAAAATAATATAAAAGACTCTATAGAATCTAAATTCGATTACTGCATCGTGATTGAAGATGACTATAGAGTCTTGGCATATATAGTTTTCAGGGTAAATGAAGATGAAGCGGAGCTGTTTAGAATAGCTACCGATAAAAAGTACAGAGGATTGGGCTGTGGACATAAGTTAATGAACTTTATGATTTCAAATCTTAGAGATATGAAAGTAAAAAAGGTTTTTCTTGAGGTCAGATGCCAAAACAAAGACGCCATAAGTCTGTATGAGCATTATGGATTTAAAAAGATAGGTATCAGAAAAGAATATTACTTTGATCCCACAGATGATGCTCTGTTAATGGAAGGATATATAAAATGTTAGATATTTGTTTATTAGGTACCGGAGGTATGATGCCGCTACCTTACAGATGGCTGACTTCAATGATGGCCAGATGTGAGGGAGTAAATCTTTTGATAGATTGCGGCGAGGGTACTCAGGTTGCCATAAAAGAGAAGGGGTGGAGTCCGAAGCCTATAGATGTGATCTGTTTTACACATTTTCATGCGGATCATATAAGCGGTTTACCGGGACTTTTGCTTACAATCGGAAATTGTGAAAAGACCACTCCTCTCCTTATCATAGGTCCTAAAGGACTTGAGAGGGTTGTGAATGCTATGAGGGTTATAGCACCGGAGCTTCCTTTTGAAATTCAGTTCCATGAACTTAGAGAAAATGAGGAAGTTATAGATTTTGTACCTTATAAGATAGAAGCGTATAAGGTAAGCCATAGAGTAACATGCTACGGCTACAGAATTTCTATTGAGAGAAAGGGCAAGTTTGATGCCGCCAGAGCAAAGGAGCTTGATATACCGTTAAAATACTGGAATAGATTGCAACATGGTGAAACTATCACCGACGGCGATATCACATATACTCCTGATATGGTGATGGGAGAGGCAAGAAGAGGTATAAAGGTAAATTATTGTACAGATACAAGACCTGTTCCGATTATTGCAGATTATGCCACTGATTGCGACCTGTTTATATGTGAGGGTATGTATGGTGAAGATGAAAAAGAAGAAAATGCCAAAGAACATAAGCATATGACTATGATGGAGGCTGCAAATCTTGGAAAGACAGCTAATCCTAAGAGAATGTGGTTGACACATTATTCGCCGTCAATGAATAACCGGATGAGTATATAGATAAGCTGAAAAAAATCTGTCCGGTTATAGAAACCGCAAGAGATGGATGGAGTGTAGAGCTTGGTTATGAAGAAGAGTAATGTAAAAATACTTGCAATAGAAAGTTCATGTGATGAGACTGCGGCAGCAGTTGTGGAAGACGGAAGAAAAGTGCTTTCAAATATTATTTCATCACAGATAGACTTGCATACAATATACGGAGGAGTAGTCCCTGAGATTGCCTCCAGAAAGCATATAGAAAATATAAATTTTGTTATAAAAGATGCACTGAAAGAGGCAAATGTTACCTTTGATGATATAGATGCAATAGCGGTTACATACGGCCCGGGACTTGTAGGTGCACTGCTTGTAGGTGTAGGCGAAGCAAAGGCACTTGCCTATGGACTGAATAAACCGCTTATAGGTGTGCATCATATAAAGGGACATGTACTTGCAAATCTTATAGAGCATGAAGAACTTGAGCCGCCATTTGTATGTCTGATTGTTTCAGGAGGTCATACTGAAATAGCAATTGTAAAAGACTACAATGACTTTGAAATAGTAGCAAGTACCAGAGATGATGCGGCAGGTGAGGCATTTGATAAGGTGGCAAGAAGCGTGGGACTTGGATATCCGGGTGGTCCAAAGATAGATAAGGCCGCAAAATTTGGCGATCCTCATGCTATAGAATTCCCAAAGGCAAGAGTAAATGATTCGAAATATGATTTCAGCTTTTCAGGTGTAAAGTCAGCTGTTTTAAATTATCAAAACAAGGCAAATATGACCGGTGAAAAGATAAATGTAAATGATTTGGTAGCTTCATTTCAAAGAGCAGTTGTAGAGGTTTTGGTGGAGCATACCATTAACGTAGCCAAGGATTACAATATAAAGAATGTGGCTATGGCAGGTGGTGTGGCTTCAAATACCGCACTTAGAAGTCTGATGGAAGAAAAATGTAATGAAGAAGGCTTGAAACTTCACTTCCCTTCGCCGATATATTGCACTGATAATGCAGCAATGATAGGTGTAGCCGCATACTTTGAGTATTTAAATGAAAACTTTAAAGATTTGACACTGAATGCAGTGCCGAATCTGGAACTCTGATTATAAAAAGTATTATAATGATATTGGAATATGATTATGAAAAGTACGGCAATAATACTTGCGGCAGGCAGCGGTAAGAGATTTAGTAGTGATAAAAAGAAACAGTTTGTAGAGCTTTTTGGAAAGCCTGTATTATACTATTCTTTAAAAGCCTTCAGTGAAAGTAATGTGGATGAAATCATTGTAGTCACTTCAAAAGATGACATTGATTTCGTAAAAGAAGATATTGTAAAAAAATATGGATTTACTAAGGTGACAAGTATTGTAGAAGGTGGTGCTGAAAGGTATGACTCAGTATACAACGGACTTAAGGTGTGCTGTGGAGATATTTGCCTGATACATGACTCTGCCAGAGCCATGATAAGCGTAGAGCTTATAAACAGATGTATAGAAGAGACATTTCAATATAGGGCGGTTGTCCCTGCAGTAACCCCGAAAGATACTATAAGAGTGCGAAACGCAGAATTTGGCGGTGAGACAATTGATCGAAATATACTTTGTATTATTCAGACACCGCAGTGCTTGATATAGCTTTAATAAAGTCTGCCTTTGAAGGGCTGTATAAAACAGACTATAAGACTCTGGGAATCACAGATGATGCAATGGTGGTGGAAAAGTTTACCGATGCCAAGGTAAGGCTGATAGAGGGTGATTATAAAAATATTAAGGTAACAACACCTGAGGATATAGTGATAGCTAAGGCGTTTTTGGACGCCGAGAATTGCTGACAGAAAAGCCGATGCAGCCTTTGGTTGCGTTGGCTTTTTGCAACTTCACAGCTGAAATTCGAGGAAAATATGAAAGTCAATATGAATATTATTGTTGGCGGAACGGATGATATATTGGATAATATACTATCTGCTGCAAGAACGGTAAGAAAAGAAATAAAAAAAACTTTTGAAAGCGTTGAGATAGAGGCATTGCAGAAGATGGATATTTGTGTTTGTCTTAGCGGAAATGTATCAAAGTATTATCCTAAAACGGGAATTTATCAGGCAAGATATTATTCTAAAGCGGGGAAATTTATGGTATATGTTCATTTCAGCTCTAATGAGTGGAATTTCAATAAGACAGAAAGTGTAAGTAAGTTTCTTAAAATGTATAAGGACTATCTTTTGGAGCTTTCGGATATCATTAAGACGAAAATGACAAAGTATAAGTCGGATTTTGATAATAGGTATTATGAAGATGGGATTAAAAGCGTGTTTGAGAATTTGTAGATGATGTTAGGTTTGAATTTGGTGATGGAAGATATGATTGGCAAAATTGTAAAAGTTAAAGTTGATCGTAAGCTTGGGAGTGCTCATCCTGATTATCCTGAACATATTTATCCAATCAATTATGGTTATATTGAAGGAATAATCGCTCCTGATGGGGAAGAACAAGACGTATATATACTTGGGGTTGATAAAGCAGTAGATGAATATGAAGGAGAATTAATTGCTGTTATCAAAGGGACGATGATGAAGAAGAAAAATGGGTTATTGCTCCAATAGGAATAAAGTTTAAAGTAGAAGAAATTGAAGAAGCTGTTAGATTTCAAGAGAAATATTTCAAGTCTCATATTGAAATGTTATGATCAAATCTGAATTTGTTGAACGTGGCATACTATAAGTTTCTATGAGATAAAACCTATAAAACTTGTACGGATATTGTAGGGTAGGAAAAGAAATCTTCCTCTATACTAAAATAAACTGAAGAAAAGGAGGAATCGAAATGAATATTATCAAGTCGTTTAACGATACGATTGATTATCTTGAAACAGTTCTTGATGATGAAATTGATGAAAAGAAAGTAACTCAGTTATCCGGATATTCGTATTCAATGTTCAGTCGCTTGTTTTCTATTCTGACTGAAACAACGCTTTCAGAATATTTAAGAAGCAGAAGATTGACGGAAGCAGCCATTATATTAAGAAATACGGATGAAAAAATTATTGATGTTGCTTTCAAATTTGGATATGAGTCATCAGATTCATTTGGAACAGCTTTTAAAAATTTTCATGGATTTACTCCTTCTGAGGTAAGAAATGGAAAACCGCTCAAATTAGTATCACGAGTGCAATTAGCACTAAGTGTAAGAGGAGGAAGAAGCATGAACATTACAATTCAAAAGAAACAAGCATTTACAGTTGCAGGTGTAAATGAACAAAGCATCAATTCATCATTATGTCCGAGCGTATGGAATAAGCTATATAAAAAATATAGCTACGATAAACTTGCAAGTTTGGGAAGCGGTCAAAGTATGGGCGTTTGTCATGATGTAGAAAATCCAAGCAAAATAAACTACATGGCAGGCTATATTGTTAATGATGTAGACAAAGCCATAAGCATGGGGTTAGATGTTTTGGAAGTGGAAGAAGCAGAGTATGCCGTTGTAGAGTTAATAGGAAGTGTTCCGGATTGTATTCATAACGGATGGAAGTATGCGATGGAAGTATTTTTCCCTGAGTATGGCTATGTACATTCAGGTAAACCTGATTTTGAATATTATTACGAAGGTGATATGGATAGTGAAGACTATAAAATGGAACTTTGGATTCCTATAACTAAAGCTTAAAAAAACGGTATGCCTAAATAATCGAATAGTGTAAAAACTAAGCACATAACTTTAAGATTATAGAATCTTTCAGATATGTGCTTTTTCTGTATTCGGTAATTTTGTTGGAAAGGTTGTAGTAAAGCTTGAAGAATCTGCGAGTACCATAGTAGTGGAGCAGATACAGAAAAGTTTTTCTACAGGCCGGGACTAAAATATGGACTGAATATGAAAAGTACAGTAAAATCTATATTAGAAATGTTTTACGGAAATATTCCGGGAGAGGAACTAAAGGATGAAGATAGATATAGTTAAAACGAAAGAGTACTACAATTCATTGCCATCAGATATGTTATGTGATTGTGATTATTGTAAGCTTTACTATGCTAAGTCAAGAAAAGAATTTTTGGAATTGGCATTATGGTTGGATAAATATGGTGTCGATATCGAAAAACCTTTTGAGGTTATGAGTCTCGAACCGGATGAAAGTGGGATGCTTGATTATATCGGAGTACAGTATATTGTTTTTGGTACTTTTTCAAATGATAATTCATATTATGTTGGAGATTTTAATATAAAGATTGCATATTCACATCCCGATACCGGAATTAGTGATGAACACTTTGTTTTGGAAGTAATCCCTATGAATTCTATGAAATTATCTATTAAGGGATAATTCGGGTTTGTAGAAATAAAGTATGTGAATTTACGGAGGTAAAGAAAATGAAAAATAAAAAGAAATGTCTCTTTACTTAATAGTTATAATGCTAGCTTTTTTTATGTGTTACCTGTTTTTAATTAATGATACAGGAACCGGTATATTCTTCTTACTAATTTTAATTCCGATTATTTGTTTTTTTAACTTCTCTAATTTATGGGATTAGACATTCTTTTAACTTGATATTTTTATTGCTAATTATGATACTCTTTGTTCCGACTATATTTATATTTTTATAATGAAAGTGCAGCTGTTTATGTATTGATATACGGTATAATTGCAACAACAGGAAATCTTTTGGGAAGCTTAATTAAAAAAATGAGTAATTAAGAAATCCATGTTTACCGGTTAGGATAAATTTAGTGAGGTTCATTTTATGATAGAAGAAAATAAAGAAATAGTGGTAATAGATGAAACTACAATAAAAACAAGATTTACTATATAAGAAATCAAAAGGTTATGCTTGATTTTGAACTTGCTGAAATATATGGGTATTCTACCAAAAGATTTAATGAACAAGTTAAAAAGAAATAACGAAAAATTTGATGATGATTTTATGTTTCAATTGACTGAAGAGGAAATATCTGAAATTTCAAGGTCGCAAAATGCGACCTTGAACAAAGGAACAGGTAGAGGAAGCAATATAAAGTATAAACCTTACGCCTTTACGGAACAGGGAATCTATATGCTTATGACTGTATTAAGAGGAGAACTTGCTGTTAAGCAAAGCAAGGCTTTAATACGAATGTTTAAGCAGATGAAAGACTTTATAATTGAAAATCAAGATTTTATCAGTCCAAAAGATTTAGTGCAAATTGCAGTACAGACAAACCAAAATACAAAGGATATTGCAGAAATAAAATCTCAAATGGCTACTAAAGAAGATTTGAAAAAAGTGATGGAAAATTTCATAGATCCGGACACCTATAAGCATTTCCTTTTGATGAATGGAGATAAGATTGAAGCGGATGTTGCATATACAAAAATATATAAGTCTGCAAAGAAAAGTATTTTTGTGATAGATAACTACATAGGCTTAAAAACGTTAGAACTGCTAAGAACTGCAAAAGATAATGTGGAAGTCATCATATTTAGCGATAATGTTAGAAATAAAGATATGCTTACAAAAAGTATTTTTAAATGATTTTATAAGAGATTACCCTAACATTAACTTAAAAATGAAGATTGCAGATAAAAAAAGTATCATGATAGGTATATTTCAATAGACTATGGAACGAAAAATGAAGCATTTTATCTTTGTGGAGCATCATCGAAGGATGCAGGAAATAAAATCTCAAGTATTACCAAGATAGAAGAATCGGCAAAGGATTTGTATCATACAATGTTTGGTGGAATGTTAAATAATAAGGATTTGAGAATTTAGTTTGTAAATAACAGGACACCTTTTTAGTAAGTTTATTAAAAAAAGTAATTAAGAAATCCATGTTTACTAGTCTGGGTAAATTTGAATCTGGTGGTGTGAAGCATGAATTATATAAGACAAGCAACGGTTGATGATTTAGTGAGAATAGCCGAAATATTTGTATTTAACTATAGGCTAAATTTTTATCCGATATTTCAAAAAGATACTTTCTATTTTGAAGATTTAACAGTTTTTAATATGGTAGAAAGTTTTGCAAAAGAATTGGATAGCATTTGGGTTTATGATGATGGTGTTGTAAAAGGGTTTATTCAAATCGAAAAAAGGGAAGTGAGGAGATTATTTGTTGAACCTACTCTTCAAGGAAAATCTATTGGGGCTGATTTATTAGAATATGGAATAGCAGAAAAAGATGTTGATTTTTTATGGGTATTAGAAAAAAATATAAAAGCAATAGTATTTTATAAGAAACATGGTTTTGACACTACAAATAAAAAGAAATATAAAGAAGACACGATAGAGTTTCTTGTTCGTATGGAGAGATAAATCCATGTTTGCTAAGTTCGGTAATTAGAATTTAAAAAATTGAAGTACAAAATAGTGAAGGACTTATACAGTATGGAATTGAAATTGGAAAATACAGAATCGGAAAGAACACATGAACTGGCAAATCTAATTAGAGCTTATAACAGAGCCAATAGAGAACAGTCTAAAAGTGAACCTCTTAATATTTACTTGGAAGATGAAAAAGGAAATTTGGTTGCAGGAATGGTAGCGGAGACTTTTGGGAATTGGCTTGAGATTGAATATCTGTACGTCAGTGATAGTTTACGTAATCAAGGACTAGGCTCAAGGATCTTAGAAATGGCGGAAAATGAGTCAAGAAATAGAGGCTGTAAGTATTCATTTGTGGATACTTTTAATTTTCAAGCACCAAAATTTTATGAAAAACATGGTTATAAAGAGGTGTTTGCATTGAAAAAATATCCTTATATAGGGGAGAGGTACTATTATACAAAAGAGTTGTGATTTGAAATGCAGTTTAGAAGTAGATTGTTTACTATGATAAACAGTATAGTTAAATCATGGTTTACCAAGGTTAGTGAATTTTTAGTTGTTATGGAGGTAAGTAAAATAATGAAAACATATCAGGATATAAACAAAGAAACTATTGACAGATGGGTTGAGGAAGGTTGGGAATGGGGGAAACCAACTTCACATGATGCATATATCAGTGCGAAAAATGGAGAATGGAAAGTTTTTCTTACTCCTACATTTCCGGTTCCACATGAGTGGCTGGGAGATTTAAAAGGAAAGAAAATCTTAGGTTTAGCATCAGGTGGAGGTCAGCAAATGCCTATATTTAATGCTTTAGGGGCAGAATGTACTGTGCTTGATTATTCTTCAAAGCAAATAGAAAACGAATTTTTAGTTGCTGAAAGAGAGGGCTATAATATTAAAGCAATTGAAGGTGATATGACAAAAATTTTGCCTTTTGAAAATGAAACTTTTGATATAGTGTTTCATCCTGTTTCAAACTGTTATGTTGAAGATGTGCAACATGTTTTTAACGAAGCATATAGAGTTCTGAAAAAGGGTGGAATTCTTCTTGCAGGTTTAAATAATGAGATAAACTACATTGTGGATGACGAAGAAAAAGAAATTGTTTGGAAAATGCCTTTTAATCCATTAAAAGATAAAGCGGCTAAAGAATATATGATTAAAGGAAATTCAGGAATTCAGTTCTCTCACAATATAACTGAGCAGATAGGTGGACAATTAAAGGCAGGGTTTACTCTGCTTGATATATATGAAGATACAAACGGTTCTGGTAGGTTGCATGAAATGAATATTAAAACATATATTGCAACTAAATCAGCTAAATTATCGAAATAGATAAATTAGAATTTTAGGAGAAGTTGATATGGATTTTAATAATTTGATTCCTGAATTATCAGTTTTTGATATTCTTCAAACTAAAAAATTTTACAAAGAACTAGGGTTTAAAATAGAGTACGAACGACAGAAAGAGAAATTTATTTTTATGTCTTTTCAAGATAGTCAGTTTATGTTTGAACAAATTCATGATGATGGGTGGAACACGGGAGAATTAAGTTATCCATTGGGAAGAGGTATAAATTTTTTTCAATAGCAGTCGAAGATGTTGAAGAACTTTATAAATTAGTGAAAAACTCTAAATTTTTGAAATATATAAAGAACTAACAAGAAATAAATATCAAGTTAATGGGACAGAAGAAACACAAATTGAGTTCTTAATACAAGATCCCAATGGATATTTATTAAGATTTACAAACTGATAAATTTACGACAGGTAATTTGAATAAAGCAATGAAAAGAAATATTGCAAGGTTTCCTGAACGCTTTTGTTTTCAAATAACGGAGGTGGAATATAAAAACTTGAGATTCCAAAATGGAACCTCAAGTACAAACAGTACTTATGGCGGTAGACGATATATGCCTTATGTTTACACAGAACAAGGGATTGCAATGTTATCTGCTGTGCTTAAAAGTGAAGTTGCGGTAGATACCAGCATTAAAATTATGGATAGCTTTGTTGAAATGCGTAAGTTTTTGCTTACGAATCAGGAACTCTTTTCCAGACTTGATAGACTGGAACTTAGTCATTTGGACTTGAAAAAAGAAATAGATAAGGGGATGGATAAGCAACTGGAAACAGATAAGAAACTCGAAGAAGTATTCAACTATATTGCGAGCAATACAGAGGTAAAACAAAAGATCTTTTTTGATGGTCAAATCTATGATGCTTTCAGTTTTATTGCAGATTTAGTTGGAAAAGCACAGAGTAAACTGATCTTGATTGATAATTATGTGGATGTAAATACGCTTAACATACTTTGTAAGAAGAATTCAGGAGTTGATGTACTGATAGCAACAGCAGGAAAAGGGAGCTTAACAACAAAATATATCAATAAGTTTAATGCTCAATACCCGAGTGTGAGAATAAAAACGACTACAGATTTTTATGACCGTTTTTTGATTATAGATGACAAAGAAGGTTATTTCATCGGTGCATCTATAAAAGATGCAGGCAAGAAGAGCTTTGCAATAACAAAAATTGAAGATGGAAATTTGGTTCGGGATTTGATAAATAAAGTGAGGTAGGAGGAGAAAAATACAATCTAATTTTTTTTTACAAAATGATTTTCCGGTCTTATATCAGATTGGAATTATTGCTGAAAAATATCTATATACAGATTCAAATGCTTGTTTGATAAAATTGGGAATGTTTGGAGAAACGGTGGTTAATCTAATGCTGCAATTAGACAAAATTTCTGCACCACAAACAGGAAGTTGTCGTTAAGTATAAGCATCAAGTTTCGTTTTGGGGAAAATGCGGAGGCAGGGTATAAATGGATAATGAATGGCTAAATAGAGATTTATATGTGAACAAGATATTTTTATCTAAAGAAATTCCAAGTGGAAATTATCTAAAGAGGTTACCGGTAATATCAAATCTAAAAAAAATAGGGGGATTGGAATTAACTAAACCGGTCACAATTTTTGTTGGAGAGAACGGAGTTGGAAAATCCACACTGATAGAAGGATTAGCAGTGGCAATGGGGTTTAATGCAGAAGGTGGAAGTTTAAATTTCAGTTTTTCTACTAAAGAATCACATTCAAATCTTCATGAATATATTACAGTGAGTCGAGGGTGGCGAAAACAAAAGGATGGTTTTTTCTTACGAGCAGAAAGTTTCTATAATGTAGCATCAAATATTGATGACTTGGATAACGGTCCAGGCGGACTACCAATTATATTAAGCTATGGTGGATTATCTTTACATGAACAATCACATGGAGAAAGTTTTATGGCATTGGTAGAAAATAGATTTTTTGGAAACGGATTATATATATTAGATGAACCTGAGGCTGCATTATCACCAATGAGACTTATGGAATTGATATGTTATATAAAAATTAGTAGATAATAATTCTCAATTTATAATTTCTACACACTCACCCATACTTATGACATTTCCGGATGCAGAAGTTATTGAAATAACTCAAGAAGAAATAAAATCAGTTAACTATAAGGAAACAGAACATTTTTTAATAACAAAGAGATTTATGGATTCTCCGGAACAGATGATAAAAAATTTGTTAGGCTGAATTTGATTTATATTTGAGGAGGAATATATAAAATGGTAGGAAGAATATATCATGTTGGATTAACCGTTTCTGATTTAGATCGCTCAATAGCATTTTACAATGAAATTCTTGGACTTGAATTCCAAGGAGAAATCATGATGACCGGTGAGGAGATAGACAAGCTGTTTCAAAGAAAGAATTTAAAGCGAGAGTTGCTTATCTGAATGGATCTAAGGCAGTTGAAGCCCCACCAATCGAACTGATTCAATTTGTAGACGAGGATGTAAATAAAGTAAAATCAGATTTATTTACGACTTCTGTATCAGAAGTATGCTTCTATACGGATGATATTGAGGCTGTTTATAACAGTCTTATTGAAAAGCATGTAGAATGCTTATCTGAACCTCAGTATTTTGATTTCAGATCGCAAGGTTTTGGGGAAAGCAAGGCATTTTATTTTAAGGATTTCGATGGAATTGTTCTCGAGATGATGCAACCTTTGTAAGCCCAGGGGGTGTCCAAAGTATGACCGTATAATAAAGGAACAGGTTTAGTCTGTACAAAAGGATAAATCCGAAGTTGTCACTAAGTATAAGTATCAAGTTTTGTTTTGGGGAAAATGCGGAGGCAATGTATAAATGGATAATGAATGGCTAAATATAATGATTTATATATTTGCAAAACCACATACCGAAAAGGTCAACATGAGTACCCGGTTTCTGTTGCAATGATAATAAGCCTATCATCTTCAACACGATATATTAATAACCAATCCGGTTCTATGTGACATTCTCTAAAGTCTGATATATTACCGGATAGTTGGTGGTCTCTATATTTGGGCTCAAGTGGTTTTCCTGTACTAAGTGTATCAAGTATATTTAATCCTCCAACATAGCTAAAACAGCTTCTTTAGCAGAATTATATGGTCCATTTAAGTTTCTATTTAACCTTGCATCTTGAATTGCATTAAGACTTTCATTATATTGCTTTTTATGTACAACAGGAAATGGTAATCCATTGTGCTCGAGGGAAGCATTTAAAAAAATCCTTATTGCTGTTGATGTATCTAAACCCAGACTTGAGAATAGTGAGTCGGCATCTTTCTTTAGCTGGTCATCTATACGAATTTGTAGTGTTGACATATTGCACCTCCAATACTTAAGTAATTATTTGTAGTATAATTATAGTATAAGTGTAGCATATATGCAATGCTGATAACCGAATTAGATAAAATTACAGTTTGCCGGTCCGGGTAAATTTGAATTTGAAGGGGGATTTTTGTGTCAACAATTAAAATTGAAAACCTTAGTTTCTCATATTATGGCTATGAAAAACCTATATTTGAAAATGTATCATTTTCATTTGATACGAACTGGAAAACAGGGTTGATAGGAAGAAACGGAATTGGAAAATCAACACTATTTAAGCTACTTCTAAACCAAGAAGTTTATAAGGGGAAAATCAGCAAAAGTGTTGACTTTATTAAATTCCCACCTAATTTAAGTGATACTTCAAAATTAGGGATTGAGTTATATAAAGAACTAATATCAGATGAGGAAGAATGGAAATTATTTAGAGAACTTAATTTGCTAAATGTAGATGAGAGTCTTGTTTACAGAAAGTTTGAAACACTTTCTAAAGGAGAACAAACAAAAATCCTTTTAGCTATTTTGTTTACACGAGAGGATGGTTTTTTTACTGATAGATGAACCGACAAACCATTTTAGATATGGACGGAAGAAAAATTGTCAGTAAATATCTGAAAAATAAACAAGGTTTTTTGCTTATATCTCATGATAGAGATTTTTTAGATGGATGTATCAATCATGTTATTTCTATTAACAGGAATTCTATTGATGTCCAATCGGGAAATTTTACATCGTGGTATGAAAATAAATTGATGAAAGACCAATTTGAGATTAGTCAAAATGAGAAATTAAGAAAAGATATTAAACGATTAAAAGAAGCTGCAAGACAAAGTCAAATTTGGTCTGATAAAGTTGAAAATACTAAAAACGGTGTGAAAGTATCAGGTGTAAAACCTGACAAGGGACATATAGGTCATCAGTCAGCTAAGATGATGAAAAAATCTAAGAATTTGGAGAATAGACAAAATAGGGCAATAGAAGAAAAACAGAATTTACTAAAAGATATTGAAACAAAGGAAAGTCTATTACTGCATACGTTAGATCATCACAAAAATCCCCTAATATCAGTTTGCGATTTATCATTATATTATGGAGAAAGACAGATATTAAGTAATGTAAGTTTTGATATAAAAGCAAGGTGATATAGTGGCTATATATGGGGGTAATGGTAGCGGAAAATCAACTTTGATTAAAATTTTATTAAGGTTACATCATGAGTATTCAGGTGATGTAAAATTAGCAAGTGATTTAAAAATATCATATATTCCTCAGGATACATCAAATTTAACGGGTAGTCTAAATGGGTATATTAAAAGCCAAGGTGTTGATGAAACATTGTGTAAAACAATTCTTAGAAAATTAGACTTTGCAAGAGAATTATTTGAAATGGATATGAAGAACTATAGCGATGGACAAAAAAAGAAAGTTTTAATTGCTTTAAGCTTATCAAAGCCGGCTCATATATTTGTTTGGGACGAACCGCTGAATTATATAGATGTAATATCAAGAATACAGATTGAGGGAATTGTAAAAAGAGCAAATCCTACACTCATATTTGTGGAACACGATAAGAGGTTTGTAGAAGATATAGCGAATAAAATAATACGATTATAAATTAAATAACAACTTCCGTTTTGTCGAGCTAATACCTTTTAACGATAACCTTAAGCTATCGTTAAAAGTTCATGGATATGTTCCCACATACGAACACAACTACTTGACATACTTAGTGTTCACTCGTTTCATATGGAATGCGTAACACTGCTTGTACGAGCAACGAAGTAGCGTAGTAGATGTAACCTCTCTTGTAAAGATTTCCTACAGTCAGAGAGTGGGGTGAAATAGTCTACTGAAAGCATATAACATAGACAAAAAGCGAAATAGTGAAAATCATTAATTTAAGCAGTGTAGAAATTTTATTTTTTGTAGAAGAAGGAGAAGTTGAGACAGTATGGGTAAAAAAGTAGTAATTATTGGAGCAGGTGTTTCGGGGTTGAGTGCTGGAATATATGCATTGCAGGCTGGATATTCAGTAGAAATATATGAAAAAAACAAAATGCCTGGAGGTGAGTGTACAGGGTGGAACAGGCAAGGATATCATATAGATAATTGTATACATTTTCTTATTGGATGCAATAAGGATGAACAACTATATAAAATGTGGGAAAATCTAGGAGTTATTTCTGATAGTTTGAAGATCTATCGTGAGCCATATTTTTATTGTATGAATATGGATGGAATAACACTACATTTGTGGAGCGATTTAGAGAAGGCAAGAAAAGAGTTTTTAGAGCTTGCTCCGGAAGATTACAAAGAATTAAATTTGTTTTTTGACTGTGCCAAAACCTTAGAGTGTGTAAAGCCACCGTGCGATTATTCGATTGCTCATATGAATCCTTTGCAATTTATAAAACTGGGGATGAGCATGAAAGATGCAAGTAAAGCAATTAAGGAATATGGAAAGCAGTCGATTGAAGAGTTTGTCAATCGCTTTAAGAATCATTACATTAGAGCAATGTTTAAAAATTACTTTAATAGCAATTTTAATGCTCTTTCCCTTGTTGCATCATATGCTTTTTTTACAAGCAACACAGCAGCTATACCAGAAGGAGGTTCTGTTGGATTGGTTGGTAGAATGCTTGCTAAATTTGAATCCTTAGGTGGGAAGTTGCATCTAGGTATTAATATTGTAAAAATAAATATTGTAGATAGTCAAGTTGTTAGTATTCTGGGTAATAATGGAGAGGTAATCAAATCAGATAACTATATTTGGTGTGCAGACCCACATTATCTTTTCTATGACTTAATTGATGAAAAATATTTAGATAAAAATCTTAGGTACATGTATGATAATCCACAGGGCTATGTTTCTAATACATGTTATCAGGTTGCATTTGGAATAGCTACTGAGGAAGATTTGAAATTACCTAAAGGAAGCATTATTTTCCCTTGTGATGAATATGATGTTGCAGGGGAAACACACAATTTTTGTGGAATGCGAGTTTTTGATTATGATGAGACACTATTTCCAATGGAAAAGAGAGTCATTCAATGTAATATTTTACAAAATGATGAAAATTATGCCTATTGGTTTGGACTAAAAAATAATATTAGCTTATACAATCAAGAAAAACAGCGTCTTGCAGATGACTTGAGATTAAGAATTGAAAAAAAGTATCCACAGCTTGAAGGTAAACTCATCGTACTTGGAACATATTCTCCGGTTACATTTACAACTTGGTGTAATGCATATAAAGGGGGTTACATGAGTTTTAATCCACAGAAAGGATATAAAAACAAGTATGTTAAGAGCACTATTAAAGGTTTAAATAATTTATACCTTGCAAGTCAATGGATTCAAACTGGTGGAGGACTTCCTATTGCTGCAGCAAGTGGAAAGTTTGCTATAGATATTATGAAATCTAGTAGATAAAGCTTGGTTTGTCTAAATAATCGGATAGTGTAAAAAAACAAAGCACATAACTTTAAGATTATAAAATCTATATTAGAAATATTCGAGTGGGGGAACTAAAGGATGAAGAATGAAATGAGACTTTTGTCGGTTTTTCCGACAAAATTACAGGGGGAAGAAAACTTACTGTTTTACAAAGTTTTAAGGAGATAACTGTGAATATAGATAGTTCTATGAAATTATCTATTAAGGGATAAATCAGGTTTGTAAAAATAAAGTATATAAATTTACGGAGGTAAAGGAGATGAAAAAAATAAGAGAAATGTCTGTTTACTTAATAGTGATAACTTTAGCTTTTTATGTGTTGCCTGCTTTCATTAATGATACAGTAACCGTATATTCTTCTTACTTATTTTTAACTCCTATTATTTGTTTTTATAACTTCTATCATTTATGGAATTAGACATTCTTTTAATTTGATATTTTTTATTGCTAATTATGGCCCTCTTTATTCCGACCATATTTATATTTTTATAATGAAAGTGCAGCTGTTTATGTATTAATATACGGTATAATTGCAACAATAGGAAATTTTTTGGGAAGCTTTAATTAAAAAAATGAGTAACTAAGAAATCTCTGTTTGATAAGCAGGGGGTTGGAATTTAGAGAGGTTCAATAAGAGAAAATAAAAAACTATAAATATGGAGGAATACTATGCTTAGAGTGTGGTTTGGTGATAGAGATAATGTAATATATAATACATCAGTATATTTTAGAAACAGATATAAAGACAGCTGGATTACAGATGAATTTGCAAGAGCTGCTATTAAAGATATTGACAGATCTGAAGTATTGGATGCAAATACTATTCAAAGCCCTGTTTAGGGGCAAATTCCGCCGGATAAACTATCAGGTGGTGTAAAGGCTTTGATTCTGATGAAAAATGAACCGGGTAAGACGTTTAATGCATCCAACTGTGGAGATAATTGTTCAAAATGGATACTGAAGCTTGGTAAAGAACAGAATTTCACTATAGCCCTATATCATATAATGGATTTTGGAAAGGAAGATTTTGAAATCCGTATTTTAAATGATAGAAAACTGATAGTGCATAATATGAGAGAGTTTTTAGATGAAGCGGATAAATATCTTAAGGAGAACATGCAGTAATGATCGGTAGGGTAAGTATTAAGATAAGCAATCAAAGAAACTCTTATAAATTCACACTAAATCGGAATATTACTATTCTTCGTGGAGACAGCGGCACAGGAAAGACCACATTGTATGATATGATTAGAGATTACAACAATCTGGGAAAAGAAAGCGGAGTAAAGATTAGCGGTGGTAATATAGTAACGCTGGAAGGGAAAATTGGGAAGATGAGCTTGATAAGTTGAGTAACGCCGTTATAGTGATTGATGAAGGAAGTAAGTTTGTTTTTTCGAAGGAATTTGCAAGCAAGGTAAAGGGTTGCAATAATTACTTCCTAATAATAACAAGAAGTTACCTTTCACAGTTGCCATATAGTGTGGATGAAATATATAGTATTAAGGGTACCGGAAAGAACAAAGAATTTGAGAGAAAACATCATCATAATTGAGGAAGCAGAAAGTACAATTACTGAAGATAATACTTCTGCTGAAGTTAATGATAATTAGAGCACAGAAGAGAGTTTTGAGGATGTTAAACAATTAGAAGTTGGAGGAATAGATTTCTATGATTATCAGATATGCAGAAGAGAAAAATTTTATAGAATTGCGACAGTTTTATGACGGTATGTGTAAAGTTTTGAGCGGAAAAGATTTCTGCCGGAGGGAGATAAAGGTGGTTTCCCTCCAGATGAAATGATCAAAGATGCAATCAAAGAGAGAAATCAGTTTATCGGTATTGAAGATGGTCGAATTGTTGCGGCGTATATTATGAATCATGATCGTGATGAGGCGTATCACGCAGTTAAATGGCTTATTGATGCAAATGATAACGATACAGTAGTTCTTCATGCCTTGCGTGTCCTTCCGGAATATGGAGGTCGTGGATACTCGAAGCAGTTAGTTCAACACGCAATAGACACAGCAAGGGAAAGAAACCTTAAATCAATTCGTCTTGATTGCATAGAGGGAAATGATATTCCACAGAAAATGTATATGTCGTTTGGATTTAAGTATGTGGATAAGGTTGAAATCACATATGTTGATATAGGAGTACTGAGGAAGTTCCTCTTATATGAGTTTGTACTCTAATCAAGACATAATAACAGTTATATATTGAACATTGTACAAACAAATCCCAGTTTGCTAAGTCCGGTAATTAGAATTTTAAAAATTGAATTATAAAAACAATAAGAGATATATAAAATATGAAATTGAAATTAGAAAATATTGAATCGAAAAGAACTCAAGAACTGGCAAATTTAATCAGAGCATACAACAGATCCAATAGAGAACCGTCTAAAAGCGAACCACTTAATATTTATTTGGAAGATGAACAGGGGAATTTAGTTGCAGGAATGGTAGCGGAGACTTTCGGTAATTGGCTTGAGATTGAATATCTGTATGTCAGTGATGATTTACGTGGACAAGGAATAGGCTCAAAGATCTTAGAAACGGCGGAAAATGAGTCAAGAAATAGAGGCTGTAAGTATTCATTTGTTGATACTTTTAATTTTCAAGCACCGAAATTTTATGAAAAACATGGTTATAAAGAAGTGTTTGCCTTGAAAGAATATCCTTATACGGGGGAGAGGTACTATTATACAAAAGAGTTGTGATTTGAAATGTAGTTTTGAATTGGATTATTTACTATTATAAATATTATAGATAAATCAGTATTTATAGAGGAGAGATGATGAAAGATATTAGACCGGATTTTAAAGATATAAAATCATTTGAAGAATTTAACAGATATTATTGGTATCGAGAAGAACTTTCACAAATTTGTAAATCTCTTGGGCTGAAATATAGATGCACAAAGCAAGAACTGAACTTAATTATAGAACAATTTTTTAAGGGAAATAGAGTTGAAAAATCTGTAAGGAAAGTAAACAAAAATCAAACTGAATCGATAAATTTAAATACGCCATTGCTTGAATGTGGCTTTTCCTTTAACAAAAAATTTAGAGATTATTTTTCTGCTGTAACAGGTGTTAATCCATTTAAATTTAATGCTGATATGGCAACAGCTTGGAGGAAAGTAAAAGCCGAAAATGATTTAAGCTTTAAGATACAAGATATGCTGAAAGTATATTATGGTGAATCAGATTACGCTAAGTATGATAATTCAGCTTGTCAATGGAATCAGTTCCTAAAAGATTTTTGTTTAGATGAATGTAGCAATAATTATTCTGATAAGTTAAAAGCTGCAGCTACCATTTGGAAAGAAGTTAGAGACTCAAAAAATGAAAAAGTTTATTCAAGGGAACTTTTAAAAAAATATGAAGGCAAAATAGAGGAGTACTTAAAGTAAATAAATCTGATTTTAAGAGTTTGAAAGGGGGTATACAGACATTGATGAATTTTATGAAGAGAAATAAATTTTATTTACTGCTTATTATGATGGCTTGCATATGCTTGGGTTGTAAGAGTAAAAATATGAATACCGTTACAAATGAGGAAGTAGAAAGCACAATTGTTGAAAATAGTAATGATATAAAAACAAATGATAATGAGAGCAAGGAAGAAAACACTGAGGAAAGTGCTGTGAAACTTTCGGATTTTATAAATCCTGAGGGCAATACAATTTTTACCCGTTTTATTACTCCAAAGGGCTATAAAAGAGTAGAAGCAGATGAGGGAAGCTTTGCAGATTTTATAGGTAATTATGCGCTTGAGCCTGACGGTACTCCTGTGTATTACTTTGACAAAAGAGAAAAAGGCGGAGACGGTCACGTCGCAGTATTTTCTATGGAAGTGGCGGAAGAAGACTTGCAGCAGTGTGCAGACAGTATTATGAGAATATATGCTGAATATCTGTATAAGAGCGGTAGACATGATAAAATTAGCTTTCATTTTGTAGACGGATTTGTATGCGATTATAATCATTGGAAAGAGGGGTATAGAGTTAAGTTTTCGAATGATAAGCCATATTGGGAGAAGGTTGCTTCATCCGATGATAGTGAAGAAACTTTCAAAAAATATTTACGAATTGTTTTTTCGTATTCGTCCACTCTGTCTATGGAAAATGAATCAAGACCGGTAGATATATCAGAGCTTAAAGTAGGAGATATTTTTATAAAGGGTGGAAGCCCCGGACATGTGGTAATGGTAGCGGATATCTGTGAAAATGAAGCAGGAGAAAAGGCATTTTTACTTGCACAGGGATTTATGCCGGCACAAAGCTTTCATATAATCAAAAATCCGGCTCACAGTGATGATCCGTGGTATTATGAAAGTGAGATAAGATATCCATTTATAACACAGAGCTATATATTTGATGACGGTAGCTTAAGGAGACTTAATTATTTGGATTAGCATTAAGTGAGGGTAAAAGCATTACATACTAATTATATAGTATATGTCTATTTCAATGTGAAATAAGTATTTTCAAATAGCAAATTTAAAAAGGTCGAAGTAGACTATATCGGCCTTTTTGAATGTCTAAGAGTTTGTATACATGTATAGTATACTCTATTTTTAATTTTTAAGAATATGATAAGATAGATTAATTAAGGGTTTAAATAATATTATAGAATTTAAATAGGATGGAGAATAAATAATGGCCGGAAAAAATAATACAAATATAGGTTTTGAAAAGCAAATTTGGGATGCTGCTTGCGTTCTGTGGGGACATATCCCTGCAGCAGAATATAGAAAGGTTATTGTAGGCCTTATTTTTCTTCGCTATATATCAAGTGCGTTTGAAAGACGTTATGATGAATTGGTAAAAGAAGGTGACGGCTTTGAAAATGATAGAGATGCATATGCAGAAGAAAATATTTTCTTTGTGCCGGAGGAAGCTCGTTGGAGTAAAATTGCATCTGAAGCTCATACACCTGAAATAGGAACAGTAATTGATGATGCTATGAGAGCCATTGAAAAAGAGAATACGACACTTAAGAATGTTTTACCTAAAAACTATGCTAATCCTGATTTAGATAAAAGAGTACTTGGAGAAGTTGTGGATCTGTTCACCAATGAAATAAAAATGGATGGGACAGAAGCAGGTAAAGATTTATTGGGCAGGACATATGAATATTGTATTGCTCAGTTTGCAGCATATGAGGGAACAAAGGGTGGAGAGTTTTATACACCTTCAAGTATTGTAAAAACAATTGTAGCTATACTGAAGCCATTTGATAATTGCCGAGTATATGATCCCTGTATGGGAAGTGGTGGCATGTTTGTGCAGAGTGAAAAGTTTGTACAGGCTCATAGTGATAACAGGGGGAATATTTCTGTTTATGGACAGGAATCAAATGCAGACACGTGTAAAATGGCAAAAATGAACATGGCGATAAGAGGAATTGATGCAAACTTCGGTGCTTACCACGCAGATACATTTTTCAACGATCTTCATAAGACTTTAAAGTCGGATTTTATTATGGCAAATCCACCGTTTAATCTTTCAAATTGGGGTGCAGAAAAATTAAAAGATGATGTCAGATGGAAATATGGAATGCCACCGGCAGGAAATGCAAACTATGCCTGGATACAGCATATGATTCATCACTTAGCGCCGAACGGTAAAATAGGATTAGTACTTGCCAATGGCGCATTATCATCTCAAACTTCAGGAGAGGGAGAAATAAGAAAGAGAATCATAGAAGATGATTTAGTTGAAGGTATTGTAGCTTTACCTACACAGCTTTTTTATAGCGTAACTATTCCTGTAACATTGTGGTTTATTACTAAGAATAAAAAGCAAAAAGGAAAGACTCTATTTATTGATGCCAGAAAAATGGGTTATATGGTTGATAGAAAACATAGAGATTTTACAGAAGGGATACAGGAAGACGGAAGCCTGGGAGATATTGATTTATTAGCAAAAACATTTGGAGATTTTCAAAACGGAATATTGGAAGAGAAAAAAGGATTTTCGGCTATTGCTACAATAAAAGAGATAGCAAAGCATGACTATATTTTAACCCCAGGTCGATATGTGGGGATTGAAGAACAGGAAGATGACGGAGAGCCCTTTGAAGAAAAGATGACAAGGTTAACCTCAGAGCTGTCAGATATGTTTAAAAAGTCTCATGAGTTGGAAGAGGAAATTCGTAAGAAACTGGGGGCGATTGGGTATGAAGTGTAAGTGGCAAATAAAGAAATTGTCAGAGATTGTAGATTTTAATCCTCGTGAGTCATTGCCAAAAGGAAGAATTGCTAAAAAGATTGGAATGGATAAATTACAACCGTTTTGCAGAGATATTATGTCATATGAAAATGAACCGTTTACAAGTGGGACTAAATTCCGTAATGGCGATACTATTATGGCAAGAATAACTCCGTGCTTGGAAAATGGGAAAATTGCCAAAGTTGATATTCTTGATGAAGGTGAAATCGGGTTTGGTTCTACAGAATATATCGTTTTTCGTGCAAAAGAAGGAATAGATACAGATTACCTGTATTATTTAGTATGTAGCTCAATTGTAAGAGAGCCGGGCAATTAAATCAATGGTTGGTTCATCGGGTAGGCAACGAGTACAAACAGATGTATTAAGGAATTTAGATATTAAAGTTCCTTCCGTTGAAGAACAAAAAGTAATAAGTGGAATTTTAAGAGATTTGGATGATAAAATAAAACTTAACAATACAATAAACAATAATTTAGAGGAGCAAGCTAAGGCTATCTTTTCAAATGAGTTTTTAACTCTTGAAACATTGCCTGATGGTTGGAATCAAGCTAGTTTGATAGATATTGCAGACTATCTAAACGGTCTTGCTATGCAAAAATATCGTCCAACTGCTGATGAAACAGGCATTCCGGTTCTTAAAATCAAAGAGCTTCGTCAAACCTGTTGCGATGATAACAGCGAACTGTGTTCTCCAAATATTAAAAGCGATTACATTATTCAAGATGGTGATGTTATTTTTTCTTGGTCAGGCAGTTTGTTAGTTGATTTTTGGTGTGGAGGTATTTGCGGCTTAAATCAACATTTGTTTAAGGTAACATCAAACAAGTACAACAAGTGGTTCTATTATGCTTGGACAAAACACCATCTTGACCGATTTATAGCCGTTGCTGCTGACAAAGCTACAACAATGGGACACATTAAGCGTGATGAACTCGCAAAAGCAAAGGTCTCATACCTAATGAAGCAAATTACCAACGAATTGGAGCTTTACTTCAGCCAATTTATGATTTGATTATCTCAAATCGAATAGAGAATAAGAAACTCTCTTCATTAAGAGACACTCTTTTACCTAAACTAATATCTGGCGAACTTGATGTCTCCAACATCGACGTTTAAGCTGCTAATAGACTCGAAAACTGCTCCGCAGTTTCCTCGTTACCGCCTCTGTCAGACACTTTGCCGTCCGTATGCAAGCATTCGTCCGTCTTCGGTGTCTGCCTACGCTGCTTCGCAGCTATCCGTGCGTTGCACGGATGAGTCGGTAAATTATTGTTTACCAGCTATTCAGAATCTAAACTATCTTATTGACCTACGGTCAATAAGCATCGCAAGTCTACGACTTGCTCAATTATTGTATATCATAACTATCATAAAAATATAGAAAGGGAAGTTGCTATGACATTAGTGAATAAACTTGGCATTACTGATTCAATAGAATTAGCTAAGGCTGAAGAAAAAATCAGTAAAAAAAGAGCAATAGAACTCTTTGAAAGCGGATATTTGGATAATCTTGAACATGGAACTTTTAAATCACTAGCTGAAATACACAAATATTTATTTGATCAAATTTATGATTTCGCCGGACAAATAAGAAATGTTAATATTGCAAAAGGTAATTTCCGTTTTGCTCCGCTTATGTATTTGAGAGCATCTCTTGAAAATATCGAAAAAATGCCACAGTCAACATATGATGAAATTATAGAAAAATATGTAGAAATGAATGTTGCACACCCTTTTCGTGAGGGAAATGGCAGAAGTACAAGAATTTGGCTTGATTTGATTTTGAAAAAAGAGTTAGGTCAAGTTGTTGATTGGAGTCTTGTAGATAAGGAGGATTACCTTTCTGCTATGGAACGCAGTCCCGTTAAAACAATTGAAATCAAATATATATTAAAGCAAGCACTGACAGAAAAAATCAATGACCGTGAGATTTATATGAAAGGTATTGATCACAGCTATTATTACGAAGACTATTTTACATTTAAGACAAGTGATTTGTAACTAAAAACTTCTATCAGCGGCAGAAGTCAATTTAAAGAACAGCCGTTGCTTGTCAGTTCTCAATAAAAAGGAGAAATGACGATGAAACAAAACTTAATAAATGACATTGTTCAAGGCATGTTGCCATATTTGAATAACGCACAAAACGAAAAGTTGCAGGAGGTTTTGCAATATGTCTTTGCAGACTATGAGATAACAGAAAAGCAACAACAAGAGAAAAATTCAAAGCAAAACTTTGTAGAACTGTTCTTATCGGCAAAACGCATAGAGGGTTGTTCCGAAAAGTCTCTTAAATACTACAAGGCTACGATTGAAGCTATGCTTGATGAACTACAAAAAGATGTCAAACATATAGTTACAGACGACATTAGGAGATACCTGACAGAATATCAGGAAAAGAAAAAATCAAGTAAAGTTACAATAGACAATATCCGCCGTATTCTTTCAAGTTTCTTTGCTTGGTTGGAGGATGAGGACTACATACTGAAAAGCCCGGTACGACGTATACATAAAGTTAAAACCGGCACAAACATAAAGGAGACCTATTCTGATGAAGCTTTAGAACTTATGCGTGATAATTGCACAGAACTAAGAGATTTAGCAATAATAGATATGCTTGCATCAACCGGTATGCGTGTAGGTGAAATGGTGTTGCTTAACAGAAATGATATTGATTTCAATGAGAGAGAATGTATTGTGTTCGGCAAAGGCAGTAAAGAGAGAGTTGTTTATTTTGATGCAAGAACAAAGATTCACTTGCAGAATTATCTTAACAGTAGAATAGATGATAACCCAGCTCTGTTTGTATCATTGAAAGAGCCTCATAAAAGGCTGAAAATAGGTGGAGTTGAAGTAAGATTAAGGGAATGTGGGAAGAAATTAGGGTTGCAAAAGGTACATCCGCACAAATTCAGGCGTACCCTTGCAACTATGGCGATAGATAAAGGAATGCCTATTGAGCAACTGCAACAGCTTTTAGGGCATAGAAAAATAGATACGACCTTGCAGTATGCAATGGTAAAGCAGAGTAATGTAAAAATTGCTCATAGAAAATATATTGGATAGAGAGGATAATTGCTATGGGCGAATGGATGAAAAAATCGCTGATAGAAATAGTTGAGCTTATCAGTGGTGGTACTCCAAAGACATCTAAATCCGAATATTGGGATGGAAATATTAACTGGTTGTCAGTAAAAGATTTTAACAATTGTAACAGGTACGTATATGCTACAGAGAAAACGATTACTGAAGAAGGACTTAATAATAGCTCTACTAAACTACTTCAAAAAGATGATATTATTATCTCTGCAAGAGGAACGGTTGGAGAGATAGCAATGATTCCATTTCCGATGGCTTTTAATCAGTCTTGTTATGGAATAAGAGCAAAGGGTGGTATAGATAGCAATTTCTTATATTACTTAATAAAGAATAGTATAAGAAAGCTTAAGGCAATAACGCATGGTTCTGTTTTTGATACAATAACAAGGGATACTTTTGCTAATATAGAGATTAATATTCCAGATCTTGATACACAAAGTAAAATGGCAAAAATTTTATCTAATATTGATGATAAGATTGAAAACAATCAGAGAATAAACAATAATTTACCGCCTCATCCGTGCAACGCATGGATAGCTACAAAGCAGCGTAGGCAGACACCAAAAACGGACGAATACTTGTATACGGACGGCAAGGTGTCTGACAGAGGCGGTAACGAGGAAACTGCGGAGCAGTTTTCGAGTCTATTAGCAGCTTAAAAGTCGATGTTGGAGACATCAAGTTCGCCGGACATAAGTTTGGGTAATAATGAATCACGAAGCTGCTTTAAATAACAGATTTCATCGTAATTATTGCGAATAGTAGCATCTATTGGAGAAACTAGCGCTTCAAATTCATCAAGCTTTTCACTTGATGGTATGATGAGAGGCATTTCATTTAGCGAAATTCTGTTAATTGATCCAAATACAGTGCCTTCTCCATTAAAAACATCTAACTGCTTTTTGAGGGAAAACATTGTGTATAGTACAAAAGCTTGATGATTATCCTTTGAATGAATAGCTGCAAGTCCTCGCCCAATACAGCAATCTGTATGAGCAACATTTAAGTCTCCAACAGGCGCTCGAACACTCATTAATGTGTCATTTGCACAAGCCATTCGCTTTGGTTCAGTTGTATAAAGCCGCACAGTTGGAAATCTGAATCCAAATTCGGCACGACCTTGGAAGAAAATTATACCATTTCTATCTTCGTTATAGCTACTGCTGCTTGGAGACTGTCCCATTGTAATATCAGCTATGTCACTCAATGTGCCTTCCGTCCAGTCTGAACTTGCATTATCAATAAACATTTGCTTATATATAGACTGAGCTTGCTCCTCTAAATTATTGTTTTACATATCATTATAAATGCAAACTATCTTATTGACCTGCGGTCAATAAGCGTCGCAAGTATGCTACCTGCTCAATTATTGTTTTTAAAGGAATCTTATTATGAAAATAAAAGATATTAAAGATAACATCATAAATCCTTTCGAAATAGATGATGTAAAGCTAATAAGACTTTTTAGCTTTTTATCTACATACTGCACCTACGATTGAGAGTAGGACTGCTACACAAATAGATGAAGAAAGGGCATCAAATAACTGGATAAGTTTTATTAAAACATTAAATAAAGATATGTTTAAGTTTTATGCTCATTCATATCCTATAGAAAGGCTTGTAGATAGTTTTAAAGAGTATGGTTTAGATGACGAGGCAGAAGTAAAACGAAGAACAAGGGCTTTTGTATGTAAAAAGAAAACTAGTCAAGAAACTGATTACAGATGCTTGCTACGGCATTTGAGAAATTCAATTGCTCATAACAATGTTTATATATCAGATGTTGGAAATAGAAAGTATATATTGTTTGAAGATTTTTAATAAAAAAGGGAAATATTTCCGCCAAAATATTGTTATCGCAAAATGATTTGAGGATATTAAAGAAAGAAATTATGAAATAAAGGAGAGTTTTATGTCCGGAGTATACACCGAAGCTGACTATGAAAACTCAATAATTGAATTATTTCAAAACAACCTGGAATATGAATATATATATGGTCCGGATATTGAAAGAGATTTCTATAGTCCATTATATGAAGATGTTTTGATAGATTCACTGTATTATTTGAATAGAAATTTGCCTAATGATGCTATTCAGGAAGCGTTACATAAGCTCAAGAATTTTGAAAATGGTGAGCTTGTGCAGAAAAACGCTACTTTTATGGATTACCTACAAAACGGTATACCGGTAAGATATTTTTTAGATGGGGAAGAACGTTCAGCTATTGTATACCTTGCCGATTACCAAAAGCCTGAAAATAACTCATTTATTATTGCTAACCAGTGGACGTTTATTGAAAACAGCAACAAACGTCCGGACATTATTCTGTTTTTGAACGGTCTACCGGTCGTATTAGTTGAACTTAAGTCTCCGTCACGTGAAGAAACCGATGCTTCAGAAGCATATAGACAGCTACGTAACTATATGCAGGAAATTCCTTCTATGTTTATTTATAATGCAATTTGTGTTATGAGCGATCAGTTGACATCGAAAGCCGGGACAATTACTTCCGGTGAAGACCGCTTCATGGAGTGGAAAACAAAAGACGGTAATTATGAGAATACTCAGTATGCTCAGTTTGATACTTTCTTTGAGGGGATATTTCAAAAAGAAAGATTACTTGATATTATCAAGAACTTTATTTGCTTTTCAAATGAGGGGATTAACACCTATAAAATTCTTGCCGGATACCATCAATATTTTGCGGTAAGGAAAGCGGTTGAGTCAACAAAAAAGGCTACTGTAACTGACGGTAAAGGTGGTGTTTTTTGGCATACACAAGGAAGTGGCAAATCGCTTTCTATGGTTTTCTATGCTCATTTGTTACAGGAGGCATTGGATAGTCCTACTATTGTTGTACTCACTGACAGAAATGACTTGGATGATCAGCTCTATGGACAGTTTGCAAGGTGTAAAGATTTTTTGAGACAAGCTCCTATGCAGGCAGAAAGTAGGGAAAATTTAAAAACTTTGCTTGCCGGAAGGCAGGCAAACGGTATTATCTTTACTACCATGCAGAAATTTGAGGAGTCTGATGAACCGCTTTCTGAACGTAATAATATTATAGTTATGGCAGATGAGGCACATAGGGGGCAGTATGGACTTGCAGAGAAAATTAAGATTGTAAAGAATGATGCCGGTAAGGAAGAGGCAAAGCGAGTTATCGGCACAGCAAGAATTATTCGTAATTCACTGCCTAATGCTACGTATATAGGATTCACAGGTACGCCTATTTCGTCTAAAGACCGAAGCACCCGTGAGGTTTTTGGCGATTACATAGATATATACGATATGACCCAGGCTGTTGAAGACGGTGCAACCAGACCGGTGTATTATGAGAGCCGTGTTATAAAGTTGAACCTGGATAAAGAGATATTGGATAAGATTGATGCAGAGTATGATTTGATGGCACTTAATGCTGACAATGAAGTTGTTGAAAGAGCAAGCGAGAGCTTGGTCAGATGGAAGCGGTACTTGGAAATGATAATACCATAAATTCGCTAGTTTGTGATATTCTTGAACATTATGAAAATAACAGAGAGAATCTGCTTACCGGCAAGGCGATGATTGTTGCATACTCTCGTCCTATTGCTATGAAGATTTATAAGCGGATTTTGGAAATACACCCTGATTGGAGCGAAAAGGTGGGGGGTGTTATGACATCAGGAAATAATGATCCGGAGGAATGGAGACAAATTATCGGAAACAAGCATCACAAGAATGAGCTTGCAAAGAAGTTCAAAGATAACAATAGCCCTATGAAGATTGCTATTGTTGTTGATATGTGGCTTACCGGCTTTGATGTTCCATCTCTTGCTACAATGTATGTATACAAGCCTATGGCAGGACACAATTTGATGCAGGCGATTGCACGTGTAAACCGTGTTTTCCGTGACAAGGAAGGTGGTCTTGTTGTCGATTATGTAGGTATTGCTACCGCATTGAAACAGGCGATGAATGACTATACATCCAGAGATAAAAAGAATTACGGAGATACGGATGTAGCAAAGGTTGCATACCCAAAGTTCTTGGAAAAACTGGCAGTATGTCGTGATAAATTCCATGAATATGATTATTCGAAATTTAAAAGTGGTACAGATCTTGAAAGAGCAAAGGCTATCAGCGGAGCTGTAAATTTTATTATCGGTAGAGAAAAGGTTGACGATAAGGACTCCTTTGTAAAGGAAGCTCTTATGCTTCATCAAGCATTATCACTATGTTCGTCATTGGTTGATGAAGATAACAGATTTGAAGCTGCTTTCTTTGAGTCGGTTAGGGTTCTTGTCATCAGACTTACTGTTACAGGTGTAGGAAAAAAGATTTCATTACCTGAAATGAATGCGAGAATAAATGAACTTCTTAAACAGAGTATTAAAAGTGATGGAGTTATAAATCTGTTCTCGGATATTAAAGAGGAGTTTTCTTTGTTTGATCCGAAGTTTCTTCAGGAAGTGGCTAATATGAAAGAGAAAAATCTTGCGGTAGAGCTGCTGAAGAAGTTGATATCAGAGCAGGTCTCTGTTTATCGTAGAACAAATGTGGTTAAATCTGAGAAATTCAGTGATATTATGCAAAGGGCTATCAACTCTTATCTGAACGGAATGTTGACAAATGAAGAGGTTATAGAGGAGATGCTAAAACTTGCAAAACAGATTGCAGCAGACCAAAAAGAGGGTAATAAACTTGGGCTTAATGCTGATGAGCTTGCATTTTATGATGCATTGACAAAGCCACAGGCAATTAAAGATTTCTATGAAAATGAGGAGCTTATCGCAATAACAAAAGAACTGGCAGAAACCCTTAGAAAAAATAAGACGATTGATTGGCAGAAGCGAGAATCTGCAAGGGCAAAAATGCGTATGCTTATTAAAAAACTTTTGAAAAAACACAAATATCCACCCGAGGGAATGGAGGATGCGGTTCAGACAGTTATGACACAATGTGAGCTTTGGACTGATAATTACAGCTTTGAAGATAAACAAAATATCTATAGATATAATGCTAATACAGAAGAAGATCTGCAAATGGTTGCTGAAGAAGGTGTGAAATATAATACATAAATTGTAGTATCAAAATTAATATTTACATAACTATATGAAAATGGTATACTATAACTGCAACAAAATAAATTTGCCCTGATGGGTATATACATATACACTTATTAAGAGTGACGGAGAGTTAAGGATCTGTGATGTCACGGCAACCCCTTTTAGGAAGGTGCCAACCTGAGCGAGAAATCGAGCAATGAGTGGAAACCTTAGTCCACCATTTGGTGGGCTTTTTTAGATATCAGCTTTATAAAAGACGGTTTATATATAAGTGTAAAAGATAGGAGAGAAATGGAAGAGAGAAGACTTTTTACTTCAGAGTCAGTTACTGAAGGACATCCTGATAAGATGTGCGATCAGATTTCAGATGCAATATTGGATGCATATTTAAGTGCAGACCCGGATTCAAGAGTGGCTTGTGAGACAGCTACAACTACAGGAATGGTACTTGTAATGGGAGAAATCTCATCAAAGGCTACCGTAGATATCCAAAAGATAGTTAGAGAAACTGTAAGAGAAATAGGTTATGACAGAGCAAAGTACGGCTTTGACTGTGATACCTGCAGTGTACTTGTAGCACTTGATGAGCAGTCAAGTGATATAGCAATGGGTGTTGACAAGGCACTTGAGGCAAGAGAGCATACTGATTTAGAGGATGAGGACAATGGTGCAGGTGACCAGGGACTTATGTTCGGATATGCTACAGATGAAACAAAAGAGTTTATGCCATACCCTATATATCTTGCACATAATCTTGCAAAAAGACTTACACAGGTAAGAAAAGACGGTACTTTAAACTACTTAAGGCCTGACGGTAAGACACAGGTTACAGTAGAGTATGATGAAGAAGGTAAGCCTGTAAGAATAGATACAGTTGTACTTTCTACACAGCATGACGAGGATGTGGAGCAGGAGCAGATTCATACAGATATAAAGAAATATGTATTTGATGAAATAATTCCACAGGAAATGGTCGATGAAAATACCAAATATTTATAAATCCTACAGGTAGATTTGTTATAGGCGGACCTCATGGAGACTCGGGTCTTACAGGAAGAAAGATAATAGTGGATACTTACGGCGGCTATGCAAGACATGGCGGCGGTGCTTTCTCGGGTAAGGACAGTACAAAGGTGGACAGATCGGCAGCTTATGCGGCAAGATATGTTGCAAAGAATATAGTAGCTGCGGGACTTGCAAAAAAATGCGAGATTCAGTTATCTTATGCTATCGGTGTGGCTCATCCTACATCTATTTCCGCAGATACTTTCGGAACAGGAAAGATAAGTGACAGTGCGATAGTAGAACTTATCAGAAAGCACTTTGATTTAAGACCTACTGCAATTATAAAGATGCTTGACCTTAGAAAGCCGATATTTAAGCAGACTGCTGCATACGGACATTTTGGAAGAGATGATTTAAGTCTTCCATGGGAAAGACTTGATAAGGTAGAAGAACTTAAGAAGGCTATCTGATGAAAGTAGGCTCCGGTTTATTTTCGATATTTTGCCTTATAATAATCATACCGTCTATACTTCTCATATACAGTATGAATTATGATACAACGGGTAATATAGGTATCTGGCTTACCATTCTTGTAACCATAATAGATATTGTGGCGGTTGTTATGTGGATATGGATCTATAAAAGGATTCTTGTTCCCTTGGATAAATTGCAAACAGCTACAAAGAAGATAGCAGATGGAGATTTGGATTATCAATTAGATGAGAGAGATTTTTGTGAGATTCCTTTTTTATTCAATGATTTCGAGAGAATGAGAATTAAGTTAAAGGAAGATGAAGAAGAAAAAAAACTTTCCGAAGATGCGGCCAGAGAGTTGGTAAGTAATATTTCTCATGATTTAAAGACACCGCTTACGGCAATAAGAGGATATGTGGAGGGAATACTTGACGGTGTTGCCTCCTCATCTCAAAAGACGAGAGATTACCTAAATACAATATATAATAAGACAAATGACATGAATTCATTGATTGATGAATTGCTTTATTATTCACAGGTTTCAGAAAAGCATATGTCTTATAAATTTGAAAAAAATTTATGTAAAAAGATTTTTTTGATGAATATGTGAAGGATCTTTATTTGAGCTTGATACAATAAAAATAAAAATTTTTTTATATAGTAAATGTAGGCAGAAGTACTGTTATAGATATGGATAAAGAACAGATAAAGAGAGCCTTAAACAATATTGTTTCAAATGCTGTGAAATATATGGACAAGGAAAAGCCGGAAATTCATTTTAGAGTCAGAGAGACTATAGATGCAATAGATATACAGATATCAGATAATGGTAGAGGAATAGATGAAAAGGATTTACCTCATATATTTGATAGATTTTACAGAAGTGATGTGTCAAGAAATACTAAACTTGGAGGTAGCGGCATAGGGCTTTCTATTGTAAAAAAAGTAATAGAAAATCATGAAGGAAGTGTTGTAGCTATGTCTAAACCGGGCGTTGGAACGGAGGTTAGCATAGAGTTAAAGAAGTAGGAGATAGAAAATGGGCAAAGTTCTTATAATAGAGGATGAAGTAAGTATAGCTGAGCTGGAAAGGGATTATTTGGAAATATCCGGCTTTGAGGTCGATATTTCAACTGACGGTAAAGAAGGACTTAAAAGAGCGTTAAATGAAGACTATGAGTTGGTATTACTGGATTTGATGCTGCCCGGAATTGACGGATATGAGATATGTAAGCAGATAAGAGCTGTAAAAGAGATACCTATTATCATGGTCAGTGCAAAAAAGAATGATATTGACAAGATAAGAGGACTTGGGCTGGGAGCGGATGATTATATGACCAAGCCTTTTTCACCGAGTGAACTTGTGGCAAGGGTAAAGGCACATATTAACAGATATGATAGGTTGGCAGGTGTTTCTACAGCAAATAAGGACATTGTAGAAATCAGAGATTTGAAGATAGATGCAGGCTCCAGAAGAGTTTGGGGCTATGGAGATGAAAAAACATTGACCGCCAAGGAGTTTGATATACTCTATTTCCTTGCAAAGCATCCGAACAAGGTATATTCAAAAGAAGATTTGTTTAAAGAAGTATGGGGGCTTGAGTCAATGGGTGATATTTCAACAGTTACCGTACATATCAAAAATATCAGAGAAAAAATAGAGCAGGACAGTTCCAAACCTCAATTTATAGAAACTATTTGGGGTGTTGGATACAGATTTAGAGGATAAAGATAAGGGTCGACAAAAGTCGGCCCTATATTTATACAATAAAATATTTCAATAATAAATACAAGGCTACAGCATAGCAGTGCCACTTTAAAAAGATTTGCTCCAAACCGGGCGGCAATTATTCCGATTTTATTATAAATCGATTTGACAAAATAAAAGCTTGCATTGTCTTTATTATAAAAAAATGTTATGATTAAGTATCTTAGATATGTTATGTACCTCAATAGCAGATTTAGGAGATATTAAAAATATCTATAGAACTACGAAAAGTATTTACTCTTTCATAGTTAAGTGGGAAGACCACAGTATAAAGTCTTTTGACGATAAAATGATTGGAGGGTTATATGAACAAAGGTCAAATCAATACAAATCTTGGTCAGATAAGCATAAATCCGGATGTTATAGCATTCTATGTAGGAATACAGGCGGTTGAATGCTTCGGTATAGTTGGTATGGCAGCAGTTTCTGTAACAGATGGTATATCAAGACTTTTGAAGAGAGAGAATCTCACAAAGGGCATCAGTGTAAAAATAGAGGATAATAAGTTGATTTTGGATTTCCATATCATAGTTGCGTATGGACTTAGCATAAGTGCTATAACTCAAAATCTAATAGAGACTATCCAGTATAAGGCAGAGAAGTTTACCGGAATGGAAGTAAAGAAAATAAATATATTCGTAGAAGGTGTACGAATAATAGACTAAGGAGGATTTTTTGTGAGTCTAGAGCAGATTGATGCACAATCACTAAAGAGTGCTTTTATAACAGGAGCAAAAAGCTTAGAAGCAAAAAAAGAATGGATAAATGAACTGAATGTGTTCCCGGTTCCTGACGGAGATACCGGTACAAATATGACAATGACAATAATGTCGGCAGCAAAGACATTGGCGGCTGAAGAAGGCGATGACATTGCATCTATGTGTAAGGCAATAGCGCAAGGATCATTGCGTGGTGCCAGAGGAAACTCAGGTGTTATACTTTCTCAGCTTTTTAGAGGTGCAGCCAAGATATTAAAGGAATCACCTGTTGTAGATGTGTTTGAAATTGCACTTGCATTTGATAAGGCAAGTGAGACTGCATATAAGGCTGTAATGAAGCCGAAAGAGGGTACAATACTTACAGTTGCAAGAGCGATGGGTGAAAAGGCTCTTGAAATACATGATGAATATGATGATATTATCGCATTTTTGGAAGCTGTATTGGCATATGGTGATGAGACTTTAAAGAAAACACCTGAGATGTTGCCTGTACTGAAGAAAGCCGGAGTGGTAGACTCAGGTGGTCAGGGACTTATGGTTATACTTCACGGTATACTTGAAGGTCTTAAGGGAAATGTGATAGAGCTTGGTGATGTGGTACTTTCAACAAAGTCTGAAGGTAGTGCAACGGTGCCGCAAGAGAGGATATCGATACTTCAGATATAAAGTTCGGCTATTGTACAGAGTTTATTGTAAATTTAAATAAGGAATTTACAGATAAGGATGAAGATGAATTTAAAGCATTCCTTACTTCAATAGGTGATTCACTAGTATGTGTAGCTGATGATGAAGTGGTTAAGATTCATGTGCATACAAATGATCCGGGACTTGCCATTCAAAGAGGATTGACTTTTGGAGAGCTTACCAATTTAAAGATTGACAATATGCGTGAAGAGCATAGAGAGAGAGTTATTAAGGGTGTGGATCAAATCCTTGAATCTCAAAATCAGAAGAAGAAAATGGGAGTTATAAGCGTCAGTGCAGGAAGCGGCCTCACATCAATTTTTAAAGAAATAGGAGTTGATGTAGTTGTTGAAGGTGGTCAGACAATGAATCCAAGTACCGAGGATATCCTTAATGCAATAGAGCATTTGAACGCTGAAACTATATATATATTACCGAATAACAAAAATATTATTTTGGCGGCTGAGCAGGCGGCTAAAATAGTTGAAGATAAGAAGGTTGTAGTAATACCTACCAAGACTATTCCTCAGGGAATAACAGCAATGATAAGTCTTTCTGAGGAAAGAAGTGGCGAGGAAAACCTTGAAAATGCTACTGAAGAGATTTCAAATGTGAAGTCGGCTCAGATAACCTATGCGGTTAGAAATACCACTATAGATGATGTTGAAATACATGAAAATGATGTTATGGCATTGGGAGACACCGGCATAATAGGAGTTGATAAGAGCATTGATTCAGCTGTAGATAAGGCACTTGCAAATATGATTGATGATTCAAGTGAATTGGTATGCCTTTACTATGGCGAAGAAGTAAGTGAAGAGGATGCTACCAAGTTATGTGACGAATTGGTTGGCAAATATGAGAATGTAGAGTTTGAATTACATTTTGGAGGACAGCCTGTTTACTACTATTTCATATCTGTAGAATAAGATTTTTAATAACTAGGTCTGTCAAATATATGATTTGGCGACCTAGTTAAAACTTTGTAGGGAGGTAGGCTTGATAGATATATCTGTAAAAAATATAAAGGGCGTAGGAGCAAAAACAGCAGAATATTTGGAAAAGCTTGATATAAAGACTGTCAAAGATCTTTTAAAACATTATCCGATAAGATATTTGGAATACAAAGCTCCTACAAAAATTTCCGAAGTAAACAAGGATGAAGAAGTAGTTATAAAGGCTACCATTACTAAAAGCATATCGCTTACCGGTCCGAACAGAAAAATAGCTGTAACGAAAGTTACAGACTTTGTTGATGTATTAGATGTAATATGGTATAACTCACCATACTTAAGAGCAACTCTAAAGCAGGGGGAGAGCTATATTTTTGTGGGTAAATTCTCAAGAAGAAATAAGAATACACTTGAGCATCCTACAATTTATACCATAGATGAATATAAGAAAAAGATAGGCAGTTTTAAGCCTATATATGCACTTACAGCCGGTATTAATAATAATGCAATGGAGAAGCTGATAAAATCAGCTTTTGAATATATAGATGATAAGGATTTTGAAGAATACTTACCTGAGAGTATACTTAAAGAGTTTTCTTTAGAAGACAGAAATAAAGCTGTTAGAAATATTCATGATCCTATAAGTAAGTCAAGTCTTTTTGAATCTAAAAAAAGGCTGGCATTTGATGATTTCTTTAGATTCTTATATGGAATGAAGCTTTTGAAAAATAAAAGGCTTAGAGTTAAGTCAAAGAATATAGTATCAAAAGAATTCAAATATTTAGAAGAAATAAAGTCCACTCTGCCGTTTAAGCTAACCGATTCACAAAATAATGTGATAGAGGAGATCTTAAATGATATGTCAAGTGGTGTGGTTACAAATAGATTGATACAGGGAGATGTAGGCTCGGGAAAGACGGTAGTAGCTTTAATATGCCTATATATGGCTGTAAAATCCGGATTTCAGGGTGTTGTTATGGTGCCTACCGAAGTTTTGGCAAAACAGCATTTTAAATCCATGTCAGAGACCTTGGGAAAATTAAAGAATCCGCCTAAGATAGGTATTCTGACAGGTTCTATGACTAAAAAGGAACATTTGGCAGTCTATGAAAAGATAGAAGCCGGTGAGATAGATATTGTAGTCGGTACACATGCTCTGCTTGTGGAAGATGTAAAATTTAAAAATCTTGGTCTGGTAGTAACTGATGAGCAGCATCGCTTCGGAGTAAGACAAAGAACAACTCTTTCAGACAAAGGAGAGGATGTTCATGTACTTGTAATGTCGGCTACACCGATACCGAGAACTCTTGCAATAATACTTTACGGAGATCTGGATATTTCAACTATAGAAACAAAACCTGTGGGCAGATTACCTATAAAGAACGCTGTAATTACAGAAAATGACAGGGAAAAAGCTTACAGACATATATCACTTGAAATAGGTAAAGGACATCAGGCATATATAATATGTCCTATGGTTGAAGAGAGTGAGAATATAGAAGCAGAGAATGTAATAGACTATAGTAAGAAAATATCAGATAAATTTTCACAAAATTGTAAGATAGAAGTTTTGCATGGGAGACTGCAACAGAAAGAAAAAGATGATATAATGTCTCGGTATGTAAATAAGGAAATAGATATTTTAGTATCTACAACAGTAATTGAAGTAGGTGTGGATGTACCGAATGCTACAGTTATTATGATTGAAAATGCTGAAAGATTCGGACTTGCGACTCTACATCAGCTTCGAGGCAGAGTCGGAAGAAGCGAGCTACAATCTTATGCCATATTTGTCAGAACTTCAAATTCCAATATTGCAAAAAAGAGGTTGGAAATAATAGGAAATTCTAATGACGGATTTTATATTGCATCAAGGGATCTGGTTTTAAGAGGCCCCGGAGAACTTTTCGGTCTGGCACAAAGCGGTGAACTTGATTTTGGAATGGCAGATATATACAATGATAATGATATATTTGAAATGGCAAAAAATGCTGTAGATATGATACATAGTGAGAATATAGGGGAAGAAGAGAGCATAAAGCTTGAGAACAAAATAAATAACTACATGGATTTACATTATAAAAAGTTAGCACTTTGATAGGAGTAGTATGTCTGAGAATAAGCAACAACCAAGAAAAAGAGGAAAAGGTAAAAAAGAAAAGAAAAAAAATAAGTTTACTCTGGGATTTGTAGTATTGGGTATTGTAGCCATAGTTGGTGCGTACACAGTAAAGGCAAATACTTACAGAACAAAATTTTTTCCACATACAATAATAAACGGTATAGATGCTTCTGAGAAAACTGTAGAAGAAGTAAGGCAGATAATGTCTAATCAGATAGATAATTTTGAGAGTACAGTAAGATCAAGAGATAATAATGATGAGATAATAAAGGGAAGCGATGTAGGCCTTGCTTTTGTTGAGGATTCATCACTTGAGGATCTTTTACATGAGCAAAACAGCATGGCATGGATTACAAATGTGAAGGAAGAAAAAGACCTTAAGATAAAGTCTTCCTTTACCCTGGACGATAATAAATTTGATGATACGGTTTCAAAGCTCAGAGCACTTGATGAATCTAAGTTTGTGGCACCGGTAGATGCAAAGATATCAGATTTTGTGCAGGGGCAAGGATATTCAATTATACCGGAAGTGGAAGGAAATACTCTTGATATTGATAAGGCAAAGGAGTATATAAAAAGTCAGCTGATTGTTCTAAACAATGATATAAATCTTGATTATGAAGATAATGATATTTATGAAAAGCCGACAAAAAGATCTGATGATCCTACACTTAATCTTGCACTTACAAATTTGAATAAATATGTATCTGCAAGAATCTCATATGATAAGCTTAATGTTTTGAACGGTGATACTATACATAAATGGTTAACTGTAAACAGTGACGGATCTGTAAATATATCAGATGAAGGTGTTGCGTCATTTGTAAAGACAATTTCAAATGCGTATAATACATCGGGAAAATCAAAAACTTTGAAAACTTCATATGGACTACAGTAACCATAGCAGGAGGTTCATATGGTTGGAAGGTAGATGCTGAAAAAGAAAAAGCAACCATAAAATCTCTCATAGAGGCAGGTGAGACCACAAAGAGAGAGCCGGAATTTTCAAGAAAAGCCGCTTCTCACGGTGATAATGACTATGGTAATTCGTATGTGGAGGTGAATCTTTCAACCCAGCATATGTTTGTAGTTAAGAACGGATCAACAGTACTTGAAAGTGATTTCGTATCAGGAAATGTTGCGAAAAACTGGACAACACCTGCAGGTGCTTTCCCACTCACTTATAAAACAAGAAATGCCACACTAAAGGGTGAAGGTTATTCAACACCGGTAGATTACTGGATGCCTTTTAACGGAGGCATAGGATTCCATGATGCACCTTGGAGATCTGCATTTGGTGGACAAATATATAAAACATCAGGTTCTCATGGTTGTATAAATCTACCACCTGCAGTGGCTAAGAAGTTGTATGAATATGTGGATTCAGGCTTTCCGGTATTATGCTATAATTTAAGTTCTGCTGTTCCTACACCGGCTGCTACAGAGACAACAGATGCAAGTAATTCTTCAAGCAGTCCTACAGAGGCTACAGTTGAGCCTATAGGTGATACTACACAGGCAGGTGAGATCAAAGCTGCTGTAGAAATAGGGCAGTAATAAATGAGGGTGATTTCAGGAACTGCAAGAAGTCTTATATTAAAAACACCAAAGGGTACTAACACAAGGCCTACTACTGATAAGATAAAAGAAACATTGTTTAATATGATTTCAAATGAACTCTATGATGCTACATTTCTTGATCTGTTTGCCGGAAGCGGAGGAATAGGCATAGAGGCTTTAAGCAGAGGGGCAAAGGAAGCATACTTTTGTGATATAGACAGAGAAGCCATCGGGTGTATAAAAGAAAATCTTGAACATACAAAGTTGATAGATAAAGCAACAATACTTAAGGGAAGCTTTGAAGCCAATCTTGAAAAAATCAAGACTCACGGAAAAAGATTTGATATAGTTTTTATAGATCCACCTTATCAAAAGGGAATTGAGGATAAATGTTTAGATATTTTAATAAATTCCACATTGATTGATGAGCATACATTAGTTATAATTGAAGAAGAATTTAAGACTGATACATCACATTTATCAAAGGATTGGTATATAGATAAGGTCAAAGAGTATAAGTCTAATAAACATATTTTTATGCATAAGCGAGGGTGACTATGGCTAAAGCTATTTATCCGGGAAGTTTTGATCCTATTACTAATGGACATATAGATATTATTGAAAGAGCATCAAAGATGTTTGACAAGCTTATTGTGGGTGTACTTATCAATAATACCAAGGACCCTCTTTCACACCTGTTGAAAGAGTAAATATGATAAAGGATGTTGTAGGGCATTTGCCAAACGTGGAAGTTTTGGAATTTGACGGTCTATTGGTGGATTTTGCACATGAGCAAAATTGTAATATATTGGTCAGAGGTTTGAGAGTAATAACAGACTTTGAATATGAATTACAATTGGCTCAGACAAATAAAATAATTGCGCCAAATTTAGAAACAGTTTTCCTTAGCTCCAGCTTGAAATACTCATATTTGAGTTCAAGTATTGTTAAGGAGATTGCAGTATATAATGGAGATATCAGTCATTTTGTAAGAGATCATATCGGAGAAATGGTTATGAAAAGACTGAGCGAAAAAGGTTTGAGGAGAGATCATGAGTAGAATTGAACAGGTGATAACCGAGATAGAAGAGTTTGTGGAGAGGTGTAAAACCGTTGCACTGTCCAATTCAATAATTAAGGTGAATAAAGAAGAATTTATAGCCTTATTGAATGAGTTGAGACAAGAGATACCTGAGGAGGTCACACAGTCACAAAAACTCATCAGTAATAAGGAAAGCATTCTTACAGATGCAAAAAACAGAGCTGAAAAGCTTATACTTGATGCCAATATTCAGAGCAATTCCATAAAAGATGAGGCAAAGAGAAAGGCGGATGCCATTGTTCTCAGTGCCAGAAAAGAGTCAGACGCTATAATGAATGAGGCAAACAAGTTAAAATCTCAACTTGTAAATGAAAATCAGATAATGCAGACTGCATATGCGGAATCCGATAAAATATTGGAATATGCCAGAATGGAAGCAAACAATATTGTATATGATGCAAGAAGCGAGGCTAATGGCGTAAGACAGGCGGCTATAACATACACTGATGAGTTACTTCAAAGTATTCAGGAAATAATTTCGGGTACAATGATTGATAGTCAGAACAGATTTAATCAATATTTGAACTCCCTGCAATTCTATACAGGAGAGATCGATAAGAACAGACAGGAACTTGCAACAAGTATTGTTCCGGCAGATCAAAATACACAGGAATAATTATGGGGGCTGTTGCTTGCAACAAGCCCTTTTTTGCGTAATAAGAATGATTTAGATTGAGGTATATATGATACAGGAAAAGGATCTACCAAAGTCCTATGTAGATGCCATGAAGGAGCTGCTTAAAGGAGATTATGATGCATATATCAAATCTTTGGATGAGAAACCTTATGTAGGTATCAGAACAAATTTACTGAAACTTGAGCCCGAAAAACTCAAAGAAATTCTTGACAGAGATTTTAAAGGAATTCCGTGGGTAAAAGAGGGATTTTATTTTGAAGAAGAGAAGGGTGTATTGACCACTTCTTCCTTAAGTAATAATGAAAAAATAAAGAGCATATCTAAAAATCCGTATTATTTTGCAGGACTTTACTATATACAGGAGCCTTCAGCTATGACACCGGCAATGATAGCAGGTATAAAACCGGGTGATAAGGTGCTTGATCTTTGCGCCGCTCCCGGAGGAAAGTCTACACAGGCCGCATCATACCTTCAAGGTGAAGGATTATTGGTATCGAATGATTTTTCGGCTTCCAGAGTAAAAGCGCTTCAAAAGAATATTGAGGTAAGCGGAATAGACAATGTTTTGATAACAAATGAAGATCCTAAGAATCTTTCAAATGTATATATTGAATATTTTGATAAGATAATAGTGGACGCGCCATGTTCGGGTGAGGGTATGTTTAGGCGTGACAGTGCTGTTTTTAGGGCATATCTTGGAAGAGGTCCGGAGTTTTTTACAGGATTACAGGTAAGTATACTAAATGAGGCGGCAAAAATGCTAAAGCCCGGCGGAACTTTGGTATATTCCACATGTACATACTCCAAGATAGAAGATGAGGGAAGTTTATCAGAGTTTTTAGAAAATCATCCTGAATTTAAAATAGATAAAATAAAGCCGGATTTCGGATTTGAAGAGTCTAAAATTTTACCGGGAACAATAAGACTTTTTCCTCATAAGATAAAGGGCGAAGGACATTTTGTAGCTAGACTGAAAAAAGATGAGAGCACACTTGAAATTGAGACAAGTAAAATAAAAGATAAAAAGAAAAGAAAATTACCGAAGCTTCCGGAAGAATTACTTGAATTTCTGGGGAAAATAAAAAGAGGCTGGGATTATGAGAGGATCTTTATAAATAAGGATTATGCATACTATCTTCCAAAGGATGCTTTGATAGATAAGAGCTTACACTATATAAGGACCGGACTGCTTCTTGGTGAGATAAAAAAGAACAGATTTGAGCCTTTTCAGGCATTGGCAATGAATATAAAGTTTGATGAATGGGAAAATCCTTTAAACTTAAGTGCAACTGACGAAAGAGTAATAAAGTATTTAAAGGGTGAAACCATAGAGGCCGATGATGAATATATGGGTATCAGACTTGTATGTGTAGACGGATTTTCACTCGGATTTGTAAAGCAAAATAAAAATAGCTGTAAAAATAAGTATTATCAAGGTTGGAGATGGATGTAATGATTGTCAGAGTTGATAAAATCCTTTCAGAGCTTGGTTTTGGAAGCCGTCAGGATATAAAAAAATATGTAAAAGCCGGTAAGATAAGGATAAATGACAATATAGTGAAAAAGCCAGAGGAAAAACTAAACAGCGAAAAAGATAAATTATACTTTGAAGGCAAAGAGGTGGAAGTAGAGGAGTTTGAAACATTTATCCTCTATAAGCCTGCAGGATATGTATGTGCAACTAAAGATAATGTACATAAGACCGTTATGGAGCTGATAGATTCCAAAAGAAAAAATATCGTACCTGTAGGAAGGCTTGATTTGGATACTGAGGGTATTCTTATTCTGACAAATGACGGCAGTCTAAATCACAGACTTGTCTCACCTTCATCACATGTGGATAAGACATATTATGCGGTATTTGAAGGTAAACTTGATGAAAATGCCGTAGAGATGACAAAAAACGGGCTGGACATAGGAGAGAGTGAAGTATCTAAACCCGCAAAGCTTGAGATCATATCCGATAATGAAATATTGCTTACAATACATGAGGGTAAATTTCATCAGGTCAAGAGAATGGTAAAAGCCTTAGGAGGGGAGGTAACTTATTTAAAAAGAGTTGCCTTTGGAGGACTCAGACTTGACGATTTGAAACTAAACAAAGGGGAAAGCAGAAAAATAACAGAGATTGAGATGGAGATGCTTAAGTGATTAAAAACAATATTTTAGATGCATGGATCATGGTTGAACATTTGTCCGAGGGAGATATAAGTCTGAAGGATAAAAAGAATCTTAGACTTGATGATTTGACCGACAAAAAATACTATGATTATTTTAATTCATTGGTTGAAAAATCGAATATCAGAAGATATAAGAATTCAGGTTTTGTAATTTATCTGGATATATTTGATTTTACACAGGTAGTTGATTTTTTAAGAAAAACCTATGGAATAGCAAAGCCTGAGGGAGATATCAATTACGGTGATAAATTCAGTATTGCACTGTATTTTGACAAGGGCTTGCGCTATATTGAGGATAATTTGTTTTTCAGTGCAAGCGCATATATGAGATATTATAGGCAGGTGCCTACCGAATCGGAGTTTCATAAGTTTGAAGAAGATTTAAAAGAAGAGCTGACACAAAGATTTGAAAACTGTGAAGACGATCCTGAGAAGTTTGATAAGGCGATTAACAGTATTTTAAATAAATACGGAATAGCTTTAGAGAATTGCCGTATGCAGCTTTTAAATAATATTGAGACGGATGCAACAAATCTTCATTCTTTTTTTGTGGATGACTTGTCAAAGGCTAAAAGAATTGACAACAAAAATCTTGAGGATTATCTTTATGGAAAAACAGCCGGAAGGATAAATTTGGACAGCAAAAAAGATTCTTCTTGGTTTAATAAGACAGAGTTTGAAAGGATTTTAAGTCCTGAAAATTATCCTCTCGGAAGATTTCCAAGTAATACAAAATTTGCGCTTTCTTTTATGCAGCAGGTGGCTGTAAATGTGACTATAGGGTATGATAATAATCAAATGAGAAGTGTAAACGGACCTCCGGGTACGGGTAAGACTACACTTTTAAAAGATATCTTTGCACAACTTATTGTAGAGCAGGCTTTTAGTATATGCGGACTTTCTGAAAAATATATTAAGGGGAGTGATTTGACCAGATATTTTGATAAAGCTTCCATAGGTGAGCTTCCTGAAAGTATTGCAAAGAACAATATAGTTGTTGCAAGCTCAAATAACGGTGCGGTTCAAAATATTGTAAATGAATTGCCGCTGAAAGAGGGCATTGATGAAAATATTTTATCTGAGCTTGAGGCTATAGATTATTTTAAAGAGATTGCAAACAAAAATGTAAAAGAAAATTGGGTTAAGGAAGACGGAAAGAGTAAAAAAGAGCTGATACTTGAAGATACAGGGGAAGAAAAGTTTTGGGGCTCTTTTTCCCTTGAGGGCGGTAAGTCCGATAATATGACCAATATACTTAACAGGATAGAATGTATAGTAAACTGTCTTGAAAATGAGTATGAGTCCAATGATGAAATTTACAATAAATTTAAAGTTCAATATAAAAAAGTACTGAATCTTAGAAATGATGCAAAAAGCTTACAAAATAAGTTTGACGCTTATTATAATGCAAAGTCTGAGCTTAATAAAATCGAGAACACTTTATTAAGTGAGGATGAAGAGAGAAGAAAAAAGATTGCTGTATTAAGGGAGCAAGCGGAAGCATTTGTAAAAGAGAAAATTATAAGCCTTGATGAGGCTTCAAGTTCACTAAACAGTACTAAAAGAAAAAGAGAAGAACTCTCAGGAAGTATTGCAAATCAAAAAATGCTTTTTGAGGCAAAGCAGAGTCAAAAACCGGGATTTTTCTCATCACTTTTTAATTCTGATAAAAACAAAAACTTTATAAATGAATTAAATGCTTTGCAAAATAAACTGCAGGCTTTATTTGATGAAGATGAGACCTACAGAAAGCTTGAAAATGAGCTTCAAAATAAAATAAATGAGCTGAAAAAATCTATAGATACTCAAAGGAATGCGGCAGATAATGAGAATACTCAGTATGAAGCATGGAAGCAAAACTTAAATAACAGAAAAGAAAAATATACGCAGATAATAAGTGAATTCGATGCTGATAATACGATTATATCTAGGGGGCTTGACCTTGGCAGTGATTATGAAAAGCTTCAGCTCTCAAATCCATGGTTTGATGAAAACTACAGAGTGGAGCAGTCTAAGCTCTTTGTATTGGCTTTAGGTGTAAGAAAGCAGTTTCTATATGAGAACAGAAAAAATATTAAAGCTGCTGTAAGCATATGGAGAGCTCAAAACAAATATATGGAAAATAAGAGATTGATTAACATCTCTTGGAATTGGATAAACCTTACTATTCCTGTTATCAGCTCTACTTTTGCGAGCTTTTCAAGGATGTTAAAAAATATTGATGAGAATGTTCTTGGACATACCTTTGTAGATGAGGCGGGGCAGGCTCTACCTCAGGCTGCAGTAGGTGCGATATTCAGAAGCAAGAGTATTATGGTCGTGGGAGATCCTTTCCAGATAAAGCCGGTGCTTACTTTGGACGGAGGTTTGCTTTCACTGCTTTCAAAAAGCTATAATGTAAGTGAAAAGTATTTGTCGGAGTCAGCTTCCGTACAGACCTTGGTGGATGCCGCAAGTCAATACGGTTTTTACACAAAAGGAGAAGAGGAAGCGGATTCCTGGATCGGTATTCCGCTTTGGGTACATAGGCGCTGTAAATATCCTATGTTTACCATATCAAATGAGATTTCATATCAGAATCTTATGGTACAGGGCAATGAGGGTTATGGAAAAACCGGATGGTATGATATAAACGGTAAGGCAGTGGATAAGTATGTCAAAGAGCAGGGAGATTTTCTTCTAAAAAAGATACAGGATATGGCAAAGTCAAATCCTAAGATATTAGATAAAAATGAGAGTGACACTATTTATATAATATCACCTTTTAAAAATGTTGCTTACAGGCTGGCAAGAAAGCTGGATGAGATAGGTTTTACAAGAAGAGAAAACGGAAAAGCTACAAATATCGGAACTATCCATACCTTCCAGGGAAAGGAAGCGCCGATAGTATTTATGGTACTTGGAGCGGATACAAACAGTAAGGGAGCCGCAAGCTGGGCAGTAAGTGAGGCCAATATGATGAATGTGGCGGCTACAAGAGCAAAGAAGGAATTTTATATAGTAGGAGATAAAAAACTTTATATGAGTTTGGGAAGTGAAGTGGTAAGTAAAGTAAATAAGGTTATATCAGCTTACAGTAAGTATCATCCCGAGCTTATAGATGAGAATACAGACTTAGGTAGTTTATGATAAAAAATATAGATGCATGTATATTCGATCTGGACGGCACTTTGGTGGATTCCATGTGGATGTGGCCTGAGATAGATGCCGAGTATCTGGAAAGATTCGGATTTGAATATGATGATAATTTGAAAAATGAAATAGAAGGAATAAGCTTTCATGAAACAGCGGTTTATTTTAAAAAGAAGTTCGGTATAAAAGACAGTGTGGAAAAAATCTGTCAGGACTGGGAAGATATGGCGCTGGATAAATATAAGTATGAAGTGAAAGAAAAGCCCGGTTGTACAAGATTTTTGGAGCATTTAAAGTCCGAAGGAATAAAAATGGGAATAGCAACCAGCAATAACAAAACAATGGTGGATGCGGTACTGAATTCCTTAAATATGAAAGATTATTTTGAGATTATAACCACATCGGATGAGGTAAAAAGGGGGAAGCCTGCACCTGATGTTTATTTAAGAACGGCAGAACTTCTGGGAGTCAGACCTGAAAAATGCCTGGTATTTGAAGATGTGGTAGCAGGTATCATAGCAGGAAAAGCGGCCGGAATGAAGGTATGTGCTATAGAGGATGATTTTTCAAAGGAAGTCAGAGAAAGGAAAAAGGAACTGTCAGACTATTATATAGATGACTACAGGGAATTACTATGACAAAGAAAAAAGGCGAGTACGGATACAGAAAATACTTTAAAATAAAAAACGGAATAATAATAGGATTTTTTGTTTTAATTATCCTACTGCTTTTTATAGCATCAAAGGTCACAAAGAATGCCGATATTTCAAGGATACTTCTGGTTTCATCCATACTTATGGTGCTCCCTATGGCAAACCTGTTATCACCTTTTTTAGTTGTGTTTAAGTATAAATCCTTTGAATATGATAAAATAAAGGAATATATCGGAAATAAGCATTTTTTATTTGATATAATTCTTACTATGAAGGAGCAGGTAATGCCTCTTGATATAATATATATTGATGGAGAAAAAATATTCGGTATTCTTTCCAACAAGGCGGATAAATCAAAAACCGAGGAATTTATCAAAGAGAGAATGAAAATAGGCGGCATCAAAGTAAGTGTGAAGATCTGTGGCAGCTTAAATGAAATGAAAAAGTTTATTCAAAGTCAAGATGCGGATAACAAAAATTTAGATGAGATAAGGGCTATCTTTAAAAGCCTTTCAGTATAATGATTGAGATAATTGTAGGAAAAAATGAAAACGGACAAAGGCTTGACAGGGTTTTGGAAAAAATATTTGTAAATGCAAATACAGGATTTATTTTCAAGATGCTTAGAAAAAAGAATATTACTCTGAATGATAAAAAAGCTGACGGGAAGGAAAGGCTTGAGAAGGGTGCAAGTATCAAGCTTTGGTTTTCGGATGAAAGTTTTGAAAAGCTATCAGGAAAAAAGGCGGGAAATATAAAAGACTTAGCAGAAAAGCCGATAGCTGATAAAAAAAGTACAGAAACTTTTAAATCATATATAGTATATGAGGATGAAAATACTGTTATAATAAATAAACCTGCAGGTCTTTTATCACAAAAATCAAATGAAAATGATATATCGGTAAATGATCTTTTGCTTGATTATCTTGAATTTGACTCTAAAGCATTAAATACATTCAAGCCTTCAATATGTAACAGACTGGACAGAAATACTTCGGGACTTTTGGTGTGCGGAAAGACTTTGGAAGGTTTAAGAGTAAATAATGAATTGATAAAAACAAAGGCTGTGAGCAAATTTTATCTGGCTGTGGTAAAAGGCAGAGTGGAAAAACCCGGTAGTATTAATGCATGGCTTTATAAGGATGAAAAGACCAATAAAGTTACTGTAAAAGATAAGTCTTTTGAAGGTGCGGAGTTTATACAAACAGAGTATGAGGTACTTGATTATTTTAAAGATGTTACATTGCTTTTAGTAAAGCTTATAACCGGAAAAACTCATCAGATTAGAGCGCATTTATCTTCAATATCACATCCTATAATAGGTGATTATAAATATGGAGAGAAATCGGTGAATGAGAGGTTTAAAAGAGAATACGGTATAAAATCACAGCTTTTACATTCATTTAGACTTGTATATCCGAACAGTGATATTTCAGATACGGATACTTTTAAAGCTTTAAAGGGAAAGTGCTTTGAGGCTTTATATAATAATGATTTCAGAAAGGTGATAGGAGATGGGTACTTGGAAAACAAGAGGCCTTAGGGGATCGGCACTGGAAGAGTATATCAACTACTCCAATGAAAAGTACAGAGAAAGCGGACTGGCCCTTATTCAAAGATTCCTACACCGATTACTCCGATAGAAATTGAAAAAAGTACAAGGCATATAACCTTGGCGTATTTCGAGAAAAAATCTACAGTTGACTATATAGGAGCTGTGCAGGGAATACCGGTATGTTTTGATGCAAAAGAATGTGCAAGCACAAGCTTTTCACTTGCAAATGTACATGAACACCAGTTTAAGTTCATGGAGGAGTTTGAAAAGCAGGGCGGTATAGCTTTTCTTATTATTTTTTTTAAATCATTGGACAAGATAATATATCTTCCACTCAAGGATTTAAAAGTGTTTTTTGACAGGATGAATACAGGCGGTAAAAAAAAGTTTTAAATACGAAGAGCTTAATGAGGAATATTTGATACCTAAAAAAGGTGATATTATAGTGCATTATTTAGAGAGCCTTAGCTTATATCTCAGTAAGGAATCTTAACAGGATGATTGAAAAAGTTTGATATAAAGGAGACATAGATGAAACAAATTGATGCAAGAATTTACAACGGAAAGATGAACTTTGAATGGAATGACTTGAATTTAAACGCAGAAGGTTTACTTCCTGTAATAGTACAGGATTTTATAGACCATACAGTACTTATGTATACACATATGGATGAAGAAGCATGGAGTAAAACCCTCTCAACAGGATTGCTTACATATTATTCAAAGTCACATAAAGAAGCTTGGTAAAAGGTGAAAAATCCGGAAATTTTCAATATGTCAGGGAATTGTTTTTAAACGGAGAGAAGAATGCACTTTTGATAAAAGTTTATCCGATGGGGCCGGCATGTGATGACAGTGAAAAAAGCTGTTTTTCAAATGAGATAGAGGAAATATAATGATGAATCAGGTGCTTCTGCTTGTTTCATTTATTATTCTGCTCTGTGTAGTACTTAATGTTATATCCGGTAAAATAGGTGTGCCGGTACTTTTAGCCTTTATTTTACTGGGAATGGTATTCGGATCGGAAGGAATATTTAAAATCAGATTTGATGATTTCAAACAGGCCGAGACTATATGTTCGTTCGCACTTATTTTTATTATGTTCTATGGTGGATTTGGAACTAATATAAAGGAGGCAAAGCCTGTACTTTTAAAGGCAGGACTCCTGTCAAGTGTCGGAGTAGTGCTTACCTCAATGTTTGTGGCTATGTTTGCATACTTTGTTTTGAAATTTTCATGGATAAACTCTGTACTGACAGGTGCGGTGATCTCTTCAACAGACGCGGCGAGTGTATTCTCCATATTAAGAGACAGACATTTGAATCTTAAATATAATACAGCGTCTATTTTGGAAGTAGAGAGCGGAAGTAACGATCCTTTTGCATATATGCTCACAATGATTGCGATAAGCATGATATCCGGAAGTATAACTGTCGGAAGTGTTTCAGCATGCTGTTTTTACAGCTTATTGTGGGCGTATTGTCAGGTGTTCTAATTGCTTTTATTTTTAAATATTTGATAAACAGATTTATAATTAATACACCCGGATTTAATATGGTGCTTGTAATTGCTGTAGCACTGCTTTCGTATTCATTACCTACCGTAGTCGGTGGAAACGGATATTTGAGTGTATATATCACAGGTATTATACTCGGAAATTCAGATATCAGAGGGAAGAAAGAGTTGGTTCCATTCTTTGACGGTATTACAGGTATTATGCAAATACTGATATTTTTCCTTCTTGGACTTTTAGTTTATCCGTCAAGACTTTTATTTGTTGCAGATACAGGATTTGCTCTGGCATGTTTTATAACCTTTGTTGTCAGGCCGCTTGTTATTACAATAATTATGAAACCTTTTAAGGCTACGTGGAATCAAATATTTCTTGTTTCATGGTCTGGGTTTAGAGGAGCTTCTTCAATAGTTTTTGCAATTACAGCATTATTAAATACCAATGCAAATTATGATATATTCAATAATGTGTTTTTTATAGTATTATTTTCGATAATGCTACAGGGAAGTCTGCTTCCGTTTATATCAAAGAAAATTGATATGATTGATGAAGGCTATGATGTAATGAAGACTTTCTCGGATTATAGCGGCGATGAAATACCAATAGAATTTATTCAGCTTACAGTGAGTGAAGATCAAAACTGGTGCGGTAAAAGTATAAGTGATTTAAATCTTCCCCCGGATACATTGATGGTTTTGATTAAGCGAGAGGGTGAGGATGTAGTACCTAACGGACAGACAGTACTTTGTTGTGGTGATACTATAGTTCTTGCCGCAAAGTCTATTGATTTTGAAGAATATTATAATATGACGGAACTTGTTTTAACCAAGAAATTACTCTCAAAAGGTACCACACTTTCAGAACTTTCAGGAGAACTGGATGCGCTTGTAATGCTTATTATAAGGGGAAATGATTTTATTATTCCAAATGGTGATACAACTCTTTATGAGGGAGATACTCTTGTTTTAAACAATGGGCCTATGCAATAAAAAGGACTGCTAATCGTAGAATAATTTATGATTAGCAGTCTCTTGTTTTTATAAAATATTTGATATTACACCGAATGATATTATCATCATTATTATACTTGCCATAAGCATACCTAAACAAATTGCAAGGAATGATTTTTTTCTGTCCATCTCAAGGAATGCGGCTATTATCGCACCTGTCCAAGCACCTGTACCCGGAAGCGGTATACCTACAAATATAACAAGCCCCCAAAAGCCGTATTTCTCTATAGAAGCCTTGTTTTTCATAATCTTTTTATGTAGGAATGAGTGCATTTTATTAAATAGTTTAAACTTTGATCTTTCCATTGCTTTTAAAATACCATTCATTAAAAGCAGAAGAAAAGGAATCGGTATAGCATTTCCTATAATTGATATAATATAGCTTTCAACCGGTGAAAGCTTTAGAAGAGATGCCGCTATAAGACCTCCTCTAAGTTCCAAAATAGGAAGCATTGATATAATAAAAACTATCAATTGCTTTCCAAAGCTGAGTGAGAGCAGTCCGCCCATCATTCCGATAAGTGATTTCGCTAATTTTTCCGCCATAAATTACCTTCCGTTATTTTTAAATTATTTATATATTACATTGTTATATTTCACCAAAATTAGAATAATCTAGATTGTAACAGATTGAGTAATTACAATCAAGGTGTTAATATATTAAGATATGGAGGTAGAAAGATGGAATTATTAAAGGGAGCGATGTGTTTAGAGGGTGGATCTTTAAGAGGAATTTTTACAGCCGGAGTTTTGGATGCACTGCTTGATAATGAAGTATATATTGAATATGTAAACGGAGTATCAGCCGGCTCTATGAATGGAATGAACTATATTTCAAGACAATCCGGAAGATCAAAGAGAATCAATTTAAAATACCTGCATGATAAGAGATATATAAGTTATAAAAAAATATGTTTAAATCCAGACAAATATTTAATTTTGATTTTTTATTTGACGATATTTCAAATAAATACGATATTTTTTTGATTGGGAATCATTTAATGACAAGGCGAAAAAAATATGAAGTTGTAGCTACAGATGTAATAACCGGAGAGAGTAGGTTTTTTGATAAAAATAATTGTACGGACATTGTATCTGCTGTAAAAGCCTCAGCTTCCATGCCTGTAATGTCAAAAATGGTAGATATAGGCGGGAGGAAATATCTGGACGGAGGAATATCAACATCCATTGCTTATAAAAGGGCATTTGATGTCGGATATTCTAAAGCAATAGTAGTACTTACAAGGGAAGAAGGATACAGAAAAAAGCCTGTAAACAAGATAAATGAAAGTATTTATAAAAGATATTTTAAGCCGCTTCCAAAACTGGTGGATAAATTGATGACAGTGCCGGAAAGATATAATAAGATGCAGGAAGAAATGGAAGAGCTGGCTAAAGAGGGTAAGCTTTTAATTATCAGACCTCAGAATAAGGTGACTGTACAAAGACTGGAACAGAGTGCGGTTAAACTTGAAAACCTTTATAATGAGGGTTATGAAGAGGGATTGAAAAATATTGAGAATATAAAAGACTTTATTACTTTAAAGTTTTAAGGTTTAAAGCCTTAGGGTATTGACGTGATAAAATATATATAGTATAATCCCTTGCATAATAAGTTTTATTTATACGGAAGGGAAGTTTATGAAAAAAGATATTTTGACAATAGCTATGGCAATGCTCCTTGGCGTAAGTCTTATGGCATGTGGAACAAAAACAGATAATACAAATAGCAACGGTGAAGCTTCATCTGAGGTAAGTGCCGATGCAAAAAAAATCGGTATATTGCAGTATGTACAGCATCCTGCACTTGATAAAGCAAATGAGGGATTTGTAGCAGCTTTAAAAGAATCCGGTATTGAGGTAAGCATTGAGCAACAAAATGCAGGTGGTGAGCAGTCAGCGGCACAGACTATTGCAAACAAACTTGTAAATGATAAGAAGGATTTAATTCTTGCAATAGCTACACCGGCAGCACAGGCAGTAGCAGGTGTTACTTCAGACATACCTGTGGTTATAACAGCGGTAACAGATCCGGCTGAGTCAGGTCTTGTAGAGAGCAATGACGCACCGGGAGGAAATGTTACAGGAAGTTCGGATCTTACACCTGTAGCTGAACAGATAGAGCTTTTAACAAAGATGTTACCTAATGCGAAGAATGTAGGAATTCTTTATTGTACAGCTGAGGCAAACTCTAAGATGCAGGCTGAGATGGCTATGGATGCACTTAAGACAAAAGGACTTACAGGAGTCGAGTATACAGTTTCAAGCTCAAACGAGATTCAGACAGTGGTTGAGTCAATGGTAGGCAAGGTAGATGCAATATATGTACCTACAGATAATGTTATAGCTGCAGGTATGACAACTGTTGCAATGATTGCCACTACAGAGCATAAGATTCCTATAATAGGTGCAGAGGCGGCCCATGTGGAAAACGGTGCACTGGCTACATATGGTATCGATTACTTTGAAGTAGGAAAGCTTGCAGGAGAGCAGGCGGTTGAAATTCTAAACGGAAAGTCACCTGCAGAGATTCCTATAGCTTATTTGCCGAAGGATAGATGCAAGTTCACTGTAAATAAAGAAGTTGCAAAGGAGCTTGGAATAGATACATCAAATATTTCAATGGACTGATTTTTATAATAATTAATAAGACCGGTATATACCGGTTTTATTAATTCTAGACAGGCTTTTATGTTTAAATTAACATTGCGGTAATTTTGGATATATTATAAAATAGTGAAAGCCTAAATGGAAATAATATCTAATTTTTGGAGGTATAAATGTTTACAGCGCTAATAGGTGCCGTTGCTCAGGGAATACTTTGGGGAGTAATGGTTCTTGGGGTATATATTACCTATAAATTGCTGGATATAGCTGATCTTACAGCAGATGGAAGCTTTGCTTTCGGAGGCTGTGTATGTGCGGTCATGATTGTAAACTTCGGGATGAATCCTATACTTGCACTTTTATTTGCAACTTTTGCGGGAATGCTTGCCGGGTTTGTTACAGGTGCATTGCATACAATATTTGAGATACCGGCTATACTTGCAGGTATTTTGACACAGATCTCTCTTTGGTCGATCAATCTTAGAGTAATGGGAAAGAGTAATATACCTCTTTTAAAGACAAATACTATATTCTCATGGCTTACAGATGCTACAGGTATGAGTAATGCCATCGCAGGTGTTATACTTGGTGGAATTATTATTGTACTTATTATAATGATTTTATACTGGTTTTTTGGTACGGAGCTTGGTTCGGCACTCAGAGCTACAGGAAATAATGAAGCTATGATAAGAGCTCTCGGAGTGAATACAGGCCGTGCAAAGCTTCTTGCACTAATAATAAGCAACGGACTAATCGGTCTTTCAGGAGGTCTGATTGTACAAAGTCAGAAGTATGCCGATATAAATGCAGGAACAGGTGCAATAGTAATCGGTCTTGCCGCAATAGTAATCGGTGAGGTAATACTTGGTAGAGTAATATCTTTCTGGATGAAGCTTTCGGCGGCAGTAGTAGGTTCTATAGTGTACTTTGTAATAAGAGGAATTGTATTACAGCTTGGAATGGATGCAACGATATGAAAATGTTGTCTGCAATAATAGTGGCACTTGCACTTGCCGTACCTGTAATGAGTGCAAAAATAAGGGCAAAAAGAGCCTATTCACCGAAGGGAGAATAAGATGTTAGAGATTAAAAATGTCAGTAAAACCTTCAATATAGGTACAATAAACGAAAAGAAAGCTTTAAATAAATTATCACTTAAGTTAAATCCGGGAGATTTTGTAACCATAATCGGAGGAAACGGTGCAGGTAAGTCAACTATGCTTAATATGATTGCCGGAGTATATCCGATTGACGGTGGTCAGATTATAATAGACGGTGTAGATATATCAAGAATGCCGGAGCATAAGAGAGCAGAGTATATCGGAAGAGTGTTTCAGGATCCGATGATGGGTACAAGTGCGGGAATGCAGATAGATGAAAACCTTGCACTTGCTTTCAGAAGAGGAGAAAAGAGAGGCTTATCTTGGGGAATAAAAAGATCTGAGAAAGAACTATATAAGGAAATACTTGCAAAACTCGGACTGGGACTTCAAACCAGAATGACATCAAAAGTGGGACTTTTATCAGGCGGACAAAGACAGGCACTTACCCTTTTGATGGCAACACTTAAAAAACCGAAGCTCTTACTGCTTGATGAGCATACAGCGGCACTTGATCCACAGACTGCAAAGACGGTTCTTGACCTTACTAAGCAGATAGTGGATGAGCAAAATCTTACTGCAATGATGGTAACACATAATATGAAGGATGCTCTCAATATAGGCAACAGACTTATAATGATGCATTCGGGCAGAGTTATCTATGATGTAAGCGGTGAGGAAAAGAAGAAACTTAAGGTTGAAGACCTTTTAAGAAAATTTGAAGAGGCAAGCGGTGGTGAGTTTGCCAATGACAGAATGATGTTAGCCAACTAGTTAATTCAAAAAGGAGTGGACTATGGATAAGAAACTTATTATAACCATAAACAGAGAATATGGAAGTGGTGGAAGAATTATTGGACAGAAACTTTCAGAAAAACTCGGTATACCGTATTATGATGATGAAATAATAAAAATGGCATCAGAACATTCGGCTGTAGCAGAACAATATTTCAGAATGAATGATGAGAAACCGGGGCATAATATTTTACAAAGAATAATAGGTGGAATAAAAAATGCAAATAATAAGCCGTCCATAGGAGACGATATTGTTTCACCTGACAATCTTTTCAGATTTGAAAGCGAAGTTATAAGAGAGCTGGTAGCAAGCGAGTCCTGTATACTAATAGGTAGATGTGCGGATTTGTACTCAGTTCAGCCGGAGAAGAGGATTTTATATCACTTTTTGTATATGCCGACTTGTCTAAAAAAGTAGACAGAGTAATGGAAGTTGATGGAGTAGATGCAAAAGAAGCACTCAGAAGAGTACAAAGAAATAACAGGATCAGAAAAGAATATTATAAATATTATACGGGCGAGGAGTGGGATGATATGACACATTACGACTTGCCGCTAAATACATCAAAAATATCACTTGAAGAAGGTGTGGATCTGATAATGGAATACTTAAGAATCAGAGGTAAGTTATAGAATGAGAGATAATTATATTGACAGTTTTCTGGCACAGGAATTTGGTAAGAGTCAAAATCATAATGAAATAAAGAACGGACTTTTTAGCGAATTCAATGTAAAAAAAGGTCTCAGAAATGAGGATGGTACCGGAGTAAGAGTCGGTCTTACAAAGGTCTCCGATGTAGTAGGCTATGACATAGTTGATGGTGTAAAAACAAATGTAGACGGTAAGCTTTACTACAGAGGATATAGCTTAAACGATCTTGTAAACGGAAGCGCAAAGTCTACCAGAGGATATGAAGAAGTAATGTTTTTACTTTTATTCGGATTTTTACCAAATAAAGTTGAACTTGACAATTTCTCAAAGGTATTCAGAAGTATGTATACATTGCCAAACAATTTCTTTGAAAGCGTGCTTCTTTAGAAATCCGGGAAAGAATTTGATGAATGTGCTTCAAAATGCTGTACTTACTTTATACAACTATGATGAGGAACCTGACAACGTGGATGTTTATTCCACTCTTGTAAAAGGTATAAAAATATCGGCATCACTTCCGGTTATCATGTGCTATGCATATCAGGCAAAGAGACATTATTTTAATAATGACAGTTTGATAATACATTATCCTGACGAGAAGCTTTCAATGGCTGAGAATATATTGCAGATGTTAAGAGTCGATCAGAAATTTTCAAAGAATGAGGCGGCTCTTCTTGATACAATACTTATTCTTCATGCAGACCATGGTGGCGGTAACAATTCCACATTTACCAATGTAGTTGTTTCATCCACAGGTACGGATATCTACTCAACTATAGCGGCGTCTATAGGATCGTTAAAAGGGCCTAAGCATGGTGGTGCAAATATTTCAGTTGTACAGATGATGAAGGCGATAAAGGATGAAATAGGTATAACTACAGATGAAAAGAAGATAAGAAATATCGTAAACAGATTGCTTGATAAAGATTTCTATGACTGCAGCGGACTTGTATACGGATTCGGTCATGCGGTATATACTATCACAGATCCGAGAGCCGAGCTTTTAAGAGAGTACTGTGAGACTGTAGCAAAAGATAAGGACAGACTGGACGAGTATCACTTCTATGAAGAGTTTGAAAAGACTGTAAAGAAAGTGGTATTTGAGAGAAAGGGAACTACAATTTCTTCAAACGTAGACCTTTACTCAGGATTTGCATATAATATGCTCGGAATTCCTGAGGATCTTTATACACCTTTATTTGTTATATCAAGAAATATAGGTTGGGTTGCCCATAATGTGGAAAACAAACTCTATGACGGAAGAATAATGAGACCTGCAACAAAGTATGTGGGAGAATTAAAAGAATATACACCTTTTAAGGACAGATAAAAAGGGGATGTGAAAAAACTCGATTGAGTTTTTTCGCATCTCCCTTTTTACATTTATTGTGTATAGTTTACTGAAATCATACGTGAAAAAAGCGCACTTCCCCTACCCCATAGAAATTCTTTTTTTGAATCTATGCGGCAGTTCTGTTTCTCATCTTTTTTTTCTGATATTTATATAAATTATGTCCTATCGCCACGAGTAAAACTTCCAGTTTGACTGAATGAATACCTCTTCGGACAATTCTCTTGTACCAACGGTCGTTTTTCATAATTCCGTAAGTGCCTTCTGCTTGTATCGAACGGTTCATTCGTAATAACGCACCATGGATACTTTCTAGGTTTTCTATTACTTCCTGGTGCATGGAAGTTAGTTCCTGATTGATCCGAACGGTTCGATTCTTATCTGTATTCTTACATTTCTTTGCATATGGACATCCGCTACAGTCTTCACATTCATACAGTTCTTCCTTGCGTCCGTACTGATTTCCCCTCACATCTTTTCTGCATAAAAAATGGAATGCTTTATCGTTAGGACATCTCATGACTCCTTGCTCATCAATTCTGAAGTTAACTGCACGAAATGGATCTTCATGATATTTACGATCCTTAGTTTCCTTTTTAAACATTGGAAATTTCATATACTTTTCAATTCCGTTCTGCTCACAGAAAATATAATTGTTGTATGAGCCATATCCGGCATCTGCCACAGGATATTTGGGATAGAATCCATAAGTTTGTTTGAAGTGCTCCATCAAAGGAACGAAACAATCCATATCCGAACGATAATGGTTCACGTCAACAACTGCAATATATTCATCTGCTACACCAATCTGTACATTATATGCCGGCAGAAGCTGATCATTGCCCATGTAATCCTTTTTTATACGCATAAAAGTAGCCGAGTTATCTGTTTTAGAGTAACTGTTTCGGTCAGGACCACAGATTTCAATTTTTTGTATGTATTCTTGAAGCTTCTGACAGAAAGTAGTCAAGTGTTCATAATGACGCTGTTCTTTGGATTTTCGCTTTCCGCTTCCGTAAACAAATGCACTTGTATCCAGTTCCCATAAAAGTAATAGCTGCTCAATGATTTCATTCAGATAATCCGGTACATACTCTGTGTTTGTTGTGATCTGCACCCCACTCCATGCGATTTCTGCATTAATTTCATCAATCTCTGCAGTGATTTTTTCGTAAAGCTTGTAACGGAACTTTTCCGTAGCCTTCTTCCATACCCAGGTATACTTGTTTGCGTTTGCTTCAAACTTGGAGCCGTCGATGTAGAGATGTTGTAGATCTACATGCTCCTCGTTAAAGATAGCATGATTGATGTCGTTAAAAAAATGTTTTTCAATCTTATCTTGAAGTATTTCATTGATGAAATATCCAAAGGTTCTGTATGACGGAGTCCGGTGATCCATGAGATACATGAACCTGATATTAACTTTTGCAGTTGTCTTCCAGTTCTCTCAGAGAGCAGTAACCGCTAGTCATAAATCCGAAAAAGTACTGTTTTAACATGTTGACCGGATTATATCTGAGTCGTCCGGTTGTGTACTCCGAAATATCCGTCAGATACTTGTTTAAATCGATTCCTCCCATCAATCTGTCAAATGTTAAAACAGGATCCAGCAGATCCAAACAATCTGAAAGAAACAGTGGTAAATATCCTTGTTTTGAATTACAATAATTAGTGTGTAAATTTTTCATTGCAAGTTAATTTTACCACAAAAATAGGACCTTTCGCATGATCGAATGGTCCTATTTCTTTTAGGTACTTATTTCACAGCCCCTTTTTTATTATTTCTTATCTGTACTGCTCTCTAAAATATCATCAATCTTTTGTGCCAAGTCTTTTTTATCCTCATAGGAATCCATTTCATAGAATTCAACTTCCACATCGGAATCGTTTTCAACAACTTCAGATTTTTTGGAATCCTTGCCGAATTTATCAAGTTGCTTTTTAGCCTTATCAACTACAGGCTCAACACTTGATTTAGCTTTTTCAAATATAGGTTTTGCATTGTCCTTTGCCACATCACCTGCAGCAGAAACATTATCTGTAATAATATTTGCAACATCCTTTAACATTTCCTTAGCCGCATTTGCCATACCTTTTGCACTGTTTGCGGTGTCCTTGGCTGCAGTCACAAACTCATCGGTAGTTGATTTTAATGCTGTATACTTTCTGTTTGCGGTAACATCCTCGGTTTTATAATTTGAAAGCTCATCTTCAAAATCTTTGAATTCACCCTCTAATTCTTTTTGATAATCTTTATACTTTAGCATATATGACACTCCGGCTGCCGCAGCACCTGCAACAGTTGCCCAGAACATTAATTTTTTAAATCCTGCCATAATATCCTCCTTTACAATAGTAGTAATTACAGTGTAATATCTATTTATAAAAAAAGTACAAGCATTATTTGGAGAGATTATGAAAAAAGTTATGTATTTATTGGGCTGTATAGTAGGATTTATTGTAGTCGCTTATATTCAAAGCCTGTATGTAAATTTGGGAGTATTGCACACAAATGATTTATTTTTAAGTAAAGGTTACCTTATATTATCTGTGGGAGCTCTTATAATGATACTGTTGTCGGGAATATATTTGAATATTACAAAATTCAGTATAGTAAAGATATATCCGATAATAATGCTTTTATTTGGATTGGCGTATATGTATGTTTTTCCTGCTATGTCTGCACCTGATGAGATAGCACATTTTATTTCTGCATATAAAATATCAAACAAGATGCTTGGTAAACAGGCAACCGTTAAAGACGGACATGTAATAATACGAGCACAGGATCTTTGGATCGAAGATGTGGACGGAGAATATATTTTTAATAAAAGTAAAAGCGAAGAAGAGGGAGTTTTAATACCTGAGGAGGGAAGTCATGGGAAAATCATTTCAAGCAAACTTGAAGAAGCATCTTATAAGGTTTTTTATGGAAAAGGGGATAGTCGCAGCAATAATATTTACATTAGTTTTAGTGGACAAAATTACGAAAAGGCCCAGTCGTTACACGCACCTGTAAATACAATACCAAGTGTATATTTTTTCTCTGCAACAGGTATCAGTATAGCCAGAGTAATGGGACTTGATACAGTCTATCTTGTACTCTTTGGAAGAATGGCAAATCTTATTTTATTTATATTATTTGGTACTTTGGGTATATATTTCCTGCCGAAGTTTAAAGAATTTATTTTTTTGGTAAGCCTTCTTCCTACCACACTGGAGCTTGCGGCATCATATTCATATGATGCTGTTATGATATCAAGCATGATTTTTTTTGTGTCATATGTATTTTATCTTGCGCATGAAAAGAAAGAGTTTGATATAAAAGATCTGGCAATAGTATCATTAATTTCAGGACTTATTTTACCATGTAAAATGGTATATTTCCCGATACTTTTAATTCTGTTTACTATACCTATGTATAAGTTTAGGTTTAGAGGAAAGGTAGACGGTAAAATAAAAAAAGAAAATATTGCATTTTATCTTACATCTGCCATAGTGGTACTCTTAGCATGGGTGTTTGCAATGTATCTTGTCAACAGATCTACAGTAGTAGGATATTCCACAAGCACTGCTTCAAGTCTTGAGTGGGCAGGTGAGGAAAGTTATACAATAGGCTATTTATTGCAAAATAAATTAAAGGCGATAAAGCTGTTTTACAATACAATAATTTTACAGCTTGAATACTATCACCAGACAATGTTTGGATTTTATCTGGGACATGCTGATGAAGTGGTCGGAATTCCGTATATAGGATTTTTAGTACTTAATATTTGTATGATATTTGCTGTTTTCGGAGAGGCGAAAGAAAAGTCTTTGATGGTTAAAGAAAAGGTGTTGTTAGGTATCAGTATTTCCTTTGTTGTATTTTTAGTACTTTTATCAATGCTTATAGCATGGACTCCTATAAGTTCGGAATTTATAGAAGGAGTGAGCGGAAGATACTTTATTCCGATATTATTGCCTCTTCTTATGATATGCAGGAATAATAAGATAGTTATAAAGGATGAGACGAAGAGAAATATCATATTCCTGTTTATACTTATAAATGCCATGTCTTTGTTAAAAATATTTAGTACGGTATGTATAAGACTGTAATAAAAAGGGCAAATAGACTTACTTATGACATAACAAAAATGTAAAAAAAAATTAACAAAGCTTTTTGGTAAATAAGTTATAATATATAAAGAAGGAGGCAAGATGAAGAGAAATAATTTAATAAAACTTGCATCTGCATTAGCTATAGTAACAATGCTTGGACTTGGATTACATAGTAATGCATATGCTCTTAGTGCAACATCAAATATTGAATCGGTTGTAATAGGAGAAAATAAATCTACTGTAGATATCACTATGAATAACTCAGGTGATATGGCAGGGACTGACGGTAACTTTATCTTTTTGAATTACAGCCACATGAGGATGGAATAGGAAACAGAACCGATTATCTTGAAAAGATAAGTGCAGGTAATGTAAAGAAATCATATCAGCTTAATAAAGGCAGTGAAAACAGTAGATTGTACAACAGCTATGTAGTTGCTGTTTATGACGGATCAAAATATGTTGAGGTCAGTTCACCAAAATATATTACAAATCCTGAGGCGGTTGCGGCAAATACGGATGCATACAAGGCACAGGCATCAAAGAAAGGTTTGCAGATTGAGCTTAAGATGCTTGATGATGCATTCAACCTCGGTGTAAAGCATGCATCTACAAATATTGCCTTCAACCAGATTTTAGGAAGCGGTATAGATTACAATTATAACGGTAAGACATATCATTTCAATAAGGCACTCATAGAAAGCTATGATAAGACAATAAGTGCTTTTTCCGGAAAAGATATGACCGTTACAGCTATTATTTTAAACGGTTATAATGAAGCTCATCCTGAGCTTATGTATCCTAATATGCCAAGAAAGAACAGTATATTCTATTATATGTTCAATGCATCATCAAAAGAAGGTACTGAGACTACAGAGGCTATAGCATCATTCCTTGCAGAGAGATACAACGGAAAAAATACCGCACATGGTAAGGTATCCAACTGGATAATAGGAAATGAGATCAATAATCAGCAGTGGAACTATATCGGAGATATGGATGTAAGAAGTTATACAAGAAAGTATGAGAAGGCATTTAGAATTTTCTACAATGCCATAAAGTCTACTTCTTCTACAGACAGAGTATTCTATTCTCTTGATTATAACTGGAATAATGAGATAAACAATAAGAATAAGTATGGTGGAAAGCAAATAGTAGACAATTTCAATTCTCTTGTGCTTGAGCATGGAGATATTGATTGGGGACTTGCTTATCACCCATATCCGGCACCTATGACAGATCCTGAGTTCTGGGATGATGCACAAAAGACCGGATGGATAAAGGACAGCTTTGATTCACCTGTAATAAACTTGCAAACTTAAATAAGCTTACAGATTATTTTGCACAGGATGCACTTAAAAAGCATGACGGCTCCGTAAGACATATTATGCTTACAGAGGAAGGTTTTACAGCTACAAATCCTACAAGAGGAAATCTTGAGAATGAGCAGGCTGCGGCATTTGCATACTCTTACTACCTTGTAGATTCAAATCCGTATATCGAAGCATATATCTTAAGCCGTCAGGTGGATGCACCGCTTGAGGTAAGACAGGGACTTTCTTTCGGACTTTGGACATGCAGTATGAATGTAGGAGATGAAATTCAGGCTATATCAAAGAGAAAACTTTGGACAGTATACAGATATATTGATAAGTCAAAGTACACTCTTGACAATACCGATTTTGCAAAGAGTATTTTAGGTATAAGCAAGTGGCAGGAATTGGTACCGAACTTTAGATGGGCGGCACAGGAAAACAGAAGATAATTTCTTTTAATTTAAATCCATGAAGAAGCAAAATCTTTTTCATGGATTTTTTAAATGCCTTGACATAATGCAATGAGCCGCTTTTCATGTTATAATAAAGGTCATTGTAAAAAATAAAGTAGCAAAGATGGGGAATTTATGAAACATACATTTGTTATTTGCGCATATAAAGAATCACAATTTTTAGAAAGCTGTATAAAATCTTTAAAGGCACAGATTGTAAAGTCTGATATAAAGATTGCCACCTCTACACCAAATGATTATATCTACAATATTGCAAAAAAATATAATATTGAAGTGTTTGTAAATAATAATAAGAAGCCGGAGAATGTGTCAAATATCGGATTTGACTGGCAGTTTGCCTATAATATCGCAGAAACCGAGCTTGTAACAATAGCGCATCAAGATGATATTTATTTAAAAAATTATACTAAGGATCTGCTTAAGTATAAGAAAAAGTATCCTGATATGACTCTTTTTACAACATCATCTATAACATTAAAAAACGGAAAGATAAAGCAATTCGGAAAGGTGGAGATCGTAAAGAAGATATTAAGATTGCCTCTCAGATGTAATGCTTTAAATAATATATCTTTTGTAAAAAGGCTTGCTATTACATTTGGAAATCCGATAATTGCACCAAGCTGCGCATATGATAAGAGATTATGTCCTAAGGATCTGTTTATATCTGATTTTAAGTTTGTACTGGATTGGGAGTGCCTTCTTAAGCTGTCAGAACTTGAGGGTAGAATTGTACTGTCTGAAAGACCGGGAATATGCTACAGAATACATGATGAGGCAACTACTAAAAAAAGTATTATTGATAATTCAAGGCAGAGAGAAGAGAGTATAATGTTTGATATATTGCTTCCGAAACCTATTGCCGGTATTTATAAGAAAATTTACCAAAGTTCATATAATGCATATTTTTAGGAGGATAAATGGCAATCATTAAAATTGAGGAAAAGTATGAATATCTGAAAGATGTTCTGCTTTCAATACTTCTTATAGCTATAGCCTTTGTTGTGAACGCAGGAATGAGCATAAGAGGGCTCTATCAGGATGACCTCTTTATGTGGTCAACCAGAAGAGGTGTGGGATTTTTTAAATATGTATTTCCGGATCAAACCAGAAAGTTTAGACCGGTATATTGGATAGTTGCCTGGATATATCAGGGAATCTTAAAAAATAATCTCTTTTTGATAGTACCTATAAATATATTTATAGCCGCAATCATAGCACTCGGAGTATATTTTTTTGCAAAAAAGATGGCAAAATCCAGAGGCCTTGCATTTACACTGTCTGCAATGTTTCTTATTTCAAGATTTTCATACTATAATATCGGTCAGTTCTTAGGTGTTATGGAAGCTATGGCGATAGTATTTGCACTTGGAATGCTGTATTTTTTGTATATTTATATAAATGGTGGAAAGAATATCAGCTTTTACTATGCCTGTATATTATATTTTTTGAACTGCTTTACACATGAGAGATTTATAGTACTGTTGCCAATGCTCTTATTTGCAGTAATTGTCAGAAAGGGAAAGAGGATATTAAATTTTTTGGTATCGCTACTTACTTTTGCCTCAATAATAGTGATAAGACTTTTGGCATTAAAATCGCTTGTACCGGAGGGTACCGGCGGCTCTAAGGTAAGCGAAACATTTAAAATGTCTGACTTTTTTCATTCGCTTAGAACAGAAATTCTTTACTTGCTTGGAATAAATACAGGACCTGAGCATTTAAACGGAATAAATTTTAAAGATGTAAATTTAGCCATAAAATTTATTATAGTAATAGGTATACTGGCTCTTTTGGGATTTTGTATAAAGTCTGTATATTCTGTAATAATATATAATAAAAAAATAGATTTACATTGGATAGAAAAATACCTTACTTTTTTTATCGGATTTATAATAGGAAGTGTAGTATCATCTGCTGTTACTATAAGAGTTGAGATGAGATGGCTGTATGCACCGTATTTATTTATGCTTTTATTGCTCGCATATATTTACGGAGTTGATAAAAGTATTATAGTAAGAAGATTTAAAGGTAAAAATAAAAAGCTTCAATTGATAAAATTTTCCATGTATCATTTACAGCAGTAGTACTTCTTAGTATATGGGCATTTTGTATGGTTACGGTTGATATATATTACAGAGCTTATTATGATAAAATATATATCTTTATAGGTCAAAAACAGAGCCAACTCACTGGCTGATGAAACGTTTTACAAATATGGTAAGGATCTGAGCGGTAAAAGAATTTTCATAATAAAAAATGATTTTAAACTTAGTAAGTTTGATTCACTGGAATTTTTCAGAGCCTATGATCACAATATCCGAGAGGATATAGTCACTTTTATTGACAGCTACAGAGATATAGGACAAATCGATGAAGATATGATCGTTTTATCGGAAGATATAAAAAATAATTCATATCAAGATATAACTGATTTTTTAAGAAATCTAAAGATTGAAAATATATACGGACATTATTCTGATGGTTGGACGGACGAAGAGGCTAAACTTAATATTATGTCCGGAGAAAAAGGTGAGATACACTTTGAGATAATGTATCCCGGAGAGCTTAACGGAGATGAAAAGATAGAAATAGAAGTCAATGGAGAGAAAGAAACATTGTATCTCGTTTCAAATATAACACAGTACGAAATAGATACGACTGCGAATTCATTGACAGCTATACATTTGAAAAGCAATTTTTATCTGCCTGATGCCTCAGAGCAAAGGGGTGAAGACAGATTGAGTTATATTTTAAATATAAAAATAGATTAGAGGGTGTGTGAATGAAGAAGTTTTTAGCGTTTTTCATGCCTATATTCGGGGCTATATATCTGAGTGCATATATAAGAAGTGCAATGCTTGATGTGGTCTACACGGATTATATAAGAATAATAAATACTTATCTTAAGGATCCGTTTTCACCGGAACCTTATTTTGGCAAGGATGTACTTACAAGATTACCTATTACATATTTTTGAAAGAATGATAAATGTAGCCTTTTTTAAATATTCAACAATGTTTGATATGGCTTTGGGAGTTATATTTCTCGCATTGATGGGAATAATAATCGGTTTATTCATGGCCAAAAATAATTTAAGTCTTAGATATTTTATTCTTGTTATGATGCTGGTATTTTCACTTTCGCAATGGGAAATGATAACTAACGGAACAGGTTGGGTACATTTTTTCACTTTCTTTTTGTTTGTATTGCATTTTTACATACTAGATTCTTATATGCACAGAGAAACAAAATTAAAGTTTTATTTGAATATTATTTTACCTGTATTTACGATATTATTTGCGGCAGGCTCATATTCACTCGCATATGGAGTCACATTGATAATTACTTATGCTTTATATGCAATTCTAAAAAAGAAGAAAAATGTATTTACACTTGTAATACCTGTGATACTTTCCTTGACGGCATTTATGTATTCATATGCAAACTCATATACAGAGCATGCGGGAGCTACTACGGAAAGTCTGACTTCTGTATTTGGAAGAAATCCGGTGTACTTTGTGTTGTTCGGATTGAATACTTTTGCTTCGGATATTATAAGTATAGGAATTGTGGAAAGATATGAGATAGGTATCATTATAACAAGTATTATAGGTGCTGCAGTTGTATTTTTTTACCTATATGCTCTATATTTGAATTTTAAATATAAAATATATGAGTCTACAGCATTCCCGATACTTATGCTTGTATCCGGACTTTTTAGCCATGTAATGGTTATTTTGACAAGGTGGATTTTTTTAAATCCTATGTATGCCATGAGTTCAAGATATGCACTTCAATTCGGTGCCGGGCTGATAGGTGTGATATTGACTTTCGGTTATGTAAAAACATATATAAATAATAAAGAGAAACAAAGTTTGTCACCATGGGCAAAGGCGGCTGTCTCACTTTTTGTATTACTTGTATTTTCAGGAAATATTGCCACTGCAGGTAATGAGATCAGAATGGCGAAGTATCGATTGGAAAGCTTTGAAGTAAAGATGGAAGTTGCAAAAAATTTTGAGAATGAAAGTGATGAAACTTTAAAGAAAGTATTGCAATATCATAACCCCGATAAGACCAGAGCTGCACTTAGTATTATCAAGTCTAAGAAACTGAATGTTTTTGCAAAATAGTGGCATAAATATTGTAGAATCCTGTTGATTTGTATGGCATAAAGAGTGTAGAATGATGTAGTTAATATTTAAATATAAATATTTTTGAAAAGAGGCCTATAGATGGATAATTCTTATGGAATGTTGGCTTTGCAAAAAGCAAATCTATATATTTTACAGGAAATAGATAGAATATGTACAAAATACAAAATAAACTATACTTTGGACTCGGGTACATTGCTTGGAGCTATCAGACATGGGGGATTTATACCTTGGGATGATGATGCCGACATTGCAATGACCAGGGCTAATTTTGAAGCTTTCAGAAAAATTGTAAAAAGAGAATTATCTGACAAGCTGGAATTTATAATGCCGAATGAATTTCAAGGTGGAAAAGTGTTCTACGATTTCACCCCGAGAATTATTTATAAGCCAAGTACAAGACATAAAAAACAGGATAAAAAAGATCCATATGAAGGCAAACTTAATCACCTCTGGGTGGATATATTTATAATAGATAAACTTCCTAAGGGGAAAACTTTAAAGAAGTTTACACTTTTTACTCAGAAGCTGATATACCTTTTTTCAATGGGGCACAGAAAAAAACTGGATTTTAAAAAGTATAAGGGAATGATGAAACTTGCAATATTGTTTTTTTCAATATTCGGTAAAACTCATACCTATGAAATTATTATTTAAATTACAGGATAGGATATCAAAGCTTTTTTTACAAAGGTAGAAAAATAAGACCTGGTATTACAGCAATTATCAGCCGGATTATATTGATATAGAGGTAGACAGCAGTTGGTATGAGAAATATAAAAAAATTCAATTTGAAGATATATCCTTATCAATTATAGATGAGTATGAGAGTGTATTACAGCTGGTTTATGGAGATTATATGACACCTCCTCCAAAGGCTGACAGAGTGCCGACACATGGAAGTACGGAGATAGAAGTATATGAATAAGAAGATTTCAATTGTTGTATCTGTATTTAATGAAGAGGAAGTTTTATTTGAGTTTTACAGAGAGACAATAAAGGTTCTTCTATTAATAGATAATCCATATGAGATAATTTTTGTAAATGACGGAAGTACTGACGGGTCAAGAAGTGTATTGTTTAAATTGGCCAAAGATGATGAGAATGTAAAGATAATACATTTTTCAAGAAATTTCGGACATGAGGCCGCTATGCTTGCAGGGATAGACTATGCAAGCGGAGACTATATTGTTTGTATGGATGCAGACTTACAACATTCACCTACACTATTGCCTGATATGATCAGAAAGTTTGAATCAGGCTTTGATATAATAAATATGGTAAGAACCGTAAACAAATCTGCGGGAATTTTAAAAAATATAACTTCGGCAGGATTTTACAAGGTTATAAATAAGTTGAGCGATATAAAGCTTGTAAGCAATGCATCTGATTTTTTTGGAATATCAAAGAGAGTTGCAGATGTTTTAAGAAACAACTACAGAGAAAAGACAAGATTTCTTCGTGGTTATGTGCAGAATGTGGGATTTAATACAACCAATATAGAATATGAAGCAAGAAAAAGATTTGCCGGAGAAAGTAAGTATTCAATAAGAAAGCTCTTTAGATTTTCTATGAATACAATAATGACATTCTCAAATCTTCCGCTTAAACTGGGTATGTATGCAGGTGGGATGGCGGCATTCTTAGCTATAATAATGATGATTTATACGGTGGTATCATTTTTGAGGGTAGGTACACCAAGCGGATATGCAACTATCATATGTCTGATTTGTTTTATGTTCTCAGTGCTTTTCTTTATAGTCGGAATAATAGGAGAATATCTTGGTCTGATACTTGCCGAGTTAAAAGACCGTCCAATATATATAGTTGAGGAAAAGATGAATTTTAAAGAGTAAAAAGGGGCTGTAAATACAGCTCTTTTTTTGATAGAATGAATATATATTTCTAAAATTAAATTCTAAAAATATTTCTAAAAACGGAGAAAGTATGAATATAACACAGGCGATTTCTAAAAGAATACTATTATTATGTTATGAGAAAAATATTACAGTCTATGAATTATCTAAAAAATCCGGAGTTCCCAAAACAACTATAAAAGATATTATTTCCGGCAGAAGTAAAAATCCCGGTATTTTAAGTATAGAAAAACTCGCTGCAGGATTCTCCATATCCATAAGCGAGTTTTGGAATCATGAATTGTTTAGTTACCTTTGAGATACATATTAGCATCCTTAAAAAAGGATATTATAAGTAAAATCATTATAATGCCTATAGGGAAGGCGGCAATTATAGACACTGTTTGCAGATTAGACATGGAGTTATCTGAGAAGATAAGTCCGATAGGCAACAATATCAAAAGTATCGACCAGTAAAGCTTTATCTTTTTCGAAGGCTCACGATTATCAAGGTCTTTATATGAGTATGATGCGGCTACAAGTGTTATGGAATCAAATGTAGTGGCATAAAATGTAATCATAGTGAGGATCAAAAGTATCATTGCTATAAAAGGCAATGGGAGAGATGATATTACTTCACCTATGGTTTGGTATAGGTTTTGACTTTCATTGTATATTTTTAATAAGTCTGCCTGTCCGAATACATTAAGTGCAATACCGTAGTTTCCAAGTATTATAAAAGACATAAATGTACCTGAAAGACCGAATATATATCCGCCGAGTATAACCTCTTTTATAGTTCTACCCTTTGATATACTTCCTATAAAAAACGGGGTAGCTACACACCATACCATCCAGTAAGCCCAGTAAAAGACTGTCCAGTCCTGTGCAAAAGTTGACTGTCCGGTAGGATCAATATAAGTGGACATTGAAAAGAAATTATTCACAAGGTTTCCAAGCGAAGCAAAACCGAGCTCAAGAATAAACTTTCCATGTCCTCCGCCGAAGAAAACATATATCAAAAGTGCAAAGAATAAATAAGTGCAACATGATGCAAGTTTTGAAACACCTTCAATACCAAGATAAGCACAGGCGGAATAAATAACACAGGTTACAATTAAAATAACAATAGTAAGTATATTATTATTTGAGACACCGAAGAGCTTGGCAACGGTTTGTGACAGAAGCGGAGTGGCAAGTGAAAATGTAGTAGCCGTACCGGCTATAAGTGCAAATACTGCTATCAGATCCACAATTTTCCCCCAAATACCGTCAACTTTAGAACCCAGAAGTACTCTAAGCCCTTCAGAATATTTTGCCCTTGTTCTTTTTCTTACATGAAGCATAAATCCGAAGCATGATGCAAGTACAACATAAAATCCCCATGGAATAGGTCCCCAGTGAAACAAAGGATAGGTAGCCGACCAGAGTGTGGAATCACCAAGAGAACTTATTCTACCTTCATTTGCATAAAGCATCCACTCACATAGAGAGTAAAACAGTATATCTGCTGCAAGTCCTGCGGTAAACATCATTGTACCCCATGCAAAGTTTGAATGTTCTTTTTTACCGCTTCCAAGTTTTATACTTCCATATTTTGAAAATGCGATGTATATGGATAATAAGAATATAAACAAACCGAATACAAGGTAAAATATTCCCAGGCTGTTGTTTAATAAGCTTCTTATTTGTGCAAGTATATTTCCGGCTTGAGTAGGAAATACGAAAAATAACATTACAAGTGATATCACAAGTAAAAAGGAACTATAGTGACAAAATAATCAATATTAGATTTTTTTCATAACGCCTCCAAGTGTTCAAAATCAAAAATATTTATCGTGATATTGAACATGATAACATTTTTTTATAGCGATAAATCAAGATATAAAAAAATATCTTAAAAAAATATGGAATAATCAAAAAAACACTACACAAAACAAAACCCTTTGATATAATATCCCGTCTTTGACAGTTGAAAGAGAGTAAAAGCCTCACAAGTAGTGTAAATACGCTGTTTGTGGGGCTTTCTTAATGAAAAAGTATGTGGTTATTTTTTTCTTTTTCGAGTCTGATTTAAAATTTTTCTCATATTTTTCTGAGATGTTATCTGGTAGTCTGTTCTAAATCCAAAAGCATCGTGCAGAGCATCCGTGATATCGGTGCGAGTGTAGGTCGGGATATATCCTTCTCCAGGTGCGATCATCATATCCATGGAACGTATTGTATTTATTAGTTCTTCACAGGTGTATTTTTCCTTTAGCTTTTGCTCAAGAATTCTATAAATAACCAGAGCTGTAAAGCAGGTAGTGAAGTGAGCTGTTATTCTATCTTTTCTGGATAGATATATAGGTCTGGATTTAAATTCAGTCTTCATGATGCGAAAGCATTCCTCAATTTCCCATCTTCTTTGATTGATTTTAATAATACTTGATACATCACACTCAAGGTTTGTACAGACAGCGTAAAATCCGTCGTATTTGGTTTCGTTATCAATCTGTTTTTGGTTTAATGAGGTGATTGTTTTACTGGCAACTTCACCATCCGGGGTGCAATGCCCCTGTTCAACAAATCGTTTTGGGTCATTGGCTCTGTTCTTTGTAAGCTTAGATGGCGACTCTATGTACTTTATTGCTCTTTCAACTTGACGCTCTCTTACGGTCCTCTGATAATTACGATATTTGATGGAATAAGTAACAATAAGATGCTGTTCAAGATTGTCCTCATTAATCCATCTGTCATTATAAAAAACCTTGTCATAATCGGCTTCTTCATCAAGCTCACTAAGCTTATATTTTTTATTGCTGCCGGGAAGATACCATCCCTCATCAGCAAGACAGAAATCCTGTAAGAAACCTTTGAGCTTTTTGATAGACTGTGTTGTTACAAATCCTCTCCCCTGAATGCTGTTAAGTTTTCTGTTTGAAGTGGAGGAAAGCCCGGCATCTGTACATACAATGAAATTTGAAGTGCCGAAGTCTTTTATAATTTTCTGTTCAAGCGGAGACATAGAGGGCTGTTCGTTTTGGTTGCCCTCAAAGATAGAAAAGGCCAAAGGTATAGCATCAGCATCCATGAACATACCCATTTGGACAATGGGATTAGGACGATACTCTTTTGAAATCCCATACTTTCTAAAATCGTCTTCCTCTTCAATCTCGAAATAATAGTTTGTGCAGTCGTAATAAAGTACTTCCTTGTTACGGTTCACTAGGTTTTGTGAGTTCTTGTATAGCTCAGACTGAAAGAAGTCGTTTTCATTTGCGATTACTTCAAGAGCTCTGTACACCTGGTGCAATTCGCATTTAGGTTGCTCAAGAAATTTTTGAGAGCTTTCAAGAGAAGAAAGTTTGGAGCCAGGTGCAATAATTCTTGAATAAACAAGCATGGAAAGAATGTCATTTAGGTCATAATCGAATTTATATTTTTCTGCTATAGTGTTGCAAATCTTATCCAAGCCAAGGGAATAGTAGATATCTTGAATAAAAAGGTACCCCGCATTGCAGGAGTTACGAACATCTTTATCTATGAGCATGGATGAAGAAAATTTAAGCAGAACTCCCTTTTTCGTCTCCTTTTCAGCAATGGTCAGCTTTCTGACATATGCCTTTGCCCATTCAAGGGGATCTTGCTCTCCACATCGTGCCCTAATTTCTTCGATACTTCCAAGTCGTTCTACAGTCTTAGTAGTGGTTTTATTTCCTATACGCACAGATTTTTGAATATAATAACTAGGTGACTTTTTTGTTCCGGCACATGTTAGTTTCATAAATTAATTCCTCCATACGCTAATTATACCATAAATAACCGCAAATAGCCACATAAAAATGAAGAAAATTTGACAAAAAAATATAGGCTTTTCAGGGCCTACAAGATTTTTTCTTTTATTCAACTGTCAAACTACCGCGGTAAACATCATAGTGCCCCATGCAAAGTTTGAATGTTCTTTTTTACCGCTTCCAAGTTTTATACTTCCATATTTTGAAAATGCGATATATATGGATAATAAGAATATAAACAAACCGAATATAAGGTAAAAATATTCCCAGGCTGTTGTTTAATAAGCTTCTTATTTGTGCAAGTATATTTCCGGCTTGAGTAGGAAATACGAAAAAAATAACATTACAAGTGATATCACAAGTAAAAAGGAACTATAGTGACAAAATAATCAATATTAGATTTTTTTCATAACGCCTCCAAATGTTCAAAAATCAAAATATTTATCGTGATATTGAACATGATAACATTTTTTTATAGCGATAAATCAAGATATAAAAAAATATCTTAAAAAAATATGGAATAATCAAAAAAACACTACACAAAAACAAAAACCCTTTGATATAATATAAAAAGTTAGTAAATGTCTAAAGAAAGGTATTCAGGTATGACTAAATTTAAAGATATATTATAGGAGCTATTTCTATAATATTTGCCTTATCTTCCGTAGCCTGTGCAAATTCGGATATAGTCGTTAGAGATTCCTCAATGAATAAAGAGGTAAACGAACCGGTATTTGAAACTCAGAAGAATATAACATTGGATTGGACTCAAATAAGAAGTGACGCAGAGGAGCAGTTCAATGATAAAACTCTATACCCTATGAGTGATTATATTGATATGGCGTTTAAGGCTGATGAAAATAAGGTGTTGTTGATATGGTCGTTGTCAAATGAAATCAGTGATGATGAAGCATTGGCATATGGTACGGAATATATTAAAGCCATAAATGACTATGCCGCTACTCAGGATTTTTCTATAGAAAAATCAAATGAGGATTCCTACGGTGGACTTTTTGATAAATATGATCTTGAAGTACAGCTGTTTAGAGAAGATGATATCATGGAAAACTCCAGATATATTGTGAACCAGGTTATTAAAGCAGGGACTAATACTAACTTAGAATTACAAAATAAAAAGGGGGATAAATGAAACTTCTAAAGAAAATTTTGATGGCGTCATTATGTTCATTGATGGTACTGAGTACAAGTATGACAGCATTTGCAGGTGTCATAGGTAAGAGTTCATCAAAGTATCCTAAGGTTGTAGTGGGTGAACCGGCAGATGCGGATACTTATTTAAACGGTGCTGAAATCCATATGCTCTCCTCATCTACAAAGAGCCAGATGATGAGCTTTGTCATTAAGACAAAGAACGGCAAGATCATTGTAGTAGACGGAGGTCTTCCACAGGATGAGCCTCATCTTGTAGAGACTATAAAGAGCTTCGGTAATGAAGTAAGTGCATGGATTTTGTCTCATCCTCACAGCGATCACGGCGGCGCATTTACAAAGCTTGCAGAGAATGGTTTTGAAGGGTTAGAGATAAAGGCATTCTACTACAATATAAGAGAACAGGCATGGTATGATCAGTATGAAAGCTACAGAGCAGAGATGGTAAATACTATCAGAAACTCAATAGCAAAATTACCGGCAGGTGTATCTCATATGACAAGTAAGGGAGAAGTTTACTATGTAGACGGTGTAGCCATACATGTACTCAATGATCCTTATTGGATCGAGTCAAATGCTATCAATAATTCATCCGTAGTTTTCAGATTGGATTTTGATAATGGTAAAAGAGTGTTATTCCTTGGAGATATGGGACCTGCAGCAGGTGAGAGATTAAAAGCGGATGTACCTGCATCAGAGTTAAAGGCTGATATCGTACAGATGGCTCATCACGGTCAGTACGGTGTAAACAAGGATGTCTATGAGCTCATCGCACCAAAGGTAGCTATGTGGAATGCTCCTGATTGGCTTTGGGACAATGACGGAGGTTCAGGTTACAATACCGGAAATTATAAGACTCTTGAGGTTAGATCCTGGATGGAAGAGTTGGGAACAAAGAAGAACTTTGTTATAAAGGACGGAGACCAGACCATCAAATAATTATATTTTAAATATGACGAATCGGTACAGGTATTGAGGATTCAATACTTGTATCGGTTTTTTGTTTTAAAAATAAATAATATGGTGAATTTATAAAAATTCCTAGTATAATAATGATTATGTAATATATTGTCTTTTTGAACTATATAATTTACGGGAGTTAGAAGTCATGGATCTATTTGAATATATTAAAAACCATAATGAAATAAATACTCTACTTATGAAAGAGTGTGATATTTGCTTTTATAAGCAGATTAGTGAAGTTCAGTTTTCAGAGAATAATGAAGTCTATTCTATGGAATGTAAGGCATTTGCACATGATGCAAGTGGTGGAGAATTTGTGTTTCTGGAGGATGGGAGTATAGGGTTTGTCGGTAGTGAGGGAGAAGTAGGTAGAATTGCAGAAAGTTTAGAAGACTTACTGAACTTTTTAATTTCAGGTGGAAATATTTTTGATTTTAACTGTAAGCAAATTTATCAGAGCGAAAGCCTATTGGAAGCTTTTTGTACAGGTTATATTTTAAAGGCGAGAGAAGAATATGAAGCAAAAGGTATGGACCTGGACAATATCAGAGCCGGTATTGCAAAGGAACTCTCTTTATGCTTTGATCCTGATAAACTGTCTTATATGGCAATGAGCTTTTATAAGGCTGCTTTAAGAGAGCCGGCTTTTACTTGTAAATATATGGATGAAGAAGATGAATATTTTTGTGATTCCATACTTTCAGATAATATAGGATTGTGGATAACAGCGCTTACAGGTATGACAAAAGAAGAAATTGAAAGTGGAAAAGCTAAAGAGTAAAAGATAAAACTAAGTTTATAATGTGGCTAATATATGGAGATATTTATGGTAAAGAAAATAGGAATAGTCAGTTTATCAAGCGGTATTTTGGGGGAAAGCTTTATAAGTCATGAACTTAAAATAGGTGTGGACAGATTAAATAAATACGGTATAGAGGTTAAATTTTTACCTAATGCACTTAAGGGTATGGACTTTATAAAGGAACATCCTGAAAGTAGAGCCAAAGATTTGGTAGAGGCTTTTAAGGATGATTCCATTGACATGATTTTATGTGCAATAGGAGGAGTGGATACCTATAAACTTTTGCCATATCTGTTTGAAAATAATGAGCTGAAAGGCACGTTAAACAAAAAATATTCTTAGGCTTTTCAGATACCACCAAAAATCATTTTATGCTGAATAAAGTGGGAATCAAAACATTCTATGGTCAGGCATTTCTACCTGATATATGTGAACTCTCAAATGAAATGTTACCATATACCAAAAGATACTTTGAAGAGCTTATAACAACAGGGAAAATTAAAGAAATATGCCCAAGTGATTGCTGGTATAAGGAAAGAGAAGACTTCAGTGAGAATTCTATCGGAGTCGATATGGAAAAGTATAAAAATACCGGATTTGAGTTACTTTGTGGTAAGCCGGTTTTCACAGGTAAGATTTTGGGCGGCTGTATTGATTCAATCTATGATATATTTGATAATTCAAGATTTGAGGATACGGTATCTCTTTGTAAAAAATATGATCTATTCCCAAGTCTTAAGGAGTGGAGGAATAAAATTTTATTATTGGAGACAAGTGAGGAAAAGCCTGAACCGAAACTATATAGAAAAATGATTGGAGCTTTAAAGGAGTATGGAATATTTGATGTGCTATCAGGTGTTTTAGTCGGAAAGCCTCAAGATGAGGTATATTATGAGGAGTATAAGCAAATTTTACTTGAGGAGATTGGCGATAAAGACTTATCTGTTGTTTATAATATAAATGTGGGACATGCAACACCAAGGTGTATTATTCCTTTTGGAGTTGAGGCAGAGGTGAATGTGGATAAGCAGGTGATTACTTTTGATAACTAAATCGGATGATTGTTGCCGAAGTGACTTAAGGAGGTTATATGTTTTTAAAATATAATAAAAATGAAAAGTTGGAATTCAATTATAAGAGGGCATGTGGCTTATGGTTAATTTTGGTAGCAACAGTTATTTCAGTGGCTACTTTTGCAGGTGGAAAACAAATCATAAATATGCAGATATTTTGCATCGGATATATTATCAGCTTTTTTACAGTCAATATGAATAAAAAAGTATTGAATAAGCTGTCTGACGGAAGCTCATCTGAATTTCAAAGAAAAGTATCATTGTATGCAATTATTTTATTGCTTGTTTTAATGTCATTACTGGGCGGACCATTTTTTGCCGATGAGAATTGGAGATTGATTTGGTTGGGAGCATTGATGGCGACAGCGATACACTTCTTTATGTATTACTTTGTACATGGAAAATCAATGATTTATCTAGGGATTATTTGTACTGTGAATGTTGCGGTAGGATATATTTTTCAGGGCATTCCTGTAACTATGATTGCATATATTGATGCGGCAATTAAACTAGTATTTGGAATTTACCTGTTGGTTTTCTCAAAGCCGTCAAAACAGAAATGAATTTTAGGATATAGAGGTAAGTAAGTTGAGATATATACTTTTATTGCGTGGTATAAATGTTGGTGGAAAGAATAAAGTCTCTATGAGTGACTTGAAAGTTTTGTTAACTAAATTGGGATTTGAGGATGTCGCTTCCTATATCAACAGTGGGAATTTGTTTTTTAGCAGTGTGGAAAGCTATGAAAGTTGTATCCCCAAGATAAAACATTTATTGGAAACGAACTTTGACTTTTCAATCCCTTTTACTTTAATTAGTAAAGAAGAGTACTTGAAAGAGAAGGAGAGCCTTCCCAAATGGTGGCATCAAGAAATGGCAAGAAAAGACGTTTTATTCTTTTCCTATGATTTGGATAGAAGTAAAATCCTTGACTTTATAGACAAATCCACGTTTTATAATGAAATAGTTTATATTGGAAAAAATGCTGTATTTTGGGGGAAATATGATGAATCGGAATACATGAAAACTATATACCACAAAAAGCTTATAAAACAGGAATTTTATAAGCAGGTAACAATAAGGAATGGAAATACATTTGAAAAGGTAGCAGAAATCCTTGAGAGAGGAAAATAAAATAGAATTTATTGAGTCGGAGTGTAATCCTGTCTTTGACAGCTAAAAGGCCTGAAGCCCGTATATATCAAGGGTTTCAGACCTTTTTTAATTCGTAAAAGTGTAGCTAGAACTACCTACTTTTTTTGCTGTCTCGAAAGACTTTTTTCATACTCAAATCGGTTAAAATTTCATAATCGGTACGAAATCCGAATACTTCATGAAGTGCATCTGTTATGGCTGTTCTTGTATAAGCGGATAGATATCCTAACTTTTCTCCCGGACGATACATCATCATAGAGCGTAATACGTTAATAATCTCATCGTATGTATATTGTTCACCAAGTTTTTTCTCAAGTATCCTAAAGACTACTAATGAGGCAAAACAAGTTATGAAATGTGCCTTTATATGATCCTCTCTTTGAATATAAATAGGGCGTGCACTGAATTCGGTTTTCATGATTCTGAAGCATTCTTCAATTTCCCATATCTTCTTGTTTATACGAACTATTTCTTCGGCACCTGTTGTCTCCAAGTTAGTACAAACGGCATAGAAACCGTAATATTTTTCTTCTTCAGCTATGAGGTTCGAATCTATATAAGGGATTTCTCTGTAACAGACTTCTCCTGAAGACGTCATTATTTCTGTAGCAATAAAACGGCGTGGATCATTTTGATTTTTTTGATTTCTTTTATATTCCCCTTTTTCAATAAGTTTATTAGCACAGTCAATCTGTCCTTGCCTGATTTTCTGATGATATTTTTTGTACTATAAGGAGAATGATACGATATATAAAAATAATTTAAAAAAGCTTGTCAAGATAGGAGAACTATGCTAAGATACAATAATACCGCGAGAATCGCCTGGTGCACTATATTTAACGAGTGATTTAATCGGAATAATGTGAAAGGTTGGAATAATTATGACAGAGTATGAAGAGTTGTGTTATAGCTCAGAAGAAGAATTTCTAGAGGAGCTACTTGGGTGCGATGATAAGTACACTCTCGATGATTTTTATGATAGCTATGATTCAGATTAACAAGAGAAGTGGCGGAACAGAAATGCTCCACCCAGGAAAGGACATATAAATGGGAAATACAATTATACCCGCCAGAGAACCTAAAAAATGTGATACAGAAGGATGCCAAGGTAAAGGGACTTAGTGTAAGTCAGTTAACAGTTGATATTTTGATGCGGCATTACGGACTTGCAGTTCCTATTGAAAATAAGAAGGCTTTACCTGAAATAATTGATGAAGTAATCGAAGAGGTTAAAGTATTTGTAAAGGAAAATCCACTAGGGACTACATTTGATTTACTTACGGCTTCTGATACATTTAAGAATATACACATGGTAGCAGATGGAAAACCATCAACAAATCGTGCTACGGTGGGAAAAATATTTGTATCTAAATTAGGTAAGGGTGAATTTAAGAATGTAGCTATAGTTAGAACCAAATCTGGTGCCGCAAAGAAGAGTGTAAATAGAGCAACTTTGTATGAGATTTTATAGGGAGGTATTTATTTATGAAAAGAAATAATAGTATCATTTGCTACAATGTGAATGGTCACAGACCAGTAAATAAAACTATATCATTCGATCAGAAACTTAAAGATACAGAAAAGTATATAAAGGCGAAATATGGATTTCCTTTGATAGTTATGTTTCAAGAGATCTTAGCGGGTTGCAACAATAAATTCTTGGCTTCGCTTAGGTCTCTATATCCAGAGTATGAATTATTCGTTCCGGGCTAGATTTGATTATGGCAAGCATTTCAAATCGCTTATGTCTGTAACATTGATTAGGCGAGATGCACTTGGTAGTTACCGAGTGGTTGAATTAGATTCAGAGCTTCCTAATAGAATGTGCTATGTTATAGCAGAATTGAATGGGGTTGAAACACATATAATTAATTCACATCTTGCCCAGATTCAGAACTTTAAGTATCAGGCTAATTGGTACATTGCAGAGAGAAGAAGGTTGCACAATCAGCAGTGGGAGTTATTACATGAGGAACTTCACAATAATAAGGATGCAAATGTAATTTTTGCAGGAGATATGCAGGAATCGAAGAGCTCATCAAATTTGAATAAACTGATGGAAGATGGATACATTGTTTCTGGTGCATTTGGAACAAATACAGTAAGAAATAACTTCTTTAACGAGGAATCATGTATAGACCACATCATTCTTAGCACAAGTGCTAGAACTGCTTTTGGAAAAGATGCTGAAATTGTTTATGACAATAGTGATGTAGGCAAGTGTAGCGACCACACATTACTCTGTTTATACTCAGAAATTTGAAGAAGCCAAACTGAGAATAGAAACCATAAGAAATGTTGTTGCAGATGCATACCTGTGGCAGCAGGACTGGTTTTTTGAACCGGAAGCCAGATTAAAGAAGAAATGAGATTGCATTATACTTCTATTTATAGTTTATAGTTGATTTATTTTGGGTATTATATAACTTTTAATATAAGGAGATGATTTTTTGAATAAGACAGAAGCAAGACGAAAAATGGTTACTTATCTTAAAGAAAGAAATATTAAGTATTTTGAACATCTACATGATGGGGATAGTAGTATTGTAATGACATTTGAAGGATATACTACATGCCCTGACAAAGTACTGGAATGTAGTATTGAATTCCTAGATACTTTTATGGAAACAAGGGTTTTCTTTACAAAGAACGCATCTAGCTGGATTAAAGAACGTTCAGAAGACTTAGCTGATATGTATAGACTTTTAAATTTCATAAGCGCAAGAGTCTGGCCTTTTTCTCATGATGGGCTTGAAGGTAAATTGTATGCTCCACACCATTTACAGACACCTCGTATTTATATTACAGAAGACGGATATTATGATCTTACAGCAACTACTGTTATTGACTATGATCATTTTGAGATGGCACCATTGGAAACAGAGGATTACTGTACTGCCACTATTCCAGAGCTTATGTCTAAGTTGTCGCTTCCGATGTTTTTCTTGCTTATGAAGAAAGTAACTGTAGAAGATGCTATTAATTTAATAAAGAGGGATGTTTTATCAGAAGCATCATAATGAAATTGTGATTATTTTAAAAATGAATTATTTGAGAAGCTTCAGGACGCCTTTGCATAGTTAAAGAGACCTGAACTTCATGGCGATAAAGCATACGAGTTTGTTAAGGGTTATACTCTTTATGAAAACTACGGTTTCGAGGTTGGAGATGGGTGGTATCAATTGCTTTTTGACCTTTAATGAGAATTGAAGAGATTTATAAGGGTTTGAGGTTTATAGAGGGAGTAGTTAGCTGTCAAACTCCCGGAAATACATTTGAAAAGATAGCAGAGAACCTTGAGAGAGGAAAATAAAATAGAATTTATTGAGTCGGAGTGTAATATATGAAAAAACTTTTTTTGTTAGATATAAAAAAACTTGATGAAAATTTAGAAGGTATAGACAGACCTGTTGAAAAAGTACTTAAAAGGTATGAGTTGAATATCGGTGATTATGAAACGTGCGAATTTTCTGAAGCAATTTTTTTATTAGGTTGGGATGTAGTAATAAATATAAGGATACCATATTTTCATTTAGAACTATTTTTCTGTAAAATAATTGAAATTTATTCTAGGGATATAGAACTTAAATTTAAAAAAATGGGCAAAAGAATAAAGTATTATTTCAGAAATAACACTTTAGAATATGAGATAGACGGTAAATGGAAGCCTGAATACTCATACACAAAAGGCAAAATTGTACGAAAAAGCTATTTATGATAAAAAAATGTAAATTGAAGAAACTATTTGATAAAATAAAAAAAATAAAGACATTTATAAAAAAAGTTGGAAGAGGTAGCAAAACTATTGGATTCTTTTGTCAAATTTCACACCACATCCAGGTTATCCATTTAATCAAGCTAAAGGTTGTTTATCAGATTTAGCTGACAGTTTGAACTTAATGATAGATAAAGTACAAGCGTGTATTAATGCCGGAGATGGATTGAAATATGGTAATAACAATAATGAAATAATAGAATTAGAAAAAAATTAAAAAAATATGGAGAAAAATGGTTTATAGATAATCGGTCTGTATATTGCTTGGATGAATTGTATAGTATTGAAAATGGAAAAATAAAAAGGGAAAGAATTTTTTTCACAGGCCAATCTTTAAGCCAGCCACTACCGGAAAAATGAAAAAGAGATGGATGAGTATTTGGATAGTATTATCGGTTTTTTATTAAAGAGAGCTGAAATGATGGATAAATCCCTTCACTAATTTAGGATTTAACATATAAGACATAAGATAGTTTTAGATGAAGTATATTTATTATAGAAGTATGAATAGTAAAGATTTAAGATATTTTAAAGAAAAGCTTGATTCAATAGATTGGAATGGGAACTTTGAAAAGGCTGATAAAGAAAATTATGAAGTTTTGGACAGCTTATGTGAATGCATAGAATCTGAATTTAGAGAAAATAAAAGCCAAGAAATGATATCAAAAGCCCTATTACTCCTTGCAGGGAATGTCGGATGTGCAGAGGATTTTGAAAGATACGAAGAAAATTTTGTGAGTAGACTTGAAAAAGAAGGTAAACTTACAAAAGAGTTGGCAGAGTTATTTTATAATAACACGAACAGAAGACAGGGATAGTGATATATAATTTATGAAGAAGGGATTGAGGATGAAGATAGCAGTCAGTGCCTGTTTAATTGGAGAAAATTGTAAATATAATGGTGGGAATTTATTTGAAAAGACAGCTAAGATTATTGAGAAGGGAAGATAAATGGACAATATAATTATAAAAGAGGCCACTCCTGAGAATGCTTTAGCGAGAATAGAATATTCAAAAAAGATAGGATCTGAAACAGATAATTTATCATTTGGAGCGGAGGGATTTCCGATTTCTGCTGAAGGAGAGGAAGAATATATCCGTTCTGTTTTAAAAGATGAAAGATCCTGCTCATTTTTTGCATGGAGAGATAAAGAAATCATTGGAGATGTAAGCTTAAGCAAAATGCCAAGGAGGATGAATCACAGGGCGGAACTTGGTATTACAGTCTTGAAATCGGAATGGAATAAAGGTCTTGGAAGCAGACTGCTTGAAATAGCGATAGAGTATGCCAAGTCACATGGTATTGAGATAATAAATCTTGAAGTCAGAAGTGATAATTTTAGAGCAATCCATGTATATGAGAAGTTCGGATTCAGAAAAATTGGGGCGTCTCCGGCATATTTTAAAATCGGAGACTCATATATAGATTTTGATATAATGTATTTAGATTTAAGAAACAATTAGAAGCTATGCAGGTGGTTAATAAATGAAAACTAAAAATGTTGTGGTTGAAAAATGGAATCCGAAATGGAAAGATGAATTTGAAAGAATAGCAGATTCATTGGGGGAAGATGTTATTTACAATTCCATTAAAATTGAACATGTTGGAAGCACATCTGTCGAAGGCTTGTCTGCAAAACCAATTATTGACCTTGATATTGTCATTGAAAATGACAAATTTGAAATTATAAAGAGATTTCTTAAGGATAAAGGATACGAACACGAGGGAGATTTGGGTATTGAGGGTAGAGAAGCTTTTACATACTCCGGAAAAGAAGAATTGATGACACATCATTTATATGTATGTCCGAAAGATTCCAAGGAACTCTTCAAACATATTACATTCAGAGATTTTTTGAAAAATAATCCTGCTTTAGCATCCGAGTACTCAAAAGTGAAAGAGCAGGCCGCTGTACTTTATCCCGATGATATAGATAAGTATATGGAATTTAAATCAGAAATTATTGAAAAGATTTATAAGAGGTGTGGGTTATTAAAATGAAAATAGCGATAAGTGCCTGTTTACTTGGAGAAAATTGCAAATATAACGGTGGAAATAATTACAGCAAAAAAGTAAGAGATTATACTAAAGAACATGAGGTAATACCTGTTTGTCCGGAAGTCCTTGGCGGACTGCCTATTCCAAGAGAACCTGCGGAAATAGTAAACGGTATAGTAAGTCTCAAGGACGGCACATCTGTTGATAAAGAATTTCGTGAAGGAGCAAGGAGAGCACTTGAGACAGTAAAAGAGCAAAATGCCGATATCGTTATTTTACAGTCAAGAAGTCCGTCATGTGGAGTTAATGCAATATATGACGGTTCATTTTCAGGGAAAATTATATCAGGACAGGGTGTATTCGCCGATTTATTAAGGAAAAACGGAATAAAGTCGATAGATGTTGAGGATTTATAGATAGACAGGGGGCTGTTGGCTTTCTTAATCAAAATATAGAGGTAAACAAATGAAAGATTTTGATATATTATTTGATAAGATAAAACAACTTGCTAAAGCTGTTACAGAATCGAATTATTCTGATTACAGTAAGCAGGCATATGATATGTTAATCGCTATACATGATTTGGGAATTTCAAAAAGATTCTGTATATAATATGTTTTTTTGAATATTATAAAAGCTTAGAGGAAGGATTATCAAAAGAGTGGTTTGCAGATATGCTTGATTATATATGCGGATGGTGTAATCCTGAAAAAAATATTTGGAAAGATGAGTAATTTATAGGCGGCTTTTTAGCTGTCTTTTTTGATTGACAAAAGAATTTTAAATATTATATACTCAAAAATGTAAACGCTTACATTATTAGTGGGAGAAAAAGAAAATAAATTCTGAAGATATGAATCAAATATATCGATGTATAAAGCTAAGATGTGGAAGCGGAAAGATAACATTGAATTAGGTAAAATTATTTCAATGATAACGGATTACTGATGGCAATGGCTGCAGTAGTTAATAAAAAATATTAGGAGTATAATATGAAGGCTAAGGAGAGAATTATCCAATTTGGTGAAGGCGGTTTTTTGAGAGGATTTGTAGACTATTTCTTCCAGAAATTAAATGATAAGGGCTTATTTGAAGGCTCTGTAGTTGTCGTTCAACCTATAAAAACGGGTATGTGTGAGATACTTGAAGCACAAAACTGTGAATACAATCTTTTCTTAAGAGGAGTTGATAACGGTAAGGTGGTAGATGAACATACTCATATAGATGTTATCAGCAGATGTATCAATCCATATGAGGACTATGAAGGATATTTGAGTCTGGCAAAGAATCCTGATTTCAGATTTATTGTGTCAAATACTACAGAAGCAGGAATTGTGTATGAAGATGATAATAAACTCTCCGATTCACCCGCAAACAGCTTTCCGGCAAAACTAACAGCACTTCTTTATGAAAGATTTAAAGCAGGATTGTCCGGATTTATTATACTTTCATGCGAACTTATAGATCACAATGGTGAAGAGCTTTTAAAATGTTGTAAGCAGTATGCTTCCAAATGGGAGCTTGGAGCGGATTTTACTTCATGGCTTGAAAAAGAAAACAGCTTCTGCTCTACATTGGTTGACAGAATTGTTACAGGATTTCCGAGAGATGAACATAAAGATCTTGAGGAGAGAATCGGTCAAAAGGACAATATGATGGATACAGCCGAGATTTTCCACCTCTGGGTAATACAGGGAAATCATGAGGATGAACTTCCTCTACAAAAGGCAGGCTTTAATGTGGTTTGGACCGACAATGTAGATCCGTATAAGAAGAGAAAGGTTCGTATACTTAACGGAGCACATACTTCAATGGTACTTGCTGCAAGACTATACGGTCTTGAGACTGTAGGTGAGTGCATGAAGGATGAAAAGGTATCATCACTTCTTAGAAAATCTGTGTTTGAGGAAATAATACCTACAATAGGAGATACAGAGGATAACAGAAAGTTCGGAGAGGCTGTATTTGAAAGATTTTCAAATCCTTTTATCAAGCATCAGCTTTTATCAATCGCACTTAATTCAGTGTCAAAGTTCAGAGCAAGAGTACTTCCTACAATCTTGGAGTATAAGGCTGAGAACGGAAAATATCCGGAGATACTAAGTTTTTCATTGGCTGCGCTTATCGCATTTTATAAGACAGATGAGGCAAATGACGGTGAAGAGATTGTAAAGTTTATTAAGAGCGCTTCGGTAGCGGATATCTTAAAGAGAGAAGATTACTGGGGTGAGGACCTTAGTGATATGTATGATATAGTAAACAAATGGTTTGAAAAGATAGAAAAAGACGGTGTAGCGGCTTGCTATGATGAGCTCTTAAAATAAGTTGTTTAAAGGTGGAGAACTTTACATTTTTATTGCTTCTTTATGAAATTTTTGTGTGGGTTGATTTTGATGATTTTCAACCCACATTTTGTTAATTTAATTGTTTTATGGAGGTTAAGATGAATAATAAAGCTGCAAAGATATTGGTATTTATATTTTTTTGTATTTTTCTCTTTAAATATTTGTATTAATTCATTTGGTATCACTCCTCCTTCAAATGATGTTTTGATAAATGCTCTTTCAAAGAATTGGGAGCCTAATCAAAATGTTGTAAATAATACCAATCTATTCTTTGTATATAATGCAGTACCTGTCAGCAAAATTAAATCCGAAGATGAACTTAGAGAGCTTGTTTTTGAATCAAATGCAGATACTATTGATATGAAGGATTCCAACTGGGTTGTGACAGAACATAAGACATCAAATGAATATTTTGAGAGAATACTTTCGTATGATAAAAACGGTAATCTTTTTGAAGCGGAAAATTTAATTTATGAGGACAAAAATTACACAACAATAGCTCTGATGTCTGAGCTTTTAGGTGAACAATATAATACAGGAATGACAAATATTCTCTTGCTTGGAGCAGACAGAGCCACCCCCTTCGGATCAGTATTGTTGGTGAAAGTTTTTGATGATGATTCATTAAAAGTAGGGGTCTTGGTCGATATTGAGAGAGATAAGATTTCTATAAGTAAGGGCTGGTATAGCTTTGATGAAATCAAAAAAATTATAGCTTTATATAATTCAGATAAAATCAGCGTAGTAAATTCAATCATATTATTAACCGGGGGATTAATCGCTGTTTTATCGGTAGGGTTTATTTTATATAAAAAATACAGTATAAGATTTATTTTATAAACAAGTAGATTTTTTAAGTGTATTTTGATGTATTTATATGATAAACTGGCATCAGTACAGATGAAAGGAGAAACAGCAAAATGAGAGTTGTTGTTGCCATTGATTCATTTAAAGGAAGTATGTCTTCTTTGGAGGCGGGTGAGGCTATATCAAATGGAATAAAGAAAGCACACAAGGATGCGGAAGTTGAAATAAGACCGCTTGCAGACGGCGGTGAGGGCACTGTGGAAGCTCTTTCTATCGGTATGGGCGGAAGGCTTATAAATGTTGATGTAACAGGACCTGTAGGAAGAAAAGTAAGCGCTGTTTACGGAATAGTTGATTCAAGTAAAACAGCTATAATAGAAATGTCACAGGCTGCAGGAATTACTCTGGTAAGCGGGGACGAGAAGAATCCTTTACATACTACAACATTCGGAGTAGGAGAAATTATAAAGGATGCTATAAAAACGGATGCAGACATTTTGTAGTGGGAATAGGAGGTTCCGCTACCAATGACTGTGGAATAGGTATGCTTCAGGCTCTCGGATATGAGTTCCTTGATAAAGACGGTAAACAGGTGGGATTTGGAGCAACCGGAGTAAGAGATATTGTTACTATAAAAGATGAAAGTGTAATAAAAGAGCTCACTGAATGTTATTTCAGAGTGGCATGTGATGTAAACAATCCCCTCTGTGGAGAGCTTGGCTGCTCTGCAATATACGGACCACAAAAGGGTGCTACTAAGGAAATGGTAGCCGATATGGACGGATGGCTAAATGCCTATTCAAAGATAGTAAAAGAAAAATATCCTACTGCAGACAGTGAATATCCGGGAACCGGTGCGGCAGGAGGACTTGGCTATGCATTCCTTAATTTTACAAATTCAAAGTTGGAGTCCGGAATAAAGATAATACTTGATGAAACTAAGCTTGAAGAATATGTAAAGAATGCTGATATAGTGGTTACAGGAGAGGGCAGACTTGACCATCAGACCGTTATGGGAAAGGCTCCTGTAGGTGTAGCAAACATTGCAAAGAAGTATAATAAAAAGGTCATAGCATTCTCAGGAAGTGTTACAGAGGATGCAGGAGTTTGTAATGAGCACGGAATTGATGCCTTCTTCCCGATACTTAGAAGAATAGTTACATTGGAAGAAGCAATGCAAACAGATACTGCAAAGCAAAATCTAACAGACACTGCGGAGCAGGTATTTAGATTATTGTAAAAATAAAATCCCCGGGATTTTGGAATTCACCAAATCCCGAGGATTATTTATAACTTTAAATCGCCTGTCTTTACCAGTCCCATCTTTTTCACAAAGATATGAATAATAGGTGTGATAACAGCTGGAAGAACAAATGATATAAATATAAGTCCTATCCAGTCAAATGAAGTGATAGAAGCTTTGCTTCCGTTTGCAATATCGCTTACCCAGCCGGTGTATACACCAATCTGCCCTACAAGACCGCATGTACCCATACCCGATGATACAGCGGCTCCATTCATCTGCAACTTAAATATACATGTAGCAATAGGTCCTGTAATCATAGAAGTAATACATGGTGCAATCCAAATGCGAGGGTTCTTTACTATATTACCCATTTGAAGCATTGATGTTCCTATACCTTGTGAAATAAGTCCCGCCCATTTATTCTCAGGAAATGAGATAACAGCAAATCCGACCATCTGAGCACAGCAGCCTGCCAAAGCGGCACCGCCTGCAAGTCCTGTAAGTCCAAGAGCCGCACATATGGCTGCAGATGAGATAGAAGTGTAAGCGCCACACCGACAAGAAGTGAAACCAGTATACCCATAAGGAAAGGTTGAAGACTTGTAGCCCACATAATCACCGTTCCAAGTTTCATAGCGGCTTTTCCGAGAGTCGGAGCCAGTATGGCGGATAAGAATATTCCGACCGATATGGTTACCAGAGGCGTAACAAGTATATCTATCTTCGTTTCTTTTGAAACCATTTTTCCTACTTCAGATGCTATAATAGCAACAAATAATACTGCCCAAAGGTCCGCCTGCACCACCCAGTGCATTGGAAGCAAAACCTACAGTAATTAAAGAAAAGAGTACAAGCGGCGGCGTATTGAGTGCATAGCCGATAGCAACAGCCATTGCCGGACCGCTCATAGCACTTGCCAGAGATCCTACAGTATACTCAACCCCCGCAATAGTAGCAACCGAACTTGTAAGGAAAGAGATCTGAAACTGTTTACCTATAGTATTTATAATAGTACCTATAAGCAGTGAACAAAACAGTCCCTGTGCCATAGCGCCCAAAGCATCAATGCCATAACGCTTGGCTGAAATCACAATATCTTTCCTTTTGAAAAATAATTTTAGCCTTTCCATAGAAGTCCTCCATAGACGTGTATTTTTGTTTCAATGTTTATTCTAGAATTAAATTGAAATTTGTCAAGAAAAATTATATATTGACGGTTATACTTGTATATGATAGAATACTAAGGATTAAGGATGCAAAGTCCTTTTTTTTTGGATTTTCAAGTCTAATTCGAACAATGGAGGTGGAGATTGTGCGTACAAAGATAACACTTGCTTGTACAGAGTGCAAGCAGAGAAACTATAATACGACAAAGGATAAGAAAAATCATCCTGACCGTATGGAAATTAAAAAGTATTGTAGGTTCTGTAGAACTCATACAGTGCATAAGGAAACAAAATAGGAGTAATTATGGCTGAAGGAAAAAGCGGAAAGATATCTGACTTTTGGAAGGGTATAAAGACAGAGTTTAAAAAGATAGTATGGCCAACAAAGGATGATATTATAAAGCAGACTATTGCTGTTATTTCATCATCTATTGTACTTGGTATAATAATATCAATACTTGACTTTATCTTCAAATTTTTACTAAACTTTGTTCTTAAATAGGTGAAAATATGGCAGAGGCACAATGGTTCGTAGCCCATACTTATTCAGGCTATGAGAATAAAGTAAAAGTAGATATTGAAAAGACAATTGAGAATCGCGGACTTCAAGATCAGATACTTGAGGTTACGGTTCCTATGGAGACCATACTTGAAGTAAAAAATGGTGTCGAAAAATCGTCAGATAAAAAACTTTTCCCCGGATATGTTCTTATACATATGTATATGAATGATGAAACCTGGTATGTTGTAAGAAATACCAGAGGCGTTACAGGTTTCGTAGGCCCGGGAAGCAAGCCGGTACCACTCACCGAAGATGAACTTGTAGCACTCGGCTACAGCGGTAATGCCGCAAAGCCTGAAGCAAGACTTGAGGTTGACCTTAAGGAAGGCGATATGGTTACAGTCATCAGCGGAGCATGGAAGGATACCGTGGGAGTGATTACCGCTGTCAACGAAAAGAGGAAAACTGTTTCTATTAACGTAGAAATGTTTGGACGCGAGACAAAAGTAGAGCTCGAGTTCACAGAAGTTAAGAAGATGTAATTTACTACATAGTTGCATTTATTTAAATGCGTGGGAGGGAAATCCCCGAAATTACCACAAGGAGGTGCCACATGGCAAAGAAAGTTACAGGATATATCAAATTGCAGATACCTGCAGGTAAAGCAACACCGGCTCCACCTGTTGGTCCGGCTCTCGGACAGCATGGTGTAAACATAGTTGAGTTTACAAAGCAGTTTAATGCAAGAACAGCAGATCAGGGAGACTTAATCATCCCTGTTGTTATCACAGTTTATGCAGATAGAAGCTTTAGTTTCATAACTAAGACTCCACCGGCTGCAGTTTTACTTAAGAAAGCATGTAAGATCGCTTCAGGTTCAGGTGTACCTAACAAGACAAAGGTAGCTAAGATCACAAGAGCACAGCTCGAGGAAATCGCTACTCTTAAGATGCCTGATCTTAACGCAGCAAGTATTGACGCAGCTATCTCTATGATAGCAGGTACAGCCCGCTCAATGGGTATCACAGTAGAAGACTAATTTAGGAGGTAATATACATGAAACACGGAAAAAGATATGTTGAAGCTGCCAAATTAGTTGATCGTAGCGTACAGTATGATGCAAGCGAGGCAGTAGCTTTAATTAAGAAGACAGCAGTTGCTAAGTTCGATGAAACAATAGAATTACATATAAGAACAGGTCTTGACGGACGTCATGCAGACCAGCAGATTCGTGGTGCGGTAGTTCTACCACACGGAACAGGTAAGACTGTAAAAATCTTAGTATTCGCAAAGGGACCAAAGGCTGATGAGGCTTTGGCTGCCGGAGCTGACTATGTTGGAGCAGAGGAGCTTATTCCAAAGATCCAGAATGACGGTTGGTTAGATTTTGATGTTATCGTTGCAACACCTGATATGATGGGCGTTGTAGGACGCCTCGGTAAGGTACTCGGACCTAAGGGACTTATGCCAAACCCTAAGGCAGGTACAGTTACAATGGATGTTACAAAGGCTATTGCAGACATCAAAGCAGGTAAGGTAGAGTATCGTCTTGATAAGACAAACCTCGTTCACGTACCTGTAGGAAAGGCTTCATTCAGTGAGCAGCAGCTTTTGGAGAACTTCCAGAGCATCATGGATGCTATCAATAAGGCAAAGCCAAGCACTGTTAAGGGTGCTTACATTAAGAGCGTAGTTTTAACATCAACAATGGGTCCGGGAATTAGACTCAATGTTGCTAAAATTACAGGCTAATTAGCTAATATAATAAAGACGCACATACTGCCATGTACTCGCAAAGAGTATGTGGCAGTTTTACTGTTTAGACATAATTTCAGATTGGAGAATATAATGGAAAAAGTTGTAGGTGTTATAATTTTATTTATAATAGGTTTCGGACTACGTTATCTGATGCGTATGCTTATGAGAGGTGCATTTAATTTAACAGGTAATGCTGTTAGAAAGATAGCTAATAAAGGGAACAATAATAGAGAAGATCAAAACGATTCTGATAAACCGGCGGCAAGGTATATAGATTGAGACGGATGTAATAGAAGCAATGATACCGGCATAAAGTCATTATTGTCAAAATTATAGTTAAATTAGATAATATAATAAGTTATATAGATTACCACATATTCATAAAGGATGTGTGGTATTTTTGTGGAATAAAATGTTTAAATATGTTGGTTAAATCAAGAAAATAGTTAAAAAAAGCAAATAAAAAAATATAGGTAATTTGATTTTAAAACTTGAAAGTAATCTATTTATATATTAACATATAGACAAGAAAAGAGTGAAGTCATAGCGTGATTAAATTTACAACTAAATATTTAAAAACAGTGGAGAATATATAGTGGCAGCTTTCATGAAATATAGAGGATATGCTTATGGGTAAGGGAGTAAAATTCAGATTGACTATTTCAATATTATTGTTTGTGTTGTTTTTTGCACAATATGTAATTACACATGTGAAAAGAAAAATAATTATAAAGAATAATATATTCTATGGTGTTGAAGACGGTCTATTTGAGAGTAAATTAAGTCTAAAAGAATTGACTGTTCCTGCAGGGGTTAAATCAATATCTGCTTATGCTTTTTCAGGTTGTGAGAATATTGAAGTTGTGGAATTACCTGATACACTTGAAAGTATTGGAGAACTTTCATTTATGGGCTGTAGAAAACTTGAGCATATTAAAATACCGGAAAATGTAAAAGATATAGGGTTTGGTGCATTTCATGAATGTTCAAGTTTAAAAAATGTGGAATTACCCGAAGGCTTGGAGATAATAAATGCTGCAACATTTAAAGATTGTATTGCTTTGGAAAAAATAAACATTCCTCCGGGAGTAAATGAGATTGACGAGTCTGCATTTTCAAACTGTAAAGAATTGAAAGAAATAGAGTTGAATGACGGTTTGAAAAATATAGGAAGTGAGGCATTTTTAGACTGCGATAAACTACAGAGTATAGAAATTCCGGATTCAGTCGAGCGGATAAATTCCTATGCGTTCAAAGGTTGTAAAAAACTTTCTGAAATAGATATGTCTAAGGGAATAAAATATATTGAGGAAGGTACATTTGAAGGTACAAAGTATTATGAGAGGGGACTCTGGGAAGATGAGGATGGAATATATATAGGTGATGCGCTGATAAAATATGATAATAAAGGCAGTGAAATGAAGGTGAAAGACGGTACAAGAGTGATTGCAAGTAAAGCCTGTTCAAATCTGCCTAATTTGATTACGGTTGAATTACCTGAAAGTATTATAGTTGTGGGGGATGAAGCCTTTGCAAACTGTAAAAGTCTTAAAAATATAAATATGCCGCAAAGCTTAGAAGATATTGAAGACAGAGCATTTTATGAATGTGATATAGAAAGCATAAATATATCTGAAAAGATAAAGAATATAGGAAGTATGGCCTTTGCAAATTGTAGAAATTTATCTGATATCGATATGGAAAAAACTCCTGACGGATTGGATGCAGGAGTATTTGAGAATACATATTGGCTTGAAAATTTGGAAAAGGATGAATATGGATGTAAATATTTCCAAGATATACTCCTTAAATACGAACATGGAGCAAGTTATGTTAAAGTCAGGGAAGGAACAAAGAGTATATGTAGTGAGGCGTTTTTAAACTCTGAAGGATTAAAAAGCGTAGAGATTCCAAAAAGTGTGGAAATCATAGATAGGGAAGCTTTTAGCGGATGTAAGAATTTAAATGAGTGTATATTTGAAGAAGAAAGCAATATTAAAGAAATTCAATTGGAAGCTTTTAAAGAATGTAAAAGTCTTAAAGAAATAGAGATACCAAAGAGTACAGAATATCTTGGCGGTAAGGCCTTTGAAGACTGTGAAGCACTTGAAAAGGTTGTATTTAAGGAGGGCTGTGATATCAAAATATTGTATATGGGAGTATTTTTTGGTTGTACCGGCTTAAAAGAGATTACTCTGCCTTCAAGATTGGAAGAGGTATACTTTGCAGCTTTTGCATATTGTGAAAGCCTTGAAAAAATAAGATTTCCGGAAAGTATGCAGTATATAGACAGCTCTGCTATAACTATATGTAAGAACTTAAAGCAAATTGAAGTACCTTCAAGTATGAAAGAGGATTTTGCTATAATAAAGAAAAAGATAAACTCTGAAAAGGTATATCCTAAAGTTATATATTATTAAAATTACATATTAGAATAGCAATATCAGAGGGAGGATGTTTGTGGGTAACAGAAAGACTAAGATATATTTATTTACTATAACAGGTATAGCTCTTACCATAGCTATAGGTTTCTTTTTGAGCAATTTGAAATGTAAGAATATTATAGAAGATAATATCTTTTTAGGTATTGAAGACGGTATATTGGAGAAAAGAGAGAATATCAAAAAAATAGAAATACCTGATGGAGTGACAGATATAGGTGATAGAGTATTTTATAATTGTGCCAATCTGGAAAATATTACGATACCGGAGACCGTAAAGACAATAGGATTTCATGCCTTTGATAACTGTGTAAAAATTAAAGACATAAAATTACCTGATAATCTGGAAGTAATACAGACAGGTGCTTTTTATAATTGTATTTCGCTAAAGAAAATAGAAATACCGAAGGGTGTGAGTGCTGTTTATACGAAAGTATTTTCGGATTGCAGATCTTTGGAGGATATTGTTTTTTTGGGAAATATAGTTGAAATAGAGGACAGTGCCTTTGAGGGTTGCGAGAAGCTTAAAACAATAAAGTTTCCTAATAGTCTTGAAAAAATAGGCGAATATGCCTTCAGAAATTGTAGCAGTTTATCTGATATAAATATTCCAGAAGAGATAAAAACTGTTGGAGAAGATGCTTTCTTAGGAACTGATATTCTTAGGAAAGCGGATATTGATGAATACGGTTGTGCATATATAGGAAAAGTATTGGTATATAGTGATGTGGAAAAAGAGTATGTTAAGGTTAAAGATTATACCAAAGTAATTGCAGACTGTGTATTTTATGATAATGAAAATTTAAAGAAGATTGAATTTCCGGACAGTTTAGAGAGAATAGGAAATGAGAGCTTCAGATCTTGTAAATCTTTGGAAGAAATAAGCGTTCCTGAAGGAGTAGATATTATAGGGGAATCCGCATTTATGTATTCGGGATTAAAAAAGGTGAGATTACCGGAGAGTGTGGTTGATATAGGTGATTATGCATTTATGGAGTGTATACATTTATCTGAAATAAATATACCGAGGTACGTAGAAAATGTAGGACATTGGTGTTTTAGTAATACCGACTATCTGCTTGATATGGAGTCTGATGAATATGGCTGTAAATATGTTGGCGATATACTTCTCGGATACACAGGTAAAGGTGTGAGAAGAATAAAAATTAGAGATGGCACCAGAATGATAGCAGCGGGAGCTTTTGAAGACAGGGATTTTATCGAAGGTGTTTATATACCTAAAAGTGTTGAAATAATATGTGAATATGCATTTTATAATTGCTCAAGATTAAAGGAGGTATATTTCGGTGAGGGTAGCAATTTGAGTGAACTTAAGTCATGTACATTTGGGCAGTGTACATATTTGGAAGAAATAGAAATGCCTGAGAATTTAAAGAAAATACAAGATCATGTCTTTATAAATTGTGCTTTTAAAACTATAACGGTGCCTGAAAATGTAGAATATGTAGATCCCTATGCTTTCAGTGAATGTGATATGCTGGAAGAGATTAGAGTACCGGAAAAACTGAAAGATGAATATTATTTAGGTAAAATATATTTTTAAAAAGATAAATATCAATCAAGAGATGAATTAAATGAGAGGTTTAAAGAACCTGATATTGTATTCTATTAAAATAATATATGTTACAGTACACGGGTAGTATATTTTCATTGTGAAAAATGCTGAAAATTATTTTCTGATTTTATTATGAGTGGTTAGGTTGGCAGAGTTTTGTTGGTTCTATGTCAAGATTTAGTACAAATTAAAATGAGAATTGAGTTTACCCGATGACGATCCTGTCTATACCCTAAAAAAGTTATGGAGGATTTAAATTTTTCCGGACTGCTAGCCAATTGTTCGGATAAGGGAAGAACAGGGTACAACCCGATCATGATGTATACAGTAAAGATATAGGTAAATACTACAACATGAAGACAACGGTATTTGAGGATGAGCAAGTCTATATCTGTCATGACGGCCGTGAACTGAGATATATCAACACAGAAAAGAAAGAACAGAACGGTTATACACAAACATATGAAGTATATGGATGTTCAGACTGTAGTGGATGTGAACATAAGTCTAAATGTTTATACAAGTATAATCCTGATAAAGATATTGATAAGAATAAAGTAATGAAGATCAATGAAGTATGGGAAGAGCTTAAAGAGAAGTCACATGCTAACATACAGAGTGAAAGGTATTCTGAAACGACAGACACGCTCTATTCAAACAGAAGGTCATTTTGGAGATATTAAAGAGAATGAAGATTTCCGACGCTTTAATTATCGTTCTTCAGATAAGGTATATAAAGAATTTATGCTTTTTGCAATAGGAAGAAATATAAATAAATATCATCGTTTTCTCTATGCCAAACTAAAGAAATTTGAAGGAAAACTACAGGAGAAAACAGCATAGTAAAAATGCAAAAGCAAAATTTATACCAAGGGGATTTTATGCCCAAAAATAGACAGCATTATAGAAAAATAAAATATCCTGACAAAGTCGCAAAGCAAAAACGCCTTGTATTTGTCAGGATATTTTTATTTAGTTCTACGGGAAGTAGAAATGCTTATTTCCCTACAGCCCCTTTTTTATTGTGCGATGACAACTATTGAAAAATGAAGAAGAATTATGGACGGAACAGTCATTCATCAAAATTGACACTATATGTACACCATGGTATTATGTTAAGACAAAGAGAACGTTATATACTTACCTGAAAGGAAGATGATATTATGTACAAAAATGTTATACAGATTAGAAAAGATGTACCGGAGGAAGTTTTGAAGTCGCTTTCTATGATTGCGGAACAAGCGTTTGATAATAGAGTCGGAAGAGTGCAAAATGTCAGCGATGATCCATATGAGCTTGTTTTTCAAGGTGGAGAAGAAGCCTACGAGTGCCTAAATCTCGGCATGTTGAACTTGTGGGATAATAAGGATTTTGTAGCTTGTGTTCAAAGCTGGGATTGGATTGATGAGTATGAACCGGATGAAAGCTGTGATGTAATCAAGGAACTTTCTATTCCTGTGATTATGTAATGAATCTATTATGTCATATACCGAAAAACAGATTGCTTTTACGCTTATTTAATATGTAATAAGAGCGTGAAAGAAACCAGCTATAGAAGCTAAATTAGATGTTAATTCTCAATAATATACTTGTTTGAAGTTTCCAAATGTTGTATACTATTTCTACAAAAACATAGCTTGGTAGGAGGTTTATATGCCTGTAGTAGAGAGTCTGATTTGCAAAGAGGCGGATGGTAAACTTAGTTTTGGAAATTATATTCTTGGTACAAAATCAAAGGTAGAAGATTTTGCACATGAGGGGGATGTATATAAGGTAAAGACTTTTAAGGAGATAACAAAGCTTGAAAGAAATTCGGCTTTTGTGTACGAATCGGTTCCGGGTAGTGCAGTGATGGAATTTGAAACCACTCCAAATTTGACTACCTTTATTATATATGGTTTTGGGGATACTCAAATAACTATTGGTTTGGAAGAAGATACAGAATATGAGGTTTATGTTGATGATGTAAGTATCGGAGGCATGAAGACCAATCTATCAGGTAAGCTTATATTTAGTGTTGAGCTAAGTGAGAACGGATCAAAGGTTTTAATCAAAAAAAGATAGTTGCATGGGCATACCGGTAAGCCGGATATGCCCATTTTAAATAGAAAGGTTTTTATGGCGAAAGCAAAAGCAAGCGCATTCTTTTGCAAGGAATGTGGATATGAGTCACCGAAGTGGTTGGGACAATGCCCTATGTGTAAGGCATGGAACAGTCTTGTTGAAGAGCCGGTGGCAAAGACAAAGACAGTAAGCAGGGGAATATCTGCAAATACATATAAAAAGCCTGCTAAGCTTTCTGAAATACAACTGGAAGATGAGGACAGATTTAAGACGGGTTTTGAGGAACTTGACAGAGTACTTGGTGGCGGCGTGGTAAGAGGTTCGCTTGTCTTGGTAGGCGGAGATCCGGGAATTGGAAAGTCCACATTACTGCTTCAGGTTTGTAAGAATATATCGGATGAAAACAGGGCTGTGCTTTATATCTCAGGTGAGGAGAGTTTAAAGCAGATAAAGATGAGAGCAAAAAGAGTGGGAGAAATTACGGGAAATTTAAGTTTTCTATGTGAGACCAATCTCAATATTATAAAAGAAACCGTACTGAGTGAAAAGCCGGATGTGGTTGTTATAGATTCTATACAGACTATGTTTAATGAAGAGGTGGCGTCAGCTCCGGGAAGTGTAAGTCAGGTAAGAGAATCCACAAATCTCTTAATGCAGGTAGCAAAGGAAAATAATATTGCTATATTTATAGTCGGACATGTGACAAAAGAAGGACAGGTTGCAGGTCCGAGAGTACTTGAACATATGGTGGATACAGTGCTTTACTTTGAAGGTGACAGGTTTGCTTCATACAGAATACTGCGTGCTGTCAAGAACAGATTCGGTTCTACAAATGAGATAGGTGTATTTGAAATGCAACAAGTGGGACTTATAGAAGTAAAAAATCCTTCCGAGTTTATGCTCTCAGGAAGACCGCAGAATGCTACAGGTGCAGCCGTGGCATGTTTAATGGAGGGTACAAGACCGATACTTGTAGAAGTACAGGCTTTGGTGGTTCCTACAGCATTTGGACTACCTAGGAGAACTTCTACAGGAACAGATGTAAACAGAATAAATCTTTTGATGGCGGTCATAGAAAAAAGATGTGCACTTGCAATGAGCAGATATGATGCATATATAAATATTGCGGGTGGACTGAGAATAAATGAGCCTGCACTGGATCTGTCAATTATTATGTCGATTATCTCAAGCATGAAAAACAGGACAATAGATGAAAAGACGGTAATATTCGGAGAGGTGGGACTCTCAGGCGAAGTAAGAGCCGTAAGTATGCCTGAGATTAGGATTAGAGAGGCTATGAAGCTTGGATTTGAGATTTGTATTTTACCGATGGTATGCCTTGAGAAGATTTCATTTAAAGGAAATATAAAGCTGATAGGTGTAAGAAATATAAATGAAGCGGTCTCACTTTTAAGTTGATAGAAATTAAAGGAAAGAGAAAAATGGATGAGAAAACAAATGTAATGAGACTTTTGGATCAAAAGAAGATAAAGTACAATCATTATTCATATATAGATACTCCGGCTACAAATGGTGTAGAAGTGGCACAGTTGCTTGGACAGGATGAGAAAAAGGTTTTTAAGACATTGGTAACAGTTGGAAAGAGTAAGGCAAACTATGTATTTGTAATACCGGTAGCAGAGGAGCTTAATTTAAAGGAAGCGGCCAAAGCTGTAGGTGAAAAATCTATAGAAATGTTGAAGTCAAAGGACTTACTGCCTCTTACAGGGTATATACATGGGGGGTGTTCTCCAATAGGTATGAAAAAGAGATTTACTACTGTAGTTGATTCCACAGCTTTAAATTATGATAAAATTATATTCAGTGCAGGTAAAATCGGTTATCAGGTTGAGATGGATCCAAAGGAGTTGGAAAAATTTGTGCCTGTAAGTTTTGCCGCATTGACATAGGTTGAGCCTATGATAAATGTTGGTGTGTTGGCACATGTAGATGCCGGAAAAACTACATTGATAGAGGCGATACTCTACAAGACGGGAAAGCTTAGAAAAACCGGAAGAGTGGATTTTGGGGACAGCTTTTTGGATAATGATGAATATGAAAGAAAAAGAGGAATAACTATATTCTCAAAGCTTGCCAGAACAAGTATAGATGATATAGAAATAAATATAATTGACACCCCGGGACATGTGGATTTCAGTGCCGAAATGGAAAGAACCATATCCATACTTGATATGGCTGTTTTGGTAATCAGCGGAAGTGAAGGCGTACAATCACATTCACATACACTTTTCAGATTATTAAGAGAAGCAAATATACCTACTTTAATATTTGTAAATAAAATAGACAGTGACAAGTTTGACAAGGACAAAATATTGGAAGGCCTTAAAAAATCTCTTTCAAAAAATATAGTGGACTTTTCAAGGGAAAATAAGATGCTTTTAGAAGAGGTTGCAGCCTGTGATGAGAATCTTATAGAAAAGTTTATCGAAGGGGAAGAAATAACAAAATCGGATATAAGCTTTTGTATAGAGAATTCAAAAGTATTTCCTACAATATTCGGTTCCGGTCTTAAACTTATAAATATAGAAGGAATACTTGAACTGATAAAAGAGTATGTACATGAAAAGACTTATTCGGATGAACTTTCCGGAATAATATATAAGATAAAATATGACGAGAACGGAAACAGACTTTCCTTTATAAAACTTCTTGGTGGAAGTTTACAGGTTAAGGATACACTCTTTGGTGAAAAAATCAATCAGATAAGAGCTTATGACGGTGAAAAATATAATGCAACAGATAAAGCTTTTGCAGGCGACATTGTAGCGGTCACCGGACTTTCAAAAGTTCATGCCGGAGACACATTCGGAGATGTAAAAAGACCTGTACAAAAGCTGTTACCGGTACTCAGTTACAATATGGTTTTCCCAGATGACATAAGTATAAATCAAATATATCCGAAGCTGGTACAAATTTTTGATGAGATACCTGAAATCAAAATGGAGTATGACGAGGAACTTTCAAAAATCAAGGTGAATTTGATGGGAGAAGTTCAGATAGATCTTATAAAAAATCTTATAGTTGAGAGACTTGGGTTAAACTGCGATCTTATTGACGGAGGTATTATTTATAAGGAAACTATAACCGGATATATTGAGGGTGTAGGGCACTTTGAGCCGTTAAGGCATTATGCGGAAGTACATATACTTATCAGCGAAGGTGAGAGAGGAAGCGGCATAGTATTTGTAAATGAGGTGTCGGATGATGAACTCCCAAAAAACTTTCAGAGCCAGGTAAGAAATATTGTTGAGACATCTAAGTTTAGAGGTGTACTTACAGGCAGCGAGCTAACCGATGTGGTGCTTACTTTGGTAGCAGGCAGAGCACATGAAAAACATACCGAGGGTGGTGATTTTTTTGAGGCTGTAAACAGAGCTGTAAGGCATGGACTGATGTATGCCAAATCAATTTTATTGGAGCCATATTATGACTTTGAAATAAATATACCTATGACTTCTCTTGGTAGGCTTTTAAATGATTTAAACAATATGAATGCAGAGGATATAAGCTATGAGGGTGGAGAGACTCTCAGAGTGACGGGATATGCGCCTACCGTCAATATACAAAACTATGGAAGTACGCTTTTGTCATATACCAAGGGACTTGGTCAAATAGGTTTCAGTCTAAGAGGATTTTTACCATGCCATAATGCAGATAAGATTATAGAGAGCAGTTCGTATATTGCGGAGTTTGATACAAAGAATACTCCGTACTCCGTATTTTGTTCTCATGGTGAGAGTTTTATAGTGCCGTGGAGTGAAGTATTTAACTATATGCATTTGCCTTTAAAGAAGTTTGAGCTTGTAAAGAAGAGGAAAAAATAGAGACGGTACGTTCCACCTATGATGCCACAAAAGCCGACAGAGAAGAGCTTATGGCCATATTTGAAAGAACATACGGTAAGGTGATTCCAAGAATAGGAGACTGGGATGCACCTGTAAAGAGAACACCTGAAAAAGAGTATGTTTATAAAGAAAGAGCAAAAAAGAAACATTACTTGCTGGTTGACGGATATAATATTATTTTTGCTTCAAAGTCGTTAAATGAACTTGCACAGATAAATATAGATGCGGCAAGAGACAGACTGATTGAACTTCTGATAGATTATAAGGCCTACAAGGACTATGAGATTATTCTGGTATTTGATGCTTACAGGCTTGTAAATCATCCTACGGAGGTGCAGAATTTCTCGGGTGTATATGTGGTATATACAAAGACTGCGGAAACAGCCGATCAGTATATAGAAAAGACAACACATGAAATGATAAAAAGATATGATGTCACCGTAGCAACATCAGACGGCATTGAGCAGATTATTATAAGAGGTAAGGGGGCAATACTTATCTCTGCAAGGGAGTTTTTAAAGGATCTTGAGGATACTAAAGAGGCTTTCAGAAAAGAACATATAGAAAAGACTTCAGTTACAAACAGATTGTTTGATTCTTTAGAAGGAGAGTTAAAAGAAAAAATAGAAAATATCAGACTTGGTAAAAAAGAAGAGCCCTAGCAAATGCCGGGGCTCTTTCTTTTTATTGGGATTCAAGTATTTGAATAAAGAATCAGGTATGACAGCTGCCTGAGCAACCACCACATCCTCCACCACAGGAGGATTTTCCACTTTTCTTATCTTTATAAATTGATCTTATAATAAGACCTACTACGCCGACCAATGCAGCTGAAATAACAACTGTTGCTGCCATAATGATCTCCTTTCTTTAATAAAACAATTTATGCGTAAGCTTTTAGAATATATTATTTTTCTTCAGAAGGCTTGCGCACAAGACCGTAAATAATAGCTGCGATTCCGATAAATCCGAAGATTGTACCGATACCGAACTTACCTGTAATTATAAGTGATCCTATCTGATATATAATCATTGCGACTATATATGCAAACACACATTGATATCCTACAGCAGTCCAGAACCATTTTACACTGTTCATCTCTCTTCTGATAGCACTCATCGCTGCAATACAAGGAGCACACAGAAGGTTGAATACAAGGAATGAATATGCTGAGATAGGTGTGTAGTCGGCACGTAAAAGCTGCCAGATACCCTCACCGGTATCCGCATCGAAATCGGAAACATGGTATAGAATACCGAATGTACCTACGACATTCTCTTTTGCCATAAGTCCTGTGATGGCTGCAACTGCAGGCTTCCATGTACCCCAACCGAGAGGAGCAAAAATCCAAGCAAATGTGTTTCCGATATTTGCAAGTAGAGAAATATCCATCTGATCTTCAGTAAGATATGTAAATGAACCGTCTACAAATCCGAAATAGCTGAGGAACCATATAAGGATAGTTGCAAGTGTAATAATTGTACCTGCCTTTTTTACGAAGCTCCAACCTCTTTCAGCCATTGATCTGAGGATTGAACCTGCTGTAGGAAGGTGATATGCAGGAAGCTCTATAACGAATGGTGAAGGATCGCCTGAAAACAGCTTGGTCTTCTTAAGCATGATACCTGAGATGACAATAGCGGCAATACCTACAAAGTAAGCTGATGAAGCAACCCACGCGTCATTATCAAACAATGCACCTGATATAAGTGCTATAATAGGAAGTTTTGCAGAACATGGAATAAATGTGGTTGTAATAACCGTCATTCTTCTGTCATGCTCACTCTCAATAGTTCTTGAAGCCATAATTCCCGGAACACCGCAACCTGTACCTATAAGGATTGGAATAAAGCTCTTACCTGAAAGTCCGAATCTTCTAAAAACTCTGTCCATAACGAATGCAATTCTCGCCATATATCCACAGGCCTCTAAGAAAGCGAGGAAGAAGAAGAGTGTAAGCATCTGAGGAAGGAATCCGAGTACGGCACCTACACCGGCAATAATACCGTTTACAATAAGACCGACAAGCCACTCGGCAACGCCGGCAGATTCAAGGAAACCTTGAACACCGGGCTGAATAATTTCTGCAACCAAAACATCATTTACCCAGTCGGTCATTGCTGTACCTACAGTGGTAATAGAAATATAATAAACGGCAAACATGATAGCTGCGAATATCGGAAGACCCAAAATTCTGTTTGTAACTATCTTATCGATCCTATCTGAAATACTTACATAGTCTTTATTTTTAACCTTATAAAAACTTGTAATAACTGTTGAGATATAATTGTATCTCTCAGATGTGATAATACTTTCGGCTTCATCATCCATAGTATCTTCACATTTTGTTATAATTTTTTCGATTTCAGCCAATGTGCTGTCTGGAAGATTTAACTGTTCAATAGCCTTGTCATCTCTTTGGAACAACTTAACTCCGTACCATCTTCTTTGAAGCTCGGGTACGCTGTTTGGAAGAAGAGCAATGATATCCTTGATAGCATCTTCTACATTCTTATCAAACTCTTGTTTTTCTTTTGGAAGAGTATGACTCTTAGCTATTTCAATAGCTTTTTCTGCAGCTTCCATAACACCTGTACCCTTAAGTGCGGATATTTCCACAACAGGACATCCAAGTTTTTCACTCATTTTATCAAGGTCAAGCTTGTTTCCGCTCTTTTCAAGTACATCAAGCATGTTTACCGCGATTACAACAGGTACACCTAACTCTGTAACCTGTGAAGTAAGATATAAGTTTCTCTCAAGGTTTGTACCGTCAATAATATTAAGTATTGCATCAGGCTTTTCATTGAGAACATAGTTTCTTGCTACAACTTCCTCCAATGTATATGGAGAGAGAGAATAAACACCCGGAAGGTCTGTAATAATAACATCTGTATGTCCTTTAAGTTTTCCTTCCTTCTTTTCAACAGTTACACCCGGCCAGTTTCCAACTGTCTGGTTTGAACCTGTCAAGGCATTAAATAAAGTAGTTTTACCGGTATTAGGATTTCCGGTAAGCGCAATTCTGATTGCCATATTAGCTCCTTATCTGTTTATTTCAATTTTTTCCGCATCTTCTTTTCTGATAGAAAGCTCGTATCCTCTAACTGTAACCTCAATAGGGTCACCAAGAGGAGCTACCTTACGAACATGAATTGATGTGCCTTTTGTAACACCCATATCCATGATTCTTCTCTTTACAGGACCTTCGCCATGAACTCTGGCAACAGTAACAGTCTCACCGATTTTTACATCTCTTAAAGTATCCATTCCATTCTCCTTTCCGCATTATAAAATAAGTGATTTCTGAAAACATACAATGGAAATTCCATTGGCGAATGTAAATAAGCTGCTTACATTCTACTACCTAAAATTATCAGGCAACTTAGATCATTATTTTTGAGGCCAATTCCTTGCTGATTGCTACTCTTGAATCCTTGATATTAACTATCAAGTTTCCGGCCATAGCATTTACAACAGTGATTTTGCCGTCTACAACAAAGCCGAGGGTTGCTAAAAAAGTCTTATCTTTTTCACGACCTCCGATTTGCTTTATTGTGTATTCTTCACCTAAGTTAGCCATAAGTAATGGCATCATAACTCCTCCTTTTCATGAAACATGTCTAATACATTCTATAGGTTAGCATACACTAACATTAAATGCAAGATTTTTTTAAGGAAAAGTTAGAGTTTACTTACTGAATTTTGCCAAATATTAGCAAAAACTAACTAAAAAGTACTTAAAAAAATACAATATTCACAAGTAAAAAGTCCTATTTTGGAGCAAAATTTTTCTATTTACAAGAATTTAAGTTTATGATATATTATTACCGTAATAAATTTTATAAAATATAATTGTTAAAATTAGTTGACGCTAACTTAAGGAGGTTAATATGTTTTTACTTAATGGTTTTGGATGGAAGAAGTTCGGTTTGTTTGCAGCAGGTACACTTTTCGGTACAGCAGGAATTAAGTTGCTTTCAAGCAAGGATGCTAAGAAGGCATATGCACAGGGTACAGCAGCAGTACTTCGTATGAAGGAATGTGTAATGGATACAGTTTCATGTGTACAGGAGAATGCAAGCGATATTTTAGCAGAAGCTAAGGATATCAATGAGGAGCGTGCGGCAAAGGAAGCTGAAGGAAACATCGAGGAGTAATTTCTCTTATCAGTAATATATAGTTTTTAGTATAAGGAAGAGTCTGACTCTTCCTTAAGTTATAAGAAGATGTAGAGGGATAAAAAGTGAATTGTAAAATTTTACATGAGTCAAACAGAAGAATGCGTGTGCGCATGGCTCAAAAAAGAATGTCGGTAAAAGAAGCGGATATGCTTCAATATTATTTGGAAGGCTTTGATTTTATCAGAAAAGCCGTTGTATATGAAAGAACCTGTGATGTCGCTATTTATTATAAGGATAATAAAAGAGATGCAGTTATAAATAAACTTAAAAAATTTGACTACAATAACCCGGCCTTACTTGAGAGTATGCCAAGTACTTCAGGTAGACAAATTACTAGAGATTTTCAGGAGAAGATGGTGGGAATGCTCATGTTTACAGGCGTGAGAAACATGTTCTTCCCAAATATAATCAACAATATTTATACAATTGTTAAGGCTGCTCCTTACATATATAAAGGACTTAAGTGTTTGTTTAAGTTGAAGTTTGAGGTTGATTTACTTGATGCACTTTCAATAGGAATATCTATTGCACAGGGTAATTTCTCAACAGCAGGTTCACTTATGCTTTTACTTGGTGTAGGTAATGAGCTTGAGGACTGGACACATAAGAAGTCCGTAGACGACCTTGCAAGAAGTATGTCATTAAATGTAGATAAGGTATGGCTTGTAACGGATGACGGTGAGGTTTCAGTACCTATTTCACAGATTCAGTCAGGCGACACAATCAGAGTACATACAGGAAATGTGGTGCCGGTTGACGGAGAGATGGTAAGCGGAGAGGCTATGTTAAACCAGGCATCTCTTACAGGTGAGTCGGTACCTGTAGAAAAGAGAGCTGGATCCAGAGTATATGCCGGAACTGTTGTTGAAGAGGGTGAATGTCTTTTAAGGGTAGCCGCAACTACAGGGCAGAGCAGATATGATAAGATTGTATCTATGATTGAGGAAAGCGAAAAGCTTAAATCAAATACAGAAAACATGGCAAACAGACTTGCAGACAGACTTGTTCCATATTCATTGATGGCAACAGGACTTACATATCTGTTTACAAGAAATATAACAAGAGCATTGTCTGTTCTTATGGTGGATTTTTCATGTGCACTGAAGCTTTCTATGCCTCTTGCAGTACTTTCAGCAATGAGAGAGGCAGGAAATGACAAAATCACCGTAAAGGGTGGAAAGTTTATGGAGGCGATTGCAAATGCGGATACTATAGTATTTGACAAGACAGGTACTCTGACTTATGCTTGCCCGAAGGTACAAAGAATTATCGGAATTGACGGAGATGATGAGAATCAGCTCTTAAAGATTGCTGCATGTCTTGAGGAGCACTATCCTCACTCTATTGCAAATGCTGTGGTAAAAGAGGCTAAAGAAAGAAAGATTCGTCATAAAGAGATGCATTCAGAGGTGCAGTATATAGTTGCACATGGTATTGCAAGTAAAATAGAAGGCGATAAAGTTGTAATAGGAAGTTATCATTTTGTAATTGAGGATGAAAAAGCTTTTCTTAGTGAAGATGCTAAGAAGAAGCTCGCAGAGCTTGATCACAGATATTCACATCTGTTTATGGCTATTGCGGGAAGGCTTGCGGCTATTATTGAGATTGCAGATCCTCTCAGAGCTGAAGCAAAAGATGTTTTAAAGAGATTAAAAGCTCTTGGAATTAAAAAGACTGTTATGATGACAGGAGATAATATCCATACAGCCGAAGCTATTGCAAAAGAGGTAGGAGTAGATAAATTCTACGCTGAGGTATTGCCTGAGGATAAGGCAAGTTATGTGGAAAAAGAAAAGGCAAAGGGCAGAACCGTAATAATGATCGGTGACGGTATAAACGACTCACCTGCATTATCGGCTGCAGACTGTGGTATCGCAATAAGCGAAGGTGCGGCAATTGCCAGAGAAATAGCTGATGTATGTATATCAGCAGACGATTTAAATGATCTTGTAAGATTGAAAGAACTTTCAAATAAGCTTACAAGAAGAGTTCGCTCAAATTTCAGATTTATTATGGGATTTAACGGTTCTCTGATAGGCCTTGGTATTTTGGGAATACTTGCCCCGGGAACATCATCACTGCTTCACAATTTGTCAACTGTAGGTATATCACTTTCAAGTATGACAAATCTCTTACCGGAGAATTAAGAAAAACAAATTTTAATATATTCGGACATCTTATGATGTCCGATTTATAAACATGAGTTAAAGAGTTGTAAGCATTTGATAATTGCTATATTTATGGGTATAATATTAACATAATCAGTAAGTTTAAATGCAATGTAGAAGGAGGTAAGATTGAAAATGAAAAGTAGAGGGTATCCATTCCCTTAATCGCATCGCAAACAAGCCATCTTTCGGTGGCTGCTTTAAAAATTGAATATTAAGAGTTAAGGCTATGCAGTTGCTGACTTGATTTTATAACCTTGATTCCTTGCGATGATAATTGCCTGTTCTACAGTGATTTCCCGGTCAACAGGAGTCAAATAGGATTTCCGATAAAGTTCCGCATTATAGTTTTCACCGTTCTTCAGCATATGATATAATGCAGTCAGAAGCATTCTTGCAATGGCAATGATTGCTTTCTTGTGACCGCGACGCTTTTTGAGACGGAGATAGCGGTTGCGAATTTCCGGATGCTTTTTGCTGGTAACAACAGCGTTGGCACATTGGACCAGCAGTGGTTTGATATAGCATCCGGCCTTGGAAACCCGGACAGATTTTTTCTTCCCTGCACTTTCATTGTTGGTTGGAGTAAGACCGGCCCATGAGCATAGGTGTTTCGCCGAAGGAAAAGCCTCCATATTGGTACCGATTTCGGAAATGATTCCGATGGCAGTAAAGTCGCTACGGATACCGGGAGCGGTTTGGAGAATGGCAAGTTCCTGCTGATAGGGAGCGGCGAGCGCAAGAATGAGTTCTTCAAGCTCTGCTTTCCGGGATTCCAAGTTTTCATAATGAGATTTGATAACCTTAAGTTTGCCGGCTTGTTCCGGAGTGATATAACCGTCAATAGCGTCACGGAGTTGAGGAAGTTTCTTTTTCAAACTTTTGTAAACAAGGGGTTCAAGGTCAAAAGATGTATCTGCGGGATTTTCCAAAAGTTTATCCAGTATCGCCTGAGCAGATTTGCCGAAGGTGTCCGAAACAACGTTTCCCAACTGGATATTGGAAACCGTGAGACAGTTCTGCAAACGATTCTTTTCGCTTGATTGAAAGCAGGTCAGTTTGAAACGGTAACGCATAAGGTCACGGAGCTGGCGGATGTCAGCGGGCGGCATAAAGCTACCGGCAACAAGATCATGCTTGAACAGGTCAGCAATCCATTTGGCATCTTTCTTGTCAGTTTTCTTTCCACGGATAGCCTTAACATATTTGGGATGAGCAAGGACAATCGAACAGTCATTTTCTAAGATGTTATAAACAGGAATCCAGTATTTACCGGTAGATTCCATACAGACATCCTTGCAATTCCGGTTGAGTAACCATTGTAACAAAGTTTCAGACCGCTCGTGTAGGTAGAAAACCGGTGGCTCTCATAATAAGTGATACCTTTATCGTTTGTAGAAGCGATACAGGCAACTACAAAAGTCTTGTGGACATCAATACCACAACAGATTTTGTAGACGATTTTTAAAGACATAGGGACTCCTTTCAGAATCAGAAGATTCATTAGAGATTATAGGGAGAGACGGTATTGACTGAACGCCTAAGCCATAAACGAGATTGTTTATACAAAGATAAGATTACGTGCTCCACGACACACTTATTTGTGCTTGAAAAGGCGAACCACACATATAATTATGCGGTCATCCGGCAAGCTGGACAGCCCACTCACCTCCCCGTGATTTGTAGTATACCGAGTTCCCTACAAGAGAATTATAAATAAAAAATAAGCTCAAGGAAACATTTTCATAACGTTTTGTGCCTTGAGCAAAGCGAAAGGAATGGAAATAATTATGGTTATACAGGAAGCTGCCGAGATGTATCTGGAGACAATACTTAGTTTAAAGAAAAAGACAGGCGTAGTAAGGGCAGTTGACATTGCAAGAGAAATGGGATATTCAAAGCCGACAATAAGTGAGCAAATGAAAAAGTTCAGAGAAAACGGCTATGTTGAAGTTGACAATGAAGGACATATCACATTGACTCCAAAGGGCTTGGAGATTGCAGAATCTACACTTGAAAGACATGTCGCATTAGGTGAGATTTTACAAAAGATGGGTGTAAGCAAGGAAACTGCAATAGAGGATGCATGTAGAATAGAGCATTACATCAGTGAAGAGACATTTGAATGCTTTAAGGAATATTTTAAGGATAAGTAATTTAAGTAAAGCCTATAAATCTGTTACAGATTTATAGGCTTTTGTCAAAAAATATCTAAATGTATTTTTATCAGATACTTTATTGAAAAAAATAATGTTTAACACTGTAAACTTATCCCGTCTTATATTAATTTATTTGGAAGTAAGAGGTGAAAAATGGGATTACATATAGTAAATGAGGCCAATAAATGTCTGCAGTGTAAAGCCGCTATGCAGCAGTCATTGTCCTATAACAACATCAATACCACAGGTTATATCACTTTTTAAAGAAGGAAAGATAATGGAGGCCGGAGAAATTCTCTTTGAAAACAATCCTTTATCTTTGGTTTGCTCAATAGTTTGTGACCATGAAGCTCAATGCCTCGGTAATTGTATAATGAACAGAAAAAATAATCCGGTAAGATTTTGCGATATAGAAAAGTTTATATCGGATTTCTATCTGGACAGAATGGAATTTGTTAAAAAGCCGAGAAAGAATGTTATGGTCGCAGTCATAGGCGGTGGTCCTGCAGGAATGACTGTAGCGATTAAGATGATAAAAGAAGGCTATGATGTGACTATTTTTGATGAAAAGAATACAATAGGTGGAGTGCTTCAGTACGGTATTCCTGATTTCAGATTGCCGAAGTCTTTAATGCAAAGATACTATGACAAGATGGAAAAAATGGGAATAAAAATAAGAAACAATACTGCTGTTGGTGGAGCTTTGGAGATAAAGGACCTTTTCAGAGACGGTTACAAGGCCGTATTTGTAGGCACCGGAGTGTGGAGAGCAAAGACTTTGGGTATCGCAGGTGAGAGTATGCCGAATGTTCATTTTAGTGTGGATTATCTGGCAAATCCTGACGGACACAAGCTTGGAGATAATGTTGCGATAATCGGTATGGGAAATGCGGCAATGGATGTGGCAAGAACAGCTCTTAGGAGAGGTTCAAGAACAGTAAAGCTCTATGCCAGAAGTAAAAGAGTTGCGGCAAACTCTGTAGAGGTGGAGGCTGCCAAATATGAGGGGGCCGAGTTTATATTCGGTAAGGCTATTGAAGCCATTACATATGACGGCCCTGTATTTAAGACTGCAATATTTGATGAAGAAGATAATGTTATCGACTATGAAAAAGAACTCGACTATGTAGATGCCGATTCCACAATAATATCGGTAAGTAACGGACCTAAGAATAAGCTTGTTCTTACAACAGACGGACTTAGAGCATCTGATAAAGGGCTTTTGATAGTAGATGAAAACTGTATGACAACTGTTGAAGGTGTTTTTGCTGCAGGTGATGTGGTTCACGGCTCAAAAACCGTAGTTGATGCAGTCGCTCAGGCAAAGGTTGCCGTAGAAGGCATGCTCAATTATTTGGAAAATTTATAAATAAAATACACTGAAACCTTGACAAAGGTAAAATCAAGTAATATTATATTGTGCATAAACGAAGAAGAGAAAAGTAGCATATGTGGAAATTACAGAGAGAGTTGGAGGCTGAGAGCAACTTATGGAAATATATGTGAAGACCGTCTCGGAGTGGCTTTAATATAGCACGTTGATTACGTTATAATCAAATGAGGGATATATTTATATATCTGAATTAAGGTGGAACCGCGTCAATCGCCCTTAAACGAGAGTTTAGGGGCGATTTTTATTTTATCGGAAACGGAGGAAATATGAAGATAACATTAAAAGACGGCTCAGTAAAAGAATATGAGAGCAAAAAAAGTATTATTGAGATAGCTAAGGACATCAGTGAGGGATTGGCAAGAAATGTGGTTGCCGGTGAAGTAAACGGTGTTATGCATGATTTAAGGGATGAAATTGAGAGTGATTGTGAGCTCAATCTTATAACTGTCAAGGATAAGGAAGCACTCTCTGTTATAAGACATTCAACATCACATGTACTTGCAGAAGCTGTAAAGAGAGTTTTTCCGGAGGCTAAGCTTGCTATCGGACCAAGTATTGCAGAAGGATTTTATTACGATTTTGACCACGAGCCTTTCTCAAGAGAAGATCTTGACAAGCTTGAGGCCGAAATGAAGAAAATCATTAAAGAGGGTGCTCATATTGAAAAATTTGAACTTCCAAGAGAAGAAGCTATAAAGTTCATGGAAGAAAAAAATGAGCCTTATAAGGTGGAGCTTATAAAAGATTTACCTGAGGGTGAGATAATATCTTTTTATAAGCAGGGAGATTTTACAGATCTTTGTGCCGGACCTCATCTTCAAAGAACAAAGGATATCAAGGCATTTAAGCTTATATCATCATCAATGGCATATTGGAGAGGAGATTCAAATAAGGCAAAGCTTCAAAGAATATACGGTACAGCTTATAATTCAAAAGAAGAGCTTGAGGCACATTTAAAGCATCTTGAGGAGATAAAACTTAGAGATCACAACAAGCTTGGAAGAGAGATGGAACTCTTTACAACTGTAGATGTAATAGGACAGGGACTTCCTCTTATGTTACCGAAGGGTACAAAGATGATTCAAAAGCTTCAAAGATGGATTGAAGATCTTGAGGACAATGAGTGGGGCTATGTAAGAACAAAGACACCGCTTATGGCAAAGTCGGATCTTTATAAGATTTCAGGACACTGGGATCACTATCAGGACGGTATGTTTATTTTGGGAGATCCTCAGCATGACGGAGAAATTCTCGCACTCAGACCTATGACATGTCCTTTCCAGTACTATGTGTATAAGAATACTCAAAAGTCATACAGAGATTTGCCATATCGTATGGGTGAGACTTCAACACTTTTCAGAAATGAAGATTCAGGAGAGATGCACGGACTTACAAGAGTAAGACAGTTTACTATTTCCGAAGGTCACAATGTAATCAGACCGGACCAGGCTGAAGAAGAGCTTCAAAGCTGCTTAAATCTTGCAATATATGTACTTGAAACACTGGGACTTAGAGATGATGTAACATTCAGACTTTCAAAGTGGGATAAGGACAATAAGGAAAAATACCTTGGAGATGAGGCATATTGGGAAGGAACACAGGCTGCACTTAGAAATATTCTGGTAGAAAAGGGACTTCCTTTTACAGAGGCTGACGGTGAGGCTGCATTCTACGGACCTAAGATTGATATTCAGGCAAAGAATGTTTACGGCAAAGAGGATACAATGATCACAATTCAGCTTGATGCCGCTATTGCAGAAAACTTCGACCTTTACTATATAGACCAAAACGGTGCAAAGGTAAGACCTTATATTGTACACAGAACATCACTTGGTTGCTATGAGAGAACTCTTGCATGGCTTATAGAAAAATATGCAGGAAAGTTCCCTACATGGTTATGTCCTGAGCAGGTAAGAATTCTTCCTATATCAGACAAGTATGCAGACTATGCAAACTCAGTTTGAAAGAACTTAAGAAAAACGGTGTGGATGCTACTGTTGATACAAGAACAGAGAAAATCGGATTTAAGATAAGAGATGCCAGACTTTCAAGACTTCCATATATGCTTGTAGTAGGTGAAAAGGAAGAGGCTGAAGGTAGTGTTTCAGTAAGAAGCAGATTTGCCGGAGACGAGGGAAGCAAGAAGCTTTCAGATTTTGTAGATATGATTTGCAAAGAGATTAGAACAAAAGAAATCAGAAAAGAAGAAGTAACTGAATAAAATGTGAATTTAGAAGAGGGCAAAGACCTTTAAAAGATCTTTGCCCTCTCTTTATTTTTGTTTATCAAGTGCGTTTTGAAGTAAATGCAGTGGGAATGGCGGTGAGGCCAAAGGCTTTACGGCTATCGACATCAAAAGTACAGGGTTGTCGTCTGCGGCGCTTCTGTTTGTGTTAAGTTTACCGCATTTTTTACATCTGTGAACTATTGCCCATTCACCCTTATCTTTAACCCATATGGAAATAGGCTCCATAATGCCTTTGCAATCACTTTTACGATCTCCGGGTTCATTGTCCACATGAATGGAAGACAGGCAGTAGGGGCAATGGTTTCTGTGATGTGTACCTGCACCTTCAGGATTTATCATTTTTCCACAATTGGCACATGGGAAAGAGTCATTGCATGCTTCATATCTGTAATCAGGTTCTATTTTTACGGAATTTTTCTTTTTGATTGTACCGGTTTTCTTCTGTGATGAAGGGGCGCTGTTAAGGTTTTTTAGAGCCTCTTCCAAATCAAATTTTTCTTGATTCATACTTTCTTCTCCATTGTGCATTTCTTACAATATACATCATTTAGGTTTACCAAACAGGCACTGTTAATTATCAGATGTGTCTGTTATAATTACATTATATAAAGGCTACATAAAAGTTTGTTTGATATATTATACCTAAGAAATTTACATATGTAAAATATATTTTTACATTGTTGATTATTTATAAATGGATTTTTGGATGAGTTGTAGGAGGAGAAATGAAGAGGGGAATAGTTGTTTTGGCAGCCGCTCTTTCAATGAGCATGGGAGTACCTATGTCGGCATATGCGGGGAGTTGGCAGCATGATTCAAAAGGGAAGTGGTATTTGACAGATGATTACAAATACCCTGTGGCACAGTGGAAAAATATTGACGGAAACTGGTATTATTTCAATACAAAGGGATATACACTTACGGGTTGGCAGTGGTTGGACGGTAAGGCTTATTTCTTTAATAATGGAAGTAATGCCGTTTTTCCATATGGTGCAATGCTAAAGAATACCAAATCTCCTGACGGATATGATCTAAACGGAGAGGGGGCTTGGACACAGAATGGAATTGTAATGACAAAATCAGGACAGGCAGGGCTTGATGTAGCAATGCATATCGCCGGAGAGAATACAGGTGAAAGGGCGGATCTTTTAATTAAATTAAATGAGTACAGAAGAAGTAAGGGATTGCCTGAGACGGTAATAAGCAGTGAACTTATGGCAGCTGCACAGAAAAGGGCAAAGGAGAGTGCTGCTTCATTTTCACATGACAGACCTGACGGTCAGCCGTTTTATACTGTAGATAATATAACAAACAAGTATATCGGTGTATCTGAAATTTTAACAATGGATAATTCATCATCTACAGATATCAAGATAACATCATTTAAAAATTCTCCAAAGCATAATGAGCTTATGCTTCAAAGTGAGGGATTTATTGAGAACATACCCGCCTCTACAATATATGCGGGAGTGGGATATTATTACAGTAACGGATTTTATTATGTAGCAATGCTTTTCGGACATCAGAAGTAAACAAAAGTCGCCACCGATATTAATACTTACAGTACTATATCGATGGCGAATTTTTATATATTTACTCTTCTTAAATCATCAAAAAATCCCGGATATGATATTTCAACACAATTTTTATTGTCAAGCTTTATCTCTCCTTCAGATATAAGTCCGAGGATGGCAAATGTCATTGCAATTCTATGATCATCATTTGTATTTATTGTGATATTTCCTAAAAGTTTATTTGTTCCGTTAATCTCCATACCGTCTTCGGTTTCAACCACATCCACTCCCAATTTAGAAAGTTCATCACACATTACTTTAATTCTGTTAGATTCTTTTACCTTAAGTTCAGCTGCATCCTTTATAACGGTTTTTCCTTCGGCCATCGCTGCTACTGCGGCGAGAAGAGGAAGTTCATCTATGAGTGTAGGTATAATATCACCGCTTATGGTAGTTGAATGAAGTTTTGAATAGGATACTTTTATATCCGCAACCGGCTCAAACTCATCATTAGAATTGATTATTTCGATATTTGCCCCCATATCCTTTAATACTCTTATTATACCGTCTCTTGTAGGATTGATACCTACATTTTCAAGTATCAACTCGGAATTCGGAACTAAAATTGCGGCTGCCATAAAGAAGGCTGCGGAAGATATATCGGAAGGTACATCTATATCGCTTGCAAAAAGCTCCTTGCAAGGATTTACTGTAACAGAGTATTTATCTATATTAAGGCTCGCTCCTAATTTTTTCAGCATCAATTCGGTATGGTCTCTTGATTTTGCAGGTTCTGTTACGGTTGTAGGGGAGTCTGCATACAATCCTGCAAGAAGTATTGCGGATTTTACTTGAGCACTGGCTACAGGTGAATTGTATTCTATACCATGTAAAGAACTGCCTGTGATAGTAAGTGGTGCGAAACCTTCATTGCTTTTAATATCTGCGCCCATTAAAGATAGAGGATTTATAATTCTGTTCATAGGTCTTTTTTGTATTGATCTATCTCCGGTAAGAACACAAGTAAAGTTTTGTGCAGATAAAATACCGCTTACAAGTCTTGTTGTAGTACCGCTGTTTCCACAGTCCAGTATTTCTTTTGGCGCACTTAAACCATAAAGTCCTTTTCCTTTTACTTTAACGGAGGTGTTTTCCATTTCAATATCAATTCCCATTTTTTTAAAGATTGATATAGTTGAAATGCAATCAGCACCTGTTAAAAAACCTTTGATTTTTGTGATTCCCTTTGATATGGCCCCAAACATAACTGCTCTGTGGGATATTGACTTATCACCGGGAACTCTTAATCTACCTTTTATCATATTTCCTCCATTAAATTATTTTGTAATTGTATTCTCTCAATAATTTACTTGCCATTTCACATGAGTCTGCATCATAGAAAGAGATATTCAGTGCACCCTCGCCTTTTCTCTGTTATGGTTAATTCCTATATTTTTTATGCTTATGGAATTTGCGGCAAGAATTGCGGAAATAACGGATATTGCTCCGGGCTTATCCTGTATATGCACACTTATATCATGTTTTGAAATAATAAGTCCTTGAGAGTTTGTATCCAAAGAGTTTCTGTATTCGCCGGACTTTGCAAACATATTGTTGATATAGCCGTTTGATTTAACAGACAGATGTGAGTACACATCCTCTAGGATATCTATATATTTACGAAGCATCACATTTATGGGCTCAGAGTTGACTATGCATATTTGTTCCCACATAATGGGGGATGCCGACGCAATTCTGGTTATATCTTTAAATCCACCGGCGGCGACTCTTTTCATTACCTCATCATTATAGTCATTTTCACTTACAAGATTTACCAAAGCAGCGGCAATTATATGAGGTAAGTGACTTATTGTTGCAACAACATTGTCATGTTTTTGATAGTCAATAATAAAAGGTATAGCCTTTATTGACTCAATTAATTTAATAAATGAGTGTAATTTATCATCATTTATTTTTGATGACGGTGTAATCATATAATAAGCATTTTCGAGCAGTAATGAATCTGAAGCGTCGTACCCGGTCTTTTCAGAGCCTGCCATTGGATGTCCACCTATAAATATATCTTCAAGTTCAATCTTTTTTGCAAGGCTGTGAATTGAAGATTTTGTTGAGCCTACATCTGTTATTATTGCATCTTTTCTTATATAAGACTTTATTTCTTCTAAATATTTATCGTTAAAATCTACCGGTGTACATAAAAAGACTATATCGCATTCTAAAAGGGTGGAATCTATTTTTATCAAGAATTATATCTACCACTCCGTCAGATCTACCCTTTAGAAGTTCGGAACGGTTATTTGTATAGGCATAGATTTTTGAATCCGGTATATATTTTTTTATTGCTTTGGCAATGGATCCGGCTATAAGTCCAAAGCCTATAAAGGCTATATTATTGTATTTCATAATCCTCCGTTCCGACTTTTTATATTAAATATAAAAAGTTTATTACATTAAACTTTAATAGTCAATCATTTTTACTTTAATAATTTAAAGTGATACAGTCAAATGAATTTTCTGTAACTATTTATCTTTACTAAAAACAAGTCTATTTATACAAAAAAATTATAAAAAAATATCTTACGATTTAACTATAATAAAAATGCAAATTACATTGTCTAAATTGAATATAAAACTTGAAATTTTAGCGTATGTTTAGTAAAATATCTTTATCAGAAAAGTCTATTGACTAAAAAGGAGGGATTCTCTTATGAAGGTTTATGAAACTAAACAGATTCGTAACGTCGTATTACTTGGCCATGGAGGCTCGGGTAAGACTACAGTGGCAGAAGCTATGAGCTTTGTTGCAGGAAATATTTCCAAAATGGGAAGTATTTCAAGCGGAAACACCATAAGCGACTATGACAAAGAAGAAATTAAAGAGGTTTTTCCATCAGTACATCTTTGGTTCCGGTAGAATATGAAGGCGAAACCGGAAGTGTAAAGATAAATCTTTTGGACACTCCGGGATATTTTGACTTTGTAGGTGAGGTGGAAGAAGCTATATCTGCTGCAGATGCTGCCATAATTGTAGTCAATTGTAAGGCGGGAATTGAAGTCGGTACAGTAAAAGCATGGGAGTTATGCGAGGAATACGGCTTACCTAGAATATTCTTCGTAACAAATATGGATGATGATAAGGCAAGCTATCGTGAACTGCTTTTGAAGCTTGAAACACGCTTCGGAAGAAAAGTGGCGCCATTCCATCTTCCAATCAGAGAGAATGAAAAGTTCGTGGGATTTGTAAATGTCGTAAAGATGAAAGGTAGAAGATTTACAAACCTTTCAGACTATGTAGAGTGTGAGATACCTGATTATGTTGAAGCTAACCTAAAGATTGCAAGAGAGGCCTTGATGGAGGCCGTTGCCGAGACAAGCGAAGAATACATGGAAAGATATCTTTCAGGTGAAGAATTCAGCGATGATGAAATTTCGACAGCACTCAAAGAAAATATTTGCAACGGAGATATTGTGCCTGTAATGATGGGTTCAGGAGTGGACGCACAGGGATTCAAGGCACTTATGATGGCAATTGAAAAGTATTTCCCATCACCTGATTATAAAGAGTGTGTGGGTGTGGACGTAAGTAATGGTGAGCATTTCACAGCAAAATATAATAAAGAGGTTTCATTATCTGCAAGAGTATTTAAGACAATCGTGGATCCTTTCATAGGAAAATACTCATTGGTTAAGGTTTGTACAGGTACACTAAAGCCTGACAGTGCCATCTATAATGTAGGCAAGGAAACAGAGGAAAAATCCGGAAAGATTTATGTACTCAGAGGAAAGAACGCTATAGAAGTACCTGAGCTTGTAGCCGGTGATATCGGTGCAATGGCTAAGCTTAGCGCAACAACTACAGGTGATACTATTGCGTTAAAGAATGCACCTATCCTTTATCATGGACCAAAGATCTCATCACCATATACATGTATGAGATACAAGATAGTAAATAAGGGGGAAGAGGATAAACTTTCATCAGGCTTGTCAAAGCTTATGGAAGAAGATTTGACATTAAAGCATGTGAACGATACTTTAAACAGACAGACTCTTCTTTATGGAATAGGTGACCAACAACTTGAAATCGTAGTTAGCAAACTTTTAGATAGATATAAGGTAAAAATTGAGCTTTCAAGACCTAAGGTAGCTTTCAAAGAGACAATCAGACAAAAGGTTGAGGCTGCAGGAAGATATAAGAAGCAATCAGGCGGACATGGACAGTTCGGTGATGTAAAGATGAGCTTTGAACCTTCAGGAGATCTTGAGAAGCCATATGTATTTGAAGAAACAGTATTCGGAGGTTCAGTACCTAAGAACTACTTCCCTGCAGTTGAAAAAGGAGTGGCTGAGTGCTGTGTTAAGGGACCTTTGGCTGCATACCCTGTAGTAGGTGTAAAGGCAGTGCTTTTGGACGGTTCATATCATCCGGTTGACTCATCTGAAATGGCATTTAAGATGGCGGCTACAATCGCATTCAAGGACGGATTTATGAAGGCCGCTCCTGTACTCTTAGAGCCTATTTACACAGTAAGTGTAATTGTTCCTGATAAGTTTACAGGTGATGTTATGGGAGATCTCAATAAGAGACGTGGTAGAGTTCTCGGTATGGAGTCAATCAATCATGGAAAGCAGATTATAAGAGCTGATGTTCCTATGTTGGAGCTTTTTGGGTACAACACAGAACTTCGTTCTATGACCGGAGGTATGGGAGTATTCAGTTATGAATTTGCAAGATATGAGCAGACGCCTGGAGATATCCAAAAGAAGGAAGTGGAAGCAAGAGCAAGTAAGCTTGAAAATGATACAGAGTAATAAATATATTTATTAAGAAAATATGTTTAATCGTAAGAAATCTTACTATAGTTTTACATATTGACTAAAGTGCTTGAAAATTTTTTCATAAGGTTATATATTAGCCTCATTAAGAAACTTATATGAAAAAGGAGATATCATATCATGCATTTATCAATAATCAAAAAAACAGTTTTATCATTAACATTGGCTTTAGGTTTGGTTTCAGGTAGTATAGTTGCTTTTGCTGCACCTTCACAGATAATCATTCCGGGAAAGCCTGCAGACGCTGCAAGTGCACAGGTTATAGATGACGGTAATAAGACTATTATTATAGGAATAGAGGGAGAGAAGGCACCTTCAAAGATAATTGTTCCTGGAAAATCTGCAGACGCTGCAAGCGCACAGGTTATTAATGAGGGAAAGACAACCCGTATTATAGGAATAGAGGGAGAGAAGGCACCATCAGAGGTTATTGTACCGGGTACTTCTACAATCGTAGTTAGATCAACTGCATCTAATGCAACACCTTCTGTAGCAACACGTTCAAATTCAACAGCATCAAGCAGCAGAGGCGGTTCATCAAGTTCATCAAGAAGCGGAAGCTCAAGATCAGTTACTGCTACAACAGCACCTGTAAATACTCCGGCTCCAAACTACGGTCCGGCGCCTACAAGCACACCTGCACCTGCAGCTAATGTAGGACCTGCAGCAGGAAACACAAATGTTACAACAAAGGGTGATGTGACAGCAGCTAAGCGCGGAAAATTAAATGTACCAAAGACAGCTGATGCTTCAGCAATGGGACTTTATGCAGCATTACTCGGTCTTTCAACTGTAGCAGGTGCATTCGTAATCTCAGCTAAGAAGAAAGAGAACTAATCCTAAGTTTGATTAAATAAAATATTTTTCGGCAGACTGTAAAGTCTGCCGTTTTTGTGCTTTTCTGTATGCAATTTTGTATGTTTCTTATAAAAAAACAAGAAATTGATAAAAAAATAACAATATACCTTTATTTTTATTTTTTTAAATATAGTATTATATCATTGCTCAGTATAGAAGACGGTTTTAGAAATACTGAAACTATTGTCACTATAAACGTTAAATTTTTTTAGTGGAGGAAAATTGTGAGAGGTGTTGAAACAAGAATTCAGGAAATAAGGCATAGAATCTTTAGAGAAGTTGCAAGAATGGCTTATCACACAGAGTGGCCGGTTGATAAAAGAATAGAGGAACTTCCCTATAAAATTATCCCGGGAGAAGTGGGAAATTTAGAAATAATGTTTTCCTGGAAAGAGCTATAGTAGGTGAGAGATTAAGGCTTGCTATGGGATTGCCTTACAGAAGTGCGGCTAATCATGCACCTGTATCTGAGGATATAGAGCTTGCAGACAAGGCAGAGACATATTATACACCACCATTAATTAATATTATAAAATTTGCCTGTCACGGTTGTGTTGAAAAGAGAGTGTTTGTAACTAACGGTTGTCAGGGATGTCTTGCACATCCATGTTCAGAGGTTTGTCCTACAGGTGCTGTAAAGATTGATAAAGAGAGCGGATTCTCAAGCATTAATCAGGAAAAGTGTATTAAATGCGGAAGATGTGCAAATGTCTGTGCATACAATGCAATAATAGTACAGACAAGACCATGTGCGGCTTCATGCGGTATGGATGCAATATCATCAGATGAAAACGGCAAGGCTGATATTGACTATGATAAATGTGTATCATGTGGACAATGTCTTGTAAACTGCCCGTTTGGTGCTATTTCAGATAAATCACAGATATTCCAGACTATCAGAGCTATACAATCCGGAGACAGAGTATATGCGGCTATTGCACCTGCTTTCGTAGGTCAGTTCGGACCTAAGGTTACACCCGGAAAACTACGTGCCGCAATGAAAGAGCTTGGATTTGCCGATGTATTTGAGGTGGCTATCGGTGCAGACCTTTGTGCTACTCAAGAGGCATTTGACTTCCTTGAAGAAGTACCTGAAAAATTGCCTTTCATGGGTACATCATGTTGTCCTTCATGGTCATTGATGGCAAGAAATTATTCCCGGATCAGGCTGAATGTATATCAATGGCGCTCACACCTATGACACTTACCGCAAGACTTATAAAGAAGCAGCATCCGGAAGGAAAGGTTGTATTTATAGGACCATGTTCTGCAAAGAAGCTTGAGGCTATGTGGACAGAGGTAAGAAGTGAGGTAGACTTTGTACTTACATTTGAGGAGATGGCGGGAATATTTGATGCAAAGCATATAGACATTGAGAATATTGAAGAAGATCCAAACGGTGTCAATGACGCATCTACAGACGGAAGAAACTTTGCGGTATCCGGAGGAGTTGCAAAAGCGGTTGTAGGAGTTATCAAAAATCAATATCCTGATAAGGAAGTAAAGATAATGAATGCGGAAGGTCTCTCAGAATGTAGAAAGATGATGACTATGGCTAAGGCCGGAAAGTATCCGGGCTATCTACTTGAAGGAATGGCATGTCCGGGAGGTTGCGTGGCAGGACCCGGAACAATGCAGAATATAAAGAAGTCTCAAGTTGCGGTAAATCAGTACGCAGCTAAGGCAACACATGGTATTGCTATTGAGACGGAATCTGTAAAAGAGCTTGATAAGTTGGTTAAGTAATTATATAATTATGAACGCTGTTGGCACTCGTATTAAGTGAGTGCCAATTTTTTATTGACTTTTATATTTTCATGGTTATAATAGTTATAGCAAAACAAATAATATATTTGTAAATTTATTAGAGAGGTGATGAAATGAAAAAGGGAAACTTATCAATAAACAGTGAAAATATATTTCCGATAATAAAGAAATGGTTGTATTCAGACCATGATATTTTTGTGAGAGAATTGATTTCAAATGCAACAGATGCCATAACAAAGTTAAAAAAATTAAGTCTTGCAGGTGAGTTTACAAAGCCTGAGGGAGATGAATATAAGATAATTGTTGAAGTCAGTCCTAAACAAAAACTTATTCGTTTTATAGATAACGGTATAGGTATGACTGAAGAAGAGGTTGAAAAGTATATAAATCAAATCGCTTTTTCAGGTGCAGTTGATTTCATAGAAAAATATAAGGATAAGACAAATGAGGAGCAGATAATAGGACATTTCGGTCTTGGATTTTACTCTGCATTTATGGTAGCGGATAAGGTAAGCATTGACACTCTGTCATATAAAGAGGGTGCAACTCCTATACATTGGGTAAGTGATGGCGGTCTTGAGTTTGAGATGGGAGAAGGTAACAGAAGCTCCAGAGGAACATCTATCACATTATACTTAAATGACAATTGCCATGAGTTTGCCAACGAGTTCAGGGTAAGAGAGATACTTAATAAATACTGTTCATTTATGCCGGTAGAGATATTCTTAAAGGATATCGATGCTGAGGAAGCCACCGAAATTATAGAAAAGGATGAACTTTTAGATACAGATACTGTCATCGAAACTATAATTGAACCTGCAAAGACTGAAGAAAAGGAAAAAGAAGACGGTACTAAGGAAGAGGTTGAAGTAGAGCCTGCAAAGGAAAAGATAAAGATTAAAAAGCGTCCTGTAGCGCTAAATGATATACATCCGCTTTGGACAAAGCATCCGAATGAGTGCAGTGATGAGGAATATATTGAGTTTTACAGAAAAGTCTTTATGGATTATAAGGAGCCTCTGTTCTGGATTCATTTAAATATGGATTATCCTTTTAACTTAAAAGGAATTTTATACTTCCCTAAGATAAACACAGAGTATGATTCTATAGAGGGAACTATAAAGCTTTACAACAACCAGGTATTTATCGCCGACAATATAAAAGAGGTTATTCCTGAGTTTTTATTACTCTTAAAGGGTGTAATAGACAGTGCCGACATTCCTCTTAATGTTTCAAGATCAGCATTGCAAAATGACGGTTCTGTAAGAAAAATCTCAGAGTATATTGCAAAGAAGGTTGCAGATAAGCTTTCAGGAATGTGCAAGACTGAGAGAGATAAGTATGAGAAATACTGGGATGATATAGCTCCGTTTATCAAGTACGGCTATCTTAAAGACGAGAAGTTTGCTAAGAAGGTAGAAGATTATATACTGTTTAAAAATATAAATGATAAATACCTTACATTAAACGAGCTTATTGATGAAAGTAAAAATTCCGAGGAAACGTTAGAAAATTCTTCTGATGAAACATCGGAAAACGCTGAAGAGAAAAAAGAGGTTGAAAAAACTCAGATATTCTATGTAAATGATGTAAAAGAGCAGAGCCAATATGTAAATATATTCAAATCTGCGGGTAAGGATGCTGTAGTTCTTCCTCATAGTATTGATGTACCTTTTATCTCAACTCTTGAGGTGAAAAGAGACAATGTCAAATTCCTTAGAATAGATTCCGATATGACGGATGATATGAGAAGCGAAGAAGTAGCTGAAGATACAAAGGCTTCATATGATGAGTTATCCGGGAAGGTAAAGACTGCTCTTCACAATGACAGATTGAAAGTTTCTGTACAGCTTTTAAAGAGCGATGAGATTTCATCGGTGATTACAATATCCGAAGAGAGCAGAAGAATGCAGGAGATGATGAAGCAGTACGGAATGATGGGAATGGATCCTTCAATGTTTGGAGGAGAGGGTGAGACTTTGGTTCTCAATGCAAATCATCCGCTTGTAAAGGAGCTTCTTGAAAACAATCATGAAGATTTATTTGATATGATTTGTGAACAGCTCTACGATCTTGCGTCAATATCACATAGCCCTCTTTCACCTGAGAGAATGAGTGCATTTATTAAAAGAAGTAATGAACTTATGCTTAAGTTAAAATAATAGAATAAAAAAGCCGACACTTAACGACTTAAAATCGTAAGTGCCGGCTTTTTTTAAATTTTACTCAATGCCTACCATTACTGAAGTAGCCTTGATAACAGCATAAGCTTCCTTACCTACAGCAAGTTCAAGCTCTTTTACAGCATTCTTTGAAATTGTAGCGGAAACTACACCAAGCTTTGTCTCAACAGCTACGATATCGTTAACAGCACCTTCCTCAATGCTCTTTACAACACCGTGGAACTTATTTCTTGCGGAAATCTTTGGAAGCTCTGTAGCAACCATAACTTCTGTCGCTTTGATAATAGCGATTGCGGCAGCTCCGTCCTTTAATCCGAGCTCCTTGATAGCATTAACTGAAATAGTAGCTGAAACAGCCTCTCCGTTTACTTCAATAGTAACAATGCCGTTAACAGCACCTTCATTAACATTTTTTACAATTCCTTTGAATTGATTTCTTGCACTTAATTTCATTGTGTAAAAACCTCCGGTCAAAAATATTTTGCCTAAAAACTTAAGCAATACTACAGATTCTATCATAAATTTTAATTATTTCAAGCATATTTAATTTATAGAATTAAGCATACTTGACTTATAACAAGTATATTACTATAATAGATGTAGTTTTTAAAACTACATTAAACGGAGTTGAAAAATATGACATATAGATTAATTGGTGACAGTTGTACCGATTTGGATGAGAATTTAAAAAATGATGAAAATATAAAAATTGTTCCACTAACACTTGAAATCGGAGATTATCAGGTGATAGATGATGAGAATTTTGATCAAAAAGACTTTATTAAGAGAATGGCTGAATCGAAAATAGGACCAAAAAGTGCCTGTCCTTCACCTGATGCTTTTAAAGAGGCATTGGAATGTGATACTGATATGGCATTTATTGTTACTCTCTCGGAACATCTAAGCGGAAGCTATCAAAGTGCGGAGATCGGAAAAAAGCTTTATGATGAGGACTATGACAAGAAGGATGTATTGGTGCTTTCCTCAAGGTCTGCTTCTGCAGGACAGTATAGACTTATGCTTGAGCTTGACAAATTATGTAAAGAAGGTCTTAGTTTTGAAGAGATATCAAAAAGAATAATTAAGCTAAGAGATGATATGAAGACATATTTTGTTTTGGAGTCTTTGGATACTCTTAGAAAGAACGGTAGACTTTCCGCAGTTACCGCTTTTATAGCATCGGCGTTAAGCATTAAACCTATAATGGGTGCTGTGGACGGTGTGATAGTAAAAAAAGATCAGCAAAGAGGTATGCAAAAGGCGTTGACTAAAATGGTAGAACTGGCAATATCGGAAGCCGGAGATAATACTGCTGAAAAAATTGTCTGTATCACTCATATAAATAATGAGGAAAGAGGCGAGAGTGTAGCTAAGCTTTTCCGTGACAGCAATAAATTTAAAGATGTAAAGGTTGTAAACGGTGCAGGAGTTGCTACTTTGTATGCAGGTGACGGTGGAATAGTTTTGGCAATAGGATAAATTTAAAATAAACTAAAGTACACAATAATAAATTGTGTACTTTTTTTGGATTTATGATAAACTTATTTTATAATGCATAAATATTAGTGAAAGTATTTATGCCTTAATTAAAATATTAAGCGAGGGGTATATGAACTTACTTGAGGCAAAGGATATATTAGAGAATAAAGGTCAGAAGTTATTGGAAGCGCTTTACGGAAAGACGGGTATTAAAGATAATTTAAAAAGATATGAAACTGTTTTAAAAGGATTCTCAAAGGAATTCGGAGAAAAAGATGTTAAACTGTTTTCATCTCCGGGAAGAACAGAGATTTCAGGTAATCATACAGACCATAACAATGGTAAGGTTCTTGGCGGAAGTATAAATCTTGACTGTGTAGCTGTTGCAGCAAAAAATGATTCAGACTATGTTAATATTATAAGTGAATCATTTTCACAGAAGTTTAGAGTAAATACTAAAGACATAGAGCCCGGAAAAGATAAGATTGGTACTATAGAGCTCTTAAAGGGTATACTTGCAGGTTTCAGGCAAAGAGGTGCAAATATAGGCGGTTTTGATGCATACATTACAAGTAATGTGATTTCAAGTGCGGGAGTGAGCTCTTCAGCTGCATTTGAAACTTTAATTTGTCAAATAATTAATACTTTATTTAATGAAGGAAAGCTTTCAAACCGATTATGCATACATAGGAAAATATGCCGAGAACAATTACTGGGATAAGGCAAGCGGACTGCTTGATCAAATGTGTTGTGCCTACGGAGGGCTGATAAGCATAGATTTTGCAAATCCTGACTCACCGAAGGTTGAAGAGATGGATTTTGATTTTGCGGGTGCAAAGCACGATCTTATAATAGTACAGACAGGAAGAGGACATGCAGATCTTTCAGCCGACTATTCTTCTATACCTGCAGAGATGAAAAAGGTAGCAGAGTTTTTCGGAAAGTCTACATTATCTGAAGTGGATGAAGATGAGTTTTATAAGGAACTGCCAAAGATAAGAGCTTTTGCAGGTGACAGAGCCGTACTTAGAAGTATTCATTTCTTTGATGAGAATAAGAGAGTAGATAATGAGATAAAAGCATTGAAGAATAATGATTTTGATACATTTTTAAAAAATATTACTGATAGTGGAAATTCATCATGGAAATATCTTCAAAATGTATATACAAATGCCGCACCGAATGAACAGGGGATTACAGTAGCGCTTGCACTCTCAGAAAGATTCCTTAAAGAAAAGAATGTAGGAGCGACCAGAGTTCATGGTGGGGGATTTGCAGGAGTTATCATGGCAATGGTTCCTGAGAACTTAAGTGATGAATATGTTTCCTATATGGATAAATTTCTGGGAAAAGGGTCAAGTTACAAGATGAAAATAAGACCATACGGTTCTATTTGTTTGGATGATATGATTTAAAGGAGGATAAATGAACGAAGAGCAATATTCGGTAGCATGTCTGATTGTAGGAATAATGAGTTGTGTGCTATGTTGCATGTGCTTTGGAATTCCACTTGGAATAATAGGTGTAGTACTGTTTGTTTTGTCAATGAGAAACGGACGTGGTGTAGACGTAAAGGCGGGTATAGGTTTGGCTTTATCAATACTTGGATTTATACTTTCAATCATTGCAGCATTTGCAATATTGATAATGATTGGAATGCAAGGTAATGACTACAGTAGTTATCGCTATAACAGTACTCCGTTTGAGCATTTTATGGATGAATACGGTGATTCTCTGGACTACAATGACGAGTACAGAAACCTTCCTTTCCATTTTGATTTGGAAGAAGATGCCGAGATAAATGATTTATAAAACTTTTGATGTGTAAAGGAATAAACTTATGAAATGCCCATTTTGCCAAGCGCAGGATACAAAGGTTATAGACTCTCGTCCGGCGGATGACAATTCTTCAATAAGAAGAAGAAGGCAGTGTGAGAGCTGCAATAAGAGATTTACCACATATGAGAAACTTGAGACTATTCCTCTTATGGTAATTAAAAAGGATGACAGCAGAGAAAACTATGACAGATCAAAGATTGAATATGGAATTATACAAAGCTGTCATAAGAGACCTGTGTCTACAGTTGTAATAAGAAAAACAGTGGATGATATAGAAAATCAAATCTATTCTATGGAAGTCAGTGAGATACCTACCAGAAAAATAGGTGAGCTTGTGATGGAAAAATTAAAGGATTTGGATGAGGTAGCCTATGTCAGATTTGCATCAGTATACAGAGAGTTTAAGGATGTAAATACATTTGTGGATGAAATTTCAAAGCTTTTAAAGAAATGATTTTTATGAATAAACTTTTTCCGGATTTATATAAGAAAGATATATATGAGATAGACTATAAGGGAATGTATGAAAAGGGGTATAGGGCTATACTGTTTGATATAGACAATACTCTGACTACTCATGGAACAAAGGCTGACAGGTCAAATGTTGATTTTTTTAAATCCTTAAGAGAAATCGGCTTTAAGACTTGCCTTATTTCAAATAATAAAGAAAAAAGAGTTTCACCATTTGCTAAGATGGTGGGCTCGCCTTATATATATAAGGCTAATAAACCTTCAAAAAAAGGCTATATAAAGGCAATGAATACTTTGAAGGTAAAAAGGGAAAATACCTTATTTGTAGGAGATCAGATTTTTACAGATATATGGGGTGCAAATAATGCAGGGATATACTCTGTTTTAGTCGATCCTATCAGCCCTAAAGAAGAAATTCAAATTATTATAAAAAGACTTTTTGAAAGAATTGTACTTTTCTTTTATAAAATCAAGTCAGAAAAGGAGAAAAATGATAAGCGCTGATACAAAAGTATATGGTATCATAGGTGATCCCGTTTCACACAGCCTTTCTCCGGTTTTGCAAAATACTCTGGCAAAAGAAATGAATATTGATATGAGTTATTTGGCTTTTCATGTAACCGAGAATATCAAAGATGCTATAAAAGGTGCTTTTGCACTTAATATAAAGGGTTTTAATGTGACTATACCATATAAAAAGGATATGCTTGATATAGTTACCGAGATTGATGACAGGGCAAGAAAAATAGGTGCAATAAATACTCTTACAAAGAGTGAAAAAGGCTATAAGGGTTATAATACCGACATTATAGGACTTGGGATGAGTCTTCATAATAATAATCTTTCTGTAAAGGATAAAGATATAATTATTCTCGGAGCGGGAGGTGCCGCAAAGGCTGTGCTCTATCTGGCAATAGAAGAGGGTGCAAAGTCGATTACTATTATAAACAGAAATATTTCAAAGGCAGAGCAGCTCAAAGCAGAAGTAGGTATTAAGCATATTTTGGTTATTTCTTTGGATGATTTAAAGTCAGATATTGATTTACTTTCTAAGAATAATTATTTTGTGTTCCAGACTACAAATGTAGGCATGCATCCGAATATTGAAGATTGCATAATAAAGGATGAGTCATTTTATAAAAAATGCGATTCGGGAATTGATCTTATCTATACACCTTTTGAGACTTCCTTCATAAAGAAGATGAAATCAAATGGAAAGATTTGTATAAACGGCCTGGATATGCTTATACTTCAAGGTGTGGCAAGTTTTGAGATATGGAATAATATTAAAGTCGATAAAGATATTATAGAAAAAGTAAAAGTATTATTGACAGAGAAACTTAGAGAGAGAATGCAATGAAAATTTTGGTAATAAATGGTGTAAATATGAATTTCCTTGGAATAAGAAATAAGGAAGTTTATGGAAACAAAGACTACAATTATCTTTTGGAAATGATTAATAAAAAGGCAAAAGAGCTGGGAGTAGATGTGGAATGTTTCCAGAGTAATCATGAAGGTGCCATAGTTGACAAGCTACAGGAAGCATATTTTGAAAAACCCTTGGGAATAGTGATAAATCCGGCAGCATTCACACATACAAGCGTAGCTATAAGAGATGCTCTTGAGAGCCTTGATTGTATTAAAGTTGAGGTTCATATATCAAATATTTCAGACAGAGAAGAGTTTAGGCATAAGTCTCTCACACAGCCTGTATGTACAGGACAGATAGCAGGACTTGGATTAAACGGATATACTCTTGCAATGGAGTACATAATAGAACAAACTAAGTCTTGATTTGACATCAAAATTGTTATAAAATAGTTCAAGTATCGCATGAAAGTTTTTAGGAGGAAATATTAATGATTTCAGCAGGTGATTTAAAAATGGTTTGACATTGGAGATTGAGGAAGGACAGGTTTTTCAGATTCTTGAATTCCAGCATGTTAAGCCGGGAAAGGGAGCTGCATTCGTTCGTACAAAAATTAGGAATGTAATTACAGGTAGCGTTGTTGAAAGAACTTTCCGACCTACTGAGAAATTCCCACAGGCAAGAATAGACAGAGCCGATATGCAGTATTTATATGCAGACGGAGATATGTTCAACTTTATGAATGTTGAAACATATGATCAGATCGCACTTAATGCAGACAAGGTTGGAGATGCGTTAAAGTTTGTAAAAGAGAATGAGATGGTTAAGATATGTTCATTCAACGGTAATGTATTCTCTGTAGAGCCACCTTTATTTGTAGAGTTGGAGGTTACAGATACAGAGCCGGGATTTGCAGGAAATACGGCACAGGGTGCTACAAAGCCGGCAACAGTGGAGACAGGTGCAGTTGTTTATGTTCCATTGTTTGTAAATCTTGGTGATAAGATTAAGATTGATACAAGAACAGGTGAGTATTTATCAAGAGTTTAAAATTTTCAATGTTTGACGGTCATCTTGACCGTCTTTTTTGTAGTTGAGTCGCACAGTATAGTGCATAAAAATAAATTATACAGACTGGAGATATATGAAGACAATTATTGAATTGATTTCCGAGGAGCTTAAGTCTGCATTTGCAAAATTGTCATATGATGAAAAGTATGGAAAGGCCAATATTTCAAATAGACCTGACCTATGTGAGTATCAATGCAACGGAGCAATGGCGGCAGCTAAGGAATATAAGAAAAAACCTATTGATATAGCAAATGAGGTTGTTGAAATCCTGAAAGAAAGTGAGAACTTTGAAAAAATCGAAGCCATTATGCCGGGATTTATTAATATAAATATCAGCAATACTTTTATAGAGAAGTATATTAGGGATATGTCAAGCTCACAAAAATATGGTATAGAACTTGATAATCCGTCAAAGAAAATAATAATAGACTATGGCGGTGCGAATGTTGCTAAGCCACTGCATATCGGACATTTACGCTCAGCTATCATCGGCGAGAGTTTAAAAAGAATGGGAAGATTCTTCGGTAATGAAGTAATAGCGGATGTACATTTGGGTGACTGGGGTCTACAGATGGGACTTATTATAGAAGAGCTTAGAGAAAGAAAACCGGAGCTTGTTTATTTTAAGGAAAACTTCGACGGAGAGTTCCCAAAAGAAGCACCTTTTAGCTTAAATGATTTGGAGGAAATATATCCGGCAGCTTCAAAGAAGTCAAAAGTTGATGAAGATTTTAAGCAAAGAGCGCAGGAAGCCACTTTGGCACTTCAAAGAGGATACAGACCGTACAGAGAGATCTGGAAACATATAATGAATGTATCAGTAGAGGATTTAAGGAAAAACTACAGTTCACTTTTGGTTGACTTTGACCTTTGGAAGGGTGAGTCTGATGCCGATCCTTATATACCGGATCTTATAAAAGATTTGGAAGACAGAAAGATTGCCAGAGTTTCAGAAGGGGCACTGGTAGTTGATATTGTAATGGAGGAGGACAAAAAGGAATTGCCTCCATGTATTATAAGAAAATCAGACGGTGCGGCGCTTTATGCTACATCAGATCTTGGTACTTTGGTAGAAAGAGAAAAACTCTATTCACCGGATCAATATATCTATATTGCGGATAAGAGACAGGAACTTCACTATACACAGTTTTTTAGAGTGTCAAGAATTGCAGGTATAGTACCTCCAAATCATGAGCTTAAATATATTGGATTTGGTACAATAAACGGTAAAGACGGGAAACCTTTAAAGACCAGAGATGGTGGTGTAGTACGTCTTGAGACTGTAATCAAAGATATTGAGGATGCGGTATACTCAAAGATAAAGGAATCCAGAGATGTATCTGATGAAGAGGCGAGAAATACTGCAAAGATAGTAGGACTTGCAGCTATCAAATATGCAGATCTCAGTAATCAAGCTGCAAAGGATTATATATTTGACATTGAAAGATTTACATCATTTGAGGGAAATACCGGACCTTATATCCTATACACAATAGTAAGAATAAAGTCTATACTTGAAAAATACTATGAGAACAGCTCACAAAAGGTGAGTTTGAATGATTTAACAGTTCCTGTAGAAGACATACATAAAAAACTCTATATGGAATTGTCACAGTTCAATGAAATAATGAAGTCTGCATGGAATGAGCTTGCACCACATAAGATATGCCAGTTCATTTACGCTGTTTCAAATACCTTTAACTCATTTTACCATGAGATAAAGATACTTTCAGAAACTGATGAAAAAAAGAAAAAAGGATATCTTGCAACTATTCTTCTTACAAAGGAGTTATTGGAGTCTGCTATAGATCTTCTTGGAATAGAAGCGCCGGATAAAATGTAATAAAAATTCCTGCTGAATTCAGAATTTAGCAGGAATTTTTTTGTAAAACAAAAAAATATTTTTGCTATATTATTTTTATTTAGATTGAATTTTTCTGTATAAAATTATAGACTGGGAGTGACATATTAACACAGAGATATAGAGAATTATAGTGATAAATATTTGTAAAAAGATCCTTGCTTCCTCTAGTATAATGGAGTGTATACAAAAAAATACAATATAAAAACCTTGAAAATCGTCTGTAACTTTGTACGAATATGGTATAATAAAATAAAATGTAGGTGGAAAAAAATGCTTCAAATAGCAGTATACCGAAAGGCTAAGAATTACTTTGGTTTCTTGGTTTATTTGTGTGTTAAGGGATTATATATTGCTTTAAAATAATCTGAAAATTGACAAAAAATGACTTTTTTTAACACAAATTACTGCTGAATTTCTTGCATTTGTTTACCTGTCATAGAAGAGGAGAAAAATATGGGATTAGCTACATTTATTGGTGGTGTACATCCATATGAGTGTAAGGAACTCTCAATGGAACATCCGATAACAGTACTACAACCAAATGGCGTTGAAATGGTGTTTCCTTTAAGCCAACATATCGGTGCACCTGCAAAACCCTTGGTGGCTGTTGGAGATGAAGTGCTAGTCGGACAAATCATCGCAGAGGCGGGGGGATTTATATCAGCCAATGTGGTAAGCTCAGTGTCCGGAAAAGTGAAAAAGATTGAACCCAGAAGGGTGGCAAACGGTTCGATGGTAAATTCCATTATCATTGAGAATGATAAGGAATATCGTACCATAGAAGGTTTTGGAGAAAAAAGAGATTACACAAAACTTTCAAAAGATGAGATAAGAAAAATCGTGAAAGAAGCAGGTATTGTTGGACTTGGAGGAGCCGCTTTCCCGACACATGTTAAGCTTTCACCAAAGAATGAGAACGAGATCGATTATATCATTGTAAACGGTGCGGAATGTGAGCCTTATCTTACAAGTGACTACAGACTTATGTTGGAAGAACCTGAAAAACTTGTGGAAGGTCTTAAGATTATACTTCAACTTTTTCCGAATGCAAAAGGTCTTATTGGAATAGAGAACAATAAGCCGGAAGCAATTGACAGAATGAAAAAACTTGTGCAAAACGAGTCAAAAATAGAAGTTGTGGAGCTGTATACAAAGTATCCTCAAGGTGGTGAGCGTTCACTTATTTTTGCGTGTACAGGAAGAAAGTTAAATTCAAGTCTCTTACCTGCTGATGTAGGTTGTATTGTTGATAATACAGATACCGTTATTTCTATATACAATGCGGTAGCCGAATCTACACCTCTTATAAGAAGGGTTGTTACTATCACAGGTGATGCAATTACCAATCCACAGAATTTTAAAGTAAGAACCGGGACAAATTATCAGGAGCTTATAGAAGCTGCAGGAGGTTTTAAGACTGAGCCTAAAAAGGTACTCTCAGGCGGTCCTATGATGGGACAGGCTTTATTTACGTTGGATATTCCTGTAACAAAGTCATCATCTTCAATCACAACTTTCGTGGAAGATGAAGTTGAGACTAATCCTGAAACACCATGTATCAAATGCGGAAGATGTATTGATGTATGTCCAAGCTTCCTTGTACCTGTTCTTATGATGGATAAGGCTCTCGCTGACGATACTGAAGGATTTGAAAGTTAAACGGTATGGAATGTGTTGAATGCGGATCATGTGCATATGTATGTCCGGCAAAGAGACCGCTCACACAGGGATTTAAATATATGCGTCAGGCTGTAGCGGCAAAGAGAAGAGCTGAGGCAGCAAAGAAGGAGGGGAAATAATGGCAGGCAAATTTAATGTTTCATCATCTCCTCATGTAAGGGATAATTCATCCACAGCAAATATCATGAAGGATGTTTGCATTGCAATGATACCGACATTGGCATTTGGTTGTTTCCAGTTTGGTGTGTCTGCACTTATCGTGGTAATATGTACAGTTCTTGCATGTGTACTTGCTGAATACTTATATGAAAAAATAATGAATAAACCTATAACTATAGGCGATTTCTCCGCAGTGGTTACAGGACTTATACTTGCTCTTAATATGCCGACGCAGATTCCGGTATGGATGCCTATACTTGGCGGTGTATTTGCAATAATTGTTGTAAAGCAGCTCTATGGCGGACTTGGACAAAACTTTATGAACCCTGCTTTGGCTGCAAGATGTTTTATGCTTATATCATTTGCGGGAAGCATGACAAATTTCAGTTCAGTTGCTATAAATTATGATTCATCATCAACACCGACACCTCTTGCATTATTAAAGGCAAAGGGGATAACAGGTGCGCTGGGACAGTATAATCTTGTAAATATTTTCCTTGGTAGAATACCGGGAACTATCGGTGAGGTTTCAACTATCGCTTTACTTATAGGAGCAATTTATCTTGTAGTAAGAAAGGTCATCTCTCTTAGAATACCTCTTATATATATTGCAACGGTGGCTGTGTTTGTATTTGTATTTGGAGATCACAATCCTACAACTGTTTTATATCATGTACTCAGCGGCGGTCTTATTTTCGGTGCATTCTTTATGGCAACCGATTATGTAAGCAGTCCGGTTACAAAGATGGGACAGGTGTATTTCGCAATATTTATAGGTATACTGACAGGTTTATTCAGATTATTCGGCGGTAACGCAGAGGGAGTTTCTTATGCAATCATCATCGGTAATGTGGTATCTCCTTTACTTGAGAGAGCAACATTACCAAGGCATTTGGAAGGGAGGCAAAGAAGGCATGAAAAAACAATCAGGATTTGTAAAAGATGCGATTATTTTATTTGCTATAACCCTTATTTCGGGCCTTGTACTTGGCTTTGTATATAATGTTACAAAGGCTCCTATAGCGGCAGCGGCAAAAGCGGCAAAAAATGAGGCATATGCTGTGGTGTTCCCGGAAGCCAGAGACTTTGAAGAAAATGAGACTGATACGTCAAAGATTGCGGAAACTGCAGAAGAAATTGCAGGAAAGGGCTTTGGACATTCAAATATTGATGAAGTGGTCAGAGCAAAGGATGAGTCCGGAAATGATATCGGAAGAGTGATTACATCAACATCAAAGGACGGATATAACGGTATCGTTCAAATATCAGTAGGTATCAAATCGGATGGTACTGTGGTCGGAATAACATTCCTCACACTGGAAGAGACACCGGGTCTTGGTATGAGAGCGGCGGAAAAATCTTTCTATGGTCAGTATGCAAATAAAAATACAAAAGAATTCAAGCTTGTAAAGGGTGCTGCAAGTGCAGATGATGAGATATCGGCTATAAGCGGATCTACTATCACAAGTACAGCTGTTACCAATGCTGTCAATGCGGCACTTTACTTTAATTCAATATTGGAATAAGGAGGAAATATGAACAAGAGTTTAGAGCGTTTATATAACGGTATATTCAAAGAAAATCCTACCTTTGTTCTGATGTTAGGTATGTGTCCTACACTTGCGGTTACAACATCTGTAGTAAATGCTATAGGTATGGGACTTTCTACAACAGCCGTTTTGATGTTTTCAAATTTAATTATCTCTGCAATGAGAAATATAATACCTGACAGAGTGAGAATCCCTGCGTTTATAGTTATCGTTGCATCTTTGGTTACTGTGGTACAGCTTTTGATGCAGGGTTATACACCTGAACTTTATAAATCACTCGGTATTTATATACCGCTTATAGTTGTTAACTGTATTATTCTTGGTAGAGCGGAGAGCTATGCTTCAAAGAATCCTGCAATTCCGTCTTTCTTTGACGGAATTGGAATGGGAATCGGATTTACGCTTTCACTTTCCTGCATAGCTTTTGTAAGAGAGCTTATCGGTGCCGGAACAATATTTAAGGGGCTTATTGCTTTACCTAACAACAATCAGATAATACCTACCGATTTTACTATTTCAATACTTGTACTTGCTCCGGGTGCATTCTTTGTACTTGCACTTTTAGCGGCTTTACAAATTATTTTAAGGCCCCAAGTGCTACAAATACAGGTAATTCATCTGAAATAGCATGTGGAGGAAACTGTTCGGCATGCTTTGGTGAAAGCAAAGCGCATAATCACAATGCTATTGATAAGGATATAGAAGAAAAGGAACTTGAGGCAAAGAGAAAGAAAGAAGAGGCTCTTGCTAAGGCAAAGGCTGAGAAGGAAAATGCAGCTAATGCAGGGGAGGGTAAATAATGACTCAACTGATTTTACTTTTGATTAGTGCGGCACTGGTAAACAATGTAGTGCTCAGCAGATTTTTGGGACTTTGTCCTTTCCTCGGTGTATCAAAAAAGACTGAAACCTCTGTAGGTATGGGAGCAGCGGTTATATTTGTTATCACTCTCTCAAGTATGGCAGCTAGCCTTATTTATGCACATATTTTGGTTCCGTTAAAGCTTGAGTATTTACAGACTATTGTATTTATTCTTGTTATAGCGGCATTGGTACAGTTTGTTGAGATGGTATTAAAGAAAAATATGCCGTCACTTTATGAGGCTCTAGGTGTATACCTCCCTCTTATTACAACCAACTGTGCGGTTTTGGGTGTTGCTCTTGACAATGTTGCAAAGGAATACAATTTTGCACAAAGCCTTGTATACGGCGTAGGTACTGCAAGCGGTTTTGCTTTGGCGATAGTATTGCTTTCAGGTGTCAGAGAGAAAATTGAAAATAATGATATACCTCATGTAGTATCAGGTATGCCTATTGTACTTATAACAGCAGGTCTTATGGCAATTGCCTTTACCGGATTCTCAGGACTTATTTAGGAAGGAAGAATATGAATGGAGTAATTATTGCGGCGGCAGTAGTTGGTATAGTCGGTATTCTTATCGGTCTCCTACTTGGAGTTGCCAGCGAGAAGTTTAAAGTGGAAGTGGATGAAAAAGAAATAGCTGTAAGAGATGCATTGCCCGGAAACAACTGCGGTGGTTGTGGATATCCGGGTTGTGACGGTCTTGCAAAGGCTATTGCGGCAGGTGAAGCACCTGTAAACAAATGCCCTGTAGGAGGAGCACCGGTGGCAGATATTATCGCAGAGATAATGGGTGTAAGTGCAGGTGAGTCTGTAAAACAGGTTGCATTTGTAAAATGTAAGGGAACATGTGATAAGACTAAGCAGAACTTTACATATTTCGGTATAACAGATTGTAATTCTGCAATGAATGTACCGGGACAGGGCGGTAAAGCCTGCAGTTACGGATGTATGGGATTCGGATCATGTGTGAAGGTATGCGAATTTGATTCTATACATATAGTTGACGGAATTGCATTGGTGGACAGAGAGAAATGCGTAGCATGTGGAAAATGTGTTGAAGCATGTCCGAAAAAAATTATAGATTTGGTACCGTATGAGACATTTACTTTTGTACAGTGTAATTCACAGGATAAGGGTAAAGCGGTCAAAGAGGTATGTGAGGTAGGCTGTATTGCATGTACTTTGTGTGTAAAGGCATGTGAGGATGATGCAATACATATGAATGGAAATGTAGCACTTATAGACTATTCCAAATGTACAAATTGCGGAAAGTGTGCGGCAAAGTGCCCAACTAAGGTTATTCAAGTTGTTGACGGAAAAATAGCAATGACTGCATAATATTGAGTTTAAAGAGGAGTTTAGATATATAAGCTCCTCTTTTTTTGTGAAAAATCAGATTTTTGAAAGTGCTTTCAAAATTTTATGTCATTTATTATATTAAAATGAATTTGTTTAATGCTTCAAACATAAAAAAACCACCTTGGGAATAGGTGGTTTAACATTTTTAAGGGGGCCGGACAGTTAAACTGTCCGGTATGAGTATGAAAAAGCTTTGTAGTTCCAGTAATTCTGAAACCTGCACTAGCCATCGCTAATGCTCTTATAATATAGAAAATAATTGTGTCTATAATATGTAAAAAGTATAAAAAAATATAAAGAATGAAAATAATAAATAAAAAAACAAAGCTAATATATTTATAAAAAAATTTAGGTTACAAAAAAACACGGATTTTATACAAAAATTTCTGTTTATTATTCAGAAAAAATGGAATGGAAGATATAACTAATATGCATATCTATGCTATCACAGTGTTTTATAAATGAATTAGACATATATTGATATATGAATTATGATATGAAAGTATTAATTGAGAGGAGAATAAATATGCCGATAGGAATAATAACCGATTGCTTATGTGTATTTATTGGCGGAATTATCGGAACTGTTTTTGGAAAGCACATGAGCTTGGATTTTAAGGAAAAACTCAATATGATCTTTGGGGCTTGTGCTTTTGCCATTAGTATTTCAAGTATCATACTGATGAAAAATATGCCCGCAGTTATACTGGCTGTAGTAATAGGAAGTATAATAGGTATATTGATGCATTTTGGTGATCTGGTAACGAAGCTTGGAATGGGTATGAAAAATATTATGTTCAAGTTTATGAAGGAAAAGGAAAGTGATATATCCGATGAGGAATTTGACAGCACTTTACTTACTATTATATTATTGTTTTGTGCAGGAGGAACAGGTATTTACGGTGCAATGGTTTCAGGCATGAGTGGTGACCATACAATACTTATTGCCAAAGCTATTCTGGATATTTTTACCGCTATGATTTTTGCATGTTTACTTGGTCCTGTGGTATCATTTATTGCAATACCTCAGTTTATTTTATATATTATTTTATTTATATGTGGTGGTCTTATTGTTCCTTATACAACTCCTGTAATGATAGATGACTTTAAAGCTGTAGGTGGAATAATACTTTTGGCTATAGGATTTAGAATGTTAAGGCTTAAAGATTTTCCTACAGGAGATATGATACCTGCTCTGATCATAGCAATGCCGGTAAGTTATATCTGGACTAATTTTATTGTACCTTTACTCTAATTTGGCTTATTTAGGGGGATTTAAGCCTTTGTGCCATTGACATAATATCTACGAATGATTATAATATTAACCGGTTATAAAATAAAAATGAAGACGGAGAGAGTAATCCTTGGCAGAAGTTTCAGCGAGTCGGTGACGGTGTAAGACCGATACGGAGCGATGGACGAAAATCACTCCCGAGTTGCAATCTGAATTAAGAGTAGGATATGCCGGTTTCCCCGTTATAGGAACACATATGATAGTATGTTGTAAAGGTGGTATATAAGTTTTGGCTTGTCCTGTTACAGGGCAGGCTTTTTTTATAATCATCTTACAAAGAAAGGATTTTTTATGTATAAGAAAGTGCCTACAGACCTTAAATTTGTAGAGAGAGAAAGAGAAGTTGAAAAGTTTTGGCGTGAGAACCATATATTTGAGAAGAGTATTGAGGATAGAAAAGATGCTCCTACATATATGTTCTATGACGGACCGCCGACAGCAAACGGAAAGCCGCATATAGGACATGCCTTAACCAGAGTTATCAAGGATATGATTCCGAGATACAGAACTATGAAGGGTTATAAGGTTCCAAGAAAAGCAGGTTGGGATACACACGGACTTCCGGTAGAGATTGAGGTTGAAAAAGAGCTTGGAATAAATGGTAAAGAGCAGATTGAGGGCTACGGTGTTGCACCTTTTATAGAGAAATGTAAAGAGTCGGTTTGGAAATATAAGGGTATGTGGGAGGAATTTTCAGATGTTATAGGTTTCTGGGCTGATATGAATGATCCATATGTAACATACCATGATTCATATATAGAGTCAGAGTGGTGGGCGCTAAAGCAGATTTGGGATAAGGGACTTCTTTATAAGGGATTTAAGGTAGTGCCGTACTGTCCTAGATGCGGAACACCGCTTTCAAGCCATGAGGTAGCACAAGGGTATAAGGATGTAAAAGAAAGATCTGCTATTGTAAGATTTAAGAAAAAGGATGATGATGTTTACTTCCTGGCTTGGACTACTACGCCTTGGACTTTACCAAGTAATGTGGCTCTTTGTGTAAATCCTGACGAAGATTATGTTAAGGTAAAGCAGGGAGATTATACTTATATTTTAGCAAGTGCATTGGTTGAAACTGTTTTAAAAGAGGACTATACTGTACTTGAGACTTATAAGGGTAAGGAGCTTGAAGGAATTGAGTATGAGCCTCTTTGGGGTGGACTGAATGTAAAGGGGAAAGCATGGTTTGTAGTATGTGACAGCTATGTTACTTTGACAGACGGTACAGGTATAGTACATATTGCACCGGCATTCGGTGAGGACGACTCAAGAATAGGTAGAAACTATGATCTTCCTTTTGTTCAGCTTGTAGATGCACAGGGTAATCTTACAAAGGAAACAAAGTGGGAAGGCGTATTTGTAAAGGATGCCGATAAGCTTGTATTAAAAGATCTTGAAGAGAACGGAAAACTCTTTGATGCACCTGTATTTGAGCATAGCTATCCACACTGTTGGAGATGTAATACACCGCTTATCTACTATGCAAGAGAGTCTTGGTATATCAAGATGACTGCGGTTAAAGAAGATATAATAAGAAATAACAATACAATCAACTGGATCCCTGAGAGTATCGGAAAGGGAAGATTCGGTGACTGGCTTGAGAATATTCAGGACTGGGCGGTATCAAGAAACAGATATTGGGGAACACCTCTTAACGTATGGATTTGTGACTGCGGACATATGCACAGCATCGGAAGTATTGAAGAGCTTAAGTCTATGTCAAAGAACTGTCCTGACAATATAGAACTTCACAGACCTTATATTGACGCTGTGACAATCACCTGTCCGGAGTGCGGTAAGGAGATGAGAAGAACTCCGGAAGTACTTGACGCATGGTTTGATTCAGGATCTATGCCTTTTGCACAGCATCATTATCCTTTTGAAAATCATGAGAAGTTTGAGGCACAGTTCCCGGCAGACTTTATTTCAGAGGCTGTAGACCAGACAAGAGGTTGGTTCTATTCACTTCTTGCCATATCTACACTTATATTTAATAAGGCACCATACAAGAATGTTATTGTTATGGGGCATGTACAGGATGAAGACGGTCAAAAGATGAGTAAGTCAAAGGGAAATGCCGTAGATCCGATGGATGCACTCAATAAGTTCGGAGCAGATGCTATCAGATGGTATTTCTATGTAAATTCGGCACCATGGCTTCCAAACAGATTCCATGACAAGGCCGTTGAGGAAGGACAAAGAAAATTCCTCGGTACACTCTGGAATACATATGCATTCTACGTACTTTATGCAGATATCGACAGCTTTGATCCTACAAAGTACAACTTGGAATATGAAAAGCTTAGCGTAATGGACAAGTGGCTTTTATCAAAGCTTAATACATTGGTAAAGACAGTTGATGACTATTTAAACAACTATAAGATAACAGAGACTGCAAGAGCGCTTCAAAGCTTCACAGATGATATGAGTAACTGGTATGTAAGAAGATGTAGAGAGAGATTCTGGGCAAAGGGAATGGAGCAGGATAAGGTAAATGCTTATATGACACTTTATACAGCTCTTATAACCCTTTCTAAGATAGCTGCACCAATGATACCTTTTATGACAGAAGAAATATATCAAAATCTTGTAAGAAGCGTAGATAAGAATGCTCCTGAAAGTATCCACTTAACAGACTTCCCGGCTGTCAACGAAGAGTTTATCGACAAGGATCTCGAGGTAAGCATGGATGAGGTACTTGACATAGTAGTACTTGGTAGAGCTGCAAGAAATTCAGCTAATATAAAGAACCGTCAGCCTATCGGAAATATGTATGTTAAGGCTGAGACTGTACTTGATCCTTTCTATGTGGAGATTATAGAGGATGAGCTGAATGTCAAGGCTGTAGAGTTTAAGGATGATGTGGAAGAATTTGTAAGCTACTCATTAAGCCGCAGTTAAAGACTGTCGGACCGAAGTACGGTAAGCTCTTAGGAAAGATAAGAGAGGCGCTTGCTTCACTTGACGGACACGCGGCTATGAAGTATTTAAATGATACAGGAAGTGTAGACTTTGACTTTGACGGTGAGATTGTAAGCCTTGGAAGAGAAGATCTGCTTATTGAGACTGCAAAGAATGATGACTTTGTAACTGAGGCAGACAATAAGACTACTGTTGTACTTGATATAAGACTTAGCGAAGAGCTTATTGAAGAAGGTTTTGTAAGAGAACTTATTTCAAAAATTCAGACTATGAGAAAGGAAGCGGGATTTGAGGTGGTTGACCATATCGTGCTTTCACAGACCGGAAATGAGAGAATTGCCGAAATAATAAAGAAAAATGAAGCAGTAATCAAGAACGACACATTGGCAGATGAGATTATTTATAACAATGTAGAGGGATACACTAAGGATTGGAACTTGAACGGAGAGAATACATCCCTTGGAGTGAGTAAGAAAGGTTAGATATACTTACGATGATGGACGCTAAGGAATTAAAAAAAGCTATAGAGGATAATGTAAAGGTATTATACAGAAAGACTATAGATGAGGCGAGTAAAGAGCAGGTTTTTTATGCTCTTTCCTATGCCATAAAAGATACTATCATAGATGAGTGGATAGCAACTCATAAGGCATATGATGCTCAGGATGCAAAAATTCTTTACTACCTGTCAATGGAGTTTTTGATAGGTAGAGCACTCGGCAATAATATAATAAATCTCGGTGCAAGAAAAGAAGTGGCAGAGGTTATGGAGGAGCTGGGATTTGATCTTACAGATATAGAGGATCAGGAGAGCGATCCTGCTCTTGGAAACGGCGGTCTTGGAAGACTTGCCGCATGCTTCCTTGATTCGCTTGCAACTCTTAATTATCCTGCATACGGTTGCGGTATCAGATACCGCTACGGTATGTTTAAGCAAAAGATAGAGAACGGATATCAAAAGGAAGTTCCGGATAACTGGATTAAAAACGGATATCCTTTTGAAATAAAGAGAAGCGAATATTCTTATATTGTAAAATTCGGTGGAAATGTAAGAGTAGAGAATGTGGACGGTAAGGAGAAGTTTATACAGGAAAACTACGGTTCTGTAAGAGCAATTCCTTATGATATGCCGGTACTCGGATATGAGAACGAAATGGTAAACACACTTCGTATCTGGGATGCCGAGGCTATTACAAACTTCAGTCTTGAGCAATTTGATAAGGGAGATTATCAAAAAGCACTTGAACAGGAGAATCTTGCAAAGACATTGGTAGAGGTACTTTATCCGAATGATAATCACTATGCAGGTAAGGAACTTAGATTAAAGCAGCAGTATTTCTTTATTTCAGCCAGTCTTCAAAGAGCGCTTGACAAGTTTAAAGAAAATCACAGCGATATACATGATCTTCCAAAGAAGGTGGTATTCCAGTTAAATGATACTCACCCTACAGTAGCGATACCTGAGCTTATGAGACTTCTCTTGGATGAGGAAGGATTAAGCTGGGATGATGCTTGGAAGATAACTACAGAGTGTATGGCATATACCAACCATACAATAATGGCGGAGGCTCTTGAGAAGTGGCCTATCGATTTGTTTAAATCACTTCTTCCAAGAGTTTATCAAATCGTAGATGAGATAAACAGAAGATTTGTAGAGCAGATAAGAGCAAGATATCCGGAAACTACGCAGAAAAAGAAAAGAACATGGCAATACTCTATAACGGGCAGGTAAGAATGGCTTACATGGCTATTGTAGCAGGATTTTCCGTAAACGGTGTTGCAAGACTTCATACCGAAATTTTGGAACATCAGGAGTTGAAAGATTTCTACGAGATGATGCCTGATAAGTTTAACAATAAGACAAACGGTATTACTCAAAGAAGGTTCCTTGCTCATGCAAATCCGCTCCTAACGGATTGGATTACAAAGAAGCTTGGAACAGATAAGTTTATTACCGATTTACCGCTTTTGGCAGGTCTTAAGGATTATCTGGATGATGAAACAGCTTTGGCTGAGTTTATGGAGATAAAGTATCAAAATAAATTAAGACTTGTAAAGTATATCAAGGAGCATAACGGCATAGATATAAATCCCGACTCTATATTTGATGTACAGGTGAAGAGATTGCATGAATATAAGCGTCAGCTTTTAAATATTTTGCATGTAATGTATCTTTATAATAAGCTTAAAAATGATGATAACTTTGATATGTATCCGAGAACATTTATATTCGGCGCTAAGGCGGCGGCAGGATACAGACGAGCAAAGCAGACGATTAAGCTTATAAACTCTGTTGCTGATGTTATCAATAATGACAAGAGCATAAACGATAAGATAAAGGTTGTATTTATTGAGGATTACAAGGTATCAAATGCTGAGATAATCTTTGCGGCGGCTGATGTCAGTGAACAGATTTCTACTGCAAGTAAAGAGGCTTCAGGTACCGGAAATATGAAATTTATGCTTAACGGTGCACCTACTATAGGAACTATGGACGGTGCCAATGTTGAGATAGTTGAAGAAGTAGGTCATGAGAATGCATTTATCTTCGGACTTTCTTCAGATGAAGTTATTGCATATGAGAAGAATCATGAATATGATCCGATGGTTATTTTTAACAGTGACAGTGAGATTAGAACAGTACTTATGCAGCTTGTAAACGGATTTTATTCTCCAAATAACACTGAGGAGTTTAGAGAGATTTATGATTCACTCTTAAAGAATAGTGGTCATGACAGAGCCGATACATATTTCATATTAAAGGATTTTAGAAGTTATGACAAGGCTCATGAAGAGGTTGATAGAGCTTACAGAGACAAGAAGAGATGGGCAAAGATGGCACTTACTCAGACTGCAAATGTAGGTAAGTTCTCATCCGACAGAACTATAGAAGAATATGTAAGAGATATTTGGCATTTGAGTAAATTAAGGTTGGATAATGCAAAATAAAAAGATTTTCAGTTTTGATATTGATATGACATTGCTTAATCATAAAGATTATAAGATAACCCCATCAGCTCTTTTAGCTATAGAAAGCTTAAGAGAGCAGGGGCATATCATAGTCCTTGCTACAGGTAGAAATCCGGAAAATAGCGACAGCAGGCAATTCGTTGATATAGTAAAGCCTGATGCTGTGATTGGATTAAACGGAACATTGGTAAAGGTGGGAGAAGAAAAAATCTTTGAACATTTCTTTGATAAGGATGTTTTAAGAGGTCTGGCAAAATATGTAGAAGGCAAGGAATGCTCTATAGGGCTTACACTTGAAGATAAGGATTATTTTTTCAATCCACATATAATTGATGCATATGATTTTAAAAGATGGGGACAGCACTTTAGAAAGTTTTATCCGGCTGAAGAACTATTTGATCTGCCTATAAGAACATTGACATATATAGGACCGGTTGAAGGTGCAAAGGATATAGAAAAGAAATTTCCCACTTTGAAACTGCCGCTCTTTGCCGGAATGTTCGGAGCGGATGTTGTAGAAAAGGTTGCAAGCAAGGCGGAAGGACTAAACGCCTGTGTAATTACTTCGGTGTTGATTTAAAAGATACGGTTTCATTCGGAGATTCTATGAATGATAAGGAAATCTTGGAGGAATCGGGACTGGGTATAGCCATGGGAAACTCAATAGAGGAACTAAAACAATATGCAGACTATGTCACCGACAATATAGCGGATGGCGGAGTTTTTAATGCATTGGTAAAATTTGGCTTTATAAATACTTAATATATAGAAGTGGCAGCTCTGTAAATAAGTTATCGGCTCGTTTTGCAGCGATTTGATAAACTTATACTATACAGGGCTTTTACAAAAGGAGCATTATGAAACAGACAATTGTTGATTTAAGAAAAGTAATGCAAAGAGAGGGGATAGACGCATGGATATCCCCTTCTTCTGATGCACATCAAAGTGAATATCCTACAGAATATGACAAATGCAGGAGATTTCTTAGCGGTTTTACAGGAAGTGCAGGCACACTTCTCGTAATGAAGGAAGAAGCCTATCTTTGGACTGACGGAAGATATTTTTTGCAGGCAGGAAATGAACTTGAAGGTTCAGGTATCACTCTTATGAAAATGGGAGAGCCGGGAGTACCTAATCTTGATGAGCTTTTGGAAGAGAAGATGAAAAAAGACGAAGTGCTCGGCTTTAACGGATCACTTCTTAGCTTTTCAGAGGGAAAGGTCATTGCAAGTAAGGTTGTAAAAAACGGAGTTAAACTTGCAATAGGAAAAGAAATCACTGATGAAGTATGGATTGACAGACCGAAAAGACCACATACAAAAGTGTTTATTTTGGATGAAAAGTATGCAGGAAAGTCGGCGGAAAAAAAGATAAGTGAAGTAAAAGAAAGAATGAATGGAAGGGATTTACTGATAGTATCATCACTTTCAGACATTGCATGGCTGACTAATCTTAGAGCCTTTGATATAAAGTGTAATCCGCTTTTCCTATCTTATTTTATACTTGAAAGCGACAAGGCTACATTATTTATTCAGGATGAGGCGCTCAGTGATGAGGTAAGAACATATCTGGTAGGGAACGGAATAGATATAAAGCCGTATGACAGTTTTGATGAAACTGTGGCAGGTATTAAAAATAAACAGATAATGTTTGATGAGGCGGATGTCAGCTATAAGACATTTATTTCAATAAGTAAAAAAGAAAATGCAAATAAACTTTACAGTGTGCTAAGTCCTGTTACATATCTAAAGAATATAAAAAATGATGTTGAGGTTTCAAATATGAAGAAATCTCATATCAGAGACGGTGTATATATGGCTAAGTATATGTATTGGATAAAAAAGCAGATAAAAAACGGCGCCAAGCTTACAGAAAAGACGGCATCAGATTATCTTGACAATTTAAGAAGAGAGGATGATCTTTTCCTTGATTTAAGCTTCCCAACTATATCAGGTTATGCAGAGAACGGTGCAATAGTTCACTATGAGGCTGAGTATGAGACTGCAAAGATGCTTGAAGCAAAGGGATTATATCTCTTTGATTCCGGCGCTACATATAAGGACGGTACTACAGATGTCACAAGAACAATTTCTCTTGGAGAAAATACTTATGAAGAGAAACTTCATTATACTCTGGTAACCATCGGTATGCTTAGACTTTTAAATACTACATTTAAGAGAGGCGCTATAGGTGTTTGTCTTGATATAAAGGCAAGAGAGGCTCTTTGGGAGTACGGACTTGATTATAATCACGGCACCGGACATGGAGTAGGCTTTGTAAATACAGTACATGAAGCACCTACATCTATAAGAAACAAGATAAACAAAGATTTATTCAGAAATCTTGAGTTTGAGCCGGGTATGATAATGAGTGATGAGCCGGGAGTATATATAAGCGGTAAGCATGGTATCAGAATGGAAATTTTGATGAATGTTATAGAAAAGCAGGAAGGTTTCCTCGGATTTGAGAGTCTTACCATGGCACCTATTGACAGCGAGCCGCTCTTAGTGGAAGTGATGACAAAGAAGGATATTGAATTTTATAATAAATATCAGAGAGAAGTCTATGAGGCTATATCTTATGGACTCAATGAAGAAGAGAAAGCATGGCTGAAGGAATTAACAAAGAAATATAAAAGCTTCTAAGGAGCTAAAATGCGCAGTCGCCAAAAAATGTGGCGGCTGCGATTATATAAACAGTTCATATGAAAAGCATGTCAAGGAAAAACTTGATAAAGCAAATTTATTGATAAAAAAATATGGCAAATTTGACGGGATTGTCTCCATGAGCAATCCCTATCATTATAGGAACAAAGTAAGTGCGGTTTTCGGTTTTGAAAACAAGAAAATAATAGCCGGAACTTATGAAAAGAACTCACATAGAGTGGTAGATACAAAAAACTGTTTGATCGAAGATGAAAAGGCAGGAAGTATCATACAGACCATCAAGAAAATGTGTGTTTCATTTAAAATAAAGGCATATGACGAAGACAGCGGCTTCGGATTTTTACGCCATGTACTGATACGTGTAGGAAAGAAAAGTGGTCAGATCATGGTGGTTTTGGTGACCTCAAATGTAATATTTCCAAATAAGAATGCCTTTATAAAGGTACTAAGAGGAGAGCATCCCGAGATAACTACGATAGTTCAAAATATAAACAACAAAAACACAAGCATGGTACTTGGTGACAGAGAAATAGTGATGTATGGCAAGGGTTATATCACAGATGAACTCTGTGGACTTACATTCAAAATCTCACCGAAGTCATTCTATCAGGTAAACAGAGAACAAACTGAAAAACTGTATTCTCAGGCAATAGAGTACGCCAACCTTAAAGGTGATGAAGTACTTTTGGATGCATATTCGGGAATAGGTACTATAGGACTGATTGCTTCAAAGTCCGTAAAGGAAGTTATATCCGTAGAACTTAATAAGGATGCCCACAAAGATGCTTTCACAAACGCCAGGATAAATAATATAAAGAATGTGAAGTTTTATAATGCAGATGCAACCAGATTTATAAATGATCTGGCAGCAGCCGGGGAAAAGATAGATGTGGTAATCCTTGATCCCCCAAGAACCGGCTCTACAGAGGAGTTTATAGCTGCAGTAGGCAGATTAAAACCTAAAAAGGTTGTGTATGTTTCATGTAATCCTGAGACACTGGCAAGGGATCTGGAAAGCTTTAAAAGGCAGAGGTATGGATTTGAGAAGGGGATGGTGTTTGATTGTTTTTGCCATACGGGGCATGTGGAAGGGGTGTGCGTTATTGTCCAAACTTAATTTCGATAAGTATATAAGTGTTGAAGTAGAGCCGGATCAACTTGATTTGACAAGTGCTGAAAGTAAAGCAACTACTGAAATATATAAAGCGGAATGAATGCGATTGAGAAAATAAATGGTCTAATAATTTTACGGAGATTATTGAGATATGAAAAGAAAAAAATATATCATTGAGGATGATAGTTCAATAAATCGAGGGATAGAATTGACGCTTGGAAGTAAAGAATATAGTTTTGTAAATTTTTATAATTTATCAGATGTGAAAGATATACAGTGTGCAGATCTTATAATATTGGATATCAGCCTTCCAGATGGGAATGGATTGGATTTTCTCAAAGAAATTAGAAAATACTCACGAAAACCAGTGCTAATTCTGACTGCAAATGATACAGAAATTGCTGAAGTAGAAGGTCTTCAATTGGGAGCCGATGATTATGTGACGAAGCCGTTTTCTCTAATGGCATTAAGGTTACGAATAGAAAAACTCCTATCAAGAAGTACATGTGATAATGCATACCGGAAATATGGCTTGGATTTAGACTTTGATTCGTTTGTGTTTAAGATCAATGGTGTTGAATTTGAACTTAGTAAAACAGAGATTAGATTACTGAAATATTTAGTTGAAAATGAAGGTTTTATTTTATCTAGAGAAAAATTGATTGATTATGTATGGCAGAATCAGACGTTTGTTGATGAAAACTCACTTTCTGTAGCAATAAAAAGACTTCGAGATAAGCTTGATAATGGAGATGCTAAATTGATACACACAGTTTATGGACTAGGATATGTTTTCAGATTGGAGTAGAAGATGTTTTGGAAAAATGAATATGATGCTTTAAATACATTGTTAGATTCTGCGATAAACGGTGACTTTAAGGAAGAACGTTTTGATGAAACGGAACTGTCAAAATTTCAAACCAAGTTTATGCATTACCTTATCGGTTCGTCCATGTCTGAAAAGAAAATTAGTGAGGAAAAAGATAAACTAAAACAATTAATTACAGATATATCTCATCAGATAAAGACTCCGTTAACAAATATTGTTATGTATTCCGAACTACTTAATGAAGTGGCAGAAGACGCTATAATAAAAGATTATGCTATTGAAATCAGCTTACATAGTAAAAAGTTAGAAGAACTTATAAATGCATTAACAAAGATGTCAAGGCTTGAAAGTGGAATGTTTCAGTTTAAGGAAAGAAATGTTTCAATTGTGCAGATAATCACCAATGTAATGAACCAAGCTTATCCAAAAGCTTCTTGTAAGAATATAAAAATAGACATTGATGTCGATTCAGCTTTAATGATAAAAGCTGATGAAAAATGGGTGATAGAGGCTGTATTTAATATCTTAGATAATGCTATTAAGTATTCTGAAGATAACACGAAAATAAAAATAAAAACATTTTGTTACGAAATGTTTTGCGGAATAAGCATTACTGATCAAGGTCAAGGAATATCTGAATATGAAATACCAAAGGTTTTTTCCAGATTTTACAGAGGAGCTCTTACAAGTGATAAGGAAGGCATAGGTGTTGGGTTGTTTATTTCACGCAATATTATAGAAGGTCATGGAGGATATATTAAGGTCAAATCTAAAGTTGGTGTTGGTAGCACTTTTTGATATTTGTTTTCCAAATCTTTCAAGAATGAAAGATTAACGAAATAATTTGGAAATAATAAAAAGTTATGCTAAGTATATGTAGATATGCTTAGCATTTTTTTAAGTGGAGGGGTAAATATGGAAGTATTGAAAACAAAAATCTTTAAAAAAATACTATAATCAATCTGAAATTATTGTAAAGGCTATTGATGGAGTAGATATTTCGATATCTCATGGAGAATTTGTGGCTATTGTTGGTTCTAGTGGTAGTGGAAAGTCTACTCTGCTTAACATGCTTGGAGGGTTGGATCGACCGACAGAAGGAACTGTAACAGTTGAAGGAAAAAATATATTCTCATTTAGAGATGAAGAATTAACTATTTTTAGAAGAAGAAAAATAGGGTTTGTTTTCCAGGCTTTTAATCTTGTTTCGGTACTCAATGCTTATGAAAATATTGTTCTTCCTATAGAACTTGATGGTAATGCTGTAGATGAAGAGTATGTAGATTCTATTATTACCTCATTAGGGCTAAAGGAAAAAATAAATAGTATGCCTAATCAATTATCAGGAGGGCAACAACAAAGAGTGGCCATTGCAAGAGCACTTGCTACTAAACCTTCTATTGTACTTGCAGATGAACCGACCGGCAATTTAGATTCAAAAACTAGCCAAGATGTAATTGGACTTTTGAAAGTAACCGGCAAGAAATTCCATCAGACAATAGTCATAATTACTCACAATGAGGAAATAGCTCAAATAGCAGATCGAATTATTAGAATAGAAGATGGTCATGTTGTTTCAGGGGGTGGTGGTTTCGATGCGTAATATAAATAATCGAAAATGGATTTCTAATATAAGTTGGAAGAGTATGAAGGCTAATAGGAAAAGAAATTTAATATTGATAATTGCTATTTCGCTTACGGCTTTCATGCTGACAGCAGTATTCACTGTTACAGGAAGTATGATAAACAGCATGGAAAAGTCTACTATGTATCAGGTAGGAAGTGACTTTCATGCAGGGTTTAATTTTTTAACACAAAAGCAATATGATAAGCTTTCAAAGGACAATAAAATAAGTGAACTTAGCTATAACATAATTGTAGGGCAGTCTACTAATGAAGAACTTCGTGAAGATTATAGTGAAATCAGATACACGGATGAAGGGAATGCCAAGCATTCATTTTCTTTCCCTGAAATTGGAACTCTTCCACAAAAAGCAAATGAGATTGCAACTTGTATAAATGTACTTGATGACTTTGGGCTTTCACATGAAATAGGTCAGAAGATTTATTTAAAAATAGAAAATGGTATGGATACTTATGAAGGTGAGTTTATTATTAGTGGAATTTGGAAAAAGCCTGCTTCCACATTAGCTAATCAAATATATGTCTCTAAAGTATTTCAAGAGAAGTTCTCTCCAACTTGGCAAAATGAATTAGATAAGAGTAAGTTTATGAGCATAAACTCTTATGCTGGATCTATTAATTCAGGATTTAACTTTAATAATGCATTTAATATCAGTGGAAAAATGGATGAGTTAAAAAAATGCGTCTTGATTTTGGAAAAGAAATTAATGAAGGTGTGAACTGGGCATATTCAACATCATCGATAGATTTAACAAGTATTGCCATTATGACATTTTTACTTTTTATAATTATGGTTTCAGGATATCTTATTATCAGCAATATTTTTAACATATCAGTGGCAGCAGATATTCACCATTATGGTTTGCTTAAAACTATTGGAACGACAAACAAACAATTAAAAAAGATTGTAATCATGCAAGCAATTATGATCAGTATTATTGCAATACCAATTGGTTTAATTATTGGATATCTTGCTTCGATGATAATTATTCCGCTAATTGTCAGAAATATGATTAGTATTCCGGTTGCAATGGAGTTTAATATATGGTTCTTTGTAGTAAGTGGGATTTTTTCATGGATAACTGTTCGCATAAGTTGCATAAGGCCATGTAGAATTGTAAAGAAAATATCCCCGGTTGAATCTGTAAGGTACATAGGGTACTCGAATTCCATCAGGAGAAAAAATAAAAGAACTCATAAAGTCACACCGGTAATGATGGCTTGGCAAAATATAGGACGTAATAAAAAAAAGACGATTTCTGTCATTCTTTCTATGGCTCTGAGTATTCTTATGTTGAATATAACGGTATCTTTAGTTGCAAGTTTTGATGAAGATAAATATGTGAGCAGCTTTGCGAGTTCGGATTTTACCGTTGCAGATGCTTCGCTGTTTGATAGATATTTAAAGGCAGTTGAAAATGAAGGGGTAAGCGAAAGTGACATCAAATATTGCAAAAAAATGGATGGCATTGAGGACATAGGTGCGGTGTATATGTCGGAGGGATTTCATAAGGTAGATGGTTTAGTTTTAAAGAAGTTATTAAATTTTTACGAGACTATCAAAAATAAAATCGATTCCGACGAAGTAAAAGAGCTTGAAACTCGTATTTTTGACAGTCATGAGATATATAGCTACGTATATGGAATAGATCAGATTGTTTATGACAAACTCGAAATGGATGCAGGAAAACTTGATTGGGAAAAGTTTAAAACAGGAAAGTACGTTGTTATATCAGCTCCGATAGAAGGTTCTAAAGATGATGCTGAAGTAGCATTTTACAAAATTGGTGATAATATCAATGTTGAAATGCCGGATGGTTCAACAAAGTCATATGAGGTGATAGGGATTGGAAAAATTCCTTATGCCATGGGGCCTGGGTATTCATTTACGATAGATATCAATATCATGCTTCCCTCTGAAGAATATCTGGCATATTCACAGAGCAAGGGAGCGATGAAACTTTTCATGAATGTTGATGATGATAATATTGATAAGGTGGAAGCATCTTTAACTGAGTACTGTGAAAATATAAAACCGCTTCTTGATTTTGAATCGAGAAATAAATATAAAGAAGGATTTAAGAAAATGCAGCAAACATTTCTATTGATAGGAAGTGCGATGAGTTTAATACTTGCCTTAATAGGAATCCTAAATTTTATAAATTTAACATATACATCAATAAATGAACGATGTAAAGAATTAACAACACTTCATGCAGTAGGAATGACACATAGGCAAATAAAAAAAATGCTCTCTGCTGAAGGTGCAATAAGAACAATTTTTACTTTTATAGTTGTATTTTCAATTGGGGTAGGCTTAAACCGTACAATAATAAATCTGATTGCGGGACAAATGATAATGTTTAAATATCAATTTGTTGCTTGGCCGATGTTAGTATCAATTCCAATATTTTTTTATTGATAGCAGTACTAATTCCTAAAAATGTTTAGTTGGCAAAATGAAGTATAATCACTTAAATAAATAGCTATATGAAATGGAGGAGAATAAGAATACAAATCTCTTTATACTTAGCGAAGAAAAAAATTCAGATAGGAAAATTGTTTTTTTCCATAATATGCACATTTGTTTACAATCATATAAACTTTTTAGAGTAATTAAATAAATTTAAGAAAAGAGAATATTTTTTTATGTTTTTAGAGGACTTCTTATGCTCAAGTGCAGAAGTCCTCCTTTTTTGTCTGAAAAACAGTCAGTCAAAAGAAACGGAGGACTTCAAAATGAAAAAAATTATCTATATGCAGGCAGACAAAAGGTCAAAGTCAGTGAAGTTATTTACAAAGTCTACTGGCGGAAAGAGAACACGAAAGGTAATTAGAGTAGGTGGACAGAAAAACACTTGCTCTTTTTCGTCTTGAATCAGGATGAACATTTTGTAGAAAAATATCGTTGATGAAAGTCTTGATGTCTAAAATGTTATCTCTTTTTTAGTAAGAATGCATCGATAAATACTCTTTTCTTTACAAATACACTTTAATAATCTATAATTAAAGCGTAAATGTAAAGAAGGTGATGGGATGAACACTTTAGAAATACTTTTTAGAAAATAACATTATTACAAATAAACAGGCAGAAGAGATAGGTATCAAAAGACATGTCTTAGCTTTACTTGTCCAAAAAGGCGAGATGGAGAGAGTTAAAAATGGTGTCTATAAGAAAAAAGATGCCGTAGATGATGATTTTGCCGTTATATCACTTAACAATGAACACGTGGTCTTTTCTTTCCATACAGCTTTGTATCTTCTTGGATTCAGCGACAGAACACCTAATGTTTTTCATATCAGTGTGCCACAAGGGTATAATGCCGGACATATCAAGCGGAAATTTTCAAACATCAAAGTGCATTATGTAAAGAAAGACTTTTTTCATTTAGGAGTTATTAAGACAAAAACACCACTTGGCTCTTCTGTTAAATGCTATAACATGGAAAGATGTATTTGTGATATTGTTTCGGAAAGAAAAATAATTGACAAGCAGATATTTATAGGTGCAATGACCGGATACTTTAACAGCAAAGACAAGAACATCAGAAATCTTATTAAATACAGCAGGGTTCTTGGCATTGAAGATGAAATCAGAAAATATACGGAGATACTATAAATGATAAGTTCAGAAAGTTTGAAAGGTAAAATAAGAAATATTGCAAATTCTAAAAACCTCAGGCCGCAGGAAGTTCTGCAAATGTTTTTCTTTGAAAGATTCTTGGAAAGACTGTCAAAATCTAAGTATAAATTTAATTTTGTCATAAAAGGCGGACTTCTTATATCTTCTATGATAGGGATTGATAACCGTACCACGATGGATATGGATACAACTATAAAAGGTGTGCCATTGAAGGAAGAAGTTATACGCAATATTGTTTTGGAAATCATGAGTATAGAGGTAGATGACGGTATAGAATTTGAAATAACGGACATAAGTCATATACGAGAAGAAGATGAATACGAAAACTTCAGAGTCCATTTAATAGCTAATTTCGGCGAGATTAAAAACGATATGAAGATTGACATTACAACAGGAGATGCCATAACTCCAAAAGAGATTGAATACCTATATCCTTGTATGTTACAAGAGGAAAGTCTTAGGGTTTTGGCGTATCCACTAGAGACTATATTGGCTGAAAAATATGAGAGCGTTATTAAAAGGAATATCTTAACGACAAGAATGAGGGATTTTTATGATTTATATAATTTGTACAACCTAAGAAAAGAATATATTAACTTTGACATTTTAAAACAGGCTATTATCTCAACTGCAACTAGAAGAGAAAGTTTGCAGATTATGAAGCAGGTACTAGAGATTATCGAAGATATAAAAGATGATGATTATCTCAAAGAATTATGGAAGGTATATTTATTAGACAATCCTTATGTAGGTGATTTGAATTTTTTAGAAACTGTAAAAGTAGTTGAAATTATTGCGGATAGCATTGATTTATAGAGGGAAAATCATGACGCTTACATTTAAAGTGCTCTTTAACTTTTGCAAAAAAGAGCTTTAAATTATCTAAGTAAATTAGCAGTGTTGCTTTTTGTGTACAGCACTCGGCGGACTTCCATGATGTCGCCTATGACTACATAAAAGACAGAGAAGTTTCTTATATTGATACGGTAATATGGATAGGGTCTGTTCTTTGAAGTCAAATATGGAGCAAACATAAGAGGGGTTTCTAACCTCCGATTAATTGCTATTTCTATATCATCCACTAATCTAAGTGCTGCCTCCGGATTATTCAGTTTATTTGCGATGTAGTCTGTAATCTCTATCAAGTCAGATTCAAAGAGCGGAAGAAATGATAGCTTATACTTTTTCGTGCTCATGGATCCTGCTCCTTACTTTTCCAAAGACCTTTGAAGCAGAATAACGGACATCAGATTTTTTAGCGGCTTCATCTGCTTCATCCAGTTTATGCTCGATGTCGTCTGTGAGTGCAGAGTATTGTTCAACACTCATGATAACCATAGTTCCATAACCGTTTTTAGTAAGGAAAACAGGTGCGTTCGAATTAAAAACAATCTCTTCAATCTCCGAAAATTTATTTCTGAGATCAGATACAGGACGAATATTAATCATAATGTGACCTCCTTTTTTATCATAATTTTATCATAATTTTATCATAAAAACAATATAGAACGGTAGAATCTACTACTTTATCAAAAAGACAAATATTTAAATCCTTTAGTATCTAAGGCACACTGTATAGTTTGTCAGTGTGATCTTAGGGCTGCCTCGGCTTTTCTTTTGTCTGGATATCGACTTTTGTTCTTATAAAAACTACAATTTAAGAACAAAAAGGTGGTAATAAAATGAGTAAACGAGAACTCCTACTAAGAAAAATAAAAGAAAATAATGGAATAATAACTACCAAAGAAGTCTTAAATCTTGGTATTCATAAGGATATACTAAAAAGAATTAACTATAAAAGAAGAACTTGAGAAAATAGCCAACGGACTTTATGTACTTCGGATGAGAATATTGATGAGTATCTTTATTTCTCATATAGAATACCCAAAGGTATTTTTTTCACGAAACAGCAGCGTATTTACAAGGATTATCAACAAGGATTATCAACAAGGATGCCCCTTGTTTATGTGATGAGTGTAAAGGTAGGAGATAATGTCAGCAGAGTTAAGTCGGTAAGAGATAATATTATTTTTAAGTATATAAAAAAGATTATTAAGATATTGGGGAAATAACTATAACAAGTCCTTTTGGCAGAGAAATATCAGTGTATGACAAAGAAAGAACTATACTTGATATTATCAAAGATAAGGACAGAATAGATGCCCAAATATTTAGCAAAGTGATAAAATCTTACTTTGCAGGTAAGGAGAGAAATTTATTAAAACTGTCTAAGTATGCTGTTAAGATGAATAGGGAGCAAGCTTTAAAGCGATATACGGAGGTGCTACTATGAAAACATCGGAACAGATAAAAGGAGCGATTAGGAATATTTATTTTTCAACCTTCAATTGACAAATGAAGAAATGGAGAAGATGACTGTACTTGACAAAAACAAGAGATTTACTGCATACTGAAAAATACATATATAAATTCATTAAGGAGTAAAAATGTGTAATATTGTTTTAGAAAAACACTTTGACAGGATCAAGGCGGCTTATGAAGCATGTGTGTTCACCAATGGTATCCGACCGGAGCCTGAAGATGATATAAAAAAGTTTGAATCAAATTATGCTTCCATACCGTCAGAATACCGTTGGCTACTACTTAATATGGGAGGTTGCTATTTGGCAGAACCATGGATTTTTAACTTGAAGGAGCTGGAGGAAAACTATACATTCTTTGAAGAAGCATACGAGGAGTATATGAGCGAATGTGAGCACGTCAAAGCCTTTCCAATCGGAGGTTTAGGTGATGGAAGCATCGTATTTATAGACTTGGAAAGCGGTAAGGTGCGTGGATATAATAATGACTATACTGACATTGAGGAAATTGCAGAGAGTTTTTCTAAGCTTATTTTAGATTTGGTAGAACAGGTGGAAAGTTTTTCTTGACCTATTACATATTCGAGGAGGTACCATGAAAGTAATTATTATGCGACATTCAAAAGTAAAATATATATGGAAAAAAATGGTATAACTCAGACGAATTTGATAAAGCATGTAAGGAGTATGATAGATCTTTTGTAGAACACACGGAGCAAAACTTCTCGGATTTTAGTTATAAAAATATTTATATAAGTACATTGTCAAGAAGTAAAGAGACTGCTATAAGTATATTCGGAAAAGGTGATTTTAGGCAAACAGGATTGATAGATGAGGTACCTTTAAGGTCAGCTTTTGATTCAAAGATTAGATTACCTTTGTGGTTTTGGAATTTTGCAGGACGGATTCAGTGGTTTTTTAATATTGAAAGACAGAGTGAAGGAAGATTTAATACAAAAAAGCGTGCGAAAAGTTTTGTAAATATGCTTTGCAGGGATGGAGAAGATGCTATAGTCATAACACATGGATTTTTTATGCACACTCTATTGAATGCCTTTAGGGATAAGGGTTTTAGGTATGATAAGTCAAATATACATTATAAAACCGGAAGTTATGTTATTGTAGAGAAATAATTATTACAATGATTTTTATTAGAAGAGGAGGTTCCAACATTAAAAACACATCCGCACCGCCAGTTGTTGCTACAATGACCGGAGAGCAACTTGATGCAGAACTGAAGAAAGGATATGATTCTATAAAAGCAGGAAGAGTGTATTCTGCAGATGAAGTTGATGAATTACTTGAAAAAGAGTTTGACCTAAAATTTACACCAACAAAAAGGAGACCACATGCCCCCAATAACTGTTTTAATTAAACCTGCATCAGGTCTTTGCAATATGGCCTGTGAATATTGTTTTTACTTTGATGAGGCAAGTAAGCGTTTGCAACATTCCTACGGATTTATGTCTGAGAAGACTTTGAAAAATACAATCAGAAAAACAATGCTTAGGGCGGAGGGCAGTATACATTATGCTTTCCAGGGAGGTGAGCCGACCTTATGTGGCATTGATTTTTTCAAAAAAGCATTGGCATACCAAAAACAGTACAATAAAAATAATATAGAAGTAACTAATGCCCTTCAGACAAACGGTTTTGCACTTACAGATGAATGGTGTTCTTTTTTTAAAGAAAACAATTTTTTAATAGGATTATCGGTAGACGGTACAAGAGAAATACACGATTCTTATAGACATACAAAAACAGGAGACTATACTTTTGACAGAATAATAAATTCGGCGAAACTACTTGATAAGCATAGGGTGGATTATAATATTCTTACTGTAGTTACATCTAAGGTTGCAAAGAATATTTCAGATATCTACAGGTTTTATAATAAACAAGGATGGAAATACCAACAATATATAGCTTGTCTTGACCCAATAAATGAAGTGCGTGGAGCTAAGCCTTATTCCTTAACTCCGAAAGTTTATGGAAAGTTTTTAATTGAGTTATTTGATCTATGGTATAAAGATTATAAAAATGGAAAAGATCCATACAACAGGCAGTTTATAAATTATATAAATCTTGCCGGAGGATATATGGCTGAATCCTGTGAGCAGCGTGGAGTATGTGGTATTCAGACGGTAGTGGAAGCTGACGGAGGTGTTTATCCATGTGATTTTTATGCTATGGATGAATACCGCCTTGGAAATTTCAATGAAAACAATTTAGGCGAGATAGATAAAAAAAAAGGTCTGAAATATGCTTTATAGAAAAATCGTTTAAGCTGGATAGCGGATGCAGGGAATGCAAATATTACAGAGTATGTAAAGGAGGATGTCAGCGCAATAGAGATTTAGACCCTAATACCGGATTATACAGTAATTATTTCTGTGAAGCATATAAGATGTTTTTTGATGCCTGCTATGACAAAATCATTGATATAGTGGAAAGTTTAAGACAAAAATGATCGAAAATGGCTGTCGTTTTAATGATTGAAAAATCGTGAAGTGACAGCCTTTTTTTGCTCGGATTGATTTTATACAATATAAATAAAAATATTGACATTAAAGGAATTTTGGTATATACTTACCACATAAGTAAACGGTTACGCAAACGATAATTCGATTTAATATCCGGCTTTGATTTTAAAAGATTGGAGATAGATTATTTATGAAAAAAGCTTCAGGCAAGGTAACCATAAAGGATATATCAAAAGAACTTGGTATATCGGCTGTTTCGGTTCACAGAGCACTTAGAGGAAAAGAAGGGATAAGTAGTGAACTTCGCTCTAAGATTTTGGAAACAGCGAATGAAATGGGGTATGTGGAAAATTATGCCGCCGCCTCCATTAAGAGAAAAACCAGTAAAGTTGCGGTAGTGTTGCCAAAAGACAAATGGGAGAAAAAAATTTACTTTGATTATTTATGGCTCGGTATTAATAAAGGTGCACATGAGCTTAAAGGGCTAAATATAGAAATAAGTCCTTTTGTATGTGATAACGAAGAAGAGCAACTTGCACAGTTAAAAGAGATTGCCGATAAGGGACCTAATGAATATGGCGGTGTTATAACAATTTCTTTTACAAGAGCATCAGAAGTGCTTATGCAGTTTCAGAGAATGTTGGCAAAGGATATGAGGGTGCTGGTTATAGATGATCACATGGAAATCCCTGAAGGTCTCATAAGTATTCCACCTAGGGAAATACAGGTGGGTAAAGTGGCGGCTGAGCTTGCAGCACTTATTACTCCTGATAAAGGAAGAATACTTGTTTCTTGTGGACGCAAAGATTCAAAAGATACATGAGGGGCGTTTGGAAAGCTTTTTGTAATTATATAAAAGAAAACAAACCGGAATTGATAATAGAACTTGTGACAGGATATACAAAGGAATATGGATCATAGAGGAGAACTCTATAAAAATGCATGTGAGGCACTTGGTAAGTATAGTGATATATGTCTTATATATGCTCTTACCTCTCATGATAACAGGGCGTTTGTTGAAGCACTTGAAAAACATGGTAATAATAAAAAAGTTGCCATAATCGGAACAGATTTAAATGAAGAAACCTTGGAATTTTTAAAAAAGAAGAGAATGTCGGCGGTTATAGACCAAAATCCTTATGATAAAGGATATATGGCTTTTAAGATTATGGTGGACTGCCTGATAAAAAATATGTCTGTACCTGATGTTATACCATGCAGGATTGATATTGCTCTTGAAAATAATGCAGATCTCTGTGCAGATTAATTGTTTTAGAACTATATTTACTGTTTTCTGAATCGGAATGCGGTTTAATAAAATATGTAAAATTTATATGTGAATATTCATATTCAAGGAGGATTATATGAAGAGAAAGTTTTTACAAAAAGTTGGTGTTGCAGTAATTTCCGGTGCAATGATTATGTCAGTATTGGCAGGATGCGCTAATAATACAGCCAAGGAAAGCACTACAGCCGCTCAAGCATCAAGCGAGGGTACAAGCGGTGAATCAAAGGATGATACAGCTAAAAATCCTGATTACAGCGGAGTGAAGCTCGTATACTGGTCAAACTGGGAAGCTACAGAGCCACAGGGAATTGTTATTGCCGAGGCCATAAAAGCTTATGAAAAAGAAACCGGTGTGGAAATTGAAGTAGAGTTTAAGGGACGTAAAGGAATTAAAGAAGGTTTGATTCCGGCACTTGATGCAAAACAGCAGGTTGACTTCTTTGACGGACAAGGAAACAAGAGCAATTACGGTGATCGTATTATAAGTCTTGAGGATTTGGTTAAAGAAAGTGATTATGAGTCTCGTTCCAACCCTACAATGATGAGTCTTTTCAGAAGCTATAATGAAGGTGTACTTAAGGAGATTCCATATCAGTTTAAGGCAAATGCTTATTTTTACAATAAAAAGCTTTTCAAAGAAGCAGGTATTGATAAGGTACCTACAAACTGGGATGAATTCCCTTGCTACATGTCAAAAGCTTAAAGATGCGGGAATAACTCCGATTACCACTGACGATGCATATGTACCGCAGGCTTTCGGTATGCATCTTGGAAGACTTGTAGGAAGCCAAGGCTTAAAGGAAACTATTAACAATAATGAATGGGACAGACCTGAAGTTTTACAAACAGCTAATGATCTTGCAGAGCTTGCTACAAAGGGATATTTCTCAGAGCTTGTGGCTTCAAACGTATTCCCTACAGGACAGAATACGGAATTTGCTACAGGTAAGGTTGCAATGTATGCTGTAGGAACATATGTTGTTAATGAAGTAAAAAACATTACAGGACCTGATTTTGAATGGGGATTTTTCGGATATCCTGAAGTTAATAACGGAATTAACGGCACAGAAGCTATGATGATTGGTGGACAGAGCTTTGCTATTACTTCAGTATGTAAGAATAAAGAAGCCGCATTCGGATTTATTGAGAAGATGACAAGAGGTGAATATGACGAGAAGCTTGCTAAAGAGAGCATAAGCCTTCCTGCAGATTCACAGAATCATTCATGGCCTGAGCAGTTGGCTGATGTAAAGCCATACTTTGATAACTGCACAGAGATTATGGGTGGTGCGGAAAGCAATCCGGAGATCACACCGGCATTAAAGGAGAATTTAATTAAGCTTTACTCAGGTAAGATTACAGGTGCTGAATTTGTTGAGAATATGAAAAAGGCAGCAGGAAAATAAAGTCTAAATGAAAAAAGAGGGCAGGCGGGTAACGAGGTCGTTATTTGACCTGCCTTTTTTAACCGGTGAAATTGCCGCCTTTAAGATAATAAGCTAAAAGTCTGGCTCTTGCCTGTTTCGGAAGGGAAAATATTTATGAAACGCAATAAAAGTATGATTTGGGCATTTACTATTCCCGGAACAATATTGTTTCTTGGAGTATTTATTTACCCGATAATAAGAACTGTAATTATGAGCTTTTTTAGGATAGTGGAAATTACGGATCCGATAAACAAATGGGAATTTAGAGGCTTAGGAAATTACGTGGATCTGTTTAATGCCCCATTGTTTATACAGTCGCTTATTAATATAGCAAAGATATGGACAATAGGAGGTATAGTTACACTTTCAATCTCTTTACTTATAGCTATCATTTTGACAAGCGGAATAAGAGGAAAGGGATTTTTTCAGGCGGCAATATATTTGCCGAATGTAATCAGTGCGGTAGCTATGGCTACAATGTGGATTCAATATGCTTTTAACTCATCCTATGGATTTTTTACAACATTTTTTAAAATGATAGGTTTGGAGAGTTTGGCAAAAATACAGTGGCTGGATGCGGAACATAAATTCTATGCACTTTTATTTTCTTACTGCTTCGGAATGATAGGACATCATATGCTTATATGGATCAGCGGAATTGAAAGAATAAGCAAGGAATATTATGAAGCATCAGGTATAGACGGTGCAAATAAGGTCCAACAGTTTTTTCATATAACACTTCCTCTTTTAAGAGGAATTTTAAGAACAAATATTATCATGTGGTCAATAAGTATTGCAGGATTCTTTATATGGTCACAGCTTTTCTCACCTTTAACTGCAGATACATCTACAGTAGTACCTATGGTATATATGTATACCAAAGTATTCGGTGCTGAAACCGCAGATATGATTTCTCGTGATGCAGGTGCGGGTGCGGCAATAGGTATAATTCTTTGCGTTTTGGTAATAATTATATTTAGAGTTGCCAATAGAGTTCTTAAAGATGATGATTTGGAATTTTAATTAACATTTTATGAAAGGTTAGATTATGAAAATACTGAAAAACAAAGAAAAATCCGCACCTTTTAACTTGTCAAAAGAGATTAAACTGTTACCAGGATATATAATACTGATACTTTGGGTGGCTTTTACTGCGGTGCTTCTAGGCTGGGTAGTTGCTGCAAGTTTGTCTACTACTGCAGATATATTTTCGGGAGACATTTTAGGATTTAAACAGGACTTCATTTTGAGAATTATGTCAAAGCATGGGTATCATCAAATGTTTCCGTGTTTTTTGTAAACTCACTCATTTATGCTGTTTTATCCTGTGCATTTATTATTCTGGTATGTGCTCCATATGCTTATGTTTTACAAAGGTTTGAATTCAAAGGAAGAAAATTTCTCACCTCGGCTCTGGCAGGAACTATGGGTGTTCCTCTTATAATGGTAATAATACCTTTGTATACATTGGTTGCGGGAGCCGGGTTACTTGGTAATGCTTTTTCAAACAGAATTGTACTTATAGTTTTGTTTGTAGCTATAAAAGTACCTTATACAACTACATTCCTTATGGCATACTTTGCCAATATTTCAAGTGCATATGAAGAGGCGGCGGCTATAGACGGATGTCATCCGATAAAGGCCTTTTGGATGATCGTATTTCCACTGGCTCAAGGAGGAGTTGTAACGGTAACAATTTTTAATTTCATAGCAATATGGAATGAATATTTCCTTTCACTTTTATTTGTAAATTCCGAGAAACTGAGACCTGTAGCGCTTGGATTATTCTCAATGATAAACGGAATGAAATACAGCGGTGACTGGTCAGGTCTGTTTGCTTCCGTAATAATTGTATTTATTCCGACATTTATACTTTATATCGGACTTTCAAAGAAGATTATCGGTGGAATAACCGGAGGTGTAAAGGGATAGGAAGGAAGCATAATATGAATTTATTGTTTGTTTTTGCAGATCAATGGAGAGCCGGAGCTATAGGATATGCAAAGGAAGATCCGGTTAAAACTCCGAATATGGATAAGTTTTGCAAAGAGTCAACCTATTGCGACCATACTTTCAGCACCTTTCCGGTTTGCTCTCCTCATAGAGCCAGCCTTATGACCGGAAAATACCCACTGTCATCAGGATTTTTTACAAATTGTAAAAAAGGATTATCTTTAAGATTAAAAGATGAAGAGATTTGTGTAGGTCAGGTACTGAAAAAAGGCGGTTATGAAACCGCATATATAGGTAAATGGCATTTAGATGAACCCGAACAAAATATTTGTGAATTTCCAAAGTCAGGTGCAAGAGATTGGGATGCATATACTCCGCCGGGAGTAAGAAGGCATGGATTTGACTATTGGTACTCATACGGTACTTATGATATGCATTTATCACCACATTATTGGCATGACAGTGATGAGATGATTAAGGTAAACAAATGGTCACCTGAGCATGAAACTGATAAGGCAATAGAATATCTGTCTAAAATACGGGATAAATCAAAGCCTTTTGGCATGTATATATCTTGGAATCCGCCACATAGTGTATACAGTGAAGTTCCGGATGAATACTTAAAGCTGTATGATGATGTGGAGTTAAAGGAAAATGTTATTTTTGAAAACATACATCACCATACCGGTGAAAATGCCGCAATGAGTGAGGAAGAACTAAGGCTTACCACAAAGCAGTATTATGCGGCTATAACGGGTCTTGACAAGCAGTTTGGAAGGTTGATTGAATACCTGAAAGAAAATAATCTATATGAAGATACTCTTGTTATCTTGTCGGCGGATCATGGAGATATGATGGGATCGCATGGGCTTATGGGTAAGCATGTTTGGTATGAGGAGTCAATAAAAATTCCTTTTGTAGTACATGTACCGGGAAACAAGAATAAAAGATGTTCTACCTGTATTGGAAGTCAAGATATGATGCCTACAGTTTTGGGACTTTTGGGTTGCTCTATACCTGATACAGTTGAAGGAGAGGACTGTTCCAAATTTATTAAAGGTGATGAGGATGCGGATAGGGTAAGCTTTATTATGGCATGCCCCGGCAGAGCCGATTTTGTGGAAAAATTTAAAAAGATGGGTAAGAATCCTGCCGATTATGGGTGGCGTGGGGCTAGAACAAGAAAATACACCTACGTTATGGAGCTGGGTTATGATGTTATATGTAATCCTAAAAGATATCTTTATGATATACAAAATGATCCTCAGCAAAAAAATACTCTTGATTTAGATAATGAAAAGAATAAACAGCTTGCTAAAACGATGGAGGAAGAAGTTATTAAATGGCTGAAGCGTCAAAATGACGGTTTTTATAAGAACTGGAACAGTGAACTATGAATAATATAGATTTGTTGTGGGATGATTTTAGAGAACATTTTGCATTCAAAAAAGATGAGTATATAAAAATTGCGGACTTTTGTAATAGAAACTGCAAAGAGATGAGGGATATTATCCTTCAAACCGCAGATGAGTTGACAGAGAATAGATTTCTTTTCAGATTACCCTGGGATATGGAAACCACAAATGAACCGGTAAATTTTGGCGTAAAAATAAATTGGAATTATTGCTTTAATGAAGATGAAGAATTTATTTTTCAGTTAAACAGGCACAGGTACTTTATATGTCTGGGACAGGCGTTTTGGATTAAACAAAATGATATATATGTAATAACTTTTATAAATCAGCTGCTTGACTGGATAAATGAAAATATTGATATTGAAAATGCCGACAGAAAAGTTTGGAGAACACTTGAGACAGGTCTTCGTGCAGACTACTGGGTAAGGGCAATGTCTTTTTTCACATCTCATCATCTTATTACGGATGAAATAAAAGAAAAGTTTTTCTTGGCATTATCCGTGCATGCAAATCATTTGGCAACAAATCCTAAAGAGGGCTTTTCCATAAAAAGTAACTGGGGTGTTATGGAGTATGCAGGTTTATATGTACTTTCACATGTGCTGAAAAACGATGAATATAAAAAGAAAGCAATTTATTTTCTGAAGATGGCGCTTCATACACAGATACATGATGACGGAATGCAATGGGAAGCATCTCCAATGTATCACAATGAAGTACTGGATGCATATTTTGAAGTTTTAAGAGTGGCTAAGCTTTATAATGATGAAGTTTTTTCGGAAGATGAAAAAAATATTATAAAAAATATGGCATTTGCTACTTTATATCATACTTATCCAAATCACCATCAAATCTTGACCGGAGATTCGGATGATACCGATGTAAGAGATCTGTTAAGTAGGGGAGCATTATTATTTAAAGACAGTTCGCTTAAATTTGCAGGCTATAATAAGCTTGACTTTGAAAGTGCATGGCTTTTTGGAACTGAGGGAATAGTATTTTATGAAAAATTAGAAAGTAAAAGACTCTCCGGAGGTCTTATAGTATGCCATGAAAGCGGTGAAGCAATATGGAGAGACTCATATAAGGAGAATTCGGACTTTATTTATTTTAGAAACGGAAGCCTTGGCGGAGGGCACGGACATCAGGACAAACTTCATATGGAACTTTGGTTTGAAGGTGAGGAAATACTTAGGGACAGCGGACGTTTTACATATAAAGATGTAGAGGAAAGATACAGACTTAAGGGGAGTCAGGTCCACAATGTGCCCATTATAAATAACAGTGAATATGCGGAGTGCATGGATTCATGGATTTATAAAAGTTTACCTCCTTCCATGGGAAATACTTTTGTTTTTAAGGAAAACCGGCTGTTATTTGAAGGCTTTCACTGTGGGTATATAGATTTGAATGTGATTCTTAGAAGGCGTATCGTAGCACCGACATCCGATATCATTATTATAAGTGATGAAATTATCGGAAATAAGAGAAATGACTTATCACAGCATTTTGCCTTCGGAAAGAATATAAGCCTAAAAAAAGAAAATAATGTGATAATAGGGCAAGGAGAAAGATGTGAGTTTAGTGTAATGTGCTTTGATGAAAGAGGTGAATTATTACCTGAAATTACAAATTCTTTGCTTTCAAGACATTATAATCAAATAGAAGAAACGAGTGCTCTTAAAGTAAATACAAACGGTTCATACTTTTTAACTACAGTGATTGTAAAAAATAGGGAAAATCAAAAGATAGAGATCGTAAAAGAAGATGTATACAATTTTGCTTATGATGTTATGCTTTCAAAGGATACAGCCCAAGGATATGTAATTACAAGAAACAAGGAGAAATACGGGGTGGTTCTCATTAAATGATGTAGGAAATCATAGTGACTTAAACGGAATAAGAGGAGTATACGGACTCGGACAAACTATGGTTTGTGCATTTCATAAAAATCCTGAGTATATGACAGTGCTTAAATGGTAGGATAAAAGGAGATTGATTAAGTGGATAAATGGATTGATATTAATTTATTGGAAAAATATCCGGAAGCATCGGATACAATGATTAAAGAGGCTCTGGATATGTGTATGGAACAGGTGAAAAACAATTTACCCGAATTTGAAGAGCATTTTCCGCCTGCAAACAGCGAAGGGAATTTTTATACACCCGGTATTAATACTGATTGGACAAGCGGATTTTGGACAGGTGAGGTATGGCTTTCCTATGAAAATGCAAAAAATGCTGCGGACAAAGAGTTGTTTGAAAGGGCAGGAAAGAAACAGGCAGACTCGTTTTTGAATCGTATAAATATAAGACATTATATAGATCATCATGATATGGGATTTCTTTACATACCGTCCTGTGTAGCGGCTTACAGTTTAATCTCTTATGAAAATGCAAAAGAAGCCGCAATAAAGGCTGCAGATCAACTTTGCAGCAGATATCGCCCTGAGGGAAATATATCCAGGCTTGGGGAGAGATGTGGGCAAGAGATAATGCCAGACTTATTATTGACTGTATGTTAAATGTACCGCTGCTCTACTGGGCAAGCGAAGTAACAAAGGATGAGCATTATGCCGAGATTGCCAAAAACCATATACTTACTACAATGAAACATATAATAAGAGATGATGATTCAACCTGGCATACAATATTCTTTGATCCTGATACCGGTGAATTTTCACATGGTGCTACATGCCAAGGATATAAGGATGCTTCCGCATGGGCAAGAGGACAGGCGTGGGGAATTTACGGAACCGCTATCGCATATAAAAACACAGGAGATAAGGAATATATAAAATATTTTGAGAGAGTATCAAAGTATTTCCTAAAACATTTGCCTACAGATCTTTGCCCGTACTGGGATTTGTGCTTTGGAGACGGTGATGAAAATGAACAGCCAAGAGACTCATCATCAGCTGCAATTGCAGTATGCGGATTTTTGGAGATGAGTAAATATTTGGATGAAGAAGACAAAGCATACTATACCTCAGTGGCAAAAAAAATCATGTATTCTCTTATAAAAAATTATCAGGTTAAAGATAAGAGTATATCAAACGGTCAGCTTTTACATGGAACATACGCAAAGAAAACACCTTATAATACCTGTAAAAACAGCGGTGTGGATGAATGTGTTATCTGGGGAGATTATTTCTTCATGGAGGCTCTTACAAGGCTTTCAAGACCTGATTGGAAAATGTATTGGTAAGAATTTTAATAGGAGTAGATATGATTAAACTTAAAATAGTAGGTAGCGGAGAGATAGAAAGAGCCTGCGGATTTGAGGGAGATAATAAGGCTGAACTGGTATATTGCAGCGAATACATGGATGGAGACAGAATAGTACTTGATACGGATAAAGCCGGAAGATACTGTGTAGTACGTTTTGAGGACAGTATGAGAGAGGCATTTATCTATATTCCGGGTAGAAGTATTGAATTTTTCATTCCTCCTGCAAATAACAGACCGAATTATTCACCGAAGAGCTTTACAGGAATGGTCCATTATATTGAAGCAAGATATGCCACCGATGAGGAGATAAGTAAAGTAAAAAACCTTGCATTAAATGTTTATGATCAGCATGAGAATAATACATTTTATCCTCATGCATCAGCCAATGTGGAAACCAGAGGTGAGGCGGTATTTGCCGCAAGAAATGCTGTAGACGGAATGTATGCAAATTCATCTCATGGTAAATATCCTTATCAGAGTTGGGGTATTAACAGAGACCCAAAAGCAGCTCTTACCATTGATTTTGGAAGAGAAGTACTTGTAAATGAAATAAGGCTTACTCTCAGAGCGGATTATCCTCATGATAATTATTGGGTAAGTGCAGATATTAATTTTGATGACGGCAGCAGTGAAACGCTAAAACTTGAAAAATCCGAAAAGCCACAGTGTTTTCAGATAAAGGAAAGAAAAATAAAAAGCCTTGTGCTTGAAAATCTTATAAAGGCGGAGGGAGAATCTCCGTTCCCGGCACTTACACAAATTGAAGTTTGGGGAGTTGAAGCATAAATTTAAGAAATTTAATATGAGTTTTAAATGTAAGAGTGGGTTGATTTTCAATCCGCTCTTATTATATTTGATACAGTAAGAATCACCCATGATTTGTAAAAAAATAAATAAATGGTTGTTAATTTACAGAAAGTAGAGAAAAGACCATAAAAAGTGCTATAATATATTAAAAAAATTGAAAAGAGGGTATTATGCAGCTTTTTAGATATAAAGAGAATGGCTCACGACATTCTTGAAAATCAAAGTGTAGAAAGCAGTTCTATTGAATATAAAAAGTCGCTAAATTTTAGAGATAAAATTCTAAAAACTGCTTGTGCTTTTTGCCAATAACTACATGAATAATGAAATTGGATTGTTGTTTATTGGAATTGAAGAAGTTGATAATAAGGAAACCGGAGAAAAAGGCAATTCCTAAAAAGGCCTATAGAGGGTATAAAAAGAATCTAAAAATCGAAGGAATTGAAAATGAATTAAAATCTTTACTTTCAAATATTTATCCTAAGATAAGCTACCATATTATTACTGATAAAATTGATAATGCGTATTATATTGTTGTTGCAATAGAAAGTGGTAGTAATGGACCGTTTCAAACAATAGAAAGGGCGGAAAAGGACAAAGATATTAGGTTAAAGATGGGAAGATATATTAGAGTAGGCAGAGATTCAAGACTTCCTAATACAGTAGAAGAATTTGAACTTTTGAAGAAATTCGCAAACTTTTCTTTTTGTTCAAATCTGAATGACACAGCTACTATAGATGATTTAAGCTACGAATATATGAAAGAATATTTGATTCATACAGGAGCTAAAAAAGATATTAGAGAGATGTCAAAACTTGATATGGCAAAGAGTATGGGCCTAATAAATGAGAGTAAGTATGGAGGGTATAGAGCTAAGAATTTTGCCGTGTTAATGTTTGCAGAAACACCAAATAAATTTATTCAAAATGCCCATGTTGAAATTATAAGAGAAATTAACACAACAGATAAAATGGAGTCAAAAAAATTTGATGGACCAATTTGGATACAGGCAAAACAGGTCAGCAAATATTTTGAAGAAAGTATTATGGCCTCTTACACTATAAGGGAAGCTGATAAAATTGAGCATAAAATTATATACAATTATCCTCTTACAGCTTTTGAAGAACTTGCGACAAATGCTATTTTGCATAAAGAATATGATACGCCTGAGTATGTAGGAATCTATGTTTATAGCGACAGAATTTCTTTTGTAAATCATAATCGACCGCTCCCACCGGTAACAATTAAGTCTCTTAATAAAGATAGAAGTTTTGATAGAAGACAGTATCTTAATAAAGAGCTTAAAGATATGTTTTTTTCATTAAACTTGATTGAGTCTTACGGGTCAGGTATAAGGCGTGCAAAAGATGCACTATTAGAGAATGGTTCTCCGGAACTTAAGTTTTATCCTGATAATGAAGAAGATAACTATACAAATGCAGTTATGGAGATAAATAAAGAGTTTTTAGATAAATTTAATTGTAGTACTACCAAAAGAAACTACCAAAGAAACTACCAAAGAAAAAAGTGTTGTACAAGAAAGTATATTATATCTTATGAAGAACGATCCGAGTATTACTGCAGAACAAATAGCAAATGAAATTAAAGGGATAACCGCAGATGGAGTGAGATACCATATAAGAAATTTAAAAGCTCATGGTGTTATTAAGAGAGAGGGCTCAACTAAGTCAGGTCGATGGATAGTAATGAAAGACTAAGATACATTATTGTATCATTTTGTGATCAAAGAGGAAAATATAAATATGGAATTATTGGATTATTTAAAATGGAGAAATGATGTAAGCTTATCGGTATCACCTTTTAATGATATAGATAATGTAATACTGTCATATATATCTTATATGAATTTTGATGAGTTGTTTTCTGATACTGAAGGAATATACAGTATTGACGAAGTACTGAATACATTTTGTGAGAAACATTCTTTGGAAGAAATAAGAGAGAAAGGACAATTTACAGAGAGGGCACCTCTTTTACTTGAACATATGGTAGCGGGGGAGCGATTTAGGGAGACAAGGATTGGATATTATAGAGATATTTTTGATAAAGAAAAAATAAAACAATTTTCTGCAGTAACATTTTTTCTTCCCGATAAAACTAATTATATAGCTTTTCGTGGCACTGACAGCACTATAACAGGCTGGAAAGAAGATTTTATGATGAGTTGTATGTCGGAAACGGAGGGAACAAAGGAAGCGCTTGATTATTTAAATGATGTATCAAAGCTGATTAAAGGTGATTTTATGCTTGGCGGGCATTCAAAAGGTGGAAATTTTGCAATGTATGCAGCAGCTTTTTGTAATGATGAAATAAAGAAGCGTATTACTAAAATATATAATAATGACGGCCCTGGGTTTAGGGAGGAGATTATTAATACAGAAGAATATAAACAGATTGTTAATAAAATATACAGTATAGTCCCTCAGACATCAATAATAGGTCAATTACTTTCAAATGAGGGTGAGCAAAAGGTAGTAAAGAGTAGTGCAAAAGGTATTTTTCAGCATGATGCTATGACCTGGGAAGTAATGAGAGATGAATTTGTTGAGTCTAAACTGGATGATATGAGCAATTTTATAAATGTTTCATTGGGAACCTGGCTTGAAAAAACTGATGATGAAACGAGGGAGTCTTTGGTCTCTACAGTGTTTGCTCTGATTGAAGAGACAGAAGCAAAAACATTTAAAGAATTTGGAGGGAACTTATTAAAAAATGTCGGGATAATTATAAAGAGCCTGGCTAAACTTCCAAAGGAAAAGAGAGATGAATTGATAAGTGCATTTAGCGGTGTATTGCAGGCAGGTGGGGAAGCGGTTATGGATAACATATCCATAAGTAAAAATAAAGAATAAAACAAGTATTATATATTCAAACTCTCTTACGTGCATTAAAATATTAAATATTGTACATAGATAGAAACATTATATTTGATATTATTCCGATAATAAAGTATACTCATTTTCGTATAGAGTAAAGGGATGCATACCTGCATAAAATCATTGCGAAATATATGTATATAAAGGAGAAATACTAATGTCAAAATACAATATAAATACAATATGTGTACAGGGCGGTTATGAGCCTAAAAACGGTGAGCCCAGAGTTCTTCCGATAGTGCAATCTACAACCTTTAAATATGAGTCTTCACAGCAGATGGGAGATTTGTTTGACTTAAAGGAAAGCGGATATTTTTATTCAAGACTTGCAAACCCTACAAATGATGCCGTAGCAAGAAAGATTTGTCAACTTGAGGGCGGTGTAGCGGCTATACTCACATCATCAGGGCAAGCGGCAAACTTTTATGCGATACTTAATATAGCAGGTGCAGGAGATCATGTCATTGCTTCTTCAGCTATCTATGGAGGAACATATAATCTTATAGCCAACACAATGAAAAATATGGGTATAGAGTCTACATTCGTGGATCCTGATATTTCAGCGGAGGAACTTGCTAATAAATTTAAACCGAATACAAAGCTTGTATTTGGCGAGACTATAGCAAATCCGGCACTTAGAATTTTGGATATTGAAAAGTTCGCAAAAGCTGCACATGAGCATGGTGTACCTCTTATAGTTGATAATACATTCCCTACACCGATATTTTGCAGACCTTTTGAATGGGGAGTTGATATCGTAACACATTCAACATCAAAGTATATGAACGGTACTGCTAATGCACTTGGAGGTGTTGTTGTAGATTCCGGAAACTTTGATTGGAGCAAGTATAAAGATAAATATAAAGGGCTCACAACTCCTGATGAAACTTACCATGGAATAGTGTATACAGAAAGTTTCGGTAAGGGGGCATATATTACAAAGATGACAACAAATCTTATGCGTGACCTCGGAGCGATTCCTTCACCTCAGAATTCATTCTATCTTGGAGTCGGACTTGAAACATTGCATTTAAGAATGCCGAGACATTTTGAGAATGCACTTGCTATTGCAAAGCATCTTGAAAAACATCCTAAGATATCATGGGTATCATTCTCAGGACTTGAAAATGACAGTCAGCATGAGTTGGCTAAAAAATATCTTCCAAACGGCTCATGTGGTGTTATATCATTCGGAATCGCAGGGGGCAGAGAAGCGGCAGTTAAGTTTATGGACTCTTTGGAGCTTATTGCAATCGTTACTCATGTGGCAGATGCAAGAACCTGTGTACTTCATCCTGCATCTACAACACATAGACAGATGAATGATGATGAACTTAAAGCGGCAGGAGTATCACCTGACCTTATCAGAATGTCTGTCGGAATAGAAGATGTCCGTGACTTAATAGCTGATATAGAGCAGGCATTGGAAAAGTAAATTATAAAATTACGAAAGGAAAATATGACTACAAAAGAAAAATTAAAAAAGTATCAGGACTGGTTATTTAAATGTTCTGCATACCAAATGGCATTAAATATTATCGGAATAGATAAGCAGACAGTTGCACCAAGTGCAGGAGCCGCGTATAGAGATGAAAGATCGGCGTACTTGGCAGGAGAACTCTTCAGTTTAGAAACAGATAAAGAAATAGTTGAGCTGTTGAAAGAATTAAAAGATGATCCTGAGGTAAATGATGAAGACAGACGTGCTGTAGAGCTTATTATAAGAGAGCACTGGATACAGTTTGCATACCTAAGGAAGAATTTGTTGCATTTAAAAAGCTTTGTGATGAGTCGTTTGATGCATGGATACTTGCAAAATCAAAAGCTGACTATTCTATATTTGAGCCATACTTGAAGAAAGTAATAGAGAGCCAAAAAAGATTATACGGATACAGAAACAGCGACAAGAGTATCTATAATCAGATGCTTGATGATTATGAGCCGGGTATGGACGAAGAAAAATATGATGCATTCTTTAATGCATTAAAAGAGAGATTGGTTCCGCTTATAGGGAAGGTAACAAAGGCAAAGCAGATAAACGAGGATTTCTTACATCAAAGCTTTCCTATTGAAGATCAGAAAAAGTTTATGGATGATTTACTGAAGTATGTACATTTTGACTCTTCATGGGGTTATCAAAATGAGTCTGAGCATCCGTTTACTTCCTGGACTTGTGAGAATGATTGTCGTACAACTACAAAATATATAGAAAATAATGTAGCTTCCGCCATCCTTTCAACAGTACATGAAGTCGGACATGCATACTATGAGCACAATATAGATCCGAAGTATGACGGAATGATTTTATCAGAGGGTGTATCTTCAGGAATGCATGAGTCACAGTCACGTCTATGTGAGAACTACCTCGGACGTACTATGGCTTTTTGGAAATATAATTATCCTAAGTTACAGGCATACTTCCCTAAGCAGTTAGGTGATATAAGCCTTGAAGATTTTTATAAGGCAATCAATGTATCAAAGCCTTCATTTGTTCGTACGGAAGCTGATGAACTTACATATCCTTTGCATGTTTTGATCCGTTATGAGATAGAAAAGGGCTTATTTAACGGTACTACATCTACAGAAGGATTGGATAAAACATGGAATGCCAAGTATAAGGAATATCTTGGTGTAGATGTACCAAATGATAAGCTTGGTATCTTACAGGACGTACACTGGTCAGACGGAAGCTTCGGCTACTTCCCTACCTATGCTCTGGGTACAGCATTTGCGGCACAGTATGTGCATGCAATGAAAAAGGATTTGGATGTAGATAATTTACTTGAAAATAACAGATTTGACGAAGTTATGGACTGGTTAAAGAAAAATATTCATACCTATGGATTCAGATATGAAGCGCCTGAGCTTATGAAGATGGTAACAGGTGAAGAATTTAATGTAAACTACTTCTTAGATTATATAGAAGAGAAATATACAAGATTATATCAGCTATAATTTTTGTGGGATGGGTGAGAACATGAAGAGATTTCTAAGCATCTTAGTTATGGGAATCGTATATGCAAGCATACTCCTAGTTTGTGAGATAAGACTTGGGCTCAACGGCAGACAAATTTTTGTAATTTATATAGTGTCGGCAGTAATCATTTTTGTGGGAGCTATTTTGTTTAATCTAATCTACAATGTAGTATATATAAAGAAAATAAATAAGCTCGTGTCGCTGTTTGATGAAGGTAAGTTTGATGAGTGCATTGATAAATTGAATACTATAGAGAAGACTACAAAATCAAAACATATCAAAAATATGGCAAAGCTGAACATGGCTTTTGCATTTATGAAAAAGAAGGATTATGTTGAGGCAAAATATATATTTGAGAGTTTTGGAAGTTCGCTTGAAAAGATGTCTGAAGTGGAGATGGCAAGAAGGTTGAATTTGTGTCTTTGCTATTTTCATCTCAAAAAATATGAGAGAGCACAAGAATTGTATACAGACAGCAAGCCTTTTTTTGACGAGTACAGAGAGACGGATGCTTACTATGAGTATTTTATACTACTTGATGTGTTCATGTATGTAGCTTTTAATAAAGATGCCACAGAGGCAAGGAAACGTTTACGTGAGGCAAGGCTGCTATGTCAAGATGAGGAGTTTAAAGCCGATTTTGATTGTATGGAGTCAATTATAAATTTTTCAAATTCCGTTTGATGCTATAGATAATATAATTATGTAAAGTGTTTTTAGTGGGTTGATTTTTTCAGCCCACTTTTTTTATATTTTTACGTTTTATACATTTTTTTATCTTTATGTTATAAAAAGTCTTAAAGACATATCATTTTTAAATGTGTATGTCTTTTTTTAGTGGGCTCATATAAAATAATCTCACAAAAAAATAAAGTTTTTTTATAAAAATATAAATAAAAAAATGATTTAAGTTAATGTTTAAAAATGATATTATCGTCTATAATATGATAAAATTTATAGATAGATAGCTTTAATAAAGAAAAATTTATATAAAGTACAAGGAGAAAGATAATGAGCTATATCGGAATAGAAGAAGATATAAGACTAATTAAGGCGGTTCCAAGTGAGAGACAGCTTACATATGAAAAAATGGAGTTTTTTTGTTTTATTCATTTTACAGTAAATACTTTTACAGGAAGTGAATGGGGTGACGGAAAAGAAGATGTATCCATTTTTAATCCTACAGAGCTTGATGCAAGGCAATGGGTAAAGACTGCTAAAGATGCCGGTATGAAGGGATTGATTCTTACCTGCAAACATCACGACGGTTTTTGTCTTTGGCCGTCAAAATATACGGAACATAGTGTAAAGAATTCACCATACAAGAACGGAAACGGTGATATAGTTAGAGAAGCAGCTGAAGCATGTAAAGAATTCGGACTAAAATTTGGTGTTTATCTTTCACCGTGGGATAGAAATAACAGTAGCTATGGAAAAGGTAAGGAGTATGATGATTACTATGTAAATCAGCTTACAGAACTGTTGACAGAGTATGGAGAACTCTACACTATCTGGCTTGACGGTGCATGTGGTGAAGGAGCTAACGGTAAGGTTCAAAAGTATGATTGGAACAGATACTATAAAGTAATGCGTGAACTACAGCCTAATGCAGTTATTTCTATTTCCGGACCTGATGTAAGATGGTGTGGAAATGAGGCCGGTGAAGTCAGAGAAAGTGAATGGAGTGTTGTTGCAAAAGATATGACAGATCCGTCAATTACAGCCGAATTAAGCCAGCATGAAGACAATGAAGAGTTTAGAGACAGACCTTTGGATGAGACTCAGTCAGATCTTGGAAGCAGAGAGCGTCTCAAAAATGAAAAAGAGCTTGTGTGGTATCCGGCGGAAACAGATGTATCCATTCGTCCGGGCTGGTTTTATCATGAAGAAGAGGATGATAAAGTTCGTTCATTTGAGAATCTGAAAGACATATATTTAAAATCAGTTGGTGGAAATACAACTCTTTTATTGAATATTCCCCCTATGAAGAACGGAAAAATTCATGAAAAAGATATAGCCTTCTTAAAGAGATTGGGTGAGTTTATAAATGATACATTTAAAAATAACCTTTTAAAAAATGCATTGATTACGACTGTTCCGGAGCATGATTGTAGAGGTAATTCGCCTGACGTGATGCTAACAGATGATTATAATACATATTTTATGAATAAAGAAGGTGATAATAAATTACTGATTGAAATAAAATTTGATGAGTGTAAGAAACTGAATTATTTAGTTTTAAAAAGAAGCAATAACCTTTCAGTCAAAGAGTTGAAAAAAATTCAATGTGTATTTTAACGATGAGTCAGGAAATAAAATAAAAATTTTTCGAAGGAACCACTATAGGATATAAGAGAATTATTGATTTAAAAGGTACTAAGACTGATAATCTTACTATAGAAATTGAAGATTCCAGGGTGGCACCGGTAATGTCTTTTGTTGGAGTATACTGATAAAATAATTAGGAGTATGAGTAATGAAAATTTTTATGTAAAAAAATACCGGACTTTCAGAAGATAAATTAAAGACCGGTACAAGAATACTTATAGATGAATATAAACAAAGTACCGAGCAGTTGGATATTAATGTAGAATTTTGTGAAAGCGATGAACTTTCGGTAAAAAAAGAAGGAAATGCTATAAGTATTATCTGTAAAGAACTGTCTCATTATTACAGAGGGCTGACAAAGATACTTTGTAATTTAGATAAAAACACATATGAAAATACGGAGAAGGCATATTTTGAAAAAAACGGTGTTATGCTTGACTGTTCAAGAAATGCTGTATTTAGAGTAGAAAAAGTGAAAGCATTATTCGAGTTCTGGCAAAACTTGGAATGAATGTGCTTATGCTCTATACTGAGGACACTTATGAGGTAGCCGATGAGCCTTATTTTGGAATATATCGAGGAAGATACACAAAAGAGGAAATCAAAGAGATAGATTCATATGCTTCTGTATTCGGAATTGAACTTGTGCCATGTATTCAGACATTGGCACATTTACATAATGCCCTAAAATGGCCGGGGAAAGAGAACATCAAGGATTCAGTGGATATCCTGGAAGTAGGAAAAGAAGAAACATATATTTTTATTGAAAAATTACTGCGTTCTGTAAAGGAGAGTTTTTCTACAAAGCGTGTACATCTTGGAATGGATGAGGCTGTTTCTCTGGGTCTTGGAAATTATCTTAAAAATAACGGATATGAAAAGAGTTCCATGTTAATAAAGAGACATTGTAAAAAGGTCCTTGATATATGCCAAAAGTTGGACTTAAACCCTATGATGTGGAGCGATATGTATATAACAGCAAACACAGGTAAGGGATATTATGAAATTGATGACAATGTTGATTGTAGCCTTTGGGAAAAGCCTGAAAATGAAGTTGGACTTGTATATTGGGATTATTATCACAATGATGAAAAGATATATGAAAAGATGTTGAAAGTTCATATGCAAATCTCAAATAATGTGATTTTTGCGGGAGGATCATGGGTATGGAACGGAATAGCTCCAAACTACTCAAAAACTTTTGAATGTACAATATCGGCACTTCAAACATGTAAGGCGTTTAAACTGGATGAAGTACTATGTACTGCCTGGCTTGATAACGGTGCAGAGACACCTATAGATGCGGTTTTGCCGGGAGTTATTTTATTCGGTTATTTGGGATTTCATAAAAACTATGACAGTAAGGAGTTTAAAGAAGAATTCCAAAATTGTACAGGCGGATATTTAGATGACTTTATGGTGCTTGACAGATTTGATTCGCTTTTCCAAAAAGGAGAATCAAATCAAGCTGCAGAAAATCCTTCTAAGTATCTACTTTATCAAGATCCTCTGACAGGGATATTTGATTATCATGTAAAGAAAGCATCTGTAATTACTAAGGATTATTATAATAAATTAAGATTAAGTGTCATGGAAAGTGCAAAGCAGTCTAAAAAATACTTGGAACTGTTTTCATATTATGAAAAACTGGCAGAGGTTTTGAGCATAAAAGCGGATTTAGGAGTACGCATAAAAACTTCATATGAAGCAAGTGATTTGTATACATTAAAAACTATCTGTGAAAAAGAAATTCCGGATACAATAGAAAATCTTAAAGTTATGAAAACTCTCAGAGAAAAATTATGGATGAGCGATGCAAAGCCATGGGGATATGAGCTTATGGATGTAAAGCTTGGCGGAGTCATCACAAGATTAGAAAGTACAAAAAGAAGAGTTTTAAATTATTTGGATGGGAAAATACCTTGCCTTGAAGAACTTGAAGAGAAAAGATTACCGTATTTTGGGGATAAAGCAGATAAACGAGAAAATCGCTGGAGCCAAATAATCAGCGGATCGGATTTAGTGGATACAATATAAAATACGATAACAAGTTAGAGAGCAAATAAAGGGGGTAGAAATGTATAAGGTTTTATTTGCTGAGGATGAATTATTAGTAAGATTGGGTTTACAAAATTCAATTCCATGGAGTAAATATGAAATGGAAGTTGCAGCATTGGCAGACAACGGTATGGAAGCATACAGGCTCTTTGAAGAGATACATCCTGACATATTGATAACAGACCTTAGAATGGAAGGAATGGACGGTCTTGAACTTGTTAAAAGAGTCAGAGAAATAGATAAGGAATGTGCGATCGTAGTAATTTCCTGCCTGAATGATTTTGAAACCCTAAGGAAATTGATACCATATAATATCAATGCATATGTACTAAAGGCAAGTATAAGTATAGATGAAGTATGTAATGTACTGGAACAGACAAAAGAATATCTTATAAGTATCGGAAGGACAGCTAAAAAGTTGATACCTGATTTAGAAAAACCTGAGGATATTATATCAAAATATCTTTTGGGAGATGCCGTAATCAGTTTGGAGGATGATTTTGAAATATTCGAACATTTATTGCTGTTTAGTCTGGAGGAAGAAAATAAAGATAAGATAAATAAGCTTGCAATGGATTTTATATATGAACTGGTTAACCGTCAGATACCGGGAGAAATGTTGGTTCCTCTAAAGGACAAGGAATTCTGTGTTTTTTACAGAAGTACAGAAAAAAAGATGGATGAGAGAATAAAGAGAATCAATAATTCCATAGGTGATTTTTTGGGAGTTCGTTTTAAAATCACGCACAGCAGTCGTAGAAAAGCTGAGAATTTAAAAGACTGGTTTGATAGAGCCTATGTACAGCAGTATGAGATAAATATTGATGAAAACAGCGGTAAGGCATTGATTCAAAAGTCAATCGAGTATATGCAGGAACATTTCAGAGAAAGTTTGACCTTAACAGATATTTCACATACTATAGGACTTTCTGTAAGCTATTTTTCGTATCTGTTTAAACAGGAAACCGGAAAAAATTATATTGAGTATCTAAATGAAATAAGGTTACTTGCAACCATGAAAGATTTGATGAATACTGATGAGAAGGTAGTTGTGGTTGCACAAAAGAACGGATTTCAGAACTTGGAGTATTTCTCAAGATACTTTAAAAAACAGACAGGAGAGTCACCGGCAAGATGGAGAAAATTAAACCGTTAAATCGTATGAATTGGAGACAAAAGGTTTTATTATCTATTCTCGGAAGCTTTATAATTATAATCAGCTTTATGTTCTACATCACATACCACTACTTTGTGGAAAAGGTGGAAGCCGGAAATGAAAGGCTTGTTTTATTAAACTTTGAACAGGCTGAAAAGGATCTGGAAAATATTTTAAAAAATGCGGAACTGTGTTTGAATAAATATGTAATATCGGATCTTGTCTGGGAGTTCGGATATGAATATCCAAACAGCAATATAGACGAAAGCAGATTGAAAATGAAGATTTCCGAGAGTTTTCATTCGGAAATGCTTGTAAACAGAGAAATTTCAGCTTTGGGAATATTAAAAGGAGACGGAGTTGGAATTGTTTCTTCCGCACTTGGTAAAAACCGTACCGGTGATACTGAAATATCCGGAGAAATTTTAAATGTTTTACAAAAGGTAAAAGAAAATTATCCATATACTACTTGGGTACCAAGCTGGGAGCTGGATATAAATGACACAAGCCCTTTTAAAATAATGTCACAGACACCTTCTTTGGTAGGTATAAAGGCGGTAGGTGTAAATATAAACCTTGAAGAAGAGAGCTTTATTTTTGTTGCAATAAATGAAATAGATATTCAAAGTACTTATAGGGCGGTTGCCTTTAATGACAGCAGGGCTATATTGGTGGATAAAAAAGGTCAAATAATTTCAGATGTCGATAAGAGTATGCTGGGCAAGGGATATTATACAAGTACGGATACACAAAATATTGAATATCCACTTGATTTTTATGGATGGAAATTATGTGATATGATTCCCAAAGAAGAATATTTAAAAGATGCCAATGAAATCAGAGATTTCGGTATTATTGTAATTATACTGGCTATAGTAGCGACAGTCACTGTTGCTGTCATTTGGAGCAGAAAATATACTCAGCCGATAGAACTGCTTATGAAAAATATGCATCATATTAAAAATCAGGAGTTTAATATTGATAAACCGAAAAAACTTGGTTGGGAAGAGCTGGATAGGTTAAATGAGGAATTATATTCCACAGCACAAAGTATAAAAGCGTATATAGAAAGATTAAAACAGGTAGAAGATGAAAAAAGAAGAGAAGAGCTTATGGCTCTTCAATATCAGATGAACCCTCACTTTTTATTAAATTCACTTAACTCTATACGTTGGATGGCAATGATGACCAATAATACAATAGTTGCGGATACTTTGGTAAGGCTTGGAAAAATAATTACACCTGTACTAAGGAATCCAAGCCTAACGTGGAAAGTCAAAAATGAAGTGGAATTCTTGGAGAATTATGCAGCTATGATGCAACTTAGATATGGGCATGATATGGAATATAAAATGAGTTGTAAAAAAGAATTATATGAGTTGGAGTTTCCAAGATTTATATTACAGCCATTGATTGAAAATTGCTTTGTACATGGAAGCAGTCAGGAAGGGATACGTACAATAGAAGTTGTGATAGAATGTAATGATTGTATGGATGTAAAGGTGATAAACAGCGGGATATTCTTAAATGAAGAAGAGCTTAGTCAAATAAGAAACAAAATAAAATCACCTCTAAAAACATCAGATCATATAGGACTTGCAAATGTATCAAAACGCTTAGAGTTGCTGTATGGAGATAAGGGCAGAATGTCTGTTGAAACAGATCCTAAATTAGGCTTGGTTGTACATATACGATTTAATCAATATGTCGAAATGACAAATAAAGAAAGAGTTTAGCTATATAAAAATTATTAAAAAAATAATAATGAAGTCTAAAAACTTGACATATTTTATGGTACAAAGTGCAATAATCATAAAATATGTCAAGTTTTTGTTTTTTAGAATAAAAAAACGATAAAATAGTCAATCGACAAATAATATAAAAACATTTTAAGAAACTGTCTAAAAATGATAATATAATTCTATCTTAGATAGAGAAAATATTTTGCTCAATAAGAAATATTTTTAACGGCCGGTACAAAATAATAATCGAAATCAAAACGAACAAATTGAACGTGAATTGATGTAGATTCAACATTGAATGCTTCATAGAAGCTACAAGGAGGGAAAAGTACATGAAAACAAGGAAATTGACAGCAATTTTAGGTGTTGTTGCATTAACAGCATCATGTTTGGTAGGATGTGGCGGAGGAAAAGCCGATTCCGCATCGGGAAGTAAAACTGCAGCAAACAGTCCTGAGGAAGTAAGCACAGCAGATCATGTGGATATTACTATAGGTGGATTATCTTTATCGGATTCTTCTACAGGAGCTTGGCCTACAGAAGTAATCAAGGCGGTTGAGGAAAAGTTTAACTGTACAATTACAACAAAGGCCTATGATCAGGAAAGCTTAAACCTTGATTTATCAGGCGGAAATACTTGCGATATCGTGCAGATATCGGATGGAAATATCGAAGGTGTGTTAAAGGGAAAACATGCGGTAAACCTTGTGGATTATAAGAATATCGCACCAAATATATTCTCCGACGGAATGGATTACAGAAATAAAATCATGCAAAAGTTTAAAGGTGACAATGGTGAGGCACAGTACTTTGTTACACCTAGAGTTGTTTCTAAAGATTATGCAAAAAGCTACGGTTCTGTAGTTCAGTACGGTTATGTTGTACGATGGGATTTATACAAGCAGATTGGAGCACCAACAATCACTAATGATGATGAATATATCGAAGCATTGAAGAAAATGAAGGAGATTTATCCTAAGACAGAAGACGGTGCAGAAACCTATGCAATGAGTGCATATAATGATGCGGACCTTCATACTTATTTCTTTAAAGGATGTCTTGGAGAGGGATATTTAAACCTTGAAGACGGACTTTATGTTCAGGATGCACAGACAAATGCACTTGTGGTTGATGTGTATGATAAGGATGAGAATGTTAAAACACCTTTCTGGTCGGGTGTAGAATTCTATAACAAGCTTTACAAAGCAGGATTATTAGATCCTGATAACTTTATTACAAAGGGTGAGGATCTTACAGAAAAGTATACTAAGGGCCAGTATATCGGCGGTACTGTAAACTGGTACTTCGGAACATATAACAGCAACAATAAGGGAACAGATAAAGAGTATGTTGTTTTACCTTCAAAATTAGGATGGGTAAATGAGCAAAACAGAGCAGGATGGACAGGAAAATACTTATTTGTATCTTCTCATTCACCAAATATTGATCGTGCTGTCATGGTTCTTGACTATTTACAGAGTGGCGAATTCGCAAGAAGCTCAGATTCAGGTGTTGAGGGACGTTGGGAGAAGGGCTCAGACGGAAAGCCACATTTAACAGAAGACACTATAAATATGAAGGTTGACGGAAGTCGTGCCGAAGAGTGGAAGATGAGTGGAATCAGCGACTCAAGAGTAGATAATCTTATCGGATGGGATTACAACAATGTTTTAGCGGACGGTGGAAGAGTTAGTCTTTGGAACGATGAAGATGTAATGAAAGACAGCCTTACAACAGCTGAGCTGGAACTTTGTGAACAGTTCGGTATTTCATTACCAAGTGATCTTTTAAAGAACGGAGTTGAAAAGGGCGACAACATGGATCTTAGCAAATCAGATTCAACAATTCGTATGTGCCTTGAAACAATTCCAAAGAATATAGTACGTATTGACAGCAACTGTATTGAAATCACAAAGAATGCACTTCCCGGACTTATACAGGCAGATTCAGATGAGGCATTTGCCGTAGCTAAGGAAGCATTATTACAGCAGCTTTCCGATGCAAGCGTAAAAGAGTCTATTGATTGGTGGCAGAAGGCATGGGAGGATTCCAAGAGCGCAATAGAGAGTTTAGAGAGCAAATAAACACGAAAGGAGCATGTGTATGAACAGAAAAAGGGGATTTGTGAAAAGCGGATCAAAAGATTATAAATTGCTTTGGATGGCAATACCTTTTATCACAATAGTCTTTTTGTTTAGTTATGTTCCGATATTTGGCTGGATATATTCATTCTTTGATTATGTACCCGGAGTCAGTATTTTTGATTGTGACTTTGTAGGACTTGAGTACTTCAAACTGATTTTAAAAGATGACAATGTTTTAAGAGCTTTAAAGAACACATTTGTTTTTGCAATTATAAATATATGTTTAACACCTCTACCTATGCTCTTGGCGATTTTATTAAATGAGCTCAGAAACGGTCCTGTAAAGAAATTTGTACAGACATTTACAACACTTCCAAACTTTATAAGTTGGGTAATTATTTTCTCCCTTGTAACAGCACTTTTTGCATCGGACGGAATTATAACTATGCTTGCAGTAAAGCTTGGACTTGGAGATGCCTCTAATTCATTACTAGGATCAAATGAAGCAGTATATTGGTTTCAGTCATTCCTTGTGCAGTGGAAGACTTTGGGATGGAACTCTATAATTTATATGGCGGCTATTGCAGGAATTGATCAGGAGCAATACGAGGCGGCAAAAGTTGACGGTGCAGGACATTTTAAATGTGCAATTCATGTCACATTACCTGCTATGATGGAGACATTTGTAGTATTGTTTATATTAAATATCGGTAATTTTCTAAATACCGGTTATGAGCAATATCTTCTTTTTAAGAACTCATTAACAGCGCCTAATATTGAAGTACTGGATCTCTACACATATAGAATCGGTCTTCAAAATATGGATTACTCCTATGGTGTTGCAATCAGCGTTGTGAAATCAATTGTAAGTATAACATTGGTTTTAGTGGCAAATATGGTTGCAAAGAAAATAAGAGGCAAGGCAGTTATCTAAGGGGACATTATGAATAAGAATAAAATGAAAGTTTCAACATCAAGAAAAGTATTTTTAGTATTTGACTATTGCCTGATGATATTGCTTGCACTTATATGTATTTATCCGTTCTGGTATGTTCTTTGTTACTCATTAAGCGATACAACGGCAGCATCGGTGAATACACCGGTATTATTACCAAGCGGTTTTACACTTAGTAATTATAAAGAAATTCTAACATTAAAAGGATTCTTTCCTGCACTTTTAATGTCTTTGTTAAGAACTGTGGTTGGAACGATAACATCAGTATTTTGTTGCTCTTTTCTGGCATATCTTTTTACTAAGGACAAGATGCCGGGACGAAAGATACTGTATCGCTTTGTAGTATTTACCATGTATATCAGTGGCGGTATGATTGCCACATATATTGTAATGAAGTCATATGGATTATTGAACTCATTTTGGGTGTATATATTGCCTTCAATGATTTCCGCCTATAATATGATTTTGATAAAAACATATATAGAGCAATTGCCACCTGAACTTGAAGAATCTGCAAGTTTGGACGGAGCAGGATATATTACATGCTTTTTTAAGATTATTTTTCCGCTTTGCAAACCTATTATAGCAACTGTTGTAGTTTTTGTAGCGGTGGGACAGTGGAACTCATGGTTTGATAATCATATATATACAAGAGCAAATGAATCCCTGACAACATTACAGTATTTATTATATAATTATCTGAACGAGGCACAGAGACTTGCAGAACAATTAAAAACGGCTTCAAGTGGAGCTGATATGACAAAGGCGATGGCAAGTATCTCCCCAAAGGGAATCAGAATGACAATAACAGTATTGGCATCACTACCGATTTTTGCACTATATCCATTTATGCAAAAATACTTCTCAAAAGGAATAATGGTAGGAGCGGTTAAAGGATAAAGAAAGGCGGGTTGAGTTTTCAACCCGTTTTTTTGATGTTTGAAGAGGGATATATTTATGATATAATTTTATTTATTATAACTGCTGTTAGTATTTCTTCCGGGGAGCGGAAGATTTTACCGGGAATCGACGATTAGAAAGATTTGAAAAGCTGATAATAATAGGTTGGAGGGTAATATGAGTGAAATATGAATTATGAGCAAAAAAATGATGAAGATATAAAAGATATTCTAACTGAGGATAAGAACATTGATGTCCAAGTAAGAGAATATAATACTTATGATGTGCCTTTAGGTATACTATATGGAATAGCAATATATTTTTTCTTGTAGATGATACCGATAGTGGGTATTGCAGACGGACTATATATAAGTATAAAGTATTGGAACAGAGGTAGGATATTGGCTGTAGTAACTACTGCCTGTATTTTTTTGTTGTAATAGCGATAACATGCTTGATATATTTTTCGATTTAACTTGTAAAAAGCAAAGAAAGATAATGAAGAATATTATAGGCTTAAAAAAATATGTCAGACCCGGCTAAAAAAAGGTGAGATAGAATTAAAATAAGGTTATTATATGTATGGAGACTGCTTGAATAAAGAAAAATTCAATATAAAGATAAAGTAATCACCCTATACAAGTCACCTGCTATAAATTCTCCTTTAATTGTTTTTAATACATTTGAAGGTGATGGCGAAGATGTATATCAGGCATTGCAGAACATGGGATGCACTTTTTTAAATCTACTTGTAGTTGGAAATATTGATTGGAACCATGATATGTCACCATGGTATATGCCTTCAATCTATTCTAAAGAAAAATTTTTTAGCGGCGGTGCAGATGAGTATCTGAGATTGCTTATAGATGACATTTTGCCAAAGTCAAAGGAGATGATAGATGGAGAACCTGAATTTACAGGAATAACAGGATATTCGCTTGCAGGTCTTTTTGCTGTTTATGCTATGTATAAAACTGATGTATTTGACAGAGTGGCAAGTATGTCAGGCTCACTTTGGTTTTATGACTTTATGGAATATTGTAAAAGGAATGATTGTATGAAGTTACCTGATAAAATCTATTTTTCTCTGGGGGATAAAGAGGCAAATACACGCAATCCTATATTAAAAACTGTAGAGTATAATACCAGAGAGCTTTCAGAGTATTTTAAGAACCTTGGGAGTGATGTGATATTTGAATCAAATCCGGGTAATCATTTCATAGATACAGTTCTTCGCAGTGCAAAGGGAATAAAGGCAATTTTATAGTTTTTAAAAAATAAAGAGATTTTAATTATTCAAAAATGAAAGAGAAAAAGTGGGATTCGGAAGTCTAAACAAAACAGATGAATTTTCCAAACGAATGTAACTGATAATGTTTGAGTAGGCGATAGGAAGTTTAATCGGTCATGGGAAAAGTCCGGTATAATACAGTATGTTCTCTGACTGATATGATTAATAAGAAAGGAATTTGAACTATGAATGATCTTAGAGAAGATATTAATGATTTAATAAAGAAAATACCGGTGCTTATCCTTCAGTTTGGTTCGGATACATGTGGACCCTGCCATGCCATTCGGTATAAGCTGGAACAGTGGATGAGTGAGCATAAAGAGGTGGAAGCCCGATATGTAGATATAGAAAAAAACATGGAAATCAGTTCACAGATGGGCATTTTCTCCGCACCGACTGTACTGGTATATATGGACGGTCAACTTGTTGCACGAGAGAGCGGTTATTTCAGTTTGGATGCACTACTTGGAGATATTGAGCGTTATCTTGAATTAAGGAAATAAGGATGCAGAATTTGAGTTTATTCATCCTTTTGCGGATGGAAATGGGCGTATTGGAAGGATGTGGCATAGCTTATTACTTGGAAAATCAGACAAAGAAGCAGACAGCTATGCTTTAGTAAAATTAATACTTGAAATTATACTTACGACTCTTGAAGAAACAGTTGTGGTTGGGGAAATGTAAGGTGGACCATGGGATTATTCGATTCATTTAAAAAGAACAAAAAATCAGTTTGGAAAAAGTTTATAGAAAAATACAAGCCGGATACGAATCTTATAAAGCCGTCGGAGCATATAATAGGTGCTTGCAGTAGTGCCGGTGTTGATGAACAGATTCTTGATTTTATGAAAGAATATGGTTTTGGTAATTACGGGGATGGAATTATAAAGCTTATAGATCCTGAAAAATATATAGACAGCTTTTATAGATGGCTTGGAAAGGAAGACTATTCAAGAATTCCGTTTATGATGACGGCCTTTGGTGATTTGTTTTACTTTAGAAATCTGGGTGACGGTGAATATGATATATCTTTTTTGGATATACATTACAGAAAGATTTCTGTGGTGGCATATACTGTTGAGGAGTTTGTAGAATATCTTATCGACAGTGAGATTGAAGAAGATATATTAAGGCGAAATCTTTTTGATGAGGCGAAAAAGAAGCTTGGAGTTCTGTCTTTAAATGAGATATATTACTTTGCACCTGCGTTGGTAACAGGCGGTGCGGAAGAAATAAAATATGTAAATAAAGGTGATGCAGCCACTCATCAGTGGTTATTGTTTGAATGGTAAAATATTAAAATAACTTTCATATATACAAGCTATGCCTTGTGAAATATGAAAGTCATTTATATTTTTAATTGAAATTTATAGGAGCACTGTTTTTCGGTTTTAAAGAAATTGCAGCTCCTATGGCACCGGCATATCTGCCGAGAGGATGTGTATGGATTTTTTTGCCAAGCTTTTCAGATAATAATTTTATAAAATACGGAGTGTAGCTAAGTCCGCCTGTAAGCATGATTTCACCTGAAAGGCCATGCTTTTGAGCGAGGTTTATAACCTTATTGGCTACGGAATCTATCACTCCGGCAGCTATATTTTCTCTTTTTTCACCTGATCCGATATAGCTGATAACCTCTGATTCTGCAAAGACTGTGCACATGGAACTTATAGAAAGTGAGTCGCCCATGGATGCAAGAGCATAAAGCTCTTCAAAGTCGGTGCCAAGTCTGTTTGCCATGACTTCGATAAATTTACCTGTACCCGCCGCACATTTATCATTCATTAGAAAGTCTCTTACCATACCGTTTTCAAGGCTGATTATCTTTGTATCCTGACCGCCTATATCTATTACAGTTCCGTCAACTACAAACATTGCATAGGCACCTTTGGCATGACAGGTGATTTCTGTAATTACTTTATCCGCATAATCAACACAGATTCTTCCATATCCTGTTGCGGCACAGCTCATATTTTCAGAAAAGCCTTCATCTGTAAGCCTTTGCATTATATTCTTAGCAGTTTCCTTACTGTTCCAGCCTGTAGGTATACAAAAAGATTTGACAAGTTTCATCATCAAGTACTACCACTTTTGAAGCGGTGGATCCTATATCTATACCCACATAATATTGTTTATCCATTTGCTAAGTTTATCCTCTCATTTATACAGCTACAGTTTCAAGGAAGGCTTCAAGTCTTGTGTTAATCTGTCCGACATCGGCCTTTGAATAATCTGTTTCTATCTTCAGATAAGGTACACCCTTGGCAACTACAGCCTTTTTAACATTATATGATTCTATGGAGAAGGTATGGCAGGCCTGAAGTATTATTTCAACTACTCCATCCACCTGATATTCATCTACCATATCTGTTATAAAGCCAAGTCTGCTGTCATTAGGACTCATTACGGAGCAATTAATATTTAGATATTTTTTTGCAAGTGCTCTTGCTACAGGTAGAGTGGTATCTACCTTTTCGATCTTTTCTCTGTTTGTACTGCAATTATCAAATGCAACTACATCCGCACCAAGCTCCTCCAAAACTTTAATAGTTTTATCTCGTACGCCGCCGTTTGGGCATCCGGTTATCAATATTCTTGGTTTTCTTGCTACCTTACCTTTATAATTTGCCTCCCAATCAGCCTTTACTTCATCAATTCTTTGCCTTATCTGCTTACAACGCTCTTCCATACTTGGTATAAAACTAAGTGTATCAAGTTTTGTACCGATTTCATATCCTGAGATAGGAGATGGATTGAGTTTTCCAAGCTCAAGGTATTCAAGTACAAGATCTCTTTCAGAATTCTTTAATAGTATTGCTTTTTTAACATCTTCTTCGGTAATGGTTACTCCATAGAAATCTTCAAGCTTTTTCCAAAACTTATGTATTTCCTTTTCCCACATATCAAGTGCCACTTCATCTCTTGAAGATGGAAGTTGCATAACATAGGTTTCCTTCAAATCATTCATCAGCTCAAACATTTTCTTTTTTCCGTCACAGGTGGTTTCACCTACTATGAAATCTGAGAAATAAAAATATGGGCAGGTATCGGTAAGAGCAAAACCGTAACTTGCCTTTATCAAAGGACAAAGATTTGATGGTAGATGCGCTTCTGCAGCACTTATAGGTTCTTCGCTGGTTGCACAAAGTGATACAGGTATGGCACCTGCAGCTATAATAAGCTCTGTAGGAACAAATGAGCAATAAGTTCCGACAATTTTTCCACCATTGTCTTTGTGCTCCTTCATTTTTATAAAGCCGGCTTTTCTTGCATCTGTAAAAGACTCGAAGTTATCCGGTAGTCGTAACATAATGAAATCCTCCTAATTTGTAAAATATTACTATTTCAATAAAACATATAGATAAATTATAAAAAAATATAGTAAATCCTCAATCTATTTAGTGATTTGATTTTTTTCAATATGTAAATGACATTATTCGATATAATGAATAAATAAGAATATATTTAGAGCAAATATAAAAAAGCCGGCAAAAATCCGGCTTAAATCAAGTTTATTATTACTTATGGCTTATAATTTCTTTTACCCAGTCAGAAAGATTTTCTTCCTGCTCTTTTGTGTCGGTTGTTATAACAAACTCCTGTCCACGTGAGGCTGTTTTTAATATTGATGAATCACCTTTGATAACGGGATGAGTATGACCTTGCCAAGAAATAGCAATACCTTTTTCTGCAAAGAATGAAGGTAATTGCCACACACTTCTGAGTGGCTGATCTTTTTGCGTAAGTACCAGTGAATCATCATAATGAAATGTAGAGCATTTCTTTGAGAGGTATATACGGTTATTGGTATAGAAAGGTTCTATACTATGTGGGTGCCAATTGTATTTTTCAGCAATTTTTTTATCATCCTTTATAACTTCACCGATTTCCATATATCCGTAGATTATATGGCGAATAGGAGCACCCTTTATGTAGGATAGCTTTCCATTATTAATCTCAGTTTGTCTAAACATTCCATAAAAAAGAAATACATCACCGACATCAACGCATGATTTATCAAGATGTGTTGCCGGCACTCCCCATTGCCCAAATGCCGGAACCCAGTCCACAGGTCTATCATCAATACCTTCATATATATCAGGATCCAGATGACAGGTAGGATAACTTTCAAAATCAAAATCCGGATGAAGCTGAGTTATAATATCTTTATAGTTTTGTCCTTTATACTGTATATCCTCGTATTTTTTCTTGCTTTTTCGATCGGGTATAGGGAGTGATAGTAAAGTACCGTCAGGAAGTATTGGACTTGCCACTCTTCCGGATTCGCTATCCATTCCCTTTCTACTCAATATTACTTTCATGTCGTCCCTCCTTGTGATATAATTTTAACATATGCTATAAATAAAAACAAAGCATTTATACACTTTAGAAAGATATATAATGAATCGAGGACAATAATTTGAAGAAGTACTTACTGCCTATACTGATGTTTTCTATATTTGAAACAATTGCTGTCGTGCTTTGGTTGGCATTGGATAATTTATTTTATTTTTTTAATTTCAGTTATATAGGAATATCAATATCATTTGGTATTTTTTTGTTTATAAAAGAATATAAGTATGCAAGAAGAGTGGTACAATTGCTTGTAGGGCTTTATATACTTATATATTTGGGAATGATAAAGAATGAAAATATGCAAATAGAAGGTTTTTGGTACTATCTTTTTACAGGAGTTTTTGAGGCTGCAACTATTCACTATGTGGTGGCAAAGATATTTGGGCCGATCATATTTGGAAGAGGATGGTGTGGATATGCATGTTGGACGGCAATGATACTGGATTTTTTACCATATAAGATTCATAAGCATGAAAGAAAAAATATTGAATGGATAAGATATATAATGTTTTTACTTTCATTAGGTTTTGTTGTAACACTCTTTATTGCAAAGGTAAAGCATCTTGATAGAATTATGTTCGTATCATTTATAATAGGTAATTTAGTCTATTATATAGTAGGTATAGCACTTGCCTATATATTTGAAGATAACAGAGCATTTTGCAAATATATTTGCCCGATAACAGTTTTTCTAAAGCCTATGAGTTATTTCTCTTTGGTCAGAATAAAATGTGATACAGATAAATGCATTTCCTGTAATAAATGTAAAAAGGTATGTCCTATGGATGTTGATATGACGGACAATTCAAGAAAAAGAAAAAATGGCACAGAGTGTATTCTATGTATGGAATGTGTCAGAAGTTGTCCTAAGGATGCATTGTAAGTACAAATGAGGTATGATATGAAAAATGGTATAAGATTTCACAGCATATATTATAGATGGATACTGTTTATATTCATCTTTGCCACTATGGTAATTTATTTTATAGGTGAAGGCAAAGATATGTATTTTGAAGGGCATTTATTTAATTCAAAAAAACTTTGTACGATACTTAACATTGTATGGTTTGTAATGTTTGTTGTCTTTTCCTTTGTAGTGACAAAATGTGTCATCTCAAAGAACGGAATTTATCTAAAAAAGATAGATTTGATAGTTCCATGGGAGGATATATCAAATATTACATATACATGGATAAACGAATTTAGCCTATATCAACATGAATGCTCGTTTTATAATGTGAAAACCATGGTAATATATAGATATGATTACAAGCCTATATGTATAACGAATATTTCAGTACTGTCATTATTTGCCGTTAAGTACTTTTCTCCACGTACCAAAGTGGATATAGTATTTCCGGTACTTACCACATTATTTAATGTGGCCTTGAATATAAGTGTGTTGTATATAGGGTATACTACAAAAATACTTACTATCAGGATAAAACCTGAGTTGTTTCTTACTCTTTTAGCATTATACTGTATAAAGGCTATTATATTTCCTATCGTAATGTTGAAAATAACAAACATGAAATACGGAAATTACCTAAGGCATGAAAATTTGAATAAGGGTAGAAATCCGAATGTAATACATGTATAAAACATAAAAAACTCTCAAGCCGGTTTTGCCGGAATGAGAGTTTTTCTTTACAATACTTTTCTTTATTTTACTTCTTTGGATAGAATCCGCTTGGATTCTCGTCAAGCTTAATAAGTATATTCTTCATCTGTGTATAGTGATCAAGGATTACCTTATGTGTTTCTCTACCGATACCTGATGTCTTATATCCTCCAAACGGAGCTCCTGCAGGGATTGCATTATAGGTATTTACCCAAACTCTACCTGTTTCGATACTTCTTGAAACACGGAATGCACGATTAAGATCCTTGGTCCAAACACCGCCGCCAAGACCGTATACGCTTTCATTGGCATATTTGATTACTTCATCTTCAGTCTTAAACTTTATGATAACTGCTACAGGTCCGAATATTTCTTCCTGTGCAGCATAAGAATCATTGGTTACATTTGTTATAAGTGTAGGCTTGTAGAATGATCCGTTTGCAAGCTCACCTTCTGTATAGCGTGAACCACCACATGCGACAGTAGCACCTTCAGCTACGGCTCTGTCTACACATGCCTGAATCTTTGCTACCTGACTTTCATTTACCTGTGAACCCATCTGAGTATTAATATCAAGAGGATTTCCTACAACAATCTTGTTAAACTGATCTACAGCTCTCTTTACAAACTCATCATAGATACCTTCCTGTACAAAAACTCTTGATCCTGCACAGCAAACCTGGCCTTGGTTAAAGAGGATACCAAGCTGAACACCGTCAATAGCAAGGTCAAGATCACAGTCATCAAAGAATATATTTGCTGATTTTCCACCCAGCTCAAGTGTTGCAGGTATAAGTTTTTCAGCTGCAGCCTTTGCTACTGAATAGCCTATCTCGGTAGAACCTGTAAAGGCAAGCTTTCTAAATCCGTTATGATCGAGGATATACTGTCCTGATTTGCTTCCTGCGCCTGAGATAACATTAAATACACCCTTAGGAATAATATCCTTTACAAGTTTTGCAAGCTCAAGTATTGAAAGAGGAGTAGAAGAGCTGCTCTTTAATACTGTACAGCATCCTGATGCAAGTACAGGTGCAAGCTTCCATGCCGCCATAAGGAATGGGAAGTTCCATGGAACTATCTGTCCAACTACACCGATAGGCTCTCTGAATACGAGAGAAAGTGTCTTTGAATCCAGGAAGCTTGAAGTGTCTTCCTCAGTACGAATAGCGGAAGCAAAATATCTGAAATGATCTGCCGCAAACGGAATATCTATATTTAATGTCTCACGAAGAGGCTTACCGTTGTCAAGACTCTCGATATATGCAAGGTCCTCTTTGTTTGCGTCTATAACATCGGCAATCTTTAAAAGAATTTCAGCTCTTTTTATTTTATCAAGATTCTTCCATGAATCAAAAGCTGCCCATGCCGCATTTACCGCATCATCTACATCTTCCTTTGTAGCCTCTGCCACACTTGCGATCTTCTCCTGGGTTGCCGGAGAATATGTATCAAAAAACTTACCGTCTTTTGAATCTCTGAATTCTCCGTTAATAAAAAGCCCATATTTTTCGTCCGGTCTCTTTGCCATAATTAAAATACTCCTTTCGAGTTGTTAATCTTTAGTAAATTACTATAGATTGATTCTAGCATAAAAGAAAATAAATTGCTATATTTTTCCAAAAAGTAGATAATTTAACAATAAGAATACAAATTTTAACTGTCTTAGGTTACAATTATTACATCTAAAACGATTATAATATAGATTTATTCGTCTTGTTTTTTTATTTAGAAACATAGTGGATTGATAAATTTTATTCACAAGACATTGTAAAAAAATAATTATAATATAGCACTTATGAATGGATATTCTTCAAAAAGTACGACAAATTTTCTATATCTGTTTAATATTTTGTAACTAGTAATTTTTTTCAAAATATCGTATAGTTGTGAAAGAGTTTTTCAATGGAGGAAGATATGCAAAAGAGATATGTTTTAGGAGCAATGACACTGTCAGCATGTATTATACTGACACAGGTAATGCCTGCCTTTGCAGGAATAATTGGACACAGTTCCGCAAGTTATAAGGCCGCTCAGACAGAAAGTGTGGCGCAAACTACAGATTTTACATTTTTGAGTACAGATATGTATACTTATCAAAAGATGGAAAGTGATATAAATCTGTTTAAGCAAAAGTATGAGGGTGTAACATCAGATTCAATAGGAACTACACCGGATGGAAGAAATATATACAGAATAATAATAGGAAACAAAGACGCTTCAAAAAAGATTCTTGTTATAGGAGCGATTCATGCCAGAGAATATATTACAGCTTCAGTAGTAATGCGTCAGGTAAAGGAAATGCTTGATAAGAGAGCGGAGGGAGATAAGAGTCTGGACGCAGTATGTATACAATATGTTCCTATGTTAAACCCTGACGGAGTAGCGATATCACAAAGCGGTATGGCAGGACTTAATAAAGAAGAGTCAAAGAAGAAATTACAGGAGATAATTGACAGCTGGTCAGAATGGGGACTAAAAGAAAATCAGGATAAGTATAACTGGTTTTTAAATAAATGGAAGAATAATTTAAATGGTGTTGATATCAACCATAATTTCCCTACTCAAGGATGGAATCAAAGAGCAGACAGTAGGAAAAAACCTTCAAATGAACATTATAAGGGAGCAAGTGCAGGTTCTGAAAGTGAAACACAGGATCTTATAAAACTTGTAAATAATGAAAATTTTTCAGCTGTACTTAACTATCATACACAGGGACAGATAATTTTTTGGTCAAATCAACATGCTTCAGCAGAAGTTTTGGCTATGGATAAGGCTATGGCTGATATAGTGGCTGCTCATACAGGCTATAGGCTTGTCTCACCTGAAGCAGATGGATCAAAGTATGGTACAGGATTTAAGGATTGGCTTGATTGGGAAAAGGGTATTCCAAGTGTTACGGTTGAGGTCGGAATCGGAACTTCACCGGTACCTGAAACACAGATAGAAACAATATGGCAACAAAATGCCGGAGTATTGCCTGATATTGTAAATTATATTATAGGAAAGTAAATTAAAAAGCCTTTAGGTACATAAAATATCTAAAGGCTTTTATTTATTAATAATTCCAGTTTATAAGCAGATATATAAGCGATGAACCGAACATATCAGCCATTGCATGCATAAGGAAGAAAGGTAACAAATTCTTTATTACTTTCTTGTACATGAAATAATAGAATAGTCCGTATACCACACCTATTACCAATGACCAAAGAAGACCTTGATATGTGTGGAATGATACTCTAACCAATGTTGAAAAAGCCAGAGCATACCATTTATGTTCATCCTTTACAGAGGTCATAAGACCAAGAAAGAAAAATTCCTCATAAAATCCGTTTAAAAAAGCATATCCGATTGCAAGCGGTGAAAGTGCCAGGAATTTATTCAATGCTTCCATCGGATTTATGTCTTGAAGCAATGAAGGATCAAAATAGTTGTAGTCGCCACTCACTGTAGTAACAAGGTCGCCGAAGAGACCCATGATTGCAAACAGTACCGGAACCCAAATAATTACAGACCAATGTAATCTTATTTTCAATTGCTTAAAATCAAAATTTCTGATAAGTAAGTACAGTAACGCAATAATTAAAAGAATAGACTGTAATGTGAAATTTCCGGTATAGGCCGCACCGTCTGAGGCAATATCCATAGATTCCGCTGAATCTTGTATAGCCTGTGGATCAGACTGAAGTAATCCTATAAATATTTGTGTCGATGTTATGATAAATATACCGAACATAATACAGGTAACAATAAGGATATCAAACCATCTCAAATACTTAAGCTTTTTCTTTCGGTCTGATTTTTTCTAATAAATTCATTTTTATATCTCTCTTTCTTCCATATAATATATTTCTAAAAGCAAGAATATTTGCTTGAACATTTGGTGCCTAGAATAATATAAACTATATATATGAAAAAAATCAATGTATAAAATAAATGAAATTTTTGAAATTTTAGGATACAATATAAAAAAGGAGGATGATAATACATGAAATTAAGAAGACTTAGAGATATCTTTCTTATGTTTATGGCATGTGCATTCCTTGGATGGATTTATGAAGTACTGGTTGGACTTTTGGAAACGCATGTCGGATATGTAAATCGTGGATTTTTATTCGGTCCGTATTTGCCGATTTATGGTTTTGGAGGGATAATATTAATAGCACTTTTGATGCCGATAAGAAATAAGAAAATACATTTGGGAAGACTAAGTATATCTTTTGTTTTGGTATTTTTGTCAACTATGCTTATAACTACAATACTTGAACTTATCGGTAGCTATTTTATGGAGCTTATAATGGGTGACTGGTTGTGGGACTACAGCAATTATTTCTGTAATTTTGAAGGGAGGATTGCTCTATGGAGCAGTGTAAAATTCGGACTTGGAGGACTGATAATAATATACCTGATAGAACCTGTAATCAGATTTTGTATTGAAAAATCAAATCAAAAAAATGTAAATATATTTACTGTAATACTTGGTATTATATTTATTGTGGATTTGGGACTCAGACCTTTTTTGGGGAGCAATTTTATTGGGAAATAATTTTTAGGAGGTATACAATGGATAGAGTTCCTTTTTTAAGTATGGTATTTATGGTTATATCCTGTATAGTCGGATTTGCAATTCCAATTATACTTTTGATTTATTTCAGAAAGAGAAAGCATGCGGATATAGCACCGTTTTTTATAGGTGTTATTGTATTTATTTTCTTTGCAATGCTTCTTGAAAGCTCGGTTCACAGAGCTGTTTTTGCTTTGCCGTTTGGTGATACTATAAAAAATAATGTGATACTTTACGCATTGTATGGTGGGCTGATGGCTGCAATATTTGAAGAAACCGGAAGATTTGTTGCATTCAAATTTATTCTCGGAAAGAATAAAGATAAAAATATAAATGTCTGTATGTATGGAGCAGGGCATGGAGGGTTTGAGGCTGCATCTGTTTTGGGATTGACTATGATAGGCAGTCTGGCTCTTTCGGTTTCAATAAACAACGGACTTATTTCGACTATTTTAGACAATGTAGGGGGAAATGATCTTACTCAGCTTAAAGACACGGTAAACACCTTGACAATGTCACCTTCATATATATTTTTACTGGGTATAGTTGAGAGAATATTTGCAGTGATTTTACAGATATCACTGTCGGTTCTTGTATGGTCAAGTGTTAAAGGAAAAAGATATTTGTTTATTGCGGCACTTTTAATTCATTTTGTTGCAGATACTTTAATAGTTATATTAAACGGATTTCATGTACCTTTGATATTTGTAGAACTTATATTTGGAGTGATTTCAATAATAGTTGCATTATTTTTCACGAAAGATATATGTAGGAGAAAGTTAAGATGTTTTTTGAAAAAAATACTGTGATATAATCATGAAGCTATAATAAATAATAGAGATCGAAAGGAGAATGACTATGAGGAATACAATGAATAATACAATAAGTGGAACTATAAACTACAGAGGCATAGTTGTTCGCTGTCTATTATTCTAAATTTTATTTATTAGAGAATGAACGATAAAGCCTTTGAAACAGAAGAAAACAGAGGTTTTTATTTTGATACAATTAAATGGAAAATACGCACAGGCGTATATTATGTGTGATGAAACTATGGAAAAATCCATGGTGGAAGAAGTGGCAAAGTCTCAGGTGAGAATGATTTGTGATAATGAAGTATCACAGGGAGCAAAGATTAGGGTAATGCCTGATGTTCACCCGGGAAAGGTAGGTCCTATAGGTCTTACAATGACTGTGGGAAAAAAGATTTTACCATCTTTAGTGGGAATAGATATCGGTTGCGGTATGCTTGCGGTAAAACTTGGTAAAATAAGAAATGATTTTATGAAGCTGGATACCGTAATCAGAGATAATGTTCCGGTAGGATTTGCGTTAAGAAAAGATGTACATGCATATGCAGACAGAATTGAATTAAATAATCTTAAATGCTTTTCGCATATAAGATCTGAAAAAGCGTTGCTCAGTCTTGGTACTTTAGGTGGTGGAAATCATTTTATTGAGCTGGATGTAGCAAAGAACAGAGAAGTTTATCTTATAGTACATACGGGAAGCAGACATCTTGGAAAAGAAGTGGCTGAGTACTATATGAAAGCAGGACAGGATGAGCTGAAAGGAAAAGGCATAAATGATATTCCCTTTGAAATGACCTACCTTAGCGGATATTTGATGGAAGATTATCTGCATGATCTAAAAATAGTTGAAGAGTATGCAATATTAAACAGAAAAATAATTGCTGCTGAGATTATAAAAAAGATGAAGTGGAAGGTGATTGAGGAAATTTCATGTTCTCATAATTATGTGGATTTTTCAGGAAATCAGCCTATATTAAGGAAGGGTGCCATTTCAGCGAAGTTGGATGAAAAGGTAATAATCCCTATAAATATGAAGGAAGGTGTTTTACTTGGAAGAGGACTTGGAAACGAAGAATGGAATAATTCGGCACCACATGGAAGCGGAAGAGTACTTTCAAGAGGAGAAGTAAATTCTTCACATACGGTTTCCGAGTTCAAAAAAGAGATGAAGGGTATCTATACAAGCTGTATAAGTAAGGATACTTTGGATGAAGCACCTTTTGCATATAGAGGAATAGACTATATAAAAGAAGTCATAAAAGATACCGTAGAGGTGGAAAATGTTCTTACTCCTATATTTAATTATAAGGGAGGGGACAGAAAATGATTTTACAAATAAGTGCAGGTATGGGTCCGGTGGAATGTCAGAGGGCTGTATTTGGTATATGTAAAGCTTTAATGAGGGAATTTCAGTCTTTAGAGATTTTAAGTTATGTAGAGGGTGAGAGAAAAGAAACTTTTTACTCAGTGATGCTCTCATCTGATGAAGATTTATCATATCTTGAAGGTACTATGCTTTGGATTTGTAAAAGTCGCTACAGGCCTGAGCATAAAAGAAAGAACTGGTTTGTAGACGTGAGTATTATTCCGGAAACAGTTAATGTAGATGATAACTTCTCTGAAGCAGATATTATAGTGGAGAAATTTCATGCAAGTGGACCGGGAGGTCAAAATGTAAATAAGGTGGAAACCGGAGTGAGGGTTATTCATATTCCTACAGGGATAAGGATAAGTTCAACAAGGGAAAGAAGTCAGCTTATGAATAAGAAGGATGCTCTTAGAAAACTTGCCATTGTTTTAAAAAACAAGAATACTTCCCAAATTGAACAAAGTAAGAATAATGCATGGAGTAAACATACGGATATAGTTAGAGGAAATCCGATAAGAGTATATGAGGGTGAAAGATTTAGGTTAAAAAAATAAACTTTAGGTGACATTATGAGTGAGAAAGAAAATTACAATGTAGCAGAAGATATCAGTACAAGCAAAGAGTCTGTACATCTTGAAAATAAAAGTGTGAACAAATATCCGTGGCTAATTTCAATACTTTATATTTTGGTATTATATGGGTGGATCGGTTTTGTTATTTCCGGAATGAAGTACTTTAATTTGAATAGTTGGCTATTTCTAGGTTTTAATATAGCATTTCTTGTTGCTTTTATAACACTTCTGACAGTTCAGATCAGTAGAGTATTGCCTGAGATAAGAAGTGGGAATATAGACTATTGTATAAAGAGATTTTTGTTTTTTAAATATACCATTTTACCTTCTACATTGTATTTTATTTTTCTGGCACTTATTATATTTGTGGGTGGACTGAGTATTTCAATTTTAGCCCTTGTTTTACCTCAAATGCTTTTTCTTGCGCCGTTTATACTTATGGTGGCTTTTATATTGCCGCCGATATTGTTGGCAATCTCTTTTATAGCCGCTTTACCGGGATTTGTTTTGGCAGTAGGTACTGTAATTATCAGTAGAAAACAAAAAGAGATGAAACTTGTTAGCTGCGTTTTACATATACTCCTACAGTTTGTTCCGGTAGTGGATTTGATAGATGCATTGTATATTTCGCTACATTATTGGAATAGGGCAAAGAAATTGGCTATAATTACAGCTGTTTCTGCCGGTATACTTATAGTTGCAAGTATAATTTTATATATAATAGGCTAAGAAATAAGAAGTCTAAAAAAAGGAGATATAGTGATATGGAAAATGATTTTTATATTAGAAAAAGACTGTATTATAAATGAGGAATCTCCACAAAAGTATTTTTCCTTGGATTTTTAGGCATAATATATAATATAGTAGTTTACAGATGGGCATATGTTATTATATCTCAGTTAAACAGCACAGAAAAAAAGGAAACTGATATTTTACCTCATATAGTATATTTTATCTTACTTCTAATACCGCTTATATTGCAAATCATAAGCGTGAATAGAGCCATAAAAAGGGAGGATATAAATTATTGCATCAATGGAGCGCTTTTTTATAGATACACTATGTTTCCGATTTCTCTGTTATGTACAATATGTATTTTTGGTATAGCTATAGGTGAATTAGCTTTATTTATTGCATGTATGGTGGTACCGGCAACAATTGTTATGGCACCGTTCATTGGAATAATATTTATTATATTTTTTTGGTGATATTAATATTGTTGTATTTCGCTTTATTGTCACCGGGGATGTTAGCGGCATGTTACCTTATCGGTTATATTAAAGATAGACATAAAGTAAAACTGGCTAAATTTACTATGCATATATTACTTCAATTTATACCGGGAATAAATATAATTGATACATTGTATATTACTAATAAATATTGTAAGCGCGGAAAGATATTAGCTATAGGTACAGCAGTTGTCGCATTAATAACAATTGTTGCAGCCATAATAATTAGAATATTATAGGTATATAAATGAAATTAAAGAAACTTTTTAAAATCATTGCTGCATGTATATTGCTTGCAGTAATAATTGTGCTGATATTTACAAGACTTTATCATAGAGGTACTTCTGTAAAAAGGCCTAAGAATGCTTATAAAAGATATATAGAGCAGTTTAAGAGCAGTGTTGATATGGATAAAGACGGAATTGATGATCAAAGCGATATATTAAACAGTGCTCTTAACTATATACAGACAAAGCCGAAGTATGAGAGCAGGTACTATATTGGCGGAACACCAAATGACGGTTATGGTGTTTGTACAGATGTTGTAGCTGCGGCACTTTTAGGTGCGGGATATGATTTACAAAAACTTGTGGATAAGGATATACATGAATATCCAAAAAATTATGATATACAATCACCTGATGAAAATATTGACTATCGTAGAGTAAGAAATCTGCAGGTATATTTTAAAAATAATACAAATATTGTTGTTACATCTAAATGTATTCATGCGGGAGATTATAATCTGGAGTTTGAAATAGAAGATTATGCAGCTTCAACAGAAAATATTATGCTTGCAATTACTGCAATGGGATATGCCGGGGTTGGATGGATGGAATGATGAAGTTTGAGGGAAATATAGATAAGGTCAGAAAACTATTGAATATCAATTGTGAAGAAACACCCGGGACAATTATTCCATTCGGAAAGCCAAAGAGTATGGTAATACAAAAAGAAAAAAAGCATTTTCTGAAAGAGTTCATATTATTTAGCGGCAGCTAGGCAGGTGTTTTATATGAGTGAAAATTTATTAAACTTTATAATTTGGTCAATATCGGGATGTTTAATAATCGCTATTGGAATCAGTTGTTTCTTTTCTAAAAAGCAGGCAGGATTTTGGGCAAATGTTAATTTGCCTCCGGTAAAGGATGTAAAGGGATATAATCATGCTACGGGGAAGCTGTTTGTTTTATTCGGAGTGCTTTTGATTGCTTTGGGATTGCCTATATTATTTGATAAAAGTTCAGTATTTATATTTTTATCAATAATAGGAGTACCGATTTTAACAATAGCTATGATGGTGGTATATATTTTTTATATTGATGATAAATATAGGGAAAAATGAAACAAAAAAGAATTTTTAAAATAATTGCTGCTGGTATAGTGCTTGCGGCAATAGCAGTACTTATATATAACAGATTTTCTTATAAAGAAACATCTACAAAGCGTCCAAGGTATGCTTATAAAAAGAAGATAGAGCAGATTAAGAGCGGCATCGACAAGGATGGCGATGGTGTTGATGACCAGAGCGACATATTGGAAAGTGCATTGGAATATATACAGACAAAACCGAAGTATGAGAGCAGGTACTATATTGGCGGAACACCAAATGACGGTTATGGTGTTTGTACAGATGTTGTAGCTGCAGCACTTTTCGGTGCAGGATATGATTTACAAAAACTTGTGTCTGAGGATATACACGAGCATCCGGAAAATTATGATATACAATCCCCTGATGAAAATATTGACTACCGTAGAGTAAGAAATCTGCAGGTGTATTTTAAAAATAATACAAAAAGTCTTACTACAGATCTTTCTGAGATAGAAGAGTGGCAGGGTGGAGATATTGTTATTTTCAAAAAGCATATCGGAATAGTATCCGACAGAAGAGATAAAAACGGAGTCCCATATATTATTCATCATGGAAGTAAATATCAAAGAGCATATGAGCAAAAATATCTGAAAGGTAAGGCTGATGAAATAGTCGGACACTACAGATGGGAATTGGAAAGTAAAAATTAAGTTGACACTATGGACGAGATACGAGAGGTAGATAATAACATTATCGGATTAACAGGTAGTGAAGTAGAACAAAGAATTGCTCTGGGTTTAACAAATAAAATAAATACAAACACTGATAAAACAGCTATGGAAATAGTATTGTCAAATGTATGTACATACTTTAACCTGATATTTTTAATAATTTCCATATTACTGATTGTGGTAGGTTCGTTTAGGAATCTTACATTCTTACCTGTTATTATCGGAAATACAGTTATAGGTATAGTTCAAGAATTGCGTGCGAAAAAGACACTTGAAAAGATGAAATTTTTAAGTGCTCCTCACAGTGATGTGATAAGAGACGGAGAACTTCAAAATATTTTGTCGGAGGAACTGGTAAAAGATGATATTATTCTTCTAACGGCAGGAAAGCAGATTTGTGCCGATGCTCTTGTTATATCCGGAAGTGTTCAAGTTAATGAATCACTACTTACAGGTGAGTCTGATGAAATCGAAAAAAATACAGGCAGTAAGCTTTTGTCGGGAAGTTTTGTAGTATCCGGAGAATGTTATGCAAAACTTGAAAGAGTGGGAGATGAGTCATATATCTCAAAACTCAGTACACAAGCAAAAACTATGAAAAGTAAAGAACAATCGGAGATGATAAGGCATATCAATCTTATTGTTAAGACTGTAGGTATTGTGATCATACCTATAGGTGTGGTTTTGTTTTTTCAAAGCTATTATTTAAATGATGATTCTCTTAGAAAAAGTGTAACTTCTACAGTTGCAGCCGTGCTTGGTATGATACCGGAGGGATTGTATTTGCTGACTACAGTTGCGCTTGCCATAAGTACTATGAAACTTGCAACAAAAAAGGTACTGCTTCATGATATGAAAAGTATTGAAACTTTGGCAAGAGTTGATGTACTTTGTGTTGATAAAACAGGTACGATTACAGAACCTGATATGAAAGTGGAAGATGTGTTCTTATGTAAATATACAAACAGTTCTATAAAATATTCGGAGTTCGAAAAATTATTGTTTTCCTATGTGCTTGCTTCAAAGGATAATAATGCAACTATGCAGGCTTTAAGAGAATATGCAAATGAAAAACGGATAAAAGAGTATTTGGGTTCTCCTGTTAAGATACTACCTTTTTCTTCATCTCTTAAATACGGAAGTATTACATTTGAAGAGGGATGTTACGTTCTTGGTGCTCCGGAAATTATTTTAAAAGGTAATTTTATATCTTTTGAAAATGAGATTCTAAACTATACTGAAAAAGGCAGTAGGGTTTTGCTTTTTGCAAAGTATGACGGAAGTGATATTGAAGACGGTATAAACGGAAATGTAACTCCGATAGGTTTTATAGCTTTTGAAAATCCTATTCGTGAGAATGCGATAGATACATTTAACTATTTCAAGTCTCAAGGTGTAGATATAAAGGTTATCTCGGGGGATAATCCTTTGACTGTATCACAAATTGCTTCTAAGGCCGGAATTGAAAATGCCGAAAATTATATTGACGCAAGCTTTCTTGATACTGATAAAAAGATACAGGAGGCTGTAACTTGTTATACTGTCTTTGGTCGTGTAACACCGAAGCAAAAGCAAAAACTTGTAAGAGCCTTACAGGCAGAATGTCATACGGTTGCGATGACAGGCGACGGAGTAAATGATATTTTGGCAATGAAGGATGCGGACTGCAGTGTGGCAATGGCTTCCGGAAGTGAGGCATCAACTCATGCCGCACAGGTTGTATTACTTGATTCAGACTTTGCACATATGCCCGATCTTGTATATGAGGGCAGGAGAGTTGTCAATAATATAGAGCGCTCTGCAAGTTTATTTTTGGTAAAAAATATTTTCTCTTTACTTTTAGCTGTATTATCGGCAATTTTTATGTTTACATATCCGCTTGAGCCTGCACAGATTTCTTTTGTAAGTATGTTTACAATCGGAGTACCGGGATTTTTATTGGCCCTTGAACCGAATAAAAATAGGATAAAAGGAAGTTTTCTTAAAAACGTGCTGATAAAAGCATTGCCCGGAGGGCTGACAGACGTTATAGCGGTATTTGCACTTGTGGTGTGTGGAGAGGTTTTTGAGATACCCACAGACAGTATCGGAACTGTTGCGACCATGGTTATGTCGGTAGTCGGATTTATGATTTTGATTAAAATAAGCTATCCTCTTGATCTCAGAAAAAATATAATAATATGTTTGAACATTGCAGGTCTTATATTTACAGGTATATTCCTTAGAAAATTGTTTGCACTTACCGACATTTCGGGTATAAGTATTCTTATTATGTTTACATTTGGTTTTGCAGCGGAATCTTTATTTAGAAATATGACGGTTTTTAGTAGAAAAAAATCAAATTTTATATGAAAAAAATAAGAATTAAACTTGAACAAAAAGAAAAAAATAAGATATAGTATAAGTAGTAAGTGAAAAACCTTGTTTTTATGGAGTTGGTTATGACAGAGTATAGTCCGCTTTTTAACATGAGCGATAGAATGATAAATTTATTGACTGAGATAAGTGAAGAAGTCGGAAGGGTAAGTGTTGTCCTTTCAGGTAAGATGAATCCTTTGCTCCGAAAGAAAATATGATTAAAAAAGTTTATGCCTCTTTGGCTATGGAAGAAAGTGATATCTCATATGAAGATATAAGATCTTATGTTTTTGGAGAAAATATTATTGATAATCACAAGGATATGAGAGTTGTAAAAAATCTCTATGAGGCCTATGATATGTCATTTAAGTTAAATCCATATTCAATAAATGACTTGTTCTTTGCACAAAAAATGATACTTAGCGGCTTTACCATAGAGTCTACTGAGTTTAGAGAAGATAAGATAGAAAATAACGATACCGGAATATTTGACAGTAATACAATTCCTTCAAGATTTATTCCGGGAGCTGTAAGAGATATATTTGAATGGTATAAAAAAGCCAAACTTCATCCTGTAATAAAATGTGCAATAGTATATCATGAATTTGAACTTTTGCAGCCCTTTGCAGCAGGAAACGGTCCGCTTTCGAGATTGTGGCTGGATCTTTTGCTTTGTAAGTGGAAAGATATTTTCTTTTGTTTGTCAGTTGAGAACGAGCTTTATAATAGGATACAGGAATATAGGGAGCTTACATACAGTATAGGAAGACCGGAAGAAAGCGATAAATTTATAGAATTTATTCTTGAGACTATTCTTTTTACATTAAAAAAAGCACAGATAGAAGAAAAAATACCGGTTTGGGGTAAGGAATTAGATGCTTCATTTAAAACCGGAGATAATATAAAATGGGAAATGCCTTTAGGTAGCGGCATGACAGTTAATGACGAAAAGACGGTTGGCAGAGAAGTATCAGATGGCAGTAAAAATACTGCTGTGAATACAAATAACAAGACAAGTGAGAATATATTTGCAAAAAGACTTGTAAATGCACTTGGAAATGAAGTGCTTACAACCAATGAGATAATGCTTAGACTTGGTATGACACATAAGCCTACCTTTAGAAAAAATTATCTCAATCCTGCAATAGAGATGGGATTGGTAGAAATGACCGTACCGGGCAAACCAAGAAGCAGGTATCAGAAGTACAGGAAAATATCATAGTCTATAAAAATAACGACCAAGATAATAAATAATAGACTATCATATTCGAGTTTATGCAATATGTGATTAGCGACTAAGATAAGAGAGTGACGACTATGAAAAAGTAAAGGTATACTCTGTAACGGTATGCTTGGAATGCTTTTGGTAAAAATCGAAATATTTCCTGTAGAATCACGAGGGGATTTCAATATAGCATTATAGAGTTTATGAATATTGATTTATTTATTTCCATAATAAAGAATAAACGCCTTTAGTTGTATATTTATTTGAAATACATATTGACGAATCTGTACTTTATGGTATAATGATATAGATTTTGAATTTCACAACCGGAGGGAGGTTAGATCTTAGATGTCAAACGTGATTGTGAAAGAAAACGAGAGTCTTGACAGTGCACTTAGAAGATTTAAAAGAAATTGTGCTAAGGCAGGCATTCAACAAGAAATTCGTAAGAGAGAGCATTACGAGAAGCCAAGCGTAAGACGCAAGAAGAAGTCTGAAGCAGCTAGAAAGCGTAAGTTTAATTAATTGCGTGTTTTCACAACCTCGGTCATTTGACCGGGGTTTTCTTTTTAAAGAAAACTTTTAAGGAGAATAATTTGAGTATAATTGAAAATATTATAGATATACCTATGGAGCATGAAAGGAATGTCTGTGGTGAGTTTGATGTATATTTGAAGAAAATAGAGAGAACGCTGAAGGTAAGTATGATTGCCAGAGACGGCAGTATAAAGATAATAGGCCCTAAGCCATATGTGGATAAAGCGAAATCTGTTTTCAACAATCTTATAGAACTTTCTAAAAGAGGAAATCAAATCACTGAGCAAAATATAGATTATGCCCTTTCATTGTCATTTACACTTGAAGATGACAAGATTCTTGAAATCGATCAGGATGTGATAGCAAGAACTATCCTGGGTAAGCCGATAAAACCAAAGACCCTGGGTCAAAAACAATATGTAGACCTTATCAGAGAAAAAATGATAGTTTTTGGTGTAGGTCCTGCAGGAACAGGAAAAACTTATCTTGCAATGGCAATGGCTATACAGGCTTTTAAAGAAGGAAGTGTAAACAGAATTATACTTACAAGACCTGCAATAGAAGCCGGAGAAAAGCTTGGATTTTTACCGGGAGACCTGCAAAGTAAGATTGACCCGTATTTAAGACCTTTATATGATGCGCTGTATCAGATAATGGGTGCCGACAGCTTTTTACACAATCAAGAAAAGGGGTTGATTGAAGTTGCACCTCTTGCGTATATGAGAGGTAGAACTCTTGATAATGCATTTATAATTCTTGATGAGGCACAAAATACCACACCGGCACAGATGAAAATGTTTTTAACAAGAATCGGATTTGGTTCTAAGGTGATAGTGACCGGAGATCAAAGTCAAAAGGACCTTCCCCAAGGACAGACCTCGGGACTTGACAGTGCACTTAAGATTTTAAAAAATATAGATGATATAGGTATATGTATGTTGACCAATAAGGATGTGGTACGACATCCTTTGGTTCAAAAGATTGTGGAAGCCTATGATATATATGAAAAGAAAAATATATCAAAGGATGATAAAAAGAGATTTAGAAAATAAATACAGCCTTTTTGGCAGATTTTATAATGGTGAGGGAGTATGACTATAGAGATAAGCTATGAGTCTAAAACAAATCTGGATATACCATATGAAGAGATAATAGAAAAGATGGTAGTTGCATCACTTGATTTTGAGGATTGTCCTTATGAAGCTGAAGTTTCTGTAACTATTGTGGATGATGAAGAGATAAGAAGTATAAATAATGAGTACAGAGGTATTGATAAGTCTACAGATGTGCTTTCATTTCCTTTTAACGAATTTAGTGCTCCCGGGAACTTTGATGATATTGAAGAGAATATAGATGCATTCAATCCGGAAACCGGAGAATTGCTTTTGGGAGATATAATACTTTCCACAGAGCATATACTGGAGCAGGCTAAGGAATACGGACATAGCAAAACCAGAGAGTTGGCTTTTTTGGTGGTACATTCCATGCTTCATCTGATGGGATACGACCATATGGAAGATGACGAAAGAATGGTCATGGAAGAAAAACAAAGAAAAATTTTAGAGCTTGAGGGGATTAGCAGATAATGCCGGTAAAAACAACAAAGAAAGAATCTAATAATTTTTTGGTGCAGGGAGCCATATTGGCTGTTGCAGGGATTTTGGTCAGACTTATAGGGCTTGCTTACAGAGTTCCTCTTCTTAGAATAATAGGAAGTAAGGGTATGGGATATTATTCCACAGCATATAATTTGTATGCCATCATTCTTTTACTTTCTTCATATTCATTGCCGCTTGCGGTAAGTAAGATGGTTTCTTCAAGAATTGCAAAGAATGAATATAGAAATGCAAATAAATACTGAGGGCTGCCCTTATATATGCAACGATAGTGGGAGGCCTTGGTTTTGTTATAGTTTTTTTCGGAGCAAACTTTTTTGCAAGTAATCTTTATCAAATGCCTTTAGCAAAGTATGCGCTTCAAAGTCTGGCGCCTACTATATGGATCATGGCATATCTGGGAGTGCTTCGAGGATATTTCCAGGGTCACTCTACAATGGTACCTACTGCACTTTCTCAAATTTTTGAACAGATAATAAATGCGGCCGTATCGGTAGGTGCAGCTTATTATTTGTGTGAGATGGCATTAAAGCAGGCAAAGGGAGAAGATGTAAAGGCGGCTTACGGTGCGGCAGGAGGTACAATAGGTACAGGCGCAGGTACAGTTATAGCCTTGCTTGTAATGCTTGCATTCTTTTTTGTGACTGCAAATGTGAGAAGAAAGAATATTTTAAATGATAAAACTCTAAGAAAAGAAAGTTTTTCTACAATTACTAGAGTATTGATACTTACGGTAATACCTGTAATAGCGTCTACAGCTATTTATAATATAAACTCTGTTCTTGACGGTATGGTATTCGGACAGAGTATGAAAGCTTTAGGACTTGAAGAAGAGACTTCAAGACTTTACGGAATATATACAGGAGGTTATCTGGTACTTGTAAATGTTCCGGTAGCTATAGCAAATGCTATGTCTTCATCCCTTATTCCTACCATTTCAAGGAGTTTTAGTAAGGGTGAAAGAGGCGATGTAAACTCAAAGATATCAATGGTTATCAGATTTGCTGCCATAGTAAGTTTTCCATGTGCAATAGGACTTGCGGTTATTTCAATGCCTGTAATGGGGATATTGTTTAATTCTGCGGAAGATGCCATGTTGGCTGCATATTTGATGATACTGGGTTCGGGTGTTGTTGTGTTGTATTCTGTTTCAACAGTTACAAATGCGGTACTTCAGGGAACCAGCCTTATAAATAAGCCGGTTAAGAATGCACTTATATCACTGATAATACATTTTATTATACTGTATATACTGTTATTTACATTTAAATCAAATGTAATCGGATTGGTATTTGGAAATATGGTCTTTGCACTTTCGATGTGTGTTCTAAATGCGAGAAGTATAAGAAGAAATCTATCCTATAAACAGGAGCTTATAAAGACTTATCTTATGCCGTTTATTTGTGCGGGATTAATGGGAATAGTTGTATATATTGTATACACATTTATTTTAAGATTCAGCAGCAGTAGGGTCATACTTACATTAGTACCTATTATGGTTGGAGCACCTGTTTATGCAATACTTTTGATCGGTACAAGAACTATATCAAAGAATGAGATATTGCAGATGCCAAAGGGCAGAAAAATAGCAAATATTTTACAGAAAGTCAGGCTTTTGAAATGAAAGTTGGGATTGTAGGCGGTGGAGCAGCAGGTATTATGTCTGCTCTATTTGCGTGTAAGGGAAATGATGAAGTTACTGTTATTGAGCACAATGACAAGCTTTTAAAAAAGATACTTTCTACCGGAAACGGAAAATGTAATTTTACAAATACAAAATTGGAGCCTTCAAATTATCACTATAATGAAAGGGCAATAAAGTTTATAGAGAGATTTAATCAATTTGATACTATAAAGTTTTTTAACAGTATAGGGGTAATAGAGTATATAAGAGACGGATATACTTATCCAAACTCGGAGCAGGCGGCCTCTATCAGAAACTCGCTTTTAATGGAGCTTGAAAGATATGATGCGAATATACTTTTAAATACCTATGTAACAGAGATATCTAAGAATAAAGATGTGTTTACAATGGAAATTTGCAATGCTGCGGATAAAAGTAAATCAAAGCTTTATTTTGATAAGATTATTATTGCCACAGGTTTAAAAGCCGCACCGAAGCTTGGAAGTGACGGATCTTTTTTTCCTATTTTAAAAAAGCTTGATATAAAATATAAGCCTGTTTTGCCTGCGCTTTGCGGAATTTCATTGGATAATAAAAACTTCTTTAAAATAACATCAGGTGTCAGGGCAAAGGGAAAAATATCTGTATATGTCAGGAATGTGGAACTTGCAAGTGATTTTGGAGAATTGCAGTTTAGTGATACAGGTATATCCGGGATACCTACATTTCAAGTAAGCAGATATGTAAGTATTGCTATTGATAAAAAAGATGAAGTTAGAGTTTCGCTTGATATGTTTTCACATCTTGGGAGTATAGAAAATATATTAAACGAGAGAAAGAAAATACCTTCATTTATTACTATGGAGGATATAGGAAACGGACTCATAAACTCAAAACTTTGGCTTGGAATACTTACTTTGGCAGATATCAGGGCTGATGTAAAAATAAAAAAATGTGATAATAAGAGTTTTGAAAGATTAATTTCTATCTGTAAAGAGATGAAATTTAATGTTAAATGTACCGGAGATTTTGACAAGGCCCAAGTTTGTACAGGTGGTATTGACCTAGGAGATGTGGATGATAATCTGATGCATAAGGATATTAAAGATATGTACTTTGCAGGTGAAATACTTGATGTTGACGGAATCTGCGGAGGCTACAATTTGCAGTGGGCATGGACATCCGGATATATAGCCGGTGCCGGAAGATAAGGAAGATAAAATGTTACATATAAATTCTTTACAGCTGAATGTACATCATGATGAAAATGATTTAAAGAAAAAACTTGCCAAGACTATTGGCTGTAATATAGATGAGATAAAAGAATATGAAATAAGGAAAAGGTCAATAGATGCCAGAAAAAAGCCTGAGATCTCATATTCTTATTCCATAGATGTAAGTCTTTTAAATGAGGCTAAATATTTAAAGAAAAATAAAGCTTTGAGCATTGCAAAGCCGGTAGTTTATGCTTATGAAGGTGCAGGAAAGATTGAAATACAGGAAGAGAGTAGAAGACCTGTGGTAGTGGGGTTTGGCCCTGCGGGTATTTTTGCCGCACTTTTACTTGCAAGATTCGGCTTAAAGCCTATAGTAATAGAGCGTGGCGGCTGTGTTGAAGACAGAACCTTGAGTGTAAATAAATTCTGGAGTGAAGGAAAGCTTGACACTGAGTCCAATGTTTCTTTTGGAGAAGGAGGCGCAGGTACATTCTCGGACGGAAAGTTAAACACTTTGGTTAAAGATACTTTCGGTAGAAACAAATTTGTATTAAAGACTTTGGTGGAATATGGAGCACCAAAGGAAATTTTGTATGACAATAAGCCGCATATAGGCACAGACCTTTTAACAGGTATAGTAAGAAAGATAAGAGAAGAAATAAAGGAGCTGGGTGGTGAGGTAAGATTTGACACCAAGCTTATAAATATAGAAAATATAAAAGATAATAAAAAGAAGATAGAAGCAGTAAACAAAAGAAACGGCAAACATGAAATAATCGAATGTGAAAATATAATACTCGCACTTGGACATAGTGCCAGAGATACCTTTAAAGCTTTAAAGGAAATGGGAGTTTATATGGAGCCGAAGTCCTTTGCACTTGGCATAAGAGTTTCTCATTCACAAAATTTGATAGATGTCTCACAATATGGCGATAAAGAAGCGAAGTTTTTATCTCCTGCACCTTATAAACTTACATTTAAGTCAAGTTTTGACAGGGGTGTATATTCCTTCTGTATGTGTCCGGGCGGATTTATAGTAAATGCTTCTACAGAAGACGACAGAATTGCGATAAACGGTATGAGCTATCATAAAAGAGACTCGGGAGAGGCAAATTCTGCCATTATTGTAAGCGTGTCTGAAGAGGATTTTGATAAATACGCAGATTCTAAAGATCCGCTAAAAGGTATAGAATTTCAAAGAAGGCTTGAAGAAGAAACCTTTAATATGGGTAAAGGAAGAGTGCCTGTACAAAGGTTGATAGATTTTCTTGAGGGAAGAGATAGTGACGGCTTTGACAATGCTGATTTAAAAATAAAGGGAAGTACTAACGTTGCAAGAGTGGACAAGCTCTTCCCAAAAGAGATATATGAGAGTATGAAAGAGGCATTTACAGATTTTAACCGTAAGATAAAAGGATTTATAAATGAAGATGCCTATGTGGCGGCTATAGAGTCAAGAACCTCGTCACCGATAAGGATAAGCAGGGATGAGTCTTTGGAAGCAAATATCAGTGGAATATATCCATGCGGTGAGGGTGCCGGATATGCAGGAGGTATAATGAGTGCCGCTATGGACGGATTAAAGGTTGCCGAAAGAATTATTGAAAAGTATAAGGAGTAGTATGGATATAAGACAAAAGGTAAGAGATGCAAAAAGAATTGTAATAAAAATCGGTTCGTCAAGTATCACTCACTCTGAAACAGGTGAGCTTCATCTTTCCAAAATAGAAAAACTGATAAGACAGATAGCAGATCTGAGAGGAGCAGGAAAGGAAGTTGTATTGGTTTCATCAGGTGCTATTGCAACAGGAAGACATTCTCTTGGTATAAATGAAAAGCCTTCCACACTTTCAGAGAAGCAGGCACTTGCAGCTATAGGACAGGCCAGACTTATTATGGAGTACAGAAAGCTTTTTTCTGAATATAATCTTAGAATAGCACAGATTTTGATGACAAAATCAACTATAACCAATGAGATTTACCGTGAAAATGCAAAGGCTACTTTTACTCAGCTGCTTGTATATGGTGCGGTACCGATTGTAAATGAAAACGATACCATATCTACCTATGAGATTCAGTTTGGTGATAATGACAGATTGTCGGCACTTGTGAGTGCACTTGTGGAGGCTGACCTTCTTATACTTTTATCCGATATTGACGGACTTTATACTGATGATCCGAATACAAATAAGGACGCAGAGTTTATAAGCTTTGTAGAGGATGTAGATAAATATATGGATATGGGTAAATCAACATCTAAGTCCGGTCTTGGTACAGGAGGTATGTATACAAAACTTTTGGCGGCACAGATAGCAACCAATTCAGGCTGTGATATGGTAATTGCAAGTGCAGAGGATATGAGTATAATAGAAAATATTGCAAATGGAGAGAAAATAGGAACATATTTTCCGGCCAAGAGCGATAAGGATTTTGACTGGTTAAATTATTTGGAATAGTAGGTGAAAAAATGGATAATACAAAGATTGACAGAATTAATACATTGGCTAATAAGCAAAAGAGTGTGGGACTTACAGAAGAAGAAAAGATAGAGCAGGCGGCACTTAGAAAAGAATATATTGAATCAATAAGAGAAAGCTTAAGAGCAAATCTTAATAATATTTCAATACAAGAGGCTGACGGAAGCATAACAGATCTTGGCGAGAAGTTTGGAAAGAAAAATGAATAAGGGTGAACTTAGAAAGTTATTACTTGATAAGAGAAATTCGCTCTCAAAAGAGGAAGTCTTATCTGCAAGTGAGAGCATAATAAGAGAAATAGATGCTTTAATAAAGAGAAATAAAAGTATTGTACTTTTGGGATTTATGCCGCTTGGAAATGAGATAGATCTAAGACCTTTATATGAAAAGATACTTTCCGGATATTATAAGAATGAGTTTGATATTGATATTATATTGGGATTACCAAGAGTATGCGGTAAGGAAATGAGATTTTTCAAGGTAGACTCACTTGATAATCTTGAAAAATCGAAGTTCGGTATAATGGAACCAAGGCTTAATAGTGAAGAGATCATTGCAAAAAATGCTCATGTAATGGTTCCTCTTATAGGACTTGATAAAGATAAGAGAAGGCTTGGCTTTGGTGGCGGATTTTATGATAAATATTTTGGAAAACATAGAGATAATACATTGTATGGCTTGGTTTATGATTTTCAGATGAATATTGATTTTGAAGTAAATGAGTATGATATTGCAATGGATCATATATTTATGGCAAAAGTTGGATAAGTTATTTACTGTGTGACTTATTCTAATTTAAAGATATTAGAAAGAGGATTATGGAGAATTTAATACCTAATGAGGAACCTTTAAGACAGGAATATTTCATGTCTGAGGTCAATGATATAATACATGCAAAGGCAATAGATAGAGGAGTATATCCTACATATAAGGTGGTTACCTTTGGATGCCAGATGAATGCAGGGATTCTGAGAAATTATCCGGAATACTTAGCGGTATAGGATATATAGAAGCTGAGACTGAAGAAGATGCGGACCTTGTACTTTTTAATACATGTACTGTAAGAGAGAATGCAAACGACAGACTCTATGGCAGGGTTGGACAGCTCAAAAAAAGCAAGGAAAAAAATCCGGATATGATAATCGGAATCTGCGGATGTATGATGCAGGAAGCGGAAGAGGTTGAAAAAATCAAAAAATCATACAGACATGTAGATCTCGTTTTTGGAACTCATAATATATATAAACTTGCAGAGATACTTTTTGAGCATCTTACAACTAAAAAGCAGGTTGTAAATGTTATGGAAAGTGCTGAGATGATTGTGGAGAAGCTTCCAAATAAGAGAGAGTTTGCCTTTAAATCAGGTGTAAATATCACATTTGGTTGTAATAACTTTTGCAGTTATTGCATAGTGCCATATGTAAGAGGAAGAGAAAGGTCCAGAAAACCTGATGAGATAATTGATGAGATTAAAGGACTGGTAGCTGACGGTGTAAAGGAAATCATGCTGCTTGGACAAAATGTAAACTCATATGGAAAAGGACTTGATGAAGAGATAAGTTTTGCCACCCTATTGGATAGAATTGCACAGATAGACGGTTTGGAGCGACTAAGATTTATGACACCTCATCCTAAGGATCTTTCAGATGAAGTCATTGAGGTGATGAAGAAAAATAAAAAGATTTGCAAACATTTGCATCTGCCGCTACAGTCAGGAAGCTCGGCAATTCTTAAAAAGATGAATCGAGTATATACTAAAGAGAGTTATCTTGACTTGGTAAGAAGAATAAAGGCGGCTATTCCGGATATTTCACTTACAACGGATATTATAGTTGGATTCCCGGGAGAAACGGAGGAAGATTTCCTTGATACATTGGATGTGGTAAAGGAAGTTCGATATGACTCTGCATTTACATTTATTTATTCAAAGCGTTCAGGAACACCTGCCGCAAAGATGGATGATCAGATAGATCCTAAGGTTATTAAGGACAGATTTGACAGACTTTTAAAGACCGTACAGGATATTGCGGCGGAAAACACAAAGAAAAATGAAGGAAAATGTATGCCTGTTTTGGTAGAGGGCAAGAATGATCATCTGGAGGGTTATCTTAGCGGAAAGCTTGAGAATAACTTAACTGTACATTTCAAAGGTCAGGAAAGACTGATAGGTGAAATAGTGGATGTTATTTTGGATGAAGCAAAAGGCTTTTACTATATGGGGCATATAAAGACAAGTGAGGCATAAATGGCACTATCTCCTATGATGTCAAAATATCTGGAGACTAAGAAAGAGTATCCGGATTGTATACTTTTTTATCGTCTGGGCGATTTTTATGAGATGTTTTTTGAGGATGCTACCGAAGTGGCAAGAGAGCTTGAACTTACCCTTACAGGTAAGGATTGCGGGCTTGAAGAGAGAGCACCTATGTGCGGTGTGCCATATCATGCTGCGGAAACATATATAAACAGACTTGTACAAAACGGTCATAAGGTTGCTATTGCGGAGCAGATGGAAGATCCTAAGCTTGCAAAGGGACTTGTAAAAAGAGAAGTTGTTAGAATTATTACTCCGGGTACTATCACAAGTACCGGAGTATTAGCTGATGATAAATAATTATATTATCTCTATTTTCTATATTGATGAGAGATTCGGGCTTGCAATATGTGATATTTCAACAGGAGATTTCTTTGTTACAGAGCTGGTTTCTATAAGAGAACTCTTTGATGAGATACAAAAGTATCAGCCCACAGAAATTATATGTAATCATGCTTTTGAAATCAGCGGTATTTCACTTGAGGAACTAAAGAAAAAATATAATATTACAATAACATCACTTGACAATACATACTTCAGTGAGAAAAACAGTATAGATATATTAAAGAGACATTTTGCGGTTTCAAGTATTGAAGCATTGGGACTTTCAGAGTTTTTGGATGCTACAATATCATCAGGAGCAATGCTTAGATATCTCTATGAGATGCAAAAGAGCTCATGTGCACAGATAGTTGGAATAAGTGCATATAAAAACGGAGATTATATGATAGTGGATACAAGCTCAAGAAGAAATCTTGAGTTGGTGGAAACTATGAGGGAGAAAAAGAAAAGCGGTTCACTTTTAGGTGTACTCGATAAGACAAATACGGCCATGGGTGCCAGAATGCTAAGGGGCTTTTTGGAGCAGCCGCTTGTAAATAAAGAAAGAATAATAAACAGGCAGGAAGCCGTGGCAGAACTCTTTGACAGATATATTGACAGAGAAGAACTTAGAGAGTATCTAAATCCAATTTATGATTTGGAAAGACTTATGTCAAGAGTTGTAACCAAGAATGCAAATACCAGAGATCTTCTATCATTATCTGCTTCTATGAAGATGATAAGTCCGATAAAAGAGGTTCTAAAGACTTTCGAGTCTAAAGAGATTAAAAAGACAAATGATAATCTCGACAGACTTGAGGACATAATCGATATAATAGACAGGGCTATAAATGAAGACAGTCCGCTTTCACTAAAAGAGGGTAATATAATAAATACCGGATATAACAGTGAGATTGACAAGCTTAGGCAGGCAAAAACCGAGGGGAAGAACTGGTTGGCTTCTTTGGAGTCTGAAGAAAAAGAGAAAACCGGAATAAAAAATCTGAAGGTTAAGTTTAACAAGGTATTCGGATATTATTTTGAGGTAACCAATTCATTCAAAGACATGGTGCCGGATTATTTTATAAGAAAGCAGACTCTTACCAATGCGGAAAGATATACCACAGATAAGCTTAAAGATTTGGAAAATATAATACTTGGTGCTGAGGATAAGTTAAACAGCTTGGAGTATGAAGTTTTTGTTGAAATCAGAGATGAGATTGCAAAGAATGTAAACAGAATACAATCAAGTGCCAAGGCGGTTGCTTATATAGATGCCATATGTTCATTGGCTACAGTGGCTTATAACAACAACTATGTAAAACCTGAAATAAATACTGCAGGTATTATTGACATAAAGGATGGCAGGCATCCTGTAGTTGAGACAATGCTAAGTGATGATTCGTTTATTGCAAATGATACCTATCTTGATCAGAACAAGAAAAGAATGTCTATTATTACAGGGCCGAATATGGCAGGTAAGTCAACTTATATGAGACAGACAGCTCTTATTTGTATGATGGCTCAAATAGGAAGCTTTGTACCTGCAAAACAGGCAAACCTTTGTGTTTGCGACAGGATCTTTACCAGAGTGGGTGCTTCGGATGATCTTGCAAGCGGACAGTCAACTTTTATGGTGGAGATGACTGAGGTTGCAAATATTCTCAGAAATGCCACCAGAAATTCTTTGGTTATTTTAGATGAGATAGGAAGAGGTACATCTACTTTTGACGGTCTTGCTATTGCCTGGGCAGTGGTAGAGCATATTTCAAATATAAAGCTTATAGGTGCTAAAACTCTTTTTGCAACACATTATCACGAGCTTTCAGAACTTGAGGGTACACTTCCGGGTGTAAACAATTACTGTATTTCCGTAAAGGAGAACGGTGATAATATAGTATTCCTTAGAAAGATAATCACAGGTGGTGCGGATAAGAGCTACGGTATACAGGTGGCAAAACTGGCAGGAGTACCTGACAGCGTAACAAACAGGGCAAAGGAGCTTATAGAGGAGCTCTCAAGTGCCGATATTGCGACCAGAGCCAGAGAGATTGCAGAAGCCACACCGGCGGTTTCAAAGAGAAAACCTGTAAAGAAGATGAATGAAGTGGAGGCAGGCCAGCTCTCACTGTTTGATGCGATAAATAATGATACGATTATTAAGGAGATTTCAGAAATTGATATTACTTCAATGACTCCTATGGATGCCTTGAACACATTGTATGCTTTGCAGAATAAGATAAAGAACAGGATATAAGTATATGATTAACATACTGGATAAGGGTACTATTGATAAGATTGCGGCAGGTGAGGTGGTTGAGAGACCTGCATCAATAGTAAAGGAACTTTTGGAAAATTCAATAGATGCGGGAAGTTCTTCCATTACAGTAGAGATAAAAATGGTGGAATTGATCTGATAAGAATAACGGACAATGGCTGCGGTATTGATTCAAAAGAAGTAAAAACTGCTTTTTTAAGACATGCCACCTCAAAAATAGTAAGTGATAAAGATCTTATCTCTATAAAGAGTTTGGGATTTCGTGGTGAAGCACTTTCAAGTATTGCTGCAGTTTCAAGATGTGAGATAATCACAAAGACAAGAGATGAGCTTACGGGGGTTCGCTACTATATGGAAGGCGGTGTTGAGGTTGAATTTGAGGAAATCGGAGCACCGGACGGAACCAGTATAATTATCAGAGATATTTTTACAATACTCCTGCCAGAAGAAAATTCTTGAAAACTTCTTCTACGGAAGGAGCGCATATAAGTGAGCTTGTAGAGAAGATGGCTATGTCAAATACAGATATTGCCTTTAAGTTTATAGCAAATAATCAGGTGAAGCTACAGACAAATGGAAACGGAAATCTGAAAGATATTATATATCAGCTCTATGGAAAGGAAATTTCCAAGGCCCTATGTGCGGTGGATTATGAAAAAGACGGAGTAAAGATAAAAGGTGTTATTGCCGGACCTGAAGTTACAAGAAGTTCCAGAAACCTTGAAAATATTTTTGTAAACGGAAGATATATAAAGGACAATATTATATCAAAGGCTGTTGAAGACGGTTTTGGTGACAGACTTATGCAGCATCAATATCCTTTCTGTGCTTTAAGCTTTGATTTGGAAGGTGTGGATGTAAATGTTCATCCAAGAAAAATGGAAGTAAGATTCTCTGACGGAAATCATATCTACAATTGTACAAAAGAGGCTGTGGAGGAGATTTTTAAGACTCAGAGCAGTATCAGAGAGGTACCTGTAGGTAAAATCTCCGCCAATGAAAGGAAGGTGTTTACAAATACACCTGAGCCTTTTGAAAGCAGAAGAAGAGATATCGAGTTGCAAAAGCAAACTGATAGTTCAAATGATGAAATACAGTGGACTGTTCCGAAGGAGAGTAATTACAATCCACAAAATGATTATGCACTTTTAAAGGATGATGTTTCAAATAATTCTTCTGATAAGGCTACAGGATATTATAGAGATTTTGAGTATGCCACCGTGGTAAGTGATGTATCAAAAGATTCATCATCAGTAATTCAAGCCGTTGAAAACAGTGTAGAAGAAAATATTTCAGATACTTTAAGTGCAAGGCCATCTGCTTCACAGCTTTCATTTTTTGATACCGAAGCAAAAAAGTATATAAAGGTAATAGGACAAGTTTTTGATACTTACTGGATAGTGCAGCTTAGAAATGAGATGTATATAATAGACCAGCATGCGGCACATGAAAAGGTAATGTATGAAAGACTTTTAAAGGAAAGTAGGGATAATAAGATATCTGCACAAATGATAAATCCGCCTATTATAGTCACCTTGACTGATTTGGAGCAGGATGTTTTAAATAAGCATATGGGTGAGTTTAAGTCTGCAGGATTTGATATAGAGGAATTTGGAGGAAAAGAATATAAGATAAATTCAATTCCGAATATTTTTCCTTCAATACCTAAGGCTGAGCTTTTTAATGAAATGCTTGCAGACAGCACAAATTATGATATTATATCCCCGTCAGAGCTTATTTTGGCTAAGACGGCATCTATGGCATGTAAGGCGGCTATAAAGGGGAATATGAGAATTTCTTTGATGGAAGCAAATGATCTTTTTGATGAGCTTCTTTCACTGGATAATCCATACAATTGTCCACATGGAAGGCCGACTATAATAAAAATGAGCAAGCAGGAAATTGAAAAGAAGTTTAAAAGGATAGTATGACAAAGAATAAATTGATTATTCTTGCGGGACCTACCGCATCGGGTAAAACCTCGGTATCCATCGATTTGGCTAAAATACTTGGGGGAGAGATAATAAGTGCGGACTCCATGCAGGTATATAAATATATGGATGTAGGAACTGCAAAAATATCGGTAGAAGAGATGCAGGGTGTAAAACATCATTTAATAGATGTACTGGATCCGAAGGAAGATTTCAATATCGTTAAGTTTCAAAACATGGTAAAATGTTCTATAGAGGAAATAGTAAAGAACGGACATATACCTATATTGGTTGGAGGAACAGGATTTTATATACAATCTATTATTTATGATATTGATTTTAATACTGAGGATGATAACAGTTCTGTAAGAAAAAAGCTTGAAGAAGAATATGATACTCTCGGTGCGGATTTTATGTATGAGAAACTAAAAAAAATTGACAGTGTTTCAGCAGGAATCATACATAAGAATAATAAGAAGAGAATAATTCGTGCAATAGAGTTTTTTTTGATCAATAATGAGCCTATCTCATCACATAATGAAGTTCAAAGAAAGAAAAATTCACCATATGATTACAGATTCTTTGTGCTGAATCCGCCAAGAGATATTCTATATGAGAGAATAAATAAAAGGGTGAATATTATGGTGGAAAACGGACTGGTTGATGAAGTTAAGAAGCTTAGAGAAATGGGACTCTCAATGGAGAATATTTCCATGCAGGGCATAGGGTATAAAGAGATAATTGAGTATCTGGACGGAGAGGTTTCGCTGGAAAGTGCTATAGAGAATATCAAGCAAAATACAAGGCATATGGCAAAAAGGCAGGTGACTTGGTTTAAGAGAGAAAAGGATGTGATTTATGTGGATCCTTTCTCATTTGAGAGCAATGAAAAAATAGTTGATTATATGATTGAGAAAATTAAAACGGAAAGAATAGATAATGAGTGATTTAAATAATATTTATGCGGAATTCGGTATTTCAAAAAAAGTTATTGACCTTTCTGAAAAAGTATTGGCATCTTTGGAGGAAAGATTTCTTGAGATAGATAAGAATGCTGAGTTTAATCAGATGAAAGTACTTGCCGCAATGCAAAAACATAAGGTAAGTGATATACATTTTGCGGCTACTACAGGATATGGATACAATGATCTTGGAAGAGATGTGCTCGAAGATGTATATGCTACAGCTTTTAGGGCTGAGGCTGCTTTAGTCAGACCACAGTTAGTAAGCGGAACACACGCACTGCATGTGGCACTCTCAGGAAACTTAAGACCGGGAGATGAACTTTTATCACCGGTTGGAAAGCCATATGATACATTGGAAGAGGTTATCGGTATAAGAGATTCAAGAGGATCACTGAAAGAATACGGTGTTACCTATTCACAGGTGGATCTGCTTAGTGACGGATCATTTGACTTTGAAGGAATAAGAAAAGCTATAAATGAAAAAACAAAGCTTGTTACAATACAAAGATCAAAGGGCTATGCTACAAGAAAAACATTATCTGTGGAGCAGATAGGTGAACTTATAAAGTTTGTAAAATCAATAGATCCGAAAATTATATGTATGGTGGATAACTGCTACGGTGAGTTTGTTGAGAGAATAGAGCCTATTGAAGTAGGGGCTGATATGATAGTGGGTTCTCTTATAAAAAACCCCGGAGGCGGACTGGCTCCTATAGGCGGATATATTGTCGGAACTAAGGAATGTGTGGACAATGCTTCGTATAGACTTTCGGCACCGGGACTTGGAAAAGAAATAGGTGCAAGCCTTGGAATGAATACCAGTATGTTTCAGGGATTTTTCCTTTCTCCTACAGTAGTTGCAGGAGCATTAAAGGGAGCTATATTTGCTGCCAATCTCTATGAGAGTCTTGGATTTGACTGTCATCCAAATGCTACCGAGCCTAGATTTGATATTATTCAGGAGATCACTTTAAGAGATCCTAAAGCCCTGTGTGCTTTTTGTGAGGGAATACAGGCGGCGGCACCGGTGGATTCTTATGTGAAGCCTGAGCCTTGGGCAATGCCGGGCTATGACAGCGATGTAATTATGGCGGCAGGTGCTTTTGTGGGTGGCTCTTCAATAGAACTTAGTGCAGATGGACCAATGAAGGAGCCATATTCAGTATTTTTCCAAGGTGGACTTACATGGTATCATGCAAAACTTGGAATAATGTTGTCACTGCAAAAAGATATATGATGCAGGACTATTGCACTAAACGTTATATGGATTGTAAAATAAAACATATTCATTTTTATAGAACTTTACAAAATATTAATTAATTACTTTTTATATTTTGTGATAAAAATAAAAATGCCTTTCATGCTTGGAGAGTGGAAAGGGATTTATGGGAAAAAAATAAAGGAATTACCACTTGAACAAAGACCATATGACAGAGCTCTGGAGTATGGAGTGGAATCGCTTACAGATGTGGAGCTTTTGGCAGTGCTTCTTAGAACCGGCACAAAAGATGTCAATGTTGTAAATCTTGCATACAATATTCTTGAAGGTAATGGTGAAGGATTCGGAATACATAGTATTTTTCACCATAATATAGATAAGCTTATGGCTATCAAGGGAGTTGGCAAGGTTAAGGCTGTACAGATAATGGCTTTAGGAGAGTTTTGTAAAAGGGCCTGGGAGAGGAAGAATACAGAGAAGCGTATTTCGTTTTCTTCTCCGGATATTGTAGCAAACTATTATAAGGAGAGTATCAGGCATCTGGAAGTGGAAGAACTTAGGATCATCTTTCTTGACACAAGGCAGAGACCTATTTCAGATATGGTGATTTCTGTGGGCACAGTGAATGCCTCTTTGGTTTCTGTCAGAGAGATTTTGATAGAAAGCTTGAAGCATTTGGCAGTGAATGTAATTTTATTACACAATCACCCAAGTGGTGACCCGTCGCCGAGTAAGGCGGACATAGATATAACAAAGGATATTGATAAAGCGTTGGATAGTATAGGAATAGAGCTGGTTGACCATATAGTTATAGGCGATAATTGCTATTACAGCTTTAAGGAACAGGGGATTATTTAATGGATTCTAGAAACCGACTTGTACTGATAATTTTGAGTATAATTAGTATCATTCTTATAGGAATAACTTCATTCAATGATTCTATTATTTCGCCTTTAAGACAGGCGGTAGGAATTGTTTTGATGCCGGTGCAGTCCGGTGTAAACACTGCCGGAAGGGCGATATATGACAATATAGAAGAGCAAAGAAAACTGCATACTGCAATCAATGAAAATATTGAACTCAACAAAAGAATCGATGAGCTGATAGAGGAAAATACAAAATTGATGGCAGATAACGGAGAACTTGCAAGACTAAGAGAATTATATAAGCTTGATGAAAGTTATTCGGATTATGAGAAGGTTGGCGCCAGAGTGGTGGCAAAAGACAGTACAAAGTGGTTTTCTACTTTTACTATCGACAAGGGAAGTGATGACGGCATAGCGGTTGATATGAATGTTATAGGCTATGGTGGACTAATCGGAATAGTAACTGACGTAGGAAAAAATTATGCAAATGTACGTTCAATTATAGATGATATATCCAGAGTAAGTGCAATGTCTCTTAGAACAGGTTCACTTTGCAGAGTGGACGGAAATCTGGAACTTTATAATGACGGAAGATTGATTTTAAAAGATATCAAGTCAGATGCCGATTTTTTAGAAGGGGATATGATAGTTACATCTAATGTATCAACAAAGTATCTGCCAAACATTTTGATAGGCTATGCCAGAGATTTAAAAGATGATTCTTCAAGGCTTACAAAGAGCGGCTATATAATACCGATAGTAAATTTTGATACTATATCTGAAGTTCTTGTAATTACCAAAAAGAAGGAAGTGAGTGATTAAATGAGGAGAATAATAGTAAATATAGCTTTTATTATATTTGCATTTGCACTTCAAATATGTATATTCCCATTTATACCTTTTTTATTTGCATCACCTAATTTGCTTATAATACTTACATTCACATACGGATTCAGTCTTGGTGTGGAAGAGGGTATGTTATATGGAGTAATATGTGGAGTTTTAATGGACTTGTATTTTGCAGGTCCTTTCGGGTTTTTTACATTATTATTCATATGGATAGGATATATCAATGGTAAACTGTCAGCATTTTTTTATGAGGAATATATAGTTTTACCTTTTATAGTGTGCATGATAAGTGAAGTCGTGTACAATGTGTTTATTTATGTTTTCAGATTCTTGATAAGAGATAAATTCGAAGTTCTATATTATCTGAAAAATATTATAATACCTGAGGTAATAATAACACTTATATTTACATTATTACTGTACAGGTTTTTGCTTTGGTACAATAAAAAACTTAGGGTATTGGACAGTAGAGGAATTAATTAGTGATAAGGGATTTTAAAGATTTTGTAGGGGACTTTTTTGAAAAGATAAAATCCTCCAGACTATTTATACTGAGTGTAATATACGCCTTCATGGTGTTTGTCCTTGGGTCTAAACTTTTTACTATGCAAATGGTAAACGGAAAAGAAGCACAGGATGAATATGTTCAAAAAATAAAGAAAACAGTATCCACTACGGGTGCGAGAGGAAATATATATGACAGAAACGGAAATCTTTTGGCATATAATAAGCTTTCCTACACGGTAACTATTACAGATGGCGGATACTATAAAAAAGTAAATGATAAAAATAATATGTACTACAGATTGGTACAAATTTTAAGAAAGCATGAAGAGAGTGTTGACGGTGACTTTTTGGTTGCAGTGGATGAAAACGGAGAATTTTATTACACTACCAAATCAGATACTTCAAGGCTTAGATTCATTGCGGATATGTATGGATTAAAATCAATAGATGAACTTGATGACAAAGCAGGGAAGTATCCTTCAAATATCAGTGCGCAGGAGATGGTTGATAAAAAACTTAAAACCTACGGACTTGATAAAATGACGGATGCCGAAGGTAATGTTTATGATCTGTCAGGTCAGGATAAAATCGATTTGATAAATATAAGATATGAAATGGGTAAAAAACTTTACAGAAGATATGAACCCACTATCATATCAACAAATATTTCGGAAGAAGCAAAGATTGATATTATGGAAAATACGGCATCTTTGATAGGTGTTGATGTGGAAAATGACACCCTGAGAGTCTACAATGATGCTGTTTATTTTTCGGATATAATCGGATATACGGGAAAAGTTCCGGATGACAAGCTTGATGAACTTATAAAGGAAAGATCTGATTATACATTAAATGATATTGTAGGAAGAATCGGTATAGAAGAGAGTATGGAGACCACTTTACAGGGTAGTAAAGGTTCTAAAACTATGATAGTTGATAATGTAGGAAGGATCATAGAAACTATAAGTGAAGTGGAATCAGGTGCAGGTAATGATGTATATCTTACAATAGATAAGAACTTGCAAATAGCTACCTATCGCCTTGTGGAGCAGCAGCTTGCAGGTGTTTTGGCAAGTAAGATAGTAAATGAGGATAACCCGAATACAGAGAGTACAGACTCAACACACAGACTTATACCTGTAAAGGATGCATACTATCAGCTTATTGGAAATAATGTACTTGATACAACAAGATTTTCAAGACCTGATGCATCCGCCACCGAGCAAAGCTTAAATACAAAGCTTACATCTCAAAAAGAGAGTATTTTGGTTTCTATAAACAATGAGCTGACGTCAGATGCACCTACAGTAATGGGGGGGATTGCCTGATGATACAAAAGCATATTTGAATTATATTCATTCTGCTCTTACAAAGAAAAGTATAATAAAAAAAGATAATATAGATACAAAGTCGGAAGTATATCAAGCGTGGAAAAATGAGAATACCTCGCTAAGAGATTATCTGTTTATAGGAATATCAAGCGGTTATATTGATACAACAATATTTTTTAATGATACCAATTATTCAAGCGCCGAGGATATATACAGTAAGCTTGTAGAGTATATTCAAAATATGCTTAGAGATGATGCTGATTTTGATAAGCTTGTGTATAAATATCTGATAAGAAATAATGTGGTTACCGGAAGAGAACTTTGTCTTGCGCTTTTTGATCAGGGAATATTAAATATGGATGAAGCCGCATACGCTCAATTGGCGTCAGGAAATGAGGGCTATGCCTTCCCGTTCTTTATAGATAAGATATCAAAGATAGAGATAACACCTGCACAACTTGCACTTGACCCATGCTCTGCAGGAGCGGTGGTAACTGATGTAAATACAGGTGAGGTAAGAGCTTTGGTTTCATACCCGGGTTATGATAACAATAAATTGGCAAACTCTATGGATGTGGCATACTTCAACAGATTGCTTGAAGATGAAAGTTTGCCGCTATATAATAATGCGACTCAGACTAAGAAAGCTCCGGGTTCAACATTCAAGCCTATTACAGCTGTTGCAGGACTTGAGGAGCATGTTATAAACGCCGGAGATGCGGTGCTTTGTACAGGTATTTATGATACTATAAATCCCGCTATAAAATGTTGGGTATACCCCGGAAGCCATGGACCGGATACAGTTGTAAAAGCTATACAGGATTCATGTAATGTGTATTTTGCAGAGACAGGACATAGACTTTCTACAGACGGTAATGGTGAATATTCGTCTGAGCTTGGAATTGAGAGGCTCAAAAAGTATGCTGCAATGTTTGGACTCGATCATAAGTCGGGAGTTGAAATAGTGGAAATGACCCTCAGATTTCCGATATTAATCCTGAACAGTCTTCTATCGGTCAGGGAAATCACTCTTTTGCCAATATTCAGCTTGCAAGGTATGTGGCAACTATCGCAAATCAGGGAACAGTTTTTGAACTTAGCCTTTTAGACAAGGTTTGTGATCAATATGGTAATGTTGTACAGGATTATACACCGGTTTCAAATTCTCATGTAGATATCAGTCAAGAGACATGGGACAATGTAAGAGAGGGTATGTATCGAGTTATAAAGGATGGTTCTGCAAGAAGAGTGTTTAATGATTTGAATATCAATATTGCAGGAAAGACCGGTACAGCACAGGAGTCAAAAAACAGAGGAAACCATGCATTTTTTATTTCATTTGCACCATATGAAAGTCCTGAAATTGCTGTTACCATAAATATTCCATATGGATATTCATCAACAAATGCCGCGGTTATCGCCAAGAATATTTATAAGTATTATTATAATCAAATTAGTTTGGATTATATACTAAATAATAGTGCACTTGATGTAAGTAATGTAAAAATTGGCGATTGATTTTATAAGGGAATATGTTAATTTTCAAAAAACACTGGATTTTTTTTTGCTAAATTCGTGTAGAATTTGGAGAGTAGAGAATGTTAGACGGTTTTAAGCTTAAATATTATCCATTTAGACTATTAGTTTATATTATAGCTCTAAATACTATAGGTGTATTGGTTATTTCCAGTGCTACAGGCGGCGATAAAGGAATGGTTGCTAAACAGATATTTGGTGTAGTTCTTGGACTTGTGCTTGTGGTGCTTATATCACTGATACATTACAGAAAACTAATGGGAATGATGTGGATTGTATATGGGATATGTATTATCTTACTGCTTGCGGTATTGTTCTTCGGTTATGAGCCTGAAGGAGCAGGAGCGGTAAGGTGGATTAAAGTACCGGTTATTGGACAGTTACAGCCTTCTGAGATAGTTAAAATAGGCATGATTTTATTCGTAGCCGCATTTTTGGGTAAGCATCAGGAGGATATCGACAGAATTTCATTTTTACTTATATTTGCCGTAGTTGCTGCTATACCTTGTATTTTAATACTGAAAGAACCTGATTTATCAACTACAATTGTTTTATTTATTATGATAATAAGCATGTTGTTTATATCGGGTATCAGCTACAAATGGGTACTTGGCAGTCTTGCATTTGTAATACCATCAGCGGTAATATTTATATTTTTATTGCAGAGTAACACAGTTCCCTTCTTGAGGGGATATCAAGCGAATAGAATACTTGGATGGATATATCCGGATAAGTATGCGGACATAAATGTACAGCAGGATAACTCGATTATGGCTATTTCATCAGGTCAGTTGATGGGTAAGGGACTAAATAATAACACTTTTGCTTCAGTTAAAAACGGCAACTTTTTATCCCAGGAGCAGACGGATTTTATATTTGCGGTTATTGGAGAGGAACTGGGATTTATAGGCAGTATGGTGGTAATAGCGCTCTTTGCGCTTATAGTTATTGAATGTTTTCGCCTTGCCTCTAAGGCTAAAGATTTAGAGGGTAAGCTGGTTTGTGTAGGCTTTGCCGCATTGGTCGGATTTCAGAGCTTTACAAATATATCGGTTGCAACGGGACTTTTCCCTAATACAGGATTGCCACTTCCGTTTATAAGTTACGGAGTGAGCTCGCTTTTAAGCTTATTTTTAGGTGTAGGATTGGTTGCAAGTGTGGCTGTAAGACAAGGTAAGAACTAATATTTGGAGGTAAAGATGAATATAGGTTTGATCGCACATGACGCTAAGAAAAAGCTCATGCAGAATTTTTGTATTGCATATAGAGGTATTTTGTCAAAACATAATTTATCAGCGACGGGAACCACAGGAAGATTGGTAGAAGAAGTTACCAATCTAAATATACATAGATATTTAGCAGGACATCTGGGTGGAGAACAGCAGCTGGGTGCCCAGATAGAAAATAATGATATAGATTTAGTGATTTTCTTAAGAGACCCCCTCACAAAAAAGAGTCACGAACCGGATGCAGATAAGGTTATGAGACTTTGCGATACTCATAATATACCTTTGGCAACAAATCTTGCCACTGCGGAACTTCTTATAATGGCGCTGGACAGAGGAGACTTTGAGTTCAGAGAGGCATATAAATAGTCTCATGGCTGATTATACGAAAAGAGGAAAAAAACCGGGCAATAAAATTTATTTAATTATTCCAATAATTATTGTGATTGCACTTGTTCTCGGAGGAGTCTATTATTATCAGTTTATGATGACGGAGTATGACTTTTCCGGGAGATTGTCAAGTCTTGATATAAACACAAAAATCACACCTATTGCTGCAGATCTTGCACTTCCCACAGAAGATAATGTGGATGTGGATGATATATCTTCGGAAAGTGTCATTTTGGCAGGAGGTGAGGGTGTTTTGTTGGCTTCAAAAAATGCCACAAAGCAGATGTATCCGGCAAGTACCACTAAAGTTATGACAGCATTGCTCGCTCTTAAATATGGAAATCTTTCAGATGAAGTAACAGTGACTGATGAAAGTGTTATAACTGAGGCCGGTGCCAGTCTTGCAGGAATAAATCCGGGTGATAAGTTGACTTTGGATCAACTTTTATACGGTCTTATGTTGCCGTCGGGAAATGATGCGGCAAATGCTATAGCTGTACACATAGGTGGCAGTATGGATAATTTTATAAAGATGATGAATGATGAAGCTAAGAGAATAGGAGCGGTTGATACAAGCTTTATGAATCCGAGCGGACTCTCGGACAGTAATCATTATACCACAGCATATGATTTATATCTGATATTAAATGAAGCGATGAAAGATACCAGATTTGTGAATTATGCAGGTAGTGCATCTTATAATGCTACATACATGGCGGCTGACGGGAATGAGATTACAAAGACTTGGAAAAACGGAAACAGATATATAACCGGACAAGTGGCTGCACCAAGAGGAGTGGAGGTTGAAGCGGGAAAAACCGGAACCACTTTGGCGGCAGGAAGTTGCCTTGTGCTTTGTAGTGAAAATGGGGAAGGAAAAAGATATATTTCAGTAATATTGAAGTCTAAGAACAGGGCAGATTTGTACGACAATATGTCTAAACTTCTTTCTAAAATCAATAAATAGCATTGCACTATTCATATTAATATTTTATAATATCATTATATAATTTTATATTTGTTAACAGTAAATTTAAGGAGGACGTTACCATGGTTTCTATTATTGCAGGAGAGAAGGGTAAGGGAAAAACAAAGATTTTACTTGAAAGAGCCAATGAAACTGTTTCAAAGGCAAACGGCTCAGTTATTTATCTTGATAAGAGTTCAAAGCATATGTATGAACTTAATAACAAGATAAGACTTATTAATGTTAGTGAATTTCCTATCATGTCAGCTGATGGTTTTGTAGGATTCCTGGCAGGACTCATTTCATCCGATCACGATATTGAAGCTATATTCTTGGATAGCTTTTTGAAACTGGCAGTTCTTGAAGGAGTGGATATCACTTCAACAATAGATCGTATAGAGACATTGGGTGAGAAGTATGGCATTACATTCGTTTTGAGCGTGTCAATGGATGCATCTAATTTGCCTGAAAATGCAAAGAAGAATGTTTCTGTATCATTATAATAAAGAAAATTTCATATGAATTCATTCGTGAATTATCTGATATAATAGATCGAAAGCAGACTTACATTTGTGAGCCTGCTTTTTTAAATTCAATTGAAAAATAAATGTTTGTGCAGTATAATGAGAGGAATTGTATTCGTACATGTAAAGATTTTGCTTTTGTTTTTTTAAGGAGAATAAAATTGGCTGATTCTAAAAATTATTCCCTATAGAAAAAGAACTTTTTAATGTTGCTGTTATAGTATTCCTGTTTTTATTGCTTTATTTAATATTTATTTCTGTTAAAGCTGCTACAAGAAAGCATATCAGATATAATGAAGTAGTTGAAGGAAGCATGTCTGAAAACAAGACTCACACAGGTCTTATATTAAGAGATGAGAGTGTTCAACTTGCGCCGGCAGGTGGATATATCAATATATATATGAGAGACGGAAAAAGGGCTGCAGTGGGAAGCAGAGTGTACTCTCTTGATGCTACCGGAGATCTGAAAAAATTAATGGAGGCATCGGCGGGAAAGGAAGATACTATATCGGACTCAAGTGTTATTGAAATAAAGAAGAAATTATCAAATTTTACTTCAAATTATTATGATTCCGATTTTGAATATGTTTATGATACAAAGTATTTATTGGATAATGCCGCCAGTGAATATTCAAGTATTATAAATATAGAAAATATTGATAATATTTCAAATGAGAACGGATTAAGTCTCAATGTAATCACATCTCCTTATTCGGGTGAAATATCATATGCGATGGATGACATTGCCGAGAAAAAGGAAGAGGATCTTACTAAAAGTGATTTTGATACATCTAAGCATCCTGTAAATTATATAAAGAATGAACAACTTATAGAAGCCGATACAAGAGTTTACAGAGTTGTAAAGAGTGAGTCATGGAGTGTATACTTTGAATTTGATAAAGGCGAAGAAGAATTATATGCTGAAAAGAGGTCGTTAACTGTAAAATTTAAGTCGAATGGTCTGACACTTACCGGAGATTATTCTGTTATAGAAACAAAAGATGGATATAGTCTTGGTAAATTGACATTTGATAAATATATGGTACAATTCATATCAAACAGATACGTTGAGTTTGATATACAATCATCATCTGTGAGCGGTTTGAAAATTCCATCCAGATCTGTACTTGAAAAGGATTTTTATACTATACCGGTAGATTATATGGCAAAAGGTGGAGACGGTGTAAGTGACGGGTTTTATAAACAGATTGAAAAGGATGGAACTGTTTCAACAGTATTTGTACCTGAAGAAATTATAAAGATTACTGATACAAACTGTTATATCAGCACAGATAACAAGGATATAACATCCGGTGATAAATTAATAAAGCCTGATTCAAGTGAAGTTTTTGAAGTCTCGAACAGGGAAAAGTTGTTGGGAGTGTATAATATTAATAAGGGATATACTGTATTTAAGAATATTGACATATTGGGTTCAAATAAGGAATTCTATATAGTGGATAAAGGAACAAAGTATGGCTTAAAGGTATATGATCACATTTTATTAAATCCGGATACTTTCAAAGAAGGGGATTTCATTTATCAATAGGAGAAACTATGGTCAAAGAAAACTTGCAAAACGTCTTAGATGATATTAAGGTTGCCTGTGAGAGAAGCGGCAGAGATATAAAGGATGTAACGCTTATAGCAGTGAGCAAAACAAAGCCGAATGAACTTATAATGGAAGCTTATGAGAGTGGTATAAGAGATTTTGGTGAAAATAAGGTGCAGGAACTTTTAAGAAAGAAGGAAGAGCTCCCGGATGACATCAGATGGCATATGATTGGACATCTGCAAACAAACAAAGTCAGACAACTTTTAGGTAACACTGTTTTGATACATTCAATTGACAGCATCAGACTGGCAGATACTATAGATACCGAAGCGAGAAAAAAAGGGATTCATGTTGACGGATTGCTTGAGATTAATATTGCGAAAGAAGCTTCAAAGTATGGATTTGTAGAAGAGGAACTTGAAGAAATTTTGCCTATATTTGCAAGATATAAGAACTTACATATCAAAGGATTAATGACAATTGCCCCAAATGTAGAAAAATCCGAGGAAAATAGAAAAAATTTCAAGAAAATAAAGAAAATATCTGTTGACATAATTGAAAAAAACTATGATAATATAGAAGTAGAATTTTTATCAATGGGAATGTCTGGCGATTATACTGTAGCGCTTGAAGAAGGTGCAAATTTGGTAAGAGTTGGTACAGGAATATTTGGGAAAAGATAAAAGTAGGATTGGAGAGAACGTGTGAAGATGGATTTTTTTGAGAAGATCAAAAGCTACTTGCGAGTAAATGATAGCGAAGATGAGTCTTATGAAGATGACGTGACTGAATTCGATGATTATGAAGAAGATGATGATTTAGAAATCAAAAACGCAAGTGAAGCAGCAGAAGAAGAAGAGCCTATGAGGCCAAGAGTTGCAAGTAGAAATAACAAGACTAACAAAGTTATTCCTATTAGAAAAGATAAAGATATGGAAGTTACTATGTTCAGACCTTCATCTGTAGAAGAGTCAAGACTTGTTGTTGACAGCTTAAAAGAAGGTAAGACAGTTGTTCTTAATCTTGAAGAGGTAAGAACTGCTATAGCACAGAGAATCGTAGATTTTATTTGTGGTGCCGCATATGATATGGAAGGTAACCTTCAGAGTATTTCTGAGAGTATATTTATCGTTACACCTCCTAATATAGGATTAACAGGTGAGTTTGTTGATTTACTTGGTAATACAGGTGGTATTGATCGCAACAGTGCAGAAGCTTCAGGATACGGTATGAGGTTATAATTTTGGAAAAAGAAGAACTAATTCTAAGAAATAAATTTTTAGATTTAGCAAGAAACGCATATTTCAAGAACATCGTGACTTATTCAATGTTTTTGAATTTATATGAGCAGACAATTTTTGAAACCCTTAAGAATGAACTCCCAAATATAAAATATATTATGTTTGGTGGTTATTCTGAAGCGGAAAGAAAGATTGTCTGCTTTTATTGTGATAAAATTCCTGAGTTTGATATGCTAGAGTTCTTAAAGGTTTCTCCAAGTAATAAAAAGTTTGCAGATGATCTTACACATAGAGATTTTCTGGGAGCGTTGATGAATCTTGGTATAGAGAGACATATGATAGGTGATATATGTATTGTGGATAATGTGGCACATATAATTACTTTTAAGAGTATGTCAGAAACTATAATAAATGAGCTTTCGACGGTAAAGCGTACAAAGGTTGTTTTAGAAGTAGAAAGTGCGGATGAATTAAAAGCTGTAAACAGAATGGAGTATAAAAAGATAAATATTCCTTCGGAGAGATTGGATTCTATTATCGGCTCGATATACAATATTTCAAGAAGTAAGGTGAATCTCTATATTGATGCAGGTAAAGTATTTATAAACTCAAGACAATGTTTCTCACATTCATTTAAAATAAAAGATGGGGATATTATTACAGTCAGAGGTCTGGGAAGAGCAAGATTTTTAGGCATAAGTGCTTTATCAAAGAAAGGCAGATTGTTTGCCGAAACGGAAATTTTTAAATAGGAATTAACAAATGTATTTGAATAGATTAGAAGTGAATTTTGAAAATAAGCCATGTTATGACATTGTCATTTCTGATGACTTTTCTGATTTAAAAAATGAATTGAGTAAATTAGATATAGATAACAGAAAGATTTGTATTGTTACAGATACAAATGTAGCGGAAATATATCTGGATATAGTCAAGGAAGAACTTAGCGGTTTAAATGTTTTTACACATGTATTTGTGGCGGGAGAACAAAATAAAAATCTTGATACCGTGTCAAAAATATACGATACTCTTATTTTGAATAAGTTTGACAGGAAGGATATATTATTCGCACTTGGTGGAGGAGTTGTTGGTGACATATGCGGCTTTGCTGCTGCCACATATCTTAGGGGAATAGATTTTGTGCAGATTCCTACAACACTTGTATCTCAAGTGGATTCAAGTATAGGCGGAAAAACAGGAGTTGACTTCAAGCATTTTAAAAATATGGTTGGAGCTTTTTATATGCCTAAACTTGTTTATGTAAATATTAATACATTAAACACCTTACCGGAAATGGAATTTTCATCAGGAATGGGAGAGGTGATCAAGCACGGTTTGATCTTTGACAGGGAATATTATCACAGACTTTTTGATAATCATAAGAAAATTTTGTCAGGCGATATAAAAGCTTTAGCTGAGATGGTGCTTACAAGTCAGAAAATTAAAAAAGAGGTAGTGGAGAACGATCCTTATGAAAAAGGACAAAGAGCTATACTAAACTTTGGACATACTCTCGGACATGCTATAGAAAAAGAAAAGAATTTTACTCTTTCACATGGGGCATGTGTGGGTCTTGGAATGCTTGCGGCCTTTGACATATGTAGGAAAAAGCATAAGCTCAGTGAAGATGACAGAAGATTTCTTATAGATTTGATGAAAACATATTCTCTTGATACGGAGACAGAGATGGATGTCGATAAAGTATTTGAGGTAACATTTAATGATAAAAAGATGGAATCCGGCCAGATTAAGTTTGTTTTATTAAACAGAATTGGAAAAGCGTATATAGACAGAGGTGTAACAAAAGAAGATATGGTGGAGGCATTGAAGAGTATATGCAAAGAAATGTAGTTTATAAGTTTGCGTCATTTTTTATTATGGTTGCTGCATTAGTTGGAGTGGATCAATGGAGCAAATATGAGGCGTTGGCAAAACTAAAAGATGCCCCGGCATATTCGCTTATCGATAATGTATTATATTTTTGGTATTCTGAAAACAGAGGTGCGGCTTTTGGTATATTACAGGGTATGCATATTTTCTTTTACATAATTACCGTAATTGTCTTACTGGGGATACTATATCTGCTATTTAAGCTGCCTTCAAATAAGCATTACTTTCCTTTGCTGATTTGCGGAGGATTGATTTTTGCGGGTGCAATAGGAAATTTTATAGATAGAATTATAAGGAATTATGTAGTGGATTTTATTTATTTTAAACCTATCAATTTTTCCTATTTTTAATTTTGCAGATATCTGTGTAACCGTCGGAACTTTTGTGCTGTTTATTTGCCTGGTATTTGTGTATAAAGAAAATGAATTGGAATTTTATAAAAAGTAAAATTTAGTTTGGAGACAAATGGATAACTTTGAAATAACAGTAGAAGAATCTGATATTGATAGAAGAATAGATGTATTTCTTGCTAATAAACTTGAGAGTTTCTCCAGATCGTATATTCAGGATCTGATCAAGAAAGGTAAGGCCACTATAAACGGAAAGGCTGTGAAGGCAAATTATAGGCTTAGAGAGGGTGAGAGTGTTGTACTTGATATCCCAAAACCCGAGCCGCTTGAGATTCTGCCTGAGAATATACCTCTTGATATTTTATATGAAGATGATGATGTAATACTTGTAAATAAGCCTAAAGGCATGGTTGTTCATCCTGCAGCAGGTCATTACAGCGGTACTTTGGTAAATGCACTTTTATATCACTGCAAGGATAATCTTTCAGGTATAAACGGAGTGTTAAGGCCGGGAATAGTCCATAGAATAGATATGGATACGACGGGTGTGATAATTGCATGTAAAAATGATAATGCACATCAACATATTGCTAAACAACTTGCCGAACATAGCATTACAAGAAGGTATGTTGCAATAGTAACCGGTAATTTAAAGGATGATGAGGGAGTGGTGAATGCCCCTATTGCAAGATCTAAAAACGACAGAAAAAAGATGGCTGTGGATAAAGAAGGAAAAACTGCAGTAACTCATTATAAGGTTCTTGAAAGGCTTAATAATTACACGTATATTGAATGTGTGCTTGAAACCGGAAGGACTCATCAGATAAGAGTCCATATGTCTTACATACATCATCCATTGCTTGGTGATGAAGTGTATTCAGGCAAAAAAGAAAGTATGAAATTGGAAGGTCAATGCCTTCATGCCAGAGTACTTGGATTTATACATCCGAGGACAAATGAATATATGGAATTTGAAGCACCAATTCCGGAGTATTTTAATGAAATATTAAGGAAATTTAGAAAAAATTAAGTTAAGTTTTGCTTAAATTAGCATAAACACTAACTAAAAAGTTATGACTGAAAGACAGATATATATACATTCTGCTTTTTTTGTTATATAATAATACATATAGATTATCTGTGTTTACATTTTCGCCATTACACCGGAATATGTAGACAAGAATTAGTTGTTTAGGAGGTAGGTATGGACAAAAGATTGGTTATTACCATAGGTAGACAGTGCGGAAGCGGTGGTAGAAGGATTGGTCAGATGTTGGCTGAACAATTGGGTATAAAATGTTATGACAAAGAAATACTCAATAGAGCTGCTAAAGAGAGCGGACTTGCTGCAGAGCTGTTTGAGACTCATGATGAGAAGCCAACAAGTTCATTTTTATACTCGCTTGTGATGGATACTTATTCCTTAGGATACACATCTTCATCCTATATGGATATGCCGATAAATCACAAGATCTTTTTAGCGCAATTTGATACTATTAAGAAGCTTGCATCAGAGGAGTCATGCATCATAGTGGGTAGATGTGCTGATTATGCTTTGGCTGATGATCCTAATGCATTTTCAGTATTTATTACCGGAGATGATGAGGACAAGATAAAGAGAATAATGGAGACAAATAATATTGAGGCAAATAAGGCCAAGGATATTATGGTAAAGACAGATAAGAAAAGATCAAGCTATTACAACTATTATTCAAGTAAGAGATGGGCTGATTCAAGAAGTTATGATTTAACCATAAACAGTACAACTCTTGGAATTGAAGGTAGTGTGGAGCTTATTAAAACATTTGCAAAGATAAAAGGTTTACTATGAGATTAAAATATATTTGCCTGGTAATGCTTACAGCAGGAGTTTTGGTGGCATGCAAAGGCAATAATTCAAGTACAAATAATACAGTTGAAACTTCGTCTACTGTAAGCGTGGAAAGTACTGCAGAAGGAAATGTAGTACAGACAGGTGTTGTAAGGAAGGTATCGGGGGCAAAGAGCAGTACTGAAATCACTTCAAAAGCTGTTGACGAGACTACGCCGACACCGACTACAACGGTAGAAGAAACGACTACAGCAGTAGAGGAAACGACTACTGTTAAGGAAACTCAAACTGAAACCAAGGCACAAAAAGCAGAGGTAAAAGAGGCGGGTGAGATAGGACTTGATCCAAGCTGGCAGTACGCTTCATTTTCAAAGATAAATTCCGGTAAGAGTGTACTTTATAAGCCAAGTGAGAATGGGAATGGAATAACAATAGCCGTAAATGCGGGACATGGTACAAAGGGAGGTTCTTCACAAAAAACACAATGTCATCCTGACGGAAGTGCAAAAGTGACAAGCGGTACAACAAAAGCCGGAGCTACTACAGCAATTGCAGTTTCAGAGGGTATGACATTTGCTGACGGTACACCTGAGAGTACAGTTACATTTGAAATGGCGAAAATATTAAAAGAAGAGCTCTTATCCAGAGGATATAATGTGTTGATGATTCGTGACGGTAGTGATGTTCAGCTTGACAATATTGCAAGAACCGTTATTGCCAACAATGTTGCTTCTGCACATATTGCACTTCATTGGGATTCCACAACAGCCGATAAGGGAGCTTTTTATATGGGCGTTCCTGATGTGGAGTCATATAAAAGTATGGAGCCGGTAGCATCAAATTGGAAAAAGCATGAAGCTTTGGGTAAAGCACTTATAAACGGACTGTCTTCAAACGGAACAAAGATATTCAGCAAGGGTAGAATGCCGATGGATCTTACACAGACATCATATTCAACCATTCCGTCGATTGATATTGAATTGGGAGATAAAACATCAAATCATGGACAGGACGAACTTAAAAAGCTTTCTAAAGGTGTAGCTGACGGTATAGACAGTTACTTTGGAAGATAAAACAATATAATAAATATAGGGAGTATTATGAAAAACAAATTAAAATATCTGATATGTATGTTGGCGTTTTTGCTTCTGACAGCGTGTGGAGGTGTGGTTAATACAGATATGAGCTTTGATGATTCCTTTGCAGGAAGCAGAGTGATGACTTATACTATATCAAATTCAGATTACAACTCATATGTACAAAAGGATTTTGAAACAGTTTCGGCCACATTAAAAGCGCTTTGTCCTGAAGATATAGAAATTACATCTCTTACTCAGGATGATACAAATATTGTTGCTGTATTTACAATAAATTTCTCGTCAAAAGAGGATTATGAATCAAAGGTAGCAAGAATATTAACAGCTGTTGGAAGTGATAAAGAACCGGATGTAACACTGTTAAGATCAAATACAGCATTTGCAAAAGGCGTTGCTTATCAGGAGAATTTCGGAAGTGATGATCTGCTTAAATGGATGAGTGATGGAATAATGAGTAATAATTTTATTACATCATCATATGAGATCTACATATTCTCAACTGAAAAGGTAAGTCTTACTATTGCAGGTGAGGAATTTGAAAAAGATGCAAACATGAGCATAATAGATGTAAATACTACAAAGTATTTACCTATTAACGGTGTTGTGTTTAATACTGTTATTAATAAAGACGGCACTATTGACAGAAGCATTGCTTTAAATATACCGGATACCAGCTATGATCAGGCAAAAGATGATATAGATAAGTTTATGGCTGACAGAGTTGGAGAAGTCGGTACAGGTACATGGTCTGAAGAAGATTATGCACATATTTTCACTATTGAAGGTAAGGCATTAACTACAGAGCAGTGCAAAACAATGACAGAAAAGTTTACAGGGAAGAGTGTCGATAACACGGTTGCATTCCCTGATTCTTCTACACAAGAGACTGAAGCCGAGAGTACTTTGGATGAATCTGAGAGTGAGGAGAGCACTGAAACAGATACTGTAGATACAAGGCATTTGTTTTCTAAAAATTATCTGTTAAGTGAGCATATAGATCTTGAAGATTATATAAGCAATAACAATAATGCTGTAAGCTTTGAGTACTATGTAAACCCTGAAAACAACTATGAAGGAACTATAATAGACGGCACAGATTATACATCTAATATTTTACGTTCCGCAAGCGCCGGTGATTCAAATACACTGCTCTATAGCGGTTACAGTTCAACATTTGATATAAATCTGGATGTTAATATTTTACCTAATGTAAGTGAATATAAGCATATAGTGGAGATCACTCCTACAGGTAAGCTTAAAAGAGATATTACTGTAGTTTTCAGTGAGTCTTTCAATGAAGAGGATACAAAAGAGCTTGAAGAAAGATTAAAGCTTGTTCTTACAAACAGTAAAATAAAGCTGGAAAAAGTATCTTTAAAGGATAAGAATCTTGAAGTAAAAATATCTTCAACCGGAACCATGGATGAAGATATCAAAATGTGGGAAGATATTACAGGATACAGCAGATCAAACAGCATCTTGGATATTGATAAAAAGGGATATTTTGCGACAAAGCAAAATATTACATTTATGGATGATTTCAATCCGGAGATCTTTACATCAGGAAATGTCGAGTCCTATGAGTACAGAGTTAAAAATGCAGGTAAGCCGGTAGATAAGGATCTTTATATAAGCGGTAGTTTTGATAATGCAGAAGCTACCTTTAAGGGTAATGACTTTATTGTAAAAGGTGAGAATGTTATGATGTCATATCAAAATTCTCCATACTTTATGAGTGTTCGTACAAACTTTACTCTGTATTTTATCTTTGCAGGTATAGTATTTGTATTTGTACTTATCATAGCTATTTTGCTCCTTGTTTTGGTAAATAAATCAAAAAAGAACAAGAAGGCGTCTAATGCTGCAAATTCTCCTGTTAATACAGTGAATGCTGCTGTAGATATTAAAAAGGATGAAGTAAAAAATACTGTAGATACAAATGAAAAAGTTGTAATTAATGCCGATACTCTAAAAAAGGATGAAATTACAGAAGCTTCAAATGATGTGGCAGCAGCTCCTGTAGTTGAAGAAGTACAAAATGATAAGGTGTTTTGCTCAAATTGCGGACATGAAAACAATGCAGGTGATAAATTCTGCTCATCATGCGGAAAAGAAATAGTATAAGGGGGTAGTTTAATGTTTAAAGGTATTAAAAGAACTAAAAATAATGACCTGGTTATTAATAATAAGGGGCTCAGTGTTTTAAATATATTATTTATTCTTTCTGTTTTGATTACACTGTTTTTCTTTATTCCGGTATTGAAGATAGATTTCAGCTATGGCTTTTTTGGGGATGATTTAAAGAAGAGCTTTTCACTGTTCAGTCTGGCATCTTTAAAGCTTGATGAATACTATCTTAGCGGACTTTCAGGTGTAAAGGGATATACATTATTATTTATTATATATCCTTTGGTTAATATTGCTATGTGGTTGTTAAATAAAAAAGCCACAGGCAAGGGAAGCTATATATTCGTACATGTTATTTATTTGCTCAATATATCTTTAGGATTTACAGAGTTTATAATAATGAATGCACTTTCAGGATTGCATGCGGATGAATTCAAAGGTACATTCTTTGTTTGGATCTTCCTGATTATATTATTTATTAATTTGATATTATCGGTATACGGTATATTGAAAACAGGTAGAACAGAGATAGATGAGAATGCCGTTGCACTTGATATGAATGTGGACTACGCCAAGGGAATACTTAATAAGGCGGGAAGTGTGGCTACAAATGTAGCAAGCAATGTATCAGCTGCAGCTTCTAAAGCGGCCGCATCAAAGCCACAGAATACTGCAAAAGAGGAAGTGAAATTAAATACAGTTGTATGTGACAGCTGTGGTAATGAATGTCCTGAAACATCAAGCTTTTGCACTAAATGCGGAAATAACCTTGATAACGCGAAAAAGGTTAAGGAAGAAGCTCCAAACTATGTTGATGAGGCTGCTAAGCTTGCAAGAGAAATAGCAACAAATGAAAACAACACACAAACAGTGGAGACTGTACAGGAAGTACCTGTAGAAACTGTAGTGCAAGCACCGGTTGAGACTGTGGCAGAGAGTAGAGTTGAACCTGAAAGTGCTGAGGTAAATGTGGAAGAGAGGAAAGAAGATACAGCTTCAAATGGAGTATCACTTTCAAAATAGTAGATTAAAAGATTACATTTAATATTATAAGGTGGGCTTTATGCCCACCTTTTTTTATAGAATTATCATTTATTATTCTATTTTTTTCTTAGTGTATATTGCTTTCATCTATGATAGAATATATAAAGTACTTCTTGAAAGGAGCATTACTCAATATGAGAGATGATGATGATTTTTTACAGAGAACTCAGTGAAGTTGACAGTGAAGATCTCGAAAAGTATTTGAGAGATTTGGCTAAGCTTAAAAAAATAAGAGAAGAAGAAAAGCTGAAAGAAGAAAATAAAAAACTGCTTAAGACATTAAGTGAAAATAATAAGAAACTTGAAGAAATCGGACAGAAGATAAGAAAAAGTAGAGAAAAAGGCTGATAAGATAAATATTATAGGCTCAAATAAATCTTCGAAATCGAAAAACGGAAGAAATATAAAGAGCAGTGTAAATAATGATGAGGGAACAGAGGGAATAAAAATTCCTTTGCCGACGAGCCATCAAAAAGCTGTTATAAGAAGAAATGAAATGTATCAGGCACAGGCAACACAAAGAGAAGAGACGCCTAAAAAGGTGATCAAAAAGAAGGTTACAAAGCCTGTTACTAAAAAGATAGTAAAAACAAAAAAAGTTACAAAAAATGTAACTCCTAAGGCAGTAAAAAAAGTTGAAAGAGAAAAAGTTAAAAAGCCGAAAAAGAAAAGAGGTTTTCTCACAAGGTTAATACTTTTGATATTACTTTTTACAATAGTCGGAGGAGGAACCTATTTTGCATTCCATTATGTCAATAATCAAAAGGGATACTATACCGTAGCAGTTTTCGGAGTGGATTCAAGAGATGGGAATGTGGAAAAGGGTGCGTTAAGCGATGTGAATATTATTGTCAATGTGGATAGAGAAAGCGGAGATATACAGCTAATATCAATTTACAGAGATATGTATTCCATGATAGATGAAAGCGGAAAATTTCACAAATTTAATCAGGCATATGTAGAAGGCGGACATGAACAGGCTTGGAGTCTTTAAACAGAAACCTTGATCTGGATATAAAAGATTACATAACAGTAAACTGGAAAGCGGTTATTGATGCAATAAATATACTTGGTGGAGTGGACCTTGAGATAACTGACGCGGAATTTAAATATATGAATTCTTTTATTGCTGAGACTGTAGAGGCTACAGGTGTCGGTTCATATGAGCTTGAACATGCAGGTATGAATCATCTTGACGGCGTACAGGCAGTAGCATATGCAAGATTAAGGCTTATGGATACAGATTTCAACAGAACTGAAAGACAAAGAAAGGTTGTAAGTTTGGCTTTTGAAAAAGCCAAGAATGCAAACTTCTCGACTTTATACAGTATTTTGGTGGCTGTGCTTCCACAGACAGCTACTAATGTCGGAATAGATGATCTTATTCCATTTGCAAAAGATATATCCAAATATCATTTGAGTGAAACAACCCGGATTCCCGTTTGATAAAGATACCAAGAAAATGCATAAGAGAGATTATGTTATTCCCATAACATTGAAATCAAATGTAATAGCACTTCATGAGATGCTATATGGAAAGATACCGGGTTACAGCTATACACCAAGTGAGATGCTGAATAAGATAAGTAATAGAATTATCAAGGATACAGGTATGGGAGCAGATAAAGAAAGTACCGATATAACACTTGATGCCGATTTGGACGGTGCTATAGGTATCAGTCCCCATAAAAATGATGGTGAACAAAATCATGAAACTATTGAAGGCGAACATGTAGATGAAACAGCTGAGCCTGAATCGCATGAGGAAGAATTCCATGAAGATACACAAGCAGAAGAGAATGTAACTGAAGATAAAACGGAAGGCGAAAGTCAAACAAGTGGTGAATAAAAAGGAGAATATAATGGCAGATACAAATATTTTAGTGGTTGATGATGAAAAGGAGATTGCTGACCTTGTTGAAATTTATTTGGTAAGTGACGGATATAAGGTTTTTAAAGCAAATAGTGCAGAAGAGGGTTTGAAGATAGTAGAGAATGAGGAGATACATCTTGCAATACTTGACATAATGATGCCGGGTATGGATGGACTTGAGATGTGTAAGGTGATAAGAGAAACACATAATTTCCCTATAATTCTTCTAAGTGCTAAAAGTGCGGACCTTGATAAAATATTGGGACTTGGAACGGGAGCAGACGACTATGTAACAAAGCCTTTTAACACTTTAGAGCTTACTGCAAGAGTAAAGTCACAGCTACGTAGATATACTCAGTTAAATCCAAACAGTACAGTTTTGGAAAAAGACGATCCAAATGAGATAAGATTAAAGGGTATGTCTATAAATAAAGATAATCATAAGGTTATAATCGAAGGAAAAGAGGTAAAACTTACTCCTATTGAGTTTGATATTCTATACTTGCTTGCAAGTAATGCGGGAAGAGTATTTTCAACAGATGAAATCTTTGAAAAGGTATGGAATGAGAAGGTCTATGAAGCCAATAATACCGTAATGGTACATATAAGAAGGCTTCGTGGAAAAATGAATGAGGATGAGAGAGAAAATAAGATTATAACTACTGTATGGGGTGTTGGATATAAAATTGAGAGATGATTTGGAAAAGAAATTTCAGACTAAAGTAATCATAAATATTCTCTTTAGTCTGGTTATTTCTATTTTGGTAGAAACCTTATTGCTGAGCAATATTACATTGTTTTCAGGACTACATATAATAGATCATGAAAATGATACTCTGCTTGTGAAAGGAACAGGAAGTGATCTGGTTGTTATTTTGATCTTACTTGTATTTGGTATAGGTGTCTTTGCTCTTTCATTTTGGATGCTGCAAAGGAAGGCCTTTGAATATATAGATGATATACTTCTGGCTATAAAGAAAATTTCAAGTGGAGATTTAAATACCAATATTGATGTAAGAGGTGACAATGAGTTTTCGGAAATAGCCGCAAGTATCAATAAAATGTCTGAAGAGATCAGAATTTTGATGGATAATGAGAGGCATACAGAGAAATCAAAGAACGAAATGATCACAAATATTGCACATGACTTGAGAACACCGCTGACTTCCATACTGGGATATCTGGATCTTATAAATAAGAGAGAGCTGTCGGAAGAGACAAAAAAAGAATACCTGAATATAGTATATGAGAAATCAAAAAAGCTTCAGGATCTTATTGAGAGTCTTTTTAGTTTTACAAAGACAAATTCGTCAAAGCTTGTACTTAAAATTGATAAGATTGATATAATAAAGCTTTTATGTCAGCTTATGGAAGAGTTTTACCCTAATTTTGAAAATAAGGGTATTACCTGCAGTGTAAATACAAATATTGATTCATGTGTTATAGACGGAGACGGAACATTATTGGCAAGGTTATTTGATAATCTTATAAATAATGCCATTAAATATGGTGCCGACGGGAAGAGAATAGATATAAAAATTACTGCGGAAAAGAAGATAGTAAAGATTGCAATAATTAACTACGGTAAGGTCATTCCTGCAAATGAGTTACCTTTGATTTTCGGTAAATTTTACAGAGTTGATCAAGCCAGAAATTCAAATACAGGCGGAACAGGACTTGGACTCGCCATAGCGAAAAATATCACAGAACTTCATCATGGAGTTATTGATGTAAGCAGTGATTTGAGTGGAACCATATTCAGTGTAACACTACCAAAGGAGTTAGATGTTGAAAGAGAAAATTTTAAAGGGATTGAATAAAATACTTTTATTTTCATTTGTATTGTTCCTGTTATTTGCAGGTAGCTTTCCTATAAACACTTTTTCTGCAACCGAAGATAAAAATGAAATAACCATGGATATAAGCTATGGTTACGGAAATATAGCAAAGGGAGGGAGATACCTCCCTATTCATGTATTCTATAAGAATTTTTCAAAAGAGGATTTTTCGGGAAAAGTCTCCATTGAATTTAATGAGGCCGACAATAAAAGATATGCCTATGAGTACAATGTAAGTCTTCAACAAAAGAAAAGTTATCTTGCGGATTATTACATCAAAATCAGCAATGAAGTGAATACAATCATAGTAATATTAAAAGATGAAAATGAAAAAACAATAATAGAAAGAGAAGTATCTTTAAATATGGAAGCCAATCGTTCAAAAATAATGGTTGGCTTACTTAGTGACAGTCAAAATAAATTGAGCTACTTTAATAATGTGGCAATAAATTTCGGCTTACTAAATCTTAATACAGTAAATCTGGCTGCCGGATCTTTCCGAAGTCAAGTTCAGGGCTTGAACAATTGGATATAATTATAATAAGCAATTTTAGAATAAGAGATCTGTCTACAGAACAATCAAGAGCCCTTATGGAATGGGTAAAACAGGGCGGAGTTTTACTGATGGGTACCGGTAAGAGAGCGGATGACACTATTGGAAGATATGCGCCGGAGCTTTTAGAGGATATATATGAGGCACCGTCTTTGAGGACAGTTAACTTTACAATTAACAATGAAGGTAAGTCTGTTGATTTGGAAAGCACATCCATAAATTTGCATGGAGGAAATGTATTACTTTCAGACAGTGATTTTCCACTTATAACTTCGGTAAATAAACAAAAGGGATTAATTGCTGTCGCAGGTTTTGATTTTTGTGATTTGCAGGATTTTGCTACAGAGAACACACAGTTTGCGAGATATATTATTTCATCTGTTCTGGGAGATGAGAGAATAGAGGTTTTTTCAAAGCAAAGTGAGGTTTCGGATGATACATTCCAAAATGTTGAGCCTATTCTTAATTCATCTGAAATTAAGAAGCTGCCTCCTATGACGATATATACATTTATATTTATTGCCTATATTTTGCTTATAGGTCCTATTTTGTTTATTTACTTGAAGGATTATGGGCTTGCAATATATTATAGAAAAATTGTAGTGCTGGTATCATTATTTTTATTTGCGATAATAATAATATATAACGGGAGAACAAGATTTACTACAGCATTTTATAACTATATTACGGTGTATGAAGCCGGAGATTTGGATGTATCGGAATCCACTTATGTAAATCTCAGAAATCCGTACAATAAACCTTACAATGTTATCATTGATTCAAATTATTCCATTGAGCCGGTAATAATGGACAAATCATATATTGATGATAGAAGGATTTTAAATAAGTCCACATCTGTTAACATCGATAATGGAGATTATACAAAGAATATTTCAATAAATCATGTCGGTGCATTTGCTTCAAATATTTGGAAGCTGGACAAAACATTGGAAAATCTGAATAATGAGGGCTTTACAGGGGATATAAATTTCTTTGATGGAAACTTGAGTGTAGAGATTACAAATAATTATAAGTATAAAGTAAAAAATGCAACCATTATTCTTTACGGAAAGATTGCAATGCTCGGAGATTTTGATGAGGGAGAGACAAAGCAGATTGATAATTGTAAGTTGATAAATATCCCTTTGACAAATTTTGATATAACTTCAAGAATAATAACAGGTATGGTGGAGGAAAATACTCTAAATCAAAACGGAAGTGTAAACGGTATGGATACAGAGCAGTATATGCAGCTTTTGAATGTATCAAATTTCCTTTCATTTTATTTGAAACAAAATTCAAACGGATATACTGCGGATGCAAGAATTATTGCATTTTCAGATACCGCATTATCAAATCCTATATTTTACAGCGACACCATGGAGGGCAGCGGTCTGACCTTGCTCACCTCTGTTATACCTGTAAACTCTATAGAGGATGGAAGGATTTACCGTCAGTCGCTTTTAAAAATGCCCATAGTACTTAGTGGAGACTATTCATACATAGATAATGCATTAAAGAGCAAGGATGCGACAGTGCTCGAATATTTTCTGGGTGAAAATATAAACATTGAAGAAGTGAAGTTTGAACAGATATCGGAAATATTTTCAAATTCAAAATATTCCGACAGTGTAAAAGTGTTCAAGGGAAATATTGCCCTTTATAACTTTAAAACCGGCAACTTTGATTATGTATCAAAGAATAATTTTTCAATCCTTGACCTGCTTACATACTTATCTGATACAAATACTATCAGAGTAAGGTATTCAAATGCGGATAGCGGGAATATGGAAAAGGCATTGCCGATGATAAGTGTTTTAGGTGAAGAAAAATAGATGTTAGAAATAAAAAATATAAGTAAATCATATGGACGGCATACAGCATTATTCAATCTTTGTTTAAGGATACCTGATGGAGCGCTGTACGGACTGGTTGGACCAAACGGTGCAGGTAAAACAACTGCAATTAAGATAATCTCAGGTGTTATACATCCTGATAAAGGAAATATATTTTTTGATAAAGTGAACTTATGTGAAGATCAAAAAAATTCTAAAGAAATAGTGGGCTATGTTCCTGATGTACTTGGAATATATGATGATATGACAGTATTTGAATATATGATGTTTTTTGCATCCACATACGGACTTAACGGGTACATGGCAAGAAAGAAGTGTGAAATTCTTTTGGATCAGGTAGGTATGACTGATAAAAGAGAGTTTTATCTTAATGAACTTTCAAGAGGTATGCAGCAAAAACTATGTGTTGCCAGAGCATTGATACATGACCCCAAACTTATAATAATGGATGAGCCGGCAAGCGGACTTGATCCGAGAGCAAGGTACGAGCTTAAGGAACTGTTACAGGAGCTTAATGCAGCAGGAAAGACGGTAATACTAAGTTCACATATATTATCTGAAGTATCGGAAATCTGTACGGATATAGGAATTATTGAAGGCGGAAAGATGATTATATCGGGAAGTGTTGAGGAAATACTGGCAAAGGTGGAAGGCGCAAACCCTATAAAAATAAAGGTGCTAAATAATGAAAAATTTAGCACTTGAAATATTAAAAAATAATAAAAATGTCAGATTTTTATCTGTAGATAACAGCTATTTTATGGTATACTTTGAAGGTAAGAAGATAGATGAAGCCAGATTATTGGAAGAACTTATAAGAAATAATGTATTAGTAAGCGAATTTATAAGAGAACCCGGAAGTCTGGAGTCATATTTTATTAAAGTTACCAATCATTCAAACGAAAGCGTGATTTTTACCAATGAATATTAATCCGATTTATGAAAGGGAACATAGAGTAAGTACCAGAAGCTTGAAATTATCAATAGCTATACTGATTTTTAACTTCATTATTGCGGCAGTTACTCTGATAGAGATGAATGATGTTGTAGATTTTGCAAGAAAAACATCATTTATAGATTATACTTCTTTTTTACAAATATTCAGATTAGTGATATTTGTGCCTGCACTTCTACTTGTATTTGTGGCTCCAAGTTTTATTGCAGGTACTATAAGTGATGAGAGACAAAGGGGAACTCTTGAAATACTGTTGACAACAAAGATGACTGCAAAAAGTATTGTTTTTGGCAAGTTTTTGAGTTTATTCGCTTCTATTATGCTCATATTGATATCTCAATTACCGATTTTGGCTATTTTATTTTTATATGGTGGAATAACGGTTTTGGATATTGTAAAACTGATTATAAACTTTGTTGTATTTGTTGTTTTGATAATTTCAATGGGTATTTTTTGCTCAAGTATAGCAAGAAAAAACAGTGTTGCTACAGCCCTCTTGTATTCAGGAGTATTGGGGCTGTTTATAGGAACTTTGATTTTATACTTCTTAGCCGCAAATTCATTTGTAATGGATGAAAGTGGATTATTTGAGATTGTTTTTATAAGATTTAGCAAGTTTGTTTTGCTATTTAATCCATTAGTCAGTATAGATTTTTTACTGTCAAATATTATGGGGGAAGAAAGTTCGGATATATTGGTAAGTTTGTTTTGGTATAAGAACTGGTATTATATAAATATGATATTGGACTTAGGTTTATCCTTTATGTTTTTGGCATTGTCCATACTGAAAATTAAACCGCATGGTAAGACTTGGAGGAAGCATGGCAACAGTAATTTATAAATGTGAGAATTGTGGTGGTCCGGTAAAGTATTCCGCAACACTTGGAAAGTTTAATTGTGAATATTGTAATACGGTTTATACACAAGAAGAAGTAAAGAGGCTCACTCTTTTGTCACAAAATGAGGAGATTGTAGCTGACAACGTAAATGGTGAGTACGTGGAGTATCACTGTCCAAGCTGTGGAGCCAATATCGTAACAGATGAGACTACAGTGGCTACAAACTGTTATTATTGCAATAATCCCATAGTAATGACGGGTAAGCTTGAAAGTTCACAGATGCCTACAAAGGTTATACCTTTTAAGGTAGACAGGAAAAGAGCTTTGGAATCATTTGAAAATTGGATGAAAACAAAAAAATTTGTTCCTAAAAGTTTTTTTAATGATAAAAAAGAAATTGAAGAAATTAACGGTGTATATTTCCCATATTGGTTATATGATACAAATGTACTTGTGGATCTTGACAGACAAGGAAGCAGAACCTATACACGAACTGAGGGAAATTATAGGGTAACCTATGAAAAGCATTTCAGAATTATAAGAAAAGGTGATGTCGATATTAAGAATCTTCCAAAACTGGCACTTGCAAAGTCAAATAAAGTGCTTGTTGAGTCTGTATATCCTTTTGACTTTAATAGTGCGATAGATTTTGATTCTTCGTATTTGAGCGGATTTGTGGCTGAGAAAAAAGATATTGAGAAGGAAGAACTTTTGTCCTCGATAGAAGAGGATGTATACAGATATTCGGCAAAGGTAGTTAGAGAATCTATGACCGGAGAAAGTGTAAGTGTTGTAAATAATGATTTTACTATAGGTCAGGGAAGCTTTAAGTATGCGATGTTGCCGGTATGGGCAATTTCTTACAATGATAGGGACAGTAATAAGCAATTTTTCTTCAGTGTAAATGGGCAGACAGGAAAGGTAGTCGGTAAATTACCTTTGGATATGAGTAAGCTATATATGTCGGCACTTATGTATATTTTACCGATATTTGCAATAATTACAGCAATACTTTATTTCACGGACAATTTACAAAGCAGTATTTTTATTATTACTTTGGTGGGATGCATAGTGGCTTATTTTCTATATGTATCAAAAGTTGTGGCAGATTATAATATGACTTCGGAAAGTGTGAAAAATCGAGGTGTAAATCAGATAGACTTTAACAATAATTATGCTGAAAAGATCGAGTATTGTAAGGATATTGACCTTGGTACAAGGATGATTGGCAGGACGAGAATACAAAGCAGAAATAGTGTGGTTGAAATTTGAATTTATATCAAAATATAAACTTTATTATTTTTAATATATATGTTATAGTTTAGACAATCTAGAAATAGGAGTTTAGAATGGAATTCATAAAGTATAAAAGTACCAGAGGCAAAGAGACAGGGGTAAATGCATCAGAAGCAATTCTTAAAGGATTGGCAGATGACGGAGGACTGTTTATGCCTGAAAAATTCCCGAAGTTTGATTTTGCTTTGGAGGATTTAAAAGGGAAAAGATATCAGGAAGTTGCCTATGAGGTAATGAAGCTTCTTTTGAGTGATTATACAAAAGAAGAGCTGATGGATTGTATAGAAAAAGCATACGATGAAAAGTTTGATACAGAAGAGATAGCACCGCTTGTAAAAGCGCAGGGAGCATATTTTCTGGAACTTTTTCACGGTGATACTATAGCATTTAAGGATATGGCACTTTCAATATTGCCTCATCTTCTGACAACAGCGGCTAAGAAAAACGGTATAAAGAATAAAATAGTTATTCTTACAGCTACAAGCGGTGATACAGGTAAAGCTGCAATGTCGGGATTTTGTGATGTTGAGGGTACAGGTATTATCGTATTCTATCCTAAGGACGGTGTCAGCAATGTACAAAGATTGCAAATGGTTACACAAAAGGGTGATAATACAGATGTGGTTGCAATACATGGAAATTTTGATGACGCACAAAGCGGAGTAAAGAAGATATTTTCTGATAAAGAGTTTGCAAAAAAACTTTCAGAAAACGGAATACAGCTCTCCAGTGCAAACTCTATAAATATAGGACGTCTGGTACCACAGATAGCTTACTATGTATATGCATATGTTAAGCTTTTGGAAAGCGGTGATATAGCTGCAGGCGAAAAGATAAATGTATGTGTTCCTACAGGAAACTTCGGAAATATACTGGCGGCATATATAGGAAAACAGATGGGATTACCGGTAGATAAACTTATATGTGCATCAAATGAAAATAAAGTTTTATTTGATTTCTTTGAGCATGGGGTTTATGATAGGAATCGTAAGTTTGTTTTAACATCATCACCGTCAATGGATATACTTATTTCAAGCAATCTTGAAAGATTGATTTATTTGAGCTGTGGAAGTGACGGAGAGTATGTTTCAAAGCTTATGAAGGATTTGTCAGCAGGCGGTAAATATGAAATTACCAAAGCTATGAAGGACTTTATGAAAGACTTTATTGGCGGATTTGCTGATGAAAAGAAAAATTTTGAAGGTATAAAATCTCTGTATGACAGTACAGGTTATATAATAGATACACATACCGGAGTGGCATTCTCTGTATATGAGGATTATAAAAATGCTACAAAGGATATGACAAAGACAGTCATAGCATCCACAGCCAGTCCATATAAGTTTGCAGACAGTGTACTTGAAGCAATCTTCGGACAAAAGCAGGATATGGGAGATTTTGAAGTCATTGACAAATTGCATGAGATCGGAGCACCTGGAATACCGAGAGCAATCTTGGAGATAAAGGATGCAAAGATTCGACATACAAGAGAATGTGACAGTGCAGATATGCAAAAAGAAGTAGAAGATATTCTATTTAACAACAGGAGGTAGATATGTTAGTATCAGCAAAAGAAATGCTTGATAAGGCAAAAGCCGGACATTATGCGGTAGGACATTTTAATATCAACAACTTAGAGTGGACAAAATCTATTTTGTCAGTAGCTCAGGAGATGAATTCACCTGTAATTCTTGGAGTTTCCGAGGGTGCGGGAAAGTATATGACAGGCTATAAGACAGTAGCTGCGATGGTAAAGGCAATGATAGAGGAGATGGGAATTACAGTTCCTGTAGCACTTCACCTTGACCATGGTTCATATGAGGGATGTAAGAAATGTATTGAAGCAGGATTTTCTTCAATAATGTTTGACGGTTCTCATTTCTCAATCGAGGAGAATATTGAAAAGACAAAGGAGCTTGTAGCTTTGGCACATGCAAACGGAATGTCACTTGAGGCTGAGGTAGGTTCAATCGGCGGCGAGGAAGACGGTGTTGTAGGTGCAGGTGAGTTTGCAGATCCGAATGAGTGCAAGATGATTGCAGATCTTGGAGTAGATTTCCTTGCAGCAGGTATCGGAAATATCCACGGTAAGTATCCTGCAAACTGGCCGGGTCTTAACTTTGATGTTTTGGCAAAGGTACAGGAGAAAACAGGAAATCTTCCATTGGTTCTTCACGGCGGTACAGGTATTCCTGCAGAGATGATTCAAAAGGCAATTAACCTTGGAGTATCTAAAATCAATGTTAATACAGAATGTCAGCTTGCATTTGCAGATGCTACAAGAAAGTATATTGAAGCAGGTAAGGACCTTGAGGGTAAGGGATTTGACCCAAGAAAGCTTTTAGCACCGGGTGCTGAGGCTATAAAGGCAACCGTAAGAGAGAAGATAGAGCTCTTCGGTTCAGCAAACAAGGCTTGATTAATAAAAAATTAGGGCATCACATATGTGATGCCCTTTTATATGTCTATTTTTTTCAAATTTATAATTTAAACTTGATAATATAAAAATCAGTATTGCATTAAATATAAGCATAAATACAGCAGTGCTCATATTAAAGTTATTTGATATTACACCTAGGATATAAGGTGTAATGATACCGCCTATTGCAGTAAGTGCAGTAAATATTGTCATGGCAAAGTTAGAGCCATGTAGTGCTTCCTTTGAAATGGCATAACTGAGTGGAAATACCGGAGCCATAAAGAGTCCCAAAATAAACAATGAGATAACTATAGTATAAATATTTTTGGTCGATATAAGCATAATAAACCCTATTAAAAGTCCAAGTGAATCAAATACCATTATTTTTTTGGGTGAGACCTTTTGGCTTAATTTAGACACAATAAGTCTGGATATTAAAATTGCAATCCATGTAACGGAAACAAGAGTCGTAGCCAGTGAAACACTCATAATACCGGTATCTTTTAGGTAAGTAATAAACCATCCGTTTACACTGTACTCGAATCCCAAATAGAAGAATAAAAGTATTGTATTTATATAAAATTTTTTATCTTTGAAAAATTTTGCATCGCCTTCTTCCCCACTTGTATTGGATTTCTTTGCATGGTTTTTATAAAAGCAAAGGGTGTCATTATCTGCTGTAAAAAATCCCAAAATAACTAATGCCGCAATAACTGCTATAAGTCCAAGAATATATCTCCGGTTAAATCCAAGAAACAAAATAAATGAGAGTAGGAAAGGTGATATAAATGCACCGATTGCAAACATGGCATTAAGCATTGCACCCTTTGGTGCAGGGTTATCATACATATTGTTTACATAGTAGTTATTAAAAAGAGTGATAGAGCCCTTTGTAAGACCGAGAATAAGCATTAAAATATTAATAATTATAAGTGGTGGTGTATTTATTAAAAGAATTAAGCTTAAAAATGACAGACAAGTCATAAGTGTTATACTAAATTTGTCACCAAGTTTTGTGGAGAGTGCCGTATATAAGAAGCTTCCGAAAAAGTTTCCTATAAAAAAGAAAGTCAGTATACTTCCGGCACCTATATAGTCAAGTCCTATTTCTTTCATAAGATGCGGCAATGTAGCACCGATAATAAGAGTTGCCATACCGCTGAAAAAATAGCCAAGACAACATCTTAAAAAAATTTGTTCTCGATTCTTTTCCATAAAATATCCTCAATAAAAACAATATAATGTTATATTCTACCACTTTATTTTATAAATTAATAATGCGATATTTGACATTTAAAAAAATTGTGGTAAAGTAATGATAACAACCTACATGGAGAAAAAATGGACTTATTTGATTATATGAAAGAGGTTAATGAAAAAGAAGATGCCCCATTAGCTTCAAGATTAAGACCCGATTCTTTGGATTCGATAGTAGGGCAGGAACATATTTTGGGTAAAGACAAATTCTTATACAGGGCTATAAAGGCTGATAAACTGAGTTCGATTATATTCTTTGGTCCTCCGGGATGTGGAAAGACAACTATAGCAAAGATCATTGCAAATACCACCAAATCAAATTTTAAGCAAATCAATGCCACTACGGCCGGAAAAAAAGAGATGGAAGAAGCGATATCGGAAGCTAAAATATCCTTTTCAATGTATAAGAAAAAGACTATTTTATTTATTGATGAAATTCATAGATTTAATAAATCCCAACAAGATTATCTTCTGCCTTTTGTAGAAGACGGTACTGTAATACTTATAGGAGCTACAACGGAGAATCCGTTCTTTGAAGTAAATAAGGCTTTGATTTCAAGGTCAAGATTATTGGAATTAAAACCACTTTCGTATCAAGATATAGAAAATATTTTAGATAGAGCAATCAAAGATAAAGAAAGAGGGATGGGAAAGTATGAAATAGAAATTTCTAAACAAGCTATAGAATTTCTTTCCAAAAGTGCAGATGGTGATGCAAGAAGTGCATTGAATGCTTTAGAACTGGCGATTCTTACAACTGATATTTCTAAGGACGGTAAGATTCATATAGATACCGGTATTGTAAGTGAGTGTATACAAAAGAAGATAGTAAAGTATGATAAGGACGGGACAAGGCATTATGATACTATTTCAGCCTTTATAAAAAGTATGAGAGGCTCAGATCCTGACGCAGTCATGTATTATTTGGCAAAAATGCTCTATGCAGGTGAAGATATAAAGTTTATAGCCAGAAGAATAATTATATGTGCTGCTGAGGATGTAGGACTTGCAGATCCAAATGCTTTAAACATTGCTACCAATGCCTTTTTGGCAGTGGAAAGAGTAGGGATGCCTGAAGCAAGGATAATTTTGGCTGAAGCGGCAAACTATATAGCTTGTGCACCTAAGTCAAATGCATCATATCTTGCTATAAATGAGGCTTTAAGATTCGTTAAGGAAAACAGTGATTATGAAGTGCCTAAGCATATTAGAAACGCTAATTATGCCGGAGAAAAAGATATAGGAATAGGTGTGGGATATAGATATGCCCATGACTATGAAAATCATTATATTGAACAACAATATCTTCCTGATGAGATTAAGGATAAGGCTTTCTTAAATCTTACAGATATGGGATTTGAAAAATCAATCAAGGACTATTTTAATAAAATAAAAAAGGACAAATAATATATATGCGAGAGAAGTTACAAACATTATCATTAGTACAGCTAAAGGAAATTGCAAAAGAACAGGGCTTTAAGGGAGTCAGCAATTTAAATAAGGCAAATATAATTGATTTGTTGGTAGAATTTTCTGAAAACCAGAATAAAGCCACTACAAAGAATGAAGGAGGCTCGTCAGAGATGGTGGCAAAAGATAATTCTTATCAAAAAGAGGGCTATGCCGGACAAAATTACTCCGGTCAAAATAACTATTCAGCTCAAAACAGAAGTACATACAATACTGTACCAAGAACTACCGCAAATCAAGGTAGAAGTAATGGATATAATAACAGCTATCAAAACGGTCAAAAATATAATAATCAAGGAAATATGCCTAATTATTATCAGAATCAAAATCAGTACAATAATCAAGCTCAGTATGTAAATTCAAATCAATACACCAATCAGTACCAGAATCAGTTTCCAAATCAATATCCTGTTCAAAATCAGCAGGGATATAGAAATGATTACTATGACAATCAGTTCGGGGGAAGATTCCCAAGAGAATATCCTACAGATATAAGAGAGTTGGATTCAGGAGAGATTGCAGAGGGAATCCTTGAAGTAATGCCTGACGGATTTGGATTTATAAGATGTGAGAATTTCTTGCCGGGTGATAATGATGTATATGTATCACCTGCACAGATAAAGAAGTTTAGAATGAAAACAGGTGATATAGTATCCGGTGTTAAGAAGATAAAGACTGCAACGGAAAAATTTGCGGCACTTTTATATATAAATACAGTAAATTCATTTCCACCGGAGGCTTTGGAAACAAGACCTAATTTTGAGGATCTTACACCTATCTTCCCAAACAGCAGAATACATCTTGCAAATGATAATTCGGCATCAAGGCTATGAGAATTGTAGATTTGCTCTCACCTATAGGCAGAGGACAAAGAGGTATGATAGTTTCTCAGCCTAAGGCCGGAAAGACGACACTTTTAAAGGAAATAGCAAAGTCAATTACTCTGAATCAAAAAGATATGCATCTTATTATATTGCTTATAGATGAGAGACCTGAAGAGGTTACAGACATCAAAGAAGCAATAGTAGGTGATAATGTCGAAGTTATATATTCTACATTTGATGAGTTGCCTGAAAGACATAAGAGAGTATCCGAAATGGTTATTGAGAGAGCTAAAAGACTTGTAGAGCATGGCAAGGATGTAATGATATTACTTGATTCAATTACAAGACTGGCAAGAGCTTACAATCTTACAATAGCTCCAAGCGGAAGAACACTTTCAGGAGGACTTGATCCTGCGGCACTCCATATGCCTAAGCGTTTCTTCGGTGCAGCAAGAAATATAAGAGAGGGTGGAAGTCTTACAATACTTGCAACAGCTTTGGTGGATACAGGAAGCAGAATGGATGATGTTGTATTTGAAGAGTTTAAGGGTACCGGAAATATGGAGTTGGTGCTTAACAGAAAACTTTCAGAGAAGAGAATCTTCCCTGCGATAGATGTTTTAAAGAGTTCAACAAGAAGAGATGATTTGTTATTGAGCTCCGATGAGGCTGAGGTGGTAAGTATAATCAGAAAATCCACAGACTTGGCAAAGCCTGAAGAGGTGGCTGAAAGAATTATTGAAGAGTTTAATTCAACAAAGAACAATGAGGAACTTGTTGAAGGTATTATGGCAAGAGGTCAGTTGATTTAAAATAAAGTATAAATGTAACAGTTTGGTCTTTGCCGGACTGTTACATTTTTGTAAAAGTGAGGTTTTATGCAGGACTATAATGCAGGCAGTATTACAGTGCTTGAAGGACTTGAGGCGGTTAGAGTGAGACCGGGAATGTATATCGGAGGAGTTGGTGTAAAGGGATTGAACCATCTTATCTATGAGATAATGGATAACTCTATTGATGAGCATTTGGCCGGATTTTGTAAAAATATATGGGTAACTTTGAATGCAGACGGTTCATGTACTGTAAAGGATGATGGAAGAGGAATACCGGTTGAAATGCATCAAAAGGGTATTTCGGCAGAAAGAGTGGTATTGTCCACTTTGCATGCGGGAGGAAAATTTGATAATGCATCATATAAAACCAGTGGTGGATTACATGGAGTAGGTTCATCAGTGGTTAATGCTTTGTCCAATTTCCTTGATATAAAAATATCAAGAGACGGATTTATACATCATGACAGATATGAAAAGGGTATACCTACTGTAGAGCTTAAAAACGGACTTTTACCTACTATAGGAAAGACAAGAAATACAGGTACTGAAATCACATTCTTACCGGATGATACAATTTTTGAAGTCACTAAGTTTAAGGCTGACTGGTTAAAATCCAGAATGCATGAAAGCGCATATTTGAATCCGGGACTTATCTTGCATTTTACAAATTTGAGAGAGAATGAATATGAGGAAAAGACCTTCCATGAGCCTGACGGAATAGTGGCTTATGTAAAGGAGCTTAACAAGGGTAAGGAAGTGATGCATGCACCTATACTCTACAAGGGAATATGCGATAATATTGATGTGGAGATAGCAATACAATTTGTGGATGCATTTGAGGAAAATATACTGGGATTTTGTAATAATATATTTACCCAGGAGGGTGGTACACATATTGCAGGTTTTAAGACAAAGTTTACAGGACTTATAAATACCTATGCCAGAGATCTCGGTATATTAAAGGATAAAGACAGCAATTTTACCGGAGCGGATACAAGAAACGGTATGACTGCAATTATAAGTGTGAAGCATCCCAATCCTATGTTTGAGGGACAAACAAAGACAAAGCTTGCATCAGCAGATGCTACGAGGGCGGTACTTACAGTTACCGGAGATGAACTTACAAGATATTTTGACAGAAATGTAGACGTTGTAAAATCTATAATTTCCTGTGCGGAAAAATCAGCTAAGATAAGAAAGGCCGAGGAAAGAGCCAAGACAAATATGCTCACAAAATCAAAGTTTTCATTTGAGTCAAATGGCAAACTTGCAAATTGTGAGTCTAAAGATCCAAGTAAATGTGAAATATTCATAGTTGAGGGAGATTCTGCGGGAGGTTCTGCAAAGACAGCAAGAAACAGAAATTTCCAGGCTATTTTACCGATAAGAGGTAAGATATTAAATGTTGAGAAGGCTTCTATAGATAAGGTGCTTGCAAATGCAGAGATAAAAACCATGATAAATACTTTCGGTTGCGGGTTTTCCGAAGGTTATGGAAATGATTTTGATATAACAAAGCTTCGTTATGACAAGATAATACTTATGACCGATGCGGATGTAGACGGAAGCCATATAGATACATTGCTTTTAACTTTCCTATACAGATTTATGCCTGAGCTGATATATGACGGACATGTATATATTGCAATGCCTCCGCTTTTTAAGGTGGTACCGAAAAGAGGAGAGGGTATCTATCTTTACGATGAAAAGGCTTTGGAAGATTATAAAAAGAAACATAAGGACAATTTCACTCTGCAAAGATATAAGGGACTTGGAGAGATGGATGCGGAACAGCTTTGGGAGACAACGCTGGATCCTGAAAGAAGAGTGCTGAAAAAAGTAGAAATAGAAGATGCAAGACTTGCAAGCGAGGTCACAGAGCTTTTAATGGGTTCTGATGTGGCACCGAGAAGAAATTTCATACATGAGCATGCAAGAGAAGCGGTTATTGATGCGTAGGAGGGTATATGGCTGAGAAGATATTGCGAACGGAATATTCAGAAGAGATGCAAAAATCCTATCTGGATTATTCAATGAGTGTTATTACCGCAAGGGCTATACCTGATGCGAGAGACGGTTTAAAACCTGTACAAAGAAGAGTTTTATATGACATGAGTGAGCTTAGAATATTCAGTGACAGACCACATCGTAAGTCTGCAAGAATAGTCGGAGATACCATGGGTAAATATCACCCTCACGGTGACAGCTCAATATATGAAACTTTGGTTGTTTTGAGTCAGGACTTTAAAAAAGGAATGCCTTTAATAGACGGTCACGGAAACTTCGGTTCTATAGAAGGAGACGGAGCCGCGGCAATGAGATACACAGAAGCAAAGCTTGCAAAATTTGCTGAGGAAGTTTATTTAAAGGACCTTGATAAGACTGTTGAATTTATTTCAAATTATGATGAGACAGAAAAAGAACCTGCAGTTTTGCCTGTTAGAGTACCGAATCTTTTGATAAACGGTGCGGAGGGAATTGCGGTAGGTATGTCTACTTCAATTCCTACACATAATCTTTTGGAAGTATGTAATACATGTATTGCCTATATAAAGAATAGAAATATAGATACAAAAGGACTTTTGGAAGTTCTGCATGGTCCGGATTTCCCGACAGGAGGAATTATTGCAAATAAAAAGGATTTGCTTGATATCTATGAAACAGGTAACGGAAAGTTAAAGCTACGAGGAAAGATAGAAGTAGAGCTTGGAAGGAAAAAAGCTGACAAGGACAAGCTTATAATTTCTGAAATCCCGTATACTATGATCGGTGCAGGAATAAATAAATTTTTAGTAGATGTGGCAAACCTTGTAGAGAGTAAAAAACTCTCAGATGTAGTTGATATCAGCAATCAATCCGATAAAAACGGTACCAGAATAGTTCTGGAGCTTAGAAAAGACGCAGATATTGAAAAGATAAAGAATATCCTGTATAAAAAGACAAAGCTTGAAGATACATTCGGAGTAAATATGCTTGCGATTGTAGACGGAAGGCCTGAGATTCTTTCATTAAGAGATATTTTAAAAAATTATCTTGAGTTTCAGTATGAAATCACTACAAAAAAATACAATATACTCTTAAATAAAGAACTTGAAAAGAAGGAAATACAGGAAGGGCTTATAAAGGCTGTAGATGTAATAGATTTGATCATCGCCATACTTCGTGGCTCTAAAAATCTGACTCAGGCAAAAAAATGCCTTACTTCAGGTGATACTACCGGTATAAACTTCAAGGTTAAGGCACTTGAAAAGGATGCTAAGAAGCTTTCGTTTACTGAAAAGCAGGCGCAGGCGATTCTTGATATGAGACTTTATAAGCTTATAGGTCTTGAGATAGAGGCTCTTTTAAAAGATAATGCGACTACTCTTAAAAATATAGAGGACTATGAGAATATTTTAAAAGATCATAAAAATATGGATAAGCTCTTTATAAAAGATTTGGAAAAGATAAAAAGAGATTTCGCAATTCCAAGAAAAACTTTGATAGAAGATGCAAAGGAAGCTGTATATATTGAGGAAGCCATAGCAAGTGAAGAAGTTATATTTGTTATGGACAAATTCGGATATTGCAAGATCCTTGACAGAAATACTTTTGATAAGAATGCGGAAGCTGTAGAAAGTGAGAATATTTATGTATTCCCTGTGATGAATACAGATAGAATATGTATTTTCTCTAATGTAGGTATCTTATACAAATTCAAGGTCATGGATCTACCTGTCTCAAAGCTTAGAGATAAGGGAACACCTATTGATAATTTAACTAAATTTGACAGCAGCAATGAAGAGATACTTCTGGCAGTCAGTGAGGACAGTATGAAGGGAAGCTTTATTTTAATGCTTACTAAAAACGGATACATAAAGAAAGTTTCCAGTGAAGAATTCAAAACCAATAATAAGCAGGTTGCCTCAACAAAGCTGAATAATGATGATGTCTTAATAGGTGTAAGAATGCTTGGTGCAGGATCGAATACGGATATTTGTGTTGTAAGTGATGCAGGATATATTTTAAGATTTAATATCTCAGAGGTAAATGAATTTAAAAAGAGTACCAGAGGTGAGAAGGCAATTACACTTGGATATAATGAGTTTGTAGAGAATCTATATCTTACGTCAGAGGTGGGACTTGCAAGTGTATCCGGAAAAGAGGTAACACTAAGCAAAGTAAAACAGAGTCATAGAGGTTATAAAGGTCAAAAATTAAATAATATAAAAAAATATTCATATTTATACAAAAGGATTCTAATATATCAATAGTATTTATTTTGTTAAAAAGAAACACATTAAATAAAATGTCTTTGTAAGACGTACAAATGTGCGTGTGTTGCGAAAAAGTACTTGCAAAATTATTCATATTATAATATGATTGCAACCAGTTAAAAATAATGGTCCACAAAAACTATGAACTGTTATTCAAAAATAAACAGATATGGAGAGATAATATGGATAAAAAATTAAAAGTTGGTGTCCTTGGTGCTACAGGTATGGTAGGACAGAGATTTTTGTCATTACTTGAAAATCATCCTTGGTATGAGGTAGTGGTAGTAGCAGCCAGTCCAAGCAGTGCAGGCAAAAGATATGAGGACGCTGTAGGCAGTCGTTGGAAAATGACAACACCTATACCTGAGGCTTATAAAGATCTTATTGTAATGAATGTAAATGATGTTGATGAGGTTGCTTCAAAAGTTGATTTTGTATTCTCAGCAGTAGATATGACAAAGGATGAGATAAAGGCTATTGAGGAAGCGTATGCAAAAACAGAGACTCCTGTAGTTTCAAACAACTCAGCACATCGTTGGACAAAGGATGTACCGATGGTAGTTCCTGAGATAAATCCTGAGCATTTTGCAATTATAGATTCACAGAAGAAGAGACTCGGAACAAAGAGAGGATTTATTGCTGTAAAGCCTAACTGTTCTATACAAAGTTATGCTCCTGTGCTTAATGCATGGAAAGAATATGAGCCATATGAAGTTGTAGTTACAACATATCAAGCTATATCAGGTGCGGGAAAGACTTTCAAGGATTGGCCTGAGATGGTTGAAAATATTATTCCTTTTATAGGCGGTGAGGAAGAAAAGAGTGAGAAAGAGCCTCTCAGAATCTGGGGACATATTGAAGGTGATGAGATTGTTCCTGCAACTTCACCAAAGATTACTTGCCAATGTGTAAGAGTACCGGTACTTAACGGACATACAGCTGCGGTATTTGTAAAGTTTAAGAATAAGGCTTCTAAGGAAGATCTCATAAAGAAACTGGTGGAGTATAAGGGAGAGCCACAGGAACTTAATCTTCCATCTGCACCGAAGCAGTTTATACAGTATCTCACAGAGGATAACAGACCTCAGGTAAATCTTGATGTTAACTATGAGAACGGTATGGGAGTTTCAGTAGGTAGACTTAGAGAGGATTCAATGTACGACTATAAGTTTATCGGACTTTCACATAATACTTTAAGAGGTGCGGCAGGTGGTGCACTGCTTTGTGCGGAGTATCTCACAGCTAAGAACTTTATAACAGCAAAATAAATTATTAGGGGCATTTGTATGGCAGATGCCTCTTTTAAAATTCTTTTCTTTCAGTATATATCAATGACCTAGTAATATTTACACTAAGTATTGCAAGAGATTAGAAAAATTTGTATAATATATGATAATGGCTGTCACTTAAAGCTGTGATGGCTTTTTCTTTGTAGAGAGAGGAAAAACATGGGGATTAAGACAACTGAATTTGGAAAAACAAAAGATGGTAAGATAGTAAATCTGTATACTCTTACAAATAAAAATGGAGTAAGTGCATCTTTTATCGATCTTGGCGGTACATGGGTCAGTATGATGGTACCTGATAAGAACGGAAAGTTTGATGATGTCTGCCTTGGATATGATACAGTAGCCGGATATGAGAATAATATTCCACATTTCGGTTCTATAATAGGTAGATATGCCAACCGTATACCGGGAGGAAAGTTTACAATTGACGGCAAGGAATATCAATTATCGTTAAACAACGGAAACAATGCACTGCATTCGGGACCTGACTACTGGCACGACAGGATCTGGGAAGTGGGTATTTTTGAAGATGAAGATAGAGATATGATTACATTTATGCTTATAAGCCCTGACGGTGACCAGGGATTTGGCGGTGAAAGCAAGGATAACTGTAAGCTATGTTTTTATCTGATGATAATGCACTTACAATAGGTTACAGCTTTGTATGTGATAAGAAAACAGCTGTAAATTTAACAAATCATGCATATTTTAATCTTGCGGGACATGACAGTAAAAATATATATGATCAGGAAGTTATGATTGTTGCAGACAGTTTCCTTCCATGTGATGATAATTCCATACCTACAGGTGAGATCAGAAAAGTCGAAAATACTGCAATGGACTTTAGAAAATATAAAAAGATAGGTAAGGAAATCGACTCTGATTATGATGCTGTAATACAGGGCGGTGGATATGACCATAACTGGGTAATCAAAGATTACAACGGTGAACTTAGACTTGCTGCAAAAGCAAAAGATGAGAACAGTAAGAGGGTTATGGAAGTTTATACAGATCTACCGGGTGTACAATTTTATACAGGCAATTATTTGACAGAAGAAATCGTTGGTAAAAACGGTGTAACATATCCAAAGAGAAGTGGATATTGTTTTGAAACACAGTTTTTCCCCAATGCCGTAAATATGCCTGAATTTGTACAGCCTGTAGTAGATGAGCTTGAAGAGTTTATCAGTGAAACAGTGTATAAATTCAGTGTAGAAAGAGATTAATGAAGAAACTTTTTATAGCGGAAAAGCCAAGTGTAGCGACTGAGTTTGCAAAAGCTCTAAAAGTACCGACAGGACGAAAAAAACGGATATCTGGAAGGCGAAAATATTATAGTTACATGGTGTGTGGGACATCTGGTAACTATGAGCTATCCTGAAAAGTATGATGAAAGTCTGAAAAGATGGTCACTTGATACTTTGCCTTTCTTACCTAAAGAGTTTAAATATGAGATAATAGACGGTGTAAAAAATCAGTTTGTTGTAGTGTCAAATCTTTTAAACAGAGAAGATGTTGATACGATATATATTTGTACCGACTCGGGAAGAGAGGGAGAATATATATACAGACTTGTAGATATGATGGCGAATGTGCAGGGAAAGACAAGAAAAAGGGTGTGGATAGACTCTCAAACCGAAGATGAGATACTAAGAGGTATAAGAGAAGCAAAAGATTGGTCGGAGTATGACAATCTCTCTGCAGCAGCTTTCCTTCGTGCAAAAGAAGATTATCTGATGGGAATAAATTTCTCAAGAATCCTCACTTTAAAATACAGCAAAAATGTGGCAAGTTTTTTAAAGCTTGACAGAGCGGTGCTAAGTGTCGGAAGAGTAATGACCTGCGTTGTAGGAATGGTTGTAAACAGAGAAAGAGAAATAAGAAACTTTGTAAAGACTCCTTTCTTTAAGGTTTTGGGTAAATTTGAAAGTCGGGGAATCAGTATAGACGGTGAGTGGAAGGTAAATGAGAAGTCAAAATACTTCAACTCGCCCATGCTTTACAAGGACAACGGTTTCAGAGAAAAGATATATGCACAAGAACTTATAGAGCATATTGAAAATAAAGCAAATGAAAATAATAGAGAGGTAATTGTACTCTCCAACGAGAAAAAGAAGGAGACAAAAAATCCACCTTTACTTTTCAATCTGGCGGAAATACAAAATGAATGTTCAAAGAGGTTTAAAATAAGCCCGGATGAAACATTGAAGATAGTGCAGGAATTGTATGAGAAGAAAATGGTTACATATCCAAGAACAGATGCCAGAGTGCTTTCCGGTGCAGTAGCCAAGGAAATAGATAAGAATATCAAGGGACTTTGTAAGTTTTCAGAACTTGCGGATTTTGCCAATAATATTCTCGAAAAAGGTACATATAAAAATATTTCAAAAACAAAGTATGTTAATGATAGTCAAATCACTGACCATTATGCTATAATACCTACCGGGTTTGGAAATATGAATTCGCTGAGTAAATTGTCATTATCTGTGTATGAGCTCATATGCAGAAGATTTCTTAGTATATTTTATCCTCCTGCAATATATCAGAAATTTGCAATACGTTTCGGTATCGGAGATGAGATATTTGTGGCAAATACAAAAGTATGTGTTGAGAGAGGATTTTTAGATATACTAAGCCCTGTAAAAAATGAGGGTGAGGATGACGAAACCGGTGACAACCAAAATCCGGAATATATAAAGATGATTTCATCGCTTAAAAAGGGCTCAAAACTGACTCTTGAATCTTTAAATATAAAAGAAGGTGAGACAGTACCGCCAAAGAGATATTCTTCAGGATCCATTATACTTGCTATGGAGAATGCAGGGCAGCTCATAGAGGATGAAGAGCTCAGAAGTCAGATAAAGGGAAGCGGTATAGGTACTTCTGCTACAAGAGCTGATATTTTGAAAAAATTATTTTCAATAAAATACTTGGCTTTAAATAAAAAGACTCAGATAATTACACCTACACTCTTTGGTGAAATCGTATATGAAGTAGTAAATTGTTCTATTTCACAACTTTTAAATCCGGAGCTGACTGCCAGCTGGGAAAAGGGACTTACGATGGTATCAAATGGTGATATTACATCAGAAGAGTATATGACAAAACTGGAAAGATTTGTGGGTATTCGATGTCTTAATGTGAAGCAACTAAATAACCAATATAGTTTAAATGCCATATTTGAAGAGGTTTCAAAAGAATACAAAGGCATGAAAGGATAGAAAATGAAAAAAATCGATGTAAAAACAAAAAAACTTTTTGATCTTGAAGAAACTATAGCAAAGTCTCTTTTCGAAAAGTACACATATCCTTGGGAAGTATTTAAGGATCTTGGGAGTTTTATAGAGGAAATCGGTGCTACATTGCCCGATACAGAGTACTTAAAGATAGGAAAGAATATCTGGGTACATCGTTCTGTAAAGATAATGCCTACTGTTGCACTTGCAGGTCCGCTTATTATCGGAAAAGATGCAAGTGTTCGTTCATGTGCTTTCTTTAGGGGAAATGTTATTATCGGTGAAGGTGCTGTAGCGGGAAATTCTTGCGAATTTAAGAATGCTATACTTTTCAATAAGGCACAGGTACCTCATTTCAGCTATGTAGGAGATTCTATCATTGGTTATAAGGCACATCTTGGTGCATCTGCTATCACATCAAACTTAAAGAGCGATAAGTCTGATGTTGTACTTCATTTAGAGGATGCAGAGCTTGAGACAGGCCTTAGAAAACTTGGAGCAATAGTCGGTGATGAAGTAGAAGTCGGTTGTAGCTCAGTATTGAATCCGGGAACTGTAATAGGAAAGAATACTACTATATATCCACTTTCAAATGTAAGAGGTTGCGTAGCTAAATCATCTATATATAAGAGTGCTGATGATATTGTGACAAAGGCAAAGAAAAAGCCGGCAGTAACAAGATTATAATATTTATGCGTATGGGTTTTCCCATACGCATTTTTCTTTAATTATTTTTTGATTTTAAAATATTTTCGATTATGGATTCCGGTATTTGTAGGTCTCCATAACCTTTGCCTATATTAAGTCCGGGTTTATTTCCACCATGAAAATCGCTTCCACCGGTTGGGAGCAGATTATAAGTATCGGAAATAGAGAGAAGTTTATTTATATCATCAGATGAATGGGTTGAATGATAGACTTCTATACCGTTTAATCCAAGATTGATCAAATGTGATAACAAGTTATTTAAAACCTCATCAGAAAATTTATACAAAAATGGATGTGCAAGTGAAATAAAGAAATTGTTTTTCTTTAAAAAGTCCATACATATTGATGTGTTTATATTCTTTACAGGTATATACTTACCGCCGTACTCCAAATATTTTTCAAAAGCTTCTGCCTTATCCTTCACAAGACCGATTTTTATAAGAGCATTGGCAAAATGAGCCCTTGTTATCTGGGTATTGGGATTGCCGTTATTTAAATCAGACTCTGATATAATTATACCGTCATTTTTAAACCTTCTTATTATTTCAGCATTTCTGACAGCTCTTTCTTTTGCAAAAAAGTTTAAACCGTCAAATATTGCTTGTGGAATATTTATTTTTTGGGGAGGAAAAGAGTCAGGTAAGAGATAACCGAGTATATGTATCTCTTTTTCATTATATACGCAGCTCATTTCAACTCCGGCGATTACAGGTAAGTCAAGCTCAAGTCCTTTGTTAAAACATTCATCTACACCTGTCATAGTATCATGGTCTGTAAGTGCTATCATACTCAGAGAAGCCTGTTTTGCCAATATAGCTATATCAGATGGAGAATATGTACCGTCTGAAGCTGTGGAATGTGTATGCATATCTATATATTTTAAAATTTCGCTCATAAATCACCTTTAAAACATTGTTTAACATATGTTACTTAAAAAACCATAATAAGTCTAGCACAATAAATTTACTAAAGCAAATATTGATATATGTTTTGGATTGTTTTAAAATCAGATTATTGGTATAATTCACTTTTAAAGTATTGTTTTTATTGTAAAAATAAAATAACACTAACCTGCATTTTATTAATACATCTTATAAGGAATAGAAATGTTAAATAAACAAAATAATGTAAATAAAAGAGGCTCTGAAAGAGTAAGAGAGGCAAGAAAGAGATCGCAAAAAAGAGTTTATATTGCGGATATAAATATGAGGGCTGTAGCTGTGCTTGTTGCGGCATTTATTATATTGGCTTTGCTTGCTGTATCGGGAATGCAAAAGGTTACAAAGTTTTTGGACTCATCAAAAGTACCGAATACCGAGATGACTACAGAAATTGCAGATGAAAAATTAAAAAAACATATAACTATCGATGAGATAGATATAACAGGAATGAAAATGGCGGAAGCCAGATCCGCTATATATAAAGTTTATCCATGGAAATTGACTTTGCATATAGGCGATGATTTAAATGATAATATCAAGCTGGATAATATACTTGATAACAAGATAACAGATCTTTTAAAGGAGATATATGCGGATGTCGACAACGCAAAGTCACATTATGAGATAAGCTTTGATGATAACGATATAGATTCAATGGTGGAAAAAGCCAAAGAAAAATGGAATATAGATCCTGTAAACGGCTCTATATCAGGTTTTAATAAAGAGACAAAGAGCTTTACATATGCAGACGAAAGCAATGGATTTATGATTGATGAAAGCAGGTTGAAGTCGGATATTAAGTCTTTTGTCAGTCGAAAAAATTTCGAGGCGGATATATCTGTTGTAAGAAATGAGGTTAAGGCAAGTATTACGGCGGCACAGGCAAAGGAAATGTATAAGGTAATAGGTACATTTACCACAAAGACTACCGATAATAAAGACAGAAATACAAATATTTCTCTTGCGGCGCAGACACTTGACGGACTTATAATAAAACCGGGCGAGGAATTTTCCTTTAATAATACTACAGGTAACAGAACACTTGAAAGAGGCTATAAACCTGCAGGAGCTTATGTTAACGGTGTTTTATCCGAAGAACCGGGAGGTGGAGTATGTCAGGTTTCATCCACACTTTACAATGCTGTTATTTTTTCGGGATTAAAAACCACAGAACGACATGCACATTCCTTTGAGCCGAATTATGTAACACCGGGTGAGGATGCAATGGTAAGCTATGACGGATATGCAGGTCCGGATATGAAGTTTATAAACACCTCAAATACCGCCATAGCTATTCGTGCGGTGCTGACAGGTCAGACGCTTACCTGTTCGATTATAGGAATCCCTATTTTGGAAGAAGGTACTACTGTAGAAATGTCATCAAAAAAGATAGCGGATCTAAATCCTCCTGTTCCTGAGTATATAGAGGATAAGAGTATTAAAAGCGGTAAACAGGTTGTTGTAACCGAGGCAAAGAAGGGCTCAAGATGGGCTACAACATATATTGTTAAAAAAGACGGGGTTGTGGTAAAAGAAGAACCATTCCATAATTCCACATATAAGGGTAAGCCGGCAAAAATAAAGGTGAATTCAAGTAGCTCTGAAACCACAGCTGCAAAGACTGATGAGGGTACCGTACCAAGTACGGAAATACCTTCAACCACAGCTGTGCCTTCAACTACAACCGCAGCTTCATCAGCAACTGTTGAAAACTCTTATGAAAAGACGAGCGAGAGTGCTACAAAGAAGAAAGAGCAATCTAATTCAACCGCTGAAAGTACTGTAGAGAAACTGAGTACTGAAGAAAAGTCTACAAAGTCTAAAGAACAGCAAGAAAGTAATAAAGCCAAGGAGACAACGGCTAAGCAGAAAGAAAGTACTAAAGCTAAGGAAAGTACTAAAGCCAAGGAAACTACAAAGGCTAAGGAAACAACAGCAGAACCTACTGTTGAGAAGTTGACTACAACAGAGGCTGCAAAGCCTGAAGAAACAGTTGAAAAACTGGATAATTAAAAGAACCTTATAGGAATAATAAAAAAAATATAAAGCCGAACAGATAGGAATTCTTATTCTGATTGGCTTTATTTTTTTATACAAATTAACGATTTTATATGTACAGTCATGCAATTGACTTTGTTTGATTTATGATGATAAACTAATATTAACTCACACAGATGCTAAAAAAATTATCATATATATTGATAATATTAGGGGGTAATTTATGAATAAGGTCAAAGAGAATGTAAAGTATTTAAAACTTTTGAAACAGAATTATTCGTCAAGTCAGGCAGTTATCAGAGAGATTATAAATCTGTCAGCAATAACAAATCTGCCTAAGGGTACGGAGTTCTTTTTAAGTGATATACATGGTGAATATGAAGCTTTTTACATATAATGAATAACTGCTCAGGTGTAATTAAAGAAAAAGTCGATTTGATATTTGGAGAGACATTATCTGAGTTTGACAGACAGGAACTTTGTACTCTTATATATTACCCGAGAGAAAAAATGACCATGTTATCGGAAATAGATAGAATAGATCATGACTGGTATTCTATGACTCTAAACCATCTTATAATGCTGGCAAAATTATTATCATCCAAGTATACGAGGTCAAAGGTAAGAAAGGCCCTACCGGAGGACTATTCATATATTATTGATGAGCTTTTACATGCACAAAAGAATGAAGATACAAATAAAGTAAGCTATCACAGACATATATTGCAGACAATAATAGATTTGGATGATGCTGATGAATTTATAATAGCACTTTCAGCACTTATAAAAAGACTGGCTGTGGATCATCTTCATATAGTCGGGGATATTTTTGACAGGGGAGGCAATGCCGACAAGATAATAGATTTGCTTATGAATTATCATTCGCTTGATATTGAATGGGGAAATCATGATATACTTTGGATGGGTGCTGCTTGTGGAAATGATGCCTGCATTTGTAATGTTATTAGGAATAATCTAAAGTATGGAAATGTGGAGATCCTTGAAAATGCTTATGGCATCAGTTTAAGACCGCTTATGCTTTTTGGTATGTCAAAATATGGTATAGAAGACGGAATACAGGCGGCGCTTGCTGCAATAAAGGTTATACTTTTTAAGTTGGAAGGACAGCTGATAAAAAGGCACTCGGAATATGGAATGAATGATAGGTTGCTTTTGGAATACTTGAATCTTGATGAGGGTACAGTGACAATTGACGGAGTAGAGACCAAACTGAAAACAAATGTATTCCCTACAGTGGATAAGGATAATCCATATAAACTTACGGATGAAGAAAATGAGATTGTACTTAAATTACACAGAAGCTTTGTTTCGGGGCAGAGATTAAATAAACATATAAAGTTTTTGTATGATAAGGGAAGTATGTACAATGTATACAACAGAAATTTAATATATCACGGATGTGTTCCGGTGAATGATAACGGAATATTTGATATGCTTTGTATAAACGGAAACTGTTATCATGGGAAAGCCTTGTTTGATATTTGTGATGAAAAAGCAAGAGCGGCTTATACAGATAATCCTAATCAGGATGATGTGGACTTTATGTGGTTTTTATGGGGTGGTGAGAAATCACCACTATGTGGAAGAAAAGTAAAGACCTTTGAGCGAGATTATATTGAGGATAAGAGTTTTTGGAAGGAAAAATCCAATCCATATTACAGTAAATATTATGATGAAAGTTTTTGTGGCCAAATACTGCATGAATTCGGTCTATATGATGCTCATTCACATATTATAAACGGACATACACCGGTTCATGCTATTGATGGTGAGAATCCTGTAAGGGCAAATGAAAGATTATTTGTAATTGACGGAGGCTTTTGTCGTTCTATGAATAAGACCACAGGTATTGCCGGCTATACTTTAATATTTAACTCACATGGACTTAGGCTGAAAGCTCACACACCTTTTACCTCAGTTGAAGATGTTTTGATAAATAACACTGATATCAAATCAGAATCTGAGATAGTTGAAAAGGATGTATACAGAATGTTCGTAAAAGATACGGATATCGGTAAAAAGCTTTTGGAAGATATTGATGATTTAAAAAAGCTCTTGGAAAAATTACAGAAAATTATAAATAAAAAGTATGTAAGCTTTAAAAGTAAAAAGCTTACATACTTTTTATGTTATGTAGTAGAATAATTATGTTTAACTTTTGAATAAATTTGATTGAAAGAGGACGTGAAATGAGCACAGGTATTAAAAGTAGTGAAAAAGAACGGATAGTCTGGATGTATTTAAGGGAGTGTTGATCTTTCTTGTGGTATTCGGACATTTTTTTATTGCCTATAAAAAGAAAGAGAATACCTACTTTTTTTAATAAATTATTTTTTTCTTTATTTACAGCTTTCATATGCCGGCATTTGTTTTTATCCGGATATTTTTTTATTTTTGAACCATGGAAGAAAAAGAGGTACTAAACTAAAATATTTTATTCCTTTAATAATATTATGATGAAGATATTCCTGCATATAAGTGATATTTTATTTTTATGGGGATACAAATATAATGCCTGACTTTTTTTCATGAATCATCTACTCCATGGTATATATCAACACTTATAATTTTTTTAGATTATCACTATACCCTATGGAGTTGATTTCAAAATTACATAATAATGTGGAAAATACAAATACCGATAAAAAAGATACAGTCAGTAAAAATCATCAAAATAAATTTTTTGATCCTGTAACAATTTATGTAATGGCATTGATGTTGCTGTTCATCTTTATTTCAATGCTCAATGCCGGATGGCAGGTAAAGATAGATGATTTTTTTATCTTTAGACAGAGTGGTATCTTTTGCGCAATATTTTTATTTGGGTATATTGTATAAAAAAATACTCTTCTGAAATTAAGACTTCATTTTTCGAAAAAGTAAACATTGGTTTTTTTGTATTTGGCGCTGCTTGCGTACTTTGCTTTTTTGTCTTCTTTAAGTATATAAGATTTTATACAATGATTTTTTACGGTCCGTGGGGATATCGTATAGCGGAAGGTGATATATTGCCGGTATTTAAAGGTGTAATAAATCCGCTTAGAATTATATATATGCCATATGCTTTAGGTACTTCATATTTTTATATTTGTAATAACCTCATTGAAAAAGAATTTTTTCGACAAATACATTGAGAAGATTCGGTATATACAGTTTACCGATCTTTGTATTACACAGACCTGTAAGAGATGCTTTTTTTCATATTTATTGCTTGATAATTACATATGGCCTATATTTGACAAGATATCAATATTAATCATACTTTTAGCAATATCTTTTTTTACATGTTTGATATTCGGTAATGATAAGGCAAACAAAATTTGCAGATTTAAATAAGGCAAGTTTTACATAGAAATATAAGGCAAATAATTTGAAATCTATAATACTTTTTAGGAATGATTTGACAATCAAAAACCGTTATATTGATATAAATAAGTACTTCAAAAAAACGCTTTATTACAGATTTTTATTGTTTTTTAAACAGGTACATGCCCTCATTGTACTAAGAATAGTACACAAAATACATACATAATTATTTGCAAAATATTTTTTTAAATTGGTATAATGAGAGACGAAAACTAATATTTTTATTATTATAAATATTATAAATAATTACTTAGTAGGAGGAATTAAATGGCTAAGAGACAAATGAAGACCATGGATGGTAATCAGGCAGCTGCTCATGCATCATATGCGTATACTGATGTTGCTGCAATTTATCCGATAACACCATCATCTGTCATGGCGGAGCACACCGACGAGTGGGCAACAGAGGGTAGAAAGAATATTTTCGGCCAGACTGTACAAGTTACAGAAATGCAATCAGAGGCGGGTGCTGCAGGTGCAGTTCATGGTTCTCTTTCAGCTGGAGCTTTAACTACAACATATACAGCTTCACAGGGCCTTCTTCTTATGATCCCAAATATCTATAAGATAGCAGGTGAGCAGCTTCCGGCAGTTATTAACGTTTCTGCTCGTGCTATTGCAACACATGCACTTAGTATCTTCGGTGATCATTCAGACGTTTACGCTTGTCGTCAGACAGGTGCGGCAATGCTTTGCTCATCATCAGTTCAGGAGGTTATGGATTTAACACCGGTTTCACATTTATCAGCGTTGAAGGGTAAAGTTCCTTTCATCAACTTCTTTGACGGATTTAGAACATCACACGAGATTCAGAAAATAGAAGCTTGGGATTATGAAGATCTTAAGGATATGGCAGATATGGATGCTATAGCGGCTTTCAGAAAGAATGCGCTTAATCCAAACCGTCCTGTAGAGAGAGGTTCAGCACAGAACCCTGATATCTTCTTCCAGGCAAGAGAAGCAAGCAATCCTTATTATGATGCATTACCTGCAATCGTTCAGGAGTATATGGATAAGGTTAATGCTAAGATCGGTACAGATTACAAATTATTTAACTACTATGGTGCTGCTGATGCTGAGACAATCATCATCGCTATGGGTTCAGTTAACGATACAATAGAAGAGACAATTGATTATCTTTCAAAGCAGGGCGAGAAGGTTGGTGTTGTTAAGGTTAGACTTTACAGACCATTCAGTGCACAGGCGCTTATTGACGCTATCCCTGACAGTGTTAAGAGAATCGAAGTTCTTGACAGAACAAAGGAGCCGGGATCACTTGGTGAGCCACTTTGGCTTGACGTTGTTGCAGCACTTAAGGGAACTAAGTTTGATGCAGTTCTGTATTCAGCGGTCGTTACGGTCTTGGTTCAAAGGATACAACACCTGCTCAGATCGTTGCAACATTCCACAACACAGAGAAGAAGAGATTTACTATCGGTATCAATGATGATGTTACACATCTTTCACTTGATTCGGGACCTGTTCTTGTTACAACACCTGAAGGAACTACAAACTGTAAGTTCTGGGGTCTTGGTGCAGACGGTACTGTAGGTGCAAACAAGAACTCAATCAAGATTATCGGTGATAACACAGATTTATATGCTCAGGCATACTTTGATTATGACTCAAAGAAGTCAGGTGGTATTACAATGAGCCACTTGCGTTTCGGTAAGAAGCCTATTAAGTCAACATACCTTATCCGTAAGGCTAACTTTGTAGCGTGTCATAATCCTGCATATATCAGAAAGTATAACATGGTACAGGAGCTTGTTGATGGAGGTACATTCCTTCTCAACTGTACATGGTCAGATGCAGAACTTGAAGAGCATCTTCCGGGACAGGTTAAGAAGTATATCTATGATCATAAGATCAACTTATACACAATCGACGGTGTAAAGATCGGTATTGCTACAGGTATGGGACCGACAAGAATTAATACAATTCTTCAGTCAGCATTCTTTAAGCTTTCAGCAATCATTCCTGAGGAGCAAGCTATTGACCTCATGAAGAAGGCGGCTGAGAAGACTTACGGAAGAAAAGGTGAGGATGTAGTTAAGAAGAACTGGGCAGCTATTGAAGAAGGTGCTAAGAACGTTCATAAGGTTGAAATTCCTGCAAGCTGGGCTGACGCACAGGATGAGGGACTTGATTATGCAGTACATACAGAGGGTAGAGAGGATGCAATTAAGTTTGCCAATACTATCCAGACAGCTGTAAGTGCGCAAGAGGGTAATAACCTTCCTGTATCTGCATTTGTTGACTATGTAGACGGTACAACACCTGTCGGTACATCAGCATATGAGAAGCGTGGTATTGCTGTAAATATGCCAATCTGGAACAGTGATAATTGTATTCAGTGTGGTTTCTGTTCATACGTATGTCCTCATGCTGTTATCAGAACAGTTGCTCTTACAGAGGATGAGGCAAATAATGCTCCTGAGGGAATGAGTATACTTCCAATGACAGGTATGCCAAACTACAAGTTTACAGTAGCCGTATCAGCACTTGACTGTACAGGTTGCGGTTCTTGTGCTAACGTATGTCCGGGTAAGAAGGGCGAGAAGGCTCTTGTTATGGAGAGTATGCCGGAGAATGTACATAGACAGAAGTGGTTTGATTATGCAACAGCTACACCTGAGAAGGCTGAGGTTATTGCTAAGTTCAAGGAGACAACTGTTAAGGGTTCACAGTACAAGAAGCCATTGCTTGAGTTCTCAGGCGCATGTGCAGGTTGTGGTGAAACACCTTATGCAAGACTTATTACACAGCTCTTTGGTGATAGAATGTATATTTCAAACGCTACAGGTTGTTCATCAATCTGGGGTAACTCTTCACCTTCAACACCATATACAGTAAATGATAAGGGTCATGGTCCTGCTTGGTCTAACTCATTGTTCGAGGACAACGCCGAGTTTGGTTACGGTATGTTCCTTGCAAATGAGGCTATTAGAAAAGGACTTAAGTCAAAGGTAGAGGCTATTGCTGAGAACGGTTCAGAAGAGCTTAAGGCTGCAGCTAAGGAATACCTTGATACCTTCACTGTAGGTGCACTCAACGGTACAGCAACAGATAAGCTTGTAGCTGAGCTTGAGAAGTTAAATACAGCTGAAGCTAAGGAAATCTTAGACAATAAGGACTTCTTATCAAAGAAGAGCCAGTGGATCTTCGGTGGTGACGGATGGGCTTATGATATCGGTTTCGGTGGTCTTGACCATGTTATTGCCAGCGGTAAGGATGTAAACATCATGGTATTTGATACAGAGGTTTACTCAAATACAGGTGGACAGAGCTCAAAGTCAACAAAGACAGGTGCTGTAGCACAGTTTGCTGCCGGCGGTAAAGATGTAAAGAAGAAGGATCTTGCAAGTATTGCAATGAGCTATGGTTATGTATACGTAGCACAGATAGCTATGGGTGCAGATTACAACCAGACTGTTAAGGCTTTAGCTGAGGCAGAGGCTTATCCGGGTCCATCACTTATTATTGCATATGCTCCATGTATCGCTCATGGTATCAAGAAGGGTATGAGCAAGGCTATGACAGAGGAGAAACTTGCTGTTGAGGCAGGTTACTGGAATAACTTCAGATTTAATCCTGATGCAGAGAACAAGTTCACTCTTGATTCAAAGACACCTACAGGAGATTACCAAGAGTTCCTTAAGGGTGAGGTACGTTACTCATCTCTTGCACTCAAGGATCCAGAGAGAGCAGCTGAACTCTTCGCTAAGAATGAGAAAGATGCTAAGGAAAGATTCTCATATCTTGAGAAGCTTGTAACATTATATTCAAAATAATATAATTTTAGGTTTAATATAAATAGAATTAATAGACGGAAGTTTATTTAGTGTACAGACGGAAGCCGCTTTTGCGGTCAGAGAGGGTCGATACTTTAAGTATCGGCTCTTTTTGTATTAAAATATCATATTCACTTGTTATAATATGAAAGTTGGGATAGAATAGAAGTATAAAGTGAAATTTTAGGAGATACTATGTATAAAGATAACGAAATATGGGTGGCAAGTGACGGTGATGCCAAATTATGTATAAAAGCAAAATATGCTAACAGACATGGACTGATCGCAGGAGCTACCGGAACAGGTAAAACAGTTACTTTAAAGGTAATGGCGGAGTCATTTTCGGATGCGGGAGTACCGGTATTTTTATCTGATATAAAGGGTGACTTGTCAGGTATGTGTAAGCCGGGTGAAGAAAAAGAAAGTATAATAAACAGAGTGTCTGAGCTGGGTATTGGAGAAGATTTTTCTTTCAAAGCTTATCCTACAGTTTTCTGGGATATATTCGGTAAAAAAGGTTTGCCGCTTAGGACCACAATATCGGAGTTTGGACCTATGCTCTTGGCTAAACTGCTGAACTGAATCAAATTCAGACAGATATATTAAATATTATATTTAAGATAGCGGATGATGAAGGATTGCTTCTTATAGATCTGAAGGATTTAAAGAGTATGCTCAACTATGTAAGTGAGAATGCCGCAGACTATAAGGCTGAGTATGGTAATATAGCACCTCAAAGTGTAAATGCAATAATGAGAGGACTTGTGGCACTTGGTGATAAGGGTGGTGATGTGTTCTTCGGTGAGCCGGCACTTGATATAAATGACTGGTTCGTTACTAAAGACGGTAAAGGAATGATAAATATAATGGATGCTACCACCATAATTAACGATCCGGGAATATATTCAACATTTATGCTTTGGATGCTTGCAGAACTCTTTGAGACAATGCCGGAGGTAGGTGATCTTGATAAGCCTAAAATGGTATTTTTCTTTGATGAAGCACATCTTTTATTCAATGATACACCAAAAGCTCTGCTTCAGAAAATAGAACAAGTGGTAAAGCTTATTAGATCAAAGGGTATAGGAGTATACTTTATAACACAAAATCCAAGTGACATTCCGGATGAGGTGTTGGCACAGCTCGGTAATAAGGTTCAGCATGCACTCAGAGCTTATACACCTGCAGAGCAAAAAGGAATAAAGGCTGCCGCACAGAGTTATAGAGTAAATCCGGGATTTTGATACAGCTGAAATTATAACAAACTTAGGTATAGGTGAAGCGGTAGTTTCATTTATAGAGGATGGAGGTGCGCCTGCTATGGTTAGAAAGGCAAAAGTACTTCCGCCTCAGTCATATCTTGGAGCAATTGATGATATGATGAGAGCTGCTGTTATTTCAATGTCTGATTTGGCCGGGAAATATAAAGATATGGTGGATAGAGATTCAGCATATGAATTTTTGCAGAGACTGCAAGTGGAAATTTCACAAAGCAGGAAGAGGAAAGACAGGCTGAGATAGCAAGAAAAGAAGCTGAGAAGCAGGCCGAATTAGAAAGAAAAGAGGCCGAAAAACAGGCAAAGGCAGCACAAAAGGAAGCCGAAAGGCAGGCTAAAGAGGCTGAAAAGGAAGAAGAAAAGAAAAAAGATGCTATAAAGAAAGGGGTAGCTACTGTAGCAGGTACAGCTGCAGGAACTATCGGAAGGCAGATTGGTAAGACTTTAGGAAAATCAGGCGGAAAATTCGGTTCAAGTCTTGGAGGAAATTTGGGAGCAAGCCTTGGAAGAGGTGTTCTCTCAACATTATTTAAATTAAAATAATTATGAATATACGAGAAGATATAGAACTTAGAGAGGAATTGACTCTAAGTAAATACGCCGCTTTAAGTAAAAACTCTTTAGGAAGAGACAGGTATGAGGATCCCTGTGATATAAGAACTGTTTATCAAAGAGACAGAGACAGGATACTTCACTCAAAGGCATTCAGAAGGCTGAAACATAAGACTCAAGTTTTCCTGGCGCCTGAAGGAGATCATTATAGAACAAGACTTACTCATACTCTTGAGGTGGCACAGATTGCAAGAACTATAGCCAAATCTCTCAGATTAAATGAAGATTTGGCAGAAGCAATAGCTTTGGGGCATGATCTCGGACACACACCTTTCGGTCATTCGGGAGAGGATGTTTTAAATGATGTCTGTTCATATGGTTTTGCTCATTATGAACAAAGCGTCAGAATAGTTGAATTTATAGAAAAATCGGGAATGGGACTCAATCTTACAAAGGAAGTAAGAGACGGTATATTAAATCACAGAACATCAGGTAATCCCTCTACTTTGGAGGGACATGTTGTGAGACTTTCAGACAAGATTGCCTATATAAACCATGACATAGATGATTCAATAAGAGCTCGTATTATGGAAGAAGATGATATACCAAAAGAGTATAGTGATATACTCGGTCACTCTGTAAGAGAAAGACTTAATAATCTGATACATGGTGTTATAGAAGGAAGCATTGATAAGCCTGAAATTTCAATGAATAGAGAAATATATAAGGCAATGATGGGACTTAGAACATGGATGTTTAAAAAGGTTTACTACAATGAGGTCCCAAAGTCACAGGAAGGAAAAGCTAAGACTATGGTAAAGTCATTGTTTGACTATTATATGTGTCATAGTGATAAACTTCCGGATGAATATATATATTTTATAAAAGAACTGAATCAGGATAGAGAATTGGTGGTTTGTGATTATATTGCAGGAATGACAGATTTATATGCAATAGAGAAATTCAAGGATATATTTGTTCCAAAATCCTGGGATGTATATTAAGGAGAAATGATTGTATTATTCAAATGATATAATAGATGAAGTAAGATCCGCAAATGATATAGTGGATGTTGTTTCAAGCTATGTGAAGATACAAAAAAAGGGTGCCAACTATATGGGACTGTGTCCCTTTCATGCAGAAAAATCTCCTTCGTTTTCAGTATCACCCGGCAAGCAACTTTTCCATTGCTTCGGCTGTGGTGTTGGGGGAGATGTAATAGCTTTTATAAGGCAATATGAAAACTATTCTTTTACAGAAGCATTAACACTGCTGGCAAAAAGAGCCAATATAGAATTGCCGCAGGTCAGTGACAATGACAGGGCAAAAAATGATGAAAAGAATACTATTCTTGAAATAAATAAGACGGCCGCAAAGTATTTCTATGAAAACTTGCTTTCAAAAGACGGTGAGATCGGATTAAAATATTTCAAGGATAGAGGGCTTGACAGTAGACATATCACACATTTTGGACTTGGGTTTGCTAAGAAAACACCAAATGATTTGTATCAATATCTAAAAGGTATGGGATACAGTGATGATATATTAAAGAAAAGCGGACTTATAAATATTGATGAAAAGGGTGCAAGAGACAGATTTTGGAATAGAGTTATGTTTCCCATAATAGATGCCAATTCCAGAGTTATAGGATTTGGTGGAAGAGTTTTGGGGAATGGACTTCCAAAATATGTAAATTCACCTGAGACTCTTGCATTTGATAAAAGCAGAAATCTCTACGGATTAAATTTTGCAAAGAGAACAAGAAGAGACTTCTTTTTGGTGTGTGAGGGCTACATGGATGTTATTGCTTTACATAATGCGGGTTTTGAGAATGCTGTGGCAAGTCTTGGAACAGCACTTACACCACTACATGTAAAACTTATAAGCAGATATACCAAGAAAGTTATATTAACTTATGATTCTGATAGTGCAGGTGTAAATGCGGCAAAGAGAGCTATTCCTCTTTTAAAAGAAGAGAATATAAATGTAAAAGTATTATCCATGGCTCCTTATAAAGATCCGGATGAATTTATAAAAAATCTGGGCAGTGAGGAGTTTCAAAAAAGAATAGACTCTGCAGATAATGCCTTTCTTTGGGAAGTTGAAGTACTAAAGAAAGAATATAATTTAAACGAACCTGATGAGAGAACCAACTTTTACAGGGAAGTTGCAAGAATGCTAAGTGGATTTCATGAAAAGCTTGAAAGAGAAAACTATACTCATGCTGCAGCAAAGAGATTGATGATTGAATATAATGCGCTCTTTGATATGGTTAATTCCTTCGGAAATACTACAGTTTCCGAAAAGAAAAATCTGAGTAAAGAAAACAAAAAAATTGATGACGGATACACAAAAGCGCAAGGACTTTTGCTTACATGGATGGTTGAGGAAGTATCACTTTTTAATAAGATAAGTGAGTACATTTCACCGGATAATTTCAGTGAAGGTTTCTATAGAGATGTTGCATTAAAGATATTTGAAAAGTTGAAAGTGGGAGATTTGAAGTTTTCAAATATTTGCGATAATTATGCGGATGATATGGAAAAGCAGAGATTGCTTTCCAAAATACTTAATACAACTTTGGGGACTAACCTCAGTGATGATGAAAAGAAAAAAGCCATCACTGAAAGTATACTTAAAATCAGACAGGCAAGTTTAGACGAGAAAAGCAAAAATGCAAAGGGGATAGAAGAGTTTCAAAAAATTATTGAAGAGCAAGCGATTTTGCGAAAACTTCATGTTGATTTAGGTTAGTGGAGGAAGTATGAGGGGGAAGAATTTAAAAAATGAGTTTGAAATGATACTGAAAAAAGATTTTGATGGGAAAATCACTGCTTCGAATATTAATAGAATCTTCTCTGAAAATGATATATCAAAGGAATATCTTCCGGATTTTATTGAATTTCTCGAAAAAAAAGATATTTTTATTGACGAGGACTATGAGAAGGAGCCTTCAGACTTTGACAGTGAATCAGATCCGGAGGAATTTATTATCATAAAGGACAGTGAGTTTGAAGATGAGTTCAATGAAGATGATATAAAGGATCTTGAAGATATAAACTTAAATATCCTGGATGATTTGGATGAATATGTTTCCGTTGAAGATCCTATTAAGATGTATCTAAAGGAAATAGGGAAAATTCCTCTTCTTAGTGTGGAAGATGAAATGGTGTTGGCTCGAAATTTCAGATCCTGATGAAAATTTAAAGAAGGAAGCTGCTAAAAAAATGGCTGAATCCAATCTGAGACTTGTTGTCAGTATCGCAAAAAGATATATGGGCAGAGGGATGCAACTTTTGGATCTTATTCAGGAAGGTAATCTTGGTCTTTTGCGAGCAGTTGAAAAATTTGACTATCAAAAAGGATTTAAATTTTCCACCTATGCTACATGGTGGATAAGACAGGCTATAACCAGGTCTATTGCAGATCAGGCAAGGACTATAAGAATTCCGGTACATATGGTCGAAACTATAAACAGACTGATAAAAACACAGAGGAAACTGGTTCAAGAGCTTGGAAGAGAACCAAAGCCTGAGGAAGTGGCAAAAGTTATGAATTTATCAGTTTCAAAGGTAAGAGAAATAATGAATTTTGCACTTGAGCCTGTATCCATGGAAACACCTATCGGTGATGAAGAGGATTCGCATCTTGGAGATTTTTTACAGGACTTTAATGCAAAGGTTCCGGTAAATTTCGCAATGGATGTACTCTTACATGAGCAATTGATGGAAGTTATAAAATCGCTTACTGAAAGAGAGCAAAAGGTAATAATTCTTAGATTCGGACTTGAGGATGGAAAACCGAGAACACTTGAAGAGGTAGGAAAGGTATTTGGGATCACAAGAGAGAGGATAAGACAAATTGAAGCAAAGTCTTTAAGAAAGCTTAGAAATCCGTCAAGATCAAAAAGACTAAAAGATTTTTTGGAATAGAGAAAAATGAAACTATCAAAAAGATTGCAAACTATTGCTGATTTTGTAAAAAAAGATGCAGTGGTGGCGGATATAGGAACAGATCACGCACATATACCTATTTATCTGATAATAAACAAAATAATAAATAAGGCATATGCCTGTGATATAAATAAAGGACCATTGGAAAAAGCAAAGGAAAATATAGAATACTTCGGAGTAAGTGAAAATATTGTTCTGAGGCTTTCCAATGGTCTTGATAAATTATCAAATGAAGAGGCGGATACAATAATAATAGCCGGTATGGGCGGTGAACTTATTATTGATATCTTAGATAGGGGCAAAAGTTTTTTTGATAAAAAAAATACTTTTATACTGTCACCTCATACAAAAACAGATGAAGTAAGATTTTATTTACTGAGAAAAGGTTTTGAAATCTTAAAAGAAGATATGTGCATGGATGAAGGTAAGTTTTTATACTGTAATGGAAGTAAAATACTTAGGCAGTGCAGAAAAATATTCCGAGGCTGAACTTCTATACGGTAAATATCTTATTGAGAATAAGAATTCGATATTGCTACAATTCCTTAAAAAAGAGGAAGATAAATATTTAAGTATTCTTTCAAATACCGGATTGAATGAGAACAGAAAAAAAGAACTCGGTCAAAGACTGGATATAATTAAGGAGACAATCAATGAAATGCAATGATATTTTTGAATACTTAAAAGGATTATATCCTATAGAGCTTGCCATGGACTGGGATAATTCGGGATTTTTACTTGGAAGAGGGGATAAAGAAGTCAAAAATATTTTAGTAGTACTTGATATCACAAATGATGTGTTGGACTACGCAATAGAGAAAAAAATAGATTTGATAATATCTCATCATCCTATTATATTCTCATCTGTGAAGAGAATAACGGGGGATACTCTTTTGGGAAATTATATTTTAAGAATATTGGAGAATAATATATCTGTTATATCAATGCATACCAATTTTGATATTGCAAATGGAGGTATGGCTGATATTGCAGAACAAAAGCTGTTACTTTCTAATACAAAACCTCTTGAAGTGACTGCTACTATAGAAGGTAAAGAACTTGGAGTAGGAAAAATAGGAGATTTGAAAAAGGCTGTTTCATTTGACGAATTGCTTAATTTAATAAAGGAAACATTCGATTTAAAAAATTTAACGGTATTTGGCAGAGAAAATATAAAAGGAAAAATTAAAAGAATAGCTATAAGTCCCGGTTCAGGTAGAGGAATGTATAAGTACGCTCTTGGCGAGGCTGATGTACTTATAACAGGTGATATTACACATCATGAGGGCCTGGATGCTGCAAATGAAGGAATGTGTATTATAGATGCCACACATTATGGTTTAGAGCATGTATTTATAGAAAGAATTTCAAATGATTTGAAAAAATACAGTGAGATAAATGTTTTAGAATTTAGAAATACAAATCCGGTGGAGATAATGTAGGGGATGGTAAAAGTTTTTTTAGTTGAGGATGAAAAGTTTGTCAGAGAAGGTATAAAGAATGAGATAGAATGGAATTTATATGGATTTGATTTTGTAGGGGAAGCTGCCGATGGTGAATTGGCACTTCCCCTAATTGAAATGTCAAAACCTGATATCCTGATAACAGATATTAAAATGCCCTTTATGGACGGATTGGAACTCGGAAGAATAGTAAAGGAAAGGTATCCGGAAACAATTATAATATTTCTGAGCGGCTATGATGATTTTGATTATGCACAAAAAGCTATACATATAGGAGCATCTGAATATCTTTTAAAGCCGGTTTCAAAGGAAAAACTTTTATCGGTTTTAAAGAAAATAAAACCGATAGTAGAATCAAAGCAGCACAGCTATAAGGGTAATGTAAATGTAGAAAATATCGATTTAGATATAAAAAAGTTTGACACAAGCGAATTTAATAAAGGGAGTTTCAAAGACTTTATTATTACCGGAAATTGTACAGATATTGAGGAGTTTGTTAGACAATATATCGATCATTTGGGTAGACAATTAAAGTCTTTGATATTCAGGCAGTATGTAATAATGGATGCATTTATAGAGTCTAATAAATTTCTTAATAATAGTATTTATAAAGAGGAACTTGGAAATAAATTCGGTACTATGGAGGTATTTGATGAAGCTGTTACAGATATTCATACGATGAAGAAGTATTTTTTGGACCTGCTTTTTTATATTATTGATAAAAGGGAACAGCTTACCGGAAGGCAGAACAGCTTTTTATTGAATAAAGCCAAAGATTTTGTTGAAAAAAACTATATGGAACCGGATATTTCTTTAAACACTGTGGCGGAACACATCGGACTTAGTCCTACATATTTCAGTACTGTTTTTAAGCAAGAAGTTGGAATGAATTTTATAGATTATCTTACAAAAACAAGAATTGACGAAGCTAAAAGACTGCTTAGGAGCACTGATAAAAGGATATCAGATATAGCCCAGGAAGTCGGATATCGTGATCAGCACTATTTCAGTTCTGCTTTTAAGAAATATCAAGGAGATACACCTAAGGCATACAGAGAAAATAAAAATGAAAAATAGTATACAAAATTATATTATGAAAAGGTTGTTTATAACCTTTATACCAATTGCATTTATTATTATTTATCTTTTATTTGTGATGAAATGGCAAAATGATAAGTACAGCAGTATAGTGAAGAATATAAGTATTGCCACAGAATTTAACTTTAAATTTAAAGAGAATGTGGACCATAAAATGTATAGGGGTTGTAATAGGTGCGGATACAATAGAAAAATCAAAAATCCATACGAGGACCTTGAATATGCAAATAAAAATATTTGAAAAACTGCTTGAAACAAATAGTAATGATGAAGGTTTAAACAGACCGAAAGGCCTTATTATACTTTTTAAATTTATTAAAAAAAGCAAATAGACAATATCGGTAAAAAGTGATATCTATAAAGATTATAATAAAAAAATATCGATAGTCTGGAATATGATATTAGGGTAACTACCGAGCTGATAGAAGATACCGTTAATGATTATATATATGAAGAAACAAAAGAGCTTAACAGAGTAAGTGCAAAGATAAGAAATCAGATGGCAATTATCTTTACATTCAGTATTATAAGTGTATTGCTTATTTTTATATTTTACATTATATATGTATAAAAAGGTATCAAGACATATTGCGGCTCCTATTATAAATCTTTGTAATTATACAAAAAGAAGTGAAAATGATTTGTTGGAGAACAATCCGGAAAGTAATATTTTAGAGATCGATGAGCTGTCAGAAAATTTCAATTATAAAATCATTAGAATAAAAGAACTTATCGAGAATATAAAGACGGAGCAAAAGAACAAGAAAAATACTGAACTTTGGCTCTTACAATCTCAAATAAATCCGCATTTTTTATATAACACACTTGATACTGTGGTATGGATGGCTGAAGCAGGTGATTCAAAAAAAGTGGTTGATATGATAACTGCATTATCCGGATTTTTAAGGATAGGACTAAACAATGGAAAAAGATTTATACAGATAAGAGAAGAAATAAGACATATTGAAAGCTATTTGAAGATACAAAAATTCAGATATGAGGATATTTTGGAATACAGTATTGATATAGAAGATAATCTATATGATATGAGAATATTGAAACTGTTATTGCAACCGATTGTAGAGAATGCACTTTATCATGGAATAAAGTATAAAAGAAGCGGTGGTAAAATTCTGGTAAAAGGATATAGAGAAAATGACAATATAATTTTGCAGGTAAAAGATAACGGCATTGGAATGGATGGTGCAAGGCTTGAAAGTATAAGAAACACTATAAATAACAAAACAGTAGATGATAATAATATTGTAAAATCATCGGAAGACAGTTTCGGACTTTACAATGTTGCAGAAAGAATAAGACTTTATTATGGAAATGAATATGGACTTAATATAGACAGTGAGAAAAATTTAGGTACCACAGTGAGTATAGTATTGCCTGTTGAAAGCAGTTTAATATAATTACAGTTTATTTATAAAACATAATCTAAATATTTTTAAACCTATATCATAAAAATAGTATACATATATAGTTATTGTTGAAAATAATATAAAAGCGTAAAAAAATCTATGTTTACATAGATTTTTTTGTATTATAATATGTATAACAAATAAATGTTTCGTAAATAATTTTAAGGAGGAGTTTATGAGTAAAAGAGGTTTAAGTTTGTTTGTATCAGCAATTATGCTGACAATGTTTGCGCTTTCAGGTTGTGGCACAAGTGCAAAAGCACCGGAGGAGACCAAGGCAGTTGAATCAACAGAAGCAGCCAAGGAAGAAGCTAAGAGCGAAGAAAGTAAGGAAGCCGGAAAAATAATTGTTGTAGGTTACGCACAAGTCGGAGCTGAGTCTGATTGGAGAACAGCAAATACAGAGTCTTTTAAGGCAACATTTGTTCCGGAGAATGGATATGAGCTTATATTTAATGACGCCCAGCAAAAACAGGAAAATCAAATCAAGGCTATCAGAGATTTTATTCAGCAAGAGGTTGACTATATTGTACTTGCACCTGTTGTAGAAACCGGATGGGATACAGTTTTACAGGAAGCAAAGGATGCAGGAATTCCTGTAATACTTTCTGACCGTATGATAAAAACTTCAGATGATTCTCTTTATACAGCACTTGTATGTGGTGATTTTATAAAAGAGGGTGAGACTGCAGGACATTGGCTTGAAGATTATTTGAAATCAAAGAATGTATCTGCTGATGAGAAAATCAATATAGTTACTCTTCAAGGTACAATCGGTGCATCCGCACAGGTTGGTAGAACTGACGGTTTTGCAAATATTTTAGGACAGAATGCAAACTGGGATATGCTTGCAAAACAGACAGGTGAGTTTACACAGTCTAAAGGACAGGAAGTTATGGAGTCATTCTTAAAGCAGTTTGATGATATTGATGTAGTAGTTGCAGAAAATGACAACATGGCTTTTGGTGCTATAGATGCAATAAAGGCTGCAGGAAAGACATGCGGACCGGAAGGCGACATAACGGTTATATCATATGATGCTGTAAAGGCTGCATTTGATGCAATGATAGCAGGAGATTTAAATGCAAGTATTGAGTGTAGTCCGCTTCATGGACCTAGAGTAGCGGAAATTATTCAAAAGCTTGAAAAGGGTGAAACAGTAGAGAAGATTCAATATGTTGATGAATCATATTTTGATACAAGTATGGATCTGGAGAAAATAAAGGCCGGAAGAGCATACTAATACAGAGTAATTTGATATTTTGCATAAAGAAAATACCGGGAGTGAGGAGTTGATTGCTCCTCGCTCCTTTTGAGGTGATTATGGATAATCTATTGAAAATGAGAGGAATCTGTAAAAATTTTCCCGGCGTAAAGGCACTTGATAATGTGGATTTTAATTTAAATAAGGGCGAAATACATGCTTTAATGGGAGAAAACGGTGCGGGTAAGTCCACACTTATAAAGGTACTTACAGGAGTAGAAGAATTTGAAAGCGGACAGATAATTCTTGAAGGTAAAAAAAGTATAATAAATAAAAGCCCAAAAGAAGCACAGAAAAATGGAATAAGTACCGTGTATCAGGAAGTAAACCTTTGCCCGAATATCTCGGTGGCTGAAAATTTATTTTTGGATCGTGAGCCTAGAAAATTCGGACTTATTGATTGGCAAAAAATGAATAGAATGTCCAAGGAACTTTTGGATAAATTGGATATCAAAATAGATGTAACCAAACCTACAGAAAACTATTCTATTGCAATACAGCAAATGATTGCTATAGCAAGAGCAGTTGATATGTCGGCAAAAGTCTTGATACTTGATGAGCCTACTTCATCGCTTGATGACGGAGAGGTTGAAAAACTTTTTGTTTTGATGAAAAAATTAAAAAAGGAGGGTATAGGAATAATATTTGTTACCCATTTTTTGGAGCAGGTATATGCGGTATGTGATAAAATAACTGTTTTAAGAAACGGAGCTCTTGTAGGAGAGTTTGAAGTGGATAATCTTCCAAGAGTACAGCTTGTAGCAAAAATGATGGGTAAGGATTTTAACGACCTTGAAAATATTAAGGGTGAAAGCACAAAGACTACTGATAAAGAAGTACTTCTTAAGGCCGAGTCGCTTGGATCAACCGGTAATATAAAACCGTTTGATCTTACGTTAAATAAAGGAGAGGTTATAGGAATAACCGGTCTTTTGGGATCAGGGCGCTCTGAACTTGTCAGAGCTATATATGGTGCCGACAAAACGGATACCGGTAAAATAGTATTTAAAAATAAGGAAGTTAAAATAACTGCTCCGATTGATGCTATGAAACTTGGGATGGCATATCTTCCTGAAAACAGAAAAGATGAAGGAATTATAGCAGATCTGTCTGTAAGAGAAAATATAATAATAGCTATGCAGGCAAAACAAGGGATATTTAAACTTATACCGAGAAAAAAACAGGAAGAATTTGTAGATAAATATATAGAAATATTACAGATAAAAACAGCCGGGAGAGAAACACCTATAAAACAGCTTTCAGGCGGAAACCAACAAAAGGTAATACTTGCAAGATGGCTGCTCACAAATCCTGAGCTTCTTATATTGGATGAACCGACTAGGGGAATTGATGTAGGAACAAAAACTGAGATTCAAAAACTGGTTTTAAAATTGGCAACAGACGGTATGAGTGTAATATTTATTTCATCAGAAATCGAGGAGATGATCAGAACTTGCCAGAGAATGGTAGTAATGAGAGATAAGAAAAAAGTAGGTGAATTAAAATCTGATGAAATATCTCAAAATAATATAATGAGTGCTATAGCAGGGGGGGAATAAAATTGAGAGCATTAAAAATAAAAAAAATAACATCTGCCAGACTCTTTCTGCCTATAATAAGTTTAATTTTAGTCTTAATTATAAATATGATAAAGACGCCGAACTTTTTTAATATCACAATACAAAATGGAGTGTTTTACGGATACATAATTGATGTAATAAATCGTGCAAGCGAACTTGTAATACTGGCTGTAGGCATGACTCTTGTAGTTGCTTCCTCAGGCGGTACAGATATATCGGTAGGTGCGGTATGTGCACTTTCGGGTGCTGTTGCCTGTTTTATACTGGCAGGTGGTGAGGTTTCAACAGATGTATATCATGCACCTTATATAACAGCATTTATTGCGGCAATATTTGTTGGCTTACTTTGCGGTTCTTTCAACGCTTTTCTTGTCGCAAAGATGAATATTCAACCTATGGTTGCAACTTTAATATTGTTTACAGCAGGTAGGGGAATGGCACAGCTTGTTACAAACGGACAAATAACCTACATAAGAGTTGAATCATTCAAGATGCTTGGTAATTCTATTCATGGCATACCGCTTCCAACACCTGTATTTGTAGCATTGGCTGTTGTCTTAATAACTATTGTAATACTCAAAAAAACAGCTTTGGGGCTTTATATAGAAACTGTGGGAATAAATAATAAAGCAGCAAGACTTGTAGGGTTAAATCCGGTATTTATACAGTTTATAGCTTATGCATTTTGTGGTCTTTTGGCAGGTCTTGCAGGAATGATAGTTTCATCAAGAGTATATTCTGCAGATGCCAATAACGCCGGACTTAATATAGAACTTGATGCAATACTGGCGGTGGCACTTGGAGGAAATAGTCTTGCCGGAGGAAAGTTTTCACTTCTTGGAAGCGTTATAGGAGCTTACACTATTCAAGCATTGACTACAACATTATATGCCATGAGTGTCTCGGCAGATCAACTTCCTGTATATAAGGCGATTGTAGTTGTAATAATAGTATCATTACAGTCGAAGGAATTTATAAAGATAATAAGAGGATTTAATTTAAATAGGAAGAAAGCCGAGGTGGCATATGAAAGATAAGTTAAAAAATATAGATAATAAAACCTTCTTACTTTATATGACAATTCTTCTTTTTTTATTATAATGTATGGTATAGGAATTATAATGTTTGGAAGTAAGGGATTTCAAAAACCACAAGTTTTTTTAAATCTCTTCATATCTAATGCAGGACTGATTGTTATAGCAACAGGTATGACCATGGTTATAATATCCGGTGGAATAGATATTTCAGTCGGTTCTTTTGTAGCACTTACATGTATGGTGTTGGCGTATCTGATGGAAAAAGTCAAGATGAATGCGCTAAGTGCAATAGCACTTGTAATCATAATCGGTCTGATATTCGGTCTTATTCAGGGTGTACTTATTTCATATCTTAATATTCAACCATTCATAGTTACTTTGGCAGGTATGTTCTTTGCCAGAGGTATGACAGCGATCATATCTCAAGAGATGATCAGTATAACTAATGAGACCTTCCTTTCATGGGCAAATAAGAAATAACAATACCTTTATTCGGTATAGTAAATAAAAAAGGAGCCGTAGTATATCCATATATTTACCCCACCGTAATAGTCGCACTTATTATACTTGTACTGATGTTTATAATGTTAAAATATACCAAGTTCGGAAGAAGTGTATATGCTGTTGGAGGAAATGAGCAATCAGCCTTGCTTCTTGGACTAAATGTTAAAAAGATAAAACTTCAGGTATATATACTGAACGGATTATTATGTTCTATAGGAGGATTCTTATTCTGCTTAAATACCTGCGCAGGATTTGTGGAACAGGCTAAGGGATTTGAAATGGAAGCAATAGCAGGAGCAGTAATCGGGGGAACATTGCTTAGCGGTGGAGTAGGTAATGTGTTCGGAAGTCTTTTTGGTGTACTTATAAAAGGCACTATAGAAGCTTTTGTAAGTTTCCAAGGAACATTATCATCCTGGTGGACAAAAATTATAATAGCTACCATACTTGCATTTTTTATAATATTGCAGAGTATACTTGCGATGTCAAAGAGAGGGAAAAAGTAGCAATAAATAGACATTTGTAAAAATATATAAATTTATATGAAAAAAATACTGTCATATATTTTATGGCGGTATTTTTTGTTTCTTGTTGAAATTTTATAAACATGTGTTATGATAAAGTCATTAAATTTTGGGTAGAGGAGGTGCGTAATAATTTTAAATTTTGTATACAAACATTTTAGAAAAATATTGTTTGTGTTTTTTGTGTGCTTAATTGCGTACCTGTTTACGGACTCTTTGGCAGATATAGCCACGCCGTCTAATGCAATATCCGGTGATATCGTTATTTCACCGGATACGGCTACTTCATCCAATGCAAGAAGGCATGAAGTAAAGCTGGACGGAATAAGTGTAATAGTAGATGTGCCGGAAGGTGCATTTGACACAAAGGTTACGCTAAAGGCCAAAAGATTAACCATAAATGAGCTTGAAAATAATTTAACTTCTGAAAATGAAGAGAATATAAAAGGAATTGAATCAGAGAATATAAGTGAAAATCAAGAACAGTCAGAGAGTATAGAAAATACAGAGGGATTATCTGAGAGTTTAGATACTACTTCGGAGACTGTAGAAAGTTCGGAAATCGCTCTTAATGAAAGTGTAACTGAATCAAATATATCTTTAAACAGCGAAGAAACAAGTGAAGCCGTAGAATCAATTGATAATGATATCAGTGAAACTTTGGAAACATATGGTGAAAATAATCAGTCTGATGATAATGGTCAGATTAGAGAATCGGTAAGTGAAGGCAGTGAGAACACAAATTATTTAGAGGACGCTGTAATAAGAAATACTGAATCTGAAATAAAAGAATACCCGCAAGATTCGATATCTTTGGATATTCATTTTGAGGATGAAAACCATGTAGAGATTGAACCTTTGACAACTGTATATGTTAATATAAAAATTGACAATGCTTTACTTCCTGAAGGAGCAAAGCCTGAAGATACGGAAGTTTATCATATAAAGGATGATAACACCGTAAATAAGGTAGAGGATATTGCCCTAATAGAGGATAAAGATGATAACAGTATTACTACAAACTTCAGTACGGATGGGTTTTCAACCTTTACAATATCCTGGGGGGTTTTAGCCAGTAAGTTCAAAGTAAATATAAAGTATGTTGATACCAATGGTGATGAGATAACAGCTGATTTGACAAAGTTGGGTGATTTGTATAATAGTGGTGGTGATTTTGGTATTGCACCAAGAGAAAGGATAACACCAAGACAGCTGGATACAGGTATGGTTGGTATGAGATATAAATATGCCAGAGCCAGAATGTCGAACGGAACTATTGTAGACAATATACTTCAATTGAAAGAGAAACAAGCATATCACAGGGGCTTAGATATACAGTAGACGGAACAAACTGGGTACCTTTTAGACAACAAGACATGCAATTTCTTGAACTTGTATATGAGCCTGAAGAAAGAACTATTTCAAACCGAAGAATAAGGACTGATATAAGTAAGACTGTGGAAGACCCGGATAAGGACGGAATCTACGATCTTACACTGAAAATAAATAATCAGACCGGTAGTACAACAAACAGAACAAATATGGATGTACTGTTTTTACTGGATACCACAAGCAGTATGAGTGAGGGTATTTCAGGTCGTGGTACTGATCCTAAAATATCTTCAGTTTACAGTATACTTAGAAATGTAATAAACAACAATTACTTTGACAGCAGTAAATATAATGTAAACTATGCATTGGTAGGAATTGACAGCGAATCGACTCTGTATCAGAACTGGACAAGTAACGGAAGTTCCGTTGTAAGTAAGATTCCTATAAGTCCGAATAATGTGAGCAGAATAAACTATGAAAAGGGATTTGTTAAGGCAAATGAACTTTTTAGAAACGGTAGAAGCGATGCACAAAAAGTCCTTATCTTTATTACGGACGGAAATCCTACTTACTATACGAATCACAGTACAGGTAGGAATGAAGGTCATTTAATTGACAGATACAGCACAATGGCGATGCTTCACGGACAGTTTGCATTATATGCTATAGATTTGGACTATTTCTTTTCTATAGGTCTGGGTAATCAAAGTGATTATGATAAGCTGAAACTTTTGACAAATTCAAATGACGGGGACAGTCCTGTAAGAGGATATAAGGGTATCACCTTACCTGCGCCGGGAGTGGAGGTAGGTGCAAGTCCATATTCAGCAGACAGTAAAAATTCTTTTTTAGATAGGATGAGGGAAATAGTAAGTGTACTGAAAAGTCCAAGAGTGAGTAATGTTGTACTGGAGGATAAACTCAGTCAATATGCAATGATTGCAAAGGATCCTTCAGGTAATCCATATCCGCTCGAGATTGAGGTTTTAGGTCTACAGGATTGCATACAGGAAATTATGTGGTGAGAAACAGCATGTACAGATTATTTTCCACTCCGAGAAATGCAATGGCAGATATTGTATCTTCATACAATGATGCTACTAAAACAATCAGATTGGAATTTCCGACTGCCTATACTTTGGAGACAGGATATACTTATATGGTAAAGGCAAAGATAAAAACTACACCATTAGCTGAGGCAAAATATGCAGCCACAAAGCAATTCCAGAAAAATCCCAACGGAACGGATGTGGTCGGAGACCCGGGAACAGGTTCAAAGTCTTCAAATCAAAAGGGATTTTATTCCAATGATATAGCAACTCTTACATACAAGTATAAGGATCAGGAAATAATTGAAACATTTAAAAAACCTGTTATCCAACCCTACATAAATCCGATACCTACGGGTGTGGCATTTGATATATCTTATGCCCTAATATTTATAATAATGTCGATTCTTTCGATTGGAATATTTTATTTTAACAGGAGGAAGAGATATTAATATATTTTATAACTATTCAAAACCTGTGCTATATGAGAGCATGAAAAAGCAATAGTTAACACATATATAGGAGGATGGATTTATAGAGGAAAAGGAGAAAATCAAAAAGAGGAGTATAGCGGAGTTAAAGTCATTTATAATAAGATTTTTGACGCTTGTCTCAATGATTTATGTCTTGGTATTTATAGTATTTGGAATAAGGATTTCGCCAAATAATGAGATGTTACCAAGAGTAAGGGCAGGAGATTTATTGTTTTTCTATAGACTGGAAGGCAGACTCAAATCAAGTGATGCCATATGCTATCATTTTGATGGTGAAAAGTATATAGGGAGAATAATAGGAGCGCCAGGAGATACTATTGATATAGATGATAACGGAAGTGTTATACTAAACGGTGCCATATTGGTAGAGGATGATACCAGAGGCAAAACAGATAAGTACGATACGGATGTAACATATCCTATTGTACTGGGGGAAAATGAATTTTTTATACTTGCCGATAACAGAACGCTTGCAAAGGACAGCAGATATTTCGGTACTATAAAAAAGAAAGATATTGAAGGTAAAATAATTATCGTTATAAGAAAGGATAATATATGATGTTAAAAAGAATTATGACTTTGGCGGCAGTGTCTGCCATGACAATCGCAATGGCCGGAAGCGCAATAGCTGCAGAGACAACAAAGCAGTTAAAACCTGCAGCAGGATCACCGAACAAAATCAAGTTCACCAAAGAGATGAAAATCTACAATGTAGATGATACAACAGGCGGAAGTGCAAAGGCACCTGATGTTAAGTATACATATACTATCGCAGGAAGTGCCGGAGGTGGCGGAAAGACACCTGTCAGCGGTACTGATGGAGGACTTACTGTAGTTGCAGGTACAGCAATGCCTACTATTTCAGCGGCAGAGTTTAGTCATAATGATACAATTACAAACCACCTTGTAAAAAAGGAAGTTACAGTAGACTTTACTGAGCAATTTAATGAAGATGGTATTGATGATATATCAGTACCGGGTATCTATAGATATGAGATTACAGAGACCGGTAATTTTAACCTTACTACAAGTCAGCATGACTACACAAACGATGTGAGCCAGCTTACAGGCGGCAAGGAGAAGAGATACCTTGATGTATATGTAGGATACAATGCGGCAGGAAAGCTTGAAGTAAAGACAGCCGTTATGATGAAGAAGGATGCTACAGTTACAGATAACTCAAAGACTACAGGTTATATCGATGATTTAAACGGTGCACTTACAACAGATAATAAGGATGATGTAAGTACATTTAAGACAAGAGATATTATCCTTCAAAAGGATGTAGCCGGTAACATGGGTTCTACAACTGAAGAGTTTAAGTTCACTATCGATCTTAGCAATATCGGTGTAGGTATGGATTATAAAGTGACTTCTACAAATGCTGCAAACCCTACTGCTATAACAGGTGTTACAGGAAATACATATTCACTTACTAATGTTAAGTTAAAGAGCGGTCAGACTATAAAGATTTCAGGTCTTCCATCTACAGCAAAGTACAAAGTTACTGAGGATGTTACTACTGTAGGACCTGCAGGATACAAGACAACTCATGGTATTAATGTTGCAAGAATTGCAGCACCTACAAATACAAATCAGTATGCCAATGTAGCTGCTGTAACAGCAGTTACTCCGGTAAAGGCAGACGATACAGTTGCAGATACAATATTCTTCTTAAACTACCGTGATACACCTACACCTACAGGTGTTGCAATGAGTGTTGCTCCTTTTGCAATCATGGCAGGATTCGGTATTTTATTTATCTTGGTATTCTTTAAGAGAAGAAAAAAAGAAGTTGAGAACTAAAGATGAATTTGATAGGAAAATGTGCATACATAGGAAATAGGATTATAGATATAATCGTTATTCTTATGGCAGTGATAATGTTCTTATTCGGAGCATATTCACTATATGATATTTTTCATGTATATAAAGGGGCATCTCTTTCAAGTGAAATCTTAAAGAGCGCCCCCGGTACTGCCGGAAATGCAGATGATACTGTAAATGTAGAGGCTTTGTTTAATAAGTATCCGGACATGAGGGCATGGCTTAATATTTTTGATACAAATATTAACTACCCGATAGTTCAGGGTATTGATGATGCCGAGTATCTTAATAAGGATATTGACGGTGAGTTTTCTTTGGCAGGTTCCATTTTTTTAAGCAGTCTTTGTAATGGTGATTTAAGTGAACATTATTCACTTGTTTACGGTCATCACATGGACAATGGTGCTATGTTTGGAGATGTTGAAAAGTTCCTTGATAAGGAATTTTTTGACAGTCATGTGGATGGAATACTATATACCAAAACAGAGATCTATGATGTAAAGGTATTTGCCGTTTTGGAAACAGATGCCTATAATGAGAAGATTTATTTCCCATATTTTGCAAATGAAAATAAAGACGGTTTTTATAACTATCTTCAGGAAAATGCTGTAAATATGAGGGAAGTGGATAGAAAAAATAAGGTTATAACTATGTCCACATGTACAGAGTCCTATACAAACGGAAGAATTGTGCTTTTTGGCGAACTTATAAGGAGATGATATGAAGCAAATTTATAAGAAAATCATATTTTTCCTTTTGTTGACATATTTTATATTTGTGCCAAGGGATGCCTTGGCCGCAAATGTAAAATTGCCTATTAACATAAATGTATCAGGAACCAATCCTATTTACTACAGATATGATGTAAATATAAGCAAGCTTGATTCAAGGAATAATATTGTTTCAACTGAAACAATTCCAATGTCACTGAGACGAAGTGGAACATATATACATGACTTCGGTGATTTTGATGATATTGGGGAGTATAGATACAGTATCAGTCTGGCAAATGCCGATGATGAGAAATTTACTTTCGACAGAAGAAATTATATAGTTCATATACAGGTATTGACTAACGGAACTAATATTTATACCAATACTTATCTTGAAGATCCGAATGAACCGGCAAAGCCTGCGGCAGTGGATTTTAATGTTAAATATCTTGTGGAAATAGTCTATCCGAATGAGAAGGATAAAAACAAAGGGGGCTCCGATACAGGGGATAATAGAAAAGATAATAATAAAGATAATAAAAAAGACGGTCAAAAAAATACAGATAAAAATAATAAAAAGCCTTCAGATGATGAAAGTCGACCTGATAACAGAATAGACGGTGAGCCTTTAATTATCATAGACAAGCCGGATAATAACAAACCCGATAATAATAATAAGGGTAAAATGATTGAAGTGGCAAAGAGATTGCAAAAGGCTATTGTAAAGACAGGAGATGAGAGCTCACTTAGCTTCTATACAACTCTGTTCTTTATTTCAACATGTATTTTTATATTACTGTTTTTTAGAAGAAAGAAAAACCACCGGTAAATGGTAGATTTTTACATGGTGGTTTTTTGTTATGATTTTAAATTTTCTTCACTTGGAGGATAGCCGAACTTAGCCTTATATCTTTTGCTGAAATAAAATATATCGGAATATCCGCATTCTGTGGCTATATCCACTATTTTCATATTACTGTTTCGCAAAAGTTTTTTCGCTTTTTCAAGTCGGTAATCCGAGAGAGTTTGTTTTATCGTACTTCCATATACTTTTTTAAATACCGTATTGATATAGGACGGATTTTTACCGATATTCTTTGCAATTTCTGCTACAGTGTAATCATAATTAGAAAAATTTCTTTCTATGTCTTCAAGTATTTGCTTTCCTATAAGTTGCTCTTTGGTTAAGATAGTGTTTAATCTCATACAGTCAACACCGATCTCAACTAAAATATTCTCAAGTTTTTCTATACAGGATATATCCTTATCAAAAATATTTTTCCTGCATATACTGAACTAAAGTAACACTTTGCAGTATATGATACTTTATATCAAGACTATTTAGTATTTCACGAATAAATTTATAAAGAGTGGTTGCATTATAATTATCCAGTATATCTTTTGTATTAGAACTTATAAAAATTCACATAAGACTCTTTATCTGAATTTGACATATATTTTTATTACAGACGGTCTTATGGTACTGATATCTTTAGCTTGTAAGATCACATTTTCTTTTTTAAATAATCCTGATAACTTAGCTATGCTTTGGTCTTTTGGCATATTTTTTGAGGATTCAATAACATCAATGCATTTATCAATACTTTCTAAAAGAGCTTCTTCACTTATGGGCTTTGAGAGATAGTCAAATACACCATATCGCATTGCCTCTACAGCAAAATTAAAATCATTATATCCTGATAGAAGTATGATTTTTGTATTTAGTTTATTTTCAAAAATATATCCGGCTACCTCAAGACCTGTGACCGATATCATTTTTATGTCCATAAGTAAAAGATCAACTTTAGTAAGTGAAAGACATTTTATAACATCTTCCCCATCTTCACATAATGAGACGATATCTATATTTGTCCTGTTATCGGATATGATCTTTTCAAGTCTTGCACGTATAAAATATTCGTCATCTGCAATGACAAGTTTTATCATAAAAGCTCCTTTTTTATTTTAAAAGAAATACTACAGCCCGGGCTTTGATTTTCAAAATTAAGCTTATAATCATTACCGTAATACAGCTTTAAAATTCTGTTGATATGTTTTAGAGCAAAGTGGTGATTATCATCAGTTTCATCTTTTAAGTATATGATTTAGATTATTCATATCTATTCCAAATCCATTGTCAGTTACTTTAAATAATATATTATCTTCATCTTGATCCACTGCTATATTTATATTACCCTTATATTTTAATCCTTTTATACCATGATAAATACTGTTTTCAACCAGTGGAAGCAGTATAAGCTTTGGACATTTGAAGCGTTTTATATTATCGGCACAAGATATGCCGTATTCAAATTTATCATGGTATCTTACAGACATTATATCAAGATAAGCCTTACAAGTATGTAACTCTTCTTCTATATTCACAAAACTTTTTCCAAGACTTAAACTGCCCCTGTAAAATCTTGAAAGATTCATTACAAGTTCCATTAAAGTTTGCTTTTCATCAAGACTTGCAAGAGAATATATATTGTCAAGAGTGTTGTAAAGGAAATGAGGCTTTATCTGCTCATTAACCTTATCTATTTCAATACGGTTTTTTTCTTTTTCAATATCTATCAACTTGTTTTTCAGATCATTTTGAGACTTCAACATTATATTAAAATCATCTATAAGTTCAATCATCTCAGGAGAGTCGGCTTCATAGTAAAATTCTTTCCAATTTCCCTTACTTACAAAGTGTGTATGTTCTACAAGAGCATAAATAGGCTTACTTAAGTTTTTTGCAATATCTTTTGACATAAAAAGTGCCAGACCAAGAGAGAAGCAGGTTGTAATAAAAAAGGCAATTCCGATGGTAAGGGCAGGCTTTATAAAAAAGAAAAGCGGAATAACATGTATAAGCTTCCAAGGATAGGACTTTAAAGGCATCGTATTTATAAATCCGTAACTTGAAAAAATATGACCGGATTTTCCGGATTTAATAGTACTGATTATTGTATCTGTAAGAGTATTCTTCTCATTCAGATAGTCTGATTTACTTATGATATTGTACTCATTATCCACAAGCAGATAAAGAGAACTTGATGTATCAGATACGGCATATATATCGGATATGCTTTTCTCGGAGATTATAAGTTCTATATAGCCATACAAATCACCGCTTCTATAGTCATATATAGGGTGTACATAAGAAAATGTGTCTATTAAATCATCACTGTGATTATCATATTTTTTTGTTGCAAACCATTTTCCGCCTGTTACACGGATGGATTTAAAATCACTTGGATATTGTTTTCTCTCTGAACTCATAATGATACTGTAGTCTTTATCATATATACTGATACCGTATATATATGGTGCAGGGTATATAAGCTTGTAGATTTCAAGGCTCATATTGATTTTTTGAGCTGAGAAACTCTCTGTATTATTATAATAAGTATCAAAACTATGCTGTATGACATTATTGTTTAAAAGAAGTCTTGAATAGTGTGTAGCTGAAGTAAAGTAGTGATCAAGACGATTTTCTATATGGCTAAGCTGTATATCGGAAGCTTCAATTCTATCATCTGTATAATAGAACATAAATACAATGCTTGTAATAAAAAACAGTATGCCTACAGGAAGCAATACCATAAGCCTTAGACCGTTAAATAATTGTAGATAAATACTCTTGCTTTTCAAACTCATCTCCTAAAAAAATAGCGATAAATAACCTTATATTTTTAAACTTTGTCAAAAAAATATAACTATTGATATACATTTTAATCAAAAATCCATTGAAATAATTATACATGGGTGAGTTTAAAATGACAAGAAATCTATAAAAATTCCATAGGATGTAAGACTCTAAATTGCTATAATTTAATCATAAATTTTGTATCGTGTTTTTAAGGAGGAGTTTATGAAGTTAAAGAAAATTGCGATGCTGGGTATGACATTGGCACTTTCAATCGGAGCACTCATAGCTTGTGGCTCGGGAAACAAAGGAGGGAGTGAATCACAAAAGGCGGCTGATTCCGCAAACGGTTCAGGAGATTCAAGTGAAAAGATTAAGATAAGACTGCTTACCCGTATGGCAGGAACTTCAGATATTGTAAAAATCTACAACGGTATTATAGATGAATTCAAGGCAAAGCATCCGGAAGTTGAGATAATTGATGACTCACAGGGTGATGAGAGTGCATTTAACAATATCTTATCAACAGATATGGCCTCAGGTAAGATGGCAAATATCTACCGTGTTCAGGGTGTTGCAAATCTTCAAAAGTATATTGATAACGGATTCTTATTGGATGTTACACCATATCTTGAAGCAGATCCTGAGTGGGGAAAGAGCTTTGCACCGGGAGCATTGTCATATTACAGTGTTCCGGGAAAAGAGGGAACATATGCGGTTCCTATGGAGTCAGGTCTTATAGGCGTTTATTATCATGAGGATATATTAAAAGAGGCCGGAGTTGAAAAATTCCCTGAGACATGGGATGAGCTTTTAGCAGCAATAGATAAGTTAAATGCTAACGGTGTTACACCTATTGCTTTAGGTGAGAGTTCAAACTACATGGGCGGACATTTACATGATCAGATTTTCTATAAGTGGCTTGGAACAGATGCTGCAAAGGAACTTGGAAACAGAAGTAAGAAGTGGACAGACCCTGATGTTGTACAGACGCTTCAGTATATCAAGGATTTAATTGATGCTAAGGCATTTGATCCTAATGCTGTAGGTATGCAGGATGATGTGGCGATGACAGCTTTCCAAAACGGCGAGGCTGCAATGGTGGTTACAGGACCTTGGATGATCGGAAGATTTACAGATCCTGAGAAGACACCTGTACATGAGGATATCAAACTTGCTAAATTCCCATATTTCAAGGAGAAACCGGAATACAAGAACTATGATATGCAGGTAATCAGTCCATATATGATAAACGGAAAGCTTGAAGGAAAAGAATTGGAGCTTACAATTGAACTTGTAAAAATGCTCACAAGCAAAGAAGCGGCAAAGAAATACGCAGAAGAAGCACAGTTTATTATGCCTATAGAGGGTGTTGACATTGACGAGAGCAAGGTAACTCCTTTATTTGTGGAAAGCATGAAGCTTGGTGCTACAAGTGAGGGTATCGGAGTTGATGTATTTGACTTTGATGAACTTACATCTATGCAGGACAGAACAAGAAACTCAATTATGAGCTTGTTTACAGGATCAAGTGCAGAGGAAGCTGCGGCTGAGATTCAGGCTGAGATAGATAATGCAAAATAAGAATAGCTTAGACCCGAAATATAGACTAAGCTTTTAGAGGTATTAGAGCTGTTTGATTTTACAAACAGCTCTATTTTAAATATTAAGGAGACAAAAATGATAAAGTTAAAAACTACCAAGGCAAAATTCACGATTTTTTTATTTATCTTGCCGGCATTACTCCTATATACGATATTTCAGCTGATACCTATAGCCGGAGGAATATATTTCTCCTTTGTAGAGTGGGACGGACTGGCAGGTACCAAGCTGACATTTGTAGGTTTTGATAATTATATAAGTGCATTTCACAATAAGCAATTTATTCTTTCACTTTCAAATATGGCAAGAATGGTAGTATTCAGTGTGCTTTTACACACACCTATAGCGCTTCTTTTGGCCGTGGCTGTAAATGCAAAGCTTAAGGGATACAGATTGTTTAAAACAATATTTTTTGTACCGACTGTTTTTCCTATGACTGCAATAGGTCTTATGTGGTACTTTGTTTTCATGCCTACAGGTGCGCTTAATACTTTGCTTACAAATATAGGATTGAAACAGTTTGCCATTCCTTGGCTGGTAAATAAAGCAACCGCAATGAATACAATTGTAGGTGTAAATGTTTGGGCCGGAATAGGTTATTATATGGTAATCATATTGGCAGGACTTACAGTAATTCCAAAAGACTTATATGAGGCCGCATCTATTGACGGTGCTAATCCGGTACAGATGTTTTTTAATGTTACAATTCCTATGTTAAAGCCTACTTTGATTATGTGTATAGTGATGGACATTATAGGAAGTGTAAAGGTTTTCGATCTTGTGTATGCAATGACAAGCGGAGGTCCGAACGGACTTACAAACCTGCCTACAACTCTAATGATAAGTGAGGCGTTTAAATACAGCCATTATGGTGTAGGTTCAGCTATCGGTATAATTATAATGCTTATATGTCTTGTAGGAACGGTTGGAAGTAATACATTATTAAACAGAGGAAGGAGAGTGGACTGATATGAAAAAATCAAATATAAGTATGAAGGTAGTAGCATATGCTTTCCTGATTATTATGGCAATCATATTTGTAATGCCTATGTTATTTACTATTATTTCTTCTTTGAAAACAAAGCTGGATATATTCTCAGATCCTTTTGCACTGCCGAAAAATCCGCAGTGGAGCAATTATGTTATAGCATGGAAAGATGCAAACATGAGTGCTTACTTTATAAACTCTGTTATACAATCAGGCTCGACTGTTATTTTAACAAGTTTGATTTCAACAATGGCTGCATATGCTCTTGCAAGATTTGATTTTAAACTTAATAAAGTGCTTGTATTGGTATTTATGCTTGGAATGATGGTACCTATGCATACTATCTTGGTTCCGGTATCTTATATCATAGGATTGTTTAATCTGAAAAATAATATTTTTGCGCTGGTACTTGTTTATGTTGCATTTAATCTTCCTTTCAGTATTATGGTAATGATAACTTTTATGAAGGGAGTTAACCGTTCTTTAGAAGAGGCTGCGATTATAGATGGAGCAAATTATTTCCAGATTTACTCTAAGATAATGATACCTCTTACATTACCTGCAATATCCACAATTTCTATATTTAACTTTATGGGCGCATGGAATAATATACTTTTCCCACTTCTCTTTATTAATGATAAGAGGCTTCGCCCTATTTCACTCGGACTTTTAAATTTTAACGGTGAGAGAGGATCTGAATACGGTCTTATGATGGCAGGTATAGTTATAACTGTTGCAGTACCTCTGGCAATTTATCTTTTATTCCAGGAAAAGGTTGAAAGCGGTCTTGCAGCAGGTGCTGTAAAGGAGTAAATATGTGTGAATATTTTATTGAGATGGTAGACAGACTTAAAAATCATCCTTTTGCAGATTCTATAAAGAGCTTTATTTTAAGTTTTGAAGATGAAGAACTTAAAAAATATTTGTCATTCTTATATTTACATATGCCATATGCGGATATAGCAAATGTTGATAAGGAAGTGATTTTAGATTATGCAAAGTCAGGTGTAAACCTAAGAAATACAAGATGTAAAAATCTTGATGAGGATATATTTTTAAACTACGTTTTATTTCATCGAATAGGCAGTGAAAAAATAGTTGCAAACAGGACTTTTTTCTATGATCTTATAAAAGATATGCTTGGAGAATCCGAGACGGAAAATGTTTTAAAACTAAACTATTTTTGTGGAAAAAATGTCACCTACAGAACTACTGATATAAGAACTTTGGATCCTATAACAATATATAAATCCTCTTTTGGCAGATGTGGTGAAGAATCTGTTTTTGCCGTATCTGTTTTCAGAGCGGCAGGTATACCCGCAAGACAGATTTATGTACCGCTTTGGGCCCATTGTGATGACAATCATGCATGGGTAGAGGTGTATGTAGATAATGACTGGCATTATCTTGGAGCATGTGAACCTGAAGAAATACTTGATAAAGGATGGTTTGATGATGCTTCAGCCAGATCAATGATAGTAAAAAACATATTGTATGGAAATATAAAAAAAGAGGAAAAAGACTACCTTGGCTACAACGCGGGACTATATGAAATAAATCAAACAAAAAGATATGTTGATACAAAGCATATAAAGTTATATTTATATGCCGGAGATAAAATTCTATCAAACTTTGATTTTAATATTTGCCTTATGAACTTTTCAATGTTCTCGCCTATAATAAAAGCAAGGACTGATGAATCCGGATTATATGAGACTGATATTGGTATAGGACATGTGTTTCTTAGTATGTTTATTGAAAAAAATTATATTATACCGATTGATCTTAAGGAAAATAATGTTTTTTTATATTGATATAAATGATTTTTTTCACCTGAGTATAATGAATATAAGGAAATCTTTATCAATGTTCCTCAGGCAAGTACAAGAAACAGAAAAAAATCCCTAAAAAGAGAGAAAGCGAATACAAGATAAAGGAATTTCCAAATGATACAGTAAGAAAAAAACGGCTGTATCTGAAGGAATGGATAAACTTTGGGATATACTCTCAGAGAAGGATAAAAGAGATATAAGTATAGAAGTACTTAGGGACTGCTTTGATTCAAAGAATATTTATAATGTAGATAGAGAAACATATTTAAACTATATTCAAAAATCCCAGAGTTTACTTTGAACATCTTACCCCATGCAGACATGTTTTTAGAGATAAATTTACAGATATAGAAGCTTTACTGGAATTTGTTAAAGGAATAAGTCTTACAAGAGAAAAGCCTATTACAGGAGCAATGGGAGTATATAAAACAAGGATTTCAAATGCACTGTCTGTAAAGATTTTTGCCGTTAATGTACTAAGAAGTATGGGCATAGCTTCTAAACTTGTAAATGCTGATGTATATGTATATGAGAATGGTGATTTTATACTTTTATCTAAACTGTCAAAAATACTGGACGGGTTAAAATATATAGATAGTTGCTGTATCAGGGAAGAGGTTACAAATACAGAAATGTCTCATTTACATATTGAAGGGGACCTTAGCGGATTTGGAGAATCATTTTCAATCTCAAAATATGACAGCTTTGAAAATAATCTTATATCTCTTGATAAGAGCAGTATTAAAGAGAATATGGAATTACCTGCCGGAGAGTATGTATTGGCAACTCAAAACAGATTACCGAACGGAAATATATGTGCAAAATATAATATATTGAATCTAAAACCTGCCGGTGAAAATGAGGTTAAATTGGAATATATGCAGGCTGATATAAATGATATGCTTTCTGAATTTATATTGCCAAGGGAAATGGAGGAGAGATTAAATATCTCTGATGACAATAATAAGATAAGGCTTATTATGTGGATGAAGGAAGAAGAGGAACCGTCACAACATATTGCGAACGATCTTTTGATAAAAGAAGATCTTTTAAAGAATATGGAGCTGGATCTTATTTTTACAAATGAATTTGAAAATAAAGACAGTGCAATAAATGAGCTATTGAAAAAAAGCCTGTACAATAATATTCATACAAATTTCGGTGAAGATCTACAGGAGGCATTTGGAAGAAGTACTTTTGTAAATCATGAGACTTTGCCTATAGTTGCTCTTTGTAAGGGTAAAAAGGCTGTATATGCTTTTAGCGGTTATCAGGTGGGAAGCGGAAATTTAATAGAAAAGATTAGTGAGCTTATAAAGGAGAAGTGATGAATAAACTTATTGAAGAAAGAACAAGAAGAACCGAGTGGTATAGGGATGCCAGATTCGGTATGTTTATACACTGGGGACTTTATGCCATACCTGCAAGAGGAGAATGGGTACGTTCAAGAGAGAGGATAAAAAAAGAGAACTATGATTATTTAATGGATGAGTTTTCGTGTGAAAATTATGATCCCAAGGAATGGGCAAGACTTGCAAAAAAGGCCGGTATGAAATATGCGGTGTTGACAGCTAAGCACCATGACGGATTCTGCCTTTATGACAGTAAGGTAAGTGATTTTAATTCTATGAATGCGGCATGTCACAGAGATCTTGTAAAAGAGTTTTTGGAGGCATTCAGAGCGGAGGGTATAAAGGTCGGTCTTTATTTTTCACTGCTTGACTGGAGACATGAGGATTATCCTCACTATGGTGATATGCACCACCCTATGAGAGATAATGAGGAATGGAAGGGATATAATCACAATTTTGATAATTATCTTGATTTCATGCATGCTCAAATAAAAGAACTCGTAACCGGATATGGAAAGCTTGATCTTATGTGGTTTGATTTTTCCTACGGTCCTATGAACTGTGATAAGTGGAAGGCAAAGGAACTTATGGAGATGGTAAGAACTTATCAGCCGGATATTATCACAGATAACAGACTTGAGGGCAGTGCGGAATATGCAGGTACAATCAAAACATTAAACCCAAGTACTTATGCAGGTGATTTTGCATCACCGGAGCAAATGATTCCACCTGAGGGAATTGTGGATGAAGCAGGCAACTCAATTCCTTGGGAGGCTTGTATCACTATGAATAATAACTGGGGATATCATGCTCATGATAAGCATTTTAAATCCGACAAGCTTATAATCAGAATGCTTGTGGAATGTGTAAGCAAGAACGGAAATCTTATTTTAAATGTCGGACCTAAGGCAAATGGAGAAATACCGAAGGAATCTGTTGAAATACTCGAAAAAGTCGGTGATTGGATGAAGGAAAACTCAAAGAGTATTTACGGATGCGGAATTTCGGAATATAATAAACCTGAGTGGGGTAGATTTACTCAAAACGGTAAGTTTTTATATGCACATGTTTTTGAGGAACAGGCAGGTGCTATAGCTTTATGTGATATGGTCGGTAAAATAAAGAAGATGCGTCTTTTAAGAGATGGAAGTGAAATATTGCAAACCGATTACTGGAATTTGAAGGAATTTGCAAAGGATGCTTTCTTCTTCTTTGATACATCTGCGAGCGATTGTTATCCACTTCCGGATGATAGAGATTCTGTGGTGGAGATAGAATTGAAATAGGAGATAATATGATTTTAGAGGCTTGTATTGAAAATATTACTTATTTGAAAGAAGTAGTCAATGCCGGAGCAAAAAGAATTGAGCTTTGCGACAATTTGGCTGTAGGAGGAACTACGGTAAGTGTCGGAGTAAGAGACTATGCCAAATATTTTTGTGATTCAAATAATGTAGAGCTTGCGGTCATGATAAGAGCCAGAGGCGGAAACTTTGTATATAACAATATTGAAAAAGCGGTTATGTATAATGATTTAAAGGATATGGCAAAACAAGGTGTAAAAAGAGCCGTAATAGGTGCTTTGACAGAAGACGGAGAGATTGACAAGGACTTTATTAAGGAGCTTGTATCCGCACCTAAGTTTTTCAGAAAAGAAATGGACTTCACATTCCATATGGCGTTTGATCAAATAGGTGTGGGGTTAAAACCTGAAAAAGCCCTTGAAAAAAGACTGGAAGCAATAAAAATATTATCAAAACTTGGAATAGATACCATACTTACACATGGTTACCATGAAAATAATGATATATTTGACAATATAGATACTCTAAAGGCATATATTGAATGTGGAAATGAATGTCATATGGATATAATGCCGGGCGGAGGAGTAAGCTTTAAAAATCTGGATAAATTAATAAAAAAGCTCCCTAATATAGTTGCGGCGCATGGAACTAAGATAGTGGAGATATAAGGATGAAAACAGCAACAAGTTTAAGTTGCTGTTTTTCTTAAATTATTCCAAAGGCTTTATTGACTTGTAAAAGATAAAAAAGTATAATCAAGTGTATATGTCATAAACCTGAATGGAGATAAAACATTGATAAAGAGTATGACAGGCTTTGGTAGAGCCGAAGAAATAACAGGTGATTATAAACTATCTATAGAGATTAAGTCAGTAAACCACAGATATCTGGATTTAAACATAAAAATGCCCAGAAGATTTTTCCCATTTGAAGCTGAGATAAGAAATATTGTAAAAAAATATGTTTCAAGGGGCAAAGTGGACCTTTTTATAAATTATTTGGACTTCAAGGATAAGGCAAGCGGAGTATATCTTAATAAAAAAATATAGTAAAAAAATATTTGGATATAGGATTGGAGCTTTGTAAAGAGTATAGAATAGTTGATGATTTGAAAGTTTCACATCTTTTAAATCTTCCCGATGTAATAAGTATTGACGAGCCTAAGCTTGATGAAGAGGAGATAAAGGCGCTTTTATTTAAGGTATTGGAAGAGGCGTGCAAGTCTTTTTATGATACAAGAGAGGCGGAAGGGGGAGAAGCTGTTTGAAGATATAAGTTCAAAGCTTCTGCTTTTATCATCTACTACAGAAGATATAAAGGAAAGATACCCTGCAGTTTTGGATGAATATAAAAACAAGCTGTATTTAAAGGTAAATGAACTTTTAAACGGTTCAGGTATAGAAGAAAACAGAATAGTCACAGAGGTAACACTCTTTGCGGATAAGATATGTGTTGATGAAGAGGTGGTAAGACTCATCAGCCATATAAATGCTATGTCTGATGAAATGAAATTGGATGTGGGAATTGGAAGAAAGCTTGATTTTCTTGCTCAGGAGATGAATAGAGAGGCAAATACAATTCTTTCAAAATCTACAGACTTAAATATAGCAAACTATGCTATAATATTGAAAACTGAAATAGAGAAAATTAGGGAACAAATTCAAAATATAGAATAGAGGAATTATGGCTGATGGAATTTTGGCTGTTGTATCAGGTTTTTCAGGTGCAGGTAAAGGCACTTTGATGAAAAAGCTGCTGTCAGAATATGATGATTATGCATTGTCTGTTTCTGCTACAACAAGAGCTCCAAGAACAGGAGAGGTAGAAGGTAGAGAATATTTTTTTAAAAGCAAAGAAGATTTTGAAAAACTTATAGAAAATGATGAGTTGATAGAATACGCATCATTTTGCAATAATTACTATGGTACACCAAGAGATTATGTGTTGGAGCAAAGAAAGAGCGGAAAGAATGTTATCCTGGAAATTGAAGTACAGGGTGCTCTAAAGGTAAAGGAAAAGTATCCTGATACAATGCTTATATTTGTAACACCGCCGGATGCTCATACACTAAGGGACAGACTTGTAGGCAGGGGAACAGAGTGTGAGAAGGATATAAAAGCGAGACTGCGTCAGGCAACTAAAGAAGCTGATTGCATGAGCAAGTACGATTACGTTGTTATAAATGATGATTTGGAAAGGGCAGTAAAAGAGCTCAATGAGATCATTTCACACCGTGGAGATATAAAGTCAAATAATACAGATTTTATTAAGAAGATAAAAGAAGATTTAAACAGAATTTTTATGGAGGAAGAATAAATGTTACACCCATCATACAGCGAACTTATTAATGTTGCCAATGCGGATGTAGATCCGGGTGAGGCTCCTGTAGTACAGAGCAGATATTCAATTGTTATTGCAAGTGCAAAAAGAGCGAGACAGATTATCGACGGTGATATACCTGAGGTAAAGGCTGACGGAAAGAAACCTCTTTCTATTGCGGTTGAAGAGCTGTTTGAGCAGAAGGTTAGAATAACAAATGATGATCCTAATAACGAAGCTTAAGAATCATTTTGATTTGCCATCATTTTCATGATGGCTTTTTATTAATATTAGGATTTATGTTGAAAGGTTTATATGAAGATGTCAATGGTGTCACTTGGATGTGACAAAAATACAGTGGATTCAGAGATGATGCTGGGTCTGATGAATGATAAAGGATTTGAATATACAGATATTGAAGAAGAAGCAGAGATAATGATAATCAATACCTGTGGATTTATACAGTCCGCAAAGAAGAAAGTATTAATGCTATCTTGGAAGCGGCAAGATTAAAAGAGGAAGGTGCTCTTAAGGCATTGGTAGTTACAGGCTGTCTGGCCCAAAGATATAAGGATGAGATAATAAAAGAAATACCTGAGGTAGACGCTCTTCTTGGTACATCAAGCTTTGATAAGATAGTTGAAACTGTGGAAGAGGTACTTGGTGGAGAGATAAAAAATGAGTTTCTTGATCTTGACAGATTGCCTTCTATTTCAAATAAGAGAAAAAATTCCACAGGCGGATACTATGCATATTTAAAGATTGCGGAGGGATGTAATAAAAACTGTACATATTGTATCATTCCTTCACTACGTGGTAATTACAGAAGCTATCCTATGGATGATTTAATTGCTCAAGCAAAGGATTTGGCTTCACAGGGAATAAAGGAGCTTATCTTGGTAGCTCAGGAGACTACACTTTACGGTGTAGACCTTTACGGTGAGAAGAGCTTACCTAAGCTTTTAAAGGAGCTTGCAAAGGTTGACGGTATAGAGTGGATAAGAATACTTTATTGCTATCCTGAAGAGATTACAGATGAGCTTATAGAGGTTATTGCAAATGAAGATAAGGTTTGTAAGTATTTGGATATACCGATACAGCATGCTTCAGACAATATACTCAGAAGAATGGCAAGAAGAACAACTCATGATGATCTCGTAAATATTATAGGTAAGCTTAGAAAGAATATACCGGATATTACACTTAGAACGACTATAATCTCAGGATTCCCGGGTGAAACTGAAGAAGATCTTGAAACCGTAATTGATTTTATCAAGAAGATGAAGTTTGAAAGACTGGGTGTTTTCACATACAGTGAAGAAGAAGGTACGGTCGCGGCAGGCTTTGATAATCAAATCGATGAAGAAGAAAAAGAGGCCAGAAGAGATAGAATAATGAGAGTGCAGCAGGAGATTTCAGAAAAGAATCTTGAAAAAATGGTAGGAAAGACATTTAAGGTGCTCATAGAGGGTAGACTTCCTGAAGAAAATGTATATATAGGAAGAACATATATGGATGTTCCGGGTGTGGACGGATATGTTTTTGTAAATACAGATAGAGATTTTATGACAGGAGATTTTTGTGATGTAATCATAACAGGTTCATCCGAGTATGATCTAATAGGAGATGCACTATGAATTTACCAAATAAATTGACGGTTTTAAGAGTACTGCTCATACCTTTCTTTGTAGCAAGCCTTTTATTTAAGGGTGGAGAAGATTATAAATTCAGGATAATTGCGCTGATTATTTTCGGAATTGCCGCACTTACAGATACTCTGGACGGTATGATTGCAAGAAAATACAATCTTATTACAGACTTTGGAAAGTTTATGGATCCGCTTGCGGATAAGGTTTTGGTATGCTCAGGTCTTATCTGTTTTGTGGAGCTTAGACAGTTAAGTTCAGTCATAGTATTGATAGTTATAGCCAGAGAATTTATTATAAGCGGTATAAGGCTTGTGGCTTCTGACAATGGAGTGGTAATTGCGGCGGCAATGTCAGGGAAGATAAAAACTGTTGTGCAGATGATCACAGTTATTTTACTTATATTGAATCTTCCACAGCTAAGTATTGTAACAAATATTTTTATTATATTGATGCTTTTTCTCACTATTTTCTCTATGTGTGAGTATATTATCAAGAATAAGAATGTTATAATGAGCAGTAAGTAATAAATCATTATGTAAAAGGAGTAGAAATGGATACTGTTACCAGAAATAAGACTATAAAACTTATAGGAATAAATGAAGCCGAGATAAGAACTTCTATTTCAGATTTGATTGATAATGAAGATGTGAAAATTGAAATAAAACCTTTTGATGCTAAAACTTATATTATTCTCTCAGCCGATGCGGATACCGAAGAGGCTGCCAAAGATTTGATAAAGCCTGTCTCAAAGGAAATAAAAAGAAGATTCGGAAAATATATTTATTCAACAAAGGAAAAAATAACTCTTGAAATGAGTGTGGTAAATCTTCTTGAAAAGAACGAACTCACAATTTCTACAGCCGAGTCATGTACAGGAGGACTTTTGGCAGGAAGACTTATAAATGTACCCGGAGTTTCGGACGTATATAAAGAGGGATTTATTACATATACAAATAAGGCAAAGAGAAAAACTCTCGGTGTAAATAAATCAACTCTGAAAAAATACGGAGCGGTAAGTGAGCAGACGGCAAAAGAGATGGCTGTAGGTGCGGCTCTTGCGGCAGATACAGATATAAGTATATCTGTAACCGGTATTGCAGGTCCTGACGGAGGAACAAATGAGAAGCCTGTAGGGCTTGTATATGTAGGAGTTTGTATAAAGGATATTGTACATGTAGAGGAGTTCAGATTCTCAGGTGACAGAGCCAATGTCAGAGAGCAAACAGTTATTTCCGCACTTGGCTTACTGAGAAAATGCATTTTGGAACATTTCTCTTAAGAAAGGGACAGATATTTAGGTATCAAGGTAGATTATGGTATTTTCAAAAAAGATATATCTCTCACCGGATATAAAACAAGACTATAGAAAATATATGAGAATGCTGAAATTTAATAAACCCGGTTTTTTATTACACCTTGTGGTATTTCTTGAGGGAGAAGAGACACTCTCGCTTGTGCACAATTCCATATTTTTGAACAATTACAGAAAGACTGATGCTCTTATAGTGGGTCTTGCTCTTGGTAAAAAGTCGGGAATAGAGCTTATTTCAAATATAGTCGAAGATACCTACAGAACTAGAAAAGATTTTGAGTATTACCGCTTTTTTAAAATGGAGGAAGTATGATCGGTATACTGCTCACGGTATTGAAAATTATAGGTATTGTCATACTCGCAATCATTGCTTTGGCATTACTGATTATACTGATGGTACTTTTTATTCCTGTAAGATATAAGGGAAAAGTGTATTTTAAAGAAGTACCGGATATAGCTTTAAGCGTAACATGGTTTTTTAAATTTTTATCTCTTAATATAACATATAAAGACGGTCTTGATATTATAGGCAAGGTGGGATGGCTTTTTAAAGTATATTCCAATCATGATGATGAAGACAATGTTACAAATGAAGGAATAGAAGATTACAAGTCGGAAGTTGAAGAAACTGTGGATACAGTAAATGAAAATATAAAAGATGAATTTTTTTAGTAGAGAATACAAATAAAGTTAATGCAATTTCTGAAAAAAAAGAAAGTTTAGAAGCCGAGAATAAAATAAAAGAGCTGGATAAACAAGAAAAGAAACAATCAAAAAAAGAAAAAAAGTAAGTCTAATAAAAAGAAAAGCTCAGCTAAGAAAGAAAGTAAACTTGATAAAGCTTGTAAATAAAAGCAAAGGATATTCATTATTTACTTACTGAAGAGGAAAACAAGAAAACTCTTTTATTAATGCTTGAAAAAAACCAAAAAAATCTTTTTGGTACATATATTACCAAAAAAATAGTCGGATTTTTTTCAAATTCGGTTTTGATGACCCTTCCACAACAGGGCAGGTACTTGAGGCGGTGGCAATATTCTATCCGCTTTATAGAGATGATTTTAAGATTGTACCTATGTTTTATGATGAAATCATAGAAGTGGATATATCTTTTAAAGGAAGACTTAGAGTTTTCTATGCTCTTTATATAGGATTGATTCTTTGGTTAAATAAGAAGAAAATAAAAACAAGGCCCCGATAAGGGCCTTTATTTTAAAATGGCATGTTTTGGAGAAAATATGAATATACAGATATTTGGTACTAATAAGTCTTCGGATACTAAGAAGGCTGTCAGATTTTTCAAGGAAAGAAATATAAAGTTTCAGCTTGTAGATATGAAGGAAAAGGGCTTGTCAAAGGGTGAGTTTACTTCAGTAATGCAGGCGGTAGGCGGATTTGAAAATATGCTTGATGAAAAATGCAAGGACAGTGAAACTCTTACTTTGATAAAATATCTTTCGCAGGAAGATAAAATACCTAAAATCTTAGAAAACCAGCAGGTTCTAAGGCTTCCAATAGTAAGAAACGGTAAGGAAGCAACTATAGGGTATGCACCTGAAGTATGGAAGGGATGGTCATAGTGAATACAGCCGGATACAATATAGATGAATATGTAAAAGAACTTGGATCTAAGGCCCCGGTACCGGGAGGTGGAGGTGCAAGTGCTGTTGCAGGAGCACTGTCAGCGGCTCTTGCCGGTATGGTCTGTAATCTAACTGTAGGTAAGAAGAGTTATATCGCAGTAGAAGATGATGTAAAAATATTGGAAGATATGAATAAGCATATGGAAAGTTTTATAAAGCTTTCCGATAAGGATGCTCGAAGTTTTTTTATCCTCTTTCACAGGCATATGGGTTTAAACCGCAGAATGATGAGGAAAAAGAAATTGCATGAAGAGAATATGGAAAAAAACTTCTTTTTGATGCGGCCATGGTTCCGCTTGATATTATGAAAGAGGCTTATGGTATGCTTGGTGCCATTGATTTTTCTTGCAAAAAGGGCTCAAAAGCTTGCCGTATCAGATGCCGGTGTGGCGGTAAGTATGCTTAGAAGTGCGGTATGCGGTGCTATGATGAATGTAGTAATAAATGTAAAGTATATGAAGAATAGATCTAAAGCTCAAAATCTTATGGATGAAGCAAGTGAATTACTTGAAAACACTATGAATAAGGCAGATATTATATACAGAGAAGTTTTGGAGGTACTTTTGTGATTTTATTATATGGGGCAGACACGGCTGAGAAAATAAAAGAGGAAATTTCAGGAATGCTTTCAGAACTTAAAGGTTATACTCCAACTCTTGGGATAGTCAGAATAGGATCAAATCCTTCAGATGTTTCATATGAGAAAGGTGCTGTAAAAAAGATGGAGTCTCTTTCATTAAATACAAAAGTATTTGAATTTGATGAAAATATTTCATCGGATGATTTTATAGACGAGTTTAAGAAGATAAATGAAGATGATGAAATTGACGGAATTTTGCTTTTCAGACCATTGCCTGAGCATATAGATGAGAAGAAGGTTATAGAGGTGCTGGATGAGAGAAAAGATTTGGACGGTATTTCATATAAAAATATAGCAAAGGTTTTTGCAGGAGATGAAAGCGGATTTGCTCCATGCACAGCAAAGGCGGTAGTAAAAATACTTGAAAGCAATAATATAGAACTTGAAGGAAAGAATGTAGTTGTACTTGGACGAAGTATGGTAATAGGTAAGCCTGTAGCTATGCTTGCAATTCAAAAAAATGCTACAGTAACACTTTGCCATTCAAAAACCGCTGATTTAAAAAAAGTATGTAAGAATGCAGATATTTTAATAGTTGCAATAGGCAGAGCAAAGATGATAAATGACGATTATATAGGAGAAGATGCTGTTGTAATCGACGTAGGTATAAATTTCTTTGAAGGTAAGCTTTGCGGAGATGTGGACCTTGAAAATGTAAAAAATGCTGCTATGGCAACACCGGTTCCAAGAGGTGTAGGGGCTGTGACAACATCTGTATTGGCACAACATCTTGTAATTGCCGCTTTAAAAAGGAGACTGTATTAAATACTTAATATTTTAGATACTTGTTTTTAACATTTTATTTGCTAGAATATAATTATACTTACAAGGCTTTCTTAAGGAGAAAGCTATGAAAAAGATTTTTTTAATAATGTTTTTAACGATTTTATTAACATCTTGTAAAAAAGATTCCGATATAGAGTTTGGGAAAAATATTGAAACCGAGGCCGAAGAAGTTGTTACAAAGAGTTTAACAAAAGAGAGTGAATCTGCTACCGTAACTTTGGAAGAATATATTGATGTATTTATTTCGGGATGTGTGAATAACCCTGATGTATATACGTTGAAAAAGGGCTCAATAATAAAAGATGCTGTCGAAATGGCAGGAGGTTTCAGTGAAAATGCATGCAGGGATTATGTAAACTTGGCAAAAAAGCTTGAATCCGGTGAACATATAATAATTCCAAGTCAGGATGAAGCAGGAAGTCTAAAACCGATACAGGTTGAAGATGCTCTAAGCGGTAGTTCTCTTGTAAATATCAATAAGGCTTCAAAGGAAGAACTTATGAGTTTACCGGGAATCGGAGAGAGAAAAGCTGAAGCTATAATAAAGTATAGAAACTCTAAATCTTTTTCAAATATTGAAGATATAATGAATATATCGGGAATAAAAGAAGCGGCATTTAATAAGATTAAAGATAAGATTTGTATAAATTAGGAGTAAATAATGAATAAAGCACTTGTTGTAGATGATGAAAAATTAATAGTCAAAGGAATTAAGTTTAGTTTGGAGCAGGACGGTTATGAGGTGGATGTAGCCTATGACGGCAGTGAAGCTTTAAAAATGGCTAAGGAAAAAGAATATGATATAGTGCTTTTGGATGTAATGTTACCTGAGATGGACGGTATGGAGGTTTGTCAGGCTATCAGAGAGTTTTCAGAAATGCCTATTATTATGTTGACTGCCAAGGGAACAGATATGGATAAGATTCTTGGGCTTGAGTATGGTGCAGATGATTATATAACAAAGCCTTTTAATATACTTGAGGTTAAGGCAAGAATAAAGGCAATTATAAGAAGAAATTCAAAGAAGGCTAAGGCCGCACAAAAAAACGAGAGAATCATTGAAATCTCAGATCTTAAGCTTGATCTTGACAGCAGAAGGGTATTTGAAAAGGATAAGGAGCTTAATCTTACAGCAAAGAATTTGATATACTTGAGCTTCTAACACAAAATCCGGATAAAGTATATTCCAGAGAAAAGCTTTTAAGCATTGTATGGGGAAATAAGCTTCATGAAGCAGGTGATGTAAGAACTGTGGACGTTCATGTAAGAAGGCTTAGAGAAAAGATTGAACCTAATCCAAGTGAGCCTAAGTATATTCATACCAAATGGGGTGTGGGATATTACTTTAAGGAATAGTATATGAATATCAATATTTTAGTGGTTGGTAGTATTAAAGAGAAGTTTTTCAAAGATGCTATAGATGAATATTCAAAAAGGCTTTCAAGGTATGCAAGGTTAAATATAATAGAAATGAAAGATGAAAAAACTCCTGCAAATGCAAGTTTGCTTGAGGAAGAAAAAATCAAGGAAGTTGAAGCCGAAAGGATTTTATCAAAGCTTTCAAACAGCTATGTTGTTGCACTTGCAATAGACGGTAAGAAATATTCTTCGGAAGAGTTTTCCAAGAGAATGGAAAAATATGATATTTTATCAAAAGGGAATCTGGCATTTGTTATAGGAGGCTCTTTAGGACTTCATAAAACTGTACTTGACAGAGCTGATGAAAAACTTAGCTTTTCAGAAATGACTTTTCCGCACCAGCTGATGAGAGTTATTTTACTGGAACAAATATATAGAGCATACAGAATCAGAAATAATGAACCGTATCATAAATGAGGGCAGTGCCCTCATTTGGTTTTTCTTATAAAATCATCAGCCTTGAAAATAATTTTTTGATAGTATATACTATTCTGGAAAACTAGGAGGAAATATGGTTAATTTGTACAATGGAGGAGCTTACCTTATTAACGGTAAGACTCTTATAGAAGAAAACGATATAGATAAATTAAAATCTGTTACAGGAAAAGATATAGATAAAGAAGAAGCCAGAAAGGGAAGCATAGCTTACAATATACTTGAAAAACATAATATTTCAGGAAATATGAATAAGCTCAGACTGAAGTTTGATGCAATGGCTTCACATGATATTACTTTTGTAGGAATAATACAGACTGCAAAAGCAAGCGGTATGGAAAAATTTCCTATACCCTATGTTTTGACAAATTGTCACAACTCACTTTGTGCAGTTGGTGGAACTATAAATGAAGATGACCATATGTTCGGTCTTTCTGCCGCAAAAAAATATGGCGGTATATATGTACCACCACATATTGCAGTAATACATCAGTATATGAGAGAGGCATTCGCAGGCTGTGGAAAGATGATACTCGGCTCAGATTCACACACCAGATACGGAGCACTTGGAACAATGGCTATCGGTGAAGGCGGCGGAGAACTTGTAAAACAGCTTTTACAGGACACTTATGATGTAAACAGACCTGAAATAATAGCTATCTATCTTGAAGGTGCACCAAAGGCAGGTGTCGGACCGCAGGATATCGCTCTTGCAATAATAGGTAAGGTATTTAAAAACGGTTATGTAAAGAATAAGATAATGGAGTTTGTGGGACCCGGAATCGCGTCTATGACTACAGACTACAGAAATGGTGTAGATGTTATGACCACAGAGACTACATGCCTTTCATCTGTTTGGGAGACTGATGAAGATACAAAGAAATTCCTTACAGTTCATGGAAGAGCTGAGGATTATAAGGAGTTAAAGCCTGCCGATATTACATATTATGACGGTGTTGTACATGTGGATCTGTCAACAATTAGCCTATGATTGCACTTCCATTCCATCCAAGTAATGTATATGAAATAGATTTCCTTAATGCAAATTTAAAGGATCTGCTTCATGAGGTAGAGCTTGAAGCAATAAAAATAGGTGGAGAGGCCGGAAAAGGCCTTAGACTTTTAGATAAGATAGAAAACGGAAAGCTTAGAGTATCACAGGGTATTATAGCAGGATGTGCAGGCGGAACATATTCAAATGTAATGGAGGCGGCACATATACTTAAAGGATACAGTACAGGATTTGATGAGTTTAACCTGAATGTATATCCTTCATCTCAGCCTGTATTTATAGAAACCACAAGAAACGGAGCTGTAGCAGATCTTATGGCAAGCGGAGCGGTAGTAAAGACTGCATTCTGTGGACCATGCTTCGGTGCCGGAGATACTCCTTCAAATAACGGACTTTCTATAAGACATACTACAAGAAACTTCCCTAACAGAGAAGGTTCAAAGCCGGGATCGGGACAGATGTCTGCAGTAGCTCTTATGGATGCAAGATCTGTAGCCGCAACTGCAAGAAACAAAGGATTTTTAACACCTGCTACTGAGTTTGCAGATGATTATGTAGTGCCTGAGTATAATTATGATGACACAATTTATAAACAGAGTATATCAGGGATTTGGAGAGGCGAGAGAGGACAGCGATTTGGTTTATGGTCCAAATATAAAGGATTGGCCTGAGATGACAGCTCTTACCGACAATATTCTTTTAAAGGTATGTTCAAAGATTCTTGATGAAGTAACCACTACAGATGAGCTGATTCCTTCAGGTGAAACCTCATCATACAGATCAAACCCACTCGGGCTTGCAGAGTTTACTCTTTCAAGAAGAGATCCCGAGTATGTAGGCAGAAGTAAGGTGGTAGATGTTATTGAAAAGTCAAGAAGAAAGGGTGATGATATCTTAAAAGATAATATCGAGCTGACCCAAATATTTGATAAGATAAAAACTATACCGGGATTTGCAGATATTGTTGCAAATGAGACTGAGATAGGTAGCATGATATATGCCAAGAAACCCGGTGACGGATCTGCAAGAGAGCAGGCTGCAAGTTGCCAAAGAGTTATCGGCGGTCTTGCTAATATTGCAAAGGAGTACGCAACAAAGAGATATCGTTCAAATGTAATGAACTGGGGTATGTTACCATTCCTTTTAGATTCGGATCCTGATTTTGAGGTCGGAGATTATATCTTTGTTCCTAATATCAAAAATCATCTTAGAGGTGATATGTCAAAAATTCCTGCCTATATTATAGGTGAAAATATAAAAGAAATAAGCCTAAGCATTGCAGAAATGACTGATGCGGAAAAATCCATAGTGGAGGCAGGTTCTCTTATAAATTATAATAAGAGCAAAATGAAATAGAAAGGAAGTGTATGGATAAAAAAAATAAAAATGAATCCAACGGGCTGAATAATAGAACGATTATTATACTTATTATTGCGGCTGCCATTGCATTCTTTGCAGTAAGTATACTTTCAAACAGGCTAAAGAGTGCCACAACAAAGGAAGTGCCTTATACTGAGTTTATGCAAATGGTAAATGACGGTAAAGTAGAATCGGTGAAGGTGATGGCAAATACCATTGAAATAAAGGTAAAGCCTAATCTTTCGGACTACTCAACTATGACTGTTTATAAAACGGTCAGAATAGAAGACGATTCATTGGTTGAAAGATTATATGCAGCCAATGTACCGGCTACTATGGAAAGATTTGAGACGACATCCACCATACTGTCATTCCTAAGTTTATTCTTCCATTTATTTTCTTCATACTTATGATGAATTTCTTGTTGAAGAGAATGGGCGGAGGCGGATTCATGGGAGTTGGAAAGAGCAATGCCAAAGTATATGTTCAAAAGGAAACCGGAATTTCATTTAAGGATGTAGCCGGTGAAGATGAAGCAAAAGAGTCTTTGACTGAAATCGTTGACTTCTTGCACAATCCTGAGAAATATACAAAGATTGGTGCCAGACTTCCAAAAGGAGCTCTTTTAGTAGGACCTCCGGGAACAGGAAAAACACTTCTTGCAAAGGCGGTAGCGGGAGAGGCGGATGTACCGTTCTTTTCTCTGTCAGGTTCAGACTTTGTAGAGATGTTTGTAGGTGTAGGTGCTTCAAGAGTAAGAGATTTATTCAAACAGGCACAGGAGGCGGCTCCGGCTATCATATTTATAGATGAGATAGATGCAATAGGTAAGAGCAGAGATTCCAGAATGGGTGGAGGAAATGATGAGAGAGAACAGACTCTCAATCAGCTTCTTTCAGAAATGGACGGCTTTGATTCGTCAAAGGTCTTATAGTACTTGGTGCTACAAACAGACCTGAGATACTTGATCCTGCACTGCTTCGTCCGGGTAGATTTGATAGAAGAGTGATTGTTGAAAGACCTGATCTCAAGGGAAGAGTTGATATTTTAAAGGTACATTCAAAGGATGTACTTATGGATGACAGTGTGGACCTTGAAGCAATCGGACTTGCTACATCAGGTGCTGTAGGTTCAGACCTTGCCAACATGATAAATGAAGCAGCTATTTTGGCTGTAAAGAAAGGCAGAAAAGCTGTAAAGCAAAAGGACCTTTTTGAAGCGGTTGAAGTTGTTCTTGTAGGTAAGGAGAAAAAGGACAGAGTAATGAATCAGGAAGAGAGAAGAATTGTATCTTACCATGAGGTAGGACATGCACTTATCTCAGCACTGCAAAAAAACTCTGAGCCTGTACAAAAAATCACTATTGTGCCAAGAACCATGGGTGCTTTGGGCTATGTAATGTATGTACCGGAAGAGGAGACATATCTTAAGTCTAAAAAGGAACTTGAGGATATGCTGGTAAGCACTCTGGGTGGTAGAGCGGCTGAGGAGATAGTATTTGATTCTGTAACAACAGGAGCATCAAATGATATTGAAAAGGCTACTTCTATTGCCAGAGCTATGGTTACGCAGTATGGTATGAGTGATAAATTCGGACTGATGGGACTTGCAAGAGTTGAAAATCAATATCTTTCAGGTCAGGCAGTACTTGACTGTGGTGACAATACAGCAACTGAAGTTGACAATGAAGTAATGAAAATACTTAAAAAGAGCTATGATGAAGCCCTTAGAATTCTTAGAGAAAATAGAGATGTAATGGACAAGCTGGCAGAGTTCCTTATTGAAAAGGAAACTATTACCGGAAAAGAGTTCATGGAGATTCTAAGAGAAGTTAAAGGATTACCTGAGAAGGTGGAAATAAAAAAAGACATATTGGTATAAATATAAAGATGCCGGATTGTAAAATCAATCCGGCAATTTTATATTTGAAAAATTAACTTTTCTTATTTCTTTTCTCTTCACAATAGATGCAGCGATATACCTCGTTTTCCTTATCTGAAAGATAGAAGATATGTGGGAGTTCCTGTTCTATTGAAGTAATACATCTTGGGTTCTTACATTTAATAATATCTGTGATCTTTTTCAGGCAATGAAACAGTTCTTTTATCGACTATTGCATTATCCTTTATAACATTGATAGTTATATTATGATCTATATATCCGATTACATCAAAATCTATCAAATCAAGTACATCACCTTCAATTTTGATAATATCTTTCTTCCCCATTTTTTTAGACTTTGCATTCTTTATGATTGCAACAGGTATATCCAGCTTATCAAGTCCTAAGTGAAAATATATATCTAAGCTCTTTCCGGGCTTGTATATGATCAAGTACTACACCTTCATTTAATCCACTGATATTTAACATTATTTTACCTCCAAAAGAGTGAGAATCAAAGCCATTCTTACATATACACCAAACTCTGCCTGCTTGAAATATGCAGCTCTTGGGTCATTATCAACCTCAACACTTATTTCATTTACTCTTGGAAGCGGATGGAGTATATACATATCCTTCTTAGCATGCTTTAATTTCTGCTTATCCAAAATATATGTGTCCTTCAAACGAATATAATCTTCTTCGTTAAAGAAACGCTCCTTTTGAACTCTTGTCATATAAAGAATATCAAGTTCAGGCATAGCCTCATCAAGACTTGAAACCTCGCTAAACTCGATATTATTTGCTTTAAGGACATCATCTCTAATATAATCAGGGACTTTAAGCTCTTCAGGAGAGATAAGAACAAATTTGATATTCGGATATCTGATAAGAGCATTGATAAGTGAGTGAACGGTTCTACCGAACTTAAGGTCACCACAAAGTCCGACTGTAAGGTCTGAGATGTTTCCCTTCATTCTCTTTATTGTCAAAAGGTCTGTAAGAGTCTGTGTTGGATGTTGATGTCCACCGTCACCGGCATTAATTACCGGAATAGAAGAGAACTTGCTTGCAACAAGCGGTGCACCCTCTTTTGGATGACGCATTGCCGCTATATCTGCATATGAAGAAATTACTCTTATGGTATCCGCAACGCTTTCACCCTTGGCTGCAGATGATGAGTCGGCAGAATGAAAGCCAAGTACGCTACCTCCCAAATTAAGCATCGCTGCTTCGAATGAGAGTCTGGTTCGTGTGCTTGGCTCATAAAATAAAGTTGCTAATTTTTTTCCTTCACAAATTTTAGAATACTTTCCCCTATTGTTTTCAATATCAATAGCAAGCTCTAAAAGTTCATTAGTTTCTTCAACAGAAAAGTCCAATGGGTTTAAAAGATGTCTCATACGTCTCCTTTACAAAAATCATTTTTCGTATTATAGTCCAAATTTTACACTTTTACAAGACCTAAAATGTAAAAAGAAATTAATTAACAGGAGTTGTAAAATATTTCAAAAATATTATTAAAAAAATTTGCTTTGACAGTTAAAAAAACAAGTCTGTTATAGTACGAGTATAACAAAGATAGCAAAGGTGGTGATATAATGAATATTAGCAAATTTACGCAAAAGTCAATTGAAGCTGTACAAAACATGGAAAAGGTAGCAGCTACTCATGGCAATCAACAAATAGAACAAATACATCTGTTGGCATCACTATTAGATATAGACGGTTCATTGATAGTCAATCTTATAAAAAAGATGGGTATTAATGAAATTGAATTTAGAAATGAAGTGGAATCTACAATAGAAAGACTTCCAAAGGTCAGTGGAGGAAATAGCTATATAAGCAATGATTTGAACAAAGTGCTTATTACATCTGAGGATGTGGCAAAAAGCATGGGAGATGAGTATGTTTCAGTAGAGCATATCTTCCTGAACTTATTGGAAAATCCTTCTTCTGATATAGCACAGCTTTTCAGAATGTATGGAATAGATAAAAATAAGTTTTTACAGGTACTTTCAGAGGTAAGAGGCAATCAAAGAGTGGTTTCAGATAATCCTGAGGCTACATATGATACTTTGAATAAATATGGTTATGATCTCGTTGAACGTGCAAGGCAGCAAAAACTTGATCCTGTTATCGGAAGAGACAGTGAGATAAGAAATGTTATCAGAATACTGAGCCGTAAGACAAAGAACAATCCTGTACTTATAGGTGAGCCCGGTGTAGGTAAAACTGCGGTAGTAGAGGGACTTGCAGGAAGAATTGTAGCAGGAGATGTTCCAAATAATCTTAAAGATAAAAAGCTTTTTGCACTTGATATGGGTGCACTTATAGCCGGTGCAAAATATAGAGGTGAGTTTGAAGAAAGACTGAAAGCAGTTTTGGATGAGGTAAGAAAGTCTGACGGAGAAATTATACTCTTTATCGATGAGCTTCACACAATAGTCGGTGCAGGTAAGACAGAGGGCAGTATGGATGCCGGAAATATGCTAAAACCAATGCTTGCAAGAGGTGAATTGCATTGTATCGGTGCAACTACTCTTGATGAGTACAGAAAGTATATTGAAAAAGATCCTGCACTTGAGAGAAGATTCCAGCCTGTACTTGTAGAAGAACCTACAATAGAGGATACAATATCAATACTTCGTGGTTTGAAGGACAGATATGAGGCATATCATGGAGTCAAGATAACTGACGGAGCATTGGTAAGTGCAGCTATACTTTCAGACAGATATATCAGTGACAGATTCCTTCCTGATAAGGCTATTGACCTTGTTGATGAGGCATGTGCACTTATAAAGACTGAGCTTAATTCGGTACCTACCGAAATCGATGAACTCTCAAGACGACAGATGCAGCTTCAGATTGAAGAAACCGCACTTAAGAAAGAAAATGATAACCTTTCAAAAGAAAGGCTTGAGGCTTTGCAAAAAGAACTTGCAGAGGTAAATGACGAACTTAATGAAGCCAAGTCAAAATGGGAGAATGAGAAAAAGAGTGTAGAAGGTCTTGCAAGCTAAGAGTTGAGATTGAGGAAGTTAACAGACAGATAAGTGCAGCAAAACAAAACTATGATCTCAATAAGGCGGCTGAGCTTCAATACGGAAAGTTGCCTGAGCTTCAAAAACAGCTTCAAGCAGAAGAAGAGAAGGTTAAAAAAGAAGACCTTAGTCTGCTTCGTGAGTCGGTAACGGATGAAGAAATTGCAAGAATTATATCAAGATGGACAAATATTCCTGTATCTAAGCTAAGTGAGAGTGAAAGAGAAAAGACTCTTAACCTTGGAGATACACTACATGAGAGAGTAATCGGACAGGATGAGGCTGTGGAAAAAGTCACAGATGCCATTATTCGTTCAAGAGCCGGTATTAAAGATCCGTCAAAGCCTATAGGTTCATTCCTATTCCTTGGACCTACAGGTGTAGGTAAGACAGAGCTTGCAAAATCTCTTGCAAAGGCACTGTTTGATGATGAAAACAATATGATAAGAATTGATATGAGTGAGTACATGGAGAAGTTCTCCGTGAGCAGACTTATAGGAGCTCCTCCGGGATATGTAGGATATGATGAGGGCGGACAGCTTACAGAAGCAGTTAGAAGAAAGCCTTATTCAGTAGTGCTTTTCGACGAGATAGAAAAAGCACATCCTGATGTATTCAATGTACTGCTACAGGTGCTTGATGACGGTAGAGTTACAGATTCACTTGGTAAGACTGTAGATTTTAAAAATACCATTATAATAATGACATCAAATCTTGGCTCGGGTTACTTGCTTGACGGTATCAATACATATGGTGATATCAGCGAAGAGGCAAGAAATAAAGTAATGGATGAGCTTAGAAACAGCTTCAGACCTGAGTTCTTAAACAGACTTGATGAAATTATTATGTTTAAACCACTCACAAAGGACAATATAGGAAATATTATAAATCTGTTAATGGATGAGCTCAATGAAAGACTTGAGGGTAAAGAACTTAAGGTAGAGCTAAGTGATGCTGCAAAGAGCTATATCATTGATAATGGATATGATCCTGCATATGGTGCCAGACCGCTAAAGAGATATCTGCAAAAGAATGTCGAGACTATGGTTGCAAAACTTATTCTTTCAGACAGTGAGTTAAAGGCTAAAGATATAATTTATATCGATCTGGATCCTTATAATGAGTTGACTGCAAGTGTACAAAAATAAATAATTTTCAAAGAGTCGGGAAACCGACTCTTTTTATTTAATGTAAAAAAGCAATATTAGTGGTATAATAGACAAGATTATAGATATTTTTTTAGCGCTATAGTAATGTTAATTACAAAAATTCATTGCTAATTGTGATAAAATTAGTTAACCGGGAGCTTTATGTTTGATTTTTTAAAGACAGGTCAGTTGGGATTTGTTCATTTATTTTATCTCAATTTGATACTGTCACTCATAATTGTTTTTTTCAGAGGAGAGACCCAAGAACAGTTTGGACCTGGATTTTAGTTCTTAACTTTCTTCCGGTCGTCGGAATAATATTATATTTATTTTTAGGTCAAGACTATAGAAAATCCAAAATGTTTAGACTAAAGAATGTTGAGGATGGTATAAGAAGAGCTACTATAAGGCAGGAAAAGTTTTTTACCAATAATAAAAAGGTAAAGAATGACTTGTATGCCAAAGAATACCACAGATTGATGCAATACAATCTGATGTCAGGTGGTTCTCTTATGACAATGAAAAATTCTTTGGATATATTTACGGACGGAAATGAAAAATTTGATGCATTGATTTATGATATCAAAAATGCAAAGAAATATATACATTTAGAATATTATATTATAAAGCAGGACTATCTTTTTCTAAATATAGCCAAGGAGCTGATAAAAAAAGCCGATGAGGGTGTTGAGATAAGAATTTTGTTTGACGGAATGGGTGGAAGATTTATGTCAAAGAAGATTTTAGAGAATTTAAAATCTCACGGCATAAAATTAGGTGTGTTTTTCCCTGCAACTTTGGGAAGGATAAACTTTCGTGTAAACTATAGAAACCACAGAAAGATTGCCGTAATAGACGGTAAAATCGGTTATGTAGGCGGTTTCAATATAGGAAAAGAGTATGTAGACGGATCAAAGAAATTCGGTCATTGGAGAGATACTCATCTTAGAATAGTGGGAGAAGCAGTAAACGGACTGGAGCTTAGATTTGGACTGGACTGGAAGTATGCAACTAAGGAAGACATTTTTTTAAATGACAAGTATTTACAGAACTGGATAAAATGAATTTTGTGACTAAGGAAGGTGAAGACATCCTTAGAATGCAGATAATTTCAAGTGGACCTGATTCAGAGACTAAACTTATACGAGATAATTACATAGAGATCATAAACCATGCAAAGGATCATGTTTACATTCATACGCCTTATTTTATACCGGATGAGGCTTTTATGAGTGCGCTTAATATTGCGGCAAGGTCCGGAGTTGATGTAAGACTTATGATTCCATGTATGCCGGATCATCCGTTTGTATATTCCGCTACGCTCAGTTGGGCAGGAACTCTTCTTGAAGCGGGTGGAAAGGTATATACATATGAGAAGGGCTTTCTGCATGCAAAATCTGTAATGGCTGACGGAAAGGTAGCCTGTGTGGGTACAGCAAATATGGATATAAGAAGCTTTGAGCTTAATTTTGAGGTCAATGCAATGATTTACGATGAGGATATTACAATAGAACTTGAAGACAATTTTATGAGAGATATTTATGATTCAAAGGAGTATACACTTTCCATGTATAAGAATCGTTCACTTATTCAAAGAATTAAAGAACAGATAAGCAGACTCCTTAGTCCATTATTATAATGAGAGGTTTTTTCAAATGATTAGATTTATTTTGGTAGCTTTATGTCTACTTTTATATTTGGTGCTATTTATACCGACAATGCTTATTTTACTGATAGTAATAAAGTTTAAACCTAACACTTCATCTACAATTGCACAGACAATGGTAAGAACAATGTTTAGACTATTGTTATTTTTGGCAGGAGCTAAGGTAGAGGTTAGGGGAAGAGAGAATATACCTAAAGAAGGCGGTGTACTTTTTGTAAGTAATCACAGAAGCTATTTTGATATTTTGGCAGGATATGCCTATACATATAAGCCGCTTGGATTTGTGGCAAAGTATGAAATGATACATATACCGCTTATAAAGCAGTGGATGGAGATTTTAAATTGTCTTTTCTTAAACAGAAATGATATAAAGCAGGGATTAAAAACTATATTAGCGGGCATTGAAAAAGTAAAGTCAGGTATATCAATATGGATCTGTCCTGAAGGAACAAGAAATTTGAATGATGATGTAACCAATGTGATGGATTTTAAAGAGGGATCATTAAAAATAGCCGAAAAAGGAAAGGTACCTGTTATACCGGTGGCAATATACGGTACATATGAGATATGGGAACAGCATTTACCTTTTATGAAAAAGAGTGATGTAATAATTGAGTATGGGGAGCCTATTATAATATCAGATCTTTCTGATGATGAGAAGAAAAAGCTGGGAGCATATGCAAGAAAGAAAATAGTAAATATGCTTGAAAACATGGTAAAGGAAAAGAAATAAAACTTCGGGAGTACTATGCAAAGATATGATGAAATACCAAGCGGATTTGTCTGCAGGGAATATATGGACAATGATATAAAAAAAATAGTATATCAGGGTGTTGAAGGTGCATACTCACATATAGTTACACAGAATATATTTCCGGGTGTAAGTACAGAAAATGTAAATACTTTTGAAGAAGCAATAAATTCTGTTACAAGAGGTGAGGCATCATATTGTGTTGTACCTCTTGAAAATTCATCAGCCGGTATTGTTACGGATATTTTTGACCTTCTTTTAAAAAAGGATGTTGTTATAGTTGCGGAATATGATCTGCATATAAGCCATTGTCTTTTAGGAGTAAAGGGTGCAAGACTTTCTGATATTAAGACTGTGTACTCCCATCCTCAGGCTTTGATGCAATGTGCATCTTATTTGAAGGAACATCAGGAATGGAGTCAGATAAGTCTTTTAAATACGGCGATTTCTGCAAAGAAAGTAAAAGATGAAGAAAAAAAGGAGCAGGCGGCTATAGCTTCCGAACTTTCGGCAAAGCTTTACGATCTCGATATTTTCGATAGAGATATCAACAGAAATTCCAATAACACTACAAGATTTGTAGTGCTCAGTAAGGAAAAGATCTTTTCAAAAGAGTCAAATAAACTCAGCCTTATATTGGAACTTCCACATGAAAAAGGTATGCTCTACAATATTTTGGGTATATTTGCATTAACCGGTTTAAATCTTCTAAAAATAGAGTCAAGACCTATACCGGAAAAGACCTTTGAGTATAGATTTTTCATTGATATTGAAGCTAATCTTAACTCTGACAATGTTTCAAATGTGCTTGAAATACTAAAAAACAAAGTACCTTTTTTAAAGATATTAGGTAATTATTTTTTTCAAATAACTGATGTACAAGCAATTATTTTTAAGGAGAGAATATGTACAGCATAAAATCATGTAAAACTTTAAAAAAATTGATGAGTTGATATTATACAGAGATTTAAAGTTTGAAGACACCATAAGAATGTTTTGCTCTTTGGATAAAAACAGTGCAAATACAAGTAAAACCATATCAAAGCTTCTGGAAGTGGCCGGAGAATATGGACTTCACGGAAATCTTTGGGGAAATATACTTGCACTTGCACTTGCCTACAATGAAAATGTTTATTCAAAGGCAACAGAGATTGTAGGAGAAACCTCGGGAAGTATAAATACTTTTGCAATACATGATTTTAAAATACTTAGAGAAATGTTTCATTTTGTACCTGATATAGATAAAGCTTTATTAAAAGAAATATATAATTATCAGGGAAACGGCAAGGACTCTAAACTAGTAAATACCAGAGTAAGAGATAGAATACTCAGGCTTTCAAAGCAACTTTTGGATGCTGATTTTGATGAGGACTTTAAAAATATAATAACTGAATTTTACAAGGAGTATGGTGTAGGGAAGTTTGGTTTAAATAAGGCTTTTCGTATAGAAGAAGGTACAGATTTAAAGACTGCAAATATTATACCTATTACAAGAGTTGAGCATGTGTATTTGAATGATATAATAGGCTATGATCTTCAAAAGAAAAAACTCACACACAATACCGAGAGTTTTATTAAAGGAAAGCCTGCAAATAACTGCCTTTTATACGGAGATGCGGGTACCGGAAAGTCATCAAGTGTTAAGGCTATTGTAAACGAATACTATGATAAAGGTCTTAGAATTATAGAGATTTATAAACATCAATTCAGATATTTATCGGATATACTTGAGCAGATCAAAGACAGAAATTATAAATTTATAATTTATATGGACGATTTAAGCTTTGAAGAGTCTGAGCTTGAATACAAGTATTTGAAGGCGATTCTTGAAGGAGGTTTTGGAAGAAGACCTGAGAATGTATTGATATATGCTACAAGTAACAGGAGACATCTTATCAGAGAAAGTTTCAGAGATAAGACTGAAACTGATGAAGAACTTCATACAAGAGATACTGTAGAAGAAACTCTCATTATCTGCAAGATTTGGTGAAAAGATCTATTACGGTTCACCTGATAAAAGGGAGTTTAATTCTATTGTACTTGCATTAGCAAAGAAGCATAATATAGATATGGATGAAAGTGAAATACTTTCAAAAGCCAATATGTGGGAATTGTCCCATGGCGGTATGTCCGGAAGAAGTGCAACACAATTTATAACTTATTTACAGAGTCAATAGACTTGGAGAGCGTATGGGAAAGAGTGAGATAAAATATTTTGCGGCAATTGATGTAGGCTCATTTGAGCTTGAACTTGGAATTTATGAGATAGCAAGTAAATCCGGAATAAAAAGGATAGATTATGTCAAGCACACAATTGCACTTGGTAGTGATACTTATAAATACGGTAAGATCAGTTATGAAATGATAGATGAGCTATGTTATATTTTATCTGATTTTAAAAAGATCATGGATAGTTATAATGTAGAAGCCTATAGGGCATATGCTACCAGTGCTATGCGTGAAGCCTCAAATAATATGCAGGTTCTTGATCAAATAAAGGTAAGAGCGGGGATTGATATAAGTATAATATCAAACTCCGAGCAAAGATTTATCAACTATATGTCCATTGATTCAAAGGGTGAGCTCTTTGAGAAATATATAAAGAGCGGTACCGCTATTGCCGATGTCGGTTTTGGAAGTATGCAGCTTACACTATATGATAACGGTGCAATACAGAGTACACAAAATTTATCTCTCGGAGTGTTAAGGCTTAGAGAGATGGTAGAAGAAATAGATAATATCAGCGAGAAAAAGCACAATGTACTTACAGAGCTTATTGATAATGATCTTAATACATTTAAGAAGATATACTTAAAGAATAAAAAAGTAAAAACTATAATAGGCATCGGTGAACCTCTTATGTATGTATTTAGGTATTTGGATAAAGAATCATCGGATATGATAGTAGACTATGAGAGATTTATCACACTATTTGATAAGATAAGGGGAAAGAGTGTTGAGGAAATAGAGAATATACTCGGTGTAAGTAAAAATCAAGCAAAGCTGATTTTACCGAGTGTACTTATATTCCAAAGAATTTTTGATCTTTTTAATGCTAAAGAAATATGGATGCCGGGTACGCTTTTAATAGACGGAATTGCAGCGGAGTATGCAAAGAAAACGGGAATAATAAGTGTCGGACATAATTTTGATGAGGATATAATAGCCGCATCCAAAAACATTGCAAAAAGATACAGAGGAAACAGTAAACACAACAGTGCTGTGGAAAAGAATGCTCTTCTTATATTTGATGCTATAAAAGAGGTCAGCGGTTTAACTGACAGAGACAGACTTTTGGTGCAAATAGCATCTATACTCCATAATATAGGCAAGTTTATCAATATGAAAAACAGTGATATGGCAACCTATAATATTATTTCATCAGGAGAGATAATAGGAATATCCCATGATGAAAGAATGCTTATGGCGGAAATATCAAATATTGATAATGAAGAAAATATTTATAATAAAAGAGATATAAGACTTGCAAAGCTAAGTGCAATACTTCAAATGGCAAATGCACTTGACAGATCTCATAAGCAAAAGATGAAAAATTTCTCGTTGAAATTAAAGGATAATAAGCTGAAGCTTGAAGTGAATTATATGGGAGATTTGAGCCTTGAAATACTCAGCTTTAATTCTCACAGAGATTTTTTTAGAGAAATATTTGGAATAGAATTCATCTTAAAGCAGATAAGAACTTTTTAATAGAAAGGAGTGGCTGTTATGGAGAAGTTTGATAATGTGGAATATTTTACAAACAGGGAGCTGTCTTGGTTGAAGTTCAATATAAGAGTTTTGAATGAGGCAGAGGATGGTGATGTAAAACTTTTTGAAAGATTAAAATTTCTAAGCATCACTTCGTCAAATCTGGATGAGTTTTTTATGGTAAGGATTGCTTCTCTAAAGGATATGGTAGAGGCTGACTACAAGAAAAAAGATATATCCGGAATGAGTGCAGATAAACAGCTTAATGTACTTGCAAAAGAGACACATGATTTTGTTAAAAAGCAGTATGAGGTTTATAACAAGTCTTTGATTCCACTATTAAAGAAAGAAAATCTGCATATAATAACTCATGGTGATGAACTGGATACTAATGAAAAGAAATTTATAAATGAATATTTTGATGAATTTGTATATCCCGTACTTACACCCATGGCAGTAGATGCATCAAGACCATTTCCACTTGTTAGGAATAAGAGTTTAAATATTGCAGCCCTTATAAGAAAGAGAAAAGACGAGAACTCTAAAAAGAAGAAAAAGGATGTGTATCTTGGAAATGTAGATGCAGATCTTGATTTTGCGATGGTGCAGGTGCCGTCAGTACTACCAAGAATTGTGGAGATTCCTACAGAGTCTGAGGAGAGAAAGATAATTTATCTTGAGGATATCATAGAGAAAAATATAGATAAACTATTCTTAAATTATGAAGTAATATCCGCAACAACATTCAGAGTAATGAGAAATGCCGAGTTTAAGCTTGATGAGGATGATGCATCGGATCTGTTGGAGGAAATAAAGAAAAACTTAAAAAAAGGCAGTGGGGAGAGGCCATCAGACTTGAAGTAGAAGATAGAATAGATGCAAGCCTTTTAAATTTCCTAAAGAATGAGTTGAATGTGGATGAAGAGGATATATTTAAGATAAACGGTCCTCTTGATCTGACGGTTTTAATGAAAATATATTCACTTGAAGGATTTGACAGGCTAAAGGATAAAAAGCATATTCCGGTGATGAATCAAAGACTTATAGATTGTGAAGATATATTTGAGGAGATAAAAAAGAAGGATATATTGCTTTCACATCCATATGAGAGCTTTGATCCGGTAATAGACTTTGTATCAAAAGCGGCAGCAGATAAAAATGTACTTGCGATCAAACAGACCTTATATAGAGTCAGCGGAAATTCACCTATTATCAAGGCGCTTGCAAATGCTGCCGACAATGGTAAACAGGTTACGGTTTTGGTGGAGCTTAAGGCAAGATTTGATGAGGAAAATAATATCAACTGGGCAAGGATGCTTGAAAAAGCAGGCTGTCATGTAATCTACGGACTTGTAGGATTAAAGACGCACTCAAAGATAACTCTGGTTGTAAGAAGGGAAGAAGACGGTATCAGAAGATATGTGCATCTTGGCACCGGAAACTATAATGATTCTACTGCAAAGCTTTATACAGACCTTGGTATGTTTACAGCAAGAGAAAGTTATGGTGAGGATGCTACTGCAGTCTTTAACATGCTAAGCGGATATTCGGAGCCGCCTTTCTGGAAAAGATATGTGGTTGCACCGCTTTGGATGAAGGATATTTTCTTAAAGAAGATAAGTAAATGTGAAGAAGCTGCAAGGAAGGGATCTGAGGTTAGAATTATAACTAAGATGAATTCACTTTCAGATAAGGATATTATATGTGCACTATATTCGGCAAGCTGTGCAGGTGTAAAGATAGATTTGATTGTCAGAGGTATATGTTGCCTTAAGGTAGGAATAAAAGGAGTCTCTGAAAATATTACAGTTAGATCTATTGTAGGAACATTCCTTGAGCATGCAAGAATATTTGACTTTAGAATAGATAATGAAGAAGAGATCTTTCTTGGAAGCGCCGACTGGATGAACAGAAATCTGGAAAAGAGAGTGGAGATAGTATTCCCGGTTGCGGATGAGGATATAATAAAGAGTATCAAACATTATCTGGATGTGGAGTTGGAGGATAATGTAAAGGCGTCTATACTGTTACCTGACGGAAGATATGAGAAGGTAAAAAGAGAAGGAAATGTAAAGAAAAATTCACAATCAATCTTTGTAAAAGAAGCTAATCAAATATATGAAAATGCTATTAAAATAAATAAAGCGGAAGCTGATAGAACTTTTATACCTCTACAAGGAGATTAGAGATAAATTAATAAATAATTTATATTTAGTAATATATTTGTACAATAATAAGTGATATATCTAAAATTAGCATACAAAAAAATACAATGAATATATTTTTATATACTTGACGAAATATATATATAATTATATACTACTGTATGTATCAGATACATTTTATGTAAAATATAGTTTGAATATTATTAGAATCTGTCCTGTACTTATTAAGAATTTTCCAATGTTATTAAAGGAGGATCAACTTACTAAGTCGGACAGATTTTTCGGGATATGAGTTAGTACATACTAACTAAATAATATGATGATCTTTTACATAGAAATTTTTATTTGTTCGTTTGGAGGGACGAGACATGTTTAAGCGTATTTTTAAAGTAGTATTGTGTAGTATATTAGCCACGAATATGGTTATGTCATCTTTTTTCTACACAAAAGTTTTGAAGCCGATTGGTGTAAGGGAAGTTGATGTGGTATCACATGCATCAACTATGGGACCACCACCTGTACCTTCTCTAAGACCCGGAAGAGGTGAAGGAGAAGATAAAGGTACAGAGGTCAGTGAATCAGATAAGAATTTGCCTTTTGAGAGTGATTTTATTGAATCATTGGAATACAACAATTCTTATGGATATCTGATAATGCACCTTAATAAGGATTTCTTAAGTAACGGCTTTGTAAATGAGATTCAGTATATAGGTATAAATGATGTTAAATATAGATATGAGACTGTTAATACAGACAGATCAAAATGGTATACTATATTTATACCATATAAATATCTAAACAAAGGTGAAAATATACTGTATTTTTATATGAAGGATATTACATATAAAACATTTGTGGAACTGGGCGATGAATTTAAAAAACAAAAAATCAGCCCTAAGCTTATTGCACTTGAAAATACAGATGGAGTGGATGTTGCCTTTAAATTAAAACTGAAACATAATAGTGACGAGGAAAGAGTGGCATTTTATGATGCTGTTAGGGGTGATTTAAAGGAAAAAATTACTGTAAGTGAAATATTTACAATGGCAGGCAGTACAACTGAGATAGAAAAAGATAAATATGATGTAAGTATTGACGAAGATAATGATGAATTGACAATTCAGTTTAAAAACGGTAAGAGAATATATCAGTCACTCTATATCTATGATATAGATATAGCAGTGGAAGGATTTTTAAATACCAAGGGTACAGTTATTTTATATGAGCATGCCGATCCACTAAAGTATAACTGGGATACAAAAGGAGATAACAGTTTAAAGATAACTTACGGTGAGGGTGTAAACTCTATTTATCTGAGTGAAATAAGTGATATTGAACTTTCAGTATTGGATGAAAAAGGTGAGGCGAAAAATACAAAGACTTTGGAAGAAAATAAGGATTACAAAAAGTCCTACAGTGAATTACAGATTTTTTCAAAAGTATTTGAATCAAACAAAAAATATAGACTTTCATTATATCACCCTTCAGTTAAAACACTGAATTTGGATATTGAAAGTCCTGACCTTGCAAGTGTAAAGCCGGCAAGAACATTGTGGGCTGATGATATTAAATCGGATGAAGACTTTTTAATGTCATTTGATGAAGATGATAAGGCTTGGCTTTCAGAGTTAAATAAATAGTATTAAAGGACAGAAACGGATACAGTTATGAGATGTATCCGATAGCACAAAAGGCTATAGATGACGATAAGTATAGAAATAATCAGAACCGTTACTATGAGCTTGATAAGGATAATCTTACTCTAAAAATAGATAAAAAATATTTTAAGAATGATAGCGGACGATTTATATTAGAGTTTAAGGCTAAAGGATATGATGACAGCAGTGTAAGCTTTTTTAGGAAAAAAGGCGGAGTGTTTGGTACAAAGGATGTAAAGGTAGAGTACAGATTTTTAACAGACACTGATTACAGTCTGGAACTTAAATCAAAAACAACTCCTAGTACATTTGTATTGCGCACATATTTTGATAAAAGAAATAACAACGCTCCAAAGGCGGAAAGTAAAATTACTGTGAAGGATCAAACCACAGGAGATTTTAAAGTATTAAAGCCGGGACCAAATGAGGATTTTTGGTCAGAGTATGCCGGAGGAAATGTATTAAAGATCTTCGCAAAGAATTTTATTGCAGATCATACATATACCGTTATATTGCAAAATAATGATTATCCTACAGTTGTTTTAAAGGATATTGTAGCACCTTCAGAGCTTATAGGAGAGTTAAAGGAGCCTTCAGTCAAAGTAAAATCTGTTGTAAAAGGAAATCCGGTTGTAATATCTTCAAATAAAGAATATGTGGATGCTATACAGTCTATAAAAATATCAAATGACAGGGGATACAGCACTACAAAAACTGATGGATTTGTAAAAAATAATGATAAGGTATCTCTGGATTTTGAAGATTGGAGAAAGTCTGCAGGTATTCTTGAGACTGTAGGTAGTTTCTCAATGAAAATATCCGCTAAAGGATATAAGGATGCAAATATTGATTTTGCTATAAAGGATACCAATATTACATTTGAGGTAGAAAAAGATCCGGATAAGAAGAATATAGCTGTTAATTTCTCACAGGGAAAATTGCCTGAGTATGGCTATACAGATTCATTGGCCTATGTGGAACTAAATAACAAAAAACTTAGTAAGACACAGTACACAAGATCAGCTCTTGGCAGTACATTACTTATAAATGAAAGATTACTTTTAGATGGTGAAAATAAACTCATATTAAAGTCAACTTTATATGATAATATTGAAGTGAAATTCGATTTTGACAATGAGAAGCTTAGAAGTGAAAAGGAAGCACTTTTAGAAAAGGTTTCTACACCGTCAAATGCAAGGAAATTAAGAAATTCACAGGTGAAAGTACTACAATCTAAGATAGAGAATGCAAAAACTCTTAGAGAACTTAGAAGTGCGGGAATTGAACTTGATGTGGCTCTCTTCGGTTTTGCTAAGGCAAAGCTTGCCTTGAAGGAAGAAATACTCGAAAAGATAAATTCTTCAAAGCTTGATGAAGATACAAAGAGGAACTTAATTGAAACAGTGAATTCTTCAAATGATCTTCAAGATCTGTTGGAAGCAGAGGATAAAGTAGATAATACAATAGCAAAATTTATGGTCAAAGAAGAAGAACAAAACTCTTCTGAAAATAATAAAATTGAGGAAGCTGATGAAAGCAAAGATTCCAAATCTGAGAAAACTGATGAAAGCAAAGATTCCAAATCCGAAAAAACTGTAGAGAAGCCTGAAAGTAAATCTGATGATATTAAGAAAAAGACAGATCCCAACAACTCTTTGGTTATAAAGCCGGAGATAGAAAAAACGGAAAAAACAGAAAAAACAGAAAAAACACTTTCTTCTTCAAAAAAATCAAGCAAATCATCAGGTGGAAGCAAGAGTAAGGGACGAGCAAAAAGTACAGGAACATCGGTTAAAGATGTTAAGAAGGTATTTACAAAGAACTGGTTTAAACTGCCAAACGGTAAGTGGACTATACTTGATGAGAACATTAAATCATCCTGGGTAAAGGATGGAAATTATTGGTTCTATATGGATGATAATAGTGAGCTGGCAGAAAATCAGTGGATCTATATAGGTGGCAAGTGGTACTTTGCAAAGCCGGTGGATATATTGCAGAAAATGAGTGGATATCATATAAGGAAAAATGGTACTATGCAGTATCAGGTGGAGCCATAGCTCAGTCTGCATGGGAAAATATCGGAGGAAAATTCTATCATTTTGGTACTGACGGTGATCTGTCTGTAAATACATCTGTAGACGGATATCAAGTGGATGCTAATGGTGTGAGAAACTAGCTTTATATAATAAAGGTTGGTATTTATAGAATAAAAAATAGCCACTGCAAAAGCAGTGGCTATAAACTTTTAAATTATTAGTTGTTGATAAGCTTCTCGGCATCATTGTTCCAGCTGTAAAGCTTTCTGATTTCTGCACCAACCTTCTCTGAAGGATGCTCAGCAGCAAGCTTTCTCATAGCCTTGAAGTGAACCTGACGACCTGCATTAGACATATCAAGTAAGAAGTCTTTAGCAAATGTACCGTCCTGGATATCTGTAAGAACCTGCTTCATAGCTTTCTTTGTTTCCTCAGTAATAATCTTTGGTCCTGTGATATAGTCACCGTACTCAGCTGTATTTGAAATAGAATATCTCATTCCTTCAAATCCTGACTGATAGATAAGGTCTACGATAAGCTTCATCTCATGGATACATTCAAAGTATGCATTTCTTGGATCATAACCTGCTTCACAAAGAGTCTCAAAACCTGCCTGCATAAGTGCACAAACACCACCGCAAAGAACAGCCTGCTCACCGAAGAGGTCGGTCTCAGTCTCTGTGCGGAAGGTAGTCTCAAGAAGACCTGCTCTGGCACCACCGATACCTGCACCGTAAGCAAGTGCAAGCTCAAGTGCTTTACCTGTAGCATCCTGCTCTACAGCTACAAGACAAGGTGTTCCCTTGCCCTCAAGATACTCTGAACGAACAGTATGTCCCGGAGCCTTAGGAGCTATCATTGTAACATCAACATCCTTAGGTGCTTTGATACAACCGAAGTGAACATTGAAACCATGAGCAAACATAAGCATATTTCCTGCTTCAAGATTTGGCTCGATATCATTCTTATATAAATCAGCCTGAAGCTCATCGTTTATAAGAATCATTATAATATCTGCTTTCTTTGTAGCCTCTGCAGCTGTGTAAACTTTAAGTCCCTGTGCTTCTGCCTTTGCCCATGACTTACTTCCTTCATAAAGGCCGACAATTACATTGCATCCGCTTTCCTTTAAGTTCAATGCATGTGCATGTCCCTGGCTACCGTAACCGATGATTGCGATAGTTTTACCCTCAAGCATTGAAAGATTACAATCCTCTTGATAATAAATTTTAGACATATAAATACCTCCTAAGTAACTTCTATTTTAACCCATTTAGGTTGGGGAACCATCAAAATAAAAACTAGTTGAAAACAACTACATCATCACTTCCTCTTGAAAGAGCAGTGAGTCCTGTCCTGGCAAGTTCCAAAACTTCATAATCGGAAAGAAGGTTTGAAAGCGCTTCAAGTTTTGAATTATCACCTGTAAGCATAACAGTCAAACAATCCTTAGCCACATCTACAATAGTAGCTCTGAAAATATCGCAAAGAGCTGCGATATCCTGTCTCTGTGAAGCATCGGCTTTTACTTTTATCATTATAATTTCACGGAAACACTTTTGCCTTCCTCTAAAACCTTGATATCTCTTACATCTTCTAATTTTCTCAGCTGTTTTACTATTTGATCAAGAGTGTCCTCGTCTCCGATAGAAACAACTGTCATTCTTGAAAAGCGCGGATCGGCTGTCTCTCCAACAGTGAGAGAGTCGATATTGTACCCTCTCCTTGAGAACAGACCTGACACACGACTTAAAACACCTGCAGAATTATCTACAATAAGTGAAAATACTCGTCTCATGTTACCTCCCAATATTAAAAGTATTAGTATAATAGTTTTGATTAAAAACAAAACGGTGAATCATATTGGTTTGCACTTTACTATAGCACCATTATGATAAATGTCAATTTATTAAATAATATGTTTAATATAACTACAAGTTATATCTCTAAAAGCAGTACTAATTTTACCTGTGATCTTCGCCAAAATCAATAGTTGATAAATCATATTTTTCCGGCTCATCATTATCATCCAACTCATAAGTGTACAAAACTGTTCTGGTATCATCACCTTCATAAGAGCAGGTAATAAATGACCATATTTTATTTACACCTTTTTCCGGAATCTCTCTTGAATGTACACCTTTCAGTCATTCTATCCACATAATTGTGGAAATAATCCATATCATCAAAATATGTCTGCCTTCTTTCAGGGGCAGAGTCGGTATAAAGGGCGGCAATAGTTTTTAATCTGTAGGTTTTATCAGGTGTATAGATATATACCATTCGATGTTCTTTGAAAAAATCTTCATCCTTAAACTTGGTTATATCTGTAAACATCTTACCGTCTTTCATATGATGACCGTAAATAATATTATTTAAGGTGGAAAAATCAGAATTACTGTAACCATCCATATAAACGGAATAGTATGACTCCTGATGGTTTATATCACGATGTAAATAATAGTCAATATCATATTCTTTCCATAAAATAGGATAATCTATTACGGTCCCCGGTATATATACCCATGCAATCACATCAGGATTGGTAGCCTTAAGTGATGCAAAATCTATTTTCCTGGTATAGTTCTCATCAGTCTCATAAGCCTTTGTAGGAGGCTCAGTTGTAGTCTCTACTACTGTAGTGGTTTCAACAGTGGTTTCAATTTCAATTTTTTTGTTTCTTATATTGGAAAATATAATGGCTATCGCTATAAGTAATGATGCGAAAGCTAAAATAGGTAATAAAATTTTCTTTTTCATGTATCTCCTAACGACTTTTAGGTAGAAGTATAACATTTTTTTTTACTATTGTATATAAATCTTATGAATTAGATTGATAAAAAAAAATTCCTCCACTATAATTAGTGAGAAGACGGAGGAGTAAAATGAACGATTTGAATTTAAGTCATAGAGATGAAACAGTTATGGATAAAAGAGCAGTATTTGTTTTATCTTTTATAATACCTGTTTTTATAATGATAATAATATTTATACAGAGGGGAATATTCCCCTTTGGTGATGAGAGCTTTTTGAGAACTGATATGTATCATCAATATGCTCCGTTTTTTTCAGAGTTTAAATATAAGTTAAGTAATGGAGGGTCGCTTCTTTACAGCTGGAATCTGGGAATGGGAATAAATTTCTCGGCATTATATGCTTACTACCTTGCAAGCCCTCTAAATTGGCTGATCATTTTATGTCCTCAGAAATATGTTATAGAATTTATGACATATATGATCGTATTAAAAATAGGTCTATCAGGACTTTCATTTACATATTATTTATATAAGCATGCTTCAGGTAATAAGGCAGGTATATTATTCTTTGGTATATTCTATGCACTTTCAGGATATATGGCGGCATACAGTTGGAATATTATGTGGCTTGATTGTATTATTCTTCTTCCTATAGTTTGCCTCGGTCTTGAAAGACTGGTAAAAGCAGGAAAAGGTTTATTATACACATTAAGTCTGGGACTTTGTATATTGTCAAATTATTATATTTCTATAATGATCTGCCTTTTTATGGTAATATACTTTATTTCTCTTCATGTAATAAAGAATGAAAACAATTTGAGAAAGTTTACACTTTCAGCATTTAGATTTAGTATATATTCATTGCTCTCAGGTGGACTTAGTGCACTGGTTTTATTGCCTGAGATATATGCATTAAAACTCACAGCCTCGGGAGACTTTGACTTCCCAAGTACATTTAATTCATATTTTTCAATATTTGATATGATTGCAAGACATATGGGAAATGTAAAAAGTTGAAATAGGTCTGGATCATTGGCCGAATATATTCTGTGGTGTAGGAATATTTTTATTTGTAATTCTATACATACTTAATAGAAAGATTTCCAAAAAAAGAAAAAAAGCAGTTTATATATCTTTGCTTGTTTTTTTCCTTGCAGGATTTTCAATAAATGTATTGAATTATATTTGGCATGGACTTCATTATCCAAACTCACTGCCTGCAAGACAGAGCTTTATATATATATTTCTTGTGTTGTTTATCTGTGCAAAGGCATATGATAATTTCACGGCAAATACAACTAAAGATCTTGGATTGGCATTTGGAATAAGCATGATATATATTTTGCTGGCACAAAAGATAGTAAACAATGAGGATTTTCACTTTGCAGTATTTTATGCCGCAATGATTTTTATAAGTATATATGCAGTACTGATGTATCTGCATAGGGTAAAGAGATTCTCAAAAACAGTTTTATTCCTGATAACACTTGCAATTGTTGTAATTGAGTCAAGTGTTAATATGTCTGTAACCAGTGTAACAACGATAAGTAGGAGTACTTATTTAAATGATAATAATGATGTAAGAGCATTACTTAAGAAATTACCAATGGATGATTTCTATAGAATAGATAAGGTTGATAGAAAGACAAAGGATGATGGTGCCTGGTTGAATTTTAAATCGGTTTCCATCTTTTCATCTACAGCAAATGCTTCGCTGACTGATTTATTTGAAAAACTGGGAAATGAAGCTTCAACAAATGCGTATTCAATTACAGGTGAAACACCGCTTCTTGATATGCTCTTTGCAGTAAGATATGCAATATATACAGGTGAAACAAGAAATACAAATATCTCATTTGTTGATGTATCGGGAAACAGTTATTTATATGAAAACCCGTATACATTACCACTTGGATATATGGTTGATGAAAGATTTAGTGATGACTGGAATTTAAATCTTGGCGATCCGATAGAAGTTCAAAATGATTTAGCGGTAGTATATGGTTTGCCTGATATATTTGAACAAATCGAAACCATAAAAGAGTCCACTTCTGTAAATTTTGAAACTGACATTGACGGAGAATACTATGCATATGTGACAAATCCTTCTATTGATGAAGTGGAATTCAGTTATGGAGACGGGGACGTCAAAAAGTCATTTAAGAATCTGAAGAGACATTATATATTGGAGCTTGGAACCCTTGAGGGAGAGAAAAACGGAAGATTTGTAAGTACGGATGATGATAAGGATGAATCTATTGATGCAAGGGTATATAGAGTCAATTATGATTCACTAAAGAAACTGTATTATATCTTAAATAAAAATCCTTTATATCTAAGCAAAATTTCAGACTCATATCTGTCAGGAAATGTTCATGCGGTTGAAAATACTACATTGTTTACCTCTATTCCATATGATGAAGGATGGAGTGTTTATGTTGACGGAAAGAAAGCCGAGAAAATAAAGCTCTTAGATGCTTTTATCGGTTTGAAACTTGAAAAAGGGCAGCATGAAATAGAGTTTAAGTACGTAAGTTCTGGTATCATTGAAGGTGCAATAATAAGTGCGGCATCATTGGCTTTATTATTACTGATATGTCTTGTGAAAAAAGTTATAGAAAACGGCGGATTCAAATTCAGAAAGAAAGAAGTAATTGAAGAAGAGTTTGAAGAACTTGATATTGATGATTTGGAAGAAGACGATGATTATGAAAATGATGATACGGAACAAACAAATCTCAATAATATTATAAAGATTGATACAGCTATATCCGGAGGAAAAGGTGTGGTGGACCTGCTTACAAAAACTGTAATTCAGAGACTGATGCTGATGAAAATAGTAATGATGACAATTTGAAATAGAAAGACGGTGTATATATGAAACTTTGGGGTGGAAGATTTACAAAAGAAACAAATAAACTGGTGGAGAGTTTTAATGAATCGCTTTCATTTGACCATAGATTCTATAAGCAGGATATCAGAGGAAGTATAGCCCATGTAAAGATGCTTGCAAAACAAAATATACTTACAGATGATGAGAGAGATAAAATAATTGTAGGATTATCTTCTATAGAAAATGATATAGACACCGGAGTTCTAAAATTTGATGACGGTTCGGAGGATATACATTCATATGTCGAGGCTCATTTGATAGAAAGAATAGGTGATACCGGTAAGAAACTGCATACAGGAAGAAGCAGAAACGATCAGGTGGCACTTGATATGAAACTCTATGTAAGAGATGAGATAGATGAACTTAAGGAACTGTTGTATGAACTACTTACTGAAGTACTTCATATTATGGAAGAAAATACAACAACATATATGCCCGGGTTCACACATTTGCAAAAAGCACAACCTACAACTTTGGCACATCACTTCGGTGCATATTTTGAGATGTTTATAAGAGATTTTGACAGACTTTGCTCTACAAGAAAGAGAATGAATATGTCGCCTTTAGGCTCCGGTGCTTTTGCAGGAACGACATATGATCTTGACAGAGATTATGTAGCAAGCCTTTTGGAGTTTGAGTCTGCTACAAGAAACAGTATGGATTCTGTAAGTGGCAGGGATTATCTTTTGGAGTTACTATCGGATCTTGCCATAATTTCCATGCATCTTAGCAGGCTATCAGAAGAAATTATCATATGGAATACCGATGAATACAGATTTGTGGAGATGGATGATACTTACTCTACAGGTTCATCTATAATGCCACAGAAGAAAAATCCGGATATTGCAGAGCTTATAAGGGGAAAGAGCGGTAGAGTATACGGAAGTTTAATATCTCTTCTTACAACAATGAAGGGATTACCGCTTGCCTATAATAAAGATATGCAAGAAGACAAGGAAATGTCATTTGATGCCATAGATACTGTAAAAAGTCTGATAAAGCTTATGACCGGAATGCTCTCAAGTATGAAGTTCAATAATGAAAGAATGGCAAAAAGTGCAAGAGGAGGATTTACAAATGCAACCGATGCCGCAGATTATCTTGTAAAGAAAAATGTGGCTTTTAGAGATGCACATGAGATAGTGGGTAGACTAGTCTTATATGGAATTGAACATGGAAAGGCACTTGATGATTTTTCACTTGAAGAGTTCAGAAATATATCAGAGTATTTTGACTATGATATATACGATGCCATTTCTTTAAAAACTTGCGTGGAAAAAAGAAATACCAAGGGAGCACCGGGACTTACAGCTATAATGAATGAAATAAAGGCATCAAAAAAACTTTTGGAGTCTATAAAGAAATAGGAAATTTATGAAATTAAGAAAGAATGATATATATCTGATAATTGTTGTAGTTATCCTTGGAATTGCGGCAGGACTTTATATTTATTTAAATAAGAAGCCGGGAGGTAAAGCCGTTTTAAAGTATGGGAATAATAAAAGCATGGATATTGATCTGTCAAAGGATAACAAAATAGATCTGGAAAGCAACGGCATAGAGATACATCTTGATATAAAGGATGGTGCAATTGCATTCACTCACAGTGAATGTCCGGACCATATCTGTGAAAGATTCGGTTATATAAAAAATATCGGTGAGTCGGCAATTTGCTTACCGGCACAGGCTTCAGTCACAATCATTAGTGAATAGGAGAGAATATGGTTTCAAAAAAGATGTTGGATCTTGGAAAAATAAGGTCAGGTATAAGGGATATATATGAGTATGGAAATAAACTTGCTGAAGAAATAGGAGCTGAGAATGTACTGGATTTCAGTCTGGGAAATCCCAGTACTCCTGCACCGAGAGAAGTTGGAAATACTATAAAACATATAGTCAGTGAGCTTTCTCCAAAGGAATACAACAGTTATACTTCTGCACCCGGTGATAGGGATACCAGACTTGCGGTAGCAAGAAATTTGAATACACGCTTTTCTACCGATTATGATGAAAATAATATCTTTTTAACCTGTGGTGCGGCAGCCTCTTTGAATATTATATTTAAAGCTGTTATTGAATGTGAAAATGATGAGATAATAGTAAACACTCCGTTTTTTCCGGATTATAAGGTGTTTATAGAGGGTCAGGGAGCAAAGTTTGTATTGGTAAAATGCAGTGAAGATCTCACACTCGATATAAATGAGCTTGAAAAAAATATAAATATTAATACAAAAGCAGTTTTAGTGAATTCACCAAATAATCCTTCGGGAGTTATTTATCCGAAAGAAAATATAGAAGCTTTGGTAGATCTTTTAAACAGAAAACAAAAAGAATATGGACATCCTATTTTTTTAATAAGTGACGAGCCGTACAGAGAAGTTGTATTTGTAGAAGAACGTCCGGAGTTTTTACCGAATTTATATGACAATACATTGGTGGCGTATTCATGGTCAAAATCACTTTCTCTTCCCGGAGAGAGAATCGGTTACATTTTGGTACCGACTAATGCTACAGACTATACGGATATATATGCCGCGATAAGCGGAGCAGCCAGAGTACTTGGATATGTTTGTGCTCCTTCACTGTTTCAGAGGGTTATAAAGGAATGTATAGATGTAAAACCAAATATTGAAGTATACCAAAGAAACAGAAATCTTTTATATACAGAACTGATTGAAATGGGATATATATTGCCAAATCCTAAAGGGGCTTTCTATATGTTTATAAAGTCACCAAATAATGACGGAAAAGATTTTTGTGAAAGGGCAAAAAAATACAATATGCTTTTGGTACCGGGAGAGGGATTTGGAATGAAAGAATATGCTCGTTTATCCTTCTGTGTAGACACAGAAAAAATAGAAAAATCCATAAATATTTTTAAGGAACTTATGTCTGAGTATAATCCGGACTAGATTTATAAGAAATTTACAAGAAAATTTTTTAGGGCTATAAAACTAGTAATCGTTACTAATTTTATAGCCCTTTATTATGCAGTATCACGATTATATACTTTTTATCAAAGTATATTGACTATTATATATAATGTTTTATACTTTACTATAAGAGTAAACTTTTTAAAAATACATATAAACAGATATGTGTTTATTACATTATAGGTAATTATCTATAATGCAGTGGAGTTGTAATAAACAACTCAAAATACCGAGACATTATGTATCGGTATAAATAATTTAAGTGGAGGGAATATATGTCTTATCAAACAACAAAGGAACATGAGTTGCTTAGAGAGAAGGTTCGTGAGTTTGCAGAGAGAGAAGTGAAACCGATAGCTTTCAGTCTTGATGTAAAGAGCGAATTTCCAACTCAAGTTGTAAAGAACATGGGTAAACTGGGAATCATGGGACTTCCATACGAGAAGAAGTATGGTGGTGCCGGAACAGATGTACTCAGCTATGCTATAGCAGTTGAGGAGCTTTCAAGAGTTGACGGTGGCGTAGGTGTTATACTTTCAGCTCACACTTCATTGGGTACTTATCCTATAGCGGCTTTCGGTAATGAAGAGCAAAAGAAGAAATATTTACCGGGTCTTTGCAGCGGAGAGCTCCTTGGAGCTTTCGGTCTTACAGAACCGAATGCCGGATCTGATGCGGGTGGTACGGAGACTATTGCTGAGGATATGGGAGATTATTATCTCTTAAACGGAAATAAGATATTTATAACAAACGGCGGTGAAGCTGATGTTTATGTGATATTTGCTCTTACTACACCTAATATAGGTACAAGAGGTATTTCTGCACTTATAGTAGAAAAGGGCATGGAAGGATTTGGCTTCGGTGATCACTATGACAAGCTGGGAATCAGATCATCTGCCACATGTGAGCTTATTTTTAATAATGTAAAGGTACCGAAGGCTAATCTTCTTGGCAAAGAAGGTCAAGGATTTAAGATTGCAATGGCTACACTTGACGGAGGTAGAATCGGTATAGCTGCACAGGCACTGGGTATTGCACAGGGAGCTTTTGAAGAAGCTGTTGAATACAGTAAGGAAAGAGAGCAGTTCGGAAAGCCGATAGCTGCACAGCAGGCAATTGCATTTAAGATTGCAGATATGGCAACAAAGCTCAGATGTGCAAGAATGCTTGTATATTCCGCTGCGGAACTTAAAGAAGCTCATGCTCCGTATGGAATGGAATCAGCTATGGCAAAGCAGTATGCATCCGATGTGGCCCTTGAGATAACTTCAGACGCACTGCAGATCTTTGGGGGAAACGGATACTTAAAGGGTATGCCTGTAGAGAGAATGTACAGAGATGCCAGAATCACTCCTATATATGAGGGTACAAATGAAATTCAAAGAGTCGTAATAGCAGCTCATATCTTAGGTAAGATATCAAGAGGCGAAACTGCTGCCGTTAAGAAAACAAAGGGCCCGGAAACCGGTGAGAGAAAGAGAATGATTATCGGAGAGGGAACATTAAAAGAGAAAATAGATGTACTTGTAGCAAATCTTCAAAAGGACGGATATGACTTTAGCGTAGGTATTCCTATGGATACACCTATCGTAGCTGCAGAAAGAGTTGTCAGTGCGGGACAGGGCATAGGATCAAAAGAGAATATGAAACTTGTAGAAGATTTGGCTAGGGCCGCCGGAGCTGCAATAGGTTCTTCAAGACCTGTAGCGGAGACTTTAGGATATTTGCCGCTTGACAGATATGTCGGTATGTCAGGTCAAAAGTTTAAAGGAAATCTTTATATTGCATGTGGTATATCAGGTGCATTACAGCATCTAAAGGGCATCAAGAATGCTTCTACAATAGTTGCCATAAATAAGGATCCGAATGCAAGAATCTTCAAAAACTGTGACTACGGTATAGTGGGTGATGTAAATGAGGTACTACCTGCACTTACAAAAGCACTTGATACAGGAGAGAAGAAGCCTGCACCGCCAATGAAGAAATTAAGAGAGCCGTAGCGAAGAAACACACACCTTCAAGAAAACTATATCTGTGTAACGGTTGTGGTTATGAATATGATGTACTTCTTGGAGATGAAGAGGGCGATGTAAGACCGGGAACAGAGTTTAAGGATATTCCAAAAGAATGGGTATGTCCACACTGTGGTGAAGCTGCAGATAATTTCATAGAGATTGAAGTATAATAGGAGGAGAGTATGTATAATTACCGTAAAGTTACAGACGATTTGTATTGGGTCGGTGGAGATGACCACAGATTAAGTCTTTTTGAAAATATTCATCCTATATATCATGGAGTATCTTATAATGCATATCTCTTAACGGATGAAAAAACAGTTCTGGTAGATACAGCCGACTGGTCAGTTGGTAGACAGTTCCTTGACAATGTTGAGGGAGTTTTGGGAGATCGCAGTTTAGATTTTTTACTTATAAACCATGTAGAGCCTGATCATGCCGCTTCAATTCCGGAGATTTTACTTCGTTGGCCGAATGTAAAGATTATTACAACAGAGAAGGCTGCTATGATACTTCGCCAGTTCGGATTTAATATCAGACCTGAGCAGGTGGATGAGGTTACAGAAGGTGACAGTAGATGCTTTGGAAAACATACACTTGCATTCGTAAAAGCTCCAATGGTACATTGGCCTGAAGCTATGGTAACATTTGATACGACAAACGGAGTGCTTTTCTCAGCAGATGCCTTCGGTTCATTCAGAGCACTTGACGGAAAGCTCTTTGCAGATGAAGTTGAGTTTGATAAAGAATGGCTTGATGATGCCAGAAGATACTATACAAATATAGTCGGAAAGTACGGTCCACAGGTACTTCAGGTATTAAAGAAGGCTTCCACACTGCCAATTAAGTATATATGCCCGCTGCATGGTCCGGTTTGGAGAAAAGATATTCCTTATATCTTGGACAAATATATGCATTGGGCAAGCTATGAGCCTGAAGAGAAGGGTATAATGATAGTATATGCTTCTATGTATGGAAATACAGAGGCTGCCGCAGAAGTTTTGGCAAGAAAGTTATGTGAGAAGGGTATTACAAAGACAAGACTTTATGATGTTTCAAGTACACATGTGAGCTATCTTGTTTCAGATTTATTCAAGTATAGCCATCTTGTTCTTGCATCAGTTACGTATAATCTTGGAATATTCCCTCCAATGCACAACTTCCTTATGGATCTTAAGGCTCTAAATTTACAAAAGAGGACTTGTGCAATAGTTGAGAACGGCTCATGGGCACCAAATTCAGGAAATTTGATGAAGGCAGAGCTTGAAGAGATGAAGCATATGGATATCTTGGATGATGAAGTAAACATAACCTCTTCATACAGAGAGAACAATGAAAGTGATATGGACGCATTGGTAGATGCTCTAGTTGCTTCATTTAATAAAGTAATTTAATATTGTTACGGTTTTAGGTCGGGGAGCATTCTCCGACCTTTTTATATTGACAAAATGGATTCTTGGTTTAAGAATATAAATAATAAAACATTATCGGAGGTAAATATGAAATCATTTGAAAATTTTGATGAAAATGAGCCGCAGAATACTATAGAAGTTCCCGAAAGTATAAATCATGACAAATCAGCAACAGGTAAAACTTATGTAAAGATAACTGCAAAAGATATAGAGAGAATGGAAGAAATTTGGGATATTTTGGAGCCCATATATTGGACAATAGATATTTATAATTCATATGAAGAGTATTTAAAGTCAGCAAAGAATTTCACATTGGAGCAGAGATATTTAAATGCAATATCCTGGTATTTTATGGAAGTAAATAATGGTGGACATTTTCAGTTTTTGGACAATTCCACAGGAATAGTATGGGAAGATGCCCTAAATGGACTTAAAGAGTTCGGAATGGAAGAGTTGGCTGACAACTTTAAAACAGTGGTAGATTTGTTTGGGGGAAGTATACCTTTTGTCAGAGAAGAACGATGGGATGCTATGGATAAGATGGGTGAAGATTTTGAAGAACTTTTGGATAAGGCTGATAATGTAGTGTATGATTTGTATGACTATGACTATACATTTGAAATGAAATATATAAAATCTCATCCTGAAAAGTTTGTATTTAAGGGATACTATAATAAGATAGTGTAATAGTATTGATAATATATAAGTAAAGATAAGGCTGAGATCATTTTTACATGTATTCTCAGCCTTTAAATAGATTATTCAAGCAGATACTTTAAGTATCCATATCCTCTTTCATCCATTTTCTCATATGGTATAAATTCAAGAGAGGCACTGTTTATACAGTATCTTTTACCTCCGGATTCTTTAGGTCCGTCATCAAAGACATGTCCTAAGTGTGCGTTACCGCTTCTGCTTCTAACCTCTGTTCTGTTCATATTGAAGCTGTTATCTTCATTGTATTTTACAACGTCCTCGTTTATAGGCTTGGAAAAACTTGGCCAACCGCAACCTGATTCAAACTTGTCTGTTGAGACAAATAGCGGTTCCTTGGTTGTGATATCTACATAAATTCCTTTTTCAAAATTGTTCCAATATTCATTTGTAAAAGGTCTTTCAGTATCACTGTTAACAGCAACTTGGTATTGCTTATCTGTAAGCATTTTTTTTAGTTCATCATTTGAAGGCCTTGGATATTTGTAAGCATCTATCTTTGGCTCTTTACTTTCATTTTCATTATTTTTATTTAGCGGTTTATCTGCAAGAGATAAATCTATATGGCAATATCCTCCCGGATTTTTGGCGAGGTAATCCTGATGATAATCTTCAGCATCAAAAAATTGAGCTAAAGGTAAAACCTCTATTGCGATAGGTTTGTCATATTTAGTTTGTTCAGTTGCCAGAACCTTTTCTATTATAGTTTTATCCTCTTCATTTGTATAATATACTCCGGTTCTATACTGAGTGCCTGCATCATTTCCCTGTTTATTTACACTTAGCGGGTCTACTACACGCAGATAGTACTCCAGTAGATCCTCAAGACTTACTTTATCCGGATTATACATTACTTTTACGGTTTCAGCATGACCGCTTGTATGAAGATCTTGGTACTTCGGATTTTTGGTTTTACCATTTGCATATCCGCTTACAGCATCCTCAACACCATCTATCTTTTGCATATAGGCTTCAAGCCCCCAAAAGCAACCACCTGCAAGATAGATTTCTTTTATATTTGTTGACTGTGCGGTATTTGTCACTTTACCTGAATTTTGAGTGGTTTCATCATTTGGAAGATTTTCTTCTTTCTTTTTCAAACCCGCAGTAAATACATATAAAGTTACTGCAACAATAAATATCGGTATTATCAAAAATAATTTATTTTGACTCATATCTATTCCCTCCTGTTATATTAAAATGCAACCATATTGGAATTGGTTGTAATATAGATTATAATACGACTTATAAGGTAAAGAATCGGTAAAACTTTGGATTTAAAAGGAGTCTGATATGATTTTAAATGATATAAGAACGGAATTGTTTAAAATGCAGGATATGGATTACAGAGATTTTAACAGTAAGCTGGTACCTACAGTTGATAAGGAAAGTATGATAGGTATAAGGACACCTGAACTTAGAAAATATGCAAAGCAACTCGGTAAAAGTAGTGAGGTTAAAGAATTTTTACAAGCCTTACCTCATAAATATTTTGATGAAAATCAGTTGCATGCATTTATTATTTCTGAAATAAAGGACTTTAAAAACTGTATTGCTGAGATAAACAGATTTCTCCCGTATATAGATAACTGGGCAACCTGCGATCAACTCTCACCTAAGATATTTAAGAAACATCATAGTGAATTATTTGCATATATAAAAGATTGGTTGAAATCTGATAAGGTCTACACGCTCAGATTTGGAATAGGCATGCTTATGGAGCATTTTCTTGATGAGAATTTTGATATAATATATCCTGAGACAGTTTCAAAGATAAGGTCAGATGAATACTATGTAAATATGATGATTGCCTGGTATTTTGCAACGGCTTTGGCAAAGCAGTATGAGAGTATAATTCCATTTATTGAAAACATGAGTCTTGATATATGGACCCATAATAAGGCTATACAAAAGGCACTGGAGAGTTATAGAATCAGTACAGAGCAAAAGACTTATCTAAGAGAATTAAAGATAAAGAAGTAATGAGGTATTTTAGTGAGGACAAGAGAAGAGGCCTGTAGTTTCGGGCTGGGATTTGAAAATACATATTTGGATAAGCCTTTTAGGAAGGCAGATTGGCAACTGATTAGAGTAAAGGAAAGTAAGAAAGCCTTTCTTTGTATTTATGAAAGAGACGGTTTTGTAAATTTAAATGTGAAAGTTGATCCTGCTTGGAGAGACTTTTGGAGAAATACCTACCTTTCAGTTGTTCCGGGATATCATCAGAATAAGGAACACTGGAATACTCTAATACTTGACGGCAGTATAAAGGAAGATGATATAAAGAGGATGATTGCTGAAAGCTATGATCTTGTGACGGATTCACCTACAAAAAGAATATATGAGGCGGTAAAGAGAATACCGAAAGGTAAGGTAGCAACCTATGGCAAGGTAGCGGAGATGGCAGGAAATAAAAAGATGTCAAGAGCGGTAGGAAATGCTCTTCATAAAAACCCCGATCCTGAAAATATTCCCTGCTTTCGTGTGGTAAACTCGAAAGGTGAGCTTGCACCGGAATTTGCATTTGGAGGAATGGGAGAACAGCGAAAGCTTCTTGAGGCTGAGGGAATAGAAGTGAAAAATAATAAAGTGGATCTATCAAAGTATGGTTTAGAATAGAGGTTTTATGAAGTTATTTAGCGGTGCAGACTTAATTATATATTTCTTTATATATGGACTTTTGGCTTGGGTACTTAATACTGTAATATATAGTTTAAAAGAACAAAAATATATAAATACCGGTGTACTGAATATTCCTATAATCGGATGTCCTGCCTTTATTATGATTTTGATGATCATAGTGTCTTCCGGAAAAAATGTCAGTTATTACGGAATGCTTATGATGGCTTTTATTGACTATCTTATACTTGAGAAGATGGGCTTATTTTTCTCACAGAGGCTTCTGTTAAAAAAGGAAATAAATTCTTTGAGGGATGGCTATGGTAAGAGTTTGAAGTTTAGTTGTATAAATGCAATTATAGTGGTGGGGATATGCTTTATATTTTTAAAGACCTTACAGCCTATTATATTTTCTTTGGTATCGCTAATTCCCAAAATAATAGTAAATATAATTGCTTTAGTTCTTTTACTCATTTTGATTTCTGATATTGTGGTGACTTATATTTTTGCCAGAAAATATCCTATGCAAAGTATGGACACTAATATAGCCAAGAGAAAAAACACTTTTGGAGAATGGATTTCAAAAAATATCTGGAAGAGGATTTATAAGATTTACCCAAGTCTTTTATCAGACGACTTCGAAGACAGCAATAAAGGCATCTCAGATGCAGATAAGCTGCTTGAAGAACAGGGAATTATATTTGCAAAGGGGATAAATGCGGCAAAGCTTATATGGGTACTTTTTATATCTTCACTTATCGGAGATATTGTGGAAACAATATATGTACTTATTGTAGGGCATGAATTTATGAGACGATCAAGCTTTGTACTTGGTCCTTTCAGTCTGGTGTGGGGACTTGGTGCGGTAATACTTACCTTAGCACTTTCAAAAGTAAAAAGGCAGAATAATCTGTCTATATTTGTATCAGGCTTTTTCTTTGGTGGTGTATTTGAATACCTTTGTTCAGTATTTACAGAAGTATTCTTCGGCATGAAGTTTTGGGACTATTCATATATGCCTTTTAATATTGACGGCAGAACAAATCTTTTGTTTATGTTCTTTTGGGGCATAGTGGCTTTGGTATGGTTTAAATTTATATATCCACCTTTTTCAAAGTTTATAGAGAAAATCCCACCGGTAACAGGCTCAGTCCTTGCAGTGTTTATAGCACTGTTTTTTATTTGCAACGGAACAGTTACATCAATGGTAATGATAAGGACTACAGACAGAAAAAAACACCCTGAGGCAAGGAATGTAATAGAACAGTTTATAGACAATGAGTATCCGAATGAAGTGGTAAGAAAGCTTTGGCCGAATATGAACTTTTTGGAGGAATAGATATATGAAAAAGAGCGGGAAAGTTATGGCTGTAATGATGGCATTACTTGCGGCAATATTTTATGCGATAAATACTCCTTTTTCTAAAGTCCTGTTGGAAAAAGTGACACCTACATTTATGGCTTCTTTTTTGTATCTTGGAGCAGGAATAGGTGTAGGTATAATGTATCTGCTTAATTCAAAGAAAGAGAAGAATATTGAAAAGTTGTCAAAAACAGATTTGCCATATACTGTCGGAATGATTGTGCTTGATATTTTGGCACCTATATTTTTAATGATCGGAATAAATATAGGCTCGGCTTCAAACGCTTCGCTGCTTGGTAACTTTGAAATTGTAGCAACCGCACTCATTGCTCTTTTAATATTCAAAGAGGTTGTAACATCAAGATTGTGGATTGCTATAGGATTTATTACATTGTCAAGTATAGTTCTCTCATTTGAAGGAAGCGGAAGCTTTAAATTCTCTTTGGGTTCATTGTTTGTAATACTTGCAACATGTTGTTGGGGACTTGAAAACAACTGTACAAGAATGATTTCGGATAAGAATACATATGAGATAGTGATATTAAAGGAATCTTTTCCGGTACAGGTTCATTTATAATAGCAATTATACTTGGAGAAAATATACCCGGTATAAAATATATTTTGATTTCAATGTTGCTTGGATTTGTGGCATATGGTCTCAGTATATTTTTATATATAAGAGCACAGAGAGAGTTGGGTGCCGCCAAAACAAGTGCATACTATGCAATAGCTCCTTTTATAGGTACTTTTTTATCATTTGCGGTAGACAAAGACAGACTTACAAAAGTTTATTTTATCGGACTTATCTTTATGATAATCGGAAGTGTAATCGTTGTATATGATTCAATGTTAAAAAATCATATTCATTATCATATACATACTATTGTTCATACACATAACGGCTCAACACATAAGCATGTAATTAAACATGAGCATACTCACTCTCATATGGGTTCGGAAGAAAAGCATTATCACAGCCATGATGATTATATAAACAGTGATGAGCATAAAAGAATGCATGAGGCAGGTTTGTAGATTTATATTTAATGTAAATGTAGTCATTACATTTTGGCAGATGACATATGACAATAAAAGGTCTGTATATTCATGTTTAAATTATGGAGAAGCCTTCTGCCCTGAGAAGATAAATGATAGAAGTATCTGTATTGACGGGGATATTGGAGAAGTACTTGCCAAATTGAAATAAGCTGATTTATGATATGCATATAAAAATCTATAAGTATAGGTGGTAGACATGGATATTATAATAAAAGAAGCAAAACCTGAAGATGCAGTTAAACTGATTGAATACACAAAGCTTGTAGGTGCGCAAACCGATAATCTAAGCTTCGGTAAAGAAGGGGCAGGCGATATACATGAGGTAGAAGAGTTTATCAAAAGAATTAGTTTAGATTCGAAGTCTGTAATGTATTTTGCATGGAAAAATGATGATATAGTAGGATGTGCAAATATAAGCGGTATGAAACGCAGGATGAGTCATAGAGCAAATTTTGCTATAAGTGTTGCAAAATCGGAATGGAGAAGCGGAATCGGAAGTGCACTTTTAGAAAAATGTATTTCTTTTGCAAAAGATAACGGAATAGAAATCATAAACCTGGATACAAGAAGTGATAATTTTCGAGCGATCAGCCTCTACAAAAAGTTCGGATTTATAAAAATCGGCCGGATACCTGCATTTTCAAAAATAAATGGTGAATATATAGATGCGGATTTGATGTATCTGGACTTGAGAGAGAAAAGTAATAATATAAGAAAAATAGAAGCATTTGAAAGATTAGAGGCAATAAGAAGAGAAAAATGATGAAAGATTGTAACCCCACACCGGATTAAAAGATCTGATGTGGGGACATTTTATATGTTTATCTTGGCAGCAGGAGAATTATTTAAAGTTTCTTCAATATATTTGTTTATAGATATCTTATTACTTGTTGCATATACAAATATTTTCTTATGAAGTTCAGGCGAGAGACGAATATTAAAACTACCCTTAAATGCAACTTCAGGTTCTTTACCTTCAGATTTACAGATATCAAGATAGTCATCAACAGCACCATGAAAATCTTCCAACAGTTCTTTAGCATTTTCACCCTCATAAGAGATCAATGATCTTATACCTAGAACTTTTCCAAAGAAAATACAGTCTTCTTCAGAAAATTCAACGCTTCCTATATATCCTTTATACATAATAGTATTATTCATATGAGTCCCTCCTGTTCCAGAATTATTATAAGTTGCTTTATTTGATATGCTTTTAATTCTTTTTGTGGATGTGGTTTATGAAGCAAAATACTTCCAAAGCTATTATTAACAAAGATTACTCTGGAACCACTTGTTTTTCCTTTATTTGAACGGACATAGCCGAAGCAGTTTAATAGGGTTTCGGCATCATTAAAAGTAAAATCTTTAGGATTAGACTTAAGATGTTTTATAAGTTTTTCTTTTTGCCCCATAGCATTCCTCCTTTTATATATTGTATCTTATTGAAGATAATTTTACAACTAAAAAAATAGTTGCAAAAATTTAAGCTTCAAATATGAATAATAATATAGCTCTACCTCCCCGTTTTTATATCCGTACTGTTCAGATAAAGTAATCCTATGGCAAAAGAAATGAAAATATAAAGTAAACAAGTTATTACTACAACAGGTAGATTTATTTTACCGGTTATATTTGTGCTGCCCATAGAGTATATAAGCATTGAAAAAGGTGTTGCGTAGAAAAATCCCTTTACTGTGAGGAGAAGCCCTAAAATATTTCCAAGGAAGGCAAGTCCGACAGGTATTGCAAATGAAGGTATTATCAGTGAAAGCATACACTGAAAACTTGAAACGGCAATTATACAAAGTATACTTGCAAAGATTCTTAAATAAAATTCTTTCGGTATGCTTCCGGTAATCCCTATAAGCTTTCCTGAAACAATATAGATAAATGCAATCCATATCATACAAATAGATGACATGATAGCCACGGTAAGCCATTTATCCTTTAATACTTTGAAGCGTGAGCTTGATGTAAGCATTATATTCCAGTTGGTTCCAAGATGCTCCATGCGAAAATCAAGGCTTGCAAGTATGGCAATTAAAGGTGATAGAAAGAACAGGCCTAAAAATAATGACTCCTGTGTCCAAAGATTCGACCAGTCAAATGATAATACTCCTTGATTTGCAAGGAAATTTATGATACCGATACCGGCAGATATTAACGGAATCAATGCAAAGGGAATCCATACAGGGTTTCGCTTCATCTTGATAAGTTCGGCAGGCAATATGGTATGAGCATTTTTGCTTTTCCTGTTTACATGAGCAATCTTAAAATTGCCTGTTTCAGGATTATTAAACACCGACAGACTGAGCTTATATGTAGCAAAGAAATATAAAAAGCTTATAAATATCGCTTTTATATCTATTGCATTCCATGAAAGCAGCATATTTCTTGTAGCAGAGTCATAATCCATGGAGACGGTACTTAAAGAAAACAGTACGGACCATGGAGTAAGTGCCGCTTTACTTACAAAAGCAATGAATACACCTGCAAGTGTACCTCCAAAGGCAATTGAAAGTGCTGCAAATTGATTCCTGAACTTTAATGACAGCAGACATTGAAGCTGAAATATAATCATTCCGAAAATAATCTCTGCAAATTCAGTCTGAAGTAATGCAAAAATTGGGAATCCACCGCTAATCATCATTTTAATACCTAAATAAAAAATCATTACTGTTTGTATAAAACAAAATAAAGCTATATGTATTAATCCGAATAAGAGTTTGGAAGAAAAGAGTCTTTTCCTGCTCTCCAGTGTGGGAAGAGTATTCCACATATTTCCTTTATTTTCTATATCTATACATCTGCTTGCCAGTACAGACATCATAATGGAAATCAGCATTGTATTTAAAAACGGAATTGAGCTGAAGATCATTTGCCATTCCTGCCCTTTAGGTAAGTCTCCATATGATAGGTAGAAATAGTTTAAAGCTGTTACAATAAATAATAATGATAAGGAAATCAGGGATTTATTTTTTGTAAATTCAATGGATAGTGACTTATTTAAGCTGATTTGTTTCATAATGACTCCTTTTCTCCGGTAAGCTCAAGGAAAATCTGCTCCAAACTCTGACCTGATGATTCAAGATTTGACAGCTTTCCTTGGTAGAGCATTTGACCATGATTTATAATGCCTACATAGTCCGCCATTTGTTCTATCTCATTTAGCAGGTGGCTTGAGATAATTACAGTTATATCTCGTTCTTTAGGTAGTGAAGTTATAAGTTTTCTTATCTCTATTATTCCGGCAGGATCAAGACCGTTGGTAGGTTCATCCAATATGAGTAATTTCGGATTTCCAAGAAGTGCCATAGCGATACCGAGCCTTTGCTTCATACCGAGTGAATAAGCGGCAAGTTTTTTATCTCTTTGTTCATACAGTCTTACTGTTTTCAGAGCTTTTTCTATTTCAGCTTCTTTGACACCTTTTAACTTTGCTATGATCTGCATATTTTCAAGTCCTGTTAAATGAGGATATCCGCCGGGGTTTTCTATAAGGCTACCTGTTTGATGAAGCAGATTTAAAAGATTTTTATTTGAAACTTTTTCACCGAAGAGTTTAATCTCTCCCGAGTCTTTCTTTATAAGTCCTAAAATCATTTTTAATGTTGTACTTTTTCCCGCTCCGTTCGGTCCGAGAAATCCGTATACACAGGATTTCGGCACGCTCATAGATAAGTCGTGCACACGATTCTTTTTAGATAAATTTTTAGTTTCAAGTATTGTATCAGTCATTGTTTTTCTCCTTTTGGTTGATATGTGAGTATGATAATAACTGAAGACATAATATGTATGGCTGTGATGTACAAAAGCTCAGATATAAACTATACGGATTCAAGCGAAATAATGGACAGCTTATCATATAATAGCGGAGAATATATTTTAAGTGATGAAGAAAGTACACAGTTACAAAAGAATAATGAATTTGCTTTTTTGCTTGATAGTACCGGAAATATTACATGGTCTGAAAACATGCCTGAATCTTTAAAAAAATCAAAGTATACTTTACAGGATGTAGCTAAGTTTACAAGGTATTATCTGGATGACTACCCTGTACGTACTTATGTAGTCAGTGAAGACAGATTGCTTATAGTCGGAAAGTTGAATGCGGATATATGGAAATATACTTTGGAATATGATGCAAATAATGTTTTGACATTCTTGGAAATAACACCTGTATTATTTATTTTTAATATCATTTTGTTTATCTTTGTTTCGATAAGGATGTATAAGGCAAGACAAAGAAGAATAGAGGAAGAAAGGGTAGAGTGGATTGCCGGAGTTTCTCATGATATCAGAACACCGCTTGCCGTTATTTTAGGTAATGCACAAATGATTCCTAAAGAAAGCAATATTGATGAAATAAAAAGAAAATCCGAGATTATTGAAAGTCAGGGGCTTCGTATCAGAGCCTTGGTAGAGAATTTAAATATTACAAGTAAGCTGGATTTCGGTACAAAAAGATTTGAAAAAACTAAGGTTTTTCTAAGTGCACTCATTAGAAAGATTGTAAGTAATACGATAAATTCACTTGATATTGACGCACAGTCTAAGTATGATTTTGAACTGAACATAGATGATGAAATGCAAAAATATGAAGTTTTATTAAATGAAGAACTATTTGAGAGAGCTGTTGTAAATCTTTTAAATAATACTATTCGTCACAATCCAGACGGATGCCAAGTATATATAAATCTATATAAAGAAAATAAAAAAACGATTTTGGAGATAGGAGATAGCGGAATCGGGGTACCGACTGAAATTTTGCAAAGGCTGAATCAAAATGCATATGCTGAGACCAAAAGTGTCGGAAAACATGGACTTGGACTTAAGATAGTAAAGAAAGTAGCAGCATTTCATAGATGGAAGGTAAGATTTTATAACGGTGAGGAGGTAGGATTTGTGTGTAGGATGGAGATAAAATAGGTAGTAGTGAAGATTGATAGGGATTTATTATAATGTTATTCTATAGACATAGGTGGGAATTCCCACAAAATTAGACGTTTATTTTAGAGGGATTTATGAATACAAGTGTAAGAGAATATGATGTAAAGCTAGATTCAAAGAAAAGAATTACTTTAAGAGGATGTATATTTGAGTACTACCATGTTAAAGAGAAAGAAGACGGTACAATACTGCTTGAGCCTCGTGAACTTAGAGAGCCGTTCAGAATTTCTGAAAATACATTACATATGATGGATACAGCAGTCGAAAACATTAAAGACGGGATTACATCAGATGAAATCGACTTATCCGAGTTCTAAGGTGAGATATGCATAAAATTAAATTAGGCGAAGAAGTAGGTTAAAAAATAAGAGGGCAAGTACCCTCTTATTCTTCTTCCCAGAACAATTCATCCAAAGTCTTATCAAGTGCGTGGCAGATGGATAGGCAAAGACGAATAGTGGGATTGTAGTCTCCCTTTTCTATAGCATTTATTGTTTGGCGGCTGACGCCGACTATATCTGCAAGCTGCTGCTGGGAGAGATCTTTGGCGGCTCTGGCAGATTTTAATTTAAGGTTTTTCATATGTACTCCTACTCAGCATCTCTGTTTTTCTTATCAATAAAAGTCTTTATCGATAATATTACTGCCATATATAGAAAAAATATTGATACAATAAGAGGTAATATACCTGTATATTGCAATATACCATTTATAAACATTCTATTTTCAGCTAGTACTTTAACAGGTTGTATAAGATTAGTTATAAACATTGCAATATAGAATATAAAATATGTTTTAAACTTATGATACTTATATCCCCAATATGCATCATTAAATATAAGATAAGTACATAGTACCGTTACGGATAAAAAAACAATATAATAATTATTACAACACCCGTGGAATGATTTGTGGAAATTCTTCTTGAAAGATACCATATAGTATTCCGAGTATAAGAACTACATAAAAAGCATAGCTGTAGCCACGTCCCCTAATCATCATTTGTCTCTCATCATATTCATTTGTACATTTTTTCTTAAAAAGAAATAATAAAGAGGAAAATAAAAGCAACTATAAATCCTGTAAAAATTCCTATTTTATATGAACTCATAAAAAAACTCCTTTCATATATAATGTCATATATATTTTACATTTATAGTATAGTAGTACAAAAAGAATATGTCAAGTATATTTTACTTTTTGTAATGTCATATTCTTGCATATAGTGTTTGAAGCTGTTATAAATATTAGTGATACAGTGTTTTTATTATATAAAGAATGGATTTTTGATATGAAAAAATCGGTAAGTATTTTACTTATAACTATTATTTGTATGTTAGGATTATTTTTATTTTTAGAACAAGGATTTCAACAAAAAGATAAATATTACGGTGTATTTATAGGTATCGGCAAAGAAGATGGGATGAAGCTTAATAATTACGAAGTTCTGGTTCTTGAACCGAATGAATTTAATAAAGATGATATAAAGAAACTACATGAAAAGAATAAAAAAATATATGCATATCTGGATATAGGATCATTAGAAAACTATCGTGCATACTATGATAAATTTAAAGATAAAATCTTGGGAAATTATGAGAACTGGGAAGATGAATACTGGATGGATGTGTCTGATAAAGAGTGGCAGAATCTTGTTGTAGATGAACTTGCTAAGGAGATAGCAGATAAGGGTTTTGACGGATTTTTTATTGATAACTGTGATGTATATTATCAATTTCAAGATAAAAAAAATACCTTTGACGGACTTTGTTATATGTTGAAGAGACTTAAAAAATATAATCTTGATACTATAATAAACGGCGGAGATACATTTGTGAGTAAATGTATTGATGAAAAATTGCAAAGGATATCTTTGACGGTGTTAATCAGGAAAGTGTATTTACAGAGATTTACTTTAATCATAATACATTTAAAGAAAGAAATCCGGAGGATAGAGAATATTTTACAGAATATTTGCAAAATGTAAAGTCGTATGGATTAAAAGTATTTCTCCTGGAATATGGAGCTGACAGTAAACTAAAAAAAGAGATAGAAAGATATTGTATTGAAAACGATTTCCATTGGTATAATGCTAAAAATATTGAGTTGAGGTAGGTAAAGGCTATACCCAAAGGGTTACAGGCACATTGCATAAAAAAAGCTTGTTTCATATATTGACTTTACTTATCAAAATGCCAAAAATACCTGTTTAGTGTAAATTTTAATCATTTACAGATACTGATTTGAATTACTTGAAGGGAGAAAAATGAAAAGACAGCATTATTAAATAGAGAACGAAAAGACGGGCAGATTGAATATAATATTTATGCCTGAGGAATAAAATACCTGAAGCATCATAAATAGTGTGAATGAGATTATCATTTACACTATTTTTTGCTTTATAGACAGCTGTATAAAGTATTATAAATATAAAAAAATAAGAAAAGTTTAAGAAAATAACTTTCAAAGTATCATTTGATAGTTCCAAAAAAACATAAAAAAATAGAGTAGAATATTAAGGATTTAAAAATCAAATTTAATTGTTATTAAGGAGGTGTAGGGTTAATCGGGTAAATTTTTCATTTTTGCAAAGCAAGAATGCAATAAAATGAAGTATTTGTTTATATGGATAAGGGCTAGATTTGTATAAACAAATTTCATTCTTCTATCAAGAAGATTGTTTTTAAAATTAAATTGGGTAGTTTATCTATGCAAGAGGGTAAACAAAGGTAAAATAAAGGAAATAAAATCAAGGGAAAATTACTTGGGCTAGGTAAGAAACCCTTATTTTGAGAATAAAAACAAGAGTAACTTACTTGGGCTAGGTAGGAAACTCTTGTTTAAGGTACAAAAAATACGATTTTAGATTCTTTATATTTCAATGGAGGATAACAAGATAATGATTTTATTTTGTACGAAAAGACAAATAGAGGTGATATATGAAAAAGAAAAGTATATTTAATTACGCAGGATTTTTGGCAGTTTCCGCTCTGTGTTTTTTAGGTTTTACAACTACTGTTCATGCGGAAGGATGGGATAGCACAAGTGGAGAGTGGAAATATCTTGATAGCGCAAATAATCCGGTATCTGAAGCTTGGAGAATGTCAGGTGACTCATGGTACTATTTAGGTGATGACGGTAATATAGTTAAAGATTCCATGCTTACAATAGGAGATGGTATTTACTATTTGAATGCTGATGGATCTATGGCTGCTAATAGCTGGATTCTTGCAAAAGATATTGACGACAATGATGCATGGTATTACTTCGGTGCTGATGGAAAAGCGTACAAGGGCAAAGATGGAAGAGTGTATACTCGTGAAATCGATGGAAAGAGATATCTTTTCGATGAAGAAGGAGTAATGCTTACAGGATTCTTTGATGCAGAGGGCAATGCAGTAGAAGATGACAATCCATTTAAGAGCGCAAAATACTACTTCGGTAATGACGGAGCAATGTATGTAAATCAGTGGTTACTGTATTCACAGGTAGGTGAGAATCCGGGATATTCAGAGCTTGGACAGAGAAACTACAGTGAGTATGATGAGATGTGGCTGTACTTCGGACATAATGGAAGAAAGTACGCTGCAAGCAGTACAGACCAGTCAAGACAGAGAGAAATAAACGGTAAGGCATATCTGTTCGATGAGAACGGTGTTATGATACCACAGCTTTCTGTAACCAATGCAAATATAAGAGCAACAGCAAGCAATGCAAAAGTAAAATACGGTTCACTTGATACAGACGGTGAACTTAAGGACGATTACTGGACATTTACAGTACCGAATGAAGTTATGAGTCAGTATGACTATGATACACAAGAGCACAGCTGGTTCAGAACAAAGAAAGACGGTAGTGTAATTAAAGACAGAATAGCTACAGTACTTGGAAGAAGATACGCTTTCGATGAGATCGGACGTATGCAGACAGGTTTTGTAATTATGTTGGAGGATGATACATTTGGTATCAAATATGACGTTGACGAGTGGACAAAGGAAGATTTCCTTACAGACTCTTTGAGTTCACCTATCGCAGCAATCGACAGAGGTAACTTATATCTGTTCGGTACAGATGAGCTTAATGACGGTTCAATGATCACAGGTGAGGTTACAGTTTCTCTTAGAGACCAAAACGCTGTATTCGGTTTCAGAGATAACGGTAAGGCAATCGGAGCAAGATGCACACTTGCAAAGAGCGACGGTAAGTTCTACTTCAACGGATTAAGACTGGATGCTGACGCAAGTCTTAAGTACGGTATTCTTAAGGATACAAGAACAGGACATGGCGAGTATGTAGTCGTAGACTCAAACGGTAAGGTAGTCAAAGGCACAAAGATTCTTAAGGACGGAGAGGGTAATTGGATAGTAGTTTCAAACTCAAAGTTCGTAGCAAGGGTAAGTGATAGTGACAGACCAAGAAAGAAGAACGGAAGATTCTATCACTATGATTCAAGTGCTGACAGACATGACAGATGGGGAGCAGAAATCACATATGCCACAGACGGATTGAACAACTTGGATAGTGATTTTGTCCTCTTTGATAGATAGTTGGAGGAGAGATATGAAGAAAAATAATTTTCTTAGGAATGCTAAGCGATTAACAGCAGGTTTGTTGACAGCTGCGATGGTTGTAACGATGGCACCTTCCTTTGGAGGTGTTGAAGCTAGAGCATCAACTCTTGTAGATAATGTTGAATTGGATCCTAGTGCACAAACAGGTGCAAGTTCCGGAATAACTAGAGTAAATGAGGCGGTAACAGGCTATCATTCTGCATATGACTATACAACTTATGGTCAATCTTTGGGAACAGTATATAGGTTTGGACGAGGGGCAGTGGAGTCAAACTATGATGATTTTTGGCCGGATGAAAATTGGGTGCCAGGTGCTTATTTTAATTATCCAAATGATACAAACCCTACTACTAGCAACCATTCAGTAGCAAAAGATCGACTAAATATGCATGGTATGTCTGTAAGGAATCTTACACAAAATTCACATCAATATACATTTGATATTGGAGCAATACTTGATCCTGTTAATATAGTAACGGATTCAAGAAAGACATTTAAGGAACCAACTGATACTGATTTATATAAAGCGTCAAAGTCAGCATTTGATGTAAACTGGTGGTCTACTTATATAGGTTTTGGGCAAACCGGAGAACATAAAGAAGATAATCCCAGTGATATGATGCCTGTCATTTCCCCTAGAGATATAAAATATGATCCGGTGGATGGATATACATACCCGATACCGGGAGCCAGCCAATTACGTTCTAGTACAGCTACTCCTCCTGATCATAAGGTTATGGGAATTTATAATGACAGTTTAGGAACAAATATACCAAAGGGTAATGGTAGGGTTGTAGAAGTAAATATACCGCAAACATATATAGATTATGTAAATACTACTTATGGTGCGGGAACTGCATCAGTCGGCGATAAGATAGAAGTCAGGATGGAGGTTAAGCCTACAGCAGATAAGCAGAAGCTTTTAGTTGTATGGACAGGTTATAACCCTAATAATTATCCAATAGAATTCTGGATTGGAGCACAGGCTGATACTCGTATTGCAGGAACAGATTTGGCGCCTACAATAGTTACTGCAGATCATAAAAGGCTTCATATGATGGATTATTATAATCAAAATATCCATAACGGAAATCAAATACCGCAGGCAGATGGAAGTAATAAGACAGCAGGTGATTATACACTTTGGACTATGCCAAAATTTGCGGATATACCTAATGACTTTAAAGCCCTGACGCTCTAACAGATCTTGATATAGAACTAATATCAGGAGAAGGTAGAGTATGGGCAGGAGATAATCAAAATCCAAATAACTTAGGTCATGATAACTTTGTCTTTAGTCAAAATCCGAATAAGAATCTTCTGGTTCAAAAATATGATTCTGCAACAGCTTTTTCAGGAAGATTGAATATGGGAGCTAAACAGGGTGCTTCCACAACATTTAAAGTTTCTATGAGAGCAGCGGTATATTATGTAGATCCTAATTATTCAGGGAATGATTCAAACGGATATATTGCACAGCCTTTTAAAGATATACAATCAGCCATAACAGCTATGAAGGCCACAGGCGCTAAAAAGGGTTATGTATATGTAAGGTCAAGTAATGAAAAACCTGTATTGGTAGACAATACTATTACAGTACCGGCAGGTCTGGATGTACAGATAGAAACCAGTCCATATAAGACCGCTGCCATAGCAGGAAAGACAACAAAGGGTGTATACGAGATTGGAGACCCTTTAAACAATGATGTAAGTGTTATCAGACGTGATCCTTCATTTACAGGTGATATGTTTAAGATGGATCAGGCTACTTCACATCTTAGTTTCTATAATATAAATATAGATGGAAACAAGGCGCATGTTACTGCAAAAGCTCCTATGCTTCATGTTACAGCCGGTAAAGTAACAATAAGTGATAAGACCAGTTTATATGGTGCAAAGGTTGCAGGAACAATAGATACTGACGGAGATGGAACAAAGGATAAGTATGAGGCTGACGCGTCTGCAATCTTTGTAGAGGCTACAGGAGAACTTAGTTTGGCTGCGGAAGCAGATGCTATAAGTATTACAGATAATGAAACAGAGGTTGATACATCTGAAATAAATCTTAGGGCTCCATCAGCAGTTGCTATAGGTGACTCAACCTTTAATGAAAGGGTTGATATAAACAATCAAAGGATAGCAATGCCATTAAAGATATATGGCAATGTAAATATTCAAAACAACAAAATAAAAACTACAACGTCTGAGGCAGATGGAAATATAGCACTTGGAGTTTCAGAGCTTTTAGTACCAAGTGGAAAGAAATTTACCGGAACAGTAGGTGTTTCTGTAAAAGAGGTACCAAAGGCAGATACTTCCGGTAGAGCAATAGTTGACTATGAAGATAGAGCAACAGGCATTACTATACTTCCATATTCAGCAGGTAATTTCAAAGCTGATGCAACAGGTACCAGAAATACAGCCGGAATACCTGCTTACAAGGCTGTAAATAATATGACCGGAGATGATTTGACATCTGCACCTGATTATGAGAATTCGCTCGGTATATATCTTCACGCAGTAAGATATAACTATACTGTTACTTATATTGATGAATCTGGTATGCCTCTTTCTGCAAATCATGGAACCATAAGTGCAGGTGGAAAGATTACACTTGACAATACACTTACACAAATAGGAACTTCAACGGTTTATCAGCATAATCCTATTGCTTTTCCTATGGAAACAGGTGGAGGTAGTGGTGAAAATGTTGCAACACATTATAGTTGGAGGGGAGTTGCAGGAACTCCGGTTGAAATAAGTGTTCCTTCATATCCTGGATATGCAGTATCAGAAGTTACAGGAATACCTACATTAGCTGCTGGAATAGATAATTTCAAAAATACTGATGGCTCAATAGGAGGAAAGACACCTGAGCAAAATGTAGATATAGTAATAAAGTACAAAAAAAATTCGGTGACATATCACTTTGATGTAGCAGGTGGTTCTCCAAATCCGGGAGATAAGACTGAGACTACTTATACTTCAGGATCACATCCTTCTACACTTGGCAGTCTACCAACACCTACAAAGACTGGATATACCTTTGGAGGTTGGTATACATTCACTGATAATGATGTAAATGGAAAATATGATAAACCTACTACAGATCCTGTTACAGGAGTAATAAGTGCTAATGATGGTGATCCGTTCACAGGAGAGACAGCTCTCACAGGATATTATGATGCGATGAGCACTCTTAAGCCAGTGTACAATCTTGTTGCGAAATGGGTAGGTGATGGTACACCATGGAATATTTATACAAAACATAAAAATGATAATGTATCTTTGGAACTAAACTTTGGAACTGAGCATGACACTAGGCTTATAGAAGATTCTATCTATAAAGATCCATTGACAGAAATTGGAGTTATTATACCGGGATATGTAAAAAAGTCTGTAAGCAATACTCCGGCCAATGTTGGAGTGAGAGCATCACTTACAGATACACAACATCCACTCAGATATACTATTGATAGTATGCCTGCGAAGAATGTAAATGTGGTATACAAGTATACGGTAGATAGTACAGTAACATTTAACTATACGGTTGAGCATGTAGATAGTGGTGAAAATCCATTGAGATCAGCTCATACTGTAGTAAAGAGAGCAGAACAGCCAATTAATGCACAACCTGAAAATATTCCGGGTTATACATTTGATCATTATGAAATAGATCACAGTGCAGGATGGGATTCACATATTGCAAGTACTGACAATCCAAGACTTGTAGGACTTGATGGTGCTGCAGGAAATTTGATTGTTTCTGACAATCCACTTTCAACATCTCCAACTCCCGGAGTGTTTTCAGCATATATGCCAAATCAAAATGTAAAGATAAAATATGTCTATACATCAGATTTAAATTCAAATCTGATAAGAAGATACTTAGAAACTTATAGAGATAGAGTTCTTGATAGTGGTATTACACAGGTTACACCGGGAACCGCATATAATTTACCAATAAACTATACTGATAAGTTATATGGATATAAATGGGATCCTATAGTATCAAGAGTTGACTTTACACCTACAGGATATGGCGAAAGCTTCAATCCGGCAAATGGAAATATAACAGGAAATATGCCTATGCCTTCAAGTGGAGTAACCGGTATAAGAGCAGACTACAGACTTGGAATTGATCTTACAAAATGGAGAGATGTAGAGTTTAGAGTCACTACAGATCCTAACTTTAGCCATGGTAGTGTAAATCCAATTGCAACAGGCGCACCTACAAAGGTTTTAGTAAGTGATGGAACTAATGCAGGTGATACAGCCGCTTATAATTTTAATAGACTTCAGGCTGAGAATTATGTACCTACTACAAGTGCAAATAGATATTATATGTTTGAAGGTTGGTATATAGATGCAGCAGCTACTATACCTGTAACGGGAACAACTTTCTGGAATACAGATACTACACCAATAATAATATATGCTAAGTTTGTGGAGGATCCAAATCAGTGGTTTGACATTAACTTCGCAGCAGGAAGCAATGGATCGATATCAGCTCCTGCATCACTTCGTGTACCATATGATTACACATGGAGCCAGGTGGTGGCTTTACCGTCAGCATTATTGCCGACAGCACAGTTACCAACACCTATACCTGTAGCAAACTATGTATTTACAGGCTGGATGGATCCAAACGGTAGCTTTATGAATGGAGTGAGTCGATTGATAAATCATGCAACATATACAGCTTTCTTTAGTCAGGATCCTAATGTATTTGGAACTGTTATCGGATCTATCACACCGACAGGTCGTATAGGAAATGACGGAAGCGGTGAGATAGTAATAGACGGTACAACACCGGGTAATGTATATGTAATAAGTGATCCTAACGGAAACATCGTAGCAGTGGTACCGGGAGATTCAACAGGAAACAGAACAGTAGTTCCAAACCTTATACGGGAGCACACTACAATGTACAGGAAGGAACACCTGATACACAGGCTACAGTAGGAAATAACATTTCTACAGTAACAGGTACATCAGTATCAACACCACAGGATGTATATATCCCAACAGTAGATAATAACTACAACATAGGATATGATCCTGAAAACGACGGTATGGCACAGATCGTTATCAATCCGGCAGATCCTGACGCAGACTATGCGCTCATAGATGAGAACGGAAACGTAGTGCAGTATCCTGGAAGTGACAACGGATGGATGACTCCTGTAGGAAGCAATCCTTCAACAGTTACATTCAACAACTTAAATCCAATGAGACCTACACAGTAGTGGCAAGAAAGAAGGGCAACAGCTCAATTCCAAATCCACTTACAAAGTTACCTGACGGAAATCAGATAATAGCAAATCCGGGAGATATGGTGGACGTACCTAAGTATGTAGTAGAGACAAAGGGCGGAAGCGTAGTAACGGTAGGAACAACAAGTGTAGGAACTGACACATATGATGAAGCAAAAGCAGGAGAAGAAGTGGTAATACATGCAGATCCTGTAGATGCAAACGGCAAGAACTTCCTTTACTGGCAGGTACTTGCAGGAAGAGCGGTAGGAGTTAGCGGAAATATAACACAGGCTGACTACTCATTTACTCTTTCAAATTCAAATATTGTACTTAAGGCTGTATACGAACCTACAAAGGTAGCGGGAGATGATGCGGATCTTACAGAGACAATAAGAGGCGGTAGTGTAGGAGAGTTTGGTCTTATCCCCTGGTCAGATACCGGGACTTGCACATGATCTTACAACACCACTTGACAGATCACTTATCGGAGTGAACGGTGCAACAGTAGAATACAAGGTAGTATTTAACAAAAGAGATGCAAAACCGAATGAGAAAACAGCTGTAAAGCCTGTTTCTATATCGGGAGTTGATCATCCGGATGCACATACAACAGCATACGGACTTGATATCCAGCTTGAAAGATATGTAAACGGAAGACTTGTAAATAACGGAATACTTGCAACAGCATCAAATGCGACAGTAGATGTTATAGCACAGCTTCCTGCAGAAGATGTAGATCAGCTTGACTACCAGTTATTTGATGTGACACCTGACAGCTTAGGTAATATCAATCCTGTAGATATAACAATTACAACAGATGTAGCAAACAATGCCGGACTTCTTAAGTTCAAAGGTAATTTGCAGCATTCATATGTACTTGTTTATTCAAAGACATTTAAGGTAACTTTTGTAGATAATAAGCCTGTACTTGATCATTTACACTTAAATGATACAAGCAGAAACTTCTATAAGAAGTTTAAGGTAAGAAGAAAAGAGAATGTAGAGGATGCTTACTACTCAAGTGATTATGCGGTTGTTACAGCATATGCACAAAATGATGTAGCAAACGGACTTGAAACTCCATTTGAAGATATCTATGGTGTACAGTATGACTATGTTAACTGGTCAAAGAAGGAAGATAAGCTTTCAGTATATGACACAACAAGTCCTGTAACAAAGAGAACAATTGTTTATGCATACTATTCTGACAACAGAAAAGAGGTTGCAAAGGCAAGAGTAGATCTTGGTGATACTATAGAAGAAGCAAAGATTCTTACAGGAGACCCATACCTTAAGGTGGCAGAGGTTGCAGAAATAAATGAGGCTATAGCACATGCACTTGAGACACTTAGACAGGCAAGAGATCTTGTATCTCCTGACGGAACTACATATCTCAGACAGGCAAACTGGGCAGAGCTTCAGCAGGCAATAGATGCACTTAGAATACTTATAGATAAATATTCTAACAGTTCATTAGGAAGAGCCGGTGCTAGAAACAGGAGAACCGGTGGTGCCAGTGGTGGTGGTAACTCTTCATCAGGTAGAGGAAGTAAACTTTTAACACCTGGAGAGAAGTCAACACAGAATACAGCTATCAATGAGAACAGTAATACAAGAGCATTTGTACTTGGTGTAGATGGTAACTGGGCAATCAACCCTGTAACAGGCGGATGGTCATTCGTACTTAACGGTGGAACACCTATAAATGATATGTGGGGTATGATCACATTTGATGATTACACAGGTAAGAGAGTATCACGTTGGTATTACTTTGACGGTCGCTCAACAATGGCAACAGGTTGGGTATATGACTCAAAGAACGGCAACTGGTATTATATGAACACAACACCGGGTCCTGAGCTTGGCCAGATGGTAACAGGTTGGGTAAAGGATGAAAAAACAAATAAGTGGTATTACATGAATGACAATACAGGTATCCTTAAGACAGGATGGCATAAAGATCCGCAGGATGGAAGATGGTATTACCTAAACCAGAATGGTGAAATGCTTGTCGGATGGCAGAATATTGATGGAAAGTGGTATTACTTTAATACCAATGCTCCACAAAATACTTATGAATGGGATGCTAATGCTTTCAAGTGGAACTATTTAAATAATAATACAAGACCATTTGGATCAATGTACGCAGGAGAGAAGACTCCTGACGGATATAATGTAGATGCAAACGGTGCTTGGTACTAAGTGACATAGGAGAAAGAATGAAAAGAAAGACAATAAAAGCAAAGGTGGCCGCCGTATTGTCTGCCGGTATGGTATTTACCATGCTGGCACCGGCGAAGCCGGCATATGCTGCAATAAGCTATAATTATGTAGATCATAAATTAAATACGCTTGCTACAAAAGCAGTATATGGTGGAGATGAAGCAAATATAGGAGATGTTACACCTAGAGACGGATATTTAGGATTTGATTTTACTACATTAAATCCTTCAATAAAAGGCTGGGTGAAGAATATTGCCGTAAATGGAAATCCAGGAGATGCTATATTAGATCAGACATTGCCTTTTTATCCGGCTGGATCGTTTAACTCTACAGATACATTTGATGGAAAAAGCTGGTCAAATGAACTGGATTTTGATCTTGATGGATATGAGATAGCGGGTTATAATCAAGCCCCTTTAAAAGGAACACCTACAGGATTTCCTAGAAGCAGTCAAATAGAAATACCTGCACTTACAAGTCAAGGTGCTGTGTATTATGCAGAACTTAAATCTGATGGAAAAAAGTTCGACTATGTGGTTGCCTATAAGGGTGCAAGTGACGGAAATGGAGGAGAGTACTATATTCCGGGAAGTAAGTATGATTTTAGTGCATCAACTATGGATGGAACTCATAATTCTGTGATAAATCCTATTACAGAGAATATAGCTACTACAGGTGGAAAAGAGGTACTTACAGGCTTCCAAGCAAATGCTAAACCAATAATTGGATATAAAGTAGAGGGAAGTGAAGTAAACCTATATAAGAGAGGTACAAGTACAGCTTGGGGTGGTAATCCGGAATTTAGTGTAACAACTGAGAGAGTTAGTGGAGAAACTATAAATAAAGATACATTTATTAAATTTAAGTATGCTCCTGATCAATCTACAAAATTTAAACTTACTGTACAGGATAATTATTATGATTACGAAGAGCATCCTGTGGCAGGAGTAACAATTGGTGAAGGTGTAACTGTTCTTCCGGGACAACTTAAACCTAAGGGAAATCCAACAAAAAGTATTACTAGGCCAATAAACAATAGGTATTATGCTACTGAGAATGTAAATGCCGATGCTACTAATATAATAAAGGCAAAAAAAGATACATATAAGTTGGATGGTACAGGAAATATAGATTTGAATCCGGGTGCAGATGTGGAGTATATTTTGGATCCTACAAATCCGGTAGATATAGTTTATACATATAATAAGTCAACAGCCCCGTCGGGTACAGCCAATTATGGAAAGTTCATTGATGCTTATGGAAATGTGATAGATACTATGATACCATTTGCATTTGATACAAATCCATCAAACTTTACTCCTGTAAATGTTTCAGGTCTAGCAGACGGATATAAGCCACAGGGTCAGATGCTAAATCAGAATGTTACTATAAAGTACAATTATATTAAGAACCCAAACTACTATAGGGGAATAACTATAAACTATGTGGATGAAGAAGGAAATGAAATCAATGAAAAAGTTGTTGATGCACTTGGTACTATAGCTACACTTCCGGCAAGCCCTGCTATACCGGTTGTAGGTACTGTATATAAGAATCCTTCATCAGGACATTTATTTATAAGAGTGGATAGTACTACAGCAGCAAGTTATAGTATACCGCTTCCAAAGCTTAATACATATATAGCTTATGATACTTCTCCGGCAGGAATACCGGGAGTAGAGCCGGAGTCAACTACTGACTGGGATAATACATTTACACTTCATTCAGGAAATATTGCAACTGTATTGAATGCCGGTGGGGCACAGGCTTGGAGTGATACAAATGATAAACTTATTGTAAGCTCATCGGCAGGAGTTAATAAAGATATTTCTGTAACAATTACATACAATAGGGATCTTGGTTCTATAGCAGAAATTAATCCTTTAGCAGGTATAGGCGGTAAGATAATGGTTCCTACATATACTAATAATACGGGGCTTTCAGTTCCGGAGCATGAGTATAATGGAGGAGTGTATCCAACTGATCCGGTATTTGTTACAGCAGGATTAGCAGGTCATCCTATAGAAGACTCTCACTCCTTACCTAGGGTTAAAAACGATACAACAGGAACATATCATGTGAATATTACTGATAATGATTTACCTACACCAGTTCCGGATCAGGGATATAGATTCAGAGGTTGGAAGATGGCTGATGGCAGCTGGCTTTCTGTAAACAGCTTCGCAGATGATGATCCGGCTATAACACCAAGGACTCTTCCGGCAAATACCTTGGAACAAAACCAAAGTTTAGGTACAGTTACATTGAATGCTATATTTGAACTTGATCCAAACAGATGGAAAAAATTTAATCTTGTTTCGGGTGATACTCATGTAATATTTAATAATGGTAATGAAGCTAAAGTTTTAACCTATGATTATACTCTTAATACTGCAAGAACAAATATTCCATCATCTGATTTGAATGAGTGGATAGATGAGTCAACCGGTGCATTGACAGTGCAAAGTGGATATGTACTTAAATGGTATGATAAGAACTTTGCAGAGGTCGATTTTGCTACAATAAACTTAGCTGATTATCCTGACGGATATACATTTACAGCTTATGGTAGAAATCCATTAGCACCTTCATTATATGTGCCTGAAGTAACTCCAAGTTTAGATAGCGATACGGGAGCTCCGGTTATAGAGATAGATGCCATATCACCTGAGGCAATGGGTGTAGGATATAACTATGTTATTGCAGATAAGGATAGAAATGTAGTTGCTGTAATGACAGGAGCAGAGCTTTTAAGAAAACAAGGAAAGATATCAGGCTCAATGCTTCATCCTGGAGAAAGCTATACAGTATATACAGCAGATCCTACAACAGCTGTTACTGTAGGAAATCCGGTTCCTACCACAGGTATAAGTGCACCATCTGCAGTTGTTACAATACCTACAGTGTTAAATGCAACAGCATCTGAAGATCCAAGCAATGCAGGTAGAGCACAAATAGTTATAGATCCTGCAGATACAAATACAAAGTATGCACTTTTAGATCCAAGCGGTAATGTAGTATATGATTTCACATCACCTGATGTCTCTAGAAAGGTTACATTTGTAGACCTTGATCCGGATACTGTTTATACTATAGTACCAAGACCACTTGGAAGTAATGATACAGCTGCTGCAAGAATAGCAGATGGTGTAAGAACAGAGGATGTGAATACAGGAAACCTTGGTATAACAGCAACAGTATTCCCTGTGGATGTAGTAGTAGATGATGCTGATTTACCTGGAACTACTACGCAGATAAGTATAGGAGGAGCTAATAAGCCTTTTGCAGATTTACAGTCTGTAAGATTTGGTCAGGCAGTAAGTATACAAGCAGAGGCTATTGACCACCATGGTGCATTGTTCAAAGAGTGGAGAGTAATATCAGGAAATACTGGACATAGCAATAATATTGAAAATAATCCAAATGGAATAATATCTTTTGGTATGCCAAGAGGACCTGTAAAACTTCAGATTATATATGATACAGGAATAAACTTTGCACCGGATTATTATCCTAATAGAGCTACTTTTTAATCCAAATACTATAGGAGTAACCTATCCTTTAGGTTCTGGAGGTATAACAACTCCTGGACTTTACAGAATACATATTGATCAAAGAAAGGTGACAGGTGCACATGAAAGACTTGTGCAGGATGAGAACACTGATCTTTATAAGGGAGAGTTTGAGTTTAGGGTATTTGTAGAGAACTCAAATGATGGTGGAAACACTTGGAATGCTTATACAGGAGCTGATGCACCTTTAAGTCTTGAAGCAAGTATACATACAGGAGCATTGTCATCTACAAGAAATTATAGCCTTTATAAACTTGCTACAGATTCAAATGCTTTGACAAGTATACCTGGAGTGTATGATACTCCTGCAGGTGGAAGCGGATATTTGGGTGAATTTAGCGATAACTTTGATATAGGTCAAACATATATATTTGGATATACAAGTGACGGAAATACATTAAGCTTTGTAAGCTTACCTGATATGAGTACAGTAACCACAATTGTAGCAGCACCAGGAAGTAAGTTATCAGATTATGAGTCAGATTATGGTTCATATCTTCCTAATAGAGGTGACAAATATGAGGATGGCAACACCGGACTTACTTGGTCTTATGAGGGACTTAGCTCCAGAGCTGACAAGAGAGAGAGTATAAATAAGAATATGCTAATTAATGAAGATAAAATCATTTATCTTTATTACACAAATGATGCTGAATACAGAGCTAAGCTTGTAGGCGGACTTAATGACAGCATTGCTAAAGTAGATAATCTTGATGTATCAAAGTATGATGCAAGTGATGTGGCAAGAGTGCAGGCCAAGGCTGCAGAAGCAAGAGCTCTGTTAAACAGAACAGCTCCAAACAAAGCATTCTCACCTGAATTATTGAATACATTGAATGAGCTTAATGCTCTATTAAATGGTATGGGAATCAGAACACAACCTACACCTAAGAATAGTGGCGGTGGTCGTGGCTCTTCAGGTGGCGGTAGCGGACGTGGAAGCTCAGGCGGCGGCGCAGCATCTTCAAATACCGGAAGAGGCAGAGCAAACACATGGTCAGGATCAACACCTATTGCGGTAGGCGTAGGCGGAAACTGGGAACTTATCAATCCTGAGGAAGCAGCTAAGAATCTTGATAATTCAAAGTGGATCTTTAAGCTTACAACAGGTGAGAGAGTGACAGGATGGCAATTACTCAGTTATACTTTTGAGGGTAAAACAAAAGTTGAATGGTATCACTTTGAACAGGACGGTATCATGGATAGCGGATGGTTCTTAGACAGAGACACAAACAAATGGTATTATCTGTCAATGAATCATGACGGTTTCTTTGGTGAGATGGTCAAGGGATGGCACCATGATCCGGATGATACAAGATGGTATTTCCTTGATAGAAATGACGGTCATATGCATGTGTCATGGGATAAGATCGATGGAAACTGGTATTTCTTCAATCCAAATCCACCGGCACAGACATGGTTCTTTGACAATGCTACAGGTCGTTGGAACTATGGAGACAATAAGGACATAAGACCGCTTGGTTCTATGTATGTAAATGAAAATACTCCTGACGGATTTCATGTAAATGCTGACGGAGCGTGGCGATAATATTGTCCGAACTATATTCAGACGAAACGGTGAACGCCTCGATTTGTTCGGGGCGTATTACCTAAATAGGGTAATTATTCTACTTGAGTTTGCCTTATGTGAATGTATTCTAATATATCGAATAAGGAGTACACTATGAAGAAGATTTTAGTAATAGGCACAGGTGGAACGATTGCTTCAAAGCAAATGGGTGAGGGATTGTCACCGGCACTCTCAGCACCTGAGATTTTGACATTTGTACCTGAAGTGGAAGAGTATTGTGAGATAGATGTATTGCAGGTTTGCAATATTGACTCTACAAATATTACACCTAGTATCTGGCAGGATATAGCGAGAGCTATTGAAAGAAATTATGATTCCTATGACGGATTTGTGATTTTACACGGTACGGATACTATGGCATATACTTCGGCGGCTCTCAGCTATATGATACAAAATTCCAGAAAGCCTATAGTTATTACAGGAGCTCAAAAGCCGATAAGTACAGACGGTACAGATGCAAAATTAAATTTAAGAGACAGTATTCTCTATGCATGTGATGATTACTCACAAAATGTTGTTCTGGTATTTGACGGTAATGTAATTGCCGGCACAAGAGCAAAGAAGATGATGGCAAAATCATTCAATGCGTTTCATAGTGTGAATTTTCCGGTACTTGCAAGAATCCAGGAAAAACACATAATACGATACATTCCATACATACCTATGAGAGAGAGGGTAAGATTCTTCCTTGACTTAAGTGATTCGGTATGTGTATTAAAAATGATTCCGGGTATGAAAGAGGGCATGCTTGGATATTTATTTGATAACTATGATTGCATTATTATAGAGAGTTTTGGAGTTGGGGGTATACCCGACAATATGCTTGATAAATTCTATGAAGAGATGGAGAAGTGGCAGGAAATGGGCAAATTCATTGTCATGGCGACTCAGGTTGTAAATGAGGGCTCCAATATGGAGATTTATCAGGTAGGTCAAAAAATCAAAAAAGATTTCAGTCTAATAGAGGCATATGATATGACATTGGAAGCAACAATTACGAAATTGATGGTCCTGTTGAAAAGATACACATCATATTCCGATCTTAGAAGAGCTTTCTATGAAGAAGTAAATTATGATATATTATGTGCCTTTGAAGGACTGTAAAGTTTTATTTTGGAGATTGAAATGGGTTTAAGCAAGAAAATCTTGGGATTAATTTTTGTTTGTTTTACAAGTTGTTTATTATCAATGATTGCTTTAGCTTCACCTCCTGTTTTAGAGGGATGGAAGCAAAATGATATAGGGTGGTGGTATAGGCAGGTCGATGGCACATACCCGAGTGATTCTTGGAAACATAAATAAGAAATGGTATTATTTTAATGATAACGGTTACATGGTGGAAGATTCATGGGTGGAAAACTATTATCTGGGTTCGGACGGTGCTATGCTTGTAAATACAATAACGCCTGATGGTCACTATGTACTTGATAACGGTGAGAAGATAGAAGAGAGTTTAGCGGCAAATCAGACCGGCATTACTGCAAATGTTCACGAGTCGGATGTTGATAAAAGAGAATTGGAAAGCCTGATTGGTCCGGGAGCGGAGTTAAGCGAGTACTATAAGAGTGAAGTTTTGGAAAACAATATGGATTCTTTGGCTGATGACGGCTTCAAAGAGGTATCCGGTGAGAATAATGCAGTAGAAGCTGATACTTCAAGTCTCGTTGAAGAAACAAAAGCATTTGAAAACACAAATGATAATATCGGACCTGTGGCTGATTATACAGCTTCTGATTCAAATAATATCGGACCTGTGGCTGATTATACAGCTTCTGATTCAAATGATATCGGACCGACTGCCAACCAAAATAATGATACTGCAACTCAGGCAGTACCGAGTGCTAATGATGCCAATGAGACTACAAATCAGGTAGTGCCAAGTGTTAATGACGGCAATGTTACAAATGTCCCTACAACTGTTATTACAAACGATAATGTTGAAGGAGACACAAGATCAAATATCATTGCCGAACTTAGGGAATACGGACTGAGTGAAGCTGAGGCAAATTTATATTATTTGATAAATGAGTACAGAGAGAGTCTTGGACTTTCTAAGCTGTCATTCTCAAAATCTCTTACAAGTGTTGCAAGAGCCCATGTAAAAGATTCACATGATTATACACCAAGACTTCAGCTTGATGGCAGAGGTATTCAGGGCAATCTGCACAGCTGGTCTAATAATGGAAATTGGAGCGGTGGAGCATACACACCCGATCATGCACATGCACAAATCATGTGGGATAAGCCAAGCGAGTTGACGGACTATGCGGGAGCAGGATATGAAATATCCGTATACCACAGTATCGGAATAGATCCTAAGTTGGCTCTTGATTTATGGAAGAGTTCTTCAGGTCATAATGAAGTAATAATAGGTGATAATGACTGGTCATTTATAACAACTATGGGAGTGGCTATGGATAAAAATTACTCCCATGTATGGTTTGGAGGAGATGAAGATCCGGCAGGTTATTATGACATTGAAGGATATGAAGTAATACATCCATAAAAACAAAAAAACTTATTGACAAACAAAAAGAAAACTGATAACATAAACACGTTGAAAGAAAGCAGGTTCGCCTCACCTTAGCACAGGAGTGACTTTGGTTCATATAAACATTTTTTTGATTTTGATTAAATGATTATTTGGGCGGATAGTTTTCTATCTGCCTTTTTATATTGGTAAAGAAAATGGAGGTATAAAGGTATTAGCGAACAATTGATTAACGAACAGATTAAAGCTAAAGAAGTTCGTCTTATTTCATCAGAGGGTGAACAGTTAGGTGTAGTTTCAATAAATGAGGCAAGGGAAAAAGCAGAGGAAGCAGGCTTGGATTTGGTTCTTATTGCTCCAACAGCTAAACCCCCTGTTTGTAAAATTATTGATTATGGTAAATTCAGATATGAACTTGCCAGAAAAGATAAGGAAGCAAAGAAAAAGCAAAAGACAATAGAAGTAAAAGAGGTTCGTTTATCTCCAAATATTGACACTAATGATCTTAATACTAAAGTCAGTTCGGCGAGAAAATTTCTTGAAAAGGGTAATAAGGTTAAGGTTACACTAAGATTTAGAGGTAGAGAAATGGCAAGAATGTTCAAATCTAAGTATATCTTGGATGATTTTGCCGAAGCTCTTTCAGAAGTGGCAACAATTGACAAACCTTCTAAGGCAGAAGGAAGAAGTTTGGTAATGTTTTTATCAGCAAAGAAGGCTTAAAGATATTGTAATAAAAGGAGGATTCATTATGCCAAAGCTAAAGACAAACAAAGCAGCAGCGAAGCGTTTTAAGAAAACAGGAACAGGTAAGCTTGTAAGAAATAAAGCTTATAAGTCACATATCTTAACTAAGAAGTCAACAAAGAGAAAAAGAAATCTTAGAAAAGATATCGTAACAGATGCTACAAACGCAAAAGTTATGAAGAAAATTTTACCATATCTATAAGTTGACGAAGGGTTAGGAGGTTTTTAAATGGCAAGAGTTAAAGGTGCTTTAAATGCAAAGAAAAGACATAATAGAGTTTTAAAACTTGCAAAGGGATATAGAGGAGCTCGTTCAAAGCAGTACAGAATTGCAAAGCAGTCTGTAATGAGAGCTTTAGCAAGTGCTTATGCAGGTAGAAAAGAGAGAAAGAGACAGTTCAGACAGCTCTGGATCGCAAGAATTAATGCAGCTGCAAGAATTAACGGTCTTTCATACTCAAAGCTTATGCACGGACTTAAGGTTGCAGGCGTTGATATGAACAGAAAGATGCTTGCTGAGTTAGCTGTAAATGATGCTGCAGGTTTTGCTAAGTTAGCAGAAGTTGCAAAATCAAAGCTTGCATAATAATTAATATTGTATTATACTTGCCACGTAAGATTTGCTTACGTGGTATTATAAGCAGAAATGGCGGAATTGGCAGACGCGCACGGTTCAGGTCCGTGTGATAGCAATATCATGAGGGTTCAAGTCCCTTTTTCTGCATCAATCTATCTAAATATTGAGAGGTAGTTCATTTAAAAGATTGTACATTATGTGCAATTTTTTTTTATTAGAGAGAGGAGAGAAATATGTTAAAAGTACTGGCAAAATATATAAAAGAATATAAAGTTGCTTCCCTACTCACAATTGCATTCATAATAGGTGAAGTAGTATTTGAATTACTTATACCATATATGATGACATTCATAATTGATAAGGGTGTTGCAATTAATGATTTCAGTGCGGTAATAAAATACGGTTCAATAATGATAGTTCTGGCAGTTCTAGGACTTATATGCGGTATAGCTGCAGGTATTTACGGCGCAAATGCCTCAGCGGGATTTGCTAAAAATTTACGAGAAGGTATGTTCAGAAACATTCAAAATTTCTCTTTCTCAAATATTGATAAATTTTCAAGTGCCGGTCTTGTCACAAGACTTACTACAGATATAACCAATGTTCAAAATTCATATCAAATGATACTTAGAATGTTGATGAGAGCTCCTGCTACACTTATTTTTGCTTTGATTATGGCTGTATCTATATCAAGAGATATGTCGGTTATATTCTTTGTTGCTATTTTCTTTTTAGCTACAGCCCTTGCACTTATAATTGCGGTGGCTTTTAAACTCTTTAATCAGGTATTTGAAAAGTATGATGCATTGAATGCAAATGTGCAAGAAAATATCTCAGGTATAAGAGTTGTAAAATCATATGTACAGGAAGATAGGGAAATATCTAAGTTTGATAGAGCTATAACAAATTTATATAAGTTGTTTGTAAAGGCAGAATCACTCGTTGTAATAAACAATCCTTTGATGATGTTTACAGTATATGCATGTATAATTGCACTGTCATGGTTCGGTGCAAAAAGAATCGTAGCCGGAAGATTAACAACAGGTGAACTTACATCTCTTTTTTCATATATAATGAGTATACTTATAGCTCTTATGATGCTTTCATTTGCATTTGTAATGATTACTTTATCTGAAGCAAGCGCAAGGAGAATTGCGGAAGTTTTACAGGAGGAAAGTGATATTAAGACAAAGGAAAATGCTTCCAAAGAGGTAAAGGACGGCAGCATTGACTTTGATAATGTAAGCTTTTCATATAAAGCAGGTATCGGAAAGCCTGTGCTATCAAATATAAATATCCATATAGCGTCAGGACAGACAATAGGAATTATTGGTGGAACAGGTAGCTCAAAGACATCTTTTGTAAATCTTATTCCGAGACTTTATGATGCCACACAGGGAAATGTATATGTGGGCGGAAAGAATGTAAAGGATTATGATATAAAGAGTCTTAGAGATGCGGTAAGTGTGGTATTACAAAAAAATGTACTCTTCTCAGGCAGTATAATTGACAATCTTCGTTGGGGAAATGAAAATGCTTCACCCGATGAGATAAAGAAAGCCTGTGAACTTGCTTGTGCCGACGAATTCATAGAAAGAATGCCTGAAAAGTATAATACATGGATAGAGCGTGGCGGAAGTAATGTATCAGGTGGGCAAAAGCAGAGACTTTGTATTGCAAGAGCTCTTCTGAAAAAACCTAAGATATTGATCCTTGATGACTCTACATCTGCTGTAGATACCGCTACAGATGCAAAGATAAGAAAAGCATTCAAAGAAGAGATACCTAATACTACAAAAATTATTATCTCTCAAAGAATTTCATCCATAAAAGAGGCTGATAAGATTATTGTAATGGATAACGGTAAGATTGTGGGATTTGATACACATGAAAAATTACTTGAGACTAATGAGATTTACAGAACTACAGCAAATGCGCAGTCTGAAGGTAATGCGGATTTTGATAAGGCAGGTGCATAATGTCGGGAATAAATAGAGAAAAAGGCGGTATAAATCAAACTATACAGGTTGTTGCAAGTGACAGCATGAAAAGAGTAATATCACTTGTATTAAAAACTATAAAAAGAGTATCTTTGTTGTAATTATAGGAATACTGATATCGGCGATAGTAAGTTCTGTCAGTGCTTCCGTTATGCAGGATATTATAGATAATTATATAATTCCTCTCACAAAAGAAAGTAATCCTGATTTCACACCATTGGCAATTGAGATAGGAAAACTTATTTGTATATTTTCGGCGGGTGTATTGGCATCATTTGCTTATAACAGGATAATGGTAAATGTAGGGCAGGGAACCATGCGTGAGATAAGAAGAAATCTTTTTGCACATATGGAAAAACTTCCTATAAGATATTTTGATACACATTCACATGGCGATATAATGTCCATCTATACCAATGATACAGACACATTGAGGCAGTTTATAGGTGTATCTTTCCCACAGCTTGTTGAGGCATTGCTTTCTTTAATTGCTGTATTTATTACAATGCTTATTTTAAGTCCTATGATGACTTTAGTGTCGGTTATTATGATTATTATATCAGTACAGGCTTCAGGTAAGGCTGCAAGTATTTCAGGTAAATATTTCGGAATACAGCAAGCTACTCTTGGAAAAGTAAACGGATATATAGAAGAGATGATAAGCGGTCAAAAGGTTGTAAAGGTATTCAACTATGAAGATAAGAACATAGAAGGGTTTACAGCCATAAATGATGAACTCTGTGAGGCCTCTTCAAAAGCAAACGGATTTGCAAATATACTCATGCCTATAGTTGCACAAATCGGAAACTTAAGTTATGTAGTAATAGCTGTAGTTGGTGGCTATCTGGCTATAAACGGTCATTTCGGAGTGACCATAGGAACTATAGCTGCATTCCTTTCATTGGTAAAAGCATTTAACAGACCGTTTATGACTGTATCACAACAGCTCAATGCCGTAGTTATGGCGGCTGCCGGAAGTCAAAGAGTATTTGCACTTATGGATGAAACTGTAGAAGAAGATGAAGGCTATGTTACACTGGTAAATGCAAAGATAGACGGTAAGGGAAATATATCAGAGTCAAAATCAAGAACCGGCATCTGGGCATGGAAGCATAAACATGATAACGGAGAAATCACATATACAAAACTTGAGGGAGATATTGTATTTGAAAATGTCGACTTCGGATATGTACCTGAAAAGATAGTACTACATGATATAAGTCTCTTTGCAAACAAGGGACAAAAGATTGCATTTGTAGGTTCTACAGGTGCAGGTAAGACAACTATAACAAACCTTATAAACAGATTTTATGATATTCAAAGCGGTAAGATAAGATATGACGGTATAAACATCGAAAAGATAAAGAAGGATGACCTTAGAAGATCTTTGGGTGTGGTTCTTCAGGAAACAAACCTTTTCTCAGATACTGTTATGGAAAATATTCGTTATGGTCGTCCTGATGCAACAGATGAGGAGTGCATATCGGCTGCAAGACTGGCAAATGCCGACGGTTTTATAGAAAGACTTCCTGACGGATATAATACATTCCTTCATGAAGGCGGTGCAAATCTGTCACAGGGTCAAAAACAGCTTCTTTCTATTGCAAGGGCGGCCTTAGCAGATCCTCCTGTACTTATTTTGGATGAGGCTACATCTTCAATTGATACAAGAACCGAACAGCTTGTACAGGCAGGTATGGATTCCTTGATGGAAGGAAGAACTACCTTTGTCATTGCCCACAGACTCTCAACCATTAAAAACTCAGATGTAATAATGGTACTTGAGCAGGGAAGAATAATAGAGCGTGGCTCGCATGAAAGCTTGTTGGAACAAAAGGGAAGATATTATCAACTTTATACGGGGAAAGTGGTATAATAAAAATGTAGTATATATTTTAGGCCTATAATTTAAGGAGTGTACATATATGTTTTGTTCAAATTGCGGTAAACAGCTTGAAGACGGTGATAAAGTATGTGGTTTTTGCGGTGTGCCTGTACAAAGCGAAAGTAATGTCACATTAAGTAAAGATAATCCGGATAAAACACATAATAACGTAGAAAAATACGGAAATACAGAAATACCGAGCTATTTCAAAAAAAGCAGCTTTAGTTTCGGCCGGTATTTACATCTTATCAAGATTTATGATTTATATTGTTGACATATTTGACAGCCAAAGAACAATGATAGGTGTTCCGTTCTATATTTCATTGTTATGTATTATTTCTTTAGTAATGATAGTAGGGCTTTTAGTTCTAAATTCAAAGAACAAAATAATATTGGCTGTACCAAGAATACTTATTGTCATATCATCGATACCGGGGATAATGTACACCTTAAAACATTGGGGGATTGGGGTTTTGTTGCCTGATTTCTTTAAAACTGTATTTTTAGCTCCTACAAATTTTGTAGCGGCAATTGATAATTGTATCGTATTTGCTGTGCTATGTATAATGGCATTAAGCAAAAATAAAACTCTTGTTAAATTTTGCGGATTCATATTTATTTTAACAGTATTACGCAATACGATAAGTTCAATTTACCTTATTCACTATGAATGTACTTTGATATTTGAGGATTTATTCAGTTTTGAAACTTTAAATATTGTTCTATGGATTATGGCAAAAATATCTTTTTATGTATATGACGTCTGTATATTCTTCATTATGTGGAGTATGAGTGCGTGCGGAAAACAGGTTGTACATACAGTCGGCAATGAAAATTCTATAAGAAATGTCACCGTGGAAAACACGACAAATACCAATGAACTTGATGAACCAAGTACCGGTATAAATGTTTTATGTTTCTTTATTCCTATAATTGGTTTGACTCTATACTTTGCATGGAAGAGTATGTATCCTAAAAAGGCAAAATCTGCACTGAAAGTTGCCTTAATAGGATTTTTAACTTGGACAGTATTAAGCGTTGTTTTAAGATTATCTATAGACTTTATAGTTTATTGGATGATTTCGAACATGTAATAATAATTGATGTATGAAATTAAATATTTAAGATAGAATAACGGTCGAAGCGGGTTGCTTTTGGCCGTTTTTTGTAATATATACTTAAGAAAAATATTGACATTTTATTATATAAACCTTACGATAGTATTTAGATATATTAATTATAAATTAAATAGTAATATAATATACATAATATATATAGCAGTTTGAGTTAAAGGGTGTATTACATGCAAGGACGCAGGATTTGTCAAAGTGATATTATTAAATATATAAATGAAGAGTTGGGTATTCCATATTCATCATTATGTACTGTTATAGATACGGTAAGACCGGGAAATATGGTGGAGCCTAGAATCAGTGAGATAAAACGTGGAAAAAGAAAGGGATACAAGGATCTTGAAAACCATGAGGATCTATTTTTTGATACATGCTTTACAATCAAAGATGAAGAGCTTGGATTTCAAAGGGTAAAGGAGTTTATTGAACGTGAAAAATTAATATTTCCTAATCATAAAGGTTTACAGGAAGATGATTATAAAACTTATTCTTTGCGAATGCTAAAGTATGGTCTGGAGAATTGTGAATTACCGTCCAGCCATAAAAATATTGTATTACTTGTGGAAGACTTAGAATATATTAAAGAACCGACTGTGGTGCCGGAAGATATATTGAATGTCGTTGATATTGAGGAATATTCAAATAAAAATAGATACAAATGAAAAAAACAGATATATAAGCAGTATAATGGAAAATTGGAACTATATATTTCTATGTTTTTGTTTTTCTTAACACTTGGGTCGATAATATTCAGCATTTATAGGATTTCCGCAATGGATATATTTTTTGGATGAAGAATATGTCGCCTGCTTTGTTTTCTTTTTTGACATTATTTATTTCGGTATCTACAGTGATTTTTTTGGGTTTGTTGATACAGGTATTGCAGTTTTTTTATTTACAATATAAAAAAATAAAAAAATCGTGAAAAAAATTAACTTATAAAGACATATATATGATTGCAAAAATACGGTGATAAAGACAAAATAATACAAGGTCGTGGAAGGTATGATCTTGGAATAAGTCATATATGTTATTCATTATTTTTGCAATATAACAGGAGCCCTATGTGCATTGGCTTTATACAGCTATTTAAAAGAAACAGGAAAGCTTTGATACTTTTTTATTATCAAAAGATTTTTCTATAGTGGTAAATATAGCTCTAATGTTTGTATTAATATTGGTATTTGTAAATAGTTTCTTATTATTTACAAGAGAGCCCATGAAGGATTTCCATGATATAGAAGAAAACCCGGATACATTGAAAATCACAAGGCTAAGTGTTATAGCCAACAATGTTCACATAGCAGTAAATATATTCTTCTCGTCTATGGGAATACTGTTTTCATTTATGTATGGATTTTCAAGCTATAATGTAATGGGAAATATGTCACCTATGTTTTGTCTTGTACTTATAGGACTGTATTCATATTTATGGTTTTCATCAACATCGCCATATGCGGTAGAGTTTAATGCACAATGCGCAGGATCTTTTTTGTTACTTGCACCTTTTATAGCATCTGTTACATCACTATATACAATTATGTGTTTTAACAACTCAACTTCATATATGATGGTTATTGGTGTAAATGTAATAGCTGTTATATTATGGCTTGTATGCCTGATTTATAAAGAAGAGAAAAAATTAGCACCGGTGATGAGAAACAATAAGATTTATTTTTCTGTCTATGCATCACTTCTGGTTTTGTTTTTTATCATACTCAATTGTATTTAAATGTAATTTTATAAAATTGATTTTACCACCGGTTTTTCTCCGGTGGTTTTGTATTGTAAAATTTAATATACAAATCCGGTAAAAAAATGTTGATGAATATAAGGGTTATAGTACTTACACTAAAATTACACAGGGATATGTAAGTTATTGGGATGGTACATTATATAAAAAGCTAAAAATAATATTATATTTTGAGGGCAGATATTGCTACGTTAAACAAGTAAATATAATATTGGAGGAATATATATGTTGTAGTAGGAAGCGCATTAATTTAAAAAAACAGAACTGATTATAAGGGGGATAAAATGAATAAACGTATTAATAAAATTATAGCAATCCTATTATCTATAGTAATAGTTTTTGCTAATCAAACAGTTGCATATGGAGGAATAGAACAACAGGATAATGAAGAGTTTTTGGAAGGATATGAGAATTTAAATATCGATGAAGACTTAGATATATCCAAATTTGCAACTCCATCTATAGCAAGTTTTAGAATGGCAAGTTTATTAAATACAGGGGGAGGATTTACTAGGAGAACTACAGCTCCTGAATATGGAAATGTTTATTATTATAACGGGGCATATAATCCTTTTGCATATTATCCAAATCTTATTGGAGAATGTACATGGTATGTTTGGGGAAGGGCTTATGAAATACTTGGGCATCGGCCTAATATTTCAAACAGGTATGCAAAAGATTTTTATGCATACAATCTAAATTCAGGAGCATATCCTTATGGAAACGAACCTAAATTGGGAGCTATTGCCTGTTTTGCACCAAATAATCATGCATATGAGACAGGACATGTAGCCATAGTGGAAGCTGTTGGAGGAGATGGCTCAGTAATACTTTCGGAGTATAATTTGTATCCAGACATGTATTTTCTGCCAACAGATATCTCAATCCAACAGAGGCAAGAACATGGGTACAAGGTTATATCTATATAAGACCTGATGATCCTGTTATACCTAACCATATCCCGGGACCTGTAGGTGGAAGTGATGATGATATAGCCGACGGCGACTATACCATACGTTCAGATGTGGCAGAAGGTAGAAGCTTAGGCTGGGAAGGTGACGGAAATACAAATGGACAGAATGTATGTTTAAAAGATTATTTTAAAAATGGTGACTATGTATGGACACTTGAACGTCAAAGTGATGACAGTTTTATCGTAAAAACAAAGCAAGGTGGAAAACTCCTTGATATATTAGGTGGACCATATTCATATGGAAATGAAAAGAATGCCATTATGTGGGACTATGTACAGGGAAATGACAACCAAAGATGGTACATAGTAAGAAACGGTGGTGGATATAGATTTATTGCTAAACATTCAGGATATTCATTGGATGTAAGAAACGGAGATGCTACTGACGGCAATAATATTTATCAATATTATCCTAATGAATCCACAGCACAAAGATTCTATCTTGAAAAGCATGACTTTCCGAATGTAGAAGAAACCAGTGCAGATGATTTAAAAGATAATGCTACTTACATAATTCGATCAAAACTGGATATATCAAAAGTTATTACGACCGAGTCTGATTCAAGTGGTGCAAACGGTAAAAATATATACCTATATGATTATAATTCGCCTAATTTACCTTCAACACAGATTTGGAAGCTTGAGAAGCAGTCCGATGGTACATTCCTTATAAAGAATACATTCAACAATAAATATATGGATGTAGTGTGGTATTCCTTGAGTAACAGAGCAAATATATACAGCTGGGAAAGGCATTATAATCCAAGTGAGAGCTGGTATATTGTGAAAAACAATGATACTGAGGGAACATATAGAATTGTAAATAAGAATTCAGGTAAAGTCGTGGATATAACCGGAGGTCAAACAGCAAACGGTACTAATGTGCAACAATATATTTGGCATGAGCATCCGGCACAAATGTTCTTCTTTGAAAGAGTTCCTGCTACGATAGAATATACAGTTACATTTAAGACAGATGATAACAATATAATATCAACTCAGATAGTAGAAGAAGGTAATCCTGCATTTGCACCGCAAGCGCCTTATAGAGAAGGGTATGAATTTGTAGATTGGGAAGGTGATTACAGCAATATACTCTCAGATACTGTTATAATTGCTAAGTACAATAAATTGCCTGAGAATAATAATGGAACAAATACCGGCAATAATAACAATACTGTACCAAATACAGGAGGTTCAAGTAATAATACAGCTAATTCCGGCAATAATGTGGTAAATAATACAGGTACAAATCCAAGTAATGGTGGAAATAATACAGGTGGTAATCTAAATATCGGAAACGGAAATAATATTGCCGGAACAAATTCAAGTAATACAAATAGTAATATCGGAATTAACATTGGAAATACGGTAACCGATACTACAAAGAAAAGTAAAGGAGGTTCATCATCCGGCGGCGGTGGCTCACGATCAGGTGGAGGCTCACGTTCCGGAGGTGGCGGTTCACGCTCAGGAGGAAGCAGTGGTTCACGCTCCGGTGGCAGCGCTGGTAAGGCTTCTCAAAACTCAACTTCTATACCACAGAGCAGTGTATCATGGCAAAGAGATAACAAAGGATGGTGGATTAAGAATAGTGACGGCTCATATCCAAGAAATGAGTGGAAGCTTGTTAACAACAGTTGGTATTTCTTTGATTCACAAGGATATATGTTTACAGGTTGGTTAAATTCAAATGGAAGTTGGTACTACATGAATACAGATGAAGGTAGTGACAATGGAAAGATGGTCACCGGTTGGAGAGTAGTATCAGGAAAATGGTATTATTTAAGCACTGCTACGGACAGTAGTGGAGGGAAAATGCTTTTGAATACAACAATAGACGGCTATAGATTAGGTGCTGACGGTGCATGGGTAAAATGATAAGTTAGTATGGGGTGAACTCACCCCATACCTATAATAGCAACTAAAATATATACTATTCAATATTATTTTTATTATATAAATAAAGGAGAGAAACATGATATACAAAGAAGGACATAGTTCATATGGACATTGTTGGATTGAGGGTGACGGTATAAATTTTTGGTACACTGCCTGTCAAAAAGTCGAGTTAATTAAAGGATAAAATACTAGAATTAAGGTTTGCTCATTGTCTTAAGGAAAAAACTTGTTTGTAATATATAGGCGGTACGATAAAAGGATTTTGATATCAGTACCATATTTATTAAGCAAAGAAAGGGGTTTTTATGAGAAAATTATGTGTTATGTCATTGGCAGCATTACTTGTAATGGCAAGTGCTATGCCGACCTTTGCAATCGGAGAAGGTCTGGAAAAAGATGACGGAGGATACTACTTTGAAAAAAATAACGGTGAACGTGCAAGGAATGAATGGGTATATGTAGAATACGAGGGTAAAGGATATTGGTATTATATGACTGATTATGGCTATCCTTTAAGATCGGCTATAACACCGGACGGCTATAAGGTAAATTCTAACGGACATTGGATTGATGAGGGGAATTTAAGCAGCGACTCTTATGAATATGATAAGGATTATATGTTATTTATAAGCAACTTGGTATTTGATGATTTTTATGACAATAATCCTATCAGTTCGGGTCTTAATAAAAAAAGAGAAAACTTCTCTTCCGCAGATAAAGCACTCATTACCTATGCTTATGTATACTTTAAAAAAGATAGTAGGATAAGTGAAAAACGTTCAGGTCGTTATGATTTATACAATGTAGTAAGCAAGGACAATCTAATGTCCATAATGAAAGATCTTACAGGCTCAAGTAATGAAACTGATATGCAAGAATTTGCAAAGTATGGAACTTTAAAAGGAGATACTTATTGGGTTCAGGCTGGTGGAAGTTTTGGCGCTGCCGGCGATTCTTATCTGTCCGACAAAAATATTCAATTAAGTATAGAGGGCAATAGAGTTAAAATCACCGGTGATGTTTTGCGTTATCAGGCTAATTCAGGGTATGTTCCAATTAAGAAATATAACGCATACTTTACCATAAGCGATGCTCCACAACTGGGATTTTTAAGATTTGATGAACTTAATATTCAATAGTTATAAATAGATAATTGCGAAACTTGCTAAGCTCTTTTGCAATCTTCGTTGAAAACAAAGATGAATTTGTGCAAAGCACAAATTCTAAGCTGAAAAGTTGATAACTGCAAGATTTAAGTGCACTTTAATAAGCATAGTGCTTATATAAAGTTGATAAGTCATAAGCAATTAAAGATTTTAAACTTCTGATACGTTGTCGTTGATTAATTTTATCAGCAACAATTACAGTTAATAACTGAGATGTACCGGCTGGCAGTGAATCGGAATGTGGTGTTTTTTCATTTGTTGTTTTCCTTTTGGTCATGCAGAAACTATCCTTAAAGTGGTTGATTGATAAGGGATGGTGATGAGTGGCTACGAGGTGATGGAAGCTCTTTATTAAAATATCCATTTGGGTCAATATCGGATATTAGTATGATTTATGCCGGAGCGGTTACCGGCTCAAAAGATGACGCTCGTAAAGAGTTTTATAATTTTATTGCGGAAACTTGTCCGGAAAATTCTTTGGTATATTTTGAACAAAGTAGTTGCCCTGTTGAGTAGAGCTTGATTTAATAACATTTATTAGAAAATTATTATTATTTTTAGATAGCAATTTAAACATAAGTTCTTTTTGGAATAAGGCATAAAAAAATAATAGAAGAAATCTTAATGTTATTAATGATACTATGAAGAAAAAGTCTATAAATAAAAAAAATATCTTATAAAGGGTGTAATCTGTTATACAGTATTTTCACCCTTGTTATATAATATAGAATTTAAATTTGCATTCACAAGACTTAAAATAGAATGAATATCATTTAGATTAAATTTATATAATCATTAATATGGTAAATGTGAATAAAAAATAATATTAAGGAGATGTTTGATGAAAAAAGTAATTTTAGCAGCAGCGATAACAACTTTCAGCTGCATAATGACAATAAGTGCATATGCTGGTAATTGGGTGAAAAATAACACCGGTTGGTGGTATGACAACGGTAACGGTACTTGGCCGTCATCATCATGGCAGTGGATAGACGGTAACTCTGACGGAATAGCGGAGTGCTACTACTTTGACGGTTCAGGTTATTGTATGATCAATACTACTACACCTGACAATTACATTGTAAATAATTCAGGGGCATGGACTGTAAACGGAGTAGTACAAACAAAAAATGCAGGCACTGAAAAAAGTGACAGCTATTATATGGAAAAGTATGCATCTGTGATGAGTAACTGGTTAGAATTATATGGAAAAGACTATGCCGATAATCCAGCTTATGATTTTATAGATATAAATGGCAATGGAAGTAAAGAACTTATAATGGGCGACAGAAAGAGTAACGATAGTTCTAGTATTTTTGCTATATATACTTTAAATAATGAAACTCCGGTTCAAATTATACTTGACCCTTGTATAAGTGATTGGGAATTCAAGGTCCTTAAAGGAGGATATATTTCAACGAGACATAGTGATGCCAGTGCGGATACTCACAGTCTGTCTAAATTAGATAGTAATGATAACAGAGTTTGGGTGAGTACAGTATATTATAAGCATTTTGATAGCGAGGCTGAGGTTTATGAAGTTAATGATGTACAGGTATCAAAAGGAGCCTATATCAACGAACTGAATAAGTATAATATTGAGAAAGAAAATATAAGACTAACAAGAACTTTTAAATAATTAAAGATACGTTTTTATAAAATATAATTTAAATAAAACTTGCATTAGGGATAACCTTAGTGCAAGTTTTGTTGTAAAGATTAATTCAATAAATGTTTAATTGAATAAAAAACTTCCTTTATATCTCTATCGCCTTCCCCAGCGACATAAATGAAAATATACCAACTGCAAGCTCGACATCGTCCTGATCTTTTACAGATATGCTGTAGACGGAGATTTTCTTTCCTTTCTTTATTTCTGTGGCGGTAGCAGAAAGTTCTTTTGTATTTAAGCCGGCACGCAGATAATGGAAGTTTCCGTCAATTGTGGTAACATGTATTCCGTAGGAACTTGCGGCGGCACCGCCTGCTATGTCGGCGATAGTATAGAGGCAGCCTCCATGTATTGAACCTATTGGATTTAAAAGTTCTTTTGTGACTTTCATTTCAGCTTTGGCATAGCCGTTTGAAAGCTCGGTAAGTTCTATGCCAAGTAATTTTGCGAAGTTGTTGTTTATATTTCTAAATGATTTCAGTTTCTCATAATCCATATGCATCCTCCTGATAATCAGAATTTACTCCGATTGATTTTAATAATTATACAATAAAATGTACCATATAAAAATATCATTTTTATTTTACACGTAATAATATGTATTGTATTAATGAAATACATGTGCTAATATATACTGGTAAAATTTAATTGGTTTATATTTCAGCCATTGTTTTTAGAATGAATTGTACTACCTAGGGGGTAGTGCGTCAATTTTAAAGGCAATGGCTTTTTGCTGTGCTTTTTTGCACCTTGAAAATTAAATCCGCAGATACAAATGACGGCCGGACGGAGAAGTATGCGATGACCTGAAAAAGTGAGCATACCAAGGAAGAGTCATTGCAGACTGCGACAGTAACAAAAATAATTTTTAAAAAGAGGTATAGCAATGAATAAAACAAATGAAATACGTAAAGAATATTTAAGTTCAAGTTCAATAGAATATAAAGATGACTTTAACGGTGAGGTGTATAGTGTCAGTGACAGGTTTATGACCTATGGAATGTATTTAAAAGTAGGCGAGACTTTGGGATTTGAAATCGTAATGAACTCGGGTGAGCCTTATAAAAACTATATATACTTGGATTCGGATAATGAGGTTTCTACAGATGAGTTTGACTGGATTTTCAACAATTATGCAAAGGTGATTCCGGATAAGTATATTTTGGAAGATAAAACCCCAAAAAATTACAGAGTGAAGTATACAGCTGTTGTTGATAAAAGTATGAATATAAATTTTATAGATGATGACATAATATATATGATTCCTAATTCCGGATATTTTAAGGCAATGTGTAAGGAGATAAGCGAGGTTGGAGGACATATCAGTGTGATTATAGTCGGAGGAAAAAAGGACGGTAATATTGGAAGTATTATCTTTGATTTTACGCAAAGAATATCTAAAAAGCTTAAAGCACTTATAACTATGGTCTTTAAGGGTTGTGTTTTGGAAGAGGTAGGCGATGAAGTAATAGATAATAATATAAGTAAAAAGAATTTAAAAGATTATATTATTATTCTTTTGAAAATACTTGGTATGCAGCAAAAGGTGGATAAGGACTCTATTAACAATCTTGAACTTGGAGTTCGCTCCTACAATGCATTAAAAAAAGCGAATATAACATCTATAAAGAAGCTTCTTGAGATGTCAGATATGGAACTTCTTAAGATTAGAAACCTCGGCAGGAAATGTATTTCAGAGATTAGAACACAGCTTATTGAAAAGAATTATGTAAGTTCATGTGAAGATGAAATCTTTGAAAATATGGATTCCACCGGATTGCCGACAATTCCCGAAGATATTTTTGAAGATATAGCGGATAAGCGTAACTATATGGATGAACTACAGGCTTTGGTGGGTATAAGTAATGCAAAGGATCAGGTGAAAAGAATTTTGGCATTTGCAAAGATGAGAAAGGCTATGGAAGAAAATGGGGAACATTTAGAACCTATAACCTTAAATATGGAATTTATCGGAAATCCGGGTACTGCAAAGACCACTGTAGCAAGGATTGTGGCAGGATTGCTGAAAGAAATCGGTATTATAACAACAGGGAAGTTCATAGAGGTAGGAAGAGCCGATCTTGTAGCACAGTATGTGGGACAAACAGCTCCCATGGTACAAAATGTATTTCAAAAGGCAAAGGGCGGTGTACTCTTTATAGATGAGGCGTATTCACTTTTGGAAGAAAGAAGGGGAGAATTCGGTGATGAAGCTATAAATATGATTGTTCAGGAGATGGAAAACAACAGAAAGGACACTATAGTAATATTTGCCGGTTATCCTGATGATATGGAGAAGTTTTTCTTGCGAAATCCGGGACTTAGATCAAGAGTGCCTTTTAGAGTAAATTTTGAAGACTATAATGTTGAGGAGATGTTAGATATATGTAAACTGGAAGCCTTTAAGAAGGGATTTTTGACAGATGACATGGCTGATAAAAAGATTATGGAAATATGTGAGAAATCTATTAAAAATAAAAATAATGGAAACGGAAGATTTTGCAGAAATCTGATAGAAACGGGAGTACTCAATTTTGCATTCAGAAAGTATGGAGATTTGGATGTAAATGAAAAAAATAGAGTATATTTTTAAGAAAAGAAGATTTCATAGATATGAATGATTTAGATTTAAAATCTGATGAGAACAACTCAAAGATAGGTTTTAAGATATCTGCTTAAGTAGTCAAATTTATAAAAAAAGTGTAATAAAGTATCCTTTATACAGAAATATCGTATTTCTTTATAATTTATTTCTAAATATTGATATTGGCTAAATGCATTATTTGTTGTAGAATAGTATACAGTGTGTTACATTAAAATTTATAATAAGTAATTTGGAGGAGAATATGTTTTGGTTTACATCCAATGACATTGGTATAGATCTTGGAACAGCAAGTATCTTAGTTTATATAAAGGGCAAGGGTGTTGTTTTAAAAGAGCCAAGTGTTGTAGCTATAGATAGAGAAAACGGTAAAATACAGGCCATAGGTGAGGAAGCCAGACTTATGATCGGAAGAACACCGGGAAATATTGTGGCAGTTAGACCGCTTCGTCAGGGTGTTATTTCAGATTATACAATTACAGAAAAGATGTTAAAGTACTTTATCGACAAGGCTGTAGGAAAGAAGACTTTCAGAAAGCCGAGAATTGCAGTATGTATCCCGTCAGGTGCTACTGAGGTCGAGAAGAAGGCTGTAGAGGATGCAACATATTCTGCAGGTGCAAGAGAAGTTAAGATTATTGAGGAACCTGTAGCGGCTGCTATCGGTGCAGGAATTGATATTGAAAAGGCTGTAGGAAACATGATAGTTGATATCGGTGGCGGTACAGCTGATATTGCGGTTATATCTCTTGGAGGTACTGTTGTAAGTACATCAATAAAGATTGCAGGTGACGATTTCGATGAGTCTATTGTTAGATATATGAGAAAGAAGCACAATCTTTTAATAGGTGAGAGAACAGCGGAAGAAATTAAGATTAATATCGGTGCCGCATACAGAAGACCTGAGGTTCTTACTATGGAGGTTAAGGGTAGAAACCTTGTAACAGGACTTCCAAAGACTATAGAAGTTAACTCTGATGAGACTTTAGAGGCACTCAGAGAGCCTGCAATGCAGATCGTAGACTCTGTTCACAATGTTTTGGAGAGAACACCACCTGAGCTTGCAGCTGATGTATATGACAGAGGTATTGTACTTACCGGTGGTGGTGCATTACTTTCAGGTCTTGACGCTCTTATTGAAGAAAAGACAGGTATCAACACGGTAATAGCTGACAATCCTTTGACAGCGGTTGCTATCGGTACAGGTAAGTTTATCGAATTCAGAACCGGTAATAAGGGAGATTCTAAAAAATAATATGTCAACAGTATCAGGCTATATCGAAAAAATCATTTATAGGAATGAAACTAATGGCTATACTGTTCTCAGCGTGGAGTCCGATGATGACGACTATGTCCTTGTCGGTACCTTCAACTATATCGCTGAAGGCGAATTTATAAAGGCAAAAGGAAATATGAAGCTGCATCCAAACTATGGAGAGCAGCTTTTTGTCGATGAATACGAAATCATAGAGCCGAGAGAACTTGACAGTATACAAAAGTATCTGGAATCTTCCGCAATAAAGGGTGTAGGCGAGGCACTGGCAAAAAGAATAGTCAAAAAGTTTAAGATGGACACCCTCAGGGTGATGGAAGAAGAACCTGAGAGACTGGCTGAAGTCAAAGGTGTAAGTGAAAAGCTTGCAAGATCGATAAGCGAACAGATACAGGAAAAGAAGTCCATGCGTGATGCTATGATTTTTTTACAAAAGTTTGGAATCAGTATGAAGCTTTCTGCAAAGATATATATGGAATACGGAAGTAAAATATATACTATAATAGAGACCAATCCATACAAACTTGCAGATGATATAGACGGTATAGGTTTTAAGATTGCAGACGATATTGCCAAAAAAGTAGGTATTACAGCAGATTCCAAGTTTCGTGCCATTGCAGGAGTGGAATATATTCTTTCAAATGCCATGATGTCCGGACATCTATATCTGCCTGATACGGTTTTAAAAGATGAATTCCTTGATTTATTTGGTGAAAATATATTTGACTTTGATTCTTTACTTTCAGAGATGCAGATGGAAAAAAGAATCGTTGTGAAGAAAAATGAAGAAACTCAAGTTTATCTTTCACAATGCTATTATACAGAACTGGCGGTAGCAAAAATGCTGACAGATATCAATATAAAAGCAAAGTATGATATAGGAAAGATAGAGGATAAAATTCTAAAGATTGAGGACAAAGAAGGTATTGTCCTTGATGACCTGCAAAGGCAGGCGGTAATAGAATCCATAAGCAGTGGTCTTATAATAATTACCGGAGGACCGGGAACAGGAAAGACTACAACTATAAATACTATTATCAAATACTTTGAAAGTGAAGGTGAAAGTATTGCACTCGCGGCACCTACGGGCAGAGCGGCAAAAAGGATGTCGGAAGCTACATCATATGAAGCGAAAACCATCCACCGTCTTTTGGAAATCACACCGAATAACAGCGATAATTCAAGAAATATTGGCACTCATTTTGAGAGAAATGAAGACAATCCGCTTGAGTCCGATGTACTTATAGTGGATGAGGTCAGCATGGTGGATATTTTCCTTATGAATGCACTTTTAAAGGCTGTAGCAATAGGAACCAGACTGATCTTGGTTGGAGATATTAATCAACTTCCAAGTGTAGGACCCGGAACAGTGTTAAAGGATATGATTGAGTCAAATTGCTTTAATGTTGTAAGGCTGAATAAGATATTCCGTCAATCCACGGGAAGCGATATTGTAGTAAATGCTCATAAGATAATGACAAATGAGGAGATTGATCTAAGCAAAAAAAGCAATGATTTTATTTTTATCAAGCAAAGTAATCCCGAGCATGTAATGGATTCTGTTATTTCTCTTGTAAGAGATAAGCTTCCTTCTTATGTGAAAGCATCTACAAATGAACTTCAGGTCATGACACCTATGAGAAAGGGCCCTCTCGGAGTGGAGCTTTTAAATTCATTTTTACAAAACAAATTAAACCCCGCGAGTAACTCAAAAAAAGAAAAAGAATATGATGCCACAGTCTTTAGAGAAGGCGATAAGGTAATGCAGATAAAAAACAATTACCAAAAAGAGTGGTTTGTATACAATGAAAAACATATGCCGGTAGACAAGGGACTTGGGGTTTACAATGGTGATACCGGAATAATAAAAGAAATAGATATGTTTTCAGAAAGTTTCAATATTTGTTTTGATGACGGCAAAGTTTCCAACTATGAGTTTTCGGAGTTTAATGAGATTGAACTTGCATATGCCATTACAGTTCATAAATCACAGGGAAGTGAGTATCCGGCCGTAATTATTCCTGTTTATAAGGGACCGGCAATGCTTATGAACAGAAATCTTATATATACAGCTGTCACAAGAGCAAAAAAATGCGTGGTACTTGTAGGTATTCCTGAAGTGTTTTACAATATGATACAAAACACAAAGGAGATGGCAAGATACACCGGTTTAAAATCCAAAATAATTGAGCTTTCCATGTTATCTAAGGAGGACTAGGACATATTTAAAAAGATAGTTGATATTATTTACCCGAGAAGATGTCCTGTATGTGAAGATATAGTAAATGAAAAAGGTCATCTTATTTGTAAGGCATGTATAAAGAAGCTTCCTTTTGTAAAAGATCCATACTGTATTAAATGTGGTAAGGAAATAATTTCAGAAGATAATGCCTACTGCGATGAATGCAAATCAGAAAGAGAGTTTGAAGCCGGAAGAGGGCTTTGCAATTATACTGATGAAATGAAGCATATTGTACTTAAAATTAAGTATGATAATAAAAGAGAATATATTGAAGGCTTTGCAAAGCTTATGGCAATTCGTTATGAAAAGTTTATTAAAGTCTCAAATATTGACTGTATTATACCTGTTCCTCTTCACAGCTCACGAAAGAGGATGAGAGGATTTAATCAGTCCGATATTTTGGCAAAATATTTGTCAAAGTATCTGGATATCCCTGTAGTATATGACTGCCTTTGCAGAGTAAAAAAGACTAAAGATCAAAAAGGATTAAACAGAACTGAGAGACTTCACAATCTTGACAATGCATTTATGGTTAAAAAGCTGCAAAAAAATTTTAAAAATGTTTTAATTGTTGATGATGTATATACTACAGGTACAACTATAGAAAAATGTGCAAAAGTCTTAAAAGATTCAGGAATAAATAAAATTTATTTCTTGACCATATGTACAGGAAGCATTAGTTAGTAGTAAAATATATTTAGGTTTGCAGTTCTTAAAACCTTACATTTTAAATTCCGGGAGGACATAATTTATGAAAAAGAGTTTATATCTGTTACCTTTAATGATTGTAATGCTTTCTGCTTGTGGAAATAAACAGGCGAATGTAGGGACATCTGCAAAGGTAGAAGACAGCACTGTAAATACTTCACAAAACGAAAACATCAGTACCAAAGAAGCTTCACAAAAGGATGATAATACTACCAAAGACGGACAAAGAGTCGAGAAGGAGTTTGGAAGCTTTATAGTGGCTGAAGGATTCGGTGAAGCAAAGGAACAATCAGGCGGTGGAAGATATTTTTATGTTGTTGAAGGTCATGAACATGATGCGAGACCAAATAATATATCTATAAATATGGGGCATCAAAATTATAACCTGGATGAAAGTGAAAAGTTTGCAGAGTCTACTACATGGCAGTTAAATACACAAATAAAACAATACGGTGTAGATGCTTCAGTTTACGGTTCATCAGGAAAAACCGATGCAGGCGATATAATGTATATTTTTGATATAAAGTTTAATAACAGTGACGAGATAGATCGTCAATACTATATATTAAGAGATAAAAAATATGTGATGGTCTTTATGTCAAATTTTGACGGTGATGAGTCTGTAAACAAGGCAGCGGAGCTGATGGCAAAGAGTTTTGAGTGGAAATAATTTAATTTTCGGTAGATGGTAAATAGGAGCATATAGCTAAAAGTATAGTACTTAAATATTTATTGCTATATTTTAACTTATTGTATAACTATTTCCCCTATGGTATACTTGTGTCATAATTCCAAGTAAAAAGGATAGAAGAATCTATGCAAAATAAAAGAGTAATGTTGAAACTAAGCGGTGAAGCTTTGGCAAAACCTGAGGGTGGTTACAACGAAGATAAAGTAAGAGATATTGCAAAGCAATTAAAGCCTTCTTTGGAAGCAGGTACAAATATAGGTGTGGTTATCGGTGGCGGTAACTACTGGAGAGGCAGAACATCTGAGGCTATTGACAGAACAAAGGCGGACCAGATAGGAATGCTTGCAACCATTATGAACTGTATTTATGTATCTGAAATATTCCGTTCTGAGGGAATAGATACCGCAATCTTTTCGGCATTTGCTTGCGGAGATATGGCGGAAGTATTCTCTAAAGACAGAGTAAATGAAAGATTTAAAGAGGGCAAGGTTGTATTCTTCGGTGGGGGCACAGGTCACCCATACTTCTCTACAGACACAGGTATAGTTTTAAGAGCTATTGAGATGGATGTGGATATGATACTTTTGGCAAAGTCTATTGACGGAGTATATAATGCTGATCCTAAGGTGGATCCTAATGCCAAGAAGTATGATACGCTTACAATTCAGGAAGTCATTGATAAGAGACTGGCTGTAGTAGATTTGACCGCTTCCGTTATGTGTCTTGAACATAAGATGCCGCTTGCAGTGTTTGATTTAAATGAAGAAAATTCTATAAAGAATGCGCTGGACGGTAAGATAAACGGAACAATTGTGACAGTGTAATTGTAATATATTTAATTAACATAATTTTAAGGAGATTTTATGCAAGAGAGTATTAAAAAGTTTGAAGAGAAGATGACTAAATCTATCGATGTTTTGCTTGAGGAATATGCTTCAATCAGAGCAGGAAGAGCTAACCCTCATGTACTTGACAGAATAAAAGTTGAATATTACGGAACACCTACACCTATCCAGCAGGTAGGAAATATTTCAGTTCCTGAGCCTAGAATTATACAGATATCACCTTGGGAGAAGTCTCTTTTAAAGGAAATCGAGAAGGCTATCAATATGTCTGACCTCGGTATCAATCCCACAAATGACGGTTCATGTATCAGACTTATCTTCCCTGAACTTACAGAAGAGAGAAGAAAAGAGCTTGTTAAGGATGTAAAGAAAAAAGGTGAGGCATGTAAGGTTGCTGTCAGAAATATCAGACGTGATGCTATAGATGCCATCAAAAAACTTGAAAAGGCCGGAGAGTTCACAGAAGATGATTTAAAGGACGGCGAAAACAAAATACAAAAGATTACAGATAAGGCTATTGAGAGAGTAGATAAGGCTATTGAAGACAAGTCAAAGGAAATATTAACAGTTTAATTAGCCGACTTCATATCAGTAGAGACAAATAGTTTCTAAAGTTTAAGAAGGTGGGCTTCCACCTTCTTGTTTTATAGTTTAAAGTGAATGGAGTATAAAATTGGAAAACTTAGTTATACCAAAAAGCATTGCCATAATACTGGACGGCAACGGTAGATGGGCTGAAAGAAGAAACCTGCCAAGAGCAATGGGACATAAAGCCGGATGTGAGGCGCTTGAAAAAACTGTTGAAGACTGTGTACGACTTGGGGTTGAGTGCCTTACAGTATATGCTTTTTCCACCGAGAATTGGAAAAGATCTGCAGTTGAAGTAAGTGCTTTGATGAAGCTTCTCAGATTTTACATGGTGAAGCTTATTGACGTTGCAAATAAAAACAATGTAAAGGCTGTTATGATCGGTGATGAGAGCAGATTCGATCCGGATATCAGAAAGGGAATTCAAAAGCTTGTGGATGCAACAAGTAAAAACACAGGTATGACTTTTGCCTTTGCTATAAATTACGGTGGAAGAGATGAGATAAAAAGAGCTATAGAGCATATAGTGGATGATGCCGCCGCCGGAGTTATTTCAAAAGAGAATATAAATGAGGAGCTTATTTCCTCATATTTAGATACAAAAAATTTACCTGATCCGGATTTGCTTATTCGTACAAGCGGTGAGCTTAGAGTTTCAAACTTTCTACTTTGGCAAATAGCATACAGTGAGTTTTATATTACAGATACTTTATGGCCGGATTTTGATAAGGATGAGCTTTTGAAGGCTGTGGAGAGCTATAGCAAAAGACAGAGGAGATTTGGAGGTCGTTAATGTTTTTTACCAGACTCATAAGTGGAATTGGACTTTTGATAGTGGCTATCTTGGCTTTTTATATAGGTAATTTACCGCTTATAATATTATCCGCATTAATTTCCGTAATAGGTTTATTTGAGTTTTACAGAGCTTTGGGCCTTGATAAGAAAAATATAGCGTATCTTGGATATGCGTACTCACTGATATATTATTGCTTGATTTATTTTAAATTAAATCAATATATATTCTTTTCAGTGATAGCATTTCTTCTGGTTATTTTTGCAATATATGTATTTACATTTCCTAAGTATAAGACAGAGGAGATATCACTTATATTTATGGGAGTAATGTATATTCCGATACTATTTTCATATGTTTACAATACAAGAACATTTGATGACGGACAGTATCTGGCATGGCTAATACTTATATCCAGTTGGGGCTCGGATACATGTGCATATGCGGTAGGTTCACTTTTTGGAAAGCATAAAATAGCTCCCGTACTAAGCCCTAAAAAGTCTGTAGAAGGTAGTATAGGCGGAGTTTTTGGAGCCGCACTTATAGGAGGTATATTCGGCTTCATATTGTCGGGACATTTTATAAGTACCTTCTCACCGGTATTTACCTGTGCCGCTTCCTGTGCTATAGGTTCTGTAATATCACAGGTCGGTGATGCGCTTGCTTCAGCTATAAAGAGAAATCATGATATAAAAGACTATGGAAATTTGATTCCGGGACATGGTGGCATACTTGACAGATTTGACAGTATGATATTTACCGCTCCTGCAATCTTTTTTGCAATATATTTTTTGGGTTAAATAAATGAAAAAAATATCTATTTTGGGATCCACAGGATCCATAGGAACACAGACTCTTGATATAGTTAGAATAAATAATGATGTGGAAGTGGTGGCACTTTCCGCTCATAAAAATATAGATTTACTGGAAAAACAGATACGAGAGTTCAAGCCGAAGGTAGTTGCCATATGGGAAGAAGCTGACGCAAAAATTCTTTCAGATAAAGTAAAGGATTTGGATGTTAAAGTGTGCTTCGGTATGGAAGGACTGATAGAAGTTGCCACTGCTTGTAACGCCGATATAGTGGTAACAGCTGTTGTAGGTATGATAGGTATTGAGCCTACTATTGCGGCAATAAAGGCAAAGAAGGATATCGCACTTGCAAATAAGGAGACACTTGTTTGTGCCGGTCATATTATTATGCCGCTTGCAAAGGATATGGGTATAAATATATATCCGGTTGACTCTGAGCACAGTGCTATTTTTCAATGTCTTGATAAGAATAATCCTATCAAGAAGATCTTACTTACCGCTTCAGGCGGGCCTTTTAGAGGATTTAGTAAGGAAGAGTTAGAAAATGTTACTCTTGAAGATGCTCTCAAGCATCCGAACTGGAGTATGGGCAAAAAAATTACCATCGATTCTGCTACAATGATAAACAAGGGATTGGAGATAATTGAGGCGTCGCATTTATTTGATGTGGATATTGATGATATTGAGGTTATAATACAAAAGGAATCCATCATTCATTCTATGGTAGAGTTTAAAGATAACGGAATTTTAGCACAGCTTGGCACACCTGATATGAAGCTGCCTATTTCCTATGCTATTTTCTATCCTGAGAGAAGATATATATCTGAGGAAAGAGTGGATTTTTCAAAACTGTCAACTTTAAACTTTTCAAAACCCGATTTGGAAGTATTTGAAGGACTTAAGATGGCTATATCGGCAGGAAAAAAGGGTGGAAGTGCACCTACTGTTTTAAATGCCGCCAATGAATGGGCTGTAGATAAATTCTTAAATAAAAAGATTGGATTTACAGATATACCGCGTCTTATAGGTCTTGCCATAGAAAATCATCAGTTCAAGGAAAATCCTTCTCTTGAGGATATCCTATCATTGAAACAGTGGACCGAAGAGTATCTGGAAAGGATAAAAATTTGAATATAGTTATTGCATTGATTATTTTTGGAATAATAGTATTAATACATGAGTTTGGTCATTTTCTTTTTGCCAAACTCTCAGGAGTAAAAGTTGTAGAGTTTTCTGTAGGAATGGGACCTAGAATTTTCTCTGTAAAGGGGAAAGAGACCAGGTATTCACTGAAACTCTTACCGCTTGGCGGTTCCTGCGCCATGTATGGAGAAGATGAGGATGAAGATGCACCGGGAAGCTTTAACAGTGCACCACTTTTAGGAAGAATTGCCACTATTGCGGCAGGACCTGTTTTTAACTTTATTTTGGCATTTTTAGTTGCCATATTTATAGTTGCAAATGTGGGCGTGGATAAACCTGTTATAAGCGGATTTGTATCAGGGCTTCCGGCAGAGAGCTCAGGCCTTATGGTAGGCGATGAGATAGAAAAAATTAACGGAAGAAATATTGATTTTTACAGAAGTGTTTCCACATATATGTTTATGAATCAGGGTAAGGATATTACACTTACGGTAAAAAGAAATAATGAAAAACAAACTATTACCGTTACACCTATGTATAATGAGGAATACTCTCAATATATGATAGGTATAAAAAGCTCCGGATATGAAAAGCTTAGTAACCCGTTATCAATACTGAAGTATTCGGTATTGGAAGTAAAATATACTATTTCCATGACTGTTGATTCACTTATCTATCTTCTAAGAGGCAGAGCAAAAGCAAGTGAGATAAGCGGACCTGTAGGTATTGTAAATATGATAGGAACTACGGTGAATGAATCAAAACCGTATGGAATATTTGTTGTACTGCTTTCATTGTCACAGATGGTTTTACTTTTAAGTGCAAACCTTGGAGTAATGAATCTACTTCCACTACCGGCACTTGACGGCGGAAGACTTATCTTTTTATTCCTTGAGGCGATATTTAGACGACCTTTAAACAGAAAAGTAGAAGGATATATTCATTTTGCAGGTTTCGCTCTATTGATGCTTTTGATGGTTTTTGTAATGTTTAATGATATAAGAAAAATTATATAATGCTTGCATTATAGGAGTAAATAATGAGAAAGAAAACAAGATTAGTACAAATAGGAGATAAATATATAGGCGGTGATATGCCTATTCTTATACAGTCGATGTGTAATACAAAGACTGAAGATGTTAAAGCAACTGTAGATCAGATTTTAAGACTTGAGGATGCAGGTTGCGATATAATAAGAGTTGCAGTGCCAAATTCTGAGGCTGCAAAAGCAATCTCAGAGATTAAAAAGCAAATACATATACCGCTTGTTGCCGATATTCATTTTGACTACAGACTGGCACTTGAGGCCATAAAGTCCGGTTGTGATAAGATAAGGATTAATCCCGGAAATATCGGAAGCAGTGAAAGAATAAAGGCTGTAGTGGATGCTTGCAAAGAAAGAAATCTTCCAATAAGAGTAGGTGTAAACTCAGGCTCTTTGGAGAAAAATCTTATTGAAAAATATGGCGGCGTTACAGCCGAAGGTATTGTTGAGTCTGCACTTGATAAGGTAAAAATTATAGAAGATATGGATTATAACAATCTTGTTATAAGTATTAAATCTTCAGATGTAATGATGTGTGTAAAGGCACATGAACTGATTTCACAAAGAACAGATTATCCTCTTCATATAGGTATTACAGAATCTGGAACAGTAAAAAGAGGTATGATAAAGTCATCACTGGGCCTTGGTATTATATTGTATCAGGGTATAGGTGATACTGTCAGAGTATCTCTTACAGGTGATCCTGTAGAAGAAATTTTTGCGGCAAAGCTTATATTAAACAATTTGGGACTTAGAAAAGGTGGTATAGAGGTTGTATCCTGTCCGACATGCGGAAGAACAAATATTGATCTTATAGGTCTTGCAGGTAAGGTTGAAAAGCTTGTAGAAGGTTATGATCTTAATATAAAGGTTGCAGTAATGGGATGTGTGGTAAACGGACCTGGAGAGGCTAAGGAAGCCGACATAGGTATTGCCGGTGGAATAGGTGAGGGACTTTTGATAAAGAAGGGCAAGGTAGTAAAGAAATTGCCTGAAAATGAACTTTTAGCTGCCCTTAAAGAGGAACTTGATATATTGTCAAAAGAGGCATAGAATGTTAAAAAAATTCAAAGATGTTTTTCAAAGTTTAGAATGTTCAGGTCATATTGACGAACTTTTAAACTTTGTTTTTGTGGAAAAAGTAAGTGCAAGCAATGATATGTCTTTGATAAAGATAAATATCATTGCCGAGAGAATAATAGAGAAGAAAACAATCCTTGATTTGGAAAAGCTTATAAAGGATAAGATGTTTCCAAAAAAGAATGTTAAAATTAAAATATTTGAAAAATTCAAACTATCAAGCCAATATACTGCACAAAATCTTTTTGAGGCATATAGAGACAGCATACTCCTGGAAATAAAAAACTATAAGATATCCCAGTATGTTATTTTAAACAATGCCTGTATTACATTTGACGGTTCGTACATGGATATGACGGTTGAGAAAAATCCTTTAAATGAAAGTGTAATTGATGAGCTTGTAAGAATACTTGAAAAAATCTTTAATGAAAGATGTGGAATACTTTGTACGGTAAGGCATAAGTTTATTGCAAGAAAAGAAAGAAATGAAGAAATAGAGTATGCCGAACGAACTGTTACAAAGAAAAGTGATAACAGTGATTTTGTTACCGGAAATGCAAATGCGGCCTGGGAAAGCGGTGAAAATAATGAAGTAGCAAAATCAAATGAGACGGCAGCCAAGTCAAATCCTAAAAAGGATGCAGGAAATAAAAAGTTTGGAAATAAAGGCTTTGATAAAAAAGGATATACTCCTAGATATACAAAGCAAAAGTCTGATAATCCTGATGTTATTTATGGAAGAGATTTTGATGACAATTTTATAAAACTCTCAGACCTTATCGGAGAAATTGGAGAAGTTACTGTCAGAGGAAAGATAATAGAAGTTGAAAGCAGATATCTTGAAAGAAGCGATTCCACGCTTTATATTTTTGCAATTACCGACTTCAGTGATTCCATTTATGTAAAGATGTTTGTTCGTGGTGAACAGTTGGATGCTGTTAAGGCAAATATAGTCAAGGGAAATTACATAAAAGTAAACGGTATGGCTCTGATTGATAAATTTGACAGTGAGCTTACAATTTCATCTATAAAAGGAATCAAAAAATGTGAGAAGTTTGAAGAAAATATCAGAATGGACAATGAGCCTGTAAAAAGAGTAGAGCTTCATTGCCATACAAAAATGAGCGATTTTGATGGTGTTTCTTCAGCTTCAGATATAATAAATCAGGCTAAAAACTGGGGTATGGATGCAATTGCAATTACAGATCATGGAAATATTCAAGGCTTTACAGAAGCCAGCCATGTGAAGAATCCACCTAAGATAATATACGGCGTTGAAGGCTATCTGGTAGACGATTTAAAGGAGCTTGTGACTAATCCTTCAGATAAGACTCTTGATGACGGCTTTATAGTATTTGATATAGAGACCACCGGTTTTTCCGCCAAAAACGATGCAATCACCGAGATTGGTGCGGTCAAGGTTGTAAAAGGAGAGATAGTAGACAGGTTCTCAACATTTGTAAATCCAAGAAGACCTATTCCTTTTAAGATAGAGGAACTTACACATATCAGTGATGCAATGGTAATGAATGCTCCGGTTATCGAAGATATACTTCCGGAGTTTTTGGATTTTTGTGAGGACTATATTATAGTAGCTCATAATGCAGGATTTGATACCGGATTTATACGTGAGAATGCCAAGAGGATAAACAGAGAGTACAATCCATCTATAATAGATACCGTAGCAATGGCAAGACTTCTTTTGCCGGATCTTAACAGATTTAAGCTGGATACGGTATGCAAGGCCTTAAATATATCACTTGAGGGCCATCATAGGGCTGTTAACGATGCCGAGGCTACTGCACAGATATGGGTGGAGTTTATAAGAAGACTTAAAAACAGAGGATTGTCAAAATTATCCGAGGTGGCAAGCCTGGGTGAGACCAATGCTGATATTGTAAAGAAGACCAAATATAATCATGTAATAATACTTGCAAAAAATGATATCGGAAGAATAAATCTTTATAAATTGATTTCATTATCACATATTGATTTCTTTAATAAAAGGCCAAGGATTCCAAAGTCTATTTTAGCAAAGATGAGGGAAGGTCTTATTATTGGAAGTGCATGTGAACAGGGAGAGGTTTATAAGGCTATTTTGGATGATGCCACAGATGATGAATTAAACAGAATAGTATCATTCTATGATTATCTTGAGATTCACCCATAGGCAACAATATGTTTCTTTTGGAAGACGAACAAAATGATATTCATTCTATAGAAGACTTGCAGGATATCAACAGAAGGATTGTTGAGCTTGGTAATGTATATGAAAAACCTGTAGTTGCCACCTGTGATGTGCATTTTTTAAATCCTGAGGATGAGATATACAGAAGAATTATATTCTATGGAAAGGGATATAAGGATGCGGATACGCAGCCGCCACTATATCTTCGTACAACGAGAGAGATGCTTGATGAGTTTGAGTATCTTGGCAGTGAAAAAGCTTATGAAGTGGTTGTTACAAATACCAGAATGATTTCGGATATGGTGGAGGTGATATCACCTGTAAGACCTGATAAATGCCCGCCTGTTATAGAAAATTCAGATGAGGATCTTACCAATGCATGCTATAAGAAAGCACATGAGCAATATGGAGAAGTTTTACCGAAAATAGTTGAGGACAGACTTAAAAAAGAGCTGAACTCTATTATCTCAAACGGATTTGCGGTTATGTACATTATTGCAAAAAAGCTGGTGGAAAAAAGCAATGAAGACGGTTACCTTGTAGGTTCTAGAGGATCTGTAGGTTCTTCTTTTGCCGCATATACTTCGGGAATAACGGAAGTTAATCCACTTCCTGCACATTATTACTGTGACTGTAAATATGTTGACTTTGACTCACCTGAAGTAAAAGCGTTTGCAGGAATGGCAGGCTGTGATATGCCTGATAAGATCTGTCCAAAATGTGGTAAGAAGCTTAAAAAAGACGGATTTGATATTCCTTTTGAGACTTTCCTTGGATTTAAAGGAGATAAAGAGCCTGATATAGACCTGAACTTCTCTGGAGAATATCAGCCAAATGCCCATGAATATACCGAGGTAATATTCGGTAAGGGTTATACTTACAGAGCCGGAACTGTCGGTACTCTGGCAAATAAGACCGCATACGGCTATGTAAAGCATTATTTTGATGATAAAAATGAGAGTAAAGAAAATGTGAGATAAACAGACTGGCTGTAGGCTGTGAAGGTGTAAGGAGAACTACTGGTCAGCATCCTGGAGGTATTATAGTTCTTCCTCACGGTGAGGAGATCTATACATTTACACCGGTGCAAAGACCGGCAAACGATATGACCACAAAGACCATTACCACACATTTTGATTATCATGCTATTGATCACAATCTTTTGAAGCTTGATATACTTGGACATCAGGATCCTACAATGATAAGAATGCTTCAAGATCTTACAGGTATTGATCCTGTTAAAGATATTCCTCTGGATTCAAAGGAGACAATGAGTCTTTTCCAAAACACCTCGGCTCTAGGTATTGAGCCGAAGGATATACTTGACTGTCCGCTGGGTGCTTTAGGAGTACCGGAGTTTGGTACCGACTTTGCTATGCAAATGTTAATTGATACCAAGCCGCAGGGACTTTCAGACCTTGTAAGAATTGCCGGACTTGCACATGGTACCGATGTTTGGCTTGGAAATGCACAGACTTTGATACTTGAAGGTAAGGCAACTATCAGAACAGCCATCTGTACCAGAGATGATATCATGATTTATCTTATAGAACAGGGACTTGATGAGGGTGAATCCTTTAAGATAATGGAGAGTGTAAGAAAGGGAAAAGGTCTTACTGATGAATGGGTAGAGCATATGGAGGAAAAGGGTGTACCGGACTGGTATATCTGGTCCTGCAAGAAGATAAAGTATATGTTCCCTAAAGCCCATGCGGCGGCCTATGTTATGATGGCATGGAGAATTGCTTACTGTAAGATATTTTATCCTTTGGCATATTATACGGCATACTTTACTATAAGAGCTACAGGATTTAACTATTCTCTTATGTGTATGGGAAAGGATAAGCTTGAGTTTAATATTGCTCAATATAAGAAAAATCCGGATACCACAGCCAAATATGCGGATACACTTCGTGATATGAGAATAGCACAGGAGATGTATGCAAGAGGCTTTGAGTTTGCAAAGATAGATCTTTTCAAAGTGCATCCTACAAAGTTTCAAATAATGGATGACGGTAAGATAATGCCTTCGCTTTCAAGTATTGAAGGACTTGGCGAAACTGCCGCCACATCAATAGTCAATGCCACAAAGGCAGGACCTTTCATTTCAAAGATGACTTTATGTCAAGAGCAAAGGTCGGAAAGAGTACATGCGAACTTCTTGACAGCTTGAACTTACTGGGAGATCTGCCTGAGAGTAATCAGATATCGTTTTTTGATTTGATGGGGTAAAATAAAAGAAATTTAAAGGGGGAATTTATGGCAAAAAGACCAATATTTATAGCAAAGGATAAATATCCTTTTTATACGGAGAAAACAATTGAATTTGAGTATTTTGCAGGATTTTCTGTAAGTCAAAAGCAAAAATCAATTAATTCACTTCACAATTCATATAAAAAACAAGGAGGAGGCAATGTTCTCGAGATTTCAACAAAGGGAGAGGATAAGCTTGGAATAAATTTAAGTGCATTCAACTTGTTGCTTGATATAAATGGGGGTAAATATAAACTTGAATGTGCATTTCAAGGAAGTAAAGTGTTTGAACATGGTGGACCATATACTGATTTATATGATGTACAACCCTGGGAGGCAAAGAAGGATAACCGCTTAAGAGAAAGTGGAAAAGTGATAGGATTTAATTTGTTCGGTAAAGATTTCAAAAGCGAACCTAAAGATTTTTTCTATAATTGGATCTACATAAATGCCTTAGCCAAAAATAAGAAATACTTGGAAGAACTTGATATGTATGAAGCTTTTACAGATATTGAGTTCAATCCGAATAAATCCATCAACTGCCAAGCCAGATCTGTTGCAATTGCAGTTGGATTAAAAAAAGCCGGTATATTGGAAAAATGTATCTCGGATGAAAAAGTTTTTCTAAAAGAGGTTTATAAGGTAAGTTGCTAGGAAATATATATTAAAACAAATGATATTAAATTTTTATAAGGTAGTAGCCTATGAGAGGATTGAGAACAAACGAGGGAGCTAAATTTGAAAAATATTTCGCCATTATAGAAGAGGAGGCAAGAAAACTCGGAGGAGTTTTCTTTTCTGAAACAGGTGAAGGAAGAGATTTAGACCTTGAAGATATTGAAGTATGTGATTTAGGCGGATGGCTGGTTCCATTTGATCAGGTAGATGAATTTGAAGCTCTTTATTTAGGTAGAAAAGATAAAGAAATATGGGCAGATGACAGATGGGATGATATGTATATTTTTGTAGACTATATACTTGATGGAAATAATGTAAGCGTAAAGTTTGATAAATATGAATATGATACCCAAATATTTGAAGAGTATGAGGCGGAAAAAGAGGCAGGAACTTTAAAAACACGTCCAATAGAGGAACTTTGGAAAGAAATTGAAATAAATGATCCGGACCAATAATTCGATCCAACTTTTTCAAGCTGTCAAGTAAAAACACTTGACAGCTCACTTTTATGCTGTTATACTCTCTCAGTATGGAAAATAATGATATAGAAAAATATATCAATCAAGGGATTCTTTATGATTTCTATGGAAAGCTTTTAACAGCGCATCAGCAAAGAATTTATGAGGATGTGGTTTTCAATGATCTCTCACTGAGTGAGATTGCTGAAAATGAGGGAATAAGCAGACAGGGTGTGAGCGATCTTATAAAAAGATGCAATAAATCTCTGATTTCTTATGAGGAAAAGCTTGGTTTGATAAAAAAATTTGATGAAACAAAATCTTATGTAAAAGAGATACAAAGGATTGTTAAGATATATCAGGACACAAAGAATGAAGAACTTATATCAAAGATAGAAGAGCTTTCATTCAAGATACTGGATGTATAGGAGGTTTGAATGGCTTTTGAAAGCTTATCCGAAACTTCAAAATGTTTTCAAAAATCTTCGTGGCAAGGGCAGACTTACTGAGGATGATGTAAGAGCCGGATTAAAAGAAGTAAGGCTTGCACTTCTGGAAGCTGACGTAAGTTTTAAAGTTGTAAAAGATTTTATAAAGAGTATTCAAGAAAAGGCAACAGGTACTGATGTACTCAATTCACTTACACCGGCTCAACAGGTTATCAAAATAGTTAATGAAGAGATGGTTTCTTTAATGGGTAGTGAGACTACTGAAATAAAGATTAAACCGTCAGGAGAAATGACCATAATATTGATGGCAGGTCTTCAGGGTGCAGGTAAAACAACAACTACCGCAAAGCTTGCCGCAAAATTAAAGAAAAAGGGAAATTCTCCACTTCTTGTAGGATGTGATATCTACAGACCTGCTGCCATAGAGCAGTTAAAAAGAAATGGTGAAAAGGTGGATGTGCCCGTCTTTGAGATGGGAACCGATCACAAACCTGCAGAGATTGCTAAAAGAGCTGTGGAGTTTGCTAAGGAGAATCATCACAACATTATATTCCTTGATACTGCAGGTCGTCTGCATATCGATGAAGATATGATGAATGAGTTGATAGAGATAAAAGAAAATGTAACTGTTGACGATATCATTTTGGTGGTTGATGCCATGACAGGTCAGGATGCGGTAAATGTAGCCGAGACCTTCAATGAAAAGCTTGATATTACCGGAGTAATACTTACAAAGCTTGACGGTGATACCAGAGGTGGTGCGGCTCTTTCAGTACGTGCCGTTACAGGTAAGCCGATACTCTATGTAGGTATGGGAGAAAAACTCTCTGATTTGGAGCAGTTTTATCCTGACAGAATGGCAAGCAGAATTCTCGGTATGGGAGATATCCTTTCTCTTATTGAAAAAGGCCGAGATGGATATGGACAGTGAGAAAGCTAAGAAGCTCTCACAAAAGATTGCCAAAGCGGATTTTGATTTCAACGATTTCCTTGATCAGTTGGAACAGCTTGAGAAGATGGGTGGCATGGCAAGTATACTCAGCATGTTACCGGGAATCGGTGGTAAGGCTGCATTACCTGAGGTTGATGACAGTCAGATGATAAAAAAATAAAAGCTATTATTCAGAGTATGTCTGAAAAGGAAAGGCTTGATCCAAGTCTTTTGAACCCTTCAAGAAAAAAACAGAATTGCAAAAGGGTTCAGGTGTAAATATTGCTGATGTCAACAGACTTGTAAAGCAATTTGAACAGATGAAGAAGATGATGAAGCAATTCCCGGGTATGATGAAGAATGGTAAAAGAGAGGAGCCCTTTGGCGGACTCTTTGGAGGAAAATTAGGTTTTTAAAAGGATTTTTATTCTAAATAATTAGAATTGATCATATATAGATTTTTTTATAGCTATTAGGAGGATAATAAAATGGCAGTTAAGATGAGATTAAAGAGAATGGGACAGAAGAAGGCACCTTTCTATAGAGTAGTTGTTGCTGATGCTCGTTCACCAAGAGACGGTAGATTTATCGACGAGGTTGGTTACTATGATCCAACAGTTGAGCCAAGCGTAATCAAGTTTGATGAGGAGAACACAAAGAAGTGGCTTGCTAACGGTGCACAGCCAACTGACAGAGTTGCTAAGCTTTTAAAGAGTGCCGGATTAGTATAATAAGGACTGATTATGAAAGAAGTCATTGAGGTTATAGCAAAAGCTTTGGTAGATGACCCGGCTCAAGTAAAAGTTGAAGAGACAATTGATGGTGATACTACTATTTGTACATTGTCTGTAGCCGAGGCGGATATGGGCAAGGTTATAGGTAAGTCAGGAAAGATAGCTAAGGCTATACGTTCTATTATAAAATCAGCATCTATAAGAGCTGAAAAAAGGGTAATATTAGAAATAAAATAACAAAACAAGCTGCTACATTTGTAGTGGCTTTATTGTTATTTAAAGGCTGTATTAAATAATTTTTGAAAGTGAATAAAATGATAGATAGATTTAGAGTGGGAGTTATCACAAGCTCTCATGGAATAAAGGGTGAGGCAAAGGTATATCCTACATCTGATGACCAAAACAGATTGAAAAAGATAAAGAAAGTATATGCAAATATTAAGGGAGTTGAGACTGCACTTGATATTGAAACTGTCAGATTTCAAAAAAATATGGCACTTGTAAAGTTTAAGCAGTTTAACACTCCTGAAGAAATACAGGTATTTAGGAATACCGATTTGTTTGTAGACAGACAAAATGCCACACCTTTAAAAAAGAATGAAAACTATATTGCGGATCTTATAGGTCTTGATGTAATTGATGAAGAAGGTATTTTACTTGGTAAGGTTACGGATATATTCCCTACAGGGGCTAATCATGTAATGGAAGTGGATATGGGAGAAAAGAAGGTATTATTCCCATATATCAGCCAATGTATACTGGATGTGGATCTTGAAGAAGGAAAAATTAAAGTCCATGTTTTGGACGGACTTTTGGATTTATAGATATGAAGTTTTTTTGTTTAACATTATTTCCTGAAATGATAGAAATGTGTATGAACACAAGTATAGTGGGTAGAGCCATAAAAAATGATTTGATATCAATGGAAGCGATAAATATACGTGATTATACACTTGATAAACATAGAAGAGTGGATGACTATCCATATGGCGGCGGTGCAGGTATGGTAATGCAGGCAGAGCCTATTCATAAAGCATATGAGAGTATCTGTGACAGACTGGATAAAAGAGCAAAGTTTATATATCTTTCACCACAGGGCAAGGTATTTGATCAAAACGATGCCAAAGAACTTGCAAAACTTGATGAAATAGTTTTTCTTTGCGGACATTATGAAGGTGTGGATGAGAGAGCACTGGAACTTACGAATGCACAGTGTTATTCGATAGGAGATTATGTACTTACAGGTGGTGAGCTTCCTGCGCTTGTGATGATGGATGCAATAGCAAGGATGGTAGACGGTGTACTTACCAATAATGAAAGTGCGGATTTTGAGTCATTTGAAGATAATTTACTCGAATATCCTCAGTATACAAGACCTGTAGAATATGAGGGACTTAGGGTGCCTGATATGCTTCTTTCGGGACATCATAAAAATATAGAAGAGTGGCGAAGAAAAGAGTCTATAAAGAGAACTTATCTTAACAGACCGGATCTGCTTGATAATGCAAATCTTTCAAAAAAAGATTTAATTTATCTGGAGCAATTGAAGCAGGAAAGTGGTGAAATAGATGATTAGAGAAGAAATTAATGAGATCAAAAAGCAATTTAACAAGGATACCAATGTTATCACAAAGTATGCCGGTTGTTATGTTGATGCTGAAAAGAATATAAAATTTATGAATAAGGATGCTTTCTATTCGTTACCCGAGGAGGATGCTTTCAAATATGAGGAAATATTCAGAAAGACCTTATCGGGAGCAATCGGAAAGTCATTACTTACATTGGACTTTTCTTTGGTTGATGAAGATGAAGACAGTCCACATGCATTTTTAATGAAGCTAAGGGAGAGCAGACTTGATGATGAACTACTCTTGGATGAGTTTTTCAGAAAAGTAATTGAATCCTATGAGCATGCGGAAAATTATTACATAATACTTATTGATATCATGTATGATATCCCGGGTAAGGCGAGTGATAAGATTGCAATGGATGATGCTTCAACTGAAGTTTATCATGCACTGCTTTGCAGTATTTGCCCTGTGAGCCTTTCAAAGCCTGCACTCAGTTATTTTGCCAATGAAGGTGTAATTGCAAACAGAGTAAGAGATTGGATAGTAGGTATGCCAATGCACGGATTTTTATTCCCTGCATTTACAGACAGAACTACTGATATACATGCAGCATTATATTTCAGTAAGAAAAATGATGCACTTAATGAAAGCTTTATCAATGAAATAATAGGGGTTGAGCCTCCTATGTCATCAGTTATGCAAAAAGAAACTTTTGAAGCTGTACTTTATGATATTTTAAGAGATGAGCTTACAATGCCTGTTATGTCCTCTTTAAGCTCAAATATGCTTGATTTGATTGCAGAAAACTCTGATAACCCCGAGCCTTTGGTACTTACAAAAATGATATGGTAAAGCTTATTTCAAAGAGCGGTGTATCCGATGAAGCTGTGGAATCATATGAGAAAAGTGAAGATGCCGATATAGAAGTACTTGCGGATAATGTAATAGATACAAAGAAATTTGAAGTAAAAACACCGGGTATTACCGTAAAGACAGACACGGATTCTATTGAAAAGCTTGAGACAAGAATTATAGACGGAAGGAAATATATCCTTGTGCCTATAGAAGATGATGTGGAAGTTAACGGAATGCCTGTAAAGAGTATATAATACTATTGACATTTTGTATAAAAAGTCTTAAAATTAAATTAACAAAATTAATATTTCTTCGGGGCGGGGTGTAATTCCCCACCGGCAGTATAGTCTGCGACCTGCATGAGCAGTTGATTTGGTGAAATTCCAAAACCGACAGTATAGTCTGGATGAGAGAAGAGTGTTTTCAAATTCATTTGCTTATGCCCCCTATAGATAATATAGGGGTTTTTGCATTGAAGAAAACCACTCCGAAGCATAAGCTATGGAGGTAGTTATGTTAAAAACAGTAGTTGAAAATTTGGTTTTTGTAGCAGAATTCTTAGGAATCGTATTTGCTACATTTGTAGTCGCATATCTTTTTGAGAAGATAGCAAATAAAAGATCGGGTTATACAGGTCCTGTTATTACCACTCAAAAGATTGCAATGATAGGTTTGTTTGGTGCTATAAGTACAATACTCATGATGTTTGAATTCCCTGTACCTTTTGCTCCTACATTTTACAAACTCGACTTTTCAGAATTACCCATAATGATAGTAACCTTTGCTTTCGGTCCGGTTGCAGGAATACTTACAGAGTTTATAAAGATACTTTTAAAAGTAATGTTCAGATCCACTACTACAGCATTTGTAGGTGAGCTTGCAAACTTCTGTGTGGGAGCATCTTTGATACTTCCTTCAAGTATTATTTATATATTCAGCAAAACAAGAAAAGGCGCTTTACTTGGAAGTATAGCGGGAACACTTACAATGACAGTATTCGGATCGCTTTTCAATGCATTGTATCTTTTACCTAAGTTTGCACAGATGTATGGAATGGATCTGGGTGCACTTGTAGGAATGGGTAGTGCAATAAACCCTGCAGTAACAAATATTCAAACATTTGCACTTATGATAGTTGCACCTTTAAATTTACTAAAGGGTTGTATGATTTCAGCACTTACGATTGCCCTATATAAGAAGTTTTCACCAATACTAAAGCAAGGCAATTCATTTAGAGAAGTAAACACAGCAAAATAAACTTTTACCGGCACTTATGTGCCGGTTTTTTCTTAGGTTTTCTTGCTTTTTTCACATTATATTCGTATAATAAAAGCTTAGACATATATAACCCAAACTATAGCTTTGCAATATTTTAACCTGAGAATGAGGATTTTGATGAAAGAGGATAAGTTTAACTTTCTAGATGAAGATATAGAAACTCAAATTGATAAGCCGGCAGATTTTACATCACCGGAAAGCTTATATAAAAAACTTGTTGATATCATATTACATTATCATCCTTCAGATGATATCACTATGATAGCAAAAGCTTATGAATTGGCAAAAAAAGCACATAATGATCAAAAGAGAAAATCAGGTGAACCGTATATAATTCACCCTATTTGTGTTGCTATAATTCTTGCCGAGCTTGAGCTTGATAAAGAGACTATAGCGGCAGGCCTTTTACATGACGTAATAGAAGATACAGTCGTATCATTTGATGAGCTGGCCAATATATTCGGTATTGATGTAGCAAATCTTGTAGACGGTGTTACAAAGCTTACACAGCTTTCATTAAAGAATGATAAAATAGAGATGCAGGCTGAAAACCTTAGAAAAATGTTTTTGGCAATGGCAAAGGATATCAGGGTTATTCTTATAAAACTTGCGGACAGACTTCACAATATGCGTACACTGCAATATATGAAGCCTGAGAAGCAAAAGGAAAAAGCAAGGGAGACTATGGATATATATTCTCCTATTGCACAAAGACTGGGTATTTCAAAAATAAAGGTAGAGCTTGACGATTTATCATTAAAGTATCTGCATCCTGATGTTTACTATGATCTTTCGGAAAAGCTGGCATTCAGAAAAGAACAAAGACAGCAATTTGTCGATGAGATAATAAAGAAGTTCAATGAGCATTTATCGGATACAGGAATGAAATATCAGATAAGCGGAAGAGTTAAGCATTTATTCTCGATATATAAAAAGATGGTAAATCAAAATAAGACTCTGGATCAGATCTATGATGTATTTGCCATCCGTATAATCGTTGAAGATGTGGCTGCGTGTTATCTTGCTCTTGGTACGGCACATGAGATTTATAAGCCGATACCTGGAAGATTTAAAGACTATATTGCAATGCCGAAACCGAACATGTATCAGTCGCTTCATACCACATTGATATCCGATACGGGACAACCGTTTGAGGTACAGATAAGAACTTTTGAGATGCATAAAACTGCAGAGTTCGGTATTGCAGCTCACTGGAAATATAAGGAAAGCGGAAGCGGTACATCTGCCCAAGGTTCAGAGGATGCTAAAATGAATTGGCTCAGACAGATCCTTGAATGGCAAAAGGATACTTCCGATAATGCCGAGTTTTTAAAGGTTATAAAAAGTGACTTAGACCTTTTCTCAGACAGTGTATATTGCTTTACACCAAATGGTGATGTAAAGAACCTTCCGGCAGGTTCAAACCCTATAGACTTTGCTTATTCAATACATTCAGCGGTCGGAAATAAGATGGTCGGTGCAAGAGTTAATGGTCGCCTTGTAAATATCGACTATGAATTAAAGAGTGGCGACAGAGTCGAAATCATAACCTCTCAAAACTCGAAGGGACCAAGCAGAGATTGGTTAAACATAGTCAAGTCAAATCAGGCTAAGTCTAAGATACAACAATGGTTCAAGACTGAGCTTAAAGAAGACAATATACTAAGAGGTAAAGATCTTTTAGAAAGATATTGCAAGGCTAAGGGTATAAACTGGAATGAGATAAACAAGCCTCAATTCCAGGAGAAGGTAATGAAGCGCTATGCTATCAAGGACTGGGATTCAATTCTGGCATCTTTAGGTCACGGTGGCTTAAAAGAAGGTCAGGTTATCAATAAGATGATTGAAGAACAAAAGAAGGTTGCAAAGAAAGAAATTTCCGAGTCGGCTCTTTTGGAAAGTCTCAGTGATAATAACAATACAGCTGTACATAAGAAATCAAAAAACGGTATTACAGTAAAGGGTATAGAGGATATAGCGGTCAGATTTTCAAAATGTTGCAATCCTGTTCCGGGTGATGAGATAGTTGGCTTTATTACAAGAGGCAGAGGTGTTTCAATACACAGAACAGACTGTATAAATGTGATGAACCTTCCTTCTGATGACAGAACAAGACTTATACCTGCCGAGTGGCAGGAGTTTGAAGATGCAAAACTTGAGGAAAAGTATCAGACAGAATTGCAGATATTTGCTCACAATCGTCAGGGACTTATATTTGATATTATAAGAATTTACAGTGAAAACAACATCACAATCAACAATATGAATGCCCGCACAAACAAGCAGGATATTTCAACTATAAATCTTGTGTTTGATATAAAGGGAAGAGAAGAGTTAAACTCTTTAATCGGTAAACTAAGACAGATTACAGGAGTAATAGATATTGAAAGGGCTACAGGCTGATGGATAAATTAGGAATATATGTGCTTACACTCGGTCCGGTACAGACCAATGTGTATGTAACATACAATAAAGAAACTTTGGAATGTTTGATAGTGGATCCTTCTGCAGAGGCAAAGGCTATTATCAAAGTTATAGAAGAGAATAAGCTAAAACCAAGTGCAATACTTCTTACACATGGACATTTTGACCATATAATGGCTGTAAATGATTTGGTGGAAAAATATAATATAAAAGTATATATATCCAAAAATGATGATGAAATGCTTGGTGACAGTTATAAATCGGGCGGAAAGTCATTTATCGGACATGGATATGTTACAAAGGCGGATTTCTTGTTAAATGACGGTGATGTTATTCGTTTGCTTGATGAAGATATAAAATTTATTGCCACACCGGGACATACAAAGGGATCAGGTTGTTATTATATAGAGTCAGAAAAGATTTTATTCTCAGGTGATACGGTTTTTAGAGAGGACTGTGGAAGAACGGATCTTTACGGAGGAGATAATCCTACTATAATCAGATCGATATATGATAAGGTCCTTACTTTGCCGGAAGATGTAAATATATTGCCGGGACATATGGATATGACTACAGTAGGACATGAAAAGAAGTATAATCCTGTTGCAATTTATGTGGAAAAGCATGGGATAGATAGATGATTTCGTTACTATTGGAAGATATGACCTTTGAGCAGGACATAAGAGAGCTTTTGATGGCTTTTTATCCTGAAGAAAAATATATTTACACAGATGAGGATTCCACACTGTCTTTATTTTTATCAAAGGATGATACATATTATCATATCAAAATAAAAGATGAAAGTAATCTACTGGAGTTTAGTTCACCGCTTAAAGAAACAAAGTTTGATACCAAAAATGATCTGAAAAGAAATATATACACAAATCTTTTAAAGCTTGGTAATAAAGAACTTCCTTGGGGGACTCTCACCGAATAAGACCTACAAAGATAGTAATGGAAATGCTTGAAAATGATATGTCTTTAGAAGATATAAAAAAACATTTAAAAAGAAGTCTATCTTGTAAGTGATAAAAGAATTAAACTTTGTACAGATACGGCAAAAAATGAATTCAATATTTTAAAAAAAGTAGATTATAAGAACGGTTACAGCCTGTATATAGGAATACCTTTTTGTCCTACAAGATGTTTATACTGTTCTTTTACCTCTTATTCTATTGCACAATGGAAGAAAGATACCGATACATATGTAGAAGCACTTTGTAAAGAGCTTTTAGCTGTCTCAAAGATGTACAAAGATAAAAAGCTTCAAACTATCTATATGGGCGGAGGAACGCCTACTTCACTTGAAGGCTATCAGTTATCAAAGATTTTGAATGTAGTAAAAGAAAACTTTGATCTTTCAAATCTTTTGGAGTTGACTGTGGAGGCCGGAAGACCTGACAGTATAACAAGAGAAAAGCTTGAGGCCCTAAAAGCCGCAGGAGTTGATAGAATATCAATAAATCCACAGACAATGCAACAAAAAACTCTTGATCTTATCGGCAGACATCATACTATAGAAGATATCTATGAAAGCTATAAGCTGGCAAGAGAAGTTGGCTTTGAGAATATAAATATGGACTTTATAATCGGATTAAACGGTGAGACTTTGGAGGATGTTATTGACAGCTTACCAAGGTGAAATCATTTGCTCCGGAATCCATTACCATACATTCTCTTGCATTAAAGAGAGCAGCCAGGTTAAATACAGAAAATAAAAGAGAGATTATGGACAATGATCTGATTTTATCAATGATAAATACAGCAACCGATACATGTACCAATTTGGGATTGGAGCCTTATTACTTGTATAGGCAAAAAAATATGGCAGGAAATCTTGAAAATATTGGATTTTCAAAACTTGGTAAAGAATGTCTTTACAATATATTGATTATGGAAGAAAAACAGACTATCATAGCCTGTGGAGCAGGTACATCAAGTAAGATAGTATTTGGAGACGGAAGAATAGAGAGAATCGAAACAGTAAAGGATCCGAAGCTTTATATAGAAAGACTTGATGAAATGATAATGAGAAAGGAAAGTATGCATGGCATTGATTAAAAAAGGTGTCACCGGAATGAAGGACATTCTCCCTGAGGAGATGATTATCAGGGACTATTTGATAAATATAATAAAAAAGACCTATGGAAGCTTCGGCTTTACATCAATAGAGACTCCTGCTATGGAACATATTGAAAATCTTTTAAGTAAGCAGGGTGGTGACAATGAAAAGCTTATTTTTAAGGTTCTAAAAAGAGGTGAGAAATTAAAGCTTGAAGATGCAAAGGATGAAAATGACCTGGTTGATGCAGGACTCAGATACGACCTTACATTGCCACTTGCCAGATACTATTCAAACAATCAGGCAAGTCTTCCAAATCCTTTTAAGGCATTGCAAATAGGTAATGTATATAGGGCTGACAGACCACAAAAAGGAAGATTCAGACAGTTTACACAATGTGATATAGATATTCTTGGAGAAGCATCAAATCTTGCGGAGATAGAGCTGATACTTGCAACAACCAAAGCACTTAGTGAGATTGCAAAAGGAAAGAAATTCACAGTAAGAATTAATGACAGAAGAATTCTTTTAGCAATGGCTCTTTATGCAGGTTATTCTGATGACAATATAAGTAATGTATTTATTATCCTTGATAAGATGGACAAAATAGGACTTGACGGAGTCAGAAAAGAGTTGACAGAGCTTGACGGTGAAGAAAAGTGTGAGAAATATCTAAATCTTTTTGACGGTTTATCAAATGATGCAAAGGCTCTTACTTCTTTAAAGGATAGTCTGGCAGGATTTATTGAAGAGGGAGTTTTAGAGGGCTTATCTGAGATAATGAATACAGTGCTTGATGTAAAGGAAAACGATTTTTCACTGGAATTTGATCCCACTTTAGTTCGTGGTATGGGATATTATACCGGAACTATTTTTGAAGTAAGTATGGAGGGATTCTCAGGTTCGGTAGCCGGTGGCGGAAGATATGATAAGATGATAGGAAAATTTACAGGAAGTGATACTCCTGCATGCGGTTTTTCCATCGGTTTTGAAAGAATCATCACAATACTTATGGATTCAGGATTTAAGATTCCTGATGAGAGCAAAAAAATCGCATTCCTCTATGAGAAAAATATAGATTCAAATGTTTTAACATCTATATTAAAAGAGGCTGCAACTTTAAGAGAGGCCGGAAATATTGTTTTGGTTTCCAAGATGAATAAGAATAAGAAGTTCCAAAAAGAAGGGCTTGAAAAACAAGGATATATTGAATTTAAAGAATTTTATAGAGAAGCTTTAAAATAGTTAGGAGATAAAAATGGCAGAATCAATGCTTGGCTTAAAGAGAAGTCATAGATGTGCAGAGGTGGTTAACGCACCGCTTGAGAGTGAAGTTACAGTAATGGGTTGGGTTCAAAAGAACCGTAATAAAGGTGGAATCATATTTTGTGATTTGAGAGACCGTTCAGGTATCTTACAGATTATTTTTGAAGAGGATGAATGCGGAAGTGAAGTATTTAATAAGGCAATGAAGCTTAAGCAGGAGTTTTGCATTGCTGTTACAGGACTTCTTAAAAAAAGAAGCGGAGCTTTTAATGAATCACTTGAAACAGGAGAGCTTGAGGTAAGAGCAACAGGACTTAGAATACTTTCAGAGTCTGAGACACCTCCTTTCCATATCGAAGAAGATTCAAAGACAAAGGAAGAGCTTAGATTAAAGTACAGATTCCTTGACCTTAGAAGACCTGATCTTCAAAGAAATCTTATGGTTAGAAGTAAGGTGGCTACCACTACAAGAAACTTCCTTGCAGAGAACGGATTTTTAGAGATTGAAACACCTACACTTATTAAGAGTTCACCTGAGGGAGCCAGAGACTATCTTGTACCAAGCCGTGTATATCCGGGAAGTTTTTATGCACTTCCACAGTCACCACAGCTTTTCAAGCAGCTTTTGATGGTGTCGGGATATGACAGATACTTCCAGCTTGCAAGATGCTACAGAGATGAGGATTTAAGAGCAGATCGTCAGCCTGAGTTTACTCAGATAGATATGGAGCTCTCATTTGTAGACGTGGATGATGTTTAGATGTTAATGAGAGACTCTTACAAAGACTTTTCAAGGATGTACTTAATGTTGATGTAAAGCTTCCGATACAGAGAATGACTTGGCAGGAGGCAATGGATCGTTTCGGTTCGGATAAGCCTGATCTTAGATTCGGTATGGAATTAAAAGATGTTTCAAGTGTTGTCGCAAACTCTGAATTTGCAGTATTTAAGAACGCCTTGGCAGCCGGTGGCAGTGTAAGAGGTATAAATGCTACAGGACAGGCAGGTATGCCGAGAAAGAAAATAGATGCTCTTGTAGAATTTGTTAAAAGTTACAGAGCAAAGGGACTTGCATATATGGCTATTGAGGCTGACGGAAATATCAAGTCTTCATTTGCCAAGTTTATGACTGAGGCTGAGATAGAGGGACTTAAATTGGCTATGGATGCAAAGCCGGGAGATATGCTATTCTTTGCTGCCGACAGCAATAAAGTTGTTTGGGATACTCTTGGTGCACTGAGAGTTGAGCTTGCAAGCCAGCTTGGTCTTTTAAAGAAGGATGATTACAGATTTCTTTGGGTTACAGAATTCCCACTTCTTGAGTGGTCAGAGGATGAAAACAGATTTAAGGCAATGCACCATCCGTTTACTGCACCTATGGATGAGGATTGGCAGTATATCGACTCAGATCCCGGGTAGAGTAAGAGCAAAGGCGTATGATATAGTACTTAACGGAACTGAAATCGGTGGTGGTTCTGTAAGAATTCACCAGGGTGATGTTCAGGCAAAGATGTTTGATGTTCTTGGCCTTTCAAAAGAAGTTGCACAGGAGAGGTTCGGTTATCTTCTTGATGCATTTAAGTACGGTGTACCGCCACATGCAGGACTTGCATATGGTCTTGACAGAGTTGTAATGCTTATGGTTGAGGCTGACTCTATAAGAGATGTTATTGCATTCCCTAAGGTAAAGGATGCTTCAGATCTTATGACAAACGCTCCTGACAGAGTGGATGATGCACAGCTTAAGGAACTTGGACTTATAATAAAAGGTGAATAATATTATTTGCTGATATGGGGATTTTATGGAAGATGTGAAGATACTGGTTGTTGATGATGAAGCCAGAATGAGAAACTTGTAAAAGATTTTCTTGCCATAAAGGGCTTTATAGTTTTGGAAGCAGAAGACGGTGAGGAGGCTCTTAAAATCTTTGATTCAAACAAAGATATAAAGTTGATTCTACTGGATGTAATGATGCCCAAACTTGACGGCTTTGAGACATTGGAAGTTATAAGGCAGTATTCCAAGGTACCTGTTATGATGTTGACTGCAAGAAGTGAAGAAAGAGATGAGCTGGAAGGCTATAAACTCGGTGTTGATGAATATATCACCAAACCTTTTTCACCTAAGATACTTGTGGCCAGAGTCGAAGCGGTACTTAGAAGAACCATGGGAGAATCGGAAGAAAAACTGGTTGCAGGGGCTATTGAGATAGATAAGGTCGCACGCAGTGTTTATATAGATGGAAAGCCTGTGGATCTAAGTTTTAAAGAATACGAGCTTCTGACTTACTTTATTGAAAATAAAGGTATTGCTCTATCCAGAGAAAAAATCCTAAATTCAGTATGGAATTATGATTATTTCGGAGATGCCAGAACCATTGATACTCATGTAAAAAAGCTTCGTGCCAAGATGGGTGATTGCGGTGATTATATAAAGACTGTATGGGGCATGGGCTATAAGTTTGAGATTACATCATAATATAACTTGTATTAAATAAGAATATAGATAAGGAGCATTTATGACAAAGATAAGGACAAGATATGCACCAAGTCCTACCGGAAGAATGCATGTAGGAAATCTTAGAACAGCATTGTATGCATATTTGATTGCAAAACATGAGGGTGGAGATTTCCTGCTTAGAATAGAAGATACAGATCAGGAAAGATATGTGGAAGGCGCTACAGAAATCATCTACAGAACACTCGCAGAAACAGGACTTATTCATGATGAAGGTCCTGATAAGGATGGCGGTTGTGGTCCATATGTACAGAGTGAGAGACAAAAGCAGGGACTTTATCTTGAGTATGCTAAAAAACTTATAGAAAAGAAGCAGGCGTACTATTGTTTCTGTACTCCTGAAAGACTGAATTCACTCAGATCAAGTGTAAACGGTGAGGAAATCATGAAATATGATAAGCATTGCCTTTCACTGTCTGAGGAAGAGATAAAGAAAAATCTTGAAAGCGGTATGCCATATGTAATCCGTCAAAATAATCCAACTACAGGTACAACATCATTCCATGATGATATCTACGGTGATATTACAGTAGATAACTCAGAGCTTGATGATATGGTACTTATAAAATCTGACGGATATCCTACTTATAATTTTGCCAATGTTGTGGATGATCATCTTATGGGAATCACACATGTTGTAAGAGGTAATGAGTATCTCTCATCCTCACCTAAATACAACAGATTATATGAAGCATTCGGCTGGGAAGTACCTACATATGTACATTGCCCTCTTATAACAAATGAGGAGCATAAGAAGCTTTCAAAGAGAAGCGGACATTCTTCATTTGAGGATTTGATAGAGCAAGGATATGTATCTGAGGCTATAGTAAACTTTGTAGCATTACTTGGATGGTCACCTGAGGATGATAAGGAGATATTCTCATTGGAAGAGCTTATAAAGGCCTTTGACTATAAGCATATCTCAAAATCACCTGCAGTCTTTGATATGGTTAAGCTCTCATGGATGAATGGTGAGTATTTAAAGAATATGAGTGAAGAGGAGTTCTTCAAATTATCAGAACCATATATCAAAGAGGTTATTAAAAAGCCTCTTGATTTAAAGAAAATATCAAATATGGTAAAGACAAGAATAGAAGTTTTGCCACAAATTGCTTCACATATCGATTTCTTTGAGGAATTACCTGAGTATGATATCGAAATGTATACTCATAAGAAGATGAAAACAAATTCTGAGAATTCATTGGCCCTTTTAAAGGAAGTATTGCCACTGCTTGAAAATACAGATGATTACACAAATGATAATTTGTTTGCTACCTTGCAGGAATTCGGTAAGGAGCATGAATACAAGACAGGATTTATTATGTGGCCTATCAGAACAGCGCTTTCAGGAAAGCAAATGACTCCTGCAGGTGCTACCGAGATTATGGAAGTTCTTGGAAAAGATGAATCAATAAGAAGGATTAAGATTGGAATTGATAAATTACAGCAGTAATCAAAAGAAAGCCATAGAACATGGGGCAGGTCCCTTGATGGTATTGGCAGGACCCGGCTCCGGAAAAACCTTTGTGATCACACATAGAATAAAATATCTTATAAAGGGGTCGGGTATAAACCCGGCCCATATTTTGGTTGTAACCTTTTCAAGGGCCGCAGCCAAGGAGATGAAAGACAGATTTGAAAAGCTGCACGGAAAAAGTTTGGTGACGTTTGGAACATTTCACTCGGTGTTTTTCAGTATTCTAAAAACAGCTTACGGATTCAGTGCGGAACAGATTGCCTCTGATGAATTAAGATATACTCTTATCAAGGAACTGATAAAGAAAAATGAAATAGTGAATGAAGATATCAATACACTTTCCGGAAATCTTTTAAATGAAATAGCTCTTATTAAACAGGATAATATAAATATAAAAAATTACTATTCAAAACAGTATTGCAAGTGATACTTTCAAAAAATTATACAGAGAGTATGAAGCCGAACTTGAGTCAAGAAATAAGCTTGATTTTGAGGATATGCTTTTGCTTACATATGAGCTTTTAAGTGAAAGAAAAGATATTTTGAAGGCTGTACAAGAAAGATATCAATATATTTTGGTAGATGAGTTTCAGGATATAAATTTTTTGCAATACAATATAATAAAGTTGATGGCGGGGAAAAAGCAAAATATTACTGTAGTAGGAGATGACGATCAGTCTATTTATAGATTCAGAGGTGCAAGGCCTGAAATAATGCTTGGATTTGAAAGAGATTTTAGAAATGTTTCAAAGGTTTTTTTGGATATAAATTTCAGATCTACTACTCAAATAGTGGATGCTTCAACCAAACTTATATCGTTTAACAGTAAGAGATTTCCAAAAACTTTTAAGGCAAATAACGGAAGCGGAGCACCGGTATCGGTTATTGAATTTAAAAATCCTTTCGCCGAGGTAAATACAATAGTAAACGATGTAAAAGAATACATAAAATCAGGTCAGGATATAAACAATATTGCAGTGCTTTACCGTACAAACCTTTCTCCAAGACTTCTTATAGAGAGAATGATGAAGAATAATATTCCTTTCACAATAAGAGATTCTATTCCAAATCTCTTTGAGCATTGGGTATCAAAGGATATTATATCTTACATAAAGCTGGCTACTAATATGGGAAATAAAACCGATCTGCTTCGTATTTCAAACAAGCCGAACAGATATATAAGCAGGGATTCTCTTGTCTCATCAAAGGCAAATATTGAAACTCTCTTTGATTATTATGACGATAAAAGTTATATGATAAAAAGAATCATAGAGCTTAGAGAACATTTGCGTACAATAAAGAATTTAAAGCCTGCAACGGCTCTAAGATATATAAGAAATGTTGTCGGATATGATGAATATATAGAAGAATACTGTGATATGAACGGTGTAGAAAGTGATGAATGCTATACTGTTTTAGGGGATCTTGAAAACAGTGCATCTGAATTTAATACTTTCAATGACTGGTTTGTTCATATGGAAGAGTATAAGGAGGAGTTGATAGAGGCAAGGAAAAAGTCAAATGAAGAGGACACCGGTGTAAGACTTATGACCTTTCATTCCTCTAAAGGACTGGAATTTGATATTGTCTATATAATTGATGTAAATGAGGGGAGCGTACCTTATAAAAAGGCTAAAGGTGCTGATGAGATAGAAGAAGAGAGAAGAATGTTTTATGTTGCGATGACAAGAGCAAGACATAAACTTTTTATTTGCTATTGTAAGGAGAATTTTGGAAAGTCCATCGGTAAGTCGGATTTTATAGTGGAACTTTCTTCTAAGGCCAATCCATAGTGAGGTATATATGATACAAAAATTCAGCCATTCACTGCGTATGAAAATAACCTTAATAATATTATTGATTATTTCAATATTATTATTATCAATAGGTCTTTTAAACAACTTCGGACTTCCGTGGTTTTATCAGAATGAAAAGGTAAGCGAGATAAAAGAGGCTTATCTTAAAATTGATAATGAAGTGATGAAAATTGAGTCTAACGGTCAGCATATAATAGATGAAAGCTCGTACGAATCAATTGTCAATGACAGTTTGAAAAGTATTATTTTGGACTATTCAAATAAATATAATATAACAATTGCACTTGTAGACTCTTTTACAAATAGGGCGATATACTCATCCGCAAGAGAGGGTGACGGATTATTAAGTAGAATTCAGGACGGTTTTATTGGAAATCAAAAAGCAAAATATATTGTACAGTAATAAAAATTATACAATAATACTCCATCAAACCATGCAAAAAACCTCGTTTATTGAAGGCTTTGGATACTGCAGTAATAATGAGACTATTGTAATTATGTCCACTCCGGTTGCCAGCTTAAAGGAAAGTGTAAGTATTTCAAACAGATTTCTTATATATATGGCAATTATAGGATTTATTATAACTGTCATACTTACATTTATTATTGCCAAAATGATTACAAATCCTATACTTGAGCTGGCTGAGATATCAAATAAAATGGGAAAGCTGGATTTTACCGCAAAGTATTCAGGTAACAGAAGTGACGAAATACAGACACTTGGACAAAATATGAACTATATGTCCGACAGACTTGAAAATGCTATAGGTAAACTCCAGGAAGCCAATGAGATATTAAAGGAAGATATTAAAAGAAAAGAAGCCATTGATGAGATGAGAAAAGACTTTATAGCCAATGTATCTCATGAATTAAAGACTCCTATTGCTCTTATTCAAGGCTATGCTGAAGGCTTAAATGAGGGACTCTGTGAAGATGAGGAAAGCAGAAAATACTATACTGAAGTCATACTGGATGAAAGTGAAAAGATGAATAAGATGGTCAAACAATTACTTACACTTTCTTCACTTGAATCAGGAAACAGTATATTGCATAAGGAAAGATTTAATTTGACATCGCTTGTAGAATCGGTTATTGAATCCATGTCAATACTTATCGGTGAAAAGAACGTAAATATAGTGTTTGATTCAACTAAGGATATATATTTAAATGCGGATGAATTTAAAATAGAAGAAGTTGTTACAAACTATATAAGCAATGCGATTCACCATGTTAAGGATTCAGGGGAAATCAGAATAAATATTTCTGATCACGAAAATATTATAGGCTTTAGTGTGTACAATACAGGAAATCCTATACCGGAAAAGGATATAAATAATGTTTGGGAGAAATTCTTTAAAGCTGGACAAGGCACATTCCAGAGCATATGGAGGAAGCGGAATCGGACTTTCCATTGTAAAGGCAATAGTGGAAGCACATAATGGTACTGTTGCTGTAAGGAATATACTTGAAGGTGTTGAATTTTCTTTCAATATACCAAAGGCATAGATATGACGATTGATGAATTTAATAGAATAAACGGCCATACACAGAGGTATGGCTTTACTACAGGTACAAGCGCAACTGCTGCGGCAATCGGTGCTACATATATGTATCTCAACGATAAAAAGGATATGGTTGATGTGGAGCTTCCTGCCGGTATAACACTAACTATTCCTTTAGCTTATGGTAAATATGATGAAAAATCATTTACCTGCGGTGTTAAAAAATATTCCGGAGATGACCCTGATGTTACTGACGGAATTTTAATTAGTACAAAGCTTGAATTTATAAAAAAAGAAAACGGTCTTGAGTTTAATTTTTTTGCAGGTGAAGGTGTCGGAATATTTACAAAAGACGGATTGGCTCTGCCAAAGGGAGAAGCCGCTATAAATCCTGTACCAAGGCAAATGATGATTGACAATCTTTCGCGTATATTAAAAGAATCCGGATTTAAAGGAACAGTTAATATAACCGTTATGGTAGAAAACGGAGTGGAGATAGCAAAAAAGACCTTTAATGAAAGACTTGGAATTATCGGTGGAATCTCAATACTCGGTACCTCGGGACTGGTACTGCCTATGAGTAAAACAGCACTTTTGGAAACAATAGAGGCTGATATAAAATTCAGGCTTAAAAATTCAGAAAACAAAACAGTATATATGGCACCCGGGAATATAGGTGCAAGATTTTTAGAACAAAACTTCGGCATTGAAAGTAAAACAGTGGCAATTATCAGTAATTTTATAGGTGAAAGCATTGACTATGCAATCTCAAATGATGCAAAAGAAATTGTACTTTGCGGTGATCTTGGTAAGCTTATAAAATTATCAGGTGGAATAATGAATACACATTCAAATGATTCCGATTCGAGACTTGAGTTGCTTGCATCTGCAGTACTTAAACATGCTATTAAAAAAATAATATAGATTTTAAATCTCTTGAATATATTATATCAAATATCTTTGAGCAAAAGACAACTACAGGTGCTATAAATATAATAAAAAGAAAAAACTTGAAAAAAATGCTTTGATATACTTTGCAAATCAAATGCTTTATTATGTCTATAATCGTGCATTTAAAGCGGAAATATTCTACCATAAGAACAGATTTGCAGATATGGATGAGTTTAAAAACAATTTTGAAATTAGAATTATCGTATTCAGTGACAATATGATGATTATAGACACAGGAGAAAATAAATGAGTAAACTATATGGTGTCGGTGTAGGACCGGGAGATCCGGAGCTTATGACAATAAAAGCAATTAATGCCATAAAAAGATCAAAAACCATCTGTTTTCCGGGAAAGAGTGAAGACAGCTCTATTGCTTTTAATATTGCTAAACAGGCAATTCCTGAGATAGATGATAAAATAAAGATATGTGTTGATTTTCCAATGACAAAAAATCCTGAGGTACTGGAAGAAGCACATTCAAAAATTACCAATCAGATAAACGAGCTTTTAAAAGAAGGAGATGTGGCCCTTCTTACACTTGGAGATCCGGGGGTGTATGCGACTTATTCGTATATTGCACTTAGACTTAAAAATTCAGGAGTGGATGTGGAAACAATAGCAGGTATTACATCCTTCAGTGCGGCAGCCGCAAAACTTGGTATACCTTTGACTCTTGCAGACGAAGAGCTGCATGTAATACCTTCTTCATATTCATTTGAAGAGGCTTTCAATCTTGAGGGTACATTGGTATTTATGAAATCAGGTAAAAGCTATGAAAATCTCGTCAAGTATATCAAAGAAAATAAAGCAGAGCTTGATGTGTATATGGTGGAAAATTGCGGTATGACAAATGAACGATTATTTATCGGTGCCGCTGATCTTCCGGAAACAAGCGGTTATTTTACAGTAATTATAGTAAGAGGTGTGAAATGAAACAAATTTATATAATAGGTATGGGACCGGGCAAATATGAACAGATGACGGTTGAAGCCATAAAGAAAATAGAAGAAAGTGATATAGTTATAGGATATACTGTATATACAGATCTTATAAAAGAAATATGGCCTGATAAGGAATGTCTTTCCACTCCTATGACAAAGGAATATGAAAGATGTGTAATGGCATTTGAAGAGGCAGATAAAGGAAAGACTGTAGCAATGGTTTGCTCAGGTGATGCCGGCGTATACGGACTCACAGGACTTATGCTTGGTATAGCACCTGATTATAAAGATGTGAATGTAAAGACTGTAGCCGGAGTTACGGCAGCTCTTTCAGGTGCAGCGATTATAGGTGCACCTTTGATACATGATTTTGCTGTAATAAGTTTAAGTGATCTTTTAACACCATGGGAAAAGATAGAAAAAAGACTTGAATGTGCCGCAATAGGAGATTTTTGTATTTCAATATATAATCCCGGAAGTAAAAAGAGAGTGGATTATCTAAAAAAAGCATGTGAAATATTATTAAAATATAAGAGTGAAGAAACACCATGCGCTATAGCAAAAAATATAGGAAGAGATGGTGAAAGTTATACTGTCTATACTCTCTCTGAATTAAAGGATGTACAGGTCGGAATGTTTGAAACTGTATTTATAGGTAACTCAATGACAAAGGTGGTAGACGGTAAACTTGTTACACCAAGAGGATATTCCAATGAGTAAGGTACTTATTTTTGGAGGTACTACAGAAGGAAGAGAACTGGCTGCTTTTTGTGATAAACTTAAAATACCGACTATACTTTGTGTAGCAACAGAGTATGGAAAAGAAGTACTTCCGGAATTTGAAACTGTTACAGTGAGCAATAAACGACTTAATATAGAGGAAATAGCAGAACTTATAAAAAACAATAATATATCATGTATTATAGATTCCACACATCCATATGCATATGAAATATCAAAAAACATTGAATCTGCAATAAAACTCTTGGATAAAAGTATTACATTTTTTAAGATAAAAAGAGATTCTATGGATGTAATTTTAAATGATGTACTTGAATTTTCAAGTAACAAAGAAGCAGTTGATTACCTCTTAAATGCAGAAGGGAATATCTTACTTACAACAGGGAGTAAGGAGATTGCGGCATTCAGTGAACTTTCAAATCGTTTATTTCCAAGAGTTCTGCCAAGTATAGACTCTATCAATGCCTGTATATCTGCCGGTATACCGTCAAGAAATATTATAGCGATGCAGGGACCTTTTTCAAAAGATCTAAATGAAGCTATTATAAAGGAATTTGATTGCAAATATCTTGTAAGTAAATTATCCGGAAGAAGCGGCGGTTTTGATGAGAAGATCGAGGCCGCAAAAAATACAGCTTGTATTCCTGTGATTATTATGCCGAAAACTGAGATCACAGGTATATCTGTAGAAGAGTGCAAGTTTAATTTAGAGAAAATATATAATTAGTAGGTATAAGTATGGTAAAAGCCGGAAATATAAATCTTGTCGGAATAGGGCTTGGAAATCCTGATCTTTTGACAAAGTCAGCTTTTGATGCAATAGACAGATCAAATGTAATTATAGGTGCAAAAAGAATAGTTGAAAGTGTAAAAGAAGACTTTCCTGATAAGATTTTTATAGAGTATAATGCAGAGAAAATTCTGGAAATTATAAAAGAGAATATAAGCAATGAAATAGCCATAGTATTTAGTGGCGATATTTCACTTTTTAGTGGGAGTATTAAGCTGGTTGAAAGACTGAATGTCGCAATACAAGATGAAAAAGCTTTTTAAAAATTGTGTTATAAATACATATCCCGGAATATCCAGCTTAGTTATTTATGTGCAAAAACAAATACTGATATTTCAAAGGTGAAGATATTATCATTTCATGGTAGGGAAGAACTTTTGTATCACAATATTGACTCAAATGAATATACCTTTATTATCACTTCTAAAGTTGAAGGAGTAAAAAGAAATATGTAGAAAACTTATTTCTTTTGGTTTTTTGATCTTGATATAACACTTTGGAGAAAAATCTTTCATATGATAATGAAAGAATAACGACAGCTAAAGCATCTGATTTACTTGATATGGATATATCTGATTTAAATTGTATGATTATATCAAATCCTGATGCTGATAAATCTATCAGCTTTGGACTTTCTGATGAAGTATTTGCAAGGGATAAGGTGCCTATAACAAAGTCTGAGGTCAGAGCAATAATAATGAGTAAATTAGATATTCATCCTGATAGTATTTGCTATGATATTGGTGCAGGTAGCGGTTCAGTAACTATTGAAATGGCTAGACTTGCCTATGAAGGAAAAGTCTATGCCATAGAGAAAAATCCTCTTGCTGTAGAGCTTATACAAAAAAATATTCATAATTTCAGTGCTGAAAATATAGAGCTGATACATGCCAAAGCACCTGAGGGACTGGATAATATACTTGATGCAGATAAGATATTTATCGGTGGTAGCGGCGGTGAGCTTGGCAGCATAATGGAAATGATATTTACATCGAAAAAGAATCATACAATTGTAATTTCAGCTATAACTATGGAAACCATTGCGCAGATAACGAATATTGTAAAAATTGCAAAGGAAAAAGGCTATGATACTGAAATTACAGCCGTTAATGTGTCAAAGTCAAAAGAAGTGGGACCCTATAATATGATGATGGCACAGAATATGGTGTTTATAGGTGTAATTAAGATGTAATGCAAGGAGCTTCCTGTATAATTTAAATGGTGGACGTTGAAAATTGAAAATACCTCAGAGTAAAATAAGACTACTGACTGGCAGGTTGGTAAATCTTATCAAACAGAGAGGTATCTACAATGAAGTCTAACACACAAAATACAAAAATTGAAGCAATTACAGAAACTACTTTGGTGCTCGGAATCGATGTCGGAAGTGAAACGCATTATGCAAGAGCTTTTGATTACCGAGGAATCGAGTATTCTAAGAAACCATTAAAGTTTAGTAATGATGAGGCCGGATTCGTGACGTTTAAGGCATGGATTCTGGACATCAAAGAAAAGCATGGTAAGGACAAAGTGATTCCAGGAATGGAGCCTACCGGCCACTACTGGTTCAATCTTGGTAAGTTCCTTCAGGACAACGAGATGAAGCCGGTTCTTGTGAATCCTCATCATGTAAAGAAATCAAAAGAACTCGACGATAACAATCCGACAAAGAACGATCGTAAGGATCCGAAAGTCATAGCAGGACTAGTTAGAGAGGGACGTTACATGATCCCATACCTGCCTGAGGGTGTTTATGCAGATCTTAGAACTGCATCTAACATGAGATTTCAGCTACAAGCGGAGCTTACAAGAATTCAGAATAGGATCAGTCGTTGGTTCAATATATATTTTCCTGAATACAAAACAGTGTACGGACAGTCGGATGCTAAAAGCGGAATGCTGATTCTTAAGGTGGCGCTACTTCCGGAAGATATCCTGACGTTGGGTATCGATGGGGTGAACCAAATCTGGCGAGATGCGAAGGTGAGAGCAGTTGGGAAAGCGAGGGCAAAGACCCTGATAGAAGCTGCTGAGCACAGTGTTGGAAGCAAAGAAGGTGAAATATCTGCAAGGATGGAAATCCGTATGCTGCTGGATGATTATGAGTCCAGAAATACTCGTCTTCAGGAAGTAGTAGCTCTGATTGAAGAGCTGGTAAAAAAGATTCCAATGGCTGAAAAGCTGTTGGAAATTAAGGGAGTAGGAATCAAGACGGTGTCGGGATTCCTGGCTGAAGTAGGCGATATAAGCCGCTTCAATAACCCAAAAGAACTGCAGAAACTTGCAGGTTTAGCATTGGTTGAGAATAGTTCGGGTAAACATAAGGGTGAGACAACAATAAGCAGACGAGGTCGAAAGAGACTAAGATATCTGCTCTTCGAGGTTGCAATGTCCCTTGTTTCAAAAAATCCGGAGTTCATGGAACTCCACTCATACTATACAACCAGAAAGCTGAATCCATTAAAGAAGATGCAGTCGCTGATGGCTGTGGCGGCAAAGCTGCTCCGTGTCTTCTTTGCAATGCTGACCAAGGGCGTGGACTATGATTCCAAAAAGCTGGTTGGTGATATAAAGAGACCGGAAGTATATTTGCAGGCAGCATAAGCGTACAATGTAATCAATACGGCGGCCGTCCTATGGGAGGTCACTAAACAAAGCAGAATGTAGCAGATAACGTCCACTGATTACAGTGCTGGTACAGGAAGCGAGTCAGTAATCAACAATACAAAGAATGAGCCGGTAGTCGGCAGGAATTGTAACCATGGGGCATGACCCCGTAAAGGAGCATAGCTGACACCCTGGTTATGGGCAGGCAGGACGAAGGAAGTTAGGACCTCTGGAGACAGAGATGATCCTGGTGGGTATAGGAGGTTAGCTGCCATAGAGGGATGGGTATACACAAGGCCAGTAAAGCGAAAATCAATGACGTTTTATTTCGTGTACCCTTTTACCGCTATTTCAGTACCAGATACACCGAAATGTTTATAACTCTGGCTTATTTACTGAGACAGACAAGGTCAAAAAACCTTGAATTTTCAACAAAAAACACTTGATTATATGAGGAGGGGTTATTATGAGTAGTAGGCCAAATTATTTATAAAAAAGATTTGATAAAGTATTTATATAAACATATCGGAGGTCTTTATGGACGCATTTGAAGAATTGAAAAGAGTTATTACAAACGAAAAATTAGATGATAAAGCTAAAGAATTCTATTTATCCAATATTTCAACTTTGGATAAAGAAAAACAGAAGTCAATACTTGATCTTGTTGTAAAGATGAATAATGCAGGTTTTAAAAATAATATACCTGCTGCATACAGTGAAGTTACAGAAAATATTCCACAATTTGCCAGAATGTCGGTATTTAAAGAGATGCATAAGATAATAAGAGATATAGAGGGTACCCTTGAGCTGGCTGATGAATTTTATGAAGAAGATCATGAGTTAATTGACAAATTTAATGACTGCTTCAGTGATAAAGAAGCTGAGAGATTCTTACAAATTTATACAAAAGCTGTGATATCAAAATTTTACAGTTTTCTTGAAGAAGGAAATCCACGATCTGAAGATGATGATTTAAGCTGGGTACTGCTTGAAACAAAAGCTGACGGAAGTCATAGTGAAAGAATTATTGAAGGCTTTCTTGAAGATGACTTTAATGAAGAAGATTATGATTGGGAGATGGAAGATGAATTTTGAAGAGCTTAGCTTAAAATATAAGGAAAAGAATATTGTAAAACTTTGTAAGAAGCTCTCAAAGAGTTTTGCTCTTACAAGAAGTAAAGATATGACAAATCTATATGAGTTGGCTTTTTGGCTTTATATTTATGATTATAAGGATGAGATATTAAATATATATAATCTTGTAAATATAGATATACCTGAAAAGATTGATTTTAATATTTGGACATGGATTTTATCTATTTGGGGATTACAGGCTTATATTTATGAGTCCAAAGGTGAGACAAATAAAAAAGATGAGATTGTTGCCAATATGAAAAAGGTATATTCAGTACCTCGTACTAAAGAAGATACAGAAGAAAGTACCTGGAAGTTTTATGCAAGGATTGCCGGTAGACAGACTTTAGAATCAGTATCCTATGCGGATGAAATTGAAAGAGCAATACAGAATGAAAATAAAAAGGGTGAAGATGCTTATAGATTTTCAGGACTGTGCAAAATGATTTCATACGGTGTTACAGGCTTTTATCCTCAATTAGTTGAAAACAGATATAAACTTGAGGAAAAGATAAAAGAGTATATTGAGTATTTGAGAAGTTAAATTTATGATATTACAAAAAGATAAAAAAGTCTTTATGGTTTCGGCTATGAAATCGGGGAGCGGTAAGACACTTATTACTCTAGGGTTAATAAATATATTTAAGAGAATGGGTAAAAATATATCTGTCTATAAGACAGGTCCTGACTATATAGATACAATGTACCATGAAAAGATTGCAGGAAATCCTTCCACAAATCTTGATCCTTTCTTTTTGGAACCTGATTTTAAACCTGATATACTAAAAAATATATTTTTTAGAAATTTTACAGGCGATATGGCTATTATAGAGGGTGCCATGGGATTGTTTGACGGAGTATATGGTGAAGGAAAAAGATGCAGTGCCTGTACTGTATCCGAGGAAATAGGTATTGATGTTATTCTTGTAGTAGATATAGATGAGATTGATACTGTAGGTGAATATCTTAAAAAGTTTTCTCACCGCGTAAAAGCTGTAATAGTCAACAAAGTACCAATTGGCTATGATATAAGTTTGATTCGTGAAAGATTAAACGAGTCATATCTAACTCTACTGGGATTTTTGTACTATAATGAAAATTATCATATGGAGAGCAGACATCTGGGACTAAATGAACCAGGAAAGGATGTATTTAAAACAGTTGATAATTTATCTGATGAGCTTTCTAAAACATTAGATTTTAATTTTTTTGAAAAGTTTACTTTAAACATGGAAAATAATATACCTTCATGTGAAGTAGCTGATATTAAATCAAACAGTATAATGTCAAAGTACCGCCTTGCATTTGCATTTGATGAAGCATTTTCATTTACTTATAATGAAAATATAAAGGTATTAGAAGAATATGGTTTTGAAATAGTGAAATTCAGTCCCTTACATGATAAGAAACTTCCGGAAAACATCTCTGCCATATGGCTTTCAGGAGGTTATCCTGAGCTTTATGCAAAAGAGCTCTCAGAAAATACTTCAATGCTTGAAAGTATATCAAAGACAAAAGATATACCGATTATCGCCGAATGTGGAGGTTTTATTTATCTGCATAAAAATTTTGAAGACAATAATGGACAAAGCTTTAGAGGTGTTGGTCTTATAGATGGTAAAGCTTTTAAAACTCAAAAGCTTGTCAGATTCGGCTATATAGAAATAGAAGCCAAATCTGACAGTATACTGATGAAAAAAGGTCAAATGATACGAAGCCATGAATTCCACTACTGCGATTCTACAAATAATGGTGAATACGCTCATGCAATAAAAGCAAATAAGAGCAAGGAATGGGATTGTATAAATGCATATAAAAATATATTTGCAGGATTTCCGCATATATATTTGCGTGGGTATGAATTTTTAATTGAGAATTTAGTTGAGTATTTAGAGAGGAAAACCAATGTATAGACTACCGGTTTTGACCAGTAAACAAAATGAATTGATGGATAATTTAAAAAAACTATCATCATACATTACGCATACTTCTACAGAATACAGATATCTGGCCAAGAAGCACTGGGACAATATTGCAAAGCCTCTTGACAGTCTTGGTGAGTTTGAGAGGATCTTTCAAAAACTTTCATCTATATTTGAAAGTGAAATTCCATATATTGATAAGAAATGTATAACGGTTATGTGTGCCGACAACGGGATAGTTGAAGAGGGTGTATCTCAATCAGGTAAGGATGTCACTCTGGCTGTGGCAAAGAGTATGGCTCTCGGAACTTCCAGTATATCGGTCTTATGCAGATCATGCGCATCCGATTTGTTGGTTATAGATATTGGAATTGACAGCTTTGATACCGATATCTATTCAATGGGTGTTATAAATCATAAGCTTATGCATGGTACCAATAATTTTGTAAAAGAAAAAGCAATGCCTATAGACATAAGCTTAAGAGCAATACTTACCGGTATAGAAATAGTTGAAAACCTGAAAAATAAAGGTATAAATATTATAGGTACCGGTGAAATGGGAATAGGAAACACAACTACATCATCGGCTCTTTCATCAGCTCTTTTGAACCTACCTGTTGTAAATGTTACAGGACGTGGTGCCGGACTTAACGACATTAAATTGCAAAGAAAAATAGAAACAATAGAAAATGGAATAAATAAATACGGTTTTAGAGATAAATCTTTTTTAGATTCCATAAATTTACAAGGTACTGATACAAAAGTATTAGCTATAATTGATCTGCTTTCATCTGTTGGAGGACTTGATATAGCAGCTCTTACAGGAATATTTATCGGTGGAGCAATATATAAAGTACCTGTAGTAATAGATGGTGTTATTTCAGAGGTTGCAGCTCTTTTGGCTTACTTTTTAAATCCGCTTTGTAAGGAATATATGATAGCATCACATTTAAGCCGTGAGCCTGTAGCAAATGCAATATTTGATATTCTTGAATTAAAACCTGTAATTGATGCTTCTTTGGCTCTGGGAGAGGGAAGCGGTTGTGCCATGCTATTTCCTCTTCTTGATCTTATAGCACAGATCTATACAAAGAATGCTTCTTTTTCAGATATTAAGATAGAAGAGTATAAGAGATTTCTATGATTGTTTATATTTATGGTGGTGTCTCAAGCGGTAAATCGGAGTATGCCGAAGAACTGATATCAAAGTATTTCAACAAAAAAATATATCTCGCTACAATGGAAAATTCCGGTGAATATGCAAGTAAAAGAATCGAGAAGCATCTTTTACAAAGAGATGGAAAAGGATTTTTTACTATTGAAGAACCAAGATATATTAAAGATTTGAATATAGACTTGGATGACAATATTTTACTCGAAGATCTGACAAACCTTTTATCAAATAATCTTTTTAATGAATACGGACTTAAAAAAATAATTTTAAAGAGATTACAGAAGAGGTTTTTTTCTGATATAATCACTCTTAAAGATAGGTGTAACTCTGTTTTTATTGTAGGAAATGATATATTTTCTACCGAAAGAAATCTAAGCAAAGAGCTGGACATATTTATTGATTGTTTATATTCTTTGCATACTAAAATAATTGAGGTAGCAGATAGGGTAATAGAGGTAGTCTACGGGCTGCCCTATGACAAAAAGTTTATATGAGTAATTTATTCAAATCTATGGCAATTACCTTTGCCATGTATTCTAAAATTCCTGTTAGGAGTTTTGAATGGGAAAAAGAAAATATGAAGTATTGCCTTTTATTTTTACCTGTTGTAGGCATTGTAGAAGGTATATTTTTAATTGTATTTTCTATATTTTTAAATAAACTGAATATCAATCCTGTTTTAATTGCGGCTGTTCTTACAGTATTACCTATTTTGTACACAGGTGGTATCCATATGGACGGATTTCTTGATACTATGGATGCCCTTGGATCAAATCAGGACAGACAAAAGAAGCTGTCGATTTTAAAGGATTCCAATTCCGGTGCTTTTGCAATAATCGGAGGGTTAGTATATATATTATTATATTTTGCATCCATGCTTACATTTGTAGGATTTGAAAAAGTGTACATATTGGCAATTGCATATATGCTTATCAGGGCATACAGTGCGCTTTCGTTGATAGTATTTAAAAATGCAAGAGGTAGCGGTCTTGCATTTGAGTTTGCCGATAAAAGTTTGATATGCACCAATAGAATAGTATTGATATCATTTATTTTACTTGGAAGTGCGGCAATGATCATAGTAAATATTAATTATGGTTTATTATGTGCAATTTCCACATTTTTAGTTTTTATGTATTACAGAGTGAAATCTTTTGAAGAATTTGGGGGTATTACAGGTGATCTTGCAGGTTATTTTCTTCAACTGGCAGAGCTGGTTGTAGTCTTGGTACTGGCACTTGCACCTTAAATAAAAATGATTCATTATTTGGCATTTATTTTAGGGTTTATCCTGGATTTCTTTATCAGAGATTTTCATGAATTACCTCATTTAGTTAGATTTATGGGAAACAGTATCTCAGTACTTGAAAAACTTTTCAGAAAAAAATTCAAGTCGAAATCCGGGCTGTTATTTGCCGGATTTCTTATTGTGCTTTTTAATATCTTACTTTGGGGAAGTTTGGCTTATTTTATTGACATAGTTATATATAGAATTAATTTTTATTTAGGCTTTTATAATAGAGTGTTTTTTATTTTTCCAGATATTTGCAAAAGCAACTTTACGTTATGAGAGTATGAAAGTATATCATGAGATAAAATCCGGTGATATAGATGAATCAAGAAAGTCTCTTTCCATGATAGTTGGAAGAGGCACTACATGTCTTGATTTTGAACAGATAACTAAAGCGGTTATAGAGACAGTGGCAGAAAATATGTCGGACGGAATTGTTGCTCCATGGTTTTATGCCACATTAGGTGCTGTGATTGCTATATGCTCAGATATGAAATTCTCATGGCTGATTTTTGTGCTTCCTATTGTGTACAAGGCTGTAAATACAATGGATTCAATGATCGGCTATAAGGATGAAAAATATTTTTATATAGGTAAAATGGCGGCCAAACTTGATGATGTAGTTAATTTTTTACCGGCAAGATTTTCTGCTTTTATACTTTTAATAGTAATATTTTTTTGTATCATTAGTTAAAAATAATACTCAAATGTTTAGAAATTCAGTACATGCATTTTTTTAAATACAGATATATTCATTCAAGTCCTAATGCAGGACAAACTGAAAGTGTAATTGCCGGTTTTTTAATACTAAACTACTTGGTGACGCATATTATTTCGGTAAATTAGTAAAAAGAAGTATTGGTGACGGTAATGATCATGTAAGTGCAAAAGATATTGTTATATTAAATAATATTACATATCTTTCTTATATGGTTTTACTGATAATAAATTTGATAATCGGGGGCATAACATGCTTTTATTTTATAGGTGCAGGCGCAGGTGATCCTGAGCTTTTGACAATCAAAGGAAAAAGAATAATAGATAATTCGGATATTATTATTTATACAGGTTCTTTAGTTAATAAAGAATTATTTACAGATATTAAGGAAAGTGCAAAACTGATAAATTCAGCATCATTAAGTCTTGATGAAGTATTGGAAATAATATTTGACTCATATGACAAAGGTCTGAGTATTGCCAGAGTCCATACAGGTGATCCTGCTATGTACGGAGCTATCAGAGAGCAGATGGTGGCTCTTGACAAAAAAGGAATAGAATATGAAGTTGTACCCGGGGTAAGCTCTGTTTTTGCAGGTGCTGCGGCACTGAAACGAGAATTTACTCTACCGGGTATTACACAAACCATGATTCTTACAAGAATGGCAGGCAGAACGCCGGTGCCTGAGGCTGAGAGTATTGAAAATCTTGCAAAAATACAGGCAAGTATGGCAATATTTTTAAGTATTGCAAGTATTGAAGAACTTGCAAATAAACTTATGACTTCATACCCTAAGGATACACCTGCGGCTGTAGTATATAAGGCAAGCTGGCCGGATCAAAAAATAATAATGTCGACTTTGGAAAATATTGCAGGGGAAGTTAAGAGTGCAGATATAAATAAAACAGCTCTTGTATATGTAGGAAGATTTTTGGCTGATGAATTTGAGTTAAGCAAGCTTTATGATAAACATTTCAGTCATGAGTACAGGGAGGCTAAAGATGCACGGAGGTAGACTTTTAGAGTTTTCTAAAACAGGAAAAAAATATATAGATTTTTCTGCAAGTATAAATCCTTACGGCCTTGATCCGGAGCTAAAAAAAGTTTTAAAAGAATCCATAGATATTTTAGAGCATTATCCAAATCAGGATTACTCTGAAATAAAGACATTAATAAATAAAAAACATAATGTAAGTGAAGATAGTATTTATCTTGGGAATGGTGCAAAACAGTATTATTTTTCAGACTATTTCAAACATTTGGTAAGGATGTGAATATCTGCATACCTGTACCAAGCTTTGAATCTTACAGAATGGCGGCTGAAGCTGTATCAGGAAATATTACCTATTACAATATGGAAAACTTCAAGATAAGTAATGGTATCTTTGACATATTATCAGATAATACAGATATTTTAGTAATTGCAAATCCCAATAATCCAACAGGATATATGATAGAAGAAGATTTGTTACAAATATTGCTTGAGTTTAGTGAAGAAAAAAATATATTTGTTTTTACTTGATGAATGTTTTTTGGAATTTGTAGAAGACGGAGAAGAGTATTCTCAAATAGCCAAGATTTCAAAATTTAAAAAAATCTGGCTGTACTTAGATCTCTTACGAAATTGTTTGCTTTTCCGGGACTTAGATTCGGTTATCTTTTGACTGAAAACAGAAATTTAATAAAAGTATTAAACAGACTTACTCCTTCTTGGGATATAAATACCTTAGCACTTGAAGCTGCAAAAATTTTCTCTAAAAACAGGATATGAGTCAGGTTGTTTTAAAAAAATATTAAAATGAAAAGAATATATTATTAAACAATCTTAAATCGATTGGTATTGATGTTTTTGATTCAAAAGCAAATTTTCTTCTTTGCCATTATAAAAAAAATCTGTACTTGGATTTACTGAATCAAGGAATTATTGTCAGGGACTGTTCAGACTTTATAGGAATGGATGATACCTATTTTAGAGTTACTGTAAAAACAAACTCAGAGAATATTGTATTGGTAGATACAATACGAAAACTTATCGGGAGTTAATATATGACAAAAGTTATAATGGTTCAAGGTACTATGTCAAATTCCGGTAAGAGTTTTTTGGTAGCCGGACTTTGTAGAGTATTAAAAAGAAAAGGTTTTAAAGTATCACCTTTTAAATCACAAAATATGGCTCTAAATTCTTACATAACAAAAGACGGTATGGAAATGGGAAGAGCCCAAGTAATGCAGGCCGAAGCGGCAGGAATTAGTCCTACAGTGGAAATGAATCCGATTCTTTTAAAGCCCACATCAAATACAGGAAGTCAGATTATATTAAACGGTAAGGTGCATTCCAATATGAGCGCTTCTGATTATTATAAGAATAAACGTGCATTTATACCATATATTCTCGAAGCATATAATAAGCTTTGTGAAGAATATGATATCATAGTTATTGAGGGTGCAGGTTCACCTGCCGAGATAAATCTGAACGAAAATGATATAGTAAATATGGGACTTGCAAAGCTTGTGGATGCTCCTGTTATTTTGGTAGCTGATATAGACAGAGGTGGTGTATTTGCATCTATTTACGGCACAGTAGCTTTAATGGATGATGATGCTAAAAACAGAATAAAAGGTATAGTGATAAACAAATTCAGAGGTGATAAGAATCTTCTTACTCCCGGATTTGAAATGCTTTCCGAACATTTTAAAAAGATTGGTGTAAATATCCCTGTTTTAGGTGTTATTCCAATGAAAAAAATAGATATTGATGATGAAGATTCTCTGTCTGAAAGATTGGATACCGAAAAAGTAATATTTGATACAAATAAGATAAATATTGCTGTTATAAAACTTCCTCATATTTCAAATTTTACAGATTTTAATCCTCTTAGCAGAAGAAAAGAAGTTATTTTGAAATATATTACCTCCCCAAAGGAGATGGAAGATGCAGATCTTATCATAATTCCCGGTACAAAAAACACCTTATACGATTTAAAATGGTTAAAGAATATGGGCTTTAATCACGAAAATCTTGAAATGAAGAATCTGATTGGAATCTGTGGCGGTTTTCAAATGCTTGGAAATGATCTTATAGATGAATACGGTGTGGAAGAAGGCGGCAATGAAACAGGTCTGAAACTTTTAAATTTCAGTACTGTATTTGCTAAAGAAAAGACAACAAGGCAAACAGAGACTGATATAATAAACTGTCCCAATTTTATAGATACTTTGTACAATTTTACTATAAAAGGATATGAAATACATATGGGAAGCACAATACAATACAATGAATTGCCTTTTACAAAATCTGATATCACTGATAATGGAGGTTTTGTAAATAAGAATATAATGGGTACCTATATACATGGTATATTTGAAAATGATAATTTTGTAGATGCACTTATAAAAGGTTTATCCAAGAAAAACTTTAAAAAGTTACATTGGATAACCAAGTCAATGATTTTGATGCCTACAAAGAGTCACAATATGATCTACTTGCAGATTTAATTGAGGAATCTTTGGATATAGATGCAATAATGGATATACTCCACAAATCAGAAAAAGTAGATATAGAAAAGGAGTTTTATGTTAGAAGTAAGACCTGAAGATATAGAAAAGAAAAGTTTTGAGATTCTGACTTCAAGAATGGATGAAAACAGATTAAAAATTCTATACAGAAGATGAACTTTTTGGTTGTAAAAAGAACAATACATACCACAGCGGATTTTGATTATCAATATAATGTTATTTTTCAAAATAATGCACTACAGGTATTGAAAGATTGTATACAATCTGATGCTATGATATTTACAGATACAAATATGGCACTTAGCGGTATAAATAAGCGTATATTGACCGGTAAATTCGGAATTGAGCCTTTATGCCTTATAGCAGATGAAAAAACCATAGAATTTGCAAAGAAAAATGAAACAACAAGAGCAAATGCAGCAATAGATCTTGCATATAAAATGCATGAAGAAAAGGAAGCTTTACTTGGTAAGAAAATTCCGATAGTATTTGCTGTAGGCAATGCACCTACAGCCCTTATAAGGATCAATGAACAGTTAGATAAATATAAGCCTGACTTTATAATTGCGGCACCTGTAGGCTTTGTAAATGTAATAGAAGCTAAGGAACTTGTAAAACAGAGTAATATACCTGCAATAATATGTGACGGTAATAAAGGTGGAAGCAATGTATGTGCTGCTATAATAAATGCAGTGTTATTGCAGTTGGCGAAACAGTAAGTACGAATATATAGATTTATGATCATATAGAGTTACAGTATATAAATGATTAAGATAATATAGGGAGTTACAGGTATTTAACTCTCTATATTTTTATCGCATTAACTATTCGTTAAACTTGAGTTTTTGCGAATAGTTATATCTATAAAAATAAAAGCTAAAAACAATAAATACCCTCTTTTAGCTTTGCAATACTCTTAAAACATTCTATTTTTAAGATCTATGATAGGCTTTATAGCATCTTTTTTTATCTGTAATTCTCTTTATTATTTACTATAGGATTTCATTATTTTTGATTAAGAGTTTAATATGTTCTATTACAGGTTTAAAATAGTAAAATATTTATTTTTAAAGCGATTACAGCTACATAAAACTATTTTTTATATAATTCACTTATAATAATATCCGGTCATATTATATGTAATATAATTTTACAATTATTAATTCACAATGTTTTTTTAATCATGCTTTTTCTCTACTATATTTTCTATTTATTTAATTATATTACTGCACTTTCTTGATTTAATATTTTTTTAAACTACAAATTTAATTTATTTAAATCAATTTAATATCAGATCAACTAAATCTTAATCACTACATCTTTCTTATAATCACAAAGTAACAGATATTACTACTCTCCTGCAATCGAATATGTACTACTGTTAATGAAACCTTATTTGATTTACTATACTCTTCTATACTATATAATTGTTATAGTATAGAATACAATTTATAGTTTTTAGATACAAACAATATAAGTAAAACTATATACAATAGATATAATACTTTATATATTCCTGATTTATGTTGTCTTAAAAAAATATATTAAAGAAAAATACAAATATCTCACTTATAACAATACAAATTAAATAAAAAAAGTCTCAATGTATTCTCCATCGTTCATTATATTATATTGATCACGAATATATCCGGACCAATAAAATACTATACAACTTATAATAAACATTAACAAATTAGTAAGCGTCAAGCTAAGTACGCATAGAGCAAAAAAGTCATATAACTAGAACTTATCATTCTAATCCTACGACTTTTTATTTTTACAACTCTCAGGAATCTCATCTGACCAAGGTACTAGGCTTGAAGCGTCTCTACCTGACTGTATGGTATCAAAAACAAATGTAAGATATTTTTGTGGTATCAGGTTATTAAGTATTGCACTTTGAATTATACTGTATATCAATGTAGATGCATTAGCCCCGTTAGGTGTATTCGCAAATAGCCAATTAGATCTACCTATAACAAATGGCTTCACACTTTGTTCAGCAAGATTATTACTTAATTGTATTCTTGCATCCTTTAGAAAGTTCTCTAAGTACTCTTTTTGATTTATTGCATAAGTAATAGCCTTCCCCATTAAACTCTTAGGAAGGATTTTTGATTCTATTTGTGAAATCCAACTATAGAACTCATCAAGTACTTGTTTGGACTCGGTTTTTCTCATTTCCAGTCGCTTTTCCAATGTAAGACCGGATTCGTCTGCCTTATCTTCCAAGCGGAATAGTTTCCTTAGATAAGTCTCCCCTTGTTTTGCATACTCATTACTCCTATTAACTTCGTATGCTTCATGGAACTTTCTCTTTGCATGTACAAGGCATCCGCATAAGGTCTTATCCATAAGCTTTTTATATCCGGTGTACCCATCGCAGTGAAGGTAAGTTCCTTTCCAATCCTCAAGATACTTTTTAGCATAGTCTCCGCTTCGACCAAGTGTATATTCATACAATACTGCAGGATGTGTATTGTATTTGCTTGTTCTATACACCCATACATATGACTTGCTTCCTGCTTCCTTTCCGGGTTCATGCAATACCTCCAGGACGGTTTCATCTGCATGGAGTAGTGTCTCATTTAGTAGACTAAGCTTTATCTGCTCATATATAGGCTTTAGAAGATTAGCTCCTTTTATGATCCAATTAGATAAATTTTGTCTTGATATCTCAAAGCCTAATCTTTTAAACTCTTGCTCCATTCTATATAGTGGTAGTGCAAGTGTGTACTTTTGATTCATTATATAAGACATAAAGCTTGGTGATACTACACTCTTTTTAATAAGAGCTTTAGGATGAGGTGCTATCTTTATAAAGCCACTTTCTCCATTCTTGTCACAGTTTCTGCAACTATAAACATAAGTCACATGCTCTATAACCTTAACCTCTGCAGGGACTACCACCAGTTCTTTTCTTATCTCTTTCTTCATAACTGTAAGGGGGCTGTGGCAGTTATCACATACCTGTTCACTGTCATTTAATTTATATTCAACTACCTCAACAGGAATATCATTAAACTTGCTTCCTTTTTTAGCTTTTCTTCTTTTATGCTCAGGTATAATACTTTCCTGTGGTGGCTCACTTTGAATGGGCTCTCTAAATGTTTCAGCCTCATTGAAGACATCAAAAAGAGAAAGTTGTCCATCAATAGCTTTTTCGCTTGATTTGCCAAATTTCTCTTTTGCCTTTAATTTCAGTTGCTCCATATACCAATTATTTAATTTATTTAACTTAGCAATCTGTTCACTCTTTTCTTTTTTTGTACTTTTTCTAAAGTCTCAATCTCTTTGTCCTTTTCTTTTTTTATTTTTTCTAAAGTCTTAATCTCATTGTCTTTATCATGTAAGATAGCCTTAAGTCCGGCAATTTCTGCTTGCAATTCATCTATAGTTTTCATTTTACCGGACCTCCAAATCTCAAATATTTATGTAAAGATTATACTATAAAATCTATGGTAAATCCAGCAAAATCAACACTTTTTTAAAGACTTCACTACACTTGATTTTTTGTTTTATTCCCGGTGCCATGATTATATTCTTCAAGTCGTCTATTAATAAATCCATAGTGATTTCTGTATCACTTTGTGACGGCCAAACCACATGTCCTTTTTCAATTCTTTTAAAATGAATCCAAAATCCATTATCTTCCCATACAAGAAGCTTTATCCTATCCCTTACATTGTTACAGAAAGCAAATATTACCTTATCTCTTGATCAAGGTTGAAATTGCTATAAACAATTTCAGCTAATCCATTTATATTTTTCCTCATATCAGTAGCACCACAAGAAAGAATTACACGATAGTTGTCATAGTTAAACATTTATTTTATTCACCACCTTGATCACCTTTGCAAGTAGTTCAAGATCCGTATATCTATCCACTACGATGTTGACAGCACCTATCTCCATCTTTAGGGTCTTGCCGGCTTGTGTTGTCTTGATTTCAATAAATTTAACATCCTTAGAGTGCTTTGATTTCTTATCATGTTTACTCACCCATCCTGTGACTGTTGAAATAGGTAATCCATTCTTCCTAGCCCAGCTTGCGATACTTAATCCACTATTTTTTTAAACTCCTCAATCAATTGCTCTTTTTCTTCTTTAGAATATTTAGCCATAGGCACCTCCACATATTTAGTATAAGATTATTTTATAGTGTAAGTGTATTTATGGGGAGGCGTACTTGAATTGACGCTTACACAAATTAAGTATGGCAACAATAAATATACTATACTTTTTTAAAATTTCTTTCACCTGACAAACTATCATTCTTATCCTCCTTCAAATAAAAAAATAGTATTTAAACAATTAGTAATTACTAACTATTTAAATACTACTTTGTAATTATAATATAAGCAATATAAAATATTAACAAATAGAATTATACAAATTGATTATGCTCTTCGTTATAATGATAATCAATCATTGAAAGTCTTTCTATAATATACTCTTTATCCAAATTATACTCTTTACATAAATCATCCAATGATGAATTATAATCTCTGAGCTTTGTATTTATAAGTGATAATAACATCACCGGATCCTTTGGCAATGTCATATTACTCATCCCAGCTATGATATACATTTTGTACATCATCTTCCGCATCCAAAAGATCCAAAATACGGTTCATCTTCTTAATATCTTCTTCATCGGAAAGTGTTACCCAATTTTGAGGAATCATGGTAACTTCGGCATCAGCCATTGGTATACCAAGCTTTTCAAGTCCTTCTCTGACTGCTGAGAAATTCTCAGGATCTGTAAGTATCTCATAGCTGTCCTCTTCATCATTGAAATCCTCTGCACCAAGGTCAAGTGCGGCCATCATAAGCTCATCCGCATCCATATCGCACTCTTCCTTATCTATAAGGATCTGTCCTCTTTTATCGAACATAAATGATACACAGCCCGGTGTTCCGATATTTCCGCCACCCTTTGTAAAAGCGGCTCTTACATTTGCTGCAGTTCTGTTTTTATTATCTGTCAATGTCTCAACAATAATTGCAACACCGTTAGGACCATATCCCTCATAAGTGTTCTGCTCATAGTTTACAGAGTTTACATCACCGGCAGCTTTTTTAATACCTCTTTCGATTGTATCATTTGGTACATTGTTTGCCTTTGCCTTTGCAATAACATCTCTAAGTCTTGAGTTATTGTTCGGGTCAGGTCCGCCCTCTTTTACCGCTACTGCTATCTCTCTTCCGATTACAGTAAAGATTTTTCCCTTCGCCGCATCGTTTTTCTCTTTTTTATGTTTAATATTTGCAAATTTTGAATGTCCTGACATAATATCTCCTTTATCTACTAATCCAAGAATTTATTTTATACTGAAATTAATTTGCTGTCAATTCTATGGCGAGGTTTTTCAACCATTTTCCTTGTTTGTATCTGATGTATCCTGCCACTGTTTTATAAACTTCCGATGAAAGTACCATTGCATAAACTGTATAAATCGGAAATTTAAAATACAAACCTCCAAGAAATGCCATGGGTACACCTATAAACCACACTGCAGATAAATCTAAGAAAAGACATGCCAATGTATCTCCTCCGCTTCTAAGTATTCCTACAATATTTACAGTAGCAATCGATTTAAAAGGAAAGAAAAAAGCAAACACCATAAGGCATAACTTTACATTTGCTATCACATTATCGGATACTTTATAGAGTGATACAAAAGGTATCCTTAGTATCATAATAAGTATTGATGCAAAAACTCCTACTAAAAAAGTTAAAACATAAGAATATGATCCATATAGTTTAGCTTTTTTAAGATTATTAGCACCCATCTCATTTCCAAGTATAATTACTGTTGCTATGGCAATTCCTTGGAAAGATACTACCAGCAAATCCTGTAATGCAGTTGAAATGGTTATCGAAGCTATAGCGGCATCTCCCATTCTTCCATATGCTACGGAAAAAAGCGTGGTTCCCACTCCCCAGAAAAATTCATTGATTATTACAGGTAATGCCGTTTTTCCAAACTGTGATATCAACTCTTTTGAAAACGGATTTAACTTTGCTATGGAACATATGATAGGTGATTTCTTTATTGATATAAGTATAATTGTCAATAAAAATTCAAATATTCTTGCCGCTACTGTCGCAACAGCCGCACCTACAACTCCAAGTACAGGCATGCCAAATTTACCGAATATCAAAATATAATTCAATATAATATTAACTATAATTGCAAAAATACTTGATATAACCGGCACCTTTACTTCCCCAATTGCACGCATTGTGGATACATATATATCTGTAGCGGCTGTAAACGGATATGAAATACATACAATGCCCAGATAAGCAGCACCTATAGTAATCGCATTATCAGATTCTGTAAATATCATCATCAGTTTATCCGGCATAATAAATGCCACAGATGAAAAAATAATACTACCGGTTATTGATAATAAAAGACCGATTCCAAGTACTTTTCTTATATTTTTTATATCATCGTTTCCCCAGTATTGAGATGCTAATACTCCTGTCCCACTTTCTATTCCGAATATCAACAATATAAAAACAAAAAAATATTTATTTGCCAACCCTACACCTGCAATGGCAGTCTCCCCCAACTTTCCTATCATTACAGTGTCTACAAAATTTACTATCATTTTTAAAAATGTTTGGAACGATACCGGAAGTGCTATAGATAATACTCTTCTAACATACTCCCGGTCATTAAACATTTTTGATAATAAAAACAATTTATTCTTCGTTAAGCTCTTCATCCTCTAGTAATTTTGTTACCTTAATAGTGTTTATCATTTTATTTGATACATGTAATGCCTTAAACTCATGTCCATGCATTTTTATATCAAACTTTTCATTGTCCTCGGGTATTCTGTCAAGTGCAGATATCATCAGACCATTTATGGTATCAAAATTTTCCAACTCCTCTTCATCAAATTTTATATTTAAAATATCTTCTATATCAGATAGTGGAGTCATTCCCTTCATTAAGAATGAACCGTCAGAAAGTTCTTTTACAAGTTCTTCATCTTCATCGTATTCATCCATAATATTTCCGACAATCTCTTCAAGTATATCCTCCATGGTTACAATACCTGATGTCTGACCATATTCATCTACTACGACAACCATATGGCTTTTTTGCGATTGCATTTCTTTAAACAATGTATCCAAACTCTTATTTTCCGGAACAAATGTAATAGGCCTTAAAATATTCGGAATATCTTTAATTGCGGTATTTTGATAATTTGAAGTATTCTCACATATAAGAGCATCCTTCATATTTAAAATTCCCATAATATTATCTATATTCTCTTCATAAACCGGGTATCTGGAATTTATACCTGAAGTAAGCATAAAATCAATTACCGTCTGTAAGCTGTCTTCGCCGTTTATGAATACAACATTTTTCCTGTGAGTCATAACATCTCTTGCTTGCTTATCATTAAGCTCAAAGATATTAGTGATCATCTCAGCTTCAGATCCTTCAAAGATTCCTTGCTCGTGACCCTCATTTACCATACTCATAATATCTTCTTCACTTACTGTTTCTGACTGAGCCTTTATATCAAGACCAAATACCTTTAAAATAACATATGAAATATTGTCAACAATATAAATAATCGGTGACAATATCAAAATTAAGACACCGGAAATATTCATAAATGCATAAGCACTTTTTTTCGGTGCTTTTCCTTTGCCAGTTTATTTGGTATTGATATACCGAAAACAACAAAGAAAAATACAAAACAACAATAAAACAATAAATGTAGATATCACGGTTGATACCGATAAAGGTACAACATTTGATAATATCGACTTTATACCTGATGAAAACGATATTACAAAAAAACCATCCGAAAAATATTCCTGACAAGACATTTATTATATACATACAATAAAAGTACTTTTGTCCATATTTTTCAATATGATATTTGAGCTTATCACCACTTTTGTCCTCATCAATTTCAGAGCTGTTTAACTCATTTATAGCCGAGTTGAAAGAATGAATTGAAAAAAATTAATAAACAATACAATTACACAAATTATAATTAATAATGCCGAATGAGCATCGTCCATGAAAATCTCCTACTTATCTTTTTAATTTTATATACTATATCATAGTATATAAATCTCTTATATAGTCTTTTTTTACCTACATATTCACCATTTGAATAATAGAGTCTGGGTACCCTCTTATTAATGCCGCAAATAAATTCATATGAAAAAGTGTTTGAATATTTTGTAAGCTCATCTACAGTTATACTGCTTACATCACTTTCTCCCAAAATAACTACCGTATCTCCTATACTAACATTTGGAACACTGCTAACATCTACAATTGTCTGATCCATGCAGATTCTACCTATAATATTGCATTTTATTCCATGAATCAATACATATCCTTTATTACTCAAATCTCTTGGATAACCATCTGCATATCCGAAGGAAATTGTAGCAATATCCATATCTTTTTCAGCTTTAAAAGTAGCACCGTAACTTACAGATTCACCTGCTTTTATTCTCTTTATATATGTAATTGTTGAGTAAATACTTAATGCCGGCCTGTAGTCAAAGTTAGTCAAATTCACTTCATCTGAAGGTGCAACTCCATACATTGTTATTCCCAAGCGTACCATATCAAAGTCGGTTCCTATACCGTTTACTATAGCTGCTGAATTTGAAGCATGTACTATAGCAGGTTTAATACCCATACTCTTTAGTAAATCCAAAAATTGTCTGAATAAGCTCTCCTGTTCTTTTGCAGACGTGAGATCACTTTCATCAGCACTGTGAAAATGTGTGAAAATACCTTCAATCTCGATATTTTCCATTTCACTTATTTCTTTTATAATATCTGCACTCTCTTTTGTAGGCTTAAAACCGATTCTGTTCATACCTGTATCTATAGCTATATGAATCGACATTTTTTTACCAAGCTCTCCGGCTTCATCATTGATCTTCTTAGCCTGTTCCAATGTGAAAACAGATTCTCTGATATCAAATACAATAGATTCCTTATAGCTGTTTCTTGGAATACATGCAAGAATTAAGATTGGATTTGTAATGCCATGATATCTAAGATTAATACCTTCTTCCAGTGTAGCTACACAGAAAAAATCCACAATATCTTTTATATATAATGACACCGGAACACTTCCATGTCCATAACCGTCAGCTTTTACAACTGCCGCCAGTTTCATATCTTCTTTTAAAGACTTTTTTGTAACTGTTAAATTATGCTTTATTGCATCCAGATCAACCTTTGCATAAGCACGTCTATATGAGTCCATTTCTCTTCCTTCTATTCAGCACTTCACCTATATTTTCTATAATCTCTCTAGCTAAAATACTGTGCTCTCCATATTTTTTACCGGCAAGACTTCCTGCCATACCATGTATAAATACTCCCAGAGCTACTGCCATATCATCATCTATACCCAGACAAAACATTCCTGCAATTATACCGCAAAGTACATCTCCGCTTCCGGCTTTTGCCATAGCTGCACTTCCTGATTTATTTATAAAAGTATCTTCTTTAGCCGCAATCACACTTTGATGGGATTTTAAAACTACCGTAATACCATATTTATTTGCATATTCTTCAGCATACTTTACAGGATCCGATAATATATCCTCTATAGATACATCTATCAGTCTGGACATTTCTCTATGTGAGGTGTTATGATTATATTGTCAGTATAATACTTTGTAAGTGTCGTATCCACCGAAATAATATTTAAAGCATCAGCATCTATTATCATAGGTACATAGCATTCAGCCAGTACATATTCTACAATGATTTTTGCATAGTAATCAGTGGATAGTCCCGGTCCAAGTACTACTACACTTGACCAGTCAAGACAACCCTTAATCTTATTTATAAAACATTCCTTATTTTCATAAGCTTCTCTTTCATCATAAGTTGTTATTATAGCTTCCGGTAAAAGTGTTTGTAAAATTGTTCTATTTTTACTTACTGTAAGTATTCTAACCAAACCTGCACCGGAACGATATGCCGCCATTGCACTCAAAAATGCGGCACCACTCATCCCATTGCTACCGGCAATAACCAGAACATGTCCATAACTGCCCTTATTTGCATTCTTAATTCTTTCAGGTATATAATTTTAATGCAGTTTCATCCAGAATTCTCATATCCCCATCTCCATATATTATTCTGTTTCTATTACCACCATTGCAATTGCCAATGAATCGGTATTGCTTATGGATACATGGATCTTGTTCTCATCAATTCCTTGTAAATGCTTGTTTGAGTTATTGCAGATTTTTATAAAAGGCTTTCCAAGTTCATCTCTGAGTACTGCCAAGTCCTTAAGTTCAACACCTCTGAAACCTGTTCCCAATGCTTTTACAAAGGCTTCCTTTGTAGCAAAATTCCCCGCAAGAAAGCTGTCTTTATTTCTGCCTGCAGCCATATCTATTTCACTATCATTGAAAGCCTTCTTTAAAAAAAAATCTTTTTTAATTGCATTTGATATTCTGTCTATTTCGACTATATCTGTTCCGATTCCCCTAATCATACTTTCCATCAAACGGAACGGCATCAATATTACTCACTCTATATGAAAGTCTCATAAGAGATTCTGAAAGATGAACATTCTCAACCACTACATCATCAGGAACATTTAAATCTGTATGTGCAAAATTCCAAATTGCCTTTATGCCTGACTTTATAAGTCTGTCAGCTACTTCCATTGCTCTGGTCTTTGGTATTGTAAGTGCAGCTATCTGAATATCATTTTCAGATACAAACTTTTCAAGGTTATCAAGTGAGTACACCCTTGCACCACGAATTGTTTTTCCAAAAAGATTAGGATCTACATCAAACATTCCTTTGATAAGGAAACCTCTTCTTTCAAAGTTTGCATAATTTGCAATAGCCTGTCCTAAATGACCTGCACCGATTATTATAATATTATGCTGACGATCAATTCCCAAAATCTTTGCAATCTCATTATACAGATACCTTACATTATATCCATATCCTTGCTGCCCGAAGCCACCAAAGTTGTTTAAATCCTGTCTGATTTGAGAAGCTGTAACTTTCATTCTCTCACTAAGCTCTTTTGAGGATATTCTCTCAACCCCTTCTTCTGACAGCTCGCCTAAGTATCTATAGTATCTTGGCAATCTTGAAATGACCGCTCTTGATATTTTTCTTTCTTCCATATTTACTCCATTTTATAAAAATTTAATACTGAAAAATATTTAAAATAAGAATCTGATACAAATGACGAATGTATATTCATTTGTATAATTATTCCTAATATTCTCAGCAATTCCATTTGTTAAGAATTCTACAATTAGTATATTATCTATTAATATAAATGTCAATACAGATATATATGGTGAATATTATATATTTTATTTGATTTTTAAGCTTATGATAAGTTTTTTAGTATTATGATTTGTCTTGCATTTAAACATGTATTTAAGCTATACTTATGTGGATTATATGACTAGGGAGGCAAATTTTGATTTTAAATGCTACAAACATCTCAAAGTCTTTTGGAGGCAATGAGATAATAAAAGATGCAAATTTTTTAGTCAATGAACATGAAAAAGTTGCCATTGTAGGGGTAAACGGTGCCGGAAAAACCACATTATTAAAGATACTGACAGGTGAGGAACATGCCGACAGTGGTAATGTTATACTTGCAAAGGATGCTAAACTTGGATACCTCAGACAGATAAATAATGTAGACTCTACTCTAAGTATTATAGATGAATTATATACAGTTATAGAGCATATCTTAAATATGGAAAAAAGAATGTTAGAGATGCAGGAACAAATGAAACATCTATCAGGCGAGGAACTTGAAGAGTTATATTCTTCCTATACTGCTCTTACACATAGTTATGAGCTTATGGACGGGTATACCGCAAAAAGTAAAGTTATCGGTATTTTAAAAGGTCTGGGATTTGATGAAAATGATTTTGACAGAAAGATTAATACATTGTCAGGTGGTCAAAAAACAAGAGTTTTCCTGGCAAAACTGCTTTTAGAGGAACCCGATATTATCTTACTTGATGAGCCTACAAACCATTTGGATCTTCGCAGTATAGAATGGCTTGAATCCTATCTTTTAAACTATAAGGGTGCTGTTATTATAGTATCACATGACAGATATTTTCTTGATAAGATAGTAAGTAAGGTTATAGACATAGAAAATGCCGAAGTACAAATGTATTCCGGAAATTATTCTGAGTTTTCATCAAAAAAACAAATGCTTTTGGATGCCAGAATGAAGGAATACTTGAATCAGCAGCAGGAAATAAAGCATCAAGAAGCTGTTATTACTAAGCTTAAGCAATTCAACAGAGAAAAATCTATAAAAAGAGCGGAAAGCCGACAAAAGCAACTCGAAAAAATAGATAGAGTTGAAGCTCCAATAACTCATATAGAAAATATGAGACTTTCTTTGGATATTTCAAAAGAAAGCGGTAAGGATGTTCTTGCAGTTCATAATTTGTCAAAGAGCTTTGATGAAAAACATCTTTTTTCAAATATAAATTTTGAGATAAAAAGAGGTGAGAGAGTCGCTATTATAGGTGATAACGGTACCGGCAAGACAACTCTTCTAAAAATTATAAACGGACTTTTACCTCCTGATACAGGCGAGATAATATATGGGTCAAATGTATCAATTGCATATTATGATCAGGAACATCAGGTACTTCATATGGATAAGACTTTGTTTGATGAAATATCAGATACTTATCCTGATATGAGCAATACTCAGATAAGAAATATACTTGCAGCTTTTCTCTTTACAGGTGAGGATGTATATAAAAAAATCGGCGATCTCTCAGGTGGAGAAAGAGGTAGAGTATCTTTGGTAAAGCTTATGTTATCAAAAGCGAATTTCCTTCTTTTGGATGAGCCTACAAACCATTTGGATATTCTTAGTAAGGATGTACTTGAAAGTGCCTTAAACAGTTTCCCCGGCACTATTTGCTATGTTTCGCATGACAGATATTTTATCAATAAGACTGCAACAAGGATTCTTGACCTTACAGGCAACAGATTGCTTAACTATATAGGAAATTATGACTACTATATTGAAAAAAGAGAGGCGGTAGAAGGTGCCTCTAATCTTTTAAATAATAATATAGAAGAAAAACCGGTGGAAATTTCTGATGCCAAGCAAGAATGGATTGAAAATAAGACTGCTCAGGCTCAAAAGAAAAAAATCTCAAATGCATTGAACAAATGTGAGAAAGAAATAGAAAAGCTTGAGGATAAACTTTCACTTATTGATGAAGAATTTGCCAATCCTGAGATTTCCTCGAATGTAGGGAAACTTATGGAGCTGCAAAAAGAAAAACAACTTTGGAAGAAAAAGCTTGAAAAAAACTAATGAATGAATGGGAGGAACTGACTTTAAGTCTGGAAGAAAATTAATATGAAAATGAAAAAAGTTTTTGCAATAATAATCTTAATTTTACTTATATTCAGTTTGATCTCAACGGTTTTTGTTGCAATATTCTCAGATAATATCAGATTATTGTTTGTGTTCTTGTTTATAGATATAGTAATGCCCGTAATAGTATATGCTTATCTTGTTATAACAAAACAGATACGAAATCTTGATAAAAAAGATGATGATAAGGAATAACGAAAAATCCTGTGAAAGTACATGCTTCACAGGATTTTCTTATTTATTCTTTTTATTCTTCTTTAGGCTTATTCTCGGAATGTCCACATTCTTCATTCATACAAAGAAGCTTATTTCCTTTTTCAACCATATATGAACCGCATTTCGGACAGGCGATTGAAGAAGGCTTATTCCATGACATAAAATCACATTCAGGTGCGTTGCTGCAACCATAATATATTCTACCCTTCTTAGTCTTCTTTATTACCACTTCACCGCCACATTTAGGACATTTAACTCCTATCTTTTCAAGATACGGCTTTGTATTCTTACAATCGGGGAATCCCGGACATGCTAAAAACTTTCCGTGTGGACCATATTTTATAACCATGTTTCTTCCACAGTTTTCACATATTACATCCGTTACCTCATCAGCAAGCTTTACATTTTCAAGCTCCTTTGAAGCCTGCTCAACTGCCGACTCCAAATCCGGATAAAAGTTTGATACTACAGTTTTCCAGTTTACACTTCCGTCACCTACAGAATCCAATAATTGCTCCAGATTTGCTGTAAATTCCTTATCCACTATACTACCAAAATAGTTAACCATCATAGAGTTTACAATCTGTCCAAGCTCAGTAACATAGAGATTTTTCTGCTCTTTTACAATATAATGTCTCGCAAGAATTGTAGTAATAGTAGGTGCATATGTTGACGGACGTCCTATTCCCTGCTCTTCCAATGCCTTTACAAGACTTGCTTCCGTAAAATGTGCAGGTGGTTGTGTAAAATGTTGTACATCCAAAAGTTTTTCAAGTTTTAGCTCATCTCCTACCTTAAGCTTTCCTATAATAGCATCCGAACTAACCTTTTCTTCATCATCGTCAGTATATACACTCATAAATCCGTCAAAAACTATTTTTGAGCCTGACATTGTAAAAATATAATCTCCTGCACTGAGTTTCACTGAAGTGGTCTTATACTTCGCATTTTCCATTCTGCTGGCAACAAATCTCTTCCATATAAGCTGATACAATCTGAAAAGCTCTCTTGGCAATGATTCTTTAAGCATTGCAGGAGTAAGATTTACATCTGTAGGTCTTATGGCCTCGTGTGCATCCTGAACATTATTGTTATTTGTTTGTGACAACATTTTTTGAAACATACTCAGGTCCATAGCTTTTACCTACAAAATCTCTTGCTGCGGCATCAGCCTCGGCAGCTATTCTTGTTGAGTCTGTACGCAAATATGTAATAAGAGCAATTGTACCCTTACCCTTTACTTCCACACCTTCATATAATTGCTGTGCAAGCCTCATTGTCTTTTGAGTGGAATAATTAAGCTTTTTACTGGCCTCCTGTTGCAAGGTGGATGTAGTAAAAGGAATCGGAGCTTTCTTTACTCTTTCACCTTCATTTATCTCCGAAACTATATATGAAGCACCTTTTAAAGCCTTTAAAATTTTATCCATCTCTGCTTTATTGTTTATGGCAAGTTTACTCTTTTTACCATAGAACTTAGCATTTACAGTTTTTTTTGAGTGATTAGTCAAAAGCTCAGCTTCAAGTGTCCAATACTCCTCAGGAATAAACTCATCTATCTGTGCCTCTCTGTCACATATCATTCGAAGAGCTACAGATTGCACTCTACCTGCAGACAATCCTCTTTTTACCTTTGCCCAGAGCAATGGACTTATAGAATAACCAACCATTCGATCAAGCACTCTTCTGGCTTGCTGTGCATCAACAAGATTCATATCCAGACTTCTTGGATGTTTAATAGCCTCTTTTATAGCATTTTTTGTGATCTCATTGAAACTGATACGGAATACCTTCTTTTCACTGTCCTCAAGCTTTAAAGCCTTTGACAAATGCCAACTTATTGCCTCACCCTCACGATCAGGGTCGGTTGCCAGATATATTTTATCTGCTTTTTTTACATCTTTTTTAAGTTTAGCAAGTAACTCGCCCTTGCCTCTTATGGTAATATATTTCGGTTCAAAGTCATTTTCAACATCAATACCCATAGTGGATTTAGGTAAATCTCTCACATGCCCGTTTGATGCCGTAACTTCATATCCCGAACCTAAATATTTTTTTATGGTCTTTACCTTTGCAGGCGACTCCACTATCACTAAACTTCCAGCCATTTTAACCCCTTACTAACTTAATCTCTTACAATAATAATTTGATGATACTTGTACGATAAAACCTTCCAATTCAAGTAATAAAAGTGAGCTAAGCACTTGAGAGACATCTAAAGCGCTTTCTTTGATTATGTCATCAATATATTTTGGTTTTAAATCAAGGCAACTATAAACCTTTTTATCATTCTTTGCAAGTATATTAGCGTTTTTTTCATTATATACTTGAATTTTTTTATCAACATTAAGGTCAAGTGCCTCTAAAACATCAGTTGGAGTTGTTATAATTCCGGCACCGTCAGAGATCAATTTATTACATCCAAGGCTCATACAATCGGTTATTCTTCCCGGTAATGCAAATACTTCTCTTCCCTGTTCAATTGCATGTGAAGCCGTTATAAGTGAACCGGATTTTAATCTTGCTTCTATTACTATGGTAATATCTGCCAATCCTGAAATAATACGATTTCTTATAGGAAAATTAAATTTTAAAGGATTGGTACCCAAAGGAAATTCCGATATTACACCTCCAAAACCGTCATCACACAGCTTATTATATAGATTAAAATTGCTCTCAGGGTAGCATACATTTACTCCTGTTCCAAGAATTGCATAAGTTTTACCGTTTCCAATAATTGCCCCCTCATGTGCCCTACTGTCAACACCAAGTGCCATACCACTTATTATATCCACATTATTTGCCGCCAACTCCTGTGCAATAAACTTTGCCATTCCAAGTCCATATTCGCTTGCACCTCTACTTCCAACTATTGCCACACTCTTTCTCTGTCTTGGAATATCACCTTTTACAAATATTCCAAAGGGATAATCTCTTAAGTCCAAAAGCTTTCCGGGGTAATCATCTTCAAAGGGAAGTATAAATTTAATTTTTCTTTCGCCTAAAGATAGGTATTCTTCGTGAAGCAGGTCCAGTCTTGTTTTTAATCCGATAACAGCCTTAATTTGCTTTTCGGTTAATTTAATCTTATTCTTTAAATTTTCATAACACATTTCAAAAATACTGTACAAAGGCTTTATATTCTCATATATAGTACGCTTTGAAGAATAGCCCAGTTCAGGTAAACTTGACAGAAAAAACATTGCTTCTCTGTCCGAAATATAATTTATCTGCATATTATCCTCCTTACCAATACTTATCTTCTAAAGAGCGATATGATATAGCCTCACATATATCATCATGCTCAATATGCTTATGTTCATTAAAGTCGGCAACTGTCCTTGCAACTTTTAATATTTTATGCAATCCCCTTACACTCATTTTTTTCATCTCATACAAATCAGATAAGAAAACATCATCATCCTTTTTTTAAATTACAAAATTTATTTATAAGGCCTGCCGGAATTTCAGAATTATAAGAAAAACCGTAATCTTTATATCGTTTTAGCTGTATCTGCCTTACTTTTTCTATATATTTTTTTATTTCCTCACTGCTGATATTTTTAAAATCACCTTTAAGCTCCTCATACTTTATCAAAGAAGTTTCAACTGTAATATCTATCCTGTCAAGTAATGGTTTTGATATTCGTGACAGATATTTTCTTACTTGAGCCTCATTACAACTGCATTTACTTCTGTCAGGATAGTATCCGCATTTACAGGGATTTGTGGCGGCTACCAACATAAAATCAGCCGGGTATTCAATACTAGCATTCACTCTTGAAATACTGACTGTTTTATTTTCCATAGGTTGCCTAAGTACTTCTATAGTATTTGTCTTAAACTCAGCCAGCTCATCTAAAAATAACACTCCCTTATGCGCCAGAGAGATTTCACCCGGCTTAGGTATCCTGCCTCCTCCTGAGAGTGCCTGTGGTGAAACACTGTGATGAGGATCCCTGTAAGGTCTTATCTTTAATACCGGTTCTTTTGAATTAAGAAGTCCGCATACACTGTATATCTTTGAAACCTCCAAAGCCTCTTCATCACTCATATTAGGCATTATTCCCGGAATTCTTTTTGCAATCATACTTTTTCCTGTACCTGCAGGACCGATAAACAATATATTATGCCTTCCTGCAACAGCGATTTGTACAGCCCTTTTTAATAATATCTGTCCGTTAACATCCGAAAAATCACTGTATTCTTTTGAATGTGGGATTTGTATTTGAATATTTTCCGAATAATTTTTTTCACCATTTAGAATTTCAATCAGATCTTTTAGATTTTTTATACCGAAATTTTTAATGCCTGTAACTATATTTGCCTCCGCCAGATTATCATATGGAAGGAATACATTTTCAAATCCATTTTCTTTTGCAAATATAACAATCGGCAGTATGCCTCTTATAGGAAGCAATTCACCGCTTAGTGAAAGCTCTCCCACAAAGAGTGATTTATTTAATATATTTGATTTTATTGTTCCAAGTGCTTCAAGTATTGATATGGCAATAGGTAAATCATAGCCACAACCTTCTTTTTTAATTTCTGCGGGGGAAAGATTAATAACAATTTTTCTGGGATAAAAAGAATATTTAGAATTTTTTTATTGCGGTCTTTACTCTGTCTGCCGCCTCTTTGACTTCACCGGATAGAGAACCTATTAGAATTATTCCCGGTAGACCGTCACCAATATCAGTTTCACAACAGACATGAAATGCATTGATACCTAAAAGACCTGCTGTATTTATTTTACTTAGCATAATCTCCTTTATAAACCGCCTTACGGAAAACTCCGTAAGGCAGATACATATTTTATTTTTTAATAACTGAACCGTCTTTTCTGACTACAATATCAGAGCTCTCCTCTTCAAATCCGTTCGGATTAGCCTTTTGCCATCTGAATGAATCTCTACACATATCTTCGATATTTTTCTCAGCCTTCCAACCAAGTTCTTTAAGTGCACGAGAAGGATCTGCATAACAAGCAGGTACATCACCCGCTCTTCTGTCTTTAAATACATAATTTATCTTTAAATCATTTACTTTCTCAAATGCATTTATTACATCAAGTACACTGTAACTATACCTGTTCCAAGATTGTATATATCTACCTTGCCTGGATCCCTCATCATCTTTTCAAGGGCCTTTACATGTCCCTTTGCAAGGTCTACAACATGGATATAGTCTCTTACACATGTACCGTCTTTAGTATCGTAGTCGTTTCCGAATACTCCAAGGCAAACAAGTTTGCCTACAGCAACCTGTGTAATGTAAGGTAAGAGATTGTTCGGAATTCCCTTCGGATTTTCACCAATTCTTCCTGACTCATGTGCTCCTATTGGATTAAAGTATCTTAAAAGCATAACTGAAAATTTGTCATTTGCAGTATGGAGATCTGTCAAGATCTGCTCAAGCATTCCCTTTGTTCTTCCATACGGATTTGTAATAACTCCAAGTGGTGCATCCTCTGTAATAGGAACAACTTTCGGATCTCCGTATACTGTTGCACTGGATGAGAATACTATTTTTTCCACACCGAACTCTCTCATTACTTCACACAAAATAAGAGTTCCCGTAATATTATTGTGATAATACTCAAGTGGCTTATAAACCGACTCTCCAACTGCCTTTAATCCGGCAAAATGTATAACTGCATCTATATTATTTTCTTTGAATACATTTGTAAGAGCCTTTTGGTTCAACAAATCAACTTCATAGAAACGTAAAGTCTTTCCTGTAATCTCTTCCACTCTTTTCAGTGATTCTTTTGAAGAATTTACCAAATTGTCTACTACAACTACTTCATAACCTGCATTCAACAATTCAACACAGGTATGACTTCCGATATAACCGGCACCACCGGTAACTAATATTGCCATAACCCCTCCATAATATAAGGAATATCAATAAAAACTGTTATAAATTTATTGATTATTTAAATTTTATAATAAAAATATATATTAAATCAATAAATTTTTTTCAATAATATGCTTAATGATAGAAAAGCCTAACACCTGTATTACTTAAACCCTCTAATCGTTTCTAAGTGCAGTAAGCGGACTTAACTTCATTGCTCTTAAAGAAGGGAAAAAACCTGCCAGCATACCTATAATAACCGCAAAAATAATTGCGGATATTACAAGCCATGGCGGTATTCTTGAGATATTTCCATCTACTCCGGAAACAGCTGCCGCCACTCCAAGAGCATTGATTATAATTGAAATAATAAAACTGAAAATTACACCGGTAAATCCTCCGATAAGACCTATAGCACCGGATTCTATAAGGAACATATCTCGTATACGATTCATATCACAACCTAATACCTTCATAATTCCAATCTCTTTGGTTCTTTCATATATGCTCATCATCATAGTATTTGCAATACCTATAGAAGCAACAAACAATGAAACGGCACCAATGCCTCCCAGCACCATCTGAATCATATTTGTTGAAGCCTTACTTTGCTCTATCCACTCCATCTGCGAATCGGCCTGAAAACCCATATCTGTGATTTGCTTTTGAACTGTCAAAACATTTTTCATATCATCCACATATATCTTGGCAGAGTCATATACCAGATACTTTAAAGGCTTGCCTTTCTTTGTTGTAGGCTGACCCGGAATGGGTTTGTTTTTATAGACTTTCTTAAGCATGACTTTTAAAGCATCTATATTACAATATATTCCGAAGCTGAAATTATTGTAACTGTCATAATCATCCATTGTAGCGCCTCCCTTTACCACACCTGCAGTATCTATGATATACTTCTTTGGCGGCTTCGGTGCATTCTCTCCTCCGGCATTTGCCTTATCATAGCTTTCAGTGTCAAAGATAACAAACATGGGCTTGTTGTAGTCCACATTCGGAAGCTTGTTAGTCTCATAAAATGATTCATTCGGCTTTTTAGGATTCTGAAAATCTTTAATAACAAAATTTCCATATACAAATTCAAGATTTTTCTTATCTGTAGGAATATGACCGCTCTCAAGTTTTATCTCAGCCATATATTCTTCATTTACTCCGTTTATTTGAGTGCTTTGCATATATGGTCCCTGCATTATAATTACTGAAGTAGACAGTACAGGAGACACCCCTTCCACATGCTCTATCTTTGAGAAAATTTCAATTGTCTCATCCTTTATGCGTAAGGGTTCACTTTTTTTGGATGATTCATTTTGTCTGTTATACGGTACTGTGACATCAATAGCCTTTAATGAACCTGACTGAGCTATGCTTTCCTGTTTAATTCATCAAGTCCTATACCTAGTGAAAGCATAGTTACTACTGAAGCGGTTCCTATTAAAACGCCAAGTACAGTAAGCACTGTTCTAAGCTTTCTTCTTTTTAGGTTTGAAATACTTAATTTAAGTAAATCAAGTAGTTTCATTTACATCTGCTCCTTTTTTGCTTTTCTTTTCTTCAATATAGCAACACTTGCTAAAATAATAGATGATAAACCTCCTCCGATAATAACAAGTAGAGGATTAAATCCTTTGTCCTCGTCTTCAGGCATTTCAGGATCTATTACATCAAACTCACTTTCCTGCTCTTCATTTACATTTAATATAAAGTCTCTTGTCTCTTCTGTTACATTACCGTTTTCATCTTCATAACTGATTGTAATATTTATCTTACCGTCATCTGTAGTGACAGCCTTTCCTGTAAGATTTACATCTACATTCCCTGTCTCACCCGGCTTTATATTTCCTACATAGGCTTCGTTTTCCTTTATTGAATCAGCCTTAAACTTAGCCATAAGATTATAAAGAACTACCTTTCCGGTATTATTTATCTGAAATGTAATATTCGCATCATCACCGACACTTATACTGTCAGGGTTTACTTCAAAACTGCCTATATTCATTCTTGCTACTTGTTTTACAGGTATATCTACAGTGACCTTATCTGTCGCATTTTTATACTCAGGTGAGTCATACTGCTCATTTATAGTAATAGAGTATGATCTTTGATCCACACCGGCTTTTGCACTCATCTTAAATCTAAGCTCTGTAGTTTGATTTGCCGGCAATGAATTAATTGCGTGAGAACTTGAGCCTTGCTCAATACTGAATACAGCACTGTCACTTGCTTTCTCTGATTCTAAGGTAAATAAAATATTACTTGCAGCTACACTTGCAGAAGCATTTTTCATTACAATTATTAAATCAAATGTTTCACCTGCATATACATCCTTTGGCTCTGTAGTATAGCTGTCAACAACTATTCTTGCCTTAGTTCTGTCATTGGGATTAAACTCTCCCGGCGAAGTGGTTGTTTCATCTTTATCTTTATTTTGAATATGTACAAAAAATTGCTCTTCGGTCTTTTTAATTTCCCCCTCAGTAGAGTCTCGATATGTTATCTCAAGCTTTATAGGATAGTAACCTGTATAGGTGTTTTTTTGTATTGCAAAGCTGTAATCAAGGCCGGTAACACCGCCACTCTCAATCTTATCAAAATGTCTGTCGTAGTTGGCGTCATTTATTTCAAAAGGAAAAACAGTACTGTCCTTATCCATTACCATATGTGCAGTAACATCAAATGCAGTAAGCTTACCCGTATTCGCAAGATTAAGACTGAAGTTTAATACATCAGGATATTTGCCCCTAGGTGTAGACTGTCCTTCACCCAAAGTAAACTCAACATCTTTTACCGCTTCAGACTCACTGCTGTCCGTTGTGCTTGATTTTTGAATATATACATTTATATATTCCTGTACACCTCTTCCACCTTCCTTATCATCTGCAAGATAAACAGGAATACCGTAGTAGCCTTCAGGAATATCTCTTCTGACTCTGGCTGAGATAGTAATACTTTTTTTCTTACCCTTACTTATTCTTCCCACATGTTTTCTGTCTGTGGTTTCAGATGTAAGTTCAAAAGGAAATTCTATATTTTCATCTTCTTCATCATCATAGGCTATACCTGCCCATGCATCGGCATAGTCGGAGCCCGTCTCAACATAGAATGTCACACTCATCATTTTACCTGTTTTTCCTACAGGTATCTTATCTTGATGAAATACATTATTGCTTTCTATATTTCTTAGCTTAGCAAATGATTCTATCTGTGGAATAATAACCATTAAAAGAATCATCAAAATCCCCAAAATCTTCTTTATACCGTTCATCTTAACTATACCGCCTTTCCATCTACAATTCTGATTTGTCTGTCCGCAACTTTAGCTATATCATTATCATGTGTTACCATAATAAGAGTCTGATTTTCCTCTTTTACAATCTGCTTCATCAGATCAAGTACTTCTGCCGTAGTCTTTGTATCCAGATTTCCTGTCGGCTCATCTGCAAATATGATTTTCGGTTGCATAGCGAGCGCTCTTGCTATACCGACTCTTTGTTGCTGCCCCCCACTCATAGCATTTCCGTTTTGATATATCTGCTTTTCCAGTCCGACCAAAGTAAGATATTTCTTTGCAATTTCAACCCTTTTCTTTGTATCAACACCTCTAAATACGAGTGGTAACGCCACATTATCAAGTGCATTCATAGTCGGTAACAGATTATATGATTGAAAAATAAAGCCTACATTGTTTCGCCTAAATGCAACCAATTGATTTTCTTTAAGCTTTTCAAGATGAGTTCCGCTGATTATTATTTCTCCCTTAGTCGGTTTCTCAAGTCCGGCCAGCATATTAAGTAATGTGGATTTTCCGGAACCTGACGGACCCACTATCGCTACGAACTCTCCTTTGTTTATAGTAAAGTCCAAACCGTCCAAAGCATGTACTATGTTTTCTCCTGCTTTATAGAACTTATAAAGCCCTTTTACTTCAATTATTATCTCATCCATTATACTCACCTTTAATAAATACGATAATCTTCTCTATACATTCTATCATAGCATATATTTTGTATATTTATCTTTTTATTTTTAAATTATTTATGTTTTTATTAAATATAAAAAAGCTGACTAATAAATGTTATACAAATATCAGTCAGCTCTAAAATTATTGTGTTACAAGCTCTTTTACTTTAGTTTTTTTAACAATAGGTCTAAATATAAGTTCTCTGTTTTTATCCTCTCCCTTGCAATCCACCTTAAGAGAGTCTCCCTGCTTTACATTTCCAAGCAGTATTTGTTCAGCCATCTTGTCCTCTATCTCATTTTGCAGAGCACGCTTTAGTGGTCTGGCACCGTATTTCTTATCATAACCCTTATCAATAAGGAATTCCTTGGCCTTATCGGTAAGCTTCAGATTCATCTGCATCTGTTCAGAGAGTCTGTTATTGATCTCCTGAAGCAATATATCCAATATCTCTTTTAAGTTATCACGTGTAAGCTGATGGAATACAATTGTTTCATCAATTCTGTTTAAAAACTCAGGTTTAAACATTTGCTTTACTTCATCCATAACATTGTTCTTCATTGCTGAATAGTCTTTTTCATCATCGGTACTTGAAGCAAAACCAAGATGTTTCGGCTCTACTATTCTTTGTGCACCGGCATTTGAAGTGAGAATAATAACCGTATTCTTAAAGTCAACTATTCTGCCGCTCGAATCTGTAATATGTCCGTCATCAAGCACTTGTAAAAGTATATTAAATACATCCGGATGAGCCTTTTCAATCTCATCAAAAAGTATTACAGAATAAGGATTTCTTCTAACCTTCTCGGAGAGCTGACCGCCCTCATCATATCCTACATATCCCGGAGGTGATCCAACCATCTTTGAAACCGAATGTTTTTCCATGTACTCACTCATATCTACACGAATAAGTGCACTTTCGGATCCGAACATACTGTAAGCGAGTGCCTTTGATAATTCAGTCTTACCAACACCTGTAGGTCCAAGGAATAAGAATGAACCGATCGGTCTTTTTGGATCTTTAAGACCCACTCTACCTCTTCTTATTGCTCTGGCTACTGCATTTACAGCCTCCTCCTGCCCTACAACTCTTTCATGTAAAACTTTTTCAAGATTATTGAGTCTTTGAGAGTCATTTTCTGTGATCTTCTTTACAGGAATTTTTGTCCAGAGTGCAACAACATCTGCAATTTCATCCTCATCTACTACAAGCTTTTTATTTTTCTTGTCCTCAATCCATTTATCACGTAATTTATCTTGTTTCTCTCTGAGTTTTTCCTGTTTTTCTTTTATCTCACCTGCTCTTTCAAACTCTTCAGCAGTTACAGCATCCTCTTTTTCCTTTTCCATCTTTTCGATTTCAGCCTTTATAGCCTTTATCTTTTCAGGCTCCATATAATTGCTGATTCTTGTCTTTGAAGCTGCTTCATCTACAAGATCTATTGCCTTATCCGGTAAAAATCTGTCTGAAATATATCGCTTGGACAGCTTTACAGCACTCTCTATTGCCCTGTCCGTAATAGATACTGCATGATGTTCTTCATACTTGTGCTTTAGACCAAGTAATATCTTTGTCGCATCTTCTAAAGAAGGCTCCTCAACTATTATCGGTTGAAATCTTCTCTCAAGTGCAGAATCCTTTTCGATATGTTTTCTATACTCATCTATGGTTGTTGCACCTATAAGCTGCAGCTCACCTCTTGCAAGAAGCGGCTTTAAAATATTTGAAGCATCTACCGCTCCTTCTGCACCGCCTGCACCGATAATAGTATGAAGCTCATCAAGGAAAAGTAATACATTTCCTGCACTTACAACTTCATTTATTACTTTCTTTATTCTTTCTTCGAACTCACCACGATATTTTGAGCCTGCTATCATTGCAGGAAGATCCAGTGTTACAAGTCTTTTATCAAGCAATGTATCAGGGACCTCTTTAGATATGATTCTTGATGCGAGACCTTCCACTACTGCAGTCTTACCAACTCCCGGCTCACCTATAAGTACCGGATTGTTCTTGGTTCTTCTTGAGAGTATCTGCATTACTCTGTTGGTCTCATTATCTCTACCTATAACAGGATCAAGTTTTCCTATTCTCGCAAATTCTGTAAGGTCTCTTGAATACTTATCAAGCGTAGGTGTAGCAAGAGAATTTGACTTTGAGCTTGTTTTCTCATAGTTTTCTTTTCTCTCTATCTCCTCACCCATTGCAGATAAGATCTCCATATAAAGCTTTTGTATATTTATATTCATTGTTAAAAGAAGCTTATGTGCTATACATGCACTGTCCTTTATTATAGCAATCAATATATGCTCTGTACCTATAAGTGCAGACTTATATCTCGTGGCTTCTCTGTATGCATTTTGTAATACACCGATTGCAAGCGGTGAATAGTTTTGCTTACTCTCTATAGCCACATTGTAATTTGAAACTATAAGTTGATCTATTAAGTTTAATATTTTTTCTTCTGTAATTCCGTTTTTCTCAAGTATTTTTGAGGCAACACCGCTTCCTTCTTGTACGAGTCCAAGAAGGATATGTTCGGTACCGACATAATTTTGCGATAATTCCTTAGCAGCCATTTCGGCATACTTAATCGCCTCCTTTGCTTGAGATGTATATCTTTCTGCCATTTATTTCCCTTTCTATAGTAATTCTCCTATATTATCCCTTATGTATTTTGCTCTTATTTCATCTATTTCATCTTCACTTAAAGGTCTGCCGGTCATTTTCAAAAGATTTGACGACTGAGCTCCTATCATCATTGAATATAACTTACTTGCTGAGGTAAGTTCAATCAATCCGTCTGCACTCCCCATCATAAGTGAGCTTAAAAAGCTGAGTGCATCCTTTAGTGAAAGTTTTCTTGCATATTTTAAAACTCCGAATGATTTATATGCTTCATCCTGTTTTTCAAGTCTTTTCTCAATAATAAGTGACTCTCTTAGTTTTCTTTCATTTGCATTTAATTGATTTGCAACCTTTATCACAGCATCCAGTATTTCTCTTTCTGAAATACCAAGAGTTTTTGGATTGCTGATCTCAAACAGTGCTCCGTAGTTTTCTCTTCCCTCACCATGTATTCCTCTTATAGCTACTCCAAATCTTCCAACACTTGAAATAAGTTTTGAAAATCCTTTGCTCTGCATTGATGCCGGTAAGTGAAGAACTATTGCGGCACGCATTCCTGTTCCTATATTCGTAGGATAGGTTGTTAAATACCCATATTTTTCATTAAAAGCATAATCAAAATGCTCATTGATATAATCATCAATTTTGTTTGCTTTTTCCAGTAAGTCATATAATGATATTCCAACAGAAAGTGTCTGCAAACGTATATGATCATCACCGTTTATTATAATACTGATATCTTCATTGTCATTTAATATTATACCTGTAGGAGTATTTTTTTCTTCGCCAATGTCAGATTTAAAAATTTTTCCTTTCATACATTGACATTCTTTCTATCTCTGAAACTCTATCAAGTATATTGGCATTTGTATGAATTCCCAAATCTGTTGATATATTTGACAATTCTCCTATAGTATTATCGATAAGCTTTTTGCCTCTGTATCAGAGAGCTTTTCCGGAAACAGTGCATAGTCGAAGTTTCTTGCAAGTCTTATTCTACTACTTATATAATTATAATCTGTCTTCAAAGATACATTATCATACCACATCTTCTTTGTCCTCTTTGATAGTCTTTATTCTGTCCCTTAATATAGCAGCCTGTGCAAAATCTTCTTTTTTTATTGCATCTTCCAGTTTATGTTTCAAGTTTTCAATTTTACTATCTTCATCACTGAAGATATTTTCAATGTTGTCCGTAACTATCGATCTTGGAAGTATCTTGTCATTTTTATGATAGTTTTTTTAGGAATTTTTACCTATATGAATATCATTTCCATGAATCTGTTTAATATTATCATTTATTAACAGATTAAAAAAACTTCAAAAGCAGTCTTTGCAACCAAACTTTGAATTCTTTATAAAATCATCATAGCTTGTATTACATGTCGGACATACTATCTGTCTGTATTCAGTATTTTCTTCCTTTTCAAAGACATCTCCCAGTATTCCTGAGAGCAATTTTGAAAAACTGAAGTCTCTATCAAACAGACTTGAATATTGATCTATTTCTCTGGCACATTGAGAACATAGATGATGTTCATTTTTCTGGTCTCCGTCTATTATCTCAGTGTAAAAGACATTTGCTTCTCTAATTTTACATTTTTCACATAACATCTTTGTTATTACATCTCCTCGAATTCTTGTACTTCAAATTCATTATAAAGTTCATCTATAAGTTCATGTGCTTCTCTTCTTGTAACTCCGTTGCATATACCTCTTGCCACCACTACCCCAAAATCTTTTCTCATGGTATTCAGTACTCTAAGCTTGTCTGCATCTATTTTAATAACTGCGCCTTTTCGTCTGTCAAGCTGTACAAAGCCTTCTCTTTTTAATGTAGCATAGGCTTTATTTACGGTATGCATATTGATACCTATTTCTTCTGCCAACTGTCTGACAGAAGGCAACATATCACCTTCGTGATATTTATTTGTCGCAATTCCAACTATTATCTGATTACAAAGTTGTACATATATAGCCTCTTCACTATGAAAATCTATGATTACATCCATACACACACTCCAATATAATATAAAAAAATTTGTCTAATTTATGTTTTTCGCAATATATTAAATAATAAAATATAATTTTGCTATTTAAGTAAGTTATAAATGTTATAGTGGTAGTATAACACAATGGTATACGAAAAAAACAATATTTTATAGCTTTTGACTGATATTACAGAATTATTATGAATGATAACTATTATAGTATTATTAAAAAGCCAATAATGATTTATATGCTTATTTCTTTTTTTATACAGTTTATCCAACAACAATTCTACTAAAAACTTGAATATAACTTTCAGTATCTATTTAGTAGGGTTGAATTGCATAAAATCTAAAACAATATACCGGTATTTATGTGCTTATTGTTACTCAAAAATTCATAATTTATTAACTTTTTTTCCTATTGCATATATCTTCCGATTATGTTATTATACTCTTCGTAGTTGAGAGTTTTTCTTGCGTTGACCTCTCACTACAAAATGTGCATTATGCACTCCTATATCACTCTAACAGGGAAACAGCAGCCTCGTGGCTGCTGTTTCTCGTTATATATTTATTTATTAATCTTCAGATCTCTTCTAAAAATTTTTGCCATTTCCTCATAGTCGTTATCTTTCAAATATTTCTTATCGGGATTCATAGTAAATGTGGAACCCCATTCATCCCCTCCTTCATATTTAGGAACTATATGCATATGTAAGTGACAACCTGTGTCTCCGTACATCCCATAGTTTACTTTGCTTGGTGCAAAAACTTTGTGTACTACTTTAGCGATCTTATTTACATCAGCAAAGAACTGATTTCTGTCTTCATCGGAAATATCAACTATCTCACTGACATGATCCTTATAGGCAAGTATAACTCGCCCCATCTTAGTCTGCTCTTTGAAAATGTATAAATATCCGCTCTCCATCTGTCCTACAGGATAACCGAACTTGTCAAGTAAATCCCCTTGTACACAGTAAGCACAATTATTATCTTTCATAACTTCTCCCTATTTTATATTTTAATCCACATCCTCATACACTACATTGCCTTCGCAGATAGTATATATTATCTTTCCCTGTAGTGTATCTCCAAGCCATGGTGAATTGCTTGACTTGCTCTCGCTCTTATCGTATTTCCATTCTTTATTTACATCAAATACAACAATATCCGCAATTTCATCTTCTCTTAGAACTCCCCTGTCCATATTATAGAGTCTTGCAGGCTGATAGCTCATTCTGTTCATAAGCTCCATTAATGTAAGATGTCCCGGTTTAACGAGATGCATATATCCTAGAGAAAAACTTGTTTCCAATCCTATTATTCCGCTTGGTGCATCTACAAAGTCCTTGTTTTTTTCTTCAACACTGTGAGGAGCGTGATCTGTAGCAATAATATCTATGGTGCCGTCCTTAAGTCCTGCGATTATTGCAAGTCTGTCTTCTTCTTCTCTTAATGGTGGATTCATTTTTGCAAGTGTACCGTACTTTATAACATCCTTATCGGTAAGTGTGAAATGATGAGGTGTAGCCTCAGCAAATACACGAAGTCCTGCCTTTTTTTGCCTTTCTGACAAGCTCTACGCTTTCCTTTGCACTGATATGCTGTATACTTATAGTTGCACCGGTTTCTCTTGCAAGTCTGCAGTCCCTTTCAACCATTGAAATTTCAGCTTGTCTGTCTGAACCGAAAATATGTAACTCATCCGATGCCAACCCATGGTTTATACCGTTTTCTTTAATAAATTTTGGATCTTCTTCGTGGAATGAAAGTGGCATTTTGATATTTCGTGCAACCTTCATGGCTTCTCTTGCAAGATTTTCATCAAGTAAAGGTCTTCCGTCATCTGTAAAGCCAACCGCACCGGCTTCTCTAAGCTCCTTTAAATCTGCAAGCTCTTCACTCTTCATTCCCTTTGTAATGCAAGCACAGGTTTTGACATTTATAGGTGTGTTTCTACCCTTTTTAAGTACTTCAAATATCAGCTCAGGACTGTCAATTGCAGGTTTTGTATTTGCCATAGCAACTATTGTGGTAAAACCGCCCTTAGCAGCAGCTCTTGCTCCACTTGCTATGTCTTCCTTATATTCAAAACCCGGCTCTCTTAAATGTACATGTACATCTACAAATCCCCGGGGCCGCACAAAGTCCTGTACAATCATAAACTTTTAGTCTCTCGCCATTGGCTCTTGCCATAAGAGTTGCATCCAGGTATAAGTCCTTATCTATCTTTGTTATTCTTCCCTCTGAGATTAGTATATCTCTTATATCATCAGTCCTTGTACAAGGATCTAATAATCTTACATTTTTTAACATTATCATATAAATATATTCCTTTCTAAAATACTTATATCGGGCTATATTATATCATATAAAGGATTTTGATGGAAATATATATAAAATTTTATACTAAAAAAGGTGACTGCTTTCGCAATCACCCGGAAAATTTTCAATTAAATTACTTAAGAGTAACCTGTGCTCCAACTTCTTCAAGCTGCTTCTTGATAGCCTCAGCCTCGTCCTTAGAAACTTCTGCCTTAAGAACCTTAGGTGCTCCGTCAACGAGATCCTTTGCTTCCTTAAGTCCAAGTCCTGTAACCTCACGAACAACCTTGATAACCTTAACCTTCTGGTCACCTGCTGCTGTAAGCTCTACGTCAAACTCTGTCTTCTCCTCAGCTGCTGCTGCACCTGCACCTGCTGCTGCTACTACAACGCCGGCTGCTGCTGAAACGCCGAACTCTTCCTCACAAGCCTTTACAAGCTCATTTAATTCAAGAACTGATAATTCCTTAATTGCATCGATAAACTCTGCAGTTGTTAACTTTGCCATTTAATAATCCTCCATTATTTGTTTTATTTACGCTTCTTTGCTTTCAGCGATCTGATTAAGCACACGAGCGAAGTTTGTAATTGGTGACTGAATGCTTCCAAGGAGCTTTCCAATCAACTCGTCTCTTGATGGTATTGTAGCTATAAGCTTGATTCCATCCTGGTCATATGTTACACCGTCTACTACTCCGGCCTTTAATTCAAGCTTTGGAGCAGTCTTAGAGAAATTGTGTAAGATTCTAGCAGGTGCAGTTGCATCTTCTTTTGAAACTGCAATTGCTGTAGGTCCTTCAAGTGAGCTGTCAAGTGTCTCAAATGCAGTTCCCTTAGCTGCTAAACGAATCATTGTGTTCTTATAAACCTTATAAGTTACACCTGCTTCTCTAAGTTCCTTACGAAGCCTTGTATCCTGGTCAGCAGTAAGACCACGGTAGTCAACGACTACAGCTGCCTGTGCGCCATCTAAAGCTCAGCAATTTCCTTAACTATAGGCTGTTTTAATTCGATTTTTGCCATTTCTAACCTCCTTTATAGTTTCAGTAAAACCCGTAAAAGCAATAAGTGTAAATCTATACATTAAAAAACTCTCTGACATGCAGACAGAGAGTGAGAATACATCAACGTACTTAGTCACTTCCTCGGTAGGTATTGCTTTAAGCCATACGGCACCTACTGTCTACGGTCGTTTTACCTTGCCTAGGATATCAAAAACCTTTACGTTTGTCAATAGTAATTTTTATTTTTCTTCAATATTGGAAACTATATTAAAATATATATTAAAATAAATCATATCATTCTTATATGTGATATGGATCTTACCCTTATGCCTGTTTATAATATTTCTTGCGATAGAAAGCCCTACTCCATATCCCGCAACACTACTGTTATGTGACTTGTCTTCTCTGTAAAATCTTTCAAAGAACTTTGAATAGTCTATCTTACTACCATCTTTATAGGTGTTATATATTACAAGTTTTGCTTTTTTAAATGTTATACCATGCTGCGATAATTTTACACCTATAGTCCCTCCTTCATCACAGTATTTGTTTGCATTATCTATAAGAATATTTATAAGCTCATAAATTGCATTTTCATCTCCTGATATGCATATATCTTTTTGAATATCGGACTCAAAGTTTTTTCCACCCTTTATTGCAATTGATTTAAATGACTTTGATGACTTTTCCACTATACCTGAAAAATTAATATTTATAGCGGCTACACTTGTCTGTTCTTCAAATCTTGCAAGTACAACAAGCCTGTTAATAAGTTCAGTCAAACGCTGTATCTGCTCTTTTGTACTCTGTGTCCATTCATTTTCACCGCCTAACATCTCACAAAGCTCATTATTTGCAGAAATAATAGCTATCGGCGTCTTAAGCTCATGACCGGCATTTGTAATAAAAGCCCTTTGATTTCTATAATTTTCCATAAAAGGCATCATCACCTTACCTGAGAAAACTACAAATATTATTATAAAGAAAACAAGATTTGAAAAGAAAATAAAGACCGATGTCTCTATCAAATCAGCTCTGTCTTCGGAATATCTTGTAGTATCCAGTACCACTATAAGTTTGCTGTCATCGTGTTCATCAATATTAAATTTATATGCAAACTTTTGTCCATCCGTAGTAGTAAAACTTCCATATGTTTTACCACCCGAAAGAATTTTTTTTACATAAAAGACAACATCAGTATCTGAAAGGTTTGCAATATTTTCAGTATTCATAGTTATTACTTTATTACTGCTGTCAACCTGTGCACTGAAGTATCTGTATTGGATTATAATATCTGAATTTGTTTTTCTGCCGAGAATCTTTTCTACGATCTCTTCGTCCGGAAGAACTCCGTTATTTTCAGATAATAAATCCAATATTTTATTTATTCTGTTTTCACTGACTGCATATTTTGAAGCATTTAAAACGCCTATTACTGAAATGAGCATTACTATGACCGCTACAGTCGCAGCTACAATAAATTGTATACGAAGTCTCCTAAACAAATCACACCTCTACTAATTCAAACTCACAGTTTTCTTCTCCCATTATTTCGATATTAGCATTGATTGCCTTTAGTTTTTGCTTTAAATAGGATATATATATCCAGACATAACCGGCATCACATTCATCATCCTTAGTCCAGACGTGATTATATATATATTCCGTTGATAATTTTTTGTTTTTATTTCTCATAAGAACTTCCATAAGCTTTGTTTCCTTACCTGCAAGAATAATAGAATTCTTTGCAGATAGCTCCTGTTCGGCAACATTTAGCTTTACACTTCCAAATGTGAGCACATTTTCATTAAAATTTGTATCAATTCTTCTTTCCAATGAACGAATTCTTGCTACAAGCTCCTTTAACATTATAGGCTTTGTAAGATACTCATCAGCACCCATATCAAGTCCTGATATCTTATCATCCACTTCACTCATTGCAGTAAGCATCATAACATATGTAGTATTACCCGCTTCTCTGATTTCTTTTAAAACCTCAAGTCCGGATCTTTTTGGCATCATTATATCAAATATCATCAGATTAAATACTTCATTACTTGCAAGCTCAAGCGACCTGTCACCGTCAAATGCCTGTACAACTTCATAACCTTGCATTTCCAGTGCGGTAGCATATGCTCTTGAAAGAGCTATTTCATCCTCAGCTAATAATATCTTCATTAATGTCTGACTCCTCAATTAAATTCTTTATAGTTTGCATATTCAAATCACAGGATGCCAACTCATCGGCACATCTTTTTAGTTCCTTTGTAATTCTCTCATGATTTCTTATATTTTTCTTATACTTCATTTGATGTTCAAGAGATGCCCAAGAATCCATTGCAATGGTCCTTAATTGAACCTCTATATAATACTTACCGTTTTCATTTCCTACACAATCCGGAAATGATGTAATAATTTCAAGTATTAGGTGGTAGGAACGATATCCGTTAGGTTTGACATTAAGTATGTAGTCTTTTTCTTCAACCACATTAATATTTGACATCTTCTTAAACATACCCACTAAAGCATATATATCATCAACAAATCCACAAACTATTCTAACACCTATTGCATCTTTAATTTCCATTAGAGCATTATATGTTGTAGGCTCAAATTCTCTTCTCTTACATTTTTCAATCATACTTTCATTTGTCTTTATTCTTGAAATAAAATGCTCAAAGAGTTTGTATCCTGTATTATTCTTATACTCGTCATTTAATTTATATACTTCTTTTTGACAATGTTTCCAAAATCAATTCTAAGTATTTTTTTCATATTCACCATATATATTCATCACGCAAGATCCTTTTTATCTTTTTATATATAGTTTAGCATAAATAAGTGTATAAAGAATGAAAAAAAGGCTAAACTTTTTTTCATGTTTAGCCTAAGAAAAATATTCATATTTAATTGATATGTAAAAGTTCTACAGCAATCTGGAAATAAATCACTAAAGAAACCGCATCTACTATTGTTGTTATAAGCGGAGCGGCCATAATAGCCGGATCAAGCTTAAGTCTCTTTGCAAGTATAGGAAGTATACCACCTATAACCTTGGCTACAAATACTGTGGCGAATAATGCCAAAACTACTGTAAGTGCTACAAGCGGCTGTCCCGGATACTGAACAACCAATCTTATAAAGTTTACAAGACCAAGTATCAAACCGACAATAACAGATACCCTTGCCTCTTTCCAAACAACTTTAAATATATCTGAACTTGCAACTTCACCTATAGTCATACCACGGATAATCATGGTAGATGACTGTGAACCTGCATTACCGCCTGTATCCGTAAGCATAGGTACAAATGAAACAAGCAAAGGCATTACCTTGAATGCATCCTCATACCTTGTAAGTATTCCACCTGTAAGCATTGAACTTACCATAAGTACCAACAGCCATGTAATTCTGTTCTTTGCAAGCTCAAATACGCTTGTTTTTAAATAAGGCTTCTCAGAAGGAAGCATAGCCGCCATCTTCTCAAAGTCCTCTGTCGCCTCTTCTTCCATAACATCCACAGCATCGTCAATTGTAACAATACCTACAAGTCTGTTTTCATGGTCAACAACCGGCAAAGATAACAAATCGTATTTATTGAATAAATCCGCAATCTCTTCTTTATCGTCTGTAGTTACAGCTTTGATAACATTTGTATCCATTATATCTTCAATTTTGACTTCATAGTCATTCATTAAAAGATCCTTAACCGTAACAACTCCTTCAAGCATTCGCTTGGCATCCATTACATAACAGGTATATATGGTTTCCTTATCATAACCATGCTTTCTGATATAGGCAAAGGCCTCCTGCACGGTCATATTCTTCTTTAAACCAATATACTCTGCTGTCATTATAGATCCTGCGGAATTTTCAGGATACTTAAGAAATTCATTTATCTGTAACCTGGTACTGGGAGCGGCATTTTGTAAAACTCTCTTTACAACTGTTGCCGGGAGCTCCTCAAGCATATCTACAGCATCATCCACATATAATTCTTCAATAATATATGCCAACTCTTTATCTGTAATACTGTTTATTATATGTTCCTGTGTCTCTACCTCTAAACAAGCAAACACATCACTTGCAAGCTCCTTAGGGAGCATTCTGAAAATAATTATCTGCTTTCAGAATCAAGCTCATCTAAGAAGGAAGCAATATCAAACTCATTCATCTCGCAGAGCTCATCTTTTAATTGTCGGAACTGTTTTCTTGATACAAGATCAAATAATACCTCTTTTACATTCTCTTCCATAGTCCCACCTTTCTCTGCTAATTTTTTTTTAGTTTAGGTCTGAAGGCTTCATAGACAGATCAATTCTTCCCTTTATAGGATCAACCTTAACTACCTTAACTGTAACCTCATCTCCTATTTTTACAACATCTTCAACTTTCTCCACTCTCTTATCTGAAAGCTTTGAAATATGAACCATACCGTCTTTGCCCGGCGCGAGTTCTACAAATGCACCAAACTCTAATATGCGAACTACACTACCTCTCAAAATCATTCCGGCTTCAATCTCAATTGTAATGCCTCTGATTATATCAATAGCCTTATCAATCATAGTCTGATCCGTACCGGCAACAGAAACAAGACCTTCTTCACTGATATCAATCTTTACACCGGTCTCCTCAATGATCTTATTGATAGTCTTACCCTGCTTACCTACAACATCACCGATCTTTGACGGATTAATCTGAATCTGTGAAATCTTCGGTGCATACGGACTGAGTTCTTTTCTAGGCTCTGATATACATGGCTTCATGCAAGTATCCATAATAAAATCTCTTGCTTCATGACATCTTGCAATAGCTCCCTTTACAATATCCTTTGTAAGTCCATGGATCTTGATATCCATCTGAATAGCTGTAATACCTGCATCAGTTCCTGTAACCTTAAAATCCATATCCCCGAAGAAATCCTCAAGACCCTGGATATCTGTAAGAAGAACATAATCATCATCAGAATCACCTGTTACAAGACCACATGAAATACCAGCAACCATTCTTTTAATAGGTACTCCGGCAGCCATAAGTGCCATACATGAAGAACATGTAGAAGCCATAGAAGTTGAACCGTTTGACTCAAAAGTCTCTGATACAGATCTTATGGCATATGGGAACTCTTCAGGAGTAGGAAGTACAGGAATAAGCGCACGCTCAGCCAATGCACCATGTCCTATCTCTCTTCTTCCCGGACCTCTTGAAGGTCTGGTTTCACCTACTGAGTATGAAGGGAAATTGTACTGATGAATATATCTTTTTGTTGTCTCTAAAAGATTAAGGCCGTCAATTTTTTGAGCCTCCGATAATGGCGCAAGTGTAACTATATTACAAATCTGAGTCTGTCCTCTTGTAAACATAGCTGAACCATGCACTCTCGGAATAATATCTGTTTCAGCCGCAAGTGTACGGATCTGATTCATAGCTCTTCCGTCAGGTCTCTTCTGATCTTTAAGAATCATCTTTCTTACAGTCTTCTTCTCGTACTGATATATAGCCTCACCAAGTAAGCTAACCATTCCTCATTATCTGTAAATGCCTCTTCAAGTCTTTGTGTGATTGCCTTTATATTTTCTTCTCTAACCTGCTTTTCATCTGTGAAAACCGCTACTTCCATCTCCTGTGGAGGTACAATTTCCTTAATAGCCGAAGTAAGCTCCTCAGGAATAACAAATGCTGTGTAAGCATGCTTTTCCTTACCTACTTCCGCTACAATCTTATCGATAAATGCAATAATCTCCTTATTTACAGAGTCAGCCTTATATATAGCCTCAATCATCTTCTCATCAGGTATCTCATTTGCACCCGCCTCGATCATTATTACCTTATCTCTTGTAGATGCTACTGTAAGCTTAAGATCCGATACAGCCATTTGCTCTTCATTAGGGTTTACCACAAAGAAACCGCCTACCATACCGATCTGTGTAGTAGCACATGGTCCGTCAAAAGGTATATCTGATATAGCTGTTGCTATTGCAGAACCAAGCATAGCTGTAAGTTCAGGTGAGCAATCAGGATCTACCGACATTACAAGATTGTTCAATGTAACATCATTTCTGTAATCCTTAGGGAAAAGCGGTCTCATAGGTCTGTCTATAACTCTTGATGTAAGTATAGCATTCTCACTTGCCTTTCCTTCCCTTTTATTAAATCCTCCCGGCATTTTACCTACCGCATACATCTTCTCCTCATATTCTACTGAAAGAGGGAAGAAATCAATACCGTCTCTTGGCTTATCTGATGCTGTTGCTGTAGATAAAACCGTTGTATCACCATAGTGCATAAATGCGGCACCGTTAGCCTGTGCAGCGACTCTCCCGATATCAACCCTGAGAGTACGACCTGCGAGTTCCATTGAATAACTTTTAAATTCCTTACTCATTTCATCTCCTTTTGGCTTGCCGATATTCGAGAAGAGCTCTTCTTGAAACATAAAAATATGAACTAGTGATAAAAACTAAAACAATGCTTTAATGCTTATCACTAGCTTCGGCTACAAGCCATATTATTAATTATAAAAAAGGTGGAGAAAAACTCTCCACCAAAGACTTTTATTATTTTCTAAGTCCAAGCTTCTCTATAAGTGCACGATAACCCTCAAGATCCTTATTCTTAAGATACTGTAAAAGATTTCTTCTCTTACCAACCATCTTTAAAAGACCTCTTCTTGAGTGATGATCTTTAGGATTTGCCTTTAAATGCTCTGTTAACTCAGTGATTCTTGCTGTCAGAACTGCTATCTGAACCTCAGGTGAACCTGTATCTCCTGCTTTCTTGCATACTCTTCCATGATAGCTGTCTTTTTCTCTTTTGTAATCATTTTTCTTTCTCCTTTAAAAAATCTTACCGTATACATAAGGAAAGGTTGGAGTATCCAAATCTCATGTATAGGCGTTACTACCCCAAAATAATAACAAAATCAGCAGGCGATGTCAATGGTCAAATTCTGTTCGCAGCTAAAAAATCTACTCTGAAAGAGCTTTTTTAACAGTTCACTTCCGTCATAAAGCTCTACGCCGGAAGGTTTCATAAATATACACTATAAGTCTTAACAGTTAGTTATACATAATAACAACAAAAAGCCCTATAAGTTGAAAATAAATCAACTTATAGGACAATATTTAACATATGTTACTTTATAAAAGATGTGCTCTCATTTCTTCAGAAGTCATATCAAGAAGATATGCCGGCGGAATATCAAATACTGTATGAGCTCCTATCTTACCGTCTTTATACATACGATATACAGCTCTTGAATAAGCAACTATTACAGAAGCTGTGAATTCAGGGTTTGAATCAAGCTTTAAGCTGTACTCAATTACATGATTGTGCTCATTATCCCATCCTGTTTTTCCGGTCCTGATAACAAAACCACCATGTGGAAGCTTTGAATGATTCCTATCCATTTCTTCTTTTGAAATAAAATGTACTGTTGTATCATAGTCAGCAAAATAATTCGGCATAGTCTTTATTTCATTTTCAATTTCGCTTTGTCTGCTGTGTCCTCTACAACTACATAGCACTCTCTTGTATGCTTTTGTCTTGTAGTAAGTTCAGGATTGTTTCCGCTTCTTGCAGCATCAAGTGCATCTTCTACAGGTACAGTGTATTGTCTTGCATCAACAACTCCATCAATTCTTCTGATGGCATCTGAATGTCCCTGGCTTACTCCCTTACCCCAGAAAGTATAATCTCCGCCTGTCGGAAGTATTGCACTTGCAAAAACTCTGTTTAATGAAAACATACCCGGATCCCAACCTACAGATATAAGTCCGAAGTGCTTATTAACCTTTGCAGCATCATCAACTTTTTCAAAATGCTCCGGAATTTTTGCATGAGTATCAAAACTGTCTACGACATTAAAATACTTTACATACTCAGGTGTTTGCTGTGGTAAATCTGTAGCACTTCCGCCACAAAGTATCAATACATCTATATCATCCTGATAATCAAGAATATTTTCAATGTTTTCAACTTTAGCATCAGGTGTAAGAATCTTTACACTTGAAGGTTCTCTTCTTGTAAATACAGCAACAAGCTTCATGTCCTTTGTATGTTTAACAGCGCACTCTACTCCTCTTCCAAGGTTCCCATATCCTAAAATACCTATTCTTATCATTTTCTCACCAGCCTTCAGCTAAATAAATCAACCGGGCGAATCCTTTCTTTTTTATGCAACATACAAAGCTCTTATATTAAAAAGGATAGAATTACTCCAAGACTCGTCTTTGAGCATTCTATCCTAAATATGTATATCATTCACAACGAACTATGCTGTCAGCTGTATATATAATAATACTTTTTTGAAAAATTGCAAGAAGTTTTTCAAATACTAAGACTATATACAACTGCTGAACGTACTATTCTTTATTCTTATCTTCGTGCTTTTTTCTTTCTACAAGTCTTCCCATATAGAATGCAATAATACCTACACCTATACCTGTCTGAACACAGAAAAGAAGGCTTTCAACTTCACCCGGAAGTTCCTTTCCCAAAACAGTTTCAATAATAGGATCAAACCATGGCTCATATTCACCACCCTGTATTTCAGAAACCACTTCACTTCCTGCATCATCAGAACCGCCAAATTCGGCATTCTTTAACATAAATAAAGGAACAATAGCCATCAATACAACTATTACAAGTAGGCTTATAACAATCTTTTTATTCTTTGACATTAATTACTACCTCCTTCTAAAAAACCGATCTCTTTAAGCTCGGACTGTGCATATGTCTTTAATCCTATTACTATAACAACTGTAAGCATACCCTCTATTATTGCAAGAGGTACCTGTGTCGGTGCAAATACAAGTAAGAACTTACCCGCTGAAGCCATTACTCCACCTTCCTGCATAGGATATGCAAAGGCAAGCTGGAAAGCTGTTACCACATAGGTCAGTAAGTCTCCAAGAAATGCTGCTAAGAATATTGAAACATTGTCATTTACCTTAGATTTTTTACATATCTTATAAACTATAAATGATACAATCGGTCCTGCTATAGCCATTGAAAAAGTATTTGCTCCAAGTGTTGTAAATCCACCATGTGCCAAAAGTAATGCTTGGAATATAAGTACAATAATACCAAGTATACTTACCGCACTCGGTCCAAAAAGAATTGCCGCAAGTCCTGTACCGGTCATATGTGAGCAAGATCCTGTTACAGACGGAATCTTAAGTGATGAAAGTACAAATACAAACGCACCCGACATTGCCAAAAGTGTAATTGCCTTCCTGTCCTTAGCCACCGTCTTTTTAATTGACATATAACCTGCAATTAAAAACGGCAATGAAATAAGACTCCAGGCTATTACATGTCCTACCGGTAAATACCCCTCCATAATGTGCATGGCATTGGCTGTAAACGGCAGTGCAAAACTGAACGCAAACATTATTGCAAATGTCATTAAAATTTTCTCTTGTTTTCTCATGAAATCCTCCTAAAAATATTTTTTATTAACTCAAGCTTTAAACTTGAGGAATAAACATCTTTTTAAACTCATCTATATTTCTTGCAGGTTTATCACCTGACTTTAGAACCTTGTTTTCTACAAGTGATTCAAAAACTTCCAAAAGTATAGGCTTTTTAAGATTAGCTTTTCTTAAAATCGCTTCATCACTGAGTACACTGACAGGATCCGAATCGGCAATTATATTTCCGTCACAAAATACAACCATCCTGTCTGCCCAGCGAAAAGCAAACTCCAAATCATGAGTTGAAATCACCAAAGTTTTGCCGTCTCCACTTAATTTGTCCAAGACTCCTTCAAAAATAGATATATTTTGCGGATCAAGCGAAGCTGTCGGTTCATCAAATATTATTATTTCAGAATCCATTGCTATAATATCCGCTATACTTACTCTTTTTTTCTCACCACCGCTTAAATAATGTGGCGGCCTGTCTATAAGATGCAAAATATCCATATAATTTAAAGAATTGTTAACTCTTTTTTCCACCTCATTCCTGCTTAAGCCAAGATTCATAGGCCCGAAGCTTACCTCCGCTCTTACAGTTGAGGCAATTATTTGATTATCGGCATCTTGAAAAACAATTCCCACATTTTTTCTAAGCTCTTTTACCGAAGATTTATTTATAAGCTTATTTCTGTAATACAGTGCACCGCTTTCAGGTTTTAAAACACCGTTTATATTTAAAAAGAAAGTAGACTTTCCCGACCCATTGGCTCCAAGAATTGCGAGTCTTTCACCTTCATATACATCTAACGAAACACCTTTTAAAACCTCATGTTCTCCTGTGTATGAATAGTGGAGGTTTTCGGCCCTTAAAATAACATTATTCATATAACATTCCCCGATTCTGATATATTCTGTTAAATATTGAATCCTAATGTAAAAAGCCATATAACAAACATAAATAAAATGCTTATAAAAACAACAAAAATATGAATTTTATTCAAACTCTTCTTATCTTCAAGAAAATTCAAATCACCGTCAAAGCATCTGGCTTCCATTGCGGTATAGTAAGCATTGGCCTTTTTTAACGATACCACTAAAATATTGCTTGCTATATTTCCGAATGTAGAGATTGAAGTCTTAAAATTATGATATCCCATCCTGGACATTGCGGAGTTTTTCATATTGGAATAGCTTTTCAATAAGTATAAAAAAATAAATCTGTATATAAGATTCATAAGTTCAATTATAAGCTTCGGAACATGAAGTTTTCTTAGAGCATTAATTATTTCATATGGCATGGTTGAAAGAATCAATCCTTGCATAACACTTACACATGCTAAAACTTTAATAATCAGCTTGGCAGTTTCAATCAATTGATCCTTTGAAGTATAAATATAGAAAAACCGATCTTTATATTAAGTTCTCTCATATATTCAGCTGAAATCCCCAAAGCAATTCCTATACTCGCCAAGACAATAAAGCTTAAAGGCGTAAGAAGAATGGAAATATATTCTTTAAAATCCATCCCTCCAAGATTTACACTTATAAAAAAACATTAAAAAAACAGTACATATACAGATACAAAAAAATATTATTAAATATTATTGTTAAAATAAGAGTTAATAAAAGCAGATATAAGTTTAAACTCCGGATTGATACTTTTTAGCTTAGACTTAAAAGCATATAAATCTATTGAGAAATATCCGCCGTGTTGATGTGCCATATAAATTTCCTCAAAAAAATAACCGCCTACAAGGTATAACAGGTTTCGCTCTAAATAAACCTGTTGATCCCTTGCAAGCAGCTAATATTAATAAATTAACCATATTTTTTTAGAAAATCAAAATACAAGCAAAAGTAAAAAGTCCTAAAACAAGTAAAATGGTGTCCTAAAAATTTAAATAATCATAATATCAAATGGCTGTTGGGATCGTAAAACCACTCCTTGCTTATGTAGATAAGCAAGTATTACATAGATGTATCCTGACTTAAATTCTGATAAAATACATTTATCAGTAGACTCAGCCTTCCCATTTTCTATAAACAGTGGCAAAATAAAGTCTTTTAATTATTACAGTAGCGTCCCTGTGCGGGATTTTCACCCGACTTCCTATGCAAAGCATAAAATCTATGTTCTTTTTAAAGATTAGCATAAGACTTTATTAAAATCAATGTTTTTAAATAAAGAGGTACCAGGTGACAAAAATGTCGCCCCGGTACCTCTTTAGTACATTACATTGCAAATAAGTCGTTCAGACTTTCCGACATCGTAGGATGTGTAAATATAAAGTTTGCTATATCCTTTGCTTTGATACCATGATCCATTGCAAGCTTTATAAAGTTAATCATTTCATATGACTCTTCACATAAAAGTTCCGCGCCAAGAATAGTTCCGTCTGCTTTAACCAAAGCTTTTAATAAACCGTCTGTCTTTCTTAAGACCTTAGCTTTTGGAATAGCATTGGCACTAAGGCTTAAAACCTTGTATTCCACGCCTGCCGCCTTTGCATCTTTTTCACTCATTCCGACCCTTGAGAACGGTGGATTTATAAATACCGAATAAGAGAAAGCCCCTCTGTTTTCAGTAGTTCTCTTGTCTTCTCCCATAATTTCATCCCAAATGATTCTGCTGTCATCAAGTGAAATATATGTAAACTGAAGCTTACCGCAAACATCACCTGCTGCCCATACATTATCTGCACTTGTCTTTAAATGCTCATCCGTCACTACTGCACCTCTATCAGTGAGCTTAACTCCTGCATTCTCACATCCAAGACCGTCAGTATTCGGTCTACGACCTACAGCAAGTAAAATTGCATCAGAGTCCAAAGTCTTTGCCTCTCCTGCAACCTCATAATATAATTTACCTTCTTCAGCCTTAGTCACCTTTGCACCTGTAACTATCTCTACAGTTTTCGCTTCCAATACTTCACGTATAGCTTTTGCAATATCCTCATCTTCTCTAGGCAAGAATACATCACCGTCCTGAACTACAGTTACCTTACTACCGAAATCAGCATACATAGATGCAAACTCAAGTCCGATGTAACCACCACCTACAATAGTAAGTCTTTTAGGCAATTCTTCAAGGTTCATAATAGATTCTGAGGTATATACGCCTTTACTGTCGGCTCCTTCAATCTTCGGTATTACAGTAACCGAACCTGTGTTGATAATAAACTTATCAGCTTGAATTTCCACATTTCCGTCTTTAGTTGAAACAATTATATGGTGATTATCCTTAAATGACGCCGTTCCGTCAATGATGTCAACACCTGTGCTTGCAATCTTATCATAATTAGCCTTATTAAGAGCGGCTGTAAGTTTTTTCTTTTCAGCAACCGCCTCCTTGTAATGCTGTTCTTTTTTCTCAAACTCTCCATTTGGAGATTTAGATGCATCTGTTATAAGACGCTTTGAAGGAATACAACCTACATTAATGCAGGTACCTCCATACATATTTTTATCTTTCTCCACTAAAGCAACACTCTTACCGGATTTACTGAACTTTGCGGCAAGTGTCTTACCTGCTTTACCAAATCCAATAACAACTATATCATAATCAGCTTTCATAAGCTTTACTTCCTTTCATTTGTAATTTTAGTTTATTATACACCTAATTTTATACAATTGAAATACTTAAAATTAAATAATTATAATTCTTCATCAACACAATACTCCATATCCCCACTATTCCATATATACATAATGGCTGATACAGGATTCTTCCCATCCTTCCAAAGCCATCCTGAGTAAGTAGTTGAATTTGCGAAATAGCCTTCTGTAATAATCTCAAACTCAGAATTTTTATGAATTTCCATAAATTCCTCTAAAGAAATACTATTTCCCGTAAAGCGACCTTTACCTAATGTTTTATTAAAAATCAATACACTGCACAGGTCCAAGTCACAATCTTTAAAACAGACTTCACCTGTGTATTCTTTTTCTTCATTGTCGATATATCTAAATAATATATCGGGCTTTAGCGTAAGTATTTTATTATGGAATTTAAATTCACTTATTCTACTATTTTGAAGGCTGAAAATAATATTGCTGTGCCTGTCATATATAAATTTATTAAAATTTTTGTCCATGATTTACTCCTGAGTCAAACTACCCATCACCTAAAGGTAATGGGCTTGTAACTGCCCAGTCGTAGTAACGGCTTACGTCTCCGACCTTTAGGCCCCAATAGATATTGCTATCTAAAGTGGCGTTACATCGTAGGGTGGTTGACAACACCCTTTACAACAAGGATTTACTCTGCTGTAACTATACTAGGTACTTGGCTATCGGTTAGATAGTTGATTCCCATACGGTATAGATTCATAGCTCCAATGCGGTCATCGTTTGATTTATATCCACAGTTTTTACAAGCAAACAAATGTATTTTCTTGTTACGATTGGCTTTTTCAATATGTCCGCAAACAGGACAGCATTGACTCGTATAGCGAGGGTCTACTTTTAATACGAGAGACTGGTTCTGTTTTGCTTTGTAAATTAGCTTTTGCTCTAAATCATAGAACGACCATGATACAGATACATAACGGTCTTTTGTTCGTACACGTTCAGTAACAGAACGAACTCCACTTAAATCTTCTAAGACGAAGAGAGTATACTTTGGATTAGACTCCACGAGTGCCTTCGATACCTGATGATTGACATCCTGCATCCAACGGTTTTCTCGTGAACCAATCGCTTTTTATTCTACGTCTGGCAGATGGAGTTCTACGCATCTGTAATTCTTTGCGAAGTTTAGAATAATGAGCACGTTTCTGTTTAATGGTTTTACCACTAAAAAAGCCTGATTTATGTTTACTGTCGTAGGTTGCAACGACAAAGTTAATACCTCTGTCAATACCAACAACGTTGCAGATTTCAGCATCTTCACATTCTTCCACTTCATAAGTTACAGGTATGTGTAAAAAATACTTGCCGTGCTTATTTACAAGTTTGGCTGTACCAAAACTATAAATACTATGGTCAAAATATTTAGACATACCCTTATCAAAATATGGCAGTTTTACACGTCCATCTAAAGTATTTACGGAAAAGCAATGATTCGTAAGAGAATAATCCCTATTCCAAACAAGGTCATATTGTGGTTTTGTGAAGTTAGGTTTAATCCACTCATTCTGATTTCCAAGAATGGTTTTGTATCTGGCAATCACAGTCTTTAAAACAGATTGAGCCATTTGAGATTTTAAACCGAATCTATTTCTTAAATCAGAATACAGCACCTTGTTAAGAGCAAACTGCTTTAGATTGTGCGTCCGGAATACATAGTTTGAAACATGATTGCAAGCATCTGTATAGGCAGACATAGTTGTATTAAGTAATGTTTTATCATCATCACTTGGAACTATTTGAATTTTTGCTGTAACAGTTATCTGTTCCATATGTACTCCTTTCATTGATATTCACTAAAAATATTATATAATAACAATTAGTGAAATTCAATAATTAGAGGTAATATTATGGATAATAAATATAATCGTCATAACAGGCGTAAATACAGTTTAAAAGTACATATCGTATTAGTGACAAAATATCGTAAACAGCTACTGGGAAGCAACATTGCTGACGATGTAAAACAAAAGATATTCGATATTTGTAAATCTCATAATTGGGAAATAATTGCTATAGAAACTGACAAGACCATATACATTTTCTAGTCAGTTATGACACTACCGATAAGATCTGTGATATCGTAAAAACCATCAAGCAAGAAACAACTCATTGTTTATGAGTTAAATATAACAGTTTTCTTTCCAAACAGTATTGGAAGAAACACATCTTTTGGTCTGATGGTTATTTTGCTTGTAGTATTGGGGAAGTATCGTCATCTACAATTCAAAAGTACATCGAAAGCCAAGGGTAATGGTTAAAAAATCACAAGACTCCTCCCACCACCCAAGGGTAGTGGGTTTCCGTCTATGACAACCGAAAGGATTTTATTTATGAATCTGTAGCAGTAAAACTTTTTAATGCTACGTCTACTTATCTTGAATCTGCAATGTATTAAAATTATTATATATTGTGTTAGGTTTTAACTATACCGCAACAGTCCTCCATCGGTCATAAAACTATATTACAGACACTCCTATATACAATACATTCTCTATAAAAGATTTGAAAGTGATCTCATTATAAGATCAATATCCTGATTTTCCAGCTCCTGTATCACATGTAAATATGTTTTCTGGGTAGTAGTCATACTTGCATGTCCCAGTCTTCTTGCTACACTGGCAATAGACACTCCTGCATATAACAAAATAGAAGCATGTGTATGGCGGAGTCCATGTACAGAAATAACAGGGATATTAATCTTTTTACAGTACCTCACCAAAATATCATTAACTGTAGAGTTATAAACCTTATTATCTCTTACAAAGATAGGCTTATCTGCCGGAAGATCCTTTACAAGTGTGGCAAATTGCATCACCACCTGCCAGTCAATCTGTATCTTTCGTACTGATGACTTGTTTTTTGTAGGTGAAAAACCACCGCCTTCCTTATAATTCCATGTCTTATTCACCGATACAGTCTGATGTGCAAAATCAAAATCATTCGGTGTAATAGCAAGACCTTCTGAAAATCTCATTCCTGTCTTTGCCAAAAGTAAAATAAACCAGTCCCAACTCACCTCATCTTCAAGAGTCAGGCTCTTTAAAAGACTGTGCAGTTCAAACTGGTTCAAATACTTGATTTTCTTATTTGATGGAATTTTACCCTTGATAATAACTTTCCTTGTCGGGTCCCTTGGAACAAGTCCCTCATCCACAGCATCCAGTATAGCTCCCTTTAACTGGTGATGAAAATCCATAGTTGTCTGACGCTCATGCTCCTTGGCATAATCATTAATAATCTGTTGATATTCAACCCTTGAAATATCACATAGACGAAGCTGTGGAGCCAGCTTCTCAACCCATATAAGACTCATCTTATACTTTGACAAAGTTACATCCCTGATAGCACCTTCCTTATATATTGCTATCCATTCCTTATAAAAATCTTTCAATAAATCTGTTGATTGAAAATCCTTAGGCATATCTCTCCTTCCTACCGATGAAGGACCTGCCTAAGGATATTATAAAGCTTTGATATTAAATTATTCTATATCTTCATTATCAGGATCCTTAATATCTATATCATATAAAATATAGTCTCTCAATAATTTTTCAGCATTATTTCTAACTACAAATGGTGGAAGTTTCTTTCCCTCAAGCTTCGTATAATATTCCGTTGCCGGCTCATTTGCTATAGATTTTTTCAATGCATCATATCTTCCGAACTCATCAAGATTTGACTCTGTTACCTTGGACTTTTTGATTTCTACAAGCAGACCTTCTTCAACACCCAGATATTTTACAAACTTTTTTATTTGTGACATTTCCTTATTCTTTGCATACATAACGATATAATCTCTAAAAGTCATATCTTTGCTAAGTTTGGCATCTCCTGACTGTATATCATGAAGAAAAATATTTGCATACTTTTGTTCTTCTTGAGAAAGCATTGCAAAAGATTTATGAAGCTCCTCAAGTGTAGCCTCTCTCTCTTCCTTACTTACATTAGGATCATAAAGCTGTTTTTGCCACTTCTCAAATCTGGAATTCATATAATCATTATCTATAATTCCTGTATTTTGCTCACTTAAATACGGATCGACAGTAAATGTAATATCATTACCACCTTCTTCAGGAGGCTCTGTATGTTTACTTAATTCCTTGTATCTTTGTAATAGTATATTATAATCTTCTTCACTCGGAATTACTGTGATACTGCCTGTACGATTATCCTCATCATCAATCTTGATGGAATATTCTTTTATATCCCAGCTAAATCCCTGTATTTTTGCAGCTTGTAAATATGTAGAAAATTCTCTGAAGAGCTTTGCAAACTTTGCCTTGGACTCCGTATCATCAGGAAGCTTTTGCATATCGGCAATATTTGCCTGCTTAAAAACAGCCACCATATCCTTAAATGATATGTTCATATGCTCAATATTATCAGGCAGATGATCTGCAAAAAGCCCTTGAGGTCTGTCTCCGGAATATAGCTTCATAGCATTCTCTATATTATTTTTCATTGTATGCGGCATTCTATAGTATTTTATAGAACCGAAAGGTTTTTCATTTATATTAAAAAGTCTGTTTGTTCTTGAAAATGCCTGTATAAGATTTTGATATTCCAAGATCTTATCAAGATATAATGTATTTACCCACTTAGAATCAAAGCCTGTAAGCATTTGATTTACAACTATCAGTAAATCAAGCTGAGATTCCGCTTTCATGCGAACAAACTGTCCCTTATGAGCAAGTCTTTCTGATACCTCTAACTTAAATTTGCATATCTTGCAATATCCCAGTTTGTAGAATACCAATTATTATAATCATTAAGCATTTCTACAATACCGTCCTCTTTTTCCAAAGCCTTATCACCGGTAACATTATCAATAGTCGGATCAAACAGACCCGTTACCTTCAATTCAGGATATCTTTCACGAAACTTTCTGTAATAACTTATTGCTTCAGGTATACTTGAAGTTGCAAATATGGCATGAAACTTATTATTTCGACTCAATCTAAGCCAATTTTTCTTTATATTATCAACTATACTGTACTGATACTTGTCATTTTCCCAAGCGTCTCTCTTTATATAATTCTCAATACCCTTTTGATATGTGCCGTCTTCAAGTAATCTTCCTGCCATAGGTACTTCTGATACTGTCATAAATCTATAGTATATCTTTTGCATCTTCGGATCTGATATAGCCTCCGCCTCGGAACTTGCGCCGGCCTCTTCTATAGCTACCTTTTTTCTAAGTTCCATATCAGGATATACACACACCATAATAGGATCAAATCCGAGTACATTCTTGTCACGAATACCGTCTGCAATACTGTATCTGTGAAGTTCATCACCGAAGATATCCGTTGTAGTACTCAAGCTCTTTTCATTCTCAGAAAATACCGGTGTTCCTGTAAAACCGAAGAACAAAGCATTTGGGAAAGTATTCTTTATTGTTATAAGCATGTCTCCAAATGTTGAACGGTGACATTCATCAATAATAAATACCAACCTTTTATTTTGCATATCTTCAATATCCTTGGCACGCATCCTACCAATCTCATCTTCCTTGATTCTACTCATCTTCTGAATAGATGAAACTATCAAAGTATTCTTAGGATCTGTGCTCTTCAACTTTGAAATAAGCATATTTGTGTCATCAGTACCTTGAACGTCATCTACATTATCTGCAAACCCTTGATATTCTGTCAAAGACTGTGAACCCAGTTCCTTACGATCCATCAAAAATACAACCTTATCGGCATCTTTTGAATTAGCTATAAGCTGTGCCGACTTGAAAGATGTCATGGTTTTTCCTGAACCTGTAGTATGCCAAATATATCCGCCTCTTTGATTATTATCCTTCCAATCATTCTTTGATACTCTGTCGGAGATCTTATTTGATGCATAGTACTGATAACTACGCATTACCTTAAGTACACCGTCACCTCCGTCAGCTACAGTGTAAAATCCTATAAGCTGATGTGCCATAGGAATTGACAAAGCCTTTCCACAACGTCCTTCCAATAGTTAATCGGTTCATTATTGGCATCGGCCCAATGAAAATAAAAATCAGGCTTGAAATCACCATCCGGTCCCGGATTTGCAAAATAGAGTGTTTCATCAGGATTCATAGCTACAAAGACCTGAACGAGTGCAAATAGTCCCGTGAATACACCCTCATAAGCATACTTTTTAATTTGATTTGCCGCCTCCGCTACAGGAACACCTGATCTTTTCAGCTCAATATGAAAAACCGGCATACCGTTGATAAGAAGCATCAAGTCTCCACGCCTATCCTGACGAACACTGTCCTTTCTAAAAAACTTAGGCTGCTGCACTATCTGATATCTACTCTGCCCTGCCGCTATCTCATTTCTGTCATAAATTTTTAAACTGACCTCTTTGTTGAAATGAAGCTTATCTTCAGGATTCTTCCTTGTGATAGATACAGTTTTTCCATTGATAAAACTGTTAAGTGCCAACGGAGTCTTAAGCTCTCTGATTTTTTCTATCAGTTCATCCATCTCCTCATCTATTAGAGGAATATTGTTTAACCTGTCAATATCTCTATTATTCTCAAGCAATATATCAGCCCAGTTTCTTATAAGGTCTTTTTCAGTATAATTTTTAAGTACATTCTGCTCCCATCCATAATTTTGCAACAAGGCAATGACTGCACTTTCAAAGTTTGCTTCTTTTGTAAAATAATCCATATTTACTCCAATAATATTTATTGTAAAACTAAATATCCAAGCTGTTTTTATTCAGCAAAAAATCATATATGCTCATGTTAAGTATTCCCGACTCATTATAATGCGGCACCGGTGTATCCCTTGTTATTATAATTCGTTTAAAGAAATCTCCTGTAAGCATCAACGGCCTCTGTTCCTGCATCAGTTTAGCCTCATCAGGTATAGCATATGCCGATTGTATATAATATCTCTTCGAAGCCTTATTACATACAAAATCAATTTCAAGTTGCTTACGAATGCTGCTTCCGTTTTCATCTTTGCCGTTTTGCACAATCACTCCTACATCCACATTTAAACCTCGTATTTTTAATTCATTGAATATAATATTCTCCATACTGTGAGTTTCTTCAATTTGTCTAAAATTAAGCCTTGCATTTCTTAATCCCATATCATTAAAATAATATTTTACAGGACTGCCTATATACTTTCTTCCCTTTATATCATAACGATATGCGGTATCAATTAGGAACGAATCACTGAGATATTCAATATAGCGTTTAATAGTATTACTACTTATGGTTTTATTTTTTACCGACTTGAAAGTTTTTGACAATTTCTCAGGATTAGTAAGTGAACCTATTGCTGAAGAAATTATATTTAATAAATCTTCAAGTTCAGCTTTATTTCTTACATTATGTCTACCGATAATATCTGATATATAAGTCTCCTCAAATAAGGATTTTAGGAATGCAACCTTTTGTTCAGGGCTTGAAATATTCAATACCAAAGGAATACCTCCGTATAACATATATTCATTCCAACCGTCAATCTTTTCACCCTGATATACAGACATAAACTCTGCAAAGCTTAACGGATACATATGTATTTCATCGCCTCTACCTCTAAATTCGGTAATAACATCCTTTGAGAGAAAACGTGCATTACTTCCTGTAACATAAACATCTACATTTTTTATTCTGATAAGACTGTTTAAAACAGCCTCAAAATCACTCAGCAATTGCACCTCATCCAATAATATATAATACATCTTTTCATCTTTTATAGACTCTTTCAGATGTGGATATAAGACATTAGGATCACAGAATTTCTTACTTTCAAAAGTATCAAATGATATTTCTATTATATGATTTTTGTCTATTCCCTTGGAAATAAGATATTCTTTAAATATATTAAACAAGAGATATGATTTTTCCACATCTTCTCATACCTGTCACTACCTTGACCAATCCGTTGTTCATCTTACTAATCAGTTGCTCCAAGTAATAATCCCTTTTTAATTTCCATACCGCCTCCTATTTTTATATTATAATTTTTGCATATATACGCACTTTACATCAATATTATTATATTCTTGATACAATATATTTTCAAGAAATATACGTAATTATATTGCGAATATACGCAATTTTCATACATAGCATTATATAAATAATGTTAAATTAGCTTATTTTCTACTCCTTGGAGGCTTACTCTTAGCGTAATCTATAATTCTATAAGCTATTGCCTTAAAAATCAGTTGAAAAGGCTCCAGTTGATGAAGGGTGATAAGGTGGTCGATGGGATGAATAAAAAGTCACCAACTGCTGTTCAGATATATTAAGCGTATTGATAGCATTGTCTCAAAGAAATCATTTGGTGCAATATTTAACAACCCATGATTTCTTGCACCTTCTGCCGCTATTGATTGTATCCCTCTATGCCATAAATCTGTGGCATAATATGTAACTAAGTAATCTGAACTGGTACTAGTATCATCTATAATCTTAAAAAGTATGTATAATGTAGATAATACACCATTCTTATATTTATCTAAACGTTTAATTGGCCCTAATGGAGCATCGACTGATGTACTCTTATTGTAAGCAAATTCACCTTTTTTTATAAGATAATAACCTCTAACATCTTTGCTTGTTATTCGTTTATCGAAAAACTCATTTTTGATCAATCAATCCATATTGTACTGAAATTGTCAGTGGAAGTGTTGATTCTAGTTTTTCATTTTTTCTTATAATCCTTTCTGCCATCTCCCCCAGCTTACGCTGTTCCCAAGATAAAGTACAACTAACTATCACCTTCAAAATATGCCCAAAAGACTTACTCTGATGAAGGGTGATAAGGTGGTCGATGGATGAATAAAAGTCACCAACTATTTAGCTGTTCAGATATGTAAGCGTATTGATAGCATCTATCTCATAAAAAATCATTTGTACAATATTTAACAGACCCAGGATTTTCCTTGACCACCTTTTGCAAATATTGTATCTACAATATATCGTTTCATAATATTTAAGTAATCTGAACTGGTACTAGTATCGGGATCTATATCTTAAAAAGTATTAGTAATATAGCTAATACACCATTCTTGTATTTATGCTAAACGTCAGTTTTAGAACTAATGGACTTCTCGACTGATAGCACTCATATTGATAAAGAATATTCACCTTCTTTCACCATAGCTGCAGATGAACTTTAGTAATCCTCTTTTCCGTTATAAATAAATCGTTTTATCGACAAACTCATTTATTTCAATCGATCTATATATGCTGGAAATTGTCATTCGAGTAATGATTCTAGTTACTACATTGTGTTCCTCCTGAATCATAGTGCCATCTCCCCCAGCTTACGCTGTTCCCAATATATCGAGCTGTTTATGCAAAATATTTCCTGTTATTTAAATAAAATAACAGGAAATACGACTTGTATGACTCAATGTTAAGCAAAGTTATAGTTTTTCTTCTTCAAAAAGTTTTATTCGCTTAATACTTATATTTAGCAAGCTACACAAACATACTTTCTAGCATTGATTTCTTTATTTTTTGCAATTTTTCCAACTTACTTTGATGAAGGGTGATAAGGTGGTTTATTGAATCAATAAATTCACCTATACGGCTCTGCTCATCAAAAATAGTGTGTGGGATATTTATTGATTTCATACCTTCTATATCAATACTCCTACCATCTCTAATTCCATAAACATGAGGCTTTAAATCAGATTCAATAAATTTTTCAGATCGAAAATATGCATAATAGAAGGTTGTGTCAGTATTTTCTCCACTAAAAGTATGATATGCAGGGCTTATAATTCCTGTAGAATTGGCCTTTTCTAACCCACCTTCAAAAGAACGCAAATGTACAATAAAGTCACCTTTATTTACCATTTTATAATTAGATAAACTACCCTTATCATATTGTAAAGCCCTGTCAGATTCATCACGCCTTATCGTTCCACCACCTTGAATTATTGTAAGTGGTGGTAGTTCTGAATGATTCTTTTCAGAATATTCTTCAAATACTTCCCCCAGCTTACGCTGTTCCCAATCTTTAGTAAATCCTGAAAACCTGATTTTTGGAGTTTTTTCTCCATTTTGTGGAAAAAGATTTTCAAGCATTGATTTTTTTATAATTTTTAATTTTTCAAGCTTTCGTTGATGAAGGGTGATAAGGTGGTTGAGGGAATCAAAGTAACTTCCAATTTTTAGTTGCTCAACTGAATTTTTTGAAATAAAAACTGGAATTTCTCCTAAATCTCCTAAATAAATTCCTGGTTGAGCTGACGTCGATTTCCTATTCTCCAACTCATTTTTAAATCTACTTGTATTAATCTCCGACATTAGGAACTCTGGTATAATATTGTCTGTTACTCTTAAAAAAGCTACACTCCTCTGAAAAGTTAATCCAAATGTATTCTGTAATAAAGCAGTTTCACCAATAGATCCAACTATTGTCAGTAGTACATCACCCACTTGAAGTTTGAAATTTGAATGGATCTTTTCAAAATCTTTATATGATATCCTTCTGTCAGTTTCATCATAATTTACTCTACCATTTTTTATATTCTTAGCGCTTAAAAGTAATGGCCCACTAGGGTAATCTTTATGCGTTCCATGTGTTCCATCTTTTAATAAACTCAAACAACTTATTAGCTTACACTGTTCCCAATCTTCTTCAAAGCCTTTAAATCTTATCCTTGGTACTCTACTCATCTATACCTCCCAAGAGCTTTATCAGCTCATTGATACCTTCCATATCTCTCTCCGATCCGGTCAGCTCTGAGAGCATACTTGCAAGTGACTTTTCTGTTTCCTTGATTTCTTTTTCAAGGTCATCCATAGTTACAGCATACTTTGTAGAAAGTGCTTCTACATCCTTTGTGAAGGCTTTCAGCATATCATTTGATAAATCAAGTATTCCGTTATAAATAGGGCTTGACCATTTTTCGTGTAAGAGATTATTTATTTCTTCCTCTGATAAGCTCTCTATCTTAGCTTTTGTTTCCAAATTAAGTTCATCTTCTCCCTGCTTTATTTCAGTCTTCAGCTTTTTCTCTTCGTTATTAAGTTTTTCAACTTTTTCCAAGGATTCTATAAGCTCTTTTGACTCACCGTCAGCCTTTAGAGACTTTACAACCGTCTTTATATTCTTGAATACAAAAGCGTCATTGGTATCATTTAATGCTTCCGATATAATTTCCTTATCATCTTCACTCAATGATTCCAGAATCTCCTCATATGAAGACGGTATTTCAGCCAGCTTTCCTGTTTCTCTTTTAAATCTCTTTTTCTTTCAGAAAGACAAATATCCTGTACCAAATCAAATGGCAGTATATGTCCCTTCCACCCTTCTTGTACTTCTACATCCTTGCCGTTCTTTTTCTTTACGACCATATTCGGGTCCACCTGTGTTACAGTTTTTATCCCCTCTGTCTGTATAAGCTCCAAATCTCCCGAGATTTCAGTAAATTTATCTTCAAATATCTCATATGCTCCATACGGATCAATCAATGTGTTATCTACAAATCTCATAAAGATATTATTGGCAATAATCTCCTGAGTCTTTGGTATATTTATAGTTGTTGCATTGGCTATTAGGATACTATCCAAGTATGCTCCCAAGTCACCAAATCTCAACATATGATTTTTTATAAATTGCAATACATCCTTATTGTTTTTTATCGTCTCTCTTATATTCTCAGACTTTAATGATAAATAATCTTCTCCGGCAAAAAGTTCACCTTTAAGTGAAGGAAACACCTCCCAGTATTTATCAAACTTTCCAAGCTCTGTTTCAGGGATTCCACCAAACATTGAAGCATATATATCATAACTTTCTGCTGCTCCAGACGAATCCACATAACGAGGAATATTCAAGTTGTAGTCATTGGCACGAATATCTTCAAGACTTACTACTTTTGAATATTTTTCTACATCCTTTCTTGACTTTATCGTATCAACTATTTTTCTTATATCACATGCACGCAGCTGGTTGTTCTTTCCTTCTTTTTTAAATCCTTTTGAAGCGTCTATTATAAGTACATCTGTATTTTCTCTCTTTTGTCTAAGTACCATCACTATAGTAGGTATACCTGTTCCGAAGAAAATATTTGCCGGCAGTCCGATTATGGCATCTATATTGTTCTGTTCTATCAAGTTTTTTCTGATATTACCTTCTTCGCTACCTCTAAAAAGCACACCATGTGGCAGCACTATTGTCATTATTCCGTCAGGCTTCAGATGATACAGGTCATGCAAAAGGAAGGCATAGTCAGCCTTTGACTTTGGAGCTATTCCATATCTCACATATCTTGGATCACTGTCTTTACCTGTAGAATCCCATCTTTGCGAATAAGGAGGATTTGATACTACAGTATCCACATACAGCGGTTCATATGTACTATGTGGATCTGACTCATCAAAGTAAGGCCAGTCTTCTTTTAATGTATCACCATTTCTCGTCAATATATTTGCCGGAAGTATACCACGCATTACCAGATTCATTCTTGTTAAGTTATATGTATTTAAATTATACTCCTGTGCATAATACTGTATACGATTAGCATCGTCCATATACTTTGCAGCGGTTTTTCCTATATTTATAAGCAAACTTCCGCTTCCCGAGGTCGGGTCATATATTTTGATTGTATCACGTCCTTTTAAATGTTCCGCTATAATTTCCGACATCAAAAGAGACACCTCATGTGGTGTATAGAATTCTCCTGCCTTCTTTCCTGCATTTGCTGCAAAGTTGGAGATTAAGTATTCATAGATAAATCCCAAAACATCATAGTCATGTTTATCATGCATTGGAATTTCATTGATAAGCTGTATAAGATCACTTACCGCCTTTGTCTGTGACTTTGTATCTGCACCAAGCTTTGAAATACCTACCTCAAGTGTTGTAAATACTCCCTCAAAGAGCTTTTTATGTGACGGTGATATATTCCTGTTAAATGATGACAGTCCGGTTCGAACATTGTCAACTGAGAAATCAGATCCCATATTTATCCAAGTAGAAAACAAGTCCTTATATGCTATAAAATATCCCAAATCCTGCTTTAGACTTGACATACTTGAATAACTGTCATCTGCCTCTTCATTAACATATTCCTTGATATTGTCCGCATCATATCCTCTATTATACAGGTCCTGCTCTTCTTTGTCTGAAAGATACTTATAAAAAATAAAGCCCAATATATAATCCTTATATTCATTGGCTTCAATCTTTGACCTCATTTGATTTGCAGACTCCCAAATCTTTGCCGCAAGCTGTTGTTTATTCATTTTTACTTCCCCATTATCCCTTCATATGCACTATAACTTTAACTAAGTAAAAGTCCTAAAATATATTATATATTATTTCTTTTAAATAGATAGTCATTTTAAGGCAAATGCTGATAATATTTTGACCGTTTAAAAGATGTTCTACCATAGCGGCTCAGTTGCCAAAATTTTAGTTTGTCACTCTGTTTGCTTTCTATCGACCTATATATTCAGTACCCAGTTTTATTTAACTATACAAACAGATATTCTACCAATCCCAGACCCGAATTTGTTTACACTTGCTTTAATCTTTTCATTTGTTGATTCAATAAATGCTATCACTACCCTCTGTTATACAGGTCCTGCTTTTCTTTGTCTGAAAGATGCATATAAAAAATAAAGTCCAATATATAATCCTTATATTCATTGGCTTCAATCTTTGATATCATTTGATTTGCAGACTCCCGAGTCTTTGCCACAAGCTGTTATTGATTCTTTTTACTTCCTCATTATCCCTTCATATGCACTATAGCTTTAAGTAAAAGTCCTAAAGTATATTATATATTATTTCTTTTACTGGTCTTTATTTTCTATACTAAGCAATCCATCATCATTTAATCTTTCTAAAGATAGAAGCTGTGTCCTTGCCAGTTTTCTAAGCTCCACCATTCTCTCTTTTTGATCCACACCTTTTTCAATCAGAATAGCATTATAGCTTTCCATATTTGCAAGTACCAAGAGTTCATTAAGGCTTGCATAATCTCTAATATTGCCTTTTAAGCTCGGATTCTCCTCTCTCCACTGTTTTACCCTTTTACCAAAAGTGCTACATTGAGTATATCTGCTTCACTTGCGTACTTATATGATAATTGTTCACTAGTAAGATCTGCCAAAAGATAAGTTTTAATCGCATCGGTATGAATTCTATAATTGATTTTTGAAATCTCTCTGTGTAAGTTCCACGAAATAGATAGTTTTGAGTTTTCATCATTTTTTAATCTTTTGTAATCTTGAATAATATATAATTTAAATTCAGGAGAAATCCAAGAAGCAAACTCCATTGCTATATCATAATGTGCATAAGTTCCACCATATCTTCCTGATTTTGATATGAAACCAATAGCATTTGTAGAATCAATCCATTTTTGAGGAGTCATTGTGAACCGATTAAGTCCTGCCTCATTTCTAAACGTGTCGAATTGCACACGGTTAAAATCAGCATTGTTCAGAGCTTCCCATAAACCTATAAATTCTAATGTGTTCCTATTTCTCATCCAGTTCTGAATGACAAATCTTGGATCGTCCGTATTCTTATACCTCGCAATATCCGTTAAACTGATATAGTCATTCTTAAAATCTTCTGTATAAATTTGTATAGAAAATCCCTGTGCTTCTATGGTATCTTTCTTTTGTTTTGGCATCATTTACTCCTTTCTACATAGGCATTACTGACTGTTATCTATACCACATAAATCACTCTGAGTAATGATAAGGCTTTTAAATGTTTTGCTACAATTTCCGAAATCAATTATATATTATTTATTTTAAATAAATAGTAATTTTAAGGCAAATGCTGATAATATTTTTGACCATTTAAAAGAGGTTCTACTATAGCGATTCAGATGTCAAAATTTCAGATTTTTTTATAATGATATAAAAATAACTATTTTCAACTGATATCAAGTTTATTCTTTAAAATAGTCTATAACTATCGTCGATATCTTTATGGTTACCTACTTCTTAAGCTCTTTAATGTATGGATTTTTTTATAGCTTTACTAAAATCAAATTCCTTTTCAAAAAAATTTATCTATCATAGACTCACTCATGATAGAATACTCCATATCCCCACTGTTCCAAATATACACAATAGCGGATACAGGGTTTTTTCCCTTCTTCCCAAAGCCATCCTGAATAAGTAGTTGAATTTCCAAAAATAGCCTTCTGTAATAATTTCAAACTCAAATTTTTTTATAACTATCCATAAATTCCTCTACAGAAATAGCATCTCCAGTAAAACGTCCTTTACCTAAGGTTTTATTAAAAATCAACACACTGCAAAGCCTTAAATCACAATCTTTAAAACAGACTTCACCCTCGTGTTCTACTTCTTCATTGTTTACATATTGGTATAATGAATCAACTTAAGGTTGAGGGTTTTTATTGTAGAATTTGATTCCCTTTACTCTGCTACCACTAAGGCTGAAAAATGATTTCGCTGTGCCTGTCATATATAAATTTATCTGAATTTTTGTCCATAATTTACCCCCTGAATGAATCTATAGCAGCAGAATTTTTTAATGCTACTGTCTACTTATCTTGAATCTGTAATGCCTTATAATTATTATACATTATTCTATTATATATTGGGCTTCTATTTGTTATAATATGAGCAAGAAAGTGAAATTAGCTTATAAAAAAAAGGAAAACAATAATGGAAATGAATTTAAACCCTGAAGAAATACAGAAAATAAATAATCTATGGAAAACCTCACGATTTCAGCGTAGTTGGAGAGCCGTCGAGAATACTGTCAATTGTGGTCAAAGAGTTAAAAATTATTTTGTTCGAAATATTATTCTGCTATTTTTTTGCTTTACTGTCGGTGGAGGATTATTCTTATCGAAAGATCTAGGCCTACTTCCGGACAGTATTTTTGTGAATAAACTTTTGATGCTCATTGCCAGGCTAATTCTCTTCCTTTTGATACTTCAAATCCTAAGTGTGCTGATTTTTGCCTTTATTGGTCCGGGTTGGGAATCAAATCAAAGAGCCAAGTTGCGTGTACTTTACGAGAGTGAAATCCTTGAACCGATACTGCAAGCCATTTATCCTTCAGCCAAAATTGACATAGAAAATGATATTTCTCCGAGTAATGTAGAAGAGGTAGTTCCCGCCGCAAAATACTATATCCAATCCGGAATAATTAAACTAAACAATGAAAAAGATATTGAAATAGTAGATTTATATGCATACACTGTTTCAAAAGGATTAGCTACCGGAAAGGATGAGATAAAGCACCTTCATGAGATTACGGGCTTTATAGGACAAGTTTACTCTATAAAGAATACACATTCTTTAAAAGGAAATTTGCGAATTGTTCCAACAAAACATTTCCTTAATATAAAGACTCAAGGAGGCTATCTTTGTGCAATGTCCGGAGGTAAGAAAATCGATATAGGTAATGTACAGTATAACAAATACTATAACACTTACTGTACTGACGAACAATCAGCAAGAATGTTCTTAACCCCTACTGTTATTGAGTGGTTTAACAACAATACTTCGGACTGTGGACTTTCTCTATACAGCAATGAATCTCGTATTTATATTGCAGCTTATAATAATAAGTGTCTTTTTGCAGCACCAAGAGACAAAGATAGTATAAGGTCATGGAGCATAGAAAAAACGGCAAAAAATATAAAATATGCCTTATTCTTTGCAGACAAAATAGCTGAGATTATATAAACATCAAAATAAATATAAGTTAAAAAATAGTCACAAAATAGGAATCTGCATTCCTGTTCTGTGACTTTATCATTATTTAAAATTACTACTCATTCCGACCTTTAGGAATGTAGTTTTACAATATTTACAACTCCCGGATTTATATACCTATTTCCTGTAAGCTGATATGTTTTCCATTAATATCTTTAATCTCAGCCTTTTTCATCTTCATTAAGATTATCAATAAAAATACACCATTCATTAGGGTATCCACCTACAAATTCCATTTTTGGAACATTAATTTGACTTGGATTTTTCGCAAACAAACATAATCTGTTATCACCCCAAAATCTTGTGAGCGTTAAGATCTGTTTATTGTATATAACATCTATACCTTTCAATTTTATCTCCGTAAATTTCCTGTTTATACAAACTGAAATTTTATTATTTCTTTTTCTTTGGTTTTGGTGCAGGTAAATCATCATACATAGCATCAAACAAGCCAATTAGAAACTCTTTATTATCAACATCATCTACCAACAACATTTCCTTTGCTCCATCATACGGTAACTCATATACTGCATTTGGCATATAATTTATCGCAGACTGCACAGGTTTAACAAGTAATCTATCATCATATATTCCGCCAATAATTTTTCCATCGTAATAGATAATAAATTCTCCCATCATAGCTTTATAACTAACATTATCTAATTTAGAGACTTGTTCCAAAATAAAGTCTAAGTATTCTTTTGCTTGAAGCCATTTTTTATATCTCTCTAATTACTAAAATTTCAATAATACTGTTTCTGCTATAAAAAGATTCTCTTTTTCTGTAAAGCAATTTCAGCTAAGGAATCACGTGATACTTGCGTTACTTCCGCCATCTTATCATTGATAAGTCACCTTACATCATCTGAACTTTTTCATAATATACTTAAGCTTTGGTGTTTCAATCACTTCATAAATTTCAAAACCCAGCTTATCATATACTCTCCTTGCACTTTTATTAAAGTCAAATACAGTTAAAGAGATACTTCTAATATTCTCATCTTTAAAGATAAAATCTATAAATTTTTTCAAGGCCTTTGTTCCAAGACCCGGATCCTGTTTTTTATAGGATTTAATACAAATCTACCTATGTGAATATTATCTTTTTTTCAATTTTTCACTTCTTGTATCATTCCGATAAACTCTTCTTCATTAAAGATAGAAAATTTATTTTCCAACTTTTCTATTTTTTTCATAAGTTAACGGAAATGAAACTTCAGACCCCATCCATTGCTCTTGAAATATCGCTCCTCTTTCATTTGACCACTTACATAAAAGTAGAATATTGTCTTTCTCAATACCTTTTGTAAATTTAATACTCATAGTAATCTCCAAAACATATTATAGCTCATATTGCAGCAGTTCTTGCCTCAGCTCTTTTACAATTTCCGCCATCTCAATGATATCATCACCTATCATTTCATATAAATCATATGACTTCGGATCTTTTACAAAGTCTTCCAAAGCAGCTTTTATACCCTTATATTCTTCTTCTGTGGCTACAACTCGTATACATCGATTTTTGGCATCTTCATTGTCATCCAAATCTCTAAGATTTACATGTACGCTAATTTTACATTCCAACAAAATGGCAGCAAGGTCTGTAACAACATTTATCGCATAATAAAAGTCTATTTCAAGACCGGTCGAATTTATAAACCCGAGATTCTCGACTGTTTGCCTAAAATCCATATTCTGCCTATCAAGTCCTATACCTGTAAATATTTCTTTAAGAGTAACTTCTTCTTTATTCAGGTCATCCAAAAACTCAACAAGACTCAGGCTGTCATCAGAACCGCCGATAAAATCTCCCCAATATTTTGTAATATACATATTTCTCCTCTCCACTTTGCCATATCCCATCTGTTTGTATCTTTCATTGAAAGTCCTATTCCCCGGATTTTATCCTGTACAGCACATTACGCAAGTATATCATTACCTGTATTAAGAAGTCTTTTCTTTAAATCATCATTCTGAGAAAACTTTGCAAGTAAGCCCTTGTATACAACAATCTGCCTTACTCCGTTCCAATATGTATCATTATAATTTGAAACCTGCATTCCAAGTGCCTTTATTCCTGAAACATCCTTAGTTTTTAAAATTTTCTTTGCAATTTCAGTATCTTCAAAGATAATAGCCTTTTTATACATCATATACTGTTCCATTGATGAAAACTGTATCGAATCTACTTTAAACTCTGAAAGATACCAATTACTTAAATATCCGTTTTCCTCATCCGGATTATGAAAAGATCTTATGTTCATTTTCATCACCTATTATCAGTTATTTTACACAATACTCTCATAAAAATGACGATCAGTGCGTTTTCCCAATTGTCATTAGTCAATATATCTTTAACCTAGATTATTCATGGTAACACCATGAAAGTGACTGAAACCCATATAATTACTATATTTTAACAAAATACTGCTCTCACCTATTAAGTGAATAAAAAAAGAGCGTCCATTTGTGGTTAAATTAAGGTGCTAAAAATCAATAAAATCACACGAAAGAGCCCTTTATGAGTATTGTAAACACCTTACCACTTGAAAGCAATAGGAAAATTAAAATTAATTTCAATGGAGGCGATTTATCCTCCAATGCAGGCTTACTTCTTATAAAAGATTTCGTAAGTAAACTTGGCATTGATAAACTTTTCAGTAAATCATTTAAGACCAATAATTCTGCATTATTCCATTATCACACTGATAAAGAAAAACTTCTTCAGATGAAGATTGATTCAAATGACTCCAGCTTTTTCAAAATGCTTTTTAAGTATCCTTGTTGTAACAAATGCTCCTATGCAAGCAAGAACAAAAGTTATCAAACCAAATCCTACTGCCCACGAAACTTTGAAATATGATAATGCTTCATTTATCCCCGCTTCGCTCATTTTCCATTTTGATGCTCTTTCCACAAAAGAAGCTGTTCCGAATAAAATTACAGGAATTACTGTTCCTAAAAAATCTGCTAATGCAAATGTCCCATACCCAATAATCATTCGTCCCTTACTCTCATAATTTCCTATAATCAAATCACATATAATTCCACCGATTACAGCAAAGACTGCATGAGGTAAATGTCCTCCTGACAACGCAATTAAACCAAGAAGCGTTCCTGATATTGTAAATACACCCTTCTTTTTAACTTTCAAAGCCATAAGGATATAAACGGTAGCAGCTATCATAAAGCTAACTCCTGAAGCAATAAATCCTCCTATAACTGTTGTTGCCATAGCAAAGCTGGCCGCCATGTATATAACAATTCCAATTGCATTAAAGATTCCGATTGTAATAAAATCACGACCATTCAATTTGTTTTTCATAAAGTCCTCCTAATAAATTTTCTGTATTACTATCACAAGAGCAATCATCAAAGCTCCTAATAGTCCAATCATTAAGTCTGTTTTTCTAAACCGCAATTCTGTTAATGTTACCCTCTTCTCATCACTATCAAGTCCTCTAATAAGTGCCGAAGCTGATAGTTCATCTGAAATCTTAATCATTCTCATTAAAAGCGGAACAAGCGTATATTCAATATATTTAATTGGATGTAGCAATGGGAAAAATCTGCTTGTTACAATTCCTCGAATCTTCATATTCTCTTTTAATGCCTTGAGTTCTATTTTTATAGTTGGTACAAACCTAAGCAAAACACTAAAAGGTATACCAATGCTTCTTGGTACTTTCATTCTATTTAGCGCTTCCAGCATTTCACTTACACTTGTAGTCTTTGTTATATATCCACCAAACATAGCAATTAAGGTCATTCTTGATGCAAAGTAAATAAACATATATATTGCAAATACAATACTTGCTTCCGGGAATTTTCCAAGCCCTAACTCTATGCAGTATAAAAGCACAAAGAACAAGATAAAGCGTACCGCTCTTTTCCACATCCCACTATATAAATATAGAAAAAAGACAAAAACAATTAGTAAAAAAAGTAGAATTGTATCGCTTATACAAAAGCTCGTAAAGGAGGCAATTGGAAGTAGAGTAAGTTTTATTCTCGGATCTATAGTTTTTCTATCTGACAAGCTCTCTACCTCCTCTCATCTTGTCTAATATGAGAAATTTATTACTTTCACTCATATTGAAAACACTTTCTATTTTTCCATCTTCCATTACCGCAACCTCACTCACTGTGTTTGCTAAAAACTCAAAATCATGACTTATCACCAAAATTGTTGTCCCATTTTTTAATTGTTCTTCAATCAATTTTGCCACTGAAAGCATTGAGTCTTTATCACAACCTGATGTTGGTTCATCATAGATAAAAACTTTTGCCTGTTTCATCATTCCACAAGCTATTGTCAGCCTTTGTTTTTCTCCTCTTGATAAAGCAAATGGATGCTTATCAATGTATTTATCTAAGCCAAGTACATCCAAAATAGACTTTGCCTTTTGGGTACTTTCTTTTTTATCTTTATTTGAAATACCAAGCAGCATTTCATCAAGTACGCTTTCCGAAAACAACTGATAGTCTGAATCCTGAAAGACAAAATATGACATATCCATTAAATCTTTACGATTCAACTCTTTATCTTTTTCCGCCCATATTTTCCCCTCTTTTATCTTCTCAAGTCCTGAAATTACCCTTGCAAAAGTAGTTTTCCCGGTACCATTTAACCCAATAAGACCAATGGCTTTTCCGCACTTCATATTGAAATCAAGATGATTTAAGATGTACTCATTTTGCTTATTTCCAACCTTAGTTGCACTTGGGTAACAAAATTTCAAGCCTTTCCCACTGATACTTTCATCATTTAATTGATATAAATCTTTCTTCTCACTTATCCTGTATTCTTCTAATTCAAGAGTTCTTAGTCCATTCTCATACCAAAACTCTTGGTTAAGAGAAATAACTTCTTCACGACTTAAGTCCTGTGCAATCTCTCCATCTTTAACCAAAATAAAACGGTCAAATAAAGATTTTACATAGTACAAACGATGTTCAATTAGAACAACAGTTGTTCCCTTTTTCTTTAATTTTTCCAAAATTAAAAATAGGTCAAATGTTGCTTTCATATCCAAATTTGCTGAAGGCTCATCTAAAATTAAAACTTTCGGATTCATTGCGTAGATGCTCGCAATAGCTATCTTTTGTTTCTGCCCGCTTGATAATTCAAAAACAGATTTTCCTTTCAGTTCCTCAATGTCTAGCTCTGCATATACTTCTTCTACTCTCTGTTTGATTTCATCTCTTGATTTGCAGATAGTTTGAAGCCCAAAAGCTATTTCTTCATCTGTCGTTGTCGTGAAAAACTGACTTCTTGGATCTTGAAATACAGTCCCTACAATATGCCCTATTTCATGAAGCGATAATTTGCTTATATCTTTCCCGTACGCAAAGGCCTCTCCTTTCATTTTGCCTTTGTAATAATGTGGAATAAGACCATTCATTACACTTCCAAGAGTGCTTTTGCCACTTCCACTTTTCCCCGAAATTAAAACAAATTCACCTTTTTTAATTTCAAGATTGATATTTTTTAAAGCAGTTCGCCCATCTTCCCATTCATAAGAAACATCTTTTAACAAAATCATGGTTATACCCCATACTGAGCTTTCCATAATTTAGTGTAGTAGCCATCTTTCTCTAAAAGTTCCCTGTGCTTTCCTTTTTCCAATAGTTTTCCTTTTTGGAACACAAGAATTTGATCTGCCTTTTGAATGGTTCTTAAATGATGAGCAATCACAAGAACAGTTCTGTCCTTTGCAAGTTCTGTAATAGCATCTTGTATCAAAGATTCATTTACAGGATCAACATTACTTGTCATTTCATCAAGAATTAAAATCGGTGCATCTTTTAGAAAAGCTCTTGCAATAGATATTCTTTGTCTTTGTCCACCTGATAAAAATTCCCCAATTTTCTCCAATATCCGTTTCATAAGCTTTTGGTAAACTCATAATGAAATCATGTATCCTTGCTTTCTTTGCAGCTTCAATGATTTCTTCTTTCGTTGCTCCTTTTTTACCTACCCTGATGTTTTCTTCAATCGTGTTATTAAACAGTTGAACATTTTGCATAACAATGCTGATACGATCTAAAAGCTCATCATAAGGAATATCCCTTATATCAATTCCTCCGAGTGTAATTTTCCCTTTATGCACATCATAAAATCTTAGAAGCAAGTTGGTTATAGTAGTCTTTCCACTACCGGATTCTCCAACTAAGGCTGTCATTGTTTTTTCAGCAATAGAAAAGCTCAATTTTTCCATTTTAAATTCATCTTTTTCATAGGAAAAATCTATGTTTTCAAAAGCTATATCATTATCTTTCGGAACAATTCCATTCACTTTGTCCGGGATTACATCTGCATATAAAATTCTCGAAAGTCTTTTGTAACTATCTATCGCCGAAACATAGTACATATAGTGTTGTTCCATAGAAGCGAACGGCTTATAAAACTCTTTTGAAATTACTGCAAAGATAATAAAATGAAGTACATCAAGACTTCCCTTTACAACAAATATTGTTCCTGCGATTAAAAGAATTAAATATCCAATATCCAGTAAAAAACCGAATATAGATAATTGTTTTGCTTTGAATCTTGAAGCTGCTTTGCTTGTTTCTCCAAACTTTTTTGTCTTGTTCATAAGATCATTATCCAAGCTCTTATTGTTTGAAAAGCTCTTTAATACAGGTATTCCTCTAACATATTCAACAAATAAGCTAACCATATCAAGAAGTGCTGAGTTGTTCTGATTCTCTATTTTTTCAGATTGCTTAATTGTCAGATATAGAAAGATAAGTGCAATCGGAACAGATACAGCCATAATAATAGAAAGTTTGAAATCAATACTTGCAAGCCCAACAAATATGACTGCAGCTATCAAAAAATCACCAAACATTCTCGACCACATGTGTCCTACAACAAGGGACATATTATCAACATCTTTGTGTAAAATTGTATTGATTTCCCCAAGTCGTTCATTGGTATAAAAACCTAAACTAAATTTCTTTAATTTGATAATCATGCGTTCTCTGATTTGCTGAACAATATCAAAACCTGCACTATGCTTTTTCATATCTGCGACCATATTACAAATACCTTTGAAGACTACAAATAATCCAATCGCAATAAAATATTTATATAGGCTTGCTAAGCTCGTTCCATCAAAGATTTGGAATAGTATAGAAAATACGATGACAATCATGGCTATGGAGCTTAGTCCATAAAGGGCAAAGAATACACTTGATATAATCAAATCTCTCTTGCCGGTTTTTGTAAGTAGTTTTAACATTTCTCTAAACATTTTCTGTTACCACCTCCGTACACTCGCAATCCACTCCGTTCCTTGCTCGTGAAAGACTATCGTTTATACACTCGCAATCCGCTTTGCTGCTTGCTCGTGAAAGACTATTATCTTTCAAATTCCATCTATCTACCTTGTTCTGTGCTTCAACCATATCCTTATAAAAATCACATCTTTTCATCAACTCTTCATGGCTTCCTGCATCAAGAACAACACCCTTATCCATAACTATAATTTGGTCTGAATCTCTAATCATATTTAGATGATGAGCAATTGTAATAATGGTTTTATCCTTACTTAAATCATCAATCGCTTCACCGATTAGTCTTTCATTTTCACTATCAACAGCTGCCATTGCCTCATCTAATATTAAAATCGGTGCATTTTTAAGTATCATTCTTGCTATGGAGATTCTTTGTTTTTCTCCACCAGATAACTTAACGCCCATTTCACCTACTCGTGTTTCATATCCATTTGGCAATGCTGAAATAAAGTCATGGCACCTTGCTTTTTTAGCCGCTTCTATGACTTCTTCCTTCGTTGCATTTAGTTTTCCGATTGCTATATTTTCAAAAATGCTTAAATCAAAAAGGATGACCTCCTGTTGCACACTACCAATCAGCATTGAGATGTTTTCTTGACTATATTCTTTTATATCTTTTCCATTTATCAGTATTTGTCCTTCATCTGCATCCCAAAAACCCATAAGCAAATTAGATACAGTACTTTTCCCACAACCACTTGCTCCTACAAAGGCATTCAAGCTATTTTTCTTAAAAGTCAAATTGATATTTTTAAGCTCAAATCCATCTTTTCCGTATGCAAAATTCACATCTTTAAATTCTATGTTTCCAAATTCTAAACCTTGTTCTGTCTTTTTGTTTGGCAGTGGAACTGTTAAAACTTTTCCAATCGCCTTTAGAGCTTCCTTAAACACAATAGAAAAATGTTGCAATGTAGCTGTCTTGCTTATAGATGCAGTAAAAGCAGATGATAAAATAATGGCAAGTATAAAATTAGGGGTTGTAATATTTCTATAGTAAAGAAATATACTTCCTAAAATCATGTCAATAACTACTCCAATTTCCATAAATATGTCAATGAGTCCCATTGGAATTGTGATTGCTCCCATACTCTTTTTAACCCAGTAAATATATTCTCTTGCCGTTTTTAATGTTCTTTCGCTAATCTCCTCTTCTTTAGCAAAAGCCTTAATCACAGATATATTTTTTACATATTCCATTAGCTCTTCTCTCATCTTAGTTTTCATGGTTAAAGTAAATAGCAAAGTTCTTATCCATTGTTTTCTGTGAAAGAACTTTTACCAAATACATGAGTGGAACTCCGGCAATCATTCCAAGAGCAAGACGCCAGTCTACAAAAATCATAGCTATGAAAATAATGGCAGGCAGAAGCGTAACTGCCATTATTTCAGGAAGACCATGAGCAAGGTATACTTCCACTTGCTCCACATCATGCTGAACAATGTTCGTAAGCTCCCCTGTATTATGTTCTTTAAAAAATCCCAAACTTAGTTTTTTTAGATGCCCGATAATATCTATCCTAAGTTCTGTCAATTTTTCGTATGCTTTCTCATGGGCAACCTTTGTCGCAAAATAGTAAAACACTCCCTTTAATGCAAACGATATAAAGATTCCCAAGAATATATACTTTAAATTACCTTCGTTAATATTGTTTGTGATTAAAGAACTAATCAAATATACAAGTAAGATTTGTGGTATCAAATCAAATACTATTTTTAAAGCAAGAAGTGAACCCGCTAAACCATTTTTCCCAATCACTTTTTTCCTTAATTCTTTTTCTGGCATGAACAACTCTCCTTTCAAAAATTGAATAATATTGAATTTTAATTCAGTATTATAGGTTTAAAAGTAAGACTTTGCTGATTACACAAAGTCTATTTTTTAGTGCTGATTATAAGGATTCTACTCCCTTGTAATAACACCTCGCAATAAGTTTTAGCATTTCTTTTGCCCACTTTTCACTTTGATAGTGTCTTGCTATTTCAAGAAGTCCCTCTGTGAAATTACTTGCTAAGATATGGGCAAGCATCGGATCATATTCCTGTTTCGATTGTCTTTTTAAACTTACTTCAATATGAACCTGCATTTGTGATATGAGTTTGTGTTTGGCTTCTGTATGCTTCGTACCTGAGCTTTTATCCATTAAAATAATTAACTTCTTACGCTCTTTTAATAGTTCATGAATATAGTTTTCTCCAACTTCATCAAACCTTTCAGAAGCAGAACCTTTTTCCAAAGATTCTTCCTCATCAAAAGCTGACTCGAAATTTATATAAACAGAACTTACTACTGCATCAAACAAAACTTCTTTATTCTTGAAATAGGTATAAATTAGTGCCACAGGAATATCTGCTTCTTTTGCAATTTCTGTTAATTTGGCACCTCTATAATCCTTTTTATAAAACACTTTTTCTGCTGCTTCGAGTATTCTATTTCTAACTTCTTCTTTTAATACTTGTGCCATAGCACACCTCTTTCCATTCCAATACTGAATTTATATTTAATAATAAATTAAAAATTCAGTATTTGTCAAGATATCTATGGAAAACATCCCGTTCTCTATTTCCGGAAAATGCAAATGAGCAAACCTCTATTAAACCACTTGAAGAAAAAATTTTAAAAGACTAAGTATAAGTGAAAAGCGTTGGCAAATCTATGAATGCTTTAGAATTATGAAAATCGAGTTTGAAGCAAGACCGGTATTTTTGCAAAGAACTGATAGAATTACGTCTCACTTCTTAACTTACTTTTTAGCCTTGATTATTTACAGATATCTTGAAAAATTTTTAAGACACAAGTATACATGCGAAGAGATTCTAAAAACCTTAAAAGATTTTAATTTTGCATATATTCTGAATATAAAAGCAAATCAGAATTCCCTTGCATTACCGTTAATGGTATCTTCAAGTCATGCGATACGGCAGAAACTTTAAAAAAATCAAATCTTCTTTTTGCTTTTTCTCTCTTTTTATCATTTCCTTGATTTTTTTAATTGAATCTAACTTATATGGTCATTTGTTTCAGCAAATTCTTTCAAAGTTAATATTTCACTATTTTTTTGTGGTTCAATCAGCATACTTTCATGGTAAACTACATCCATTTCTTTTCCTAATTGTTCTAAGCATTCTGTTTATATTAAAAGCTTACAATAAGAATAAAAAGCCAAACATATATACATCCATGAAAAAGCATTAAAAAGATAGACGAAATATTTGTCTTTTTCTAATCCTGATATATTTACTTATATGGGTAAAATCGGAAAGAGATATAAAAGCAAGTTTGATTTTTATAGGCTGATTCCTAATTCCACTCTCATCCACTTTATAATCTAATCAAAAAAAGTGTCAAAACCCTTTTACTTCAAAGAGTCTTGACACTTTCTATTATCTGTTCATTATCAAATTTTTATATCTTGCCAGTTCTTCCTTGGCTTTTTTGAAGTCTACCATATGCCATTCCCAGTTCGGGCTTCCGACTGTTCCCGGTGTATTGATATGACCTTCTTTACCAAGTCCTATAATATCTGCCAAAGGTATAATGGCATACTCAGCCTTACTCTTTAACACATAGGTCAAAAGTCTGTCCTTTATATTGCCTGCTTTTATACCCTGTTTCTTTAAAAACTCTCTGACCTTTCTCTTTGCAGCAACTGTTAATCCGTCATACCACTGCATCAAGGTATCATTGTCGTGAGTTCCTGTATAGAAAATAACATTCTCTATATCATTTGATATATCCCTTGCATATTTCCCATTTGTATCGATAGAGAATAAAAGTATTCTCATGCCCTTTAAGTGATAGTGATCCTTTAGCTTCAATACCTCAGGACGCAACTCACCCAAATCTTCTGCTACAAGATTTACACCGACAAGTTCCTTATTTAAGGTATCTATTACTTCATATCCAGGTGCTTCGATCCACTCTCCGTCAATAGCTGTAGGACATGAAGCAGGAATCTTCCAGAAAGTATCAAATGCACGGAAGTGATCGATACGAATGATATCAAACAACTTATTGCTATATCCTATTCTGTCTACCCAAAACTTATATTTATTTTTCTTAAATAGTCCCAGTCATAGATAGGATTTCCCCATCTCTGGCCTGTAGCACTGAAATAATCAGGCGGAACTCCTGCAATAAATATAGGTCTTCCGTCAGTATCAAGTAAGAAATTATCTTTACCTGCCCATACATCTACAGAATCAAGTCCGACATAGAAAGGCACATCACCCATGACTTCAATGCCTGCCTCATTAGCATATCTTTTTATATCCATCCACTGAGTATAGAAAACATATTGAATAAAGCATTGATATCTTGCTTCTTTTTCTACATTCTCGGAAAGTACACTCTTGTCTCCTGACCAATTTTTGTAATCAGCCTTCCAATCATTCCAGCAATCGCCGTTGTTGTCAAGCTTTAGAGCACGAAATACAGCATATGTATATACCCAATCCTGTGACATAAAGTCTACATATGCAGGATCTTTTTGTCCGTCTTTAGATACAAACTTTTCAAAGGCTTCTCTTAAGTAACTCTCTTTAAAAGCTCTTACGGCTGTATAATCAACTCTTTTAGCATTTTCTCTAAATTTATCAGGTTTCTTATCCAGTAATCCTGCTTCAAAAAGTAAGTCAAGACTGATATAAAGCTCATCACCGGCACATGATGAGTATGGTTGATAAGGAGAGTTTCCAAATCCTACAGGGTTTAGAGGTAAAATTTGCCAGATCTTTACTCCATTTTCCTTCATTATATCAATCCACTGATAGGAAGCCCATCCAAGCTCTCCCACTCCTGTTGTGGAAGGGAGGGCTGAAACCGGCATTAAAATTCCTGTTTTTTTCATTAAATTCTCCTTATAAATGCCAGATATCATTATTGTATTCTGCAATAGTTCTATCTGATGAGAAGAATCCTGCTTTTGCCATATTTACAAGAGCTTTCTTTGACCAAGCCATCTCATCCTCATAGTCATTTAACATCTGCTCTTTTGTCTTTATATAATCCTTTACATCAAGGAGTGCCATAAACCAGTCTTTATTTACAATTTCCTTATAAAGTCTGCACAGATTCATCGGATCTCCGATACGGATAAGTTCTTTGCTTATAATAAAATCTACCAACTCCTCTACCTCAGGATCGTTGTCATAGATATCGGCAGAACAATACGAAGATGTTTCATAAAGCTTTATTACATCCTCTGACTTCTTACCGAAGATATAGATATTATCATCACCTACAAGTTCATGAATCTCTACATTGGCACCATCCTCTGTACCAAGAGTTACAGCACCATTTAGCATAAACTTCATATTTCCTGTTCCTGAAGCTTCCTTTGATGCAAGCGAAATCTGCTCGGAAATATCACAAGCAGGGATAAGCTTTTCAGCCTTTGTAACATTGTAGTTTTCCACCATAACTATCTTAAGATATGGACTTACAGACGGATCGTTCTCTACCAATTGCTGTAAACACAAAATCAAATGAATTATATCCTTTGCAATAGTATAGGCAGGTGCAGCCTTTGCTCCGAAGATCATAGTTATTGGACGCTTTGGTAAATGTCCTTTCTTAATCTCTTTATATTTGTAAATAGCATAGAGTGCATTCATCTGCTGTCTCTTATACTCATGCAAACGCTTTATCTGAATATCAAATACAGAGTTCTCATCAATATCAATATTCTGAGTATGCTTTAAATACTTCTTAAGCTCTAATTTAGCATCCTTCTTGATTTCTCTAAGCTTTTTTAATACCTTTTCATCATCTTTGTAGTCTAAAAGTTTAGAAAGATTAGCAGCATCCTCCATGTAATCTGTACCTATAAGCTCGTTCAGATACTCTGAAAGCTCATGATTACAATGAACCAGCCATCTACGGAATGTAATACCGTTTGTCTTATTATTAAACTTCTCAGGATATATATCATAGAAAGGCTTCAGCTCTGAGTTTTTCAAAATCTCTGTATGTAGAGCCGCAACACCGTTTACCGCATATCCGAAGTGAATATCAATATGTGCCATATGTACACGACTTTGATTGTCTATGATATATACTATCTCATCACTGAACTCTTTTCTTACCCTTGCATCAAGCTCATAAATAATAGGCAATAACTGTGGTACTACCTTCTCAAGGTAACTGATTGGCCACTTCTCAAGTGCTTCGGCAAGTATTGTATGATTGGTATAAGCACATGTCTTTCTTACCACATCAATAGCTGTATCCATGTTGAAGCCCTTTTGCTGTGTCAAGATACGGATAAGTTCAGGAATAACCATAGTAGGATGAGTATCATTAATCTGAACGCATACATGTTCATGGAGTCTGTAAAGATCTACACCTCTACTTTCAGCCTCTCTTATAATTAACTGTGCCGCATTGCTTACCATAAAGTACTGCTGATAAATTCTAAGTAAATGTCCCGCCTCATCACTGTCATCCGGATATAAGAACAATGTAAGGTTCTTTCCGATATCATGTTTATCAAAGTTTATTCCGTCTCTGATAATAGACTCATCAACACTGTCGATATCAAAAAGATGTAATTTATTACATTTACTCTGATGATATCCCGGAACATCTATATCATACATTGTAGATCTTAAAGTAAAATCTTTAAAAGGAACTTCAAAGCTTACATCTGTTCTTGTAAGCCAGCTGTTGTCTGTAATCCATGGGTTCTTTTCCTCATACTGCTTGTTGTCTACAAACTTTTGTAAGAAAAGTCCGTCATGATAATTTAATCCTACACCGTCACCGTTTAATCCAAGTGTTGCAATAGAGTCAAGGAAGCATGCCGCCAAACGTCCAAGACCACCGTTTCCAAGAGAAGGCTCCGGCTCAACCTCTTCAACTGATGTTATATCATGACCGTTCTTTGCCAGAATATCTCTTACTTCATCAAATAAACCAAGATTAATCAGATTGTTTGATAAAAGCTTTCCGATAAGGAACTCCGCTGAAATATAATACAGCTTTCTGTTTCCTGTATTATGCTCCATGCCTTCCATCTTCTCTTTTGTAATGTTCAAAAGTGCTGTGTAAACTTCCGCATCTGAAGCTGCAGCAATTTCCTTACCAAGCTTGTTCTTTAAAATCTCTTCTAATGACATATCTTTTTCTCCTTTTTTAAATCCTACGGATTAGAGTTCCGTTTGCTCCAAGTACTTCTCCGTTAAACTTTCGTGAAAATAAAATTTCTTTCCCTGAATTTATTTTGATCGGATTTTTTGAAGCGTTTATTAAGACTTCCATACTGTTCCCATCTTCATCAATCTTGATATATTCCACACATCTGTCATTATCATAGTTGTGTGGAAAGTGGAAATGTGGACTTCTACACATTTTCTCATTGCGCCTTAACATTATAAGACTTTTCATAGTAGAAATTTTTTCTACATTTTCGTTGCTGTCAATCTCACTCCATGGCATACATCTTCTGCAATCCGGATCATGAGCCCCCTCCATTGCTATCTCTGTACCGTAGTAGATACATGGACTACCCGGAAGTGTAAAAAGAATTGCAAGTTGTTGATAAAACTTATCCAAATCGTGGAAACGGTTCATAAGTCTTTCGGTATCATGTGAATCGAGCAGATTGAATAAAACATTGTTAGACTGCTGCATATACATTGTATAACAGCGATTTACCATGTACTCAAACTCATGTTTTTTCATTGTCTTATCAAGGAAAAAGTCATGAATTCCGCTAAGTAGAGGATAATTCATCACAGAGTCATATTCGTCTCCCTGAAGCCACTGTATCGCATCATGCCAGATTTCTCCAAGTAGATATATATCAGGCTTTATTGTCTTTAGATGTTCTCTTATCTTTTTTAAAAACCTGTGTGATACCTCATTGCCCACATCAAAACGAATACCGTCTATATCAAAATCTTTGATCCAGTCTTCACAAATCTTGCAAAAGTATTCAATCACTTCGTCATTATTTGTGTTAAGTTTCGGCATGCCGTCAGTAAATGCGAAAGTATAATACCTTTTATCTCTTGTATCTCCTCTTTTTGCAATATCTTCCCAGTTTTCCACCATAAACCAGTCCGCATACTTTGAGGATTTACCTTTTTCAAGCACATCAAGCCATGGCTTAAATTTTCTTCCTGAGTGGTTAAACACCGCATCCACCATGATGCGAATACCCTTGTCATGCGCCTCTTTACAGAGTGATTTCATTGTATCACTGTCACCAAAAGAAGGATCAATCTTTGTATAATCGGTTGTATCATACTTATGATTTGATTCGGCCTCCATTATAGGATTCAGATAGATACCTGTTATTCCAAGGTCATGCAGGTAATCAAGTTTGCTTCTGATTCCTTCCAGATTTCCTCCGAATTTCTCATAATTTGTAACACTTCCATGATCTCTCCAAGGTAAAATATCATCTGTATTATTTTCCGGAGTACCGTTACAAAATCTGTCGGGAAATATCTGATACCATATGGTGTCATTTACCCATGTAGGAGTAATGTTTATATCGGAAGGATTCATCCATGGTATAATGAAACATTGCAACATTCTGCCGTCCATATGGAACTGTTCCTCGGTTAAGAATCCGTCTTCAAAGTAATACCAGACACTGTCATCCGTATGCAGTTCAAAGAAATACTTACACCTTTTATATATCGGAAGTAAAGTTGTAGTCCACCATAACTGATTTGACAATCGTTTTTTATAGACTATCTCTTCTCTTTTTCCGGTCCACTTCTCGTTTCCGCCAAGTATTCCGGCTTCAAACGGATCACCATAGTGGATAAAGACCTGCTTCACATCATATCCTGTTTTTAAATTTATAATAAGTCTGTCCTCATCTATCGGATAACTCATTTGTTCTGATGTCCTATGGTATACACCTGTAAATTCCATTATATCTCCTCTACCCTTTTCTTACCAAGTATTAATGCACTTTGTTTTCCTACCTTTATAGGAGCCTTTACACTTATATTCTTTTTCCAAATCATACTGTCCTTGCCGTCACAAAGTACTTCAAAGTCTCCGCCCGAAAGCTTGGCTTCAAAGTCTTTTTTTGATGCATTGTAAATGACTTTAATCTGACTCCATAAAGAATTCTTATCATTATTTACGGTAAACCCAACTACTCGGCTTTGCTTCCACACATCGGTGATATGTTTATAGCTGTTTTCGGATTTATCACAAAGCCCTGAAATTTGTTTTCTAAGTGCAATCAGACCTTTATAGTAATCTACAAGTTCCTTATTTTCCCATGCAAGTCTCCAGTCAAGCTTGTTTACAGAAATAGGCATATTGTAGGTATTATCATGTCCGGCCTTTGTTCTGCCGAACTCCTCACCCGATAAGAAAAACAAAGTACCCTGACAAGTCATATAAATTGCGGCTGCCAGCTTGTTTAATCTCATTACCTCATCTTTACCGGAGGTATCACTTAGCTTATCCCAAAGTGTCTGATTGTCATGTGCCGAAACATATGAAACTATCTGCGAAGGTGCTTTCACACCTTCAAACTCTTTATTATATTTCGGGTTACACCATGCACTTACACTTGAGAGTATATCGTCTTCTTTATCCTTGCCGCCGTTTACAAATCCGGCTTCCTTAGGCCTGAGAGCGGAACCCTTTATAGAATCTCTGGTGTTATCACAAAATGCTCCTATATTTTCATCTAAAAGAGCTATATTGTCTTTGTTTGCAAGTTTTTTATTATATTCTATTGCAGTATCTGTTGCAGACCAAGGCTCACCATAGATTATCTTTTCACCCTTACCGTATATGATATCAAGCTCTTTTCTGATATTGTTCATCAAATCAGTATCAAGAAGTCCCATCAAATCAAATCGAAATCCGTCAATATGATATTCCCTTGCCCAGTAAAGTACAGACTCCAAAATATATTTTGAACACATGGCTCTCTCACTTGCCACATCATTTCCGCAGGCGGAACCGTCAGATACCTTACCGTCACTAAATACTCTGTAAAAATACCATGGCAGGGTTCTTTGAAACCATGAATCAAGTGAGAATGTATGATTGTAGACAACATCCATAATCACACCAAACCCTGCCTCATGTAAAGCTTGTATCATTTCTTTCATCTCAGTGATACGAACCTCTCCATTAAAGGCATCTGTAGAATATGAACCTTCAGGTACATTGTAGTTGACCGGGTCATATCCCCAGTTGAACTCATAGTCTTTTGTTTCATCCACAGAACCGTAATCATACATCGGCATTATTTGAATATGCGTAACACCGAGTTCTTTCAGATAATCAAGTCCTGTAGGATGAATACCGTCATTATTTAGTGTTGTATGCTTACAGGTAAAGGCTTTATACTTCCCACGATACTCTAAAGGGAAACCTCCCGACTTATCAAAAGAAAATTCTTTTACATGAAGCTCATACACAACTCTTTCTTTATCCTTTTGCGGCGCCTTATCGTTCTCCCATCCCTTAGGGTCGGTTTTTTTTAAGTTGACCGCCATACTTCTGATACCGTTGACTCCGGATGCTTTTGCATACGGGTCGGCTGTTAAAACTTCTTTAGAGTCTCTTTTTATCAAATAGTCATAGTACACTTTATGAAGCTCTTTGTCCGAGTGAAAGCACCACACTCCCTTATCGGCTTTTTCCATATGAATCTGCTCATAAGCCTTACCGCCGTCTCCTGCTTCATAAAGGTTTAGTGCTACACTCTTTGCACCCGGTGACCACAGTTTGAATGTGGTCCCGTTTTCATTACATTCCACACCGAGGTCGTTTCCTTCATAAATGTAGTTTTCAAGAAACTCCTTTGAAGAGTAATATTTTTTAAGTTCAATTATATTTTCCATTATTATCCCTTAACAGCACCTGAGATACCGTCTACATAGTATTTCTGCATGAATAAGAATAAGAGTGCAATCGGAATAGAAATAAGGACTGCACCGGCAGCAAAGCTAGTGTACCAGTTGTCGATATATTCTTTTTCAAGCATCTTCCAAAGTCCGATAGCAATTGTATACTGATCTGAATTAGCTCTGCAAATAACCTTTGCAAAAATAAAATCAAGCCATGGTCCCATAAATGATGTTAATACAGTATATACAATAATAGGTTTACTAAGCGGCAAAGTTATCTTATAAAAAATCTGCCATCTGGTACATCCGTCCAAAAGTGCCGCCTCATCTATCGCTGCAGGAATTGTATCAAAAAATCCCTTTGCAATCTGGAATCCAAGCCCTGCACCTCCGGAGTAACATAAAATAAGTGCCAGCTTAATCAAATTCCCTTCAGTAAGTCCCATTGCCTTTAATATAAAGTATACGGCAATCATTGACATGAATCCCGGGAAGAGTCCAAGTACCATTGCCATATTCATATAAGGCTTTCTTAATTTAAACTTTATTCTTGAAAGACAGTATGAAACTGCAAGTACATAGAATGCCGACAATATACATGAACATACAGCTATAAACAATGTATTCATAAACATCTGCGGGAAGTTCAAAATAGTTGTGTCACTGAACAACTTAGCATAGTTGTCAAGTGTAAAAGCCTTCGGCAGGAAGGTAGATACATAAGATCCCTTTTCCGCTCTGAAGCTTGTAAGTATTACCCAAAATATCGGGAAAAGCCAAATAACGGCCAATATGGCAAGAATGATATGTACAACAGTATTATTTATCATTCTCTTTTTCTTTGCAGACTGAAATTGTTTTGCCATAATCAGAATCCTCCCTCTTCCTTATATGATTTACTGTTTCTGTATGTAAACAGTGCACCTATTGCCAAAATAACAAAGGTCATAATACCGATAACCGCACCGATATTGTAATACTGCTTGTCAATTGTCAATTTATAAAGCCATGTAACCAAAAGGTCTGTCTTACCTGCTGTTGAAGAAAGGTCTGTAACAGGATCTCCTCCCGACAAGAGGTATATAACATTGAAGTTGTTTATATTACCTGTAAATGTAACTATCAAATAGGGTGTTGTAACATAGAGCATGTACGGTAATGTAATCTTTGTAAATGTCTGTATCGCATTTGCTCCGTCAACTCTTGCCGCCTCATAAAGATCTTCCGGAATATTTTGTAATACACCTGTAAGCTGAAGTAAGGTATACGGTACACCTACCCAGATATTTATTATAATAACGGTAACTCTTGCCCATGTCGGATCGGTAAGAAAGGAAGGCTTTTATCACTTGCTATAAGTCCCAGGTTTCTAAGAAGTACATTTACAGCACCTTCAGGCTGCAACATTGTACGCATTATAAGAAGTGATACGAACATAGGTACCGCACATGAAAGTACAAAGCAAAATCTCCAAAATCCCTTTGCTCTCGTTCCCTTTCTGTTTATAAGAAGCGATAAGATCATACCGAAAATATAGTTACTGAATGTTGCAAAAAACGCCCAGATAACTGTCCATGCAAGCACTGACCAGAATGTACTTCCAAGGATACTTTTTGAATCAAACAATGTCTTGAAGTTATCAAGTCCCACCCAATCAAAAAGCATTAAATGATTATCTATACGGCTGTAATTTGTAAATGCCATACAAATCATAAATACTAAAGGAAGTATTGTAAATATAAATACAAATGCTGTAGGCGGTGTCATAAACAGACGATACAAATTTTCATTTAAAAGCGTTTTCAAATCTTCTGCAAAGTTGTTTACATGTTTACCTTCTTTACGAAGACATTCAGCCTTATATGCACTCTTTAATGTACCTCTCCAAATGACTATCATAAGAACGGTAATTAAAATTGCGGCAACACCGTAAAGTAATATAAGAATAGACTGATCACCCTTGGTATAGGTATAAATCTGCTTAGCCTCGTCCCATACTTCCTGTTGTTCTACACTTCCAAGTGTACGAAGACCGGCTATAAATCCTATTCCGTTTACAAACATAAAGACAAGATATGCAATCTCTATCAGAAGATATATAAGACCTTTTATAACCTGTCCGTTTACTATATTTCCAAATCCCATCAGAATCATGGAAAGTTTTGTTGACAATCCGCCCTCTTTTATTGCATTGGTGCAAGTGTATGGCGTCGGAAATTCATTAACTCTTTTTTTAAATAAACCCATAACATTTACCCCTTAATTTAATCCGTTACTGTTCATTGCCGCATTCATCGCTTCTGTTTGCTCTTTGGCATTATCATGTGTCACGCTCTTATTTCTGATTGCCTTGCCCATATTTTCAACAGGACTCCAACAATTACTCATAGCCGATACGAAAGGCTGAAGAATTGAAGTATTGTTAAAGGTATTGTTCTGTGCCAAAACAAGTGCATCAGATGCTATCTCAGGGTCCTTTAAAAGTTCCGTATTACAAGGTATAACATTTCTCATCTCATAGTGTGCTTTTTGTGCTTCCATACCTCCGAGGTATACTGCAAGTGCAACCGCCTGTTCCATATGCTCACTGTGTGAATTTACTCCGATTGCCTTGAACCTGCATATGCAAGCATCTGCTTTTCCTCACCTTTAATGTTATATGTAGGAAGTGAAGCGGCACCCATATTTTCTCCGAGTGCTTCCTTAATTGCATTTGCATCCCATGAACCTGTAAACATTGCATTTACACTTCCGTCACGAAGCCCTGCAAGTGCCGAACCGTCAGCATCAATTTTGAAATTAGAATTGGCTGCAAGATCTATAACATAATTTGTAGCATCTACAGCCTTTTCCCCGGAAAAATCAACACCTTTTGATTCATCGTTATCATTTCCGAACAAGGTACATCCGTTTCCAAGATAAAATGCAGGCAGATACCAGGAATTGGCAAGCGGGAAAGACACGATACCTTTCTTTAACATTGTATCAAGGTTTTTTATGTCATCATCTGAAAATACTGACTTGTCATAAAACATATACCAAGTATTTGTTGTAAAGGGTACACCGTAAAGCTCATTATTTACAGTAAGTGAATCCAGAAGCTCTTTTGAGTTGGTCGACTCAACAGTATCCTTATACTTTCCTCCAAACTTTGCTATTGCCTTTGCATCGATAAGATTACTTATTTTATCGTTTGCATACATAAATACGTCGGCGCTCGCTTCCGGATCCTGTGATACCTGATCTGCAGCAGTCGCTTCATCCGCAACTCCATATACAAATGTGATATCCCATTCGGGATGTTCATTCGCAAAATTTTTACACATTGTCTGAAGCCACTCACCACTGTCTTTTGACTGATCTTCAGACGGTGACCAAACCATCAGTCTGACTTTCTCGGCTGTGCCGGATCCTTTACTGCCGGCACATGCAGTCAGCCCCACTCCCAGAGTCAAAGCCATGATTCCTGTTAGAAATCTTTTAAGACTTCCTACCATAATCTTCCTACCTCCTGATTAAATTTTCGCATTGTTTCGTTATTGTAAATATATATCTTTTTTAATTCCCAGTCAATAAATTTTCATGTTTTCTTTATGTTTTTAAATACTTTAAACACTACTGTATACAGTATTCCAAGCATGTTGCTTGTTTTAATAAATTATTGATAAATTACCTGTTGATGTTCTTTGTTGCTTTTTTTACTATTTTTATTCTATATAATGATTAAAAAAATATTTTTCTTTTTATATGAAAGGATATTAAACTATGACTACAATACAGGATATTGCTGATAAATTAGGCATTTCCAAGAGTACTGTGTCAAAGGCATTAAATGATGCACATGATGTTAGCGAAACTTTACGCAAACAAGTTCTTGAAACTGCCGTTGCACTGGATTATACGAAGTTAAGACGATATAAGAAACCAGTAAAAAAGCTCTGTATACTTATAGAAAAAGAAAATATTGAATATGAAAAGCCTCATCACTTCGCCTATGATATTATTATGGGATTTCGCCAGTTGGCAGAGCCGGCAGGTTTTGAAGTAGTGACGGTACCTGTTGATAACGCATTACAAAATGATACAAATTATGATATTTTTATGCTTGAACATGACTATGTAGGTTCCTTTGTTCTTGGATTTTCATTTAATGATCCATGGCTTAAAGAATTTAAAAACAGTCATACTCCTGCCGTACTTTATGACAACTATGTGATAAGCAATCCTTCTACCGCATATGTAGGAATAGACAATGATGAAGGAATGGAATTAATCCTGGATCATCTTATAAATCTTGGACATAAGAAAATTGCCTACCTCAGCGGTTCACTTGGCTCCTATGTACTTAAAGAAGACATGAAGCTTTTTTAAACGCTATGAATACTCATGAGCTTGTTGCCAACCTTGAAGATACCGGATGTTCTTACTATCTTTCAGAATGCATAGAAAAACATCTTCCAAGATTTCTTAAAGCAGGAATGACAGCAGTTATTTGCAGTCATGATACTATAGCGTCAGCTGCAATTATAAAGTGTCAACAGCTGGGATATAAGGTTCCGGAAGATATCAGTATTATAGGATTTGATGATTTAGAGATAGCTGCGCATACGTCACCTCCGCTTACCACTGTAAGGCAAGACCGTGTAGAGCTTGGAAAAAGCGGTTTCTTTGCACTTTCCAGTCTGCTAAGTAATATTCCTATAAGTACTTTTTTATTACATGCAAAGCTTGTCGAAAGAAAATCCACTTCAAATGCTTGTATAAGAACAGGAAATACTCGAAACTCGACCCCAAAAATCTAATGCTTTTCGGGGTCTTTTTTATGCCGAGTTTATATTATCTTTATAAATTATCCTATATCACATTTAAGTATCTTATTTGCATTCTCCACTCTTTCCTTAGAAGGAGGATCTATACCTTCAAGCTTGTATTCAATACCAAGATTATCCCATTTATGTCTGCCCAATGTATGATATGGCAATACTTCTATTTTTTCTACATTTTTTAAAGTGGTAATAAATTCTCTAAGCTTAATAAGATCTTCATCATAATCGCTTCTCTCAGGTACTAAAACATGACGAATCCACATTTTTTTACCAAGTTCATCCATACATTTTGCCATATCAAGTATATGATCATTTTTCATTCCCGTAATTGTCTCATGTCTCTTATTATTTATCTCCTTTATATCAAGCATTATAAGATCTGTATATTGCATTAAAACTTTGAACTTTTCAAAAAACTTTGAATCTTTACTAAAAGGTCCACCTGCAGTATCAAGACAGGTATTTACACCATTTTCTTTACACAGTTTAAAAAGATCTATTACAAAATCTATCTGTAACAGTGGTTCTCCACCACTTACAGTAATACCTCCATTATCCTTCCAATACGGCTTATATCGTATAGCCTTATCAAATACTTCTTGAGCAGTAAAAATTTGATTTTCTTTTGTAGACCATGTATCCGGATTATGGCAAAACTGGCATCTCATAGGACATCCCTGCACGAATACAACAAATCTTACTCCGGGTCCGTCTACAAGTCCGAATGTTTCAAACGAATGTATATTTCCTCTAACTTCCATAACTCCTCCAAAAGCGAAAGGCTATGTAAAGAAACCTTCACATAGCCATATAAATCAGTTTATATTAAAGCCTTTCATGACATGTTCTGGCAATAACATCAAGCTGCTGCTCTCTTGTAAGGTCGATAAACTTAACAGCATATCCTGAAACTCTTATTGTAAAGTTTGCATACTCTTCCTTTTCCGGATGCTCCATAGCATCTATAAGCTTTTCTGTACCGAAAACATTTACATTTAAGTGATGTGCACCCTGATCAAAGTATCCATCCATTACCTGAGTCAAATTTTTCTTTTGCTCATCCTCACCATGTCCAAGCGCAGACGGATTAATAGTCTGAGTATTTGAAATACCGTCAAGAGCATACTCATAAGGAAGCTTTGTGAGCGAATTAAGTGAAGCCAAGAGGCCGTTTTTTTCTGCACCATAGCTTGGATTTGCTCCGGGTGCCAGAGGTTCTCCCGCTTTTCTTCCATCAGGCATACTTCCTGTAGCTTTACCGTATACCACATTTGAAGTGATTGTAAGTATAGATGTTGTTGCCTCTGAATTTCTATATGTATGTCTCTTCTTTACCTTTTTAAGGAAAGTTTTTAAAAGCCATACGGCAATATTATCTGCTCTGTCATCATCATTACCGTATCTTGGAAAATCACCTGTTGTTTCGTAATCAACTACTATTCCGTTTTCATCACGAATTGTCTTTACCTTTGCATATTTTATAGCACAAAGTGAATCTACCACATGTGAAAATCCTGCAATTCCTGTTGCAAATGTTCTTCTGACATCTGTATCTATAAGTGCCATTTCAGCAGCCTCATAATAATATTTATCATGCATACACTGAATTAAGTTAAGTGTATTTACATAGAGTCCGGCCAACCAATCCATCATCACATCATATTTCTCCATAACCTCATCATAATCAAGATATTCAGATGTTATAGGTCTGTATGCAGGACCAACTTGCTCTTTTGTTTTTGCATCCACACCACCATTGATTGCATACAGAAGGCATTTTGCAAGATTTGCTCTGGCTCCGAAAAACTGCATTTCCTTTCCGGTTTCTGTAGCTGATACGCAACAACATATGGAGTAATCATCACCCCAAACAGGACGCATTACATCATCATTTTCATATTGAACCGAACTTGTTCTGATAGATATAGCTGATGAATACTCCTTAAAAGCTTTTGGTAATCTACTTGAATAAAGCACAGTCAGATTCGGCTCAGGTGAAGGCCCCATATTTTCAAGTGTGTGAAGAAATCTGAAGTCTGTTTTTGTAACCATTGATCTGCCGTCCATACCAAGACCTGCAACCTCAAGAGTTGCCCAAACAGGATCCCCTGAGAAAAGCTGGTTGTATGAAGGAACTCTGGCAAATTTAACCATTCTAAATTTCATTACTATATGATCAATAAGCTCCTGCGCTTCACTTTCTGTAAGCTTTCCTGATTTAGATCTCTTTCAATATAGATATCAATGAATGTCGATATTCTTCCCACGCTCATTGCAGCACCGTTTTGTGTTTTTATGGCAGCAAGGTATCCAAAGTATAGCCACTGCACAGCCTCCCTTGCATCCTTTGCAGGTTTTGAAATATCAAATCCATATACTGCAGCCATTTCCTTCATCTGTTTCAGTGCTTCTATTTGCATTCCAAGTTCATCTCTTTGACGGATAACTTCATCAATCATTGTTCCGTCGCCACAATTTTTTAAATCTTCCTGTTTCTTTTCTATAAGAAAATCTATACCATAGAGTGCAACTCTCCTGTAATCACCTACAATCCTTCCTCTTCCATATGTATCAGGTAATCCTGTAATTATTTTATTATGCCTTGCAGCATGCATTTCATCGGTATAAGCTTCAAATACAGCCTGATTATGAGTTCTGTGATATTCTGTGAATATTTTATGAAACTTTTCATTAGTCTGATAACCGTAGGTACTTGCAGCCTGTTCAGCCATCTTTATTCCGCCAAACGGCATAAATGCTCTTTTTAAAGGTTTATCGGTTTGAAGTCCTACAACCTTTTCAAGATCCTTCATACCTTCATTTATATATCCAGGTCCATATGCTCTAAGAGTTGAAATAACTTCCGTCTCCATATCAAGAACTCCACCCTTAGCTCGCTCCTCTTTTTGAAGTCTTGAAAGCTCACTCCAAAGCTTATTTGTTGCTTCTGTAGGACCCTCCAGAAAGCTCTCATCGCCATCGTATATTGTATAATTATTTTGTATAAAATCACGGACATCTACATCGTCACGCCATTTTCTTCCCTTAAAACCATCCCAGCACATAAGTACCTCCTTAAAATATTAGATAAATTAGTTAGGTTTTACTAACTTATTTATACCCCTATAATAACACCATTATTTTTTTAATCAAGCAATATTTGTTAAATTTTTTTCTCATGTTTTCAATAAAAAACAATCCCTAGTATTTTACTAGGGATTGTTTCAATATTTATACATTTTTATAGTACATAAAAGGCTCTGCCGTCTTTTTAAATATTTATTACATTCTTTCTTTTTTTATAAAAAATTTTTATTTACCGCAACAGATATTAGTATGGTAATTAACATACTCGGTATTGTACTTCCTATTGACGTATCAAGTTTTATTAAAATTCTGTATATTATAAATCCTATCACCCATATCAAAATATTATGTATTGAAAACAGTTTTCCTTCCTGACTTGTCTTTAATATAAAGTAATCAGATATCTGTATAGCTATCATAGGTGCAAAAACTGATCCTATAAGATATAAAAATCCTGTTATATCATCCATAGGTAATAAAATCGCTCCTAATGTTCCTATGATTGTAACAATTACCGCCACCCATTTTGACTCTACTTTTGCAAATATTGATTCTGTGGATACTCCGGCGGAATACACATCCAAAAATGTTGTAGTTACTGTTGACAGTACTACTATCAAAAGTCCAAGTATACCAAGTCCGGCTTTCAGTAAGATCTGAGCTATGTCTGATTCCATTGTAAATAATGCCGCACTCATTCCTATAACATACATCCAAATACTTACAACTCCGTATATTATACTGCTTGCAGCGGTTGCCTTTACAGGTTCTTTGGCTTCTTTTGTATAATCACTTATAAGTGGTAACCATGAAAGAGGCATTGCAACCGAAAGCTCAAGTGCCGCACCGAAACTCATACTTCCATCACCCAAATCAAAAACTATTCCGTCTTTAAATATAATAAAGCTTAGTATTATAGTCATTATAAATAATGCGGACATGGCAACTATATTTACTTTGCCGAGATTTTTAACTCCTATAAGTATCCATACCAATATAAGCCCACCTATAATAAGACACCATATTATATGACCTATGGCCAGTATTCCCTGTGTTGCCAGGACTCCGTCATAGATCATTATACCGGTCCATCCAAAAAGCTGCATAATATTTAATATTGCAAAGAAAATACTTCCCTTACCGCCAAAACTCATCTTTACCGTATCCATTGCACTTTTATTAGTCTTAGCACCTATAAGTCCTGCTAAAAACAATAAAATACAACCTATTATATGTCCAAAAATTATCGCAAGTAATCCCTTAAAGAAGCCTAAAGAGACAAAATATGTGCCTGTTAAAATCTCTGCAATTGATACGGCCGCTCCAAACCATATCAATCCGTTTTCAAATACTGATGTACGCTTATTCATTACTAACCTCCTTTGCATACTCACCGTTTATATTAAATGCATGATTCATAGGACCGCTTCCCTTTCCAAGATTAAGCATTGCAAGAAGTGCTTCTGATATATATTTTTTTGCCCTTCTTACAGATTCCTCCAGACTATATCCCTTTGCCAGATTTGCCGCAATTGCTGATGAGAGTGTGCATCCTGTTCCATGAGTATTAGGATTGTCTATATGTTTTCCAAAGAACCACTTGGCTTTTTCATTTTCATACAGCAAATCATTGGCATCATTTATACTATGTCCACCTTTTAAGAGTACCGCACAGCCATGATTTTCATAAATTATTTTTGCGGCGGTAAGCATATCATTTTCATCTTTAATGCTCATACCTGAAAGTATCTCCGCCTCAGGTATATTCGGTGTTATAACCCTTGCCAATGGAAAAAGTTTTTCCTTTAATGTTTTTATTGCAGAATCTTCCACAAGCTTTGAACCGCTTGTAGCAACCATTACCGGATCAAGTACTATATTTTTTGCCTTATATTTTATAAGCTCAAATGAAATTGCCTCAGCAATTTCCGATGAAGATACCATGCCTATTTTTATTGCGTCAGGATAAATATCTTCAAAAATCATCTCCAGCTGATTCTTTAAAAAATCTGTGTCTATATTTACAATTCCCGTTACACCTGTAGTATTTTGTGCTGTAAGTGCTGTTATCGCACTCATTGCGTATACTTTGTTTGCAGTCATTGTTTTTATATCCGCCTGAATGCCTGCTCCTCCGCTGCAATCACTTCCTGCTATTGTTAATGCTGTTCTCATAAATAATACCCCCACTATTCAATTACATCTTTTACCAAATCAAAAAGTTCTCTTGTCGCTTGGCTATATTCTCTGCTGCGAATATAGCAGAAACCACAGCAACACCGTCTATTCCGCTACCCTTAAGTTTTAAAATATTTTTTGCATTTATTCCGCCTATTGCCACCTTAGGAATATTTACAGCCTCACAAATTGATTTTAATGTTTCATATGAAAGAGCCTTCACATCATTTTTTGTTGACGTTTCAAATACGGCACCTATACCAATATAGTCGGCACCGTTTTTCAGTGCAGACCTTGCTTCCTCTACTGTATGAGCTGAAACTCCTATTATCATATTCTCCCCAACAAGTTTTCTGACTTCTGTAAGATCCATGTCTTCCTGTCCTATATGTATTCCGTCGGCACAAGAAGCAATCGCCACATTTACATTGTCATTTACAATAAAAGGAACTTTATACTGTTTACATAGTACAGATATCTCCTTTGCTTCTTCCAATAAGCTTTCTTCATCTAATCCTTTTTCTCTAAGTTGCACACAGGTAACACCGTTTTCAAGAGCTTCCTTTATCTGCTCATACAAAGTTTTTTCACCTGTCCATGCCCTGTCCGTAACCGCATATAGATGCATATAATTTTTTATCTAATCTCATACCTTGCCCAACCTTCAAGTTCATCAGGTGTAAGATTGTACACCGCATCTATCAAATAATTTCTATAACTGCTGTTACCGTCTCTTTCTGTCATTCTAGCCTTTGCTATCTCACCGCAAAGTCCCATTGCGCACACACATGCTAGAGCCGCCCTTAATATCTCGTTTGGGTTTGCACTTATATATGCCGCCATCATGGCTGAAAGTTGACAACCGCTACCTGTAATTTTGCTCATTATGCTATCACCATTGTAAACACAATATGCGATTTTACCGTCTGTGATTATATCTATTACAGATGTTATGACTGTCACGGCAGAGTTTTTTATAGCAAAGTCTTTCGCAAATTCAATCACTGTATCCAGATTTCTTTCATTAACACAATCAACCGAATCCACACCTCTTGTATTACCGTTTCCGGTGGCAAGGCATTTTATTTCTGATAAATTCCCGCGTATTACACTAAACTTTACCTTCTCAATAAGATCTTTAGCTGTATCTGTTCTTAATCTTGATGCTCCTGCCCCCACAGGATCAAGTACTATGGGATGGCTTAATTCATTTGACCTTTTACCGGCTGCAAGCATTGATGGAATTGTTCTTTTATTTAATGTACCTATATTTATATTAAGCCCCGAACATATTGATGTGATCTCTTCAACTTCATCCAAATCATCTGCCATAATCGGGCTTGCACCACAGGCAAGAAGTATATTTGCACAGTCATTTACCGTCACATAGTTTGTTATATTATGTACCAAGGGTGATTTTAGTCTGACATTTTCAAGCATTTCTTTTAGCATAATTATTATCCTTATTGTTTATAATTTTAAACTCTGAAAGAATTTTCGTTTTCATAATGGAATAAAGCAAGATGCCTGCAATTACAGTTCCTACAAATGTTGATATAAAGAAAGGTATGATATAGGCGTAAAATACCACATCCTTTATATTCTTACCCATTATAAATATGGCTACAGGATATGCACATAATCCTCCAAGTACTGCTGTACCGAATACCTCTGCAATCAGTGTAGGGAATATTTTCTTTGTTTTATAAAAAACAATACTGCAAAGAAATGCTCCTATCATACTTCCGGGGAATGCCATAGGGCTTCCTATTCCAAGCAGATTTCTAAGCAAACTCGCACCGAATGCTACCGCTACTCCGTAAACAGGTCCAAGTATTACTGCACATAGAATATTTATCATATGCTGTATAGGTGCGCATTTACTTCCTAAGACAGGAAATGAAAACAGGCTTCCAACAACTGCAAGTGCACATAATAAACCTGAAATGCTCAATTTTTTGACATTACTTTCATCCATAAGTAATCCTCCTAAAATAAAGTTTATAACTTCAAAACTTATATACTTATATTTAGGTGAATTTTGGCAATAAAAAATGAGATACAAGCATGTATCTCCTGAAAAGAAAGTAAAAAACATCTCCCTACGTTGGCATTATCCAAATCAGGTAAACGGTCGAAAGTCACACTTCCCTCTCAGCCTATATATAAGCTCCCAAGTTCATATAGTTATATTTTACAAAAAGTATATCATTACAAATAAAAAAGTCAATATAAATGTAAAACCGGATAGACAAAATCTATCCGGATAATATACATTACACTATATCACCTTTTAAATAAAATAGTCGATTGCAACTCTTGAATTTGTATTCGGCTTTATAAGGCTGTCTACAATAGCTACATGTTCTCTTGATGTTGCATATTTATCAAGAGCCGCCTTATCTTTGGCATCAAGTATCAAAATCAAATCGTGGGTACTGGTAGGTAAAATATTAAAAACAATATCTGCATTCACAACTTCATCCATTCTGTTACATAAATCAAGTAAACTGCTTTTTATTTCTTCTCCTACTCTCGGTATGTTCACTCCCTCATTAAACTTCCACATTACGATATGTCTTAACATAACTTCTCCTTTACGTATTTTATTGATGTCAAACCATACAGTCAAACATATTATTCTTGTTTAGCTTTTGAAAAGAATTCACATACTGCAGTAGCTGCTTTCTTATTCATCCCATCCACAGACATAAGTTCTTCAAGACTTGCATTTTTATATTTTCTATATCCTTAAAATGTTTCATAAGTGCTTTTCTCCTTACTGCACCTATTCCTTCTATATCGTCAAGTATTGATTTCACTTGAGTTTTTGATCTTAAACTTCTATGATACTCTATTGCAAATCTATGTGCTTCATCCTGTATTCTTGTAATCAACAAAAATCCTTGAGAATGAGTATCTATAGGTATTTCAATATTGTTGTAATAAAGGCCTCTGGTCCTATGATTGTCGTCCTTTACCATTCCACAGACCGGAATATTAAGTCCGAACTCTTCTAAAACCTGCAGACAAATATTTACCTGACCTCTTCCACCATCCATAAGTATTATATCAGGTAATTTGTTGAATCTGGTATCTTTTTCATCAACACCATGATCAAATCTTCTTGTAAGTACTTCCTTCATCGAAGCATAGTCATTTGGCCCTATTACCGTTTTTATTTTAAACTTTCTGTAATCACTTTTTTTAGGCATTCCATTCTCATATACTACCATAGAACCAACTGATTGAACACCTGAAATATTGGAAATATCATAAGCTTCCATTCTGTTTAAATTAGGCAGTGATAAAAGCTCTTCGATTTCTTTTACGGCACCTACACTTCTTGCTTCCTGCCTTTGCAGTTTCTCCCTGTCTTTTGCTAGAACGATTTCAGCATTTTTCTTTGCAAGTTCTACAAGTTTTTCCTTTGAGCCCTTCTTTGGTACAATAATACTTACCTTTGAACCTCTTTTTGCTGAAAGCCACTCTGTTATAAGTTCTTCATCCTTTAATTCATACTGTGACATTATTTGGCTTGGTACAAAAGGAGTTCCTGCATAGAACTGTTTTATAAAACTCTCCAGAATATCAACCTTATCATCATCCATTGCCACCTGTATATAGTGGTGTTCTCTCCCCACCATCTTTCCTTCACGTACAAAGAATACCTGTACCACGGCATCTCTGTCATCTCTTGCCATAGCGATAATATCTCTGTCTTTGGAATCGTCAGAGGTTATTTTTTGCTTTTGTGTAATATGAAGTACAGAGTTTAATAAATCTCTTTGTTTGGCAGCATCTTCAAATTTAAGTTCAGCGGAAAGACTTTCCATTTCAGCCCTTATTTTATTTATAATAGGATCAAAATCACCACTTAAAAATCTAAGTGCTTCCGCTACATTTTTATTATAATCATCTTTTGATATATAGTCCTGACATGGCGCATCACATTGATGTATAAAATAATCAAGACATGGTCGCTCTGCACCTATATCCTTTGGGAGATTTCTACTGCAAGTCCTTAACTTATATACTCTATTTAGCAGATTTATTGTATCTCTTACCGCATTTCCACTTGAAAAAGGTCCAAAATATCTGTTTTTATCTTTTTTTATCTGCCTTACCATCTGCAGTCTGGGATAATCTTCCCTTACTGTAAGCTTAATATAGGGATAAGTCTTATCATCCCTTAGCATCGTATTATATCTTGGCCTATGTTCCTTTATAAGATTATTCTCAAGTACCAATGCTTCCAGCTCGGAATCTGTGACAATATACTCAAACCTTTCAATTTTAGAGACCATTTGTTTTATCTTCGGGCTCTTATCCTTACTCGATTGGAAATATTGTCTTACTCTGTTTTTTAATGAGATTGCCTTACCGACATATATAATATCATCTTTTTTGTCATGCATTATGTATACGCCCGGCTGACGTGGCAATTTCTTTAATTCATCTTCTATTACAAATGCCATCTATTACCTTAGTCTTTTCCCCTCAAAATGTATTTGCATATTCAGATATGCGATAAAATCCGCAATATCCAATTCTATATCAATTCTTTTTCTCTTTAATCCATAGATATCAAACATTGCATCCAATTGCTTATCTGTAATATTCTCTTTGTTTTTCTGTAAGAATTTTTTTCTTTGTATAAAAATCTTCGGCATCAAGAAAGTCTATAAAAGAAATTTTTTTGTTCATCTCCACTTTCCTCCTGCTGTGTTTTTGTTATTTGTTTCTATATTAGTTTCACTATTTCTATCTATAATTTGTTTATATGTTTCAGATATATTTTCCACTTTTTCGAATCTATACCTTTGCTCTATATCAGGATATTTTTCTCTGTCCACCTCACTTAAAAACATATCAAGCGGTCTGGCATATATTCTGAAATCTCCATATAGTGCTTGATATATTACAAGTTGCTCTTTATTTTCAGAATGTGTTGCAACAGCAACTATCTGATACAATTTATTCTTAAAATGTCTGTAGAACTCTCCGGCTCTCGGATTCTCTCTCATTATATCACCCTCTTTTTAATCAAAATTTTCTTTTAAAAATACCCATACATTATCTATAAGTTCCTCTACACTTGATGCGGTATAGATTATCTCATCCGGATCATGTATATAGAAAATAACCTGTCCTATTTCACCGTCCTTATCCGGATCAAAATCAAGCATAAGATATCCGCAATTGAGATATGTGGCAAAGGCAAACCAATCTTTATGGAAGAGATATGGTTTTATTCTGCTGTCTCTCATTTGTTCTATAACTTCATCGGTAAAATAGTCAGGGTAATCTGTTAAAAGAGCATCTCTGTCTTGGAAATAGCCCTTTACCTTTTTCATCTCCTCAAGACTGAATAATGTAAAGTTGATTTCTCTACCATCTATATCACATTGTAACAATTCAAAATATCCGCTACCGTTTTTGTATGAATAAAGCTCTTTAAAATCCTCGGGTAATATTATTCCGAAAGTTTTTTCGAAATCTTCAAACTCGTCTTCACTTGCGCCACCTATTTCTTCATACTCTTCAAAGTAACCTTCTTCTATAGGATCATCTATTCCCAATTCATCAAAGTTCTCACAGATATATTTTTCTGCTTCTTTTAGCTTTTCTTTGATTGTCATACCCATTTATATTACCTTCTTTTTATTTTCGTTAATATAATTTTATTATATCACATTGAATTGTAGATGGCACTTATAAGATAAAAAAGTCAATATTATAAAATTATATACTTTAAAAAAAGTTGATTTTTAACTTTACGAGTATAATTAATTTGCAGGTAGAGATACGCTGTATACTCATGATATCGAATTAGCGTTTAAGCGATATATAATATCGTCGATCATGAGGCCACCTTTGAGGTGGTTTTTTTATTTTTCATTTGGGGTGAATTTTTACATGAATATTTATGTATATTCAGATGAATCCGGAGTATTTGATAAAGAACATAATGACTATTTTGTTTTTGCAGGATTAATTTGTATTGGAACTAATGAAAAGGAAATATGGTCCAGAAAGTATTCCGCTGTTGAAAAGACTCTTAGGAAAAGTAAAGGTGTAAAGTTAGATTACGAACTAAATGCTACTAGAATTACAAATAGTGAAAAAGGCAAACTGTTTAGGTCACTAAATAATTGTTATAAATTTGGAGTTGTTATAAGGGAGAAAAACGTATTAGATCGTATTTATTACAGTAAAAAGGACAAACAACGATATTTGGATTATGCATATAAAATTGCGGTTAAGCGAGCTTTTGAGAATTTAATAAACATAAAATCTTTAGATCCAAATCAAGTTGAAAGAATATTTTTTTATGTAGATGAACATACTACAGCTACAAACGGCCGTTATGAATTACAGGAATCATTAGAACAAGAATTTAAGCTGGGTACTTATAACTACCACTATAATACATACTATCCACCAATATTTAGTAATATCAAGGATATTCAATTACAATATTGTAATTCAGAATCAAAAGCTTCTTGTACGAGCTGCTGACATTGTTGCAAAATAAGATATACTATCTGGCTCGAAATAAAATGTATAGTGACATAAATAATATTTCAAAAAAATTAATATAGTATTTTTACCATAAAACAGACATGTGAAAATTTATTATAATTTCACACGTCTGTTTTATTATCATTCAATATTTATTTTTCTATACCTTATAAGGGCATCTTTTGACCTTATTCCAATACCGATTTTTTCCCTCATTTGGATAAATCATAGATGTAAAGTTGTACTTACCTCCAAGTAAATAAACTTCCAGAACATTTCCGTCTTTTTATTATACTGAAATCTATGTCAGTCTCATTTTTTTATATTTGCTTTATATATCCTTATTCCGCTTCGTATATATTCATCAGCTTTAGTAAAATCTGTAATTATATTCCCAAAAAGAAAATCAAGTTTTATTGTTATTTTTTGCTCTTCAATGTCAAAAAATTCAAGATTTAATTCCGTACTGTTTTTATCTCTTGATATCACACCGGATATATAAATCCTGCCACACATATTATCCAATATATTGGATGTATTTTTGTCGTTTCCTTTACTCTTTAGGCTGTATTCAAAGTCATCTTTAAGCTCAAGATCATGACCATAAGGTGACATTTTCAAAACATTTTCTTCCAAATCAATTAGTCTTGGATATGACATTATTCCACGATATCCGCTTTCTTCTGATGGACCATGGTCATTAATCCACGGCATCCATTCCCAACCTCCAAGCCATGCTATCGAAATACTTTGTCCATACTTATCTTTATATGTTTGTGATGCATAATAGTGAGGGCCAAAATCTAGTGTCCCGCTATATTCATGAAAGAAAATACAATTTTTAAAATTAATATTTCCAACCATATACACAGTAGGTAGAAAATCGGTACGATTCATAGGTGATGCCGTTATAACCCACTTCCCACCTATTTCAAATATGTCCGGACATTCAAACATTGTCCCTTCACCGGCTTTGCCTCATACAGTATTCCGCTATAGTTCCAGTCAAACAAATTCTTAGAATGAAAGAGATAAATTCTTCCATGGCTTTCAAGATCCGACGCATTTTTGTCGGATCCTCCGACTACCATTTGCCATGTTCCATCATGAAATATTACCTTAGGGTCTCTAAAGTCTTTTCCAATAGATTCAATAATCGGATTTTTCTCATATTTTATAAAATTATAACCGTCAAAAGAATATGCCATACATTGTCTTTGACAAACTTCACCTTCTACCAACGAAACAGCCGTATAAAAAGCATATATTTTATCTTCATTAACAACTACAGATCCTGAAAAGCAGCCGCCTCTGTCATAATCCTCATATACCTCATCCGGAATAAGAACAGGCTTACACTCTTCCCAATGTATTAAATCAATACTCACCGCATGACCCCAATGCATTTTATCCCAGTTATTGCTGTATGGATTACATTGGAAGTACATATGATATTTACCCTGAAACCACACAAGGCCGTTAGGATCATTTATCCATCCTCTTTTTAGGGAGAAATGATATTTAGGTCTGAAAATATTTTGCTTCATACTCATGATTTTACTGCCCCCAAAGTCATTCCGGCTGTCATCCTTTTATTTAGTGAAAAATATATAACCAGTGTAGGAAATACCGACATTGCAATGGCCGCATAAGTTGCCCCCCAATCCTTTAATCCTCTCGGCCCTATAAAGTCTGCAAGACCTATGGATATTGTTTTCAATTCTGTACTATTTATAAATACAAGACTGAATGTATAGTCATTCCACACTGTTATAAAATTCATAGCAAGCACTGTCATTATTGTATTTAATGACAATGGTATGATTACCTTTGTATAAATACCGTAGATACTTGCCCCGTCAATAACTGCAGCCTCTATAATTTCATCAGGAATAAATGAATAAAAATTTACAAACAACATTATCGATACAGGTAATTGAAATGCCAAAAGAGGCAATATAACACTTATCCTTGTATTTATAAGTCCAATTTTTGCAAACATTGTAAATAAAGGTATCAATGTAACTGCATATGGAATTGTAAGTCCTATAAGAAAATATCTATATATTTTCTTCCTTCCCGTGAATTTCATCTTGGCAATAGCAAATGATGCCATTGAACTGATTAATACAATAAACACTAATGATACTACGGAAATTATAGCACTGTTTTTTTATAGGTAACTATATTGCTTTCAATGAATATTCTAATAAAAATTCTCTAAAGTAAAGCTCTTTGGAAAGCTGAACGGTTCTGTCAATAACTCTATATTCGGTCTAAAACCGGCTACAATAAGCCATATAACAGGATAGCCCTGAATTATAAGGAACATGATCATAACAGACCAATATATTATTTTTCTGATATTTCTTTTCATATATCCTCCTATTCGTTTTCGCCATCCATATATTTACTGATTAATAAAACTCCAATAATACTGAGTATTACAATTATTACAGCAATTGTGCTTCCATATCCGTAGTCTCTGCTGGTAAAAGCTTTTTTATACATATATGTTGCAAGTATTTCAGATCTGTGATTCGGACCTCCTTTAGTCATATTCATAGGTGCCGCAAAACCTCTAAGCGCACCTACAAGACTCAATATACATGAAAGCATAATTACATTTGCTATAGCAGGTATTCTGATTTTTACAAGAATCTGCAACTCTGTAGCTCCATCTATTCTTGCCGCTTCCAATATATCAGGTGATACCGAAACCAATGCAGAATAGAAAATAATCATATAAATACCTATATATTGCCAACCTTCCACAGAAGCAACCGCCCATAAAACAGTTTTATATTCACTTAAAAATGCAATAGGCTCCATACCAAGCATTTTTCTGAAGATATTAAATAAACCCAAAGGCTCATATGAATAAAATCCTGTAAACAATTGTGATATTGCAATAACCGTAATAACAGAAGGTATGTAATATACAGTTTGAATAAAACCTCTTCCTTTTTTAAGATATGTAAGTAAAACTGCAATGATAAAACCGAAGCCAAGCTGCAGCACCATTACAATAACTATATATATTATATTGTTTCCGAATGCCTGTCTGAATACACTGTCTCCAAAAAGTTTTATGTAGTTATTAAAACCTACAAAAGTCTTTTTCCCTATACCGTTCCAATCTAAGCAGCTGTAATAAATCGAAACGAGTATAGGAACCATAACTATAACAGAATAGACAATAAAAGCAGGTAGCAAAAATACAGCAATCGCTTTCTTATCTCTCAAAATTTTCATAAAATTCTATTTATTTGCCTCCAAGGCTTCATCCACCGCCTTTATAAAGTCATCAGTTTTTTCTTCACCCATACAAAGTCCCGGCAGATTGTCATTTATTGTTGCTATTACATCTTCATTCAATACTACATCCCATGGTCTTGCCGCAGTTGATCCTATATTATTTGTATCTTCCATTACCTTTAAAAATAACGGGTCAAAGCTGCTGTTATCGCTCATATCAACTTTCTGTGGTGCCAAATGCTCATGTGCAAAATATGCAGGGCTGTAGTTTTTAACTATAAATGTCAGATAATCTTTGTACTGATCATCAAAAGACTTAGGATTAACTGCCAAACCTATACCTCCAAATGCCCAGTAATCATTTGCATTTGTTTTTCCGTCCTTTATTGTCGGCATATAAAAGTAATCAACATTTAGACCTTCCGGTCTGTTCTTATCTGTAAAATAATTTAACTCCCAAGTACCTGTAGGATACATTGCGCTCTTTCCACTAAGGAATAAATTTAATCCTGTAGCCACATCGGTTGTTGAAAATCCGGGTTGGAAATACTGTCCTATTTCCGACATGAATGTAGCCGCCTTAACTCCCGGTTCATCTGACATCTTTGCTTCTCCTAAAGATAGTTTATTTAAATACTCATTCCCTGTCATTCTGAACGGATATGTTGCAAGAAGGCGAAGCAATGGCCATCCGTCTCCTCCACCGATTCCAAATGCGGTATACCCTTTTTCTTTTAAAATCTTGCAGTCTTCTAAAAGCTCATCCAAAGTTTTTGGTGCTTCAATTCCGGCATCTTTAAACATATCAACATTGTACCAAATCATTTCTGTTGAAAGCTCTAAAGGTAATGTATACAATTTACCGTCAGAAGTTCTTCCATAGTTTAATGCCAATGGAATATAGCTGTCTTTTTCACCTATTTCATCAAGAAAGGCATCCATATCTGTGAGCATTCCCTGCTCTCCAAGTTCTGTAGCATACGGTGTCGCATCAAGGTCAAACATATCCGGCATCTGCCCGCCTGCAATCATTGTTCTAAGTTTCTGATCATACGATGTCCTGTCTGCATTACTGTCTATAACAAGCTTTATATTACCACCCTGCTCATTATATTTATCCGTTATCTCCTGCAATGTTACCATTGTATCATCTGATGCGGACCTTGAAGAAAAATAATGAATCTCTCTTACATTACCGTCTGTGTTTTCAGCCTCTGCAGAATTTGCGGCAGTTTGTGCTTTATTTCCGCAACCCATTAATACCATTCCTGCTATAAGGCATATTGTTCCTATCTTCTTGTACATAATAATCTCCTTTTAAACTTCATACATATGAATATCAGAAACTCTGATACTTCCGTCTTTTACAAAAAATCCCCAATTTGTTCTGTTCAGATTATAGGCTCTCATTGTCAGAGCAGTAATATCGTTCACATAAAGACATATTATACTTCCGTCTGCCACAACCCTTATATGTACTTTATTATCCTTTAAACTTTTATAATCAAAAGGTCTTTCAAGTTCTACCATAAAGGGCTTATCACCGTCAACATACCATTGATTTACGCCACGTATACGTCTTGGCCACATATCCGCCACAATCCTGTTATAAAACGGCTCAAATCTAAGATAATACCCGTTTGCAAGAGCTGAATCCTGTCTCAAACCTATTCCGAAAGATCTAACTCCTTCACTGAATTCTATTACCGCTTCTATCATACATGTATCTTTCATTCCATCGATTACATATGACTTCTCCCCCTCATAATTTTCTATTTCAACTTTATTTAATTTTTCATTTACGAATTCCTTATTAAACATATTGATCAATCCTTCTGCAGGTTTTACAGTAAGCTTATTATCAGTTGTTTGATTAATCTCATGTGCAATAAAATTTCCACCCCATTCATACTGTCCGAAATCACTTTCACCACGCTTGGTAGGCACCCAAGCAAATGCCATTCTTTTATCACCAACCTGTGCTGTTTTTGCAGCATAAAACGCTCTTGCGTCAAAAGTATCTTCTATAGGAGAGGTCCACGGTCCGCTCAGCTTATCAGACATCCTATAATGTGTTACAAATTTTTCCGAAAAGGTTGAATACACAAGATACCATTTGTTACCAAGTTTAAACAAATCCGGACATTCATGTGTCATATAAGATTCCGGATTGTAAAACGGCTCTTTTGCCTCCCAGTGAAGTAAATCATAAGATCTGCATAAGCCTACACATCCTCCGTTCTTTTCACTTGCTCCACGCAATCTTGCAGCTAAAAGCATATCAAAGCATTTTTCTTCTTCATTATAAAAAACAAAAGGATCACGCCAGTCAAAAGGCTCGTAAATCCTTTCATCAGCGCCGAATGTAAGCTCAGGCAGTTTTTCCCAATTTATAAGATCCGTACTAATTGCATGTGCAACATATTGTAAAGGTTTTCCGTCCCTATGATATTTGGGATTATAATTATTTTGTGCGGTATAAAACATATGAAAATTGCCGTCATTGCCTTCTATTACAGACCCTGTATAACAGGCATAGTCCGCATCGTCATACTCACCAACAGGTAATACAACCTTACAATCTTTTACATTAACCCCGTCTTCCGTTATCAACAGATTCCAGCTTGTACGATATCCATACTCATCCTGTGTATTTCCTTTTCTTTCATCATGAAGATAATAAATATAAAATTTACCATCATGCGCAAATGGAATAGTATCTCCAACCCAACCGTCTTTCGGTTTATAAAAAATATTTTTCATATATAACCTCTTATCTGATATAACTATTTTTTCATGAATGCTTTTTAAAAATTCTGTTTTTTTATACTAAACTATTTTTAGATAAATATCCTATTCACAAATGCTCCAAAGTTTTTTTATAAATGATTATGCAAGTGTATGTTTTCTTGCATTTTTTTCATGCAAAATATGCTATTGTTTTTCATGGTTTTTCAAGATATACTCTTGTCTTTTTCATAATCATTTTTCATAAAGGAGGTCTTATATGGTTACTATTAATAATGTTGCAAGTGCAGCAGGTGTATCCATTTCAACGGTTTCAAGAGTTATAAACCAAAGTAATACTGTATCTGTTGCTACAAGAAATAGAGTTATGGAAGTAATAAGAGAGCTTGGTTATTCAACTGCTCCGACAATAAAAAAAGAAAATCGTAAATCTAATAAATTGATAGGTGTTCTTTTTCCTGATATATCTAATAATGTTTTCGGCAGAATATTACAGGGTATAAATAGTGTTGTAACACCTCTTGGTTATAATACCGTAATATGTGAGACAAATGGTGAACTTGATAAAGAAATACACTTTTTGGATGTCTTAAAAAATAAGCAAGTTGAAGGTATTATTATGGCAAATGTTCATATACCTAAAGAACATATGATGTGGATACATAGAAACAATAAGCCTGTTATATATGTATGTCAGGATATTCCTGATTTTGAGCTGAAAATCCCTGTAAGTTCTGTAAATATGGATAATCAACAGGCAATTTGTGATATGGTACATTTTCTTTATAACATGGGACATCGAAATATCGCATTTATTGGAGGACCGCTTCATGATTTATCAGCCGGAAAGAAAAGATATGATGGGTATATGAAAGGTATTAGGGAATGTTCTTTAAATACTTCCCAAGACCTAATAAGCCTTCAGGATTCCTTTACCATAGAAGACGGCTATACAGGAATGAATCAAATATATGAAAAGGCATCTATACTTCCTACCGCAGTTCTTTGTGCCTGTGACAATATTGCTGTAGGAGCCATAGATTTTATGTATGATAATAATATACAAGTACCGGGGCATATTTCAGTTACAGGTGTAGACGACAGTAATCTGGCAACTGCTATCAGACCGTCACTTACTACAATACGTCATGCCACTTTTGATACAGGAGTAAAATCTGCCCAACTTTTACTGGAATACTTCTCTTCAAATTCTTTCAAAGGAAGTGCATTTAAAATGCCTTATCAGCTTTTAAGAAGACAGAGTGTAAAGCATCTGTAAGAAATAGGGGATGTGAAAAAACTCGATTGAGTTTTTTCGCATCTCCCTTTTTACATTTATTGTGTATAGTTTACTGAAATCATACGTGAAAAAAGCGCACTTCCCCTACCCCATAGAAATTCTTTTTTTGAATCTATGCGGCAGTTCTGTTTCTCATCTTTTTTTTCTGATATTTATATAAATTATGTCCTATCGCCACGAGTAAAACTTCCAGTTTGACTGAATGAATACCTCTTCGGACAATTCTCTTGTACCAACGGTCGTTTTTCATAATTCCGTAAGTGCCTTCTGCTTGTATCGAACGGTTCATTCGTAATAACGCACCATGGATACTTTCTAGGTTTTCTATTACTTCCTGGTGCATGGAAGTTAGTTCCTGATTGATCCGAACGGTTCGATTCTTATCTGTATTCTTACATTTCTTTGCATATGGACATCCGCTACAGTCTTCACATTCATACAGTTCTTCCTTGCGTCCGTACTGATTTCCCCTCACATCTTTTTCTGCATAAAAAAATGGAATGCTTTTATCGTTAGGACATCTCATGACTCCTTGCTCATCAATTCTGAAGTTAACTGCACGAAATGGATCTTCATGATATTTACGATCCTTAGTTTCCTTTTTAAACATTGGAAATTTCATATACTTTTCAATTCCGTTCTGCTCACAGAAAATATAATTGTTGTATGAGCCATATCCGGCATCTGCCACAGGATATTTGGGATAGAATCCATAAGTTTGTTTGAAGTGCTCCATCAAAGGAACGAAAACAATCCATATCCGAACGATAATGGTTCACGTCAACAACTGCAATATATTCATCTGCTACACCAATCTGTACATTATATGCCGGCAGAAGCTGATCATTGCCCATGTAATCCTTTTTTTATACGCATAAAAAGTAGCCGAGTTATCTGTTTTAGAGTAACTGTTTCGGTCAGGACCACAGATTTCAATTTTTTTTGTATGTATTCTTGAAGCTTCTGACAGAAAGTAGTCAAGTGTTCATAATGACGCTGTTCTTTGGATTTTTCGCTTTCCGCTTCCGTAAACAAATGCACTTGTATCCAGTTCCCATAAAAAGTAATAGCTGCTCAATGATTTCATTCAGATAATCCGTACATACTCTGTGTTTGTTGTGATCTGCACCCCACTCCATGCGATTTCTGCATTAATTTCATCAATCTCTGCAGTGATTTTTTTCGTAAAAGCTTGTAACGGAACTTTTCCGTAGCCTTCTTCCATACCCAGGTATACTTGTTTGCGTTTGCTTCAAACTTGGAGCCGTCGATGTAGAGATGTTGTAGATCTACATGCTCCTCGTTAAAGATAGCATGATTGATGTCGTTAAAAAAATGTTTTCAATCTTATCTTGAAGTATTTCATTGATGAAATATCCAAAGGTTCTGTATGACGGAGTCCGGTGATCCATGAGATACATGAACCTGATATTAACTTTGCAGTTGTCTTCCAGTTCTCTCAGAGAGCAGTAACCGCTAGTCATAAATCCGAAAAGTACTGTTTTTTTAACATGTTGACCGGATTATATCTGAGTCGTCCGGTTGTGTACTCCGAAATATCCGTCAGATACTTGTTTAAATCGATTCCTCCCATCAATCTGTCAAATGTTAAAACAGGATCCAGCAGATCCAAACAATCTGAAAGAAACAGTGGTAAATATCCTTGTTTTGAATTACAATAATTAGTGTGTAAATTTTTCATTGCAAGTTAATTTTACCACAAAAATAGGACCTTTCGCATGATCGAATGGTCCTATTTCTTTTAGGTACTTATTTCACAGCCCCTTATCTTTATTTCAATCCGTCGATTGACTCTATTCTTTTTTTATCTCCGATATCTTCAAATCTTATCAGAAGTTGTCCATCATTTTCTGCAAATTTAGCATAAATATTATTGTTTTCCCAATGATAATCTGTACCGTTCCATGCAAGGAAGCCTTCTACTAAAATTTTATGGTCCAGCTCATACTGACTTATTGCACTCATTATAGTTTTGATAAATAACTTTGTATCTACAGGTGCAAAGAACTTCTCAGGTAAATCGTAAAGTGCCACAAATGCAATACCTCCGGGATGTTTACATGGATAATATCCGTAGTTCTTTTCACTTATGCCACATGAAATCATTGAAAGTATATATCCGGTTACTTTCTCTGTCAAAGGAAGATTTGGATTTGTTAAGGCTGCAAAGCCTACCTTTTCTCCAAATTCCCTTGCTTCTCCAACAAGTTCAAGTAAACTCTCATCAAATCCGTTTATATTCTCCCAGCCCCAAAGCCAGTCATTTGATTCAATTGATTCGCTTCCAACGTATTGTATCGGATATGTGCTTTTTCCGATTTTAATCTTCTTCGTATGAAAATCCACATTCCAAGCCTGTCCTTTGGCTACATACATCTCAATAGCTTCCTGTACACGTAGCATGCCGCCAAATACTGCCGATACTACCTCTGTCAAGTCTGAACGATTCATTTCATAATCTGTTTTTAATATATTAACTCTCTCTGCCATAACACTTCTTTCCTATTTTTGATAATATAATTCAATCAAATATATCAACAAAATGCAAGCATTATTTTAAAACTCTGTACTCTTTCATTACTTTTCCGTCTTCAAAAATAACAGGTTTTGCAGTCAGTCCTTCGGCTTCATTATCATAATATCCCATTAAATAATCATTTAAATCCTGTAAATTATCAAATTCTTCTACCTGATATGGTAATTCAAATGCCAACTTCTCAATAAAGAGGTATTTATCGCCATCCTCTACCAAAATACCTGTATGTCCTATGAACTCCTGTACCTTATTCATACCGTCATCCATGGTCATAAGCACAGATATCATATGCATCTTATCATTATTAAATGAAATCTGCTTATCTTCCCATGATTTTACTATCTCATCGGATAAAACATTTGTATCGTGGGTATTTGTTACATCAATATATGAGTACAATGTATCAAACTTTGCCTTATCTTCACCATCAAAAATATTTTTATCTTTTATGGATTCAAAATCATTAAATAGCATGGTAGTATCTCCAGGTTTAGGATTACCGACCTTAATAAAATCACCTATTAAAGAGTATGATGTAATTCTACAGTTTCTACCTACGTATCCACCTTTATCAATCCATGCATCTATAAGCTTGTCCTGGTCAAATGTAGGGAAGCCGGCATCTATAGTTGTCATACTCTGAACCAGATTTTCTCTACCTACTGCATTATTATACTCATCTACCGCATCAAAAAAGTTCTTTATCTTTTCATCAGCAAGTCCTGCATTCTTTAGCGCGTTTTTTACTCTCTCTCTTGTCTCTTCATCAACTAAATTTGAATATTTTAATTTTATATTTGCCTTACTTACAGCTGCACTTGGCTCCTCTACCATGCCTCCATTTTCAGTACTTTCATCAAGACTGCTTTCTACTGCTACTGTAGTATCTTCTTTGGTGCTTGTACCTTTGTTTCCACAAGCCGCCAATACAATAGCTGCACCCATAACTGTCATAAATAATTGCTTTTTCATAAAAAACCTTCTTTCTTTTTAAGTCGCTTTAGTATATCACTTTAATCGTGTTTATAATATATAAGTTTGTAGATTTATTTTTTTAATAATAAATGAAAAAAATTATTATAATCAAATTCAAATCTATAAAAATATAATTTAATTACTAAACTATATCGTCCCCCTTTAATACCTTGTCAAAAAGTGATATAATCTAATTTTGATTTTATATAATAGTTCAATACTAAATAAGAAAGGCGTGTTATGAAAATCGGTTTCGATAATCAGATGTATTTGAAAACACAATCTGAGCACATAAGAGAAAGAATTGCAAGTTTTGGCGATAAACTCTATCTTGAGTTTGGTGGAAAACTCTTTGATGATTACCATGCATCCAGAGTACTCCCTGGCTTTGAGCCTGATTCGAAGCTCAGAATGCTTCTTCAACTTAAAGATCAGGCTGAAATTATTATTTCAATCTCTGCATCAGATATAGAGCAAAATAAGATTAGAGAAGATCATGGTATTACCTATGATGCCGATGTAATCAGACTTATAGATGAATTTAGAAAAAAAGGACTTTTTGTTGGCAGTGTTTGTATCACACAGTACTCTGGTCAAAAAAGTGCGGATAAGTTCAAAGAAAGACTTGAAAATCTTGGAATTAAGGTATACAAATTATATCTGATTGACGGATATCCAAGCAATGTTGCACATATAGTCAGTGAAGAAGGCTACGGAAAAAATGATTATATTATTACTTCAAGACCGCTTGTAATAGTTACAGCTCCCGGCCCGGGATCCGGAAAAATGGCTACATGTCTTTCTCAGCTATATCATGAAAATAAAAGAGGAATAAAGGCAGGATATGCAAAGTTTGAGACCTTCCCTATATGGAACTTGCCTCTAAAACATCCTGTTAACCTTGCATATGAAGCTGCAACTGCCGACTTAAATGATGTAAATATGATCGATCCTTTCCATCTGGAAGCTTATGGTGTAACCACTGTAAACTACAATAGAGATATTGAGATATATCCTGTTTTAATGGCTATTTTTGAGGGAATATTCGGTGAATGTCCATACAAGTCTCCAACAGATATGGGGGTAAATATGGTTGGAAACTGTATTATTGATGATGAAGTATGCAAAGAGGCAAGTAAGCAGGAAATAATAAGAAGATACTATAATTCCCTTTCAAGATTTGTAAAAGGAGAATGTACGGCTGATGAAATATATAAGCTTGAGCTTATAATGCAGCAGGCAAAAACAAGTATTAACGACAGAAAATCGGTTTCAGCCGCTCTTTTAAAGGCGGAAGCTACAAATACACCTGCAGCGGCTATTGAACTTGAGACCGGGGAACTTATCACCGGAAAAACTTCCGAATTACTTGGTGCAAGCGCAGCACTTATTTTAAATGCATTAAAAGCACTCAGCGGAGTAGATGATGAAATAAAACTTATATCACCTACAGTTATTGCACCTGTACAGGAGTTAAAGACAACATATCTTGGTGGTAATAACCCAAGACTTCATACAGATGAGGCTCTTATTGCACTTTCTGTTTCTGCAGCTACAGATGAGAATGCAAGAAAAGCTTTAAATGCTATTCCTAAGCTTAAAGGACTTCAAATGCACTCCTCCGTAATGCTTTCAGAAACCGATATAAAAACACTCAATAAGCTTGGAATAGGACTTACTACAGAGCCTAAACTCGGAAAGAAAAAGAAATTCAATTAATATCAAAAACACCACCCTTTCGGGTGGTATTTTTTAAATATCCAAATCTTCAAAATCATCCTCAGAATCATCATCAAGTTCTGCTACTTCTTCAAAGTCGTCGTCAAGTTCTGCTACTTCTTCAAAGTCGTCATCAATATCATCACCAAGTTCTTCCACTTCTTCAAATTCATCAGAATCCAACGAAAGGTCTATTATATCAAAATCGTCTTCCACATCATCTTTTGCGGGCTCTTCTTCCTTCTTCTGACTGAGAGGCATATACTCTAATCGTGTCTTATCATTCATTTCTTCTTCAGGAATCAAATCAACTTTTGAAGTAATATTGCTCTTATTTTTCTTTTTTGTAGATTTAGGCACTGCCTTTGGAGCTTTCTTTTTATTTGTGGCTTTTGAAAGTAGCAAAATAAATATAAATATAGCAAGTATGATAGCTAAAGCAATAAGATTTCTTACCCACTCATTACTCTTTTCGTATTTCTTCTCAAGAGTATTGTACTCCTCTGTGGATACACCGGTATCTACATTAGGATCGGCAAAATATCTTTGTATTGTTCTCTCTTCCATATCATATCTATAGAAGTCTTTTCTGCCGTCAGAATTCATAGCATAGACAACACAATATCTCTTTTCATTGTCACTGCCCCAAATCCATCCACGAATCTTTTTACCGTTTATATTTATAATACTTTCAATAAATCCTTTAGGTACCTCTACACCTTTATCAACAGGCATTACAGTAATACTCTTCGGATTTGTGGTAAGCTGTGTATATACTGCCCATGTATCTGCAGCATCATCATAAATATAGAAATCTCCTGAACCGTCATTTCCTACGAGGTAGAGGATATATACATCCTGTCCCTTCATTTTTCCGGCTTTTACATCTCTTCCTTTATATGTAAAGGTAGCTTCTTCAAAGCCTTCAGGCAACATGTTTTTATCAAACGAATCAGATACCTGATAATCAATTCCACCTAAAGTAAGTCCGTTTTCGGTAGAAACAAGATCAAGAACATCAGCATTGCTCTCACTCTCCTCTACCACTTTTTCTGAAGAGGACGATGAAGATGCATCTGAGGTTTCTTCCTTTTTAGCCTCACTTTTATTTACATTTATTATATAACTTTCCACTGATGATCCGTCCGGAGAAGTTACCTTTACAGCAATAGCATTGACACCTACTACAAGATTATCATTTCCTGTAATAACTACCTTTGCTCCATCCTGTCTTGCCTTAGCATTGACTGCAATATTTGATATATTGCCGGCAACATTCATATCATAATTTTTTACAGTACTGTTAAAATTAGGTGAAAGCTTTCCCGGGCTCACCTTTAAAGAAGAAAGCAGTGCATCCTTTTTATCTACCGCAACAGTAGTTGCTACTTCCTTGTTCTTTTCAACAGTAGACTCCTCACTTGATGCCTGATCTGCTGACTTTATCTTTATTCTACCGCTTCCTTGAGACTGCATTGTAGCCATTTTTGAATTGGTATCATACACTTCCCATGTACTTACAACAACTGTAGCATCTCCTGCCTTCTTTGCCTTAAATTTTAGGGAATAATTTTGATTATTACTGCTGCTTCCTGTATTCGATGTTACCTTTATACTTCCTGCTCCACCCTGTGCATTTGTTCCTCCGACAAAATCCAAAATGCTGTCGTCATAACTGAGCATTATATTTGCACTGTCAATATTTCCGTCTGTTGACGAAAGACTCATTATCAAATTTACTTCATCACCCACTGTTGCATTGACATCTGCAAAGCTTATACTGATACCCATAGCGAAAGCGTTAAATGCTACTACTATTGAAAATATCAATGTAAGTATAAATGACGGTATGACGATATTTACATTAGGCTTTTTTAAAAATTTCATCTTAATCCTCTGACATTATCCCTACATAAAATGTAGATACAGTACTAATTTCCTCTCTTTATATTTATGCTGTACTTCTCTTTAGTTCCATTTTGAGCTGTTACAATTATGTCAATTGCAGAACTTGAACCGTTCAATTCAATATCCCCGCTGCCTGAAACAGTTGCACTTGCATCAGATGCATTTGCTTTAATATTAATATTCTTTACATTAGATGGCAATTGCACCGTATAAGAATAATTATCACTACTGAAACTCGGTTCAATATTATATTCGCTTATACTTAATGAAGATAATCTGTTATTTGGACTACCGTCTCCTGTCGGCATTGACTCAGGTACTTCAGGCATATCTCTATAAACAGGTATATGGAATGTAAACACTCCTTTTTTATCTTCCTCAGAATATGCTCTTGAAAGCATGGCTCCTTCATTCTTTGCACCCTCAATATTTGTCATATACTGGTGCTTATATTTGTTTTCACCAAGTACATTAAATTTCTTTAAGTAAAATGTGTTCTGTCCGGCTTTTGAGTAGGTACTTCCATAAAACATTGCCCCACCTATTATTGCCTTTGCCTTTGTATTCCAAGGACGAAGGTATGTATTTCCACTTCCTGCCCATGCAAGTCCTCTGGCTGTTGCAGTCTGATTTCCTGATTGGTAGGCCTCAATATTAAAGAAATTGTATACACCTGTTGCTCCGCTTATAAGTCCTGAAGTTCCCTTAACACCCTGTTCCTGTATAAGCATTGCAGCTATAACATACGGATTTACACCGGAACTCTTTGCGGCATCCATTATCATATCAACATATGTGGTTCCGTTTGAAAGCGCATTGGAATTTGTATTTTCTGTAGATGAACTTGAAGCTGTTGATGCATTTATACTATTTGAAGCACTTACACTCTCTTTGATTGTATCACTGTTTACAACTCCCGGTCCATGTGCTGTATCGTTAAACTCTGTAGTAGGTTCAAAAACCGGTGCGGATGCAGGTTCTGTGTATCCCGGACCGTTGTCCTTATCCTCTACGGTAGGAAGTTCCTCTTTCACAGTTGTTGCAGCAGTTACACTTTCTACACCCGGACCTACAAGTTCCGCATTTTCATTAGGATCTGCCACCGGACCGTTTGTGTTGGTCGAATACGCTTTACCTTCACTACTTTGTACACTTCCGGAGCCTTTACACTTGAGTAACTGACTGTCGTGTTCTTATTCGTTCCGGAAGTCTTTGCTTGAGTTGTAGAAGCTGCTGCTATTGTAGTTTGAGTTGTAGGTGATGCTGTGGACGGTGCTGTATTTTTCACACTTGATGTACTTTCCATGAAAGTCCCTTTAAGCATCTTCTCAACACCTTCTTCAGTCTGTTCACCTGTAGTATATCCATTGTTTAAAAACTGAAATATATTGGTTGAATCTAAAAAGTTTCGTGGGTCCATATAATATCTTATAATATTTTCACCTGCAGCAACCCATTCATTTGAGTCAAATCCCGGCCATGTAGAGTTATTCCAGTTATAAGCTCCTCTGGCAGTTGATTTCCATGATGATTTTGCATTCTTCCTTACAAGATTTACTCCGACTACCGATTCATTTCTTATAACTTCATCCCATGAAATATCCACATTCTGTACAACAAACTTCCAGTTAGGATATTCTGCATGTAAACTTCTGAGTCTGTTCTTATAGCTTTCAGGAAAACCTGCTATCTCAGACTCAAAAGTTTTATCAGTTGTATATTTTGCAGTAGTTTCTGTCTTTATATAATTTTTTGCAACATAACCTTCTCTATCACCTGAACCTATATTAAAACTTATTTTATACCAGTACATTCCGTCACTGTTAACCTCATCAAGAACAGTAACACCGGTATCTCTTTGTAATGTAGCAATAGTATTATTTCCTGTACCCGCATTCGATCTTACATTCAAAGTACTTACATCTACAGTACCTTTCTTTGTAGTAAATGCATTGATATCTTTTATAAAAATATTTTTTCCGATACTTGTTACAAGTATCGTTCCCATTGTCGTTACCAGAATAAATTTATTTAATAATGTCTTCTTCATCAAATCTTCCTATATCTGTCTTTTTTCGTATGTACATTTTAATTGTCATTTTAGATTATCAGGTCCAAATCCAAATGGTAGCAATTCTTCCAATTTCATAGATTTTACCTTTGCACCGTCAGACATTATGATTTCAAATTCTTTAGGGTTGCAAAACTCCTGCATCACTTGTCTGCAAACTCCACATGGAGTACATAATGCATCTGCATCAGAGTCTTCAAAGCCTCCAACAACAGCTATCTTGTAAATCGTATATTCCTTCCGAAACTGCTTTAAAAAAAGCTGTTCTCTCCGCACAATTGCACGGTGTATAAGCTGCATTTTCAATATTACAACCATGTATAATCTTTCCTGATTTGGTCATAAGTGCAGCACCTACTTTATATTTTGAATATGGAACATAGGCCATTTTTCTGGCTTTTTTTGCTTCTTCCAGTAATTCTAAATCAGACATAATTCTCCTAAAACTGTACTAATCCTTCTATAGGTCCTGTAAGTAAAATATCATTTGCATATATTACAGGTCCTTTAGCTCGGTATTGCGGGCTCATTTCATACTTTATTTTGCCCTTTACCTTTACCCAGTCCTTGTTTTTAAAATTCTTTGCACCTTTATAGTGACATACAAAACCCAAAAACTGAATGTCGGCCTCACAACAAGTCATTGCTCTTCTTCCGGGAATCAATATATCATCACCGATTCCGTCAGGTCTTACAACCTGAGCAACAAACTCAACTTCTTTTCCGTCATACTTTTCAGTTCTGTCCATAGCATCCACATAGAAAATACCATATTCCTCAGGTTTGATAATAAGTTTTGAAGCTTCAAGATCATATGGAAGATTTATGCTGAAATCTCCTGTAATCTCTCCCTCTTCTCCTTCAAAAATAATTTCCGCATTAGGTGCCATGGCCTTTATTTGAAGATGATATGTGCTTAAAATTTCATCATCAATATCATCCGCTCTGTTACATATAACAAGTTCGGAATCCTTAAGCATCTTACCCATGTATGCCTTCAGGTCCTTGTTCTTTATATAGAGATCCAATGTAGATGTATCATATATGGTAATCATCTGATTAACATACCAGATATCAGGTATTTGTATCTTGTCCTGTTCCCATAGTCCGTTCCATTCTATAAGAATTCTTTCAGGATTAACCTCTTTGGTAAACTCTATCATCTTTTCTTTGTAAAATCCGATATATCATCTATGTACTTTACGGTTGTGTGAGTGGACTCCAATAAATCTTTATCATATTCCTCTTCACCCTCTTCACATACAATCAATAATGTATTACCGTCAGTCTGAAAATACTCCTGCTGCATTGTAAATTTCATAAACTGTGTTTTACCGGCTTCTAAAAAACCATTGATGACAAAAATAGGTAATCTTTCCATAACTTCTCCAATCAATAATCTTTAAGCTCTAAAACACTTTTCTATTTCTTCAGTCTTTAATCCTGCTCCGATAACACATACCTTACCTGTATACTCTGCAGCACCTCTTCTGATATCACTCTCTCCCGGAACCAAGTCAAAATAGAACCAGTCATCACTGTTTACATCCTTTAACATTCCCTTAGCTCTAAGAACAACACCGAATTTTTCTTCATCCGCAAAGCTCTCAAGTATATTCTTTAGCTTCTCCTCGCTTATTGCAGGCACCTGCTCCATTCCCCAACTGTCAAACACATCATCTGCATGATGGTGATCATGATGGTCATGCCCACATCCGCAATGATCATGGTGGTGTTCGTGATCATGGTGATGTTCGTGTTCGTGCTCATGCTCATGTTCGTGGCATCCACAGTGCTCATCATGCTCATGGTGGTGTTCGTGATCATGATCATGCTCGTGGCATCCACAGTGCTCATCATGCTCGTGATCATGATGATGTTCGTGATGATGCTCATGTTCATGTTCATGGCATCCGCAGTGCTCGTCATGCTCATGGTGATGCTCATGCTCATGGTGATGCTCATGATCATGATGATGCTCGTGGTCATGATGGTGTGCATGCTCTCTTGCTAACTCTTCCAGCAATTCGCTCTTTAAATCTATAGGGCTTGATAATAACTCTTCTATCTTTTCATTGCTTAATTTATCAAGAGGTGTTGTAACAATAGTTGCTTCAGGATTTACATTCTTAATAAGTGCAACAGCTTCCTCGATTTTAGTGTTATCTACCAAATCTGTTCTTGATAAGATTATAGTATTTGCAAACTGAATCTGATTGTTAAAGAACTCACCGAAATTCTTCATATACATCTTACACTTCTTTACATCAACAACTGTCACAGCTGAGTTTGACTCTACAGGCAAATCTTTTTCTACATCCGAAACAGCCTTCAATACATCTGAAAGCTTACCTACTCCACTCGGCTCTATAATAACTCTGTTCGGCTCATAAGTTGATAAGAGTTCTCTTAAAGATGCCTCAAAATCTCCTGCCAAAGAACAACAAATGCATCCTGAGTTCATTTCTCTGATCTCAATTCCGGAATTCTTTAAAAAGCCTCCGTCTATACCGATTTCACCGAACTCATTCTCTATTATTATTGTTTTTCCTTTGTCCTTACTTACTTCAACAAGTCTCTTTATAAAAGTGGTTTTTCCTGCACCTAAAAAACCTGAAACCACATCAATCTTTGTATTTGCCATTTTATCTCCATTCTAAAATCTCTAAAAAGCAAGCCTGATTATAAAATCAAACTTGCAATGTAACTTTGTTTAATAATATATTTAAATTATGAATGCTTTACATCTACTTATAATAAGCTATTTGCGTATATAAGGTTTTACTCTAACTATAACAAGTGATGCCGCTATTCCTATAAGCATACCGCTGACTACACCTGCAATCATAAGTACCGGTAAATATGTAAATACCCCATTTGTCCTTACAACAAAAGCCGCACAAATTATCTGTCCGACATTGTGCATTATACCTCCAATAATACTTATACCTACCATGGAAAAGCCTTTAACTCGTTTTGCTAAAATCATACAAAGTAAACTAAGCGTGGCTCCTGATATAGAATAAAACATCATTGAAATATTTCCGAAAGTCATAGCTATCAAAACAATTCTAAGTAGTGAAACTATTACTCCTGTTTTTATATCAAACAAATAAAAAGCAATAATCACAATCAGATTTGCAAGTCCTAACTTCATGCCGGGAATACCTAAATTGATAGGTATTAATGTTTCCACAAAGCCAAGTACCATTGCTAAAGCTGTCAGCATTCCGATAGTTGCTATCTTTCTTATATAATTACTTGAAAAAGGTCTCATTAGTCTGCTACAACATATGCTATCTTAATATTAACTTCAAGCACTGTAAGTCCTGTCATATTCTCGATAGCATTCTTAACTCTCTCCTGTACTTTCTCACTTACTTCAGGAATGTTGTAGTTGTAACTTACATTGATTGCAAGGTCAACACAAACCTTATCATCATTTACCTCTACCTTCACTCCTCTCATACTCTTTGCGGTCTTACTTCCTGAAAGTTTACCTACTATTTCTTTAGTAGGATTTCCTGCCATTGAGTCTACACCTTCTACCTCTGTAGCGGCAATACCTGCAATAACGGCAACAACTTCATCGGCAATCTTTACCTCACCAAGTCTTCCGTTTTCATTTGTCTCTACTTCGTAATTATCTTTTATATTAATTGTATCAGCCATAGAAGCCTCCTTATTTTCTATAATTATTGATTATATCAAATATTGTATAAAATTAAAAGAGAGGAGGGAAAAATAGCAAAATGTCGGGTAGAAGCACCCGACATCTTTGATTTATTATTTGATTTCTTATTAAGTTTTGCGATACCGATTCCTGTAAGTGCAAATACAAGTGCAAATATCATACCTGAATAATTCAAAATTGCATATGGCAGATAATGTAATGTATCTACACCAAGTGTACTTGCCATATAGGCACCTGCCGCTGTCCATGGTATCAGACATTCCGTACATGTAACAGAGTCCTCAAGTGTTCTTGATAATACCTTCGGATGCAAGCCCATCTTAATATAGGCATCCTTAAAAGCTTCTCCGGGCATCAAAATAGATACCTGCCCGTTACTTGTAACACCTGTAATTATAAGGCATGTAACTATTGTTGAAGCTACAAGTTTAAATGTTGAGTTGATCTTTTCAAGCATCTTTGAAATTACAACTTCTAAAGCGCCTGTTACACTCATAGTACCTGCAAAAGAAATAGCGCATACAGCAATGAGAAGTGTATTCATCATTGACATCATACCGCCTCTGTGAAGAAGTCTTATAAGTTCCGGTGCAACCTCGTCCTTAGTCATTCCAATCATCTCTACATTAAATCCGTTTAATGTAACATCTACTATGCTCTTAAGATCCGCCCCCTGAAATACTGCAGCATTTATAAGCGCAATTGCTGATGCCACAAGCATAACAGGAATTGTAGGTTTCTTTGTAATTGATCCTGCAAGTACTATTACAAGAGGAACAAGTAACAAAATATTCCAGTTAAACATTTGGTCCAATGTACCTGTAAGAATATTGATGGTCTCAGGTACAACAACATTTTTTACTGCTCCTACCTGTCCCATTATAAAGTAGAATATTACAGACAAAACAGCTGCGCTTCCTGTTGTCCACATCTGATTATATACATGCTCATAAAGATCCACTCCACAAACTGCAGATGAAAGGTTTGTAGTATCTGAAAGCGGTGAAAGCTTATCTCCAAAATATGCTCCTGATACCACTGCACCTGCAACTAATGCAAGATTTGCATCCATTCCTATTGCAACACCCATAAAGGCAACACCTATTGTTCCGGCTGAACCCCATGATGTACCTGTAAGAACCGACACTATGGCTGTAAGTATAAATGCTGTAAGTGCAAGATATTTAGGACTTATAAGTTTTAAACCATAGTATATAAGCATAGGTATAGTACCGCCAAGCATCCATGAACCTATCATAAAACCTACGATTATAAGAATTAATAATGCACCCCAAACCTTTGCGATCTTGGTTGCGATCTCATTCATTATATCATCATACGAATATCCCAGAAAAATTGCCTGTACTCCCGATACCACAGCGGCCAACACTATCAAAGGCTCAGCAGGCAAATCTAAAAATGCAATTCCCACACCAAGTATTATAAGCATTGAAAGTATAGGGAACAATGCCTGAAGTACAGTAGGTTTTCTTTTTGTCTTACTCATAAAATATCTCCCAATTTATGTTATTTTTAAATCTAAATAAAGCTTCTTTAAGCAATTCTTTTGGTAAAGCGGCATTTACTCTGAAAAAACCTCTTCCGTCTTCACCATATCCGCTACCAAGTGAAAATGCTATATGAGCCTTTTCTATCATAAGCTCTTTTAATTTATCTTCTGAAATATTAAGCTCCCTGTAATCAACCCATGACAGGAAAGTTCCTTCCGAATCAATTACCTTAAAGCCTTTCATCTCATTTTCAAAGAAGCTTTTTATGATATCCATGTTTTCTTTTATTTTTTCTTTTGCAATATTAAGCCATTCTTCACCGTATTCATAAGCCGCTATAACAGCCGGTATACAAAAATAACTCGGATTATGTATTCCGCCCTGTCTTAGAAGTTTCTTAAAGAAAGTTCTAAGCTCCTCATTTTTTATAATTATATTGCTGGCCTCAAGTCCTGCAATATTAAAATTCTTTGATGTTGATAATCCTATTATTATATTCTCATACATATCATAATACGATGCATAAGATATGAATTTTCCCTTCCAGATAAAGTCGGCATGTGTTTCATCCGATATTATAAGTACATTGTGTCGCTTACATATTTCCACGGTCTGTTTTATTTCATCTTCAGTCCACACTCTCCCTACAGGATTATGAGGTGATACTGTAATAAATATTTTTACTCCGCTCCTTATCTTATCTTCAAAGTCCTTGAAGTCTATCTCGTAATGTCCGTCTTTTAAGCTTAGTGAACATTCTACCAATTCTCTGTCATTGATGCGTACAGCATTTTGAATAGGATCATAGAGTGGTGTAAATACCAAAACTTTATCATCTTTTTTTGTATAGTTTTGTATTATCAAGGATATTGCCTGAATTATTCTTGGGCAATAAACTATCCACTCATTTTCAGGATTGAAGCCATAATTATTTTGTGCCCATTTTTTTGACAGTTCTATATATTTATCGCTTACATTTGTATATCCGTATATTCCATGATTTGCAGCTTCTATAACAGCTGTCATAATTTCCGGTGCTACTCTGTAATCCATGTCGGCAACTGTAAGAGGAATCAAATCATCCACTCCGCAATCTGCTATTATTTCATCCCATTTAGCACAATTTGTATTTTTTCTGGAAACTATATTGTCAAACACCTAATCCCCCTTTCTGAATTTACATATACAAATACGGGCTATATACAAAACTGTATAATAGCCCCATATATTTTATGATTTTCCTGTTTTATGATTTGATACCACATCAAATACTACAGCTCCTAAAAGAACAGCACCTTTTACAATGTATTGATACTGATCCGGAAGTCCAAGTATTGACATACCCTGATTTATTACACCCAGAAGTATTGCACCAATCATTATTCCCTGTACAGTTCCGGAACCACCATAAGCAGATGCTCCACCTATGAAACATGATGCAATAGCATCCATCTCATATGAACTACCCATATTTCCGTCTACCGAACCTATACGAGCCACTACTAAAAGTCCTGAGAGTCCTGCAAGAAGGCTCATAAGAAAATATGCCCGGAAGTACACTCTTCTCGGATCAATACCTGAAAGCCTGGTAGCTTTTTCATTACCGCCAACAGCATAGAAATATCTTCCGAATACTGTTGAGCTTGTAATAAATGCAAATATTGCAACTACAATCAAGATCCAAATAAGCATTATCGGAATACCCTTATAGCTCATAAGCTTATATGCGTAAAATAATATTACAAGGTCAAATATACATATTCTTGCCGCGGTAAGACCAAATCCGGCTGTTGCATAACCTTTTTTTACTTTTTTTCTCTCTGAAATAAAGGTATAGGCTGTTATTATTACCGCAACTATTATTCCCACAACCATTGATGAAATAACTCGCTGATTTACATCAAGTCCCGGAATTTGGATATATGATGTAAACAGACTTAGGAATTTCTTATCCATTATAGGAACAGTCTTTGAATCCAGAATAACTCTTGCAATACCTCTAAAAAGGAACATACCCGCAAGTGTACATATAAAAGGCGGAATATGTACATATCCTATAAGCCATCCCTGCCATACACCTATAACACATGCAACTGCAATTGAAGCCAATATAGCAACAAAAGGGCTTATTCCCATACTTAGTAATTTGGCTGAGAGTGCGGCAGACAGACATAATGTGGATCCTATAGACAAATCGACATTACCGCCGGTAAGTATACACAAAAGCATACCGCATGCCATTATAAGAACATATGCATTCTGTAACAATAGATTTGAAATGTTCTGTGCAAGAAGAAGTCTACCACCTGTAAGATATGTAAAGAATACAAAAACTACAAGCAAAGCAAGTACCATTGTATATTTTTTTACAAATTTATTTGCATTCATTTTTACCTCCTAATTAACTGCAGCACAATCGGATTTTAGGATTGTACTCATTATTTTTTCCTGTGTAGCTTCCTCGGCACTAAACTCTCCGGTTATCTTACCTTCGTTCATAACATAAATTCTATCGCACATACCTAAAAGCTCTGTAAGATCCGATGAAATCATTACAACTGACTTACCCTGACTTACCATATCATTAATAATGGAATAGATCTCATATTTTGCACCTACATCTATTCCTCTGGTAGGCTCATCAAGGAATAAAACTTCAGGTCCCGCAAACATCCACTTTGATAAAAGAACTTTTTGCTGATTACCACCTGAAAGATTTCCAACCTTTTGTAAAACAGAAGGCGTTTTGGTTTTCATTGCATTTACATAATCCTTTGCAACCATGTTTTCCTTTGAAACATCTACAATGCCTCTTTTGTCCGCAATTTTTTCCATTCTTGCGAGTGTTGTATTTCTTGCAATCGTTTCAGAAAGTATCAATCCGTCAGTTTTTCTATCCTCTGTTACATATGCCAGACCGTTAACAATTGCATCTCTGGAACTGTTGAGAAATACCTCCTTACCTGCAATAAATTCACGACCTGAAATACGACTGCCATAACTCTTTCCAAAAAGTGATTTGGCCAGTTCTGTTCTTCCTGCACCCTGCAATCCTGAAAAACCTACGACTTCCCCTTTTTTTTACATGAAAACTTATATTATTTACAACACATTTTTCAGTGTATATCGGATGATATACAGACCAATCCCTTGCTTCAAACATTATTTCATTACTTATTACATGTTCTCTTGCAGGATACCTGTCTTCAAGCTCACGTCCAACCATACCTTTTATAATGCGCTCTTCATTTATAAGGTGATCCGAGTTATCAATAGTTTCAATTGTCATTCCGTCTCTTATTACTGTTATTTCATCAGCCACATATGCAACTTCCTGCAATTTATGTGTAATAATGATTGATGTAATGCCTTTTTCTTTTTTAAAACGTATCAGCATATCAAGGAGCATTCTTGAATCCTCATCATTAAGTGAAGAGGTCGGCTCATCCAGAATTAAAAGCTTTACATCTTTTGATATAGCCTTGGCGATCTCTACAAGTTGCTGTTTTCCGGTTCCGATATCCTTTATAAGAGATTGTGTATTTTCATTTAAGCCAACAGCTTTCATAGCTGCGTCGGCCTGATGAAAAGTCTCATTCCAATCTATCACACCGAATCTGTTTTTTCTCTCATTTCCAAGAAACATATTTTCAGCAATTGTTAGCTCGGGTATAAGGGCCAGTTCCTGATGTATTATCACTATACCCTGCTTTTCACTGTCATGTATCTTTTGAAATTTACATTCTTTATTGTTGTAGAGAATCTGACCGGTATACTCATTATGTGCAATGGTTCCGGAGAGAATATTCATCAGAGTGGATTTTCCTGCTCCGTTCTCTCCTACCAATGCATGAATACTTGCTCTTTCAATCTTCAGATTTACATTATTTAAAGCTTTTACTCCGGGGTATTCCTTTGTAATATTTTTCATTTCTAAAATATAATCTTTCAATACATCCGCCTTTCCGCCATATAAGGCAATATTATAGTCTTATATCGTTATCTACGATAATATTCCGCAAAGATTCCCCGGAGCCTGCGGTAATTTACTGTACAGGATGTGGATAACCGTCACTTCCCATTGTGTAATATCCTGTATCAACAAGTTCCTTTTGGATATTGTCCTTTGTTACAGTAACAGGAACCAAAAGATATGAAGGTATTACAGCCGCTCCATTGTCATATGATGATGTATCATATGTACAATCAAAGCTCCAGCCTGATTTTTCAATAAGTGATGCATCAGGTTTTTCATTATTTAATATAGCAGCACCAAGGTTAAGTGTAGCAATGGCCTCGTTTGCAACAGCCTTATAAACTGTCATTGTCTGCTTTCCGTCGATGATATTTGCAAGATTTGCCTCATCTCCGTCCTGACCTGTAATTATTATCTCATTACTTCCTGCATAATCTGACTGAATAGCCTGTGTTACACCTAAAGCTGTGGAGTCATTTGAACATACAGCCGCATCAAGTTGTGTACCGTCTGAGTAATATGAACCCAAAATATTCTGGAATCTTGATAATGCCTTTGATGTATCCCACTGTGCAGTACCAACCTGCTCAAATGTTGTCTGTCCTGAAGGAACTACGACTGTTCCTTTTTCAATATATGGCTTTATAACATCCATTGCACCGTTAAAGAAAAACTTTGCATTATTATCAGCAGGATCTCCACCTGTAAACTCAATATTAAACTTCTTATCACCTGCATTGGCAAGATCGAGTTTCTCTGCCACAAACTCACCCTGAAGTTTTCCTACAGTGTAGTTATCAAAAGAAACATAGTATGATATTGCATCTGTATTCATGATAAGTCTGTCATAAGCGATAACAGGAATATTTTGGCTCTTTGCCTCGGCAAGTACCTGTGCGAGTGACTCACCGTCTATTGCTGCTACTACAAGTAAATCAACCTTATCTGCTATAAGACCTTCTATATCCTTTACCTGCTGATCGATTTGTTATCTGAGTAAGTAAGTGAAACCTCATAGCCCGCTTTTTCAAACTCTTTTTCAAGGTAAGAGCCGTCACGATTCCATCTCTCCAAAGACTTTGTAGGCATTGATATACCGATTTTTCCACCCATAGCCTTTGCTTCTTTGGAGTCGCCTTCTGCCTTGGTGCTCTCCGCCTGTGTCTGCTCTGTTGCTGTCTTTGCAGGCTCATTTCCGTCAGTACATGCCACCAGTGATAAAGCTAACATACCGGCTGCTACAAACGCACATAATTTCTTCATTTTCATAGTATCCTCCTTATATAAACCTGATTTAAACGTTCCTCATCAGGTATTTTTATAGCTTTGAATTAAAAAATATATTATTGATTACAGTCTCAAGATATTCCTGTCTTCCCGACTCAGGTAATTCAGGTTTCTTCATCTTGGCCGCATATTCAGCACATTCCACCAATGTAACTGATTTATTTCTTATCTTCTCACCGATTCCTGAGTTATAGCTTGAATATCTCTCCTTAACAAATTCATCTATTCTGCCGTCTTCAATTATTTGTGCGGCTTTGATAAGTCCGAGTGCAAATGTGTCCATACCTGCTATGAAGCCATAGAACATATCCTCAGCCGTATTACTTGGTCTACGATTCTTTGAATCGAAATTTAATCCTCCGCTTAAACCGCCTGCCTTTAAGATCTCATACATTGCAAGAGTGGTATCATATACATTTGTAGGGAACTGATCTGTATCCCATCCAAGTAAAGTATCACCCTGATTTGCATCTACTGAGCCGAGCATATTATTGATTGCTGCCACTCTAAGCTCATGCTGGAATGTATGTCCTGCCAATGTAGCGTGATTTGCCTCAATATTCATCTTAAAGTCCTTATCAAGTCCGTATTTTCTCAAGAATCCTATTGCTGTTGCGGCATCAAAATCATACTGATGCTTCATAGGCTCCTTCGGTTTTGGCTCGATATAGAAATCACCCTTAAATCCTATGCTGCGTCCATAATCTCTGCACATTGTAAATAATGTAGCAATATTCTCTTCTTCAAGCTTCATATCTGTATTTAAAAGAGTCTCATATCCTTCACGTCCGCCCCAGAATACAAATCCCTTTGCTCCAAGCTTTACAGCGTTTTCAAGACCTTTCTTAGCCTGTGCGGCTGCAAAACAGAAAACGTCCGCACTGTTTGAACTTCCCGCACCATTCATAAACCTTGGATTACTGAACATATTGCATGTTGCCCAAAGGCATTTGATGTCTGTTCCCTTTGTCTTTTCAAGGATATAATCTGTTATTTCATCCAAACGTGCATTTGTAACATTGATGTCTTCCTGATCTTCCGGTACGATATCTGTATCATGGAAGCAATAATATTTGATTCCAAGCTTTTGCATGAATTCAATACCTGCATCAACTTTTGCCTTTGCATGCTCCATTGTTCCCTGATTTTCACCAAAAGCTTTATCGGCAGTACCCTGTCCGAACATATCGGCACCGCTTGCACAAAGATTATGCCACCATGCCATAGCAAATGATAAATGTTCCTCCATAGTTTTACCCATTATTACTCTTTTAGCATCATAGTATTTGAAGCTGAGTGGGTTCTTGCTCTCACTTCCTTCAAATTTAATAGGTGAAATGCTTGGGAAAAATTCTTTCATAAATATGTCTCCTTTCAAATTTGCAATAATAAAGATAATATTGCTATGTAGTTTATAAACGACTTTCCATGTAATATTATGATAACTGATATATTAAACCAAATGTCGATAATCTTGTTATTGATGTATGTTAATATTGCTATTTCTATGTTGAAATAATATATAGTATAGAATATACTGAATTTGAAAACAAAATAGATGCTGATTATACATTTATTTGTCTATTTTTAACTATTTTTTACAACTTAATTTATTCTATTTATATAAAGGAATATATGCTATGGACTTGAACTCAATAAAAACTAACAAAAACCGAATATGAGATAATAAGACATACAAAAACAAACTCCCTTGCCATGCTTATGATTGAGATACTTTCAAGAAGTGTACACTGTCATTCTGATCTTGAAATAGGTATGATACTGGAAGGTAATATAGATCTTGTTATTGATAATGAAGTTTTTCAAGCTTAAGAAAAAAATGATATCTACATAGTAAACAGATATCAGCCACACTCTTTCTACAGCAATAAACATCATAATAAGATAGTTATATTTTTTTGATAAATCATGCACTGTATAAAAAAATATAGGACCTGATATTATATATAAGAAAAATCATATAGTATATGATGAAAAGAATAGTGATCTTTATAAGACAATATTTGAATGTGCTATGTGTTATGCCAGTGATATGGCTTTCACTGAATTAGGGGCCGGAGCAAAAGCTCTTGACTTAATTTATAAACTAAGTAAAATAGCAACTCCTTTTATTGATGAACAAAGTACAAAACAAAGCCGTTCCAAGGGTAAGCGTTTGCAAAGAATAACCGATTACATGTCCGAACATCATTCTGAGAATATAACTTTGGAAGATATTGCAAATCTCGAGTCTCTATCTACCTATTATATATCTCACTTTATAAAGAAAATGACCGGCACTACTTTTACGGAATATTTAAATAATATAAGATTTGACCATGCATTTTCATTACTTAATAAAACAACTCTGAGAATCAGTGATATATGTTGTGAGGCAGGCTTTTCAGACAGCAGATATTTGAACAGATTATTTAAGCAAAAGATGGGAATCGATATACAATCATATAGAAAGAACATTGATAAAATAGAGCTTCCACTGACAGACCAGCCATATATGACTGTACAAAATCATATATCTCAGAGCAAATTTATGTCGGAGCTTGAAAAAAATATTATGAAGAGCATTTGAAACAATGATATCTTTTTTTAAGTAAAAAAATAAGTCTTTGTATACAAGAAAATCACCAATGTACTAATGCATCGGTGACTTTTTTTGTGTTTTTTTATATTTATATATCTATTGTAACATTCTTACTGCAATCCCAAAAGAACAGTTCTACACTTCCTCCGACTTTCTTTAGTTCCTTAATAAATTCACTTGGAAGACTTTTATCTGCCTTAAAATTGTAAAATTCAATATCTTTTATCTCCTTTAAAGCACTATATATCCATCTTTTTTTGCTACTTATATACAAATACTGCATTCACCATACCTGATTTTCGGGTATGCAATCCTCTATGGAGGTCTTCATTCCTTCAACAATCTTTTCTTTCATACCGGGAATTGATGACAAGTATAATGTCTCCATCAATCCGTTGTAGTCTTCCTCACTGTCAATTACCTCGTTCACATCAATCAAAAAATCACCCCCTATATGTATCATTATATCATACATATAAAGGGTGTAAATGGAGTTTTATGTTTAATCAATTACTTCTTCTGTATATACTTTCTGATATCAAGTGCAATAGCAACTACAATGATGATACCCTGTACTATGAACTGGAAGTCCGGCTTGATTCCGAGGAACTGCATTGAGGATTTCAATAACTCGAATACCAAAACACCGATTACACAACCTGATATTCTACCGATACCACCGTTTACAGATACACCACCGATTGTACAAGCTGCGATAGCCTCAAGCTCGTATGATGCACCCATGTTTACAGATGAACCACCTGATTTTGCTCCCAAAAGGAAACCTGCTATTGCATAGAGAATTGCTGCTGATGTGTAGATAAGTATCTTTGTCTTCTTTACATTAACACCTGATACCTCTGCTGCCGCCTCATTTCCACCAATTGCATACATATACTTACCATGTCTTGTTTTATTGAAAACAAACCACATAATGAGTCCGATAACAAGTGCATAGATGAAAAGATACGGAATCTTTAAGAAGTTTCCTGTTGCAACTGTTGTATATGCTGTTCTGTATCCACCGATTGGCTCGGCCTTTGTATAAACAAGACATACACCATATACTATAAGCTGCATTCCAAGTGTTCCGATGAATGCAGGAACATTTAAATGAGCTATAACAATACCGTTGATACATCCGAATACAGCACAAATAGCTATAGCTATTAAAGCACTACAAGGATATTCATGTCACCAAGATTTGGAAACATTTTATTTGCATAGTCTTTATTCTGTAAAAGTGTACCTGCTACACAGGCTGAAAGTCCTACAAGACGACCTGCTGAAAGATCGGTACCCTTTGTTATAAGACATGCTGACACACCGAAGGCAATGATTACTCTTGGTGCCACATTTACCAAAACATTTCTTAAGTTACTTGCTGAAAAGAAATTGTCCTTCATTATACCTGTAAACAGTACAAGCAAAAGTAAAACTATTATGATACCGTTATCCAGTAACAATTTCTTTATATCTAAAGATTTTGTATTCATAAGTATTCCTCCTAAAATTTAGTAGCCAATGCCATGATACTCTCCTGTGTAGCATCGTCTTTTGATACTTCACCCGGTAATTTCACCATTGCACATAACGATTATTCTATCAGACATTCCAATAAGTTCAGGCATCTCGGAAGAAATCATTATGATGCCCTTTCCCTGCTTTGCCAGGTTTATCATTATCTGGTATATTTCATATTTTGCACCTACGTCGATACCTCTTGTAGGCTCATCCATTATCAGCACATCAGGGTTGTTTGCAAGCCATCTTGCAATAATTACCTTTTGCTGATTACCTCCCGACAAAGACTGTATCAATGTCTTATTGCTTGGAGTCTTTATACTTAGCTTGCTTACATTTTCATCTACAACCTGTTTGATCTTACCGTCATCCAATGCAATACCTGCTACAAGATAATTATTAAGCGAAGAAATAGCAACATTATCAGCTATTGAAAGGCATCCCAGTATTCCTGTTCCTCTTCTGTCCTCTGTAATCATACCAAGTCCGTCTTTTATAGCATCTCTTGGTCTTGCTATATTCTGCTCTTTGCCCTTCATGTATACTTTTCCGGATTTTACACTTCTAAGTCCAAATATGGCTTCCATAAGTTCACTTCTACCTGCACCCACAAGTCCGCCAAATCCGAGTATCTCACCTTTTCTAAGTTCAAATGAGCAGTTTCTAAATATATTTTCATGTATACTTGTAAGGCCATCGACCTTAAGTATAACTTCACCTTTTTCTAAGTCATCCTTCGGCGGATAGATATTTGAAAGCTCTCTACCAACCATTTGTCTTATGATCTCACCGTCACTGATGTCTTTTACTTCCCATGTACCTACATAGGTTCCGTCTCTCATGATGGTAATATCATCTGCTATCTCTCTTATCTCAGCCATCTTATGTGAGATATATATAAGAGATACACCTTTTTCTTTTAATTCTCTTATTATTTTAAACAATCCGCTTACTTCGTTTTCAGTAAGTGATGATGTAGGCTCATCTAAAATGATGATCTTTGCTCCCATTGAAACAGCTTTTGCTATCTCTACAGACTGCATCTGTGAAATAGATAAAGTCTGCAATAATGCATTGGGATTTACATTAAGTTTTACTTCCTTAAGCCATTTATTGGCTTCATTTTCCATCTTCTTATGGTCTATTACTTTTAGAGGTCCTATATTAATTGTAGGATATCTGCCCAAAAACATATTTTCCGCAATGGATCTTGCCGGTACAGGTTGTAACTCCTGATGAACCATTGCCAATCCCTTATGAAGTGCATCATCAGGATTTAGTATATTCATTTTTTCTCCATCTACATAGACCTCACCGGTATCCATTGTATATATTCCAAACAGACATTTCATAAGTGTGGACTTGCCTGCTCCGTTTTCACCCATAAGAGCATGTACGCTGCCCGGTCTGACATTAAGATGGATATTGTCTAGTGCTTTTACACCGGGGAAACTTTTTGAAACCCCTCTCATTTCCAATCTGTACTCTGACATCCATTGCTCCTTTCAAAAATCGGGTGTGCACCGGCACACCCGAAAGATGTTTACTTAAGTTAATTTTTGATTATTTTACGAGCTCTAAGATCTCTGCTGCGTTATCCTTTGTAACCTTTACATAGTCTACAGGAATCTTTGTATCTACCTTCTCACCGTCTGCAAATGCTACAGCTGCCTTAGCTGCTGCCTGTGCCTGGCTGATGAAATCGTTAAATACTGTACCTGTCATCTTGTCTTCTGATACATCCTGAACTGCCTCAGCAAGTGCATCAACACCTACGATATAGATATCTTCGCCAACTTTTCTTCCTGCCGCATTGATAGCCTGAAGTGCACCAAGTGCCATAGCGTCATTGTTACAGAAGATAACTTCGATATCATTTCCGTACTGTGTAAGTGCGTCCTGTGCGATCTGCTGTCCCTTAGCCTGATCCCAGTCACCTCTCTGAATTAAGAGCTGCTCAGCCTTTAATCCGCTCTTCTCTGTAAGTGCCTTAACTGAATACTCTGTTCTGTACTGTGCATCGATGTTCTCAGGGTCACCCTGGATCATGATATACTTAACTGTTCCGTCACCGTTGATGTCACCCTTGTTGTCAAGCTCTGCAATCTCTTCACCCTGGAATGTTCCTGACTGACGAGCATCTGCACCTACATATGTAGCATTGATACCGTCTGCACCCCATCTTGTAACCTCAGCCTCATCAGGCTCACGGTTGATGTACACTACAGGAATTCCTGCTTCCTTAGCAAGATCTGTAACTGTAGGAGCTGAAGATGACTGAACAAGGTTAAGAATCATAACGTCAACCTTAGTTGCGATAAAGTTGTTGATCTGGTTTGTCTGCTCTGCCTGATCGTTCTTACCGTCCTGAACTACTACGTTCTCTTTTGGAATACCAACTTCCTCTGTAAGATATCTAACAAGCTCGTTACGATATAATGTCATGAAGTTATCATCAAACTTATAAATTGAGATACCTACTTTGATATCCTTTGCGTCCTTACCTGTAGCTGCAACTGCCTCTGAAACACTTTCAGCCGCCTTGCTTTCTTCCTTTGACTCTGTAGCTGCTGCAGTTGTCTCTGCCGGCTTGCTTCCACCTCCACATGCTGCTAATGAAAGAGCACACACAGATGCTACTGATACTGCTAAAACTTTCTTGAACAATTTCATTGTTTTTTCCTCCCTTAGGTTTGTTCCTTTATTTGTAAGCTTATTTTTAATATTACTTACGATTATTTTTACAGAGAATATTTTTTTACTCTTTTTATTGAATTTTTCAATAATATAAACAGGAAAAATTTATAACATCTAATTTTTTTCATATGTTTTTTTCTATATTTAAATGCATAATAATAATTAAATGTGTAGATTAATCCACTTTTATTTTTATGTCACATTACCCATAGTCATTATTTATTCAATAACTATACATAATTTCTTAATTAAACTATGTTATAAAATAATGTATAATTATTATAACTATATAATTAATAAATATAAGTAACTTTGTACATGTATAATTTTTAAAGGAGAAATATATGAGCTACAACCAAAAGATTACAAAAGAAATAGAGGATCTGACCTCAAAATGCCTTACAAATTTAACTATAAACCAATCCTTGTATAAAGAATTTGATGTGCAAAGGGGCTTGCGCAATCTTCAAGGTGAAGGTGTAAGAGCCGGACTTACCCGCATTTCCGAGATAACCTCATTTAAAAGGGAAAATGGTGAGAAGATACCATGTGACGGTGAGCTTAGATACCAGGGCATTGATATACATGAACTTACAGACGGATTTTTAAATGAAAACAGATTCGGATTTGAGGAAGTCGCATATCTAATGCTTTTCGGCAATCTGCCTACTTCAAATGAGCTTAAAGATTTCAATCGTTTACTTGGAGACCAGAGATCTTGCCTAAGAACTTTACAAGAGATATTATCATGAAGGCACCAAGCAAAGACATGATGAACACGCTTTCAAGATCTGTACTTACATTGTATGCCTATGACTCAAAGGCTGATGATACCTCTCTTTCAAATGTATTACGCCAATGTATTAATCTTATAGCAACCTTCCCTATGATGTGTGTATACGGTTATCATGCCTATAATCACTATATCAGAGATAAAAGTATGTACATTCATCGTCCTTCTAACGAATTGTCTACTGCCGAGAATATTTTACTGATGCTTAGAGAAGATAGGAAATATTCAGATCTTGAAGCCAAAGTCCTCGATCTTGCCATGGTATTACATATGGAACACGGCGGCGGTAACAATTCCACTTTTACAACTCATGTGGTGACATCCTCAGGTACAGATACTTATTCGACTATAGCGGCAGCTCTAGGCTCTTTGAAAGGCCCAAAACATGGTGGCGCCAATATAAAAGTTGTTGAAATGTTTAAAGATATGAAAAAACATATAAAGGATATAAGTGATGACGATGAAATAAAAGCTTATCTTTTAAAGCTTTTAAGAAAAGAGTCCTTTGATAAATCCGGATTAATATATGGTATGGGGCATGCTGTATACTCGCTTTCAGATCCACGTGCCAACATTTTCAAAAAATATGTTGAGCAGCTTGCAAATGCAAAACATAAAAATAATGATTTCAAACTCTATAGTGCAGTTGAAAGACTTGCACCCAAAGTAATAGGAGCTGAAAGACATATATATAAAGGTGTAAGTGCAAATATTGACTTCTACAGCGGTTTCGTTTACGGAATGCTTGATTTACCTACCGAACTTTATACCCCGATATTTGCCTGTTCCAGAATAGTCGGATGGAGTGCTCACAGAATCGAAGAACTGATTAATACAGATAAGATTATAAGACCTGCTTATATGGCTGTTAAAGAGCACGAAAACTATATCGAAATGAAGGACAGATAATATATCTATAAAAAAAGTGTGAAAAATGAATAATCACTTTTTCACACTTTATTTTTTTATTCTTTGTTTGCAGGTGTTATCTCCATATTTCTAAGATTATTTAATATAGTAGCATTCAAAGGAATACTTACACCCATAGGATTTATAAGGAATCCGTCACACTCCGGTGTCATAGGGAAGTTGATAAGATTCTTTGCCTCTACAACAATCTTCTTTACATTTGCATCTCCCGGCATTTTTATCAAACTCTATATTGTCTGTAAAAATAGGTATCATGCTTCCGCCATCATTACTTATCTTTAACATAAGCATCTGTATCTGACCATCGTCTTGTGGGTCTCTGACCGGTACAAGAAATTTTGCCTTTAAAATATTTACAAGCATCTCTTCTTCCAATTCACGTATTTCAGGTGTGTTCGGATTATCAAGATTTGCTCTTATTTCCTGACCGAAATAAAGCATTGTAAGCTGTAATGATCTGTTCTCTATAGGTCTCTTCTCAGGAGGTAACTCACTAAAATCTGAAAGCTTAATTATTTCATCAAGCTGTATTATAAAGTCATTTCCCTGATAGTTGTACTTTATCGCATTTACTCCGGCTACCGCCATATGTGTAAAGGCTCTTAAAATACCTTCCTGATTAAGTTCCAATACGGTGTTCCTTTGCTTGTTTGCTGATAACTCGGCTGATTTCTTCTCAGCATTCTCCTTTACATCAAACAAAAATGCTACATCATCAAAACTTTCATCATCACAATAAACGAATGGCAATCTGGTAAAATCCGAATGAATTAAGTATAGATTGACTGCCTTTGGAATACTTGCCAGTACTTCTCTTCTCTCCATTTTTATCTCCAAAAAATTTATTTGTCTTGAGACTAATATATACTCTTTGATTATCAAAGTCAAATACATAGTGTCAGATATATCACAAATCTACGATTTGCATACCTGTATTATTATATCAAAAATTTTTAGGAATACATATTAAAATATCTTTACAAAAATTTATGGTTGAACAAGCTGCTCTTTTGCACCCTCTGAATAAACTATGGTGTAATCTGAAAGAATAAAGTAACCATAGGTATCCGGAATACTGTCAAGAAGCTTTATTCCCTCTTCTACCCCGAGTGAAAAACATGTAGTAGAAAGGGCATCTGCATCCGTTGATGATTTTGTAAGTATACTTACTTCCACAAGGCCGTTATCATAAGGATAACCTGTTTTCGGATCCAAAATATGATGATAATTTTTGCCGTCTATAACAAAATGTCTCTCATAAACACCTGATGAAACAACCGATTCATCATCTACCGTAAGTAATGCTACTGTTTCATTTCTGTCTGCATAAGGTTTTTGAAGACCTATTGTAAAATTGTCACCATTAGGCTTTTTACCTATACATAAAACATTTCCACCCAGATTTATAATAGCACTGTCAACACCTTTGCTAAGCAAATACTCTTTTGTTTTATCAGCTATATATCCCTTTGCAATCGAACCGAGATCTATTCTTGTATCATCTGAAGTAAACTTTACTGTATTTCCATCTACACTTACATTAGTATAATCTACTTTCGGCAATGCTTCCTTAATACTTTCATCACTAGGAAGCTCAGGCTCTTCAGCATTAAAATCCCATAGTTCTTTTAAAGGTTCTGTTGTGATATCAAATGCACCATGTGAGATTTTACTGTAATACAATGCCTTATCTATAAGATAAGCAAGTTCATCACTTACTTCTACACTCATTGTACCCTTTTCTCTGTGGTTTAATTTATACAACTCTGCAGATTCGCTTGTTGCAGAAAATATGCTCTCATAGTTTCTTATAAACTGCATTGACTCTTTTAATATATCCTCATCTCCACCATTATAAAGTGATACGGTAATAAATGTATCAAGTGCAAATGTTGTATCTGTCAAAGGCTCGTTATTTTTGTTCTTATCTATAGAAAAATCAAAATTATTGGCTATAGACTTAGGATTTGTACGTTTCCCTAAAATTGCAATTATCAGTAGCACAAAAACAACTACAGCAATAGCTATTATATTTTTTTTATTAAATTGTTTCAAAATATACTCCTACTAAATTTCCCATTTTTTTTTGCCAGATCATTTATCTGATCTGCAAATTTAGCCAAATCCTTGTTGGCTCCGTGTTTATTTTCTTTTATAATTTTTAAGAGTCTCTCACCGGCTCCAAGAAGTCTTAAGTAAACGCTGCTTTCCGGCTCCTTTACTTCCTTAACCGCAACAGCAACACCCTTAGTCTGCTTTATCCACTCTCCGCTTATAAGATCATAAACAGATCCTGAAAAAGGTGCAGATGAATTTATACCATATTTACTTTTCAATTCATTTGAAAAGCTTTCACATACTTTATCATCACCATGTACTATAAATACTTCCTTAGGCTTTTCTTCAAAAGATGTTACCCATTTTATAAGTCCGTTTTTATCGGCATGTGAACTTATACTCTTTAAAGTTTCAATATGTGCATTTACAGAAATATTTTCTCCAAACAATCTCACCTCTGAAACATTGTCCTGAAGAGTCCTTCCCAAAGTTCCAAAAGCCTGATATCCTGCAAACACCACGCTGCATTCACTTCTCCATAAATTATGCTTTAGATGATGTCTGATTCGACCCGCATCACACATTCCGGAAGCTGATATTATGACTTTTGGTGATTTGTCAATATTTATAGCCATTGACTCATCAGAGCTTACTGTCATCTTCAGATTCGGAAAAGCTATCGGGTTTATACCGTTTTCAACAAGCGCCTTGGTCTCATCATCATAACATTCAAGTAAGTTGTCTTTAAATACATTGGTTGCCTCTATTGCAAGAGGACTGTCTACATATACAGGGAAGTTCGGAAAATTCTTCACAAGATTGTTCTGCTTTATCTGCCTCATAAAATAAAGTAGCTCCTGTGTTCTTCCGACTGCAAATGCAGGTATGACCACATTTCCGCCTCTTTCAAATGTTTCATCCAGAATTCTTGCCAGATCCGACACATGATCTGCGCCTTCCTCATGATATCTGTCACCATAGGTTGATTCCATCAAAACGTAGTCGGCATCCTTTATATACTCCGGATCTCTGATTAAAGGCTTATTGAAATTACCGATATCACCTGAAAATACTATTTTTCTGCTTTCATTTCCTTCTTTAAGCCACACTTCTATTGAAGCCGAACCAAGAATATGTCCTGCATCTATAAATCTGATACTGATATTTTCATCAATATCTACTTTTTTATTATATTCAACACCTCTAAAGAGTTTAATACTTGCTTCAACATCTGAAAGTTCATATACCGCTGTTTCCTTTTGTCTGCCTGCTCTTTCAGCTTTTCTGTTTTTCCACTTTAACTCTTCAGCCTGTATATGCGCACAGTCTCGAAGCATTATGGTACAAAGCTCCATTGTGGCATTTGATGAGTATATTTCTCCCTTAAAGCCTCTTGCAACAAGCTGTGGAATCATACCTGTATGGTCGATATGAGCATGTGTCACAAAAAGATAATCAATTTCTGCAGGTGAAACAGGCAAAGGTGCATTTTCATACACATTTATTCCCTGCTCCATACCATAATCAACTAAAAACTTCTTCTCTCCGACTTCTACATAATGACAACTCCCTGTAACCTCGTGATCTGCGCCTATAAATTCCAGTTTCATATTTTCCCCTTTTAATCAAATAACTGAGCATGTGAGTTATTAGAGCCTAAATCTATTATAACTACACAAAATATTTTTCGTCAACTTAAAATTATTATATAATAATATTGAATTATATTCTACAAAATATAAAAATATACCCACTCTATGTTTTTATAGAACGGGTATATATTTATAATTTCATAACTTCTTCAAGGCTTGGCTTTCTTTTTCTTCTGGTTATCTCAAATAGGCATAATTTTTGTGATATCTATTGCCACTGTATTTAATCTGTCCTCTTTAAGATATTCTTTCATTGTATGATATATCAAATCTATTTCTGATTTATCCGTGGTATTTATTAAATCTATAATTATAATACCCGAAATATTTCTAAGTCTCAGCTGCCTTGCAGTCTCTTTTATTGCTTCAAGGTTTGTATTTAATTTAATTATTCCGGCTTCTTTTTTTCGAACATTTTTTCCGGTATTTACATCAACCACTGTAAGAGCTTCAGTGGATTCTATATAAAGATAGCCTCCATCCTTTAACCACACCTTTTTGCTTAATAAATCGCTAAAAAGAGTATCTATAGAATAAAGCTTATTTAGACTTATCATATTATCTTCATAGAATCTGACTCTGCCAAGCAGATCTTCTCGCTCTTCTTTAAAAAATTCAACTATTCCTTCGTATATATCCTTGATATCCGTTACTATATCAAACTCGGCATATTTCAATCTGTCTTTAACAATATCTATATAGTCTTTAGAGCCTGCATAAAGCATTGCAGGTGCCTTTATATAGTTTTTCTTTGCAAGAATTTGATCAAGTACTTCACAATCCGAAAGATTTGCTACGGCACCGGGCAGCTTGTTTTTAATAGGAAGCTTTGAAATCTTTATTACAATATCATCACCCTCGTGTAAAACATTATGCTCTTTTTCATCGGCAAATATAAGATGATTAAGTTCAGCCATATCAAAATATACCATTTGACGTTTTGAATTGTACTCAATCTCTACAAAGGCGGCATTTATATTTTGAGCTATTTTTTTTACTTTTCCAATATGAATACTGCCAAGTAAAGAAGTATCCTCGATATACTCTATCTCATTTGCCCTATTATCATCATATGATATTGCAAAATTTTTATTCTTATAACTTGTAATTAAAAGCTTAGATAATTTCACACCCATACTCATCAAGGGCCTTCCCTTCATCTGTATACATATCTAATCTATATAAATAATATTCATTCTTTTTAGCTGCCGATAATCCTTCTTCGTATAAAAATTCCATAACAGCGGCAGGCTTTATATTATTTGTACTTCCCTGTGAAAGATGCATGTATACACCGTTTTCTATAGCTTCAAGCTTATATATAAAAGGCTTTATATCCACAACTGAAGTTGTCTCCACCTCTACAAACTTACCATACTGATTTTTCTTTTTCTTTTTTGATACCTTTGTCAGTAATATAGACTCTTTTGACATAAGCTTTTCTATAGCGGCATTAATTTCTGCTTCTTTTACTTCTGTTTTAAATTCCGCCTTAAAATCGGCTGTATCCATCAAGGCCATAGCAGGTTTGGAATTATCCGGAATCTGTAAAAACTTAGTGACCTTCATTCCGGTACACATCATCTCATTAAGTCTTTTTATTGCTTCTTTAGATGAAATATGACTCCCTTCCTTTAACTCTATATCCATATATTCACCAAGCCCCGATACACCCATACTTAGAGGAGCACCAAATGACATTATCTGATGAGGTGAAAATCCTTCACTGTACTTTATAGGAATATCTGCCCTTCTCATAGCTTTTTGAAAATATCTCATTATATCCAAATGGCCTATAAAACGCATTTGCTCGGTTTTTTCAAACTTAATTCTTACCTTCAAAGCAAACACCTCCATTATATTTTCTTGCACCACAACCTAAACACTGCTGTCTACAGTTTGGTGAGATCTTATCTTCATGCGCTGTTTTCCACTCTCTGATAAGGAATTCCTTTGTAACTCCGGAATCTATAAAATCCCAAGGGAATATCTCATCCAAATCTCTTTGTCTTAATGTATAAAAGCCGGGATCTATACCGGTTTGCTCATATGCCTTAAGCCAATATTCCAAATTGAACTGATCTGACCATGAATCATACATTGCACCGTTTTGATAAGCATTAACTATGACATCTGCAATTTTTCTGTCACCTCTTGCCATAAGTCCCTCAAGCAATGTTACCTCCGCATCGTGGTACTGATACTTCATACTCTTTTGATTAAGCTGTTCTCTGAAAGTATCCTTTACAAGATGTGCTCTTCTAAGGTACTCTTCTTCCGTTTCCATTTTTGCCCACTGGAATGGTGTAAACGGTTTCGGCACAAAGAAAGATGAACTTGCGGTAATAGATACTTTACCTATTCTTTGATCCTTTGGAATAGAGTAATAATTTTCAGCTATTTTTTCACAAAGTAGCGGTATACCCTTAATATCCTCCTCAATCTCTGTAGGAAGTCCAAGCATAAAGTAAAGCTTTACTTTATTCCAGCCACCCTTAAACGCCTCCATAGAACCGCTTAATATATCTTCCTCTGTAATTCCTTTATTTATTACATCCCTTAGTCTCTGTGTTCCGGCTTCAGGTGCAAATGTCAAAGAGCTCTTTTTTACATCCTGAACTTTACTCATTACATCTAATGAAAAAGCATCAATTCGCAAAGACGGTAAAGATATATTAATTCCTCTATCCTTTGTATATTCCAAAAGGAAATCAAGAAGTTTATCAAGCTGACTGTAATCACTTGAACTGAGTGAACTGAGTGAAATTTCCTCCGCTCCCGGTAATATCAAGCATTGTTTTAGCATAATTAATAAGATATTCAAGTGAATGTTCTCTTTGCGGCCTGTACACATTTCCTGCCTGACAGAATCTGCATCCTCTGATACATCCTCTCATTATCTCAAGCACCACTCTGTCTTGTGTGACCTTAATAAAAGGAACTACCGGCTTTGAAAGGTATGATACAGTGTCCATATTTTGAACCACAACTCTGTGTACAACACTTGGAACATCTTCGTACTTAGGTGTAAATGATGCTATAGTACCGTCTTCCTTATAGCTTACATCATAAAACTCCGGTATATACATACCGTCAAGTTTTGCCGCTTTTCTTAAAAATTCATGTTTTGAAAGCCCATTTTTTTTGCATTCCTTATAAAGGTCAAGCAGCTTGTCATAAACAACTTCACCCTCACCTATATAGAATATGTCAAAGAAAGGTGACAAAGGCTCCGGATTATAAGTACATGGACCACCACCTATTACTATAGGATATTCCTCTCCCCTGTCCTTTGCATACATTGGAATCTGTGAAAGTTCTAAAACCTGCAAAATATTTGTGTAGCACATCTCATACTGTAAGGTAATGCCTAAAATATCAGCATCCTTTACATTTTCCTGGCTTTCCAGAGAAAAAAAGCGGGATGTTCTTTTCTCTAAGTATCTTATCAAGGTCAACCCATGGTGAAAATAATCTCTCACAGAATGTGTCTTCTCTTTTATTGAGCATATCATATATGATCTGCATTCCTATATGACTCATTCCTATTTCATAGACATCGGGAAAACACATAACAAATCTTATATCTACATCTTCTAATCTTTTATCTCTTGAATTTAACTCACCGCCGATATATCTTGCCGGCTTGTCTACGCTAAGCAGTATATCATCGCTTAGTGCCAATTTTCTCATATATTCCTCTTTCTAATTTTAAACTGCATTATTTAATTCATAATAGAAGCCCTTCATATCCATAAGCTCCTTATGATTTCCTTGTTCTATAATATGGCCGTCTTTAAGTACCAGTATCACATCGGCATTTTTTATAGTTGAAAGTCTGTGAGCAACTACAAAACTTGTTCTACCTGTCATCATCTTATCAAATGCCTTACTTATTCTTGCTTCAGTCATTGTATCTATACTTGAGGTAGCCTCATCAAGTATAAGCATAGGTGGCAACACAAGCATTATTCTTGCAATACATAGAAGCTGTCTTTGTCCGGCCGAAAGATTTTCACCACCCTCGGTTACTATTGTATCATATCCGTCAGGTAATCTTTTTATAAAGCTGTCGGCATAGGCTTCCTTAGCTGCCGCCTCAATCTCTTCAAATGTAGCATCAGGTTTTCCGAATGCAATATTATCTCTTATTGACGCATTCTTTAACCATGTCTCCTGCAAAACCATACCAAAGTTTTCTCTGATGGATTTTCTTGTAATATCATTGATATTCTTGCCCTCTATCTTAATAGAGCCGCTGTCTATATCATAAAGCGCATCAAAAGATTTATAATAGTGGACTTTCCGCTACCTGTCGGTCCCACTATTGCAATTCTCTGTCCGGCTTTTACATCCAGATTCAAATCTTCTATAAGCTTCTTTGATTTATCATAGGAGAAGTAAACATGTGACATTTCCACATTTCCGTCTACATTTTCAATCTTATTATTTGCATCCCTATCAGGAAGTATCTCTTCTTCATCTATAAGTACAAATACCCTCGCGGCACATGCAAATGAATTTTGCAGTTCAGTAACAACTCCCGATATTTCATTAAAAGGCTTTGTATACTGAGTTGCATAGCTGAGTACTGAAGTGAGCTGTCCCACACTCATTTTTCCGGTAATTGCAAGCAATGCTCCTGAAATGGCAACACCTGCATATACTAAAGAGTTTACAAATCTTGTGGCCGGGAATGCTATAGCGGAAATGAATATAGCATTTTGACTTGCAACCCTAAGTGCCTCATCAGATTCTTTAAACTCGTTTTCTATCTGATTTTCCATGTTGAAGTTTTTTACAGTTCCAAGCCCTGCAATCATTTCATCCACTATACCGGTCATCCTTGCTCTTCTTTCCGATTGGGCCTTGAAATGTTTGTAAGTATTCTTTGCAATAAGTCCTGCAACCAGCATTGCAAGCGGTGTAACAAGGAGAACTACCAATGTAACATATACATTTATTGTAAACAGTATGATAATAGTAAGTATAATAGTCAGTATTCCTGTAAAAAATTGAGCAAATCCCATCAAAAGTCCTTCGGAAAACTGATCCACATCATTTATAACTCTGTTTATTATTTCACCATGACTTGTAGAATCCACATATGATATAGGCAGTCTCATTATCTTTGCAAATGCCTGATTTCTTATATCTCTTACCATATGATATGCGACTCCGTTATTTATTGCAGTCATACACCACTGTGCTATGGCTGTAATACACATCATAATAATCATCAGTAAGATCACTTTTATGAGCTTTCAAAGTCTACATTTCCTTTTGAAACAATTGTATCCACAGCTCTACCTGTAAGTATCGGTAAATATAAAGTTGTAAGCACAATAACCACAGCAAGTATCAGACTTATTAACATTCTAAATCTATAAGGACGCAGCAGATTTAAGATTCTTTTTAAAGTATTTTTATTATTCTTCATTTAAACCTCCTCTGCCATTATCTGAGAATTGTATATTTCCTTATAAATAAGATTATTCTCCAAAAGTTCATCATGAGTGCCGATACCTACAATTTTTCCATCATCCAGTACAATTATTCTATCGGCATTTTTTATTGAGACTATTCTTTGGCTGACTATAAGAGTGGTAATATTTTCTATCTCTTTAATTGCCTTTCGAAGTCTTGAGTCTGTAGCATAGTCAAGCGCTGAAGATGAATCATCAAGTATAAGTATTCCTGCTTTTTTTACAAGACTTCTTGCAATGGAAAGCCTCTGTTTTTGGCCTCCGGAAAAATTATTTCCATACATTGCAACTTCAGAATCAAGTTTACCTTCTTTGGAATTGATTACATCTGTAGCCTGAGCGATATCCGCGGCTTTATACAATTCTTCGTCAGTTGCACTCTCATCTCCCCAAAGCAGATTGTTTCTTATATTTCCCCTAAACAGCCTCGACTTTTGCTCAACCAGAGCCACATTCCTTCTTATAGAATCTAAAGTGTATTCCTTTATATCTCTACCTGCAATTTTTATACTGCCTCTGCTTATATCATAAAATCTTGGAATCAAATTTATTAAAGAGCTCTTTCCGGAACCTGTACCACCGATGATACCTATGGTTTCTCCCTTTCTTACAGAGAATGTTATATCTGAAATCGCCTCTTCCTTTGACTTTGGATATGTAAATCCTACATTCTCAAAAGTTATTATATCTCCTTCAAAATCATTTAAAACAAGCTCACTGTTACCGCCGTTTATCGATGATTTAATATCAAATATTTCATTTATTCTCTTTGCACAGGCACTTGCCTTTGCCAAAAGTATTATAAGATTTGCAAACTTTACCAGCTCAACAAGAATCTGTGACATGTAATTTATAAGAGCAACCACCTGACCGGTAGTAAGATTACCTATATTTACCTGTATACCTCCTGCCTGAAGTATCGCTACTATACCTAAGTTAACTACAACATATGTAAGAGGATTTAAAAGTGCGGATATATTTCCTACTCTTACCTGATCTTCGTAAAGATCCTCTGTCGCAGTATCATACTCACTTATTTCACTTTTTTCTTTTGAAAAAGCACGAATAACTCTGATACCTGTAAGATTTTCTCCCGTTTTTCCTAGAACCTTATCAAGCTTTCTTTGAACATTTCTATAGAGTCCTATACTCTTGGACATTATGAGCGCAACAATTATTGATAATATTAATATTACAACAAATGCAATCAATGACATCTTGGCATCTATATTAAAAGACATTATAAATGCACCTGCAACTATAAATGGTGACCTAAGAACCAGTCTGAAAAATCTGTTTACACCGTTTTGTACCTGGTCACTGTCATTTGTAATTCTTGTAACAAGAGTTTCTCTTCCAAGTACATCAGTCTCAGCATGTGAAAACTTTAAAATATGAGCAAACAAATCATCTCTAAGCTTTGTTCCGAAGCCGGTTGCAGCCTTTGCACTGAAATACTGTGCAACTATTGCTGATGTAAGCCCTATTACAGCTAATGTTACAAGCAGGATACCCATCTTTATAATATAGTTTGAATCTTTATTTCCAATACCTATATCAATAATCTTTGCTATAACGAGCGGTACCAAAAGTTCAAATGCCGCCTCCAAAAATTTAAATAATGGTGCAAGAACAGACTCTACTTTATAATCTTTTAAATATCTAACCAGTCTAAGCATAATCCTCCTATCTGTTTGCATACAATTTCTTTATGATAATGCTTTTTTAACAGATTGTCAAAGTAAAAGGCATATATTTATAATGAAAAACACATTATAAATATATGCCTGAAATTTATCCCATCAAAGATGATACAAAATACCATACAAGCACTACAAGTCCAAGACCGATTCTGTAGTAACCGAAGAATTTAAAATCATTTTTCTTTATCCAGTTCAATAAGAAACTTATAGAGAAAACAGATACGACAAATGCAACAATCATTCCAAGTAAAAGATATACAACTTCTGCTGCAGTATAGTGGAAACCGAATTTAACCAATTTCAAAAGGCTTGCACCGAACATTATCGGTATGCTTAAGAAAAAAGAAAACTCAGCCGATACGGCTCTTGAAGCTCCTAAAATCATACCGCCTATAATAGTCGCACCTGACCTTGATGTTCCCGGTATAAGTGCAAGCACCTGAAAGAATCCGATAAATAAAGCTGTCTGATAATCTATTGCATGAACGCTTCTGATACTGTCCACTCTCTTTTTATTGGAATTTTCTATCATAATAAATAAAATACCATATATAATCAATGCCATAGATACCACAAATCCGTTATAGAGATGTGCATCCAGCCAGTCATCAATTAAAAACCCAAGCATAGCGGCCGGCAAACATGCAATAATAATCTTCTTCCACAGTTCGATAGTAAGTCTTCTCATTTTTGAACTTTTACCCCTGCTAAACGGATTCAGCTTTTTAAAATATAAAACTACAACCGCCAAAATGGCACCAAGCTGTATAACCACCATAAACATTGATTTGAATTCGGTGCTTGCATTAAGTCTTATAAGTTCATCAATTAAAATCATATGACCTGTGGAACTTATCGGCAACCATTCTGTTATACCCTCTACAATACCAATAATTATGACCTTGAGTATCTCCAGTATATTCATACTAATCCTTTCCATATTTATCTTCTAAATATTTTCTATCTGCCAATCAATCGGCGATATATTATTTTTTATCAAAAATTCATTTGCTTTTGAAAAATGCTTACATCCAAAAAAACCTCTATATGCAGAAAGCGGACTTGGATGTACAGACTTTAATACCAGATGCTTAGGGTTATTTAACATCTTTGCCTTTGATATTGCGGCACTTCCCCATAACATGAAAACAACGGGTCTGTCGGTAGCGTTTATAATATTGATTATCGCATCTGTAAAATTCTCCCAGCCCTTTCCCTGATGTGAAAAAGCTTTATGAGCTCTTACTGTAAGTATTGTATTGAGTAAAAGCACACCCTGATTTGTCCACTTTAACAGATTTCCATTATTAGGTACATATGTACCTACATCGTCATGAAGTTCTTTATATATATTTATAAGGGATGGTGGGATTTTCTTTTGTGACTTAGGCACAGAAAAAGATAAACCATGAGCTTGATTCTCACCATGATAAGGATCCTGACCCAAAATCACAACTTTTATTTTTGATAAAGGTGTGAGATGTAAGGCCTCAAATATCTTATCTGCCGGCGGAAATACCGTATGTGTGCTGTACTCCTCTTTTACAAATTCGTACAAACTCCTGTAGTATGGTTTTCTAAACTCTTCGCTAAGTACTTCCTTCCACTCTCCGGTCAATTCACTCATATAGAATACTCCGATCATTTTGTTTTATTGAAAGATTTTAGCTAAAATATATGCTCTATTTTATAAAAATAAGTCATATACAAAAGTATATAACTTATTCTATCATAGCTAATTGTCCCTATACAAGGTTTTTAAATTATGTCAATTATGCTAATTTAATATTATAAAATTAACATTTATTAGCTTAAAGATGTTATACATCTCTCTTTACAAGCAATATACTTTATCATATAATTATTTTTGTAACAGTAAATTGTACACTCTCTAATATCGGTGTATTTTTTTAATAAAGGAGAATTATGAAGGATATTAAAAGAATACTGGAGCTTAATCTTGCTCTGTATAAGAAATATAATATACCTATAGCCAATTTGGAAGAATTTGTTTTTGGATTCAAATGGGCAATGGCTATTGATAATAATAAAAAAATAAGTTTTGCACTCAGGATAGGAAAAGAAAAGCCTATAAATGAATATGAAGCTATCATAAGAGATCTTATAGGCAAACCTTTAGATCAATGTATAATTGAGCTTTTACTTAAAGAGGATGATACACTTCGTACTCTGCTTGTTGTACTTAGTAATTTGATGAGTAAGCCTTTGAACACTGTCAAGCTTTTAAAAGACAGGGGTATTGAGCGTAGTGAAGGTCTTAATTTTAGGTATGATGTAAAAGATATGAAGGTAGGGCTTATAGGATATGGTGTTTATATCAGATTTTTCCTTGACAAATGTAGCGAATTTCACGCCTTTGATTTACTGCCTGAAAAACAGATTCTAAGCTATCATATATCAAAAAACAGTACGGAAGTTTATCCAAAAAATATTCACTTCCATCTTGGAGAAGATGCTTTGAAGTACAAAGAGGTGCTTAAAAATCTGGATATAGTTATTATGTCCGGTTCCACTCTTGTAAATAACTCCTATCTTGATATATTAGGTGCCTGCACCAATGCAAAAATCAAAGGAATATACGGTCCAAGCAGTGAACTGTCACCTGACTATCTCTTTGAATCAGGTTTCAATTATATTTTCAGTATGAACGCAAAAGACTCTAAAACATATCTTGACTGTTCATTTGCTGCTATTCCGAACTTTGAAACATTTGAACTTATGGATCTTTATGAATTAAAAAAAGTATAAAAAATACACCCCGGACAATTTATTTGTTCGGGGTGTATGCTATTATATACCGGTACTTTCAAGACAGTCTATTACAGACTTCTTATATTCCAAAAACTCTTTTGTAAGCTTAAAAGAATTATCTCTTACAGAAGTTTCTATCTTAATCTCCGTTTTTATGCCTCCGTCACCAAGTATATATATCCTATCTGATAGGAGTATTGCCTCATCTACATCATGGGTTATAAATATAGTGGAAGTTTTATATTTTCTTCTCATATTCATATACCAGTCATGCATCTCATCCTTCGTAATGGCATCCAGCGCTGAAAAAGGCTCATCGAGTAAAGAGACATCTTTTGAAAAAAGATATGTTCTTATAAGTGCAATCCTTTGTCTCATACCTCCTGAAAGTTCATTCGGATATTTCTTTGCATAAGAATCGAGCTTAAATTCTTTTAACATCTCATTAGCTTTTAATAATGCATTTGGTTTCTTTTCTTTTTTAATCAAAAGAGGAAGTGCAATATTTTCCTCTATCGTCATATAAGGTAACAAAAGATCTTTCTGGAAAGAATAACTTATAAGTCCTGACTTGCCTGTAATGTCCTCTCCTCTGTATATTACCTTTCCTGCATTAGGCTTTAATAGTCCTGCTATTATATTAAATAAAGTACTCTTTCCGCTTCCGCTTACTCCAAGAAGTGAAACTAACTCATTGCTTTTAAGTTCGATATCTACATTTGAAATAATGGTTCTTTCATCATATCCGAAGCTTACATTCCTCACCTCTAAATATTTTCACTATTTTGTGATGAATTCATTATCAAGCCCCGCTCCCTCATCTATAGGGTTTTCTAAAAGATTATTCTCATTTAACCATCTGTAAAATTCTCCCCATCTTTCGGCATCAATATATCCCCATGGTGTTCCTTCATCAATATATTGAGCCGATAGATACTCCTGAGACGCCATTGCAAGATCCTTATCTATCTCAGGTGCATACTTTAACAGTATTTCTGCAGATTCCTTTGTATTACCTGCAGCAAACTCATATCCTTTTTTTGTAGCTTCAATGAAATTCTTTACTGTATCCCTGTCATTCTTTATCATGTTATCATTTGTAAACAGTACAGGTGTATAATAGTCAAATGTCGGATTGATATCTTTAAAAGCAAAATAATCAAATTCATAGCCTTTGACATTGGCCGCAATTCCTGCCCAACCATAATATACCCAGATTGCATCAACTTGTTTACTGCTAAGTGCTGATACTTCATCAGTAACAGTTGAAGGTATAAGATTTACCTTACTGAAATCTCCCCCGTCTTTTTCAACCACATTCTTCAACATAGCTTTTTCTATAGGCATATCCCATGTCGCATAATTTTTACCTTCGAGTCCCTTAGGTGATGTAATACCGTCATCCTTTCTTGACATTATTCCGGAAGTATTATGCTGTGTTATTGCCGCAACCGCTTTTATTGGAAGAGCATTATCTCCTGAAAGTGCTCCTGCCATAGTATCTTGAAATGATACTCCAAAGTTTGCCTTTCCGCTTGCAACAAGTACTTCAGCTCCATCCTCAGGTGGCTGTACTATCTCAAGTTCAATGCCCGCATCACTGTAGTATCCCTTTTCCAATGCAACATAAAATCCTGTATGATTTGTATTTGGAGTCCAATCAAGTACCAAAGTCAGCTTCTTACTTCCGGTTTCTGTAGGCTTAGCACCACCACAAGCAGTACTTCCCAAAACAAAAGCACCTACGCTTAATGCAACTAATAAATTTTTAACTACTCTTTTCATGTTTCTTCTCCCATGGCATGGATATTTTCTGTAACATATCCACTGCCTTTAATAATAATAAACTTAATATTGATATTATAATTATCACTGCAAACATCTTATCAAAGGCATAAGCCTTTCTGACTCTTGTCATATAGACTCCGAGTCCTCTAAATCCTCCAAGCCACTCCGATATCACACCTCCTACTACCGAGTATGATGCTGAAATTTTCAAGGCCGCAAAAAACTTTCCCATGGATGAGGGTAACTTTATAAATTTATAAATATCAAATTCACTTGCACCCATGGATTTCAAGAGATTTATCTCATCTTTGTCTGTACTTTTAAAGCTTTCCAGCAATCCGATTGTAATAGGAAAGAATGTTACAAGTACTATTAATATAATCTTTGGTAATAAGTCATATCCGAACCATAGCACCAAAAGCGGTGCTATGGCTATTGTAGGAATCGTTTGGCTTATAATGATAATCGGATAAAAGGTTTTATATAGTTTTGAAAATCTGTCCATTAACAATGCAAATAAAAGCCCGAGTAATACTCCTGCCACCAATCCAAGCATACTCTCCAGTAAGGTGTATAAAAGATGATGCATAAGCAATGTAAAATCTTCTACCAATGCCATTACTATCTGTGCCGGTGACGGCATAAGATATGCCGGTATTATTTTAAAGCTGCAAAGTATCTGCCAGATCAACAAAAATAAAATACCAAACCCTATCGGATATATACTGTCTCTTTTATTTTTCATCTGTATGGTGCTTCGTCACCTTTCTGTCTATAGTAAGCAAGTCTCCATCAGGTCTAAAGCTTACTTTAATGTAAGCCATTACCCCCGGTGCACCTGCTCTTACTGCTACATGTTGACATTCCTTTACTATATCCATAAGCTCGTCATAATCACCCTCAATAGTTGTTTCAAAAGGGCCAACATAATATTTTAAACCTGTACTCTTTATATATGCTATTACCTCATCTACAATCCTCACTATTTCTTCATTGTCATATAGTTCAGGTAATGTTTGTATAGCTACACTCGCATTCATATTTACCTCCAAAAAAAGACTGCTATACGGCAGTCTTTTTTCCTACGCCGGCATTACCCGGATCAGGTTATGGGTTAAGGTAAAACCTCTCTCAGCCGTAAAAGCACCCCTTCAAATATTTACTTTGATTATAATACGAATCATAAAATTTTCAATCAAAAAATTTTTAAAAATAAAAAACTTTTGGTTGACAGATTTAAGCTTTTACTGGTATAGTATCAAAGTACCTTACAGAGGGGAATAGTTCAATGGTAGAGCAACGGTCTCCAAAACCGTAAATGGGGGTTCGAGCCCCTCTTCCCCTGCTTTAAATCTCGAGGTGTGGCTCAGTTTGGTGGAGTGCAGCGTTCGGGACGCTGAGGTCGCAAGTTCGAATCTTGTCACCTCGATTTATAAGGCCAATTGGTCAAGCGGCTAAGACGGCGCCCTCTCACGGCGCAAACCCGGGTTCGATTCCCGGATTGGTCATCAAAAAGTAAATATCCCGTTTATAGGGCCAATTGGTCAAGCGGCTAAGACGGCGCCCTCTCACGGCGCAAACCCGGGTTCGATTCCCGGATTGGTCATCTAAGGAAGAGTTACACTCTTCCTTTGTTTGTATATGGGCTTGTGTAGCACAGTTGGTAGTGCAACTCATTCGTAATGAGTAGGTCGTCGGTTCGAGTCCGATCGCGAGCTTAAAAAAGCTGCCAAAAGGCAGCTTTTTCTTTACATTTCCAATTCAATTCCGTCTCTCCAGATTCTGTCAAGATCATAGAAAGCTCTGTCTTCTCTAAGAAATATATGAACTACAATATCCATATAATCAAGTAACATCCAAGTTGCATTTTTATTTCCCTCTATGGCATGCGGCATAATACCTTCTTTACCTAAAAGAAAATCTATTTCATCGGATATAGCCTGTACCTGATTAACATTATTGGCACTTGCTATTATAAAATAATCCGCTACCGAACTTACCTTTGTGATATCTATAACTTTAATATCCTCGCCTTTTTTATCTTCGATTATATTATAAATCTTTTTTACAATTTCTTTTAATTCCATCTACACCTCTTCATCTCTCAACTCATATGTAAATCTATCAATATACATATTCTGAGCACTTAAATACTCAATGGTTGATTTTGCAATTTTTCCTATAGCTTTTGTTATATCCTCAAATGCCAGTGTTCTTATCTCATCAAGTCCCGGTAATTGCTTTCTGTTGGGCTCTATGTAGTCTGCAACAAATACAATTTTCTCAAGCATACTCATGTGTTTTTTCCCTGTAGTATGCCATCTTATAGCTGATAATATATCTTTATCTTCTATATTATAGTTTTTCTTCGCCAAAAAAGGTGCATATATTGCATGAAGAATTTGAGGCGCTTTTTCCGATACCAATTCTACATAAGAGGCATCAGTATAAGGGTCATCAAATCCCACCATATCCTCTTTTAACTTTGGAAGCTTCTCTCCCTTTGCAACATCATGCAGTATACCGGCAAGTTCCGCCTTTAAAATATCTTCACCATAGCGCATAGCCAAAGCTGCTGATGTATAAGCCACTCCAAGAGTATGCTCATACCTTTTTTTAGGTAATTTTTCCTTTAAATCCGCCTTTATAAGGTCTATTTTCTCACGACTAAAATCAAACATATATTTTATTCTCTTTTATATATCTGCTAACACTCTCAGGAACATATTTTGTAATACTTTTTCCCGATTTAGACAATTCTCTTATCTGAGTTGAGGAAATATCAATATCCATTGTATCCAAAAAGTAAATACCCTTAATCTCGTATTTACTTTTTCAGATATTCAAAATGCTTTTTTTAAATTAAGATTTTTCGTTTTTATAATCTCTTGATGCTACTATCAATTTTACAATTTTTTTAGTATTATCTCAGGATTTTTTTCCATGCCTCTATCTCATAAAAAAAGAATCCGCACCCATAATAAAGTAAAATTCATAATCAGTATATTTAGCTTGAAGCTTTTTAAGAGTATTAAAAGTATAAGAATTTCCCTCTAAGGTATTCTCAAATTCAGAACAATAAAGTCCCTTATACTCTTTTATAGCCAGATCAATCATATCTTTTCTTTTTGAAAATTCACTTACTTTTTTATCAAGCTTATGCGGCGGTGTCTTTGCAGGCATAAACCATACCTCATCAAGATCACATAAATCTTTCGCTTCCTCTGCCAGTACCAGATGTCCCAAATGAATGGGGTCGAAGGTACCTCCAAGAATACCAATCTTTCATATTATTTTGGAAGATTTATTTTTCTGTTTTTAGGTTCATCAGCCTGTTTATAAAGTACTATTTTCTTTCCGATAACCTGTACAACTTCGCTTCTGGTAAGTTTTGCAACTTCACCTGCAATTATCTTAGGATCATCGGCACAGTTTTTCAAAACAGATATCTTTATTAACTCTCTTGGCTCCATAGCCTCTGCAATAGCCGCAGCATTTTCCTCTGTAAGAGAGGCTTTACCTATTTGCATTATAGGGTCAAGGTTCATTGCCAGTCCCTTTAAATATGCTCTTTGTCTACTATTCATTTTTCTCCTATTTACTTATAATAGTCAAACTCATGGCCATACATACGAACAGTATTTCCATCAACTATTCCGGCCTCTTCCAACTTTTCCAAAACACCTGAAGTCTTTAAGAATTTCTGAAAGAAATCAAATCCCTTTTCAGAGTCGAGATTTGTATATCCAAGCATCTTCTCAATTCTTGGACCTTCTACCACAAATACTCCATCCTCATCGATTTCAACTGTAAACGGAAGGTTCTTATCACTTGAATAATCTATTTCAAACTCTTTCTCAAAAACTTTAACAGTTCTGTCAATTGTACTAAGAACATTCACCAGCTCATAGAGAAGTTCCTGTATGCCCTTACCGCTTACTCCTGATATAGGAAATACTTTAATATCAGGGAAAGCCTCCCTTATTCTCTCTATCTGACTGTTCTCTTCATCATATATTGCATCTATTTATTTGCGGCAATAAGCTGTGGTCTTTCAAGCAAACTCTCATCATAACTTTTAAGTTCATTCATGATAGTTTTTATATCCTCTACCGGATCTCTACCTTCAGTAGCCGCAGCATCAACTACATGTACAAGCACCTTGGTTCTTTCAATATGTCTTAGGAAATCATGTCCGAGGCCTACACCTTCACTTGCACCCTCTATAAGTCCCGGAATATCCGCCATTACAAAACCGCCTGCTCCCTTTACATCTACCACTCCCAGATGAGGATCAAGTGTTGTAAAGTGATAATTTGCAATCTTAGGCTTTGCATTGCTTACTCTTGAGAGAAGGGTAGACTTACCTACATTAGGAAATCCTACAAGACCTACATCTGCTATAACCTTTAGCTCCAAGAGAACAAACATCTCTTTTCCCGGCTGACCGGGCTTTGCAAACTTCGGTACCTGCATAGTGGCGGTGGCAAAATTCATATTTCCGAAACCGCCTTTACCTCCTCTAAGGATAACCTCTCTCTTATTTTCACCTGACATATCGGCAATTACCTTGCCGGTTTCAAAATCCTTTATTACCGTACCCTCAGGTACCTTAAGTGTCAGGTTCTTGGCATCCGCACCATGGCATTTTCTCTTACCACCCGGTTCACCGTCTCCTGCCACATATTTTCTCTTCATTCTAAAATCGGTGAGCGTGTTCAGACCTTCATCTACTTCAAAAATGATATCTCCGCCCTTTCCACCGTCACCACCGTCAGGACCGCCTGCAGCCACAAAAAGCTCTCTTCTAAAGCTTACATGACCGTCTCCGCCCTTACCGGACTTTATAAAAATTTTTGCACTATCAGCAAACATAAATACCTCTTTGTATTAAAGAAGGCCTCATACATCTGTATGAAGCCTCCCGTCTCAACTCTTATTCAGCAATAGCTCTTGGGTAAACAGAAACCTGCTTTTTGTCTCTGCCCTTTCTTTCAAAACGAACTACACCATCAACTGTAGCGAACAAAGTATCATCACCACCACGACCTACATTAAGTCCCGGATGAATCTTTGTACCTCTCTGTCTGTATAGTATATTTCCAGCTAAAACAAACTGTCCGTCTGCTCTCTTAGCACCAAGTCTTTTTGACTCAGAGTCACGACCATTCTTTGTAGATCCAACTCCCTTTTTATGAGCGAAAAGCTGAAGGTTCATTTTTAACATTTACTTGACCTCCTGTAAATTAATCTTGATAAAATCTCTGTACTCTTCTCCTATATCCATAAGACCAAGAATACATGAATCCAGTAATAGTCCCGATTTTTCACTTCTATCCTGCAAAACCAATGAAAAGAATCCGTCGTCAGAATCGACCGTAAAGTCGTCATCACAAAAATGTTCAATAGAATTCGCCAAATTCAGTGTAAGCACCGAAACCGCCGCGCATACTATATCCTTGCCTTCTTCATCAAAGTTTGCATGTCCTGAAACTTTCAAACCGGTGTATTTGCCGTCTTTGGCAAATGCAATAACATCAATCATAAAGATTATGCATTAATCTTTTCAATCTTAACTTCTGTAAACTGCTGTCTGTGACCGTTCTTCTTGTGGTGACCTTTTTTTAGGCTTGTACTTGTATACAATAACCTTCTTTGCCTTGCCCTCTTTAAGAACAGATGCACTGACACTTGCTCCTGTTACAGTAGGTGTTCCAACTTTAAGTTCTCCATCGTTTAGTGCAAGAACCTGATCAAATGTAACAGCCTCACCGTCTGCTTTTCCAAGTTTCTCTACTCTAATGATATCTCCTTCAGAAACCTTATACTGCTTACCACCTGTAGCAATAATTGCGTACATAAGGATACCTCCTATTATCATTACTCGCCAAAATTGGTGCCTGAAACAGGCTTGAAACCAACATTGAGCGGCATACCTACCCAGTATACACTATAAATATATCAATTGTCAATCAATATATTTACTTTCACTCTCATTTAATATTGTCTCAGCCTTCTTTGTGACTTCCTTATCCACATCAGATTTATTTGTAACCTTGTTTATAAGTTCCGGAATCATATCTAAAATTTTACTGAATGCATCCTGATTTTTTATATTTACAACCTTGGTTCTTCCGTCCTGAATAATAAGCATTGCAGTAGGTGCAATTTTAGCACTCATTCCACCGCCACCTTTTGACTTTGAAGTTTCTTCAAATGTACCTGTTGCCATTCCGCAACTTACATCAACTAAAGGTATTATTGTAGTATCTCCAACAATAATAGGCTCTCCCACTACAGTCTTTGTTGTCAGAAAAGTATTCATACCATTGAATATAGCTTCAGCATTATCAAAAAATCGACTGTTCTTCTCCATCTTTGCCCTTTCTATCATAAAACATAATATATGCAAATTTATAAACTCTCTTAAAGTCTTCATTATACCACATATTTATAATAATATCACCATACTTAGTTTACATTTATTTCCGAATTTGATATGATAACATTAATTCCTAGTTATATGCTAGGGTATTAAATAAATTCAAACTGATGATTCAGCTCAAACTTAAAAAGAATTTAGTTTTTAAAAATAAATCATCAGATTATATAGAAAAGAGGATTCAAATGAAAATTTCTACTAGAGGTAGATATGCTTTTAAAAAAATGATGGTGGAATTTGCTATAAATTCCGATACACCCACAAAAATAAATCATGTATCCAAATCATATGGAATTTCAGAAAAATATTTAGAACAGATCGTTTCCATTCTTTCCAAGGCAAAACTTGTGAAAAGTATTCGAGGTGCTCAAGGAGGGTATTTGCTTATCAAGCCTGTTGAGGAATATACTGTAGGTGAAATACTAAGACTTACCGAGGGATCACTCTCACCGGTTGATTGTCTTGACGGTAACGGTTCTTGTGTCCATTCCGATTTCTGTGTGACACAGAATCTGTTTAAAAAAGTAGAAGACGCTATTAACAATGTAGTTGACAATATATCATTGCAAGATTTAGTTGATGATGAACTTGATATAAGAAAAAGAGAGAAAGAACTTGAGTTAAATGATAAAAACGGTTGCCATAAAATCACATAAAAGTGATATATGGCAACCGTTTCGATTTTTCTACTTGATATTATACTACTTTGACAATAATACTACAATATTGTAAGCTTTAGCGCTTGTTATTCTAAAACCGCTGTGTTATATATAGATAGGAAAAAATTTCAAAAGGGAGAATACTATGAAAAGAAAATCAATTATAGTAGCAGGTATGTTACTGGCTCTATCTATCTCTACTGTAGCATGTTCAGGAAATAAGGCGTCTGATGCTAATACCGTTGCAGAGACCACAGCAGTTGCGGCTGAAAGTACTACTGAAAAAGCAGATGAATCTTCATCAGAGACTGCACAGGAAGGCGTATATGTTATTTACAATAAAACAGGTGAAATCGTTACTGCAATAACTATAACCGATAAGGAAGACAATAAAGTAGTTGCACAGAGCGAGGATCTTAAGGATGGAGATAATATAAAACTCACAATCGCAGCTGATGGTGATATGAATTCAAAGGAATACGCACTGGAGTTCACTACAGAAGGTGGATACAACGCAATTTATGGTACATTGCGCTTTGAATCAGTTCCTATTACACTTTTAGCAGCTGATGCAATGACAGGTCCTACACCTATCGCATTCGAAATTCCTGAAAACTAATTTTATTCCCCTAAAGGGAAGAAAAAATAAAAGGCATGGTGTCTTGCTTCACCATGCCTTTTATTATACTCTAACGTTTTAATATCACTCTAAAAAACTCTAACCTTTGCGTAGGTATATCACTCTAAGAATCAATCTTAACTATGTTATGTCGCTCTAACTATATAACACACTCCACAATCACCCTTAAAACACTCCTTCACATCACTCAGTCTTCACTATATCACTGTAACAACCACTCTAAAATCTAAAACATTAATATTATGGAAAGTTTGAACTCTCAAACATTTCTTAGCTTTGACAATTATGATTATAGCAATAAAAATAAATTTTTACCAAAAAAAGTATAAACTGCAGTTTTTTTAGGTATGAACTGCAGTATCATTATTTTTAATCTATTCAACATAAAAAAAGCTATCTAAAGATAGCTTTTTACTGTGATCTCCTATATACTCCAAACAATTCACTCAAGATTGGATGGAACTCCTGTATCACTCTTTTTACATCTGATTTCTCTAACGATTGCCATTATACCATCATTTCTATATAATCTATATAAAAGGTATAAAAATACGGTTTTTTTAGGTATGAACTGCATTATTTGATTAAATTTTTATCTTTTTTTCTTTAACTTAATATAAAATAAAAATATACAAAAGGGGAATATAATGAATGTACTTATAACCGGTGCTTCCGGAGGTATTGGTAGGGCTATTGCAAAAAGAGTTTGCAAATCATAATCATAATATTATTGCTTGTACAAAAACAAATATACATGGTCTGGAAGAAACAAGAAAAATAGTTGAAGATACAGGTGTCAAATGTTATACATGCCTTTGTGATCTTACAGATGAAAATGCTGTAAAAAATTTTATATCATCTTCAACAAAAAGAAATAGGTCAGGTAGATATACTGATAAATAATGCCGGCATATCCTTTATAGGCCTTTTGCAGGATATGTCATTAGATGAATGGAATAGTGTAATTAACTCCAATCTTACATCTGCATTTTTAATGTCAAAATATGTAATACCACATATGCTAAAAAATCAAAAAGGACATATTATAAATATTTCTTCCGTTTGGGGGAATGTAGGTGCATCCATGGAAGTGGCATATTCGGCATCTAAGGGAGGTTTGAACAGTTTTACAAAAGCCCTGGCAAAAGAGCTTGCGCCAAGCAATATTTTAGTAAATGCAATCTCTCCGGGATTTATTAATACAGAAATGAATAAATGTTTTGATAAGGATGAATTAAACTCAATATTTAATGAGATTCCTCTGGGACGAGGTGGAGAAACAAAAGAAGTAGCTGCATTCGTATACAAAATTGCAATGTCTGAATATCTTACAGGACAAATAATAACTCTGGATGGCGGATGGACATAAAAATGAAGGCTATCATATACTACAGGACTTATTTTTAAGTCATTCAAATCAAGTCTTTCCTGTAGCATTTATGATAGCTCTTTATATATAAAGATAAAAAAATATCTTTATATCAATATTTGAATATATCAAACACTACCGATATATTCATAGTCTCTTCAACAATCTTTTAATGATTTAATTATAAATAGCAACTAATTTTATGTCAATATCCCCTTTATAACTTTGTGAATATTGACCTCATTGTATTTTTTTGTTATATGAAGCTTGCATAAATACATATGCTCTTTTTTTGTATACAATACACTATGAAAAGTGCAAGACCGTAAGATTTTTCTTAATAATTTTCTCTGTGCTTTTATCTTACTAATATAGTAGATGATTAAATACTATCCATTAAAAAAAGGATTACCACAGTATATTATGTGATAATCCCCTTTAGTATATATTACATACCCATCTCTTCTAATATATCAGGAATAACTTTATACAAATCTCCTGTCATTCCGATATCTGCAATATCAAAAATAGGAGCATTTTCATTAGTATTTATTGCTATAATCAGATCTGAATTTTGCATACCTGCTACATGCTGTATAGCACCTGAAATTCCACATGCAAAATATATACTTGGCTTTACAGTTGTTCCTGTTTGACCAACCTGGTAAGCATGATCGATCCAACCTGCATCTACAGCTGCTCTTGAGGCTGCAACTGTGCCACCAAAAGCTTTAGCAAGCTTTTCTAACAATTTAAATCCTTCAGCATTTCCAAGTCCCATTCCACCGGAAACAATTACCTTTGCATCTGTAAGTGAAACCTTTTCCTGTACAGTTTTAATTACTTCCAAGACTTTTGTTCTTATATCTTCGTCTTTTAATTTTGTCTGTACCTTTATAAGCTCTCCCTTGACACCATCTACTCTTTCAGCTTTTTCCATTACACCCGGTCTTACAGTAGACATTTGCGGTCTATGATTAGGACAAACTATTGTTGCCATCAAATTACCGCCAAAAGCAGGTCTTGTCTGCATAATCCCTTTAGTTTCTTCATTTATTTCAAGTTTTGTACAGTCTGCTGTTAGACCTGTATTACAATTTACAGCCAGACATGGACCCAAGTCTCTACCAATATGAGTTGCACCAAGTAAAACTATTTCCGGCTTATATTGATCTATAGCATCACCTATTGCTATAGAATATCCATCTGTTGTATATTGGTTAAGTCTTTCATCTTCTATATAATATACTTTTTGAGCACCATGTGCAAAAAGTTCATCAACAATATTTGTAATATCCGATCCACAAACAACAGCACATAACTGACAACCTCTTGCATCTGCAAGTTTTTACCTTCTCCTAAAAGTTCTAATGCAACATCCTGCAACTGTCCCTGTCTTTGCTCAGCAAATACCCATATATCATGATATACCGATAAGTCATGCTCTTCTTTTTCCACTTCATCTTTTACAATAGCATCAAATGGACATACTTCTATACAGGTTCCGCAACTTGTACATGCAATTCCAATAACCGCCTTCTTATTTTCCATAGTGATAGCATCAAATGGACAAGATTTAACACATTTAGTACATCCTCGACAATCTTTTTCGATTACTACAACTGACATATTCTCCCCCTTAAATCAAATGTTTTTCCTTAAGTTTTGCAACAAGCTGTTTAGCCATATCTTTATTACTTCCTTGAAGCATTTCACCCTTTCCCTTAACAGGTGGTGTAAATGACCTAAATACCTGTGTTGGAGAAGCATTCAGTCCACAATCTTTTGGATCTAGTTTTAAATCTTCATGATTAAATATCTTAATATCTTTCTTATACGCATCGACTATAGCGCCCACGCTCATATATCTTGGCTCGTTTAATTCTTTTACACAGGTTAAAAAACATGGTAATTTTACCTCAATAACCTCATAGCCATCCTCTAATTGCCTTTGAACCTTTATCTTGTCCCCTGTATAATCCACAATTTTTTTGCACATATGTAACTACAGGTATCCCAAGTCTCATAGCAACCTGTGGTCCAACCTGAGCAGTATCACCATCTATAGCCTGTCTACCGCCAAATATAATATCCACATCACCGAGCATCTTAATACCGGCAGCAATTGTTGTAGATGTAGCACAGGTGTCTGCACCACCAAAAGCTCTGTCACTGAGAAGAACAGCTTCATCCGCTCCCATAGCAAGACATTCCCTAAGCATATACGTAGCTTGAGGCGGTCCCATACTTACCACTGATATTGTAGTATCTTCATATTCATCTTTTAGCTGAAGAGCGGCTTCCAAAGCATTTGCATCGTCCGGATTCAATATTGAAGGCACTCCTTCTCTTATCAAAGTTCCTTTAACAGGGTCAATTCTTACCTCATTTGTATCAGGAACCTGTTTAGCACATACACATATTTTCATTTGTATCCTCCATTATTTCCTTAGTAATTTTGAGCTGATAACAATCTGTTGAACCTGACTTGTTCCCTCGTATATAGTAAATACCCTACAATCACGATACATTCTTTCAACCTTATAGTCCTTTATGTATCCATATCCACCATGTATCTGCACAGCCTTTGCAGCTATTTCATTACAAACTTCTGTTGCATAGAGTTTTGCCATACTTGCAGCCATGCCTGAATCCTGCTTTGTATCCATCATATATGCAGCTCTATATGTCAATTGCTTTGCAGCTTCAAGTTTTGTTGCCATATCTGCTATTGTAAAACCTATAGCCTGGAATGCTCCTATGTTCTTTCCGAACTGCTTTCTTTCCTTTGCATATTTACATGACTCTTCTAAACAAGCTTCAGCAACACCGATTGCCTGTGATGCAACACCAAGTCTACCTGTATCAAGTGTAGCCATAGCAAGATTAAAGCCTTTTCCCTCTTCTCCAAGCATATCTGATTTATGTACTCTCACATTTTCCATAACAATATCAGATGTTGCACATCCGATAAGTCCCATCTTATCTTCATGCTTTCCACAGCTGACACCTTCCTGCTTCATGTCTATTACAAATGCGCTTACTCCTCTTGTTCCCTTTGTCATATCTGTTTTTGCAAATACAACTGCGTAATCAGATAAAGGTGCCATTGTTATAAAGCATTTTCTTCCGTTTAAGATATAATAATCTCCGTCTTTTACTGCTGTTGTAGTCATGCCTGCCGCATCAGAACCTGCGCCCGGCTCAGTTAGAGCAAACGCAAGTTTCTTTTCACCTTTAACAACCGGAGTTAAATACTTTTTCTTTTGCTCATCGTTTCCGGCTATCAACAGTGGTCCACCTGAGAGTGAGTTAGGGCTTGATACATATATACTGGCAACACCTGACGCCTTTGCTATTTCTGACATTACAAGGACATAGCTTCTTGCATCTGCTCCTTGACCACCAAGTTCTTTTGGAATCTTAATTCCAAAAAATCCGGCCTTAGCCATTTTCTGCAATACTTCCTCCGGAAATACCCCTGTCTCTTCCACTTTATCGAGTAATTCCTTTGTAAGCTCCTTCTCAGCAAAATCTTTTGCAAGCTTTCTAATCAATTCATGTTGTTCTGTAAAATAGCATTCTGACATTGATTTTCTCCTTTGTCTAATATTCCATTAATCTTATTTTTTAATGCGGCAATATCTATTTTTCCATTTGATGTAGAAGGGAAACTATCAAATCTAAATATTTTTTTTGGTAATTTATATTCTGATAAATATTGTTTTAAATACTCAATTATATATTCATCTGAAATATCCCTGTCTGTAACAATACAAAGAGCCACCTCTTCCTGTACTATTTTTTCCGGAATGCCGCATACCTTTGCATGCTTTATGCCATCTATCTTGTATACAACCTCTTCTATTTCCATTGGTGAAATTTTTTCGCCAAGTTTTATAATAACGTCCTTTTTTCTGGCTTTTATATATAAATTTCCGTCACTATCCAAATATCCAAGATCACCTGTTCTTAACCATCCATCATCCGTAAAAATCTTTTCATTCTCAATAGGATTATTGTAGTATCCCTGCATAACATTAACACCCTTAACCAGTATCTCACCACAGAGTATATTTTCTTCACTCTCTATGACAAAATCACTATCAATTTTTACGCTTACACCCTCTATTGCTTTCCCTGAATGTATAGGCATATTTTCTATATCAGTGTCCCAATCAGATACTGTTACACATGGCGATGTTTCAGACTGACCGTATGAAGTTAATAATTTCATTTTGGGAAACATAGCAAGAATTTTTCTGTAATCATTTAACAGTATAGGTGATCCGGCTATTATACCGCTCTTCAATCCTAAAAAACTTCTGTCCCCGTATTTTTCATAGAATATTAGAAACATACTTGGAACACCACTGAGAATATTACACTTTTTAGTTGTTATTGCTTCAAATACCTTTTTATTTCTAAAGTCACCCATTATATATATGCAGGCTTTACTTACTATTCCTGAAAGCAATCCAGCTGTGAGACCAAAGCAGTGAAACATCGGTACACAAATACACATCTTATCTTCACTGTTCCAATGCAGAGCCTTAACAATAGAACTTGAATTGCTTAGTACATTTCCGTGACTTAGCATAACAGCCTTTGGCATAGATGTAGAACCTGATGTGAAAATTATACATGCAGTATCATTTGCATTAATATCTACTCTCTCAACATCAGTACAATTCAATATATTTGCTTTAGCTTCACTAAAGCAAATACACCTAACATCATCATTACATAACTTATTTATCGTATTGATATTGTCATCATATACAATACATTCAATATCACAATGCTCTACAATTTTTTTAAGCTCACATATTTTCCATTGAGTATTTAATAAAACAGGTATACCGCCAAACTTTAAAATTCCCAAAAAAATCTCAACCCATACTATACTGTTTTTGCCGGATAATCCAATGTGACAACCTTTTTCATATCCCATTTTTAGAAAACTTTGTGCAATGCTATCTGAACTTTCATCCAATTCTTTCCAGGATAAGCTCTTATCCTCATCCTCAAGTGCTATCTTTTCAGCATACGTATTTGCATTATCTTTTAATACTTCAATAATATTTACAAACATTTTCCTACCTTTAAAATCAATGAGATACTTGTATACTAGTTGAATCGAGCTAAAAAAGGACTATAAAGTCCTTTTTTGCTTTTTTACTTTTTTTCCCAGATGTACAGAGCATTAGTATCTATGAGCTTATCTACCTCAGAGTCGCTATAGCCTATTTCTTTAAGTACTTCTCTACCGTTCTCACCTATAAACGGTCCCCTCTTATAATCAGGTACTCCCATCTCTGTAAACTTTACAGGAAGTCTAACCAATCGTCTTGTATTTCCATTTTCATATGTCATATCATAGAAACAATTGTTTGCTTCAGCCTGCTTATCATTTCTGATCTCCATCCAGTTTTGTGCTAATGCAAATGGAATATCAGCCTCTGTAAATACAGTTCTCCAATACTCTAAATCTTTCTTGTTAATAGCTTCCATTACAATATCATATACTTCTGTTCCAAGTTTGTTAGCCTGTAAGTTTGAACCGGGAAGTACTTATCGTTTTCTACTAAATCCTCTCTACCTATTGCAGCAATAAACTTCTTGTAATAAGTATTATAGTCAGGCATACATGTTTGAATAAATCTCTCATCCTTTGTTCTCCATGCTGCATTGAAAGGATTTGCACTTTCTCTAACATCTATAGGATAGCTTTGAGCAATACCCTCATAATTGGATGCTTGAATCATCATTCCGAAATTAAATATAGCACTTTCAAATAATGATGTTTCAACCTTTTCACCAACACCCTTCACTTTTGCCTGATATAGTGCTGCAAGAATTCCTGCAACAAGATTCATTCCGACATTATGATCTCCAAGTCCCGGTACTACATTCATAGGAACACTTCCCTTTTGCCTTAAGGAATCAAGGTATCCACCTCTTGCAAAGAATGCTGTGAAGTCAAATCCCGGAAGATCTTTGTCAGGTCCGAACTCTCCATATCCTGTACATATAGCATAAACAAGCTTAGGATATCTCTTCTTAAGTGTTTCATAATCTAAACCTGCTCTCTCAAGTGCCTGTACTCTCCAGTTTGTTATAAGTACATCTGCAGTATCAAGAAGTTTAAAGAATGCTTCCTTTGCCTCAGGGTTTCTCATATCCAAAGAAATACATCTTTTATTTCCGTTTTCAAGATCCCATGTTGTATTCTCATACATATCAAGAGGTCTACCTTCACTTGGTGCTGTATATCTTAGGGGATCTCCCTTTGCTGATTCGATTTTTATAACATCGGCACCCAAATCAGCCATAAATCTTCCTGATGTAGAAGCGGCAATAAATGTTGCCAATTCAACTACTTTTACGCCCTCTAAAGGTTTACTCATATCTCTTCTCCCTTTTAATTTATTCTTTGTCAAACTTTGTAACAGCCATATGAATAAGATAAGGTATCATAATTACAGGTATTGTAAGATAACCTAAATACTTATATCCAACTGCAACAATCTTGTTTAAACCTAACTGTGCAATAAAGAATGCAAGTAAAGTACATACTAATGTAACAACAATAACATTTACACCCGGCTTGTTATTAGGATCAAAATTCTTATCAATAGATGAACAAATTCTGTTACTCATTCCGGCAATCATATTAACCGCGGTTGATACAGAACCTAATACAATGAGTATTGAAATCATAGGTCTTAAGATGTCAGGTGCAAATCCTTTATTTACAAGAATAATAAGCGGAATAGATTCCTTTGCAAAATCAGGCTCATTTATAATAGCTGTAAGTCCAAGAACTGCAAGTAAACATATAAAACCGTTTACAAAAAATCCGTACACCATTGATGTCTTTGCCATATCAGGAGAATCAAAAGGTTTCGCATGCTGTACAAGCAAACCTATTGCACCCAACTGGAATGCGGCATATACAATACCCTTTATTAAAGCAGGTCCGACAGGCGCGGGATTTGCAATCTCTGCTGAAAGATTTGACATTATATCTCCCCACTGCATAATAATATTAGGTATATAAACAAGGAATAATCCTGCAACTATTAAAACTGAAAGTGTTGATGCCACTTTTCTAACAACATTTGTACCATAAACAGCAACAATAAAGATAAATAAACCTGTAAATATTGTTCCGATCCAATGATTAATCCCAAAGGATTTTTCCATTGTAGCCACACCGGTTGCAAAAGCTGCCGCAGGTGCCACACAAATGGTTACCAAATAAACCAACTCATATAATGTACTGAAAACTACAGCCAAAACATCTCCGGCTTTTTTTCCGAACTTATCATTAAATCTATAAAAACTCTTATTGAAACTTGCATAGTTATATAATTCATGTTTCTTAGCATATTTAAGTGCATACCACTGATAGAACGCACCGATTGCTTGAGTAAGAATACAGGTTACAAATGCCCATATTCCAAAGTTCAAAAAGAATGCTCTCAACTGGTTTCCTGATGCAAAACCGCCACCAAACTGAGTTGTAAACCATACGAATGCTACGCCTATCACCACAGGCATTTTGTCCTTATTAATCATGATGTTCCTCCTAAATCAACATATCTGCAAATGTTTGTAACATAGTATTTGCTTGTTGATAATTTTTCATTTGTCTGTCCACTTCTATATTTATATGTGGAATACCTGCCTCGTCTGCCGCTCTCTTTATTGGCACATAATCAAATTCTTCAGGATCGCAGAATTTAGTCATAAGAACGACTATACCATCTGCTTTTTTCTTCTTAGCTTCTTCAATTATGAAACTTACTCTTTTTTTATCTCTGTCATACAGTAGTGAGCAATTATCCATTTCTGAGAATTTCTTTGCTAAAGCATATAAATCATTTCCACTTGTAATGTCTGTTCTATATTGTCTTGATTCATATGCTATATCATCGCCTACTATCTGCAGATTATTACTGTCAAATATATTAAGCAAATCCGGTGCATCAGCCAATATACCCGTTGTATAAACTCTAAGCTTCTTAGAAATCTTTCCTTCTTTTTTTATAAGCTCGATAAGTTCCTTAACAAGTTCTGTATGCTCTTCTTTAAGCATAAACCAAGCACTCTTAAATACTGCACATCTATCTACCGCAGATACTTCATAGTCTTCTGAAATCTTTGAGAATTCTCTCATTACCCTGTTATGCTCATTATAGATTTCATATGTTTTTTGGAGTTTACTCTCATCAAACTTTTCACCTGTAATATTTTCAAGGTCATTTATCACTCTCTTATACATTTCAACAGTAAAATCAATAGCATAATCAGGTTTTCTGTTTTGTGGGTAAGTCATCGGTATAAACGGAATATCTTTTACCGCATATTTCCAGTTCTGACCTAAAGTTTTAAGTGAATCACAAAGTGACGGAACTACTATTGCACTTACTCCGGAGTAATTTCCTTTTATTCCAAGTTCCAATATAGTCTGCATTATTGAGCAAATAAATGCAGGATAATATTTCTTTGACTCGTTTATTTCAATATCTGCTCCCCATACACCCATTGGTACAAATCCAAAAGCATGAATTATCTCCTCAGGTGTATATACAGGTGCAACAGCTATAACTTTTTTCCCTTCTGCAAGGTATTTATTGAGCTGTTCCTTTGGAGACACACTAACCTTTTTTAAAGTTTCTAAACAATGCCACATAGTCTCCCCCTTAAATTTCCTTATTTACTTCCATAATCTCTGTCAAACCTTGAACCCTGGTATCATATTGAGCCTCGGAGAAGTTTCTTGGATCAGCCTGATCACCATCAAAACTTACAACAGGAATCCCACACTCCTCACCAATTTGTCTGCTCATTTCAGACATAAATCCTGACCAAAGTTTACAAGATCTGTTTGTATGTACAAGAAGTCCTTCAACACTGTTATCTTTACAAAGCTTATTCTCTTATCTCTTGCATGTTCTATATTCATACAGTTAGGAACATTTGCATATGCTCTGCACATTCCGTCAAAGTCATCATAAATAAATCCAAAAGCATCAGCATATATGGTTGTAACCATATTTATTCCACGACTCTTAAGTCCTGTAGCTGTAGCACGAAGCCATGGCCAACATGCTATACCCTCAAACATAATTCTGTATTTTTCTTCACCCTTAAATGTAGACTCACCTTTTTCATGATTTTCTTTATACTCTTTAAGCAAAGTCTCCATTGCCTCCGCAGCTTCAAGCTTTCCTCTGGCTGTAACCATAACAGCCATATGATTTAATAAATCAAATCCGTTAAATGGTGATGGTGAATATTTAGCTGTAGCAGTTGCCTCAAGCCATGCTCTGGAGCTTCTTCCTGATATCTTTCTTACTTCTTCGTATCTTTCATCGCTCCACTTTTTACCTGTAATCTCTTCTAATTGATGTATTGCATCCCAAAACTGATTTCGAATATAAGCTGTCATTGCCTCTGACACTTCATAATCAGGATTAAAAGGAATATCTATCATAATCATAGGAATATTCAATTCTTTGGCAATGTTCTCATACCATTTAATCATACAGTTGCATATATTATTACAACATAAAACGAAATCCGGTTGTGGCATATCTTGTTCCGGTGCTTCCTTAAGTTTCATATATGCAAGAGAGATTCTGGCATATGCACAAATATCATTAGAATATCCATCGCCTTCACTCTCACTACACATTCGTTCTCCGCCACCTCTGGCTGCGATTCCGGCTGCCTGATTTTCAGGATAACATACATATAATCCTAATGTTTCAGGAATCTCTACCGGAAAGTTACTTGCGCACCATCCTACCAATTCGCCTCGCTGTTTAGCCTCTACGCAGTCACTGTATGCCTTTGCTGCTATCCTACCCAATCTAGCTTTTGCACTGTTTGGATCTATTGTAGGCTTTTGTTTTTTAGCTTCTTCCACTAGTTTCCTCCTACTTTTAATATAAAAATTTATGACTTTTTAAAGCCGTATATTGCGGCTCCAAGTGCTCCCATAAGTTGAGCGTTCTTACTAAACACTATATTTACACCGAGTTCTTTACTCATAGCATTTCTAACCCCTGAGTTTTTTGCTACACCGCCACTCATGCATACTTCTTCAACTATTCCGACTCTCTTAGCTAAAGCGGCTACTCTAATCGCAACAGATTTACATATTCCGGCTACCAAGTCCGGGATATTCCTTCCTGTAGCAAGTTGAGATATAACCTCCGACTCTGCAAAGACTGTACATGTACTTGATATATTTGCCGGATCATCAGATTTTAACGCTTCTATCTCCAACTCGTCTATTTTAAGATTAAGTATATTAGCCATTACATCAAGAAATCTTCCGGTTCCTGCCGCACATTTATCATTCATAACAAAATTTGTCATTTTACCGTTAGCTGCAAGTGATATCACCTTGGCATCCTGTCCACCGATATCTATTACCGTTCTGACATTTGGAAACTCTTTATGCACTCCAAGAGCGTGGCACGTCAACTCACTGACTTTATAATCAGCCAAATCGTAGTTCATTCTTCCATAACCTGTAGCAACTACCGACTTAATATCTTTTAATTCCAGTTTTGAAGAGTTTAGTACATTTTTGACTGCTTCTTCTACACCGGCAGTGCCCACAGTTGCTACAATTATTGAAGAAGCTACTATTTTTTCTCCATCCTCCAATATTACAGCCTTTGAAGTGGTTGATCCGATATCAACACCTAGTGTGTACATAAATTTCTCCTTTATACCTTGTCTACTAGTATACAAGTAATCACAAAAATAAATTTGTTAATAATATAACTAACATTTTATGTTATAAGATTATCAATTCTTATTAAATTTGTAAATATGCATTTTTTTACTATATTTACATATATTTTTTTATTTATTTTTTTCATCCATTTATTATTTCATCTCAAATTTTGTACATTTAGCATATTATCATGATTTTTTTATTATAATTTTTGCACTATATTATTAATGTTCTGTAAATCCATGTGGTAAACTTTACCAAATTGATAAAGATTGTAAAACTTAAACATTATTTTGTGTTTTTTATGATATGAAATATTTGGGATATTGCTTTATTGCACTTTCATATATATCTGTAATTGTTTCTAAGTGTGCAGCCATGCACTTCTGTGCTTTATTGAGATCATTGCTTTTTATTCCTTTTACTATATTCTTATGTTCCTCTACAAGCTCGTGTATACGATCTGCAAACTTAACATCAAAGTTTCTCCACCTGGAAATGTGAAGCATAATATCACTCAGAATTACAACTAACGCATATCTGTTTACACTATCAATCATTGTTTTATGAAATTCGCTATCAAGTATTCCAAATCTGCGTGAATATGTCTTCTCATCTATATATTTCTCTTCTTCTTCAATATTCTTCTCAAGCTTCTTTACAAGTTCCAACCTTGCAGATTCATCCAACTTGGTAAACATCTCATATATAACTTCTTTTTCCACTGCTGTTCTAAGCATTAACAAATCTGATATATAGTTCAAATCAATCTGTGTTACATAAGTACCCCTTTGTGGTCTTACCTCTACAAACTTTAGCTGAGCCAATTTTGTAAATGCATTTCTTATTATAGATCGGGATACACCGTAATCTATGCACATTTGATTTTCACTTATAAGTTGTCCGGGTTCAAGCTCAAGCCTTATAATCCTTTTTAAAATACTCTTATAAACTTCTTCGGCAGTATACACCTTTTTCTCTTCTGTCATTTTATTTATCCTTTAAAACCATTTATTAAACTAATTTATTATGTTTATTAGTAAATTATACTACAAAAGTCGATTTTTTTCTCAAAAAGAAAGACCGAAGTCTTTCTTTATATCTTTTTATTAATACTGTAATCCACTATCTTTAAATACATTTCCCTGATACTGAGCTTCACCGAATCCAAGAATAAGGAAACATACGAATGGTGCAAAGAATAATCCTGCCGCAAATCCTAAATCATATCCGAATGCTTTTGAAATCCAATAACAAAATCTTGCTCTTGCTACAATAAAGAATATGAATAAAGCAAAACCAACTAATCCAAACAAACCACCTATAAATCCTCCACCCCTTGATATTGGAGAAACAACAAAGTTATTAACTAAAGCTGCAACCCAAAGGAAAATAACATAGTTTGGAACCCACACTTTTTCAGCAAGAGTATAATCATTGTAAAAAGGAATAATTGCTTTCCAACCTTCAATATTCATCTTTTCAAAAGTTTTGAACATTCCAACAACTGAAACAATATAAAAGATGATACCGATACAACTAAAAGCAACTGCAAAAGCTGCAAGTGCTGCGAATAAACCTACTCCATCCATAGTAGACCTCCTAAAAATTCTTCTAATTGATAAAACAATAAATTTTATACCAATTTTTCTTTAGGATTATATACTATTTTTCTTATTTTTTTATCAACAAATTTACGACTTAAATTTTTCTTACTTTTTTTATAACAATATCCCATGAAAAAAATATTTATTTTCATAACTCTCTGTTAACTTTTAAAACAATTCATTTACGGCCATTTTTATAATCTTTTTACAGTATTTGATTTTCTTATTTTTCTTTAATACTTTAGAATATACTTCTTCATTTCCTAATATCATTCCCCAGATTTCTTTAAGTTTAAACAAAGTATTTCTTTCTCCGAAATCTAAAGTTAAATACTCTTCTACTATATCATCCAAAAAAATTCAACTGTCTTTTTCAATACTGATAATTTCTTTATTTTTGTTTTTATAGATTCGCCAATTAACGGATTTTTTTACTAATCCCCTTCCAATCATAACGCCTGTAACTTTATCATTGGAGATTTGTATTTTTTTAAATTATTAAAATCATCTAATGTATTTATATCTCCATTATATATAATATCCTGCTTTAGATCATTACACGCTTGTATAAATGAAGGTAGATATATATTATTTTTTATAAAAAAATCACTTCGTAATCTCGGATGTATTATTATTTCACTAAATTCATATTTTTTTCATAGACCTTTAACAAATCGTCCCATTCTTTGTAATCCGAGAATCCTATTCTGGTTTTTACTGAAAGTTTTATATTATCTTTCTTTTTTTGAATATATCATAAAAAAATTTATCTAAGGCATCAGGATCTTTTTAAAAAGCCGGAACCACGCCCCTTTGATGTTACAGTACCTGAAGGGCAACCAAGGTTTATATTGAGTTCACTATAACCCATCTCCTCTATTTCATCTGCAAGTTTTAAAAAAATCTTCTGCATTATTTGTAAGTATTTGCGGTATCAGATATTGTCCCTTATTATATTCTATATTCAGTTCCATCAACTCTGATTTAGAAAAATCCTTTTTTTCATATGTGGTGTAATGAAAGGTGTAAAAAAATTTGTCTACTCCTGTAAAAATACTTTATATAAACTTTTCTAAAAACATAATTTGTTACACCTTCCATAGGTGCCATATATATATCCATAAATCTCCTTAACAAAAAAGCATGGAAGGTTTTACCCTTCCATGTAAGTTTATCATCTTATATATTTTTATCAAATACAAATTTTAATTTTGTTCTGAACTTGTACTGCTTGGTGGCTGTGGCATTTCAAGTTCATTACCGTTTGCATCGGTAGGCTTTTGTGGTGGCTCTCCTATAGGATGATTTCCTCTGGGACCTACGTTTCCATCAGGGGCACCCATTCCTCCAGGTCCTCCCATTCCCCTACCGGTACTTTCACCGATAGTATTTCCACCTGCTGTTATAGCAACTTCACTGCTGTTATCTCCGGCAGTTACTGTATATGTTTCTCCGGTAGTTAACTTGTCTGAAGATATAACTGCAAAATTGAAGGACTTAGCAGCTGTATAGCTTACTACAACATTACCGCTCTTATCTGTTACCTTTATTTCAGTGCCTGCTTCAATTGTACTTGAATAGTATACAGTTATAAAGTTCTGTGTTGAATTACTTGAAAATGTCTGTGACATCTACCGAATCAATAGTTATACTTCCACCAAGTATAATAAGATTATCTTTTGACTTTATTGCCGTCGCAAAATTCGAATCAATATTTAAATTACCGTTTCCATTAATAGTTAAATTGTTTTTAACAAAGAGTGTTGCATCCGGCTCATCTTCACCATCTGCATACTCATAAGTTGTTACGTCAGTTAATGTATTTGTAGTTTCGTCTACAAGTGTAATTACAACTTTCTTACCTGTAGCTGTATTGATAGCTGATGATGTAGTATTTTTAATATTAACACCATTAAATACCAAGTGTACTACATCTTCATCACCTACTTCAGTTATTATCTATCCGTCAAAATCTCCGCTAAGAACATATGTACCTGCCTTTGTTATTTTAACATTTCCATCTTCAAACTTAGCACCGTCTCCTGTTATATTTGCACTTCCTGCACTAAGCTCAATCTTTGTATCTGAATCTGAGTAAGAAGTATTGAGGTCTTCGTCTGAATATTCACCTGCTGTTGTTATACTTGCAGTATTTGTTACAATAGTCTCAGTCTGTTGTGTTAATGTTTCTGTAGTAGTTGTTGTCTTTTCATTTGAACAACCTACTATTGCTAATCCAAGTGCCATAACCATAAGCCAAGCTGGCATTTTCTTCTTATTCTTTTTCATATTGTACCTCGTTTATAAAATGGGGTTTTTGTTTATGCCCTGTATTATCCAATAAAGATATGTTCAAAATATGTGCTTCAAGTGTAAAGTTTGTGTTTTTTTCTTATATTAATATTTTAATAATTTAATTTTTAATAAAAACAGCTTTCATACCTTTTTAAGTACTGAAAGCTGTCATAATAATAAATTCTATTAATTCTCTCTACATTCCATAGCATGAACCATATTTACAACAAATTCATGCGTAGGCACTTTAATACCTGCTTTTTTTGCTGCTCTTACTACAGAACCACTTATTGTATCAACCTCTGTTTTTCTTCCGGCACACAAATCGGCGCATATGGATGTGACACCTTCAGGCGATTTTATAGTTACATTTTCTACATCATGTGTTATTTTCTCTTCATCAGCATCGAGTCCAAGCTTATGCGCAACTTCAACAGCCTCATGAATCAAAGCCTTAGTCATATTCCAAGCATATTCATTTGATCTGATATATCCAATCTTAACCTGTAATATACCTGTAACTACACTTAAAGATACATTTGTAAAAAGTTTATTCCATATAAGCTGCTGTATATTATTATGAATCTTTACATTAAATCCACAGCAATCAAAAGCTGATTTTACCTGATTTAAAAATTCTACATTTTCATCTATAAGCATACCTATATTAGTATTACCAACACCACCTCTTCTAATATGTCCTGCACCTAGTACAGCACCGTTATCTTCGGTAGTTCCAATAATTATATGGCTTTTATCTACGAACTCTCCAAGTATATCTTCATGTCCTGAACCATTTTGAAGAGTTAAAAGATATGTATCTTTCCCTATTACATTTTTATTACCTTCTAGAGCAGCTCTTGAATACAGTGATTTTACAAATAATACTACGAGATCCACAACAGGCATATCTTTACTGTTTTTTACAGCCTTCGGTCTATAAATATTACTCTTTCCATCCTCCTCAAGTGTAATTCCATTTTCATTTATATGATTTACAACGGTTTCATTTGTATCAATCAAATAAACTTCATTATTTAACGATAAATGTCCGCCATAAATGGAACCCATTGCTCCTGCTCCTATTATAGCTATTTTCATAAAAGAATCTTCCTTCCAAAAGTTTCAATTAGCTAAACTCCGCAAGCCCCTCAATGGCATATGCACGAACAGGGCTTGAATCCAGTCCGATAATAGGGAGTGGTGAATATGACATAAAGAATATATTCTTCTCAAGTAATTCAAGGTTTCTTAAAACTTCAAGGAATACAATGTTCTCTGCCAATAATATATCATGGAAAGGCTTAACATCCTCATTACAGTTTTCGATAGAAACACCGTCTCCAAAACCAACGCATTTTACTTTATGATCACTGAACCACTTTGCTGTATCTCCGTTTACAAAGAGTCTCTTATCGATCTCTGTATTTGTGTCCTTTGTAAATGGTGTAAGCTTATATGAAGAATCAATTATAACGATATCTCCCTCTCTTACCATACTTGCTTCTCTGTCAAGATCTGCTGCTGTAATATGTGAATTAGGAGCAACAGTCTCTTTGAAATCTACATAAACAGCTCTTCCAAGGAATGTTGAAAGAGGAAGCTCTGCTACACTTGGCCAATTATCATCATGATGGTATGGGCATTCACAATGTGTTCCCAAATGACTCATAATATCTATATTAGTATGAAAGTCAGGAATCGGTCCTCCCGTATTAAAGCGGAACAAATGACATCTTCTCTTTTCTGTTTCCGGATCCAAGATCTTTGATAAATCTATAAGTCTGAGTCCATTACCCAAATTAAATACTTTTTCCATATTTTTCCTTTCTCGTGGCCATTCCACTAACAATAAATTTATAACAAATCTGATAATATCAGTTTTATTATTATTAATTATATTTTTACCTTAATAACAACTTTTTTAACCGGAATAGATTTTTCTACACTGCATCCCGGCATATGCGCATCTTCCGGAGCTACAACAATAAAGTCTCCCGGATTTAATATCACATATCCATAGTTCTTCGGCATATCATAAAATCTTACATCTTTGTCAGGATTAAAACTATTCTCTTTTAATCCGTCTCTTTTACATATTCCAAAGAGCTCCATCCCGTCTACAAGATATTGAACATCAAAATATAAATCGTGAGTTTCAAATTTCTTCTCTTCCACCGGTAATGTACTGTATTCTTGAACGTTAGCAACTACAGTTTCTCCCAATATAGGATATTTTCCGGCAACCAATGTCTTTAAATCCTGTTCTTTCAGCCATTTATAGGCAGCCAAAAATTTATCTTCCAAATAATTATATTTTTCAGCTAATTTAACTTCCGAATAAAACATATTCACCTCTTAAAAATCATTTTATGAAATGTCGATTACATCCAAGTTACCATCTGCTATAGATTGAATTTGAGCCCATATCTGTTCATCAACATTAACTCCATTTCCATACTTGCCCGCCTTCTCTTCAATGTATTTTCACCGGGAGATTGTACAGGTAATTTGGGATCAATAGGATGCGCACTGTCGGCTCTTTTAACTCTGGCATTCCATTTGTTTTGAATTTCTTCTTTTTCTCCAAATAGATAAGGATCAATAGCAATAAAAACCTGAGAACATCCTGTGCAGCTTCCTCTCTTCTCATCATCCAAATCAGCACCTGTTCTTCCGTTAGCCAATGCAGATGCGAGTAAATCCAGTATTAACGCCATTGATGAGCCCTTCCAATATCCGGTAGGTAAAATTCTCTTGGTTTTTTCTATAGCCGCAGGATCATAGGTTAAATTACCTTCTTCATCAAATCCACCCGGATAGGGTAGGTTTTTTCCTGCCAATCTATATACTCCCAACTTACCGAAGGCATACTGACTCATTGCCATATCAAGTACTATTTCACCATCTTCTCTTGGAACAGCAACACAAAAAGGATTATTTCCCACACTTGGCTCATCACTGCCCCACATTGGCATACAACTTTCTGTAGCTATCCAGCACATACCGATTTTACCATGTTCTGCAATCTTCCATGCATATGTACCGCCACGCATCCAGTGTGTAGCATTCTTAAGTGTAACCATTCCAATCCCGTGCTCTTTTGCAAGCTCCGCTGCTCTATCTGCACAAAAAAATAGCATTACTTATCCCCGGTCCAAGATTACCGTCGTAATTCTCAGCAAATCCTCTATGTTTCACCAACACAGGCTCAGCATTTGGGTTTACCCATCCTTTTTGGATATAATCGATAAATCTCGGGACTCTGTTGGCTCCATGACTTTCCACTCCATCAGCACTTGATTCAGTATGTATTCTTGCACATATATTTGCCTTGTCTTCATCCATTCCGGCATTTATCAAAGCTTTCTTTATTGTTGACATCAACATATCAAAGTTGATTTTAATACTCATTTATATTTCCTCTCATCTGTTTACAGAATACCACATCATCTCCTCATAAAGTCCTGAAGCTTCATTAGTCGAATATCCATAAACAAGCAATACGTCTAAAAGATATGGTGAAAATTTAATTCCGGAATAACTGAAGGCAAAAGACATAGCTGCTATCTCACTAAGTGCAATTAAACATGAATTATAGTGAAGGAAACCTAGTGACCAAAGTCTGATCTTTTCAGTTTTAGTATAAATTTCATTCTTATATTTTTCCTCGATACTGTGAAACAGTTCATGAAGCAATAAAACATCAGCAATATTTACAGAACCTAATACATCTTTTATATCATCTTCCTTTATAAATTCTTTTACCTTATTTATAGCATCCATATAAATTCTTATATGATTCGGCTCTCTAAACTCAGCAAATAACACCCTATCGGTACTTTCCGGTAGAGTAGGGTATTCCACTTCCATTCCAATGGCATTTGCCAATTCCTCAGGTGATAAATTCCCATACTCTTTTTTTGACTTGTCAGCCCATTCAGCCCCACATTCCCAAGCTTTTTTCATGTAAATTTTTCTTTGATCATCTGAAACTTTACCATCAAGAGGATCCCTTGAAAATGCATACCTATCCCAGTTCAAAAGAGGAATATCAGCCAAATTCCTTAGCATATCCACCAATTCTCTTTTTTCAAAATTTGGCCTTTCATAAAGAACAGTTCTTTGTTTACCAAATATACCGTCAAATAGTGGTTTTAAATCCATAGGTTGTTCGCCCATATATCCTCCAAAGTTTTTTTACATAAATTAAACACTTGTTGTTGAAGCTACAATGATTATTTCTTCATTCATATCTCTATCACCAAGGTCCAAATCCATCAGTAAATAAATTTGTTCTAAGTCTACTGCAGAATAATCACTTACTCTAGGTCCATAGCAAACAAAATAATCCGGCCTTATAACTGAATCTGTTTAAACTCAGCTTGTTCTTTCCAAAGTTCTTCTACAACTTCTTTATAGTTCTCAACTCTACACCTTCTTACAGAACCTGTAGAACATTGTACCTTTATAAATCCTTTTTTATCTACTATTCTTACAGCATTTTTCTCTTTCTTTGTCGCCTCAAAAACAAAGAATTTATCAGTTTTATCTGCTAATCTTATATCTATAGCATCCTTACCGAAATCTCTTGTTACCAACTCTGTAGCTTCAACTTCGTCACATTCCTTTAACAAATCTGTAGATTTTACCTCTGTTGAACCTGTAGCTATTGCAGTAACCTTTCCTGTTTGAGAATCTATCTCCACATGTACTTCTATAGAATCAGGATCCGCACCTGAATTTATTGCACTGTCTATAGCTTCTTTCTTAAGCTCCCTTATATCTTCCTGTGAAGGGTTTGGTATAACCCTTTCAACAACATCTCTTACCATAGCAAGAGCAACTCCGATTGAAGATATAACCTCTGCATTTTCAGGTATATCGTAATCCAGTCCAAGCTTTGACGCACAATACGGAACCAGAGCCGCAGCACCACCTCCACAACCTACAAGTTTCATAGTGTCATGATCAAGCTGATATTTTTCCGCTAAAGCATTAATACATGCAGATACCTTCTCATAATCCTTATCAAGTATCTTTGTCGCAAGCTGTTCTACAGTTATACCAAACTTATCTGCAACCGGTTGCATAGCTTTTCTTGCCGCATTTGCATTACCGAAAGCAAAGAACTTTTCATCTACAAGTCCAAGTACATTAGCTGCACAGGTATTTGTAAAGCATATCTTCTTCCCATTTGCAAGCCTTATTACACAGTAATCTGCAGGATCTCCCTTCTTTGGACTTACAAGCTCTATTTGTGGATCCACTATCTCTTCTTCCGGGTGTAAAACATGCATATTCACAACCTGCGATATGTGCTGAACGTGGTCCTACATCTACTACATCCTTATCACTGATTCTAACCATTGAACCACCGGCACATCCAAGGATTCTTACATCCAATGAGTTAATATATGTATCATGTCCACCAATTTTTGCATAATCCACACCCGGTCTACCGTTTTTAATTACACCTATATTAGTAGTAGTTCCACCAACTTCAAAGTATATAGCATTTGATGCTCTAAGATACATGAGTGACCCCATTACAGAAGCCGCAGGTCCTGAAAGTGCTGTCAAAATAGGACGTTTTCTCATTTCATTTATTTCCATAACACCACCGTCACCACGCATTATCATAAGAGGTACCGAGACTCCGGCTTCTCTTACTGATGACTCTGTAGCATTAGCTGTTCCCATCATCTTAGGTAAAATAGATGCATTTATAGCCGCAGTTCTTGTTCTTCTTGTAAGTCCATATAGCTTTGTAATATCTGAAGCCATTGTAACAGGTACATTCTTCTTAGAAGCCAGATCATGTATCTTCTGTTCTTCTTCCATACTGTCTACACCGAAAGCCATAGAAGCTACAATAACATTAGTGCCTTGGTTTATAAGATCATCTATATTCTGATTGATAACATCATCGGTAAGCTGCTTCTTCTTAATAAAAGTATTAAAAACTTTTATTACTCTTCCAACCTTCTCATCAAGTACGATGTCTTTAAGTTTAAGCTGTCTTTTTGCTAAAAACCCTTCAAGACCACCACCTGCAATTCCTATAATACCTACATTAGCAACATCACCTTCTATAAATGCATTTGTAGCCTGAGTAGTGGAATGGGCTACGAAAACCACATCTGAAGGATCTATATTGAAGTTTTTTAGACAATTTCTAAAGCTTTCTACAACTCCGGCCGCTACGCCATCCTTATCATCATGTGTTGTTTTAACCTGGTCTTTACCAATAATCTCATGTGTCTCATTATCCATGGCCACACATTTTGTATGTGTTCCGCCCACATCAATGCCCATACGGACTTTTCTGTTTCCCATCGCTTCTACCCTTCTAAGTTTTTATAGTTTTTGAGATGCCAAAATATGGCATCTCATTAAAATTATTTAACTGCTGACATTAACCAAGTTGCTCCAAGACTTCCGAGCAAAATAAATGTAGCTACATATTGTAATACACCTGCAAAGTATGCATTTGGAATAGATAACTTTAAGAAATCTTTTGACTCTACCTTTGTGTATGCAAGTCCCCATGCTACCCACGACTGTGTAATACATGATCCTATATTTACTGTAATTGTTGGTATTGCAAATAATGCATATAGGAATGGTACAGAGAAATCACCGATATGCATTACAACTCCAAGAGTTGCCGCACCACAACCTACAAGTGTCATAGGACCTCTGAAAAGACCCATAAATAACAGTACAGCAAATACTATACAAAGAACAAGTTCATTCTTTGGGAATACCCCACCAAGTACCACCTTAAAATATGGTGCCGCATATGATGCAACCTGATTAAACATAGGCAATGTTAAAAGGAAACCAACTAACGGTGCTGTATCTACTACGCCGTCATAATATAATTTATTTATAAGCTGACAATTCTCTTTAAAACTCCCCTTCATCTTTCCGCAAAGGAAAAGTGCTGCAAAACCTGCAATTACAAATCCGCCGATAACTGAGAAATCAAGCCAGATCTTCAATACAACAGGTACTATAGGAAGTATAAGTGTATAGAAAGGTGCATTCTTTTGCTGAACACCCTTATTTGTTGTAGCCGCCCAGGCATGTGATGTTTTTGACTTTGCAAGATAAACACCTGAAAGAACAGTTGTTGTTACTAAAAGTATTACAAGTGCAACATATCCCCACTTTGCAGCATACCATCCAAGAGTAAACTCAGGCATCTGCTCAGGTGTTATAAAGAATGCTCTATACTGTGCAAAGTTTACAGGATTTATATATATTCCGGCAGCTACAGAACCCATAAATGAGAACATTGCAATAGCCTTTGGTACACCAAGTGACATAAGAATAGGTAAAACTATAACACCGATAGCAATTACAGGTCCCGCTCCTGTCATTGCGGTAAAGATAATTGCTGTAACTATATTAAGAAGTGCAATAGTTACCATTGGCCTGTCTCCACCAAGCTCCACTGTTTTTCTTATAAGTGTTGAAGCAATTCCTGTTTCCATAAGTACACGACCAAACCATGCACCCCAGCAGACATTAACTAAAGTAGTTCCCCAACCTTCAGGTGCACTTTGGAAAATCTTATTCAGTGCTGCCATAACACCTTTTAATCCGGCAAACTGTAGTGCTTCATTCTGGGCCAGGAAATCAGCGCTTGCACCAAGAGTTCCGGCAAATGATAAAACAGTCCAGATAATAGTTATGATCAAAAATCCGATCATAAGGTTATTTCCGGATATACAATACCATGCCAATCCGAAAAAAGTTAAAATTAGAATTATACCAATAATATATTCCATAATTTCCTCCAAAAATAAACTTAATAAATCTTTTGCAGGCTAGCCCTGCTCCATAGCTTACCTCCTTCCACACTATGGTTTAATAAAACTATATCTTACTCCCGGTATATAAACCGAAAAAAATCATATATAATATTTTTCTAAACTATTGTATTACTTTATTTATTCAAAATAATCAGTGTAAATGCCTTCAAGAAAATCAATAGTAGATATAATACTGTTATATCTGTTTGAACAGATCATGGTAAGGAGCTCAATCTGGCAATTCTCCAACTGCTCAGACATAAGCTTTATCTCCATCATTGTATTTTCCCATGCATTTAATGAAAAGTTAAATGTATTATAATTGTAAGTACTGTACTTTAAAAAACTTAGTCTATACATATCCGCATCTAATTTATCTAAGAAAGAATATGCATACTCCCTATTGCTCTCTTTAGCCAAAGTATTATAAAATCCCCATTCAAGCATTAGCATATCATATTCATCCTGCGGCTTTTTTATAGTCTTAAGCCTATTAACATAGTCTCTTACAAGCTCAAGTTGTTCCCCGTTTTTCCTTTTGTTTACAAGTTCAAATAATATAGCCTGTTCCAATACAAGATGAGCATGTGTAGCTTCTCTGATAATATTTTTTTTTATTCTGGTAACCACCGAACCTTTTTGAGGTAATATGTCCAAGTATCCCTCATCAGAAAGGCTTGTCAGCACCTTTCTGACTTGCGGTCTACCCATATCCTCTTCCGAAGATATAAAATTTTCACTCAGTTTATCTCCAGGTTTTAGTTCCATAGAAATAAGCTTTCGTTTTAGCTTATCATATAGTTGATTCATACTTACTCCAAAATTGTTTACAAGTTTAATATCACTTTAAAAATAATAACATGTCATATCTTTAAAATCAAGTTTATTTTTTTCTTTATTTAAAATAAAACACTGAATTTTATATTGAAATCATGCTATAATATACTACATGTTTGCAATATATTCAGCCTGATATACAACATTGATTATATACGTGTATCAAAATTGTTTACATGATTATTTATATATTGTCTACAAGTTGAATTGGTTCGAATCAGCATTACTAAAATAAATTTGAGTTTAGAAAATACAGGAAAGATATGAGTTTAAAAAAACCAGTTATCAAAATATTCAAATAAATTTATACAAAGAAGGCCCTCTGAAGATACCAGACAATACGTATATAGAATATTAAGTACATTAATTCTTAATATGGTTCTTTCACCGGGACAAAGGATGAACGAACAGGATCTTGCATCTTTTATGAATGTAAGTCGTACTCCCCTTCATGATACATTTCCAAAGCTGGCAAGGAATAATCTTATTGAAGTTATTCCTATGAGAGGTTCTTTTGTTTCAATGGTAAGTAGAAAAAGGATCGAAGATTCCGTATGGCTTAATGAACAATTATGTATATCCATGATACATGGAATTTTTATCACAGATGCCAAGCGTACAGAATTAAATATATTAAATGAGATACTTTCACAACTTGAATATAACTATATTCACAGTGATTTTTTTCGCGCCTCCAGATCATTGGCTCAGTTTTATAATCAACTTTTTATTCTTGGCGGAAATTTTGATACATTGTGGCAATCATTATATGAATATGAAGCGGATCTGTTCAGGTTATACTCTCTCGCTTTGAGGAATGTAAACTATGCAAAGAAAATACATAAAAGTTTATCCACACTTACATATGCTTTACTAAACAGAGATAATGATTTGGCTTGCCAATTATTTTCAAGGCATATGGAAGATATTCTCAATATGATAGATGCCCTTAATTCAGAGCATGAAGAACTGTTTAAAAACAATGGTGATTTAAAAAAATATCAACCATTATTAAATCGTGTTTAATCAATAGTTTTCTATTGTTTTTATATATTTTACTTCCGTTTTACGACAGATAGGAGTTTCTATGATTTATGGTAATATCAAAAATGAGTTTTTTGAAAGACATTGTGCTTTACTTCCACAACCACTTGCTCTTGCTCTAAAATATTTAAGTGACAATGATATGACAAAGGCGACTCCCGGTGTTTACGATTTAACACTTGGAGAGAGCAAATGTATCCTTCAGGTTTTAGACCTGCAAACATCCGAAAGATCGAATTTACGTCCTGAAATACACAGAAAATATATAGATGTTCAGTTCCTTGCAGATGGAGGTCCTGAAGAGGCTGCATTTTGGAATGATGACTACATTTTAGATGTTGATGAGGATTTGCTTGCTACAAAAAGAGATATTTTATTCTATAAAAATTCAGATACTATAAAAGAAGGAAGAATTTATCTCATACCGGGAACATTTGTCTGCTACTTCCCATGGGATGTACATGTTCCTGCCATACAAACCGGAGATATCGGCAGGCCTATCAGAAAGATAGTCATTAAAGTTCCAATTGAAGATTGTTATAAGTAATATAACTAAAAAGGGGCTGTGAAATAAGTACCTAAAAGAAATAGGACCATTCGATCATGCGAAAGGTCCTATTTTTGTGGTAAAATTAACTTGCAATGAAAAATTTACACACTAATTATTGTAATTCAAAACAAGGATATTTACCACTGTTTCTTTCAGATTGTTTGGATCTGCTGGATCCTGTTTTAACATTTGACAGATTGATGGGAGGAATCGATTTAAACAAGTATCTGACGGATATTTCGGAGTACACAACCGGACGACTCAGATATAATCCGGTCAACATGTTAAAAACAGTACTTTTCGGATTTATGACTAGCGGTTACTGCTCTCTGAGAGAACTGGAAGACAACTGCAAAGTTAATATCAGGTTCATGTATCTCATGGATCACCGGACTCCGTCATACAGAACCTTTGGATATTTCATCAATGAAATACTTCAAGATAAGATTGAAAACATTTTTAACGACATCAATCATGCTATCTTTAACGAGGAGCATGTAGATCTACAACATCTCTACATCGACGGCTCCAAGTTTGAAGCAAACGCAAACAAGTATACCTGGGTATGGAAGAAGGCTACGGAAAAGTTCCGTTACAAGCTTTACGAAAAAATCACTGCAGAGATTGATGAAATTAATGCAGAAATCGCATGGAGTGGGGTGCAGATCACAACAAACACAGAGTATGTACCGGATTATCTGAATGAAATCATTGAGCAGCTATTACTTTTATGGGAACTGGATACAAGTGCATTTGTTTACGGAAGCGGAAAGCGAAAATCCAAAGAACAGCGTCATTATGAACACTTGACTACTTTCTGTCAGAAGCTTCAAGAATACATACAAAAAATTGAAATCTGTGGTCCTGACCGAAACAGTTACTCTAAAACAGATAACTCGGCTACTTTTATGCGTATAAAAAAGGATTACATGGGCAATGATCAGCTTCTGCCGGCATATAATGTACAGATTGGTGTAGCAGATGAATATATTGCAGTTGTTGACGTGAACCATTATCGTTCGGATATGGATTGTTTCGTTCCTTTGATGGAGCACTTCAAACAAACTTATGGATTCTATCCCAAATATCCTGTGGCAGATGCCGGATATGGCTCATACAACAATTATATTTTTCTGTGAGCAGAACGGAATTGAAAAGTAGTATGAAATTTCCAATGTTTAAAAAAAGGAAACTAAGGATCGTAAATATCATGAAGATCCATTTCGTGCAGTTAACTTCAGAATTGATGAGCAAGGAGTCATGAGATGTCCTAACGATAAAGCATTCCATTTTTTATGCAGAAAAGATGTGAGGGGAAATCAGTACGGACGCAAGGAAGAACTGTATGAATGTGAAGACTGTAGCGGATGTCCATATGCAAAGAAATGTAAGAATACAGATAAGAATCGAACCGTTCGGATCAATCAGGAACTAACTTCCATGCACCAGGAAGTAATAGAAAACCTAGAAAGTATCCATGGTGCGTTATTACGAATGAACCGTTCGATACAAGCAGAAGGCACTTACGGAATTATGAAAAACGACCGTTGGTACAAGAGAATTGTCCGAAGAGGTATTCATTCAGTCAAACTGGAAGTTTTACTCGTGGCGATAGGACATAATTTATATAAATATCAGAAAAAAAAGATGAGAAACAGAACTGCCGCATAGATTCAAAAAAAGAATTTCTATGGGGTAGGGGAAGTGCGCTTTTTTCACGTATGATTTCAGTAAACTATACACAATAAATGTAAAAAGGGAGATGCGAAAAAACTCAATCGAGTTTTTTCACATCCCCTTAATTATTTTCTAAAAATTATTTTGCTACATAAACTCCGTCGTTATTTACATAGTAACCGTCAGGAGTTGTTGCATTGTACCACATAGCACCGTTAGCATCGAAATAGTACCAAAGATGTGTATTCTCTGTGAGTAACCAACCGATGTTCATATGTCCGTCGTCATGTAAGTAGTACCAGTTGTTATTAATATGTAACCATGAAGTATACATATAACCGTCTGCATTGAAATAATACCAGTTAGAATCCTTGAATACCCAAGTATTCTTTGCATAATTTCCTGCACCATAGTTTAACCACCAGCCGTTAGCATCCTTCACCCATGTACCTGCTGAAGAACTTGCAACTGAAACTGAACTGCTTCTTCTGTTGCTTGAACCTGAACCACCTGATGATGAAGAACCGCCTCTTCCTCTTCCTGAACTTGAAGGTGTCGCTATTGATGGTGTTGAAGGTGTTGCTGTTGATGATGTTGCCACTACTGCAGCAGTACTTCTTGATGGTATAATAATTGTTGATGGAGCTGCATTAGCTGCAAAAACTGCTCCAAATGTTAATCCTAATCCTAATGTAAGTGTCGCTATTAAACGTTTCATATATCCCTCCATATATCAAATTAATTTAATATTTCTTAACGAAACATTTAGGATAATAACATCATTCAACAAATAATGCAATGCAAATTACCTTTCTAAAAAAATTACAACTTTCTTACAGAATAAAATGTAATCTACAAAAACATATATATTTAATGATACTATCAATTAACTTTTGTTAACTTTTTATATTCAAAAATTTTTAATACAAAAAGAGGAAGGTATTCATTCATTCCCCTCCTCCTAAAACTTTACTTTTTATCAAATTTTTCAAGCGAATCCCATACACCGAGTATATACATTACACCCAGTGCTCTATCATACAGACCATATCCCGGTCTACACTGTTCATCCCAAATATGTCTTCCATGGTCCGGACGTATATATCCGGTATATCCACAGTCATGATAAGCTTTTATAATATCAAGAATTCCTACATCTCCGTCACAGTCTCTATGTGAAACCTCTGAGAAGTCACCACCCTCATAATGCTTTACATTTCTGATATGTGCAAAATATATTCTATCGCAGTGTTTTCTAACTATGTTTGCAACTCTATTATGCTCATTTGCACCAAGTGAACCGGAACAAAGTGTAAGTCCTGAGTATGGATTATCCACAAGACTCAAGAATTTATCAATAGCTGCTTCATCTACCAAAAGTCTTGGAAGTCCAAAGATATCCCATGGCGGATCATCCTGATGAATAGCCATCTTAATATTACACTCCTCGCATGTAGGTAGAATAGCCTCTAAGAAATACTTCAGATTTTCCCAAAGTTTTTCCTTAGTAACCGGCTTATATGCCTCAAAGAGCTCTTTTAAATGCTCAAGTCTCTCAGGCTCCCATCCCGGCATTGTATATCCCTTTGCTCCTTCTATAATATATCTGGCCATCTCTATAGGATCTTCTTTTATAATCTTCTTTTCATAGAAAAGTGCATTTGATCCATCAGGAAGCTCATGATGTAAATCTGTTCTTGTCCAGTCAAATACAGGCATGAAGTTGTAGCATACAACTTTACACCGAATTTTGAAAGATTCTTAAGAGTTGTTTTATAGTTTTCAATAAGGGCATCTCTACTGGGCAAACCTATCTTTATGTCATCATGTACATTTACAGATTCAACTACGTCCATATTAAAACCATATGGCTCCAGTTGCTTTCTTACTTCTTCTATCTCAGCTACTTCCCAAACTTCTCCGGCAGCCTTATTATGTAATGCCCAAACAATACCTTCAACACCCGGAATTTGCTTGATTTGCTTTAAGGTAACGGAATCATTTCCTTCTCCGTACCAGCGCCAAGTCATTTGCATAAATTTCTCCTTACTGTAATGCTTTATATTAAATGAAATAATCAGAATATTGCTCTCTGAGAATTTGCTCTTCAAACCTATGTCTTGATAAATGAATTTCCATCAATTCCTTTGCTTGTTCTTTATCACCTGATTTTACAGCCAAAAAGATATTTTCATGATCACTGACGGTCTTTAAATCCTTAATCGTATTTAAACTCAAATTTCTCAATCTGTTAAAATGTCCTGAAATGTTTTCAATTAATTCATATGATTGCAATTTATTTGCTGCTTCAAATAGTGTTTTATGAAATTTATTATCCAATTGCAGCAAATGGGCTTTATCATTTTTTTCAAGATAATACTTTTGATTTTTTATATTAATTTCAAGTCTATCTAAAAATTCCTGATTTGGATTTTCACATACTATTTCCACTATAGCCTTTTCCAGCACCAACCTCACAAACCTACTCTCCTCAACAAGATTGTAGTCTATTTTTGATACAAAACTCCCCCTTTGAGGATAAATAACTACTAATTTACTTTTAGCAAGTTCAAGCAAAGCCTCCCTTACAGGTGTTCTGGATAATTCCAACTCTTTAGCAATATCTGCTTCACTTATTTTACTATTTGGTGCAAAATCAAGGTTTATAATATTTCCTTTTAAATATCTATAAGCATATTCACTTGATTTTTCATGTGCTAATCTTTCGAATTCTGCCATAGATTTCCTTTCTTAATCAAATAACAGAGCAATTTTTCTTATACTATAATCCTTAGAATCTATAAAGTCAAACGCCTTTTGAGCATCCAAATAATTAAATGTGTGAGATACAGCTCCGGATAAATCTATTTTACCTTCATTTATTAGCTTAATTGCCTCGCCGAATTTCTTATTTTGTAGTCTTGAACCTCTTACATCCAATTCCTTTGAAGTAATAAGGAATTGATTTACTTCCGTTGGACTTATTGAAAATCCCATTGTGATTACTCTACCGGCATTTCCTGTAACCTTTATTGCATTCATCAAAGAATCTTTTGTACAAGCTGCATCTATTGTTACAGTCGGACCTCTGCCATTACTGTACTCTTTTACTTTCTCTTCAAAATCTTCATGAGAAAGATTCACAGCATAATGAGCACCATTTTTCAGTGCATCATTCAATTTGTCGTCCACTATATCGCCTACGATTATTTTTGCATTTGTAAGCCTTGCTATTCTCAAGATTGAAGAGCCTAATGCACCACATCCTATTATAAATATGACATCATCATCTTCTACCCCGGCTCTTGAAAGACTTTGTATTGCTATAGTTGTCGGCTCGATCATCACCGCATCCGCATCACTAAGATTATCAGGCAATATGTAACAGTCTTCCTCAGGCACCACCATATACTCTCTGTACCCTCCATCTCTATGTACTCCACGTACCTCTAAGTGGTCACATACATTTCCTCTATTATGTCTGCAAGGATAACATTCTCCACAGTTTACAACCTGATTTACTATTATTCTGTCTCCAACTTTTAATTTTTTAACATTGGAACCTATTTCTTCAACTACACCAACCATCTCATGTCCGATAACTCTCGGATATGTAGCCGCTGCATTGGTTCCATGATAAATACCTACATCAGAGCCGCAGATACCTGCAGCTCTCATTTTTAACAATATATTATTCTTTTCATCAATATGAGGTTTTTCCATATCAATGATTCTTAACTCACCCGGCTTTACAATTTGAATAGCTTTCATTTTTATCACTTTCTAGCTTCCCATTATAAGTCTTACAAAACCTACTGTAACTGCAGGTACATATGTAACTATTGCCAGTACTATAAAATTGCTGGCTATAAATGGCATAAGCTCTCTTATAACATTCGTCAACTTCTCTTCTGCAATATTAGTAGCGGCAAATAGGCATACACCTACAGGAGGCGTACATAGTCCAATTACCAAATTCAGCACTACAATTACACCAAACTGTATAGGATCAACACCAACCTGTGTCACAACTCCCAAAAGAACAGGGAACAGTATCAGAATTGCCGCTATGGTCTCCATAAACATTCCGACGAACACAAGTAAAAGATTGATAAGAAGAAGTATAATATACTTATTTGTAGTGAAACCAAGCATAGCATCAGCAACCATCTGTGGAATCTGCTCCTTTGTAAGAATATAAGCGAAATATTTGCAAATCCTACAAGTGCCATGATTGCCGCACTTGATACTACCGTCTGTCTCATACATTCGAGCATTCTCTTTACAGTAAGTTCTTTATAAATAAAGATTCCTACCAGTATTCCGTATACTACAGCTAATATTGATGCCTCTGTCGGCGTAACAATACCTCCGACAATACCAAGTAATATTATAAGTGTCATCAAAATAGCCCAAAATGATTCTTTTCCTGTAATTAAAATTTCTCTAATGGTAGCTCTTCTTTCAGCCTTTGGATAATGTCTCTTATGTGAGATTATAACTGAAGCCAAAATCATACCTCCACCCATCAGTATCCCCGGCAAAATTCCTGCTACAAAAAGTTTTGATACAGATAATCCTGTCAAGGTTGCTGCCATGATCATAGGCACTGAAGGTGGTATTATAGGTCCTACACATGATGATGCCGCTGTAATAGCCGCCGAAAAGTCCGCATCATACCCATCCTTTTTCATTGCCGGAATCAAAACTCCTCCAACACTTACAGTATCCGCCAAAGCTGTACCTGAAATACCTGCAAAGAGCATTGATGCCACAACATTTGCAATGGCAAGACCTCCTGTAATATGTCCTACCAGCTTATTACAAAACTTTATCAATCTTTCGGTAATTCCACCGAAATTCATCAAATTTCCTGCTAAAACAAATCCCGGTATACAAAGCAGTGTAAATGAATCAAGTCCTGAGAAAAATCTCTGGGTATATATTGTCAAAGGCATTCCGCTACCTATGAAATACAGCAGTGAAGATATTGCCAAACTGAACGCGACCGGTACTCCTACAGCTAAACAAACCAAAAAAGATATAAATAATACCGCTACCATTATTTTTTCTCTCCTTTACTATTTAAAATCTCCCTGGCCTGATATATTATCTCTAATCCGAAACTTAAAATCAAAAGTCCAAACATTATTATCATTGATAAATATATATATTGCATCGGAATCTGCATTGCAGTTGATACCATTCTATACTCTATAATTGCAAAGCCTAAAACAGATTTAAAGAGTACAAATACCACGAATACCATCAGTGCAACACTTATAACTAATTCAATAACTTTTCTTGCAGTAGTTGGTAAAAAATCAACTAATAGATCTACAGCAACAAATTCCTTCTTATGTACTGCCACACTTGAGCCGAATGCTACCATATATATAAACAAATATCTGGCAAGTTCTTCAGTCCAAGATGGTGTCTTAGGTAGGAAAGTTCTGCTTATTACCTGTATAAGTACGCTAATAATAAATCCGGCTAAACAGATCAATCCCACATATGACATCAATGTATTATATTTTTTTATGAAACTATCCATGATTCACCAATCTATAACTACTATTGTACTGCCTTTATCTTATCATACAGTGCCTTTTGCTTATCTGTCAAAACAGCCTCAACACCCGGAATAGCTTTTTCTGAGAACAGACTCTGATCTACCTCTACAAACTCCATTCCTTTTTCTTCAAGCTCACCCTTAAGCTTTTTCTCATCCTCAAGGAATAATTCATGCTCATATGCCTGGGCCTCTTTAGCCGCTCATTAACAACTTCTTTTAAATCATCCGGCAAAGACTGGTATTTCTTCTCTCCCATAGCAATATAGACCCAAGCTCTTAAATGCTCTGTTTCATTAACATACTTTTGTACTTCATAAAGTGATCCTGATTTTATCATAGCCAAAGGATTTTCTTGACCATTAATAACACCCTGCTGTAATGAAGTAAATACCTCACTGAATGCCATTGGTGTAGGTTTTGCACCCATTGCTTCAAATGCCGCAACTGTCATAGGTGACTGTGGTGTTCTTATAATAAATCCCTTTAAATCATCCGGTGTCTTAATCGGTGTATTAGATGTAATATTTCTTGGCCCCCTAACGTAGTAACCCAATACTCTCATACCTGAGTTGAGCATTATTTCTTCCATCTCTTTTCCAACTTCACCGTCTAAAACCTTATACAACTGCTCTTCACTCTTTATAGCATATGGCATTCCGATTACACCTAGCTCTTCTGCGTAAGTTTGCATAGACTCGGCTGTAAATGTAATGTCACATCCACCGCCTGTAAGAATTGACTGAATGGTATCGATCTCATTACCAAGCTGAGAGTTAGGATAAATAGTTACTTTAAGTCTTCCGCCGGACTTTTCCTCAGCAACCTCTTTAAACTTCTCAGATCCCTTATGCCATGTGTGATTTTCATCTGCTATATGGCTGATAACGATCTCGATAGGCTCATCTGCTGTAGCTTCTCCTGCAGCCTTAGTACTGTCGGTTGAAGTCTTAGCACCTCCTCCGCAAGCAGACAACGCCAATGTAGCTAACATAAAAAGTGCAACAATTTTCTTCTTCATAAATTCCTCCTATTTACGAACAAATTAATATACTAATATATTAGCATATTAGTATATTATAAATCAATATATTTATTTATCAGTATTTATTTTCGTCATGATTAACATATATTGTTGTATTTATAATCAAACTATTATTTTTATTATAAGCATTGTATGACTTTTTATCTAACAATTACTTTCACAAAAATATTTTAGCACCATATCCATAGTTTACCGGTATCCAATTTTTTTGAGTTTAATACGGTTAATAAATTTCTTTACATAAGAATAAGGAGTAGAAATACTTATATTTCCACTCCTCAATAAATGTCAGAACTTTATTTTAATATCCATAATTTACTCGACATACTTCTTTAACGTTTCTCTTATTGCGCCTTTTCCGGCTATAAGTTCAACAAAATAATTCTCAGAAAGTTCTCCAAGACCTACTTCATAAAGATTTACTCCAAATATAGAAGCATCACTAAATAGCTTTTCGAGCTTTGAATGTACATCTCTGTCACCGATCTTTATATCTGCTACTATAGGAACCACCTTATCAAGTAAAGGATCCGGACTCAATTCAAATTTATTTAAATTGTCATCTATTCCCATCAGATATCTTGCCCAACCTGCAAATACAAGCGGAATAAGCTTAAGGTCTGAAACCTTTAAGTTGTCACTCTTCTCATATGCCTTTATTGTCTCACCGAATCTTATTGCAAGCTTTTGTGATGTATCACAGGCAATTCTTTGCGGTGTATCAGGCATAAACGGATTTGGAAGTCTTACTTCCACTACAGTATCTATGAAGTCTTTAGGATTTATAATTCCCGGATTTGTAACTACAGGAAGTCCTTCTTTATATCCGATATTCTGAATAAGCTTTGTAAGCTCTGCATCCTTCATCTCATCGCTTATTTTTTCGTATCCCAGAAGGCAACCATAAATTGCAAGTGTTGTATGAAGAGGGTTAAGGCAGGTACATACCTTCATTCTCTCTACCATATCTACAACTTCACGCTTTGTAAACATTACTCCGCCTTCTTCAAGCTTAGGTCTGCCATTTGGGAAATTGTCCTCAATTACCAAATACTCAGCTTCTTCAGCGTTTACAAAAGGAGCTACGAAAGTATTTTTACTTGTCTTAACGAATTCAACATCCTCTATACCGTCCTTAATGAGCATATCCATTACAGAATCGGCAGGTCTTGGTGTAATCTTATCTATCATGGACCATGGGAAGCTTACCTTGTTTACATCATCTACATATGCTAAGAATCCGGCATCACAAACACCATTCTCAACCCAACTTTTAGCAAAAGTTTTTACTGCATCCTTTAACTTATCACCATTATGTGAACAATTGTCCATACTTACCATAGCTACAGGAAGAGCCCCTGCCTTAAATCTCTCATAAAGCATGGCACAAACCTTACCCATGTAGCTTGTAGCTTTCCCAGGTCCTGCCTTAAAATCCGCCTCGATACCTGCCGGAGTATTTCCGTTTCCGTCTACTACCGCATAACCCTTTTCAGTTATTGTAAAGCTTACCATTTGGAGTGAAGGCTTTCTGAAAAGCTCCTTTAATGTTTCATAATCCTCATTTTCAGGATCTACTCTCAAAGACTCTACAACTGAGCCTACAATGTTTTTCTCAACCTTACCGTCACAACGCAGTTTCATATATATGGTTAAATCATCAAATGACTTGAATGCCTTATCTATTATCTCGTAATCAAATCCTTCGGCAACCACAAGACCTATATCTGTTTTCTTTTCATTCAAAAGATTATTTAAAACATTTGCCTGAAATGCTCTGAAAATATTTCCTGCACCGAAATGTATCCAGTTTGGATTTGACAATGTATTTTCTTTCACCTGTTCTCTGTCATACTTTGGTAAAGAGTATCCTAGCTTTTCCCATGCAGCTGCATTTTCTAAAATACTTTTTTGATTCAGTTTCATTATTCTTCCCCTTGTCCTAAACTTAAAAGTAATATTACTCTAATTTAAAAGGCTTTATAAAGGCCATATCTTTGACACTTAAATATATTTATTTATGATGTCAGACTATTCAATATATTATCATTTTTTTAATATAAAAAGCAAGGCTGAACCCGTACAATTTTGTTTTTGTACTAAAGTTCAGCCTTTTTATTTCAGTGTATTTTTATATTATTTATTTATATAGTCCAATACTTCTTCAACAGTCTTCTTACCAAAGAATACCTTATCTTCATTCATTACCAAACATGGCACACTCATTACATGATACTTTTCTCTGAGATCCCCGAAATGATTTATATCATAAACCTGTGCATCAATGTTTTTGTTTAATGAAGCAATTCTTTGAACCGCTACAACAAGATCAGGACACATTGTACAACTGAGTGATACCAAAATCTTAAATGACACTTTATCCTTGATTGCAAGAATCTTTTCTCTTATATCATCACTTAAGCCCTGTCCCGGACCTGATACATTGTATATACCAAGAATAAATGAAGTAAATTCATGACCTCCCGGAACACCATGAAAAGCCAAACCGCTGTACTCCCCATCTCTATGTATTTCTACAACCGGAGCTTTTGCCTCATCATGCACTTCTTCAATAGATATCTTATCTGTAAGTTTACCAAGTTCAGTCATGTATGAAAGAAGTTCTTTTGATACATCATCATCCTTCACATATACCTTAAGTAAAATATCTTTTTCCATCTTACCGAATACAGTATTTAACTGCGCCAGCATATCAGATGAGAATAATCCTTCTTCCTTGACTTCTTCCTTAGGTAAACTTCCCTTTCCGGCACCGGACTGCCTTATAGGAACTACAGGCTTAATACCTGTCTTTTTATGCATTACAGAAATATACTTTTCAAGTTCTGTTGCCGCAATACCTGCATCTCCTACTGTTGTTACAACCTGTCTGAGCGGCTTTATACAAACATCTCCTGCTGCATATAATCCGTCAATTGCAGTTTCTTTGAGGCATCTGTAATTACATATCCTCTTTCATCAAGTATTCCGAAGTCCTTTACCAAAGATGTTGCCGGCTCATATCCTGCGAATACGAAAACTCCAAAACCGTTCTTATCTTCAAAGACTTCTTCCTTACCTGTTTCATTATTCTTATAGACTATTCTTTCAAGCACATCACCGCCCTCTACTTTTACCACTTCAGTATGTGTAAGTACGGTTATGTTCTCATTATCATAGGCATGCTGCGCAGTAGTCTTTGCACAAGTAAAGTCGGGTTCTCTTATAAGAATGGTTACATGCTTTGCATACTTGGTCAAAAATACACTTTCTTCCGCTGCAGCAAATCCACCACCAACAACAAAAACCTCTTTACCTTTAAAGAATTCACCATCACATGTTGCACAATATGCAACTCCATGCCCTTTGAACTCAGCCTCACCTTCAAATCCTATCATTCTTGGTGATGCTCCTGTTGCAAGTACTACTCCGAAGCACTCAATATCTCCCTTTGATGTATGGACCTTCTTAATATCGCCGTCCATATCAATAGAGTCAACCGTAGCAAGTAAGAATTCGGCACCAAAGTTTTCTGCCTGCTTTCTCATCTGCTCGCCTAACTTTGCTCCTGAGATATGCTCTATACCCGGATAATTTACAACTTCAGCGGTCAGACTGATCTGACCGCCAAATTTTTCTTTTTCTATAACAAGTACACGATAATATGCTCTGGCTAAATAAATAGCCGCTGTCAGACCTGCAGGACCTCCTCCTACAATGACTGCATCATACATGTTTTTACTCATAATGTCCCCTAATATTATAACTGTCCTACAAGATCAAGACTTGGCTTTAATGTCTCAGCACCCGGTTGCCACTTAGCAGGACAAACCTGATCACCATGCTCGTGAACGAACTGGCAAGCACGAAGCTTTCTTAAAAGCTCTTCTGCATTTCTTCCTACTCCACCTGCATTCACTTCATAAGAAACGATCTTTCCGTCAGGATTGATGATGAAAGAACCTCTCTCTGCCAAACCGTTCTCCTCAATATATACTTCGAAATCTCTTGAAAGTACATGTGTAGGATCTGCAAGCATTGGATACTCGATCTTTGAAATACGCTCTGAATGATCATGCCAAGCCTTATGTGTGAAATGTGTATCTGTTGAAACTGAATAAATCTCACATCCTGCCTCAGCAAACTCCTTGTAGTTCTTCTGTAAATCCTCTAACTCTGTAGGACATACAAATGTGAAATCTGCAGGGTAGAAGAAGAATACACTCCACTTTCCTAAGATATCCTTCTTAGATACTTCAACGAAATCTCCCTTATGAAATCCCTGAACACTAAACTCCCCAACTTCCTTGTTAATTAATGACATAACTGCCTCCTTATATAAATAAAAATTTATTTTGTTCAAATCAGAATAGGAAAATATATACCCGAAAGATATATGATAGGTTTCCCTAACCTGTTACTATTATATTTAACATAAAAATAATTGTATAATCAATACCATTTTTTTGTAATTTCGTCGTTTTAACTAATAATAATTCCTATTATTAATAATTATTTTACACTAAAAAAATTAAATGTAATACTTTTCCTATATTTATCTCTATTTCAGTACATCTGTCATATATTTACTTTTTATATTTTTATTCTACATTTTTTTGAATAAAAAGGATGCGATAACCTCGCATCCTGCTTAAATATATTCAATTTCAACTAAAGTAAGTCCCTTTGCAGGCATTGTCTGTCCCGCAAGTTTTCTGTTTTTTGCTTTCATTATCTCTGTAATATAACTTGCCGGATAAACTCCCATACCTACCTTTATCAAAGTACCTGCTATAATACGAATCATATTGTAGAGGAAACCGTCACCCCTTATCACAATAGTAATCATATCTTCATCCTGTAACACTTCTAGAGAAAATATAGTTCTTACATGTGATGACGCCTGAGATTTTTGTGAGCAAAAGCTTGTAAAATCATGTGTACCGATAAAGTACCCGCTTGCTTCTCTCATCTTATCAACATCCAGATTAAAATAGCAAAAATGAGCATAAAGCCTTTCTGTAGGTATATCAATCTTTCGATTTAAAATCCTATATGTATAAGTCTTTATACAGTCGTTCTTTCTTGGATGCCAACCGGCTTCCACCTCATCAGAATATTGTATTCTGATATCATCAGGCAATCTTTGATTTATAGCGAATGCAAACTTATCTGCCGCCATTCTTGCATTAGTATCAAATACCGCTACATTTCCGTATGCATGTACTCCTGAGTCTGTTCTGGAGGCACCTATTATCTCTATTTCTTCACCTGTTAATTTTGAAATAGCATTATTTAATACTTCTTCTATAGTTATTCCGTTGGGCTGCTTTTGCCAGCCACAGTAATTCGTACCGTCATAGGATACTATAAGTCTTATTCTTCTCATTACCCTACTTCCTAAACATATAAACCAAAGCAATACACAACAACATATATATAAAATAATATAAATATGCAATTATATCAATCTTCTTATATTTTAAAGGTTTGAGCTTTGTTCTGCCCTCACCGCCATGATAACATCTGGCTTCCATCGCCATTGCCAAATCTGTAGCTCTTCTCATTGCTGAAATAAAAAGCGGTACAAGAAGCGGTACCATGGCTTTTGCTTTTTGTATTATATTTCCGGACTCAAAGTCGGCACCTCTTGCCATCTGAGCCTTCATTATTTTATCTGTTTCCTCTATCAGTATGGGAATAAATCTAAGTGCAATGGACATCATCATTGATATCTCATGTACAGGTATCTTTATAACCTTCAAAAATCCCATACTTTTTTCAAGACCGTCTGTCAGTGCATTCGGAGTTGTTGTCAAGGTCATTATAGATGATCCTACTATTAGAAAAATCAATCTAAGTCCCATAAATAGTGAAATTCTTATACCTTCTTTGGTTATTTTAAATATCCAAAGTTTGAATATTACTTCTCCATCAGTCAAAAACAGATTAAAACTGACACTGATAATCAACAGTATAAGGACAGCCTTCAGCCCTTTTACCATAAATTTCACAGGTACCTTTGAAAGAGAAATAGCAACTACCAAAAAGAGTGTTGCCAAAGCGTATCCCGGCCATGAATTTGCTATAAAAAGAGAAATAATAAAAATCATGGTGCCAAAAAGCTTGGTTCTTGGATCAAGTCTATGTATTACAGAATCTATTGGGTAATACTGTCCCAATGTAATATCTCTAAGCATTTTTATCCTTCCTCTTAATATACTCTAATATTTTATCCCTGGCTTCTTCTATTGTAGTGATATCATCTCCAAGGTCTATACCTTCTTTTTTCAATCTTTCAACTATATATGTTATTCCGGGTGCACTCAGTCCAATACTTTCAAGGAATTTATACTGCTTAAAAATTTCCTTCGGTGTTCCGTCCAAAACAAGCTCACCGGCATTCATAACAAGTAATCTGTCAACATACTTTGCTACGTCTTCCATGCTGTGAGAAACTAAAATGACTGTCATATCCCTTGATTTTTTCAATTCTATGATTTCGTCAAAAAGTTCATCTCTTCCCTTAGGATCAAGCCCTGCTGTAGGCTCATCCAATATAAGTACTTCCGGATTCATAGCTAAAACTCCGGCTATTGCCACTCTTCTTTTTTGTCCTCCGGAAAGTTCAAAAGGCGATTTTTTATAATAGCTTTCATCAAGTCCTACTAGAGCAAGACTTTCCTTTGCTCTTGCTTCCACCTCATCTTCAGGAAGTTTTTGATTTCTTGGTCCAAACTCTACATCTGAAAGTACATCCACCTCAAAAAGCTGATGCTCAGGATATTGGAAAACCAATCCTACCTTTTGTCTTAGAAGTTTCATATCATACTTAGCTTTATATATATTTTCTCCGTTAAAATAAAGTTCACCTGAAGTAGCCTTTATCAATCCGTTCAAGTGCTGTATCAGAGTGGATTTGCCGGATCCGGTATGTCCGATAACACCTACAAACTCACCCTTTTTGATGGTAAATGATACATCCTTTATGGCATACTGCTCGAATGCAGTTCCCTCTCCATATATAAAATTTAATTTCTTTGCTTCTATTTGCACACTATCTTGCATTATTATCTCCAAATGTAATTATTTTAATATCGGTACAAGATTATCTACAAGCTCATCCAATGTAAGTATTCCGTCTGGTAAATCAAGTCCTGATTGTTTAAGTTCAAATGCCAGCTCAGTAGTACTTGGTACATCCAGTCTGAGTTTCTTTAATTCCTCCACATGTGAGAAAACTTCTTTCGGTGTTCCATCCATTACTATCTTACCCTCATCCATAACTATAACTCTGTCGGCTTCTATAACCTCTTCCATATAATGAGTGATCAGTATTACCGTGATATTTTCTTTTTTATTCAATTCAAGAACTGTCTTTATAACTTCTTTTCTGCCATTTGGATCAAGCATTGCTGTAGGCTCATCAAGTACAATGCATTTGGGCTTCATTGCCATAATACCGGCTATAGCCACTCTTTGCTTTTGTCCACCTGAAAGTTTATTTGGAGATTTATATCTGTACGCAGTCATACCTACCGCTTCCAGTGCGTCATCTACTCTCTTCCACATATCATCTGTAGGAACACCTATATTTTCAGGTCCGAATGCTACATCTTCCTCTACTACATTTCCTATAATCTGATTATCTGGGTTTTGGAATACCATTCCCACCATCTTTCTCAAATCAAGGAGTGTTTCATCATTTGCTGTATTCATATCCGAGATATAAACAGTACCCTCTGTAGGTAATAATATACCGTTTAAATGTTTTGCAAATGTGGATTTACCGGATCCATTATGACCTAAAACCGCTACAAAATCACCTTGAGTTATATCAATATTTAAATTATTGATAGCTCGTCTTATCTCTTCTACATTATCTTCTTCATCTCTGGTTATATAATCAAATATAAGCTTTGTTGCTTTTACTATTCCCATACTTTCCTTTTACTTACTTTTTATAAAACAAAAACCTCAGCAAGGTTGCTGAGGTTCTAATAACGTGCGTGAGAAGATTCGAACTCCCGACACCTTGGTCCGTAGCCAAGTGCTCTATCCAGCTGAGCTACACACACATTGCAAGTACATATTCTACATTAGTGATGTGTGTTTGTCAATAGGATTTAAATATTTAAATAAAAACGCAAAATACCCAAAATAAATATGTGTACCGGATAAAAAAGATAATTAATCCACTTATATTGTTTACCTCTTTTCCAATTATAAGTTAAAGTCAGAGCAAACCCAAAAACCGAGTATAACTCCTTTATAATGGAAAGATAACCTAATCCTGCTCCGATCAGAGGCTTATCATAAAAAATATAAAAGATGTAAGCTGCTACTACTGCGTGGTAATCATAGTCAAGGCTAAGTTGCATAGATAAAAATCCTGAAAATATAACTATTATAATTGAAACTGTATACCATAAAAGCTTTACTCTTAATCTTCTTTTTTAAAGTATCGATTATCCATATACTTATAAGGCATAGCGCTAGAGTAAACATCATATTATTCCAATACGGATTGAAGAATGTTTTTGATGTAAACATATCAAAAGGTACTTCCGATATTATACCGAATACTATCAATGTAAGCAGATATTTCCCTCGGTTTTTTGTTTTAAAAAATCCCTCCACTATAAAAAACACAAATATAGGAAAAGCAATTCTTCCCAATATCGAAAATATATTTGACAAGTACAATAAAAATCCGCTACCGTCAAGCATCGGTGTAATAAGAGCATTATTCACATGATCGATAAGCATTGAAATGAATGCTATATATTTTAGCTGTGCTCCTGTAAATACTTGAATTTTCTTTAATTTCTCTACTTCAAACTGCTTTATCTTTTTCCATAATCTCCCTATATATTTATACTTTTAATTAAATTTTACATCAATTTAACAGATATTATATCATAGTAAAATGAATATTATATAAAAATAAATTTTAACTTATTCTTTGTAAGCATTTGACTTGTACATCTTGTGCACATATAATAGTAAAATCACTCTAAATATACATTGTTTAAATTTTATTTACTATCGTATATTTAGAATAATGGAGGATTTATATGTACACCGCTACAAAAGGCAGCTCATCTTTTAATAAAGATATTCTAAGGCTTGCCGTTCCGATAGTTTTACAAAATATTGTTACAACCGCTGTAAATTCAGCTGACGTAATAATGCTCGGCTTTGTAGGACAAGACGCACTTTCAGCCGGTTCACTGGCAAATCAGGTTATGTTTATATTAAACCTTGTATATACAGGTATTTCATCCGGTGTCATAATGCTTGCCGCACAATACTGGGGAAAAAAAGATACAAAGACAATTGAGCATATTATGGGTATCGGTATGCAGCTATCCATATTTATATCAAGTATATTTTTCATTATGGCATTCTTTTTTCCACATGTTTTGATGAGAATTTTTACAAATGATATCAACTTAATAACAGCAGGTATACCTTATCTTAGAATGGTAAGCTTCTCATATCTTTTTATGAGTTTTTCTCAAATCTATCTTTGCGCTATGAGAAGTATAGAAAGAGTTCATTTTTCAACTGTTACAAATGCCGTTGCACTGATCTTAAATATTATCTTTAACGCAGTTTTTATTTTCGGTCTCTTCGGTGCACCAAAGCTTGGAATACTTGGTGTTGCACTGGCAACCGTAATTGCAAGAGCTGTTGAATTTACAATATGTGTTATAGATAATTTTATACCGAAAGCCATTCATTTCCATATAAAAAATGTTTTGGAAGTAAACAAAATATTGTTTTTTGATTTTATGAAATATTCTCTTCCTGCCTTTGGGAATGAGATAGTTTGGGGAGTAGCCTTTTCCATGTACTCTGTTATTATGGGACATCTTGACAGTGATATAGTGGCGGCAAATGCAGTGGTTGTAGTAGCAAGAAACCTTGGTACTGTGGCGTGTTTCGGTATAGCCGATGCAGGAGCAATCATCCTTGGAAAATCAATAGGTTCCGGAAATACCGACACTATAAAGTCCGATTCTTCACGCTTTGTTAAAATAACAAGTATGTCTGCAGTTTTAGGCGGAATAGTTATTTTTCTGTTACGACCGGTATTTTTCACTATGGCTGATTTAACTCCTACTGCACAGAGTTATCTTAGTATAATGCTTTTTATAAATATGTATTATATAGTTGGTCAGGCATTCAATACTGCAATGATTTGTGGTGTATTCAGGTCGGGTGGTGATTCCAAATGGGGATTTTTCTGTGATATCATAGACATGTGGTGCTATTCGGTTCCACTTGGCTTTATATCGGCTTTTGTTCTTAAGCTTCCTCCAATGTGGGTATATTTCCTTATTTGCACTGATGAGTTTGTAAAGATTCCATTTGTATATAAGCATTATAAGAGCTATAAATGGTTGAAAAATATTACAAGAGATTTTTAAAATAAGGGGCGAAAATCGCCCCTTATAACTATAATTGTATCCATTCCAATTCGTCCACGCTCTTTAATGTAAGTACACTTTTGTCATACCTGTTTTTAAGTACAACTTCATCTTCCACTGATATATCACTATACCAATGATTAAGACTTGCATATTTTCCTCTGTGAATATCAACGATTACGGTCGTTATAGGATCCCAGGTTTTCTTTTTAACACTCTCTACAATCACATAATATGCATCTAAAAATACAAAATTTCTTCCATACATCCAAAATGGAAGTTCTTTATCTAATAGAGGAAGCTTAGCCGAAAAAATAAAATCCCCCATCGGTGGCTCCGTTTCATAGTTTAATTCAATCTCACTTCCAAAATAAGCAATTGTTGCCCCGTAACAACCTACACTTACAGGTACACCTTCTTCGGCTATTATAAAATCCATATATTTCCTTTCAAAGCCTATACCATCAAGCATCTTTGATCGAATACTCCAAGCTTTATAGCTGTATCATCCATAAAAGCAAACTCTTCTCTCATACGTCTTTCATATTTTTCATCTTTTGGAAATGACGCCGCTTTTGTCCAATTATGATAATAACAACCCTTTATAATCTCTTTGCCGTTATATCTTATAGCTGCCCTGCCCTCATGATCCGGGGATCTGCTATAAGATGTTGCAAAATAGCTGATATGTCCCTTTAAGCTCTCTGCCAGATATTCACTTTCCAAAGTTTTTCTTATGCCACTCCAAGTTGACATTTTGCCTCCAAGCTATAAATTCGTGTTATCATACAACTCCTCAAAATATTCATCTAAATGACGATATATTTTCATATCCCCTTCATCATCGCCTCTTAAAACCACACAAATATTTCTATTTTCCATATCTGTAAACATAAAATTATATTCGCCATAGTAAGCCTGAAACCCTTTATCTCTAAGTTTTATAATATCACCTGACTTAAATCCGAATATATCTTTTTTTACTTTATATTTATTACCTATCTTAATCATTTCTCTTATAAAAATAAACATATGGATAATTTGCAATGATTTCATGCCAATTTGGATCATGTTTTATAAAAACTTCTCCTTTGTCATTATAACACCTTGCAACTATCGGAGTTCTCTGTCCGGATTCTATTTTCCAAACGAATATTCCGTCCTCAAGCCACGAATCCGGTGGATCTATTTTTTCATATTTTCCAAGATAACAATCCCACCTTCTAAAAGGCAACTTATCATCCACAATGCTTACAAACTTTTCCAATGTGTCAGGCAAAATAAATGTATCCGGATTAGGTGCGTTTACATCATCTCCCATACACATACTGCTTCTACCCATATAAACTTTTATTTGCATACTCTTCTCCTTAAAATTTATATAAAAGAGGGAATATCAATCCTACATCAATAGCCATAAATCCAAATATAATACACAAAGAACCCACGAATATAGTTAGCCCCTTAACATTTTCACGAATCTGTATGGAGAACTTCTTATAATCAATAACCCTGTTATTTATAATATTTTCTCTTTCTTCTACACTGTCCGTTAATGAGATATTATAGCTTCCTCTATCCGCATCAAATGTATACAGTTTAACTCTGGCATCCTTAATACTGCTTGTCGTAGTCCTAAAAAAGTCCGGATATAATTGTACAAACTCTCCTGTAGCATTATTTTTTTAGTTTAATATCTAAATTATATATAGGAGATACTGAATACTTTTTTCCCGAAAGCCATATATCATATTTACCGCCATCCTCAAGTCTAAAGCTTCCGTCTATGGAGCTGACAGGAATTTCATATATCATCTTAGCCTTGGCAAATAATCTGACTTTTTTTATGCCGATAACCACCAGATATATTCCCACAGGTACAAGAAGAAACAATAAATATTTTAAATCCTTAATAGATTGTAACCAAGACATTTCCGTCTGCCTCCAATATTTCCTTATAGAACTCTTTCATTCTTTCAAAACAATCAAGAAGATCTTCTTTTATTTCTTCTTCCTCATCATCATAATCCCAAATATCCGGATAAAGTTCCGCTTCTTTTCCTTCTTCCAGACTAAAGCTTTCCAATGCACTTTCCATATCAAAATCTTCAAGTGCTTTTAATATATCGGAAACTCTATCCTTTTCGATATAGGCTATAAAATCTTCTATTTTCTCTATAGAATTCATACCAACTACAGCTTCACTAAGTGGATCGTCTTCTACAGGTTCTGAGGCAGTTATTCCTGTCATCATATAGTGAAGAAGATCCCAGTTCTTATCAATATCAAGCAGTATTTCAGCCTCCTCATTCCAATCTTCCACTGCTTCAAAAATATCATCCTCATTGTCAAATTTTTTAAGTTTCATCAAATCCTTATCACTTAAATACTGATAATTTGCTCTAAGTCCCATTTTATTTTCTCCTTAAATATTAAAATATTTTATAAATCTTTTTTTGCAGCTTATCGGATTTGTATCCTATATTCTCATAGAATTTATGTGCTTCTACACGATGATTTGCCGAATTCAGTCTGATAAATGAAATACCGTTATCCATAGCATATTTTTCAATATAACCAATTAATTTTTTACCGACCCCATTACCCCGGAAATCAGGATCCACCGCTAAACCCAATATATTAAGTCCGGTATCACTATACACGCTTTCATATACTTGGGCATGAACAAATCCGATAACTTTATGTATATTATCATCTTCATATACCGCAATAATATGATGTTTGTTATCGCAAGATAATTTATTTATTTGATTCCTTACTGTGCTTATATCAACATCATAACCTAAGGCAACTTTGCATATTTTTTGTATTTCTTGCGCATCTGATATATTAATTTCTCTTATCATATATGTTAAACTATCCTCTCAGCCTCCCATACTTGCAGATGTAATGCCTTTTTTCAGGCTTCCGCTAACTATTATACAATGGCCTGCAAAAATATTATCATCTCCGAAATATGCACTAAACGAACCTCCCGATGTCATAGAAATCGACTCTATAGTAATTCTCTTTGCAAAACTTTCTTCTGTGATTTTTGCGGCTTCTTCCTCAGATTCACACCAATCTCTTGCAAGATCTATAAGCTTTCTCGCTGCAAATGTTCTCATATTCGCATCCCATTTTTCAACACTCAAGTACATTTCTTTCATGGCTTTCCTTGCCTTTGTGATTCCCGATTTATTGTCTTTATCAACATCCAATGAAATATCAATATTTTTATCAAGCCAAAGAATTTTCCCTTCAAAGCTGTTTATAGTTTTATTATATATCAGTTCACCTAATATATCATCCTCTATGATTATTGGCTTTTTGTATTCTGCAAGAATCTCTTCAAGCTCAGGGCAATTTGCATTTTTTTCTGTTACATCCACAAGAAGAAAATCAAGTCTTTTTATCATAATCTTAGGTAATTCCTCAGGCAATTTCTTACGCACCTTCAAATGATAAATTGTTTCCTCATCAAATTCCGGTATCAAGCGGTTGTAATACTCTTCCTCACTTGCTGCAAATACAAAACAGCACTCTTCTTTATAAAGCTCTCCTGTTTCCAAACTCTTGTAAGCCAAACAGCAAACCGCTACTTCCCAAAATCCGTTTCTCTTACTTGTAATATCTCCCTCATGCCTTAGTACAAGTATTTCCTGCTCCTCTGTTTCAAAAGAGCTTTCCCATTCGTTCTTAGTCATTTGGTTTCTTTTTCTCATATAATCAATGAGTTCCATTAAGGTTAACCCCCTATAAGTTGTGATAATTCATTCTCACTAAGATCACCTTCAGTATATAACTTTTCAAGCAATTTTTCATCAAAATCTATTTCATAGTAATCTGAGACAAATTCTTTGAAATCCTCATATGTTTCACATATATATCCCATCATCCAGTTGCTTCCGTCATCATCTGAGAGCTTGTTCTGATGAAATTTTCCATCATACCAAATAAAAAATGTTGTTTCATCTATTTCAGAGTCAGAAAAAAGTTTTCTGTATTTTTCATCAACATCTTCATATATCTTTTCAATAATACTTCTATCAAACTTTTCCTTAGCAAATTGACTGAGGCTGCTTTCATGTGCAAATCCCTTTATTAAGACTATATCTTCTGTAAAAATAACATAGAGGGTATCGCCGGAGCCGTTATCTATAAGATATCTTAAATCCGTTTCACTTTCTTCTTTTGTTATTATTCTAAGGTATTCCTCTGAAGGGTCAGTCAAGGCATTGTCAAGAAAATATAATGCTTCAAGTCCGATTCGCATATTACCGCAATTAATATATTTCATTCCATACTCCTATTCTAAGTCACTTTTTTTATATCTTCCGGAAACATATCCTAAAATACAAATCTGAGCTATATTCCATTCATTTGCAAGATAAATGCTGCATCTGACTTCATCACCTAAAGTATTTTTTGCAATAAACTCATATCTTCCCAGTTCTTCATTATTTGAAATTCTTTCAATATCTGCAGTATATGTTTTTTTCAAAAATGTATTAAAATTATCCCATACAGTTTCTGCATCGGCTTCTGTAAGTTCTACTTTAATACGATATCCGATACTACACTTGCATCTTTTCTTTCTTCCTGTTTCATCAGCCTTAAATACTTTTGTACTGCCCTTGTCAAATTCCCAATCCTTATCATTTATTATCAATATCTTTTCAGACAGCGTTTCCTTAAACTCAAATATATTGTCAGAAAAAAATATTTACAAGCTTTTTCAAAAAAATTTCTAAATTTTTCCATTTTGATCATTCCTTATATGATATTAAGTCCGCCCTAATCTCACGATCAAAAATATCAGTCGACATCCACCCACAAATGATGTTTTCTACAGTGTAAACATCTGAATAAATATCCACAAATTGATCCGTCTTTTTCCAGATATGCCTCCATATCATTAAACTCGTTTCGTTTATTGTACTCTTCAAATACTTCTTCTGCAATTCCCATTTCTTTTAATTCTTTTGTTCCTACGCTGCCAAGATATGCGCAGTAATCATTACAACAATAAAGCCAATATTCACCCTGCCAACTTAAATACCCCGGTGTTCTATAAAAGAGTTCATCTCTCTTTTCCTTATCCGGTACAAAGTCATCATCAACATCCTGAATAAAATCGGCATCATATTTCTTTGCAGCTTCTCCGTTTGAAATACATACAGGGCAAAGATAATCCACATCATCTACAGCATATGGCCTTTTTACATAGTAGGTATTACTTTCTTTACCGCAACAAGGACATATTTTTGCTTCACCTTCTATAAATGAACCTGTCTCCAAAGGATCGGGATGATATCTGAATTTCGGCAATAATTTTTTGCGTTCTTCCCTTTTTAGCCTTTCCTCTTTATTTAACGGCCTTGGTGTTGCAAATCTGTCACCATGGCTTTCATTTAAATCTTTTAAACCTAAAAACTTTTTAATCTGTTTTCTGTCAGCTTTATCATATATATTTTCATACAGTTTATATGCACTTTCCATCTTATAAAGCAGTTGATAGACATCAACCAGTACTTCCATGGCTTCTTTTTCGGTTCTTTCTTTCAGTCTGTCCGCAAATTCATATAGTGCCAATACACTTGCCTCATTTTCATGATGCTTTACAAAGTTTTCTTTTAAGCTTATATATTCTTTTAAAAATTCGTTCATGTTTCATCCTTATATAATCAAAGCATCTCATAATGTTCTTTTACATACTCTATAAACTCATATATGTCAGAAGATACCTCTTCCATTTCACATGATCCCAGTGCTCCTAAATCATTTTTATATATGGTATCGTCCGAGTCCTTTTTTATAAAGAAAGCCAAATCTCCATCTTGACCTATCATAAAAAATTCTGGCTCATATTCGAAAACTTCATATGTCAGATTTCTTTCCGGCAAATCTTCTTCTTCATAAAGCATCACACCGGTATTTTCTATTGAAAATCCGTCACTTCCCTTTATTTCCTTTAAAAACTTTTCATACATTTGGGGAAGATTAAAATTTATATTATCCATAGTATTACCTCATATTTTATAGTTCGAACTTTTTCCAATCATCTACTGATTCTATTATCGGTATCAGACTGTCAATTTCAAAATACTCTTTTTCAATAGGGTCGGCATAACCGTCAACAATCAATACTCCGTTGCATCTTATATGAGCATTATCATCTTTTATCTCTATAATTTCAAGCCTATATGAGACCATAGGTTCCGATTCATAAATATAAAATGTATCTTCTCTCTCATCACATTCTTCCAATGTATTTACGCTAAAAGTTTCTCCTACAAGATCTTTTACACTACTTTTATCGGAATCTATACTGTTTATACAAATAGACGGTGCTATGATTTCACCTCTGAAATCTCCCTCTTTAAAACCTATATCTACATACCATGAGCCGTCCTCTTTATCAAACAAAAGGCAACTCTGTCTGTCACTTAAATCATCTTCAAAACGGTACTTTTCACCTATCTTCAGCATTTTTATACTCCCTTTAGATTTATTATATAATTTCTATTCTAACCTTTCATCAAAAATAACCCCGATACATGGCCATTTTTTTAGAAATATCCAATTTTTATCTGTTACTACTTTAAGTATATCTGTATCAAACTTCTTTATTTCTTCTATATTTGTTATCTCACCGCTGTAAACTGTACTCTTTTTTATATGAAATGTCTATACTCATATAGTCTTCATAATATGATAGTGAAACATATATTTTAAAAATTATCTTTTTCATATGAATAACTACAAATCCCGGCTTCTTCTTCAAAAAGATAGGAAGGCTCACTTTCAAAAAATTCAAAAAAATCAAGTTCATCATATTTCATAAACATTTACCTCACACATATCTACTCTACTATATCATTAACATACGATCTATATCTATTGTAGTTTTTATAAAAAAGAACCGGCAGTGCCGGTCCTTAGTATGTTAACTTTATTTGATACCCTGATCCTTCTTTACCTCTTCCAGCTCTGCAAATACCACATCGTTTATTACCTTGATGTAAGTACCCTTCATGCCGGATGACCTGCTTTCTATTACTCCTGCACTTTCAAATTTTCTTAGTGCATTTACTATCACCGATCTTGTGATTCCTACTCTGTCAGCTATCTTACTTGCTACAAGCACACCTTCATTGCCTCTAAGTTCTTCAAAGATATGTATTATAGCTTCAAGTTCTGAAAAGCTTAATGTTGATATAGCAGACTTTACAATAGCAATTTTTCTATTTTCCTCCGCATTCTCCTCATTAACACTTCTCATCATTTCAAGTCCTACCACTGTTGTACCATATTCACTAAGTATTATGTCATCTATATCAAAGCCCTTCTCCTCTTTGTAAATGAATACAGTACCAAGTCTTGAACCTGCAATATCAATCGGGCTAATAATAGCCTGAAATCTGTTTACATTTTCCTCGTCAAATCCAAGTGTTGCAAGATTAACATTTTCTTTTGTGGACAATATTGAGAGCAGTCTTTCATTCAGCATTTCATCTATAAAGCCGCCTACTTTATCAGCAATCAGCTCTGTAATCTCAGATGTACCATTATGTGTTCCAACTCCTAATACCTTTCCCTTTTTACTAATAACAAGACTATTTGCCTCGAGTATTTCTGATAATACGTCACATATATCATTAAATACTACTTTCTGTGAATTATTATTGTGTAATAACTTGTTAATCTTTCTAGTCTTATCCAATAATTGTACACTCATTCAAGAAAACCTCCCCTTAGAAAACAACGTATTTTCAATAAAGCTCACACTTGAATTTTTAGCACAATTTGAATAAATGTACAACTTTTTTTATATTATAATTCATATTATTTACTTATCTAAACTTATGTAATTCAAATGATATATTATTCCTATATAACACTTTATTCAAAATATCTGAATAAACTTGTCAATTTTATATATAATCTGATAATAATATATAAAAAGGCGAAGTTTTTACTTCGCCTCACACAATTTATAGCTCACTATATATTTCTTTACCATGTACATACACAGCTTTTATGTTTAATGACTTATCCATTAAAACAAGGTCCGCATATTTTCCTTCTTCGATACTTCCTACTTTATCGTAAATTCCAATTTGTTTTGCCGGATTTATTGTAGCGGCAGCTATAGCATCCTCAAGTCTGACATGCATATCCTGTACCGCCCTCTTCATACATTCAAAAAGATTTGTAACAGAACCTGCAATAGTTCCATCATCAAGTACGGCCTTTCTTCCGGTAACAAATACCTTCTGACCGCCCAGTGTATACTCTCCGTCACTAAGTCCACATGCTCTCATACTGTCACTGATAAGTATGACCCTCTCATCTCCGAACATTTTAAATGTAGCTCTTACTACAGCAGGATGTATATGAATACCGTCACAAATCAGCTCTACGCATACTCTGTCATTGTCAATAGCTGCACCTATTACCCCCGGTTCTCTGTGTGTAAAAGGAGGCATAGCATTGTAAAGATGAGTAACATGAGATGCTCCCTCTTCAAAAGCCTTTGCTGCTATATCATAATTTGCCATAGTATGTGCAATCGATACTACAACTTTATCCTTTACGCCTGCTATGAAATCCATAGCACCATCTCCTTCGGGAGCGATATCTACAAGCTTAATAAGATTTCCTGACAACTCGTTTAATTCATTAAAGAAATCCACGTCCGTATTTAATATATACTTTGATGACTGAGCACCTTTTTTTGCCGCACTTATAAAAGGTCCTTCCATATTTATACCCACAAGCTTGGCACCTGTATCACCGTCATACGCAGCAGCTTTTTTCATTATTTCTTTAAGTTCATCTTTAGAAATAGTCATGGTGGCAGGACAAATACTTGTCACTCCTACTTTAGCCTCATATTCTGCTATGTTTTTTATTGTATCTTCCTTTGCATCACAAAAATCATCGCCCATGCATCCGTGAAAATGTATATCTATGAGTCCCGGTATTGCATAAAGTCCTGTAGCATCCACCTGCTTCTTATCATCTTCAGATGTAAACCCAAGATTCATGAATGAGCTTTCTGAAAATTTCTCTCCTGAAATATGTATCTCTCTGTTTCTAAACACTCTGTCCGGATCAAACACTATCGCATTTTTTATAAGCATGACAAAGCCTCCGCATCTCCTATCAGAATAAAATCATTATGTAACTGCAATATAGACGCAGGTACCTTAGGTGTAATAGGTCCAAAGAATGCTTCTTTTACAATTTCAGCCTTTCCCTTACCGTTTACCACCATAAGTACACGTTTTGCTCTCATAATACTTCCGATACCCATAGTATATGCCTGCTTCGGAACATCATCTATACTTTCAAAGAATCTCTTATTAGCCTCTATTGTACTCTGTGTCAAATCTACCACATGAGTCTTGTCAATAAATTCATCACCCGGCTCATTAAAACCGATATGCCCGTTATTACCAAGTCCAAGAAGCTGTAAATCTATTCCACCGTAATTTTTTTATGATATTTTCATAGTCCTGACCTGCCTTAAGTGCATCAGGCTCCATACCGTCAGGTACATTTGTATTATTTTTATTTATGTTTATATGGTCAAAAAGATGTGTATGCATAAAATAATAATAGCTTTGATCGTTATCCCTTGTCAGCCCTCTGTACTCATCAAGATTTACAGTTTTAATTTTACCAAAATCAAGTCTGCCTGCCTCATATCTTCTTACCAATTCTTCATATGTGCCTATAGGCGTTGAACCTGTGGCAAGTCCAAGTACGGCGTCAGGTTTTAAAAGTATCTGTGCACCTATTATGTCTGCCGCCATTTCACTCATTTCTTTATAATCTTTTGCACATATAATACGCATATTGCCGTCCCCCTATGCCAACTGTGATTTAAACTCTTCCTTTGCCTTATCAAGTGCATCCTTGATACCTGCAGGATTCTTTCCGCCTGCCTGTGCGATATTCGGTCTACCACCGCCGCCGCCACCTACAAGTGTAGCAATTGCTTTGATGATATTTCCGGCATGTGCTCCGGCCTTAAGTGCATTATCACCTGCCATACATAAAAGATTTACCTTACCGTCAACATCTGATGCAAGTACAACCATACCCTCATCAACATCATTCTTAAGCTTATCACCTAGATTTCTAAGCTCATTCATTTCAACACCGCTTACCTGCATTGCAATAAACTTAATACCGTTTATTGTTTCGATATTTCGGTGCTGTCTCCCAGTGCTTCACTTGCAAGTTTTGCTTTGAGTTTCTCATTCTCGGACTTAAGTGCTTTCATCTCATCAAGTAAGCTCTCAGCCTTTGCAACAAGTTCAGATTCACCTGTTTTTAAAAGCTCGGCCATTTTTTGCATTCTGTTTTCTATATCCTGATAGAATTCGATAACACCGTCACCTGTAAGAGCTTCTATTCTTCTTACACCTGCTGCAATACCGTTCTCTGAAAGAATCTTGAAAAGCTTTATATCCGATGTGTTATGTACATGAGTACCGCCGCAAAGCTCCTTTGAGAAATCTCCCATGCTTACAACTCTCACATCGCCCTGATATTTTTCACCAAAGAGCGCCATAGCACCGCTCTTTTTAGCATCCTCCACATTCATTACATCTGTAACTACCGGAAGAGCTTTATTTATCTCTACATTTACAAGTGCCTCTACCTCTGCAATCTCTTCTCTTGAAAGGCTCTTAAAATGTGTAAAGTCAAATCTAAGTCTGTCTGCAGCCACATAGCTTCCTGCCTGCTCGACATGGTTTCCAAGCACCTCTCTAAGTGCCTTATGTAAAAGGTGAGTTGCAGAGTGGTTTGCAGCTGTTTTCTTTCTGTTTCAGAATCTACAACAGTTTCCACTGTATCTCCAAGCCTAAACATTCCCTGACTTACAAATCCTACATGACCGATCTTATCACCTGCAAGCTTGATAACATCCACCACATTAAATACGGCATCATCTTTCTTTATCACACCGATATCCGCATTCTGACCACCCATGGTAGCATAGAATGAAGTCTTATCAAGGATAATTGTTCCATGATCACCCTCTGCAATAGCCTCCACTATTTCATCCTCTGTAGTGAGTGCGGTTATCTTACCTGTATCAAGAAGGCTGTCATAACCTTCAAACACTGTAGTAAGCTTCGGATCAAGTGATTGATATATAGTAACATCGGCTCCCATATAGTTTGTAGCTTTTCTGGCTGCTCTTGCCTGATTTCTCTGAGCCTCCATAGCCTTATTAAAGCCTGCCTCATCTACACTGAAGCCCTTTTCTTCAATTATCTCTTTTGTAAGATCAAGAGGGAAACCGTATGTATCATACAGTCTGAATGCATCCTCACCTGAAATCACCTTTTCACCGCTCTTTGTGAGGTTCTCTTCTATTTCTGCCAGGATTGAAAGTCCCTGATCTATGGTCTTATCAAACTTGTTCTCTTCCTCAGTAAGAACCTTAAGGATCATCTCCTTCTTTCTTCAAGCTCAGGATAACCGTCCTTTGAAAGCTCTATTGCTGTGTTTGCAAGAGAAGCTAAGAAAGTATCCTTTATTCCAAGCATTCTTCCATGTCTTGCGGCTCTTCTTAAAAGTCTTCTGAGTACATATCCTCTACCTTCATTACTTGGCATAATACCATCTGAAATCATAAATGTGCATGATCTTATATGGTCTGTAATAAGACGAAGTGATATATCCTTTTTTGCATCTTCTTTGTATGATGTTTTTGCCAAATCTGCAACTCTGTCAAGAAGATTCTTTATAGTATCAACCTCAAATATGGACTCTACATCCTGAAGCGCTACCGCAAGTCTTTCAAGTCCCATACCTGTATCTATATTCTTTTGGATAAGCTCTGTATAATTGCCCTTTCCGTCTGAGTTAAACTGTGAGAATACATTATTCCATACTTCCATATATCTGTCACAGTCACAACCTACGGTACAGCTTTCCTTACCGCAACCGTACTTTTCACCTCTGTCATAGTATACTTCTGAACAAGGTCCACAAGGTCCCTCTCCATGCTCCCAGAAGTTATCCTCTTTTCCGAACTTAAATATTCTATCGGCCCGGAATACCTATCTCTTTATTCCAAATCTCAAATGCTTCATCATCCTCTAAATATACTGAAGGATAAAGTCTGTTTGCATCAAGACCTGCCACCTCTGTTAAAAACTCCCATGTCCATGCGATAGCCTCATGCTTAAAATAATCTCCAAATGAGAAGTTTCCAAGCATTTCAAAGAATGTACCATGTCTTGCTGTCTTTCCTACATTCTCAATATCTCCTGTACGAATACATTTCTGACATGTACATACTCTTCTTCTTGGCGGTATCTCCTGACCTGTGAAGTATGGCTTGAGCGGTGCCATACCTGAATTGATTAGTAATAGTGAATTATCATTGTGAGGAACCAAAGAGAAGCTCTTCATTACCAAATGACCCTTACTCTCGAAAAATCAAGGAATTTCTTCCTTATTTTGTTTACCCCGTTTTCACTGTTAAAATTTTTGTTACTCATATATCTGTTACTTTCCTTTTCTCATATCTCTTACTTTTTTGCCCAGCTTTATACCTATAAAAGCTAAAATTCCAAAAATGATAGCCTTAACTAAACTTCCTATAAATGATGCTAAAAAAACAGCCATAATACACCTCACTTATTCTTAGGCAATGCCTTCTATTTTATAGACAAACTGCTTTTATAATATCACAATCATTGTTAAAACTCAATGTCCATATTGTAATGGTAAAATAAATAAAAAAGCGATGCCCACATAAAGCATCGCCTTCTTGAAAGTAAATATTTACTATTTAACAATCAGATTTTTAGGATCATACAGTTCCAAGATTTTATTTTTCATAATGCCTTTTCTTCCTGCATGATTTGGAGAAATTGTTAAATCTTCTCTATCATTCTCTGAATCATTTCTTTTTCCTTCTACAGGATTTGTGGCATTACTGTCTGTAGCAAGTCTCTGCTGTGCAGCCATATCTCTGTTTGCCATTCTAAAGCCACTTTGGTCTGCAAAGGCTTTTTTAACAGCTTTTTTTATAGCAACTGATGACACTGTTGCACCGCTTATACTGTCTACAGAATCAATTTCAGATGCTTTCTTTCCGACAAAATCAGGCAACATTCTTAATGCATTTGACCAGAATCCGGCATTATTTCCCGGGCTTGTTTCATTGTCTTCTACACTTACAATAACTCCGGTCTTTTTATTGAAGGTTACTCTGAGGCTTGCATAGTATCCGAACATTGTAACATTCTCTACAACATCTTTTACTATATTGTCCTGTCCTTCTTCTTTCTCTTTTACTTCACCAAGTTCAAACTTAAGCTTGTGGAGCAGTATCCGTCTTTTTTATTTGCATCTTTTAAGATCACTGTATACTCTCCCACACCGGTGTTTTCCGTACTCTTTATTGAAAGAGTTTTATTTGTTTTATCAAATGTATAATCGCTTCCTTCAACAAGTTTCTTAGCATTATCTTTTGAACCGAAGAATAAATCTCCAATCTCATATCCCTCATAAGGCATCTTTCTCATATCGAATGTTACATCTGCCCCGTTTTCCACACTAAACTCTGTTTTTGATGATATAGCCGGTATATGGTTGCTGCGAAGTCTCTTCGGAATATATAATTCCAATCCGTCTATCTCAAACTTCTTGTGATCACTCAGTAAATATGTAATTTTGTAAATCTTATCACCCGGTAATGAAGCAAAACGCTTATGTGCCAAATTGCCGCCATATTTGCCCATCTCCACCGAGAATGCAAGCTCACCGTCAGCAATAATATTGTCAACATGCGATAATCCGAAAACTTTAGCATTTCTCTTGCTGCTTCCTGCCTCAAATGTTACACCAAGTACATTCTTATCAGTCTTTATTTCTTCAGGCAGACCTTCAAGGTTGATTTGATAATTTCCATACTCACTTTGATCTGTGAGTGAAACTCTTACATCTGAAGAATTGGTACTTATTTCAGGAGTATTCTCACTTGCCTTCATTTCGGAGATTGTAGAATCATAATTAATAACCTTATAAGTAGGCAATTCTGTTTTTGTAACTTCTCTGCTTATTCCGGTAACGGAATCCGGAGCAGTCATGCTTGTAATTGCCGGAATAAGTGCTGTATGATTTTCCGCACCTACTGCCGCCAAAAGTTTTACCTTTGCATACAAATCGGCATCTACCTGAACCGGTGTTTTAACCCCTTTAATTTATATCCTGTCTTAGTCTTATCAGTGTAAGCCGCTGTGGCAAATTTGCCATAGTTTTCTATCTTTGAAGAACTTACCGAATCATATCTTCCCCCAAAGCTCATCGTCTGCAATGGAGTAGGCTCCTGACCTATCGTCGGATCACCTCCGAATGTAGGTGCGCTTCTTATAGCTAAAAGCTCTCTTAAATAGAAGTATGAATATGGGAAATCAGCAGTACCATATAGATTTCCTGTAAGTTTTTGATCATCCTCTACATAGTAGTATACCTTAGGTACATATGGGTTTCTTACCAGATTAGCCTTATTGGTTACATCCTTGCCATTTACAATAAATGTCATATTCGTATTTTTAGGATCATACTTTTTGTAATAATAAGTATGTGTCTTTCCGTCCACTACCAGATCCAATTTATCCATATTGGTTTCTTCGGATACGGGTGGCTTAGGGAATGCGTCCTTTACGGCATTTTTAATAGCATTTGATGAAAGTGTTGCTCCTGTAACGGCATCAACGGTATCCACGCTGTCCTTTGTTTTACCTACAAGTTTATCAAACATTTCAAGCGACATATTCCAGAAAACTCTGTTATTTGTATTTCCCGGGTTTGTGCCGTCATCTTCAACCTTTATAATTTTACCGGTTTTTTCATTATATGTTACCAAAACTTTTGCCTTATAGAAGAAAGTCTCCATCTGAGCCTCTCCCTTTGCAGTCTTTATAGTTTCGGCTTCACTTTCACCACCTTCGTATTTAAACCTAAGTCCTATACTTCCGTTTCCAAACTGCGGGCTGTGATAATCTACAAGTTTGATATTTAAAATATTGTCGCTCTTTGTAAGGCTGTAATTAAGCTGTATGCCATTTGAATCAAGTACTTTTACTGTAAATGTATCTTCATTCCATTTATTCTCATACTTTTTAGGTATTGTGACATCCAGCACTAAATGTGCATTACTTCCTTCAAACTCCTGCTTTGTAATGCCTGTTTTATTGTAAATAAGTTCCTGCTTATCATATAATTCAACTGCAGCCGGTAATACCTGCTCTTTCTGTGGTGTTTCCACAAACTTAAATCCTAGCCATACATAACCGCCGCTTTCATGGAATGCTCTGTAGTTGGCAAAGTCCACTGTAAGTACAGAGTATTTCTTTCCTACCTTTGTTTCAAGCAGTACTCCGTCCTCATTGTAAGCTTTTACAGTGAAGGTATCCTTAGTCCAGTTTTCATACTCTTTAGGTATCTCAACATCAAATATCTTTAAATACCCCTGCGCCTCTCTAAACTTATTAAATTCTACATTTACTGTTGTAAGCTTCTTCTCGCCTGCATAAAGTTCAATCTTTGCAGGTGCCTGTTTCTTTGGATCGGATACATTTACCGTAAATGTCTTTTCTACAGTTTGTCCGCCTATGCTCTTTTTGATAGTGATGGTTTTCTCACCTATATCAGCACTTGTAAATACATATCCGTTATCAGGATCTGAGGTGAATCCTCCCGTCTTACATGCTTCCCAGCCTACAAATGCCTTATTGTTTCCGTTCTGTGTAACGGCATTTATCTCAAGTCCTCCTATTTCAAGGCTGTCTCCTACATAGTAGTTCTTCTTTATAAGCTTTGTCTCAAGCGCAAATGATGCTATCTCCGAGGTATCATTTGATACATCAACTACTACCGCATATACATCATATCCCCATGCATCATATCCCGGATGGGCTATCTCCTTCATATTGAAGCGCCACTGTGAAAGATCTCTGTCATACTTGCCTTTCCGAGTTCTTCCGCTCCTGCAAAGATTGTCATTTCTTTTATCTTTCCCTTAGCTTCAACTATATAGCGATATTCATCCTTACTTAATGTGATATCCTTTGTTTCTCCGCTCTCATATGAGATCACTATCTTATCAGGATATTTTTTACCAAGTTTCTTTCTTACCTGAATCTCACTTTGTATATCTATAAGAGAATCTGCATTCTTAAAATGTACATGCACAAACTCAAGTAATGACGGCAATGCGCTTCCATGTAGAGGATCGGTAACTATTCCATACTCTTCAAACTCTGAAGGTGTTATTTCTTTTACCTCTCCACCCTTTAAATAAAGCTTAAGCACTGTTTTTGAAAGATCAAGGCTCTGACCTGTTGCAACACTGTCAGGTCTTGTTTTAAACTCAATATAGTCAATTCTTTGAACCTTTTGGTCTTTTTTAAACTTCTTTGATCTCTCAAGGGCATTCTCCACAGCACTTACATGTCCCTGTGCTGTTTCTGTTGCTCCGCTGACTGCATCAAAAATCTCGCCTTTTCTCTCACTAAGCTGCTTTTTGATTTCTTCAACATTTTCAAGTCCCTTAAACTTCTCAAGAAGATAATCTCTCTTTCTTTCATAGCTTCCCGCTATCCTATCATCATCTGTGTATACTACAGAATCTACCTTCTCGATTTTCCCGTCCTTTATAGTTACCTTAACGATATTTGAACCTCTTTGAAGTTTGTATCTGCTCCAGGTAGCTGTTCCATACCATTCACCGTCCATATATTCACTTTGGCTTGCAGCTGTTTCTACAAACTTAAAGCCTATCCATACATAGCCGCCGCTTTCATGGAATGCTCTGTAGTTGGCAAAGTCTACTGTAAGTACAGAGTATTTCTTTCCTACCTTGCTCTCAAGCAATACTCCTTCCTCATTATAGGCTTTTACAGTGAATGTATCCTTAGTCCAGTTTTCATACTCTTTAGGTATCTCAACATTAAATATCTTTAAATAACCTTGAGCCTCTCTAAATTTATTAAAGTCTACATTTACTGTTGTAAGCTTCTTCTCGCCTGCATAAAGTTCAATCTTTGCAGGTGCCTGCTTCTTTGGATCGGATACATTTACCGTAAATGTTTTTTCTACAGTCTGTCCACCTATAGTCTTTTTGATAGTGATTGTTTTCTCACCTATATCAGCACTTGTAAATACATATCCGTTATCAGGATCTGAGGTGAATCCTCCCATCTTGCATGCTTCCCAGCCTACAAATGCCTTATTGTTTCCGTTCTGTGTTACGGCATTTATCTCAAGTCCTCCGATTTCAAGACTGTCTCCTACATAGTAGTTCTTCTTTATAAGCTTCGTCTCAAGGGCAAATGATGCTATCTCCGAGGTATCCTTTGATACATCAACTATTACAGCATATACATCATATCCCCATGCATCATATCCCGGATGTTCTATCTCCTTCATATTGAAGCGCCACTGTGAAAGATCTCTGTCATACTTTGCCTTTCCGAGTTCTTCCGCTCCTGCAAAGATTGTCATTTCTTTTATCTTTCCATTAGCCTCAACTATATAGCGATATTCATCCTTACTTAATGTGATATCCTTTGTTTCTCCGCTCTCATACGAAATCACTATCTTATCAGGATATTTTTTACCAAGTTTCTTTCTTACCTGAATCTCACTTTGTATATCTATAAGAGAATCCGCATTCTTAAAATGTACATGCACAAACTCAAGTAATGACGGCAATGCGCTTCCATGTAGAGGATCGGTAACTATTCCATACTCTTCAAACTCTGAAGGTGTTATTTCTTTTACCTCTCCACCCTTTAAATGAAGCTTAAGCACTGTTTTTGAAAGATCAAGGCTCTGACCTGTTGCAACACTGTCAGGTCTTGTTTTAAACTCAATATAGTCAATTCTTTGAACATTTTGGTCTTTTTTAAACTTCTTTGATCTCTCAAGGGCATTCTCCACAGCACTTACATGTCCCTGTGCTGTTTCTGTTGCTCCGCTGACCGCATCAAAAATTTCGCCCTTTCTATCACTTAGCTGCTTTTTGATTCCGTCAACATTTTCAAGTCCCTTAAATTTCTCAAGAAGATAATCTCTCTTTCTCTCATAGCTTCCCGCTATTCTATCATCATCTGTGTATACTACAGAATCTACCTTCTCGATTTTTCCGTCCTTTATAGTTACCTTAACGATATTTGAACCTCTTTGAAGTTTGTATCTGCTCCAGGTAGCTGTTCCATACCATTCACCGTCCGTAAGAGCATTTTCACTCTCACTTGGCTTATTCTCTTCCTTATTTTCAGGTGTATTAGGCTTTTCGCTCTCGCTTGGCTTACCCTCTTCCTTATTTTCAGGTGCCTTCGGTTTTTCACTCTCGCTTGGCTTACTCTCTTCCTTATTTTCAGGTGCCTTCGGTTTTTCACTCTCGCTTGGCTTACTCTCTTCCTTATTTTCAGGTGCCTTCGGCTTCTCGCTTGGCTTACTCTCTTCCTTGTTTTCAGGTGTTTTCAGCTTTTCGCTTGGCTTACTCTCTTCCTTGTTTTCAGGTGTTTTCGGCTTTTCATTTGGATTGCTTGACTGCCATACTCCTCCTGATGATTTTTCTCTCCTTGACTTGGAATCTTTTGATGTGTCGGTAGAAGTATTGGAACCTCCTCCGGTAGTTTCGGAATTACTTGTTAAGAACCCCTTTCCTGCAACATACTGTACTTTCCCTGAGTCATCAGTCCATTGACCGTTTTCATTAATCTTAAATCCGTCAGGTGTGGTCTTACCGACAACCATTACTCCACAATCTTTTCCCGGTGTAGGATCAAAATAATAGCAATATCCGTCTATCCACTGCCATCCGGTAAGCATTCCTCCACCTGTTGCAGGATCAGGATTGAAAAAATACCATTTGCCTTCCGGATTTTTATACCATCCTGTATGCATATGTCCCGATACCCCATCCTTGTCAGAGTCAAAATAATAATCTACTCCATTTATATTTTGCCATCCGGTCTTCATGTCTCCTGTTTCAGGATCAAGATAATACCACCCTGAAGAAGTTTCAACCCAGCCCTTATGGACTTCATTCTTTTCATTATAAAACTTCCAGGTATCACCTGATAATTCCCACTTCCCCTTTGTAACAGCCCCTTGGCTTGGAAATGTAATCATGAATGCTAATGTAGAAGCAAACATCAATGTAGCTATTCTATTGAATGTTCTTTTCACAAAATAAGTACCCCCTCTAGTATAAGTGTAGTAACATCTAATATTATATGGAATGAAAAAAATAATCTTAGTAAACTATACTTTTTAATTCCTCCTTTCTAAAGACAATCAATTTGATATTCCTTCCAAATTATTTTCTGTAAATTTATGCATTGATGATAATTGCTTTAATTAGTAAGTATTACCTAACTCAAAGATGTAAAAAGAGTTTTTCAAACCCTTACTACAGACTTATTTAACATTTTTTTCTTATATTTTCAGACAATAATAAATGAGAATATATATTGATATGTGTATTTTTTTGTGTATTTTTTTCATCCATTATGCTTGTTATTCTATCATAGTGAATATAAATAATAAAAGGATTTTTGTGTTTTATTATGAATACATACAATTTTTTTCTACATCAATATAAATTTTTGTAATATCCTAAAATAACTTTGTTCAAGTTTTTTTAACAAAGTGATGAAAATTACATTCAATATTTTTTTGTTGCATAATTATTATTAAAACATAATATCTATAAGTTTCAGTTTCATTTATTTCTCTAAATAATGCAGTATATATAGATATACTGTGGTATAATGTATTTTTTTAAAATTACTATTAAGATTTAAGTTTAGGATAGAGGTAATAAAATGGCTTTTGACGGCATAGTAATATCAAATTTATCATATGAATTGAATACACAGCTTGTAGGCGGCAGAATTTCAAAAATTTCCATGCCGGAAGAAAACGAACTTATTTTTACAATTAAAAATAATGCAAAAACTTATAGACTTTTGGTATCTGCAAGTGCTTCACTTCCACTTGTATACCTTACGGATGTAAATAAACCTGCTCCAAAGGTTGCTCCGGCTTTTTTGATGTTACTTAGAAAATATATCGGAACGGCAAAAATAACCGACATATTTCAAATGGGCCTTGAGAGAATACTTTGCTTTAAACTGGAACATTTAAATGAACTGGGTGATCTAAGTCATAAATGCATGTATGTAGAGATAATGGGAAAGCATTCCAATATAATCTTTACTGATGAAAATAATAAAATAATTGATTCTATAAAACGAATCTCCGCAAATATGAGCTCTCTAAGAGAAGTACTTCCCGGAAGAGAATATTTCCTGCCTGATGAATTAAAGAAAAAAGATTTATTAGATACTGAACTTGAGGAGTTTATAGAGATTTTAAAATCAAAGGAATATGCTCTGTCAAAGTCAATTTATATGAACTTTGCAGGTATCAGTCCACTTATAGCTGAGGAAATAGTTTTACGAGCTTCTCTTTCCTCACAAGCTCCTTCCACATCTCTTAGTGAACTTGAGTATACTCATCTCTTTCATACAATAAAAAATTTACTTGATGATATAAATGCTCACAACTTTTCGCCGAATATAGTATATAAAAAAGAAGAAGCTCTTGAGTTTTCTTCTGTTGAACTTTTCTCGTATAACAGTGAGGAATATAAAAAAGAATCCTATGATTCTGTAAGCAAGATGCTATATGATTTCTACTCTTCCAGAGAAGTCTTTGTGCTTAACAGGCAAAAGAGTTCGGATTTGCGACGTATTGTAAATACCGCACTTGAAAGAGCAAGTAAAAAGTATGACCTGCAGGAAAAACAGCTTCAAGATGCTGATAAAAAGGATATTTACAGAGTATACGGAGACCTTTTAAATACTTACGGATACAGCCTTAAAGGAGGAGAGAGTTCCTTTACCACAGAAAACTTCTATGATGATAATAAGGAAATCACAATTCCTCTTGATAAGAACAAATCCGCAAAGGAAAATGCAAAGAAATATTATGATAAGTATGCAAAACTCAGTCGAACTACAAAGGCACTCAGCGAAGAGATTTTAAATACCAAAAATGATATTGAGCACCTTCTCTCCATACAGACCGCACTTGACGTTTCAAGTGATGATGAGAGTCTTTCACAGATTCGTCAGGAGCTTGTAGACTTCGGTTATATCAAAAACATTCTTCGGGTAAACAAAAAAAGAGTACATCTCATCCATATCACTATATTTCAACTGACGGTTATGATATATATGTGGGTAAGAATAATTATCAAAATGAAGAGCTTACCTTTAAAGTTGCTACCGGAAATGACTGGTGGTTTCATGCCAAGGGTATACCGGGATCACATGTAATTTTAAAATCAAACAATGAAGAGGATTTGCCTGATAGAGCATATGAAGAAGCCGCAGCACTTGCAGCCTTTTATTCAAAAGCAAAAGATTCCGAAAAAGTGGAAGTTGACTACATCCAAAAGAAAAATATAAAAAAAGTTGCAGGTGCCGCTCCCGGCTTTGTTATCTACCATTCCAACTGGTCAATGGTAGCTACACCGAAGGCGGATCTACAACAAAAATAATTTATAAGGGCTTTGTTCACTGTTACAACCACTCTTTGTGACAGTGAATATAAGCCTTTTTTACTGCTGTTACAAGTATCATGTATGCCAATACACATGGTAAAAGAAATAAAAAGAATGATAAAGGCAATGATGAAAATCCCAGTACTTTACCAAGCAGTGTAAACGGAATAATTGTAATAAAGATTATTCCGAAGAAATTCAGTAATGTAAGCTGTGTAGAGGCGCGACTTTGTATAAAAGGCAACTTCATTGTACGAATCATATGTATAACCAATGACTGACTCCACATCGACTCCACAAACCATCCTGCCTGAAACATTGCAACATAAGAAGCTCTTATCATATTAAGCTTATCACCGGTAAAATGACTTGCAAGATTATTATATGTTACTCCATGGCTTACAAAATGCGGGCAGAAAACAAAATACATAAATGCAAATGTTGCAAAGTCAAAAATTGAACTTGTAGGCCCTATCCACACCATAAATTTGCCTATGCTTGAAGCGTCCCATTTTTTCGGTAACTTAATAAATTCTTCATCAACATTATCCCATGGAATAGCACTGCAACATGAGTCATAAATCAGATTCAACAAAATAAGATGCATACTCTCCATAGGCAGGAAAGGCAAAAGTGCGCTGGCACCTAAAACCGAGAACATATTTCCGAAGTTTGATGATGCCGTCATCTTAATGTACTTTATCATGTTTGCAAATGTCTTTCGTCCCTCTATGATTCCGGACTCTAAAACCATAAGATCCTTTTCAAGAAGTATAATATCTGCAGACTCCTTTGCCACATCCACAGCAGTATCCACAGAAATTCCGATATCCGCAACCTTCATTGCCGCCGCATCATTTATTCCGTCACCCATAAAGCCTACAGTATGTCCGTTATCTCTAAGTACCGATACCACTCTTGATTTCTGACTTGGAGTAAGCTTTGCAAATACATCAGTTATCTCTGCCGTTTTCTTAAGCTCTTCATCGTCCATCTTTTCAATATCACTGCCAAGCAGCATATTTCTTACTTCAAGACCTACCTGCTTACATATTGTTTTTGTGACTTTTTCATTATCACCTGTAAGAATCTTCGTTCTGACACCATGCTCTTTCAGTGCTTTTATGGCATTTGCGGCCGACTCCTTCGGCGGATCAAGAAATGCCAGATATCCCATAAGAATCATTTCGGATTCATCCTCAACATTACAACTTTGCTTTTTTATATCTTTTCTGGCAATTGCAAGCACTCTGAATCCTTTTTCATTAAGTGTGTCTGCTGTTTCCAGAATTCTTTGTCTAAAGTCATTTGTTATGGGCTGAACATTTCCGTTGTATTCCGCAAAAGAACATATAGAAAGCATCTCTTCAAATGCTCCCTTTGTAACCATTTTTATAGTACCTGCATTATTTTGTACTACTGTAGTTAATCTTCTTCTATTAAAGTCAAAAGGTATCTCATCAATTTTTTTATAGTTTTCAGACAAATCAAGTAGTTGTGAGTCGTTTTCCTCCTCTTCCTCAGTCCTTTGAATTATGGCAAGGTCCATAAGATTCTTATAACCTGTCTGAAAGTAGCTGTTAAGATATCCGTATCTGAGTACTCTTGAATCCTCATCTCCCTTTATATTCAAATGATACTCAAGTACTACTCTGTCCTGAGTCAATGTTCCTGTTTTGTCTGTACACAGAATATCCATAGCTCCGAAGTTTTGTATAGAATTCAGATTCTTTACAATAGTCTTCTTTTTACTCATTGATACGGCACCTTTTGCAAGGCAACTTGTTACAATCATAGGAAGCATTTCAGGTGTCAATCCAACTGCCACCGATATGGCAAATAAAAATGCCGATATCCAATTTCCCTTTGTTACTCCGTTGATAACAAAGACTAAGGGTACCATTACAAGCATAAACCTGATAAGTACCCATGAAACCGCATTAACTCCCTTTGTAAAGTTTGTTTCCACAGACTCACCGGATATTGCCAAAGTCATTGAACCGAAAAGCGTATTGTCTCCGACCGCTATAACAACTGCAGCGGCACTTCCCGATATAACGCTGCTTCCCATAAAAGCTATATTTGTATATTCCGTGATATTGTCCTTCTTTTCACAGACACCGGCAAGCTTTTCTATAGGTTCGCTCTCACCACTTAAGCTTGATTGACTGACAAAAAGGTCCTTTGCTTCTATTATCCTTACATCGGCAGGAATCATATCTCCTGCCGAAAGGTAAACTATATCACCTACTACAGCTTCATCCAAAGGAATTTCTATATAATTTTTATTCTTTCTTGTCACGGTACATGTGGTTTTAATCATGGCAAGCAGCTTCTCTGCGGCGTCACCGCTTCTGCCCTCCTGAATAACCTGAGTACACCGGATACAAATACCATTGTTAAAATGATAATTACGGTAATAGGGTTAAAATCCTTTTTTGTATTTCCGAACATATGCAGTATCGGAAATACAATATCCGTTACTGTAGATACAACAGCTAAACAAATAAGTACGACTGTAAAAGGATTTATAAAAGCTTCCTCAAGCTTTTTTGCAAGTGACTTTTTCTTTTCCTTTTTTACCTTATTTGCTCCATACTTCTCCCTGTTTTTTTGAACAGCTTCTTCACTGAGTCCATCTAAATCCATACCAAGGTAGGATTTTATATCCTCAAGCGAGTTGGTTGCCATGTAATCTATATTTTTATTCATCTTACATCCCCGTGATACTCTCCGATATCCTGTCTCTAAGCATCAGTGCATCGACCGCCTGCTTAGGATCCTTATTTTCAAAAAGTACAGCATTAACCTCGTCAACAATAGGCATACAAATATTGTATTTATCTGCTAAAGCCTTGGCAGCTTTGGCAGAATATACGCCTTCCACCACCATTGCCACTTCTTTCATAGCTTCTTCCATAGTCATTCCCTGTCCCATAAGCATACCGGCTTTTCTGTTTCTGCTGTGCTTACTTGCACAGGTAACTATCAAATCACCGATACCTGATAGTCCGTAAAATGTCTCTATTCTTGCTCCCATAGCTGTACCGAGTCTGCTTATTTCAACAATTCCTCTGGTAATAAGAGCAGCCTTGGCATTGTCGCCATAGCCAAGTCCGTCTGATATACCTGCCGCCAAAGCTATAACATTTTTAGCGAACCGCCAAGCTCAATACCAAGCATATCTGTAGAAGTATATACTCTGAATACCGGACTCATAAATACCGACTGAATCAGCTCAGCAGTCTTTAAATCATTTGCTCCGGCTACACATGTAGTAGGCAGAAGTCTTACCACCTCTTCCGCATGACTCGGTCCTGAGAGTACCGCAACATTTGCATTCTTTATCTCATCCAAAATCTGCTCTGTAAGTATTTCAAGAGTATTTTCTTCAATACCCTTTGCGACGTTTACAATAATTTGTCCTTCTTCATAAAACGGTGCCATTCTTTTTGCAGTACTTCTTGTAAAAATAGATGGCACTGAAAGCACACAAATCTTGGCGCCTTCCATAGCAACTTCCAAATCTGTTTCAAATCTGATAGCCTCATCAAATACAACACCCGGAAGATTTTTATGTGTACGGGTTTCTCTAAGTTCCTTTATCTCACTTTCAATTGCGGACCATACCTTTATACTATGCCCGTTATCAAATAGGAGTCTTGCAAGTGCCATACCCCAAGTACCTGAACCAATAACCGAAATATTCATTTTCACACCTTTTTCCCTATTTTATTCTCAGTCCCACTCAAAAGTCTCTTTATATTTGCCCTGTGCATAAATATTGATAAAAATCCGATAATCACCACCAAAAGTCTAAACTCCATCGGTGAGCTTCCGTCTGTAAAACCGTAATTGGTCTTTACCAGCATATGTGACATACCGATAAAAATAATCATTACAACTATTGATGCAAGTGATACATATCTTGTTATTGCAACTATCAAGATAAATATAGCCAGACAAACAAAAGCAATTCTATAATCAAGAGCCATTATTATACCTGCTGTGGAAGCAACTCCCTTTCCTCCCTTAAATCCAAGATAGAACGGGAAGTTGTGACCAAGTACCACACCAAGTCCGATATAAAGCATGTATACATAGCTGAGGCTGACATTATCTCTGAAAATATATCTTATAACCAGACATGGTATCAAAGATTTACAAAAATCTCCAAGAAAAACTATAAGTCCTGCCTTTGGTCCAAGTACCCTAAGAGTATTTGTAGCACCTGCATTTCCTGAACCGTAATTTCTTATGTCCATCTTATTGAGCTTTCCGAATATATATCCCGTCTCAATATTTCCGATAAAATAACCTATTATTAACAGAAGAATTCTAAGCATTATTTGGCGTCCTCTCCTCTTTCTCTGATAATAAATCTTATAGATGTACCCTTAAATCCAAAGGCCTCTCTAATCTTGTTCTCCAAATATCTTTGATAGGAGAAATGCATAAGTTGTTTTATATTTACAAAAATAACAAATGTAGGCGGCTTTACCGCTACCTGTGTGGTATAGAAGATCTTAAGTCTCTTACCCTTATCTGACGGCGGCTGCTGCATTACTGTAGCTTCTGAAATAATCTCATTTAATACACCTGTCTGTATTCTAAGTGTCTGATTCTCTCTGACAATATCTATCATCTCAAAAAGCTTTTGAAGTCTCTGACCGCTTAGTGCAGATATAAAGACAAACTCCGCATATGGCATAAATGAAAGTATTCTCTTTATATTATTGGTGTACTCATAAATAGTCTTATTATCCTTTTCAACAAGATCCCATTTATTTACAGCAACAATAATACCCTTACCCTTGTCATGTGCAATTCCGGCAATCTTTGCATCCTGCTCTGTAACACCCTCATTTGCATCAATAACAAGTATTACCACATCCGCTCTGTCTACAGCTGTTACAGTTCTGATTATAGAATATCTTTCAATATCCTCTTTTACCTTTGATTTTCTTCTAAGACCTGCCGTATCAATAAAAACATACTCCTGCTTATTGTTTACAACCACAGTGTCTATAGCATCTCTGGTAGTGCCCGCAATATCCGATACGATTACTCTGTTTTGACCTGTAAGTCTGTTTATAATAGATGATTTACCTACATTCGGCTTTCCGACTATGGCAATTCTCGGTCTGTCATCATCCTCCTCATCCTCAGTGTCCTTATGTTTAAAATGTGCCGCCACAGCCTCAAGCAAATCACCTATTCCAAGTCTGGATGCGGCTGATACCGGTATAGGATCTCCTATTCCAAGATTATAAAATTCATATACATCATTTCCGAATTTAGCCATTGAGTCAACCTTATTTACGGCAAGTACAACCGGCTTTCTTGATTTTCTGAGCATATCACAAACCTTGGAATCGGAATCCACAAGTCCTTGACGCACATCTGTAATAAATACAATTACATCTGCTGTCTCTATAGCTATCTCAGCCTGTTCTCTCATCTGTGAAAGTATAATATCACTGCTGTCAGGCTCTATACCTCCTGTATCTATAAGTGTAAAATTCATATTTAGCCAGGTACAATCGGCATATATTCTGTCTCTTGTCACTCCCGGGGTGTCCTTTACTATGGAAATAGGCTCCCCTGCTATGGCGTTAAACAATGTAGACTTTCCTACATTCGGCCTGCCTATAATGGCAACTACGGGTTTACTCATTATTAACTCCTTTTTCATATGCCTTATAGGCATTTTCTTCTATATATTTATCAGAAACTATTGCATTAACCAGATCATATCCTGACTGACCGACAATAACAGTTTTGACATTTAATTCTCTTTCAATATCGGTTCTGGTCAAATCATCCAGTAATACCTCTTCTCCGCTTCTAAACATATTTACCGACAATAATAATCTGTCACCAAGTTCCTTACCCTTTAGCTGATTTATTATATCAACTCCGGTCAAAAGTCCTGCCACAGTGATTCTTTCTCCAAAGAAATCATTTCTTATAGTATAGAAATTTATCTTCTTTGCAGGGAACCTTTTTTCAACCTTTTTGCAAGCTCCTTCATGGAATGTGCAGGCAAAATAGCTGTTGCAATACTTATAACTTCTTTCTTTTGTATATCTTCTTTATCTATTTGCAAGGTTTCTATCGCATCTTGTACTTCCTCACTCAGAAGTCTAAGCATTCCTACACCGTTTTCAAGCTGTATATATCCGTCATAGGTATCTTCACTCGGCATTTCTCTTTCTGCAATCAGATAAAATTCATCACTTGCCTGTGCAAAATGTATATTGCATTTTTCCATAGCCTTTCTTTGAATATCTTCTATGATTTCTATAGTCTCTATTGCCTTAGCCTTATCAACCAGTGACAGTTTAGTCAAATCGTTCCTGTACTTTGTAATGCCTACAGGAACTACCGATACACTCTCCATTGTAGGGGCATATTTTAATAAATCATTTAATGTGCGCTTTAACTCTTCACCGTCATTATACCCCGGACACATAACCACCTGTCCGTTCATAGGCACATTTTTTTCATACAGCTTATCTATATATCTGAGTGATTCTCCGGCAAAGCGATTGTGAAGCATCTTTTTTCTAAGTTCAGGATTTGTTGTATGTACGGATATATTTATAGGGGCAAGATTAAATCTTATTATTCTGTCTATATCTGCATCCTTCATATTTGTGAGTGTTACATAATTACCCTGTAAAAAGGAAAGTCTGGAATCATCATCTTTAAAATAAAGTGTCTCTCTCATTCCCTCCGGCATCTGGTCGATAAAGCAGAATATACAGTTGTTTGTACAGGATTTATAATCACTCATAAGTCCCTCTTCAAACTCAAGTCCTATATCTTCATAGTCATTTTCAATATCCAGCTCCCACTCTTCACCATTTGCCTTTTCAATCACCATGGTGAATTCTTCGGCATTTATATAATATCTATAATCTAATACATCTTTTATTTCATTGCCGTCGATAGATATAAGCTTATCTCCCGGCTCTATTTCAAGCTCCTCGGCTATAGAACCTTTGGCAATGCTTTTTATTATATGAAAACTCATTTTACTCCATTCATTTGTAAATAGCAAATGACATCTACTACTATAACGTAAAAAGCCACGAGATACGAGCTCGTGGCTTTCTTATTGTAGCACTATCCGACTACATATCTTAACTTCATTTGCCTCTTTCAGTCTAACATATTAAATTTTAGATTTCAACATCTTATTTTTTATTGCCGATTTTTTGTGTTGGTAATATAATATATTCTGATAAAGCCTCAATAGAACGATTCACAACCAACTCTTCCGGAAAACTTATGCTCTCAAGTAAAGCAATTGATTTTTCATGATTTCCTACATCTATTTCGCAATGAGCATCACTATCTAATACAATAGAAACCTTATATGTCTTACAATAATCTAACATTTTCATGTAATTCTTAGTTGCTCCACTATTTCTCACACATCTAGGATTAAGAGATTCGCTATTTACTTCTAACAAAACATGATTTTCTTTTGCAGCACAAACAAGTTCTTCATAATCCACAGGAATGTCTGCATCATCAGGATGTCCAATAATCTGAATATATGGATTTTGCATAGCACTTATATATGCCTTTGTATTTTGTGATACTGTTCCAATAGTGTAAAGAGGTTTATGAATACTCGCTACAGTAAAATCTTGTTTTTCCAACATAGATTGTGGTAAATCGATTTTACCATTGTAATCTAAAATATTCAGTTCACATCCAAACATTAATTTGATTCCATACAATTCTCTTGGAAGCATCTTAAAATTATTAAAATAATTTGCCGGCACACCTGATTTCATAGCCGGTCCATGATCAGTTATACCAAGTAAAGATAATCCCCTTTCTGAAGCACTTCTTGCCATTTCATATATCGTATTATAGGCATGACCACTAGCAACTGTATGTGTATGCAAATCCATTATATCTTTCATATTAACCTCATTTCAATTGAATTTTTATTAGCCTTTTAATCCTCCGGCTGTAGCTCCTCCAATTAATCTTTTAGACAATAAAATATAAATAATTATCGTAGGTGCTGAAACAAATGTAACAGCAGCAAACATTCCACTCCATCCTCCTTCTCTTGTCATAGCAACGATAAGTTGATAAAGTGCAACACTTAACGACATATTTTCTGTACTTCCGGCAAATATAAGTGCCATAAAATATTCATTCCATTTTCCAATAAACTGGAAAATTACCAACGTTGTAATACTATTACCGGCAAGTGGAAAAACAATGGTCCAAAAAGTTCGTAGTGGGCCGCATCCATCAATTGCAGCCGCCTCTTCATAACTATCTGATATATCAGTAAAGGCCGGAAGAAGATAAAATGTAGAGAACGGAATAGATGTGACAACATAAATTACTATGAGTGTAATTTTTGAATTACTTACATTTAGTGCACTTACAAGCGAAAATAGCGGCATTATAATCATAACTCCCGGCACACCTAAACCTATTACCAGCAAGCGCTTTATCGCTTCACTAAATTTAAATTTAAATCTTGCCAGCCCATATGCGGCCGGAGCACAAATCAATATACTAAAGAATACTGATGATGCGCTATATAAAAGTGAATTCAAAAATGCAGTAACTAAATGTCCATTTTTTATTACATGTGTATAATTATCCCAATGTGGTCCGCTTTTAAGTAGATTATCTGAAAAGATTTCTTTAGTTGTTGATAAACTTGCTATAACTATCCAACCTAACATTACAACTATAAATAAACACCAAAGTATAAGCAGGATATATCCCGGAATTAACCTTACTTGTTGACGTAGTCGTATATTATTCGTCTTTATATTATTATTCATAATCCCCTCCTAAAGTTCAATATCCTTATTCTTTGGAATAAGATTGGAAATCATAAATACTGCTACAACAATGAGTGCAACTATAACTGCTGCTGCTGCTCCTACTCCAACTGCCGTATTACTTGAATCTGTACCAAATAAAACATTATATATATACATCAATGGTGAAACCGTCTTTGAAGATATAAAAACTCTTGATAGGGCAAAGAAAGCACATACACGACTAGTCCACAAAGTTAATGAAGTAACTAACGTATTGCGAATTAGAGGAAAAGTAATGTTCAAAAATTGTGAAAACTTTGTAGCACCATCTATTTCAGCTGCCTCATAGAGACTTTTGGGAATAGCTTCAATTGCGGCCATATATTGAAGCATAAAATATCCTGTACAACTAAATACATACGCAATACACATAGAAATAAACATATTATCGGGAGATGTCCAAGCAAAACTTGCCGCCTTTTCTAATCCAACAGAATTAAACAGCTTTTTTAGCATTCCAAAGCGTGAACTAAATACATATAATGTCCACATATATCCAAGTGCAATTTGTGGAATAACATTTGTCAAATATAACATTGAGCGAAAAAAGCCTTTTCCATATACTCCTGATGTTAACATAGTTGCAAATAATAATGAAAGTATAAAAACAACAATACCACAGCAGAGCCAAACTTTAAATAACATCATCAATGAATTAGGAAAACTTGTTGCCTTTAATGTAAAATAATTATCTAGACCTACGAACTTCCAAGTCACAATCTTACTACTAATTTGCTCAACATCAAAAAAGCTCATCAAAAAAGTTCTTAAAACCGGATAACAAAAAAAGGCAAGAAAAGGAATTATAGCAGGAGCAATAAATATAAATATTGTGGTTTTTTTTTGTCTCAATCTAATCACCTCTCACTTCCTATATACAATTAATTCATATTCTATAAAAGTTGGTACCTAAAATTAGATACCAACTTTTATTTTAAATAATTAACAGTCTATTTGTCCTTTACTTGAAATACGCTTTACATTCAGCAATAAATTCTTCTGCTGTCATTTTACCACCATAAAGCTTAGTACATGCAGACTGAAAAACAGGTAGAAAATCACCATTAGTTCTCATATGTCCATGTGCCGGCCACCTGTTAGTAATTCCATCATAAATATGCTCAGCATCAGCAATCATCTCTGGCCATTTAACATTAGGATCATTAGTAATAGGGATTGCATTACAATTCTTAACCATATAATCTCCCCATTCGCCAAGTGTTAAATATGTAGCAAAAGCTGCACAAGCCTCAGCTTCTTCAGCTGTAGCATTTTTATTTATTGCTATACCATAACATCCATAACATAGAGAAGAGCCATCATCAGCACCATTCTCAACAAGTGGATATGTAAAGCTACCCCATCTAAAATCATCCCCTGCTGATTCACGTACATTATTAGGCATCCAAGAACCACATACATACATAGCAATTTTCTTATCAAGAACCATCTCTTGCTGTGCTTCCGGAGTAACAACTGTCATAATATTCTCGGCCCAATACCCCTTACTTGCAGCATCCTCAAATTTCTTTACAGCTTTTAAAACCTCCGGATTATCCCATGCAGAACCATCACCGTTCGCTAACTCATTAGTTCCCTCAGCACCTAAAAGACGTTCCAAATAAAGACTCAAATTATAATCAATATGATTTTGATCAGAAGTAAATGGAGTATAACCATTCTTTTTAAGCGTAGCGCATACTTCCATCATTTCATCCCAAGTTTTTGGTTTTTCGGTTATGCCACATTCCTCGAAAATATCTTTGTTATACCATACATTTAAGAACTGTGGAGTATAAGGAAAGTATACATATTTCCCATCTCCTTGTGTCTTTGCCAGATTTTCATATGCAGGGAGAATACTGTCAGCATAAGACTTTCCACCTGTTTGAGGATAAGTTTTTTCGTAAAACTCACCCAAATCCATTAGATAGTCTTTCCATAGGCGAACAACATTATCGCTATTTGCCTCAAACATTGTTATATTATTACCTGCCTGAAGTGCTGGAGTAAGTGTAGATGAAATATCAGTTCCCTGGAAAGAAATTGAAATCTTTACTCCGGGATTCTCCTTCATAAATGCATCTGCTGCCGCTTTAATACTTTGACCATAATTAGAACTCTCTGTATATGATGACCAATATACTATGTCTGCGTTTAATTTGCTATCTGCATCTGCTTGCTTGACTTCCGGAGTAGCGTTTTCAGAGCTCTCATTCCCACTTCCCGATTTTACAGAACCATCACCTCCACTTGTTGTCGCACTGTTCCCACCACATGCGCACAAAAAGCATAGAGATAATGCAACTGTCGAAAATAAATTTACAACCTTCTTCATTTTTTCCTCCTTAAAGAAATATTTTTATGTGAATCTTTAACTATTAAAGACTCTGTTTCATTTAATTACTTTTTATTAACATTCATAGTGAATAAAAATTATAAACCAAAATTGTGTACATGACTTTCAAAAAATACACCTGTTAACGGATCATATATTATTTTTTGAACATAACTCCCAGGTGTTTCTATACCGGATAACTTTGTCCATTTTATTTCATATATTCCTTTTTTAACATCATCTGCTACTTCTATTTCCCCAATTTTTACATCATTTTTTTTAATCACAACCTTATTTTCTTCAAAATTACTCATATGGTAGACATCACCATATGGTTTAGTTACAAAAACGCCATCATCTTTAACACACAAAGCACATACATCCGTTCCTAAATAGTCAACAAACTTACACCATTCTCCATTTTCAAAAGTTCTACAAACACCTTCTATACCGTCGATATAACATTTATTGTATAATGTTTCTCCATTTTCTCCTAAATATAAGTGAGGAGCTTGAGAACCGACAAATGTTTCCCAACGATATATAAGATGCCAATGTGGAGGATAATCAGTATGAATTTCATTATTTGTTTCAAACCCCAAAATATACATATACCCTAAATTATTATTTGCTAGATATGATGGCAAATTTAGCATCCTTATAATTTCTCTCATACCCATTATATAATGGTGTGCGGCAATAATCTGCGTTCCGGGATAATTGATATTTCTGTACATTCCCGCTTTTCTTCCAATATGATTATGTTCTAATCTAATTTTTAAACCCGGCTCTTCAATCCGAGTATGTATACTAAGCGTTGTAGTACTTCCTGTAAACCCACTAATATCAAATTTAAATAATATTTGATTTCCATTTTTTTCAAACTGTATGTAATCTTTTTCTACCAATATTGCTTCTATATCTAATTCGTCTTTAAGTTCAAACGAAACATGTACATCCCCTTTATCATGCTTTTTTTCATGTTCAATATAAAAAACAAATTCATTTGGTACTTCATAGCATAAATTAGGTTCATTTGAAATTCCAACTTCAAAATTTGCCTTTATACCCACTTTAATCATCCCATATATACCGGGACATTTTTTTATTATACGTATTGCTGTTTTTCCTAATTGAATTATTAAGATATACATCATTAAAAGAAATCATTTCTCCCACCATTCTATATCTGTTTACATTGTAATTATCTAAATATGAGGTTTAAACCTCATAAGATAATAAATTTCTATTCCCACAATTTTTTCTGTAAAATCGTCTCTTTCCATATTTCTTGGAAGCACAGTTTCACATTTCATCTGAAAGTTTTTTTCTCCCTTTCTTTCAACCTTTATCATACTTACTTCCATACCAATATCCTCAAGCTTTTGAACTACTGTTTCTACATCTTCTTTTTTGTCTCCAACCAAAAACATTACCTTTGCTCGTAAAGGATCTTTTAGTATTTCAAGTTTTCTATGGAATAAACACTGCATAAGAAGTATAAGGATTGTGCCTTCAAAACCAAGTATATACATTCTTGCACCTATAGCCATACCAATGCCTACTGTCATCCATATTCCGGCAGCAGTTGTCATACCTCGAACAAGCCCTTGTTTGCTGATGAAAATCAATCCTCCTCCAAGTATACCTATACCTGATATAATTCCCGCTGCAACTCTGGATATATCCACACTTGCACCTTCAATCGAGATAACATCTAAAAAACCGTATTTTGATACAATCATCATAAGTGCAGATGCTACGGATACTATGAAATGTGTTCTTACTCCGGCAGACTTCATTCTACTCTGTCGTTCCACTCCTAAAGCTGTACCACAAAGTCCGGCACATATAAGCTGAAATAAAAATATGCTGTCATTCACTACATACTTTTCCATTTATCATCTCCTTATATTTACTTACTATCGTCAAGTTCAATCTTTGTAATAGTTCCCGTATATTGATCATATTCTATAATCTCTTTATAAGAACCTTGAATACAATCGCTGTTATTCCATAATAACTTAATCTGTCCGTTATCAGTGTCATTTTTTACAGTAATATTACCAATATATCTTTCATCACAATATACTTTTACACCTTCTTCCATACTATAAGGGGCAATTTTATAGGTATTTCCACCGGGAGAAGTAAGCTCCATACCTCCATCTTCTACCAGTCTAAAAGCCATTACATCCGCACCATACATATCAACCATCTTACACCATTCTAATGTCTGATATTTTCTGCATACTCCACTTATTCCGTCAATATAAGTTACATTTGACTCCATCTTTCCTTCTTTATCAATGTATATATGAGGTGCCTGTGATCCACAAAAATATGGCCATCTGAATATCAAATGCCAATGCGGTGGATAATCAGGGTGTAACTCATTACAAGTTTCAAATCCAAGAAGCAATATATATCCGAGATGATTGTCATGCAAATATTTTCCTATACCCATATGCCTTAAGACTTCTCTTGTCGCAAATGTATAGTGAACCGAAGCATCGATTTGAGTTTGCGGATATGTATCTTTATCATATTTTCCCGCACACCTTCCAATATCGTTCTCTTCAACTCTAAGAGTAATGCCGTCTTCTCTTAAAATACTATGTGCATATAATGTTCTTGTCGGACCAAGAAGTCCACTAATTTCAATTTGAAATATATATTTGTTATTACTGTGATCAAATGCTATATATTTGCCTTCACATAATATATACTTTATTTCATATTCTTCACTGTCTTCTACGTCTATAGAAATCAAGCAAGCATCCTTTAAGATAAAATGCTTTATATAAATTACAATTTCCCCGTCTGTTTCGTAGTATAAACCGTTCTCTTTTGTAATCTCACATTCAAAAATCTGCACTTATATTAATCTTCGGTATTCCAAATATACCTTTTTTTACTTTTTAATAAATCTTATTGCTGTATATCTATATTTGCTTGATTTATAAGGAAAATCCGACATTTAAAGCCTCCTCTATCTGTCAAAGTTTTTTCTTTTTTAAATTTTTATAATCAGTCATAGCAGCTTCAAGTATTTCATCAATATCTAAATGCTCCATTATACCTTTTTTTACTGCCACACCTAATAAATTCTGCAACTCTTTTAATCCAATATTATCTCCATCTACTATCGGATAGGAGTTGGTCTGAACATTTTCAAAACATTTTTTCGCATAATCAAGCCATGGGTAAGCATCATTTACCTCAGTGTCATCATATGCCGATTTTTTTGCAGACATACCGCCAAGTAATACTGTAGCTGTACCTATATCATCTCGACTAATCCATTTCAAAAAGTCTAAAGCAATATCCTTATTTTTTGAATATTTAGAAATACCAAGAACACTACCACCAAGCATAGGATTATCTCCGGGTACGATAGACCACCCTATTTTCCCTCTAATCTTTGAGTCGGGTCCGACAAATCCACTAACATGATTTATCATATAAATACCCATTGCCGTATTACCTTCCGCAAACTCCTGAGCTGAATCTGTCCACCAATTGTGCTCTATTTTTGATGAACAATTCCAAGAGTCTTTCGTTTCTCTTAATGCATCTCTAGCTGCCTCAGTATTTAAAAGAATATTTCCATTTTCATCAAATAATCTTTTTGAATGACTAAAATATCGCATCAAAAATTCAAAACCGACAGTTCCCGGTTCTCCTGATGTAAAGCTGCAACCATACTTAATCGGAGATTCATTGTTAAATTCATTTGTAAAAAAATACGCAATACGATTATACTCTTCAAAGGTCTTTGGAACCTCTAATGATTTCTTGTACATCTCATAATATAATCTTTTTAATCTTGTATCTTCAAACAAATCCTTTCTATAAAACAGTAATTGAATACTTGGTGTTCCAGGTAATGCATAAATATCACCATCAAGATAAGAATAATTTTTTAGTGCATTAGGCAAAAAACCGTCTAAGCTGTTACCGATATTGGATTCTATATTTGTAAGTGGCTCAAATACCGATTTAGCCAAAACCGGAAACCAATCCTTATCCATACGAACTATATCATATGATAGTTCCGCCCCCCGGTTTTTTACCAGTTTATACATACTTTCATAGTCTGATTCTGTTATTCTTATCTTTATTCCGGTATTAAATTCATATAAATTTACCACTGTCTTAAGTGCTCGTGTAGTAGGGCTTGCAATAGATAAAATATTCAATACATTTTCTTCATTTTTTTGAATTTATTTTTTTGGCCAATCTGAAAAATCCTTTTTGATTCTATAATCAGTTCATTTCTATTTTCCCAGTTACGTTTTATTAGATATGAAGCGGCATCTATACCCATTTTTCTATAGTCTATTTCATACCTAATAATATCTCTTTCAGGAATAGTATATACAGGAGAAAGTGAAACGATATCTACCGGCTTATTTCTATAGAAGTTTTGATATACACTTTTTACCGTTTGAGCCAATGATATACTGTCAGTAATGACTACATCAGGTTGCATATGAGTAAAAACTCTCACTACATTCTGATATTTGCACTGCTCAGTAGTAACTCTCTCATATACTTCTGATATTTTATCTGATTTTCCAATACTTTCTAAAAATGAATTACGAAAGTCCATTTTCCCTGAATATGTAAGAGGTCCTGTTAAAAGAGCAACTTTTTCATAATTACCTTGCAATATTTTTTTTGCAATCTCTTTTCCGGCCTCTATATCATCATATCCGATAAACTTACAACTATATGGCTGTTTATTAGATATAAAAACAACATCTTCATTTGAAAATCCTGCTTCATAGTAAGCCTCACTTCCATCTGATATGGATGTAAAAACAGCTACTCCCTCCGTCATTCTGGATTTTATTTTCTGAATCTGCTTCCTCTCATAATCATCATCGTCATTTGTAATGTATAAATCTACTGTATATTCTTTTCTTTCCGCATAATCTTTAAAACTGGAAAAAAAATCTATGTATGTTTTATCATATAAATTTGGAACTACAACTGCTAAAATCTTTGCAGTACCCTTTCTGAGGTTTTGAGCCTTTTCATTTATAACATAGCCCATATCCTCAACTGCTTTCATTACTCTACGTATTTTATCACTGCTTACATTATCTTTCCCGTTTAAAACATTTGAAACGGTTGCCTGCGATACTTTTGCCACCTTGGCTATATCTTTTATAGTTGCCATTTTCTATACTCCAATCTGATTTGTAAGTATTAATGGTTTATTCCTCTATCCTTTAAATACTTACAGCATTGATATGTCCAATCAGTTTGAATTATATCAAAGCCATGGTCAACTAACCACCCCCATCCTTTATCCGGATCATCAATCATTGAGACATCATCCGTATGCCCGGCTGAAAGAGGTATTTTATAATTGTATAATACTGCATTCCCCCATAAAGTCTTGCCCCTCTTTTTCATACTCTCTATATATTCAGGCTGTATCACAGGTGACTCTTCTGTTTTAAACACAAGTTCAGCACCGATATAATTTATATTCATTTTTTCAATTATTTCTGAAGCATTATCTTCTTCCATATATATCGGCATAAACATATAATCAGGTGCCACATCTTCAATTATCTTTAAAACACTTGGAATCGGGGCATACTTAAGTAAAACCTGATCTTTCATGTTATGTCTTTCAACTACTTTTATGACATCGGGTATACAGTCCCCAATACGATCAAGATTTAAAATACAACGACCTTTAAAATGCTCTAATATATCGTCAAAAGAATTTATTCCCCATTGTGTGGGATTAAAATCAACATTGATAAGGCGAAGTTTTTTTATCTCTTCACTGTCCAGTTTTGTAAGATCAATGTTTTTATTAAGTTGATACGGTTCTTTACCTGTATGAAAAATAAATATTTTACCGTCAGTACTTTTAAAAAGATCCATCTCTAAAATTGAAGCACCGCCTTTTAGAGCTATATCAAATGCAGGTATTGTATTACAAGGAATATTGGAACCTGCCGCTCCACGATGAGCTACAACCTGTACATTATCATTATTGTATAAATGAAGTGTATTTTTCATTCTAACTTACCTCCGGCATTCCAATTTATACTATTTTCGGAACACGAAATCCTGCTTTAACAATATCATCTTCAATATCATCTCCTAAATGCATGCAATAAACACGTTGTCTTTCTTCATACGGAATAATCTCACATAATTTCTTAAGAGAAAAATGTGATGTACTTTCTGTATCTAGAAATGTACACTCTTGATACATAGTCTTTATTTCTCCTGATAGAAAGGCGTTTAAAATATCAGACGGAACATTGCTTGTATCACCACTGTAGTATGTCTTTTCTCCATTACATTCAAAAATAAATCCGCAACATAACATATCTGTAGCATGGCTTTCTCTCTTCACATAAATAGATAATCCGTCCGCTTCGCATTCTTTGAAGTCTGTTGTGAAATTATATTTATCAGTGTGAACTCCACTTTGATCCAATATATTTACAATGGTATCTTCCTCAGCTGCCAATAATACTTTTTTATCAAGTACATTTTTACAAAAAGAAAGAAAAGATCCCAGACTACCGATATGATCAGCATGAAGGTGTGTAAGCAGTACAACTATATTATCATAATCATATATTTCATTACGTGAAAACATAGCTTTAAAAGTACTCTCTCCACAGTCTATTAAGTATAGACAGTTATCATGCTCAAAAAATGCACAATTACTTCCCAGTACCGGATAATATGCCGCTCCTATTCCGGTGAATTTTAATTCCATTTTATCTCCTTATTTTCCTATAATAAAATTTTTATATAAATCACCATAAGATTTCTCTATCTTGTACAGATGCACTCAAATCTTCATCACACCCCATATCCAACGGACTTGGCTTTATAAACTCTCCCGATTTCCCTTTAATATAAGCCCCTTTGCTATTTAATTCTACTACTGCATACAACGGGCTCTTATATGGAAATATATACTGAAGATTTGGAAAATCCTCTTCTATTTCATCTGAAAATCTATGTTTTGCAAACTTTGTTCCGATCCAATGATTTGACATACTGTTTAGAGTATAGTAATACACTCCTTTATCACATTCCAATCTATCTACATGTGTATGTCCGTTTATACAAAGTCTAACCTTTTTACCGCTTCTATTTGCCTTTATAAATAAATTTGAAAGTTCGTCAGCATTTTTTATACCTCTGGGGCCTTCATTTAGAGGTTGATGCGAAAATATTATTTTAGGCATATCAGATTCCAACAGTTCTTTTTCAATCCATTCCATTTGTTCAGAATCAATATATGGTAAATCATCAGAATCAAAATAATCCCCATAATAATAATCTTTAAGTTCTCCGGTCTTCGTTTTAAAATTATTACCGTCAAGCACTAAGAATTTCCAATCTTTACATATGAAAGAGTAATATCTCTTATCCATTCCATAGAGCTTCATCGCCTGTTCCTTTGAACAAAAATCAAACTCATGATTTCCAAGTACATGATAATGTGGTTGGAAAATTTATTAAATTTCTCCAAGAGTTCAATTTTAGGTACATCAGCCGGTACTCTCATCGCATTTTTAAGATTTATAGGCATATTCTTTTCTGAACATAGGCATTTACTTGTATCCTCCGGGTAACAAAAATCTCCCAGTTGTATGATAAAGTCAACATCTTCTTTCTTCATTTGTTCTATGAATGTATCCAGTCGTATTCTTCCATCATGCATAATATCAAGATGTAAATCAGTAAAAATCCCAAATTTCACATTACTGTAATGCATTTTGCCACCTCAATTATTATTAAATTAACCCTTAACACCACCTGATGTCACCCCCGCCACAATTTATCGGAAAGGAATAGGTATATAATTACAGTTGGCATAAATACAATTACTACAGATGCAAACATTCCGGCCCAATCACCTGATTGCATCATTGATTGTACAGTCTGATAAAGACCTACACCTACAGGGCGAAGTTCAGATTTATTGGCAAAAATCAACGCCATAAAATATTCATTCCATCTGCTTATAAAGTTAAAAATTGTTACTGTCATAATAGCAGGTTGTGCCAACGGAAACATGATTCTCCAAAAGCATTGTATCGGACCACATCCGTCTATTGCCGCCGCTTCTTCATACACATCAGATATCCCTTGGAAAAATGCCATTAGAAAGAAAGTTGTGTATGGTACTGAAGTTGCCGTATATATAAAGATCAAAGTCAAATGTGTTCCACTCAATTTTAATGTACTGACAATTGAAAATAGCGGCATAACAATCATAATACCGGGAATTCCAAGAGCTGTAATAATACTCTTTTTAATCAAACCGTTAAATTTAAACTTAAATCTGGTAAGGCAATATGCTGCAGGTGCGCTCACTATAATAGTGAGAAAACATGAAGGTACTGTATAAATCACTGAATTTAAAAGATTCATCAATGCTTTATTTCTAAAGAAAGCTTTTGTATAATTTTCAAAATGTAAACCGGGTAGATAATACATTTCCTGTAAAAACCTCTTTTGTTGACGACAGTGAAGCTGCAATAATCCAGCCAATCATAAATATTGTAAAAAAGGCCCAAATAATTCCAATAATGTAACTAGGTAATAAAGTAATTTCTTTTCTCCATCTGAAATCGGACTTTCTTTTATTATTCTTCATCACTTCACCTCCTATATCTCATAGTTATCATCTTTAATTGCATGATTTAGAATCATTGACACAATAACTACGATAACTGTCATTAGCACTGCCGCAGCGGCGGCCATTCCTGCATTTACCGACTCTGAGGCTACTTCCGTTCCAAACAAAGTCTGATATGTAAATAGCATAGGTGTATATGTATTTACACCTGAGAAAACTTGTGATAAGGCAAAAATCCCATAGTTCTTGTTGTCCACAATACTATTGCAGTCCTCAAAACACCTTTTGTCAAAGGGAAAATAATATGTCTAAAGCGTTGAAATCCTGTAATTCCCTCTAATGATGCCGCTTCAAAGTAATCTTGTGGTATCTTTTCAATTCCTGCTATGAACATCATCATAAAGTATCCTACGTTACCGAATACATTTGCAATACACATTGAGAAAAACATATGATCGGAATTTAGCCATTGATAATCTGCTAAAGCTTTTAATCCAAGTCTTGCAAACATAGTTGTAAGAAGTCCAAATCTGCTATTGTATACGTAAAGTAACCACATATAACCTACTGCAATAGCTGCAATTACATTTGGAAGGTAAACTATAGTTCTAAAAAACTTTTTGAATCGAATATCCTTTGTGAAAGCCAGTGCAAACAACATAGATAAAACCATTGTAGCAATACCGTTGTAAATCCATATTTTTAGAATATTTACCATGGATCTAACAAATAAAGGTGTTTTAAATAACTTAAAAAAATTTCCAAAACCGACAAATTTCCAGTCCATTAGCGGAGTAGTTACACTCTTTACCTTAAACAAACTCATGGCAATAGTTCTTAATGTCGGATATAAAAATATAACTACCATAAGTACTACAGCCGGTAACATAAATATAATAATCGACCTTTTCGTCTGTTTCATAAAATCCTCCTTATGAAAAAATGTAAAGGCAAGATGCCTTTACATTTTAGCAATGATTTTATCACTGATATATACTAGAACTTAGATGCCATTTCAACAAATTCTTCTGCGGTGATACTTCCACCCATCAGCTTTAAACAAGCATCTGCAATAATCTGCTTACTGTTACCATTTAAGATAAGCGCCGTCTGTGACGGATATCTGTTTGTATACTTTGACATAACCTGTTGTGCATCTTTTAAACTATCCGGCCATACACCGTCAACACCGACAGGAATAGCATTTGCCATATCAGAAAACTTCTGGTCGAATGCTGTAGTTACATAAACTCCAAAAGCTGCTGCCGCCTTAGCTTCTTCCTCTGTTGCATCCTTATTAATTGCTATTCCATAGCTGCTGTAGCATCCTGATGTCTGATCATCAACTCCGCCTTCCACAGTTGGAAATGCGAAAGAACCCCATTTGAAATCATCCGGTGTTGACTCTTTTACTTCGTTAGGAAGCCATGTTCCATTGATGTACATTGCTATTTTTTCATTTATAACCATACTTTGCTGTGCATTCGGATATGTATTGGTTTCTATAACCGGATCAAAGTATCCCTTCTTTGCCATATCCTCAATAGCTTTAGCCGCCTCTAACACCTTCGGATTACTCCATGCTGACGGATCATTGCTCAATTTTGTAACCTCATCATTACCCATTAAGCGGCTCATATAATATCCAACCCAGCTTGTAGCATAATTGCTGTCTGTAGTAACCGGAGTATATCCTTTTGCTTTGATTTTTTCGCAAGCATCCATAAATTCTGTCCAGGTTTCAGGATATTTTGTTATCCCGCAATCATCAAATATGTTTTTATTGCAAAAAATCATAAATGCCTGCGGTGCGTAAGGAAAATATGAATACTTTCCATCAAAAAGCTTAGCAGACAATCCCGACATACTTGGCATAATTTTATCAACATATTTCTCTCCACCGGTTGATTCGTATGACTCTTCAAAATATGGTGTAAGATCCAATGTCAATTCTGACCACATTGATTTAATATTATCAGCATTAGCATCCATCATTGTAACCTTTGTTCCTGCCGATACTGCTGAGCCAACCAGGTTTCTGTTATCACGACCGTTAAATGTAAAATTAATTTTGACACCCGGATTAGCCTTCATAAATTCATCTGCTGCTTCCCTTAATGCATCTGCCTGAGCTTCAGTTTCACTCCAACTTGACCAATACTCAATGTCTGCACTTAGATTTGCATCACCACTCTTTGCATTATCTGCAACGGATTCTGCAGACTTTGTAGTCTCCTCTGCAGGCTTAGATGATCCACCACCACAAGCTACCAGTGACATTCCCATTACTACCGATAATGCAGCTGCCAACACTTTTCTCATAATTTTCCTCCTATAAAATCAAGGTTTTCTTTTTAGTGGCTTTATTATAACGTTTAAATTGAAACGTGTCAATATTTTTTTACTTCTATAAAAACATTATATATTTTTTTACTTCTATAAAAACATTATAATATTCACTTATGCGTCCTTACTAATCTTAGTAATCTACAGCTATAAAACCAACACTTCATTCGAATATAATACAAATAAAAAAAGCCCCGGTTTGAGGCTTTTAAATAGATTATCTTTTAAATAATCATAATTTTACTTAATATCTTATTTCTTAATTTCCTGTAACTTCTTATTTATAAGTGCAAGTATCTTTTCAGGATCCGCCTTATCAGGGCTGAAAAATGAAGACATTTCTTCTACAAGCATGCTACCCATTATTCCAAGCATACTCTTTTTAACCTTCATTGTTCCAAACTGATTTACAATAGATACTAATATATCTCCTGCCTCATCATTTCTGACTACATCTTCCACTGTATCCTTTATACTGAAATATTCAGGGTTAAACTCAAGCTTTTTAACATCAAGACTTTCATTGTCTATATCATCAAACCGGTTCTTAACGCCGCTCTCTTCTTCTTCATCCGTAGGTCTTATATATCCGGCAAAAGGTTTTTCTTCTCTGATAAATGTAGTTCTGTCAGCTATTTCCTCATCATCACTTATGCCTACAGCCTTTATATAATTTGCTCCCATATCAAGACTTACATTCTCAAATATAAATCTTTCCACCTTTCTTTTCGCCAAGGTCCGTACCGTTTACAAACAATCTTACCTTTTCCATATTTGAATAGATTTTTATATTTATCTTTTCGTCACTTCTGATTGCAAATCTCTTACTTGCTATGTGAACAAATTCCTCATCTGACCAATATGCCTTATAAACATAGAATGAATCCTTCTTTATTTTTCTGTCTATGGTTACAAGACCTTTATTGTTTCTACCCTGAACACCGCCTTCATCTCTCATATCACAGCCAAAGTCAAACATATTCCAAACATATGAACCCCAGATCTCAGGTCTTTCACTAAGAAGCTTTACCATATGCTCATGATACTCCGCCTGGTACTCTTCTGTATAGTCCTTGCATTCCGGAGTATTTGAGTGCCAACTTATAATACCCTCACAGCCATACTCTGAAAGTCCTACTGCTCTATTTGGATGCATAGCTCTAAATTTATCAAACCATACTTCATTGTCTGTATACTTTCCGCCATACCATCCAAAGTATAGATTGTATGCCAGTATATCTGTGATCTGATTGTGGTCGGAATCCATTGGAAGTATTGATACCTGAGCCATTGTTGTAAGTCTTGTTTATCAATACTCTTTACAAGTTCATCAAGCTCTCTTAAATTATCTGTAAGTCCCGGAATATCTCCCGCAATGGTTATCTCATTTGAAATTCCCCAAAAGAATATACTGCTATGGTTATAATTTTGATAAATAAGCTCTTTCATCTGCTCCATAGCATTCTCATGTGCTTTTGGATTCTTATTCATTCTCGATATAAAAGGAATCTCAGCCCATACTACAAGTCCATATCTGTCACAAAGCTCATAGAAATAATCATCCTGCTGATAATGTGCCAGCCTTACACTGTTGGCACCTACGTCCATTATCAAGTCATAATCGTCAAAATGGTCAAGCTCTGCAAGTGCATTACCCTTTTCAAGCCTGTCCTGATGTCTGCTCACACCTCTAAGAGGTAGACTCTTTCCATTTAAGAAAAATCCCTTGTCCGGGTCTACATAATATTCTCTGATACCATGATTTACCTCTACATTGTCAAGTACTTCATTATGTCTTACAAGCTTTACACTCAATTTATATAAGAATGGATCTTTTACACCGTTCCAAAGATGGGCATCATCTATTTTCAGGCTCAGCTTTGTTATCTTCTTTGCAGGTGCACCAACAAAACCTACATCCTCATAGCTGTCACCATCTTTTACTTCAACCATTACCATGTCTGATTCGTTTGGATCTTTTACATAGGCGGTAATGTCAATTATTGCATCTTCTCCTTCAATCTTTGAAGTAACAGCAACACCACTGCCAGCATAATACTCTATATCAAATCTTGTCTTAGGTACCGATATAAGACTTACATTTCTGTATATACCGCCATAGAATGTAAAATCAGCCATCTGAGGATATACATCGGAATGATTGGCATTATCCACTTCTACAGCCAACATAATAACATCTTTTTTCTCAAAGAATCTTGTTATATTAACTCTGAATCTTGAATATCCGCCTCTATGCTCCTGTACAAACTCGCCGTCAATATATATTCTTGCTACAGAATTTACTCCTTCAAAATTTAAGATAAAATCACTCTCCGGGTGTACAAGCGGTCTGATAAGCTTCTTTACATATACTGCTTTACCTTTATAGTAGTCATTTCCACCATCCTGACCGTCAAAGCCGTTATAGCTGTGGGGAACATTTATCATATCAAAGCTCTCATCTATTATAAGTTTGTCGGTGACTTCAATATTCTTTTTGAAAAGCCAGTCCTTATTTAAATCATCTATGACTCTCATATATTTCCCTCCTGGAATATATTCAATAATATCCGCTCTGTTATGCATTGGCTTTTTTCGCATTTTTCTTAATTTTGCAAATTAAAACAGTGAACCGATATCTTTAAAATAGCACAATATTATAGTATCATTATTTTTATAGATGAATTATAACAAGAAAATTCATTAAAAAAATACTGTCTTTTTAGCAAGAAATCATTCTCTTCATCAATATACCGAAGTAGTCAATAAGACCGTTTCATATATTGAAATGCACTATGCTGATGAACTCAATCTTTCAATACATAACATTGTTAGTTTTTAAACAATTTTTATTTTTGAAATCAAATTTTTTTATAGTCAAGAGATTGAAAGTTATATTGTTGACTTCACATTTTTAATAGTGTATAGTATCTTCGTAAATAAATAATAATATTTGTATTAGTTTATTTTTTATAACTCTTACAAATCTTAAGTACCTAGGAGAAAGAAATGCCAAACGATTTTGTTTTTAGAGATCAATTGCCTATAGCACCTCTAAAGATTGCCGCTCTTGAAAGTTGCTATGATTTTGCAAAGAAAGTCAATGATTATATTGTTGAGTTCAGAAGAAATGATACTACTGAGCTTATGAACAGTAAGATGGACTTGCATTACAGAGGCTATGACTGTGATAATTATCTTCTGGATATTGCCTGCCCCAGATTCGGTTCCGGTGAAGCCAAGGGAATAATAAAAGAATCAGTTCGTGGTACAGATATATTTGTAATGGTGGATGTATTAAATCACTCTCTCAGCTATAAGCTGAACGGTTTTACAAACTATATGTCACCTGACGATCACTATCAGGATCTTAAGAGAATTATCAGCGCAAGTATTGCCAATGCAAAAAGAGTAAATGTTATCATGCCTTTCTTATACGAGAGCAGACAGCATAAAAAGACCAAGAGAGAATCTCTTGATTGTGCTCTGGCACTTGCGGAACTTGCGGATATGGGAGTAAGCAATATTATCACTTTTGATGCACATGACCCGAGAGTACAAAACTCCATTCCTCTTACAGGATTTGACAATTTCATGCCTACATATCAGTTTGTAAAGGCATTATTTGAAAATGTACCGAATTTGAAGGTAAGCAAAGATGATATGATGATTATAAGCCCTGATGAAGGTGCTATGAACAGAGCGGTTTATCTTGCAAACAACCTTGGTGTGGATATGGGTATGTTCTATAAGAGACGTGATTATTCAAAGGTAATTGACGGCAGAAATCCTATAGTTGCTCACGAATTCCTTGGAAGCAGTGTGGACGGCAAGGATGTCATTATCATGGATGATATGATTTCTTCCGGTGAAAGTATGCTTGATACTGCAAAAGAGCTTAAAAAGAGAAATGCAAAGAGAATAATTATCTGTGCTACATTCGGACTTTTCACAAACGGTCTTGATAAGTTTGATGAATTCCATAATCTTGGACTTATAGACTATGTTTGTACTACAAATGTACATTACAGAAACCCTGAACTTCTTACAAAGCCATGGTATCTTGAAGCAGATATGACAAAGTATCTTGCCGCTATTATAAACTCATATAACCATGATGTTTCAATAGGTAAGAGCCTCTCACCGACACTTAAAATTCAAAACTTTGTATCAAGATTTAAATAAGAATAAGGGGATGCCCGGAAATAAGTGATTTTACTTCCCGACATCTCCTTTTTAAATTAAATATTTCTACCTTTTTGAGATTTAACTCTCTTGAAAATTGCAATACATATTTTAATGATTAAATAAAGTCCCCAAAATACTATAAACGAATAATCAAATATAGTGCTTTTCAAATCCCATGTAGTGTGGAGTATAAAATGTGCAACCAAAAATCCGGCTATTATTTGCACTACCAAAATAAATAGCGCCCATAATATCTCCTGTTTCAAAAACTCCTTCATATTTTACTTTCTCCCAGCACGCTTACTGAATGTCCAGGTTCCAACATACTATTAATAGTATTTTTAATGACAGTCTCAGATATATAATTTTCCCACTAGTTCTTTAATCCAACTTCCAATACTCTTTACATTCTAATTGTAATATCTTTAATAATTTATCTTGAAAAGATAGATGCCGAATACGGCATCCCCATTATTTGCTGTTTAATGGTACAATCGCAAGTGTTTTTCCCAATGGTGCCAATACTTTTAATATCGTGTCAAGTTGCGGACTTGTTTGTCCTTTTTCCATCCTTGCTATTACAGGCTGTTTTACACCACTTAATTCTTCTAATTTCTTTTGACTCAATCCTCTTTCTTGTCTCGCTTTAATAAGTTCTCCTATCAGAGCAACTCTTAAGTCACTTTCCAATATTTCTTCAGGTGTTAAAAGCGAATCTATAAATTCTAAAGCATTCTGCCCAATCGCACTATTCATAATTCTTTCCCATCTTTATCTTTATAAAAATATATATTGTACAAGTCCCCCCCTCCTTAAATCAATTATACTTAAAAGTTATTAAGCAGTCAACTTTATCAATAAAAAATCCCGACATAACTTTATTAAAGATATGTCGGGAGATTATTAAGGCTTATACATTAAATGTGCTTCCACCTATAAATTCTCTTAATATTGAATTTGAAGGTACATTATCACTTGGTATACCAAGGAAATAGTCCAGGAACTTTAACAGTCTCTTTGCCTCGGGATACTCCTTACTGTCCTTTTGTACACTGAATAGTACCGGCTCAACATATTGCTTTATAACCGCAATCTCGTAGTTTAGAGCCGAGTTGAAAGTTGCATCCGCGCTGCTTTGATATGGGAATATATACTTTTCTTCCCCTCTTCTTACAGAATCCCACATTGAAATTGTCTTTGTAGGTGAAGTTCCTCTCTTTCTGACATCTCTTATCATTCTTCTGAGTAATCTGCCGTCAGTAGTAGGTATACGATTGTGCTCGTCTATATTTAATTGAGTCAAAGCACTTATATATATCTTATATCTGCTGTCCTTAGGCAATCTGTATGAAAGTTCATCATTCAAACAGTGTATACCCTCTATAACGAGAATATCGTCCTTACCGAGCTTAAGAAATCTCCTGTATACTCTCTTTGTCCGGTTTTAAAGTTAAACTTTGGTAACTCAACACTCTCACCATTCAAAAGAGCCAACATATCTTCATTAAACTTTTCAATATCCATTGCACCAAGACATTCAAAGTCAAGCTCACCATGTTCATCTCTCGGTGTATCTTCCCTGTTCTTAAAGTAATTATCCACCTCAAGAGGATGTGGCTTAAGTCCATGAGCTCTTAACTGTATACTCAGTCTATGCGAAAATGTGGTTTTCCCGGAAGAAGAGGGGCCTGCAATCATAACAAGCTTTACATTGCCTCTCTTTACTATATCATCCGCAATATCACCGATTTTCTTTTCCATATATGCTTCTGATATAAGGATCATTTCATTTGTCATACCGTTTGCAATCATCTCATTTAGAGAACCTACATTGGCAACTCCCATATCTTCAGCATTCTTACTGGCATTGTTAAGCTCATTAAATATTTTTTCTTCAGGAACAAACTCTTCAATCACTTCAGGATTTTCTTTCTTTGGAATTATAAGTACCAAACCGTCTTTATATTTTGTGAGACTGAACTTATTTATATATCCCGTTGAATACACTATGTAACCATAATTATAATCAATGAAGTCTTCAAGCTTATAGATATTTACTCTGGAAACTCTTCTAAACTTAAAAAGCTTTTCTTTCTCAAAAAAACCTGCATTATGAAACATCTTTATCGCAGTATCGGTATGGACATTCATCTTCTCTATTCTGATATTTTCATCCACAACTTCTCTCATCCTGCTGTCTATCTTTTCAATATCAAACTCAGATTCACCATTCATTCTGATAAACAGACCGTTTCCGGTAGAAAATTCAACAATAGGTTTTATACTCTCACCATATATATCTTTGATAGACTTTAAGAGAATAAGTACGGCACTTCTTTCATATGTGGAACGTCCTATAGCATCACTTAGTGTTATAAATTCAAGATCAACATCAGATTTTAATGTCTTATGCAACTCCTGTAATTTAGAGTTCACCTTGACTAAAAGTGCCTTTTTCTTATGCTCCGTTACTATATCAAAATAGCTTGTATTCTCTTCATATTCAAATACTTCATTGTTTATATTTACTTTAAACTTTTTCATTATTTTATTTTTCTTATCCATCCCTGTGGTGCTTCTATTTCACCCATCTGTATTCCTGTAAGGGTGTCATAGAGTTTCTTCGTAATCTCACCCATGCCTTCCATACCGGCGGGTAAGCTTATAACCTCTTCTCCTCTGTAGATTCTTCCTACAGGTGAAATAACTGCTGCAGTACCGCAAAGTCCCGCTTCTTTAAATTCCTTTATTTCATCAAAGGCAACCGGCCTTTCCTCTGTCTTAAGTCCAAGATAATGCTCTGCAACATAAAGAAGTGATCTTCTTGTAATTGAAGGCAATATAGAATCCGATTTAGGTGTAACTACCGTATTATCTTTTGTAATAAATATAAAGTTTGCACCACCTGTCTCTTCGACATAAGTTCTTGTAGCCGCATCCAGATACATATTCTCATCAAATCCGTTTCTATGAGCTTCCATAAGAGGATGTATACTCATGGCATAATTAAGTCCTGCCTTGATATGTCCCGTACCTCTCGGTGCGGCTCTGTCAAAATCACTTACAGTAATTGTGATAGGCTTTGCACCTCCCTTAAAATAAGGTCCTACAGGTGTTACAAACATTCTGAACTGATATTCTGCAGCGGGCTTAACTCCTATTACAGGTGATGAGGCAAACATATAAGGTCTTATATAAAGTGTAGCTCCGGAACCGAAAGGCGGTACCCATGCTTCATTTGCAAGTACTACCTTATCTACCGCTTCAAGGAATCTCTCCTCATCAAATGGCGGCATCTCAAGTCTTTTAGCTGAATCATGCATTCTCTTTGCATTTAGATCAGGTCTGAATGTAACAATATGTCCGTCTTTGTTCTGTATGCCTTTAAACCTTCAAAAACTTCCTGGCAATACTGTAAAATACCTGCCGACTCATTTATTGTAACATTTGAATCTGTCGAAAGCTCTCCATCATCCCATTTTCCGTCTTTAAAATTGCTGACATATCTGTAATCAGTAATTCTATAGTTGAAACCGATATTTCCCCAATCTAAATCCTTTATTTCCATGATAGCCTCCTATTGTTCATTAAGTTTGGCAAGTTTTGCAGCCTGGTCCGCCGCAATACAGCCGTCTATAAGCTCCTGAATATCACCATTCATTATCTTATCAAGTTTATATAAAGTAAGATTTATTCTGTGATCTGTTACTCTTCCCTGTGGGAAGTTGTAAGTTCTGATTTTTTCAGATCTGTCACCTGTACCGATTTGGCTTCTTCTGTCTGCCGCCTCAGCACTTTGCTTTTTTTCAAGCTCTATTTCATAAAGCTTTGATCTAAGAAGTGCAAATGCCTTTTCCTTGTTTTGCAACTGACTCTTTTCTGTTTGAGAATAGATAACAATACCTGTAGGATAGTGAGTAAGACGAACCGCAGAGTCTGTAGTATTGACACACTGTCCACCGTTTCCGCTGGCTCTCATAACGTCTATTCTGACATCATTCATATCAATCTGTACATCAACTTCCTCAGCCTCAGGCATTACCGCAACAGACGCTGTGGAAGTATGTATTCTTCCACCCGACTCTGTCTCAGGTACTCTTTGTACCCTGTGAACTCCCGACTCATACTTAAGCTTTGAATAAGCACCCTTACCGCTTACCATTGCCACAACTTCCTTGTATCCGCCTATACCGTTCTCATTAACATCAATCATCTCAACCTTCCAGTTTTGAGACTCGGCATAATGAGTGTACATACGATAAAGCTGCATTGCAAAAAGTGCAGCCTCGTCACCGCCTGCTCCGGCTCTGACTTCAAGCATTATATTCTTATCATCATTAGGATCTTTTGGCAAAAGTAAAATCTTTAGCTTTTCTGAAAGTTCCTCTTCCAGTCTCTTACCCTCTGCAAGCTCTTCCTTTGCCATCTCCCTCATTTCTTCATCGTTCATCTCAAGCATTTCAAGCGCATCCACCTGTAATTGCTTTGCTTTTTTATATTCTCCGTAAGTTTCCACTAATGGAGCCAGATCTGACTGCTCTTTCATCAGTTTTCTGAATCTGTTTTGATCATTAGCCACATCACCACTGGCAAGCTCTGCCATGATTTCATCATAATGTACTACTATATCTTCTAAATTATCAAACATCTTTTCCTCTTATGATTTTTTATTTAACTGTATATTATTGCAACTCTGTCTAAGTTTGCCAGGTCCTTTTTTATCACTACATTTTTGCCTTCAAACAAAGCTCTTATATCATCCGCTTCATCATAGCCTATTTCAAGAGCCAATACTCCGTTGTCTGCCAAATAGTTCTCATAGTTTTTTGCAATTATTTTATAAAACTTCATGCCGTCAGCATCTCCGTCAAGTGCCGGTCTCGGCTCAAAATCCTTAACTTCACTTTCCAAAGTATCTACAACATCGCTCTGTATATAAGGCGGATTGGATACTATGATATCATATTTATTTTCACATGTTAAGCTTGAAAACATATCGCTCTTTAAAAAATTGATATCAAGATTAAGCTCCTTTGCATTTCTTTTTGCAACTTCAAGTGCCTTATCTGATATATCCAGAGCATCAACTCTTTCAAATCCTCCAAGCTTTTTTAATGCAATGGCTATAGCTCCCGAACCTGTACAAATATCAAGTATTCTTTTACTCTTATCTTTTTTTGAAATCTTTAAAACTTCTTCAACCAGCACTTCCGTATCAAATCTCGGAATAAGTACATTCTCATTGACATAGAGTGGAAGTCCACAAAAATATGCCTTATTTAAAATATACTGTATAGGCATATGACCAAGCCTTTTTTTTACATATTCATTCAATGTATCAAGCTTTGATATATCCTCTATTTCATCATACTTATACATCGTCCATTTTGAAAAATCAAAATCGAATATCTCATATATAAGCATGAGTATATCACTTTTTGCATCCCTGAAGTTTTTTTCTTCCAAGAGCTTTACATATTTATCAAAAGCTTCAATATATTTCATATCAGAAGTTTTCCTCTAAGTATTCTCTCCAGTCAAATACCCTTTCAACTGCCGCAATAGCTACCTCAACCATATCAGGTGTAGGCTCCTTTGTGGTAAGTCCCTGCATCCAAAGTCCCGGCTTACTTATAAGATTTACAAGCCAGAAATCGCTTCTTCCTGCAATTCTTAAAAACTCGTAGCTTAATCCGGCTATAACAGGTACCAGAACAATTCTGGATACCGCTCTAAGCCATATGGTATCAACTCTGATTACCATAAAGAATAATATACTTATCATCATTACAATGATAATAAAGCTTGTACCGCATCTCTTATGCTCTTTTGAGCTCTTCATAACATTTTCCACATTAAGCTCAAGACCATGTTCAATACAGTTTATACATTTATGCTCCGCTCCATGATACATAAATGTTCTTTTAATATCTTCCATTCTTGATATCATTTTTATATAGAAGATAAATATTGCTATTCTTATTATTCCCTCAAAAATTGCAATTACATAGTAATTATCAACTTTCAACTTAATAATATTGCTGAGAAGCATCGGCAGGACCATAAAAATAGCTATGGATGCTATTACTGAAATAAACATCGTAACACCCATTATCACTTTATCCAGCTTATCTCCAAAAATTGCTATCAGCTTTTCTTCAAACTTTGAAGGTTTTGAATCCTCATCGTCTTCAAAAAAGCTTGCTGAATATGACAATGTTTTCATTCCCAAAACCAATGAGTCTATAAATGAAAATATACCTCTAAGAAACGGAAGTCCCAGTGTCGGCATTCTTGTAGTCAAGCTCTCATATTTATCTTCCATTACCGCAATTGTTTTATCCGGCTTTCTAACAGCTGTAGAATATCTGTCACCGTTTTTCATCATGATGCCTTCTATAACAGCCTGTCCGCCTATTCCTGAATATTTCATATTTACTCCGTAATCTATTTAAAAAGAGCCAGACACCTGCCTGACTCCCCCTAATAAATAGTATTTCTTTATCTTATTATTCAGCCTTAACACCATATCTACGGTTAAACTGCTCGATACGACCACGTGCCTGAGCTGATTTCTGCTGACCTGTATAGAAAGAATGGCACTTAGAACAAATTTCCACGTGGATATCTTCCTTTGTTGAACCTGTTACAAATGTGTTACCACAGTTGCAAGTTACTGTTGCCTGATAATAATTTGGATGTATTCCCTGTTTCATAATTCACCTCTTTTAAAAATTTAACGGTTACATAAAGTAGACTCGTTACAAAGTACATCTTAGGATAGCATAAATGAAGATAAATTGCAAGAGTGTATTTTAGAATGTCTTAGGATCCTCAAATACCCATATTTCATTCCATGGTAGTTTTGCATATACCTTATCTATATCATCCTTTGTATAAAGGTACTCCTCCATAAATACATCCTCAGGAAAAAGCTTAAAATATCTATGAAAAAATTCCAGCAAAAGTCTTTCTCTACCGGATATATCCTCGAAAATAATGTAACTTGGCACTGTTTCTCCCATACTTGGAATATAGTATTCATGTGATTCTTTTGGCTTCGGATAAAAATAAATTATAATATTGTCATTATCATCCAGTGAATCCCATTGATACTCTTCATCATCCCATTTTCTGCTCCAATGATCATTGATAAAGCTGATACTAAAACTTTCGCCTGTACTTAATTTATCTTTACCACCTGCATAAAACTTCATCTTCCTAAATATATCAATTATTATATCCAAATCTCTTTCTGTCGGATATTCACCTTTTCTAAATAACGATGCTGATGCTCCCATTATCTTAATATACTCCCTAATTTTTTAATGTTTACTTTTCTCTTTATATGTATCAGGATTTTTGTAAATCCACCCTGCATCAGGCTCAGACATATTATATATTGCGTCAATATTATGTTTCCTGAATGTATAACCGTTATCAACATAAAATGCGGTATTTGGATATTCCTCCATATATCTGTGTACTATTTCCAATATGATAAGTTCTTTTCCAATCATATCCGGAAATCGAAAGAAGGTCTCAAGCCCCTGTTTCCTTGATTTTCTTGTAAAAATCTCTTTTATATCTACATAAGAATAAATTTGAATCATTGGTGCGGGATCCTTTTTATCAAAAAAATCATATTCACTGTCTTCTTTAGACAGTATAATATCATAATCTCTTTTACCTATCATCAATCTTCTATTGTAATTCATAGCATCAAGTATTTTCCACATGCTGACACCGATAGATGTTTTTCTGCCTTCAGATTTTTGTAATATTCTTCCCTCACATATCATATATAATTCTCCATTTTATACTGCTGCCACAAAAATAGTCCTGTTAAACATATAACCTATCTATATCATCCTTTTTTATACGTATCCGGGCTTTTATAAATCCACTCTGCATCAGGCTCAGGCATATTATATATTACGTCAATATGATGTTTTCTGAATGTGTAACCGTTATCAATATAGAATGCGGTATTTGGGTATTCTTCCATATATCTGTGTACTATTTCCAATATAATAAGTTCTTTTCCAATCATATCCGGAAAGCGAAATAAGGTAACAAGCTCATTTTTTCTTGATTTTCTTGTGAAAACCTCCTTTATATCTACATAAGCATAAATTTGAATCATTGGTGCATGATCTTCTTCATCAAAAAAATCGTATTCATTATCTTCCTTTGACAGTATAAGAATACCATCTCTTTTATCTATTGTCACTATTCTATGGTAGTTCATAGCATCAAGTATTTTTAGCATCCTGTACTCAACAATTATACTTATGCCCTCAAATTTTTCTAATATTCTTCCCTCACATATCATATATACGTCCCCTTCTTATACTGCTGCCACAAGAGATCTTTTTTACAAAGCATCCGGACTGTAATATATCCAATTTGAGTCTTTATTACAGTATGCTTTTTCAATGTCTTCTTTTGTATAAGCATATCCTGACGCGCTTAAGAAAATATCCTCAGGAAAGAGTTTAAAATATCTATATAAAAACTCCGATATTATCAATTCTCTTCCTTTAATCTCATCAAAGTAAATATATGCATAATAATAGCAATTTTCTCTTGGATAAAAAAACTTATAACGCCCTTCTATATCTATCTCCACCATAGACATACTTAAATGCATATTATAAACTCTTTTTTTTATATTACTTTCATCATCGTCTTCAAGTATACTTGCGGACAACCAGTAATGATCATTTGAGTCATGAATCGAACAATGTGTATATCCTATTGACATTAAAATGTTTATGACTTTTTCCATGTCTTCTTTATTAGCTCTTATTCTTTTTCTTAATATACCTGTGTGCCACATTATTAAAAATCTCCTTTATCTCCTCAAATCTATTTATCAATCTAATTCCCTAACATAGCAAGGCGGTATTATGTCTGCCAGCCACACTTTTTCATTTCCATGATAAAATACCACTCCGTCATCATATGCTCTCTTAGAATCAATTTCCAATATACATGGACTCTTGTCACGCCTAAGTCCTACTTTCTTTGCTGTATCTATATCGGCTGACAGGTGTACATATTGTCTGCTCATAGGTAAAAGTCCGTTCTTTTTTATGCTCTCAATAAATCTCCTTGCAGTACCATGATATAATTTATCAGGCGGAACCTTCTCTTCCTTTACTATATGCATCGGTATGGAATGCCCATACATAGCTCTTATTTTTCCTGCCTTTATTTCATGTCTTTTCTTTTCAGACTTATCAATCATAACAACCAAATCGTTTCTTGTTATATTTCCAAACTTACCTTCTGTATTCAGCGCATTCAGAAGCTGCTCTATACTTACCCAGCCTTCTTCATCCATTTCAAGTTCATACTCCCATGGTGCATGTCGAAGTGCGTATGAAACTTCCTTGCTTAATTCTTCATATTTCATCGTATTCCCCTTCCTATAGCTTCTCTAAATCAATCTATAAGTTTATCAACTTTTTTAGTAAATAAGAGCTTTTAGATATAAAACAGCTCCTCTTAAAAAAATATCAATAGTACAATTTAGAATGTTTTAGGATCCTCATACATCCAAGTCTCATTCCATGGTACTTTTGCATATAACTTATCTATATCATCCTTTGTATAAAAGTGCACCTCCATAAATACATCTTCCGGAAACAATTTAAAATATCTATGCAGAAATTCCAGTAATAATCTGCCTCTACCTGAAATATCTTCAAAGTAAAGAAATTCAGGTACTTCTTCTCCCATGCTTGGAATATATTCGCCATACTCTATTTCCACATCAGGATCGAAGTAAATTATAATATGATCATTATCATCCAGTGAATCCCATTGATAATCGTCATCATCCCATCTTCTTCTCCAATGATCATTAGTAAAGCTAATACTAAAACATTCGCCTTTACTTAATTTTTCTTTATCTATACCACTTGAATAAAACTTCATCTTCCTAAATATATCAATTATTATATCCAAGTCTTTTTCTGTTGGATATTCACCTTTTCTAAATAACGATGCTGACGCTCCCATTATCTTAATGCACTCCCTAAATTATTTTTTAGTGTTTACTCTCCTTTTTGTATTTATCAGGATTTTTGTAAATCCACCCTGCATCCGGCTCAGGCATATTATATATTGCGTCAATATTATGTTTCCTGAATGTATAACCGTTATCAACATAGAATGCGGTATTTGGATATTCCTCCATATATCTGTGTACTATTTCCAATATGATAAGTTCTTTTCCAATCATATCCGGAAAGCGAAAGAAGGTCTCAAGCCCCTGTTTCCTTGACTTTCTTATAAAAATCTCTTTTATATCTACATAAGAATAAATTTGAATCATTGGTGCAGGATCCTTTTTATCAAAAAAATCATATTCACTGTCTTCTTTAGACAGTATAATATCATAATCTCTTTTACCTATCATCAATCTTCTATTGTAGTTCATAGCATCAAGTATTTTCCACATGCTGACACCGATAGATGTTTTTCTGCCTTCAGATTTTTGTAATATTCTTCCCTCACATATCATATATAATTCTCCCTTTTATACTGCTACCATAAAAATAGTCCTGTTAAGCATATAACTTATCTATATCATCCTTTTTTATACGTATCCGGGCTTTTATAAATCCACTCTGCATCAGGCTCAGGCATATTATATATTGCATCTATATGATGTTTTCTGAATGTATAACCGTTATCAACATAGAATGCGGTATTTGGGTATTCTTCCATATATCTGTGTACTATTTCCAATATGATAAGTTCTTTTCCAATCATATCAGGAAAGCGAAAGAAGGTAACAAGTTCATTTTTTCTTGATTTTCTTGTGAAAACCTCCTTTATACCTAAATAAGCATAAATTTGAATAATTGGCGCAGGATCTTTTTCATCAAAAAAATCGTATTCATTATCTTCCTTAAACAGTATAAGACTACCATCACTTTTATCTATTGTCACTATTCTATGGTAGTTCATAGCATCAAGTATCTTTAGCATCCTGCAATCAACAGTTATACTTTTTCTCTCAAATTTTTCTAATATTCTTCCCTCACATATCATATATACATTCCCTTCTTATACTGCTGCCACAAGAGATCTTTTTTACAAAGCATCCGGACTGTAATATATCCAATTTGAGTCTTTATTACAGTATGCTTTTTTTCAATGTCTTCTTTTGTATAAACATATCCTGAATCATTTAAGAAAATATCCTCAGGAAAGAGTTTAAAATATCTATAAAAAAACTCCGATATTTTTCAATTCTCTTCCTTTAATGTCATCAAAGTAAATATATGCATAATAATAGCAATTTTTCTCTTGGATAAAAAAACTTATACACCCCTTCTCTATCTCTCTCCACCAGAAACATATTTAAGTACATATTGTAAACTCTTTTTCTTATATTACTTTCATCATCCTCTTCAAGTATACTTGCAGACAAACTATAAAAATCATTTAAGTCACTAATTGAACAATGTGTATATCCTATTGACATTAAAATGTTTATGACTTTTTCCATGTCTTCTTTATTAGCTCTTATTCTTTTTCTTAATATACCTGTGTGCCACATTATTAAAAATCTCCTTTATCTCCTCAAATCTATTTATCAATCTAATTCCCTAACATAGCAAGGCGGTATTATGTCTGCCAGCCACACTTTTTCATTTCCATGATAAAATACCACTCCGTCCTCATATGCTCTCTTAGAATCAATTTCCAATATACAAGGACTCTTGTCACGTCTAAGCCCTACTTTCTTTGCTGTATCTTTATCAGCTGACAGGTGTACATATTGTCTGCTCATAGGTAAAAGTCCGTTCTTTTTTATGCTCTCAATAAATCTCCTTGCAGTACCATGATATAATTTATCAGGTGGAATCTTCGTTTCCTTTACTATATGCATCGGTATGGAATGCCCGTACATAGCTCTTATTTTTCCTGCCTTTATTTCATGTCTTTTCTTTTCAGACTTATCAATCATAACAGCCAAATCGTTTTGAGTAATATTTCCAAACTTACCTTCTGTATTCAGCGCATTCAGAAGCTGCTCTATACTTACCCAGCCTTCTTCATCCATTTCAAGTTCATACTCCCAAGGTGCATGTCGAAGTGCGTATGAAACTTCCTTACTTAATTCCTCATATTTCATCGTATTCCCCTTCTTATATCATCTTATCTATAGCTTCTCTAAACCAATCTATAAGTTTATTAACTTTTTTAGTAAAGAAGAGCTGTTAGATATAAAACAGCTCCTCTTAAAAAATATCAATAGTATAATTTAGAATGTTTTAGGATCCTCATACATCCAAGTCTCATTCCATGGTACTTTTGCATATAACTTATCTATATCATCCTTTGTATAAAAGTGCACCTCCATAAATACATCTTCCGGAAACAATTTAAAATATCTATGCAGAAATTCCAGTAATAATCTGCCTCTACCTGAAATATCTTCAAAGTAAATAAAAGCAGGTACTTTTTTTCTCCCATGCTTGGAATATATTTGCCATACTTCATTTCCATATTAGGAAAGAAGTAAATTCTAATATGGTCATTATCATCTAAAGAATCAAGTTCGTCCTCATCCCACTTTCTTACCCACTCATCATTAAAAAAACTCACAGTTGTATGTACTCTTTCACCTGAACTAATATTCAACTTATTACTTGAATAAAATACCATTTCAGTAAATATATCAATTATTATATCCAAGTCTTTTTCTGTTACATATTCACCTTTCCTAAACATCCATCCTGATGCTCCCATTACCTTAATATCCTCCCTAACACTCATTGCTACAGAATAATTTTTATTCCAGCCTATCTTCAACTTGAAAACTTTTACAAAAATATTCTGTTTTTTTCATCCTATTCACCCATTTTTTTCTAATTTTTTTATTTAGTCCATTTTATACCACAAATTATATATTAGTGTCAATTAATATAACTATTAAACTTTAACTATATTAGTTAACCAAACTTCCTTACTTAATTCCTCATATTTCATCGTATTCCCCTTCTTCTATCATCTCATCTATAGCCTCTCTAAACCAATCCCAAAGCTTTCATAGTCCTTTCTCTGTTCCCATCCTGAACTTGCAAAGTCGTGGATTTTTTGTACTCTTCCGCCTTTGTCGATATCAAAGCAAACTATATCATCATTGTCACCTCTTCTTGCAAAGGGAACCAGCTTTCTGTCCGGGTATCTTTCTTGCAAGCTTTTTATTCTACACGCAGCATGCTCATAATCCATCAAATACCAAAAATCAAAATCCGTCAGCCCCAAATGTACAATTTTTAAAAATTCTTTCGGATATTCAAATCCTTTATATATACTGCCGGCATCTAATAATTTCATTTCCTCACCTCTTTTTCCGGTACAAAAAGCGGCCAAATTTCTCTATTTATAAGAGTTTGACCGCTTTTAAATAAATATGTTTTCTAATCCGCTCTTCTTCTGTAAAATCTTCCAAGGAGCTGTTGTGTCTTTATAAGATTTATAAATGCGGCCTTATCTATTTTCTTGATAGCCGTTACCACTTTATCAGCCTCGGCACTTGATACTATTGAGTATACAAGCGTTCTCTCACAATGATTGTAATGTCCCTCTCCCTTCCATGTTGTAGAACCATGGTGACTGATTTCTGAAATCATCTCACAAACCTCGTTAGGATGATCGGTAACAATAAAAAGTGTGATTTGCTGATACTTTCTGTACAACACATGTATAACAGTTGTGGCAACATATTGAAATGATTGAATACAGTGCTTTGTCCCATCCGAATAAAAGTCCGGCAATCAAAAGTACTACCGCATTACCTACGAGGATGACATTAAATGCATCCATTCCCTTTTTTTCCGATAAATAAATGGAAATAAAATCGGTTCCTCCGGTAGTTGCATTCATCAAAAGACAAATACTTATCGCCAGTCCGTTTATCATTCCACCAAAAATAGATATCAGCAGTATATCCTCAGTGACCACATAACCCGGAATAATATCTACCAAAAATCCTACAAGCAATATAACCCAGCAGGAAAAAAGTGTAAATCGCTTTCCTATAAATCTGAAACCTATATATATAGGTATGGCATTTAGAATAATATTTACAACTGTATATGGCAATTCCACATTAAAAAACATTCTTGCAGATCTGGTAATAAGCAAAGTAATACCTGTCGCTCCTCCGGGGAATAAATCCCCTGTTCTAACAAAGGTCTTTATATTAACAGCCATCAGCACTGCTGCCAAAGTAATAACAACAAATCTATTTATATACCTTTTTATATTATTTTTTTTACTCTCTTCCATTAAACTATCTCACAAAACTTATTTTACCCTATGACATGCTACACTTCTGCCGTTCTTTTCGCTTAAAACAGGCTCATCCGTTCTGCAAACTTCCATGCAATACGGACATCTGGTATGAAATCTGCAACCGCTTGGAACATCTATAGGACTTGGTATTTCCCCCTTAAGCATTTCCTTTTGCCTTCCCGCATTTTCAATGCTTGGAATGGCATCAAGTAAAAGCTTTGTATACGGATGAAGAGGATTTTCAAAAATATCATCTGTATTCCCTATTTCACATATCTTACCCAAAAACATTACACAAACTCTGTCGGCAATAAAATTCACCACAGATAAATCATGTGAAATAAATAGATACGATGCTTTTCTCTTCTCCTGTAAATCCTTAAGTAAGTTTAAAACCTGTGACTGTATTGATACATCCAGTGCCGATACAGGCTCGTCGCATACTATAAGCTTGGGATTTAGGGCTATTGCTCTGGCAATTCCGATTCTTTGTCTCTGTCCTCCTGAAAACTGATGCGGGTATCTGTTATAGTATTCTTTTCTGATACCTACATCTTCCATTAAATCAAGGACTCTTAACTTCACTTCTTCCTTTTTCAGCCCCTTATTATGTGTGATAATAGGCTCTGCAATAATCTCACCTACAGTCATTCTGGGATTTAAAGAAGCATAGGGATCCTGAAAAATTATTTGAAGATTTTTCTTAATTTGCTTTAATTCTTCGCCCTTTTTTTCATAAATATTTTCATTAAGAAATATACTCTCACCGCTGTTTGGACTTATAAGTCCTATAGCACATTTACCGAGTGTTGATTTACCGCATCCACTCTCTCCAACCAAAGCCAAGGTCTCATTTTCATATATATCAAGACTGACATTACTTATGGCATGTACTTTTTTATTTTTCTTTGATGTAGGAAATTCCTTAACTATGTTTTTTAAACTTAATACTACATTTTTCATCTTCTATCCTTTTATGTAGGAAACATGAAACCATATGATTATCCTTTATATACTCATCTGCTGGTCTGGAAGAAAAACAGATATCCTGTGCATAATCACATCTGTCTACAAATCTGCATCCCTTAGGCAAATTTAAGATATTTGGTACATTTCCCTTTATAGTATACAATCTGTCCTGCTTTTTTCCGATAGTAGGAATGGACTTTAAAAGTCCGTTTGTATATGGATGTGCAGTCTCGTTAAAAAGCGTTTTTGTCAGAGTTGACTCCACCACTCTACCTGCATACATTACATATACATAATCACATATTTCGGCAACAACTCCCATATTGTGGGTAATCATTATAATTGATGTTCCGACAGATTCGCACAGTTTTTCATCAGCTTTAAAATCTGTGCTTCTATGGTAACATCCAAAGCTGTCGTAGGCTCATCGGCAATTAAAAGTTTTGGTTTACATATCATTGCCATACCTATCATTACTCTCTGTCTTAGACCGCCTGAAAGCTCATGAGGATATGAATTAAATCTTTTTTCCGCTTCCGGAATTCCTACCTCATTAAATATTTCAATGACACGATTCTTTGCTTCTTCTTTTGAAATCTTTTCATGCAAAATAATGGCTTCCATTACCTGCTTTCCCACTTTTACCACAGGATTAAGTGATGTCATAGGCTCTTGAAAGATCATGGAAATATCCTTACCTCTGATTTTTGCATAATCTCTTACACTCAATTTTGTAAGTTCAGTGCCGCAAAAGTCTATACTTCCTCCGACTATCTTGCCCGGATTTTTTATAAGTCCCATAATACTCATGGCAGTCATAGACTTTCCGCATCCGCTTTCTCCTACTATTCCAACTATCTTACCCCTTGGTATATCTATATTTATGCCGTCAAGTGCATAGGCAAGCTTACCCTTTACTTGAAAAGCAACTTTTAAATCTCTTATAGTTAAAATATTGTCCATATTACTGCTCCTTAAGATATGGATCTAACACATCTCTTAGTCCATCACCTAAAAAATTGAACGCTAAAACTATAATCATTATAGCCATAGCCGGTGCCAATACAAGTACAGGCTGTGTAAAAAGATATTTCTTTGCATTTACAACCATTAGTCCCCAACTTGCTGTAGGTGGCTGTGCACCCACGCCAAGGAAGCTTAAAGAACTCTCCGAAAGTATGGCTGAAGGTATACTTAAGGTAAATAATACCACCAATGTAGGTATACAGTTTGGCAATATATGTCTGAAAATAATTGTTCCATTACTTACACCCATACTTTTTGCAGCCTCAACATATTCTTTTTTTGAAAGTGACAATGTTTCTGAACGGATTACTCTGGATGTGGATGCCCAGTTTACCAAAGATAATGCTATAAATATATTTATAAGTCCCCCACCCATGGTGTACATTACAACCATCGCAAGTAACAGTGACGGGAATGCAAGCATTATATCTGCAAGCCTCATTATTGCAAAATCTATTTTACCGCCAAAGTAACCTGCAATAAGTCCAAGTATTGTGCCTATTGTCATTGAAATAAATGTCGGTAAAAGTCCTATTGTCAAAGAAATTCTTGCTCCATATATAACTCTGGTCAATGTATCTCTTCCAAGTTCATCTGTGCCGAGAGGATGTGCAAATGAAGGTGCCAAAAGTCTGTCCTTTAAACTCTGTGCATTAGGTCCGTATGCGCATATCACATTTGCAAATACGGCACAAAATATAATTATAAAGATAACTATAAGAGAAAAAAATGCCAGCTTATTTTGCTTGATTACAGTCTTCAGTTTTTCAATAAGACTATCTTCCATTTCAATTTCTGTGTCAAAAACTGACTCTTTATCTATACTTTTACTCATATTATCGTTTTTCTTCATCACTCTTTCTATATCTCCTTTCTAATTCTCGGATCTAGAATAGAGTACAATGAATCCGCTATCAGATTTCCAAATATAACCAGTATTGTTGTAAATATAACCGTTCCCTGTAAAAGAGGCATATCTCTGGTCTCTATTGCATTTACTGCAAGTCTTCCTATTCCCGGAATACCGAATATATTTTCGGTAATAACCGCACCTGAAAGCATGGAAGAAATCTGAAGTGCCATCATTGTAACAACCGGAAGCATTGCATTCTTTAAAGCATGTGATTTCATAACTGCAAATTCCAAAAGTCCCTTGGCTCTTGCTGTTCTGATATAATCCTCCTGCATTACTTCCAAAATATTAGATCTTGTCATTCTGGCAATACTTCCGGCAGAATTCCATCCAAGTACAATGGCAGGTAAAACCATTGAAGCAGGTGTTTCATATCCGGATACAGGAAATATTTTCAGTTTATAGGCAAAAAGATACTGCAATACAAGTGCTATCATAAATACAGGCATGGATACACCAAGAAGTGCACTTCCCATAAACAGCCTGTCTAAAATATTATTTTTATTTACAGCCGCAAATATTCCGCTTACAATTCCCACTATCCATGATACTACTGCAGCACATAGTGCAAGCCTTACTGTATTTGGGAATGCATCAAGTATTATACCTGTTACATTTCTGTTCAGTCTGTAGCTTGTTCCGAAATCTCCTCTTATAGCATGTGAAATATATGTAAAGAATTGCATATACAGTGGTTTATCAAGCCCCATCTCTTTACTTATCTTATCTATAACTACCTGGTTTACATGTTCACCAAGCATTGTGGTTACGGGGTCTCCCGGTACAACTCTTAACATTATAAATATTATTAAAACAACACCTATCAAAACAGGTATGGATACCAAAATTCTCTTAAATATATTTTTAAACAAAACTGCCTCCAAAAAGCTCCGATACAAAAAATGGAGCGATATCTCGCTCCATTATACCAATTATCCATTTTTAGTGCTATAGCTATTTTTTTGAAAATCCAACAAATCTCATATCTGAAATTCCTGCCCAGTTTGGCTCAAATCCCTCGATATTCTTACTTACACCATAATAGTGTTCTTTTGAGAACATAGGCAACCATGCAAAGTCTTCTGTAACAATCTTCTTTTCAAGGTCATTGTACTCAGATAATCTCTCCTCATTGTTTACTATAGTTCTTGCCGCACTTACTCTGTCCATTACAGCCTTGTCAGGATAGTTCAATGATCTAAGCTTTGTATTATTCTCATTTCCAAAGAATGTATAGATAAAGTTATCCGGATCATTATAATCAGCAGTCCATGTTGACATAAATGAACCAAGAGATCCGTCTTTTCTTGTTGCAAGCCATGTGGACTCGTCATAATTCTTTATCTCGGCATTAATACCAACCTCACTTAATTGTGCTGACATTACCTCAAGTATTGTCTTTGTGGTATCTGATGATGATGAATCAACTGAAATTTCCATATCAAATCCGTTTGGATATCCTGCTTCTGCAAGTAATGCCCTAGCGCCGTCCGGATCATACTTAAGCTCAGGTAATGAAGCGTTATATCCTATAAGTCCTCTTGGGAAAATACCGTTTTCAATTGTTGCTACACCGCCAAGTAATGAATCAATGATTTCTTGACGATTGATTGCCATAGAAATTGCTTTTCTCACGTTTACATTATTTAAAGGCTCGATGTTCTCATTAAATGTGAAATATGTAATACCTACTCTTGGTGTATGATAAAGTACATCCGGCATCTCTTTCTTATATGTATCAATATAATCAAGCATATAGTCAAAATCAAGTATATCCAGTTCGCCATTCTTGAACATCATATTCCTTGTCTCGGAGTCAGGTATAACTCTTATAAGAACACCCGGAAGTGATACATCTCCACCCCAGTATGTGTCATTCTTTGTAAGTACAATAGAATCATTCACTGTCCACTCGGCCATATTGAACGCACCTGTTCCAACTGTCACTGAAGGATCAATACCGAACTTATCTCCTGCAGCCTCTGTAGTCTCCTTATCAAGCATACATACAGGTGATGATGACAAACATGCTAAAAATCCTGAATAAGGCTCTGACAAAGTAATTTCTACAGTATAATCATCCACAGCTTTTACTCCTGTAAGTTCTGTACTGCTTCCATCCATCACTTTATCCGCACCTTCAATCTGACTTACAAAATCGCCGTTTACGGCACCTGTAACTCCCAGAATTCTGGTAAGTGAATATACCACGTCATCTGATTTAAAATCAGCACCGTTTGAATATTTTACACCCTCCTGTAAGTGCAGAGTGTAAATTTCCGTCCTCTGATATATCCCAGCTCTTTGCCAATGAAGGTACAAGCTCACTTGAACCGTCACTCTTTATTTTTGCTTCCACCAATCTGTCAAAGATATTTAACGGCACCATATAATCCTTTGATGTCTTATGTGGGTCTGCTGTCTGAATATCGGTATTGATTGATGTCACAAGAAATCCTGTAGTATCAATATTTGTTGTTGCTTTGCTCTCCTGTGTAGAGTTTGATTCTGTAGACTTTGAACCACATGCACTCAAAGTTAATGCTAAAACAGCTCCTAACAATATAAAACTTTTTTTCATTTTTTTCTCCCATTTTTTATTACTACTTGCTATTATAATACTTTTTTATACGCAATGCCAAATAATTTTTATGATTCTATATAAAAAGTCGGGCTACTATTATTATAACCCGACTTTATCATAAAATCTATCTTAAGAATGTTCCTGCCTTTATAGGTGAACGATAATATCTGCTTCCTATAGTGATACCAAGATCCTTATTTGCAGCATGAACTATCTTACCGTCACCGATATATATAGCCACATGGCTTATCTCACCGCCGCTTCCGTAGAAGAGTAAATCTCCCGGCTGAACTGATGAAATATCTATCTCTCTTACATTATTGGCCTGCTGTCTTGAATTTCTGCCTGTACTGATACCGAATTTCTCATACACTCTCATTACAAATCCTGAGCAGTCAGCGCCATTTGTTAAAGATGTACCACCAAATACATACGGATTTCCTACAAATTGCTTAGCATAAGATACTACGGCATCTCTTGAAGCCTTCTCTTTAGCCGCCTTTGTTGTTTCCGGTGTGGCGGCTGTAGTAGCCTTTTCTTTACTTACACCCGGTCCACCATTTTCACCTGTTACAACAGAGCTTTCCTTTTGAACCTTCTTAGCCTTAGTTTCTACTTCCTTTGACTTTTCAGCATTTCCACCTGGTCCGTATCCTGCAGCTGTTGTAGTCTCTGTGCTAATTTCAACCTTGGATTCTGCCGGCTTTGTCTGTGGCTTTTCAGCTACAGTTGTAGCTTCTGTCTGCTTTGATGTATCTTCCACAGCACTAATTGTTTCAGGGATTTGAATGGCATCAATCTTTTCTTTAACTGTTTCAGTCTGCTTTGCCGGCTCTTGACTCTTAGCTATTTCAGGTTCCTTTACAGTCTCTATAGTAACTTTGGATGACTCAGATTCTTTCTTAGTATCTTCTATTGCTTTGATAGTTTCCGAAGTCTTATTTTCCTCTGATTTTTTTGTAGCTTCAACCGTATCGGCATTTGTTTCAGCCTTAGTTACCTGCTTTGTAGTATCTTCTGTTGGCTTTGAAGTCGGTTTTACAGTGGTCTCAGTCTGTTTTGTTGTCTCCTTTGGAGCCTCCAACTTCTCTTCATTAGCCTTTGATGTTCCCTTTACTGTATCCGGAACATTTATATTCACCTCTTTACTTGCAGGTGTTTCCCTTTTATCTGCTGCCGGAGATTTTACAGTCTTTGGTTCTTCACTTGTCTTGGCTGAAGTTGTCTTTTCTGCTGCTGTTGTAGACTTAGTTGTCTCCCTAGGCTTTGTTGTCTCTTTAGCCCTTGTAGTATCTTCAACTACGACATCTTTCTTTACCTCAACCGTCTTATCATTATCTGCATCTACGAGATTTGATATATATCCATAGCCTCTTTAGCTTCTGTTTCAAGCTTAGCTTTTTCAAGAGCTTCAATTGTACTCTCTTGTGTAGTCTTGGCTGTTTTATATGATATGTCTGTTTTTATAAAGTCCTTATATACATATCCTGTCAGATCATCGTCTACCTGAACCTTTATAAAGTTCTTATCCTGACCTACAACAACAAACTTCTCGCCACCTTCAAGCATAGTTAAGGTATTGGAAGTTATATTTGGGGTAGTCCTCAATCTTACATTATCAATATCTACAACAGTAGCATATGTGACGATTGCATCTTTCGCCATCTTTTTGGCTTTTTCTCCTGTAGCCACTTCTGAAGCTTTTACATAGCCTTGAACACTTCCGGAGCTTATCTTTAACCACTCTCCGCTTTCATTCACTTCTGTACCTACAACAGTGGCAACAGAACTATATGAAATACTTCCTACTGCCTCTCCCGTCTCTTTTGCACTTGCGTGAACTATTGTATCTTTCTTTCTATTGGCTACTACGATATCTTCCTTTATGATATCTTCTTTAAGTTTGTCTTGTATTGATGGCGCTTCATATTTTACCGTATCATTTACAAGTTTTGTTCGTGCATCGTCAGATCCCGTTATCTCGATAGTATTAGTGGTTGCTGCTTTTAATGACTCACCAAGAGCCGTCTGTGGAGATATAGAACTTGCTTTATAGTTATTTAAGGCAATAGCCATACCGGAGACTGCGTTATTTGTCTCCAAATCCATATCTGCATAAGCGTTAAAACTACATAATGAAACAAGGGTTAGAGCGGATGCTAATGTTAGAATTTTCCTTTTCATGAGCACTCCTTGCTTTATTTTAGAGTATCTAAATTATACCAAAGTTTATTAGATTGAACAATTGATTTACACGCGTATATTTATTACAATTGTTTAAACTCGTGATTACATTCAATATTATTAATATATTTCATAATTGCTACGATAAAACCCATGTCTTTTTGAATAAAAAGCCGGTAGCTATGTGTTCTTTTTCATATTATTTTAAAGATTTCCACCATAATATTTGTTAGATTTCTATACCCGAAGAAATAACAAAAAAAGAACAACCGTAGTTGTTCTTTAAGTGCGGGAAAAGGGACTTGAACCCTCACGTCTATACAGACACAAGATCCTTAGTCTTGCCTGTCTGCCAATTCCAGCATTCCCGCATAGGATTAGATTTCTAATCAAGGCGACAACCAGATTTGAACTGGTGATCAGGGTGTTGCAGACCCACGCCTTACCGCTTGGCTATGTCGCCGTAGTCTAGTTGCCTAAACAAGCGCCCCGAACAGGGCTCGAACCTGTGACACTGCGGTTAACAGCCGCATGCTCTACCTACTGAGCTATCAGGGCAAATACTCATGCATTATATCAGATTATAACTGAATTTGCAAGTATTTTTTATGAAGAAAATGCACCTTCAAAACTGCGTACCAAACTCAAAAAATAAATTCCTTATCCTTTTGGTTAAACCCTCGACCTATTAGTAACCATCAACTTAATACATTACTGTACTTACATCTTGGCCCTATCTACCTCGTAGTCTTCAAGGGGTCTTACTGTTTTCACATGAGATATCCCATCTTGAGGGGGGCTTCACGCTTAGATGCCTTCAGCGTTTATCCCGTCCCGACATAGCTACCCTGCCATGGAGTTACTCTCCAACAGGTACACCAGCGGTCAGTCCGTCCCGGTCCTCTCGTACTAAGGACGGCTCCTCTCAAATATCTTACGCCCACGCCGGATAGGGACCGAACTGTCTCACGACGTTCTGAACCCAGCTCGCGTACCGCTTTAATGGGCGAACAGCCCAACCCTTGGGACCTGCTACAGCCCCAGGATGCGATGAGCCGACATCGAGGTGCCAAACCACTCCGTCGATGTGAACTCTTGGGAGTGATAAGCCTGTTATCCCCAGGGTAGCTTTTATCCGTTGAGCGATGGCAATCCCACTTTATGCCACCGGATCACTAAGTCCTACTTTCGTACCTGCTCCACCCGTCGGTGTCGCAGTCAAGCTCCCTTCTGCCTTTGCACTCTTTGAATGGTTTCCGACCATTCTGAGGGAACCTTCGAGCGCCTCCGATACTCTTTCGGAGGCGACCGCCCCAGTCAAACTCCCCGTCTGGCATTGTCCCCCACCCGGATAACGGGTGCAGGTTAGAAATCCAGCAATACAGGGGTGGTATCCCAACGGCGACTCTGCATAAACTGGCGTCCATGCTTCTACGTCTCCCACCTATCCTGTACGAGTATTACCGAATCCCAGTACCAAACTGGAGTAAAGCTCCATGGGGTCTTTCCGTCCTGGCGCGGGTAACCAGCATCTTCACTGGTACTTCAATTTCACCGGGTGCATTGTTGAGACAGCGCTCAAATCATTACGCCTTTCGTGCGGGTCGGAACTTACCCGACAAGGAATTTCGCTACCTTAGGACCGTTATAGTTACGGCCGCCGTTTACTGGGGCTTCAATTCAAAGCTTCGTTTCCTGACTTCTCCTCTTAACCTTCCAGCACCGGGCAGGCGTCAGCCCATATACTTCACCTTGCGGTTTCGCATAGACCTGTGTTTTTGCTAAACAGTTGCTTGAGCCTTTTTTCTGCGACCACTATTTCTAGTGGCACCCCTTCTCCCGAAGTTACGGGGTCATTTTGCCGAGTTCCTTAACAATGCTTCTCCCGCCGGCCTTAGGATTCTCTCCTCATCTACCTGTGTCGGTTTGCGGTACGGGTACATATAACACAATAGCGGCTTTTCTTGACGGCTCCCTAACCGACTTCCCTACTAAACTTCGGTACGCATCACGTTTTTCCCTTTGCATGGTGGTTTTTTCCTCCCATACAGGTACTTCGCTTGCCCCGGTTTTTGTCCTCCCGGGTTCGGTTTTAGTCTCCGTGTCCCCACAGTTCTGATTATATGTAGTACAGGAATCTGTACCTGTTATCCATCGACTACGTCTTTCGACCTTGCCTTAGGCCCCTGACTTACCCTGAGTAGATCAGCTTTACTCAGGAAACCTTAGATATTCGGCCAAGAGGATTCTCACCTCTTTCTCGCTACTCATTCCGGCATTCTCTCTTCTTATTACTCCACCATTCCTTCCGGTATGGCTTCTACGCCTCTAAGAATGCTCCTCTACCAATGTATAATATACATTCCTAGGCTTCGGTGGTGTGTTTAGCCCCGGACATTTTCGGCGCAGGACCTCTCGACTAGTGAGCTGTTACGCACTCTTTTAATGTATGGCTGCTTCTAAGCCAACATCCTAGCTGTCTTCGAAATCCCACATCCTTTTCCACTTAACACACACTTTGGGACCTTAGCCGTAGGTCTGGGCTCTTTCCCTTTTGACTACCCAACTTATCTCGTGTAGTCTGACTCCCGTCAATCATCTAGCCGGCATTCGGAGTTTGATATCTCTTGGTAGGCTTTGACGCCCCCGCAAAAATTCAGTGCTCTACCTCCGGTAGACTAATAACGAGGCTAGTCCTAAAACTATTTCGAGGAGAACCAGCTATCTCCGGGTTCGATTGGAATTTCTCCCCTATCCACACCTCATCGCCACCCTTTTCAACGGATGTGCGTTCGGTCCTCCATTCACTTTTACGCGAACTTCAACCTGGACATGGATAGATCACCCGGTTTCGGGTCTACACATACAGACTTATTCGCCCTATTAAGACTTGGTTTCCCTTCGGCTCCGTATCTTTAATACTTAACCTCGCCTGTACATGTAACTCGCCGGACCGTTCTACAAAAAGTACGCGGTTCACCTTTCGGTGTTCCACAGTTTGTAAACATAGGGTTTCAGGTTCTTTTTCACTCCCCTCCCGGGGTTCTTTTTTCACCTTTCCTTCACAGTACTATACGCTATCGGTCACTGACTAGTATTTAGCCTTGGGGGGTGGTCCCCCCTGCTTCCCACAAGGTTTCTCGTGTCTCGTGGTACTCCGGATACTGCTGGATTCAATACATTTTCCCTTACACGGCTCTCACGCTCTTTGGCCCGCTTTTCCAAAACGGTTCAGGTAATATATCTTACTCGTGTTGCAGTCCTCTACCCCGCAGTGCACGCACCACGGTTTTGGGCTCTTACGATTTCGCTCGCCGCTACTTTCGCAATCACTTTTGTTTTCTTTTCCTCCGGCTACTTAGATGTTTCAGTTCACGGGTTCCCCTCTGTACGTTATGTATTGGCGTACAGATACTTGGAGTTCTTCCAAGTGGGTTTCCCCATTCAGACATCTGCGGATCACTGAATATGTGCTTCTCCCCGCAGCTTTTCGCAGCTTGTCACGTCTTTCTTCGGCTGTCAGTGCCTAGGCATCCACCCTACGCTCTTTTATGTTTAACCTCTTAAATCATTTAGATTTAGTGTTTATGTATGACACTAGCGTGTATCATACACTATGTTTAAAAATTTATTTTTGTTATTTAAAATACTAACTACATTTGTAATTAGTACCTCGGATGTCTAATTATAAAATATTTATATAATTTCTCGTTTGGTATGCAGTTTTCAAGGTACATTACTGCCAAAGTTATTTAACAAGTCGATTTGTAAGTTCAAACTTCGCTTACGCTCGTTTTCACTAACAGCATCGACATGCCTACGACTAAACTCAAGCTTCGTTTACACTCGCTTTCGTTAAGTTCTCTGGCGATGGAGATGGAGAGATTCGAACTCTTGACCCCCTGCTTGCAAGGCAGGTGCTCTCCCAACTGAGCTACACCCCCATAAAATTGGCATCCACCTACTCTCCCATACCGTCTCCAGTATAGTACCATCGGCCGACTAGGTCTTAACCATCGTGTTCGGAATGGGAACGGGTGTGTCCCCTAGACGCATCGACACCAATAATTTTATGTTTTAGTACCCTTTTAATTTAGTACTAAACAGTACTCACAACCCCTACTTTTTTCCTTAGAAAGGAGGTGATCCAGCCGCACCTTCCGATACGGCTACCTTGTTACGACTTCACCCCAGTTATCCTCCCTGCCTTCGGCAGCTCCCTCCTTACGGTTGGGTCACTGACTTCGGGCATTGATGACTCCCATGGTGTGACGGGCGGTGTGTACAAGACCCGGGAACGTATTCACCGCAGCATTCTGATCTGCGATTACTAGCGATTCCAGCTTCATATAGTCGAGTTGCAGACTACAATCCGAACTGAGACGTTATTTTTGTGATTTGCTTGGCTTCGCAGCTTTGCTTCACTTTGTTTACGCCATTGTAGCACGTGTGTAGCCCAAATCATAAGGGGCATGATGATTTGACGTCATCCCCACCTTCCTCCGGATTATCTCCGGCTGTCTCGTCAGAGTGCCCATCTTACTGCTGGCTACTGACGACAAGGGTTGCGCTCGTTGCGGGACTTAACCCAACATCTCACGACACGAGCTGACGACAACCATGCACCACCTGTATCCCTTGTCCCGAAGGTCTAACTTCATTACAAAGTTATTCAAGAGTATGTCAAGATTTGGTAAGGTTCTTCGCGTTGCTTCGAATTAAACCACATGCTCCACCGCTTGTGCGGGTCCCCGTCAATTCCTTTGAGTTTCATTCTTGCGAACGTACTCCCCAGGTGGAATACTTAATGCGTTAGCTTGCGGCACCGAAGAGTTTACCTCCCCGACACCAAGTATTCATCGTTTACTGCGTGGACTACCAGGGTATCTAATCCTGTTTGCTCCCCACGCCTTCGAGCCTCAACGTCAGTTGTCGTCCAGTAAGCCGCCTTCGCCTCCGGTGTTCCTCCCTAATATCTACGCATTTCACCGCTACACTAGGAATTCCGCTTACCCCTCCGACACTCAAGCTATACAGTTTCCAAAGCAGTTCATGGGTTGAGCCCACGCCTTTCACTTCAGACTTGCATTGCCGTCTGCGCTCCCTTTACACCCAGTAAATCCGGATAACGCTTGCCCCCTACGTATTACCGCGGCTGCTGGCACGTAGTTAGCCGGGGCTTCTTAGTCAGGTACCGTCATTTTCTTCCCTGCTGATAGAGCTTTACATACCGAAATACTTCTTCACTCACGCGGCGTCGCTGGATCAGGGTTTCCCCCATTGTCCAATATTCCCCACTGCTGCCTCCCGTAGGAGTTTGGGCCGTGTCTCAGTCCCAATGTGGCCGTTCACCCTCTCAGGCCGGCTACCGATCGTCGCCTTGGTGGGCCTTTACCTCACCAACTAGCTAATCGGACGCGGATCCATCTTATACCTATAAATATTTTACCCCTGCACCATGCGGTGCTGTGGTCTTATGCGGTCTTAGCGGAAATTTCTCTCCGTTATCCCCCTGTATAAGGCAGGTTATCCACGCGTTACTCACCCGTCCGCCACTAAGTCTATCAAAATTTCACCCGAAGGCTTCCTTTTAACAGCTTCGTTCGACTTGCATGTGTTAAGCACGCCGCCAGCGTTCATCCTGAGCCAGGATCAAACTCTCATATAAAAGTTTAATCTAGCCTTCTCGCTAGCTTGCATCATCTGTTTTTCACAGATCTACTGTTTTTTAAAGGTTTTAAATTCTGTTCGAATCTAAACGTTGTTTTTTCTGAAATCTCATCAATTATTATTAAAATAATTAAGTTATTTTCAGGGTTGTGTGTACTGTTTAATCTTAAATTATCAAGGTTCGTTTGCTTTGCCGTTTGAAACAGCTTAGCTATTATATCAAGCTCATTTCATCTTGTCAACAACTTTTTTAAAGTTTTTTCAGATTATTTGGAGCTTGTTTTGCTCTTTTCGAGCAACTTTGATATAATATCACTTATTCAATATTTTGTCAACAACTTTTTAAAGTTATTTTTTTAAGTTTTTTTCTGACTTTTTGAATTAAGCTCTCTGCAAAAAGCAGTGTATTGATTATATATTTTATCATTACCAAAGTCAAGTAAATTTTTTAAAAAAATCATAAAAAAATATGGCAAAAAAATATGGCTGTAATATCGACATTATAATATATCGGTACTACAGCCATACTGAGTCAGTACAAGTATATTATTACTCCTTTAATAGATAATCATTGTTTATAACCTTCATAGAAAGCGGCCCTGATATAGTACTTGAATATATCGGCTCTATAGGTCTGATTACTATCCCCTCTTTGTTCTTACCTGAATTGTACTTTCCCTTTGCTCTTTCCAAAAGCTCATCAACACTTCTATATTTAAACTCTTCTTCCACCTCTTCTATAGGAACCATATTTAAACCAAGCAGTTTGCATATCTCCTCGATCTTATATAGAGAAAGCCTTTTATTTGTGTTCATATCTGTTACTGTAAATACATACCACTCCGGTTCTGTCAGTTTTAATCTGTTTTTTTGAATACCCGGCCCGCAAAACTCCCCTTGAATTGCTATATCGTCAAGATTATTTTCTTTTAATCTCTCTTCTATTCTATGTTCATGCGCATATTTCCACATATCACATTTATCATCATCTGCATATTCATAGTTTCTTCCACATACACCGAAATGATCACCGCTCTTATACATGGTTACACTGCATCCATCCATTTTAGTACTAATGTAATATCCCTTTACAGATTTAAACTCCTCTATTAACTCCGGATATGACTGCACTCTAAGCTCGTCGGTTTTTGAGATTTCACTCGGAAACTCTGCAATAACAGTGCCGTCATTGCTTACTCTCTCTTCTATTTCCCATTTTCTTATTCCAAGAAGTTCGGTTACATCATCACCTATTTCATATTTACCTTCAGGAAGTATTTCTAAAGGTTGTACCAATCCCTGTGATATCTGTCCTCTGAATTTCATGGTTTTCAGCCTGAATCCCGCCCCCATTATTTCATTCTCTTTAAAGCTGCTTGCTCGGAGAAATTCAAAAAGTTCACATACCGGAAGAAATGAATCCACTTCCATATATACACATTTATCACCTATCCTGAACTGATCTTTGTTTGCTACACATTGCCATCCCAATACATGTACACATTCTATCTTTTCAGCACCCTCTATAGGTGTAATATCATGTACATACTGTATGGAAGCCAGTTTTCTTTTTCCCATTTTCACCTCAACAAAATATTTTTTATACACCTATTCTAGCATATTTATAATTACTTTGCATTATACTTGTAGTATAAAAGGGCTGATTTTTAATATTTTTTATACCTTTATCCCTTGTATTTTAAGGCTTTAATTTATTTTTTAACCTTATTTTTTATTATTTGATTATCATTTTATTATCATTTTTTTCTGCCCCTCTTTGGCGGTCGATCTGTAAGTTCCGTATAAGTATATAGCATATTGGCCACCTCTTGCCCGGTTATCTTAAGGGCTGTGGCTATATCCCTTTCCGTCTTACACTCTAGATATTTAAGTCTTAGTGCTTCTTGTAATAAAGGCACATTACAGTTTTTCCATGTTTCGCAATCGCTAAATACACGTGCACGCAAAGGCACATCATTATTTATATACTTTTCTACAACCTCTTTTTTAAAATCCATATTTCTATTATGATAATCAAGCCAAAATTCGCAATGCTTATCTGTTTGTTCTCGCCACTCTTCATATCTGATTATTTTATCGGCTATATCGGTATATTCTCCGCCGTCAACCTTTACACCGTCATAGCGTACAGCTTTTAGGCTATATAAATATTCTTCTTCTGCTGCCTTTAGTTCTCTATCGTAATATTCTTTTAGGTCGTAATAATCTTTTTTGGCTTTCAAGTAAAGCGATAGACTCTCAATACTTAACTTTCGCATAAAACCCCTTTCAATGTTAACAAATGTCAACATGCTATTATCCGTTACAGTAATAAAAAAGCCCCTTTTTACGGGGGCTAAATGTTATTTGTTCTGCAGATAGTATATTGCGTTTGCTTTGTTTTCAAGTATAAAAGCGTCGTAAGCAACACGGCCCTCTACAAGTGTGCCGCTTATACCCGGAGGATCTGTATGAGTTTTATACTCTTCAAGCTTAACCGGTGCGACTGTAGCCACCTTATGGGCAATCATAAAGCCGAACTTTGCCGGTAATCTTACTGCCGGTATCTTCTGGATCGCCAAGCCGTCAAGCTCTGCAACAACTCCTTTTATTCTTAACTCCTGGCCTATGTCCTGATTTAACTTAGCATCTGCACACTTCTTAAGTAAAACATAAGTGGCAGGTGTCATTATAAGCACCCTACCAAACTCCGGCACTAACTTATCATCAAGTTGGGAGTTTGCCTCTATGATCTTATCATATATGTTTTCTTTTGTAAGGGTTATATTAGTCTCCTTAATGCCTGCACCGTCACACATAAGTTTATAAGTGTATTCGTCTATCTCCGGAATAACAACCTGCCTAATCTGCCTTGCAAGTGCTGCCTGTGCTGCAAGCTGTCCGCCTGTCTCGTCTGTATCCAGCTTATCAATTGCAAACGTAAAGGAGCGGTCCTTTCTCAAGGTCATTTCTTCAGTTGTAGCGTCCAATCCTTTAACAAGTCCGTATCTACTTGTTTGTGTACCCGCCTCAACCTTTCCGCCGCTTCTGTCATAGTCGTTCATATCGCTTGTAGTTACTTTATAAACCTTTATAGTTTTAGCACCTGTAAAGGTAAAATCTTTATTAGTGACAAGCTCTCTTTTACTCTCTGCTGTGAATAGTTCATCAACATAGGGCAAATACTGCGTTACTAAATTTACTGTATTAGCCATTCAATTCCCTTTCTTTATAATATAATGTCGGAGTTGTCCCACTCCTTAGCCCTGCCTACATATTCGGCTAAACCTCCCGAACCTACTCCTATTTTTATATCTTTAGCAGTTCCAGGCTGAAAGCCTTTAAATGTCGGCTTATCATCAAATAAATAAGCGTGGCTCTCTTTTATGCTTTTTATTTGCTCATCAAGGCCGTTTATGCTTCCGTTCTCTTCGTCTAAGCTTAACGCATCCATATCAAGCAAGGCTTTAATAAGTTTACCGTCTTTGGCTCTGTTGTCTTTAAAAGCCATCTGCAAGCCATGATCAAGCTTTAAGTCTTTTACTGTCCTGTCATGCTCGGCCACTATATCAGACAATAAGGCCGTTACAGATGAAAGTTGATCAGGGGCAAGCCCTAAGCTCTCAAGCTTTTCTTTAATTTGCATTGTTTATGCTCCTTTCATTGTAGTATTTGGATTAAAGGAATAACATGAAAAAACAAACAAAAAGGAAGCACTAAGACGGTCAATCACCTCCGTCCTAATACTTCCCACATCTTTTCAGACTTCCGACAAGGTAAAGGAATTAAGCCCTGTCGGGGTACTTCAAATATTTTGTTTGTCATGTTATATTATACCACATAGAGGGCGTATATACAATTAAATGTCAGGTTTTGTCAGGTTTTATAAATTTAAAAGTCAAGTTTTGACAAGTTCCTTACTGGGATTTTCATACTAGGATTTTCTAGGATTTATAGTAAATTAAAACTTAGGTTTTATTAGGTTTTTACTGTCATATTGCACAACAAAATAGGGAGCATACCCTTATAGCGGATATACTCCCATATTCTGGTCGAGGTCATATTTTGTTGTTTAACAGCTTTTTACAATGGTATGTTAGCCACCCGGGTATAAACAGACATTTACAGCTTGATTTTTGGGATTTTCTCGCTGTCTATGCATATATACACCCTCTTATATTTCCCATCTTCAGACTTGGCAACTTTAGGCCTTTTATCTGTCATGTATGGCATCAATAGCTTAATAATCTTGCTTACTTCGTGTCTATCACTGCAACTCGCTTTTATCTTTATCATCTCCCTGCTCCTTTATATATTCTCTTAGATCCTTTACTGCATTACGTAAAAGAAATATCTCATCACCTAATATATTATAATGGTCTCTTGCTATATCATAATAGCCGGAGCAATGCTCTTTATACACATTATTATCAAAAAATTCTCTAGTAAAGCCGTAACCGTGTAGGCTGTCTATTTTATCGCTTACCACTTCAATAACTATCAACATATTATCAACGGCCCTTATAACTTCATTTGCTGTTTTCATCTTCTTTTACTTCCTTTCTTTTTTCCGCCCTTTCTTCCGGTGTTGTTGCTCATGATCTGCCTAAACACTGCTTGTTGTAATCTGGCCGCTTCCTTGCTTAAATAAATCTCTTCCCCATCGTGTCCATATTTACCCATGCAGTATTTTGTTCTTCCTGATAATCCCATTTTATTACTCCTCTCCGTACTTAGCGTTTGTATATTCTACAATTAAGTTATTTACAGCGTTTAAAAAATCTTTGTCTGTATCATCCAAAACCTCTATATTGGACGCTATAAGATACTTAAATCCGTCAGTTGTTCCATATCTTATAGTTGTACTGCTTACTACTTCCTTATTCTCTTTCATTCCTTTGCTCCTTTTCTATGGTATCTTTTAAATCTGTTATTTCATCACACAACCTTAAATAGTAATCACTAATCATAAAGAAATATAATTGCACATCTCGGAACTTTAGTATTTTTTCCTTGGTTTGCCCCTCTTCAAGAAAATATTGTGATATTGGCGAATCAGTAATTAATAAATCTAAAATGTCTAATATATCATATATATTCGCAATCATATCTTGTGTTGTTTGTCTCATTCCTTTACTCCTTTTCTCTTTTTCCATAACTCTTCCCTATGCTCCATTGCGTACCTTGTTGCACGGTTATACTCTTGATTACTTTTCAACTCTAAGACCTTGTTAGCCACTAGGCTCAAATAATCATCATTAAGATTTTTGATATTGCTATATATTATTCCTAATGCTTGACGTCTGTTAAAATTTCCCACTTTATACCCTTTCTGTTATCTGCCGTTACAAGTGAAAATATGGCTTCTACAGTTTCAACGGTTTTTTACAATTCCCTTTTTATATATATATTTATACCCTCTTTTTTTATTTATTTTTTATAACTTAAATATATATGTAGAATATGTAGAATAGGCATTTTAGACACTTAAAAGCCTTTATTTAAGCCGTTTCTACTTCTACAAAGAAATGTAGAATCGTATAGAATTAGTCCTGTATTTTGTAGAACACTATTTTTTTGAGTTCACAAAAAGTTTACATTTTTTCTTGTAACGGCTCAATTCTACGGTTTTTATCTACTTTTTCATGTAGAAAAATCAAACGGGCTTGCTTGCCCTTCGGTCAACGGCACAAAACATCTTTTAATGCCTTGTAATGCTCTGTACGATCTAAGGTTTTTATCTTTCGCTACTTGCTCATCTAAGCCTGTAAGCTTCTTCATTCTTTCTTTGAATTGTCTCTTGCCTACCGGCTGGCGTTCTTCCCTTTGGCAGTACTTGCAATACTCTTCTAGTAATTCCTTTTTGCTCACCTTATCCGCTGGATTCTTGGTAATTATATACCCCTCATCCATCAGGAAGCTGTAAACGGTATCGCTGTTCTTGCGGTAATTTGCAATTACTTCTTGGCCTGCTGTAACTTCGGAAAAATTATAATTATTTGCCCTAAGTCTATGCAGTCCCTCGATTGCCCAATTTGCTATTGCCGGGAGTTCTTCAAGCATTTTATTTAATATACTTGCGTCCCTCTCCTTTTCGGGTACTTCATGAGTACAAGGCACTATATACATACGCCTATATACATGGTCGCCCTTATCGTCTGCAAAATATGGTAAATCGTTACAAGCAATAATTATAAAGCCTTTAAATACAAGGGCTTTTATATCTTTTCCCTTGCCCTCGGTTTTGATATAATCGCCTCCAGTAACTTGCTTAAAGATTGAACTGTCCTTTATTGTCGCCTTGCCCTGATCTCCGTTCATAATGAGCCTAATAAGTCCGGCATTAGCGAAAGCAAAGCGCCCCTTGTCCTCATTCATATTTTGTAACGGTATAGTGGTTATATGCTCCGGACCTACCAAATTAGAAATAAGGCTTAAAAACTGGCTTTTACCTGTGTTACCTATAGGACTGTACAAAATAGCCGCCTTCTTTGTTCTGTGGCCGTATACGTTAGATATAGCAAGGCCTATTATTTCCTGTAACGCCTTATACTTCTGCCAATCAATAGCATCATCTACGCCCTTACATAAATCACCTATAAATTTAGTGAAAGCACTTGTTATATCTGCCATGCTTGCACCCTCTATATAATCGGTGTTTATCTGCCTTGTATATAGAATATGCTCATTGTGTGGCTCTAGCTTCCTTGTTGTAAGGTTATATAAACCATTCTTAAAGTTTATAAAGTTCTCTTCATTGTTAAATTCCTCCTCTCTTGCTATGTGTGCCTTGTCTGCAAGCATTAAATTATAAACATTGTTCAGTAGATTATCTCCTGCTAGTTCACTAGGCATATAATCCGCTATTTTAGCCTTAACGGTGTTTTTATCCGTTCGCTTATAATATCCGTTCTCATACCAGTAATAACTACCGTCCACCGTCTTATAACTTAAATGTTCACTTATGCAGGCTTTTAATAATCCCGGATTAACGCTCTGTTTGGCTTCCGTCCTTCCTTTCGGTTATCTGGATCCATGGAGCAGCAACTGGCTTAACTTCATCTATAAGCTTTTTTAAATCTTCTTTAGAGTGTCCCTCTTTGGTTAAATAGTCCGTTACATCTCCATGCTCTGCCTTTGATGTAACAACCCACTTTATAGAGTGTGCAAACGGCTTTAGATCTGCTATTATTTTGTCCTTAAGGTCAAGCCCCGGAGCATCATTATCAGGCAAAATAATCACCCTTGCACCTGTAAAATAGTGGGCAAACTCTGAACGCCAATCACTCACACCGCCAGCCGTTACAGCTGTAAGATGTAATTTTTTAAGCGTATCAACGTCTTTTTCGCCCTCTGTGATATATACCGGAAAGCCTTTTTTAATTGCTTTCAGTGCAGCAGACAAATTATAAAGAGTGTAAGACCCTTCAGGCTTTCCCAGTTTGTACCTGTCGGCCTTATAGTCTACAACTGCATACTTTATATGCTTACCAACAAAACGGATCTTGCTGTATAAGTATTTGCCTGTAGCGTCCTTATAGTCGTATACGGCTTCTATGGGCTTCTTTATATAATCCTCTATTTTTTCCCGCCAACTCTTTTCTTGCATTGTCTTGCCGTCATTAAATAGATCTGCTTCAGTTAGTCCAACCTCTGCTAATATATCTTTGTAATGGCAACCTGCAAGGCAATTTATTAGTATCTTGTCGCCTTTGGCTGATATTCCTAAACTTGCTTGCCTGTCGTTATGGCAAGGGCAAACAGCTTTATAAGTATTCCCGGTACCAGTACGTTTTACGCCGTCAAAGTGTCTTAAATTCGTCTAATTGCAAATTATCACCCTCTAACTTACGCTTTCGTATGGTATCCCGAATTTATCACAAAAGTACTTTTTCGGTACTCTGCCCTTTACGATATAAAAGCCCTTACGCTTTAGATCTGCGTTTAAGTCATTTAATATCTTATAGGCCACGCTACTACTTCGACTTAGTAAAAATGCTATGTCCTCGGCGGTTAAGTGTGTACGCTCTCGTATGCTGTCAATATTGGCTTGGCTTCGCACCCTGTCGCCTTGCTTTTGCTTTTCTTCCATTCTGTAAGCTCCTTTCTTTTTATTTTTCCTTAACAACTCTATAGCCGGGATTGCTGTTAATTATTTCTCTCTAATGTCTTTAACTTCTACGCCTAACGCTTCCGCTATCTTTTCGGCTGTCTCATATAGGCAACTTTTACCGCACTTAATACCGCTTATTGTTGCCCTTGATAAGCCTGTAAGCTCTGATAACTGTGTTGCCGTCATATCCTTGTCAACTAAGATGTGGCCTAATTTGTATCTGTCTACTCTCATTTATTAACTCCTTTCTTGATTATGTAAAATACAGCTTAATAACTGTATTTTCATATTACTACAACTATTTAACTGTGTCAATATGTAATTACAAGCTTTTTATTGTGTTTATCTTGTATTTACGATTTTAAAGTGTTATTATTAAATAAAAAGTAAAGGTAAGTAGGCAATTATGGGCTTTAATGTAGGCGAAAATATTAAGAAGTTTAGAAAATTAAAGGGTTTAACACAAAAAGAACTAGCGGAAAAATTGGGGATAACACAGCAAAGCGTTGCACAATATGAAAGGACTAATAAGTTGCCCAAATTAGAAACATTACTATATATAGCCAATGCCCTAGATATCACATTAAATGGCCTACTTTTTGGGGAGTCAGATTTAGAAAGTGAGAAAGCATTGGAAAAAGCCATGGAGGAAACGGCCAAATGGAATGATAAAATTATTAAAAGGGCATTGATTGAACATTACAATAAACTTAATAAATTAGGGCGTGAGAAAGCTGTTGAAAGAGTGGAGGAACTCACGGAAATAGAAAAATATACAGATCCGGACGAACAATAAAATGATGTGCCTTTTAGGCACGTCCATATTTAGAGTATGGTCATGGTGTGGTTGCCCTTTCAAACGACCCCCTCAAAAATGTTGGAAAATGTTGGTTTTATTTTGCCGTTACAGAATAAAAGGGTACTCACAAAGTTAGTAGGCTGCCCCTGTGGTTACTATCTTTAAGGGCAGATTCTACTTTTATGTGGTGTCCTGTTTTAGTACCACACCACACAATCCCCTTATTTTCGCTTGTAACGGCTTTTAGTTTCTGCCCTATATTTTATACCTTTGTTCTGTTAAAACTCAAAATAGACACCATAGAATAAAAAATAGCCTATGTATTTAATAGTGCCGTTACTCTTTTTTCTTTGTAACGGTTCTATTAAGTGTATAGACCTTATACGCTTATATACGGCATTTCCTTAACAGCTCTATAGCCGGGAAACTTTGGAGGATTAAGAAAATGCCTGTTTATAAAGATAATAACAAAAAAAATACATGGTTTGTGTCCTGCTACTATAAGGATTACTTAGGCCATAAGAAACAAAGGTTAAAAGGGGCTTTACAACAAAAAAAGAAGCCCAAAGCTGGGAGCGTGATTTTTTAGAACATCACAGTAGCCAACCGACAATATTATTTAAAGCCTTGGTAGATGCCTATTTAAAGGATTACAAGGCTAAATATAAGCTATCAAGCTATTGTTTTAAGAACAATATAATAAGGGTTCATATACTGCCGTATTTTGGAGAAACTCAAATAAACGATATTACCCCCAATATGATAAGAGAATGGCTCAACAACTTACAAGCAAAACATGGCAGTACATTAAGCACTGCGACAAAGAACGGAATATTTAAAGGTTTATCGTCTTTATTTGTGTATGCGTGTAAATATTACGGGTTAAGCTCTAACCCTTGTAAAATGGTTGATACTCTAAAAGACGATACAAAAAAAGAAAAGGTATTTTTGACACTGGAGCAGTACAAGGCTTTTAGATCCAACATTACGGATATAAGGGAATTAGTTATATTTGATTTGCTCTTTTATGCAGGTTTAAGACACGGCGAACTAATGGCCCTTACTTTCGGAGATGTAGACATTGATAATAAACTGCTGCACATAAACAAAACAAAAGGGTATGCAGCAGGCAAATATATAACTACTGCACCAAAGACAAAATCAAGCAATAGAGTTGTAACGCTTCCTACTTTCCTGATAGACGAAATAAAAGAGTATAAAGAACATTGCCTTGATACAGATGCCACGGCCTCACTTCTTAACATCAAGAAGAAAAGTATAGAATACAAAAAAAGATAAGTATTTAAAGCTGGCAGGCCTTCCACGCATGAGAATACACGACTTCAGACATTCTCATGTTGCTTTGTTGGTTGAACTGGGAGAAAATCCGTTACTAATAGCTAATAGGTTAGGCCATTCAGATATCAAAATAACACTGAACACTTATGCCCACCTATACCCGAACAAACAAAAAGAACTTGCTCAAAAGTTGGAAAACTTATAAAACATTATCAATTTATTATCAAAAATAAAAATAAGCACCTTGAAACCCCTTATTTATTGGCTTCTTGGTGCTTTTGTCACTATACTTGTAGTATACTCATCTTTCCCGGCGAAAATACAGGTGTAACAATATAAATGTTAAATACCTTCATTTGTATTATAAAATATTCTTCTCTATATCCTTAAACCTTATGAATTCCCTTATTTCCTTATGCTCACCAATTATCTTCTCCATCCATACCATATGATACCATCTACCAAATTTATGTCCGCAGTTTTCAAACTTTCCAACCATTCTGTAACCCATATGTTCATGAAACTGAGCACTGTTATTGTTTAAATACTCATCTTCCTGATCCACATAGCCTATACACGAATACAAATTGGTTATATTTTGTGCTTTTGCTATATCTTCCAAAACAGAATAAAGTTTTTTTCCTATTCCCATCTTATTTTTTTGTGGATTTAGATATATGGTAGTCTCTGCACTGAGTTCATATGCTTTTCTTCCTACAAATGAATGCAAATAGGCATATCCCAGTATTTCATCATCCTTACAGGCAACAATAAACGGATAGCTTTTTAAAACCTCTTCTATTCTTAATTTAAACTCTTCCTCACTTGGTACTTCTGTTTCAAATGATATTGCCGTATCCGTTACATAATATGCATATATTTTGAGCAGCTCTTTAGCATCCTCAGGATTTGCCGATCTTATAGAAATATCATCAATCATCTTCTTCAGCCTCTTCTTCAGTTGTAAAATTGCTTGAATCAAAATGTAAGAATTTTTGCAAATATTTATTTGCTCCGTAGACCATTATATCCTGATCCTTTTCAAACTTTGTCTGTGGAGTAATAGTCATATACCAGTTCTCACCTTTTTTTATTCCCATAATATTAACTTTGCATTTTTTCCTTATACCAAGCTCCAATACGGTTTTTCCCTCCCAGCTTTTAGGTACCTTACATTCAAATATAGAATTTTCTCCGGGCAGCTCTATATAATTTGAAATATTATTTGAACTGTATCTTATTGCAGTCCATTCAGCCAGCTGTCTTTCAGGATATACCACTTTATTTGCTCCGTTTCTAAGTAAAAACTTTGCCTGTGTATCTCTGGATGCTCTGGATACCACATATTTTGCTCCACACTCACTAAGAAGCGACGTGGTTTCCAAAGAAGTTTGAAAATCATCACCTATTGCCACAAAACAGGTATCAAATTACTTACACCGATTGATTTTATAAACTCGCTCTTTGTACTGTCTCCTATCATTGAATTTAAGGTGTAAGGCAGCACCGGCTCAATACGGTCCTCATTTCTGTCCACAGCCATTACATCATATCCCAGTTCATACAACTTTTTACATAAATGTCGTCCATATCTTCCGACACCAATTACCAAAAAACTCTTCATAATTCACCTTCTATAAAATTTATCCTACCGCTACCTGATCCTTGGGGTATCTTGCATTTCCGTTATTTTTAGGAGTAACTGCCGCAAAGATAAGTGTTATACCTCCGACTCTTCCGATAAACATCATACATATTAATAAAAGTTTTGAAACCGTTCCAAGACTTGGGGTAATTCCCAAAGTTAAGCCGACCGTTGCGACTGCGGATGCGGACTCAAACATTGTTTCTTTCAACGAAAATCCCTCTATACCGCTTATCAGCATGGATCCTGCTATAAATAATATAATATCCAAAACCGCTACGGCAACCGCATTTTTTATTATATCCGGCTCAATTCTTTTTTTAAATACAGCCACTTCTTTGTCCTGTTTTAAAACAGAGCACATTATAGCAACCAAAATAAATACGGTGCTCATCTTAATACCTCCGGCGGTAGAGCCTGAGCCTCCGCCTATAAGCATTAATATAACAGTCATTGCTATACCGTTGTCGCTAAACTTCGTATAATCTATAGTATTAAATCCTGCAGTCCTTGGTGTAACCGCCTGAAATAAACTTGAGAGCACTCTTGTCTTGATATCCAATCCGCTAAATTCTGTAAAGAAAAATAATATAGACGGAAACAATACCAAAATAAATGTCATTGTAAGCACTATCTTAGTTTGAGTGGAATATCTTTTTATATCAAACCTGTAATCAAATATATCCTTCCATATAAGAAAACCCAGACCTCCTATTAGTATCAATAACATTATTGTTATATTTATCATTATATCTGATTGATACTTTGTCAAAGATGAAAATTTACTTACATCCCCCATCAAATCAAAACCCGCATTACAAAATGCTGATATAGAATGAAATACCGAATAATGTATGCCCTTTATTACACCAAAATCTTTCATAAAGCTTGGAAACATAAGGAGTGCACCAATCATCTCTATAATAATCGTTGCTTTAAATATAAAACTTGTAAGTCTGATAATACCGCCAATTTGTGGTGCTGAAAGTGCACTTTGTAATGTGGCTCTGTCTCTTAGTCCTATTTTTTTGCCTGTAACCTGAGTAAATACGGTTAACATCGTTACCACACCGAGTCCTCCGCATTGTATCATAGCTATTATTATAATTTTCCCAAATACCGACCAATGTGTAGCAGTGTCATATACTATAAGTCCGGGTAACACAGCTTGCGCTGGTTGCGGTAAACAAGGCATCTATAAAAGGTGTAAATTCCCTGCTTCTTGATGAAATAGGCAAACTTAGAATACTTGCCCCTACAAATATCATAATAATAAATCCAAACAGAATAATTCTGGCACTACTGAATTGTTTTAAAACTTTTCTCTTTATTTCTCTCATTTTCACTTACATAAAAATCCCCTACATTAAGTAAGGGATTTTTGAATACTTATTTTACTTATACCGGATATGCTCCTGCTTCTTTGTCTGCTTTAGTCATATCCACTTTTGTCTTTTGTGCTGCCCTGTACTCAAAAAACTCTTCTGCAACCTTTGGGAAAAGTGCATATGTAAGCACATCTTCATCCTGCTCTTTCCACTTTGCAACCTGCTTCTCAAACTCAGGAAGCTGTGGTGGAATAAGATCTGCAGGTCTGCATGTAATAGGCTTCTCATCACCTATTATCTTCTTTTGCACTTCCTTATTGAAAGGTTTGATAGTCTGACCGAATTCTCCAAGCATTATCTTCTTGGATTCCTTTGGAACCAATTTATATCTCTCACCTGAGAGCACATTCATAACCGCCTGTGTACCTACTATCTGTGATGAAGGTGTAACCAGCGGCGGTTCTCCGAAGTCTTTTCTTACTCTTGGAATCTCCTCCAAAACTTCTCTGTATTTATCTTCCTTACCTGCCTCTTTAAGCTGATTTATAAGGTTTGAAAGCATTCCTCCAGGAACCTGGTATTTTAAAGTATTGATATTTACTCCAAGTACCTTAGGATTAAGTAATCCGCTCTTTATAAATTCTTCTCTTATCGGACGGAAATAGTCTGCTATTTCAGAAAGTAAGTTGATATCAAGACCTGTATCATATGGTGTTCCTCTGAAAGTCTCTACCATTACTTCTGTTGCAGGTTGTGAAGTTCCAAGCGCAAGAGGTGAAATAGCTGTATCAATTATATCACATCCTGACTCTACCGCCTTTAAAGAGTCATTGAAGCCACACCTGCTGTATAATGAGTATGAAGCTCTATAGGTAAGTTTGTAGATTCCTTAAGGCTTGTGATAAGTTCCTCTGCAGCATATGGTGTCAAAAGCCCTGCCATATCCTTTACACAGAGAGAATCTGCACCCATGTCCTCAATTCTCTTTGCTATATCTTTCCAATAATCAAGTGTATATGCATCACCCAAAGTATAGCAAAGAGCTATTTGAACTTCAGCATTCTTTTCTTTATTTGCCGCATCAACAGCTGTCTTTAAGTTTCTGATATCATTTAACGCATCAAAGATACGAATTATATCAATACCGTTTGCAACCGACTTTTGAACAAAGTACTCTACAACATCATCTGCATAATGATTGTATCCAAGGATATTCTGTCCTCTAAAGAGCATCTGGAGTTTAGTGTTTTTGAATCCGTCTTTAAACTTACGAAGTCTCTCCCACGGATCTTCATGTAAGAATCTGAGTGAAGCGTCAAATGTAGCACCACCCCAACATTCTACAGCTCTGTAGCCTACTTTATCCATTTTATCTATTATAGGAAGCATCTGTTCTGTAGTCATTCTTGTTGCTACCAAAGACTGATGTGCATCACGTAGCACGGTCTCAACTATCTGAACAGGCTTTTTCTTAATTTCTGCCATAATCCCTCCTTATACTATTCCGAATATTGCCATAAAGGTTCCCGCCGCTACAGCCGTACCGATAACACCTGCCACATTAGGTCCCATAGCATGCATCAAAAGGAAGTTTGTAGGATCATACTCCGCACCTACCTTTTGTGAAACTCTGGCTGCCATAGGTACTGCAGAAACACCTGCCGAACCGATAAGCGGATTTACCTTACCGCCTGTAAACTTACACATTATCTTACCAAATATTACACCTGCCCAAGTACCGAAGGCAAAAGCTATAAGTCCGAGAGCTACTATCTTTAAAGTTGTAACTTTAAGGAATGCCTCAGCACTTGTTGTAGCACCTACACTGGTTCCAAGTAAGATAACAACAATATACATCATTGCATTTGCGGCTGTCTCTGTAAGTTGCTTACAACACCACTCTCTTTAAAGAGGTTTCCAAGCATCAGCATACCTACCAAAGGTGCTGTAGTAGGAAGTATAAGACATACCACTACTGTAACTATTATAGGAAAAAGTATCTTCTCAAGCTGTGATACAGGACGAAGCTGCTCCATCTTGATTCTCTTCTCTTCATCTGTTGTAAAGAATTTCATAATAGGCGGCTGTATGATAGGTACTAAGGCCATATATGAATATGCAGCTACAGCTATAGGTCCAAGGTATTCAGTCTGTCCAAGCTTTCCTGCAAGGAAGATTGAAGTAGGACCGTCCGCTCCACCTATAATAGATATTGCCGCTGCCGCTTTATCATTGAATCCCATAAAGATTGCTATAAAATAAGCCGCATAAATTCCAAACTGTGCCGCTGCACCAAGTAAGAATGATTTCGGATTTGCAATAAGCGGACCGAAGTCGGTTTGTGCACCTACACCCATGAATATAAGTGATGGCAATATACTCCATTCATCCAATACATAGAAATAGTGAAGCAAACCGCCCACACCGTTTGCTGAATTCTCAGGTCTAAGCATTATATCCGGATAGATATTTACGAGTAACATACCAAAAGCAATCGGAACCAGCAAAAGAGGCTCAAATCCCTTTTTGATTGCCAAATATAGAAATATAAAGGCAACAAAAATCATTATCAAATTGCCAAAGGTAAGATTCATGAATGCGGTCTGAGCAATCAAATTGGATAATGTATTTAATATATAATCCATTTTTTCTCCCTCCGGATATTAGTTGATTGTTACAAGAGTTTGATTAGTTTCAACACTGTCTCCAACATTTACATTTATACTTGCAATTGTACCGTCCTCAAGTGCCACGATATCATTTTCCATCTTCATAGCCTCTAAAACAGCTACTACTTCACCTTTTTTAACTGCCTGATTAAGGCTTACCTTGATACCAAGGATCTTTCCGCTCATAGGTGCAACAACCTTTACTCTACCTTCGCTTCCACTTGCAGCAGGTGCCGCCGGCTTAGCCACAGGTGTAACAGGTGCGGCTGCTGCCGCTGTAACAGGAGCAGATGCTCCTCCTCTTTCTTCAACAGAAACTTCGTATGATTTACCATTTACTGTAATAGTATAATTCTTCATTTTTCCCTCCACTATCTTTTAACTCTCTTTATTGAACGAACAATAAGGTTTGACGCATCTGTATTGCTAAACTCCGCTATAGCTGCAGTAATTACTGCCACAAGTTCCAGATCATCTTCAATATTTTCAGGCTCGTTTACCTTTATCTCCTCAATTACCGGCTCTTGCTTAGTCTTTGCTTTTAATTTATTTTCAAATACACTTATATACTTAAACAAACTTATAAGGAATGATATAAAAATCAATATAATAAATACTGTTCCCATACCTAAAAGTGTATTAAGAGCCGCTTTTTCCATATTTTCCATTACGCTGTACTTCGGTGTAATAGAAAATACCGCTACCTGATTTGTCTTACTGTCAAAACCGAGTGTTAACTCTGATTTTCTGTTTTTACCCGAATAATCCACCTTAACAACATAGTTTCCTTCTGAAAGAGAGACTTTTGTATCATCAATACTTACAAGATCTCCGACAAGCTCCTTTGTTGATTTAAAGTTTTTTACTCCTTCGGCAAAGGCTGTCTGACCGTTTTGCTCTACACCCACAATAACCTGTTCAAGCTCAATATCATCCATTCCATAAAGTTGCTTTAAAAGACTTTCTGCCTGTACAGGAAGCTGATTGGAAACATCCTCAGGAATAGAATTATTTGCGTCAGCTTTTTTACCGCAGGCACTAAGTGCCAACATGACGATCATAAACAGACTTAAGATTAAATACTTTATTCTCTTTTTCATGATCCACCTCTAAATTGATCCATGTTTCTTATATGGACGATCTTCTTTCTTTGTAAAAAGCATTTCAAAGGCTGCCAACAATCTCTTTCTTGTATCAGCTACTGCGATGATATCATCTACATAACCTCTTCTTGCAGCATATACCGCTGAATTTTGCAAATTCTCATACTCTCTTGTTTTCTCATCAAGAGTCGCTTTAATATTCTCACTTGAATCAATTTCTTTAGAATATATTATCTTTACAGCCTCACTTGCATTCATCATTCCCATCTTTGCATTTTCCCATGCAAAGACAATGTCTGCACCTATTGATTTTGAATTCATTGAAAGTGAAGCACTTCCATAAGCGTCACCCACTATAAGGCTAACCTTTGGAACAGTTGCATTTGCATATGCATATGTGAGTTTTGCACCTGCCTTAGGCATTCTCTTCTCACTGCATTTTGTAGCTCTGTATCCCTTTACATCTACTAATGTAAGAACCGGAATATTGAAAGCGTCACAAAATTCAACAAAACCTGCCGCCTTATCACTTCCCTGATGAGAGAGAACATTTTCAAACTCATCTGCAATCTCGCCATTCTCATCATACAGTGCTCTTCTGTTTGCTACAACTCCGACAGTATTACCGTTTAATCTGATAAATCCTGTAAACATCTCTCTTGCAAAGTTTTTCTTTACTTCAAGCACATATCCGCTGTCTGAAATAATATTTAATGCAAGTGCGGGATCGCTTATTCTTCCCTCAAGCTCAGGTGTAAGTCTGTTTAAATCATCTGTGCACTCGATATATGACATATCATCTTCATTGTTTGCAGGAAGAACTGAAATAAGCTCTCTTATTCCTGAAATAATTTCAGGTTCTGTTCCTATAAAGTCAACCAAACCTGTGGATTCCGACTGGAACTTGGCAGATGAAAAATCATTCTTATCCTGTGAATTTCCGATTATGGCATTTGGTGAATTTACAAAGACTTTTGCCTTATCCTGCTCCATAAATACAAAATCACTAAGTCCGTTGCTGATCGCCATTCCGCCGCCGCTTAGACCGAATACCGCCTGTATCTGTGGAATAACACCACTTGCTTTTGTCTGTGCTAAATATATTTTTCCAAAGGCATCCAATGCATCAAAAGACTCTTCAAGTCTCAGACCCGCACAATCAACTAGCCCTATTACCGGTGCTCCCATCTTCATTGCCATATCATATAGTGAAACAATCTTCTTGGCATGCATTTCACCTATTGAGCCGCCAAGCACTGAAGGATCCTGACTATACACATATACCAGACTGTCATTAATCGTACCGTAACCTGTCCATACACCATCCTTTGGAGTATCCTTATCCGATAGATTGAAATCTGTGTTCCTTGAACTTATATATGATCCAATTTCCACAAAACTTCCGGTGTCCAGCAAATCTTCAATTCGTTTCATAGCAGAAACTCCTATTTGAGCCATATACAAACCTCCGTATTAATTAATAAGTTGTTGTGATTAAAGTATATTTTAATCACTATAACATTATATTTTTCATGTAAAATATAATGTTAATAAAATCGTTAAATACAAAACAATCTTAAACTATTTTTATAATGAAACTACTAAAAAAACAAGTGGATAAAACTGAAAATCACATTCATTTTTAATAATAATTGTATAGTGAAAAAGGGGGCACTATGCCCCCAAAAAATTATATGTTTTTTATTATGTTTTTAACCAGTGACTCAAATATATGAGAAACCTTATTTGCAGCCTCGGAAACCTCTTCATGGCTGAGAGGTTGATCTAAGATGCCTGCCGCCATATTTGTAAAGCATGAAATACCGCAGATTTCTATTCCCATATGATTTGCAGCAACAGCCTCTATCGCAGTGGACATGCCTACAGCATCGGCACCAAGCAATCTTGCAAGTTTTACCTCGGCAGGTGTCTCATATGCCGGACCGCTAAATTGCATATATACGCCCTCTCTTAGAGAAACTCCCACTTCCTTAGCGGACTTTCTTACCACATCCTGAAGTCTCTTTGAATAGACATTACTCATATCAGGAAATCTTGTTCCGAATTCACCTATGTTTTCACCTATAAGTGGTGAAGGTACTATGGTCGATATATGATCTGTGATCATCATCAAATCACCCGGCTTATATGAAGTATTTACAGCGCCCGCAGCATTTGTAAGAATTAACTTCTTTGCTCCAAGCATAATCATAAGTCTTGTAGGAAGTACTACATCTGTTACAGAATAACCCTCATAATAGTGAACTCTTCCCTTCATAATAACTGTCTTTACACCCTCAACCGTACCGAAGAGAAATCTTCCATCATGCCCTGCCACAGTCGATACAGGAAATCCCTCAATACTTGAGTATGGAATCTCACATTCAACTTCCATATGCTTTGCAAACTCACCAAGACCTGAGCCGAGTACCAAAGCAACCTCAGGTATAAAATCTGTAACTGTTCTGATATAATCATAGCTCTTTTTACTTTTTCAAAAACCGGATTCATATAACCTCCATTATAACTTATCTAAAATACTGTAGCCTATCGTATTTTCAGGCATCTTCAGTCCGAAGTTGTCCACTATACTTGCACCTATCACCGCAAATGTATCGGCTGTATCAAGTAATTTTCCGCCTTCAAATTTCTTAGAATATGACATAAAGAATACGGCTTCTCTTGTATGGTCTGTTCCCGTATGTGTAGGATCGTTTCCATGATCTGCAGTGAGTATTAAAAGATCGTCATCATTCATCTTTTCCATAAACTCACCAAGCTTAACATCAAACTTTTCAATTTCTTTTGCATATCCTATCGGATCTCTTCTATGCCCCCAAAGAGCATCAAAGTCAACAAGATTTGTAAAGCAAAGCCCTGTAAAATCTTGTGAAAGCATATCAATTGTCTGTTCCATTCCATGCACACTTGAATCCGAATGATATGCCTTAGTAATTCCTTCTCCGACAAATATATCGTTTATCTTTCCGATTGAAATAACTTCAAGCCCGTTATCCTTTAATACATTAAGTGCGGTTTGTCCGAAAGGCTTCAAAGCATAGTCATGTCTGTTTGAAGTTCTCTTAAATTCCCCTTTTTTCTTACCTACATAAGGTCTGGCAATTACTCTTCCGACCTTCCACTCATCCTTCATTGTAAGTTCTCTTGCAATCTCACAGCATCTGTATAAGTTTTGAAGGTCGAATGTCTCTTCATTTCCACAGATTTGAAGTACGGAATCGGCAGATGTATACACTATCATTGCTCCGGTATTTATCTCTTCTTCCGCAAGTTCTTCAAGTATCTCTGTACCTGAAGCGGACTTATTACCGATTACTCTCTTACCGCATCTTTTTTCAAGCTCATCTATAAGCTCCTTAGGAAAACCTGTATCAGTGAATGTTTGGAAAGGCTTTTCAATTCTAAGACCCATCATTTCCCAATGACCTGTCATTGTATCCTTACCGTTACTCATCTCTTCCATTCTGCAAAATCTTCCAAGCGGTTTTTCCACTCCGGACTCCCCTTCTACAGGATGAAGATTGTACATTCCAAGCTTTTTTAAGTTAGGAATATCAAGCTTTCCATAGCTTTTTACTATATGTCCGAAAGTGTCTGTATTTGTATCACCAAATCTTTCGGCATCAGGCATTGCACCGATTCCCAAGGAATCAAGTACAACCACAAAAACTCTTTTATATTTTCTCATAAATAAAACCTTCCGGTCAAACAAACCTGTACACAATCAGATATTACCTTAATTTAATTCTTTTAAGAGCATATCTTTAATATTATCACTTGCAAAGGATACTTCTATTGAATTTTTTATTCCTTGAATAATATCACAATCGGATATCATGTCCCTTTCCTGTAAGAATAATATCTCATTTGTAATACTTGTATTGCTGACCAATCTGTTGTCTGTATTGACGGTAGCAAGTATGCCCCTTTTTATGTAGTCTGAATATGGATAAATCTCATTTTTTCCTACCGCCTTTGTCTGATAATTACTTATCGGGCACATTTCTATACCAATGTGTCTTTCTTTCGCCAGTTTCAAAAGCCTTTCATCATTTCTCATAGCAATACCATGTCCGATTCTCTTTGCACCATATTCTATAGCGCCTTCTATATTGGACTTAGGTCCTGCCTCACCTGCATGAATAGTAAAGTTCATACCCAAATCTGTTGCATATTTAAACAGATCTTTAAACTCTCTATAGGATGATTTGCTTCATCTCCTGCCAAATCAAGTCCTGCCACGCCGCTACCATAGTATTCTCTTGCAACCTTAAACATAGCCTTACTATCTTCAATATCATGATGTGTCATTGCACAGCATATGGCATTACCGTGAATATTAAAAAGTTTATATCCTTCATTGATTCCTGCTATTACAGCTTCTATCACATCCACCGTCTTCATACTGTCTGAAACAGACAAAAGAGGGGCAAATCTTATCTCAATATATCTTACACCCTCATCTGATGCCGACTTCATCACATCAACAGTAGCGGCCTTGATATTTTTTGCGGTGTTCATGGCTTCCAGCGGAATATCAAATTTTTCAAGATATTCCAACAGACTGTTACAATCCATACTGACTGACAGCTCTTCCATGGTAAAAGTTCTTCCCAAAGCATTCTCTAAAAATGTCTTTGATAATGAACCGTCCAAATGGCAATGTAAGTCAAGTTTAGGTAATTTTATAATATCTTCTCTATTCATATCTTAACCGTTATACATCATAAAAGGCTGATTCCACTATCTTTATAGTAGCACTTGTTCCAAGTCTACTTGCACCTGCTTCAACCAATGCATTTGCAAACTCTTTATCATGTATTCCACCGCTTGCTTTTACTCCCATATCCTTACCTACAGTTTCTCTCATAAGCTTAATATCTTCCACTTTAGCACCTGCAGTAGAAAATCCTGTAGAAGTCTTTACAAAGTCGGCATTTGCCTCTTTTGAGAGCTCACATGCTTTAATCTTTTCTTCATCAGTCAAAAGACAGGTCTCAATAATTACTTTTAAAAGAGCGTTTCCGCAAGCTTCTTTTACAGCCTTTATATCTTCAAGTACTACATCATAGTCTTTATCTTTTAATGCACCGATATTTATAACCATATCTACCTCATCGGCACCGTCCATTACAGCAATCTTTGCTTCAAGCGCCTTTGCCCTTGTAGACATAGCTCCCAAAGGAAAGCCCACTACAGTACATATTTTAACATCACTTCCATGAAGAAGTTCGGCAACATAAGGAACATAGTATGAATTTACACATACAGAGCAAAAGCTGTAAGCCATTGCCTCTTCACATACTTTTTTTACATCTTCCTTTGTTGCATCAGCCTTTAAATTGTGTGATCAAATAATTTTGTTGCTAACATAATCCCCCTATCTAGCCTTTAAGAAAGGCTTACCATTTGCAGCCGGTACTCTTGTACTTCCTACTACAAACACAAGTGCAAGAATTGTTACTACATATGGAATCATTGAAACTAAATTCGGTGAAACAGCATTACCTGCTCCAAGCAGTGCCTTTATACCGTTACAAAGTCCGAAAAGTAAACATGCCTTAAATGCTCCCTGCGGCTTAAACTTACCGAATATTACCGCCGCAATCGCAATAAATCCCTGGCCTACTATTACCGCAGGTCTGAACTGGCTTACAGTTGCAAGTGTAACGAATGCGCCTCCAAGTCCTGCTAGGAAACCCGAAAGAATAACGCAAATATATCTTGTCAGATATACATTAACTCCGAGAGTTGCACAAGCCTGTGGATGCTCTCCGACAGCTCTTAAATGCATTCCGAACTTTGTTTTATAGAATACAAACCACACTACCAAAACCAATAAAAAGCTTAAATACGCCACTGAATAAGTGGAAAAAACATTATAGCCGAATGAACCTGACTTAAACACACCTTCAAACATCTTTGGAAGCTTTGCAGCTGTGTCAAGTGCCGGTGAATCTGATGAATTGTCAAATATCGCCTTGCATAGAAAAACCGCAAGTCCCGGTCCGATAAAGTTTATTGCAGTACCTGAAATTGTCTGGTCAGCTCCAAACTGTATACAGGCAATTGCATGTATAACACCAAGAAGGGCACCACATAATCCGCCTACAAAAAATCCTAGCCAACCGTTGCCGCTAAAATATGCCACACATGCACCCATGAATGCACCGATTGTCATCATACCTTCTATACCGATGTTTACCACACCGCTTCTCTCAGAAAAGCATGATCCGAGCGCCGCCAAAAGAAGAGGTGGTGTTGCTATCAATATTGCATTTATAAGAAGACCTAAATTCCTTATTAAAACGTCCATTATACCGCTCCCTTCTTTCCATGATTTAAGAATATATTTTTAAACAAGCTTGATATTGCTATAAATAAAATGATAATACCCATTATGATATCTACCACCTCTGCCGGAGCATTTACCAAAGAGAGTTTACCGCCGCCGTATTTCATTGCACCATAGAATATTCCGGCAAAGATACATCCAATCGGATTTGATGAAGCGATAAGCGCTACTGTAATGCCTTGGAATCCGTATCCTTCCTGACCTGAGAACTGTGAAATTCTTCCACTCATGCCCATAAGCTGTACGGCACCTCCTATACCTGCCAGTGCACCTGAAAATGCCATTGCCGTAAGGAATGATTTCCTGTATCAATACCCGCATACTGTGCAGCCGTATTACTGAAACCTACAGCTCTAAGTTTAAATCCCAGAGTCGTTCTGTTTATAATAAACCATACTATTACAGCAAATATTATTGCCAGTATAAAACCGTAGTTTGCGGCTGATGCGCCTGTAGCGGCTATAATAGATTTAGGTGCTAAAATTCTTGCTGTAGCCGCAATATCCTTTGTAGCCTCACCACCACTCTCCTTATGGATGACAGTCAGGTTTACAACAAAGTTGGATAAATAGAAAGCTATCCAGTTAAACATTATATAGGATAAAACTTCATTTACACCTTTTTTGATCTTTAAAACCCCTACTATTGATCCCCAGATGCCACCTGCAAGTGCCGCTCCTAAAAAGCAAAGCGGAACATGAATAATTGCCGGAGCCTTCACAAGTATACCTAAAACGCAGGCTGTAAGCGATCCGACTACGAACTGTCCCTCCGCACCTATATTGAAAACACCTGTTTTAAACGAAAATGCAACACTAAGTCCGGTAAAAATAAGTGGTGCCGCATAAATCAAACACCAAATCATAAATTTCGGCTTACCGAAAACTCCGTTAAAAAGCTGCTTATATGCCTCTAATGGATTGATTCTTGCAAAAGAAAGAAGAATTGCACCTACAATAAAACCAATGATTATTGATATAAGAGTATAAAAAGCATTGCTTGAAAGTATATTGTTTTTCTTACTCATCCTTTTTTCCTCCTGCCATCAAAAGTCCAAGTTCCTTTTCATCAGCCTCTTCTCCAAGAACCTCTCCTGTTATCTGTCCGTCAAAAATTACCTCTATTCTGTCTGAAAGATTCATTATTTCATCAAGCTCAAAGGATACCAATAAAACAGCTTTATCTTTATTTCTTTGTTCTACAAGGTATCTGTGAACAAACTCAATAGCTCCTACATCCAGACCTCTGGTAGGATTTACCGCAATCAAAAGATCCGAGTCATTTGTAACCTCTCTGGCAATTATAACTTTTTGCTGATTACCTCCGGATAATGTCTTTGCAGCTTTTTTTGCACTGTCATTCGGTCTTATATCAAACTTTTCTATAAGTTTTTTTGCATGAGCTTCTATATTTTTATCATTTAATATTCCACTCTTTGAGAAAGGCTCTTTTTCAAAGTTTTGCAAAATAAGATTTTCCGCAACCGTGAAATCCAGTACAAGTCCATGCTTTTGTCTGTCTTCAGGTATACTTGTAATACCCATGTCAAAGCTCTGTCTCGGTGTAACATTAAAAGCATTTTTTCCAAGTATGGTTACGCTTCCCGACTCGGCTTTTTTAAGCCCTGTAAGTATCTCTACAAGCTCAGACTGTCCGTTACCGTCTACACCTGCAATACCGACTATCTCACCTCTTCTTACATTAAGGCTTAAAGACTTAAGAATATCTACCTTTCTATAGTCTTTGGCACAGAGATCTTTGACTTCAAGAACCACTTCTCCCGGCTCTCTTTTTTCTTTTTCAACAGTAAATGAAACATCTCTTCCTACCATCATGGCGGCAAGTTCACTTTCACTTGTTACTTTTACATCTACAGTATCTATATATTTTCCATGTCTGATAATAGTACAAGAATCCGCACAAGCCTTTATTTCTTTTAACTTATGTGTGATAAGAATTACAGATTTGCCGTCTTTTGTAAGACTCTTTATTATATCCATAAGCTCTACTATCTCCTGTGGAGTAAGTGAAGCGGTAGGCTCGTCAAGTATCAGAGTATTTGCTCCTCTGTACAAAACCTTTATTATCTCTACTCTTTGTTGCATACCTACGGAAATATCTTCTATTTTTGCATCAGGATCTACCGACAATCCATATTTCTTTGACAGTTCTACAATTTTTTCTCTGGACTTTTTTAAATCGAGAACAACACCCTTTGTATCTTCCATACCAAGTGCAATATTTTCTGTAACGGTAAAAGGAGGTATCAACATGAAATGCTGATGCACCATTCCTATTCCCAAATCAATTGCCTTTTGCGGAGTACCGATAGCGGTTTCTTGTCCGTCTATGAATATTTTCCCTGATGTAGGATGGTATAAACCATATAAAATATTCATAAGTGTAGATTTTCCGGCACCATTCTCACCTAAAATGGCATGAACTTCCCCTTTTTTTACTGTGAGATTGATACCGTCATTTGCAACAAAATCGCCAAATTTCTTGACTATGTCCTGCATCTTGACAGCTATGTCCATTTTTCCTCCTTATCCTATAAAGCCTCAGACAATGCTTATGCTATATAAGTACAATATCCTTAAATCCGTTTTTTTGCGCTATTTCTTTGGCTTCATTCATTTCTTCTTCAGTCGGCATTCTATAATTTCTATATTCTTTTCTTACACCGTTTTCTCTATATGAAATAAGCTTATATCTTATATTTGACTTTACCAGGAAAGGAGCCAAAGCCGCAGATGCATCAAATACAGTCTTTCTAAAGTCAAATAATTCGGGTACTATTACGGTTCTTACTTCAAACAACTTGCCCCTGTCTGCCAAGAACAATGCATTTTGTAAAACAATATCATTTTTCACATCAGTGACATTTATATGTTCCTGTCTGTCATATGCCTTTATATCAAGCATTACACCGTCCGTAACTTCCAAAAGCTTTGTATGTTTTTTAAAATCAACGCTTCCGTTACTGTCTATCAGTGTTCCGAGATTTTTTCCTTTGCATAGGGTAAATACCTCCCTCATAAAATCCGGATACAGCATACATTCACCACCTGAAAATGTCACACCCCTTATAAAAGGAACATTTTCACATATCTTCTCAAATGTCTGCTCTGAAGTAAGTCTTACAATTCTTGGTGTAGCACCATGTTTGCAAATATTTATACAGGTATCACAGCCTATACATTTTTCAGGATAAAATACCACCTTACCATTTTCATTTTTTAAAGCAGCGCTTGGGCAGGGAGTAACACAGTCCATGCAATTAATGCAATGGTTTCTGGTTTCCGGATTGTGACAGTATTTGCAGTTGAAATTACAACCTTGCAAAAATATCGCAGTCCTGTTTCCCGGTCCGTCCACGCTGCTAAACGGTATTATCTTATTGATATCGGCACTGTACACTAACGTACTTTCCTCTCCAATATCTTACAATTGTGTTTTGCTCCCATTCCGAGAGCTGTAGTATCCTGAAGTACACTTTGACCCTTTTCAAGCTTATTTATTTCTGATTTCTTTACAAGATAACCTGTAATTCTTATTACATCCGAATCTGATGAATAGAATGAAAGATATCTGATATCTTCTTTCATAGCACCTTTTATAATATCAAGTACATACTCATGGTTTTTATGTACTGTAAGGTCTATAGGGAAAATATCTCCTGTACCTGAAGGGAAATACTTGTGGAATTTCTTACAATGCTTTAAATGCTCTATAAGATCCTCCGGCTCCTCACCTATCGGAATTCTTGTTCCCGGTGAAACATTTACATCAGTTGCAATTCCAACCTGTGCATGTAAAGGAAATGACAATCGGATACTTCACAGTATTTATTAAAATGATTTTTATTAAACTCATCTATGATATCCATTATTTCCACAGCCAGCTTATCTGCAACTTCACTATGTCCGTATCTGCCTTCAATTCCTTCTTTCTCAAGAAGAATATTTACAGCCTCTGCAAGACCTACCATACCGAACATTGCCGAGAATCTGTCTCTCTTTATAAATCCTTCTTTTGCAAGGAAATTGTTTTCAAAGAATCCGCTCTCTTCAACTTCAAACTTGATTCTTTCATCCATATATCTTGCCATAATATCCATTACATAAGGCAAAGTATTTGTCTTAAAATCTTCTATGTTTTTAGCTCTTTTTGCAATATTCTTTATAATCAATCTTGAAAGAGTATATGCACCTCCGCCAAGAGGCAGGCCGTTATAGCAACTTGCAATAACATATCTTTCACCAAACTCACTTGTAAACATCTTATGGTTTGCAAATGAAGGCTTTGCACTGTGAAGCGCGGTATTTATTCCCATAAGTGCAAACTCATCACTTGTAACATCAGGATCATACTTAAGTGTGATATTCGGAACTGCCTGCTCAAGCTCGGCCTCAACTTCAAGTATCAATCTACCTGCCAAAGTGTCCTTAGGACCTATATTTGCATGTGAAAATGAATCCAAAATAGTTCTGTCCATATTGATAAAGAAAAGCTTTATCATCTTCTTTGCCAAATCTCTGTCCACATCATGTACAAAAGGCTCAAGCAATTCATCAAGTTGTCCCACATATACCGGGAAGTTTGTTACGCTCGGCACATGGCGATAGAAAATCAATAATGAATTCAGTGCTTCATACAGATCCTTTGGCGGATCAAGCTGAAGGAACTTACTTCCTTCCTTCATAAACTTTGCGTAATCAGGTATTATGTATCTCGGTCTCATAGGAGCATGTCCTTCAAACAGGTCACATATACATTGACTATCTATATCGGCATCAAGTAACTCATCAAGTCCCTCAGGCTTATCCAAAACTTCAAGAAGTGAATCCGCATGGTTTGCCATAGTAGCTACTTTGCTCATGTGTGAGGCTTGCAGTCTTTACAGTCTCAAGCATTCTCTCTCTTATTTCATTTACCTTATCTAAGCTAATATCTTTCATATTACTCCATTCTATAAGGGTGTCCCCTTAAATATACCTACGAGATTCATAGATATGTTTAAGGGGGCAGCATATCGCTGCCCTTTAAAATGAGTATATTTTATTAGTCTAATTCGTAGATATCACCATACTTAGCTTCAAAATCAGCCTTGTTGTTTGGAACCTTGATCTCTCCTGCTACGATCTTAGCCTTAACATCTTCAACTTCCTTAAGAAGTTCCTCTGAAAGGTTATCTGTTGTAGGTGCTATATCAACACCACCGTCCTTTAATGTATAAGTCTTAGCACCTGACTTGTATTCACCGTCAAGTACAGCCTTTGCCTCATCATATACTGCATTATCAACTCTCTTCATAGCTGATGTAAGGATTGTCTTCGGAGCAACCTTTGACTGATCCGAGTCAACACCGATAGCCCAGATTCCTGCTTCCTTACATGCATCAATAACACCAAGTCCTGTACCGCCTGCCGCATGGAAAATAACGTCTGCATTGTTTGCTACCATATTGTTGGCTGCTGTCTTACCTGCACCTGTATCAGCAAAGCTGTTTACATTGTTCTGTAAGATATTTGCATCAGGATTGGCATCCTTAACACCTGCAAGGTATCCGTATCCGAACTCGTTCATAACATCTGTAGCCATACCGATAACAAAACCTGCAGTATTTGTCTGTGTTGTCTTTCCTGCTATATATCCTACAAGATATGATGCCTGTGCCTGTTCAAACATAAGGCATGCAACATTGTCAAGCTCGATTGAAGCATCGTCTACAATTGCAAACTTCTTATCAGGATTGGCCTCAGCCTCAGTTCTGAGAGCGTCTGCCAACTGGTATCCTATACAAATAATAAGGTCATAATCATCATCAATCAAAGTTTCAATATTTGGAATATAGTCCGCATCTGTCTTTGACTCAAGATACTTTGCCTGAATTCCAAGCTCCTTTTGTGCTCTCTGAAGTCCTTCCCATGCTGACTGGTTGAATGAACCGTCATTAACACCGCCGACATCTGTTACCATACCGATTTAAAATCTGTAGATGCCTTCTTCTCTTCTGCTGCACTACTCTCAGCTCCGTCCTTGCTCTCCTGTGCCTTCTCGGTACTCTCTGCCTTTGTGCCTTCTGTTGAGCCTGAAGAACAAGCTACAAGAGAAAGTCCCATAAGTGTTGCCATAGCGATAGCTAATAATCTTTTTTTCATTTTTTCCTCCTTAAAAAACGAGTGTAAACATTATATTTGAATAACGTTTTAAGTATATCCTATAAATTATTTGTAATCAAGTTGTAATATTTAAATATAATATTAAATAGATTTAATCTGTAAACAACTAAGTATTTTTATTATTTTAACTGCTCTTTTTTATAAGTATTCTGATAGCCTCAACAGCTGTTTCAATAGCTTTACTTGTATCATGTACCTGCTCATTGCTAAGTCCGGCCTTTGCTCTTTCCTGATTTGCAATTGCTAAAAATATTGAGCCGACCTTTACTCCCAGATATGATGCCACGGTAAACAATGCCGCAGACTCCATCTCGGAAGCCAATGTACCAAGTCTAAGCCAAGCCTCCCATTTATTTACAAGTTCATAGCTTACAGGCTTATTTTCAGGTTCATGCTGACCGTAGAATGCATCCTTACACTGAACAACTCCGATATGTGACTTGTATTTCAGTTTATCGGCCGCTTCTTTTAATGCGGTAATTATATCAAAATCAGCCACTGCCGGAAACTCTATCGGAGCATACTCCTTACTTGTACCTTCCATTCTTATTGCTCCGTTTGCAATTACCAAATCGCCACCGCATACATCAAGCTTCATTCCGCCGCATGTTCCCACTCTTATAAATGTATCCGCACCGCATCTTACAAGCTCTTCAAGCGCTATAGCCGATGAAGGTCCTCCTATACCTGTTGAAGTTACTGAAACCTTTACACCGTCCAAATAGCCTGTATATGTTACAAACTCTCTGCTGTCTGCCACAAGTTTTGCATCATCAAAATATGCTGCAATCTTTTCACATCTTTTCGGATCTCCCGGAAGTATTACATACTTTCCCACATCACCCTTACCGACACCAATATGATATTGAACGCCGGCACCTTCGGTATAATCAATCATCTACTTATTCCTTTCGATATTTTATAAAAATATTATATATTTAGAGTGATATTTTTACAATCAAAAATAATCAACATAAAAAAGCCTATATCCAAAATAGATATAGACTTTAATTTCAATATTAGAATATTCTCCAAGCAACTATGAAGTTATTTCTCCACCAGCTTGACATACTGCTTCTCTTTACTCTACCTCTTGAGGATGAAGCATCTATTATCTCACCGCCTCCGGCAGCTATACCGACATGTCCTGAAACTACTACGATATCTCCTGCCTGTATATCTGAGAACGAACTTATTCTTGTATATCTTCCCGGATTTCTCCATCCTGAAGACGTAATATATGACTGTCCTACTCCCATCTGCTTAAGAACCCAGTATACAAATCCCGAGCAGTCAAATGAGTTTGATCCCTTTGCTCCCCATACATACGGACTTCCGATCTTTGATGAGGCAATGCTTATCATACTTCCTACACTACCTGAGTATGAGCCACCACCACCGGAACTTCCGCCACTTGATTTTTTGTCCGATTTTCCGCTTTTTACAGAATCATTTCTTGAAGGTCCGTTTGTATTTCCTGAACTCAACTTGGCAAATGTTTGCGCTCCTGCTCTACCGTCTGCAGAAAGTCCGTTATTGCTTTGGAATCTCTTTAATGCAGATTCTGTAATCTCTCCAAAATATCCGGTAGCATTTGATTCGCTTAAATATCCGGCCTTTGCCAAAAGACTTTGAAGTCTTGCAACCTGCTCGTTTTCATCACCAAGGACGAGACCGTTTGCCTTTGCTTCACTTGAAAGTATAACAGCTCTTGTAGAAGGTCCGAGATACCCGTCCACTACAAGGTCATTCTTTGACTGGAATACTCTTACGGCAAGCTCAGTATCCTTACCATATGTACCGTCAGGTCTTGTAGTAAGATAACCGAGTTCAAACAATCTGTTTTGAATATTTTGTACCACCTCACTGTGCTCTCCAAGTGAAAGTGTATTTGCCTTTATCTCATCAGAATATAAAAGGTTCATGGTCTCACTTCCAACCTTGCCGTCCTCACTTAATGAGTTTACCTGCTGAAGCTTTAATGCGGCTTCCTGCGTTTTCTCATCATATGTACCTGTAATCATATCTGCAGAAGCCAGATATCCAAGTTCGTACAAACGATTTTGTATTCTTTTAACATCCTCACCGACATCACCAAGCTTAGCCGCATAATGTTTTGCATTCTCATCCATCAAAAGAGGTAGTGTTGAAGGACCGATTATACCGTCCTGCGCAAGACCGTTCTGTCTTTGAAAGATCATTACAGCCGACTTTGTAACATTACCGAAGTAATTTGTAGGCTCATCGTGCTCCATAAATCCAAGCTGCATAAGTCTTCCTGCACTTTTTCAATATATGAGTGCTGTACACCCTCTTCCAAAAGTTCAGGTCTTGGCTCCTCTGTTTCAACTTCAATACCAAGTGAAGGGAACTCATTTCCCGACTTTTCCATAGGCATTACCTGTGCTGCCGCAACCGGGGCCGCTGTAGTTGAGCTTTCAACAGAAGCGGTTGTTTCGGTAGCAACACTTCTTGCACTCTTCCCGGATACCGAAACACCGACGATTGCCGCCAAAGCAACAATACCGATAACTCCTCCGGCCATTATCTTTTTATTCCTATCCATATCCTGTATGGCTTCTACTCTATCTTTTACACTTCGTAAAAATTCATTCTTTTTTTTCTTGCTCATCTTCTCTTCCTTGTCAAAATTTATATGCTATCTTTTAAATATCCTGCCAATTTTGCAAACTCCTCTAAAGTAAGGGCTTCACCTCTTATCTTTTCAGACTTTCCAAGCAATGACAAAGCGTGAATTATATTCTCTTTTGAAAAATTAAGACCTTCAAAATTACCGAGAGAGTTTACCAAAGTCTTTCTTCTTTGATTAAATCCTGCACGAATAATTTGAAACATCAATTTTTCATCAACTGCTTTGATAGGTTTTTCTTTATAGATATCCAGTCGTATAACGCTTGATCCGACCTTAGGCCTTGGTATGAAGCAATTAGGCGGAACAAATGCTACAATATACGGATCTGAATAATACTGTACAGCCAAAGACAATGCTCCATAGTCTTTTCCTCCGGGCAATGCCTGCATTCTGTCAGCAACTTCCTTTTGTATCATAACTGTAATACTGTCTATATGAGTATGAGACTCGAGTACATTCATGATTATAGGAGTAGTGATATAGTATGGTAGATTCGCAACAATTCTTATATTCTCGAAATCACCGTATTTTTCTCTACACTCCTCAATAAGCTTTTCCAAATCAATTTTTAGGAAATCAGCATTTATTATACTTATATTTTCGTAATTTGCCAATGTCTCATTTAATATCGGCAATAAATTTTTATCAATTTCAATAGCCACAACAGCCTTTGCGGCATTTGCAAGGTATTGTGTCAATGCACCTATTCCGGGACCTATTTCGATAGCCAAATCATTTTTACCGAGTCCCGATGCAAGACATATTTTATCTAAAACATGTGTATCTATCAAAAAATTTTGTCCAAATTTCTTTTGAAAGTTGAAATCATATTTTTTGATTATTTCTATAGTGTTTGCCGGATTAGCAATATTTGTCATTTTAATCTCCATCTCACTCTATGTGAGTATAATGAAAACTCATTATTTCATCTTAGGATACAATCTTCTTGCATTCTCAACAGATTTCTCTATAATATATTCTCTTGAAACTCCCTTTATCTCGCTTAATTTATCTATAATGTAAGTCAAATTTAAAGAAGAATTTCTCTTCCCTCTGTTAGGTACAGGGGATAAATACGGGCAATCCGTTTCAATCACAAAATCCTCAAAAGAAATCTCTTCTACTGTTTCCTCAAGTTTTTTTGCATTCTTAAATGTAACCACACCGCCAATGCCAAGTACATATCCAAGCTTAATAAATTCTCTTGCCATTTCCTTACTATAGGAATAGCAATGTATAACTCCCTTGACTCCTTCAAATTCCTTCAAGATATCCAGTGTTTCTTTTGCCGCATCTCTTGAATGTATAACTACAGGCAAATCACACCTCTTTGCCAGGTCAAGCTGTGCTCTAAAGCACTTTTTTTGTATCTCTCTATCCGGCTCATCGTAGTAATAGTCAAGTCCTATTTCTCCGATGGCCACTACCTTTTCATCCAAAGACATTTCTTCAAGCAAAGAAATATTATCTTCCGATATCTCTTCTGCCGAAGACGGATGTATTCCCACCACTGCATAAACAAAAGGATATTCCTTTGCCAATGCAAGACTTCCTTTTGAGCTTTCCATTGAAGCACCGATATTTACAACTCTCTTTATACCTTTGTCTTCAAAGCTCTTCAAAAGCTCATCCCTGTCCTCGTCAAATGCTTCATCATCATAATGAGCATGTGTATCTATTATATATAAATCTTCTTTTTTGTCCATGTAATATTTTCTTAAAATTTATGTAATATTTTTTATCGCAAAATATTCTTTATCAAAACCAAAACCAACAGATGTACAGGATAAAAGAAGTAGAACAAGTATTTCAGACTCTTTCCCTTCTCACCATTGTACATATTTATCGGTATAAGACTAAGTAATGCCGGCGGTTCAAATGAAAAAATAATTGCTGTAGCAACATTTTTATATACGACTCTGTCTCTAAACAAATACATACATCCCACAGCCAAAGGTCCGATATACTCATAGTCGGACTTTATAAACCATGCGGCAAAACATCCCATACCTACAAATCACGCTAAAATCCGGATACTTTTTCATACCGCAAAGCATGATAACACATATAAGCAATGACCACATTACATTTTGATGCTGCATATTGACAAATCCGCCCCAAAATGCCATATCAAAAGGTACTTCTGACAACAATGCAAATAATGTAAGTCTGATTATATATTTTTTTGTGTTTTTTGTGTGAACAAATCCTTCAACCAGTAAGAACAGGTATATAGGAAAGGCTACACGTCCTATCATCCTTGAAATATAATACAATCTCATGGAAACAGCTATATTAAAAAGCAAAAATATCAAACCGCTTGCAGCTATATGGTCTATAAGCATGGAAATCATTGCTATATACTTCAATACCGCTGAAGAAAAAAACTTAATTTTTATTTTTCCCAACACATCCACCTTTATGCGCCTTTAAAATCGGGGAATGCAAAGAAAAGCATTCCCCCCACAATATATTTATGCTATCTCAGAACCTGTCTTTATATTCTTCTCAGGTGATACCAAAACTGCATTTCCTGCATCATCCTCTGCCATAAGTATCATACCCTGACTTTCAAGTCCGGCAATATTTCTCGGTGCAAGATTTGTAACAACAAGTACCTGCTTTCCTACCATATCCTTTGCAGAATACCACTGCTTGATACCGCTTAGAATCTGTCTGGTTGTGCTTCCGATTTGTACCTGCGAACATAGAAGTTTCTTTGATTTAGGAACTTCCTCGCATTTTATAACCTGTCCTACCTGTATTTGAAGCTTAGCAAAATCATCATATTCTATTGTCTCCTTTGCTTTTACATCAACCCCCTCTATTTCAGGCTCCTGCTTTTCACTGACTCCACCAAGGTTTAAAGCCTCTACCTGCTTTAGTACTTCCTCAAGATCCAGTCTCTTAAATAATATTTCAGGCTCTTTTACAACCTTTGTACCACTCATAAGAAGTCCGAATTTATTCATATCTTCAAGGCTTCTCTTATTTGTTCCGAACATATCAAGTATCTTTTCGGATGTCTCCGGCATGAAACTGTAAAGTAAAGAAGCACCGATTGAAATTGACTCTGCCAAATTATATAAAACAGTCTGAAGTCTTGCCTTCTTATCCTCTTCTTTTGCAAGTATCCAAGGTGTGGTCTCGTCAATGTATTTGTTACATCTCTTAAACAATGTCCATATCTCTGTGATGGCATCCGCAACACGAAGTTCAGACATTTTCTTTTCAACCTTTTCAACAGACATAAGCACTACATCTTTTAAATCAGTATCTATTTCTGTAGAACCTGCAACACTTTCATCATTTGTATTTGTCAAAACACCGTCAAAGTACTTATTGGTCATTGATATAGTTCTGCTTACAAGATTGCCAAGTACATTTGCAAGGTCAGAGTTGAATCTTTCCACCATAAGATCCCAGCTTATAACACCATCATTATCAAATGGCATCTCATGCAATACAAAGTATCTCACGGCATCCACACCGAAGAAATCAACCAATGTATCCGCATAAAGCACATTACCCTTTGATTTACTCATCTTTCCTTCACCCTGTAAAGCCATGGATGACCGAAAACCTGCTTTGGAAGCGGTAAATCAAGTGCCATTAAGAATATCGGCCAGTATATTGTATGGAATCTTATAATATCCTTACCTATAAGATGAAGGTCTGCAGGCCAGAACTTTTTAAATCTCTCACTGCTGTTTCCGTCTACATCATATCCGATACCTGTGATATAGTTTGAAAGTGCATCAAGCCATACATATGTAACATGCTTAGGATCAAAATCTACCGGAATTCCCCATGTAAAGCTTGTTCTGCTGACACAAAGATCCTGAAGTCCCGGTAAAAGGAAGTTATTCATCATTTCATTTTTTCTTGAAACCGGCTGAATAAACTCAGGATGCTCATTAATATGCTTGATAAGTCTGTCGGCATACTTACTCATTTTAAAGAAGTATGCATCTTCCTTTGCAGGATATACTTCACCGCCGCAATCAGGACATTTACCGTCTACAAGCTGTGAATCTGTAAAGAATGACTCACAGGCAGTACAGTACATACCCTCATAGAATCCCTTGTATATATCACCCTGATCATAGAATTTTTTAAAAATCTTTTGAACCTGCTTTTTATGGTCTTCATCTGTAGTTCTGATAAACTTGTCATATGATGTATTCATCATATCCCAGATCTTTCTGATCTGTCCTGCCGCATTGTCTACATACTCCTTTGGAGTAATACCTGCATCCTTTGCCTTATTCTCTATTTTTTGACCATGTTCATCAGTTCCTGTTTGAAAGAAAACCTCAAGTCCTTCTTCTCTTCTAAATCTTGCTATTGCATCAGCCAATATTATCTCATATGTATTACCGATATGTGGCTTTCCTGAAGCATAGGCAATAGCCGTTGTTATATAATATGGTTTCTTACTCATTTGTCATTCCGCCTTCTTACTTTGTATTATATTCAAAATCCGAAGAAATAATTTCTTCATCAATATTGATATCTGTATTTAAAATATACTTTTTAAGCCTTTCTTTGCTTTATCCATCTGTTTACTTTCAATAAAGAACTCATCAATGTATTAAGCTCCTTTTCATCCAGATCTTCAAGCATTGAATTGACCATTTGATCATACAGTTCTTCATTTCTCATAAATGCCGCCTCACCTTTTGATGAGAGGTTCACAAAAACCACTCTCTTGTCCTTTTGTGACCTCTCTTTTATGACATAGCCTTTTCTGACAAGGCCGTTAATTGAAATCGTCAAAGTACCTATGGTGACTGCCAACTCTTTTGCAATCATTGACATATTCTTTTTTGCATTCATTCCTATAGCTCGTATTACATGTATGTCATTATTGGTCAAATCCTTAAACTCTGAAGTCCGCAGTACACTTTCCTCATAATCAAGTATATCATTAAACAACTTTACAAGTATTACTTTAAATTCCTTTGAACCCTTCAAAATACTCATCCTTTTTGTATTGTACAAAAAATACAACACCTGATTTATCAAACTAGTATTATACTAAATTTATTATGTAATTTCAAGCTTCCTTACAGTTCCTGCAATATGTACACAACTTACATGGACTTATTCCTATATATTCCTTCAAATCATCAAGTCCGTAACATCCAAGACTTGATAAGAAGTCCATAACACAATCCTTTTTCCTTCCCTAAATAAGCACAAAAACAGATATAGAAATTCTATATCTGTCTTAATATTATTTATTGATTAAACACTTCTTTAGCTGTGGTTACAACATTTTCCTTTGTAAACCCAAACTTCTTAAAGAGTAAATCCTGAGGTGCTGATGCACCGAAAGAATTCATAGATATAACTCTTCCGTCAAGCCCTGTATACTTATCCCATCCAAAGCTTGATAAAGCCTCAATTGCCACTCTGTTTCTGACAGCTCTTGGAAGCACTTCTTCCTTGTACTCGTTACTCTGTTCTTCAAACACATCCATACATGGCATGCTTACAACTCTTGTAGAGATATTATCCTTCTCAAGTTCTTCCGCCGCTTCTATAGCAAGTGAAACCTCTGATCCTGATGCTATCAAAATCATATCAGGTGTGGATTTTGAAGCTTCTTTTATAATATAAGCTCCCTTAAGTGCTTTCTTTCCACTTCCGTCAAGCTGTGGAAGATTCTGTCTTGTCAGTACAATAGCTGTAGGTGTAGACTTTGAAAGCATAGCCGCATACCATGCAGCAATAGTCTCTTTTGCATCCGCAGGTCTGAAGGTATTGAAATTAGGCAATGATCTTAGCATTGCAAGTTGCTCTATAGGCTCATGTGTAGGTCCGTCCTCTCCTACACCTATAGAATCATGTGTGAATACAAATATTGTAGGAATATTCATAAGAGCGGAAAGTCTTGCCATCGGCTTTGTATAATCACTGAATACAAAGAAGGTAGCACAATATGCTCTAAGTCCTCCATGTAATAATATACCGTTTGTAATGGCTGTCATTGCAAACTCTCTTACACCGAAATGTATATTTCTTCCTGAATAATCATCTTTTGAGATATATCCTTCCCCATTCATTACGGTCTTATTTGAAGGTGAAAGGTCTGCAGATCCTCCTATAAGATTAGGGAATATATCCTTTAATCTGTTAATAACACTACCTGAAATATTTCTTGTAGCTGCAGGTGCATCATCCCATGCCCAAAAATCATCATTATCTATTAAAGAAGCATTAATTTCAGAGTGGTAATTATCCCATTTCTTTGCATCTTCAGGATATTTACTTGCAAACTCTTTAAAGAGCTTATTCCACTCTTCTTCACACTTAGCATTCTTTTCATTTATTTTATTAAAATTCTCATATACATCCGCATCTACTTTGAAACTTTCTTCAGGATTAAAACCGAAGCCTGACTTAAGTGTAGCAAGCGCTTCACTTCCAAGAGGCTCACCATGTACTCCTGCAGTTCCCTGCTTCTTTCCGGCACCATATCCGATTACTGTATTTATCTTAATGAATGAAGGTCTCTTCTTATCTGATTTAGCCTCTTTTATAGCCTTTCCGATAGCTTCAAGATCGTTTCCGTCATCTACTTCTATAGTCTGGAATCCGAAAGCCTTCATTCTATCTACTACATTTTCTGTAAATGCTATATCTGTGCTTCCCTCGATAGAAATTCCGTTTGAATCATAGAATACAATGAGTTTTGAAAGTCCGAGTGTTCCGGCAAGTGAAAATGCTTCTGATGATATACCTTCCATCAAACAGCCGTCTCCACCTAATACAAATGTATAGTGATCCACTACGTCAAAACTGTCTTTATTAAACACACTTGCCATATGTGCTTCAGCCATAGCCATACCTACTGCCATGCCCATACCTGCACCAAGCGGTCCGGTAGTAGCCTCTACACCTACAGTGTGTCCATACTCAGGATGTCCCGGGGTCTTTGAATCCAGCTGTCTGAAACTCTTCAAATCTTCCATGCTCAAATCGCCATATCCAAATAGATGGAATAAAGAATATAAAAGCATTGAACCATGACCTGCTGACAGAATAAATCTGTCTCTGTTTGCCCAATTAGGATTCTTTGGATTGTGCTTCATATGATTTGCAAAAAGCTCATATGCAATCGGGGCGGCACCTAAAGGCAATCCCGGATGACCTGATTTTGCTTTTTCTATACCATCTGCACTCAGTACTCTAATGGTATTCACGGACTTGATGTCAATATTATTCATTTCTATGCTCCTTTTTACATAACGATACGATTTTACAGTTCATAAAGATAATCAAAATTTTCGGTCTGAACTCCAATCTTTTTTATTCTACCACAATATAATAAATTATAAAATGTCTTGCAAATAGTATTTTTTTATTTGGTAAAATATATCCGTTATGGATTTTTGCACGGGTTTTTCCCGATTGTGATGAAGTCCAATCCAAAATAATTATAATTTTTTATAATTAAAGTCAAAGGAGGTGTAACCGTGGCAAAATGTTCAATATGCGAAAAAGCTGCTCATTTTGGTAATGCAGTAAGCCATTCTCATAGAAGATCCAACAAAATATGGAAGGCTAACGTTAAGTCAGTTAAGGTCAAAACAGAGGGTGGATCTAAGAAGATGTATGTATGTACTTCATGCCTTCGTTCAGGTTTCGTAGAGCGTGCATAATTAATACTTGAGAATACGTATTCAAACAATAAAAAAGAGCCAATCAAGGCTCTTTTTTATTGTTTTATTTCACGGACTTTTCATAGTCTGCTATAAATTTCTCTATTCCTACATCTGTAAGCGGATGGCTTAACATTGACTTAAATACGGAATAAGGTATGGTTGCAATATCTGCTCCCGCCTTGGCACACTCAAGTACATGCATATTGTTACGAACTGATGCGGCAATTATCTCTGTCTCTATACCGTGAATTTCAAAAATCTCAACGATATCCTCTATCAAAGAAACACCTCTTGTTCCTACATCGTCAAGTCTTCCAAGGAATGGTGAAACATAGCTTGCACCTGCTCTTGCAGCCAAAAGTGCCTGCAGTGGTGTGAAGATCAAAGTACAGTTTGTAGCAATTCCCTCTTTACTTAGTACTGCTATTGCCTTCAGTCCTTCAGCAGTCATCGGAATCTTTACAACCATATTCTTATGGATCTTTGCAATCTCTCTGCCCTCTGCCACCATGTCTTCAGCCTTTGTAGTTGTAGCCTTTACCTCACCGCTTATAGCTCCGTCTACAATATCAGTGATTTCTTTGATAACATCCTCGAATTTTCTTCCTGACTTTGCAACTAATGAAGGATTTGTTGTAACACCTGCTAACACGCCCCAGGCAGCAACTTCTCTGATCTCATCCACATTTGCGGTATCAATAAAAAATTTCATACGTACACCTCACATATATTTTTATTCTATTTTACCACTTTTGTGTATTATTTCAAAGTATTATATATATAATATTATACTAGTTTACAGCAACGATCCATTTTCGGATCCCATATTCAATAACTTCACCGCCTTCTGAGTAAATAAAATATAAATAATCCGATATATCTGAGCTGATTCTATAATAATCTGCATCAGCAATCTCAAAAACAGGCTCACCCAAATAATCTCTCACCTGAACCTTCTTTAAATACTCATTTTCATTCGGTAATAAACCCAAATTATATAGTAACTCACCGCCGTTAATATCTTCTTTACTTGGATGCACGACTATTGCTGATACTTCCTGTTCACCCGAACCGTTATTTTTAGGTGTCAGTTTAAATGATGTGTAACAGTTTTCATCACCATAAGTATAAATGGATTCCAAATCATCTATTTCTTCTTTTGTATCAGGATCTCCATTCCTAAGTAACAAGGTTTCTTCATCAGACCCGAGTCTGATACGATTATAAAATAGTCTGTCTGCATATATTGCATTATTAAATTCCAATAATTCATTATAATAACTTTGATTTTCTTTCATGTACTCAAAGTTTATATTTTTTTGTAATAAGCTTTCTCTGCTTATTTCATCAACTATTTTTTTCCTCTGTTCCTTCTATGTATTCTTTCGGAATATTAACTTCTGTTTTTTATATATGAAATGTATTCATTTTTCAAGCATCAATAATACACTGTTATTAAATTTAAACGTATTAAAATAAGGAGAATGATACAAAAGGATTTTCAGACAGTCTAAGCTGTTTTGCCTTATCATATATTTCATCATATTCTAAAACAAGCCCCATACCTATATCTGTGTTTTCAATTTTTGCATCCTTTATTTCAAGATAATCTGCCAACATCGGTAGCTTATTTATTATGATCTTAATGTTTTCACTGTCAGCATTTTTATCAATGTATAATTCCTGTAAATTTTCATAAGGAAAATAGTTCTTTTCTACTGATACTTTTTGAGTCACCTGATTCCTTTGTACATTTACAGCGGTCCTACTGCATCCCACTAAAACAAAAACGATACAGCCCAATGCTACACATATCGATAATTTATTTTTAATATTCATACTATTCCCCCTATTGCATTATTATTTCAACTTTCTCTCCATTCTGTTTAATCTGAAGAATCTGAAAATTGCAACCACAGCCTGTACTATCAATGAAACCCCAAAAAGTACTGAGATATAGCCTGCCACAAACACAGGGTTTATTACCAGAATGATACCAAGCAGTATATCAATTATTGCAATAAATATAAGTCTCTGACCTATATTTTTTTCAAACTTTACCACTCTCATTCCCATAAAAACTCTGCTTATTCCGATAAGAAGTAACCAAATACCTGCTGCCACTATAAAGGCAACCGGCAATCCTACAGAATCTTTTACTGCAAAGTAAATTCCTGCCGCAACAGATAAAATACCTTCAATTAATCTCCAAATACTTCTGCCTTCTCTTTTCTCAGACAAATAAGCACTTATTTGAGAAATTCCCTCTATTATCAATAGTATACATAATATAATATTTATTGTACCTGCAATAAACAAAGGGTTTACAATTACATATATTCCAACTATCAAGAATATTATTCCTGAAAAAAGCGAAAAATATTTTGCACTTGAAATATTATTCATCAATAACCTCTTTCTTTCTTTGATTCATTTGCAAACCTGTCATCAGGATAATTTGTAATAATCTCTGTAAACAGATTGTTTGCAGTATCAACATCACCCATAGCCTTGTATGCCAATGCTTTCTTATACTTGGCTTCCACATAATCCGGAAATATTCTAAGTGCGGCATCATAATAGCCTATAGCTCCTGCAAAATCACCGGCTCTGTTAAGTCCGTCCGCGACCTTCAGTAAGAGCTTCGGTCCTTCTTCTCTCATTTTAGGAGCCATTTCGGCAAAAATACCTGTCACAGATATCTCCAGACCATTGTCAACATCAGTAAGCTGTCCAACATCCAAATTTGAGAATATCTCTGCCGCTCTGGTATAATTTTTAGTATTATATTCCCTTATAAGACCTAAAAAATAAACATACTGCAACAACTTATAATTCATATTCTCTGTAGATGTATTATTTACTTCCGTAAGCTTATTTACCTGTTCGTTCAAACCTTCATTCTCACTCTTTAAACCTTCCATTGCAAGATTTATATCATTGAGCTGTTGTGATATTGCCACTATCTCCTTATTGTGTGCATTGTTTAATGACACCTTCATAGTAGGCATATATAAAAATACCATCGCACATGCACCTACTATCAGACCGATTCCTACGTTGATGGCTGTAAACATACCCGAGTAATTCTTATATATCTCTGTTACAGGCATTCCGTTGTTCGTATTCTCGACATGTTTTTCCTTCTTTACCGGACTTCCTATAACACTTAGTTTTTCTTTTCTTACATTCTTTTCGCTTAAAGGCTTCATCTCATCCAGATAAGTAATAGCCTTTGTATTGAATCTGTCTATTGCCAGCACATTTTCCAACAGCTTTTTAGCTTCACCTGATTTACCTTCTCTTATATCTAACAGCGCCAGTGCAAGCATTGCTTTTACAAAATGAGGTCTTATATCTACGGCCTGCTTTAATGTGATTCTTGCCACATCATAGTTTACCGTTTTTATTTGCGAAATCGCCTTATTATACTTTGAAATTGCCTCTTGAGATTTCTCAAGATATGAAGACTTATTTCTCAGCTTTTGCAAATAGTTCTGCGCCGGATTGTTAATTGGATTTATGTTTATACTGATTACCCAGGAAATCAATGCCTTCGTCTCTTCTCCCATTTCAAACTGAATAAGTCCGTAAAGATTTCTGGCATCAGTATTTTTCTTGTTCAATCCCAAAGATATACTGAGTGCATTCAATGCAGAAGATAAATTTCTTTCCTTTGCAAGAGACAAACCCAAATTATAATAACCGTTTGAAATTTGTTCAAGATGTCTGTTTTTCTTCATATTAGCCCTTTACTTGCTCTTTTAATAATTCCATCAAAATATCATTCATATCTGAAATATCACTTTTAGCTATTATGTCCTCCACTGCGGAAATATCCGGTGAAGGTTTAAACTTTCTTAATTCTTCTTCAAAATCTATCATCTGTTTCCCTCTAATAATTCTCCCATTAAATATAATGAGCCTACACAAAACAAAATTTCATCGTCTGCTTTTTCTTTTTTCGCCTCATAAAAGGCCTCTATACTGTTATTATAGCAACTTATCTTTGACTGTCTTTTATTTTTTTCTAAAAGTATGTTTAAGCTATTATAAAGCTCTTTTATAGAGTTGCTTCTGTAAGAATTCATAGCTGTCAGATAGTACTTTTCCACTTCCAATTTTGATGTAATAATATCAAAAATCTTTTCCAACTCTTTATCCTTTACTACGGATATCAAGAGTTTGATTTTCTTATTACCTTCTTTAGAAATATTTGCCGCATTATCCGTAAACTCTATGATTGCCGGTTCATTATGTGCACCGTCAATAATAATGTCCTTTTCTATCTCTTCCATTCTGCCATGCCATACAGTTTTTGTTATAGCTTCATCTATATTCTTTATACTATTAAGCAGCTGCCCTGCTCCAAGTATAGCAAGTGCAGCCGCTTTCTTTTTGTATTTTACAAATGTAAATTTAAGACTTTCATAGTCAAATCTGAAAGTGGTATTATTTTTGCTTCTTTAGCCTTTGCATTTTCTATTATTACCTCATTTGACTCTTCATTTGAATCATCAAATATTACAGTAGAATTATGCTTTATAATACCTGCCTTTTCAAAAGCAATTTCTTTTATACTACCACCCAGAAATTGCATATGATCCATTCCTATGCTTGTAATAATACTTAGAGTATCTTCAAAAACATTAGTTACATCAAGTCGTCCACCCATTCCGGTTTCAAGTATTACATAATCAAGGCTTGATTCTGAAAAATAGACCATTGCAATATAAAAGATATATTCAAAATATGTAGGAGCCGTATCGGAATCACAAAGTTTTTCCCTTACGTATTTAGATATACTCTCAAGCTCCCTATCGCTTATAGGTATCATATCAAGTAATATTCTTTCGTTCACTTCAATCAAATGAGGTGAGATAAATGTTCCCACCTTCATTCGATTTTCTATCAGTATATTACTAAGATATGCACATACTGAGCCTTTTCCGTTTGTTCCTGCCACATGTATCACTTTTGGCAGTTTTATCCCAAGAATTTCAATATTCTTTCTTACTTCCGAAAGAGAATTCTTTTTCTTGGCCCACATGGGTATGCTCTCTATATATTCTTTTTCATTCATATCAGTCGGATAGTCTTGCGAGTTGCTCTCTTACCTGTGAAAGCATCTGCTCATAGTTTTCAAGCTTTTTCTTTTCTTCATCAATTTTTGCCTGAGGAGCTTTACTTACAAACTTCTCATTTGAAAGCATACCTGTAGATCTTGCTACCTCGCCTATAAGCTTCTTCTCTTCTTTTTTCAATCTTTCGACTTCTTTTTCAATATCTACCAGCTCTTTTAAAGGTAGACAAATGGATGCATTAGGTATTGCAACCCTTACAGAGTCCTTCTCAACAGTACTGTCATCAGAATCTATTATAAGTTTGTCAAGTCCTGCAAGCTGCTTAAAGAAATCTCCGGCACTTTCAAAAGTGTCTCTTATCTTTTCGCTTTCACTTACTACAATTCCCTTTGCCTTATGTGAAGGAGGAACATTCATAGATGCTCTTACATTTCTTATTGCTCTAACGGCTTCTTTTATAAGCTCAGCTTTGTTCTCATCATCTTCAAAATTGTACTCAGGATTTTCTACAGGCCAAGGCTCGATCATTATGCTCTTTACATCTTCATTTACGGTACAGTAGATTTCCTCTGTGATAAAAGGCATAAATGGATGTAAAAGCTTCAAGATGATATTTAAAACCTCTGTAAGTACTGCGAGTGCGGTATCTCGTGTTTCGTCTTCCTTATTCCAAAGTCTTACCTTTACCATCTCAATATACCAGTCACAGAACTCTTCCCATGCGAAGTCATAGATCTTTGAAAGAGCTATACCAAGCTCAAACTTATCCAGATTTGTTGTAACTTCCTTTATAAGTCTGTTTGACTTTGAAAGTATCCACTTATCTGAGAGCATCAGCTTTGAGGTATCTATCTTTCCGGGCTTGTCATCACCTATATTCATCATGATAAGTCTTGCCGCATTCCAGATCTTATTTGCAAAGTTTCTGGCACTCTCTACTCTTTCGTAGTAGAATCTCATATCATTTCCCGGTGCATTTCCGGTTATTAACATCATTCTGAGTGCATCCGCACCGTATTTATCTATAACCTCAAGCGGATCAATACCGTTTCCAAGAGATTTACTCATCTTTCTACCTTCGGAGTCTCTTACAAGTCCATGGATGAGCACGGTATGGAAAGGTGATTTTCCTGTCTGTTCATAGCCTGAGAATACCATTCTTACTACCCAGAAGAATATAATATCATAACCTGTTACAAGTACATCTGTCGGATAAAAATACTTCATTTCCTCGGTATCATCAGGCCATCCGAGTGTTGAGAAAGGCCAAAGTGCTGATGAAAACCATGTATCCAGTGTATCCTCATCTTGTACAAGCTCATGGCATCTGCATTTTGGGCAACTTTCCGGTTTTTCTCTTGCAACCGTTATCTCGCCACATTTCACATGTATATGCAGGAATCTGATGTCCCCACCAAAGCTGTCTTGAAATACACCAGTCTCTTATATTTTCAAGCCAGTGTAAATATGTTTTTGCATAGCTCTCAGGTACAAACTTAAGCTCACCTGTCTCTATCGCCTTTATCGCAGGTTTTGCCATTTCATTCATAGCAACAAACCACTGTGGCTTTATAAGAGGCTCTACCACTGTTTTACATCTGTCATGTCTTCCAACATTGTGGCTGTGAGGAACTACCTTTACCAAAAGTCCGGCCTCGTCAAGATCTTTTACTATAAGTTTTCTTGCCTCATATCTGTCAAGCCCGTCATACTTGCTTCCCGGCATATCAATAGTTGCATCATCATGCATTATATTGATTTCAGGCAGATTATGTCTCTTTCCTACCTCAAAGTCATTAGGATCATGTGCAGGAGTTATCTTAACACAGCCTGTTCCGAACTCTTTATCAACATATTCATCAGCTACTACAGGTATTTCTCTTCCTACAAGCGGCAAAACAAGCTTCTTACCTATAATATCTTTATATCTTTCATCCAACGGATTTACCGCAACCGCAGTATCTCCAAGAAGTGTCTCAGGTCTTGTTGTAGCAATCTCAACAAACTTTCCTTCTTCTCCGGCAACAGGATACTTTATATGCCAGAAATTGCCATCCATCTCAATATGTTCAACCTCGGCATCTGAAATAGATGTTTTACAAACAGGACACCAGTTTATAATCCTGTTACCTTTGTAGATATACCCTTTTTCATACAATCTGAGAAAAACTTCCTTTACAGCCTTTTGTCCCTGTTCATCCATAGTAAATCTTTCTCTGTCCCAGTCTGCAGATGAACCAAGTCTTTGAAGCTGATTGATTATTCTTGTACCGTAATCATTTCTCCATGCCCAAGCTTCCTTTAAAAATCCTTCTCTTCCAAGCTCATGCTTATCCTTGCCCTCAGCTTTAAGCTTTTCAATAACCTTAACCTCTGTAGCAATAGCCGCATGGTCTGTTCCCGGCTGCCAAAGCGCCTCATATCCGGCCATTCTCTTATATCTTATCAGGATATCCTGCATAGTATTATCAAGTGCATGTCCCATATGCAGCTGACCTGTGATATTAGGTGGCGGCATTATAATTGTAAAAGGCTTTTTATCCTTATTTACCTTTGCATGGAAGTACTTTTCTTCCAACCATTTTTTATATATTCTGCCCTCTATTTTTTCGGGGCTGTATGTCTTTTCCAATTCTTTCATGCTTACCTGCCTTATTTCATATTTCTATAATCTGCTTTTAAAGTAGCTATATATTCACCTATCAGCTTCTTCTTTTCATTTTTATTCTCTACTGCAAATATTGACTCTATTTTCTTTATCATTTCACTCTCTCCGACACCTTCAAGAGCTATATCAAAAGATTTCTTTGCTTCACCTATCAATTCCGGTTTTAATAATTCAGACATCCTGTCTTCATCTTTTGCTTCGTCGGATGAAGCAAATATCCTTTTCAGGAAATAAATCTCCATTAAAATAGCTTCATCATTTGTAAGCTCATATGATTTTTTCAAAGCTTCAAAAGCTTCATCATACAAGAAAAAATTTGCATATACCACGCCTAAATTATGATGTACGCTGCCTGTAAAGCCCTCGTCCGCCTTTGTATCCATTTCAAGTATTTCCATATAGTACTTTTTTGCCAAATCATATTTTCCTATATAGAACATGTAGTCGGCTCTTTGCTTTGTAACTTCCCAGATTGCCATTTTCTTTATCTTACCCATGACATTTCTGAAAATTATGGATTCAGCATTATTATATAGGCCGCAGGAATCTATGATATATACAAGGATATCCTCATCATCTGTTCCGTTAGACATTTTTCTTCTCAAGCTGTCGGCTAAAGCACTCAAGCCAAGCTCATTTCTTAAAAAGTCAATCAGAGTTTCACTTACAATTCCCTCTGTAACCAAAATAGGATTTTCAAATATTATATAACACAGCTCTTCATAACTATATATATCCAGAGATAATACATCTATATGAAAAGGATTTTTTGCCGTTACGGATTCACATAAAATCAATCCCATAAGTTTACCTCAAAATTTCTTTATATCAGTTGCCGGATACATATCTCCAAAACCTGCATCCTCTACTTCCAGCTTCATTATTTTATCATTAATAAACATTGTTCTCAGATAAAATCTTCTTGTTTTTATAGGCCTCTTAGGAAGGAAATCCAGTGCTATAGGAACAGTTTTCTTAGTCTTGCCGTCAATACTTACTATATTTACCTCTATTATTTCTCTCTCATCGGGTATCAATAAAAGCTCGTCATTCGGCTCATCCCAAAAATCACCTGCTTTTGCCAGATATATCTTGCTGACCTTACCTTTGCTTTCTACATCTATAAATACGTCCGTTCTAAGTCTTCCCTCACAGATGGCAACTAAATTATATATTGAATTCTCACTTGCAAGGTCTACACCTTTAAATGCGGCGCCCTTTGCAAATATATTCGTATCCAGATAAACTTTACCCCTTGAACAAAGATAACTTATAAAGCCGTCTGCCCATTCATGCTCAGCAAACACTTGACCTGTGAGGAAAATCGACGAAAATTTCTTCTTATCCATTACCTTCTCGGCAACAGAAGTCAAAATCTTATCCGCAAGCTTTGCACCTGAAGGATTATTAAGTATCTGCAGGTTAAATGCCTCATCCATATTTTCCGACTCCGCATTTACAAGCAACTTCCTTGAATTTCTGTTTACAAGCATTTCGTAATATGTAAGGCTTACATCAGATAAATCATACATTCCGACTTTATTGTTCCATATGTCTTTTTTCAATGAAAGTACAAAATATATAAAACTCTCTTCTTTACTTATTACATGTATGTGGTTTGGCTGATATCCAAGTCCTACAAAAGCTTCTCTTATATCAACAACTATCTCTTCGTCCAAACCTGTCATAGCTACAACTACTTCCTCAGGTTTTTCCTTATACAGTTTTTCCATACCGACATTTATTATTTCTCTGAAGTAAATTTTTAGTATTTCTTTTCCTTCATATCTTGTACCGTCGATGGTAGCAACCCCATCTTTTCTTGTCAATTTTAATAATTTATCAGTAATTATACCTTTTCCATCCAATGCCAAAGCATATGCATCTTCACCCACAACCCAGGACTCTTCGCCCTTTCTCTTACTTATAACAGTGGGGAAAATCAATGCTTCATCATCCGGATAAAATATAAGACTTGTACTTATATCCGATAAAGCGATTCCAAGTACCTTTGGATTCATTGTATCTCCCATTTTATACAAATATCAAATGCAGATATAAATCTACATTCCTTTCATTTTTTTATATCAGAGTAAATAAATTGGCCACCAATTCGTCCTTATACACAAACTCTGTCAGTTTCTCCTTTATTTCTCTGTCTTCACCCTTAGGTAATTCTTCCATATCATTAATAAGAATAAACCTGCTCTCGCCTGCATTATCCAATTTAGAAAATTGAACACAGTCATTTACCAAAGTTTTTATATTGCCGTCCTCATTTTCAAGTATCTGATACTCCCATATCTCATCAGAAAAAAATCTTCTTGTATTTAACAAAAATGTTTTTTTATAGATATTTGGGAAGTCCTCCTCTTCAAAAATCTTTATTTAACGGAAAAATTCTTGATTTTTAATATAATAGAATCTTTCTCGGCTTTATATTCCACAAAGGTAGACTCAAGTATATCTCTTTCTATAGGCACAAACTTTGACAAATTTTTGAAATATGAAAACACCATTCCCATATCACAAAGATTATTTACTATCTGTTCACAGAGTCTGGTCTGCTTGAAATTTAGTTTATCCTTTTTAGAATAATACTTTGACAAAGCAAGCATATATATATTTGGGAATTCCTTTATATCATCCACATCACTGAGTCCGTCTTCCAGATATTCAAATATATTGTCCTGAATAATCTCATCATTCATAAAGAACAGATCGCTCTTAACAGTAAAATATGCTCTGATGATCATATCTGTAACTCTTTTTCTCTCTGTATATATCTTGAAAGCCTCATCAAGATCTGATGTCTGATTTGAGAAAAGCATTTGTATAAGCAACCTTTCCTCAAGATTATATGTCTCAATATTCTTTTCAACACATGTATTCAAACAGTCAAACATATTCTGAGTTTTTCCATTATATATCTTAGCAATAAATTCAAGAGTTTTATCTGTGTATTTATCATCCTTATACAGATTAAATGCAATCACAGCCAGTAATTTATTTTGATTAAATGCCTCATCATCAATAGCTTTAACAAGTAATTTCAATAACTCATCTTTTTTAAAGCTTTCTACCCCGAATGCCTTTATTATATTTATTGCCTCTTTCACATTTCCGGTATTCATCAATGTGTCGCAGTACATAAAAATATTATCTTCATTCAGATTCATCTGTGCTGTTTTATATAAAAGTTTGAAGTTTATTGCATCTTCTTCATTCTCCGATGACTTCCAGAAATACTCTATAAGCTTGGATAAAAGTATGTTTTTGAAACGAACATCTATATCTATTTCATCAAGTACACTTTCTATCAAAGCCACATCCTCTTCATTGATGTCCTCACTATTTGCGATTCTACCAAGCATCTCAAGTCTGTGCATATCGTGATTTTTTTCTATCTCATATGATCTGTCTATAAGATTTTGCATATGGAATATCTTATCAACGGTCAAATCCCTTGAATAGTATCTGTTGCCCTTATCATCCTCTGTAAGAATAATGGCATTTTCCGAATACAGTGCTACAAATGCTCTGTTATTCTCAAGTTCATACCTTTTCTCTCCGTTTAATTCCGGATAAACAACTATAATGGATTTCGCTCCTTTTTCCGGTACCCTAACCTCATATGAATTCATCAAGAAAGGAATTATCTTTGCCAGCCTTTCATCAATATCATCTTCTTCAAGTATACCTGAATATATATTTATAAGATGATCATCCATCTTTAATTTCATTGCATTATCTATGGTGAAAATCTTAATTCTCTTAATAAATTCTCTATGTATCTCACTGTTATGAGGATAAAACTCCACAATGTTTTCAAATATCTTCACTTTGAAATCATCAGCCATTGAATTTATTCTTTCAAAATGCTTGAGTACCTGTTCAGGTATCGGTAAATCATATTTTTCAGGAAGTGAATAAATAAAGTACTCATATATACCCTCAACAGGCAATCCTTTTTCAATACATCTTTCATACCATGCATTTACATACTTCTTTCTGACATTTCCGTTTATAAATATCTCACATATATCAGATAAAAGCTCATTGCTTGGAAGAGCATTGTATATACAGAGTAAAATATTTAATATTGCTCCGTTTATCTTTTTTGTCTCCCTGACTACAGCCGGTATTTTCTCCGACAGGCCGACTGATATAAGATTATTTCTTATACCGAAACTTAACGCAAGCACTTCAAACTTTCCGCATCCTGTTAATAACTGAGGATTTTTACAAAGAAGCAGAGCATACTCCATCATTAAAAGTTTAGATCTGTCTCCAAGCTCAAAAGCCCTCTTTAAAAACTTCTGTCTTTCTTCAGGATTATCCTTCAATGTTTCATCCAAATTTAAAACCAACATAAGTTCGATATTTGAATGATATTTTTTATACAGATCTTTAACAAGCTTTGTCAAATCTCTCATCTTATCCGCATCCGGATACATATAGGTATCCAGATATTCTAAGATCAAATATTCATCTCTCAGTTCATGTCTGTTTTCCTTAATTTTAGAATCCAGACTGTTTATAATAGACTTTGCAGTGGCCTTATCCCCCTGCATCAAGTATATCTCAGCCTTCAATAACTTTACCAAAAGACTCTTATATGTACTTGCCAGCAATCTGTCAAGCACAGCAAGCATCTTAAAGAGTACTTCATTTTTCTCGACCAATTCATTACTGAGTTCATACTCCACTCTAAGCTTTTGATAACTTATCCATTGCTTTCTTTCAAAGATTCTTGCCTCTCTTTGATATTCCTTCTCAAGATTTTTATTGATTACAACTTCCAGATTTTTTTCATTTAAACCGTTAGTAAACTTTATATTCGCTATATTTTTTCTGTCTTCCAAAAGTTCCGTATCAATAGTAAATTCAAGCTCAAAGACATTATCAATAAAATTCTCATTTTTTATTTTATCTGTGTTTAATTTAATGAATTCAGCATTTGATGATACATCTATATCAAGCAATCCCCAATTATCCTTGTAAACTCTGACAGAGTATGTTTTACCTTCTTCTACGGTAGTCAAATCAAGTGCACTTGTTTCCAATACAAAATCAACAGCCTCTTTATTTCCCACTGCCTGAAGAAAATTTTCAAGGTTTGATCTGAAATCATTTCCTATACTGAGAGCTTCATAAATTTTTTGATACCTGAGATCCTTCATGAATCCTGATTTGCAAAAATCTTTGTACATAAAAATAGCCAATGCAATATTTATATCCTCTTTTGCAATGACCATAAAATCATCCACTGTCTTTAATGATTCCAATACCAGTACAGTATCCGTATTTTTTATATAAAAAGTATAGGGTATTTCTCTTTCGCCGGCATTAGTGACCAAAGTTATACTACCCTCTATTTTCTCTTCACCATTCAAATTCTCTGAGTTGATCTCAATTACAAGTCTGTTCTTTACTCCGCCAAAAGTTGCATCAGGTATTCTTACCCTGATATTGTCAGAATATGCCACTCCTCTCAAAGGTACTTTATTATCACTTCGTACCTCCAACTCAAAACAGGTAGCTTCATCCATCTTTATAGGCAGTTCTATATAATCCGGCTCACAGACCAATAAAGGTAATTCTTCCTCTATAATCCCCTTTGCCAAACGATTGATTCGCTCTCTCATTTATACACCTCTTCTATAAACCATAACCTACATTTTATCATAAATAACAATGAATTTCTATATCTAATAAGCAGTTAGTCTCTTGTCGACAGTAGGGTTATCAAGTATAATTTCATTCCGCTTTACATAATATCTCATTTGTTGTAAAATCTTTGTATTACACAGGAGGTCCGATGATGCTCTCAGAACCGATGACTTTATATAAGTTAATGATACTATACATGTTAAAACAAGTGAAATTTCCACTTACCAATTCAAATATATCCGACTTTTTTGTCAGTAAAGAGTATACTACATACTTCATAGTCCAACAGGCTCTTTCAGAACTTTTGGAATCAAATTTGCTGAGTGTCGAGAATATAAACAATAATTCCAGATATGAAATGACAAAAGAAGGCAAAGAAGCCCTCTCTTTTTTTGAAAAACAGATATCACCGGCTATCATTACAGATATCAACGAGTTTATACAGACAAATAAATTTCGTATGAGAAACGAAGTTTCCACTACAGCCGAATACTATAAACTTCCGGGAAATGATCTAATTGTTCATTGTGAAGTTTTGGAAGGAAAAACACCGCTTATAAATATTGAAATAAATTCACCTGATGAAGAGCAGGCCAATATCATGAAAAACAACTGGCGTTCCTGCAGTCAGGATATCTATCAATACATTATGAAAAGGCTTCTTGGAGGTATGGAATAAAAAAGGGGATGTGAAAAAACTCGTTTGAGTTTTTTCGCATCTCCTTGCAGTATCTTTTGACCGTAAGCTTTGATCTACACATGAAATATCCGCTGATCATTATAAAAATATTTATACCGGTCTTACCCCACATCCCGAATAAGGCTAATTTTCATCGATCCCACCCTATTATTAAAAAGTAATAACCCTATATTTTTCCTAACGATCTATAACAATTAAAACAACTTA